>NZ_CP174329.1:1782500-4850000 GCF_052467955.1 Microbulbifer maximicatervae (SeqCode)
GCGAGGTTGAGTACTAACAATACTCAACATCAAAAATATTGTGTGTCTCTCAAGCACACAATCCGGCGTCCAGGATTTTACCTGGATGTTAAAAGTCGTTAGTAGTCGTTTGTGTTGTATGGTCAAGCGACTAAGCGTATACGGTGGATGCCTTGGCAGCTGGAGGCGATGAAGGACGTAGGAGCCTGCGAAAAGTCTAGGGGAGCTGGCACACAAGCTTTGATCCTAGAATGTCCGAATGGGGAAACCCACTCCTTTTAGGAGTATCCATAACTGAATACATAGGTTATGGAGGCGAACCCGGGGAACTGAAACATCTAAGTACCCGGAGGAAAAGAAATCAACCGAGATTCCCTTAGTAGCGGCGAGCGAACGGGGATTAGCCCTTAAGCTCTTTATGTTTTAGTGGAAGGTTCTGGAAAGTACCGCGATACAGGGTGATAGCCCCGTACACGAAAAGGCATTTAGAGTGAAATCGAGTAGGTCGGGACACGTGTTATCTTGACTGAATATGGGGGGACCATCCTCCAAGGCTAAATACTCCCAGCTGACCGATAGTGAACCAGTACCGTGAGGGAAAGGCGAAAAGAACCCCGGAGAGGGGAGTGAAATAGAACCTGAAACCGTATACGTACAAGCAGTAGGAGCCCTTCGGGGTGACTGCGTACCTTTTGTATAATGGGTCAGCGACTTATTGTCTGTAGCAAGGTTAACCGCTTAGGGGAGCCGTAGAGAAATCGAGTCTTAATAGGGCGTTTAGTTGCAGGCAATAGACCCGAAACCCGGCGATCTATCCATGGGCAGGTTGAAGGTTGAGTAACATCAACTGGAGGACCGAACCCACTAATGTTGAAAAATTAGGGGATGACCTGTGGATCGGAGTGAAAGGCTAATCAAGCCGGGAGATAGCTGGTTCTCCTCGAAAGCTATTTAGGTAGCGCCTCGCGTCTCACCCTCGGGGGTAGAGCACTGTTTGGGCTAGGGGGTCATCCCGACTTACCAACCCCATGCAAACTCCGAATACCGAGGAGTGCAATCGCGGGAGACACACGGCGGGTGCTAACGTCCGTCGTGGAAAGGGAAACAACCCAGACCGCCAGCTAAGGTCCCAAATATCAGTTAAGTGGGAAACGATGTGGGAAGGCCCAGACAGCTAGGAGGTTGGCTTAGAAGCAGCCATCCTTTAAAGAAAGCGTAATAGCTCACTAGTCGAGTCGGCCTGCGCGGAAGATATACCGGGGCTCAAACTGATAACCGAAGCTGCGGATGCTCTTAGGAGCATGGTAGAGGAGCGTTGTGTAAGCCGTTGAAGGTGGATCGGGAGGTCTGCTGGAGGTATCACAAGTGCGAATGCTGACATGAGTAACGATAAGGGAGGTGAAAAACCTCCCCGCCGGAAGACCAAGGGTTCCTGTCCAACGCTAATCGGGACAGGGTTAGTCGACCCCTAAGGCGAGGGCGAAAGCCGTAGTCGATGGGAAACAGGTTAATATTCCTGTACTCGCTATTACTGCGACGGAGTGACGGAGAAGGCTAGGCCGGCATGGCGATTGGTTGTCCATGTTTAAGGTTGTAGGCTGGGGACTTAGGCAAATCCGGGTCCCTAAGGCTGAGAACTGATGACGAAGCCCACTTAGTGGGTGAAGTGGTTGATGCCCTGCTTCCAGGAAAAACTTCTAAGCTTCAGGTAATAGTGAATCGTACTCTAAACCGACACAGGTGGTCAGGTAGAGAATACCAAGGCGCTTGAGAGAACTCTGGTGAAGGAACTAGGCAAAATGGTACCGTAACTTCGGGAGAAGGTACGCCGGTTTTGGTGATGGGACTTGCTCCCTAAGCTGAGGCCGGTCGAAGTGACCAGGTGGCTGCGACTGTTTATTAAAAACATAGCACTCTGCAAACTCGTAAGAGGACGTATAGGGTGTGACGCCTGCCCGGTGCCGGAAGGTTAATTGATGGGGTTAGCTTCGGCGAAGCTCTTGATCGAAGCCCCGGTAAACGGCGGCCGTAACTATAACGGTCCTAAGGTAGCGAAATTCCTTGTCGGGTAAGTTCCGACCTGCACGAATGGCGTAACGATGGCCACGCTGTCTCCACCAGAGACTCAGTGAAATTGAAATCGCTGTTAAGATGCAGTGTACCCGCGGCTAGACGGAAAGACCCCGTGAACCTTTACTACAGCTTTGCACTGAACTTTGAGCCTATTTGTGTAGGATAGGTGGGAGGCTTTGAAGCAGCGACGCTAGTTGTTGTGGAGCCGTCCTTGAAATACCACCCTGGTATGTTTGAGGTTCTAACTCTGGTCCGTTATCCGGATCGAGGACAGTGTATGGTGGGTAGTTTGACTGGGGCGGTCTCCTCCCAAAGAGTAACGGAGGAGTACGAAGGTGCACTCAGCATGGTCGGAAATCATGCAATGAGCATAATGGTATAAGTGCGCTTGACTGCGAGACAGACATGTCGAGCAGGTACGAAAGTAGGTCATAGTGATCCGGTGGTTCTGTATGGAAGGGCCATCGCTCAACGGATAAAAGGTACTCCGGGGATAACAGGCTGATACCGCCCAAGAGTTCACATCGACGGCGGTGTTTGGCACCTCGATGTCGGCTCATCACATCCTGGGGCTGAAGCCGGTCCCAAGGGTATGGCTGTTCGCCATTTAAAGTGGTACGCGAGCTGGGTTTAGAACGTCGTGAGACAGTTCGGTCCCTATCTGCCGTGGGCGTTGGAGATTTGAGAAGAGTTGCTCCTAGTACGAGAGGACCGGAGTGAACGAACCTCTGGTGTTCCGGTTGTCACGCCAGTGGCATTGCCGGGTAGCTATGTTCGGACGGGATAACCGCTGAAAGCATCTAAGCGGGAAGCCTCCTTCAAGATAAGATCTCCCTGAGGCCTTGAGCCTCCTGAAGGGCCGTGGAAGACTACCACGTTGATAGGCTGGGTGTGGAAGCGTTGTGAGGCGTTGAGCTAACCAGTACTAATTGCCCGTGCGGCTTGACCATACAACAGAGATGGTTACTAACGACTAGCTAAGCTAGCGGATTGTGAGTTAGAGACATACGATCGCTTGCGGTGTATTACTACAGATTGTTTTACCGACTTATTTGGGGTTATCGCCGGTCACCAACATGACCGAGGCAAACAGCGATAACGCGGCAGGCCAAGCACATTGCTTATAAGACCAACGCCAACCCAAGCCAGTTTGCCTGACGACAATAGAGTTGTGGAACCACCTGATCCCTTGCCGAACTCAGAAGTGAAACGCAACATCGCCGATGGTAGTGTGGGGCTTCCCCATGTGAGAGTAGGTCATCGTCAGGCTTCTAATCCGAAAAGGGCCACCCAATAGGGTGGCCCTTTTTTTATGGCTGAAAATATTTCAAAAAATAAAGAAAATAGAAAAGCCCCGCCCCAACATGCTGAGTTTTGCTCGCTATACAACGTAGATCTCGGCACGCTCAATATCTGATTACCAGTCTAAAAGCTCTGACTTGTATCAAGAAAATTCAAGGAAAAAATATATAAATCACATTAATTTCTTAGCGGTCAATTTTTTATAGAACAATGGTGCAAGATGGATGTAAAAAACTTGATTTTATTCCAATGATTCTGGATAGTCGCCCGTTGCCTCTTCTTGCTCACTGAGATGATGCTTTTTTGAGCAACTCTTGCGCTAGATACCATAGGTGCAAAAGTTGGCTTCTGGTTTGGGTGAGTAGTCGACGATGACTAAAGACGCATTAAGCCGTATCGGGAAAAACTATAAATACCCGATTGAGAGATGATGGCTACTGCCGCTGGGCGCTAAAAATATTGAAGGAAATTTAGATGCACATTCTTACGCTGTACCAATCAATTTTGCGATGGCTTCTATTGATGACCGTTGCTGTTTCACTGACCGCTTGCGGCGGCGGTGGTAGTGCCGGTGGTGATGATGGAGGTACCACGCCGGAACCAGTCTCTTATAGCATTGATGTCGAGCTGCATGACTTAGAAACTGGTGAGATTCTCCAAAATCCAAATCCAGAAGAGCCGGTGCTTGTCCAAGTTACGGTCAAGCTTGACAATGGAGATCCTGTTGCTTCTGACAATATTACAGTCACAACAACTTTAGGTGAGTTGACCCCTAGTAGTGGAGTTGTGATGACTAATGACAGTGGCGTTGCAACTATAGAGTTAGATGTTGAAGGGCAGGAAGTAGGGAGTGCTGGAGAAGTTATTGTAACCTATGATAGCACCAGTACCGATTCACCGCTCACATTCACAGTTCAAGAGCCCAATTTGCAATTGGGTTATGTAGATGGCAATCAGCAGTTCGTAACTGGTGAGCTGGATATTACTGTCCAGAATTTATCCTCTAGAGGCACCACGCCTGTTAGTGTCTACGTGCAAGGTCCTGATGGCGACCTCTACTCGAAGCGAATGGAAGTGGAATTCTCAAGCAATTGCAGTTTGAGTCTACCAGCTGTTGCAACCCTTGACTCCCCGGTTACGACTATAGAAGGTAAGGCTACCTCAACATATACGGCTGCGGGCTGTGAGGGTGAGGATAGTATTACGGCAGCGTTAGTGAATTATCCGAGCATATCGGCTAGCGGAAAGCTTGATGTGAAGGCTGCAGAGGTCGGCTCTATTGAGTTTGTAGGCGCAGATCCTACGATAATCTCTATTAAAGGTACTGGCGGTAAGGAAACATCAACGCTGCTTTTTCAGGTTTTAAGCAAGGATGACCTGCCAATAAGTGGAGTTGAAGTTAATTTTGCTTTGTCCACAGAAGCAGGTGATGCAACTCTTACTAACGATTCAGGTACGACTAATGCGGATGGTGAAGTAACGGCACTGGTTTCTTCTGGTACTGTGGCGACGCCGGTTTCAGTAGTAGCCTCCATAACCGTCGATGGGGGGGAGGTTGTATCCACCGTATCTGATGAGTTGGTGGTCTCTGTAGGTATCCCTGACCAAAATTCTTTTGATGTGGCTGCTACTGTTTTAAACCCAGGTGGCGATACCTTTAACGGCGCAACCTCAACAGTTACTGTTTACGCTGGTGATGCCTTTAATAATAAGGTTCCCGATGGAACTGCAATTACTTTCACCACAGAGTATGGACGTATAACTGGATCTTGCACCACGATTGATGGCAACTGTTCAGTAGATTGGACTAGTCAGGACCCCCGCAAGCCCGAGTCCTATACATTTGTTGGTGTTGACGGTCAAGCTCACTCGGTTCGAACTATTTTTAACACGACTTGCCCCGAAACTGGGCTTACGGGTGTTCCATGCCCGGTGTCTTTAGGGCAGCCGTATGGTGCTCGCTCAACAATTCTCGCATATGCGTTTGGGCAAGAAACTTTTACTGATGCCAATGGTAATGGGCGCTTTGATACTGGTGAAGACTTTACCGATTTACCAGAGGCATTTTTGGACCACAATGAGGATGGAGAGTTCGGGAACTCTGGCAATGCTGGTAGCTGCTACCCCGATTGTCCCGAGGTAGCTGGCGATGAAGATTGGCCTGCTGATTTGAATAATAATGGAGTCTACGATCAGGGTAATGGTATTTACAATGGTGTTCTCTGTTCAGATGAAGCAGAGGCAGATGGAAGTTGCACTAAAGAGCTGATTCATGTACGTAAGCAGGTAGAACTCCTGGTTTCGGGAGATTACCCATACGGGATATTTGAAACCGCTGCTGGTGATTTTCTAAAGCGGCCTAGTATCGATATTTCTAGCGATGAAACTGGAACAGTAGATTTTTATCTCTCTGATAAATACAACGGTCGTTTACCTCTGGGGACGACGGTTAATGTTGAGTCGGATTATTGCGAAGTGTGGCCTGAGTCCTGGGCAGTTGGAAATACTAGCGCCCAAGGGCCTAGCATAGTTCCTATCACTGTGAATGCCCCTAATGGCGCTGTACCAGAGGGGGCTGATTTCGTAAAGGTAACGGTTAATGTTCCAGCGCAAGAAGGCAGTTCGGGCGCTGGCGCTAGTAGCCTCTTTCAATTCTCATGCGCCTACGACCTGTGTGTTAACTCGCCAGAGGATTCTCGATGTGAATAAGGTGGCGTGATCACGACTTTGATATCTACCGGGCCGCAATAGCGGCCCGGTTTCATTTCGGAGAGGCAAAATTAAGATTTGCCACAAATTAGTTTTCTTTAACCTTAGTAAGTGGGAAATATGATAATGAATCTTGCGACTAGCTCGGTATAGGTCTCGTTGGGCCATGCCGGACCTGGGAAGCGTTATGGATAGATTTGCTTCATGGGTGCATGTGGCGTCTTTCTAGAGCATTCTCACTCACTCCTTCTCCCAACTTTCTTCTTTCTCGGTGGGAAGTAATTGCTTCTCCTGCCTCTAGATTGTTGGCTCTGATGCCAAAAAGCATGTCTAGTTCCCATTTTGTGATTGCAGCAGCGACAAGCCTCGATGTAAGAGGCTGAAATGAGAATTGGGCGGTAAGATTGGTCAAAACCGGTAAAAGGAGAATTGCCAGTGAATGGGCTAGGACGCATTTTAATAATTTTAATGGTTTCCGGGAGTTTGGGTGTAATTAATGGTTGCGCCGAGGACACGAAAGCGATTGCAGAGGGTAGGGTAGCTGATCAGCATGCTGTCGCTGCGAGAATAGGAGGGAGGGAAGTTACTGTACAAGAACTGGACAGAGATCTTCAGTTTGTTTTGTACGATATCGCGGAGATGGAACACAAGCTGCGCCTGAATAAGCTTCATGAGTTTATTTCTGAAACCTCAGGGGCTGGTACAGATGTTGAAATTCTTCTGCCTGCTCCTAAGCCGCCGCGCATCGAGCTCTCCTATGAGAACAGGGCTGTACGTGGTAATCCTGAAGCGCCTGTAACAGTAGCCGTTTTTTGTTCTTTTCAGTCCCCTCACTGTAAGTCTTTCCAGCCTGTACTGAGGCAGCTATTAAGTGAATATCCTGGTTGGGTGCGACAGGTTAATTTTGATTTTCCCTTAAAGTTTCACCGCGAGGGCGTTAGGGCGGCTGTTTCCGCTCGATGTGCTGGGGATCAAGATACTTTCTGGGAGTACCACGATGCCCTTTATGTAAGAACCCCAAATTTAGGAGATAGCGCATACATTCAGACGGCCAAGCACTTGTCGGTTGATAGCGCTTACTTTGCAAGTTGTGTAGAGGATGAAAGTTATAGGGCGCTAGTCCTCAAGGATCAAGAAACAGCTTTACAGCTGGGGCTCAAAAACGTACCGGTGGTTTTTATCAATGGACTCTACTTAAAGGGGAAGCGATCCTTTGAGCAGTATTCTTATTGGGTAGAAAGGGAGTTGGCGAAACTTAATATAGATCAAAAACAAAAGCATACCTGGGAGCAACAGAGAAATAGTAAAAATAAACTTCCCGTAACGAATCTTCCTCTTGCTCTAGTGGGTATTAGTGAATCGAGCATAGAAAATAAGTCTAAAGCTCTAGTAGAAGTAGAGGGGCAGAAGGCTCGATATTATTCCTTGGGGCAGCCACTTCTCAAAGATGTTTCCTTGAGGAGTTTGGAGGGTAGCTATGCTGTTATTAACAATCAGGGCACACTGGAGCGTTTATTACTTCAAGGCGAGGAAGGTAATACGGTGTCTTTAACTTATTCTCGTCAGCACACTGAGGAACTGCGCCAGCGCATTGAACAGCCTCATGGTGAGAAAGGAAAAAAATTAATTGAGCCTGCGGGAGTGTTGACTCTTGGACAAGAGTGGCTATCGAAACAGCTTGAGCAGCGCGAATCCTTAGAGGCCAAGTTTACCAAGGCGGAATTAGAAGTTGAAGGGCACCATTTGATACGTCTGGAGGGTGTGGCTGGCAATGAATTTTTTACTGCGTTGGGATTTGAGGATAATGATGTACTATTGAGAGTCAACGATAGTTGGGTTCACAGTGGTCAAAATGGGTTGTGGAGTGCCCTTGCCAGTGGAAAGGTAATAGATGTAGCTTTTATGAGGAAAGGTTTGCCACACCGATTACAGTATGTGGTTGAAGAGCTTGGCTACTTTGAAGAAAAGTCAGAATAGCCAGTTATACGAGGGGGCGTTGGTCATCACTAGGGTTGTAGTAAATAGTGATAATGTAGCTAGCAGGGCAGCTGTTGAAAGCAGTTCCGCAAGGCCAATACCCCCTTGTCCGGTTTGCCTGGCGGTTATAGATCAATAGAGTCACCGGCCCTATGTCGAGGTGGGAGTTTTTCCTGATAATGGCTTATTTTAGGTCTCAAAATAACCCCTCATAGATTAACCTGCGGTTTCCTTGGGGAAGTGTGGTGAAATCTTAAATGGTAGCGCGGGGCTGTAATTATTTAGTTTCCCGCTACTTTTGTGTGGCAAGCTGGAGTGTTTATTTTGGGGGACTTTGATGTCAAAAGAACCATTCAATTATAAAGTTGCTTGGTTTATCAATGTTCGAGGCTTAAATTTCAGAAGGATAGTCTAAAAGTAGTTGCTAACTCAATTTGTCTAATATTGAAACATTGGCGATGATGGTTGAAATAGTGAGAAAAGCTAGCGGGTACATTTTACGCCAACGTTAAAGCTGTAAACAAAAGACCTATCGCTATTGCCAAGCTCTTCTTCTAAGGCCGGGTTAAAAATAAACTTACTTTTAAAGAAATCGGGAATTCTTCTCTTTGTAATAAAGTGACGCATACATAATATACAGTTTTCATTGCCAGCTGAGTGTATTGAGTTTAGTAGGGAAATGAAGTTTTCTTCGTTGAGATAAGCGGAAACATCAGAAATCGAAAATTTGTCAATTTTGGTTTCTAGTCGATCTAAATATGTTTCTAGTGGTGATGTTACTGTTTCTATGATGGAGTTATTTAATGCATCCTTTATTGCCGGATAATTTTTTTTCTCTAAATATAAAGGTAGTCCATGTTCTGGGTTATATTTTCCCGTTAATAAGAAAGTCATAAAGAAATTTTCAAGGATCAGGTGATTCATTAGGGAGTGATCCATCCTGCTTATCAAATACTTGGGAATCGATACTTGTTGAGGAACATGCTGGTAGAATCCGGGGTCTTTCAGGAAAAGCCTGAAGATAGACTCGCTGGTTAGAAAGTGCAAAAAGTGTTTCCAGGCTGGGCTATTCCATTTTTGCTCAACAAATTTACGTTGCTCTTCAATGTTCTTGAATGTGACTAGCGTTCTTATCTTGCTTGGGCGAATAGTTTTAATGATGGTACTAATCAATTTAAAGTGTTTCTCAAAGGCTCCTTCGAAGATGGCTCCCCTCTTGATTGTTTTTGTATTTTCTGTCCAAAATGATTCTGCTTCTTTTGAGAGGTGATGTTTTATTTTGTTGTAAGTATGCAATCTTTTATTGCATGGAAGAATCCCTATAAATTTCAGGAAATCCTCATAATTTAACTCCTGTATTCCGGCTTTTTTAAGTTCTAAGAGGTGGTTTTGGCAAGGGTTTAGATCGATTGCGGTTATTTTTTTAGGTTTGTCTAACAAGAGGCTTAATACGCGATCTCCGCCGCCAGTAACACATAAAATATTGTCATTTTCATTTATATTTAAGGCTTTTAATTCGGATCTGGAGTCTTCATTTGGGCCGGAGTAACTGATTCTGTTTGCGTAAGTGGATTGTAATATGTCATTGGGGCTAATCATGATATGTTTGATTGGGGGGTTGTTTCAATAACTTGTTTGGTTTAAAAAATAGTCCACAATCTTGGTTAGGTAGCTATTGCTATTGCGCCATTGGTTTTGTACAGAGTGGCCTAATACTCTTTGGCTATTTTTACTGCAAAATCTAAAGTCACTGTTCAAAAAGGGACCGTTTTGCATTCTATTAATGATCTTAAGTAGGCGCTTCTCCAATTCAGACAAATTATTTAATGCTGTGTGATCATCTTGAAGCTGTCTTAGGTCTAGATTAAAATAAATCCGATTAAATTGAACAAAGTCATCGATTGTCATTGGCTTGGAATCTGCAATGTTAAAATATTGACTTGCTGTGGTTTCATGATTGTCTGAGATGTTTAATATCGCATCGCAACAAACATCTACAGGGATAATGTTAATGGGTCTACCTGAAAGATACTTTAAATGAATAGGTAGTTTTACATTTTTTTCTTTTAATCGATTTAGCAGCTTCACATATTCATAGTAGCCAGACTGGGAATCTGTATAACCGGTCACTGAGTCACCTAAAACAATCGTAGGCCTGTAAATCGTATACTGTAGGTTTTTGGATGCCGAGATTAAGTTTTCTGCCATATTTTTAGTGTAATCATAGGCGTTAAAAAACTCTTTTGGCTGATAGAGGATCTCCTCGATTGTCTCCCCGTTAGCGTAGTCCTTACCGCCAATAAAGCTAGTCGATATTTGATTGAGTCGACATTTGGTTGTTACTGCGATGTCAATGAGTCGCTTTACACCATTGACGTTAGTATTCATGCTTTGCTGCAAATTGCTAAAGCTGTAACGCATATCTGCTGCACAATTCCATATGGAATCAATGTGTAAGGAGCATAATTGGCTGTAAGGTGTAGAAGACATCCCCAAGCTGGGTTTGTTCAAGTCACCTGATATGATTGTAAGCCGATTGAAGTCATTCTCTGTGAGCTTATAAATAGGATTGACAGCGCTATTTTTTTGCTTGAGTTGTTCGAGTCGATTGTGGATATCACTTCGAGCAATCAAAACTACATTGAAGCCTTTTCTTAATAATCCCCACGTCAAGTATTGGCCTATAAAGCCAAAGCCACCGATAATGAGCTGTATTCTTTTTAATTCTTTTATTTTAGAAATTTTTTTCAAAACATGTTGATCTTGATTTATTAAATTATGCGAATCAGTCATGGGGTTGAAGTGGGATTTTTCTATAGGCTAAGTAGTATTGCTCTTCCATTAAATTATTTATGGTTGCTGCTTTTTTTATTAAAAAATACAAAATATGTACTAAAGCAGATTTTTTCACAAGGGCGCCTGTTACTGAAGTAGCGAGATTGTTCATCCGGTTTCAGAGGTTAATAGGCTGTAGGTAAAATTAGAAAGTAGTATTGAGCGGTAGACACAGCACAACGTGATTGTCCATGGTGATAGTTGTACCACTAACTCTAACTATGGAGTTTCAGTTGGGTATCGTAGAATAATTGTAGTAGATCTGAGTAGATCGTTCATATATTGACTGCATATCCATTTGTCCCAGCAGTCGAGATCAAGAATAATTCAGGTGCTTCTCCTTGAGCCTTGAGTGCATTAATTTCTTGTCCCAATTGCTTATGGAAGGTTTGGTGTTTATTGTAAAAGAAACTTTCGCTAAACCGATTTTCTAACCCAGGTCAATACGGGTAAACAAATTTTGGGATTCATGGTGACCTGAGTGGTTTGTCGAGGTTGTAGTATGTGCGGGCTAGTAAAATTTGAATAAACTGGTTTTACGAGATCGCTCTCAATTAGCTTAAGTGACTATTTTCTCTTGTGACAGGAATGGGGTGAGGAGTGCTCTTACCAGTGGAAAAGTAATTGATGTCGCCTTTATGAGAAAGGGTTTGCCGCATAGATTGCAGTATGTGGTTGAAGAGAATGGTTACTTTGATGAGGATTTAGGTAAGTGAATTGATTAGGGCCCGCGCTACTTTATTGCGGGCCCTGAATTTACCGAGCAGTAAAAGTTACTTATTTATCCGGATTTCCTTGCCATAGTAGGTCAGCGACAATATTTTGCCCTTGGATACTGGGATGGAAACAATCTCCACCATCAATATCGTCTTTATTGAATTGAAAAGTCCCGGCATTTAATTCACTCTCGCCGGTATATTCAGCAACAACTTCTACCCCGTTCATACCGTTGTAACTTTCTGCTTCCTCAACAAGGATTTCGTTATAACGTTGTTGGGCTGCGGCTATTCCGTTATAACGAGTAGCAAAGCTCTCTCCATTCATCGAGCCGCCATTTGTTGCAATTCGGCAAATTCCGAAAGTCGACCAGACACTCTCGCAATCTACGCGGGAATTACCGCTTTGCTTATCCAGACCAGCTGCCCGGAGATCGTGTACTCGTGGTACTGAGCCGAGTACTATCGTTGAACCGTTAGGGAGACCATCGACTAATTTGTCCAGTCCAGCTTGAACTGCCGAGCGCCACTCGCTATCGGTGTAGAGTGGATCGTTACAGTTGGCTGGATCGACGCATTCCCGGTTACAGATGTCATTACCACCCAATACTACCTCGACATGATCAGGTAAATTACTTTGGGATAGAATCCGATCGGCTTGAGTGGAGAAGTTGTCGCCTCCACTACGCATCTCAGCACCGGATTCCGCTGCGCTTTTATTGGCAGCCATATTGGGGTAGTTAACTTTATATTTATCGTGAACACTCTCCACTGAATTGTCGTCGCCGTCAAACCAGGAATGCTCGGGTTGGTCTCCGCCGAGAAGACAAAACAGGTCCCAGAAATACTTATTGCGGGTACAGTCTGCACCGAATGCCATGGTAATACTGTCACCCGCAGCAACAGACTTGGAGGGGGCTGCCATTGCTGGCTGTATCGACAAGATGCTCAAACAGAGCGTTACTAGAACTCCATATTTATTCAACATTGTATTTTCTCCCACACCGACTTTCGCCGTAAGTTGTTATCGTTTTTTTCACTGCTCCGGTAAACGAGAAGGAGTGTAGGACGCACTCAGGTGTTGTGAGTGGTGAATGTTTGAGACCCTTTGGTCAGTTATCAATAAATTGAAGTCTGTTGGAGTTTTGTCGCCAAGAGCATTGATTACTTTATTGCGGTTCAAAGCTTTAGTTTTTCTGGCACAGTTTTATGCCATCTGTTCTTCCTCTGGTGCTTCCACTATACTGCGCTCTACTTGTCGGAGTGCCTGTGGGCTGAGATCGCTGTTGCGAGATCCGTTGAACCTGATCGGGGTAACCCCCGCGTAGGGAACAAGATCTGAAGTCGCCTGTTTTGTTACAGTTTGGCGTCTTTTCTCTTTGTATGTGCCCTGGATGCTGCGACCTTTAAATTCCCAAGTTTTAAGGTTACGCATGTCTGAGATCATTGAACAATCCGGTAAAGCCGGAAAGTCCTCCCGCGCTGCCAGTCGCGATTCCGCTAAAGAATTTCTTGAGAATCTCACGGTTCAGTCTTTCCCTAACTCGAGCAAGGTGTATTTGCCCGGTGAAACTGCCGACATCCAGGTTGGTGCTCGTCAGATCTGTTTGGGAGATAGTTTGGTAGGTGGGGATGCAGAGAATCCGGTGTTTGAACCCAATGAGCCCCTCACCATTTACGATACTTCGGGCCCCTATTCCGAGCCCAATTTTAAAGTGGATGTACGGGAAGGGCTGCCCAAATTGCGCCAGGGCTGGATAGAGGCCCGTAGAGATACCGAACTGCTGGATTCTCGCCAGGCGGCCTACAGCCAGAAGCGTATGGCGGACCAGGGGTTGGATCATATCCGCTTTGAAAACCTTCCCAGTCCTCGCCGGGCCAAACCGGGACAGAATGTATCTCAGATGCACTATGCCCGCCGCGGCATTATTACCCCAGAGATGGAATTTATCGCAGTGCGCGAAAATATGGGGCGAGCCAAGTTGGCAGCGGAAATGAGTGAAAGTGAATACCAGAAGGCACGTGATGGTATTTACATCCCCGAGCAAATCACGCCGGAATTTGTGCGCCGGGAAGTTGCAGAAGGGCGGGCAATTATCCCGGCGAATATTAATCACCCGGAAGTGGAGCCGATGATTATCGGGCGCAACTTCCTGTGCAAGGTGAATGCAAATATTGGTAATTCTGCTGTGACTTCTTCCATTGAAGAGGAAGTGGAGAAACTGGTTTGGTCTACCAAGTGGGGCGCGGACACGGTGATGGATCTGTCTACCGGTGCCAATATCCACGAAACCCGCGAGTGGATTCTGCGAAACTCGCCAGTGCCCATCGGTACTGTGCCAATTTACCAGGCGCTGGAGAAAGTAAACGGAATTGCTGAAGATCTTAACTGGGATGTGTTCCGCGACACCTTGATTGAGCAGGCGGAGCAGGGGGTGGATTACTTCACTATTCATGCTGGCGTGCTTTTGCGCTATGTGCCGCTCACTGCCAAACGTATGACCGGGATTGTCTCTCGCGGTGGTTCCATTATGGCCAAATGGTGTCTCGCCCATCACCAAGAGAATTTCCTCTACACCCACTTCGAGGAAATCTGTGAGATTATGAAGGCTTACGATGTGAGCTTTAGTCTCGGTGATGGCCTGCGCCCGGGCTCCATTGCGGATGCTAACGATGAAGCCCAGTTTGGCGAGCTGCACACGCTTGGCGAGCTGACTGAAATTGCCTGGAAGCACGATGTTCAGACGATGATCGAAGGCCCCGGTCATGTGGCTATCCATAAGATCAAAGAAAATATGGATGAGCAGCTGAAGCGCTGCCACGGCGCACCTTTCTACACTCTAGGTCCATTGACCACGGATATTGCTCCAGGCTACGACCACATTACTTCCGGCATCGGCGCTGCACTTATCGGCACTTACGGTTGCGCCATGCTCTGCTATGTGACCCCCAAAGAGCACCTGGGCCTACCCAATAAAGAGGATGTTAAAGAGGGCCTTATGGCCTATAAGATTGCGGCTCATGCCGCAGACCTGGCCAAAGGGCATCCGCGGGCACAGAAGCGCGATGACGCCCTGTCAAAAGCCCGCTTTGAATTCCGTTGGGAAGACCAGTTCAATCTCGGTTTGGACCCGGAGCGGGCACGCACCTATCACGATGAAACCTTGCCAAAGGAATCCGGCAAGGTAGCTCACTTCTGCTCCATGTGCGGCCCGAAATTCTGCTCCATGAAAATTACCCAGGATGTGCGCGATTATGCGGCCAAGCAGGAAGCGGCACAGGGCATGGAGGAAATGTCGATTAAATTTAAGGACATGGGTAGCGAGATTTATCACAAGGGCTAATGAGTATTTTGGGGGAGAGTCCTCTCCCCCAAGAATCGGATAGCAAAAGTATGGCGAGTGCATAGCGCATATCGCTGGGTGTCGATTTGGATTTGCGAAGATAGGTGGTCTGTGACAAGCGAAACCAAAGCCAAAGTAGCTATTGCCGGTGGCGGCCTGTTAGGTCGCTTGCTCGCCTGGCGGCTCTGCCAACGGGAACTGGATATTACCCTGTTTGAAGCGGGTGATCTGTCGGCACCAGTCGGGGGAGCTTGCTGGACGGCAGCGGGAATGATCTCACCACTATCGGAATTGGTGCACAGCGATAAACAGGTTTACAACCTGGGGCTGAAAAGCCTTGAGATTTGGTCTGAGTGGGTCCGGCAGTTGGAGGAGCAGAGCGGGCAGGACGTGGAATACCGCCGAGCGGGCTCAGTGCTGGTTGCTCATGGCAAGGATAAAAGTGAGCTGCTGCAATTCCTGAGGGAGCTACAGGGCAAGTTGGGCGAGTCTGCCAGGGAGCAGGTGCAGCCACTCGATTGCAATACTTTAGCGAAATTAGAGCCCTCCTTACACGGCTTTGAACAGGGGCTTTACCTGCGGGGTGAGGCGGATATCAATAATCACCGCCTATTGCCTGCGTTACTCAGCGTATTGCGCCGAGGTGCAGTCACTCTGCGAGAGCAAAGCAAGGTAAATTGCGAAGCCGGGTATATCTCTGTGAACTCGGAGTGCGAACAATTTGATTGCGTGATCGACTGCCGTGGTCTCGGTGCCAAGGGGCAGATTGAAGGCTTACGCGGTGTCCGTGGTGAGGTGATGGTGGTGGAATCCCGGGAAGTGGTTTTGCAGCGTCCAGTGCGACTGCTCCACCCGCGCTATAAGCTCTACGCTGTACCACGCAGCGATGGGCGCACAGTAATTGGTGCCACGGAAATTGAGAGCGAAGACCAGTCGCCCATTTCCGTGCGCTCCAGTATGGAATTGTCTTCCGCGCTTTACTCCCTCAACCCGGCTTTTGCCGAGGCTCGTATTGTTGAGACCCGCGTAAATTGTCGCCCCGCCACTATGGATAATATGCCTTATATCCACAGCGAGGATGGGCTGATTAGGGTGAATGGCCTTTACCGTCACGGTTATCTTTTAGCGCCGGCAGTAGTGGAGCAAGTGGAGAATCAAGTGGCACAACAACTGTTACAGGTGGTTTGATGCAGGTACTAATTAATGGGGAAACACAGAGCCTTGAATCCCCGCTAAAACTCTCTGCGCTTTTACAGCAGCTCGGCTATCGCGGAGAAACATTTGCCGTTGCGATCAACGGTGGATTTATTCCCCGTACGGAATATAGCAATACACAGATAAATAACGGCGATAGCCTGGATATTGTTGCTCCGGTAGTGGGGGGGTAAAGGTGAGCGATCTATTAACACTTTACGGAAAAACATTTAACAGCCGGCTCTTGGTGGGCACCGCCCTGTATCCCTCCCCAGCGATTATGCGCGAATCCGTGCAAGCCTCAGCTTCGGAAATTATTACTTTGTCTCTTCGCCGGCAAAATCCGGCACAGCAGCAGGACAATCGATTTTGGGATTATATTCGCGAGTCCGGTTGTCAGTTGTTGCCTAATACCGCCGGTTGTAAATCGCCGCGAGAAGCGGTGGAGCTGGCAAAAATGTCCCAGGAAATTTTCCAGACCGATTGGCTCAAGCTGGAAGTGATTGGCGATGATTACAATTTGCAGCCAGACCCCTTTGGTCTGGTAGAAGCTGCACGGGAATTAATTCAGTTAGGCTTCAAGGTTTTGCCTTATTGCACAGATGACCTGGTTCTGTGTCGAAAACTTTTGGATGTGGGTTGCGAGGTATTAATGCCCTGGGGGGCTCCCATCGGTACCGGGCAGGGCTTGCTCAATAAATATAACCTGCAAACACTGAGCGAGCGCCTGAGTGATGTACCGCTTATTATTGACGCCGGAATCGGTGCGCCATCACAGGCGGCAGAAGCGCTGGAGATGGGCTTTGATGCGGTGTTATTGAATACCGCGATTGCAAAAGCCCAGGATCCGGTACTGATGGCTAATGCCTTTAAACTGGCTGTGGAATCCGGGCGCGCCGCCTTTAATGCCGGCTTGATGCTCAGGCGTCAAACTGCCAGCCCCAGTACCCCCACCCTGGATATGCCTTTCTGGCAGCAGGCAGAGAGCATATTGCAGGATTAGTATTTTTATGCGCGATCAACTCCAATTGAAAAAGCCAATTGTCTGGACCATTGCCGGCAGTGACTCCGGCGGTGGCGCCGGCATTCAGGCGGACCTGCTGACTTTTGCCGATCTCGGCTGCCATGGTTGCAGTGCTATCACGGCCAATACCGCACAGAATACGGTG
Organism: Microbulbifer maximicatervae (SeqCode); assembly: GCF_052467955.1. Taxonomy (NCBI): domain Bacteria; kingdom Pseudomonadati; phylum Pseudomonadota; class Gammaproteobacteria; order Cellvibrionales; family Microbulbiferaceae; genus Microbulbifer; species Microbulbifer maximicatervae (SeqCode). Next base: position 1,799,799 of record NZ_CP174329.1, read on the forward strand.
GAAGTCACTGCAATTAATGCAGTTTCCCTAGAGGTCTTGGCTTCACAATTGCGGGCCTTACAGCGGGATCTATTTCCTGCCGCAATTAAAATCGGTCTGCTAGCGAATGCTGAACAAGTTGTTGCGGTGGCAGATTTTCTGCGCCAGCTGAAAGCGGTGCAGCCGGTTCCGGTTATTTACGACCCGGTTGCTGTTGCTACCAACGGAGCCAGGCTCACCGAAGGGAATATTACCGCAACGGTGTTGGCTCAGTTGATGCCACAGTGTGATCTGGTCACTCCCAATTTACATGAATTGGAATGGCTTACCGGAGCCAGTGTCACTGGTGCGGAATCTATTGTGCAAGCTGCGCGTCAGTTGCACGCCCACGGCGGTACTGCAATTTTAGTTACCGGCGGCCATACGCAGTTGCGTGCGGGAGAAGTTGCCGACTTACTGTGGGATGGTGAAAAAGCCGATTGGTTTATTGGCCGGGAAGTGTCCAGTACGGGCACACATGGCACTGGCTGCACCCTGTCCTCCGCTATTGCCGCCTGCCGCGCTTTGGGCTACCCGTTGCGAGATGCCTGCGTTGTGGGTAAAGCCTATGTTCAGCGGGGCTTGCGTCGGGGAAATAATGCACATATCGGCGCTGGTGCTGGACCTGTAGGTCATTGTGGCTGGCCTCTGGATTTAATCGACTTCCCGGAGATTTTGGTGCCGGGAGAAGAGCGTGCGCTGGATTATGGTTTTGGTGCGGCCCAGCCTCTTGTTCAAGGGTTTGCCCAAACAGACTCTCAAGCATTGGGTTTATATCCGGTAGTGGATACAGTGGAGTGGTTGCAGCGCCTGGCTGAGCTGGGGGTGCGTACTTTACAGCTGCGAATAAAGAATCCGGGTGGGGACCTGCGCGCACAGATTGAGAGGGCAGTGGCTATTGGCAGGGCGTATAACCTGCGCCTGTTTATCAATGATTACTGGCAGTTGGCGATTGAGTGCGGTGCCTACGGCGTGCATTTGGGCCAGGAGGATTTGCAGTCTGCTGATCTGAGGGCAATTCAAGCGGCAGGATTGAAGCTGGGTATCAGTACCCACGGCTTCTATGAATTACTGTTGGCCTACCGTTATCGCCCCAGTTACTTGGCGATTGGTGCAATTTATGCGACCAACACCAAGGATATGTCGGATCAGTTGCAGGGCGTGCAGAAACTTGCGCGAATGGCCGCGCTATTGCCCGATTATCCACTCGTGGCAATTGGTGGTATTAATATGCAACGGGCCGGTGAGGTTATCGCTAGTGGCGTTGGCAGTATCGCCGTGGTCAGCGCTATTACTAAAGCAAAAGATTACAAGCAGGCGGTTGCCGATTTTAATGTCCTGTTGAAAGGTAAGCATGCGGAAGTAGAGCCATGTTAAGTAGTAAGGAATTACAGCGTTACAGTCGCCAGATAATGTTGCCCCAAGTGGGTGAAGAGGGGCAGAAAAAACTGTCTTCTGCGCGAATTCTGATTGTTGGCTTAGGTGGGCTCGGCAGCCCGGCAGCGATGTATCTGGCCGCAGCCGGTATTGGAGAGTTGCACCTGGTGGATGGTGATCATATCGATCTCTCCAATTTACAGCGCCAGGTTTTGTACAAAACCAATCACCAGGGAAAATCCAAAGCCATGGTGGCTGCACAACAATTGGCTGCAGCCAATCCAACTATTCGCATTCACCCCCACAGCCAAATGGCGAATGAATCCTGGCTGCGCGAGCAGGTAAAACAGGTGGATCTGGTGTTGGACTGCACCGATAACCTGGAAATCCGCCATACGATCAACCGGGTTTGTTATCAGGCAGGGTGTCCGGTGGTAATGGCATCGGTGCAGGGGTTTTCCGGCCAGCTGATTAGTTTTGATTTTTCTGAAAGAAAAGGTCCCTGTTATGCCTGCCTGTTTCCGCCCCAGGAGCAGGCTGAAGTCCAGAACTGCTCTACAGCAGGTGTGATCGGTCCGGCGCTGGGTGTGGTTGGTAGCATGCAGGCTCTGGAGGCCATGAAATACCTGATGGATTTGCCGGTATCGAGCTTGAATAAATTGCACTTAATCGAGACGGAAACCTTAGCCCTGCAAACTTTGCAGCTGCCGAGCCATAGTAATTGCCCGGTTTGTAGTGCCTGATTTCTTGTATTGCCAGCAGGGGGCTCGATAAATAGTTTTATTTGGAGAGTCCCTTATTGGCAATGTCTTGTCGCAAAATTTTCTTTCAATAGCCGGGTTAAAATTCACGCCATTTTTGTACCTTATAAATCTTACTTGTCTATATAAATAAGCTATTGGCTCGATAGCTTGTGAGAAGTGAATAAAGGTACCAAAATGGCCTTATAACCATTTCGGTGACAACAGTTTTTGGAAGAGGGATTTGTATTATGAAAAAAATCGATATTGGTATCAGTGAAAAGGATCGGGAAAAGATTGCTGCCGGTTTGAAACATTTGTTGGCAGATAGCTACACCCTTTACCTGCAAACCCACAACTTCCACTGGAATGTTACTGGGCCTCTGTTCCGCGAATTACACCTGATGTTTGAAGAGCATTATACCGAGCTGGCCACTGCGGTGGATGATATTGCCGAGCGCATTCGCACCCTCGGGGTTTCCGCTCCCGGCACTTACCAGGCTTTTGCTCAACTCAGTTCCATCAAAGAAGTTGTTGAGGTACCACCGGCGGAAGAAATGGTAAAAATTCTGACTAAAGGGCATGAGCAGGTGATCAAAACCTGTCGTGAAGTTTTAAAAGATGCCCAGGCAGGAGAAGATGAGTCCACAGTTGCTTTGGTATCTGATCGTATGAGAGTTCACGAGAAAACGGCTTGGATGCTGCGCGCAACCAGCAGTCACTAGTCGCTCAAATAAGTAGAGGCACTTTTATAGACCTTAACCAGTAATCGCGGATAAAAACGCGGTTGCTGGTGCCGACAAGGTGCCACGGCTCTTTAATAATATCCCCACCTCCTGACTCACTACTGGCGCCGATAGTGGCAGGTATTCCAGCCCATATTCCCGAACCTGTGTTTCGCACAAGCTCGGTACTGCACTAATCCCCATTCCCGCACGTACTAACTGGCCGATTGTGCTTAGTTGATTAGCTTCGCAGATATAGTGAACGCCTTTACCACCTTGCCCGAAGGCCTCATCGGTCCAGCGCCTCACCGCTGAGCCGCGGTTCATAGCAATAAAAGGAAAACTGGCCAAGTCACTCCAGCGCACTTTTCCTTTTTCGCTGAGGGGGTGCTGGGGTGGTATGACTGCGATAAAACGATCCCGGTGTAGGGGCACAAACTCAAGCCCACCTAAATCCTCGGGACGAAAACTGATGCCCAGCTCCGCCCGGCCATCCTGTACCGCTTGGGTTACTCGTTCCATCACCACATCTTCCAGCAGGATATTGATTTGTGGGTGTTGGCGGTGAAAATTGGCTAATAATTGAGGGAGTTGGTTGAGCGCATAGGCGGGAATTACTGCCAGGCGCAACTGCCCTCGCTCCAGGCGAAAGGCCTGCTGTACCGCATCCAGGGATTGATCCCAGTTGTGCAGTAGTTGTTCGGCGCGGGAGAGGAATTCCTCTCCCTCCGGGGTGAGAGTGAGTTGGCGGGCTTCTCGACTGAAAAGCGGGCCGCCAGTCGCATCCTCCAGATTGCGGATGGCAATGGACAGGGCTGGCTGGGAAGTGTGCAACTGAGCACTGGCCTGGGCCAGGCTGCGGCTGCGGGCCACTGTGACAAAGGCGCGTAGTTGTTTGATCGTGGCACTCACAGCGGCAGATTCCTGGGGAGTTAATAGATTTGGCTATGTTAACTTTTATTTAACAAATCTAAAAAAGATTAAAATAGTTTTAAGTGGTGGGGCAGGGCATGATTGCTCCCCTTGTGCCCGAGAGGGCGATTCGAAAACACAATAATGAGCCACAAGGTCTGTTGAAATGAAGGACAACTCCCAACCGCTCTGGCAACCCAGCGCAGAGGCTATTGCCGCCACCCAGATGGATGAATTTCGTCGCAGGGTCAACCAGCAATACCAGCTGGATCTCAATGATTACGCGGCCTTATACCAGTGGTCTGTAGATAATCGCGAAGCTTTCTGGCGGGAGTTGTGGGATTACACCGGAGTCATTGCTGCAGATAAGGGTGATGAGACACTCAGTAACGATTCCATGCCCGGTGCGCAGTGGTTTCCACAGGCACGCCTGAACTTTGCTGAGAACCTGCTGCGTTATCGCGATGACAAGGCTGCCCTGGTCGAGCGCCTGGAGAACGGTAGCCGCCGCGAGCTGAGCTACAAGGAGCTGTACGATCGGGTGGAGCGCCTGTCAGCGGCCCTCGTTGCCCAGGGCGTTGTTGAGGGGGATCGGGTAGCGGGCTTTATGCCCAATGTGATCGATACCGTAGTAGCCATGTTGGCCACCACGAGCCTCGGTGCTATCTGGACCTCCTGCTCACCAGACTTTGGTATCAATGGAGTATTTGACCGCTTTGGCCAGGTGCAGCCGAAAGTGCTATTTGCCTGTGAAGGATACTTCTATAACGGTAAGGTTATTGATTCATTGCCGCGTCTGCGCGAGATCATGCAGCGAATCGAATCCATAGAAACTTTGGTAGTGGTACCGGTTGCGCGCTCAGAAGAGGAAACTGCTCAGGTACTAGCGGCAGAGCCGCTGGGTAAGGCGGTACTACTGCAAGCTTTTGAAGCAGCGGCGCCCGCTCGCGAGCTCTCCTTTGTACAAACCGAATTTAATCACCCCCTGTACATTATGTACTCCTCGGGTACTACTGGTGTACCCAAGTGTATTGTACACGGTGCGGGTGGCACTCTAATCCAGCACCTTAAAGAGCATCGCTTACACTGCGATCTGCGCCGTGAGGACTCTCTGTTTTACTTCACCACCTGCGGTTGGATGATGTGGAACTGGCTGGTGAGTGGCCTGGCTTGTGGGGCGACTCTGGTGCTGTTTGATGGCTCACCTTTCTACCCCTCATCCCAAAGTCTATGGGATATGACCGATGAAGAGGGAATCAGTGTGTTTGGCACCAGTGCCAAATATATTGCTGCGCTGGAGAAGAGTGGCTGCAAACCCCGGGAGACCCACAAGCTGGAGAAATTGCGTGCAGTGCTCTCCACAGGCTCTCCGCTGGCCCACGAAGGCTTCCGCTATGTCTACAGAGATATAAAAGCAGATCTCTGCTTATCCTCTATTTCCGGCGGCACTGATATTGTGTCTTGCTTTGCCCTTGGCAACCCAACTCTACCGGTCTATGCCGGTGAATTACAGTGTCGCGGCTTGGGTATGGCGGTGGAAGTCTGGAATGATACAGGCAGTGCAGTGGTTGAAGAGAAAGGGGAGCTGGTTTGCTCCAAATCCTTTCCCTGTATGCCGATTGGCTTCTGGAACGATCCAGATGGAGCCAAGTACCGCGGTGCTTACTTTGAAAATTGGCCCGGTGTGTGGGCGCATGGGGACTATGCCGAGATTACGGCACACGGTGGTGTTGTGATCTATGGCCGCTCCGATGCAGTACTTAATCCCGGCGGTGTGCGTATCGGAACCGCAGAGATTTACCGCCAGGTGGAGAAAGTCGAGGAGGTGCTCGATAGTATCTGTATCGGCCAGCCCTGGCACGACGATGTACGGGTAGTGCTGTTTGTGGTTTTGCGAGAGGGTATTGTACTGGACGAGGGTCTGACCCAGAAAATCCGCTCCACGATTCGCGCCAATACCACGCCTCGCCATGTACCGGCAAAGGTGATCCAGGTGGCGGATATTCCTAAAACTATCAGCGGTAAGATTGTGGAACTGGCTGTGCGCAATGTGGTGGAGGGTAAACCGGTTAAAAATAAGGAGGCCCTGGCCAACCCTGAAGCCTTATCGCTATTTGAAAAGCTGCCGGAGTTGGCAGAGGAGTAAGTTAGGGAGCGTAACCCGGCGCCATTTAGTTTGCTGCGGTTCTGCGCTACCCTTCACTTTATAAACACCAATAATTTACGGTAGAAAAACAGTCATGGTTACTTATTTGTACTGGGCAGCGGTGATTGCCCTGGTTATTGCTTCTCTTTTTATCGGCAGTCGCCTGGGCAGCCTTAAGATCGGCGCAATCGTGGCTGCGGTTTTCTTTGTTGGCGGCTGGCTTGCCTACTACTTTCACTATGAGCAGGTTTTCGTGAAGCGTTTTGGCGGGGTCATGCGTATCTCTGTGCCCGATGGGTACCGCCATATCGGCGCCACCTGGAAAGAAGATAATTTGTGGATCGAGAATTATAACCCCAAAACTAACCAGTGTATTTTCACGGAGTATTCCAAAGGAAATATTCTGGAAGGGCGGGTGATTATCCAGGATTGTAATCCCTTAATGCCCAGCCAAGGCACACAGCCATAGAAGTCCCAAACGCCGAATCGGCTTATTGGCTGCTCAATAAGTCGATTTAATTATCCCAGCTGTTGTCATCAGCTGGATATTCCAGCCTACGGAGGGAACGGATACCCGGATTTTTTGCGGAGTAGCCGCTACTGACATTGGATAAAGATCTTGCGAATTCTCTTTGTCTCCCTACTTGTTGCCCTTCTAGCGCTGCCAATGCAGCTGGCAGCAGCCATCCCATTTTTTGATCGCTTGCCGGGTTTTACCCTACTGGTGCAGGGCGATCCCCAGCTGCAGGAAAAATTGACCTCCGAACTCAACGAGTTGCGCAAGAACAGTAGTGCGCTGGAAAACTACGATGATCCGGCGGATATTGCGCACTATGAGCGGGGTAACCTGGAAAAATTACTGCGTGCGCAGGGATATTATGATGCCACTGTGTATGAGTCTGTTTCTGGCAACCAAATTTTCTATAGTGTCACTCCCGGCCCCCAATACCATATCAAGAGCCTGGATATTGATATGCCGGCCGGTTTGCGGGCAGGCTTTAGCGGCTTACCTATCCATGTTGGAGATCCCCTGATTGCCAGCAAGGTACTTGAGGGCGTAGAAAAAATTACCAAGTACCTCAATGAAAATGCCTGTCTGCTGAATGTGGATGTCAGCTACCAGGCAACGGTGATTCACCGGGAAGCTGCTGCGAGACTGGAATATCGGGTGGCCCCCAGTCCCGAAGTCCATGTTGGCCAAGTCCGCATTGAAGGAGTCACCTCTATTGAAGAGGACTACCTGTTGGATAAGGTCAAGATTAAATCCGGAGATTGCTTCAGCCGCAGTAAACTGGATGCTGCGCAGTTGCGCCTGCTGCGCACCAACTTAATTGCCAATGTAAATACTGAAGTTTCTGAACCCTACGATGGGTTGGTGGATGTTACTTTTGTTATTCAGGAGCGCAATCACCGCACCATAACCTTGGGGGTGGGGTACACCTCTGATGAGGGAGCCGGTATTTCAGCAGCCTGGGAACATCGCAACGTTTTCCATCGTGGGGAAAAAATTGAAGTCGAAAGTAAGCTCAACGAGGTAAAGCAAACCCTGGAAGGCAAGCTCACTATTCCCCGTTTCTTCCATGACAAGCAACGCTTGACCGCCAGTATTGCTTTGGAAGGAGAGGATGTTGATTCCTACCGTTCAGAGTCCCTGACATTCAGTGCACTGGTATCGAGAAAAATCAGTAAGCATCGCACGCTGAGTGGTGGCGCCGAGCTGAAATTCAGTGAAGTGGACGAGAAGGTGGAAGGGGCAGTTGAAGCAGATGATCCCGATGAAAACTACACACTGTTAGCTTTCCCCCTGGGCTTTAAATTAAACACGACAGACAAACCCCTGGATGCCCGTCGTGGCGCCACTTCTGCGCTGGAAGTAAAACCCTATATCGATCTTAGAAATACCAATACCACCTTTGTTAAAAATACCCTACAGCTCACTGCGTATAAAACAGCCGATGACTGGCGTTATAAGCCCACCTTGGCAATAAGGTTGAAAGCCGGGGCAATTACAGGGGAGTCGAATCTTGAGCTGCCTGCGGATGAGCGCTTTTATGCCGGTGGCGGTGGCTCCGTGCGGGGTTATGGTTACCAGGAGTTGGGTCCGCGACTTATTGAGATTAATGATGAGGGTGAGGAAACCCTCTCCGATGCTATCGGTGGTCGGGGACTCAGCGAGATTTCTTTTGAGGGCCGTTTTCGTTTTACGGATACCTGGGGCGGTGTGATTTTTCTCGATGGCGGCAATGCCTATGAGGACGCAGCGCCCAAGTTTTCCGACCTGTTTTGGGGAACGGGTTTTGGCGTGCGCTATATCACCTCCTTTGCCCCCATCCGCATGGACATCGCCTTTCCCCTCGATCGCCGTGAGGGCATCGATGATCGCTACCAGGTGTATGTGAGCTTGGGGCAGGCATTCTGATGCGCTGGTTGGGCCTGTTTGGGCTGGGCGTTGCCCACTGGGTGGGTGCTTTCCTGCGTGGGCTCTGGCGCTCCCTGGGTGCTGGGGGTTCCCTGGTAACAGGCATTTGTCTGTTCCTCCTGATGTCCGCTATCTATTTCCTCAGCACGGAACCGGGGCGCGTCGGCCTTACTCGCGGGGCTTTTTACGCTGCCGAGCAATTGGTGGACGACCTCGAAATTGAGGCAGAGGGAATTCACAGTGAAAAATTAGGATTTTGGTTTTTCGAGCGACTGAGAATTGACTATCGAGCTAATACGCTTGCCGAAGCCCAGGACCTGGAAGTCAACCTCAACAGCTTGTCCCGAGATCCCATCGATATTGAGCGAGTGGGGGCCAAAGATTTACTGCTCAACCTAAATATCCTCAATGAACTTCTCTCTGCGCTGGCAGATTCTGGCGAAGAGGAGGTTGAAGTTGTCAGAGAGGAGCAGCCATCGACTACTTGGGAGTTGCTAGTTCCCGGGTTTCGCTTGGCGCAGCTGGATATAGCTCGCCTGCAATTGGTGGACAGCCGGTTGACGGGGATTCCCCCTGTTGCTATTCAGGCTAACGCCCAATACCGCTGGCAGGATAAACCGGCGCAGCTATTTATCGAAGTGAGTGAGCTGAATGGTTCCGAGTTTAATCTCACTGTAAATGGCCGGATGCAGGGCGAGCGCTTTGTAATCGATTTCTCTACCAGTGAGGTGGGCCAGGGGTTTGTCAGCCGACAGCTGCATCTGCCGGAAAATCAGGTATTGGATGCTCGCGGCGAATTATCCCTGCGTAAGCAGGGTGAAAAACTGCTGCTGGATATTAATTCGATCGCAGCTCCTCTAGCAGAACATCAGCTGGATCTGACAGGGAGTATCGAAGCCGATATTAACCCCTGGCGTCTCTCTTCAAAGGGGATTTGGCTGCGAGTGGATGAGCGGCGCAGTACGATAAAAGGCAGTATCAGCGCGGACGGTGTCAATGGGACAGTTAATCTCAATCAAATCCCGCTAACACTTTCCCGCCCTTGGCAGGATATCCTGGACAGTGGTTGGCTCAGCGCAGATTTTTCGGTGCAGGGCTCCCTGCAACAGCCGAATATTAATGGCAGCTTACAACTGGAAAGCAGCTACCGGCAGCAGCCCCTGCAATTGGAGGGCCGGGTCGATACCCAGGCAGGTGTGATTGACTTGCAAGCCTTATCTTTGCACTTTGCCGGTGCACGGATCGAGGTGCTCGGTAGTGTAGATATGAATTTGAAAGCACTGGATTTGGTGGGAGAGATTGATGAGTTGGGTGTTGAAGAAATTCGCCGGCTTGCAGCTTCGCTTCCCCAGGCTGATAGGGTAGATATCCCCACTGCTTTATCCGGCACCTTGCATCAGTTGCGTCTGGAGGCCATCGGCTCATGGAAAAACCCAAACCTCAATTTGTCTCTGAGTGCAGTGAGTACTTACCACGACTTACAGGGTGAGTTGACGGCGGCGATAAGTGGAAACCTGCACACGCTGACTATTGATGAATTGGTGTTTACCGGTGAGAAGCTTAATCTGGAAGTAATCGGTCAGCTTGATATTGAACAGAAGCTGCTGGATTTACATGGGCAGATCGACGGCAAAAATATCAGCTTTCGCGATGACCTTGGAGTTACCGAGGCAGAGGGAGTAAGCCTAGGGGGATCTTCTGAAGTAACGGTCCAAGGGGAGTGGAGTAACCCCCAGGTAAGTATTTTACTGGATTCCAATGGCGTCGCGCAGGATTACCCCTTTAACTTAAAAGGGGAAGCCAGTGGCGATATGGACCTGATAGAGGTCAGTGACCTGCGATTGGAGTTATTTACCAACGGCAATGGCAACCAGTTTGGTTCATCTTCAAGCAGAGGCCCTCAGTCCCCCGTGATTGCCTCAGGTTTTGATAAAGGGGAGCCGGAGCCCCTACAGAGCCAAAGCCGCCTGACAGCCCTCGCTGAAGATGCCCAGCAGCTGGGTCGGGTGGGGGTGGCATTGCTGCAGGCCGATGGTTCTATCGAACCTCGGCAAGACCGATTACAAATTGATATGGGCGCGCGCAATCTACCGCTGTTCCTGGTAGATATTGTCGGTCTCTCTCTCCCTAACTCCCTTGAAGGGGAGTTGAGCTTGGATGGCAGGGTTGATGGGGCTATTTCCAACCCGCAGATTAAAGCTAACCTGATCGCCCAGGGAGAATTTCATCTGGAGCCCTGGCATGTACAGGGTACTTTGGACTATGCAGACAGGAGCCTGGTAACTGATGGTATCGAGCTGCTATGGGCGGGTCGCAACCAATTATCGATACTGGGTAGCTTGAATGCAGAGCGACTGGATTTAGAGTTGCGCGGCCAGGGTGATCTATCGGATTTGGCGAATAGTTTTTCTAGCGGTAGGGCGGGTAATGGTGATGTCAGCCTTTATGCCAGTATTGGTGGAAGCCCCAAGCAGCCTGAATTCCAAGGGGAGTTGCGAGCTACCGGAGAAGCCCTGGGGCGAGGGCAGCGCGGAATCCAGGTTCAACCGCTTTCGATAGTATTGGATTGGCAGACAGAGAATGGAGAGCTGGATGCATCCCTGATTGCCCAACACGGCGGTAGCAACGCAGTAAATAGCCAAGTAAGTGTATTGATTGCACCGATCTTCGAGCAACTATTTGCTGAGAATAATCAAACTGGTGGCCTGCGAAATGTGCCCTTTCAATTGCAGGGGCGCGGTACGGCCGATTTGTCAGTGATTGCCGAATATATTGATCCCCGTGTCCACCGTATGCGCGGCTTGCTCAGTTTCAACGTTGACGGTACCGGGAATTGGCAGCGTCCTCTATTAACCGGTGATATCGAATTGAGTAATGGCCGCTATGAGCACCGACCGAGCCATACTCGCATTGCGGATATTAACTTCTACGCACAGCTGTCTCCTGAGGAGTGGCGGATTGTACGAGGAAGCGCTACCGATGGTGATGGTGGGCGGATAAACCTGGGAGGGGCGGTCTTTTTACCTCCGGATAGCTCGCCCAGTTTTGACATCGTATTAAGCCTCAGTCGGGCCCACTTGCTGAACTCACCGGGAGTACGCGGTGCAATATCCGGTGATGCCCGTTTGTCGGGCTCAACCCAGGATGCAGAAATTACCGGGCGATTCACTTTGAAGCCGCTGGCCTTACAGATTGAGCAATGGATTGGCAGCAGTGTTCCGGAAATCCAGGTGGTGGAAGTTCAGGTTGATGGCCCACAGGTGCAGCGATCTTCTCCCCTGTTTAGCAAAATCGGATTGGATGTAGAGATTGTTTTGGATCAGCAATCCTATGTGCGCGGACTTGGCTTAAATTCCCAATTGCGCGGCGTGGTGGATATTCAAGGCACCGCAGATAAGCCAAAAGCCTCTGGCGAATTAACAATTGTTCGCGGCAGCTTTGATTTATTCGGTAAGAAATTTGATCTGGAAGATGGAGAAATTCGCTTCGAGAATAATGAGGTCGCTATCCTGGTTGAAGGTGTCTATGAATATAGCGATGGAGAAATAACCGCGCAGATATCAGGTACTGCTGCGGACTTGGATATTACATTTACCTCTGACCCCTCGGCCTCTCAGGATGAGATACTGGCGCAATTGCTTTTTGGGAAGTCATTATCAGATATTTCACCTTTACAGGCTGTTCGCTTGGTTAGTGTTGTTCGCAGTTTGCAGTCGGGTCGAGCGGTATTGGACCCTATCGCTAAGACACGCGAGCTGTTGCACCTGGATACACTCAATATTGAGCAGGAGGAGGGAGATGAAGGTGATGAGTACGCATTGAGCTTGGGCAAATATATTACCAATCGAATTTATGTGGAATTACAGAGAAGTACCGATCCTCTCAGTCCCTGGCAGGCGGAGATGCAAATAGAACTTAGGGATAACCTCAACCTGGAGTTCAAAAGTGCCGATGACGGTGACAGTGGTTCCGGTAGTGTAGAGTTACAGTGGAAAAAAGATTATTAGGGTTTTCGCCACTAACCCCCTATCGTTGTAGAAAGCATCGCTAATATTTGGTGATTAGCATATCCGTTATTTTTAACGTGCAACCTGGCTGGGGTGGATTGTTGACGCCCCAGTTGTCGATCACGATCATCATGGATTCATCAAAAATTACAGGCCCCTTTTCCCGGTAGGCATGCCAAAGCTGATTTGAATCATCGCACTTATACGCAGATGCTTCACACACTCTTATATCCCATTGATAGGTTCCACTAGCTTCACCCGATATGATTTTCCTGGATGTAAAAGTTATATGCTGTTGGGCACCACTCTTCACCTGTAGGGGACCTGTTTGGCTTGTCCACGCCGCCTGTTTGGGAAGCCCTCCCCAATTGGAAGCGAAACCTCCCGGACCATTGGAGCCTGTTGTTTCTACAAAATCGACTTCCCGCTGCCCCCCGGCCCAACATCCACCGGGTTGTTCACACCAGGGGAACATATAAACGGCAATCCACTCTTTAGCACCACATTTACCTGGGGGCACGTCAACCTTAAAGTCAATTGCAGAAATATCTTTCATTCTAATCTCGGTATTCCCGCACTGAACCGCAGATGTATAAGCGCAGGAGCCTTTGGTATCGCCATCCATAATAATAACAGCGGATCCTTCCGTATTGCTTGGTTGAAAGCTGATTTTAGTGCAGCGATTGTTCTTGGCCACTTTGTCATCTTGATGATTGAATATGGGCTTACATGTTGTTGCTGATGCCAGATTTAAGGTGGATAGGGCAGCAAAGATCAGGAAGAGTCGGGTTGCTTGTAGCATGGCGTGGAGCTTGCAAACTATAAAACTCAATAAATTATAGTTTGTGTCTTGATGATCAGGCTTTAGTAGAAATGTTTAGCCTGTCAATAAGATCAATTTTGGCTGGTAGCATAAAGGTCACTTTCACTTATCCAGAAGGTAACCTTTTTATAGATGAAGTCCAATGATCATTGAGTGTTTACAAATGATTCTGAACGTAACTTAAAACATCTGTTGGAGTGCAATTGTCCATAAATCTATCTTGCAGGCTGTAGGCCATTTTTTCCAGAGGTGCACCGTTGTAGCCGTAGGTCTGAATTTCACTGATATAACGTTTGATAAATGACTCTGCTCCCAAGAGAGACCATTGGTGGATATGGACTAACTCATGAAAATGAAGGGAAATTTCCGCAGCAAAAGGTGTTTTGACAAAGTAGGTATCTTTGTAAGTGATGCCGGCTACTTCCATGTCGACAAAGTCACCCAGGCCAGCCTGGTAGAGCTCGGGAAACCTCGGTTTTGGAATATTATCAACCACTACAAAGTAGCTTTTGCTAAGAAATTCTTTCGTATAATACCCTGAAAACTTCCCTGTGAACCTTGCGCAAGATTGTCTCACTTCTTTGAAGTCTATCAGTGTTTGATCAATCCATTGGTCTATTTTTTGCAACATCTATATCGTCCTGATTGAGAGGTAACTCTGGGGCTTTGCTCACCCCAGAGCAGAATTTTTAATATGCGAAATAAAATTGTTCCGAGAGTTATACGTAGGAGTATATCACCGATCCACTTTCTTTTTTCTTTTGAAGATATTTCTTGCAGGGATAGTAAAGTATCGCAATCAGAGCAATCCAGTAGGCATAGGTTCTCAGTAAATTAGGTGTGTAGCCCTCGGGCCATGCTTTGGATCCGTTGAAGAAGTTGGTTGCTACTCCAAACTCTAAGTAGCTCCATAGATGTGCGGACAGATTGATCACTGGGACATGGAGTAAATAGAAGAACAATGAGGCCTGCCCAAAGAGGAGCAATACATCCAGTATTCGGTTTTGCCGATTTTCTACGATAGCCATGATCAAGAAAACTATACTCATTGTCATAAGGATATAGCTGAACGACATTGGGTATTTGGCGGTGTTGATAAAGCCCAGAAGCCCCTGCTGTGAATTCCAATCATTGGGGTCGCCAAAGCCTATTAGTCTAACTGCAATAAATATAATCGATAGCGCAGTTGCTGTTGTTATTAGTAGACGCACTCGTTGCTTGTTTGCCATCTCGTAAAGAGGCCCAAATACATAACCAAGGTACATAAGAGCAAAGAGGGGAATAATATTGTAAGCAGCAAAAATCCCGGTGTTGAACTCGAAAAGTCTAAAACTAGTGCGTACATGCGCAAGAATCCAAAGCCATTCATAGCCACCTAATAGCTGGCGCATGAAGTCATCATTCAGGTATCCATGTAAGGATATTACGGCCAGGCAAACGATGGTGGTCCATATTATTGGCAAATAGATTAAGCCCGCCAGTATGATCATGGATACGCCCAGTGCCCAGATTACCTGTACAAAAGCGTAATTATAAGCAAACTGCCAAGAGAGGTTTACCAAGGTTAGTTCGAGGATAACTAGTACTAACCCTCGAAGCATTAAGAATTTTGCCAACTCCGGCTTGGAGTTAAGTTTTTTACCGTGAAAGTAGGCACTCAATCCTGTAAGAAATATAAATCCAGGGGCACATATGTGCGTGATCCAGCGAGTTAAAAACAAAGCGATGGAGGATTGGGATAGGTCCAATGGGTCAAACTGGGTTGAAGTCCAATAATCTCGAGTATGATCGAGGGCCATAATAATTACTAATATACCTCTCGTGATGTCTATTGCTGGATATCGCAATTTGTTATCTCCAAAGTTAGTGAGTTCTATAGCGTTTTCTCTCTAAGGGTTCTTTTTACCTTGAGGTTGGAATCTAGAAATAAGACAGTTAAAGGAAGCTATAAATGATGTCTCTCGGTCTTTGCTTATTGTTGTTTAGGGGCAGGTGGGAGCTGTCTGCCTTTCATATTGTACATATATTCTTCAAGCAACCAATTGCTTTTTAATTGTGTGATATGTAGGTGGAGGGACGATAGTGCAGGCATTTTGGTTCTGGCAAGTCCAAGAAATTTTGTCCACCCAATAATCAATATTATTTAATTTGCTTGCTTTTGCTTTTAGCCTAGGGGCAGCTAGAGGCCGGATCATGGATTTGAAAGTAAGACAAAATCAGTGATCGCGGCCTGTTCCCAGTGAATATATTTTTCTGTGGTTAAAAGAGAGGTTTTTCAGTTGGGCTTATTAATAACTGCTTTAAAATTATTAAGCTACAGGTGGGGCCTATCAGTTTACTTCGATATTACCATGCTTCGCCTGAGTCACTACGGTATACGGCAAAACAACGGTATCAGCGGCTACAGAAAAAACAGCATCTATAGCTACCAGTGGAACACGGTTGATAGTTGATCCAGTATTTACAGTCTGACTGGGTTCGCTATTTAGCAAGCAAAAGGAGTAAGAGGTTCCGCTATAAACTCTTGGAATACTTTCGCAATAGCTTTTGTGGCCTCTATGAGTAATATCTACCTGATTATTCTTAGGGTTAACTGTCTTCACTGTGGCGCATGAGACACAAACTAGAGAGGCTGATACTAAAGAAATAATACGTTTCACAAACTAATCCTTGCTGATGTGATCTTTTGCGGGGCTATAGAGTAGCGTTTTCTAAATTGGTTCCAGGTTTTGTGTGTACTATAAGTATTATCTGTACTCAATTGGAAGTGAAGAAAGTCAAAATTTTCACATCTGAGGTTTACTTTGTCGCTGCTTGGCGGTATCTCAAACTTAGAACATTAGTTTCAAGTAATGGGCGGACTGATATACGATATTGGTTAGAATTTAAATATTTTTTACCGGATGGCAATTTTTTAGAAATTCATTAAAGCTGGATGAACAATAGGAAATTCTATACTCTTCCGCTTCTTCCATGGTTTCAATCGCATCTGGTGCTTCAATGCAGCCTGGATAGTAAATGCATTCATGGTCCAAAAGATAAATATGACCGAAGCGGTCTGGGTGTAGGCAGAACATAATTGTATTCCCTCCTTCGTCAAGGCCGATTGGCAGTAGTTCCTTGGGGACCCATGGGTCGATCGGTTTTTTGGCTGCGTGGCGCATAGCGTTAAGGTCATACATACGCCGGGGGATAAGATTGACTCCATTCTGATCTAAAAATTCGACAGGATTTTCAAATATTCGCCCACCGCTGCAATTTTTTAGATAGTTCTTTATTTCATTTGGTAGAGTTGAGCCTAATACAAGTTCAAACTCTGTAAGCTCTTCTTCTGTTGCGACCTTTCCACCTGCATTCTTGATTGCGGCGATAAACGCTGTCAGCTCCATATCTGGTCTCTTTTAGGGTGAGTGTCAATTTTTTGGAATTAAACCCATTTGGCCTCTATGCCTTTTCTTTTGAAATCTTCTAATATTTCTGGATTTTCTTCATTGTAGAAAAGTATGAGCTTTTTCAGGTTTGGTAGGAGGTTTGTGTCTTCGGTGGAATGAATATCAAAGTCGTCAGTAGTTCCGCACCAGAAGGGAATGATTTGTAACCAGATATGACTGCCCCCATCTTGATGAAGGTCAGTTATGTCCTTTAGCCATTCTTTCTTAATTGGAATGGATCGGAAGTGGTCGAGGGCTTCGGGGATAAGGTCGTACCCTTCTTCTTCTATATCTATATTTCTTTCAGTGTAACTATCGGCAAACTGAAAAATATCGAATTCAGGCTGTATTACCTTATAATGGTACATTAACTTATCCAGGACTAATAATCTGAAGTTTTCATCCTTGAATTCCGCATATTCACTCATTTTTAAGTCTACCTTTACTTTCCATATAAGTATTGTGAGATCCATTTTTTTCATTGTCTACAATATATTTCGTAATAGGGGAAGTTCTTTCGGCTTGAGAGAATAAAAGTAGTTTTTACTAGGTCAATCAAGAATTTTAGGTATATCTTTGGCGGTTAAGTAATGCCGATAAGTTAGAGAATTTGAGTTATCGTACTAATTGCGAATGTTGCTTGTTTCAAATGCCCGCCAAAACTCCCGTTCATAGGCTTGGATTAACCGCACGCGAATGGCAATATCATTTTCTCGAACACCTGAAGCTAGTCCTCTTGCAATTATATCGATAGCCTGTTCCCTGAATCCTTCTGGAAGTTGGCTAAAAGTCATTAAGAAACTGAGCTGTTCATTGGTAAAGCGTTTATTTTGTTTGAGAGCTTTTGCAACGCGCTCAGCATTTTTGCCAAAACTCTGAAAGTTTATTAACAGGGCAGCGGCAATTTCGGCGGGTGTAGCGTAGTTGGCTAGCCAGGTAGTATAGGCTGGATAGGCTTGGGCACCTGCGAGTGGTTGGTATTGGGCGATCTGCTCGGGTGAGATGCCCAATGCTTGAATCAGATTAGGTAACAGGGTATTAGCTTGAATTTCTGCTGTCGTAATTCGAGTAAAAAATGCTCTCGTACTATGTCCCGGTAAGCCACCAAAACGATGCAGAGATAGTGCATTACTTCTCAAGTCCGATAAGTTAATAAGGCGTTGCTCCATTGCAAAAGCCTGTAACTTAGCGTCCGGTAGAGTATTTTTTTCCAGCTGTAGAACAAAGACAGGAGTAGGGCCCTTGAGATACAGTTTTTCAAGGCGCTCTATCAGAGCCTTTGCATCCTGTTGGTTTGTGGCGATATCTGCTGTGGCCGCTTGAGTCATGGCCAAAAGAACAACCAGTCCCACAAGAGCGAATCTTAAACAATGCGTATTGGCCACTATTCCAACTCCGCTGGTGCACGAAATAAGCATAGCAGGAGGACAGAAACCGGACTGGTAGCGTATTTGTCAGGCCACGGTACTTTTTCCGCGTATTAGTTCGGCGGGATCAATTCGATAGAAATGACTTAACTCCTTATAGAGCTCCGGGTGTAAGGCGTGCATAGCCGTTGGGATCGTATAGAAACTTTCTGTTGCTACAGCAAAGAACTCAGCGGGAGACTGGGCGCCGTATAAATCGAGCACAGAGGGTGTATCACCAGGAAACTCACCGAATTCAGCTCTTTGTCTCAAACGGTGGAATTCCCGGCTCATAACCTCAGCCCAGGTGGACCCTTCATCACTGCTTTCAAATAGAGGGCGGCCATCAAAGTAACCATCCTCTTCATCGACTTTGTGGGCGAACTCGTGCAGGGCGACATTGTGGCCCCGTTCAGGCGATTGTAAATCTTTCTCCAGGTCACCCCAGGAGAGGACTACGGGTCCACGATAATGTGCCTCCCCTTCACGGGCACTGTGCCTGGCTGTTTCTATATAGCCTTCCCGACGGGTTTCGTGAGCGACATAGGTGTCCGGGTAGAGCAACAGGCTGTAAAGGTTGGGGTAGCATTCATTCTTGCGGCCCAATAGAAGTAGGCAGGCATGGGCAGCGATGGCCACCTTCATGCGTTCATTGACTTGGAGTCCCTCGCAACCGACAAACTCTTTGCCGTGGAGAAATAGGGCGATATTACTGCATAACTCCTGCTGTTGATTGGAGTTAAGGTAGTGATAGAGAGGAAGATTTTCCCTAATGAGTTGTAGCTGTTCCCGCGTTAAGGGTTTTGAGCGCAGGTAAAAAATGCGCCACTGCTGGTAGAAGTGGGGAACCAGCCATATTGCTAGGGCCAGCAGGATAATTGCGATAAAAGCGCTCACAGCTTAAACGCCGGTTGTTTGCGTGAGATATTATCTTCCAGCTTAAATTCTTGGCAGGGAGTCCCCTGGTGAAATTTCATTTGCCACTGCCCTTTACTTCTAACCCAAATAGATGATCGTTTACAAAATCCCTTGTACTCCCCTTGCTGGCCTTGCCGTGCAGATTTATACAACAGCATAATGACTGTGTCAGAGAGAGGAATGCATTCATAGTTTTGGCTGTGAATTTCCCAGCCCGTATTTTCCTCCTGTTGCATTGATCGCACTATTGCCTTGAAATCAAAGGTCCGCCCGGATTTCCCTACCTCTATAAAATCAGAGCTCAGTAGCTTGCTAATGACTTCAGGGTCTTTGCGCATCTCGAACTGATGCAGCTTTGTTTCATTCTCAATCAGAATATCGGCAATCTCATGTATCACTGTTTTACCCGGTATGCCCCAGTTGCGACAAATTACTATTTGCCTGATTTTAGAATGGGGAGTTTACTGCCGAATTCAAGGTTTCGGATGGATACAGTTATCCGAAAGCGAAGCTTGATAAATGGGGGATGTCTGCCAACACTTAGAGCGTCTGGGTGATTTTCCTGTCACTGTGGAGAAGCTTATGCGTTCGCTATTGGCCTTATTTGTCTTGATGTTTGGAGTCTGCACCCAGGTGCTGGCCCAGTCCGGTGAAACCCCATTAAAAGTAGCGATCGCAGGGGATGCACCGCCCTATGTGATTGACGGTGCGACCAGTGGTTTGGAAATAGATATCGTTCGGCAAGCTCTCCCTGGCTATAAGTTGGAGTTCGTACAGATGGGGTTTGCGGAGACGGCCCCGGCACTTGAGCAGGGTATGGTTCAGGCAGCGGTGAATGTACTTAAGAAGAATGATGGCCTATTTTACTCGAACAATATGATCAGCTTCGCCAATTACGCTATTGCTAAAGCCAGCGCAGAAATGAAGATTGGCAGTATTGCAGATCTCGCGGGTAAGAAAGTGATCACTTGGCAGGGCGCTCCCATGGATCTTGGGCCCGAATTTGAAAAAATGTTTGGGCCCAACGGCACCCAGAAACAGAATGTTATGCAGGCGCCAACAGCGCGTGACCTGGTTGCCCAATTCTGGAAAATGCCAGATGTGGTCGCTGTAGTAGATATGGAGCTGTTTAAGTACTACAGCAATAAAATGGGTCATACCATGGCTCAGGTTGACCTATTTCAGATATTTCCAATGATGACAGACTTTCGAGTCGGTTTCCGCGATGAAAAAGTGCGAGATGACTTTAATCGCGGGCTGGCAGAGCTGTGCAGCAGCGGCCGCTACAAAGCCCTATTGCAGAAATACGATGTGGTGCAGAAGCAGGATATTTGTAAATGACCCCTTGTTACTGATTATCGATAAGACTGTACTGCATTAGGAGAGCCGAGTTTCCCTCGGCTCTTTTTTACTTGAAGAGTTCAGTGTCAGGTTGCCACGCTTGGCTTTACATTCCACTCAAAGGTCCAGCAGGTTTTCTCCTGCTGAAGTACATGAAGGATTTGTCTGGATAAGGGCGCTTGATCGATAAAGTACTCATTTCCCAGGTCTTCATTCCCCGGAAAATTACGACTTCGAGTATTATCAAGGATACCTTCAATTAATAAGTGAGATACATGTACTCCCTTTGCCCCAAGTTCTGCAGCCAGGGACTGGGACATCATTCGCAGAGCTCCCTTGGCAGCAGCGAAGGAGAAAACATGAGCAAAGCTATCTACCGAGGCTGAAGCGCCAATATTCATAATGGCTAAGGGTGGCTGTCCATCCAGCTTCCATACCGAGAGAACTTCTTGGGTGATATGGAAAGCGGTTTTAAAATTTAGGGTAATCGATCGGTCGAAGTCCTGCTCGCTGATATTGGTTACTGTATCTCCACCTGTCCAGGTTCCGGCATTATTTACCAGTGCAGAGATGCCACCGAATTTGCTGCGAATAGCTGCGACTGCTTCCTTTGTGGCTTTGGGGTTAGTGATATCAACTTGCAAAGCTAGCACTCTTGAGGGATCGTCAAATTGCTCGGAAACTTTCTGAAGGTCCTGTGAATTGCGGGCCAATAGGGCAACGGGGAAGCCTTGTCGGTAAGCCTCTGCAGCGATATCCACTCCCAGCCCACGACTTGCACCGGTAACTATAAGGGCATTTTTTTTCTGGAACATAGTAAAACTCCTAATGTGAATTTCTTTTTTCTTGCGGTTTATACTGGTGAGGAGGCTTCCGCAGTGAATGTGGGATAGTCGATATAGCCTTCAGGGCCATTGGTGTAGTAAGTGGATCTGTTCCCGGTGTTGATTGGCCAGCCATGGCGAAATCGCTCAACCAGATCCGGGTTGGCGATAAAGGGTTTTCCGAAAGAAACAGCATCAGAGCCATCATTGAGAATCATTTGCTTGGCTGAGGCGGCACTGTGACCGCCGTTTGAAATTAGAATGCCGTTATATATCTGACGTAGATTTGGGGTTTGGTAATCGATAGTTTGAATATCATGACCTGAGTCAGGACGAGGTTCGAGTAAGTGCAGATAGGCTAGGTCGAGAGGATTAAGTAGCTCTACTGCTCGCGCGTAGGTGTCCCGGTACTGGCTGTCTTTCACTTGCCAGATCTCATTGCTCGGAGATAGCCGAATACCGACCTTGCCACTTCCGATAGCATCGCAAACAGCGTCAGTAACTTCGCTAAGAAACCGTAGGCGTTTGTCGATAGATCCACCGTATTCATCAGTACGCAGATTGCTGCCATCTCGCGTGAATTGATCGATCAGGAAGCTGTTTGCGGCATGTAGTTCGATGCCGTCGAGCCCTGCAGCAATGGCGTTCTTTGCTGCCTGGGCAAATTCAGCAATTATTTTTCGAATTTCTGTTTTGCTGAGGGAACGCGCTTGCTTGAAAGGGCGGTCGCGCCCAATGGGGGTCGGAAGTGTGCCTTCAAGGGTAATCTGTGAGGCTGAAACCGGTTTGTTCCCGCCAAGAAAATCTGGGTGCACAGCGGCACCCATATGCCATAGCTGTACAAAGATAACTCCTTCATCTCTGTGGACTTCTTCACTGATTTGCTGCCAGCCTGCTATTTGTTCTCGAGTGTAGATACCGGGCCCGTTGATCCAGCCGCGTCCAGTTGGGGATGTTGCTGTAGCCTCAGCGATGATCAGCCCCGCACTCGCTCTCTGCCGATAATACTGAGCAGATATGGGTTGGGGGACGCCATTACTGTTGGCGCGGCTGCGGCTCAGTGGAGCCATGACTACTCGGTTTTTAAGGGTGTAATCACCCAAGGATAAAGGGGTAAACAGGTCGGGCATGGGAGTCTCCTCGCCGTGTTGTATTTGGTACAGCGCAGAGGTTATCCAGCTCAAGTCTGATAATAAATAATCGATTCTTAACAGCCTTTGTGCAAATATGCACAGAAATAAGAAAGAGTGGACGAGAGAAGAGGCAAAATGACTAATTGGGATGACATCCGCTACTTCCTTGCACTTGCGCGTAATGGCACGGTGTCTGCGGCTGCCAAGGTGTTAGATGTTAATCACGCTACGGTTTCCCGGCGTATTCAATCTCTGGAGCAGTCTCATGGTGTGCTTTTATTTCATCGCACGCCGAGGGGCTATGCCCTTACAGAGGCGGCAGAGGCAATTTTGCCGATAGCCGAGAAATTGGAGGTTCAAAACTTAATGCTGGAAGAGCGGATCAGTGGGGCGGATAGCCGCATGGCAGGTCCCCTTGTTCTTACGTTACCCCATGATTTACTCAACCAGTTACTGCTAGAGGATCTGTGCCAGTTCCAGGCTGATCATCCAGACATATCCCTGAGGGTTTTGGCTTCCAGTAGCTTGAAGGACCTGGCAAATATCGAGGCAGACGTCGCTCTAAGATTTACGCCTGAGCCACCTGACCTTCTTACTGGTATTCAGTTTGCCCAGCTGGAAATGGGAGTTTACGCTCATCGTTCACTGGCCATCAGCAACGAAGTTAAAGCAGTACTTTGGTCGGCGGAAGAGCAGTTGCCAAGGTGGTGTGATGATCTTCCCAAGTGCAGTGCGGGATTAAGAGTGGATGACCTGCATGCCATGTTTCTGGCGGTAAAGAATGGATTTGGGGTGGCTCGAATGCCCTGCTGGTTTGTCAATGCGATAGGGCACCCTTCGGTGATTCAGCTTCCCCTACGTCAAACTCCCTCCTCTTGGGCTTTGTGGTTATTAAGTCGCACTGACTCACGGCATATGGTGAGAGCAAATAAGTTAAAAGAATTCCTGCGGGAAAGATTGGAAGAAAAGCGAGCTTTATTTGAAAACCCCTTTCCAGTTCAATCTTAAACCGTTTTGAACTGGCTCCATTCGGGCTTGGATAGGGCTCCAGAAAAATAGAAGAGACTATTTCCTGTGATATAAGGCCTTCTTATGTGGATTGCCCGGGAAAGTTCGAACCTCCAATTGCCTGGCCCGTTGCCAGCAAATTGAAATTTATTGTTTATTAAATTTCAGTGGCGTAACTCGCTGTATTTGTCACTACCTGGGCGTGCCGTTTAGCAGTGAAAAACGCAAATGGATTACTTAGGGTTGGCAAGTTTTTCTGTGCGGGCGTGTTTGCGGGTAGTGGAAAGGTCCGTACTTCGTAAATATTTTTCACTCTATGGTGACTGTTCAAACTGCTACCTGAGTAAACGGTAAATCTCACCAGCATTAGGCTTTAGTTTCTGAGTGCTCATAACCTCTGGCCAGTTTGATAAAAGCGCTCAGGTATTCAACTTCGCTGTCGTCTTCACGGGTTCCTAAGAAAATCTGTTTGGCAATACCTTGTCGCCCGAGGCGCACCACCGATAGTGCCAGCTTGGTAGAGTACTCCTCTGCAAGCCAGCGCGGCAAGGCTGCGACCCCGCGGCCGCTGGCCACCATTTGAAGCATGATATCGGTAGTTTCACTGGTCTTGTGGCGCAGTGGCACCACGCCCGAAGGGTTGAGAAACTGGGTATAGATATCCAGGCGGTCCGGCGGCACGGGGTAAGTTAACAACACCTGATCCCGTAGGTCTTCTGCTGTCAGGTACTTCCGCTTTGCCATTGGGTGATCTCGAGGGACGACCAGCACCTGTTCGTAGTCAAATACGGGATCGAAGCGCAGTCCGGCTTTATAGAAAGGGTCAGGGGTAACTAGCAGGTCGATTTCGTAACCCAGTAAAGCGCCGAGACCTCCGAACTGAAATTTCTGCTTAACATCCACATCCACATCCGGCCAATCTTCCAGAAATGGCGACACTACTTTTAGTAACCACTGATAGCAGGGGTGGCATTCCATACCGATACGCAGGGTACCGCGCTCACCTTGAGCCATTTGCTTTAGCTTGCTCTCAGCATGTTCCAGTTGTGGCAGGACTCGATTGGCCAATCCAAGTAGATATTCACCAGCCTGGGTCAAGCGCAAGCTGCGGCCCTCACGTAACCAGATAGGGGCCCCGAGGTTCTGTTCCAGTTTGCGTACCGTGTGGCTCAGCGCCGACTGGGTTAGGCAAAGGTGCTTGGCCGCTGCGGTTAGCGATCCGTGATGGTCTACGGCCTGGATTATTGTTAAGTGCGTGCGCTCTAGCATAGCTTTACCCGAGCAAACCATGAGTAAAATTAATGGATGGTTGAAAATATACCATTTTTGTTCATTTATAAAGAGGCTTATCCTGACTGGCAATGTCAATCACCAAGCAAAGAACTCAGTTTTTGCCTTAGGAATCAGGATACCAGGCCGCAATGAATAAAGAGTTTGCATTCACCATCAAGAGCTTACGTTTTGATGAAAACTATCGTCCAGCGGATAGCACGCGGATCACCACCAATTTTGCGAACTTGGCGAGAGGGGAGAGCCGTCGGGATAACTTGCTCAACACCTTGAGAATGATTGATCGTCGTTTCAATGCCCTGGCGCATTGGGACAACCCTAGTGCAGATCGTTACTCTGTAGAGCTGGATATTATTTCCGTTGATATTGATATTGAAGGCAACGGAGAAGCCTTTCCTACCATTGAAGTATTGAAGACGAATATTGTTGATCATAAAAACAATCAACGGATTGAGGGCATAGTAGGAAACAACTTTTCTTCATATGTGCGGGATTATGATTTTAGCGTGTTGTTGTTGGAGCATAACAAGAAGCAAGACAAGTTTAGCCTTCCTGAAGGCTATGGCGATCTTCACGGGAAAATTTTTCAATCGTTCCTGAATTCAAATGCCTACAAGGATAATTTCAGCAAGCCCCCTGTTATTTGTCTGAGTGTATCGAGCAGTAAAACTTATCATCGAACTGAAAATCAGCACCCCGTACTCGGTGTCGAGTATCGGCAGGACGAATACTCTTTAACTGATGAGTATTTCGAGAAAATGGGTTTGCAGGTTCGCTATTTTATGCCGCCGGATAGTGTTGCCCCTTTGGCTTTTTACTTCCAAGGTGATTTGCTTGGTGATTATACGAATCTTGAGCTTATCGGTACTATCAGCACGATGGAGACCTTCCAAAAAATATATCGGCCTGAAATATACAATGCAAATTCTGTAGCGGGGACCTGCTATCAGCCCAGCTTGAAGCATCAGGATTATTCACTCACTAAAATTGTTTATGACCGGGAAGAGCGTAGCCAGCTGGCTATAAAGCAAGGGAAATTTACTGAAGAACAATTTATCAAGCCATACAGAAGTATCCTTGATCAGTGGGCCGCTAATTACGCGCTTTAATTAACAAATATAGATAAGATTATTTTTCATGAATCGCCTATTGCCAACTTCAAGCGCTGGAAGCTTGCCTAAACCATCCTGGCTCGCAGAGTCCGAAAAACTTTGGTCTCCCTGGAAATTACAGGGCGATCAATTACAAGAGGGTAAGCAGGATGCCTTGCGCCTGACATTACAAGAGCAACAACAAGCCGGTATCGATATCGTTAGTGACGGGGAGCAAACCCGCCAACATTTTGTGACTACATTTATTGAGCACCTCAACGGCGTTGACTTCGAGAAGCGGGAAACCGTTAAAATCCGCAATCGCTATGATGCGAGCGTGCCGACAGTTGTTGGCGAAGTATCTAGGCAACAACCAGTATTTGTTCAAGATGCCAGGTTCTTACGCCAGCAAACCAGTCAAGCTATCAAGTGGGCATTACCTGGCCCCATGACAATGATTGATACTCTCTACGATAGCCACTACAAAAGCCGCGAAAAGCTCGCTTGGGAATTTGCCAAAATTCTCAATCAGGAAGCGCGTGAGTTAGAGGCTGCTGGTGTTGATATTATTCAATTTGATGAGCCCGCATTTAATGTGTTTTTTGATGAGGTGAATGACTGGGGGATTGCCACTTTAGAAAAAGCCATTGAGGGGCTGAAGTGCCAAACTGCCGTACATATTTGCTATGGCTACGGTATCAAAGCCAATACAGACTGGAAGAAAACTCTGGGTTCAGAGTGGAGACAATATGAAGAAGCTTTTCCAAAGCTGCAAAACTCCAATATCGATCTGATTTCGCTCGAGTGCCACAACTCCCATGTTCCAATGGATCTCCTTGAGCTTATTCGTGGTAAAAAAGTGATGGTGGGCGCTATTGATGTGGCAAGCAACACGATTGAAACACCGGAGGAAGTCGCCGATACCTTGCGAAAAGCACTTAAGTATGTGGATGCTAAGGATCTCTTTCCCTGTACGAACTGTGGTATGGCGCCGCTATCCCGTCAAGTTGCGAACGGTAAGCTCAATGCATTAAGTGCAGGTGCAGAAATTGTCCGAAGAGAGCTCTCGGTTTAGCTGCTCACAATATTTAGGTGTCCCCATGTCACTTTCCAGTACGGCTATAGAACCGTTGCGCTTTCGCGAAGCTCTGGGGCATTACGCTTCCGGTATTACGGTGATCGCATCGCACTGTGAGGGAGAGCCGATAGGCTTCACCTGCCAGTCGTTTTATAGCGTATCGACGCACCCGCCACTGGTGTCATTCAGCGTTATGTCGAGTTCGTACAGCTATCCCAAAATTCGTCAGGCGGGTCGATTTTCGGTCAATATCCTGTCGGATGATCAGGTTACGATTTCCAACCAGTTTGCTCGTCAAGGCGCGGACAAATGGAGCGAAGTCGAATGGCAGGAATCGCCGCTGGGGAATCCCATTATCGCCGGCAGCCTACACTGGCTTGATTGTGAAATTCATGCTGAACACGTCGCAGGAGATCACCTGATCGTGATTGGTGAGGTGAAGGCGTTAAACCTACAAAAAGCTGCTGCTAGGCAGCCACTGCTGTATTTCAAAGGACAATATCGCAACCTTACTGCGGTATCCCCAGCCGGGTAATACATGTGGGCAACGGGCTGTGGACTTGCAGCCCCATCGCCTGCTGCCTGAAGAAACCCGTATCAATTAGTTAGAGGAATTTATGGAATTTTTATTCTACCTGCTGCTAGGGGCTGTGGCTGGGGTGCTGGCCGGTTTGTTTGGCGTTGGTGGTGGCATCATTATCGTGCCTGTGCTGGTATTCAGTTTTACTGCCCAGGGTATCGATCCGCATGTGCTGACCCACCTGGCTGTGGGCACTTCGCTAGCGACTATTGTCTTTACTTCGATTAACTCAGTTCTGGAGCATCAGCGCAAAGGCGCGGTGCTATGGCCAACTTTTGCCTGGATGAGTCTGGGTATTCTTCTCGGTGCAAGTCTCGGCTCCTTTACTGCGGTAGCTATCCAGGGACCGATGCTACAAAAGATTATTGGTGTATTTGCTATCACCATTGCCATTCAAATGGGACTGGAACTTAAGCCCAGGGCCAGTCGCGTTGTTCCCGGCAAGCTGGGGCTGACTGCGGCCGGCGGGGTAACAGGCTGGGCCTCTGCCATCTTTGGCATCGGCGGTGGCACACTGACGGTTCCCTTTCTGACCTGGCGCAGCGTGCCGATGCAGCAAGCAGTGGCAACTTCCTCAGCCTGTGGTTTGCCGATTGCTGCCGTCGGCGCTCTGAGTTTTATGGTTATTGGTTGGCAGCAGCCGGAACTGCCGCAGTGGAGTTTTGGTTTTATCTACCTGCCGGCCATGGTCGGTATCGCCATCACCAGCATGTTCTTCGCCCGTTTTGGAGCGCGTCTGGCCCACAAGTTATCTCCGCGATTGCTTAAGCGCTTGTTTTCCCTGCTGTTGCTTTGCGTGGGTGGGAGTTTTCTTTTCTGAGGAATGAATGAATTGCAGTCTATCGATTGCTATCTTGGCGTAGGCTCGGATGCAAAGGTGGAAGGGGGCTTCAATCCTTTTCCAAATGCGATCGGGCCCAAGTGAGGAGTATTAACTCCTAACTCTCTTTTGTATGTCGAAGTCTCTAGTCGAGCACACGACCCTAGCGAGACGAAATTGGGTTAACGTATCTGGAGGCTGCACAGTTGGTGCAATTGCTCCCGCTGACTGATGTGTGTATGTCTATTCGCTGTATGGAACGAATGAAAGAGGTTGTTTCTAACCCTGTTGGATCATTGAGGCTGTTTGTGATTGCTTAAAGTGAATGGGGGGTTGCTGGAGTAGGGCGAGGCCGCGAAGAATTAATTGTGCAAAGAGCAGTTTGGCACTAGCTGCTCTACAACAAAAAAGGGCTTACGTCGTGAGACGTAAGCCCTTTTCTTTGTATGGCGCGCTCGGGAGGATTCGAACCTCCGACCGCCTGGTTCGTAGCCAGGTACTCTATCCAGCTGAGCTACGAGCGCGTCGTTATGGGTGCGAACTATAGAGAGTTGATTCGTTGCCGTCAACCTCTTTTTGGAAAAAATCCTTAAAAATCCGCAAGTTATCGAGTTTCTGGGCCCCTCTGGGAGCGGTCAACCAGTCTCGACAGGGCGCGAATTCTGCCGCGCCTTTCCTCAATTTGCAAGCCTTACCTTGAAAAATACTGTCTTGAGTACCGATTGCGCCAATTATCTAGCGGCTAGGCATTAAATTCCTCGGCGTGATTGGCGGCGAACTATACTCAATACTCTACCGGGATTCCGATGATTCGCACCTTTTCCATTGCCCATTGCCAGGTCCGGCCTATCTCCGGCGGCAGGCTTCTCCAGAGATATAGTGAGAATATATGGCGGACGAGCAGGACCAAGAGCGAAAGCTGCCGCAGGGGGAGTCTTCTTCACCGCCATCGGGAAAGCCGGTTCCGCAAGGGCCGCTGAATTGGCTCCAGTACTTCCTGTGGATCTTCCTTTTAATACTGACTGTGCAGTATTGCACTAACGGGCAGCTTTCGGGCAAGCGGACTGAGCTGGCTTACAGTGACTTTAAGAAAGAGGTCGCCGAAGGCAAAGTTGCCAGTGTGGTTATCGAGGGGGATAGAGTCAGCGGCACTTTTAAGACGGAGGCGGGCAAGCTGCCGGCGTCAAACACTGGCGAGAAAGAAAAAAAGGCTCCACCGCCGGAGCACTTCACAACCATTTTACCTTCCGTTCAAGACCCCGAGCTGCTACCCCTTCTGGAAAAGGAGAAGGTGGAAATCCTGGCAGAGTCCCCGGGAGGGGGCTTTATGCAGCGAATGTTGATTCTGCTTCTGCCCTGGATACTGATTATTGGGCTCCTGGTTTGGATGGGGCGGCGAATGCAGGAAAAGATGGCCAGTGGGGCTCCCGGCAGTCCCTTCGGCTTTGCTCGATCACCAGCAAAGCGGTTTGAGCGCAGCGAGTCCCAAGTGACTTTCGATGATGTGGCTGGGCTGGCTAATGCGAAAAAGGATCTGCAAGAAGTGGCGGGGTACCTTAAGAACCCGGAGCACTATCGCAAGCTCGGAGCGAAGATACCCCGGGGCATTTTACTGATGGGGCCTCCCGGTACGGGCAAAACCCTGATGGCGAAAGCGCTGGCCGGTGAGAGTGAAGCGCCATTTTTCAGTATTAGTGGCTCTGAGTTTATTGAGATGTTTGTAGGGGTGGGTGCTTCCCGTGTGCGGGATATGTTTGCAGAAGCTAAGAAAGATGCCCCTTCAATTATTTTTATCGATGAGATTGACTCCGTCGGTCGGGCGAGGGGGACGGGCGTTGGTGGCGGACACGATGAGCGGGAGCAGACGCTCAATCAGATCCTTGGTGAGATGGATGGCTTTGATCCCCAGGAAGCGGTGGTGGTGGTTGCGGCAACCAACAGGCCCGACGTTCTCGATGCGGCACTGCTAAGACCGGGGCGCTTTGACCGAAAAATTACTCTGGACCTTCCAGACAAGGCCGCACGCAAGGAAATTCTTGAGATTCATTCCCGCGATGTCCCATTGCACGGCAAGGTGGATCTGGAGCGGCTCGCGGCTCTGACTGCAGGTTTTGCTGGCGCAGATCTGGAAAATCTGATAAATGAGGCCGCGCTGTTGGCGGGGCGAGAAGATAAGTCTGCGGTGGATATGGATTGTTTATTGAGGGCGAGGGATAAAGTGGTTCTCGGTGGCGAGCGCGAAATGGTTATCAGTGAAGAGGACAAGCGGATTATCGCCTACCACGAAGCGGGACATGCGCTGGTAGCAACGCTATTGCCGAATGCAGACCCCTTGGAGAAGGCGACTATTATTCCCAGAGGGCACAGTCTCGGCGCTACCGAGCAGATTCCCACCGAAGAGCATCACAGTATGCAGGTCAGTTATCTCCGTGATCGTATTGGCGTAATGCTTGGGGGGAGGGTCGCTGAGCGGGTGGTATTCAAGGAGGTGAGCACTGGTGCAGAGGCAGATTTAAAGCAGTCGACACGACTGGCCCGTCACATGGTGACGCACTGGGGGATGAGTGAAAAATTAGGCCCCGTTGCTTTCCGCCGGGGAGAGGAGCATATATTCCTGGGGCGCGAGATGGCCCAGCAGAAGGACTTCAGCGAACACACCTCAGAGATTATTGATGACGAAATTATTGCTTTGATCAGCGGTATTGAGATGAAAGTAGATCAGTTGCTGACAAAAAATCGCAAAAAATTAGATGCATTGGCTGGGGCTCTTTTGGAAAAAGAAACCCTCGATGCAGCGGAAATAAATGAAATACTTTCCCATGTGGCTGCGGGTGGTGATGACACATCTATTGCGCCGAAATAGCTCCTGGCTTTAATGGAAATTTATTTTTCAGGTAGACCCGCTGGTCAAATTTAATGTATTTAAATGTACCAGGTTAATTGAGTTTATTAGTTTTGAATTGCCGTTAACCTGAAACATCGAAGGGCACTTTCAGGCTAATCTAAAAGAGCTGAGAGCGCATCAATTTAAAATAGACAAAAAGTTTTGTGTTTTTGGGGTGGTTTAGATACATATTGTCATTGGCTTTTTTGAAAATAATCAATTTTCTAAGTAAAAGGGCAACTTAGGGTATCGCCCTTAAACAGTGCATAATTTTATTTTTTCCATTCCCGTTAATTTTTTTCTTCAAGTTGAAAGAACTTTCCAGACTAATTGAGTTATTTTTACAGACATTTACGTTAAATAGACTTCCACACACGGTTGCGAGCCTGTAACCTGTCCATGTCACAGATTCACAACGAAATCTGTGCATCTTTATCAGCGCGGTCTTGAATCGGAGCTTCACTTAGTCGGAGCCTCTTTATAGAGGTAGAGCGGTGGGGCCAGGCAGTACCGATTGCGATAAGTCCGTTGTTGTAC
The DNA here is from genome assembly GCF_052467955.1 of Microbulbifer maximicatervae (SeqCode). Lineage (NCBI taxonomy): Bacteria > Pseudomonadati > Pseudomonadota > Gammaproteobacteria > Cellvibrionales > Microbulbiferaceae > Microbulbifer > Microbulbifer maximicatervae (SeqCode). The sequence goes on from NZ_CP174329.1 coordinate 1,831,307, forward strand.
ATAAAAAAAATAAAACAATGGAGAGAAAACATGGGAAGTCCGTCAAAACCCAAGCAGCACTCTGCTCTGCTTTCCGCCTGTTCCGTAGCAACTCTTTGGTTAGCCAGTGGTATTAGCCCCAGTTATGCCGCAGAGGGAGCAGTCGGCACCCTTATGGAAGAAGTGCAGGTAACAGCCCGTAAGCGTGCAGACGCTGAATTACTTCAGGATGTTCCGGTAGCGGCTACCGCTTATTCCGGTGACCAGCTGGAGGCTCTGCAAACTAAGGATTTACAAAGCCTTTCTTTCAAAATGCCCAATGTCCAGCTGGAGGATGTGGGTACTGTAAAAAATACGGCAAATTTCACTGTTCGAGGTCTTGGAGTGAATAGCTCTATTCCATCAATTGATCCCACTGTTGGGGTCTTTGTCGATGGTATGTACCTCGGTGTGAATGCGGGTGTTGTTACCGATGTGTTTGATCTGGAGGGTATCGAAGTTCTCCGTGGTCCCCAGGGCCTATTATTTGGCCGTAATGTTACCGGTGGTGCTGTCGTTGTTAAAACAGCGCGCCCAACCGATGAGTTCTCTGCTCGCTTCAAGGTGTCCACAACGGACAATCTGGATGTGGTGACTGCGGGTTCAATCAATGGTGCCATCTCTGACGATGTTAACGGCCGCTTGACCGTTTACTACAACGATGACCGCGGCTGGTTCGAAAATGTTGCCACCGGCAATGATAATGCCGGTGCCTCTGACAGTTGGTTTATTCGCCCAAGCTTTAGTGTTCAACTCAATGAAACGGCAGAGCTGCTTGTGCGGATGGAGCACGGGCGCATGGACTCCGATGGGGTTGTCGCTCAAAACCGTGGCAATGAAGCTTATGTAGTTGATACTGGTAACGGTTTTATTGCCTATCCCAGCGCGACCCAGATTGCGGAGGCTTACGGTATTCCTGATTGGGATAATAGTGAAGACTCTTTTGAGGTAGCCCAGGACGAAGAGGGTTATCAAAAAGATGAGTGGACCCAGATCATTACTGAGTTTAATAAAGATGTTGAATTCGGTGATGGCACCATCACAAATATCCTGGCTTGGCGTGAATATGAGGCGCGGGGCTTGGGGGATATTGATTCCCTGCCTTTTGTCGGTTTCCATGCGGACTCAAGTGTGGACCAGAGCCAATTGAGTAACGAGTTGCGCTATGCCGGCCGTTTCGGTCGCACGGCCATCACTGCCGGTGTCTATTGGTTCTCCCAGGATGTAACCTACCTGGAAAATCGTTTACTGGCCGATGGTGAAGGCGGCATTTTCGATTGGACCGGTGGTGGTGTGCAGGATCACAGTACTTATGGATTCTTTACCCAGGCTGATATCGACTTGGACGAAGCTTGGGTGCTAACGCTTGGTGGACGCTACTCGAGTGAGGAGAAAGACGCGAAGATTGCTTCTATTCCCCTGAACCTCTGCACACTGGACGGCTGTGCTGCTTATGACTTTGAAGATAGTGAAAGCTGGAATGCCTTTACTCCCAAAATTGGTTTACAGTGGACTGTCTCAGATGAGACGCAGCTCTACACATTCTGGACCAAGGGTTTCCGCAGTGGAGGGTATAACTTCCGTAATGCAGGCATAGATCCGACCACAGGAATGCCTTACACCCCGCAGGTAACAGATCAGGAAGAGCAAAGCAGCTTTGAAGTTGGGGCCAAGGTAGATTGGCTTGATGGCCGCCTGCGCACCAATATGGCGGTATTCCACAACACTATTTATGATATGCAGCGGGAGGAAAACCTCGCTGATGCATTGTCTGGTGTGGCCCAGATTATCCGCAATACCGCTGATGCCACTATTCGCGGTGCGGAATTGGAGGCGATGGCGGCACTGAGTGACAACCTGCTGTTTACCTTCAATGTGGGCTATGTGGATGGCGATTACGATAAGGTACTGGGTGACCTGAATTTTGATGGTGTTGTGGATGATAAAGACCTGGGCCTAGAGATTCCTCGCCTGGCGCCCTGGACTTATGGTGTAGGGTTGGTGCACGACCTGTCCCTGGGCTCCCTCGGAACCCTGACTTCCCGCATTAACTTTAATCATCGCGATGAAGCGCCATATACGGATGATAACAAGGGTATGCTGTCTGAAGTGGAAATGCTCGACTTCAGTATTGGATTTACCCCTGATAGTGGTCAGTACACAGTTTCTGTATTCGGCAAGAACATGTTGGATGAAGTGAATGAGGCTAATGATACCCAGCTGCCAGTAAAACTAGGCGGTATCGGTGCCAGCTTTACCCCACTGAATAAAGGTCGTGTTATGGGGGTTGAGTTTCTTTACGAACTGTAACTACAGCTAAAAATTGCTAGCTTAAAGGGTATATTTTTAAGTTAACAAACTTCGAAACGGCCAGTTCCTTTTCACAATTAAAAGTTGTGATGGGGCTGGCCGTTTTTTATTGGGTTGCGTGTTGAATAAAAACTGCTTGATGATTTTTGATACTCTTGTTTTGTTAGCGTGGCAATAAAAGTGAACCTATAAAGGGGAAAAATATGCGGTTTATTGATCTGCCTACATTTGGTGGGCCTGAAGTCATGCAATTGCAGGAGATGGATAAGCCTGCTCCAGGTGCAGACGAAGTCCTTATCCGTGTAGCCGCAGCTGGGGTTAATCGCCCTGATATTGTGCAGCGCCAAGGGCATTATCCGGCACCTCCTGGAGCATCGCCGGTATTGGGATTGGAAGTGGCTGGTGAGGTTGTTGAAGTCGGGGAAAAAGTTGTGCGCTGGCAGGTGGGGGATAAAGTTTGTGCCCTGACCAATGGTGGAGGCTACGCAGAGTTTGCAGTAGCTCCAGAGGGACAATGCCTCCCGGTCCCCGCAGGCCTTAGTCTTATTGAGGCAGCTGCATTGCCGGAAACTTTTTACACCGTATGGACTAATGTATTTGACCGCGCCGGTTTAAAACCGGGCGAGGTGATTTTAATCCATGGTGGTTCCTCTGGCATTGGTACCACGGCGATCCAGCTGGCCCATCAATTGGGAGCCCGGGTTTTCACTACTGCGGGAACAGAAGATAAATGCGCAGCCTGTGTGGCGTTGGGAGCGGAGAAGGCGATTAACTATCGGGATGAAGATTTTGTCTCCGTTGTGCGCGAGATGACTGATGATCACGGAGCTGATGTTATCTTGGATATGGTGGGCGGTAGCTATATCAATAGCAATATTCGTGTGGCCGCTAACGACGGCAGAATCGTGAATATTGCCTACCTGGCTGGCGCTAAAGTAGAAGTAAATATGATGCCGGTGATGTTGAAACGACTTACATTGACCGGCTCAACCTTGAGGGCTCGCTCGCCAGAAGTTAAAGCCGGTATTGCGAAGTCGCTGGAAGAAAAGGTTTGGCCGCTAATTGAAGCGGGTAAAGTGCGGCCGCAACTAGCCGCTGAGTTTCCTCTGCATCAGGCGGTTGAGGCCCATAAATTACTGGAGTCCGGTACTATCACCGGGAAAATCGTTTTAACCTTGTAAGGACTTGTGGCTGCCTAGGGCGAGGAGTAAGTGGGCATCCGCTGAATAACGCCCTCAGGCACATCCCCGGGTTCACAATAGATTTTGCCAGGCAGGCGCTGTAGAGGAGGGCGGACTGTCACATCATCGCTCATCATTTCCACATAGGCTTTGTATAGATTGCTGATATTGCGTACATACTGCACCGGCTCGGAGCCTCTCACATAGCCGTATCTAGCCCGTTTAAAGTACTGGGGCTGGGCCAGTTTCAGCATGGCGACTTCCACATTGTCGAACCACACATTGGGATCCAGTCCCAATTCTTTAGCCAGCCGTTGGGCATCGAGTAAGTGGCCGTATCCTGCATTGTAGGAAGCGAGAGTAAACCAGAGTTTATTTACGGTTGGCAAAGCGGGATTAAATCGATCTCGCACCCAATCCATATATTTTACCCCCGCTTTAATACCTCTTTCAGGTTCGAACAGCGGCGGAGGAAATCCCATTTCCTCGGCTGTGGCAGGCATTACCTGCATCAATCCCTGCGCGCCAACTGGAGATACGGCTTTAGGGTTGAAATTGCTCTCCTGCCACATTTGCGCGACGATCATGCGCCAATCAAAATCGTATTTAAAGGCGGATTCCTTCACCAGCTCATCGTAAGGAGAGAGGTTTTCTCCCGGTATTACCCGGGAACTTACTCGCTGGGTAAATCGTTTGTTCGGCTCAAAATAAGCCTGGTATTGTTTTTGATATTGGCTCGTTTTTCTGTAATTTTTCAAAAACTTATTCAAGTTCTGTAGCAGGTGCCAATTTTGTCTTAATACCATCCAGCCCTGTGGACGCGGGTCACCGATCAGGGTTCCGAGTACCAGTTGTGGCTGAACGGATGCCTCAATCTTGGCTCGACCGGAGTGGGATATGGTCGCATCTACCAGCCCGTCGGCGATTAATGAGAAGATTTGTGACTGGGAAATATCTGGCGGCGCCACACGGATATCGACATCGATACCTGCTTCTTTCAGTGTTTCAGCGGTTTCAATAAATGATGAATAGGCGCGTAGAGTTAATTTACGGCCATTAAGATCCTGAATCTGGGTAATAGGGGGGCTGCCTTTACCACTGACGATCTGGTCTGTGGATTCGACATAGGGCTTGGTGAATACCATGCCCTGGTCTTCACGGGCACTGGTAATATTGAGTTCGGCCCCGGCAAAGTCACCGCGACCCGCCCTCAACCAGTCGGCAAGGTCTTCCTCGTAGGGGACAACAATAACCTGGAGTTGGAGCTTGTGCTTATTGGCAAAAGCCTGGGCCAGGTCGTAGTCAAACCCCATTAATACCCCTTTCCATAAGAAATAGGTTGTCGGCCCGTTATAAGTGAGTAGCCTGATTACCCCCGATTTTTTAATACCCTTCCAATCGGTAATGCGTTCTTCCTGGGATTTAACCAGGTTGCGGGTCAAAAAATTATCGAGAGTGGTATGCAGGCGTTTGGAGTCTTTGCGTACGCCCCAGGCAATATTTTGTACTTCAGATACATCTGCACCAATCCGCATGTCATCGCGGTAATTGCGCAAATCCTGGGCTGAAAAATCCTCCAAAATAGCAACCCGGTTCTTCTGGCCATTGATGATATCCAGCAGGGTATCTCGGTTACCATTAATATCAATTTCTCGAATAGTTAGGTTTGAGTTTGGATTTTCGGCAACAAGTTGCTCTGCAGTTTCTTTAATAGAGGAGCCGGCGGGGATAATAAATTCCAGGTCCTTTAATTTGCTCGCATCTGAAATATCTGGACCCTCAGGACCAGTGACGAGTACTAACCGCGAATGGCGAAGAGGAACCGTGAAGTCAATAATTTCTTCACGGGCGTCAGTGACAGTCAGGTTATAGGCGATTACATCTGCCTGGCCATCGATCAGCATTTGCACCGCATCATCGGGCGTTTCAGCTTTTATCCACTTGGGTTCCAGCTTTAACTGTTTGGCCAGTTTGTTGGCCAGTTCGAAGTGACGGAGACTCACCACATCGTCACGAGGTAGCAGGTCCTCGGAAGCACCGGTTAAATTAACGAACCGAATTGTGCCGTGTTTTCTTATGTCCCTAAGGTCACCGGCTTCGATGTAGTTGACTTGCTGTTCTTTAGCGGGGGTTACTTCAGGCAGTTGTCCTGATCGCTTGTCGGCATCCTGCGCTTCGGCAGCTGACATGGTGACTGATTCGGCTACTCCAGAATCACGCTCTGGTTCCGTGCAGGCTGCAAGGGCAAGCAGTAGTACTGAAAGTAGTATTAAAGTCCACTGGTTGAGGTGGATAGCAGTAGATTCACTATCCATATATTGCTCCGAAGGCACTCTACCTCAACCATTATAGTGTCGCTTGATTTGCGCCCTTTAATTGTTAAAGAAATCAGTTTTCGATGGTTTTAACTTTTGCAGTGAAGTTCCCTTTGGCCAGCTTAATATGGACTTGCTGGTCGGTATCCAATTCTGCACTATCGCGAATTGCGCGATTTTCTGAATCCAGAACAATGGCGTAGCCTCGCTGCAATACTGCCAGGGGACTGATGTTTTGTAGTAATTGGGCCCCGTGGGAGAGTTTGTCGCTGCCGCGCTGTAATATCAGTTGTATCGCACGCTCTAGGTTTCCCTTGAGTTGAATTAACTGCTTTCGACTATTGTCGAGTCGGAGTGTCGGTAGGTTGTGGGCAAAAGCTCTGGAGGCGGAATCCAATTGGGATTTGCGACTTTGGATTTGCTGTTGGCAAGCTGCTACCAGGCGCATCTCCAAATGATCCAGTCGTTGGGCCTGGTTGAGGAGCTGCTCCTTGGGGTGGCGCAAACGGTTGCGTCGCAATTGAACCTGTTGGGATGAATGTTTTAGATGGTTGTCCATGGCGCGGTGCAATCTGCGCTGGATGTGCTCAAGCCTTTGTAAAATTTCTGCAGCATTGGCGCTGGCTATTTCCGCTGCGGCAGAAGGGGTGGGTGCGCGCAGGTCTGCGGCTAAATCTGCAATGGTCGTATCGGTTTCGTGACCGACTGCAGAAATAGTGGGAATAGGGCTTGCGGCCAGTGCGCGGGCGACAACTTCTTCATTAAAAGACCACAGGTCTTCCAGGGAGCCTCCGCCGCGACCGACAATTAATAAATCGTGGCGACCACTGCGGCCCGCTTTTTCAATCGCCGCCGCGATTTGCTGAGCGGCACCCTGGCCTTGAACGGCTACCGGCCAGATTTCAATTTGTGCCGAAGGGTGCCTCCTGCCCAATACGTGAATCATATCCCGTATTGCCGCTCCGGTTGGGGAAGTGACAATGCCGATATTGGTTGGCAAAAACGGAAGAGAGCGTTTTCTGCTTGTATCGAACAGGCCCTCAGCATTCAGTTTTGCTTTGAGCTGTTCCAGCTGGCGCATCAGGGCGCCAAAGCCGGCTTCCTCCATATGCTCAACGATTAACTGGAATTCTCCGCGCCCTTCGTAGAGGCTCACCCTGGCCCGAATTAAAACCTCGCGACCATTTTGCGGCCGAAAGGCGACACTGCGATTGCGACCGCGAAACATGGCGCAGCGCACCTGGGCCCGCGCATCTTTAAGGCTAAAATACCAGTGCCCGGAGCTGGGTATTGAAAAATTGGAAATCTCCCCGCTGATCCATAGAAGGGGCACACTGCTTTCCAGAAGATGTTTAACTTCCCGATTCAGGTCGCTTACCGACAGCACGCTGCGCTTGGCATTTTGGCTTGGGGGAGTTGTCTGCATCGGTGAATCTCGTCGGGCACATTTGGCGGAGCAATATTGCAGTATCGCCCTGATAGGTAAAGAGCTTTACTGAACAAATCCGTTTTTCTGCAAATTGATGTTTGCGCTTTGGGCGCGTAGAGGTATAATCGCGCCGATACCCAATCCCGCCTATTCGAGGTTTGAGTGTCAACAATGTCTGAATCCAATCTGCGCATCGCGCGCGAAGCCCTCACTTTTGACGACGTCCTACTTGTGCCCGGATATTCCGAGGTCACGGCCAAGGATGTGAGTTTAAAAACCCAACTCTCCCGCAACATTACCCTGAACATCCCCATTGTGTCCGCTGCTATGGATACAGTGACGGAAGCTCGCCTGGCCATTGCGTTGGCCCAGGAAGGGGGTATCGGCATTATTCACAAGAGTATGTCGATAGAAGAGCAAGCTCTTGCCGTTCGCGCGGTGAAGAAGTTCGAAGCCGGTGTTGTAAAAGACCCAATTACTATTGAGTCCGATGCCACTGTGCGCGAGTTGATCGCGCTGACCAGTCACCACAATATTTCCGGTGTACCGGTAATGGATCGTGGCGATTTGGTTGGTATCGTTACCAGCCGCGACGTTCGCTTCTTAACTGATCTCGACGTCAGTGTCGCCAGCATCATGACGCCGAAAGAGCGTCTGGTGACGGCCCACGAAGATGCGAGCCCCGACGAAGTACGCGAACTGCTGCATAAACACCGTATCGAAAAGGTACTGGTGGTTAACGACAACTTTGAGTTGCGCGGCCTGATCACTGTTAAAGACTTTAACAAAGCAGAGCAGTACCCGAACTCCTGTAAGGATTCCGACGGTCGCCTGCGTGTGGGCGCGTCTGTGGGCACCAGCCCGGACACCGATGATCGCGTAGCTGCATTGGTAGAAGCCGGCGTTGATGTGCTGGTAGTAGATACCGCCCACGGTCACTCCCGCAACGTGATCGAGCGCGTGCGCCGCATTAAGGAAATGCACCCCCAGGTGGACGTGATCGGTGGCAACATTGCTACGGCTGATGCAGCGCGTGCACTGGTTGAGGCCGGTGCGGATGCGGTTAAAGTGGGTATTGGCCCGGGTTCTATCTGTACCACCCGTATCGTAACGGGTATCGGCGTACCCCAGGTGACGGCAATTGCAGAGGTTGCCACAGCCCTTAAAGAATTTGGTGTGCCCATGATCGCCGACGGTGGTATCCGTTACTCCGGCGATATCTCCAAGGCAATTGTTGCCGGCGCCTCATCAGTTATGATGGGTTCCATGTTCGCCGGTACCGAAGAGGCGCCGGGCGAAGTTGAGCTCTATCAGGGCCGTACTTACAAGTCCTATCGTGGGATGGGTTCTCTCGGTGCTATGTCTCGCACCCAGGGTTCTTCCGATCGCTATTTCCAGGATGCGAGTAAGGGCGCTGAAAAACTGGTACCGGAAGGTATCGAAGGTCGAGTGCCTTATAAAGGCCCGCTGTCAGCCATTGTTCATCAGATGATGGGTGGTTTGCGTTCAGCCATGGGTTACACCGGCAGTGTCGATATCGAGACCATGCGCACTCGTCCTGAGTTTGTGCGGGTCACGGCAGCCGGTATGGGTGAGTCCCATGTCCACGACGTTCAAATTACCAAAGAAGCCCCCAACTACCCGGTGGGCCGACGCTAAGCCTTCGACCTTCTCCAGGTGAAAAACTAGGGAGCCTCTGAATAACTCCGTAATGCCTCTGCAGCCTTCAAGGACCGCCCTTCGGGGCTTGCAGAGCGATTCACACTCCGCGTTGCGACTTCTTGAAAGGTCTAGACATTCCTGCGAAGCCGCGCCTTGATTGTGAACCGCTCTGCATGCCAGAGGTATCACGGAGTTATTGAGAGGCTCCCTAAGACGGAACAAGCAGCAAGCGGACCTTTAAGGTCCGTTTGCCGTTATTTAATCCAGTTATCGAGTAAGTCATGAGCCAAGATATCCATTCCAGCCGAATACTCATTCTCGACTTCGGGTCCCAGTACACACAATTGATTGCCCGCCGTGTTCGCGAGCTGGGCGTATTTTCTGAAATTCGCGCTTTCGATATGACCGAAGAGGAAATTCGTGAGTATCAGCCCAAAGGCATTATTCTCGCCGGTGGCCCCGAGTCGGTACCGGAAGAGGGCTCCCCGCGTGCGCCGGAAGCGGTTTATAACCTGGGCGTGCCGGTACTGGGCATTTGCTATGGCATGCAGACCATGGCCCATCAGCTTGGAGGTACCGTACAGGGTAGCGATATTCGCGAATTCGGCTATGCCCAGGTAAAAGCTGAAGGCCAATCCAACCTGTTGAGCGATATCAAAGATCATATCGCTGATGATGGCAGTGCCCTACTGGATGTTTGGATGAGTCACGGCGACAAGGTAGTGGCGATGCCTGAGGGCTTTGAACTGCTGGCTTCCACTGATTCCTGCCCAATTGCCGGTATGTACCACGCTGAGAAGAATTTCTTCGGTGTACAGTTCCACCCGGAAGTGACTCATACCCTGCAAGGCATGCGTATTTATGAGCACTTTGTGATTGATATTTGCGGGTGTGAGAAACTCTGGACTCCCGCGAACATTATTGAAGACTCTATTGCTAAAGTCCGCGATCAGGTGGGCGAGGGCAAGGTGCTGCTCGGTTTATCCGGTGGTGTCGACAGCTCTGTGGTAGCCGCTTTGCTGCACAAGGCTATTGGCGATCAGCTGACCTGCGTATTTGTAGATAATGGCCTTCTGCGTAAAAACGAAGGCGACCAGGTAATGCAGATGTTCGCCGACAATATGGGCGTTCGCGTTATCCGTTCTGATGCGGAAGAGGATTTCCTTGGGCGTCTTCAAGGTGAAAAAGACCCTGAGGCCAAGCGCAAAATCATTGGTAATACCTTTATTGAGATTTTTGATCGCGAAGCTTCCAAGTTACAGGACGTGAAATTCCTGGCTCAGGGCACTATTTACCCAGACGTTATTGAGTCCGCCGCCGCAAAAACCGGCAAGGCACATGTGATTAAGTCTCACCACAATGTGGGCGGCTTACCGGAGGATATGCAGTTTGAGCTGGTAGAGCCCCTGCGTGAACTGTTCAAAGACGAGGTTCGTAAGATTGGTCTGGAGCTGGGCCTGCCTTACGATATGGTTTACCGTCACCCCTTCCCGGGACCGGGTCTGGGGGTGCGGATTCTCGGTGAGGTAAAGCGGGAATATGCCGATATTCTGAGAGAGGCGGATGCGATCTTTATCGAGGAGTTGCACAACGCCGATTGGTATCACAAAACCAGCCAGGCCTTTGCCGTATTCCTTCCGGTAAAATCTGTGGGTGTTGTCGGTGATGGCCGTCGATATGAATACGTGGTTGCTCTTCGCGCGGTAGAGACTGTGGACTTTATGACAGCGCGCTGGGCGCATCTCCCCTATGAGCTGATTGAGAAGGTTTCGAACCGCATTATCAATGAGATAGAGCATATCTCTCGTGTGGTCTACGACGTTTCCAGCAAGCCTCCTGCGACAATTGAGTGGGAGTAACTGCAGAATCGAGAGGGGGTGCTTAGCACCCCTTTCTTTTTTTGTTTTGGGCTTCGCGTCTCATTTTCCACAGCGGCCCCTTCTCTCTATTCGATCTTTAATTGGTACGGATTGTCGCTAAACGCTTAGCTAAGTTTTCTCTAACTCGTTGATTTTTTGAGCGTTTCCCGGGTTGTTTATTTTTTCTTCATATTGTCACAAAGACCAAATGGCGGGCCTTTGCGGCCTACTACTCTAAGTTAGTCACAGAGATATCCACAGAATCTGTGGGTAGTGGATAATCCTGGATAGACTGGGGTTGAACTCGTGGGATAAGTTGAGGGAGTGGGAGGCGGGTACCTCCCACAGGGGCAGAGTTAGATTTCTCGACGGAAGCTAATTAGTGCGGCCGTGACCGCCACATTCAAGCTTTCCACATCGTTTTGCATGGGGATACGCACCAGTTCATTGCACTGAGCTGCGACGGCATCGCTAACACCGTGGGTTTCATTGCCCAGCACAAAAATTGTGGAGACTTTACTGGAGACCTCTTTCAAGGTGGTTCGGGCGTGGGATGACAGCCCACAAACCTGAGCCCCCGCTTCGCGGAACTCCCCCAGGGTGGCTGCCAATTTGTCACAGCGCAAAATCCGGGTTTTAAACAGGGTGCCTGTGCTGGCTTTGATAACGAGGGGGTCTATTTGTGCACAGCCTTTCTTTGGCAGGATGATTCCATCGATGCCGCCGGCACAGGCTGAGCGAATAATCATGCCCAGGTTTTGAGGGTTGGTTATGCCATCCAGGGCCAGAAGTTCATAGGTGTTTTTGTGCTCTGGGGCTGCAACCTTCTGTAAAAAGTCCTCCGCTCTGCCGTAGTGGGGCAGGGCCAGGTCGAGGGCTACACCTTGGTCCTGACGGGAATTCTTCGAAATCCGGGACAGGCCCTTGCGATCCCAGTAAGCAATTTCAATCTGGCGCTCTTCCGCCAGGGTTTCCATTCGCTGGATTAGCTGGTCGCGCCGGTTGCTGCTGGCCAGATGTAATTTATGGACGGGTACAGATAAATCCTCGAGAGCCTCGAGCACGGGCTTGCGCCCATAAATTGTCAGGAGGCTATCGAAGAAGGCTTTCTTTTCCAGGTATTCGGAGGAGTCTTTCACCGCGTTGGCTCACTCAGCAGTTCGATCAATCTGGCTGCGCTCTCAGGTGAGAGCGAGCCGCGCCGCGCCAACTCTACACAGGCGAGGCCCAGATGGCGATAGCAAAGTGCCAGTTGGCTATCTACTGATGCAAGGCTTTCCACCTGGGCTCCAACGGTTTCCACATCCCCCCTGGCAATGGGACCTGTCAGCGACCTCTCTGGTCCCAGTTCCAAATTGTTTTGCAGAGTCTGTGAAACAATCGGCGCCAACAGGCGAAGAGCACTGTCCCGCTCTATGCCAGCGGCTGCAAAGCTCTGTAAACTCAGGTCCATTAGGGTGGTGAGGTAGTTGGAGGCGATCACTGACCCAGCGTGGTACAGAGACTTGTTAAGGGGATCAATAGCCAGTGTTTCACAGCCAATGGCTGCAAAAGCCGCAGAAATAACCTCTACCGCATGACTATCCCCTTCGACAGCGACGCTGGTTTTGGCAAATGTTTGCAGCGAGGTTTCCGGTTCGGCAAAACTGTGAACCGGGTGAGCACTGGCAACCAGAGCGGGTCCCAAGGGGGCTAGTTCTTTAGAGCTGAGAGCGCCACTGCAGTGGAATATAATAGTGCGCTCATCGACCAGCCCGCTATCGGCAAGTCTCTGCGCAAATATAGCGATTTCACTATCGATACAACCAATCAGCCATAGGTCTGCTGAAGGCATTGCTGAGAGGGAATCAACAGCATTGCCTGCACCGATAAATCGACAGGCACTTTGTCCACTTTCGAGACTGCGGTTGTAAATTGACTGCAGCCCAAATACACCGCTCTCCTGCCACAGCCGCCCCAGGGTTTTACCAAGGCGGCCTGCGCCAATAATGTTGAGGCTTTGCATCAGCTTCCAGCGAGGCAGTCGACGTAGGCGTTAACGGCATTCTCCAGGCCCATGCTGATAGCATCGACAGTAAAGGCGTGGCCTATGGAGACTTCCTGCAAGCCCGGTAATGTGCGATAGCGCGGTAGGTTAACCAGGTTGAGGTCATGGCCGGCATTAATCCCCAGCCCCAACTGATGTGCGTGCTCAGCGGCGGCACAGTGGGCAGAAAAAATTGTTTCCAGCTCTGGGCTCTGTTTGGTTACGGCTTCGGCGTAGGGGCCTGTGTAGAGCTCAATACGGTCAGCACCGACCTGTTTGGCCAGGCTGATTTGGTCCAGGTCTGGATCCATAAACAGGCTGACACGTATCCCGGCATTTTTAAGTTGATCAATTATCGGAACTAATCGATCTCCATCTTGCTTGAGGTCAAAGCCGTGATCAGACGTGAGCTGATCATTAGTGTCGGGAACCAAAGTGCATTGGTCTGGTTTGGTTTCCAAAACCAGTGGTATGAGGCCGGGGTAGTCCCCCAGGGGAGCGGCGAAGGGGTTGCCTTCAACGTTGAATTCTATGTTTTTGCGGCTGGCGCAGAGTTCTGCCAGGTCGCGCACGTCGCCGGGGCGAATATGTCGTTGGTCTGGACGGGGGTGTACGGTCAGCCCCTGGGCTCCGGCGTCGAGGCAAGTGCGCCCGTGGGCGATTACGTCGGGAAAGTTGCCTTCGCGGGAATTGCGAATTAAGGCGATTTTATTGAGGTTTACACTGAGAGCTATCACTGCTTATTCTCCCTTGCTGTGTTCAGCGACACTGTTGTCGCTGGAGGTAACTCGTTTTGCTGAAAGTATGCGGATTGGAATATTGGGGGCCTCTGGGTGCTGGCGATAGAGCCCGCGGGGTTCCCGTTCGATTTTTTCTACGATATCCATACCTTCGATGACTTTGCCGAAAACCGCGTAGCCAGGCTTGTTCTCGCTGGCATCCAGGCGGGTGTTATCGACCAGGTTTATAAAAAACTGAGACGTGGCGCTATCGGGGTTGTTGGTCCGTGCCATGGAGAGAGTGCCGCGCAGGTTTTGCAGTCCGTTAGCTGATTCATTGGCGATAGCGTCGCGAGTTTCTTTCTTCTGGAAGTCGAAAGTGAAGCCCCCAGCCTGGACGACAAATCCTGGCACAACGCGGTGAAAAATAATGCCATCGTAGAAGCCGCTATCGGTATAGGTGAGGAAATTCTCTACTGTGACAGGAGCTTTCTTGGGGAACAGCTCGACGCGAATAATGCCCAAGTCGGTCTTAAGCTCCACCTGAGGGTTTTGAGCAAATATTGGAAGACTGAACAGAGTACAAAAAAGAAAAGTGAGTAACTTACGCATCATCCGTGTCCTTTGAATGTCCGGGGTCAATCGGTTTACTACTGTGTCAGCGTATGGATAAAGAGAAAGGATAAATATTTGGGTATCGCTGCCTGCGGGGTGCTTCTCAGCACTCCCGCAGTCGTATAGTAAGCGATTTTGGTTGTAGCGAGGGAGATCAGTTGGCCCACTCGGAATTGCGTTTGCGTGGGCGCACATGGGGGGCAATCATCGCTAGAATAGCGCCTAATACAACGGATAGGGCACCGTACACTTGCCACTTGCGGGCATCGCTACCGGACAGGCGCTGAATTTCCGCTTCCGCCATGCTTTTTTCCTGTTTCAGCAACTCGTACTGATGCAGGAGCTTTTGATGGCGATCGTTGAGCGAAATTGCGTCGGCAGAAAGGGACTTCAGGCTCTTGAGTTCGGCGGCCAATTCCTGGCTCTGCTGCTGGGCAGAAGTCAGGGCGCTATTCAGTTCGCCGTTTTCTGTCTCCAGCCGGCGAACTTCTCCCCCTAGGTTACCTTCCATTTTTTCAAAGCGGGCCAGGTTGGCTTCTGCAGTTGCCAGCTTTAGTTTTGCCACGGGCTCACTGACCAAGTATTGGCGTCTGATCCAGCCCTCAGTGCCGTTGGGGGTGCGCACTTTTGCCCAGCCGTCCGAGGCGGCATCTTCGAGCAGAGCCAGTTCGGTACCACTGGCCAGGCCGCGGTGCAGAATCCGGAATTCATTGCCTTTGCCAGAGCGCATGGGCACGTGAAGTTGGTCGGTAATATAGCGGGTCTCCGCTGCAAGTGCTGCTGGCGCTGAGTTCAACAGCGCTACGGCGAGCACACCGGACAGTAATTTCTTCATTGTGATGCAGCTTGTTAGTTAGAGTTTTTATCAGGGCAGTACAAGCTTGTAGGGCTTGACTGTAACCGACGCATAGACGCCTGCTTCGATATAGGGGTCACTGTCAGCCCAGGCTTTGGCCTCCTCCAAAGAGGGGAATTCAGCAATTACCAGACTGCCGGTAAAGCCGGCTTCACCGGGCTCTTCGCTGTCGATGCTGGGGTTTGGGCCGGCAGCCAGGAGACGACCTTCATCTTTGAGAAGGTTGAGTCGGGCCAAATGACCGGCGCGGGCTTTTTTGCGTAAAGGGAGACTATCGCTAACATCTTCACTGATGATTGCGTACCACATTGTTTTGAATGCTCTTGTTAGTTTTTTTTAGGTGTTATTGCGCGACCATCACTTCTTCCAGCTTCAACCCGGTCAGCTTGCCGATACGGGAGAACAGGAAAAAGAGTGCACCCATCAGAATCAGGGTTGATGGGATCGCAATAACCAGATATCCATAGGCGGTCATTTCGCCCAGCTCGGTGTTGTAGGCCTCTGTGCCCGGCGGGCTGGTGACGATCATTTTGGCGAGAATGTAATTCAGTGCCGAGGAGAAAAAGAATGACCCGGCAACGATCCATGAAGTCTGGCGCAAGGTGCGGTCGAAGGCTGGCTGGTTACCATTGGCCTGTAATGACTCGGCGATCTTTGTCGTATTCAGGATTTGATCGTTGTAAAGCAGGGTTTTGACCAGCGGCCAGCGGGTATAAACGGATAGTGCCGTTGCAACACCCAGTAGGCCAGGGATTGCAGCTTCCTTAATCGCAATATACTGCGGGTCCAGCTTGAGCAAGCTGATGCCGCCAGTGAGCAGGATGCCAATAAACCCGAGGGCTGAGAAGAAATTGACCTTGCCCAGGCGCAGGAGGTCGCGAAGGCCATAACCCAGAGGGAAGGCCAGGGCCACTATCAATGCCCAGGTTGGGCCCAACCAGTCATCCCCGGAAAGTTTGGTCAGTATCAATGTCGGAATAATGACATTGAAGGCGATATTACTGAGAAACCCTTCCTTTTTAGGCTTCTCGGGAGATGTCGTGGTCGAATTCGTTTCGGTCATACTCAATTCCGGTGATAATGCCCGCTGGAAACTGATGGGGCTGATAGCCCGTTCAATTTCCCCGCTGACAAAACTACTGTCAGACTTCGGCCCTGGCGAGTCACCTGTGAGTGACTGCTAGTTCGGGCCTTATCCCTGAAAACGCCGAGTGCCGCATAGACAGCGCAATAGGGCGATTGTTCCTGAAAAGACGGATATGGCGATCTTTTTCATCGTCGAACTGAGTGAGAGCCTGTTGTTGAAGACCCTTTCAGCCGATTTGAATACAGACCTGGTAGATCTGCACTGCCACAGTACCGCGTCTGACGGTATTTTAAGTCCTGCGCAGCTGGTGTCGAGAGCGAAATCCCAAGGTGTGACGATGCTCGCCCTGACCGACCACGATACGGTGGATGGTGTGCCTGAGGCTCAACAGGAAGGTGACTGTTTGGGCGTAGATGTGGTTGCGGGGATTGAGTTCTCCAGTCTTTGGGGGCGCAGACCCGTACATATTGTAGGCCTGAACATCAATCCCGAATCGGGGCCTCTGCAAGAAGCCATTCAGCTGCGTGAGCAGTTGCGCGAGGAACGGGCAGAGCGTATCGCGGAGAAGCTGGAAAAGCGTGGCTTTAGCGGTGCCTTGGAGGGTGGGCGTGCCCTGGCGGGCGACTCGGTACTGGGTAGGCCCCATTTCGCACGATGGCTGGTGGAAGCTGGGCATATAGACGATACCGGTAAGGCGTTTAAGCGTTACCTGGGGGCTGGCAAAGTAGGAGATGTGAGAGTTGAGTGGCCCCAGTTGAGTGAGACCATCGCCACTATTCACAGTGCTGGTGGTTATGCGGTATTAGCCCACCCGCTTAAGTACGGATTGACGCGCACACAGTTATTGCGACTGCTGGGAGCTTTTCTTGAAGAAAATGGGGATGCGGTAGAGCTGCTGTGCGGTCGGCAAAACCCGACACAGACCCGAGAGTTAAAGAAATTGTTACTCTCGGCTGCGGAAGCAGCGGGCAAATCGATGCCATATTGCTCTCTTGGCAGCGATTTTCACCAGCCGGAGCAGCCCTGGCGTGAATTGGGTTGTGTCAGGTTGCCCGCAGACGTCGAGCCGGTGTGGAATCTGTGGCACACTCTGCACCGGGAACAGCGAGGTCACGTTTCGCTGCCCTGATTCCGGCTTGTGAATTGGGGGCCATCGTCCGGCTTTAAGCCTGGTGGATGGCAGTGAGGTATTTTCAATCGGTAAGGCTTTTGGGGGGCTTTGTGGCGCAGTTTTTTCAGATTCATCCGGATAATCCTCAAGGCCGCCTGATCACTCAGGCAGCAGAGATCGTCGCCCAAGGGGGCGTTATTGTTTTTCCCACCGATTCAGCTTACGCCATAGGCTGTCGACTGGGAGAGAAGCTGGCGGTTGAGCGCATTCGAGGAGTGCGCCAGCTGGACAAGCAGCACAACTTCACATTGATGTGCCGAGACCTATCGGAGCTGGCGACCTATGCCAAGGTCGACAACCAGATGTTTAGGTTGTTAAAGAATCATACGCCGGGTTCCTATACCTTTATTATGCCGGCGACCGCCGAGGTGCCGCGCAGGTTAATTCATCCGAAGCGCAAGACCATCGGTATTCGCGTGCCGGATAATCCCATCGCCCTGGCCCTGATTGAAGAATTGGGCGAGCCGTTGATGAGCTGTAGCCTGATTATGCCCGGCGAAGAACAGCCCCTAACCGAACCTTACGATATCCGCGATACCCTGGAGCACCAGGTGGAATTGGTTATCGATGGCGGTTTCTGCGGGTTGGAGCCCACCACTGTGATCGACCTGACGGGTGATGAGCCCCAACTGATTCGTCAGGGATGTGGGGCAACTGACGAAATACTCGGCTGAAAGCTGCGGCGCCGTGTATAATCGCGCGTTTGCACGATTAAGGGTGGGGCAGGGTGTCCAGTGATGAGTTACTAGCAGAGGTCGAGGAGCAAGTGCTGGCCGAGGTTGCGGCGAGCGATGATGAAGCTCCTGCCCAGGCTGGCGATGCGGAATCGCAGGGCCAGGACTCGGATGAGGATTCCCCCCTGGCTTTGGTGCAGGGCGAAATCTTTAACGACCTCCCGCAGGATCTCTTTATTCCACCAGATGCTTTGGAAGTTGTTCTGGAGGCTTTCGAGGGGCCTCTGGATCTCCTGCTATACCTGATTCGCCGCCAAAACCTGGATATTCTCGAGATCAACGTCTCCGACATTACCCATCAATATATGGCGTATGTGGAGATGATGACGGCAATTCGCTTTGACTTGGCCGCCGAGTATCTGGTAATGGCCGCTATGTTGGCGGAAATAAAGTCGCGGATGCTGTTGCCGCGACCGCCTGAAGCGGAGGAGGAAGAAGGCGAGGACCCCCGGGCGGCTCTGATTCGCCGTTTGCAGGAGTATGAGCGTTTCAAAACTGCAGCTGAGGATCTCGATGAAATCCCCCGTGTTGGCCGGGATGTCCATCAGGCCAATGCAGAGGCTCCCGATCGCAGTATCACACGCCCCGACCCTGAAATTGACTTGAAAGAAGTCCTGGTCGCCTTGGCTGATGTGCTGCGGCGTGCGGATATGTTTGAGAGCCATCAGGTTGAGCGGGAGAAGTTGTCCACCCGCGAGCGTATGACCCAGGTGCTGGATAAGATCCGCCACGGCCAGTTTGTGCCCTTTGTCAGCCTGTTTACCGTTGAGGAGGGTCGCCTCGGTGTCGTAGTGACCTTCCTAGCAGTGATGGAGCTGGTAAAAGAGTCTCTGGTGGAGCTGGTGCAGAATGAAGCTTTTGGCCCGATCCACGTGCGAGCTCGCGCTGCTACCCACAGCAGTGAAAGCGAAGACGGTGCTGATAGCGAGCTTGAGGATCAGACTCTCGAAGAGGTTGAAGATCCAGAGGACGCTATAGAGGCCTCGGATAAAGCGTCGGAAATGTATTCGAGTTAGAAAATAGAAGATGACAATCGCCCCCGAATTACTGCGCAAAATCGTCGAAGGCGCCCTGTTGGCCGCGGGCCAGCCTCTCAGTGAAGAAAAGCTGTTGTCTTTGCTGGACGAGGAAGAGCAACCCTCCAAGACTACCCTGAGAGATGTGCTTGAAGAAATCGCCCAGAGTTGTGCTGACCGAGGGTTTGAACTGAAGAAAGTCGCGAGTGGTTGGCGTTTTCAAGTGCCGGAAGACCTGGCTCCATGGGTGAATCGGCTGTGGGAGGAAAAGGCGCAACGGTATTCCCGTGCAACCTTGGAGACCCTCGCCATTATCGCTTATCGACAGCCGGTAACCCGTGGTGATATCGAGGATATCCGCGGCGTCGCGGTGAGTTCGCATATTGTTAAAACCCTGCTGGAGCGCGGTTGGATTAAAGTTGTGGGGCAGCGGGACGTGCCCGGTAAGCCGTCTCTCTACGCAACAACCCGGGAGTTTCTCGATTATTTTAATTTGAGCACCCTGGATGATTTGCCGACTCTGGCGGAGATCCGCGATATCGAGAGTCTGAACCAGATTCTGGAACAGGAAGGTTTGCCCCCAGAGCCGGTTCCAGAGGAGGGAGAGTCCGAGGTGGACAATGGTGCTTTGGAAGATTCTGAGTCAGAGCAAGACACCGAGGCAGAATCCTCTACTAAAGCCCCTGCGGCTGAACACGAAGATATAGACGATGCCCTGGTAGAAGCTTTGGCTGAGGAAGTTGCTGCTGAAGCATCAGGTGCCGAGACCGAGACCGAGACCGAGACCGAGACCGAGACCGAGTCTGAGTCCGGAGTAGATGCCGATGCAGTGCCCGCCGAGACGGATGCAGAGGAAGATCCAGTGGAAACTGCGGCAGCAGAGATCCAGTGGGAAATGGAGCAGGAAGACTCTGAAGGTAATTCGGAGTTGGATGTAAATGTTGATCTAAGTGAAGAGAGTGAACTTCACAGTGATGAGGGAAGCAGCGTTGAATCGCTGCAAGTAGAAGAAGAGAGCGAGAACTCTCTAACGGCAACGTTACCACCCAGCAGTATGTTTGCCGAAGACGACACAGTTGAAGAGGTCGCCGAGGAGTCGGTGGAGGCAAATGCTGATGTCGATGAAGATTCCAAAGAAGTAGTACAAGTGGAAAGCACCACCCCATGAGTGATGGTACCCCGCCAGCAGGCGAGAAATTACAGAAAGTATTAGCGCGCACCGGCCTCGGTTCGCGCCGTGAAATGGAGCGCGCAATTGATGCGGGCCGCGTAACCGTAAATGGAAAAGTGGCGGAGCTTGGCGAGCGCGTAACTGACGCGGATCATATCGAGTTTGATGGTAGCCGGCTGCCTTCGGCAGAGCAGAATCGCTGCCGGGTAATACTCTACAACAAACCGGTTGGAGAAATATGCTCCCGCCACGACCCGGAAGGCCGCCCGACGGTCTACGATCGCCTGCCGAGACTGAAAACCGGCCGCTGGATTTCTGTTGGGCGCCTGGATTTCAATACCAGTGGTTTGCTGCTGTTTACCAATAGCGGAGAGCTGGCCAATAAATTAATGCATCCCTCCTCGGTAATCGACCGCGAATACTTGGTTCGAATCCAGGGTGATGTGGATGAGGAAATGAGGCGGCGTCTGCTCAAGGGCGTGTTGTTGGATGATGGGTCGGCGCGCTTTACCGATATCGTAGAGAGTGGTGGTGAAGGTAAAAACCGCTGGTTCTACTGTGTAGTGATGGAGGGCCGCAACCGCGAGGTGCGTCGTCTGTGGGAGTCCCAGGGAGTTAGAGTTAGCCGCTTGAAGCGTGTGCGCTACGGCAGCGTCTTTATTCCCTCCCATGTGCGCGTCGGGCAGTGGATTGAGATGGAGCCCCGCGAGATCGATGACCTCTGCGTAACGGCGGGAATGCCGAAACTGGGCCAGCGCCCATTGACCCAGGGTGAGAAACAAAACCTGGAGCGCCAGCGCAGGAAGTTGCGCAAGTCGCCAGCACCGGCTGCTCGGCGCAATCGACCGAAGTCGGTTTAAACAGAAAAAGCCCGCAAATTGCGGGCTTTTTTGTATTTCAGTAATCGCTACTCTTAATTGCTGAGTGTTACTGCTGGTTTTCCTGTGTTTCTCCTGCTTCCTCTTCATTCTGGTCTCGCAGTTCACTGGGGACACCCTGAGGGCCATCACCCATTGCATCATCTACATCGGATGGAATATCTGAAACTGAATCGGTGGAGGTTCCGTCGGAGGTGCTATTTTCCGGTGCTGTTTCAACCAGGTTTTTAAGTTTTTCCAACCCTTGTTCATAAGACTCTCCCACCATTTTTTTCACTGCAAGGCCCATCCAGCGTTCTCTGGGACCACCGCCGGTATCGCTGTGGAAGTTCCAGGTAAGAAGGGTGCCGCCATCCTTTGGTTCCAGCTGGAATTCTGCCGTGGCCTGGCTGCCATCACCAAAATCCAGCTTGGTGGCGACTACAGAATCTCGCTTGCTGGCGAAGATAGTTTGACTACCGCTTCCGGCTTTGGAGTTTTCGCCGCGCCAACTCATTTTGGCGCCGACGCCTTCCTGGGGACCGCTGTACTCATAGAGTACCGAGGGGTCGATGTGGCGCCATGGGGACCACTCGTTGAATTTGTGGAAATTATTAACGTAGGGGAAAACCACTTGTGGTGGTTTGTTGATAAATACGCTGCGATGAACAGTGACTTCGCGTGGGAATAAGTATCCCGCGAGCACGAGAATTACCAGGGCAATAAGAATATAAATAATCCAGCGCATAGCGGGTTCCTTTGCTATTTGCGGGTGCAAGGAAGCAACCGCCAGAAAACTCTGGCGGTAGAGATGCTTATATTAGCTGCTGCGATGCTTAATCGTCGGCAATATGTAGCAGGGGGAGCTTAATCTCAACACACAGGCCCGCATCCCGGCTGTTTTTGGCGCTGATGCTTCCCTGGTGATGCAGGATGGTGCGCTGGGCGATAGCGAGTCCCAGTCCAAAGCCACCACTTTCCCGGGTGCGTGCACTATCTGTGCGATAGAAGGGGCGGAAAATAGCCTCCAATTCCTCATCTGCCACGCCGGAACCTGAGTCAATGACTGAGATGGTGCAGGAATCTGAGGATTCTTTAATCGACACCTTGACCCGGCCGTGCTCGGGGCTGTACTTGATTGCGTTGCGCAGGATGTTCTCCAGGGCAGCGGTCAGGGAGCTGCCCCGGGTTGCGACAAGGAGCTCTTCCCCTTCGGAGCGAATTTCAAAGGATAGCTCTTTGTCAGCAGCTTCGCTGTGGAGGTCTTCCGTCAGGGCGCTTATCAGGGCATTCACTTCCACTACGTCATCCAGGGGGCGCTGTTCCTGGCTGCTAATAGGAAGTGATAGCACGTCGGCAATAATATCTTCCAGGTAGTCCGCTGCCTTGCCGATTTTATCCAGTTCTGTGTCGAGCCCGTTTATTTGCTTTTGGCGGGCGATGGCCAGTGCCACTTGCAGGCGCGCTAGTGGCGAGCGCAGTTCGTGGGAGACATCCTTGATCAGGCGGCGCTGCTCGGACATCGATTCTTGAAGCTGGGCGGTCATGGAGTCGAAGTCCAGGGCCAGGTCAGTCAGTTCATCATTTCGAGACTTTAGGGACGGGGTCACGCGGTAGTCCAGTTCGCCGGCAGCGACGCGCTTGGTGGCGGCGCTCAGCTGTTCCAGTGGGCGGCTCAGGTAGCGGGCCAGCCAGTAGCAGGCTAGACCCGAGGCAATCATGGAGAGCAGCAACATCGGCCAGAAATTGCGCCACAGGAAGCGCAGCAATAGGCCTTCTTTGCTATCTCCAGCAACGACGACGATCCGCAGGGGGTCTCCGGTGCGCAGCGGTAGGAAGAAGCCTACAGTGGGCTTGTTATTTACCAGTTTGTGAGCTTCGCGATTGCGGTAATCAAGACTGTCGATCAACGAGCCCATATTTGATGGCACTTCGCGACCGAGGATGTCGTTGCCCTGTTGATCAACCGCATAAACCCGCCGTTTGACTTTTTTGGGGGCTTTCTCGAGCCAGTGCTGGAATTGTTCGGGACCGTGACGGCGGGCGATTCGCATATTTCGCATGACCTCGCGAAATAGGGCGGGGCCCTCCCAGCGTTCCTCTTGTCGGGGATCGCTGAATTCACCGAAGTGGGTAATGTAAATGGCGGCTACAACCATCACCATGGCGGTGATCCAGGCCCCAAAGAACATTTTCCAGAAGAGACTGCGCATCGTGGAAAACCTATTGCTTGCTCTGGGTGAGCATATATCCGGCACCTCGGATATTGATAATTAGGTCGCGGCTGGCACCTTTATCCGCGAGCTTCTTGCGAATGTTACTGACATGGACATCGATGGAGCGGTCGTAGGGCATCAGCTTACGGCCAAGGGCACTTTCAGTGAGAACCTCTTTGCCAACCACTTCGCCGGCATGCTGAACCAGTACCTTGAGCACGGCGAACTCTGCGCCGGTCAGAGCCAATGCCTGATCGTTCCAATAACCCTGATGCTCTGCAGGCAGTAGTCGAATCTGGCCGCTGCTAAGAGTGTCGTCGCTCTCTTCAGCTTCGACTCGGCCGCGGCGGAGTACTGCGCGCAGTCGGGCCGCCAATTCCCTGGGATTGCAGGGTTTGGGCAGGTAGTCGTCGGCACCCATTTCCAGGCCGACGATACGATCCACAGTGTCCCCTTTTGCAGTAAGCATCAAAACCGGTAGGGAGCGGCTTGCTGCTGACGCCTCCTCCCTAAGTTTGCGCAGTACTTCAAAGCCATTGTGAACGGGCAGCATGACGTCCAGAACCAGAGCGTCAAAGCTCTCGCTCTGAGCGAGCTCTAGTCCCCGGCCACCATCATTGGCTGCGGTTACCTGAAAACCCTCTCCGGTAAGGTACTCCCTTAGCAAGTCGGTGAGTTCGGTGTCATCGTCGATTAAAAGGATGCGGCTCATGGCGTTCTCTCAGTTTCTGTGTGGCCATTATATGCAAAGCGCTGGCGCTGGTTACCGCTGGCGATAGGGCTTTTTACCGTTCTTAACAAATGTTTACCGGTGTTTTCCCCCGTTTACACAAGCTGGGCTTACTATGTAGTCACTGAACGCGAACATGAGGACGTAGGAATGAAACACTGGAAACAAGCAATGGGAAGCTTGGCCTTGGTAGGTGTTCTGGTTGCCCCTGCGGCACTTGCTTTCGGCGGTGGTGAAGGTGGTCAGGGGCGTGGATTTGAATATATGGTCCGCCAGCTTGAGTTGACCGAAGGCCAGCAGGCACAGTTAAAGGCCAACCGGGAGAGCAACCGCGAGGCGAGAATGGCACAGCGCGAGCAAATGATCGAGCTGCGCAAGGAATTAAATGCGGCGATTGAGTCGGGCGCTGACCAGGCGACACTGGATCAATTGGGCGAAGAGCTAGGCAAGCTAAAGCTTCAGGAGATGCAGAACCGCAACGAAATGAAAGAACAGTTTAAGGCCATTCTGACTGATGAGCAGAAGGCCAAGCTAGAGCAGCTAAAGAGTGAGCGCAAAGCGCGCCAAATGAAACGGCGCGATGAAAGCTCTGCAAGCCAGGATTCAGAGTCCTAGGCCCCCCAACCAAAGACTCCTTGTGCGATCCGCTGGGTGCACCCTTCCCCAAGGCCCAGCAGGTTCATAACCCTTAGCCCCCGCTGCCCCGGGGGCATTTTTCTTTATTCCTGCCGAAACCTGATCAGATAGGTAACTTGCTGAGCCCGGTTATTGCTGGGAGAATACGCCGCCTTGTAATTTAGTATGTAGCGGCCCGGATTGGGCGGAGAGGGTTGACTGTGAGTAAAATCGGCTTGTTCTATGGCAGTGATGAGGGTAATACCGAGTCTGTAGCTTTGCGCATCCGCGCCCGCCTTGGCGAAGACAATGTAGACCTGTTTGATATTGCCGATGTCACCCAGTTGGATATTGCTAATTATCAGTATCTTATCTTTGGAATCCCTACCTGGGACTTTGGTCAGATTCAATCTGACTGGGAAGAGTTCTGGGAGGATGTGCAGGAAATCGATTTTAGCGGAAAGACCGTCGCTTTATTTGGCCTGGGAGACCAATTTGGGTACGGCGACTATTTCTTGGATGCGATGGGCATGCTCCACGATGTTATTGTGGAAAAAGGAGCCACTATAGTCGGTCACTGGTCCACTGAAGGCTACGAGTATGAAGCCTCAAAAGCTGAAGTCGAAGGTGAAGCAAAGTTTGTCGGCCTGGCTATTGATGAAGACCAGCAGGAAGAGCTGACCACAGAGCGGCTGAATCGCTGGTGTCAGCAAATAGCTGAAGAGCTTGCGCTTGACAGTGATGTTCTTGAGCTGGATGACTAATTCGTTATGAAAAGCTCCCTGTTGTTCAGCGAGTTTTGGCCCTGGCTGGCAGAGCATACAAATTGCATCGTCAGGGCCGGAAGTAGTGATTCGGTAGTATACGATGATGATGACTACCACTGGCGCTTCACCGCTGAAGATGCCCGTACCAAGTTGGTTCAGGTAATGCGCGGTAAACGACCCGTCGCCGAGCTGTTTATTGAGCCTGAACATATAGCCGCTGTGCGTATTTCTCCCGGGGAGCGGGGAGAGTACAACTTTGACCTGGTAGCAGAAGTCCAGGGGCGCGAGCAGGTTGTTTATTACTTTGTTCTGACTCACTCACTGGAAGATGTGGATACGAAACAAAATCCCTCCTCAGCCGCTCTCCATTAAAAACTTTTCGATGTTGTGGAAGTTATACTGGTCAGCCCTGTATAACTTCCGGATTAAATTTCTAATTTAAATTCTACCCCTCTCTTTTATTTCCCTTCACAACCATTAATTTGAAAGTTTTTTTACAGTCGGTGCATTTTGTAAGCTGTATTTATTATAAAAAGCGCTTGTTGTGAGTTCTTAACAAAGGTTTACCACAGTTATCCCCCATTTACACGGCGCCCACTTACTATGTACTTACTGAATGCAAACGAGAGGGTTGAACGATGAAAAACTGGAAAACTGTAGTAGGTAGTTTGGCTTTGGCTGGCGTTGTAGCAGTACCAGCCGTTGGCATGGCATGTGATGGTAAAGGACGTATGGAAGGTCGCGGCCATGGACCAGAAAAAATTGCTAAAGAGCTGGACCTGACGGAAGCTCAAAAGGATCAACTGAAGGAGCTTCGCGAGTCCAACCGTGAAGGAAAAATAGCTAAGCGCGAAGAAATGCACAAAGCGTATGAAGAGTTGCGTGAAGCAATTCGTTCCGGTGCCGATCAGCAAACACTGGCAAGCCTGGGGGCGGAGATTGGCAAGCTGGAAGTCGCTAAAATGCAGAGCCGCAACCAGATGCGTACTCAATTTGAGTCTGTATTAACAGATGAGCAGCTCGCCAAGCTGGAAACCCTGAAGGCTGAAAAAAAGGATCGTCATATGAAGAAGTGGAAGGCGTATCGCGATCATGGTTGAGTGGGTAGTCTGCTTGAGGTGACTGAGCAATTGAAAATATGTAGCCCCTAATTTACTGGGGCTACATTTTAATTGTATTCTTTACCCTTCGTTAGACTATTTTTCGCTAGCTCCAATACCAATATGTTGATCCAGGAATTCTAATAGTTCTGTATAGAGCTTCATTCTATTTTCTTCGGTATAAAAGCCGTGTCCTTCTTTTTTTACAAATAGAGTTTTAATCGGTTTGTTTTCTTTTTTAAATTCCTTTACTAGCATTTCTGCATGCTCTATAGGGGCTCGCTCGTCCTCCTCTCCATGAATCAAGAAAACTGGCAAATTAAGTTTGCCGGCATTGTGTACAGGAGAGTTGACTTTTAGAAAGTCCTTATCTTTACTAAGTGTCTTTTTAAGGTAAGAAATGCCGCGATCTCTTCTCTTAATATCCCCTTTTGTGTACATCATCTCCAAATCGTATACGCCTACATAACCTACAGCACATTGGTATAAATCAGGGTTGCGGATAGGATTCATCAGAGCCGAATAACCCCCAAAGCTAGCGCCATAGATGCAAATTCGTTCAGGGTCCGCATATCCTTTCTCTATGGCCCAATGAACGGCGTCGGCAATATCTTGTTGAATTTTTCCTCCCCACTCCCTGAGTCCTGCTGAATAAAATCCCTGGCCATATCCAGTGGAGCCACGAAAGTTAACTTGAAGTACAAGATATCCATTTTGGGATAGAATTTGTGCATTGCGATCATACCCCCAATAATCACGTGAGTGAGGGCCGCCGTGAGGTAATACAACCATTGGATTTCGCTGATCTGGACCTTTTGGGAAGGTAAGGTAAGTTCCTATTTGTAAGCCGTCTTCTGAGGTGAAGCCATCGGCAAGCATAGGATTGAGTTGATCGGGGTGCAGCCAGTCTGCAGACGAAGTCAGAAAATCAACTGACTTGGTTTTCAAATTTACAAGATAATAATCCCCTGGCAAACGATCTCCATGTACTTTCAATACGCCAAAATCCCCGCTGGTTGTAAAGCTTGTGAAAGATATATGAAATCCTTGAAAAGCTTTTTTTAATCCCCTAAAAATAGGAGCAAAACCACTCCCTTCATCAATGAAGTGCTCTGTGGGGTAGTCTGGTTGCAAGTATACTCCTAGTGGTTTATATGAGGTTGGGGAGTAAATAATGTCATATATATCTGACTTTTCATGTTGAAAAATTCGAGAGAAAGCTTCAGATCCTGGCTTTAGTTTGACTAAGGTTTGGGTTTTGGATTCTTCAGTAATGGTTAGGTAGGCTTCACCGGTTTCTATGTCAAATCCTACTGGAGTGCCAGAGTTAAGAGACGGATTTTTAACTCTATGCCACTTATTTTCCCCTCTATAAAATAGCTGATGGTTATTGTTTTCGTCAGTACCATCTGCGAAGAGGAGGTTACCTGCTCCGTCTGTGTATGCGCGGCCGTCAACTTGTGGTAGTCTTATAGATCCTCTTTTGATACCTGTGTATATGTTGAGCCTTGCAACCTCACCCTTCGATTCTTGGTTTTTTGCCCACGGGTAGGTGGATATTAAGATTTCTTTTTCTTTGTGGATTAGAGGGTCTATAATCGTCGCATGAGCATAGGTTGTTTCGGTTTTTTTGAGTCTAGAGCCAACTTGGCGTTGGCCAGCAAGGTGTCCAAAAATATTTTTCCCTTCTGAGCCGTCGTAATTAATTGCGTAGAGAGAGCCGTAGTTTACAGGCGTTTCTAGAGCTGCCCTCCGTGATATCACTTCAGTTACAACTCTTTCATTGTTTGCCCAATAAAAGTTGCCAACTTCCTCCTTTCCCCTAAAGCGTAAAAAGCCAGTTATTTTTAGAGGGCTAATTGACATGAAGACTAATACTCTCTCCCCTTTATGTAGTTTTCTAACGGCTAGGTGCGAACCAGTTGGTGATATTTTTACCTCTTCAATGTCTGTATGTCGTATAAGGTACTCTAGTGGTAACTGGCTTGAAGATGCAAAGGTGGGCCATAAAAAGAGTATAAGTAAAATTTTACGCATAATTTCTTCCTTATGAATAATGCCGTTGATTATGCGTTAGATTGGGAAAGGAAAATAGAGAAATAGAAAGGCGGGCTTTGAAAGCCCGCCAGGGAGGTTATGGTTTAGGTTAGTTGGTACGGGTTATTAATTTTTCGCTAAGTCTTCACTTTCCCGATAAGGCTTGTGCTGATCAAACCAATATAAAATCGATGCAACTTTTGCCACTAACTGACTTGGCCTGGCAGCGATACTGTGGGATGCCCCTGGAATGCGAACCATGGCAGCGTCAACGTCATTAAGTTTTAGTGCTTGATAAAACTGTTCTGTTTCTGACATCGGTGTGCGGTAGTCCTCTTCCCCGGTTAAGAGCATGGTGGGAGTGGTAACGTTTCCGACATAGGTGAGCGGTGAGCGACGGCGGTATTCCTCAGGTTTCTCCCAGGGCATACCTGAGAACCAATAGTTGGTAAAGAACCTGGAATAATCGGCAGTTAAGACAAAGCTTTCCCAGTTGATAACAGGCTTGGCAACAACAGCGGCCCTAAAACGGTCAGTTTTACCAATGATCCAGGCTGTCAATGTGCCTCCGCCACTGCCACCAGTAACAAACAACTGTTCTTCATCAATATAACCTTGAGAAATTACAGCGTCGACGCCAGAGATCAGGTCGTCGTAATCCTGGCTCGGGTAGTTATGGTGAATTAAGTTGGCAAATTCATGGCCGTAGCTGGTGGAGCCACGGGGATTAGTGTACAGAACAACATAACCAGCAGCGGCAAATAACTGGACTTCGGCGGCAAATCTGGGGCCGTAATTAGAGAAGGGACCACCGTGAATTTCCAATAGAAGGGGATACTTCTTCTCGGGGGCGAAATTGGGTGGGTAAGCGACCCAGCCCTGAATATCTTGGCCGTCAAAGCTCGATTTGTAGTTGATCTCCTCAATCTTTGCCATCTCGCGCAGAGGCATCAGGTCGCCATTGAGCTCGGTGAGAGCCTGGGTTTTGCCGTTGCGCGCTAAAGCCAGCTCGGCGGGATTCTGAGGGGTTGTTTGTGTGTAGGCGATGTCCCCGCGTTTGGAGACTGCAAAATTGGCACCGGAGTATGGGCGTCCCAGCGAAAGGCCTCCAGCGTCGCTGGCCATCAGGATTTCGCTGGAGCCAATTTTCTTGATGGCTATTTTGGTGGAGCCGTGATCGTCGTAGCTATAGGCAATTCGCTTGCTATCGCCCAGCCAGTGGAAGTTGGAGATGCTGCGATCCTTGGCAGTTTTTATTTTACGGGACTTCCCGCTATTGAGATCCAGGACGCGCAGAGTATGTTGTTGGTATCCGAGCTTTTGATCCTCAAAGCCTAAATAGGCCAGCTTCGTACCATCTGGAGACATCTGCGGGTGATGGTCGGGACCATAACGTTCGGTAATCTGCTCGATACTGCCGTTTTTTAGGCTTACCTTGTAAATTTCCGAGTTCATCAGCTCGATTTCGTGATCGGGATGACGATTGGCTGAGAAGTAAATTGCATCGTTATTTTTACTCCAGGCGAGACTGCTGTGATGATCATACTCGCCTTCGGTAAGCTGGCGAGGGGTACCGCCCTCTCGAGGGATCACAAAAACCTGTACATGCCCCTGCTTTAAATAGCCCATGCCATCTGAACGATAAATGCTGCTGTCGATAAACTGTGGTGGCTTAGCCCACTCTGCGCCTTCCGGGGCACTGGGGAGCTTTACTGGCAGAGGTTTGCTTTCCGGTACGAACATAGTGAAAGCTATTTGCTTACCATCCCGTGACCACTGGATATTGGAGGGGGATTTTGGCAGGTGAGTAATCTGCAGATTCTGGCCATTATCTAACCACAGTAGGTGGATCTGCGGGCTGCCACTGCGGGTGCTGATAAAAGCGATGGTCTTCCCGTCTGGGGATAGCTGTGGGGAGTAATCGGAGTAGTCTCCAGAGGTCAGAGGGCGGTGATCTTTGCCATCGGTACCGATACGCCAAAGGTTCGCGCGCTTGCCGTCTTTCATTTTGTTCATTGAGTTGCGGACGTAATAAATACTTTTCTCGTCACTGCTGAACTGAGGGCTACTCGCGTATTCGAGGTTAAATACATCCTCGTAACTAAAATTAGGTAGTTGGTTATCAGCGAGCGCAGGGCTGGCGATAAACATCGCTGCGACAATTTTTATTAGCCGGTTCATGATCTTTAGGCTCCTCCTTCTTGTTTCCTAGAGGATACCTGAGGAAGGGGGGACAAAGGGAGTGATCCGTTGACTGGTGTGCTCGATGGGATAATCCGTGATGGAGCAACAGGGTGGCTGACCTGCTACTCCGTTATTTGGCCGAATATACCTGTAAAATTTTGAATTAGTTGGTTGCCAAGTCCTCGCTTTCATTTTCTCTATCGGGTTTGTGTTGATCAAACCAGTAGAGGGTCGAGGCTACTTTAGAGATTCTCTTGCTGGGTCTATCGGAAAAGTTATGGGATGTGTTTGGAAGGCGCACCATAGCTGCCTCTACATCATTTAACTTTAGTGCTTGGTAAAACTGTTCGGTCTCAGATATCGGAGTGCGAAAATCGTTTTCGCCAGTCAATAGCATGGTCGGTGTAGTGACATTGCCAATATATGTGAGTGGAGAGCGGCGTCGATAATCCTCGGGGGCCTCCCAAGGCATCCCGGAAAACCAGTAGCGAGTAAATATTTTGGAGTAATCGGCAGTTAGAACAAAGCTCTCCCAATTGATTACCGGTGCGACAACTACCGCAGCCCTGAATCGTTCAGTTTTACCAATAATCCAGGCTGTCAGTGTGCCGCCGGCACTTCCACCTGTGACAAATAATTGATCCTCATCGATATAGCCTTGGGCGATAACTGCATCGACACCCGCCATTAGGTCATCGTAATCCTGGCTAGGGAAGTTGTGATGGATCAGGTTGGCAAACTCATTGCCGTAGCTGGTAGAGCCACGAGGGTTAGTGTAGAGCACGACATAGCCTGCGGCGGCAAAGAGTTGCATTTCGGCAGAAAAGCGAGGGCCGTAGTTAGATAGTGGGCCACCGTGAATCTCAAGTAACAGGGGGTATTTATTTTGGGGGTCGAAATTTGGGGGGTAGACTATCCAGCCCTGGATATTGCGGCCATCGAAGCTGGATTTATAGTTGATCTCTTCCACATGGGCCATATTGCGTAGAGGCATCAAATCACTGTTGATCGCCGTGAGAGTTTTTATCTTGCCGCCACGGGAAATTGCAAGTTCTGCGGGAATTTGAGGTGTGGTTTGTGTATAAACTACGTTTCCACGTTTGGAGACAGCAAAATCTGAAAAACTATAGGGCGCGCCTAGTGTCAGTCCACCGGCGTCATCCGCTATCAAGGTTTCCTTTCCGCCAATTTTCTTAATGGCAATTTTGGTTGAGCCATGATCGTCATAGCTGTAAGCAATACGCTTACTGTCAGCTAGCCACTGAAAATCGGAAACGCTACGATCGCTGGCAGTTTTTATTTGCTGGTTTTTTCCACTAGCGAGGTCGATCACTCGCAAAGTGTTTTGGTGGTAGGAAAACCGCTGATCTTCATAGCCTAAATAAGCCAGCTTTCTTCCGTCGGGTGAGATTTCAGGTTGAAAATCGGGGCCAAATCTTTCGGTTACTTGCTCAATATTTCCATCGTTGATATTTACCTTGTAAATTTCTGAATCCAGCAGTTCAATTTCATGATTTGGGTGGCGATTTGCTGAAAAGTAAATCGCCTTATTATTTTTGCCCCAGCTGAGTTGGCTGTTGTGCTCGTAGTCCCCACTGGTGAGCTGACGGGGAGTGCCTCCTTCACGGGAAATCATGAAAACCTGTGAATTGCCCTGCTCTAAGTATCCCTGGCCCTCAATGCGATATAAGCTCTTGTCGATAAACTGAGGTGTTTCCTCCCACTCGCCCCCTTCTGGTGGTGTGGGAAGCTCCACTGGCAGCGGTTTGCTCTCGGGCACGAACATGGTGAAGGCGATATGCTGACCATCGTGGGACCACTGGATATTTGATGGGACTTTGGGTAGATGGGAAATTTGCTCGCTTTTACCATTGTCCAGCCACAACAAATGTATCTGGGGCTTTCCACTCTTGTCGCTGATAAAGGCAATGGTTTTTCCATCTGGAGATAGAAGTGGGGAGTGATCGTGAAAATCTCCCGAAGTTAGGGGGCGATGATCTTTGCCATCATCGCTGATATACCAGAGGTTTGCCCTTGTGGTATCTGCCATTTTGTTCAGGGAGTTGCGCACGTAATAAATATTTTTATCGTTAGTGCCAAACTGTGGGTCGCTGGCGTACTCCAGGTCGAAGATATCCTCGTAGCTAAAATTGGGTGAATGTTCATTTGTATTTGCGTGGGTGGAAAATGCCGGGCTTGCAATAACTGCCGCAGCGATAAACGTTTTAAACCTATCCATGGTCTGTGGGCTCCTTTTTATTGTTGGATTCAGCATACCGAAGGGATTGTGTCAGAGGGGATAAATACGCTGAAATGCAGTATTGAGGGGATAGTCAGTTTATTTGGCGTATAAACCTTTTGGAGTTTTACTTTCCCAGCGAGGAAAGCCGGGGCAAGTCAAAAGTAAACTTGATACTTTCGCCTTTTTTGAGCCCACAAACTAAGCCAGGTTAATCGAAATGGTAGCTCTGTTAATACTTTCCGATAAATATCTTTGAGGGTATCAAACTGGTAGGCCTCAACCATTTCGTCACACTGTGTGAATAGCAGTTTTTTGGGTTCTAGTTCAGTAACCACAATTCTGGTGGGCACAGTATTAATGAGAGCTGGGGGCAGGGTGTGTATTGGGCTAACGGCACAAAGGGCGACCTACCACTACGATGATTGCGGCTGTATTGAAAAAGGGGGTGAGCTACGGTACTTGGTGGCTTTAGGTTTCACTCTGCCATGTGTTAGCCGTCTCCTCTACGAAACTTTGATAGCTTCGCGGCCCCTGGGGCAAAAGTGCGGCCTGAGCCTCAAGATCTTCCTGATTTACTGGGTGGCCGTTTGTTTTGAACCAGCGATGCATGACCAGAAGATCGAAATTCAGCCACGGAGGCACCATGGTTTCGATGCTGTTGGCAAATTCTTCCGGCGTTAGGTCAGGGTAGATGACGGCGTGACCAAGTGCTGTGGACCAGAGTGCAGCGGTTTCATTACCGTTAGGGGCATCCAAACTCGACAAAAGAAATACTTCGTTCTTCGCCCTTATGTCTAAGAGTGCTGACGCTGCTGCGAGCGCAACATCACGGATATCAATACGTGCAACGGGGTGGGGGCCCAACGGCGTTGCATAAGCACCTGCAGTGATCACATCCTTCTGAACAAGATCATTCTGAGCGAAGTAGGTGGGCCGTAGTATCGTGTGCGCGATCCCACTTGCTCGCAGCGCTGTTTCAATAGCGAATTTTCCACCCGCATGGGGAATCATCGGTGCGCGAACTGCAAGATCACTCGATAGATAAACGATGTGCCTGGGGGGTGATTCAGCGGCGATCGCCAGTGTGGAGAGGCCTTGATGGGTCTCCTTGGGACTATTTGCGATGAGTAGAAAGACACTCTCAACTCCCTTAAATGCGGACCTCAGGGTGGGAGGGGCGTCCATATCGGCAATGACTGTATCAATATCATCGGGGAGACTTGCGGCATAGGCAATCGATCGTGTGGCGACCCGGATTTTTGCTCCACTCGCATACAAGATCGGAATGAGGGCCCGACCGACGTTTCCTGAGCCGCCAAAGATGAGGACAGTCATCGATGTGATCCATTGATGCTCAGGGCCAGACTGCGCAAAAGAATGCGCGAAAAGGTTTGTCGGCGTGCCACCCTACCGGGGCATTCAATGGTGCGAAGAAGCTGTCGCCGGCGTGGAAGGCCTCCTCGCCGTTTGACGTTGTGACCCGTACCGACCCCTCCAGCATACATATCAGCTCGCTCCGACTGAAATCTGTGATATCGCAACGACAAGGGCCGGATATTAATGTGCCGACCTGGATCCTGCCATCACCAGACTCGTATGCCAGATGCCGGGCTTGGTGTGGCTCTAGAGTGCTGAGACTGGTCTCTTTGCAGTCGTCTTCTGAAATGTTTGGAAGCGGGCGCACGACTCTCAGCTTAGACGGATCAGTCTCTGCAGGATACTCATCATTGAATAAATTGATAAAGTACTTGCGGTAGTATACCGGCATGTCCCATGCGCAATTAAGGCCTTGCGGGAGGAAAAACGGCTCTCCAGCAGAGATAACTTCTTTGTGTCCTGTTTCGTCGATAATGCCGACGTGGCCCTCGATCAGAAGCATGAACTCAAAGAGTGGATAGGGATTGAGCCCTGTGCTGCTTCCGCCAGAGCAATCCCAGGTCCCAGTGCAGAGGCCGTTGCGCTCAAAGGCTTTATACCCTCGCTGGATAGGTGTCGGGCCGGTAAGAAAAGAGGGAGGGATGACAGCCCAGGACTCAAGGCCTTCGCCACTTGGGTTGTGCGGGTCCAACTTGATTACGCTTTTCATGGCGTCTTTCTCGAGGGCTCGAGTTGGTGGCAGGAGCCGCGCGACTCGAGAATCCGTGAGCGGTTGGTGGTCGTCGGCGCGATTCACTAAGTATCTCTGCCGCAACTCATTTAGTAGTCTAATCCAACTTGGCGATAGATGTTGCTCTCGATAAATTGTGTCGGCCCGAGCCACCCTGCACGGTCTGGAGCAATGGGATGTTGTATTGGCAGAGTTGGCAAATACGCTGAATAGTAATATTCAAGAGGTAGCCAGTTTTTGGCAAGATAAACCTACTGGAGTTTTACTGCCCCAGCCATGAAAGCCGGGGCCTCGCAAAAGAATACTTTGAGCTTTCGCCCTTATGAGCCTCTAGGTTGAGTCGGATTAATTTAAGTGAGTAACTCTTTTAAGACTTCCCGATAAATATCTTTAAGGATATCCAAGTGGTCGGCCTCAACCCTTTCGTCCACTTTATGGATAGTGGCATTTACTGGTCCCAGTTCTACGACCTGGGCTCCGGTAGGGGCAATAAAGCGGCCATCGGAAGTGCCGCCGGCGGTCGATAGCTCCGTTTTTTCCCCAGTGATGGTGAGAATTGCCTGCTGAGTTGCCTGAACCAGTGGGCCTGCGGCAGTGAGAAAAGGCAATCCGGATAATTTAAAATTCGCCTCGTACTTGAGGTTGTGCTTATCCAGGATTGCGCGGGCCCGAGTCTCAAGGTCTTCGGCGGTTAATTCAGTGGAAAAACGCCAGTTGCAGAGTAAATCCACTTCGCCGGGAATAACATTGGTTGCGCCGGTGCCGCCATTGATATTGGAAACCTGGAAGCTGGTTGCGGGGAAGAATTCATTCCCCTGGTCCCACTCTTCGGCAGCGAGTTCAGCGAGAGCGGGGGCCAGGGTATGTATCGGATTCTCGGCCAAGTGAGGGTAGGCTACATGGCCTTGGGTGCCGAGAACTTTTAGTTCCAGGCCGAGTGAGCCCCTGCGCCCATTTTTTATAATATCGCCAACCCGTCCACTACTGGATGGCTCGCCGACGATACAGCAGTCAATCTTTTCTCCCTGTTCCTCGAGCCACTCGACAACCTTAACGGTACCGTTTGTTGCGGGGCCCTCTTCGTCGCTGGTGATCAGAAATGCTATGCGACCACTGTGGTCTGGGTGTGCCGCAACGAACTCCTCACAGGCGACCACCATGGCTGCCAGGGAACCTTTCATGTCCGCCGCACCGCGGCCATATAGAAAACCGTCGCGAATTTCAGGCTCGAAGGGGGGGCAGCTCCAATTTTCTTCTGGGCCTGTGGGTACGACATCGGTGTGTCCGGCAAAGGCGAGCAGGGAGCCTTCACTAGAGCTATCGCGTACTGCCCAAAAATTATCGGTGTCACCTCTGCGCAATTTTGTTACCTGGAATCCTATTTTTTCCAGGCGCTGGATCATAAGGTCCATACACCCCGCATCTTCGGGGGTGACAGAGCGGCGGCGAATCAGGTCGAAAGCGAGTTGGAGGGTGGGAGTCACTTGGGCTTTCCTTGTATAGGGAGATGGGCCGCAAAGAAGCGGCTAGAGGGGTAGGGTGCAGCGGTGCGGAACTGAAGTTCCGCACCGTGCAATTTTAATTGCTGTGTAGGGCTTCATTGAGCTCGATAGCACTCTTGTTGGTGAGACATTCCACTGCACCATTAATGGAGTTGCGGCGGAAAAGTAAATCGGATTTTCCAGCCAGGTCTCTGGCCTTGATGTGCTCTACCAGCTTGCCGCTGTCATCCAGCAGGGCGATTTTAGTTCCAGCTGTAATGTAGAGCCCAGCCTCGACAGTGCAGCGGTCGCCTAGAGGAATACCGATGCCGGCATTAGCCCCGAGCAGGCAGTTATCGCCTACCGAGATAACGATATTCCCGCCGCCGGAAAGCGTGCCCATGGTGGAGCTGCTGCCACCGAGATCGGAACCGGCGCCGACAAATACCCCGGCGGAAATACGGCCTTCAATCATGCCGGGCCCTTCGGTGCCAGCATTAAAGTTAACAAAGCCCTCGTGCATGATTGTGGTGCCTTCCCCAAGGTATGCGCCCAGGCGCACTCGAGCGGTGTGTGCGATACGAACCCCAGCGGGTACTACGTAGTTGGTCATTTTGGGGAATTTATCCACGCAGGAGACATCCAGGTACTCACCTTTGAGTCTTGCATCCAGTTGTCGCTGCGGTAATTCCTCGAGATCAATGGCTCCCTGGTTGGTCCAAGCGACATTAACCAGCTTGCCAAAAATACCGTCGAGTTTGGTCTCGTGGGGTTTTACCAGGCGGTGGGAGAGAAGATGTAGCTTTAGGTAGGCCTCGGGCACTGACTGCGGGGCTTCGTCGGTAGCCAAAATAACTACCGCGAGAGGTCTTTGGGAGTTGGCGAATTGCTGCAGGATTTCCGCCTGGTCAGCGGCGCCTGCACTGTGGAGAGCATCGGCTAATTTCTGTAGCTGGGTGGAGTCCAGAGGCAGACTGTGATTTCCCTCTGCCACGCCGAGAGTTTCAGTAACCGCGTTAGCGATTTCTGCGCTGGGTTTAAACAGGGGTTTGGGGTAGTAAACTTCGAGCCAGTCGCCCTTGCTGTTACAGGTGCCGACACCAAAACCGATGCTGTAAATATTGCTCATGGTGGTTTTCTCCTAATTCGACTAGCTTTGCAGTTGTTCGAAGGTCGCCTCTTTAAAACCGAAAAGGGTTTCCTTTGAAGTGGTGGTGACCGGGCGTTTGATTAAGGTAGGGGTCGCACTGGCCAGATCTAAGGCGAGTGCATTGTCCATTTCGTTTTTCTGTTCATCGCTCAGTTCACGCCAGCTCGTTGAGCGGCGATTCAGGACCTCCTGCCAGCCAAATTTATCCAGCCATGCTTGTAGGGGGACATCTTCCATGCCGTCTACGCGAAAATCGTGAAAGCGATAATCGACTCCATTTTTCTCCAGCCATTTGCGGGCTTTTTTTACGGTGTCACAGTTTTTAATGCCGTACAGAGTAATCACGGTTACGCCTTTTTGGTTTTCTTTGGGTTTTTACGGTTGGGGTAGCAGGTTGTGCAGATTTCACAGACGGTGCCGTCGCAGCCCCGCGCAGAGCAGAACTCGCGACCGTAGAAAATAATCTGCAGGTGCAATTTATTCCACTTGTCTCTTGGGAACAGCCGCTTCAGGTCTTTTTCGGTCTGGGTGACATTTTTGCCATTCGTCAGGCCCCAGCGCTGGGCCAATCTGTGAATGTGGGTATCGACGGGAAAAGCCGGGTGCCCAAAAGCCTGTGACATAACCACGCTCGCCGTCTTGTGTCCGACCCCGGGCAGGGTCTCCAGCGCGGCCATATTCTCGGGCACTTCGCCGTGGTATTCGTTGATCAGGATCTGCGAGAGCTTGCTGATGGCTTTGGATTTTTGCGGTGAGAGGCCGCAGGGGCGAATGACTTTTTGGATCTCCTCTACTGGGACCTGCGCCATATCCCTGGGGTTGTCTGCCAGCTGCCAGAGCGCAGGGGTTATCTGGTTGACACGCTCATCGGTGCATTGCGCGGATAGGAGTACCGCAACCAACAGGGTATAGGAGTCTTTGTGATCGAGAGGAACGGGAGTTTCCGGGTAGAGTTCCTCCAGGCGCTGCAAAATATAAGTAACGCGCTCTTGCTTGAGTAGATTTTTTACTGCCATTGTTAAGATATGCCTGGGCGTGGAGTTCCTGTATGTGCTCGAGTTGTCAGTTGTTCTTGAAAAGTGAGTTGGCCTTACCTGCAAAATGCCTTTATACGGTGCGCTGCGTCGATGCACTCTTGCAGTGTCGCTACCAGTGCCAGACGCACATACTCGCGACCGGGGTTCAAGCCGATGCTATCGCGGGCGAGAAATGAACCGGGAAGTACCGTGATATTTTGCGCCTCGTAGAGTTCCTTGGCAAAACGCTCACCATCCCCGACCTTGGGCCACAGATAAAAGCTTGCCTGTGGCTGTTGTACCTCTAGGCAGCCGTCGAGAATTTCGAGAACTGAAGAAAACTTTTCACTGTAAAGCGCACGATTCTGGCGGACGTGCTCCTCATCCTGCCAGGCTGCGATCG
Organism: Microbulbifer maximicatervae (SeqCode); assembly: GCF_052467955.1. NCBI lineage: Bacteria > Pseudomonadati > Pseudomonadota > Gammaproteobacteria > Cellvibrionales > Microbulbiferaceae > Microbulbifer > Microbulbifer maximicatervae (SeqCode). The sequence goes on from NZ_CP174329.1 coordinate 1,870,381, forward strand.
AAGCATATTGATTGGGCAGCGGCATGGCGCAGCCGTGGTAAGTTCGATAGAGCAAAAACTTTTGCAGCAGATCGGCATCACCGGCGACGAAGCCCGAACGAAGCCCGGGTAGATTAGAGCGCTTTGATAGGCTGTGGAATACTATACAGCGGCGAAAGTCTGTTCGCCCGATTTCCTCACAGGCCTGTAATAGCCCTGTCGGCGGTGATGACTCGTCAAAATACAGCTCCGAATAACACTCATCGGAGGCGATGGTGAAATCGTAGCGATCTGCCTTCTCTATCAGCTGTTTGAAATCTTCAATTTCGAGAAGGGCGCCGGTGGGGTTGCCGGGAGAGCAGAGGTAAAGCAATTCGCATTGCTGCCATACGGATTCCGGCACCGAGGTGAAATCTGGTTTGAATTGGTTTTCTGCCACACAGTTAATAAAGTGCGGCTGCGCCCCGGCGAGAAGGGCCGCGCCCTCATAGATCTGGTAGAAGGGGTTGGGCATCAGGACTTTGCTGCCTGCGGAAACGGTCGCCTGGGCGAATGCAAAAAGTGCTTCCCGGGTCCCGTTGACCGGCAGCACCTGGTTATCTGCGCTCACATTGGATAGCTGAAAACGCTGGCTCAGCCAATTGGCGATCGCCTGCCGCAGGGGCTCTATTCCCTTGGTCAGTGGGTAGGCGGCAAGCTTGTCCAGGTGTCGAACAAGCTCTGCACTGACAAACTCCGGTGGCGCATGCTTGGGCTCACCGATGGATAGTGCAATATGCGGTTTGTCCGCCGCTTGGAGGCCCTCTTTCAGGGCTTGCAGCTTGGTAAATGGATAGGGCTGCAGCTGTTCCAGATTTGGGTTCATGGTCGTGAGCGGGCCTCGGGCGTTTTTTCGGTTAGGCGTCTTGGTTGTTCAGTTCCAGGCAAATGGCTTTTTCCAGTGCGCCGTTGGCCTCGATGTCGGTAAGTGGTGATCCCTCGGCGTCGGTAATGTGAAAAATATCTTCGACTCGTTCGCCGAGTGTCGAAATTTTTGCATTGTGCAGGCGCAGATCGTGGGAAATAAAAATACGCGCGATGCGGGCCAGCAAGCCGGGTCTGTCGGCACTGGTAATTTCCAGGGTGCTGTAATGATCGCCGGGCTCAGTGGAGAGATGAGCCTGGCTCTTCAATTCAAACATTTTAAGGCGGCGGGGCGTACGTCGCTGAATGATCTTTGAGTAGTCCTCAACCAGGGCCAATTCCTGCTGTAGAGTGTCGCGAATCTGCGCTAGGCGCTGGGGTTCGTCCAGTAGCGGTTGGCCCGCTTCATCCAGCACGTAAAAAGTATCCAGCGTATAACCAGAGGCAGAATTGTACAGGCGCGCATCGTGAACGTTCAGGTTGAGCATATCCAGCCCGGTAACCGCTGCGGCAAATACGTTGGCTCTATCAGGCGTGTAGACAAAAACCTGGGTAGCGCCATCGTGCTCGCCGGGCCCCGAGTTTCGCGTTAAAACCAGGGTGTCTTTTTGGCTGGTGTCGGGGCTGCTGTGCAGTTCGTGGATGGCTGAAGTGTGCCAGGTGATATTGTCAGCGGTCTCGCGAACAAAATAGTCATCCCCCATTTGTGCCCAGATATTTTCCACCGAAGCTTGCGGAAGTCCCATAGCGTCCAGTTTTTCCATTGCCTGGCAGCGGGTTTCCTCGATGATTTCTTCCCGGTCGATGGGGTTTTCCAGGCCTCGGCGCAGGGCGTGCCGGGTGGCCTGGTAGAGCTGGCGCATCAAACTGGCCCGCCAGCTGTTCCAGAGCTCCGGGTTGGTGGCATTGATATCTGCGACAGTGAGGGCGTACAGGTAGTCCAGGTGTTCGCGGTCACCCATCTCGCGGGCGAATGCGTGCACGACTTCGGGATCACTGATGTCCTGCTTCTGAGAAACCTGGCTCATCAATAGATGCTTTTCTACAAGCCAGCAAACCAGACGCCGGTCGCGGGCGGGCAGGTGGTGGCGCTGGCAGAATTCCGCTGCATCCACAACGCCCAGTTTGGAGTGGTCGCCACCGCGCCCTTTGGCGATATCGTGGTAGAGGCCGGCGATATACAGCAGTTCCGGTTGGCGCATGCGCTCGAGAATGTCCGCTGCAATCGGGAATTTTTCCCGCGCCTCGGGGCTCCGGAAGCTGCGCATATTGCGCACAACTTGCAAGGTGTGGGCATCCACGGTGTAGATATGGAATAAGTCGTGCTGCATTTGCCCGGTTACCTGCCCAAATTCTGGTAGGTATCGCCCGAGAATGCGGTAGCGGGTCATTCGGGATAGCTGTGTCGACAAGCCCCGGGGTGAGCGAAGCAGCTGCATAAACAACTGGGTATTTTTCGGATCTGCGCGGAACTGGTCGTCGATCAGGTGTCGGTGCTCGCGAATCAGGCGGATGGTGGAGGCACGTACCCCGCTAATATCCGGGTTATTGGCCATCAGCACGAAGATCTCGAGCAGGGCCGAGGGCTCCTGGTTAAATACCTGGGGGTGGGTAACCTCAATATTGCCGTCGCGCAGTTGGAATCGCTCATTTAGCGGAATGACCAGCTGGCTGCCTTTGCGCTGAAGGATGGCTTCACCGAGATATTGGAGAAGTACATCGTTCAATTCCTGCAGTGCCATCACGATGCGGTAGTAGTTGTGCATAAACTGCTCAACGGCGAGCTGGGTGTCGCTATCCACATAACCGAATTGCTTCGCCAGTTCTCTTTGGTAGTCAAATAGCAGTCGCTCTTCCGCGCGGCCGGCGAGCAGGTGCAAGCCGTAGCGCACACGCCAGAGGAAGGTTTCCCCGGACTGTAATATGGCGAACTCTTCCTCGGTAAAAAATGCCTTGCCCTGCAGTTGCTTCAGGGTGCGCACTTGGAAAAAATATTTGGCAACCCAGGCAATTGTCTGGATATCCCTCAGACCACCGGGAGAGTTTTTAATATTGGGTTCGAGAATATATTCAGCAGCCTGCTGATTGCTGTGCCGCTTTTTCTGTTCGGCGAGCTTGGCTTTGAAGAATTCTTCGGTAGGCCAGAGCCTTTTGTTTTCCATTTGCGCAGTTAGCTGCTCGCCAACAGTACTGTCGCCGACAACTGTGCGGGACTCAGTGAGGTTGGTGGCCACAGTGATGTCCTTCGCGGCCAACTCCAGGCACTCTTCGATATTTCGTACAGAGTGGCCGATATCCAAGCCCAGGTCCCATAAAAAGGCTACCAGGCGCTCTATGTTGTCGATGGTATCCGGGGCAGGGTGATCGCTGGAGAGGATGAGTAAATCGATATCGGAGTGGGGGTGCAGCTCTCCGCGCCCGTAGCCGCCCACAGCGAGAAGCCCGATACCGTCTCTCCACTCGAACTGGTGCCAGGCGTAATGCAGAAGGCAGTCCACAAACAGGGCGCGCTCGTGTACCAGCGTGACAACGTCCTCTCCCTCGCGAAAGCGCTCTGCCATTTGCCGTTCGGCTGCGCCGACAGCATCTTTGAATATCTCCAAAGTGGGTTTGTCGCTGGAGCTTAAATCCCTGCGAAAACGAGACTGATCAAAGAAAAACAGGGGGCGTTCAAAGTAGGGAGGGCTGACCGGCTGCATGGGAAGTCCGTTTTGCTCTTGGGCTGCCGCAGTTGGGGGCGGCTTGGGTTCGGTTTGCGGAGATTCGCTACTGAGGTGCCGCGAGTAACGTACTTATTTCCCGCGGCACTGTCAGTACCGCTTTAGAAGTTCTCCTCGCTGCGCGCTGTGAGTACTTCTACACCGTCGCTAGTCACTGCCATGGTGTGTTCCCATTGAGCGGAGAGACGACGGTCCTTGGTTACCGCAGTCCAGCCATCTCCCAGCACGCGCGTGGCCGCTTTGCCTGCGTTAATCATTGGTTCAATGGTGAAGGTCATGCCTTCTTTGAGCACTTCACCAGTTCCCGGCTGACCGTAGTGAAGAATTTGTGGGTCTTCATGGAAGACGTCGCCGATGCCGTGTCCACAGAAGTCGCGTACCACTGAGTAATAGTTTTTCTCAGCGTGCTGCTGGATGACGTGGCCAATATCGCCGAGGGTAGTGCCGGGGCGGACAATTTCGATGGCCTTGTACATGCACTCCTGGGTGATTTGTACCAGGCGTTCAGCGTGGGCGGTGGGCTTGCCGGCAAAGAACATCTTGCTGGTGTCACCGTACCAGCCATCTTTGATAACGGTCACATCGATATTAATGATGTCGCCCTTCTTGAGAATTTTGCTCTCGGAGGGGATACCGTGACACACCACTTCGTTGACGGAAGTGCATATAGATTTTGGGAAGCCGCGATAACCGAGGCAGGCCGGGATCGCTTTCTGTACCTTCACGATGTGTTCGTGGCAGCGTCGATCCAGTTCTTCGGTAGTGACTCCTGGAACGACATACTCGCCAATCATTTCCAGCACCTCTGCGGCGAGGCGGCCTGCGGTGCGCATCTTGGCGATTTGTTCTGGGGTCTTAATGGCTGAGGTCATGCGTATCCTTTGTTTCTGGGTTGGGGCGGGTAGCGCCCAAGAGGCGGGCTATTGTAGCGGATTGCTGGCTGTAGGACACATTTTGCCGCTATTGGCGCAAGGATGGCCCAGGCGTCCCGCCAATAGCATTGAGGCGTGATCATTTGCGCGAAATCGGTGCCAATTCTTCACTATGGGGTGCACTTGTGGTATAAAGCGCGCCGCCTGGGGATACTCCCTGGGCGAGTAAAAGCCGCACACGCATCGACACATGTGTCTGGGTGCCCTGAAAGGGGTTGACGCATGGGATACGTGGAGGACTAACCCGTATATATAGAGGTTTATTATGCCGCAAGTAAGTATGCGCGATATGCTGCAGGCTGGTGTTCACTTTGGTCACCAGACCCGCTACTGGAACCCGAAGATGGGTCAATTCATCTTTGGTGCCCGCAACAAGATTCACATCATCAACCTTGAGCACACTGTACCGGCTTTCAACGAAGCCCTGCAGATCATCAAGGGCATGACTGCTCAAAAGAAAAAGATTATGTTCGTTGGCACCAAGCGTGCTGCACAGAAGTCTATCAAAGAGCAGGCAGAGCGTTGTGGCCAGCCTTACGTCAGCAACCGCTGGCTGGGTGGTATGCTCACCAACTACAAAACCATCCGCGCTTCCATCAAGCGTTTCCGTGAGCTGGAAGCCCAGTCTCAGGACGGTACTTTCGAGAAGCTGACCAAGAAAGAAGCTCTGATGCGTACCCGTGCCATGGATAAGCTTGAGCGCTCCATCGGTGGTATCAAGGATATGGGTGGCCTGCCTGACGCGATCTTCGTAATCGACGTTGAGCACGAGCGCATCGCTATCCAGGAAGCTAACAAGCTGGGTATCCCCGTAATCGGTGTTGTCGACACCAACAGCGATCCCGCTGGTGTTGATTACGTGATCCCCGGTAACGACGACGCTATCCGCGCAATCAAGCTGTACACCACAGCTGTAGCCGACGCAGTACTTGCTGGCGCTGCAGAAGCTGGTAACACCGTTGCGAAGGACGAGTACGTCGAAGCTAACGATGACGAAGCCGCTGCAGAGTAATTTGCAGGGCTAAGTGGTGTAACACAGTCGTTTTACACTGCGAACTCAAAAAGGGGCCCGAATTACGGCCCCTTTTTTCTAATTTTTAGTGACAGAACCCCGAGGATTGAATCATGGCGATTACCGCGTCTATGGTAAAAGAACTGCGCGAGCGCACCGGCCTGCCGATGATGGAGTGTAAGAAAGCTCTGACGGCTGCTGACGGCGACATCGAAAAGGCGATTGAAGACCTGCGCAAAGCCTCCGGCCTGAAGGCCGCCAAGAAAGCTGGCCGCACCGCTGCTGACGGCGTTGTTGCCGCTAAAGTTGCAGAAGATGGCAGCTACGGCGTACTGGTTGAAGTGAACTCTGAGACTGACTTCGTTGCTCGCGATGAAAACTTCCAGGCGTTTGTTGCCAAGGTTGTAGAGAAGGCATTTGCCGATCGCCAGCAAGACGTAGCTGCCCTGATGGAAGGCGAGCTGGAAACTGCTCGTGAAGCACTGGTTCAGAAAATCGGTGAGAACATCGGCGTGCGTCGTATCGAGCTGGTTGAAGCTCCAGTTGTAGGTGCTTACGTTCACTCCAACAACCGCATCGCTGCCCTGGTAGCTCTGAGCGGTGGAGAGATCGAGCTGGCCAAAGATGTTGCCATGCACGTGACTGCGGTTAACCCGCAGGTGAACAAGCCGGAAGATATGCCTGCTGACGTTCTGGAAAAAGAAAAGGACATCATCAAGGCTCAGCCGGATATGGAAGGCAAGCCGGCTGAAATCGTAGAGAAAATGATGGGTGGCCGTATCAAGAAGTTCCTGAAAGAGAACAGCTTGGTAGAGCAGCCTTTCGTTAAGAACCCGGACGTAAGCATTGGCAAACTGGTTAAAGATGCCGGTGCCGATGTGGTTTCCTTTGTTCGCTACGAAGTGGGTGAAGGTATCGAGAAGGAAGAGGTGGATTTCGCAGCGGAAGTTGCGGCCCAGGTTAAATCCTCTTCTTAATCGCATATTATTGGGTGCCCTCGGGCACTCAATCGCAGTGGGGTGCTTCCGCTGGGGTTTCTTACCTACAGCGGAGCACCCCTCTGTGTAAATGACTGAAATTGTTGTAATGTTCAGCGGCAAGGCCTGGCCACTAACAGGTACATTGAAGGGGACTAACGAATGCCCGGTATTAAAGACCGCAAGTATAAGAGAATTTTGTTAAAGCTCAGCGGCGAAGAGCTGATGGGTGATCAGGGTTTCGGTATCAGTCCCAAGGTGCTGGACAAAATGGCCCTGGAAATTGGGCAGCTGGTTGGTATCGGAGTCCAGGTGGGCCTGGTTGTTGGCGGTGGTAACCTGTTCCGTGGCGCTGCGCTGAGTGCGGCCGGCCTCGATCGTGTTACTGGTGACCACATGGGGATGCTCGCTACGGTGATGAATGCACTGGCGCTGCGCGATGCCCTGGAAAGATCTGACATCTCCTCGAGAGTGATGTCCTCGATTCAAATGAGCGGTATTGTCGATCACTACGATCGCCGTGCGGCTATTCGCTACCTGGAGCGTGGCGAAGTTCTGATTTTTGCTGCCGGTACCGGCAACCCTTTCTTTACTACTGATTCTGCAGCTTGCCTGCGTGGTATCGAAATTGAGGCTGAGCTGGTTCTGAAGGCCACCAAGGTCGATGGTGTCTACTCTGCTGATCCCAAGCTCGACCCGACAGCAACTCGCTATGACCAGTTGACTTACGATGAGGTTCTCGACAAGAAGCTCGGCGTGATGGATTTGACCGCTATCTGCCTGTGTCGCGAGCACAATATGCCTGTACGTGTATTCCGCATGGATAAGAGCGGGGCGCTGTTAAATATTGTGGTTGGCGGCGTGGAAGGCACCTTAATTGAAGAGGAAGTGAAATCGTGATTGAAGATATAAAAACAGACGCGAAAGCTCGTATGGGTAAGGCACTTGATGCCCTGGCTGGAAATTTCAACAAGATTCGCACCGGCCGTGCACACCCGAGTATTCTCGATGGCATCCACGTCTCCTATTACGGTTCTGATACTCCGTTATCTCAGGTTGCCAATGTTACTGTTGAGGATGCGCGCACTCTCTCCGTAACTCCCTGGGAGAAAAATCTGGTCCCGGATATCGAAAAGGCCATTATGAAGTCCGATTTGGGCCTCAATCCCAGCACAGCTGGTGCGGTTATCCGTATTCCAATGCCTATGCTGACCGAAGAGACTCGCAAAAACTTCACTCGCCAGGCAAAAAGTGAGGCAGAGACAGCGCGGGTTTCCATTCGCAATATTCGTCGCGATGCGCTGGCGGACGTGAAATCACTGGTCAAGGATAAGGAAATTTCTGAGGACGATGAGCGTCGCGCAAGTGACGACATTCAGAAAATTACCGATCAGTTTGTCGCTGATGTGGACAAAGCACTGGCAGCGAAAGAAAAAGACCTGATGGAAATTTAATGAGCATCGGTGGTACCGAGCTACATGCTCCCGGCCCACGTCACATCGCCATTATTATGGATGGCAATGGGCGCTGGGCTGCCCGAAAGGGCCTTTCCCCTTCAGCCGGCCACAAGGCCGGTGTCGAGCGTATCCGCGACCTGCTTTCAGCTTGTAAAGCTCGCGGCGTTAAAGCGCTTACTCTGTTCGCCTTCTCCAGCGAGAACTGGCAGCGCCCTCCGAAGGAGGTCGAGCTGCTGATGAGCCTGTTTAATTCCTATTTGCGCAAAGAAGCCCGGCGGATGCGGGAGGAGGGGGTTCGCCTGAGAGTTATTGGTCGACGGGACCGATTCTCTCCTCGCTTGCAGCGCGCTATAGCCGAAGCGGAAGATATCACCCGCGAAGGGGCTGAGGGCGACCTGATAATTGCTGCTGATTACGGCGGGCGCTGGGATATTGCCCAGGCGGCCCGTAGATTGGCTCAAGAGGTTGCCGATGGTACGCGCTCCCCAGAGTCGATTACTGAGGATGTACTTGGTAAGTACGTACGGCTTCAAGATCTGCCGCCGGTAGACCTTTTGATCCGCTCCAGCGGTGAGCAGCGTATTAGCAACTTTATCCTCTGGCAGGCCGCTTACAGTGAATTCTATTTTACTGATACGCTTTGGCCCGACTTTGACGAAGCCGAACTGGATAAGGCTATCGCAGAATATGAGTTACGTGATCGCCGCTTCGGCGGTCGCGCGGAGGGGGATGACGCGATCGCTCAGGCGTGATCCGGGCAAGTCTGCGGCGCCAGGCTTGCGATACAAATTGGTTGGAAATCTTTGCCGACACGCTCTTGATCTGTACAGAGTATCCAGACAGAGTGGTCAAGTTACTAACAAAGGGGTTTGCGGTGCTAAAACAAAGAATAATTACTGCTTTGGTGCTATTGGCACTGTTTATGGGGGTATTGTTTTTACTTCCAATGCAGTGGTTTTCACTGATATTTGTGGCGGTTATCTTGCTGGCGGGCTGGGAGTGGGCCAACCTCTCGAATTTGAATCGAGCCTTGCGCTTCGTTTTTTTGGCCGCATTGGGGTTAACCCTAATGGTCACGGCTCAATACGTCTTTTCAATGAATTTTGATGATCCAGATATCGACCGCGGCCGCCAGATTCTGGCCGTGGCCTGTGGTTGGTGGGCGCTCGCTTTCTTGTGGGTGCAGAGCTACCCGTCCAGTGCTGCTCTGTGGGGCAACCGGTGGGTACGCGGCCTGATAGGCCTTGTTGTGTTAGTTCCAACCTGGTTGTCACTGGTAGTTTTGCGGGGCTTGGATCACGGCGCCTGGCTGGTTCTTTATGTGGTAGCGATCGTTGCAGCGGCGGATGTCGGTGCTTATTTTGTCGGCCGCAAGTTTGGTAAGCGGAAGTTGGCTAGAGAAGTTAGTCCGGGCAAGTCCTGGGAGGGCTTTTTCGGTGGCTTGGGTGCTTGCTTGATTTTGGCCCTCGTAACTTCCTACCTATTTGAGCTTCCACTGAAAAATACTGTCTTATTCACTTTTGGTGTCTTGGTTACTGCACTGGCTTCAGTTATTGGGGACCTGGTGGAGAGCATGTTTAAGAGGCACAGAGGGGTTAAGGACAGTAGTCATATGTTACCGGGGCACGGTGGCATCCTCGATCGGATAGATAGCCTTTCCGCGGCTCTTCCAGTGTTTACGATGGCCGCACTTGCGAGCGAGCTGCCGAAATACTTGTAGAGGCGTTTCCGCTCCAGTTTTGTGTTTTATTCGCTAGCGCCCAGCTTAATGCTGGGCGTGCAATTGTTTGGTGGCAGCAATATTGCTATCAGAGGTACGAAAAGGGCCTATGCAAGTAATTCCCCCGCAACAAATTACCGTTCTCGGCTCCACTGGTTCGATCGGCGTGAGTACTCTGGATGTGTTGGCGCGACACCCGGAAAAATATGCTGTTTTTGCCCTTACCGCCCGTGAAAGGGTTGCCGACCTTGCTCAGCAGTGTCGGCGGTTTAAGCCTCAGTATGCTGTTGTTGTCGATGAGGCGCGAGCTGAAGAGTTGCGAGTATTGCTTGGCGATGAAGTGGATACGGAAGTCCTAAGTGGGGTGGAGGGCTTGTGTCGTGTTGCCTCCGATACTCAGGTCGATATAGTCATGGCGGCGATCGTGGGAGCTGCGGGATTGCGCCCAACCTTGGCGGCAGTAGACACGGGCAAGAAAGTGTTACTGGCGAACAAAGAAGCGCTTGTTATGGCGGGCCCAATATTTCAGAGGGCCTTGAATAAGAGTGGTGCGCAACTGTTGCCGATTGATAGTGAGCACAATGCAATCTTTCAATGTTTGCCATTCCCTTGTGAGGATCTCGAAGCTGCGGGCGTGGAAAAAATACTGCTTACGGGCTCGGGCGGGCCATTTCGCACACGGGCTGCGAGCGAGTTGGGGGCGGTGACGCCGGATGAGGCTTGTGCACACCCCAATTGGTCGATGGGCCGGAAGATCTCTGTTGACTCCGCCACAATGATGAATAAAGGGCTCGAGTTTATAGAAGCGTGCTATTTGTTTAATGCGCGCCCTGAGCAGATTGAGATAGTCGTGCACCCCCAGAGTATTATTCACTCGATGGTGCAGTACCGGGATGGCTCTTTACTGGCGCAGATGGGTAATCCGGATATGCGCACGCCTATTGCCCATGCCCTGGCTTTTCCTCGGCGCATTGATGCAGGGGTGCCAGCTTTGGATTTGATTGCGCAAGGCAGGCTGGATTTTGAGGCTCCGGATTTTAATCGTTTTCCTTGTCTGCGTTTGGCGCGAGAGGCTGTTAATGAGGGAAAAAGTGCTCCAACAGTCTTAAATGCAGCGAATGAAATTGCAGTAGAGGCCTTCCTGGGGAGGCGTCTAGCATTTACTGATATTGCATTGGTGGTAGAAAAAGTGATGAATAGAGCCCCCGTTGTTGAACTGTCGGGACTCGAGGCAGTCGAAGCCATTGATTTCAATGCGCGAGAACTGGCCAAGCAGGCGCTTGCCGCCCTCTAAACACATTGCCCGGCGTATAATGGCCGCTAAATTGCGTATGACAAGAAGTTGTAGCTGAGTATGGATCTAATTCAGACGGTAATCTGGGCCTTGGTGGCTCTCGGTGTACTGGTATCTTTCCACGAGTTTGGGCACTTTCTTGTAGCACGTCTATGTGGTGTGAAGGTGCTGCGCTTTTCTGTGGGGTTCGGCCGCCGGTTGATCTCCCGCTATGATCGCCACGGTACCGAATTCACTATTTCCGCTATCCCCCTCGGTGGTTACGTAAAAATGCTCGATGAGCGCGAGGGGCCTGTAGCGGCTGAAGAGCTGGATCAAGCGTTTAACCGCAAGAGCGTATGGGCGAGGATGGCGATTGCCGCTGCCGGCCCTGCCGCTAACTTTCTTTTGGCGATAGTCTTTTTCTGGGCTGTGTTCCTCGGTGGAACAGCGGGCCCGGTTCCTATTGTGAAATCCGTTGAGCCTGGGAGTATTGCTGCGTCGGCAGGCCTTGAGTCCGGGCAGGAAATTGTTGCTGTTGATGGTGAGGCTACCCCTACTTGGCAGGCCCTCAATTGGCGCCTGGCAAACCGTCTGGGTGATAGTGGCACCATAGAATTCTCTGTTCGCTATCCGGATTCCAACCTCGAATACCATATGGTGGCGGATATCAATCGCTGGCTTGCCGGCCGCGAAGTTCCCGATCCGCTCGGGGAGATTGGTCTGCAGCTGTGGACTCCACCGGTGAGTATGACTCTTCATAATGTGGTGGAGGGAAGCCCGGCAGCCTCAGCTGGGCTCAAGGCTGGAGACAAGATTGTCTCGACCGATGGCCGTGACTTTTCATCTTTTCAAAGCTGGACCGATTATGTGAGAGCCCGCGCTGGTGTTCCAATGGATATCACTGTCGAGCGTGGAGGCGAACCGCTGACGGTGTCCGTAACACCGGCGGAGATCAAGCTGGACAGCGGTGAAACCATAGGGCAGGTCGGAGTGCAGCCGGTATCAGAGACTTGGCCGGATGATCGAGTACGGATTTACCACTATGGGGTGGGTGGCGCTTTAGTTAAGGGCTTGCAGGAGACCTGGGATAAAACAGTCTTTACCCTGAATAGCTTGAAGAAACTATTATTTGGTCAACTTTCGACCAAAAACTTGAGTGGCCCCATTACCATTGCTAAAGTGGCGGGTACTTCCGCGGAAGCGGGATGGCAGTCTTTCCTGTCATTGCTGGCGTTGCTCAGTATTAGTCTTGGTGTACTCAATCTGTTGCCTGTCCCGGTACTCGATGGTGGTCACCTCCTTTACTACGGTATTGAGGCGATCAAGGGGTCCCCTGTGTCAGAGAGGGTGCAGGTGATTGGTTTACAAGTGGGCATGGCCCTGGTGCTCTGCATTATGGGGCTGGCTCTGTACAACGATATTTTACGTTTGTAGTGCCCTGGATTGGCTTTTTTCCGGGCTGATAATGTGAGTGAGATTTTTTGTAGGTGTGAGACGTTTTGTCTTGGCACGATTTTGTTGTGAGTAAAAGCGACTCGGAAGCGGTATGAAGTATTTGCTGAAAGCGATCTTTCTGGGCCTGGTGCTGCCTCTCAGCGCTTTGGCACAGTCGTTCGTTCTCAGCGATATCCGAGTAGACGGGTTACAGCGGGTTTCTGCAGGTACAGTTTTTTCAGCACTTCCGATTCGGGTAGGCGACGAAGTTGAGCCTGGCGAGATTCAGGATGCAACCCGAGTATTGTTTCGCACTGGTTTTTTTGAAGATATTCAGATTGGCCACGAAAACAGCGTTCTTGTTATTACCGTGAGAGAACGACCGGCTATATCAAAGATAGATATATCTGGGAACAAGGCGATTGCCACTGAGGATCTACTGAAGGCGATGAAGGAATACGGTCTCGCCGAAGGCCAGATTCTAAAGCGTTCGACCCTTAGGGGATTGACCCAGGAGTTTGAACGCCAGTACGTAGCGCAGGGTCGATATGGCGCTAGTGTCAAAGCGGAGCTCAAGGAGCTGCCGCGCAACCAGGTTGAACTGTGGGTTGCTGTCGATGAAGGGGCTGTTGCTGCGATTGAACATATTAATGTCGTAGGAAATCGTGCCTTTTCTGATAAAGAGCTGGAAGAGATTTTTGAGCTTAAAACTACTGGCTGGCTCTCTTGGTTGCGCAGTGATGATAAGTATTCTAGTGAGAAACTCACTGGTGATTTGGAGCGCTTAAAGTCCTATTACCTGGATCGTGGATATCTTGATTTCCAGATTGATTCGACTCAGGTATCTCTAGGGCCGGACAAGAAGAGTGTATTCATTACCATTAACGTGGTTGAGGGTGGTGTTTACACGGTTAGTGAGGTGGAAATTGCTGGAAACCCGGTAGTAGCGGAGGAGGAAATCAACCGCCTGCTATTGGTGCGAGAAGGTCAGCGGTTCTCGCAAGCGAGGGTGACGACTACTTCAGACTATATTGCTAAACGCTTGGGCAACAAAGGTTACGCTTTTGCCGAAGTGAATGGTGTTCCTGAGGCCAATGAAGAAGAGAGTACAGTAAAAATTACCTTCTTTATTGATCCGGGAAAGCGCACTTATGTGCGACGTATTAGTTTTCGCGGGAACACTCGCACCGCAGATGAAGTCTTGCGGCGTGAACTGCGCCAGATGGAGTCAGCTTTGGCTTCCTCTGCGCGTATAGAGCAATCCAAAGTGCGTCTTGAGCGCCTTGGATACTTGAAGGTAGTGAAAGTTGAAACAACTAAGGTGTCCGGCACCTCAGACCGGCCCGATGTTGATTACATGGTAGAGGGGCAACCCTCTGATTCTGGGGGAGCGGGGCGCTAGTTGGCGCTGTAACTCCTGGATTGCGAATAAAAACACCTGGAATTAGTAGATGAAACATTTCCTGAAAGCGGCTTCTCTTAGCCTGGCACTGCCTCTCAGTGCTTTAGCACAGTCATTTGTAGTTGATGACATCCGTGTGGAAGGGCTGCAGCGCGTCTCTGCCGGTACCGTATTCTCAGCTCTCCCTGTGCGAGTGGGGGATGAGGTGGAGACTCTGGAAATCCAGAGCGCCACTCGGGCGCTGTTTCGCACTGGTTACTTTGAGGATATTCAAATCGGCCAGGAAAATGGTGTCCTGGTTATCACTGTGCGCGAACGGCCTGCAATTTCCAAGATCGAAATTACAGGCAACAAGGCGATTGCAACAGAAGACTTGTTGAAGGGCATGCAGGAGAATGGCCTTTCAGAGGGGCAGATCTTCAAGCGCGCTACCCTTGAGGGGTTGGCCCAGGAGCTACAGCGCCAATATGTTGCCCAGGGACGCTATGACGCCAGTGTTAAAACTGAAGTAAAAGAGTTGCCGCGCAATCAGGTTGAGCTTCGCGTAATTGTCGATGAAGGTTCAGTGGCCGCAATTAAGCACATCAATATTGTTGGTAACAAAGCGTTTTCCGATGAAGAGCTTGGAGAGATTTTCGAGCTGCAAACTACCGGTTGGTTGTCGTGGTTGCGCAGTGATGACAAGTATTCCCGAGAAAAATTGACCGGCGACCTGGAGCGTCTCGAATCTTATTATTTGGATCGTGGGTACCTGGATTTTAAAATTGATTCCACACAGGTTTCCCTGAGCCCCGATAAAGAGAGTGTATTTATCACCGTCAATGTGTTTGAGGGCGATGTTTATACCATTAGTGAAGTGGACCTGGCCGGTGATCCTGTAGTTCCAGAGGAAGAAGTTAAGCGCTTGCTACTGGTGCGGGAAGGGCAGACCTTCTCCCAGGTTCGCATGACAACAACCTCGGATTATATTACCAAGCGCCTGGGGAATGAGGGCTATACCTTTGCTGAGGTTAATGGCATCCCCGAGCCGAATAAAGAAGAGAAAACGGTAAAAATTACCTTCTTTATCAACCCCGGCAAGCGGGCTTACGTTCGCCGAATTAATTTCCGAGGTAATACTCGCACTACGGATGAGGTTTTGCGCCGCGAGATGCGTCAGATGGAGTCAGCTTCTGCTTCCTCTGCCCGTATAGAGCAGTCTAAAGTCCGCCTTGAGCGCCTGGGTTACTTCAAGGAAGTAGAGGTGGAAACCAGTGAGGTGCCGGGTACTTCTGACCAAATTGATGTTGAATACACGGTTGAAGAGCAACCCTCAGGCTCTATCGGCGGCACTATAGGCTGGGCCCAGAGCAGTGGCTTGGTACTGGGAGCCAATGTCCAGGAAAATAACTGGTTAGGTACGGGTAAATCCGTAGGTATTGGGTTAAATGCTTCTACTTACCAGACCTCTGTTAATTTCTCTTACCTCGACCCATATTTCACACCGGATGGTGTGAGTCGGGGCTTTAATGTTTTCTATACAGAGAACGATTACTCTGAGGTTAACCTCTCTGATTACAACACTACGACTTATGGCGGTGGCGTTAATTTTGGTTACCCGATGTCAGAAATTTCCCGTGTCGGCTTGAATATTAATTTCAGTCACCTGGAATTGTCAGCTTCGAGTTCTTCCGTTCAAGAAATAGTAACTTCTCCTACTCCTGTGGATGGGGTTACCAAAACCGTTACTTTAGATGATTACGAGCAAATCCTTTTAGATGAAGAAAATGGAGTTACAGCTGATCTCTCCATGACTGCGATGGAGGATCTTTTCCCTACCGCTAATGGTTTTATTGATCGCTATGGGGATGCGTTTAATAATCTTGGATTAACAGCTTCTTATGCGCGTTCTACCTTGAATCGAGGTATTTTGGCAACGCGAGGTGCGTCCCAGAATCTATCTCTCGAGTTTACGCTTCCGGGTAGTGACCTTGAGTATTATAAGCTTGTGTATACCGGCCAGTATTTCCGTCCATTAACGAAGAGTTTGACTCTGCGTTTACGTACGCGTTTGGGCTATGGTGATGGTTTTGGGGATCTTGATGAGCTGCCGTTCTTTAAGAACTTCTATGCCGGTGGTTTTGGCTCAGTGCGCGGCTTTGAACGCAACACTCTGGGCCCTCGTTCAAGCCCGGCTGAATTTCTCTCCGGACTTAATTACGAAGGCCAGGTGGATGGCACCTTGCCCTGTGCGACGGCGGATGGAGAAATTACCGAATATTGTTATTTAGTAGACTCTGATGGGGATCTACTTGTTACTGATTTTGGCGCTGATGCCGACCCCGCTGGTGGAAATATCTTAGTTGAGGGTAGTGCAGAAGTTATATTCCCATTGCCCTTTGTTAAAGATCAGCGCTCCTTACAAACCGCTTTCTTTGTTGACGCGGGTAATGTATTCGATACCAACTGTGGTGATACCCAAATCAACTGTTACGATGTGGACTTTGGTAAGATGAATGTCTCTGCGGGGATAGGCTTGACCTGGATTACCGGTTTTGGCCCGCTGACATTTAGCTTGGCGAAAGCCCTCAAGAAAAATGATGATGACGATGTGGAAGTATTCCAGTTCACTCTGGGTAACAGCTTCTAAATTTGTCAGATAAAATGAATTAGGCGTATATCAGCGCAATTAAAATAAAATCTATTGGAGAGACCGACGTGCTTAAGAATGTAAAAATTGTTGCAGTATTACTTGCAGGTATGACCTTGTCCGGCGCAGCGCTGGCGCAAACCAAGGTCGCGGTACTTAACCTACAGGCTGCGATCATGAGCACTGATGCAGCTAAGACCAAAGTAAACTCCCTGAAGACCAGCTCTGAATATTCGAAGCTGCAGAGCAGTGCCGAGTCAATTCGTTCTGAACTGCAAAAAATGGCTGAAGATGCCAAGAAAAATAGTGTGACCTGGTCCGATGAGCAAAAGACTGAGTACCAGCGCAAGATGAATTTCCAGCGCTCAGATTTTGAGACAACGGTGAAAAAATTGCGTGCAATGGAAGCTCAAGTGGGTCAAGAGATCCAGGCTTCTATGGGACCAAAGGCCAGAGATGCCCTGGACGCACTGATTAAAGAGCAGAAGCTTGATGTAGTGCTCGATTCCAATACTGCCTACTATGTAAGCCCCAGCGTCGACTTGACAGAGGCTGTTGTTAAGCGTATGAACGCAGCCAAGTAAGTCGATAGCCTTCTATGAAAGATAGCTTTTCTCTTGCCCAGTTGGCGCAAGAGCTGGGGGCCGACTTGCGGTTGGCGCCCGGTTCAGATTCCAATCAAAAAGTTCAGGGTTTAAATACACTGCAGGATGCCGGTGCAGAGCACTTGGCTTTCCTCGCAAGTCCCAATTATCGACGCTTTCTGAAAACGACCAAGGCCGCCGCAGTGCTGGTGTCGGAAGAGTTTGTTGAAGAGTGCCCGGTAACGGCTTTATGTGTTGCGGACCCCTACCTGGCCTTTGCTCGAGCAACAGCCCTGTTCGATACAACTCCCGAAGCCCCCATTGGTATTCACCCCTCTGCAGTAGTTCACCCTACGGCAGAGATTGGTGCTGGTGTCAGCGTGGGACCCGGCTCTGTGGTCGAGGCCTTCGCAAAATTGGAGCCTGGAGCGATTGTTGGTGCTAACTGCTATGTTGGCGAGGGCAGTTTAGTCGGTGCAGGAACACGCCTGTATGCCGGCGTTGTTTTTCATCATAACTGCTCTATCGGTGCACACGGTATTATTCACAGCCAGACGGTTATTGGAGCCGATGGTTTCGGGTTTGCGCCCAATAAAGGCAGCTGGGTGAAAATTCACCAGCTTGGTGGAGTGCAAATTGGCGAAGATGTGGAAATTGGAGCCAATACCTGTATAGACCGTGGGGCTTTGGGCGATACGGTGATTGGGCGAGGAGTCAAGATCGACAATCTGGTCCAAATCGCGCACAATGTGAAGATTGGTGACTACACGGCCATAGCTGGGTGTGCCGTAATTGCCGGTAGTGCTGAGATAGGGAAGCATTGTCTTCTCGGTGGCTGTAGCCGTATTAACGGACACATAACGATTGCAGATGGCAGTCAGGTGTCGGGTAACACGTTTGTTACTAAGTCGATAAAGGATACTGGTAGCTACTCTGGAGCGCTATCCTTTGCCGATAGTTCTACCTGGCGTCGTAATGCTGTGCGTTTTGGTCAGTTGGATCAAATGGCGCGCAGATTGAAAGATTTGGAAAAACAGGTTCAGGCATTGTCCCAAAAGAGTGGGACAGACGATTGAACTTTAGTTATTAATTAATTTGGCTTTGTTGTTTTCGGGGCGTTTTACGCCCCGAAGTGGTTTCTGGGGGCATTTGGAATGATGGATGTACGTGAAATTCGCGAGTATCTGCCGCACCGTTATCCTTTTTTGTTGGTGGATCGTGTAGTAGAACTCGAAGAAGGGAAGTATATAAAAGGCTATAAAAACATTTCTGGAAATGAAGAAGTTTTTAATGGCCACTTTCCGGAAATGCCTATTTTCCCGGGAGTGATGATTGTTGAAGCCCTGGCTCAGGTCTCGGGAATCCTCGGCTTTAAAACGTTTGGCAAAAAACCGGAAGATGGATATCTGTATCTGTTCGGTGGGGTTGATAAGGCGCGCTTTAAGCGTCAGGTGATCCCGGGTGATCGCCTTGAGCTCGAGTCTGAAGCGGTATCTGTTCGCAGAAATATCTGGAAATTCGCTTGTAAAGCCAGTGTTGATGGCGAGCTGGCGGCTTCTGTTGATATCCTATGTGCCGTCAAAAAGGTTCAGTAATTCTGTAAAGCTCGCTGGAGAGTTAGATTCAGGATTTTCCGGGTAGCCTTTGTTTTTAAGGGTACAGGTTACCCAGTACGATTAATGCCGAGGAGTAGATCCCAGAATGCAGACAAGTATCCACCCTACAGCTATTGTCGACTCTACGGCAGTAATTGGTTCCGGGGTGAGTATTGGTGCTTACACCATTGTTGGAGCCGGCGTAGAGATAGGTGATGGCTGTGATATTGCCTCTCATGTGGTGCTTAGTGGGCCGACCAAACTGGGGAAGAACAACCGAATCTACCAGTTTGCTTCCGTAGGGCAGGATACCCCGGACAAAAAGTATCGTGGTGAAGAGACGACACTCGTTATTGGCGACAATAACGTGATTCGCGAGGGGGTTACGATCCACCGTGGTACCGTTCAGGACCGAGGTGAGACCACTATTGGTGACGAAAACCTGATCATGGCCTATGCCCATATTGGCCACGATAGCGTCGTTGGTAATCACACTATTATGGTGAATAACTGTGGTTTGGCCGGTCATGTTGTTGTTAAGGACTGGGCGATTCTGAGTGGTTATAGTTTGGTTCACCAGAACTGTACTGTGGGAGAGCATGCTTTCCTGGGAATGGGCGCTGCTATCGGTAAAGACGTTCCTGCTTATGTTATGGTTGCCGGAAACCCTGCCGAAGCAAAGACCATTAACTCAGAAGGGCTGCGCAGACGGGGCTTTTCTAGAGAAGATATTGCCCTGATCAATAAGGCTTACAAGACCGTTTATCGTCGCGGTCTCACTATGCAAGAGGCGCTGCAGGCCTTGATGGAGTTGCGCGAACAATCTCCAGTTATTCAGCCGTGGATAGAGTCTTTGCAGTCTTCCACTCGCGGCATTGTTCGCTAATTCACTTCTCTTTGGAGCTGTTTTGTGCAGCTCCGATTGCACTTTATGCAACTCCCATTTAATTCCAACATAAACAGCTCCCCAAGAGGAGGGATATAGGCGTGTCAGAAAAAAATAAGCCGATACGAATTGGTATCGTTGTCGGTGAGGCGTCAGGAGATATCCTCGGTTCTGGTTTAATGGCCGCATTAAAAACTCGGCTTCCCAATGTAGAGTTTGGGGGGATTGCCGGGCCGCGCATGCTGGAACTGGGTGCTAAAAGTTTATTTCCTATGGAGCGGCTGTCGGTAATGGGGCTGGTAGAGCCTTTGAAGCGCCTTCCGGAACTGTTGAAAATCCGCAGATCTCTCCGTCGCCACTTTACTGATAGCCCGCCCGATCTATTTATTGGTATAGATTCCCCGGACTTTACATTGACTCTTGAGGCTGGACTCAAGGCTGAGGGTATCCCCACCGTCCATTATGTCAGTCCTTCGGTTTGGGCCTGGCGGCAGGGTCGAATTAAAAAGATTGCGCGGGCTGTCGACCATATGTTGACCCTGCTTCCATTTGAAGCGAATTTCTACCGAGATAACCAAGTACCGGTGACCTTTGTTGGCCACCCTTTGGCTGATGAAATTCCCCTGCAAGTGGATGTCGCCGGCGAACGCAAAGCATTGGGCTTTGAGAAAGACGACCGGGTAATTGCCCTTTTGCCTGGCAGCCGTGGAGGTGAGGTTCGCATGCTGGGGCCGTTGTTTCTGCAGACGGCCCGATGGTGCCACCAGCGTCACTCGGATATTAAATTTGTTATTCCCGCTGCTAACAAGCAGCGTATGGATGAGATTCAAGAGCAGCTAAAAGATTATCCAGAACTCCCTATTACTTTACTTGAGGGGCAATCGAGACGAGCCGTTTCTGCGGCAGACTGTGTGCTCATTGCATCGGGTACAGCAACCCTAGAGACAATGTTGCTTAAAAAGCCCATGGTCGTTACCTATAAGCTGGGCAGGTTGACGTCATTGATCGTCTCACGGATGCTGCACACCCCATGGGTTTCGCTACCAAATTTATTAGCCCAAAAAGAACTGGTGCCAGAAATTTTGCAGAATGATGCCATTCCAGAGAATCTTGGTGCGGCAGTGATGCAGTACTTTGAAGACCCGCTTCTTGGGGATCATTTAGAGCGCGAGTTTTTCGAGATGCATCAACAGTTGAGGCGAAATGCTTCTGAGCGGGCTGCCGATGCCGTGGTGGGGCTACTGGAAGCTAAGCCGGAATCTGCCGAGTAGTAATAAATTATGAGTAGTAAAACAGAATTGCCCCCCTATGTCTGCCCTTTCAAGGGTGATTTGATTGCAGGTGTCGATGAGGTTGGGCGCGGCCCTTTAGCTGGTGATGTGGTTGCAGCTGCTGTGATCCTTGATCCCGGCAAGCCAATTGCCGGGCTTGCAGACTCCAAAAAGCTGACTGAAAAAAAGCGCGAGCAGTTATTTGATGAGATTTGTGAGCGAGCACTCAGTTACTCCATAGCTCGTGCAACAGTTGAGGAAATTGACCAGCTAAATATTTTGCAGGCAAGTTTACTGGCGATGCATCGTGCAGTTGCACAGCTATCCGTGCAGCCTGAATTTGTGTTGGTGGATGGCAATAAAAAACCGAACTGGGATTACCCTTGCGATACCGTTGTAAAGGGCGATGGTCGTGTCGCTGCAATTGGGGCGGCATCTATTTTGGCTAAGGTGACCCGTGATAGGGAAATGGTGGTGCTGGACTCTGAATATCCCGGTTACGGCCTTGCAGGTCATAAAGGGTATCCCACCAAGGCGCATATGGAAGCTTTACAGTTGCAGGGGCCCACTCCAATACACCGCACCAGCTTTGCACCGGTAAGGCGCTTGCTAGAAGAGGTTGAGAGATAAACGGTTGTAGCGCTATTTATCGATTCGCTTGATTCTGGCCCGGGTAATCATCTTGTCTGAGACCTCCTCAATTTCCACCAGGTAATTGAGGATGTACAGGCTGATATTGCCGTCGGGGATGCTCTCCAAGTGTTCCATTGCCAGGCCGTTAAAAGTTTTTGGCCCGTCAGTGGGCAGTTCCCAGCCCAGGGTACGATTAATATCGCGAATAGAAGTGCCGCCTTCGATCATGTACCAGCCATCTTCTATGGCGACTATCTCCTCGTCATCGCTGGGTACTGGACTTGCGGTGAAGTCGCCGACAATTTCCTCCAGCAGATCTTCTAGGGTAACGATACCCATTACCTCTCCGTACTCATCAACTACCAGCCCCATGCGGCGCTTGGTTTTCTGGAAGTTCATCAGCAGTGTGGGGAGTGGTGTTGCCTCGGGTACGAAGTAAGGTTCATCGGTGAAGGAGTGGAGCCGCTCTGCTGTTAAATTTTCCGGTCCGTCGCGCAGTATCTGCGCCGCTTTTCGCAGGTGAAGTATGCCTACTACTCGATTGATGTCACCGCGATATACGGGGAGGCGAGTGTAGGAACTTTCCGCTAGCTGCTGCAGGATCTGTTCGGCGCTGTTTTCCAGGTCAACGCCCATGACTTCATTGCGCGGAATCATGATGTCTTCAACGGTTGCCTGGTCCAGGTCCAGCACGTTGAGCAACATGCCCTTGTGCTTGCTGGGAAGCAGGGCGCCTGATTCGAATACAACGGTTCGGAGTTCTTCGGGGGCCAGGTGTTCCGCTTCGCTATTCGCTTTTGTTTCGACTCCCAACATACGCGCCAGGCCGTTGGATATGCCACCAATCAACAGCACCAGGGGAGTGAGCAGCCATTGCAGTGGGCGCAAAATAAATGAGGCGGGGAAAGCAATTTTTTCCGGGTGTAGAGCGGCAATAGTCTTTGGTGTGACCTCAGCAAAAATCAGCAGGGCAAGAGTTAAGACTATGGTGGTGAGTATTTCTCCATAAATTTGCGCGAATACCGAGCCGGCGATTACAGACACAAGAACGTTAACGAGATTGTTGCCGATTAGAATTGAACCGATCAGCTTGTCCGGGCGTGCGAGTAGCTCGGTGGCGCGCTTTGCCCCGCGGTGCCCGCTTTTGGCTTGGTGCCGCAGACGATAGCGGTTAAGCGCCATCATGCTGGTTTCGGAGCTGGAGAAGAAGGCGGATATCAGTATCAATAGGGCCAGCAAACCGAATAGCAGGCCCGTGGGCATCTCGTTCAAGGGAGAACTCTTTTTATTTCCAAGCGGAGATATTGGAACATATTGCCGACCTCCGCAAGCTTTGCAGTCGTATATTCGATTACCCGCGCTGGAGAATGACTTCCATAACCAGCTTACTACCAAAATAGGCAAGTAGTAGGGCGGCGAAAGCGCTTAAGGTCCAACGCACAGCGGTATTGCCTCTCCAGCCCAACCTCCAGTGTCCCCATAGGAGTATGGTGTAAAGAACCCAGGCGACCATAGAGAGGATGGTTTTGTGTATTGGCCCCTCTTCAAACAAATTGCCAACAAAGACGAAACCGGTCAGCAGGGAGGCGGTGAGCAGTAGTTGCCCGAAAGTGATCAGGCCGAACAGCAGTGATTCCATACTCTGCAATGGTGGCAGAAGACGGGTGGCGCCTACCGGCCTGTGGTTGTGCAGCTGCTGGTTAAGGTAATAGAGATAGATCGCCTGCAGGGTAGCCAGGGTCAGCAGCGAATAGGCAGAAATAGACAGTAGAGCGTGTATCGCAATGCCGGCAGAGATCTGTTGATGTGGCGTTACGGTGCCCCAAATATGGGATGCGGCAAATTCGGTGGCGGCTCCCACAGGTGCAAAAATAAGAATAAGTAGCGTAAGTGGCCGGCCAACGGCCAGGATCAATAATAGAAAGTTAACTACCCAGGAAATCAGCGAGAGCATTGCCAGCAGGTCAAAGCGATAGCCCTCGGGTGAAAAGAGAACGTGTCCCAGGGATATTCCGTGGGTAACAAGTGCACCCGCCAAAAGGCTGAGAAGCAGCTTGGAATTCGGCTGTTGACTTCGGGCCAGAGCCGCACCTGCAACTATGGTTGTGGCCAGGTAGAGAGCGATAGCTGTCCAGTGGGCGAAAGCCGCCATGGGTAAATCCGTGTCTTCATTATTGCGTTAGGGCAGGAGTGTGTCATAGCCAGTTGAAACAAGGAAGACTTGCGATATTTCGGCTGTGGCGAGACCTGGGCTATACTGCCGCGCCTCAGAGAGGGAGTTGCAGTTTGCTCCCCCCTAATTTCGCGCCCCTCCGCACTGGGGTTGAGTCCGTAAACGGAGAGATCGAGACGAATTTATGTTCGATAACCTGAGTGACCGCTTATCGGCGGCCTTAAAGAAAGTTACCGGTAAAGCGCGCCTTACGGATGACAATATCCGCGATACTTTGCGCGAAGTGCGCAAGGCGCTGTTGGAGGCGGATGTCGCTCTGCCAGTGGTTAAGGCATTTGTTCAGCAAGTGCGCACCGCTGCGGTAGGACAGAAGGTTAGCAAGGCTCTCAACCCGGGCCAGCAGTTCGTCAAGATTGTTCAGGATGAGCTGGTTAAGGTGATGGGTGCGGCTGCAGAGCCTCTCAACCTCGCCGTGCAACCTCCGGCGGTAATCCTGATGGCGGGCCTCCAGGGCGCTGGTAAAACCACCAGTGTGGCCAAGCTGGCCAAATACCTACAGGAGCGTGAAAAGAAAAAAGTCATGGTGGTGAGTGCGGACGTCTACCGCCCCGCTGCTATCAAACAGCTGGAGACCCTGGCCGGTGAAGTGGGGGCACAGTTTTACCCCTCTACAGCTGAGCAGAAACCGCTGGATATTGCCAAGGGTGCTGTGGACGCTGCCCGCAAACAATTTGCCGATGTGCTGATTGTGGATACTGCTGGTCGACTGCATGTGGACTCCGAGCTGATGGATGAAATCCGTGAGCTGCACAGCGAGTTGGACCCGGCGGAAACCCTGTTCGTGATCGATGCAATGATCGGTCAGGATGCGGTAAATACCGCAAGTGCCTTTAATGATGCACTGCCGCTTACCGGTGTGATTCTCACCAAGGCCGATGGCGATGCCCGTGGTGGTGCCGCTCTCTCCGTGCGTCACGTCACCGGTAAGCCAATCAAGTTTATCGGTGTTGGTGAAAAGACCGACGCCCTGGAAACCTTTCACCCGGATCGTATCGCCTCCCGTATCCTGGGTATGGGTGACATTCTGTCTCTGATTGAAGAAGCAGAGCAGAAGATTGATAAAGAGAAAGCCGAAAAGCTGGTTAAGAAGGTCCAGAAGGGTAAAGGCTTTGACCTGGAAGACCTGCGCGATCAGCTGCAGCAAATGCAAAACATGGGTGGCTTTGGCTCCCTGTTGGAGAAAATGCCCGGCATGGGCGGTGTAGCGCAGGCTGCACAACAGGCCGATATGGGTAAAGAATTTAAGCGTATGGATGCATTGATTTCCTCCATGACGCCGGCCGAACGCCGCAATCCTGACCTTCTTAACGGTTCGCGCAAGCGCCGCATTGTCGCCGGTTCCGGCACCCAGCTGCAGGACTTGAATCGCCTGCTCAAGCAGCACAAGCAGATGGGCAAGATGATGAAGAAGCTCAAAGGCGGCGGCATGGGTAAAATGATGCGCGGCCTCGGCGGTCTGCCCGGTATGGGCGGTGGTATGCCTGGCGGTATGGGCGGTATGCCCGGAGGTCTGCCACCGGGCCTCAAAAAGAAGTAGAGAACCACGGTTCTCCGGGCGGCTTGGCGACCCTATACAAATCTGGGGTGGTACATTAGAATACGCCGCCTTTCTGCCGGCCCTGCTGCCGGTAAAAAGTTGTTGTGGTGACTGCTTAGTGCGGTTGCCTAGTGTTGAACCTATAGGAAAGTTACATGGTAACCATTCGTTTGGCCCGTGGTGGTGCTAAAAAGCGCCCGTTTTATCATCTGACCGTTACCGACAGCCGCAAATCTCGCGACGGTCGTTTTATTGAGCGTGTTGGTTTCTTCAACCCGGTTGCCCGTGGTCAGGAAGAGCGTCTGCGTGTTGATCGCGAGCGTGTTGATTTCTGGCTGGGTCGTGGCGCACAGGTTTCTGACCGCGTCGGCAAGCTTCTGAAAGAATCTGCTTAATTTGCGCGTAAGTGGTGCTCCTGTGACAGATAACGGAAAACCTTCCGAAGAGTTGGTCACGGTTGGGCGCGTTACTACCGTTTATGGTGTGCGCGGCTGGGTCAAGGTTCACTCCTATACCGAGCCGATGGACAACATCCTGCAGTTCCCTAATTGGCGCTTGCAGGGGCCGAAAGGTTGGGAAGCTCTCGAAATTGACGCTGGTAAGCGTCACGGCAAGGGCTTGATCGTACATGTGAAAGGCATTGATGACCGCGATTTGGCGGCTCGACTTTGCCAGCGCGATATTGCTGTAGCTCGTGAACTGATGCCTGAGCTTGAGCACGGTGAGTATTACTGGCACCAGCTCGAAGGGTTAAAGGTTGTCAGCCATTTCGATGGCGAAGATCACGACTTTGGTACCGTTGCTCGCATGATGGAAACTGGCGCCAACGATGTAATGGTGGTGCGCGGTGGAGCGGATAAGCGCGAGCGCTTGATTCCCTATCTACCTGATCAGTTTATTACCAATATTGACCTGGAAGTCGGTGTAATAACCGTCGACTGGGACCCGGCTTTTTAAGGCATAGGAGCGATGACAAAACGAATCGCTCTGGTAAGCATTTTTCCGGAAATGTTTGCCGCATTGACCGAGTATGGCGTCAGTGGACGGGCTGTGAAAGATGGCCTTTTAGAAGTTCGCTGTTGGAATCCTCGGGACTTTACCAGTGACAGGCACCGGACTGTGGACGATCGCCCTTACGGCGGCGGGCCGGGAATGGTGATGTTAGCTGAGCCCCTTTACCAGGCTCTCGAGGCTGCTCGAGCTTGGGCTGGTGAAGATGGTGAATCTGTACGCAGTATCTACATGTCTCCCCAGGGTCGACAGCTCGATCAGGGTGGAGTGGAGCAGCTGTCTGCAGCTGGCAACCTGGTGTTGTTGGCGGGGCGCTATGAAGGTGTGGATGAGCGTATCGTCGAATCTATGATCGACGAGGAGTGGTCCATTGGTGACTATGTCCTCAGCGGTGGCGAACTGGCTGCTATGGTGATGGTGGATGCTATTACCCGCTTGATTCCCGGCGCACTTGGACACAACCAATCGGCGGTTGAGGACTCTTTCTCCTCTGGCCTGCTGGACTGCCCACACTACACCCGACCGGAACAATATCGGGGAGTAGCGGTACCGGAAGTTTTGCTTTCCGGCAACCATGAAAGAATACGCCGCTGGCGCCTGAAACAGGCATTGGTGCGCACGCAACAGCGACGCCCGGACTTATTGCAAGGGTTGGAGCTGAGCGATGAGCAGAAGTTGTTGCTGGATGAGATCCAGCGGGAACAGAAGCTCGAAGAAAATTGAGGCCGAATTCGCCGGGAGGCGCGAGTAGTTCGGTGAACTAGCTGAGAAGCTACACAATCTGTATTTGGGAGCGATCCAAATGACTAACAAAATTATCCAGCAGCTGGAGCAGGAACAGCTGAAGAGCGAAGTACCTCCCTTCGCACCGGGCGACACTGTAATCGTTCAGGTAAAAGTAAAAGAGGGCAACCGTGAGCGCCTGCAGGCGTTCGAAGGCGTGGTTATCGGTAAGCGCAACCGTGGTCTGAACTCCTCCTTCACCGTGCGTAAAATTTCCCACGGTGTTGGCGTTGAGCGTACTTTCCAGACTCACAGCCCGATGGTTGACAGCCTCAAGGTTAAGCGTCGCGGTGACGTGCGTCAGGCCAAGCTGTACTACCTCCGCAGCCTGACTGGTAAAGCTGCACGTATCAAAGAGAAGCTCAACTAAGCTCTCCTTGATCGCAGAAAAAGGCCGAAGCGTACGCTTCGGCCTTTTTTGTATGTGGGTTACGAGCAGCATATTTGGTGCCCCTCATTGGGTCTGCTTGCCTTAACTGACATAAATGGACACGGGCTTCCCCTGGCGCGGGGATACAGTCAATTTCGCTAAAGCGCTCACGTCTTGCGGTGTTTTGCGTAGTCCAAGGTGACTGGATATGTTAAAACGTGCCAATTAGGTTCGCAGCGGCAAAGAGCTGCCATACTGGCTGGAACTGAAGGCCGATGATTAAGTCGAAGCCCAATGAGAATTTAAGGAGCAATTGGTAATGACGCTTATCAAGAAGCCGCTGGCAATCGCTGGCGCGCTACTCAGTCTGGTGGGCTCTGCAGCGTTGGCAGAAGTCGATACCAACGTTGTAAAAACCATCAAGACACGCCTTGAGGCGAGTAATCCCAAAGCAACCTATGGAGAGGTGCGGGAGAGTCCAATTGAGGGGCTTTACGAAGTGGATGTCGATGATGGCAACACGACCCTGTTCGTCTCTGCTGATGGTAATCACTTTGTTTACGGCGATCTCTATCAGGTGAAGGCTGGCGGTGTTGCCAACCTTTCCGAGCAGCGTAGAGCGACGCGCCGCGCTGCGGTTATGGGCGCCCTTGATACAGAAGATATGATTGTCTTCTCCCCAAAAGGTGAAACCAAGGCAAGCGTTTATGTATTTACCGATGTGGACTGCGGTTACTGCCGCAAGCTGCACCAGGATGTGCCCGAGCTGAACAAGCGCGGTATCGAAGTGCGCTACCTGGCATTCCCGCGCGGTGGCCTGAATTCCCTGGGGTATCGCAAGCTGGCAACTGCATGGTGTGCGGAAGACAGCAACAAGACGCTGACTGCACTTAAGAACCGTGAAAATGTGCCTTTGGATGTCTGTAAGACAAACCCGGTGGCAGCTCAATACAAGCTGGGCAACGAGGCTATCGATGTGCGCGGTACGCCGACTATCGTGATGGAAGATGGTCGGGTTGTTCCCGGTTACTTACCACCGGATCGCCTGCTTAAAGAGCTGGGAATTTAAGCCCGGCTGATAGCTAAAAAACCGGCAGCCGAGAGGCCGCCGGTTTTTGTTTTCAAGCAGGGTTTTTAATTTCTACTTTTCTCGGCTGGGTCATATTCTCCGGCGCGAGGATATCGTTCAGTTCCTCCTCACTCAGTAACCCCTCATCAAGGATTAACTGCTTCACACTGGCACCGGTAATTAGTGCCTGCTTGGCGATGCGGGTGGCATTTTCATAGCCAATAAACGGGTTTACCGCAGTAATCAGGCCGATGCTGTTCTCAACCAGTTGCAGGCAGTGCTCTTCGTTGGCAGTGATGCCGCTCACACAACGATCCGCAAGCGTGGTCATGGCTTGGGTCATCAGGCGCATGGACTGTAGCAGGTTAAAGGCGATTACTGGCTCCATTACATTGAGCTGCAACTGGCCGGATTCAGCAGCCAGGGTAATCGTGAGGTCGTTGCCGATCACCTGGTAGGCAACCTGGTTAACCACTTCGGGAATAACCGGGTTGACCTTGCCGGGCATAATGGATGAGCCGGGTTGCATCGGCGGCAGGTTAATTTCATTGAGGCCAGCGCGAGGGCCGCTGGAAATCAGGCGTAAATCGCTGCAAATTTTCGAGATCTTAACGGCGATGCGTTTCATTACGCCGGAGAACATCACGAAGGCGCCCATGTCGGAAGTGGCTTCCACCAGGTTTTCTGCGCAGACAAAGTCGATGGCGGAAATCTCTGACAGCGCGTTAACAACCAGCTGGCGATATTCCGGGTCCGTATTAATGCCGGTGCCGATCGCGGTGCCCCCCATATTGATCTCTTTGAATAGAGCGACCAGCTCTTTAACTCTGTCGACATCTTCGCGCACAGTAGCGGCGAAGGCGGCAAACTCCTGGCCCAGGGTCATAGGTACCGCATCTTGCAGCTGGGTGCGCCCCATTTTAATTACTGAGGCAAACTCTTTGGCCTTCTTGTCGAACTCAACGCACAAGCTCTCCATGGACTGAACCAGGTCGCTGTAGCTGAGCAGAATGGCCAGGTTTATCGAGGTTGGATAAACATCATTGGTAGATTGCGACAGGTTTACATGGTTGTTTGGGTGTACTTTTTTGTACTCGGCTTTGTTGTGACCGAGTAATTCCAGCGCGCGGTTGGCAATCACCTCATTGGCATTCATATTGGTAGAAGTACCGGCGCCGCCCTGAATCATATCTACTAAAAATTGATCGTGCAGTTTGCCATCGATAATCTCGTCACAAGCAGTGGCAATGGCATCTTGCAGTTTGGGCTCCAGGTAGCCGAGCTGTCCATTGGCGCTGGCCGCAGCTTTTTTTACCATCGCCAGTGCTTTTACCAGATTGGGGAAGTGATTCAGGGTAATTCCGGTAATCTGGAAATTTTCCAAAGCGCGTAAAGTTTGAATGCCAAAATAGACATCGGCCGGTACTTCGCGCTCACCCAATAAGTCTTTCTCCAAGCGGGTTTCTGCACCTGCACTAAAAACCGGCATTGGTTTGAGTGTGTGGAAATCGTTGGTCATCAGTTTCTCTTCTCTTCATCGTATGGGCCTGTGTGGGGTGGGGTAATATCTCCACCTCCCGCAAGCCTCGTGTTGGGGTAATTTAGTAATTAATTGGGAAGTATTTTTAGAGTGGTGTCGCAAAGAAGCTCTGCGGCCCCTCTGTAGAGGTTGCGCGAATATTCTCGCGAATATTTTTGTTTATCTCTTCGGACTCAGGACCAAAAACGCCACATAATTTCAGTGCATTTTTTATGCTGATGTTGCGGCCGAGAGATTCGAGAACTACTTTTGTGCAGACGGGCTCACGCCTGTCACTGGCGGATGCTCCCAGCTTTAATCCGGATAGATAGCTGACTCGGCTTTTATAAGTAGGGTATAAAATAGTTTGTGCGATTTCATTGTGAGTCAGTGATTCATAGCCAACCAAAAAAATACGATCGGCAAGAAAGAGCAGCATGCCTTTATAGCGGGATTTATACCACTCATCCCTGTCTGGGTAGCGCATTCGTTCGAAGCGCTGAAAATAATATCCATCACCATCTGACTCAATATGCAGCAGGCTGCGAATAATATGGTCGGAGAAGGTCATGGAGTAGTGGTACTCGAAATAGAAGCCTAAATATTTATCGGCCCGCCCCTGGGACTCCCGCATCAGAATATCAATATCGCGATTGTAGGGCCTGGCGGGGAGGCTGTCGGAGACGGGTGCGCTGCGCACGCGAACAATTTGGCTGAATTGCTCGTGGGGCATCACGATTTCATGGGGCTCTACGCCAAAAAAATGACATATCTTTCCCAGGGTATACTGGGAGGGCTGAGTGTTACCGTTGAGATATTTATTGAACTGGGCACGATTCACCCCAATTCGCCGGCACACCTCGGCTATGGATGGGTAGAAGCTGCACAGAAGGCGGAGGTTTTGCGAAAAATCATTGCTCATCGGTATTTTGCTTCTGGATAGAGGTTATCCCTTCAATCCCTGTTAATCACTCGGCCCCTTTTTAAAGGCGAAGCCATATGGCTTCGCCAATAGTTTCAGTTTTTATCAGTTGGGGTGATTGCACTCACCGCACAACGGGCGCTGTAATAGGGTTTTAATTTCCGTATCGGAATGGCCCATTGCCAACAGGTGGTTGAGCTTTACAAAACAGGCTTCGCTGGTCATATCCAGACCACCTATAACACCGGCATCAAGCAGTGCGGAGCCCGCAGCGTATTTCCCCAGATCCACCTGGTGCTCCAAACACTGGGACACTGCTACACAAATAGTACCGAGCTTTGAGGCCTTCTCAAGCTGCTCGGTAAATGCACTGTCGTCAGTCGGCGCATTGCCGGTGCCGTATGTTTCAATAATCAGGCCCTTGGGGCGGCTCTCTAAAATTTTCTCAATCAGTGAGGGAGATATACCGGGAAATAGTTTCAGTAAAATCACTCCGCCATTGGCATTGGTGGGAATCTGAAACTGCGGTTCACCGGTGGGCACCAGCAGGGCGTTGTGGTCGATATTGACCTGGATACCCACTTCCCCGAGGCAGGGGTAATTGGGGCTGCTAAAAGCATCCAGTGAGCCAGAGCTGACCTTTACTGCACGGTTGCCGCGTAGAAGTTTGCCGTTGAAGTAGAGGCAGACCTCCCTGATATCGTCGGACCCGCTTAATAATAGCGCCGCAATTAAGTTGTTATAGGCGTCGCTACGCATCTCCCGCAAGGGAATTTGGGAACCGGTGACGACCACGGGCTTTTCTATGCCTTGCAGGGCAAAGGACAGTGCTGAGGCGGTGTAGGCCATGGTGTCGGTGCCGTGCAACACCAAAAAGCCTGAGTACTGGCTATAGTTGTCGCGTATCAGGCTGGCAATGTGATACCAGTCCTTTGGTCGCATATTGGCGCTATCCAGCAGTGGGTCGAGTGCCTGGAAATCGTATTGTGGAAGCTGGCCGATAACATCTTGTAAGAGGCGGCCCAGTGCGCCTTCCAGGTCGGCGTCAGGCACATAGCCCGATTCGCTTCGGCGCATTCCCAGGGTTCCGCCTGTATAAAGGATTAGGGTTTTCTTCATTACTCGACCACTATCTGAGTCCGGATTCAGTACGCCCCTATTTTGTGCAAAGGCGCGGTGGATGCAATTTCGCAGGTTGCTGTTACCTGATGCTAGTAGATGCTCATATAGCATCTACTGAGGACGCTGTTGGTTTCAAGAGGTGATTTTGGGTGACAGAAGTTTCGACTCTACTCTAGCCGGAAGCGGTGCCTTTATGGCGCAATTATATTGACTTTTTTACGTTCCGCTCGGTAAGGTTGATGATCTTTTGTCAATTTTATTTGCATTTATTGCGCGGCTTCCTGTGGTGGCACTTTCTATGTAATCGGGGGTAGATCCCGGTCTGGTTCGCTGCCCCTATAGTTGCGCGGAGGAACATTGTGAGCGCAACAGTGGAAGAGACTGCGGAGGCGGAGGCTCAGGTGGTTGTAAAAAAGGCACCCCGTGCCGTGCGGATCGGTATCTGTGGCCTGGGTACTGTCGGCAGTGGAACGGTGAATGTATTGGCGCGCAATGGGCGGGAAATTGCAGCCCGATGCGGTCGCGCCCTGGTCATTGAACAAATAGGTGCGCGCCGCGATAACGCACACTGTGATACCAGCCAGATAAACGTTACCCGGGAAATTTTCGATGTCGCCAATAATCCCAACGTGGATATTTTGGTGGAGCTTATCGGTGGTACTACGGTAGCCAAGGAGCTGGTGCGCACAGCGATTGAAAATGGCAAGCATGTTGTCACCGCTAACAAGGCGTTGATTGCCGAACACGGCAACGAGCTGTTTGAGCTGGCCGCAAAGCACAATGTCACCATTGCCTATGAGGCGGCGGTAGCTGGCGGTATTCCTATTATTAAATCCCTGCGCGAAGGATTGGTGGGCAACCAGGTGCAGTGGCTCGCCGGAATTATTAATGGCACCGGCAATTACATCCTCACTGAGATGCGGGAAAAAGGGCGGAGCTTTGATGAAGCTCTGGCCCAAGCCCAAGCTTTAGGATATGCGGAAGCGGACCCCACTTTTGATGTGGAAGGTATCGATGCTGCTCACAAGCTGGTGATTATGGCTTCTCTGGCATTTGCTATGCCCCTTGCTTTTGACAAGGTGTACACCGAAGGCATCAGCCGGATCTGTAGTGAAGATATTCGCTACGCCGATGAGCTGGGATACCGTATCAAGCACCTGGGGATTGCGCGTCGCACTGACAAGGGCGTGGAGTTGCGGGTGCACCCGACTTTAATCCCCCAGCGCCGCCTGATCGCCAACGTAAACGGCGTTATGAATGCGGTGCTGGTCAGCGGCGATGCTGTGGGACCAACCCTGTATTACGGCGCTGGTGCGGGCGATGAAGCCACGGCATCGGCAGTGATCGCCGATCTTGTTGATGTGGCCCGCACTCTTGAGGCCAAGCCGGAGCACAGAGTGCCGGCAGCGGGTGTCGCCCTTGCGGATCAAGGGGGAACCCAGGTTCTGCCGGAAGAAGATGTTATTACCAGTTATTACCTGCGTATCGCCGCCCACGACAAGCCTGGTGTTATGTCTCAGGTAGCCACCATTTGCAGTGATCAGGGCATCAGCATCGAGGCTCTGATCCAGCACGAACCGGTTGAAGGTGAGGCACTTGTCCCGGTGGTGATTTTGACCAGCCGAGCCGATGAAGCCAGCCTCCGCCAAGCGGTTGCACAAATAGAGGCGTTGGAAACGGTCGAAGGTGAAGTCGTCAGGATTCGCGTAGAGAGCCTCGGATAAACTCCACAGGCGCCGAGTGACATAACCCCGGGCTCGGTGCCCCAATCAATGAACTCCCCAGCCAGCGATAAGAGCCAAGAAATACTGTGAAATTTGTCAGCACACGCGGCAGCGCGCCGTCTCTCTCCTTCGCCGATACCGTACTAACAGGCCTTGCCAGCGATGGAGGCCTCTATGTTCCCGAGACTTTGCCGAAGTTTTCTCGCGAGGAAATTGCCTCTATGGCGGGGCTCGATTACGAGCAGCTGGCCTTTCGCATTATCCAGCCGTTTGTGGGGGGTGATCTCAGTGATGAAGAGCTGAGCGGTATTATCGGGCGTTCCTACAAGCACTTCCGCCACAAGGCTATTGCCCCGCTGGTGCAGACAGACACCAATGAGTGGGTGCTCGAGTTGTTTCATGGGCCCACCCTGGCATTTAAAGATTTTGCCTTGCAGTTCCTCGGTCAACTCTTTGATCACCTGCTGAAAAAGCGCGGTGAAAGAGTGGTGGTTATGGGGGCAACTTCTGGTGATACCGGTTCGGCCGCGATCGAAGGTTGCCGCCATTGCGACAATATCGATATTTTTATTCTGCACCCCCATAACCGTGTATCTGAAGTCCAGCGACGCCAGATGACCACAGTGCAGTCGGACAACGTATTTAATATCGCTCTCGAAGGTAATTTCGACGATTGCCAGAATATGGTGAAAGCGAGTTTTGCCGATCAATCATTCCTGCCCGATGGACGCCGCCTGGTAGCGGTTAATTCCATTAACTGGGCGCGGATTATGGCGCAGATCGTCTACTACTTTTATGCCGCCCTGCGCCTGGGGGCGCCGGATAAAACCGTTAATTTCTCCGTACCCACCGGTAATTTTGGCGATATTTTTGCCGGTTACCTGGCGAGGCAGATGGGATTGCCTATCGACCAATTGGTAATTGCGACCAATGCCAACGATATTCTGCATCGCTGCATCAGCGGCAATGACCACACTCCCAAACCACTGGTGCACAGCTTGTCTCCCAGTATGGATATTATGGTGTCGAGCAACTTTGAGCGATTGCTGTTTGATCTCTACGGTCGCGATGGTGCGACGGTTGCTGAATTGCTCGCGGATCGCAGCCAGCCCATGCATTTGAGTGAATCGGCCCTGGGCAAAGCGAGGGAAGTTTTCTCCTCCAGTCGGGTGGGTGACAAGCGTACGGTTGAAGTGATTGGCGAGACCTTCAGCTCCTGCGAATATCTGCTCGATCCGCATACTGCTATCGGGGTTGAAGCCGCACGACAGGTACGTCACTCTACCGAACAGCCCATGGTTTGCTTATCTACCGCACACCCGGCAAAATTCCCCGATGCCGTGGCCCAGGCCCTGCCAGAAAAAGAGATTCCCCTGCCGAGTCATATGCAGGATCTCTGGCAGCGGGAGGAGCGCTTCAAGGTATTGCCCAATAACTTGTCCCAAGTACACGACTATATGGCGACGATGCTGTCAGAAAGCAGTTAATCGGCACACTGTCGTGCAATAAGCGGCAACCGATTAGCTATTAGTTTGCTGAGAAATACATTGAGTACAAAAATTCAGCGACGGCCAGTGGATTTGTCTACTGGCCGTTTTGCTTCTGAAACACCAAAAATATTGCAGCGTGTCCTGTTGGGGCGGGGGATTGTCAGCGAAGAAGCGCTGGATCACAGCCTCTCTCAATTACAGAGCCCGCAGAGTATGCGAGGGCTGGAGGCTGCCGTTGCCTTGCTGGTGGATGCTATCCACGGGCAAAAGAAAATCCTTATCGTGGGGGATTTCGATGCGGATGGAGCCACCAGTAGCACCTTGGGGGTGTTGGCCCTGGGTGCAATGGGCGCGCCGGGAGTGGAGTACCTGGTGCCGAATCGCTTTGACTTCGGCTACGGGCTGACTCCAGAAATTGTCGAGGTAGCCAAAGATTATCAGCCCGATCTGCTGATCACCGTAGATAACGGTATTAGTAGTATCGAGGGCGTGGCAGCGGCAAAAGCCGCTGGTATGAAAGTGATTGTGACGGATCACCACCTGCCCGGCAGTGAGCTGCCGCAGGCGGATGCCATCGTAAATCCGAACCAGCCGGACTGTGACTTTCCCAGCAAGAACCTCGCTGGGGTGGGGGTGATCTTTTATCTGCTCAGCCGTTTGCGTACGGCCCTACAGCAGAGTGGGTGGTTTGAGCAGAGCGGTATCGCCCCGCCCAATATGGCCGAATACCTGGATTTGGTTGCCTTGGGTACTGTGGCCGACCTGGTCCCACTGGATCACAACAACCGGATTCTGGTTCACCAGGGCATCGCCCGTATCCGCGCCGGTCGCTGCCGGCCCGGAATTGCCGCCCTGATGGAGGTTGCCGGGCGCGACCAGCGCAGGCTCTCCACCACAGATATTGGTTTTATTTTGGGGCCGCGTATTAATGCGGCTGGTCGTCTCGACGATATCGGCACCGGTATCCGCTGCCTGCTCACCCGCGATCCCAGTGAAGCGCGGGAGCTGGCCGGCGAGCTGGACGCCCTGAACCGGGATCGCAAAGCGATCGAGCAGGGGATGCAGCGGGAGGCAATGGCGGCCCTGGATGAGTTGCGCCTGGAGGGCGAAATTCCCTGGAGTTTGTGTCTGTACGATGCCAACTGGCATCAAGGTGTGGTGGGTATTTTGGCCAGCCGTATCAAAGAGAAATTCCACCGCCCGGTGATCGCATTTGCTGAGGGTGACAACGGCCTGGTGAAGGGCTCTGCGCGTTCGATTCCCGGGCTGCATATTCGCGATGCCCTGAGTGACGTAGCCGCCGCTCATCCGGACCTGATCAGCAAGTTCGGTGGCCACGCCATGGCGGCGGGGCTGAGCTTACCCCAGGAAAACCTGGAGGCTTTCCGCAACGCTTTTGAGCAGGTGGTGCGCAACCGCCTGAATGAAAACCAGCTGCACGCGGTTATCGACTCTGACGGTGAGTTGGAATCTGGGGATTACACATTGCACACGGCAGCTATGTTGCGCGCTTGCGCGCCCTGGGGACAGGCGTTTCCAGAGCCGGTATTCGACGGTGAATTCCTGTTGCTGCAACAGCGCATTGTCGGCGAGCGCCATTTAAAAATGGTGGTGGCGCCGCCCCAGGCACCGCAATTAGCGCTGGATGCTATTGCTTTTAATGTGGACACCGAGCAGTGGCCGCAGCCCACGGAAAGAGTGCGCCTGGCTTTTAAGCTCGATGTTAATGAATTTCGCGGGCGGGAATCCCTGCAATTAATGGTGAGCCTGTTAGAAGCGGTATAGGGTTTACTTTATTTCTGGCCGCTGGGAAATCAGGAAGTTTTTCGCAGTGGCTCCCAAGTTGTTTGGAAGTAAAAAGTAGTGAAACGTAAACAAGTTCAGGCCGAAGTCCTACTGTTATTAGCCGCTCTTTTCTGGGGCGTAGCCTTTGTGCCGCAAAAGATTGCCATGGCGGATATTGAGCCACTGGCATTTAACGCATGGCGTTTTATTCTCGGTGGTTTAATCCTGATTCCCATCGTTTACTGGTTGTCCTCCCGTCGCGATGCCCAGCCCGGTGAAGCCGAGGGACAATTGGTGAATCACACCTGGCGCGCCTGCCTGCCCGGTGGCGCACTGTTGGGTTTTTGGCTGTTTCTCGGCGCGGCACTGCAACAGGTGAGCCTGCTTTATACCACTGCCGGCCGCGCCGGATTTATTACCGGTTTTTATTTACTGCTGGTGCCGGTGATCGGTTTGTCCCTGGGGCATAAAACCAACCGCTGGACCTGGATGGGAATTGGTCTCGCTTTGTTTGGCCTCTATTGGCTGGCGGACTTCAGTGAAGAATCCCAGCTGGTGGGCGACTTAATGGTATTTGCCAGTGCCTTTGTTTTTGCCATCCAGGTATTGACGGCGGATCGATTGGTAAAACGCTACGATGCCCTGCGGCTGGCCTGTATCCAGTTCCTGGTGTGTGGCCTTTTGTCCGCCGTAGCTTCGCTATTTACCGAAGAGGCGACACTGCAATCGGCGATCGATGCGGCTTGGCCTATTGCCTATATGATGATTTTCTCCACGGCACTGGCGTTTACTTTCCAGCTCTTGGCCCAACGCTACGCCGCGCCTTCTCACGCTACCGTAATTATGAGCCTGGAGGCAGTTTTCGCCCTGGCGGCGGGCTGGCTATTCCTCAATGAAATGCTCAATACCACGGAGTTAATTGGCTGTGGTTTGATGCTGGCGGGGATGCTGGTCAGTCACTACGGCAACCACAGCGGTACTCACCACTAGGAATATCAATGGAATTATCGACACTGGCACTCTTTGTTCCCGCAAGCTTCTTTGCCTCGGTCACACCGGGGCTCTGCATGATGCTATCGCTCAGTCTGGGAATTACCCTGGGCGTGCGCCAGACTCTGTGGATGATGGTGGGGGAGTTGATCGGTGTTGCGTCGGTGGCGATTACCTCTGCACTCGGTGCTGCGGTATTGATGGTTCAGTATCCGACTTTATTTCAGCTGTTCAAATACTGCGGGGCCGCCTATTTGGCCTGGATAGGCGTGCAGATGTGGCGCTCCCGGGGGCAGCTGGCTCTGATGGATCAGGGTGATACGGTCGACGCTAGCCGACCATCGCGAAGAGCGCTGGCACTACAGGGTTTTGTTACAGCTGTGGCTAACCCCAAGGGCTGGGCGTTTTTTATTGCGTTATTACCGCCATTTATTAACGATACCAAACCTCTGATACCCCAGCTTTCAGTCTTGCTGGCGATATTGCTGCTTTTGGAGGCGTTGTGCCTGCTGATTTATGCCAGTGGCGGCCAGGCCCTGAGTCGATTGTTGGAGCGGTCTGAAAATGTGCGTTTGGTTAATCGGATTTCTGGTACTTTGATGCTATCGGTGGGAGCCTGGTTGGCGTTATCCTGACACGGCTATTTATCGCTTTATGGAGGATGTTCTGTGTTGAAAAAACGGTTGTCATTCTTATGGGTATGGGCCCTGATTATCTCAGTGGCGGCTTGCGGGCAGTCGAGGGAGGAGAAAGCGATGGAGAACGAGGTTGAGAACACACCCGGCGCGGCGGAGCCCGAAGTCGCACCCACGCCTCCTGCAGCGACTATGAGGCCAGGGGAAATGGTGTGGATTTACCGCGGCAGTGGCAGCAAGCAGTGTGAAGGGGGTGGTATGACTCTTCAGCAGAGCCAGGCCAAGTTGAGTGACAATGGGGTGAAGGTGCAGGAGTCCCGCTGTGGAGTCCGCACCGACAGGATGTTCCCCGCCGTATGTGGCGCACCCACAGGAGATATCCTGATGCACTTGGTCGGTATGGATGCCCTGGATGCCTCAATTGAGCTGGGATATAGCCCCGCGGAGAAAGTGCAGTATCAGTTTGCTGCTTGTCGGGACAACAGTGCCTGAGTTGAAACCTTAAGTGG
Organism: Microbulbifer maximicatervae (SeqCode); assembly: GCF_052467955.1. NCBI lineage: Bacteria > Pseudomonadati > Pseudomonadota > Gammaproteobacteria > Cellvibrionales > Microbulbiferaceae > Microbulbifer > Microbulbifer maximicatervae (SeqCode). The sequence continues at coordinate 1,909,490 of NZ_CP174329.1, forward strand.
GGTAATCGTGAATATTTCCCAGGCCGCAGACAATTCGGGGCTCAGTGCAAAAGCCCTGCGCCACTACGAAAATATTGGCCTGGTGGTGCCCGGCCGCTCTGCTAATGGCTATCGGGATTACTCCACTGCCGATGTTGAAACCCTCTGCTTCGTGCGCCGCGCGCGGGCCTGTGGCTTTACCACTGAGGAGGTCCGGGCGCTGCTGGGGTTGCGGGATAACCCGGAGCGCCACAGCCGCGAGACCAAAGACCTGGTCAATCACAAGCTCGGGCAGCTCGAAGAGCAGTTGCAGACCCTGCTGGGGATGCGCGCAACCTTGCGGGCCTTTGCCGATAGCTGCGCCGGCAATGAGTCCCCAGACTGCGCAATTCTGGAAAAGCTCTCGGGACAGACCGCCTAGTAGAGGATTTGCCGCCATATCAGCCCCTATCTGACTGGAAGGACCCCCGCGCGCTGCGGTAGAATGCGCGCCGCTTTTTATTTTGTCCGGACACCGAAAGTTCATGGAAATCAATCCCCTCATCAATCAATTAAAAGACCTCGAAGAGCGCACCGACGTTCTTAGGGGGTATCTTTGACTACGCCAGCAAGAAAGAACGCCTTACCGAAGTAGAGCTGGAGCTGGCTGAGCCGAGTGTTTGGGACGACCCCAACCGCGCACAGGAACTGGGGCGCGAGCGCTCTTCCCTGGAAACGGTGGTTAATACCATCGAAAACCTCGACTCCGGCATTGCCGATTGCCGCGAACTGTTGGAAATGGCAGTCGAGGAAAATGATGAGGACTCTGTAGGGGAGGTCTCCACTGAGATCGAAGGCCTCCAGCAGCAGCTGGGGATTCTGGAATTTCGCCGTATGTTCTCTGGCGAGAATGACGAGAACAACGCCTATCTGGATATCCAGGCCGGCTCCGGTGGTACCGAGGCCCAAGACTGGGCGGAAATGATCCTGCGTATGTACCTGCGCTGGGGTGAAGCCCACGGCTTCAAGACCACCCTGGAAGAGGTCTCCGCGGGGGAAGTGGCCGGTATCAAGAGTGCCACCGTGCATTTCGCCGGCGACCACGCGTTCGGCTGGTTGCGCACGGAAACCGGCGTACACCGCCTGGTGCGCAAATCGCCGTTTGATTCTGGCAACCGTCGTCACACTTCTTTCAGCTCGGTATTTGTGTCACCGGAAATCGATGACAATATCGAGATTGAAATCGACAAATCCCAGGTGCGTGAAGACACCTACCGCGCGTCCGGCGCCGGTGGTCAGCACGTGAACAAAACCGATTCTGCGGTGCGTTTGACCCACACAGAATCCGGTATCGTCGTGCAGTGCCAGAGCGAGCGCTCCCAGCACCAGAACCGCGATAAAGCCTGGAAAATGCTGCGCGCAAAAATGTACGAGCAGGAAATGCTCAAGCGCAACGCAGAGAAGCAGGCCATGGAAGACAGCAAGGCCGACATCGGTTGGGGCAGCCAGATCCGCTCCTACGTGTTGGATGACCAGCGTATCAAGGACCTGCGCACCAATGTCCAGACCAGCAACTGCCAGGCAGTACTGGACGGAGACCTGGACCAATTTATCGAGGCCAGCCTAAAAGCCGGCCTCTGATTAAAAGTCTCCACTCTCACCGCGCCCCTCGTCGATGAGGGGCAATATCAATCACAAAACTGATAGATCACCATGACTGATATCCAGCAAGACGAAAACAAACTGATCGCCGAGCGCCGCACCAAGCTTTCCGCTCTGCGCGAGAAGGGCAATGCTTTCCCCAACAGTTTTCGCCGCGAGAACCTCGCTGCCGACCTGCAAGCTGAGTTCGGCGATAAACAGAAAGAGGAGCTGGAAGAACTGGGTAAACGGGCGTGCGTAGCAGGGCGAATCCTGGCTAAACGCGGACCCTTTATGGTGATCCAGGATGTGTCTGACCGCATCCAGCTCTACGCCGATAAAGCGGCACAGAAAGATATTAAAGAACGCTTCGGTGCCTGGGATATCGGCGATATCGTCGGCGTAAAAGGCACTCTGCACAAATCCGGCAAGGGCGACCTCTACGTCAACTGTGAAGAGTACAGCCTGCTAACCAAAGCACTGCGCCCGCTGCCGGAAAAATTCCACGGCATCGCCGATCAGGAAATGCGTTATCGCCAGCGCTACGTGGACCTGATCGCCACGCCGGAAGCCCGTGAAGTGTTCCGCGTGCGCTCCAAAGTGATCGAGTACATCCGCGACTTCCTCAACGGCCAGCAGTTTATGGAAGTGGAAACGCCCATGCTGCAAGTTATTCCCGGCGGTGCCAGCGCGCGTCCGTTCGTTACCCACCACAATGCGCTGGATATCGATATGTACCTGCGTATTGCCCCGGAGCTGTACCTGAAGCGTCTGGTCGTGGGTGGTTTTGAGCGGGTTTACGAGATCAACCGCAACTTCCGCAACGAGGGCCTATCCACGCGCCACAACCCCGAATTCACCATGCTTGAGTTCTACCAGGCGTACGCGGACTACAACGACCTGATGGACCTCACCGAGAAGATGCTGCGCGGTATCTGTGAAGATGTACTGGGCTCCACCACTGTGGAATACCAGGACAGCAGCTACGATTTCTCCAAGCCGTTCGCGCGTTTGTCTGTGTTCGACTCCATCCTGCACTACAACCCGGAACTGACTGCGGCCGATATCGACAATATCGAATCCGCCCGCGCGGTAGCCGAGAAGCTGGAAATCCCGCTGAAAGATAGCTGGGGCCTGGGTAAGGTACAGATCGAGATCTTCGAGAAGACTGTAGAGCACCGTCTCGACCAGCCGACCTTTATCACTGAGTACCCAACCGAAGTATCTCCGTTGGCTCGCCGTAACGATGACAATCCGTTTGTCACCGACCGCTTTGAATTCTTCGTAGGCGGCCGCGAGATAGCCAATGGTTTCTCCGAGTTGAACGACGCGGAAGATCAGGCCGAGCGCTTCAAAGCCCAGGTTGCGGAGAAAGATGCCGGTGACGACGAAGCCATGCATTACGACGCCGACTATATCCGCGCGCTGGAATACGGCCTACCGCCCACCGCTGGTGAGGGCATCGGTATCGACCGTCTGGTAATGTTGTTTACCAACTCTCCGTCGATTCGCGACGTACTGCTGTTCCCGCATATGCGCCCTGAAGCGAACGACTAATCGCTTCTCACTGCCGGGTAGTTTTACCTGCCCGGCAGTATTTCCTCCCCCTATGCCGCAGATTTCCTCACTCTGAAACTTCCCTCAGCTCTATCTATCCTTATTCATTGGTGCTCTATCGGGCCTCGAATGATTTGGAGCGGTTGCTGCTATGAAACAGGAACAGGGGAAAGCGAAAAGCGCAAAGCAATTATTGGCGCTGGCGCTCTGTAGCTTTATTTCCTGTACCGCCGCTGCGCAAAGTTCGGAGCCTGCAACAGCTGCCAGCCTAACTTCCAAAGAGCCCGATGACTGGCGCTTCCTTGCCACTCCTTATCTTTTCCTCCCGCTTCGCACTAAAGGGACTTCTACTGTCGCTGACACCAGTGTCGATATTGATCTGGATTTAAGTAAAACCCTGGAGCTCCTCAACGCTGCATTTTCTGTGCGCCTGGAAGCCTGGAAAGGGCGCTTTGGGGTAGTGGCGGATCTCTACTATGTGCACCTCAGATTGGACAAGGGAGCAACCATAACCCCGCCGCGAAACCCACAGCTGGATATCGATGTAGATATTGATGTTGAGGTGGATGCTCGCCAGGGCTGGATAAATGCCCTAGCCGGTTACCGGATTTTAGAAGGGAATCTGGCTAATAGTGGGCGAAAGTACTTTGTAGATGTGGGAGCGGGTTTGCGCTGGAACCGATTAAAGCAGGAAGTGAAAGCACGAGCGGGAATTAACATAGGCCCCAGGCCCGAATTTAGGAATCGCCTTGGAGGCAAACAGAGTTGGTGGGAACCTACACTATCTGCGCGAGGTGCAATCGGAATTACTGAATGCCTAACCGTTGCTGTACGCACGGAATTGGGAGGCTTTGGCGCTGGGGGTGATGACTTACAGTGGAATCTACTAGCCGGATTCGACTGGCGCGCCTGGAAGACAATCTCACTGCGTTTTGGGTATCAGTATTACAGTATTGATTATTCCGATCGACTCTCTGATGGGCGTTTTGCTTATGATATTACTCAACATGGGCCGTATATAGCGGCGACTTGGCGGTGGTAGTTAAGCGAGTTCAGTTTTTGAAGAAACTAAGATCATTAGAGTCATAAGTTTAAAATCAAAGAGTTAGATATTTAATTGGTGCTTGTGATAGTGGCCATATAGAGCGCATTTTTTTATTTAGCTCTATGGTCCCACTTATGCTTGCCTCACTGGCTTCATAATAAAAAGTAAATGTGAGGAGCGAATTTACATTTTAAACCGTAGTAAAGATAATAGTGGTTTGGGCAGCTATTATATAAATGTTAGATTTGAAGAGCATATATGGAAATTCCACCTGTCCTAGATCTTAAGGATTACTCGGAACTAAATCATTTTGATAAAAAGCAACTCAAAGAGCTAATTGATGAATGTGAATTTATTATTGATGATCAGTATGATTAGCTTTCATCAGAGGACTATTCAAGTGTAGAGGGGCTTCTTGAGTACCTTCAGTATAAAGTCGGTGGAGAGGCTGCATTAAAAGCGATAAAGAAAAAGGCTGTCGAGGATGTTCACCAATGGGTGTATATTCATCCAAAAAATCTAACTCCAGAAGATGATAAAAGAGCTGTCGAAAGTGGGTTAATTGCAATTCGATTGGGGTGTGGATGGGTAGTTGATGCATATGAGGCTACTACAAATATACCAGGTCACGAAATTGAATGGGCAGCAATATCGTCCATGCCAAGCGTGATTTGTGAAGACTCGAAGGCATTTTCTCAGCTTAAATTAAATTTAGGTAGAGAGCTGACAGAGGAGGAGGTTATGAGAGTTGCAAGCCTTTCTGAAAGCTTGGTCAATAGTTATATGGCAAATGATGGAAAAATGAGGGAGTGGTGATCTAACAGAGTAGGCCATGATCCGCTGCTTCGTAGTTTTGATCTCCACTCCGGTTCGCAAGCGCTAACTAGTAAAAATATTCTCATGACATTAAATGATTTAACAGTAAATTTTTCTCATATTAACCAGGGAGACCTTCTATCCGATTGGGAATGGCTTATTGGTAAGGGTAAGTTACCTATAGTTATTACCGCTCTTGGCGATGCGTTTATTCAAAACGTAAAAACCAATGAAGTGGAGTTTTTGAGTACTACACTTTGCCAAGTCGAGTTCATCGCAAAAGATGGAGAAGAGTTTCTCTCAAAATTACAAGACTCTGAATTTGTTAGCGGTTTTATGGGGGCAAAATTTGTACGTAGCTTGATTGAATCAGGTAAGTCACTTTCTAAATATATGATTTACAGCATTAAGATACCTCTATTTCTTGGTGGTGAAATTGACATAGAAAATTTTGAGATAACTGATATCGAAGTCCACTTCTCAATATCAGGACAATTTCATAAAAAAGTTCAGGGTTTGCCAGAGGGCACTCCAATTGAAAGTGTTACCTTGGTCAAGCCAAAAAGGAAGTCTTGGTGGAAGTTTTAGGGCTAACAAGGTAGTACAATCGACTGCAAAGGTATCATCTAATTGAAATGGTATACGTAGATACAACGATGGATATATCTCAGTATTACGATGAAGCTAAGGAAATAGGAAAGCTAGTAGAGCCCCAGGCACCTTATGTTTTGGCTGTATTAGATTATACTCCTGAGGAGGATCATCCATCCTCGTGGGTACCCAAAGTTCAAAACGCTTTACTGAATTTCTATAAGGAATTTCCATCTTCAGATGAAGCAGAAAAAGCGCTTAACTTGTACATTCAGGGCGCCATAATGGAAGATAGAGCAGAGCATAACTTACTGGTTAAAATAGGAGCTTCCTGCTTGGTTTTAGGAGTGGCTATCGGATGGGTTATTTGGAGTTAACTTCCTATAACTGGCGCATGCTGTTTGCTGATGTTGCGGCTAGACAGTGTGCTCTATGCTCAAGTTTAAATGTCTAGGTAGAGAGTGGAAATAATTAAGTATCCTTTGACTAAAACTGTACTATTTACAATTTTATATACGATACTGAACATAGTTTCTATCAATGTTCAGTTTGTTCCTGGAATAATTACATGGGTTTTTTTGGGGAGTTGTTGGCCCATTGATAGCCATAGGGGCTGTATGGTTTTATCACTGCAAATCGATGGGTGGAGAAAAGTATTGGGTACAACTGTCCATCGGCACTACCCTGTATTATTTGGCGCTAGGTATAATATCGTTTAATTATATAGGCGGTTTATGGGCGTCGATGTAGCTTAATAGTTAATTAAGTAATGCAGCCATTAACATAGCATTATACATATTTTGTGAGGTTGCTGCGCTTATTGTTGTTAGTATTTACACAGTCCAGGCTGTGTCTGACTGCGATGTTAGTAGTGAACAAATTATCTAAGGTCTTCGAGAATATGGAAATTGATAAAAATGGTGCCCGAAAAAGAGCTGATGAAATTAAGCCCTATCGCTGTAAAAATCTGATAGCTGTTCTCGAGTGCCCAATGGATATGAAGAACATTGGAACAGTCATAAGAAACGTCAATGCGTTAGGCGTTGAAAAAACGTATATTGTTGATCCACGCAACCTATTGCCCAATGAATGGCAGGAAATGAGAGAAAGAAAGTCACTCTCAAAACCATCTGTCTCTGCGATCAAATGGAGCTTCGTAAAGCGTTTTGATAGTACCGAGGAATGCCTGGATCATTTGGCAAAAAATAGATTTATCTCGATTGTCACCTCTCCCCATGTAAAAGGAAAAGACAACTTTATATTGCATGAGGCTGATTACACTCAGCCAAAACTGGCTGTTTGGTTTGGTAACGAATCTAGAGGTATAAGTGATCTTGCAGTCGAAAATAGCGCTTTCTGCGTATCCATTCCAATGTTTGGAATGATTGAAAGCCTGAACCTCGGAACAACTTCTGGAATTGTATTATATGAAGTTACTAAGCAGCGCCGCGAGTACCAGGAAAAGTACAAGAGAGCAAACCGTAGCGACTAATAGAATGATGGAGTTGATGTCCTATTTTTGTGTTTTTTACACTGTGGCTGCATTCTTTTCCTCAAATGGATTAAGAAACTTTCCTTATTGAATAGGCACCTACCTTTCGGTCGCAATTACTCTTGGGTAACTCATAAAGCAAGCAAAAATTATTTCGTCCTTAAAAGCACCCCAAAACGATAAGGTCAAAGTTACTTTAATATGAGCAGAATAGAGTTTAAGGAACTAACCCAAGCGAATCGAGGTGAGCTGTTAGCTGTACTCAATGAGGATTCACTTAGGGAGCACTTAATTAAACATGAATATTTTGATGACCAAAGCCTTAATGGGTGGATCAAGTTTAAGTTAGAAGTAGACTCCCTGCCTGGGTGCCGTGTTCGACTAATTTACATCGGTGGAGTATTAGCTGGGTGGTGTGGTATTCAACCTGACGATAGCGGCTTTGAGATGGCTGTTGTCATATCTCAACAGTTTTGGGGTTTTGGACTCTCAGTATTCAAAATAATGATCGGTTGGGCTAAGGAGTTGGGGCATAAAGAAATAGTGTGTCATTTGCTTGACAGTAGGCCAGAATACAGAGCTTTGAAAAGAATATCCAAAACAGTACATAAAACCGAGCTGTTGGGTCGATGTTTTACGACATACTGTATCGAACTCGATAAATATGCATAGAATAAACTATAACTGGTCGGTGTATCGTTTCTTTCTTGTTATATGAAAAAAATAAACTATGGCTTGGATTTTGGTTTCAGATATTTTTGGTCGTACAAAAGCGTTAGAGCGATTTGCAGCTGATCTTCCTGGTAGTGTAGAGATAGTTGATCCGTATAATTCAGAATTGATGAATTTCGATTGTGAAGTTGAGGCGTATTCACACTTTACATCAAAGGTTGGACTCGATAAATACGTTGAAAAATTATCAGAGAGAATCAGCGCATCATTTGGTCATGTGAGTTTAGTAGGTTTTAGTATTGGTGCATCGGCCATATGGAGGTTATCTGATCATCAAGCTTTGAGTAATGTTTCAGGGGCAATTTTATTTTATAGTTCACAAATTCGCCATTACGTCAAAATTGATCCTATATTTCCTACGCGCTTGATATTCCCGGTGATGGAGTCTCATTTTTCTGTATTAGAGGTCATACAGACGTTGAAGCAGAAAGAGCAAGTGGAGGTTCATCATTCCACTTACCTTCATGGTTTTATGAATCCCCATTCCAGAAATTACAATGCGGAAGGCTATGTTAAATATAGACAGGTGGTGTGTGGTACAGCACTTAACAATTCTATCTGTACAGATTTCAACTTGATGCATTGATCTGGGTGGTTAGCGTGATAAAAATAATCTAGATTCTAGTAAGAGGTTTTTATCATCTTGTTCGTGCTTGTCAAAAAGAGTATGCTCCTTGTTGTTCATTTCTGAGTCTAGAGTTCGAGCGCATTGAGTTAATCGAGAGGTTTGAGCTAAATCATAAAAGCCTATGATACCCCTGGTTTATTCTCTACGGTCAAAAGGTATTTGCGTGAGATATTTCTTATTGGTTAATTACATTAATTGTTATTTTGGCTGTTGAGGAGGTCGTGTTTAAAGTCTCTGGTGCAGCATCACAATCATTGGAGGGGATGAAAGAATGAATTTTCTAAACTAAACGAAAAAACGCTCTAAATGGTACTGTTTTCTGGCTTTGCCTATAAGCTTAGCAGTTTGGTTTTCTGCTTTTTGGCTAAGTCTTGGTGGCTGTCCAATCTCTCGATTTGTTTGTTTTTTTGATAAATGTAGTGTCAACTCTAAAGGAAAGTTATGAGAGTCTTTATAGTATTTCTTGCTTTGATCTGGTGTTCGAGTGTTTTTGCGAAAGATGAGCACAAATATAGCTTTGTTAATATTAATGGAAATAATATCGCATACCTGTGTAAAGGGTCAGGTGACCAAGTAATCTTGATGGTCTCCGGTATGGGGTTAGATGCTCATAGTACCTACAAGAATACATACCATAATTTTGAGTCAAAGAATTCTATGTTGTGCATGTACGACAGACCCGGGACAGGTAAAAGCAAGCATTCTGAGTTGAAACTGCGAACTATGGATGAGCTATCGGATGAGTTAGGGGAGTTTATAGAGAAGAAGCAGTGGAGTTCTGTAGTAATAGTCGCGCACTCTTTTGGTGGGCAGATAGCAAGAGCCATTGCACATAAAAAACCCGAAGTTGTCTCAGGCCTGTTGTTAGTAGATACATCCCATGAATCCTGGCTAGAAAATTTGAAATCATCTCTCTCCCCTGAAGGGTGGAGTATTATGGAGAGGATTATAGCGTGGGAAAAGCAGCATCACTCCTATGAAGATTTCGAAGAATCAGCACGAAATCATAAAAGATATCAGCTAGTAAATAACATTCCCATTACTGTTATGAGTCGGGGAATGCGGCACAACCAAATTAGGCAAACAGGAATGAGTTATGCTGATGTTGATGCATATAATGACACCTGGAATCAATCACAAGCGGCTTTATTGGAAATAAATGAAGATGTAAAGCATGTGGTTATGGAGTATTCGAGTCATTTATTTGACGAAACAGACCCTTGGATTGTACTTAAAGAGATTGAATTACTGGAGAGCAAGGTCCTGAAATAATTCTCATAAAATAACCATGAGCCTATTTATTAGTGGTCTACGAGATTTCTCTCGAGCTAACCTTGGCTGAATTGGTTCAGGTCACATCTGACACATTCTCTTGAAAAAGAGGGCTTTCCGGTTTTGATGAAGGTGCCTAAACCTAAAAGAAAAACCAAGGTTAAATTCCATGATTCATACTAATGACCGCATCATCAAACATAAGACCGGATTACTAAATTTGGCAGAAGAATTTAGCAATATATCCAAAGCTTGTAAGATGCTGAGTATATCGAGAGACACCTTCTATCGGTACATGGAAGCCGTTTTTGGTGGCAGCGTGGAAGCTCTTTTTGAGAAGAACCGGCGTGTACTCAATCACAAAAATCGTGTTGATATAGTTATTGAATAGGCAGTTTTAACCTATGCCCTCCAGGAGCCTGCCCTTGGGCAGGTTTGAGTTTCCAATGAACTGCGTAAACGCGGTGTGCTTGTGACCCCTAGTGGTGTTCGGGGTATCTGGTTACGGCATGACCTGGCTAACTTCAAATTGCGATTAAAGGCACTTGAGGCCAACGTAGCTGCAGAGGGGCTGATCCTCATATAGTTACAGGTTCAGGCTTTGGAGAGAAAACGGCATGGTGATGAAGTTTGTGGTGAAATTGATACTCAACACCCAGGTTATCTGGGCTCGCAGGATACCTTCTATGTAGGAGCATTTAAGGGCGTTGGACGTGTTTATCAGCAAACCTATGTCGATACATATGCAAAGGTAGCTCATTGCAAGTTGCATACTACCAAAACACCAATCACCGGGGCGGGCCTTCTGAATGATCGTGTGCTGCCGTTTTACGCCATGCATGATCTACCGGTGCTGCGTATCCTAACTGATCGTGGTACTGAATATTGTGGCAAGTTGGAACAGCATGACTACCAGCTATATCTAAGTGTGAACGAAATAGAACACGCCAAGACAAAAGCCAGGCATCCGAAAATCAACGGCATCTGTGAGCGCTTCCATAAAACGATTCTACAAGAGTTTTACCAGCCTTCATTACGCTGCAAGATCTATGGATCAATAGAAGAGTTACAAAGGGATCTGGACGAATGGCTCGTATGTTACAATAGTGAGGGTACCCATCAGGGTAAAAAGTGTTGTGGCCGCACACCGATGGTAACACTTGAGGATAGAAAAAGCGTCTGGAAGGAAAAATTTGTAAACTGAATTTGACCTGACAGAACACCTTCTGAAAAATCGCTAACTGTCAGATCAAGTCTGAATTACTACACATTAATTTTGTGGGATGACTCTACCTATTAGTATGGAATTCCCTTCTAATTCGGCTGGGCTTTATCTTTCGTGGGGTACATTAGTAGCTAATTTAACTGGCATAGTCGCTAATAAATATAATTATCCACAATCCACCAAAAATAGAAATTACTTTTCGATCCTGTGCTTTTGGCTAGCTCTTTCATTTCACTAAGGCTATGTCTATCGAAATAGCTCTGATCCAAAATTACCCCTAGGGGCCTGGTGAGTGTGTTCAAGTTTTCTCGTGGATCATCTTCGAGCAACAATAGTTCAGCATTAAAGCCTGTGGAAACGGAGCCCACCTTATCGCTAATACCCAGTGCTTTTGCTGGGTGATGGGTTGCTGCTCGCAATACATCTTGAACAGGAATCCCCACCTCCACTAATCGTTGCATTTCTTGAATAGTGCCCAAGCCGTTGGGCGTATAGAAGGTTCCTCCGTCTGACGCTATCAGTATCTCAACACCGGCTTGGTTTAGCTGCTTGGTCATATCTCCGAAAATGTTGGATTTACCCTGCCAATCCTGTTGCGCTTTAGCGCTATGTATCCCATTAACCTTCTGCTCACCCATTGCTTTTATCGCGGGGTGATTGAGCTCGAGATTATCAGCTATGCTGTGCCAGTAGTCTGGCCCATGCTGCGCGACCTGTGCTACGTTGTCATATACGATTAATGTAGGGCTAACTGGTACGTTGCTATCTAGTAGTTGCTGCACAATTTCATCGAAGCTCTCCTGCTGATAATCGTAGTTCAAATGTGCCTGAAAGATCATTTCCACATGCTCTAATGACTGCGGTTTAACCGATAAGTATTCATTGAGAGTAATACCAAAAGGCGGGTGGCCAGCTAAAGGCATGCCGAGCTTCTTCGCCTCATCAGCTATAGCGAAGAAAACCTCACGGGATAAACCGTCATAAACTTTAACTTGCTGGTACCCCTGTTGATATTGCTGGCGAACCAGCTGGCGAGCCTCTTCTTTACTACCAATAAACTTGTGGTGTCGGCCACTGGCATAGTGGGAATGTTGATTAACAGGTGCACCGGATAACACCATATGAGGGCCGGCTATATTCCCAGTATCGATCCATTTTTTAAGAATACGCTGAGGGGAATTGCCAGCCATAACTCTTGTGCGAGTGACTCCGTGCGCTAATATAGCTAATAGATCGGACCGCCCCCATACATGGCTGTGCATATCGATTAAGCCTGGCATCACATATTTACCCAGGCCATTAATCCTCAGCTCGCCTTCAACCTCAGGTATTACATCACTAGTTACTTGGGCAATTCTTCCACCTTGAATGACGAGGTTTTGGTTACTTGCGGCTGTATTATGCTGGGTGTCGATGACTGTGATATCGGTAACTACAATACGAGCATTCTGTTCAGCTAACCCGTAGGAAGAGGGAGGGATGTACCATGCACATCCCCAAGATCCGAGCGCAGCAACGCTAATGAACACTAAAATAGCTACCGCTGCTTTCCATGAACGAACAAAATAGGAAGAAAACTTCATAATGACCTCTTGTGAATCAAAGAGGCCAAAATGCCAAAATTTTCAGCTTCTAGCGTCCGAAATCCAGATTTTGCACGTCCAAAGTAACCATTATTGGGGTTTTGCCACTAAATACTGACTAGGAGTCATCCCAAGGTGACGTTTAAATAGGCTGTTGAAGCTGGATTTAGAGTTAAAGCCCGCTTCAAGTGCAATATCGAGGAGACGAACTTTTTTGTTCGAATTACTCTCTTTTACTGAATCAAGTTGCGAAACTACATCGGCCAAACGCTGAGCATTAACATAGTCATTAAAGTTACCGCCATAGCCCTGATTAATGGCCCAGGAAATATCTTTCTCTCCAAGCCCTGTATGTTGTGCCAAGTCCCGGAGGGATAGCCTTGGTAGGCGATAGAGCTGTTGACTATGAACCTGTTTGTTAAGCTCCTTGAAAAGGGCATCCGCCTGAGTCGTTTCGTCAGCTTTGCACTTTCCCTTATCACAACCTTCTATTACGGATAAGCCCAGGGCTTGTTCGCCATCTGTTAAACCCGCAAATAGCTGCGGTTCCCTAACCGCGCGAATTACAAGCAAAGCAATAATCAAAAAATAGCTCAGCTGCATTACAAGGTACCATCTGAGCAAAAGAGGAATGGGTAAGTAAGGTTGCAAGTTATGCCGCACTGCATCCACCAGTGCAACGCCAACCAGAACCCATAGGATACGCTTAACCCAATCAGCTCTCAATTTGTTAGCATCGGAGCGGTTTTGGGGCAAGATATGTTGATATCGAATAAGCGCTTTTATACTTAATGAGAAATAAACAATCTGACTTAAAGTACCGGCCGCTAAAACCCACTGGGGCCAGTGATTAAATAATAAGCTGATTGCTGCTGGTACTAAGTGTACCCAGTGTTTACGCTGTTGTTGATAATTGGTGGATATTAATTGTGCAACCACAGCAAAAAATAATGGGCCCATCAATAATGAGAATGAAGGCGTGATTAAATAGCCAAGATTAACTACTTTCGTTTCTTCTACAAAATTAAATGTCATCAATAATGCAGTGGCGCCTAACAAGTACCGCATTGCTGTAAAACGGTTTTGCGCCCAAAGTAATGCAATACCTAGAATCGATAGGGTGATAAAGGCTATCTGTAAAAAATTAGATGCGGAGTAATTTACCATATTTGCTCAAATAATAAGCTATAAGTCGATAAGTAGAATTTCTTAAGTGGGAACATCGTTCGAAACTTCCTGTATTTGATCATACTGGGTGACTACTCATGGAGCCTCTTAACAAATCTGTAGGCCCTGAAGGGTGGGGGTTGAATGCGACAGCTGCTGCGTTTCAACCAGGTCATTTTCGGTGAACTGTGCCTAACGTATGCAGCCTTCAAGATCCGCAGGGGTATTATGGAGTTATTCAGAGTCTCTCTAAGTGTAACTTCCCAAAGTATGGGGGGTGAAGCTGAGATCGATTACTCGAAGTACGCGAGTATACTTCTGCTTGTTGCGAGTCTTATTCAACACGACAAAAATATTCTCTAAACTCCCATTTTGTTACTGGCAATGAGTAGCAGTTATTTTCGTATTTTAAAATCCGTGTCTCATCAGAAGTGAAGAGTTCGTCGTAATATGTGATACGAATCGTATCGGTACTCAATACTTCAATCGTATGTGGTGAAAATGTCAATACCTCAGGCTTTTCCCCTATGATGTAAGTTGCAAACGAATCTGCTCGAACTACATTCACGAGACGCCCAAAGAAATTGGAGCGGAAGAGCATTTGGGTTTTCTCGGGTATGTCCTCCACGTTGTTCATGCTGGCTAAAGTCTTTTTTTCATTTGATTGCCAAGTTCCCACATAGAAGAGGTTTTCATCTGCTATGACAAATGGTGTAAAAAGAAGTAATGCCAAAGTTAAATAAAGTTTCATGTTCTTACTTTTAACATTTGTGCCGCGGTAAATATGATCTTTATTATCCTGATTGTTATCTTGGAATCAATTGGACTAAAAACCGGAAGACCTACTGCAGCAGTAGAGTGCGGTAGCGATCCGGTCCAATCGTACCAGGTTCAGGCGCTATAAATATAAAGATGTACAGTAAAAAAGGCTTCAGGGATGCTGAATGAATCGTGTGTTAGGTCGGCTGGAACCTAATGATTGATCCTACCCACCAACAACGGACACACCACTAAGCGACTAGTTGTTCCTCAAACGCCTCAGGGCTGAGATAGCCATTGGCGCTGTGTAAGCGATTTCGATTGTAGTCTATTTCTATATACTCAAATACGGTTTCCCGCATGAGGCACCTTGTAGGAAAGCGGTTACCATGGATTACTTCTACCTTAAGTGAGTGGAAGAACGTTTCTGCGCAGGCGTTATCATAGCAGTTACCTTTGGCGCTCATGCTGCACCGCAGATCATAAGCTGTAATTAAAGATTGATAATCTTTAGAGCAATATTGGCTTCCCCTGTCAGTATGCACGATAACATTTGTAGGTTTCTTACGTCGCCATAAAGCCATTTGAAGGGCGTCACAGACCAATGTAGCTGTCATCGTTTCTGACATCGCCCAACCAATAACCAGCCGACTATATAGGTCTATCACTACAGCCAGATATAACCAACCCTCTTCTGTTCGTAGGTAGGTAATATCCCCGACCCATTTCTGATTCGGCGCTTCAGTATTGAAGTTCTGCTCGAGCAGATTTGGGGCCACTGGCAGACCATGTTTTGAGTAGGTTGTGGCTTTATATCTCTTGGCGGCTTTAGCCCGTAGGCCCTGTCGACGCATGCTGGCAGCAACTGTTTTTTGATTATATTTACTCCCCTCACTGGCCAATTCCCTCGTCAGGCGAGGGGCGCCACTACGTTCTTTACTGGCTATAAAGCGCTGCTGTACCAAACCATCAAGCTCCATTTGGTACTGCTGGCGCTTGGATTGATCGGCCGATCTTGACACCCAATCGTAAAACCCACTGCGAGATACGCTCAATACCTTAGCCATCGCTTTGATGCTGAACTTATGCCTGTGCTTTAGCATGAAGGCGTACCTCATTTCAGGCTCTTTGCAAAGTACGCTGCGGCCTTTTTTAAGATCGCCAGCTCCTCTGCCTGCTCAGCCAGCTGCCGCTTAAGGCGAGCATTCTCTGTGGCCAGCTCTCTCTCGGCATCCCCTCGGCTCTGATGTAACTTAGCCTTGCTTCGCCATCCGTAAATCTGGGAAGGATGTAACCCAAGCTGTTTAGCGGCAACGCTTACCCCTACCTTGACCGCCAGTGCTAGGGCATCTTTTCTATATTCCTCTGAGTATTTTTTACGAGTGGTTTTGGTTGATTTACTTGATCGTGTCATAGGGCACCTCTGCTGCGTAGTTTATCGCTTAAGAGAGTGTCCGTCTTTGGTGGGTAGGATCAGATCTATTTCAGTCGCTAACTGTTTAAGCTGTAGCAACTGCAAATGTGTAGAAGCTGGCAGGTAACGCAAAGATATTTTGGGGTAGAGGGGGGGGGTAAATTGAGGGCAGGGAGAATGGCTGCGGGCAATCCCGCAGCCATCGGGACTTATTTCCAGTTCAGGATAACCTTACCGGATTCACCAGACCCCATGGTATCGAAGCCTTGTTGGAAGTCATCGATCGAAAACTGGTGAGTGATAATTGGGGTTAAATCCAGACCGGATTGAATCAGGCTGGCCATTTTGTACCAGGTCTCAAACATCTCGCGACCGTAAATACCTTTGATCATCAGGCCTTTAAAAATAACCTGTCCCCAGTCGATCGCCATTTCACCTGCGGGGATACCGAGCATGGCAATTTTGCCCCCGTGGTTCATCGCGTCGATCATATCGCGGAAGGCGACGGGTACGCCGGACATCTCCAGGCCAACATCAAAGCCTTCGCTCATTCCCAGCTCGCTCATCACATCGCTGAGGTTTTCCTTGGCAACGTTTACGGCACGGGTAGCGCCCATCTTGCGTGCCAGGTCCAGGCGGTATTCATTGATATCGGTGATAACTACATGGCGTGCGCCAACATGTTTGGCGACTGCTGCAGCCATAATACCGATAGGGCCGGCGCCGGTAATCAGTACATCTTCGCCGACCAGGTCGAAAGACAGGGCCGTGTGTACCGCATTACCGAGGGGATCGAAAATAGAGGCGAGATCGTCAGAAATGTTATCCGGGATCTTGAAGGCATTGAGCGCGGGGATTACCAGATACTCGGCAAAAGCTCCGGGGCGGTCTACACCGACACCGTAAGTGTTGCGGCACAAGTGGCGGCGGCCGGCGCGACAGTTGCGGCAGTGGCCGCAGGTAATATGGCCTTCACCGGAAACACGGTCGCCCACCTGGAAACCTGCAACTTCCTGCCCCATACCGACGACTTCACCCACATATTCGTGGCCTACCACCATAGGGACAGGAATAGTTTTTTGCGACCATTCATCCCAGTTGTAGATATGCATGTCGGTACCGCAAATTGCGGTTTTGTGAATCTTGATCAGCAGGTCGTTGTGGCCCGGTGTGGGGATTTCCACATCGGTAAGCCAGATTCCCACTTCAGATTTCAGCTTTGATAGTGCTTTCATTGTTTTTAAAACTACAAATGGCAGGGCGCGGTGCCGCTCCGGTGAATTCCTTGTGAGAATTACCGTATCAGCACCGCTGTTTGGTTTAGATAATATTCAGTTCGCGGCCAACTTCAATGAAGGCATCAATACACTGATCGAGCTGCTCGCGGGTGTGAGCGGCGGACATCTGGGTGCGGATGCGGGCCTGGCCCTTGGGCACTACCGGATAGAAGAAGCCCACTACGTAGATACCGCGCTCCAGCATCTTGTCAGCCATTTTCTGCGCCAGGGCAGCATCGCCAATCATCACCGGGATGATCGGGTGGTCGGCACCGGCCAGGGTAAAGCCGGCTTCGGACATGCGCTTGCGGAAGTATGCGGAGTTGTTGCGCAGCTGTTCACGCAGCTCGCCGCCTTCAGTCAGCATATCCAACACCTTCAGGGAGGCGGTGACGATCGCTGGGGCTACGGAGTTGGAGAACAGATAGGGGCGCGAACGCTGGCGCAGCATATCGATAATTTCCTTGCGACCAGAAGTAAAGCCGCCGGAAGCGCCGCCCAGGGCCTTGCCCAGGGTGCCGGTAATAATATCGACGCGGTCAATCACATCGCAGTATTCATGGGTGCCACGGCCGTGGTCTCCGAGGAAGCCCACTGCGTGGGAGTCGTCCACCATTACCAGGGCATTGTATTGGTCGGCTAAGTCGCACACGGCTTTGAGGTTGGCGATAACTCCGTCCATAGAGAAAACGCCGTCGGTGGCGATCAGTTTGGTCTTGGCGCCAGCGGCGTCTGCGGCCTGTAGCTGCTTCTCCAGTTCCGCCATATCGTTGTTGGCGTAGCGGTAGCGCTTGGCTTTACACAGGCGCACGCCGTCGATGATGGAGGCGTGGTTGAGGGAGTCGGATATGATGGCATCTTCCGGGCCCAGCAGAGTTTCAAACAGGCCGCCATTGGCGTCGAAGCAGGAGGTGTAAAGAATGGTGTCTTCGGTTTGCAGGAACTCAGACAGGCGCGATTCCAGCGCTTTGTGAATGTCCTGGGTGCCGCAGATAAAGCGCACCGATGCCATGCCGAAGCCGTACTGTTCGAGCCCCTCTTTGGCCGCTTCAATCAGGTCCGGGTGGTTGGCCAGGCCCAGGTAGTTGTTCGCACAAAAATTCAGTACCTGGGTGTCGTTGTTCACCTGGATCTCAGCGGCCTGCTGGGAGGTAATAATCCGCTCGCGTTTGTACAGGCCGTCTGCATCGATCTGTTTGAGTTCGCTGCGCAGGTGCTCAAAGAATTGTTCTGGCTTTGACATGGTATTGTTTTTAGCTCCTGTCGGGTGCTCTTGGCACAGGGTAACGGGCGCGAGCTCGCGGCGCCTGTTGGTTCTACTTTATCCCGCCAGTTCGCAGGCCTCATGGGCCGAAATAGGGTGCTCACTGGCGCGGCAACTGGTGGCAAATTTTAATGCCTCTTCGGCAGTGTCGAACAGTAGTTGCCACAACAACTGACGATCACCTCTTCTCACCGCGCGTACTGCCGTGTGGCTTCTTTGGCTGGCGATTTGAATTTCGATAATGTCTTTACTGGAAAACGGTGATTCGGACATGGTCCCTCCAATGGTAAAACTATGGAGGACTGACGTGGAAGCGGCGAAGTGATGTTCGCTAATCCGGTTGGTTTGCTCTGGTAGAGCCCCATCCTCCCCGCAGGCCTTGTGTGCCGCAGAGAGAGAACCACCTTGCCCCGGTCGGCAGGTTGGCGTTGGCGTCAGCCACTCTCGTGATGTGCGAGCAAAGATAACGGGGAGGGGATTAGCAGTCAACAGTACCGCCCCCATTAGAGGGCGGTGCAGAAGTTTATGCGGGAAGCTGCACGGATTTCAGTTCGATAAACTCACCGAGACCGGCCTCACCAAACTCGCGTCCGTTGCCGGACCGCTTGTAACCGCCGAAGGGGGCGTCGTAGTTAAACTCACCGCCGTTAACAAAGCACAGGCCCGCTTCAATGCGGCGAACGATAGGCATGGCGCTTTCGGCGTCTTTAGCCCATACGCCACTGGACAGACCGTATTCGGTGTCATTGGCAATGGCGACGGCTTCATCCATATCCTTGTAGGGGATCAGGCAGGTCACCGGGCCAAAGATTTCTTCCCGGGCAATGGCCATATCGTTGTGAACGTCGGCAAATACCGTGGGTTTCACATAGAAGCCTTTATCCAGCTCGGTGGGTAGATCGAGGCCGCCAGTTACAAGGCGGGCACCTTCCTCGATCCCTTTCTTGATGTAGCCGCGCACGATTTCCAGTTGGCGAGCGGAAGATAGGGGGCCCATAAAGGCATTGGCATCGGTGCCCATGGCCACTTCTTCAGCCACCTGCTTGGCAACTTCCACTGCCTCTTCATAGTGCTCAGCGGGAACCAGCATACGGGTGAGTGCGGTGCAGGTTTGGCCACTGTTAATAAATACATCTTCGCAGCCCCAGCGAACCGCTGCTTTAAGATCCGCATCCGGGGTGATAATCAGAGGCGATTTGCCACCCAGCTCCTGGGTTACCCTTTTAACTGTGGGCGCTGCAGCCTTGGCAACTTCAACGCCTGCACGGGTGGATCCGGTAAAGGACACCATATCGATTCCCGGGTGCGATGACAGCTCTGCGCCGACGACCGAGCCAGCACCGGGGATCAGGTTAAATACGCCCGCAGGAACGCCGGCTGCTTCGATAATTTCCGCCATGACGAAATCCTGCAGCGGAGTGGTTTCCGAAGGCTTGGTAATCATGGTGCAGCCTGCTGCGAGGGCTGGCGCTACTTTGCCGACAAATTGGTGCAGAGGATAATTCCAGGGGGTAATAAAGCCACACACGCCAATCGGCTCCCGGATTAATACCGAGTGGGCCGCCTTTTCGGTCTCTTCCATTATGGAGGTGCGACCGGCGTAGTAACGCATGGCGTAGATAGGGCCATCCACATGCAACCAGCGGGTGATATGGGCGGGGCAACCCAGGGTTTGTGAGATCGCCTGGATCAAGTCTTCCTTGCGCTCTTCCATACCGTCAGCAATGGCATTTAGCAGGGCTGAGCGCTGATCTGCGCTGGTATGGCGCCACTTGCGAAAGGCGCTGCGGGCAGCGGCAACGGCAATATCCACATCCTCAGCAGAGCCTTCCACCACCTGGCAAATCATTTCTTCAGTGGCGGGGTTAATTACAGGATGGGAACTGGTGCCGAGGGGCTCGCGCCACTCACCATTGATAAACAGTTTGTCGGTATGCAGCTTGCTGAAATCTGTCATGTCACGCTTCCGTTTGCTTCGCGCCAGTTCAAGGGGCGGTGATTTCGATAATTGTTGGTGTTTTGCGTTGCAGGGCTTCTGCGACTGCCGTAGCTAATTGCTGTGGTTTGTCGATGCGACAACCTTCAGCGCCAAAAGATTTTGCCAGTGCGACAAAATCCGGAGTGCGAAGATTAACACCTTCTTGAGGTACTTCTGCGGCATCCATAAAGTCGCGAATCTCTCCATAGCCGCTGTTATTCCAAACCAGTATTGGCAGGGGCAGTTGCTGTTCTACTGCAACGGCCAGCTCACCGAGAGTAAACATCAGGCCGCCATCGCCGATCAAGGCAACTACGTCCCGCTCGCTGGATAACTTGGCCCCGATCGAGGCGGGCAGGGCAAAGCCCAGCGTGCCGTAACCGGTGGTGCAGGTAATATGGCTGCGAGGATGGTACAGCGGCAAGGCGTGGTTAGTGTTATAGGCCAGTTGTGTGGAGTCGGTAACCAGAATTCCCTCATCGGGCAGGGCTTCGCGCAGAGCTTCAACCCAAGGGAAGCGCTCCTCAGAACCTTCCCACCACTCTTTGCGGCAGTTACCGATTAATTGTGAAACTTCCTCTTCTACGCGCTGTTTTGAGCTCTCTTCGCACTGAACCAGGGCTTCGCTTAATTGCTGAAGGCTTTCTACTGCATCGGCACAGATGGCCAAGTCCGGCTGGGCATTGCATACCAGCTGAGCCGGATCAATGTCGATGCGGATCAGTTTGCCGGAGAAAGCGTAATCCTCTCTCACCAGGTTGCGATCGGTTTCCGAAAGCTCTGTGCCAACGGCCAAGACCACATCGGCAGTTTCCACTCGCTCACGCACGCAATCAAAACTGAGATTGGCTCCGCCACACAGAGGATGTCTTTCATCGACAGCGCCTTTGGCGGCCAGAGACAGGAAGACTGGAGCTGCAATTTTTTCTGATACCTGTGTTGCCGCCTCTCCAGCAGATTGCGCGCCACCGCCCAGGAGAATCACCGGGCGTTCGGCAGCTTGCAGCCACTGGGTAGCAGTTGCGATAGCTGTCGCGTTGGCTGCCGGTACCATGGCATTGGGTGCCGCGCGGTAATCGTCCAGCTTGCCGGACATAGGCGCGGGGAATAAATCGATAGGGATTTCGATATGGACAGGGCCGGGGCGGCTGGACTGCAATAGCTGGAATGCCCGTGCCATCACTTCCGGTAATTGTTCTGCCTGGGTCAGGGTGTGCTGCCAGATACAGAAGCCTCGACTGGCATCGCTTTGGCGGGGTAGCTCATGCAGGCGCCCACGGCCCATGCCAAGGTCTTCCCGGCGATTGACGGCGGAAATAACCAGCATGGGAATTGAGTCTGAGTAAGCTTGCGCCATCGCAGTGGCTGCGTTGGTCAGCCCCGGCCCAGTGATCAGGAAACAGACACCGGGCTTGCCGCTGGCGCGGGCATAACCGTCTGCCATAAAGGCGGCGCCCTGCTCATGCCTTGGCGTGATATGCATCAAGTTGCTACCGGGCAGGCCGCGATACAGTTCAATGGTATGTACGCCGGGAATCCCGAAAACTTTTTCTACCTGGTATTCGCGCAGCAGGCGCATCAGCACCTGGGCGCATGTGGGCGCAGAGGACATAAGCACCATTTTCCTTATTCGTGTAAAAATGCAGTGAGCCTAGCGGCCCACCAAAAGCCGTGCAAGCACCCGCAGAGTCTGCACCTTCACAGGCAATATCGCAGGAAAATTGAGATTCACCCGGCACTGCGGCAGGAAACTTTGTACGCTTGGGTTACTTTACCTGTCAGTAGATTTTGAGGAATTTGACGAGGTGGCTGCCGCACAATAGCCTTCCGGCACTTCGCTGAATAAACTTTGAGCTAGAACAACCGAGGAAGTATCACCATGGAAATCGATCAATGGCGTCGGGAATACCAAATGGGTGGTTTAAGGCGCTCTGAATTGAAGCCGACCCCCGTGGAGCAGTTTCGCAAGTGGCTTGCAGAAGCTGTTGAAGCAGAATTAGTTGATGCCAGCGCCATGTGTCTTGCCACCACTAACGCGGACGGGCACCCCTCGCAGCGGATTGTTTTGCTGAAAGGCTTCGATGAGAAGGGTTTCGTTTTCTATACCAATTTACAGAGTGACAAGGCCCGAGATATGGCCGTTAACCCTCAGGTGTCGCTGTTGTTTCCCTGGTGCCGTCTCGAGCGGCAGGTGATTGTTTATGGGAAGGTGGAACCTGTTTCCCGCGAGCAGGCAGAGGCCTATTTCCAGTCGCGCCCCCTGGATAGCCAGTTGGCCGCGTGGGCTTCGCACCAGAGCCGGCCGCTTTCGTCCAGGGAGGAACTGGAGCAGCAGTTTGATAAAGAGAAGGCTCGCTTTGCCGGTAAAACAATTCCATTGCCAGAATTTTGGGGCGGTTACTGTGTAGTGCCCAATGCTGTTGAGTTTTGGCAAGGGGGTGAAAATAGATTGCACGATCGTTTTATTTATCGTTGTGAAGAAAACGGAAACTGGAATATAGAACGTCGCGCCCCCTAATTATTATATTTATCTTTTCGTGGCTCAGCCCTTTGGGCCACAACTAACCGCTTAATCACGCTTCACTTTGTGAGTACCTATCCCCTGATATTGTTTTATAGCGGTGTCTTATCTGGCAATTTGTGGTCAAGGCCGCTTAGAATAATGCGCCATAAATATAGCTAAAACTATTGTATTAAAAATTATAAAGATTCGATCGTTTTTGCAATTCGAATCCAAGGGTAGGTAGGGGAAATATGGCCATTATTGGTATCGACTTGGGAACCACTAATAGTGCTTGCGGGGTACTGACCGACGAGGGGGTAAAACTAATCCCCAACCGTTTGGGTGAAATTTTGACCCCGTCAGTTGTGGGGCTTGATGATTCTGGCACTCTGCTAGTCGGCAAAACGGCTAAAGAGCGTCTTATTAACCACAGTAGTACCACTGTGGCTGCGTTTAAGCGCTTGATGGGCACTGACCACAAAGTTTCCCTGGGGAAACAGAAATTTAGTGCAACAGAACTCTCCTCGTTAGTTTTACGTGCGCTCAAAGAAGATGCTGAAACTTTTCTTGGTGAAGAGGTAACCGAAGCGGTAATCAGTGTCCCAGCTTATTTTAATGATAATCAGCGCCATGCCACTAAGTTGGCAGGAGAGCTTGCGGGATTAAAAGTAGAGCGCCTTATTAACGAGCCAACTTCGGCTGCCATTGCTTACGGTTTACATGACAAGCGCGAAGGAAACTTCCTTATTTTAGATCTTGGGGGTGGCACCTTCGATGTTTCCATCCTGGAGTTTTTCGATGGCATTATGGAAGTTCATGCCAGTGCCGGAGACAACTTCCTTGGTGGAGAGGATTTCGTTGAGGCAATGATCGATGATGTCCTGGCTGAGTTTGATATTAAGAAAGAGGCTTTAAGCCCTCGCGATTTGCAAAACTTATATATGCAAATGGAAAGCGCCAAACGTCGAGTCAGCCAGCTGCCTGAGCAAAAACTTGAATTACAACTTGATGGACGCTCCCTGCAATTCCAGGTGACTCCAGAGTGGTTTGAGAAACTCAGCACACCTCTGTTGTTAAGAGCGAAGCGGCCAATTGAGCGGGCAATGCGTGATGCTGATTTGCCCCCACAGAAAATTGATGAAGTGGTATTGGTTGGCGGTTCGACGCGCATGGCCCAGTTTCGTTCAATGGTTGGTCGAATGTTTGGCCGTCTGCCATCTTGTCATTTGGACCCGGACACTGTCGTTGCGATGGGGGCGGCTATTCAGGCTGGCTTAAAAGAAAAGAACTCAGCACTGGATGATATTGTTCTGACTGATGTATGCCCTTACACCTTGGGAACGGGTGTTATCAATGAAGATAATCCGCAGCTCGGTGCCTACTTTATGCCTATTATCGAGCGCAACACGGTTGTACCAGTCAGTGTTGTAAGGCGAGTGTGGACTGCTCGGGATGATCAAACCCAACTTTGTGTAGACGTATACCAAGGAGAGAATCGCCTGGTATCTAAAAATGTGTACCTGGGTGAGATGACGGTTCCTGTGCCGAAAAAGCCTAAAGGGGAAGAAGCGGCAGATATTCGCTATACCTACGATATGAATGGGCTTTTGGAAGTGGATGTGACCGTGGTCTCCACGGGTAAAACCTTCAACAAGTTAATCGAGTTTACGCCGGGAGCTCTCACCGATGTACAAAAGGCTGAAGCCCTGCAAAAACTGGCAAAACTGAAATTTCACCCCCGTGAAGATGAAAAAAACCAGGCAATCATTGCTCGTGGTGAGCGCTTGTATGAATCCAGTCTTGGCGAGCAGCGTGAGTATATTGCCAAATTACTGTCATCCTTTGATAGCGTCCTAGAAAGGCAAAACCCTACAGAAATTATTAAGGCTCGAACTGAGGTTAGTGAAATTCTGGATCGCTTGGATGGTGAGGATTGGATTTGATGAATCCCTGGGCCATTCTTGAAATTAACCCCATCACTGATGCTCGGGCGATTAAGCGCGCTTATGCAAAAAAACTAAAGCAAACCCGCCCAGATGAAAAGCCGGAAGAATTCCAGGCACTTCATACAGCTTATAAGCAAGCATTGAAGCTGGCTGAGCAATTGCAAGAGGAGACTGCCGGGCATGCGGAAGCCTCCTTGGAAACTCCTTCACTTGGGCAGGCGGGAAATACAAGCCATGAGAAGGTTAACAGTGAAAGGATAGCTGTATTAGAAGGGGCGCAGGAAGTAGAAGTGCGGCCTTCCACTGATGAAGTGTCAACTCCGCTTGCAGCTGAAGAACACCCAGCGAAGAAAGAGGGCGTTTCTGACCCCTTGGAACAGAGCGAAGGTGTATCCCCTGATACGCAGACAAGTGAATCTCGGGAAGCGCAAGATCCGGATAGAGATTTGCGTATTGAAGAATTTCGGCGGGTGCTTAAGCAAGTTGATGAGATGCTCAATAATCACTTGGAAATGAGCCTGGAGAGGAGTTGGGACTTTCTCACCAAGAGTCCCTATATGCTGGATGAGGAGTATAATTGGAACTTAGGTCTTTCTGTATTTGAACGCTTTGCTCAATTTAATCAAAATGCTGTAGAGGGGGGGAAATCCGCAAGGTTTCGCCCACAAGTAACGCCGAACATCCTGCAGTACTGTGACCAGCTGTTCGATTGGCGAGGGAATGCGTCTTACCTCTACCAAGCGCTTGACGAGAAGTTGTGCAATAGCATATTTAATAGCTTGGAAGTCCATGAGTCCCGTATTGATCCTTTGCAAGGGCTTCGTGGCGGGGGCAAGGTAGAGGCACAAAGTGAGGCTGAATTTGAAGAGCGCTATGAAAAGTACTTTTTTGGTGATGTTGTACCTAGAGGCGTTGCATTCTTTTTAGACTTGGTTATGACTTATATGGCCGTAGGCTCTCTTGCAACTGCGGCGATGATGAAAATCTTTGGATTGCCGGAAGCTGTAGCAGCCGCAAAAGTCATACCTTTTTGTTTTGGAGCCTACCTGTTATTTGCTTGGTTGTTTGAGTGTTCCAAACTTCAGGCAACACCTGGCAAGTATATAATGGGCTATCGAGTAACCAGTCAAAAATTTGGGCGGATTGGATACTTGCGAGGGCTTTGGAGAACTGTGAGCTTTGCTTTCACTAGTGCATTTGGGCTTTTTGCATGGATTATCAACTTCTTCCTGGTTAACAAATTATTGCATGATCGGTTAAGTCGCACTTATGTTATTAATATGCGTAAGACTCATGAAGAGCATTTACGCCGTTTGAGAAAAGCTTAGCTTTGGAGCGGGGATTGGTTCCCGCTCTTCCCTTATCTATAAGTACTTCTTAATGTAAGTTGACTTGTATGTTTAAGAGGCTGGTGCTTGAATATAGCTAGATTTCTCCGAAAACTCTTAGTTAAATGAATTTGAATTTTTTATTTAAAAGGAGTACTTTCGCGGAATAAGCTTTGCTTTAAAGGCTTTCTCTATCCCTCGATCATAGCCTGGATTAACAACACTACCGTGATTCTCGTTATCAAACACACGTTTTCTTAGGGTAAGGCTATTGTAGTTACGGGACTTCAGTCTTTTTACTAGTTGAGAAAAGTCTTTTACTGCACAAACTGAGTCGATTTCACTGCAAGTCTCCTCACCACCAATAAATAAATACACACTTTTTCCCAAATCGGCATTGCGTTCTGCATAGGCCAATTCACTATCTAAAATTTGCTTATCAGCCCACCAAATACTGGGGCTTCCAATAACATATCGGTCAAAGCTGTTGGTGTGGTTAAAAAGTGCATGGAGAGCCAGAAGCCCACCCAGGGAATGGCCCACTAGGGTTTCGTCTTCTTCGTTACCTTTAAAATTATTATTGATAAAGGGTTTGAGTTCCTCTTCGATAAACTCAAGAAAGTGATCGGCGCCGCCACCTAGTTCAGCACCTTTGATCACACCAGGCACGGGGGTGAAATCCATTACTCGCTGGGCGAAATTCGGGCTGTCAAAAGCGTGGGAGATACCTACCAGAATTACAGGGGGCATTTTGACATTGCCAAACTCATCGGGAACCTGTTCCTGAAGAAGGTTAGGGGCTGTCATAGGGAAATGCAGAAAGCCATCGGTCATATAAATGACTGGATAGCGATCGGTGTTTTCCGGGGTGTACGAGAGAGGCAGCATTATGTCAATAACGTACTCACGCTCTAGTAAATCAGAGTAAAAGTTGTAGGACAGTATCCCCGGGCGGGTGAAAGTTGTGGGTTCGGCACTGCCGGCTGCTGCCAGCTGGCAACAGGCACTAAGAATACCTATCACTAATAATCTAATTATTTTCATTGCTATCCCTGAGGGGCGCTGAAACTTACCTGTTATCGCCCTGCTTACTAGAGGTATCTATATGGAAGCCTAACAGATAGATAAAGGGAATCGCTAGCTGGGGAGGGGGTTACTGCCGCAGGAATCACTCTGCATGGCAAGTTTTTGCCCAAGAAGTGGTCGTGATCACAGAAATAGGGATATTGCGCGTGGGAACCACGTCCACTGAAAAGAGGATGGCAGGAAGGGGATGTCCCCTCCCTGATTCAGGCAATGACGTTTTTGGTGTTGTATAGGTGCTGGGCCATCCGTAGGGAGCCGACTTCACCGGATCTTCCCACTAGTTTTGGTGCAACGATATACCGTTCAATATTACTTTCTGAGACTTGGGGAAAGTAACCACCGGCTAAGGCTAGGAATTTTTGTCTTACACGGTTGAATAGGTGCGCCTGTATCATCACTCCACCCCCCAGTATGATCCGCTGTGGTGAGTAGCAGCTGGTAAGGTTGACACACATAGTGGCCAGATACTCCGCCTCCAGGTCCCAGGCCGGATGATGTTGTTCCAGGTGTTGGCCACGCAGTCCCCAACGCTCCTCTATCGCAGGACCTGAGGCCAGTCCTTCAAGGCAGTTGTTATGAAATGGGCAGTTGCCTTTAAAAGAATCCTTTTGGCTGTCTCTAGGCATCAACATATGCCCAATTTCCGGGTGCATAGATCCATTGATCAGCTGCCCGTCGATCATAATGCCGGCGCCGATACCGGTACCGATGGTTACGTAGACAAAATTCTTTACATCTGTAGCGGCGCCGCAGAGGCGCTCTCCAAGGGCGGCGCCATTAACATCTGTATCGAAAGCAACTGGTACCGACAGGGCTTGGCTGAAGTAGCCAGCCATATTGGTATTGGACCAGCCAGCTTTAGGTGTTTGGGTGATATAGCCATAGTAGGCGGATTCTGGGTCCAGGTTTACCGGACCAAAGCTGGCTATGCCCAGCGCAGAAACAGTGCCGTGGCGCTGACTGCTTTCGTGAAAAAACTGAGCGACCTTGGATAGCGTATGTTCTGGATCGGTGGTTGGGAAGCTGGCTCGCTCACGGATGTCATTAATCCCAGCGGCTACCACACAGTTAAATTTGGTACCACCGGCTTCAATTCCGCCGAGCAAGGTATCTACCGCATTGCCTTGCATTTCCATCCTAATCCGCTCCCCGGGTTACATAAGTTATTCGTATTATCAGTTGATGGTTGCTGAACTTACACCACTGATAGTTTATAGCTGGTTATATTGTTTCTGAAAGAAAAAAACCGAGCGCCGGTGGGGGCCAGACGCTCGGGGTTTGCAAAGCTATGGGCAGAACTGCAAACCACTTACTAGAGTAGGGAAGAACAACGATCAAAAAGCGTAATTGAAACTGACGCTGGTGGAGCGGCCACTGATAGCCCGTCCGCGTACTATGTCTCCAACTTCTGCGTAAGACTCTTCAACTTCGGTAACAACAAATTCATCGGTGAGGTTGTTTACATTAAAGGAAACGGTAAGGTCTTCTGTCAGGTAATAAGAACCAAACAGATTGACCAGGACATAACCTTCCTGTTTCAACTGGTTGGAGTCAGAAACAAAATATTCTGTAGACCCTTGGAGGCTTGCACCAAATGTAAAGTCATCGCCAAAGTTATATTGCGGTGTAATCGTGTAAATGAAATCAGCTTGACGGCGCGGCGTATTACCTACGACAGAACTGTCGTTGGCATCTTTTGAAATTTCGGCGTCGGTCCAGGTGAGGTTTCCATTTACGGAAAAGTCTCCATAACTGTAGGCTGCTTCCAGCTCGATTCCTTGGGCTTCATACTCGCGTACAAACGTTAAGCCGCTAGTGATTTCTGCATTGGTCTCTTCAGTGACCGTATTGAAGTAAGTTGCAAAGAAATCCAGATCGCCGGTTGAGAGTTTGTATCCAATTTCCAGCTGGTCCACAGAGTCGAAGCCATCGGTGGTGTCGGTTAGGCTTCCGTCACTGTTGAGGGCGCCGCTAATTTGTAGAAGCCGATCGGCAATTGCTCGACCACCCTCGCTGTAGCGGGCAAAAATAGCCATGCTGTCGTTGAGAATATAATTTCCACCGAGAGAGAAAGAGGTGTTGTCTGCATCGTAGTCAACGAGCTGGGTGGATCCATTGGCCATTGTGATGACGCCGCCGGTGAATCCAAAGGCATCGGAAGCGCTAGCACTTTCCACGTCGCTGATAATACCATCGCCATTCAGATCGTAGTCTGTATCACCACCGCAGCAGCTGGAAACCAGGGAGCCTTTGGCATTGACCATATCGTGGCGGGCACTGACATCGAAGGTAAAGTTGCCGATGTCGATCGCCACATTCATATAGGGTGCATAAGTTTCATATTCCAGGTCCCAGGCCCAGGAAAGAAAGCTTGCAGACCAGACCCCATCATCTACCAGTACATCTCCGTTGGCATTGGCAGTTATGGTGAGGTTTTCAGAATTGCTGCCGTCAACAGTTTGAATTAGGGCATTCCAACTGTTCCAGCTGGTTTTGATATTTTGGGTGGAGTAATAGAATCCACCGGAAACAACAATATTATCGCCAATTAATTTATCGACTTTAAAGTCGTTAACTATCAGACCCAAATCGTGTATTTCTGTATCAAAGAGCAGGTCGACATAGGCGAGGCCTTCGGCTTCTTCACCATTGGCATAAGTCACCGTTGTGCCGGCGCTACAGTCTATGGCCTCTCCGTTACTGCCTACGGCATTTGCACAAATGGTATCAGCCATATCCTGTGTGGATTGTGGTCCGTAATCGCCGAAAGTATCGATAAAGGGGGAAATAAAGCTGCCGCTAACATCAGAAATTCTGAATTTGTCGGTAACAGTCCAGCCATCATTAAATTCGAATTTGGTTTCAAAGCCATAGGCTTCCACCAGTGATTCGATACCGTCGGATAAGTCGCGGGTTACCGGATTGCCGTAGGCATCAAAAGTGGAAATGTATCGATAATTATCGGAATGCAGGGTTTGGCTGCTGGCATCGAAGTTGGCAACCGTGCCGAATTCACCATCGCCTTTATAGGTTACAGGGCCAGGAAGATAAGTTGTTACCCGGTCATCGAGATGTTTGTAATAGAGGCGGACATAACCGTTATCAAACTCTTTGGTGAGGTTGGCCTTGAGTTGGCCGCCGGAATCCCCATCAAAGCCGGTCTCGCGGATGCCTTCCCCCTCTCTTAAAAATCCGCCGACATAGAATCGCAAAGAATCATTCAAGTGGTGGCCATAGCCAAAGTCCAGGCGGGATTCATCGTAGTCCGCACCAAACGAAAGTCCTACATTACCACCCTCTTCTTCGCCGGTATTGCTGATCATATTGATCACACCGCCAGGGGAATTGCTGGCAAAGGTGGAGGCAGAGCCGCCGCGTACGCTTTCTATACGTGCGAGAGAGGAGTCGGTGCGAACAAAGTTGTCAGTGTTACCGAAATTAATATCGCCGTATTCTAATACAGGCAATCCGTCTTCCTGGATTTGCATATATTTGGAGCCGCCAGTTGCCAGGGGAATACCTCTAACGGTGATATTTGCATTGCCGCCGCCACCGGAGGATTCCGCCCGAATACCGGGTAAGCTGCGGAACAGCTCTGCGGTAGAGCGCGGGGCGTACTTCGCCATTTCCTCAGTGTCCAGTGCGCTAACGGATACGCTTGATTCCATCTTGGTAACCGGTCGGGCGGTTGCGGTAACCATCACCTCTTCAATTTCCGGCATTTCCTCAGCTGTTGCCGGTACCGCAACGCTGGAGGCCATGGCAACTGCCAGGGCTATGGAGTGTGGTTTAAAGTGTTTCTGTGTCTCTGAACCTGCTTGGAAGCCCTCTGCAATCACGGCGCTCTCCTCAATCATCTCTTATGGTTATTAGATTTTTCACGGCCCGTTCTCTGCGGGCTCGAGACTCTCTTCCTGTTACCGCATGGGTGGGACCTCTCCCCGCGAACACATTTATTAAATCACTGTGATTTAATAAAGGCAATACGAAAATTTGCGGAATTTACGCAGTGGAATCAGGAAATAGATAAGTAAACCAAGGGGAAGTAGTAATTTTCGCGGTATCGATCTTTGCTTTTGGTGACAGCGCTGCTTGTCTTTCTAAGTAGCACTGGTTGCGGGAGAAGGGGATACGGGGCAGTAGATGCTTCTGGTGAGCATCTACCTAAGGATTTGGTTGCGATTCCTGCCTGCTAGTCTTTGGCCAATTCCAATTGTCCATCGTCCATAAACTCGATGCGCATGGGGTCGCTGATACCGCCGATAAAGTTGCCCTCGGCATCGTCCCTATTAAAAGCCAGCAGATACCAATGTTGGTCCGGCCCCTGGATAACCCGGCCGGAATAGAGTGATCCCTGCTGGTCTGCGCCGATAAAGCCATCTCCAACCACTTCGTATGGGCCATTCAGATCATCGGCGATAAAATATTTTGTGCCAGTCAGTGGTGTACCCTGCATGGATTGTCGATGGGCAGCGCTGTGGAACTTTGTCGATACTGAGCAGAATAAGTAGTAGCGGCCATGGATGTATTCAATTTGCGGTACTTCCATTTCGCCATACCAGCCGGGAGCCAGTACCGGTTGCCCCACTTTCCAGTGAATTAAGTCCGTTGAACTGGCATAGCCAACTGCGCCACGCCCATCAGGGCTGCCCTGGTTACAGCGCGCAGTGAGATACATATGGTAGAGATTCTGCGTGGGGTCTTTAACGATCCATGGGTCACGCCAGGATGCATCGTGCCAATATTCAAGGTTCAGGCCATCGTAGAAATTGGGATCTAATTCCACCAGGGGGTTGTTGGGGTGTTTTTCCCAGTGTAATAAGTCCTTGGAAGTTGCCAGGCAGACCCGCTGAATCAGGCCTTTCTCCGAATATTTAGTACCGGTATAAAACATATACCAGGTATCGCCTTCTCTGTGTACACAGCCGGTCCAGGTAGTGTAAGAGTCTGCAGCTTCCTCACTGGCGGTTGCAGTTCGAGGTGAGGGTTTTAATGCATCCTGGAGCGTTGTCCAATGAATAAGGTCCGTAGAAACGGCATGACCGACAGATACATTCCAATGGCGCAGCTCAGGATCGCCCAGTGATTTATCGGCTTGAAGGTAAAATACATGGTACTGGTCGCCGTCCTGCGCGAACCAAAAATCCCATACCCATTTATTATCGAGATTAAATGCCATGATATTTACCTCATTAGTGCTGATTGGAAATTTGCCGGTGAGTTATTACTTTGATTATTCTTAAGGAGCCCAGAGTTATTTTTATGCTTTTCTGGGGTTCCAATTAAGGCGCAATCAGGTAGATATTCTTCCTGGTATGCCGCCCTTTAATAGAACTGTTTTATCCGGTGCAAAAATTGAGTAAAAAGGCAGAATCGCACCGCCTGTGGCGATAGCGTCGACTCCAATTTTTCCACTGACAATTTTGGGCGCAAATACACCTGAAGGTGCCACCTGCTTTATCCTGCGAGAGATCATTTCGACCAGTTCGTCTAATAAAAAGCGGGGTAAATGCGCATCGACAATAATAGCCTCCAGGTCCAGTACGCTGATTGCCGATAGAAATGCATAAACCAGCGCATCTGCACAGTCGTCCAGCCACTCCTGGATCTGAGGGCGGGCCTGGTCCATTACCGTTTCAAGTTCGGAAGTGCTGGTAATTTCGATGCCGCACTCTCGTAAATGTCTGCGCAGCCCAAATAGTGAAGCGCGATTGAGGAGTAGCTCAAATGCTCCTTGATTTTCAGGGGTGCTGCTAAGTTTTGAGCGGGGTACTGGCAGGGAAACCAGGTTGCCCGCATTGCCATGGACGCCGGTTTCCAGACTGCCATTTAATACCAGGCCTCCACCGATAAAGGTCCCGATATAAACGTAGAGAAAATTGGATATGTCTTGGCCATTGCCAAACTGCAATTCGGCAACAGCAGCAGCGGAACAGTCGTTCTCGAAGAAGACCGGCAGATGTGTGCGCTGAGCAACTTCTTCAGCAAAATTAATTTCCTGCCACTGGGCGGCAAGTTCTTCACTCATATTGAGCTCTTCGGTCCAGGCGCCGATAAACCAGGGCATAGCGATACCCACGCCCACTAGTTTCCCTCTGTCCTTAGCGGGTAGGGTATCAGTAAGTGCCTGGAGGCCCGATTCAATTTTTGCCAATAAAAATTCGGGCTCCGGGAATTCAAACTCGTGGCAAATTTTCTTTAGTACTGTGCCACCAAAATCCATTAGTAGCAGCTCGATATTGCGCCGTCCCACCTTGATGCCGACAGAGTAAGCACCAGTAGGGTTAATAACGTACATAATCGAGGGTTGGCCTTTGCCGCCCAGTCGGCGTCCCTCTCGCATCACCAGCCCTGCGTTTTCCAAATCATCGACAATCCGGGTAACCGCCTGCGCGGTGAGGTCAGTTTGGCGCGCTAGGTCGGACTTGGAGGCTGCGCCAGTCTTCCGCAAGGTCGTGAGCACCACTCGCTCGTTATAGCGGCGTAAACCACTGGAATTGCTACCTTTACCCATCCGTGCCCCCTGAGATGAAACGTGATCTGATCCGGCCACCGATTGTCCGGTTCTATTGTTAAAAGTGTAACTTTAAAGCCTTTGCTTAGTCTATTGGCTTCGTTGGTACTAAGATCTGAGTTTATATAACTTATTGATTGATATGGCTTTTTTTGTTTATTGAAGCTTGGCTTTACTTAATTAAATCACTGTGATTTAATTTTTGTCCAAGTTCAAGCAAATCATTCTAAAAATACGCTGCTAGCAGTGAACGAGGAAGTTATGCCGGTCGATTTTGGTCTTCACCCAGTCGATGCGACCATTCTGGTCGTCTATTTTGTTTTCACTATCGCCCTTGGGCTCTTCCTAAGTCGCCGCCACGATACTGCAGAGGACTACTTCCTGGCTGGGAGGAAAATGGTATGGCCCTTGATTGGCTTATCCCTGTTCGCTTCCAATATATCGAGTACCACTTTGATCGGCTTAGCCGGAGATGCTTACAGCACTGGCATAGCGGTCTTCAACTATGAGTGGATGGCGGCGGTTATCCTGGTTTTCTTTGCCGTTTTCTATCTGCCCACAATTCTTCGCTCGCGCATTTACACGATGCCGGAAATGCTTGAGCGTCGCTTTAACAGCACCGCGCGCACTTATTTTTCGGGATTGACTATTTTCCTGAATATTGTGGTTGATACTGCAGGTAGCCTCTATGCAGGGGCCCTGGTAATGAAATTGATATTTCCTGAATTACCAATTTGGACCACGATTTCAATTTTGGCGGTGATCGCGGGTATCTACACCATCTGTGGAGGTTTGGCTGCGGTTATTTATACCGACACCATTCAGGCGCTGCTGCTGATATTTGGTTCAATCCTGATCAGTATTTTTGCCCTGGATCGCGCAGGAGGTTGGGAAAATGTTGTATCCCAGGTCTCGGCGGAACAATTGAGTCTGATACGGCCCATCGGTGATTCGAGTGTGCCCTGGTTGGGGCTAATTACGGGAGTCACTTTGCTGGGTTTTTATTTCTGGTGTACTAACCAATTTATGGTGCAAAGGGTACTCAGTGCAAAAGATGTTAATCACGGCCGCTGGGGAGCCTTATTTGCCGGTCTGCTCAAACTTCCCGTGCTGTTTATCATGGTTCTGCCTGGCACTATGGCGATTGTTATTTTCCCCGAGCTAGAGCGCGCAGATATGGTTTATCCCACTCTGCTATTTGAGCTGTTGCCTGTCGGTATCCTGGGGCTAGTGTTGGCCGGTTTTGTTGCTGCACTAATGTCGCAAATTGATTCCACGCTTAATTCAGCTTCCACGCTGGTGACCATGGACTTTGTGCGGAAGTTTTTTCCGGGCCTAAACCAGCACCAGTTAATGCGTGTAGGTCAGCTGGTTACCTTTATCTTTATGATACTTGCCGTACTTTGGGCACCACAGATTGAGAGTTTTGGTTCCTTATTCCAGTATCTGCAGAAGGTGCTTTCCTATGCAGTTCCCCCTGTACTGGCACTTTTCCTGATCGGGTTCTTTTGGCGTGGTGCTAACTCCAAGGGAGCTATAGCTACTTTGCTGTTAGGTACCTTGGGCGGTGTTGGCCTCTTTTTTGTCAATGAAGTCTTCGACTGGACAAACTTACATTTCCTCTATATTGCTCCAATTTTGTTTGTCTTCTGTTCACTGGTATTGGTGATTACCAGCCTGCTTTATCCAACTGAGATTAGCGAAGAAGCCAAGTCTTTCACTTGGTCTAAAAGCGATTTTGACACTGAGACTGTATCCCTAAAAGCACAGCCATTATGGCAGAACTATCGAGTTCTATCCGTGCTACTGCTTGTCGCTACTGCGTTGGTGGTGGGCTCGTTCTGGTAGTGCGAAGTCAGATTACTTCTATTTTTCACCCCACAGGATGGAAAACTTAAACAATAAAGGCAATACAGGAGGGCTGGACACGGACGAAGTTGACAAAAGGTTGTACTCAGATAGTTGTATCCGTTTAAAAGAATAATCTTATAAAGAAGGTGTTGACTATGAAGTATTTCGTCACAGCGATATTAGGTTTATTGGCTTCTGCGCAGATAAGTGCAACAGAAAATATTTTGGATCAGTACTTCAACACATCAGATAATGGTGGGACCCTAAGGTACGATACAATATTTCAGTATGGTAAGAGTGGAAATGGTAGTGATTTCGATATGTGCGATAGCTATGTTACCACCCGAACCCCTGGAGACAAGATCACCGCTATAACCAGTTTTAGCGGTGATGAGAGAATCAAAGGGTTAAAGCTCGAATACTTATATGCAGGAGATGAGGAGGTTGGTAAAACCACTATCTCCGGATATCGAAAGTTGCTTGGTGCTACCGAATATATTCAGGGTTGGCGCTTCTATAAAAAGCGCGATGGCAATATTTCCAGGATTCGAGTCTACTTGAAAGACATGGCTGATAACTCAACCCGTGATATTACCTTTGGAGGTAATAATGGCTGGTATAAGTGGGAGGAATACCATCTAAGTATTGGAACCCGGTCAGTAGTTGGATTTGCTGGTACTGCGAGTGATAGTAAAGTTTGGAGTATTTACCCTTGCGTTGCGGATCGTTTGGAATTGGTGGAATCTGGAGTAGAGATTCATTGGGATCAGATTGTGGAAACCCCCAACAACACCAGGACATTCTTTGGTGAGAGATTGCTTGAGAACTCTGGCAGTATTGCCCAAAACGACAGTACAGAAGTCTGGTATACCGACGGGAAGAGTGAAACAGATACCTGGACTAATACTATGGGGATTGCGGTTACTGCTGGAGTTAGCTTGACCGAGGGTTATAAGGTCGGTGTTCCCGGCACTGTTGAAAATAGTGGCTCCATTACATTCAGTTTTTCTGAGACTTTTAGTGTTTCAACGACCGTTGGGGAAACATCGACCAAAAGCAACCAGGAAACTGTTAAAGATGCCATGCCATCTAATGTACCCGCCTATGGATTGATGATGGCGCGGATGATGGTGGAAAATAGCGAGGTTGAAGTTCCCTATACCACAACGGTCATGAATCCTCATAATGGTGATGAGTTCGAGTTGTCAGGAGTTATCAAAGGTTCCAGCTATTCCAATGCGCGGAAACGCTGGGATGAAGTGGGGCGGGCCTATCCGACTCGTTATGAGATATACCAGAGTTATGCTTGGGTGATCGAGTACTATGGGTTGGAAAATGCAAGTTTGATAGCTGATCCGGATATTTTCTAGATTGATATTGATAAGAATTGACTGGCCCAAATTATAAAGGGTCAGTCAATCATATGAGATTCTGCTATTCATCATGAAAACGGATTGAGCCTAGGCGAATCCTATCATCTTCACATTCGTAATAACTGAACTTTACAGTTTTCTGGGACATATAGGCGGAAAGTAGAAAAGATACCTTGGTATTGTATATGGTAGAGTCGTCATTAATAAGAAAAAAGGTGTTTTTGCTCACGCAGCTCACCTCTGTCTCTGGATTGACAAATCCTCTAAGTCTGACATCTACACCGTTCGAGTGTACTTTTAAGTAGTAAATTTGCGCCCTCTCTGTCCAAGCGGCTTCGCTGATAAGTGGCAGTGTAAATGGAATACTCAAAAGTAAATATTTTAGAGGCTTCATCCTTGATTCCTTGCCAGTCTATAAGAGGTGATTCAACCAATTCTCTCCGTATTGGTTAACTGACCTATAAAACTATAGCAAATTAAATTGTTAGAATAGGTGGTAGACAGCGTCGTAAAGTGCCCTTCGAGGAAAATATTCACGCCCATACCGGTAGTTTGATTCTGTTATCTGTATGGGGTGAATAAATTAAGGCCACCTGTTGGATATTATGCAGTGGTGGCTTCTGGGAGTTTTAAGTCGCGGTTATGAGTGGCGGCGGGTGTGATAGTGCGAAACAAACTCGTTGAAAGTAGGGCGGACATAAAAACTAAGACGAATAAGGCGCTAGAAACCATTCCACCTGTAATGACAGTGGCTAGGCCGCGATAGATCGCTGCGCTACTTCCGGGGTTAAGCACTAAAGGGATATTGCCAAAGATACAGGTAATTGTTGTAAGCATAATGGGGCGGACACGCAAGCTGGCAGCCATATATATCGCCTCTAATTGATTGGCTCCGTTTTGCAATGACTTATGAAATTGGTTGACTAGTAGTATCGCATTATTAACTACCAGCCCCATTAAGATTACAAAGCCGATCATGGTTATTACATCCAGGCTTTGGGGAGTAAACAGATTTAAAACTTGTAAGCTTATCATTCCGCCAGCGAATGATAAGGGTACAGCACAGAGTACTGCTGCTGCTAACTTTGCGGACCTTTGGGCGAAATACATTAATAAGGCCAATACTGCGATAGCTACTGCAAAAATTTTTAGGAACTCACTGAGGAACAGGTTGAGTTCATTGGCGCTACCTCTAAACTGTGTATGAAGATCATTGTAGGAACTTTCTGATAAAAAATCGTTCACAGATTGATCAACATCCTCGACAAATGACTTCATAGCAACCCCTTCGGGAGGAGTTAAGTTTATTGATGCACTCACTTCCTGGCCGACACGAAGTATACTGGCTGGCGCTTGAGTGATTTTGGCGTCGGTCAATTCACGTAGAGGAATAAAGCCGTGACCGTTAATCAGTATCTCTGTATTTAAGAGCGTCTCAAGATTTTGCGGTTCTCTTGCTTTAAAGTAAAAAGGAAGAGTGTTGGTTCCCGTATAGAAGTGCCCAATATATATTCCATCGGTTAAAGCCATCAGATGATGATTTAATTCCGATATCGTAATACCTAAACGAGCTAATTGTACTAGCTTGGGTTGAAATTCAATACGAACCGCTCTATTTTGAAGTGCGCTTCCCTCTTGAATTTGCGCTTCTGGAAACTCTAAGCGTAAATGGCTCATAAGCTCACTCCCTGCCATCTGTAGTCGAGATAGCTCTGCCCCTTTGATATCTAACTGGCTAATACGGTTATTGGGTAGGGCAAACCTTAGTAAACCACCTTGTCTGAAATGTATTCGAGTCCCAATTAGTCCAAAGAGAGCTTTTTCATTTAGCCAGCTCTTTAGCTCTTCAAAATCCCAGTCCCCTTTTGTGTATAGATAGAGATTGCAATTATTTGGGTTGCAAATTACTCCATAGGTTGAAACTTGGTTCTCTATTTCTTCTCTATTGGCTGTGATTCTATTTACGACCCGTTCCCCAATTTCATTTCTTATGGTCTCTGTGGATAAAGGACTTTCAAAGTTGATATAAACAGAGACCATATTTTGTTTAGGGTCTGGGAGGACATCAATGTCAGGGCTAGAAATGAAAGTGGCAATGAGTGCGACGGGTAATCCTAACAAAATTATAGTGGAAGCGAGCTTAGGATTGCTTGCAGAACGGATAGAAAGCTTCACCCACCATTCAAGCACCTTATTGATTTTGATACTACTGGATCCCTCCTCAGAAATTGCTGCTTTTCCAAGTAAGTGTCTGGCCAATGAGGGTAGTATTAGTAGAGCAAACAATAGTGATGCTAATAATGCGCTTGAAATTGTGAATGCCAGGTCTTGAAAAAGCTGCCCTGTTGCTGATTGCATAGCAATAATGGGCAGGAATACGATAACACTGGATATTGTAGATGAAAATAATGAGCCCGAAACTTCTTTGGTTCCCCGCGTGATACTTTCCTGAATATTTATACCCTGCTTGCGCAGTCTTTGAATGTTTTCTACGACAATAATTGCTGCATCGACCATTAACCCGATAGAAAGTGCAATCCCTGCAAGTGAAACAACGTTCATACTTCTATTTCCAAGATACATTCCCAGAACTACCAGAGAGATACAAATGGGAATGCTTAGAAATATTAGGGTTAGAGTTCTGGGGTTACGTAAAAACCAATAAATAACCAGGCAGGCGAGTAGTGAACCCAGCAAGAGGCTTCCGTATACCAGGCTGAGGGAATTCCGAATACCCGTGGAGTCATCCCGGCTTATGGCGAGCTTCATCCCCAATCGATTTAACTCTCCGTCATTTAATTCTTCTATTGTTGATTTGAGCTGGGCGATGGTTTCTAGAACATTGACATTTTCGGTAGGGCGTAGATAGAAGTATAGAGATCTATTGCCTTCAAGGGCAAAGTATAACCAATCTGAAGCTACACGCTCTTTTACCGAAGCAATATCCGAGAGTTGAATGATTTGGCTTTCTCGTGTTGCGATAGGTAACGTTGAGAGTTCCTCTAGTGGAATCTGACCCTTGAAATGAAGGGCATAATCTTTTGACCCAATTTTTAGATTTCCTCCCGAGCGATCCGTTAAGTTGTTTAGATTTTCGGTTATCTCACCAATGGTTAAAGAGTACCGAGTCATCTTTTCCGGGTCGAACTCAATATCGACCCGCTGGGCAGTGGGTGTACCGGCTTCTTCAATGGACTGTACACCAGGAACTTTACTAAAGGCTGGCTTAACATGATTTATAAACGCGTCGATTAATTGAAGTTCGCTAGCCGGTTTCTCAGAATATAGGAAAAAAGATCCAAGCGTAGCCCCTGCGCCATTTGCAAAATTGAATACATCCGGTGTGCGAACTTGTGTTGGCCAATTGGGTACTTGGTTGATTTTGGACAGTACCTCAATATACATTTGCTCCATATTTGCCTCCGAATGGAAGTCAATTATGGTCCAAGCCCAGCTACTATTAACATTGGTTTGCAATTCTTTGAGGTGGCTTAGGCTGGAAAGTTCCTGTTCTAGTGGAGCAATTAGTATTTGTTCTATTTCTTCTGCGGTCTTTCCTGGCCAGGAGGTTGCGAGTGCAATTTGTGGACGATTAATGGATGGGAGTAGGGCGTTTGGTAAATTTATCCCGGCTATAACCCCGGCTATTATTAGGGTAAAGGTACAACAGATGATAATTGAGCTGTATTTCTCCAGGGACTTCATGTGTTTTCCCTCTTTGTTGGAGTAACGGCTTCATTGAGTTGTAACCCTTCGTGACCTAGTACAATCAAAAGATCGCCAGGAGCAATGCTTGAACGTACGACAAAGTAATTATCGAGAGTATCTATTATTTGCACCCTGGTGCTAACTGCTCTTTGGTCGTTGTCTAGAGTCCAAACCTTATATTGTCGCCCATTCTCAAGAATTACGGCGTCACTTGGAATTCTGGTAATATATTCTTGCTCACTATGATCCGCGAAAGGGGTAAACATAGTTATTTCAAATCGCTGCCCAACTAGTAAGGACTTAAATTTTTGTCTGTTGACTTCAAAGTAGAGATTAAAGTTCTGTGTTTCTGGGTTTACTATATGGCTGATATTTCTGAGTTCAATATCTTGCTCCTTAATTTTGAAGGTGCTATTGCTTAGCAGACTTTCTTTATTTATGTGTTCTTCAGGGAGACTACATTCAATTTGGTTTTCAGTTAGTGGGAGTAACTGCATAATTCTTTGTCCTGGGTTGAGGTTTTCTCCAGGATTAGCTTCTATGCTTAAAACTTGACTATCTGTTTTTGCGTAGTGCAGTAGTCGTTTAGAACGATATTCAGCTGTATTTAGTTGTTGTTCTAGTCTTTGCTTGGTTAATTGATAGGTGTCCACATTGAGCTTAAGGTTATTTAAATGAGACTGAGAAACCATGTCGGCGGAGCGAAGTTTCTCCAGTCTACCTAGTTCTTCTTCTGCATAGTTAAGCTGGCTTTGTGTTAATTCAATATCGGTGCGAATGATCTTCATTTGCTGGGAGAGATAAAAGTCATCCTGGGCTGCTACTAGTTCACCAGCTTTGATAATGGAGCCAACAGGCTTTATTTCTATAAGTTCAGCATCTGAATGACTAGATATTTGATGTAGGGCAGGGGATGATACAGAGCAAAATAACTTTGTTCTAATAGCTTGCTCCCAGGGTTGCGCTGCTTCTACTAGTACTGTGCGGCTATCGTTGGCAAGGCTATTGGAGCCAATAATTAACAGAATAGGTGGGATGCTACCCATAAAGAGCTTTTTAATTTTACTGTTTCTCATCCTGAGGCTCTGGTCGGTTTTGTTTCTGAATTAATTGTTTAAGGGCGGTAATTGGTATTAAAAATTAAAGAGACTGTAGTGCCTTTAGTATT
Source organism: Microbulbifer maximicatervae (SeqCode) (assembly GCF_052467955.1). Taxonomy (NCBI): domain Bacteria; kingdom Pseudomonadati; phylum Pseudomonadota; class Gammaproteobacteria; order Cellvibrionales; family Microbulbiferaceae; genus Microbulbifer; species Microbulbifer maximicatervae (SeqCode). The sequence continues at coordinate 1,951,366 of NZ_CP174329.1, forward strand.
ATATTTGACTAAAAGGTATTTGGATGAGCTATCTGCTGCAATCTCGGTGCGGTAAGATGAAATCTACAAGGGGTGAGTTGTTCATGTTTAGAATTTTGTAAAATGTTAACTTTTACAATGAATGCTTTTGGCGCCAGAGGCTATTTTCTACTACATATATTGCAGCGCTTATATGCCCAGCTGGAAATGACGGGGGGAGTGGTGTTGTGAATATCAGAGTGGCTTGCCTACTCGGGTTTTCTATCGGCGTAAGTTGAATAGGTCTGTTTGTAACTTACCTAAATGGTAAAGATGTGCCGATATTATAAGACTTAAATAATTAACTTTAATAATGTGGCCAGTAAAATGTATCTAGGTCTGAGGTGGCCAAGTGTTAGGCTAATTGGTGTTGTGTTAATCGGGTGCACTGATAATGTTCTGTACACCCGAATTGATCTATGCGGAATTTGTGTGGTAGGAGTTAAAATTATAGTTAGAAAGGGCGTTACTCCTCTCGTCTTAACTCCAGACGTTGAGATTCACGTATACGAAAACGCCGTTTGTTTTCTCGCTCTCCATGAATACGTACTCGCTCACCAGATTGCATACCTTTCTGCTTTGCCTCTTTGGCGTCGATAAAGTAGTAGTCACCGGTAGTTTCGTCTTTTACGGAGAAGCGATGATCCACTTCTCCTGTTTGAAAGTTCTCGGAGATCTCTTCCTCTAACACGCCAGTTACGGTCTCTTCGGCAATCGCTGAAGAGGAAAGGGCGAGAAGTAGGGCTAAGGGTAGATTTTTCATTGCGGTCTTACTCCCCATTAAATTATTCATCGTAAGTTACAGAAACAGTTGCAGAGTTGGTGCTGTTGTCAGTGGATAGGAATTCAATAGTGATTCCAGCAGATGAGTCAGTAAAGCTGTCCCCGGTAGTTGACAGTGTGGCTACCTGGTTGGCGGTAACATTGTTATTACTGGTGCCGCTAAGATAGTGAACCGTTACCGCATTTTCGTGGTGTGGACGGGGGTTGAGGGTGTCGTGCTCGACATGGTATTCGATGTAATAGTAGTTTTCTCCATTCCTGCTACCAATGCTTTCGGCCTTTAAGAGCTGAGGAAGATCGCTACTAAGCTCACCAGCAGTAAGTTCTATGGCTTGAAACTCAATACTAGTGGTGCTGCCTGCGACCGCCTCAATAGTTTCAGTGTATCCGGGGAATGAGTCATACCAGCCCATATAGTCACGATGACCGCTTCCAAAGAGTCGTGATTGCCATGCATTGCCCATTAGGGAGCCGTCACTACCATATTCACTCTCACCGCTATCGTTGGTATCCCCATCATTATTATCGTCATTGCCGGCGTGGCTCAGGCCAATATTGTGCCCAATTTCATGGCCCATAATCAGTTGATCACTATCTGCAATTATCATGCTCCAGCGGCCTCCGACAGAGGCGACTCCTGTGCCAACCAGCCCAGCACTGGCCGCAGCTTCCGGGAAAATGTAGACCCGATGACGCCAATCGTTGAGTTCTACGGGCTGGTTGTTGGAGTCTAGGTAATTGCTTTCGATCCAACTGGTTGCCCTATCTCTCCATGTATAGCCGCTATCGTTATATTCACTGCCCGAGCGAGATTCCGCATCGTCGATACTCAATACACCACCATTCTGACTGTCGGCAATGTTGTAGGTAAAGCAGTCTATAGAAGTGCTCTCATCATTGTCTTCACCGTAGCAGTATTGATCTAGTGAGGTGTCATTGCTTAGATGGCGGCTGAACTTTAATTGTCCCAGGGAGTTTTCATGGTAGGCATTATCAAGAGAATCTGTGTCATTGAAAGCCATATTTGCAATTTGGGTAACACTGAGATCATCTTCTACAGAGGCATCTGAGAAGTTCATAAAGATAAAGACAATGCTGCTTTCTGTGGCTTCGATGGTTTGAATAGAGAACACTACAGAGAGGGTACTACCATCGGTGAGCTGAAAAGAGATTGTGTCCTCTACGGAATCACCATCATTCAGATTCTGGGAATTGGTGTTTAATTGATATTCCCAGTTTCCACTTTCATAGAGAGTGAAATCTCCATAGCTTCCAGCCACACTACTGGCTTGAAAGGTGGGGCTATTGCTATCGGTATCCTCAAGGGTGAGAGTGCCACTGGCATACTCTTGTGTCCCTACGATAAGTGATGCCAGGGGATTACTGGGGTTAAAAGTGTAGCCCCCCGTTTCTTCATCACTGTCGTCGTCCCCGTTATCGGAATCATCAGAACCACTGTTGTCTCCGCTGTCGGTACTTGTTTCGGTTTCAGTAGTCTCATCGTTGGAATTACTACTGCTGGACCCTCCTCCACAAGCTGTAAGGAGAACCGATAAGCTGAATGCTGTAAGGAATTTTAGGGTATCAGGCATGACAAACTCGACGTATTTCTTAATCTAATTGAGCAAGGCGATTTGTAATTGATGGACAGCTGCTCAGTGGCCCGGTTCCTGCTGATTATTAGTTAAATAACTATATTTGGATTCTGGGTCACCTAAGGCAAAATAGCTATCGCTTTTTTGGCAGGTTGTGACGGTGTTGGATCAATTGCTACTAGCGCCTGTAAGTAGTGTGAACCCCGTTTGAGCAATTGATGACAGGGTTCAAAAAGTTAACTAGGTGTAATGAGTAGGATAAAGGAATGAGACCTATATTTGAACGTAGAGTGCACTTCACCCCATTTGCTTTTTTGCACAGGTGGGAGTCTGAAATTGGGGTGTTTATAGTTGGGGTTGATTAGAGGGAAATATGGATGTTGTCTTTCGTTGAAACAATCAAAGAAGGTGGAAGGAAGGGTAGGTTAATTGTTGTTGTGGCCGGTATAGGACTTTTGATCGCCGTGATATATCAACTGGCTACTCGCCTAAACCTTAATACAGCTTATTCTGTCGGAGAGATTATAGACTCACTTCATGGGGTAGAAGTTTATTACAATGGAGGAGTTAATAATGTTGAAGAGCGCAACACCTCGGAAGACGGTTATAATCTTGGCCTAAGGTACCAGTGTGTTGAGTTTGTTAAGCGCTATTATTACGAGCGATTTGGGCATCGAATGCCGGATACATTTGGACATGCTAGAGATTTTTTTGACCTGACAGTCCAGCACGGGAGTGTGAATACCAAAAGAGGATTACTGCAGTTTCACAACCAAGGTAATACCCCTCCGAATATTGGCGATATCGTTGTTTATAGCCCCTCCCTTTTTAACCCTTATGGCCATGTAGCTATCGTTTCTATGGTAGATATAATGCTACCCTGGAGATTATTCAGCAGAACGCGGGTCCATTTTCTCCCTCCCGAGAGCGTTACCCACTTATTTTCATGCCCCCAGGGCAATGGTATGTAGAGAAAAACCGTATTCTCGGATGGTTGCGCAAAGAGTGATCAACTTTTCAGAGGGTTATTTAATGGATAACCCCCTCCATTAATCTCGGTCAAAAGCCATTTATCTGATTCCAGTACCGTTGGTCTTATCCGATGGTATGGGCCTGGAAGGTTGGTAGTGTGCTTCCCACGAATGGAGGCAACTATGAAACTATATTCTCTTTGGGCGCTACCTCTACTGATTGGTAGTGCTACTAGCCAGGCGGATGCCCTTGAATCACAGTGGGAGCTGGCGATGACAGCCGCTTATGATCGCGCTTCTGATAGCTCACTTTTTGAGGCGCAATCAAGTGTGTCTCGGCAAGCTTTACTACAGGGGGCTCTACAGTATGAAGCTTGGGAAGGGCAGATCTCTGCATTCCATCAGGCAGAGCGCAGTGGCAGTGAAGACTCAGAGTTGGTAGTTGAAGAGCTTTTCTGGCAGGGGAGCTGGCAGGACTGGGATTGGTTGCTGGGCAAGCGCCGCCTGGACTTTGGTGTTGGTTATGGACATCGCCCCCTGGATTGGTTTTTACCCATTGAGCGGAATCCGGTATCACTTCAAGTGAGCGAAGGAGTTGGGGTAGTGTCTGCCAGTCGTTTCACTGAAAATGGAGAGCTAAGTGTAATGCTGGTGGATGCCGGTATCAGCCAGGCCTCTGGGGGTGACCACCCGAAGGGATTTGCCATGCGCTGGTATCAGCTTGGAGCTAGTGCCGAGTGGCAGTTACTGGGTTACATGGATGATCAGCGAGGTATGAACTTAGGGGGAAGCTGGGTTAATACTTATGGAGAGCAATGGGAGATCCATACAGAATGGCGCTACCAGCAAGAATACTGGCGCTGGCGAGCCCCAGCTTTGACGGCTATGCCAAAACAGGAGCAGATGGATGATGGCTGGCAAGCTCTTATAGGAATGACTTGGGCAAACAGCATTGGGTATTCGGTTATTTTAGAGTACTGGTTTGATAGTCGGGCCTGGGGGAAAAGCGAATGGGAGCAGGTGTTTGATAACAGCCTATGGTACCAAAATCAGGGAGTGCAGTGGGATGGCCTTCGCCAATCCTCAGCAATGGCCTTTTTAAGTGATAATACCCTGAGGCATAATTTACTTTTACATTGGACGCTTACCAATAATGAGTACCATCCAAAAGTAGATTTAATATACACGCCTGAAGATGGTGGCCTTATTTTAACTATCGGGGGTGAGAGGGAGATGGCGGACGATTGGGTACTTGGAACATCCGTAAGATATTTTGCTGGTCCTGATGAGTCTGCTTTTGCGCAGCTCCAAAACCAGGCTGTATTTACCTTGAGTACGACTATTGTTTTTTGAGTGGAGTTAAGGGTGAATCTGTTAAGAGAGTGCTTACGTACATTGATAATTTGTGTGGTGGTGGCGGTGATCACTCAGGCTATCTGGGGGGGGAGCTATGCAGTTCACGGCGTAATTTCTCTGGCGTACGGATTTATAGCGACATCCACGAGGCAGGTAGTCGAGTTTTTCAAGCCCACTTGGCCCTCAAAAGTAAAGTATGCGGTAGTGAGTTTAGCGGCAACTGTACTGGGAACTCTACATGCTTGGTGGTGGGTATCGGGTTTTGGGGAATTTCGGGCACTTGATTTTTTAATTATTGCCATTCTTCTTTCCATTTTTCTCTATCAAGTTCATCTTAACCGGGAGCAATCTCACCAGCTTGAGAGGGAACGTCAGGAAGCTGAATTGTTAAAGCTTGAACAACAAAAGACTCTTGCTCAAAGCCAGCTAAAAGTGCTGCAAAGCCAGATAGAGCCTCATTTTCTTTTCAATACTCTGGCCAATCTAAAAATGCTAATTCGTCACGACCCTCAAAAGGCAGAAGACCTACTGGATAACTTTAGTGATCTCTTGCGAATTAGCTTGAAAAAATCCCGTTCCGATCAGGTATCTTTAAAGGTTGAGCTTAGCAGTTTGAAATGCTATTTAGAGATTCAAAAGATACGCCTGGGGGAAAGGTTAGAGTATGAAGTTGATTTATCAGGGGATGTGAGTTTAGAGACATTTGTTCCCCCGTTACTTGTGCAACCCTTAGTGGAAAATGCAATTTTTCATGGCATTGAGCCTGCAGCCAAAGGTGGACTGGTCCGGTTGCGGGTGAAACAGAAGGAAGGCCAATGGGTTATTGAGGTGGAAGATAATGGTGTGGGACTCACTGCTGGAGCTAATAAACTTAGCTCCAGCAAACACAATGGGATTGCGCTAAGCAATATTAGGGAGCGACTTTCTACCCTTTACCAAGAGCGTGGTAAGCTACTGATTCAAAGTAATAATCAGGGCGGAGTAACTGCCCGTTTGGAGTTTCCATGCGTGCCATAATTGCAGATGATGAGCCTTTATTGCGTCACCATCTCGACCAAATGCTTGCCGATATTTTTCCTGAGCTTGAGGTTATTGGTAAAGCCTGTGATGGTAACGAAGCGTTAGCTCTGTGCCAGCGAGAGGAGCCTGATGTGGTTTTTCTCGATATTCGTATGCCTGGAATGGATGGTTTGGCTGTTGCTGAGGCTCTTGGCAAATTACAAACAAATCCTATTATTGTTTTTATCACGGCCTATGATGAGTATGCTGTAAGTGCTTTTGAGCATGAGGCAGCCGACTATCTGCTAAAACCTATTGATGACAAGCGATTGGAAAAAGCTTGTGATCGTATTCGGCAGCGCCTGAGAGACCGGGAAGAGGGTAACCTAAAGTCAGGACCTGATATTGAGGCGTTACTGAGGCAGCTTTCCTTAAGTAGACCTGAGTACCTTCGTTGGATTAAGGCAAGCAAGGGCGAAGATATTCATCTGATTGCCTGCGATGAGGTTTCGGCATTTGTGGCAGAGGACAAATATACGACGGTTTACTCCAGTCAGGGTGAGCATATTATCAGAACCCCACTAAAGGAGTTGTTAGCTCAGTTGGAGCCAGATTTATTTTGGCAAATCCACCGTTCTACAATTGTCTGTGTGAAGCGCATTCAAAAAGTATGCCGTGGAATAACTGGCGGTGTATCTGTGGTGATGGATGACGGGCGTCAATATACGGTGAGTCGCAGGGCTGCTTCGTTGTTTAAAACAATGTAGCAATTAACAATTTATAATTATCTTAACTTAGGGGGGGTAAATTGATCCCTCCAATTAAATTGATATGTATGTCAGAGATTCATATCTGCTACCTAAGGTTTAGTAACTTTACCGCCCTTATTTTTGATGGCGGGACATTCAGATTGGTTTGGTACCGAGAGATCTTTAATCTAAATGCTCCAACTGCCGCTGATTAAAGGGAGGGTGATAAGGTGGGATTGCGATAAGAGACTATAGCGTTAAAGATGATATAGGCTTTATTGAATTACTATTAAAGCCGAGCTTCAAACTTAATCGGATTTCAATTGCTAAGACTTTGGGGTGGTTGCTGTTTGGGTTTGAATTTGGACGCTTGTTTATATGTTTACATGCTATTGCTAAATGAATTGACTAGTAATCTTGTGCGAGCTGAGGGGGTTGCTTTTTGTAATTGTCGGTAATTTACTTTAGGGGTTTGATTGGCATAATTGCCCGCGACTTGAGGGGTGTAGTGTTTTTTTAATTGTAGATTAGCTATTTTGGTGGATTTGCGTTTGTTTATGCCTAGTGCTTGAGATTCTATCTGAAGGTCTATTTTCTGCTCTTTTGGCTTGGTAAATAGGCTAAGATTTTTCTTTATGGTTTTTCTATTTTAGGTCATTTTCTTAAATGGCTGTGAAGGTATATATGCTGCCTTCTTCCAGAAAGTGCGTAATCTATTTTCCTCTTGTAATGGCAGGTATTCTGCTGTGAGTACCTGTGTGTGAATTTTCTCCGATAATTAATGGAATAATTATGTTGGATAGTTTTAAGTTGGACTCTTCTTCCGTAGAAGGAGTTGAGGATCTAATTGAGGTGAAATCTCCCTACTTTGCACTAGAGGCTTTACATTTTGATGCTGACGGCTGGCTTGTTGCTTAAGTGCCTGTGCAATGTCAAAGCACATATGAAAGTAGTTTAATGGATGTCGCGGAGATTGGTCGACACTTGGCAATTTTGGGCTCTTGTTTTGGCGCTTTGGCCAATCCAGTGAGATCCAAGCATTACTACTTGGCGCGCAAAGCTGATTTGAAAACTTATGATAGCTTTGTTTCTGATATGCGCCCTGATCACCTTCTGGCCCGAACCAAAGCCGTATTTACCAATAAGAGAGAGTTGGTTGCTGAGGCTGAATTGTTAGACCCTGCTGGTGAAGTGGCGGCACGACTTAACGTGAAATATCATGTAATGCGGGAGCGATCTTTCCATAAGATATATAGTGATAGTATCCATGCTATTACTCCTGTTGTTAGCGATATTAATCCTTACTCCAAAAGTATTGATATTAATGTACATAATATTGATCTAATGTCCCTGATGGCAAGTATCGGTAGAGTTACTCCAGAAATGTGCATGGGGCATTTTGATAGGGTGAAAGCGTTGCCCGTTGCTATTGCCTCGCAGAGCCTTATTAAGTCGTGTTGTATATTTTTGAGGCGGTTGACAGGTGAAGATAGTGCTCGTTTTATAGTTACCTCTGCGGATTTGTGTGCGGATAATTTAGCGCTGGCAGGACAAGATGTAGATATAAAAGTAGAACTCTTAGATGTTGAAAACGATGTTTTTATTGTTCGTACTATAGCTACAAATAATTTGGGACAGTCTGTCGGTGAAATGATCACCCATATTGCAATGGTGGATTAGTCTTTGTAAATTTTATTAGATATTTTATACAGATCAAGGGAGCTGCTCTTTTGATCTGTATCCACTCTATGTACATCGCACTAATCTTATTAGTATCAATTTAGTTAGCAAGTCTTCAATATTTTGGCGATTCCGCAGTCTTTACTAACTGGTACACTCTCCTAAATTTAGACGCCTTAACGATTGCATCTCTTCGCGTGCAGTAATTTTCCACCTATCCACCCTCTAGGGAGCCTCTGAATAACTCCGTAATGCCTCTGCGGGTCTTGAAGGCTGCAGATGTTAGGCGCAGCTCGCCGTGAATGGCCGTAGCCCTTTGCAAGAGCTGCAACGCAGCAGCTGTGGCCTTCAAGGCCCGCCCTTAGGGGCTTGCATAGCGATTCACACTCCGCGTTGCGACTTCTTGAAAGGTCTAGACATTCCTGCGAAGCCGCGCCTTGATTGTGAACCGCTCTGCATGCCAGAGGTATCACGGAGTTATTCAGAGGCTTCCTACAGCCATTCAGCATAATTTTTTGCCTCTTATCCTCCCCAAAGACAGTTCATCGCACTGTCCTGAATGATACTTGGATGCTAGGTAATCTATCAGAAATTCAGAAGCAAGGAGAAGTGTAATGAAAAGGTTACTTGTAATAATGGCTTTAAATCTTGGGGTGAGCGTTTCATCCCTTGCTGCCCAGGACGCACAAATGGAAGGTTTGTACCAAAAAGCGGCAGCGCAGGGTGGGGCGGCGATAGAGGACTCCTATGAGGCTTTTAAGACATTACAGAAAGATAACCCTTCTGATCCTATTGTACTTTTTTACCTGGGGGCTAGTGAGACTCTAATGGCAAAAGAAAGCTGGTTGCCCTGGAGAAAGGTTAGTTATGCAGAGAATGGAATTGCCCGTATGGATAAGGCGCTCACCATAATTGAAGAAATGGAAAATCCTGGTCGTTCCTCTCAGGGGATGCCTCAAGACTTGCTGCTCAAAGGAATTGCTGCAACAACTTTTACTAAGGTGCCAAAGTTCTTTAATTCTTTTGACCGTGGGTTTGAACTTTATCATGAGTTGATGGGTGATCCACGCATGGGATATATGCCGCCAGACGCTACTCACTGGATTTACTGTGGCGCATTGCAGGCTGCAGAGCTTGAGGGTGACAAGGAGTTAGTGAATTTATGGGGAGCAAAGGCTGAGAGTCATGGCATATCAAATCCATGTGGTGATGTTAAAAACTCTGACTAATAGTACGAACAGGTAGTGAATCTATGTTACAGCTCACTCATATTGAAAAGACTTACACTTCCGGTGAGGTTCAACTTCGGGCGCTAAAAGATGTGAATCTGGATATTCGAGCAGGCACTATGGTAGCTCTGTGCGGACCATCGGGGTCTGGTAAAAGTACCTTGTTAAATATTTGCGGGCTACTGGATCATGATTACAGCGGAGAAGTCTGCTTTGCCGGCGAGGTGCTGAGAAAAAGCCATCGGCAGTCAATGAAGATCCGTCGTACCCAGTTGGGTTTTGTATTCCAAAAGTTTAATTTGGTTCCGGTAATGACAGCCTTTGAGAATGTAGCCTTTCCACTTCTTTTAAATGGAATGAAAGAAGGTGAAGTAAGACGGCGTGTAATGGGCATGTTGGATCATGTCGGGCTGTCCCAGTTTTCTAACTACAGGCCAGATCGACTTTCAGGTGGACAACAGCAGAGAGTAGCAATCGCTCGAGCACTGGTGCACCAGCCCAAACTGGTAATTGCCGATGAACCTACGGCCAGCTTGGATAGTGTTACCGCACAACAAATTATTGAGTTAATGAAAAGTTTAGGAATGGAGCAAAAAACAGCTTTTATTGTTGCCAGTCATGATGATCGAATGACTCGTCATTGCGATAGAGTTGTTGAACTGAAAGATGGTGTAATTCTGCAGGAGAGTGCTTTATGCGTCGCTTAAAAGTCGCGGTTTTAAATTTATTGCGCAATCGCCGCAGAAGCTTTCTTGCCGTTGCAATAATTTCCATTGTGGTGACGGCCTTGATGACCTCCGGAGGTTTTGGCCTATTTACGTATCAATCCCTTAAAGAGAACGCGGCGCGTAGTGAGGGGCATTTGGTGCTAACACAGCCGGGATATTTCTCTTCTGATGAGGACTTTCCTCTTCAGCTGGGTTTAGATAATGCCAATGAATTACGTAGGGACTTGTTGGTTGGGGAAAATGTGAAGGCTGTGCAGCCTAGAGTTTATCTGCAAGGGTTAATTTCCAATGGTGATAAATCTACTATTTTTTTAGGTCAGGGGATATTGCCAAGTGAATTTCGGGTTAAGGGGCCTTTTCTAAATGTCACTGAGGGCAGTATTTTATCAAACCGTGAAGATATCAGTGATCCTGAGATTATGCTGGGTAAGGATCTCGCAAGAAATCTTAATGTAAGCCCTGGGGATTATATTACTTTAATGTCCTCTACCGTTCATGGGGCTCTCAATGCAATGGATTTTAAGGTTAGGGGAGTTTTCGGGACGGGTGTTCCGGATATGGATAAGCGTCAAGTATATATTTCGGTTCAGGCTGCGCAGTTCCTGTTAGATAGTGAGCGGGTCTCAACCATGGCAATCTATGGCTACAACCTTGATAAGACAGCGAGTTTACAAGAAAAACTGCGTGAGTTAGTTCCAGAGCTGGAAATTACCACTTGGGAGGATCGTGCCTTTTTCTATCAGGGAGTAAAGAATCTTTATGACCGAATTTTTGGGTTGATGGGGATCATTATGGCGTTGGTTATCTTTGTCTCGCTTTTCAATACGCTGGCAATGTCGGTAACAGAGAGAACACGGGAAATAGGTACCCTGTCCGCATTGGGTGCATCCAAAGTGGAATTGATAACAGGGTTTATATTGGAGGCTTTAGTACTTGCTGTAGTGGGGTCTTTAGCAGGTGTTATTTTGGCTGGTCTGATAAGCGCTGGGTTGATGATGTTTGATATTACTATGCCACCACCTCCGGGAAAAACAACGGGGTATCCTTTGACTGTTTATTTCTCTATTAACTTGGCTTGGATGATTTCGATTGCAATAGCTGCGATATGTGTTTTTTCATCCTTCCTTGCGGCGCGGAAAGGTGTCAATAAACCGATTACTGAGGCATTGGTCCATGTATAAATTAAGATTAGGCAGAGTTAGCTTGGCGATTGGTTTTTTGCTGATGTTCTCTCCCTTTGTTTTAGCTGGGACTGAGGAGAAGGAAAGTCATTTTTCCGCTGTACAGGTAGAAAGCATGTTGACTAAAGCCGATTCCTATCGTCTTGGAGAGTCATCTTCAAAAGTTGTCACCAACATCCAGGTTTTTAAACAGGGAGAGTTAGAAAGCGAAGATCGCTACCATGTTTATACTCGCCCTGAGAGAAAATCATTGGTGGTATTTAAAGGTGTTGGTGAAGAGGGGCAAAAAATGCTGATGCTGCAGGATAACTACTGGCTATTGATGCCCCGCAGCCGCCGCCCTATCCGCATTACACCGATGCAAAGATTGCTGGGGGAGGCTTCAATTGGTGATATCGCCACTTTGACCTGGAGCCAGGACTATCGTGGGCAGTTCGAGGCAAGTGAAATTCTAAAGGATAAATTGACCCACAAACTTCAGCTGGAGGCAAAAACCAAAGGAGCCAGCTATCAAAAGATAACATTGTGGCTTGATAGTGAGAGTCTCTTCCCAATCCAAGCGGAGCTTTACTTGAAATCTGGAAAGTTGGCTAAGGTTGCGCATTTTGTATCGGGGATAAAGGATGAAGAGCTATTTGTGCAGGAGATGGTTTTGGTTGATAGCATCAAAGCTACCACTGAAACCAGAGTTCACTACGAAAGTAGCACTGCGCATCAGTTAGCGGAAAAATTTTACAATCCGGCTTACTTGAGTCGGCAGTCAAAAATGGATCTGTGAGAGTGGATCTGAGCGGGTAACTGCCTCTGCCAGTATCAATTCCGATACTGGCAGAGGTGCGGAAAATTAGGCTGCCTCAATTGATGCTATTTGAATTTTCCGCTCTTCGGAAAAAGCTCTATCAAGCTCTTCTGCCTCCCTGAGACGTTTTATTTTATCAAAGAACAATTGGGCTTTAGGAAAAGCCAATTTCAAGTAAGCGAGCCATTGTTTAATACGATTGCCCAGATACTTGGAAGGGTAAACTTCTCGGGTGGTTTGATAGTAACCCCAAAGAATTTCAATAATCTCTTGCCAGCCCATTGCTGTATAGCTCTCACCTGAGCAGTAGGCTTTTATCTGCTTGCCCAAATCTGGCCTGGCTAGCAGGCTGCGACCAAACATAAATGCTTCGCATCCGGTTACTTCACGGCAGCGTTGAAATTCCTCAAGTGTCCAGATATCCCCGTTGGCAATGACTTGGATTTCGAGTTTTTGACGAATTTCACCGATGTATTCCCAGTAGGCTGGGGGTTTATAGCCATCGACTTTGGAGCGAGCGTGTACTGCCAGTTCATTTGCGCCGCCAGCTGCTGCGGCCTGGGCGTTATCCATATAGCTAGAGCGATCATTAAAGCCCAGTCGGATTTTTGCGGTGACAGGGATGTTTTCCGGGACAGCGCGGCGAACCGCTCCTACAATAGCTTCCACTCTGTGAGGGCTTTGCAATAGGCAGGCGCCACCGTCGCTGTTATTCACTGATTTTGCAGGGCAGCCGAAATTGAGATCAATTGCTGTAGCACCGAACTCAACTGCTTTTACTGCATTAATTGCCATTGCATTGGGGTTGCCGCCTAACAGCTGTAACCGTACTGGAATCCCGCTTGGGGTCTTTGCACCTTTGTCGACCTCTGGGCACAAGCGGGTGAATACTCTGCGAGGCAAGCGAGTATTAGTGACACGAACAAACTCTGTAACACAGATATCGACCCCTCCAATGGCGGAGAGCAGGGCACGTACGTGATGGTCGATTACCCCTTCCATTGGTGCCTGGTAAATCGTAGGTTCTGGGATAGGTGTCTTGTCGGTCATAAGTCAGTTGAGAGGTAAATCATAAATCTAAAGGCGCATATTCTATCAGCAAGTTATTGTAATGGCGCAAAAACGATCATTCTTCAGTATATAAAAGTAGGAGAAATAAACTCAGCCTATTGATGTTTTGCACCAAAATTGGGCGTGGCAATTTAGACCCCTCCGTTGCCCCTGAAACCAATAAGTGTTTGATTTTAAAAGCAACTTGTATTGATAATAGAAAAATATCAGCATTTTGGAACTAACGAATTTTTTCCTGTGTGCCCGCTCTTTTTGGGGGAGGTCCAGGTGCAGCGGCGGTTGAAATTACCGGTCTAGGGAATAAGATTCCGATGTGCAGAAATTTGGGACGGCTGGGCTAAGTGAGATTTTCCCGGGCAAGTTTATTGGTTGTACGACATAAATTTGTTTAATTGTGAGCGAAGATTTTACATATGCACAAAATATCAATTGGGGTGTTTCAGCTGTCCTGAATAAATAGGTACGTAAATTCATAGTGTTACGGGGACAGATGAAACCGTCCGGAATGGCTGGTTTTATTGCCTGGTGCCAGGGGGAATAAACAGTGCAAGAAACACTTTTGCAACAGGGGCTAGATATCACCCTGTTTGGTATGGGAATTGTTTTTACTTTTCTGCTATTGCTGGTGATCGGTACCGGTATTATGTCGAGAGTCATCTCCCGCTATTTCCCCGAAGCGGAGCCCGTATCCGACGCGCCTTCCCCAACCGCTGGGAATGATAAGGCCCATTTACATGCGGTGATTAAAGCGGCGATCGAACAGCATCGCAAAAGACGCTAACCACCAATCGCTTCCAAACAATTTCCAATAATTTCTGCCGAGAGAGATAACCCATGACTGAGGTTAAAAAGCCATTGGGGATTACCGATGTAGTCCTGCGCGATGCCCACCAGTCACTGTTCGCTACCCGACTGCGACTGGACGATATGCTGCCGATAGCTGAGAAGCTCGATAAAGTTGGCTTCTGGTCTCTGGAGTCCTGGGGGGGTGCTACTTTCGACTCCTGCATTCGCTATCTCGGAGAAGATCCCTGGGAGCGTATTCGCGAACTGAAGAAAGCTATGCCGAACACGCCCCAACAGATGCTGTTCAGGGGACAGAATATTCTCGGCTACCGCCACTATGCGGATGACGTGGTTGAGAAGTTTGTAGAGCGTGCTGCAGTCAATGGGGTAGACGTGTTCCGCGTGTTCGACGCGATGAACGATATGCGCAACCTGAAAACCGCACTGGCTGCGGTGAAGAAACAAGAGAAGCACGCTCAGGGCACCATCTCCTATACCGTGAGCCCAGTACACACCATGGACTTGTGGGTGGACCTGGGGCGCCAGATCGAGGATATGGGAGCGGATTCCATCGCGATCAAGGACATGGCCGGTCTGCTTCGCCCCTATGAGGGCTACGAGCTGGTGAAACGTTTGAAGGCCGCCGTGGACATCCCCATCCATATGCAGTGCCACGCTACTACCGGTTTATCTACTGCTACCGCTCTCAAGTGTATCGAGGCGGGTATCGACAACGTGGACACCGCGATCAGCTCTATGTCCATGACCTATGGTCACAGCCCAACCGAAGCGTTGGTGGCGATTTTGGAAGGCACTGAGCGGGACACCGGGCTGGATATTAATCTGCTGGAAGAAATTGCGGCTTACTTCCGTAACGTTCGCAAGAAATACGCGAAGTTTGAGGGCTCCTTGAAAGGCGTGGACTCCCGCATCCTGGTGGCCCAGGTGCCGGGTGGCATGCTCACCAATATGGAGAGCCAGCTGCGCGAACAGGGCGCCGGGGATCGCTTGGATGATGTGCTAGAGGAAATCCCGCGGGTGCGTGAAGACCTGGGCTTTATCCCGCTGGTTACCCCCACCTCCCAGATTGTGGGTACCCAGGCGGTGCTCAATGTCCTGACTGGAGAGCGTTACAAATCGATCTCTAAAGAGACTGCCGGAGTCTTGAAAGGTGAGTACGGTGCGACGCCTGCTGAAGTTAACCAGGAGCTGCAAGTCCGGGTGCTTGATGGCGCTAATCCGGTTACCTGCCGTCCGGCGGACCTGTTGGCACCGGAGTTGGACAAATTGACTCTGGAGCTTCAAGAGAAAACCGGTGAACAGGGTGTAGCCTTGACCGATGGTGAGGGGGAGATCGACGATGTGCTTACCTATGCACTCTTCCCGCAGATTGGCCTGAAGTTCCTGAAAAACCGTGGTAATCCAGAAGCTTTCGAGCCAGTACCTACCGGTAATGAAGGTGCTGCAGTCAAGAACGACAAAGGTGAAGAAGTTTACACCGTGACTGTAGAGGGACAGAGCTACACCGTCACTGTGGCCGATGGTGGTGACTTAACCAATATTGCCCCTGTGTCCGGTGGTGCTCCAGCATCTGCAGCTAGTGCACCTTCCGTGCCTGCTACAGGAGGTGAGCCGGTTAATGCGCCTCTCGCTGGAAATATCTTCAAAGTAATGGTGAAGCCTGGGGATCAGGTGAGCGAAGGCCAGGCGGTGTTAGTACTGGAAGCGATGAAGATGGAAACTGTGGTGAGTGCCCCTCGTGCCGGTAACGTCGCCAGTGTGGCAGTAAAAGAAGGCGATTCAGTGGCGGTGGGTGATGCCCTGCTGTCCATTGCATAGCCAAAGGTAGGAGTCACACGTGGATAATCTGATTACTCTTTGGCATTCCTCCGGTGTCGCGCAGATGGCATCGGGCCAGTTCATTATGATTTTGGTGGGCCTGGGCCTGCTGTTTTTGGCCATTCGCAAAAACTTTGAGCCCCTGCTTTTGGTACCTATCGGTTTCGGCGGAATCCTGGCCAATATTCCCGGTGCCGATTTGGCACTCTCAGCCGCGGAGACAGCCCTTACCCAGGGAGATGGAGCTGTGTTGGCGCAAATGGCCCAGATTCTGGGCCTTGATAGTACTTCAGCTTTACCCGCGCTAAAGGAAGCTCTGGCCAGTGCGCCGGCAGCCGTGCAGGTACAAGCAGCTGAGTTTGCCCGGGATGCCGGTTTCAATAACGGTATGCTGTATAACTTCTATTCCGTAGCTATTGCTTCCGGCATTGCGCCGTTGGTGATTTTTATGGGCGTAGGGGCTATGACTGACTTTGGTCCACTACTAGCCAATCCGCGCACCTTGTTCCTCGGTGCAGCGGCCCAGTTTGGGATCTTTGCCACGGTGCTCGGTGCTGTGGGTCTCTCGGTAGCGGGAATCATGGACTTCTCAATCGCCGATGCCGCAGCGATCGGTATTATCGGTGGAGCAGATGGTCCCACAGCTATCTATGTTTCCAGCCTATTGGCCCCGGACCTGTTGGGGGCTATTGCTGTAGCAGCTTATTCGTATATGGCGCTAGTGCCTATGATTCAGCCGCCGATTATGCGAGCTCTGACCACTGAGCAGGAACGCAAAATTGAAATGGTGCAATTGCGCCATGTGAGCAAGCGGGAAAAAATTGCCTTCCCGATGTTGCTGCTGATTTTGGTGGCCCTGTTCCTGCCAGCTGCTGCACCGCTGTTGGGTATGTTCTGCTTTGGTAACTTGATGCGTGAGTGCGGAGTCGTTTCCCGATTGTCGGACACCGCTCAGAACGCGCTGATCAATATCACCACTATTTTCCTGGGACTTTCCGTTGGTTCGAAATTGGCGGCAGACAAATTCCTCGATCCTAAAACCCTGGGTATTTTGGCTTTGGGTATTGTGGCGTTTGCGATCGGCACTGCGGCTGGCGTGTTGATGGCTAAGTTGATCAATGTATTCAGCAAGCACAAGATTAACCCATTGATTGGTTCTGCTGGTGTTTCTGCCGTACCTATGGCCGCGCGGGTGTCCAACAAAGTAGGACTCGAATCCAATCCTCACAACTTCCTGTTGATGCACGCAATGGGGCCCAACGTAGCCGGTGTTATCGGTTCTGCGGTGGCTGCGGGTGTGATGATCAGTATGGTGCGGAGCCTTACTGGCGGGTAACCAAAATCCATGGCTTTGGAAGAGAGGGCGAACGGTGTTCGCCCTTTTTTGTTGACCTAAAACAAATGCATTTTGTCCGCTTTTGCTGGTTAAAACAGATCCTTCTGATTTAAATAATGTGAAGAGGCAGTCATAGCTGGAGTAGGTATGTTTATCCGGTCAACAGAGTATCTCCATCGATAGAATTCATTTTGAGTTAAGGTTAGTTGCGCTATATTCCTCCCAAAATGTTTACTGGAATAAAAATTCATTAGGAAGTAACCCCAATGCGTAGTTTGCCATTCTTAATTGCCTTTGCTCTTTTCTCCACTAGTGCATTTGCACATGATAATCATCAAACTGCGGAAGAAGTCCGCCAGTTAAAGAAAGAGGTGGTTAAGCTCCGTAAAGAAGTACACTCTGACCACAAACAGGGTGTTGGAGCTGAAAATGTTCGTGACTTAGAAAAAGAAGTGGTTAAGTTACGAAAAAATGTCCATCGGCTTCAGGGCTTGATTTTGGAGTTGCAGGCGAGTATTGAAGCTCAGTCTGAATTGGCACATCCAGTTCCGGTGGAGGAGCGCCCTAAGTGGGCCTGCTATATGTCAGATGTAAAAGCTGGGGGTATTCACTCTAAGGGTTTTAGTCGTATTGAAGCGAAGGGGAGATTACTTGAAATTTGCTCCCAACGTGGTGGCCTTTGCTTCGAGAGTGGAATTGAATGCTCCGATGAGTAGAAACTAATAGCCAGTTTAATATGGGGCGGCTACTCTTGGATGAGTTTGCGCCCCTGGCTACCCCTTACAAAGTAAGGACGATAACTATTAGGTGAGAGTACAGCTTTGCACCACTTGTTCATACTTAAGCTTCTTATCTAAGGTTGCCTAGTTTATAGAAGTGAGTGTCTAGGATCTTATTTAAAAAGTCACGCCCTTGCTGATGGAGTTTCTCTGAGGAACCGTAGGTCTTAAAGTATTCAGGAAATAGTTGGGCAATATCTTCACTGGACCACTCTAGGTGAAACTGCAAACCCATTATTCTTTCGCTGAATAAAAACGCCTGATGAGGGCACAAATCAGATTCAGCCAAGCAGCTTGCCCCCTCCGGAATTTCAAAAAAATAATTATGTGCCTGGAACACATTCTCTAAATTAAAATTCAGTGCTGTTGTAGACCTTATAGGTAGCCAGCCTATTTCCTCTTGAGGAAGCTGGCGGATCTCTGCTTCCAATGCATGTGCAAGAATCTGTGCCCCAAGGCAGATGCCCAATATTGGGATCGGAAGTTCAATGCAGTTTTTTACCCATGCAATCTCATTGGCAAGCCAGGGGAGCCTTACGCGCTCACAAACGTTCATCATCCCACCAAGGATAATAACTCCGCTAAAGCCGCTTTGAGGAAGTGGTGACTTCTGGGGGTTAATGATAGAAAGCGGTATTCGCTTCTCTGTAGCCCAGTCATAAATATACCCCGGGCCCTCAGTCTCCTCATGTTGGATAATCAGTATTGGTTTGATCATTTACTGGAAATCCTGACTTTCAAAATACAGTTCTTCCTTGTAGTGGATGCCAGCTTTAGTTAGGCTTTTTGGCCAGCTATCTTTCGAAAGTGGTTTTAAACTGCTGCTATAAATGTCGCTGGAAAAATTATGGTTGGTGCTGACCAGTAGTATTTGGTCGAAGCTGGGGGTGGATGCAATTTCATGCACAAGCAAAGTGGAATTTTCAAGAAATATTAATTGGTAGTGCCCATTTTCTGTTTGGGTAAGGGGGCTGTCCATTAGTCGAGAGGTTACCCGGAAAGTAATAGCTTGCAGAGCAAGTTTTCCTCCTCGTTCAAAATGCCCTGTAAACAATTTGGCGTTAAAGGCATTAAGGTTTCCCTCTCGTAGTTCGCGTAAAGAAAACTCCTCTGGAAGCAATGTAACTAACTCGTTTCGCTTGAGGAGGTTTTGCACCTCCTCCTGGTCATCAGTCTCCAATTCCAAAATAACTTGATGACTGTGTTTTCCGCCATGTAGTGGCATGTGTGTGGCAATAATTTGCCCGCCGACGGTAAACAGGGCCATGCCATGAATTCCGACCGAATTGTCACTTTGTGCTAATGAAGATTGTGTGAAGCATACGCTTGAGCTGATTGTCAGCGCCAAAAATAGAAGAATATTTTTCATCGGTTTTGTGTAGCTATGACCTTGGATGCAGGGGATTCTAAGAGTACTCTAGTGAATAATCGATTCAAAAAAAGATACATTTGATTCCACTATGGAAATAGAAGCACTTGAGAAGTTTCTAGTGATTGCTGCGACGGAGAACCTTCAGCGCTCCGCAGACAGGTTGGATACGAGCCCAGGCGGATTGAGTAAAACATTAAAGCGGCTGGAAGGAGAGCTGGGTACTCGCCTGTTTGATCGAGTTGGCAAGCAACTGAAAATCAATGATGCAGGCCGCAGACTGCAGAGTCGGGCGGTTGAGATGGTGGCGATTGCCAGAAGAATTCGCTCTGAAGTTGGTGAGCTAGAGGGAAATCAGGAGTGCCGAATTGCTGCTCCGACTATGCTGCAACTAGCTTGGGGCACATTTATCCACCGCAAAATTATTAGTGAGGAAGCAGGAGGACGGTTGTCATTCACATCGGCCTATGAAGCCTTGGCATTGAAGATGTTATCCAGGGGGGAGGTAGACCTGGCCCTGATAACCGGAGCGGTTTTTGGGCAGTTGTCATCCACAATGGATGTTCGGCCACTTGGCTCAGTATCAATGTGTATTGCTGCGGGGCCTAATCACTCTTTGATAGTGGAGCAGGGGGCTGAGGTGAAGGCTTCACTGTCAGATATCTTGCAATATCCATTTGCCGCACCGAGGATATCACCCTTCTGTGGTGAAGAGCGGGGGATAGGTAGCGATGGCTGGCCGGAAATTAATTATCCTCGCAAGGTGCGGGTCGTTGTAAATGATTATGGGGTTCTTTGCCAGCTAGTAAAAAATAATAGGCTGCTCGCTTTTCTGCCTGAGCCTCTGATAACTGAAATAGGTGGGGTAATCGTTAGGGTGGAGGATGGCGATATAAAATCTAGTGAAGAGCTTTTTGTAGTAGGAAGGAAAACGAATGCCTCCTGGCTAAGTAAATTCGCCGAGTGGGCTTAGTGTTTGGATTGGAGCCAATTAAGCCAGCTTCCATAGAGGGTATTGCAGCAACTAAACGGCCGAAATATTCGCTTGGTAACTGCCATATTTCCACCTGGATGGCTTGCCCATTTCCTGATTCATCGCGAACCAGAGCGGGGCGCACCTCCTCGGGGAGAACATAGAGTCGGTATTGGTGACTGGTTGTTGTTTTCTGATATAACTGTTCTCCCCGCTCAGTGAGTTGCCAGTTGAGAGGTTACTCTTTGAGATGTGCACCACAGACTACAATTTTTACCAGCTTGTCCGGTGTAGCTAATGGCGAGAGCCGCTGTCTTGGTTGGACGTCTCTCCTGGGCGTTCTCCTGTAGCAGCCAATGGGAGATTACAGGCCTGGTGTAAACTATTAGAAAAACTTAGCAGGGACATATCGCAATGTTTCTGGCTAAATAAAGTGACTCCCCAGCTAATTCCGGAGCTAAGAAAGCCAACGGGCACTGCGGTCGCAGAATAGTCTAATAAGTTCATAAAATTTGTGTAGGTTCCGAGAATAGAATTTCTTTGAATGGGTTGCTCGGCTATTTGCTGGCGGGTGTAAGCAGTCGGTATAGTGGGAATAATGATAAAATCGACATTCTCCAGTGTTTTATCACAAATTCTCTTTAGTGCTTGTAAGCGGTATTGTCCCAAGAAAGCATCAGCTGCAGTTTTTGTTTCCGCGGAGTTAATAACCTTCCGGATTACCTCAAGCATGGATTTCGGTTTTACACCTTGAGTTGCAATCCAGCGCTCGGCTACCCAGGGACCTTCGTATAGTAGCTTTGCCGCTTCTATAAAAGGATTAAAGTCTACAGTTACAGCCTGTCCGCCCAGCACTTTTAATTTTTTGATAGATTGATTAAAGAGTGCCTGGGTTTCTTTATTCCCTTGAAAATCAAGTTGCTCAGGTATACCAAAAGAAAAATTGATCTTATTGTTAGGGAAGCTTTCCTGGAAGTACCGCAGCCTATTTGAAGATGGGGTGGTACGGCTATAGATATCGGCTGAATCAAACTTCGTCGTAATATCAAGTAGTTTGGCGGCATCTTGACAATTTAGAGCGAATATTGACACGCAGTCGAGACTTTTACAGGCGGGGACAACCCCTGTAGTGCTCAGCAGTCCCCGAGTGGGTTTGTGGCCTATTAAATTATTGAGTGCCGCAGGTACCCGACCAGAGCCAGCAGTATCTGTTCCCAAAGCAAAACTGACTTGCCCAAGTGCTGTGGCAATAGCTGATCCCGCACTGCTCCCGCCAGAAATATACTCCTGGTTAAAAGAGTTTTTACCTTCTCCGTAAGGGGAGCGAACACCTACTAGGCCGGTGGCGAATTGATCGAGATTGGTTTTGCCGAGCGGCACGGCTCCTGCTTCAATCAATAGCTTCACAACAAATGCGCTTTCGCTAGGGATATAGCTAAAGTCTGGGCAGGCTGCTGTTGTAGGTACTCCAGCAAGATCAATATTATCCTTGATAGCAAAGGGCACTCCGTATAAAGGCAGATCGCTGGGCCTTATTCGGTCCAATGAATCTAGATAGGGCTCTAGCTCTTCTCGCGTTAATAGGGTGATCCAGGCGTTATAATTGGCTTGCTGCTGTGCCTGCTTTAATAGACTGCCAATGAGTTCACGTGGTGTCGTAATACCTTGCGAGTAGGTGTTTCTTAGATGGTCTAGCGTTAAATCGTGGGCCATAAAAGGGTTCCGAGAATAACTTCAACTAGGGAGCCTCTGAATAACTCCGTGATACCTCTGGCATGCAGAGCGGTTCACAGTCAAGGCGCGGCTTCGCAGGAATGTCTAGACCTTTCAAGAAGTCGCAACGCGGAGTGTGAATCGCTCTGCAAGCCCCGAAGGGCGGGCCTTGAAGGCCACAGCTGCTGCGTTGCAGCTCTTGCAAAGGGCTACGGCCATTCGCGGCGAGCTGCGCCTAACATCTGCAGCCTTCAAGACCCGCAGAGGCATTACGGAGTTATTCAGAGGCTCCCTAGATACCGGACTGTTATTTATTTCGGTGCTTGTATTACTAAGATTATATTTTTCAAGAATTTTCATCACACTGTAAACCGCATAATTTTAGATTTAGCAAGTACATAATTAGTTTGATGCCCTCTCCGGTGGACAGGGTGTACCTGCTGCAATCCAACCTTTCATTGCTTCAATGAACTTATCGTGGGGGATACTTACCGGCTGGCGGCTGTCACCGGGGTGCCAGCCCCACAATACCAGTGGGCTGGTACTGACAAACTCCAGTTGACTGGTTGGTGCTCGCCCGCCGTTGTCCTGGGGAGTAGTTAGCAGTTTGCAGATTTGAGCTGAGGATTTTTGTGACCAGTTCAACTCAATGGGTGCCATAACCCACCCTGGAGCTCCAGGCGCACCGGTAACAGGATTGTTTTTATTTGAATGGCAGTTATTGCAACGCATGGTACCTGCCCCCATATTATCTGGACCGCGCTCCACTCTAGGAACATGGGGAGACCCTTCATTTATAAGTGGCATCTCCAACTGGTGGCAATTGAGGCAGCGGGGGTGCAGAAGGACCTCTACGATAGTTTCCCATTCCTGGTGCCCTGGAGTGCTGCTGGCCTCCTCTTGCTGGGATGCACCTCGATGTTGATCGCAACCGGTTAACGTGAGGAGTGCTATGGCACACAAAGCCAATAGGGGGCGAAAGAGAGCTGTGTCTGGCCGCATTTTCATTCGGCTTGCCTTTAAGTTCGATTTTCACTCTCAAACATAATTGGGCCTGAGGACTAGTGATAGTTTCGAGATTGATTGCCGCGTCAAAAGATAGACCTGGCGGGTTCAGTTCTATTGGGTTGTGACCAGAGATTCATATTTGGGGATTAAGGCGCCGTAGTACGTGGTATGATAGGCGCGTTTTACTTGTTTGATTCTTATATAGCGGGCGCGACTTTTAGCGTCTAGGAGAGTGTATGTCCTGGTTAGGGGCGGGGTTAGGTGCAGGCTTTGGTTTTATGTTTGGCGGCCCAATTGGTGCGGCATTGGGAGCCTGGATCGGCAGTTCATTTGGTTCCAGTTTGCAGCAACGCCTCGGGAAGGCTGCTTCGGCCCTGAGCAGGGATGGAGCCCAGACAATCTTCATCGTGACTCTATTTTCGATGCTGGCAAAAATGGCTAAGGCAGATGGCCTGGTTTCCAAAGCTGAAGTGGAGTTTATAGAGGGCTTTATTAGAAATAACCTCCGTCTGGGCACTGAGGAGCGCAAGCATGCAATCCGTATTTTTGAAAATGCCAAGACTGATAAGTACAGCATTTACGATTACGCAAAACAGTATCGCCAGCTGGTTCGCGATCAAGCAATGCGGGAAATGGTGTATCGCCTATTATTTGCTGTTGCTTATGCCGATGGTGAATTACACAGCGCAGAAGAAGAAATTTTAAAACGCATCACTGTTGATCTTGGGTTGCATGAATCTTTATTTGCGGCAATGCAAAATGAGTTTTTGCACGGGGGTAGGAGTACGGCTGCAAATCTGGAGCAGCATTACGCAGTGCTGGGTTGTACCCCGGAGACTAGCGATAAAGAGCTTAAATTAGCTTATCGCCGAAAAGCAGCAGAGTACCATCCCGATAAAATTGCTTCCAAGGGGTTGCCTGAAGAGTTTATGCGTCATGCTGATGATCAGATGAAAAGTATTACTGTTGCCTATGAAGCGATTGTGGAGGCGAGAAAGCAACAGGCTAAGGTTGTCAGCTAGGTTCTGGAAAGTAGCCTTGCTGTATCGCAAATAAAGGAGTTGATAGATGAGTCTTGCTGAGACAATTAAACATAAACTGACTGCGGAATTTTCCCCTCAGCATATTGAAGTGCAATGCGAAAGTCATATGCACAATGTGCCTGTTGGCTCTGAAATGCACTTTCGGGTCGTTTTGGTGAGTGAGGCGTTTAATTCGGCAAGGAAAGTGCAGCGCCATCAAAAAGTCTATGCGGCTTTGTCTGAAGAAATGGCTGGCCCAATACATGCTCTGGCTCTGCACACTTACAGCCCGGAAGAGTGGGAGGGACAGGCCCCCCAGAGTCCTGAATGCCAGGGTGGTGGAAAAAAGTCGTAATTCAGCGCTTTATTTAAAACAACTCAGACAGGTTCCAGTTCTGGGGCCTGTCGCGTTTTTCATGTAAACAGTCATTCAAAAATTTCAGTTTCTTTTTGCGTCACGAAAGCCCTCATAAGTTTTTGCTGGTTGTAAGAATCAGTGGTGAAATGGCGTCTATTTTCTGTTTATTAATTTAGATCTCTTCATATCTCTCTTGCTCTGGTGGTCGCTAGAATTCCAAGAGGCGCCTATCCATTTTAAAAATCATACTTTGTTCGGGAAAATTAAACGCCAAAAAGCGGTTTAAGTGCCAGAAAACAATAAATACTTTTTTACACGCCAACATTTGTTTGTTTTTTCTACACCTGTTACTTCGTGCGACTAGACTGACCATTGATTGGGCTGATTGCTGTTTGATCTGCTGAATATCAATGGAGTTACCACAAATGAAGATGACGCGTATTCTGATCCCCGTTATGACGCCCCTCGCCTTAGCAATCTCTAGTGTCGCTTCGGCAGGACCGGCTGGCTATGCCCCCCCCCCACCAAAGACCCAGGAGTTTAAGGTTCGAATTGGTGGGGCCTATATCTCGCCTAATTCGGACAATGCCACTTTTGCTGACAGATGGCTCGAAGGGCCAGATGACTTTATTGACGATTGGGGTGCATTCCGCTCTAACATTGATCCCAGTGATGAGTGGGGCTGGTTTATCAATGTAGAGTGGCGGGCTACCGACCATATGAGTGTATCCCTGAGTTACACCGAGGGTGACCGCCACACAGGAGGAGATAACAGACCCTGGTTACGTCGTTTTAACCCGGACTTTGATGAGTTCCACCGCCGTCGCGACTTCGCTAGATGGAAGCCTCAAATCACGGCTGCTTATCTGAATTATTATCCTTTAGATCCCAGCTGCATGGTTCAGCCTTATATGGGAGTAGGTATTAACTATACCGACTTTACCGATGAGCGCCTGAGACATTGGGGTTGGTGGGATTTCGATGATGATGTTGAAGTTTTCCGGCCCTGGGATGGTCGTGTAAACCTGGGTGACAACTGGGGATACACTTGGCAGATTGGTGTCGATTTTAATTTCGGTCATGATAGTAGCTGGCTGATTAACCTTGCCGCTATTTACTATGATGTAGATACCGATATTGAGGTGGATGCCTTCTGGTTCGATACCAATGATGACAATGAGTTCTATCGCCACAGATTTGGTGGTGATTACCTCTTTGACCCCTGGTCATTCAATATTGGTGTAGGCTACAAGTTTGATTTCCACTGGTAATCAGATATGCAGCCAAAAAAGGACGCTTCGGCGTCCTTTTTTATTTAACGCTCATCTGATATTCAGGGGAAGGCGCTTAATTTTTCTTGAGTGCTGCAGTTGCCAATTCTTGATTACAAGTGGCGCTTATATTGATCGCAGTTGTATTCTTTAAATTTCTCTCTCAATTTTTTTATCTTGTCCTTCCATTTCTCCATCTGCTCTCCCGATCCGCCATCTTTTCTTTCTTCGCGGAAGTGTTCAATTTTTTGTTGCCACTTTTTACATTTCTTAAATGATGCATCCTGTTGTGCTGCTGCCTGATGGGTAGCAGTCAGTACAGCAATAAGGGCAATAGCGAGACCTTTGGTTTTCATAATGGTTGTTCCAATTATTGCTAAATAAATATCTCACCCTGTCAATCTAAAGTAAATGAGGTGCAATAAAAAATAAGAACCTATTTGTTTTTTGGTGAGCCAATTAGTGAGGTAAATATAAGGTTTTAGTGCTAAGTGTGAAAATCGGGGCAGGGGAGTGTTTCAGGAACGTAAAGGTTGGGGTCCTGAAGGTTCATGCCTGCTAGCAGTTTATATCTGGAGATAGGAAGAAGGCCCGCTTAGTTATGGGCCTTCTTATAATGATTTGTTTCAGTAATTACTGATTTGAGGGAAAACTGAACTGAATACCTTCCCTTACACCACTGGCAGGCCAGCGCTGGGTAATGGTTTTGCGCTTGGTGTAAAAACGCACTGAATCGGGGCCGTAGGCGTGGAGGTCGCCAAACAGTGAACGCTTCCAGCCACCAAAACTGTGGTGTGCTACCGGTACCGGCAGAGGTACGTTGATACCAACCATTCCAACTTTAATATTGTCGCTGAAATAGCGTGCGGCCTCACCGTCGCGAGTAAATAGACAGGTGCCGTTACCGTATTCATGAGCATCGATAATATCCATGGCTTCCTGCATGGTTTCGACACGCATCACACAGAGTACCGGGCCAAATATCTCCCCACTATGAATCGACATTTCCGGAGTGACTCGATCGAACAGACAGGCGCCCAGGTAATTACCATTTTCAAAACCGGAAACGGTTTGGTTGCGCCCATCTACAGCCAACTCGGCACCCTCTTCGATACCAGCGGTAATATAACTCTCCACTTTTTGTAAGTGTTGCCGGGTTACCAGTGGCCCCATATCGCTTTGGCTGTCCATACCATCGCCGATTTTCAGATCAGCAATTTGTACTTTGAGCTTCTCAACAAGGGCATCGGCGGTTTCATTACCTACCGCTACAGCGACAGAGATGGCCATACAGCGTTCACCACAGGAACCATAGGCTGCGCCCATTAGAGCAGCGGCAGCGTTGTCCAGGTCGGCATCGGGCATGATGATCGCATGGTTCTTGGCACCACCAAACGCTTGCACTCTTTTTCCATGGGCGGTGCCTGTGGTGTAGACATATTCTGCGATCGGAGTCGATCCCACAAAGCTCACCGCTTGGATACGTTTATCAGTGAGGAGTGTATCGACAGCCTCTTTACCACCGTTAACCACATTCAGCACCCCTGTAGGGATGCCGGCTTCTATACCCAGCTCCGCGATAAACAGTGCAGAGGAGGGGGTGCGTTCGGAGGGTTTCAGTACAAAAGTATTGCCGCAGGCAATTGCCATGGGCCACATCCACAGAGGAACCATCGCGGGGAAGTTAAAGGGGGTTATGCCGGCGCAAACACCCAGCGGTTGGAATTCGCTCCAAGAGTCTATTGCCGGCCCGACATTTTTACTGTGTTCGCCCTTTAGCATTTCCGGAGTAGAGCAAACGTATTCGATATTCTCTATGCCCCGCTGTAATTCCCCCATCGCATCGTCGAGGACTTTGCCGTGTTCCAGGGTAATCAGCTCACAGACCTTTGCGGCGTTCTCCTGCAGCAGGTCTCGCAGGCGGTACATAATCCGTACTCGCTTGGACGTCGGAAGGTTTCGCCAAGCGGGGAAGGCCGCTTCAGCTGCGCTAATGGCCTCTTCAACCGTCGCTTTAGAGGCTAGCGAAACCTGGGCGATCACTTCGTTGGTGGAGGGGTTGGTGACCTCTTGGAGTTCGGAGTTACCTGCGGCACCGGTGTCATTAACCATGTTGCCATTAATCAGGTGGCCGATTACTTTCATAGTTCTCTCTCAGTCGGGTTTATCAATTATTGTTCTACTGCTTTGCCCCTTTGTAACACAGCTCTGTGTTTTGGGGAAAAGCTCCCGACTGTTCGGAGTCATTCGTGTTTGGGAAAATCCCTGAGAACTGCCAAAAATGCATCGCCGAAGCGTTCGAGCTTACTGTCTCCAACGCCGGAGACCGCTAATAGCTCGCTGCGTGTTTGTGGGTGGGCTTGTACCATACCGCGCAGGGTCGCATCGTGGAAGACGACATAAGGCGGCACGCCGCGCTCTTCTGCCAACTGTTTGCGACAGTTGCGCAGGGCTTCCCAAAGCACTTGGTTTTCTGGGCTGAGATCATCCAGGCTGCGACTGTCACGGCTCTGCGAGCGCGCCGCTTTTGGGGGAAGCTTGCGCAGGTTAAGAGTCTCCTCCCGGCGCAGCAGCGGGCGACAAATTTCAGTGAGCCTCAGCCCCTGGAATTCCCCCTCGACCTCCAGGTAGCCGCGAACAATCAGCTGCCGCACGACTGCCCGCCATTCGGCTGCGCTCAGGTCTTTGCCGATGCCATGAGTGGAGAGCTGGTCATGCTCGAATTTGCGGACTTTCTCGTTCTCGGAGCCGCGCAGCACATCGATCACGTGGCTGGCGCCAAAGCGCTGTCCGGTGCGATAGACACAGGAGAGTAGTTTTACCGCTGCCTCACTGGCATCCCAGGTGGCAGGCGGCTCCAGACAGGTGTCACAGTTGCCGCAGGGTTCGTCCAGGGGTTCCGCAAAATAGTCCAGTAGGGCCTGGCGGCGGCAGCTGGTGATTTCACACAGCCCGAGCATGGCATTCAGGCGGCTGCGTTCCTGGCGCTTGTGCTCTTCGCTGCCCTCTGAGGACTCCACCATCTGGCCGATCTTTACCACATCCTCGAGACCGTAGAGGAGTAAAGCAACTGAGGCCCCACCATCGCGGCCCGCACGGCCCGTTTCCTGATAGTAGGCTTCTATGCTCTTGGGCAGGTCCAGGTGAACAACGAAACGCACATCCGGCTTATCAATCCCCATACCAAATGCAATGGTGGCGACAACAATGACACCCTCTTCACGCAGGAAGCGGCGCTGGTGCTCGGCGCGGGTCTCGGCGGGTAGCCCGGCGTGATAAGGCAGTGCAGTGAAACCCTGCTGGCTCAACCACTCCGCAGTGTTCTCCACCTTGGCTCGGGACAGACAGTAAATAACCCCTGCGTTGCCCTGGTGTCCATTCTGTAAGAATTGCAGCAGTTGGCGGCGCTGGTTGTCCTTGGGCTCAATGCGGTACTGGATATTGGGACGGTCGAAGCTGCTAACAAAGTGGCGGGCCTCTTCCAAGTCCAAGCGGCGAGCAATTTCTGCACGGGTGCGCTTGTCTGCTGTTGCTGTCAGGGCAATACGGGGTACCCGGGGGAATTGTTCGTGCAGGCAGTTGAGTTGCAGATAGTCGGCTCGAAAGTCGTGCCCCCATTGGGAAACACAGTGGGCTTCATCAATGGCAAACAGCGACAGTTCTACCCGTTGCAGTAATGACAGGGTTCGTGGCTGTAGCAACCGCTCCGGAGCTAGATAGAGGAGATCCAGCTCACCGTGTAATAGCTGGCTTTCGATTGCCTGGATTTCGTCATAGGCCACTGATGAATTCAAGTAAGCGGCGCGGATGCCGGCTTCCTGAAGAGCTTCTACCTGGTCCTGCATCAGGGCAATCAGGGGGGAGATAACAACTCCACACCCGGGGCGCGCCAGGGCGGGAATCTGGTAGCACAGGGATTTACCACCGCCGGTGGGCATTAATACCAGGGCATCATTGCCGGCTACCAGTGTGTCGATAACTGCTTTTTGAGGATCGCGGAAATCGGTATAGCCAAAAACGTGTTCGAGAATATGTTGTGGGGAATTCATGGGCGGGGAGTATACCTTGTGGCTCGATCGCGCGTGGTATGTTTATTGATGAGTATGCCGCTGAAATTGAATGAAATTGACGGCTTTACGCCTGTGACATATTTCGCGGGTTATAATCCTACGCCATCACAGCGGCAAGCTAAGGATAGGGCTATGCGCACATTGATTTTGTCAACTGTGTTGTCGTTGACGGTTCCTGCCGGACTTCTGGGGTGCGCCTCCACCTCCCCACATAATCTGGTTCAATCTGTTGTTGCTGACACTCACCTGGGGTGGCAAACAGCACCGGAAAACCAACTGGCATTTTCCCTGGCGACCGCATCGGGTGTTGCCCAGGTCGAGCTACAGCCTTTGCCGGAAGAGTTCACAGTGGTCACTCTTGAGTTACCCGGCATGCAAAAAGTTGAAAATATTCAGTGGGAAAATGAAGAAGGGAAATTCACCACGCTGTATGACGGCGAGGCGAGTTTGGAAGGCGTCAGCCTACAGAGCCGGGGGCACGGCTATCGCTTGCAGTTGCAGTTGTCTGCGATGGACTATCTCCGGGATGGGGGGGTGCTGACCGTTACGGATCAGCGTTAGAAACTCTACTGGTACGCTCAAAGCCCAGTCCAGCAGGGCGAATCAAATAGAGCTGTTTCCAGTACTTTCCAGTTACCCAGAGCCCATTTTTGGCTTTGTCCCAGGCGATCCCATTGGCCACGGTGTCAGGATGATTTCTGCCGGCCGGATTGAGAGCGCTGAGATCGATAATGCCGCGCACCTGGCCACTCTCTGGATCGATGGCAATAATCTGTTTTTCTTGCCATATATTTGCCCAAATCAGGCCCTGGGCAAATTCCAATTCATTGAGTCTGGACCAATTTTTACCTCCGCCTTGAACTTTGAGGTGTCGCACTACCTCAAAAGTATCGGGATCACGGAAAACCAGTTCGCCACTGCCATTACTCATAATCAGCTGCTGGCCATTACTGGTGAGGCCCCAGCCTTCGCCTCGATAGTACATGACCTTCAAATGTTGGAGCTTGTCTGCGTGGTAGACATGGACCTCTCCCGCCTTGTAGGTCAGCAGGTAAAGTTTATCGTTGAGAACTGTGAGCCCTTCGGCGAAAAGATTCCTAGCAAGCCATTTGCGTCTTACTGGATTGGCCCCAGGGTCGGTATACTCGGCGAGCCAGGAGCGGCGGTAGCGACCACTGCTCTCCCACCAGCGTTGACCATCAAAGAAAAGCCCCTGGGTGAAATGGTCCCCTCCACGCTGGCGCTCTTCCAGGATGGAAAAAGGGATTGTTTGGAGTTGTGTCTCTGCAGCTGCACTTTGCGGCCACAGGGCGTAAAGCAATAACAGTATCCAGCTGTTCACGAGAAGTCGGTTCATCAATAGCCTATGACCAGAATTAAAACTTTTATCACTTTGACGCTGCTGGGTGGACTCGCAGTGGTGCTGCCTATAGCTATCTTTGTCCTGCTATTTCAGTGGCTGTTCGGTCAAGTTAGTGATCTTGTAGCTCCCGCTGTGGTGTGGCTTGAGGCGCATACAGAATTTAAGAATACCCTTGCCAGGCTCGTGGTGATAGCCCTGATCCTTGGTGGTTGTTTCGCGATTGGTTTGTTGGTGAAAACCAGTGTTGGCAGCTGGTTGCACCGCCATGTGGATCACTGGTTGGGACGCCTGGCGCCGGGTTACAGCACCATCAAAGATGTGGTGATCCAGTTTATTGGTGGCGGTGGTGAAGGTGTGTTGGCGGGGCCGGTAGCCAAGGTCCGCATTCACGGCATTGATAATCCGCTCACTGTCACCGCAATTGTCACTTCTCAACACCCCAATGGAGATATGACCGTCTATGTGCCCACAGCGCCGGTACCCACCTCCGGGTTTGTGTTTCATGTGCCGGCAGAGTGCGTAGAAATACTGCCCGGCGTGAGTGTTGAGGCGGCGATGAAGACGATCGTCGCCTGTGGTTCCGGCAGTGCCAACTTGCTGTCTTCAGAGAAGAAGGAGACTGGAATCTCCTCTACTTGATATCCCGGTTCCTACCCAGATCGCGAATGGCAAAGCGAGCCGGGTGCAGTGCTTTGGCCAGGGTTGCGCTGACCGGAAGGGGCTCATTGAGCATCCAGGCAGTCAGTACCTCGGCTGTTAGTGGTGCGTAGGTAAAGCCACGGGAACCCAAGCCTCCCATTACATAGAGGCCTTGCTGGTAGTCAGCTCGCTCGGGAACGTACTGCTTGCGATTCTTGCGCAGTGCGATATAGGTATCGCTGATAGAGTCCCAGTTGGGTAAGGGGCCGGCTAAGGGTAGGTAGTCGGGGGTCGCTGCGCGCAAAGCCGCTCGGCCAGTGAGAGACTGTTGTGAGAACTCATCGGCTATTTGCGGCAGTAGCTCCGCCAGGGTTTGTAGATTCTCGCTGTGCTCGCTAACCCGTAAGTCAGTAGCGGTCTCCTTAAGCTTAAAGGTGGCACCAAAGCTCTGACGCCCTTGATAGGCAGGAGTGATATAACCCTCACCGCACAGAGCCATTTGTAACTGCGAAGAATTTTCAGTGGCTGCTGCTCTGGACACCTGCCCGCGAATTGGCTTCAGGGGGAGGGCCGCCGCTGGGGCAAATTGGCGAATATCATTGGCACCGCACAGAACTACCGCATCAAATTGAAAGTCACTGCGGTCTGTTTTTACTGACCAACCGCTCTCTTCTCGCTCTAATTCTTTTACCAAGCTGTTGTTGTGCAGGGTGATGTTTGGATGCTGCAATAAAGTGGCGCAGACTTTGCGGGGTTCAATCCACCCGGCGTGAGGAAAGTGCAGTCCACCCACGGGTAGGTCCACACCTGCCAGGGAGCTGGCCGCTCGAGCATCGACAGGTTCAGCCAATAGCTGCCCATCGCTCTCCGCCAGTGTGGCGGCAACCTGACTCTGTAATTGCTGTTCCCGCTCAGTTTGCGCCAATTGAAGCAGACCGCTGAAGTGGCTCACTTTAGAGCAGCGGCTGCGATAGTAGCGCTGGGCAAACATCAAAGCGTGGAGATTGAAGTCTCCGTTGGGGCCGGGCTTGGGAGATAACTTGGCGTATAGAATTCCCTGGTCATTCCCAGAGCCACCAGAGCCGGGTTCCTCACCCTGCTCAAATATCTGAACATCGATGCCGCGCTCTGCCAGTGCCCGGGCAATAGTGGCACTGGCTATTCCCGCGCCGACAATAGCGACGGTTTTAGGACGCTTGCTTTCCTGGTGAGGCAGGTGCCACGGAGTTTCTCTGGTTTCGCTCACTTGTGGGCTCTCCAGTGTGCCACACAGCATTTCTCTTTTGCGCCCGAAGCCGGGAACCTTGCGCAGGGAAAAACCGGCATCGCGGAGTCCGCGCTTAACCAGCCCGGCGCAGGTAAAGGTGGCGAAAGTGGCGCTGGGACTGCTCAGAGCGGCCATGTTGTTAAACAGCTCTGATGTCCACATATCCGGGTTCTTGGCTGGGGCAAAACCATCCAGGAACCAAGCGTCTACCTGGTGATCGCTGTCCCTTTGCAGGCGCAAGCTGTTCAGGGCCTCACTTGCCTCCCCGATAATTAGGGTCAGGCTGACTGGGCCAAAGTGCAGCCGGTGAATGCCGGCGGCCAGCAGGGGAGGGTAGCTATCAATCAAAGGCTGAGCGAACGGGGCCAGTTGTGGCCAGAGATCCAGTGCCCTGCGCAGGTCGTTGGGACGCAGTGGGAACTTCTCGACCGAAATAAAGTGCAAGCGAGCACTTTCCGGGGCCGTTTTCTGCCAAAGCTCTGCGGCGGCGAGAAAGTTCAGGCCGGTGCCGAAGCCTGTCTCGGCAATGGTAAAGGTGCCGTTCTCTGCGAGCTGTTGCCAGCGTTCAGCCAGGGCATTTTGCTGCAGGAAAACGTAGCGGGTTTCCTCCAGGCCGGAGGCGCTGGAAAAATAGATATCGTCGTAGGCGCGAGACAGCGGTTGGCCGTCTTCACGCCATTCAATTTCTGCGTACTTCTTGTCCGGTTCGCTCACAATAAGACTTCCGTCAGCCCCCATCCTGCAAGCCAAACTCGCGCATTACCTGGTCGCACCAGCGCTGGATACGCTCCTCGCTCAGATCGAATTCGTTCTCCTCATCCAGGGCCAGTCCGACAAACTGGCTGCCATCGGCGGTTAGCCCCTTGGACTCTTCAAACTCGTAACCTTCTGCGGACCAATAGCCCACTGCACGGGCACCGCAGGCGAGGAGCTGTGAATGCAAATAGCCCAAGGCGTCCTGGAACCACTGGGGGTAGCCTTCCTGATCACCCAGACCAAACAGCGCGACCTTTTTCTCGTGCAGGTCCAGCGCGGCCAAGTCGTCCCAGATATTTTCCCAGTCCTCTTGCAGTTCGCCGTAGTCCCAGGTGGGAATGCCGAACAAAAGGAAGTCGTAGTCTTCGGCGAGGCCAATATCCGCCTCTGCGATATTGTGGATATCAATCCATTGAGGACCGATACACTGGCGGATCTTCTCCGCAGCCATTTCGGTATAGCAAGTGCTGGAACCGTAAAAGAGTCCGATTGGGGCTTGGGAACTTTGCATAACAGGTGAAC
Organism: Microbulbifer maximicatervae (SeqCode); assembly: GCF_052467955.1. Classification (NCBI taxonomy): domain Bacteria; kingdom Pseudomonadati; phylum Pseudomonadota; class Gammaproteobacteria; order Cellvibrionales; family Microbulbiferaceae; genus Microbulbifer; species Microbulbifer maximicatervae (SeqCode). The sequence continues at coordinate 1,985,596 of NZ_CP174329.1, forward strand.
TTCTTACTGCTGGGACACGGCGCCACTAAAATCCAATTGTCGCCAGGCCTCATAGATAACAATGGCGGCGGCATTGGATAGGTTGATACTGCGGCTCTCGGCACGCATGGGGATACGCAATGTGTTTTCGGCCCCTACTGCTTGCAGGAACTCTGCGGGTAGCCCCCGGGTCTCCGGGCCAAATACAATGGCGTCATCCGCCTGGAATTCGATCGCGGTATGGCTTTTGCTCCCCTTGGTGGAGAGCGCCAGTACCCTGGCGGGTTGCTCGCTATCGATAAAGGTCTGCCAGTCCTTGTGGCGCACCACACGACTGTACTCGCTGTAGTCGAGGCCGGCGCGGCGCAGGCGTTTGTCATCCATATCGAAACCTAAGGGCTCGATAAGGTGCAGCTCTGCCCCAGTATTGGCACAAAGTCGAATAATATTGCCGGTATTTGGAGCTATTTCAGGTTGGTATAGAACAATCTTAAACATGAGGTGGCGTTTGCGCTGGAGAGACTTCTAGCTAGACCGGACAGCAGTGCCCGGCCCTGTACGGCTGCGGATTATTCCACAATTAGATGGGGGTGGCGATCTCCTCGCAATCGATCTCGACCCCGAGTTCATTGGCAATCTGGTCCAGATCGTCACGCAGGCCGTCGAGATCTATGTCTTCGGCCACACTGATAGTGCACTCGGCATTAAACAGGGGCTCACCGCTCCAGGGGGTGCTGCCGTAAGTGGTTTCCAGATGCTCCATATTGATATGGTGAGCGGTAAGTGCGCGCGAGATCTCGCGGACTATGCCGGGACGGTCGTTGCCAACCAGTTTCAGCGTCAGCGTTTGCTGGGGTTTGGCGGATACTGCAATGGCATCTTCAATAACCAGGTTGTAGCCTGCGTTTGCCAGGGCTGACAACGCTTCTTTAAGTGTCTCACTTTTATCTGCGGGCACCGCCACCCGCAGGATTCCGGCAAACTTCCCAGCGAAGTGGGCCATATGGCTGTCTTCCCAGTTGCCGCCGTTATCTGCGATAACTGCTGAAAGCTTTTCCACGACACCGGGCTTGTCATCAGAGATCATGGAGATAACGAGATGCTGTTGCATATAGGGTTCCTTTGCTTCACGAGAGACGTTGAGCTGACATTGTAATAGGATCTCGTCGAATAACTCTATCGGCCAATCTCAAAAGCGTTATTTTGAAACCAATATCCAAGTACTTTAACGAGGGACTGTTGATGAACGTGATTGCGGACTTATGTGTGATCCCTATCGGCGTTGGTGTTTCCGTCAGTAAATACGTTGCTGAGTGTGAGCGGGTGCTGGAAGAGGCGGGGCTTTCCTATCGCCTGCACGCATACGGTACCAATATCGAGGGGGACTGGGATAAGGTGATGGCGGCAGTTAAAGAGTGCCACGAGCGGGTACATCAAATGGGCGCCGACCGAATCAGTTCCAGTCTGAAATTGGGAACTCGTATTGACCGCGAGCAATCTATGCAGGATAAGATCGACAGTGTGCAAACGAAGTTGGACCAACGATAACAACACAGGAAAAACTATGACGAGCAATTTTAAGAAATCCCTGGTGGCCCTGGCCGGTGCCTTGGCTTTGGCGGGCACAGCCCAGGCTGCAGATTTCTCTGCTGCCATTAAGGGGGATCATCGCAACAAGGATTATGTCGCCCGCGATCAGTACCGCAACCCAGCGGAGACCTTGGAGTTTATGGGGATCGAGCCGGATATGACGGTAGTGGAAATTACCCCGGGCGGCGGTTGGTATACCGAAATTCTCGGGCCCTACCTGAGCAAGGAAGGGATCCTATACGCGGCGCACTTCCCTGAGAATAGTGAGTCCGACTACTTCAAGCGCTCCCTGAAGAACTTCAAAGCAAAGCTGGCTGCTAACGATAAGGCTTACAAGAAAGTAATTGTGACTGAGTTTGCCCCGCAAACCGGTCGCGAGATTGCTCCGGCAGGCAGTGCCGATGCCGTTGTAACTTTCCGCAACGTGCACAACTGGATGTATCGCAATTATGCCGATGAAGCTTTTGCCAGCTTTTTTGCCGCGCTGAAGCCCGGTGGTGTGCTGGGGATCGTTGAGCACCGTGCCAAGCCAGGTACCAGCCTGGAAGATATGGTGAAAAGTGGTTATGTCACCCAGGAGTATGTTATTGACCTGGCTAAAAAAGCGGGCTTTGAGTTCGAAGAGGCCAGCGAGGTAAATGCGAACCCCAAAGACACTGCTGACCACCCCAAAGGCGTATGGACCTTACCACCGGTAATGCGCTTGGGTGAAGAGGACCGTGAAAAGTATCTCGCGATCGGCGAGAGCGATCGTATGACCCTGCGCTTCCGCAAACCCAAGTCCTGATCGTTTTACAATATTCTGGGGGTGGCTATGGCTGCTCCCAGCCTACCTGAATTAGTCGCTGTATGATTATTCCCTTCGAACAACTAGATGCCGATACCCTGCAAAGTTTGCTGGAAGAGTACGCCACTCGCGAGGGCACCGAATACGGTGAGCGTGAAGTGGAACTGGTGGACAAAGTTGCCAGCCTGCGTCGCCAGCTGCAATCCAGCCAAGTGGTGATCTGGTTTGAGCCCGGTGAAGAAACCGTAAACCTGGTCCTGGCCGAGGACCTGCCCCCCGATGTCTGAGTGGTTGATCGATAGCCCGCGAGAGCCCCTTGCGCGCTTTCTGTTTGCCCATGGCGCCGGGGCGCCGATGGACAGTGAGTTTATGCAGTTCCTGGCGCAGGGGTTGTGTGAGCAGGGTGTGGAAGTAGTCCGTTTTGAGTTTCCCTATATGGCGCAGCGGCGCACAGGGGGAAATAAGCGGCCACCTAATACCATGCCCCAGCTACAAGAGTCTTTCCGCGAGCAAATCGTCCAGTTAGGCCCCGAATTGCCCCTGTTTATCGGTGGTAAGTCCATGGGCGGGCGCGTGGCGAGTCTATTGGCGGATGAATACTGGGGGCAGAAGGCGATTGTCGGTGCCGTATGCCTGGGGTATCCGTTTCACCCCCAGGGAAAGCCGGAAAAGCTTCGTACCGAGCACTTGGTGGATATTCGCTGCCAGACCTTGGTGATACAGGGAGGTCGGGACCCATTAGGCAGTCGGGCTGAGGTAGAAGGTTACGGATTGGCGAATACCATTGAGGTCGAGTGGCTGGAAGATGGCGATCACGACTTTAAACCCCGTCGCGCCAGCGGTTTTAACCAGCTTCAGCATTGGCAATCCGCAGTAGAGTTGGCTGCCCGGTTTATGCTGCGATCTCCAGGACAGTAATGCGCTCTTCCCGCACCATCAGCGGGTTGAGTAGATTCATCTGTGCGCGGCGCTCCTGGCTGGTATACCAGTGTTGCCAATGGAGTTCAGATTGCCATTTGGAGAGTGTAAAGCGCCGCAAGGGATTGCCCTTCTCGATATAGGTCTGCCCCTCGATAAAGCCTACGGTGCGGTAAGCGCAAGTGAGGATTTTGCGGGCGGCCTCTTCATAGCTGCCCTGCATTTCTGCCGCAATTTCCCGTTCTATCAACACGTAGATCATTGTCAGCCCGAATTGCGTAAGTCCTATGAGGATTTTAGTGCGGGCGCAGGGGAATTACCGCGCGGCCCTCATGCCTCTGGAGATGACGACGGCGGTAAAATTGCGCACAATGATACCTATGAAGTCAGATCACACCTTAGATGCCCGTGGCCTCCTGTGCCCGGAACCCGTCATGATGCTGCATTCAGCGGTGCGCAATGTCGCCGATGGTGAAGTGTTGAAAATGGTTGCTACCGACCCCTCTACTCAGCGGGATGTGCCCAAGTTCTGCCAATTTCTTGGATATGAGCTGGTGCAGCACGCAGAGGAAAATGACGAATTTGTCTACTGGATTAAAAAAGCGGAATAGCGGGTCGCGGTTGCTCCAGCCCCATGCCATTGGCGGGGGCTGGCACACTCCTGAATATTAAGACCCAACAGTCCCTAGGGAGCTGTCACCAGGGCTGCGATAGCGGCCAGGGCTTCGGGGTCCTCGGATTTAATTTTGTTAGCGATATGGTGTTGGAAAAAGTACCGGAATCCCTCGCTCTCCTGCGCGGGGTACAGGCAGTGATCCCCCGGTAAAACCGGAGTGGTTTCAACAATATCGTGGTCTATTAGCATGCCGTGAATATCCCCGTCGGCGTGCAACCTCCAGCTGACGACCTCAATCAGTGTCAGGTTCTCGCGCTGTTCATCCATAAACACAGCGTGGGTGCCGATGGTGTCGGGGATCTCCTGGAGTACTTCCTCAGCTTTATTGCTCTCGTATTCAAAGTATTCCGCCGCAGTCTCCAGCTCGACGATCTTGTGAATGGGGGGCTGATGGAAGATTTCCTCGATGCCGGGGTCATAGTAGCCCTCAAAGCGTCCGTCGAGAGGGTCCTTGATGTCGGGACAGGCCACTATGGTGTTTAACCAGGGAACGAGGCCTACGACCTCGCCATTTGCTTTGAGACCCCAGCATAAAACTTTCAGGCTATATAGATCTGTGCCGCTGGAGTTGTTGGAGTAGAGCATTTCCAAGCCGTCTAGCTCCGGCGAAAGGCGAATAAAGCGCCTGTCCGCAGAAGTTTCGATGGGCTCGCCGGTGAAGAGGTCAACCACATTGTTGATGCTGTGGTCTGTCATGGAACACCTCCTTGCAGGGCCGGTTGTATACCGTCTCCACGTCAGATGAAGGTGCGACAGCGAAATGCCCTACCTCTGAAGGAAGACTGGGGCAGGAGGGTGTTTGATTGCTTTAATTCCCTCCTCGGGGAGACGCTAGAAGGACACGCCCTCTGCGGCATCCCTGTTCCTAAAGGTATATGTTGATTTGCCGAAATACAACCAGCGCCTTTTGCGCCCCGCAAGCGCCTGCGCTTTGATCGGGGCGCAGGCGTTGATATAGTCCCCGCCTTTGAGGTATCCCGGAGAACGCCTTGCCTGTTGCAACCGCAGAAATGGCTTCTGTTCCTACGAAACTGCCAATGGCTGATCGTATCGTCAGAGTCTTCGATCACTGTTTTTCAGACCCAAATGGGCTCAATACCCGACTTCGCGGGGGCTTTTGCGAGCCCTATTACCGGCCCAGGGGGGAAGGTCAACCCTACCACCAGGTAGAGTTTACCCTGGACTATGCCGCCAGCGCTTTGCATGAAGTCGCGCACTGGTGTGTCGCCGGAGAGGCCCGGCGGCAGTTGCCGGATTATGGTTACTGGTATGCGCCGGATGGTCGCAGTGCCGACCAGCAGGCTGAGTTTGAGCGGGTAGAGGTCAAGCCACAGGCCCTCGAATGGATCTTTGCACGGGCTTGCGGGCTCAAGTTCCGCGTGAGCGCCGACAACCTGGAGAATGGATTGGGCGCCAGCGACCCGTTTAAAAAGGCCATCTGGCAGCAAGTTCTGGACTATTGTGATACCCGGCCCAACCCTCGGGCCTGTGCATTCGCCGAAGCCCTGATGAAGGAATTCGGTTGCCCCAATCCTTTTGATCGGGGCAGCTACCAATTGGCGGATCTCTCTTGAATAGTTATCTCATAGACGCATCGGTATATATTTTTCGCTACTACTTTGCGCTGCCGCCCAACTGGGAGAGTCGCAGTGGCTACTCCACTGAAGCCGTTTACGGCTTTACTAACTTCCTGTTGGATATGTTGGCGCGACAACCGGGCTATATTGCCTGCGCCTTCGACGAATCATTGGGAAGCTGTTTTCGCAATGAGATTTACCCGGACTATAAGTGCAGTCGTGCATTGCCCGATGAAGCCCTGGCTTTCCAGCTGGCGGCGTGCCGGGAAATGGCTGAGGTACTGGGTATTGCCAGCTTTTCCAGTGAGCGCTTCGAGGCCGATGACATACTGGCCACATTAACCCGGAAGCTGCACCGGCATAACCCAGTGGTCGTGAGCCGGGATAAGGATCTGGGGCAGCTGCTGGCTCGGGGCGCTGTATCCCTGTGGGATTTTGCCAACGACCGGCACCTGGATGGCGAAGGCGTACGGGAAAAGTTCGGTGTGCGCCCGGAGCAGATTCCCGACTATCTGGCCCTGGTGGGAGACACTAGCGATGATATTCCCGGGATACCCGGCGTTGGCCCAAAGACAGCGGCACGCCTGTTAGAGACATTCGACACTATAGAAATGTTGCTGGAGCAGCTCGATACCCTTGCCACAATGCCCATTCGCGGAGCCAAGGGTTTGGTGGCCCGGATAGAGGAATACGAAGAGCAGCTGCACCTCGCCAAGCGCCTGACCAGTCTTGAGGAGCGGGTTCCCCTGGATATAAAGCTGGCAGATTTGCGCCCACAGCCGGTAGATGTCTATCTGGCCCGCGCCCTGGCGGAGGAATTTGGTATCGGCGGCCTCAGCAAGAAGATTGAACGCACCTTAGCGGGTGTTGATGGAGAACTTACATGACGGATAGCGCTGCACAGAGTGCGGGATTAAAAATTGTCGCCGATGAGAATATTCCTGCGTTGGAGGCGTATTTCGGTGATCTGGGAACGCTGGAGCGCTACCACGGCCGCACCTTGAGCCGAGAACAATTAATTGATGCGGATATTTTGTTGGTGCGCTCGGTCACCCAGGTTGATCAAAGCCTGCTGGAGGGGACCCGGGTGCGCTTTGTTGGCAGCTGCACCATAGGCACTGATCACCTGGATACCCAGTGGTTGGAGCGCAATGAGATCTTCTGGAGCGCCGCGCCTGGCTGCAATGCCAACTCCGTGGTGGAGTATGTTTTCTGCACCCTGGCCGCACTGGAAATTGACTGGCATGGGCGCAGCTTCGGCATAGTGGGCTGCGGCAATGTTGGCGGGCTTTTGCAGCAGCGCTTGCATGCTCTCGGGGTTTCCTGCGCAGTTTACGATCCCTGGCTACCGGAAAACCCGGATGCGAGTGAGCTGGAAAAGGTGCTGAGCCAGGATATTGTTTGCCTTCACGCACCGCTGGTTAAGGGCGGCACCTACCCCAGTTTCCATATGATTGGAGCAGAGCAGTTGCGCCAGCTCCGCGATGGCAGCGTATTGATTAGCGCCGGCCGGGGTGGGGTGGTAGACAACCGGGCACTGCTGACGGAAATCCAGCGGGGTAAGCGTTTTACTTCCGTACTGGACGTATGGGAGAACGAACCGGATATCGATACTGAATTATTGCAGCATGTTGACCTGGGGACACCGCATATTGCCGGTTACAGTCTGGATGGGAAGCTGGCCGGCACCCGTATGATTCGCGAGGCCTTGTGCAGGGAATTGGGTATTGCACCTATGTCTGCGGAATGTCAGCCGGCTGTTACCTCTAAAGAGATCAGGGGAGACTCAGCAGAAGAATTACTGTTGCAGATGTACAACCCCCGCACGGACGATCGCCGCCTGCGCGCGGCGGCAGCAGGTGATGTGCCGATGGAGAAGGCTTTTGACTTGCTGCGTAAAGAGTATCCCGAGCGCCTGGAGTTCAGTCACTACAAAACTTCAGCCCAGACTTTGGGTGACGAAGAGAAGCGGCAACTGGAAGTGTTGGGGTTGGCGTGCAGTTAAGTAAACAAGTAAAAAAGCTTGGTTTAATTATTAACCCCTGGGCTGGCATTGGTGGCCCGGCAGGTCTCAAGGGGAGCGATGGTGCCGAAACTGTACAACGCGCGCTGGACGCAGGTATCGAACCCCAGGCAAATCAGCGTGCGGCGCTGGCCCTTGAAGAGTTAAAACCCTATAAGGATGAGCTGGAAATCCTGTGCTTTGCCGGCGATATGGGGGCCAGTACAGCGCGTAAACTCGGTTTTTCTGTCTGTGAAGTGGGCGTGGCCGAGTGCTCGCCATCCTCCCCGGAAGATACAGAGCGTGCAGCTGCCACTATCCGCAACAATGGTGCAGACCTCATTGTTTTTATTGGCGGTGACGGCACTGCGAGAAATATCGTCAATGCCCTGGGGGATAATTTCCCGGTACTCGGTATTCCCGCCGGAGTGAAAATGCACTCCGCCTGTTTTGCGATTTCCCCTAAAGCGGGTGGTGAGGTTTTGCGCCGTCTGATGGCTGGGCAACTGGTGGACCTCGCTGAGCGTGAAGTGCGGGATATTGATGAGCAGTCATTCCGCAGTGGGCGGGTAACCACGCGTTACTACGGCGAATTGCTGGTGCCCCAGGAAGGTCAGTTTTTACAGGCGGTAAAAAATGCCGGCCGCGAAGTGGAAGAGCTGGCAGTTGCGGATATCGCCGCAGAGATTACCGAAGACCTGGACCCGCAAACCCTGTATGTCGTTGGCCCAGGCTCTACTACATTGGCAATCCTCAGCGAGTTGGGCTGTGAGGGGACACTGTTGGGGGTGGATTTATTACTGGATGGCCAGTTGTTGCAGTTGGATGTCAGTGCGCCGCAAATTGAACAGGCCATTGCCGATCACAGCGGGCCGGTAAAAATCATTCTCACCGCCATTGGTGGCCAGGGTCATTTAATTGGCCGGGGTAACCAACAATTATCAGCCAATGTACTGCGGCGCGTTGGGCGCGATAATTTAATCGTGGTTGCGACTAAAACAAAAATTACAGAATTGCATGGGCGCCCGCTATTAATCGATAGCGGTAACCCCAAGCTTGATAAACGGTGGAGTGGTTTTATTCGAGTGGTTACCGGCTACCGGGATGCCATTCTTTATCCACTGAGTAACGGGGATATTCAATAAGCGATGAGTGCAGATTGGCAGTTACTGCTGGAGCAGGTAGAAAATAAATTAGGGCAAAATGTTGGCGACAGCCGCCGTTTTTTTCACGGCCGGGGTCGCAGCTATGAGGGCTTAGAGCAGGTCTGCGTTGACAGCTTTTTCCCCGCTTTGTTGGTGACTTTTTTTGAAGAATATGAAGGTGAAGTAGAGCTGTGTGAAAAGCTCTGGCAAATGGCTGAGGCGCGAGGTTATCAAGGAGTTGCTGCACAGCGACGCTATCTCCCTGGGGCACCTTTACAGTGGCACTTTGGAGAGCCGGTAACAGACCCGGTCGCGCAGCGTGGAGACCTTAAATTCCCCCTCACGTTTGATCGACAAAATGTGGGTTTCTTCCTGGATATTGAGCCGGGCAGGGCCTGGCTTGAAGAGCAGGTACGTGCAAGGGCTGGGCAGGCGTCAGCAAAAATGCTCAATCTTTTCGCTTTCACCTGTGCCTTTTCTGCGGTCGCGCGAGCGGCAGGTGATATCGATATTGTAAATGTGGATGTCAATCGCGGTGTTTTAAATCGCGGACGGGAAAATCACGAAGTTAATGGGCTGTCCCTCAAAGGGGTTCAGTTCCTGCAATTCGATGCACTGCGTCAATTCAAGCGCTTCGACCGTCGCGGCCCCTTTGACCTGGGCATTGTCGATCCGCCGACGCGACAAAAAGGTCGCTTCGATGTCAGCCAGAATTATGAAAAGTTGCTGAGGCAGCTGCCCGCTTGTCTCGCCGCTGAGGCGGATCTGCTGATGGTGATCAACTCGCCCCGGCATAGCGAAGCCCAGTTTAGGGAGTTAATCCTAGGATCTGACAGCGGTTATGAAGTTGTAGCGCGCTTGGAGCAGAACCCGGATTTCCCTGATCGGGACCCGGATGCTGCCTTAAAAATGCTGCACGTTAAATATCGTCGCCAATCCCGGTAATGGCGATTGCCAATGCCGCGCCTTAAGGAGCCTCTTACAGCGCGGCAAACTCTCGCATCAAGCGCTCCATCAGCGCCTGCAACTGGCCTGATGATCCCTCGCGCACAGCGCTGTTGAGCAACTGGGCGTTGCTCTGCCCGGACTCAGCTCCGGCATTAATCATTAGCAGGAAACCCTTGTGGGTTAATACCGCATCCTCCATCGCCTCCTGGCGCACCAGCTGGGAAAAGCTGATATAGCCACTCTGCTTTAGCCAGGTCATGGACCCCAGGCAGGCTAAATGGCGGGGGGAGTGCAGCCCGTACTCATCCGGTGAGTCGGGGCCGGAAATATCTTCCACGTAAACGGTTGCCGGTACCGGGAATTGATTAAACATGGCCAGCAGTACCCTGCCGGCATCCCGGTAAAAATCGTGAATATGTAAATCGTCCAGCATCAGCAGGAATATCGCTCCAAAAAGTCGCCCAGGCGTTCCATCGCATGCGATAAGTCGTCGGCACGGGGCAGGAAGACAATGCGCAAGTGGTCCGGTGCATCCCAATGGAAGGCACTGCCCTGAGCCAGTAGTATTTTTTCCTGGCGCAGGAAATCCAGCACCAGCTGCTCGTCATTTTCGATCTTATGATGATCCAGATGCAGCTTGGGAAACAAGTAGATAGCACCGCTAGGTTTGACACAGCTCACACCGGGAATGTCATTGAGCATGCGGTGGGCCATATCTCGCTGTTGGCGCAGGCGCCCGCCGGGCAGGACCAAATCGTTAATACTCTGGTAGCCACCGAGCGCAGTTTGCACGGCGAACATGGCGGGTACATTGCCGCACAGGCGCATGGAAGCGAGTATTTCCATCCCCTGGATAAAGCCCTTGGCCCGGTGTTTGGTGCCGCTGATAACCATCCAGCCAGAGCGGAAGCCGGCCAGGCGGTAGGACTTGGACAGGCCGTTAAAACTCAGGCAGAGCACGTCCGGGGCCAGTTTGGCCATCGGGGTAAATTCCGCATCGTCGTAGAGAATCTTGCTATAAATCTCATCGGCGAAGATCACCAGGTTGTGACTGCGGGCAACCTCGACAATATCCTCCAGTAGTTCCCGGGGATAAACGGCGCCAGTGGGGTTATTGGGATTGATAACCACTATGCCGCGGGTTTTTGAAGTGATTTTTGCTTTGATATCCTCAATATCAGGCAGCCATCCGGACTCCTCATCGCAGCGATAGAGAACCGGCTTGGCACCGGTGAGGTTGGTGGCGGCCATCCACAGGGGGTAGTTGGGCATTGGCAACAGCATTTCGTCGCCATTGTTGAGAAGGGCCTGGGTGCTCATGGAGATCAGTTCGGAGACGCCGTTACCCAGGTAAATATCGTTAATCTCGACGCCTGGGATACCCAGGGTCTGGCACTCTTGCATAATGGCCTTACGCGCAGCGAAGAGCCCTTTGGACTCGACGTAGCCCTGTGCCTCAGAGAGATTGTGAATGACGTCTTGGATAATCTCGTCGGGGGCGTTAAAACCGAAGGGGGCAGGGTTGCCAATATTCAGCTTGAGGATGCGGTGGCCTTCCTCTTCCATGCGCTGGGCCTGCTCCATCACGGGGCCGCGAATTTCGTAGCAGACGCCGTGCAGTTTTTCTGATTTATTGATGTCCTTCATGGTGACCTGGAAGCTCTATTGCAGAGCAGGAGCGGCCCAGGGCCGCGAGTTCAGTGCGCGAAAACCGGGTAATGTCCACCAGCGGTAGGTACCACTCCTGCGGGAAACCGGGAACCGATACATATAGGCATTGCCACAAAGTGACGCCTGACCGGAAACCCCATTGATTACGGAAACACTAGAGTATGTCAAAACAGATGGATGAGAACTACTGGCGGGATAAGCTTACAGATGAGGAGTTTGAGGTCTGCCGGGAAGGTGGGACAGAGGCGCCGTTTAGCGGCGAATATTGGGATGTTTTTGACGATGGCGTCTATCGTTGTCGTTGCTGTGGCGAGGTTTTATTCGGCTCGCAGTCAAAATTTGAGAGCGGGTGTGGTTGGCCCAGCTTTGATGCAGAGCATTATGAAGGTGCGGTGAAGGAGCTGCCTGACAGCAGCTACGGTATGCAGCGTGTAGAGATTCGCTGCAGTAAGTGCGATGCCCATCTCGGTCATGTGTTCGACGATGGTCCCACCGATACGGGACTTCGCTACTGTGTGAACTCTCTATCGGTGAAGCTGGACCAGGGCAGTGATGAAACGGAGGATGACACTGAGTGACGGAATCACACTGGAGTAATTGGCTATTGCGGGTGCAGTGGATTCTGTTACTGCTGATCGTCCTTGCGGCTGCCGCTTTGCGTTACGGGTTGCTGCACTTCTCTGTGGTTTTCAAAATATTTGTGTTTTCTGGCGGTGCAGCCTTGGCAATTGCGCTACTGAGCCTGTTTGTTTTTGTTTGGGGAGTGAGCAAGAGCAAGCCGTTGGTGCGCAGCAATGCTCTATGGGCGGCGTTGCTCGGACTGCTGCCGGTGGCAATACCTCTGGTAACCGTAGGCAAGGGCAACTTCGATGTGCCAAGAATTCACGACATCAGTACCGATACCCGCAATCCCCCCCAGTATCAAGAGGTATTGAAGTTGCGCCAGAAAGGCGACAACAGTGCCAAATACGGTGGAGAGAAGGTGGCCGAATTGCAGCGGGAGGCGGATATATATGCCGATATAATGCCGTTGCACGTGGACTTCCCGATAGCTCGTACCACTGAGATCGCTGCTGAAGTGGCCGAAGACCTGGGTTGGAAAGTGGTTTCCTATGAGCCTCAGCGGGGCCACCTGGAGGCTGTAGCGAAAACACCGATCCTCGGTTTTACGGACGATATCGTTGTGCGGGTCAGCGCTGACGTGGGTGGTGGCTCTAAAGTCGATGTGCGTTCCAGCTCCCGAGTTGGGGTCAGTGACTTGGGTACCAATGCGAAGCGTATCCGCCAATTTCTGGAAGAGTTGCACCTGCACGCGCTGGTGCTCGAGGGAACTGGCACAGAGCGGTACTAGAATGCACTCCAGAAATGGCTGGGTTTTGTAAGTGTCTGACAACAAAAGAAAAAAAATCAAAAAGAGTGTTGACAGGTTTGGCGGTGATCCATAGAATGCGCCCCACTTCTGACGCAGGGCTACACTCAAAGGTGGAGCGAAACGACAGAAGGTTTCTGGGTCCCCATCGTCTAGAGGCCTAGGACACCGCCCTTTCACGGCGGTAACAGGGGTTCGACTCCCCTTGGGGATGCCACGCGGGAATAGCTCAGTTGGTAGAGCGCAACCTTGCCAAGGTTGAGGTCGCCGGTTCGAACCCGGTTTCCCGCTCCAAATTTCCCGCTTTGCGAGATGATCTCTAGTCAACTCGGAGAGCACGCCACCGAGAAATCAGTGGCATTGCCATGGACAGCATGGCAGCACCGGATCGCAAGGTCGAAGTGCAAGTTTCTGTCCCCATCGTCTAGAGGCCTAGGACACCGCCCTTTCACGGCGGTAACAGGGGTTCGACTCCCCTTGGGGATGCCAATACGACCCGGTAGCAATGCTACCGGGTCAATTGCGGGAATAGCTCAGTTGGTAGAGCGCAACCTTGCCAAGGTTGAGGTCGCCGGTTCGAACCCGGTTTCCCGCTCCAATTTTCTGCTTTGCGAGGTGATCTCTAGTCAACTCGGAGAGCACGCCACCGAGAAATCAGTGGCATTGCCATGGACAGCATGGCAGCACCGGATCGAAAGATCGAAGTGCAAGTTTCTGTCCCCATCGTCTAGAGGCCTAGGACACCGCCCTTTCACGGCGGTAACAGGGGTTCGACTCCCCTTGGGGATGCCAATACGACCCGGTAGCAATGCTACCGGGTCAATTGCGGGAATAGCTCAGTTGGTAGAGCGCAACCTTGCCAAGGTTGAGGTCGCCGGTTCGAACCCGGTTTCCCGCTCCAATTTTCTGCTTTGCGAGATGATCTCTAGTCAACTTGCAGAGCACGCCACCGTGAAATCAGTGGCATTGCCATGGACAGCATGGCAGCACCGGATCGCAAGGTCGAAGTGCAAGTTTCTGTCCCCATCGTCTAGAGGCCTAGGACACCGCCCTTTCACGGCGGTAACAGGGGTTCGACTCCCCTTGGGGATGCCAATACGACCCGATAGCAATGCTACCGGGTCAATTGCGGGAATAGCTCAGTTGGTAGAGCGCAACCTTGCCAAGGTTGAGGTCGCCGGTTCGAACCCGGTTTCCCGCTCCAAAAATAAAAAGCCGCTCAATCGAGCGGCTTTTTGTTTTTCCGATATAGTAATTCTTATCTTCTGCACGGTTACTTTTGCCCAGGACTCCTGCAAGTTCCGGTTCATCCCACCAAGTGACGTGTATGAAAAACCCTAGCTCCCCTCAGGTTGAAATTATTCGGGCAAGCGCGTTGAATAACGCTCCCCACTATAGGAGTGCAAGATGAGCGCTGCGCTATCGATCCATAACTTACAGAAAACCTACGACAATGGTTTCCAGGCCCTGAAAGGCATCAGTTTTGACGTGCAGCCGGGAGACTTCTTTGCGCTGCTGGGCCCCAATGGGGCGGGGAAGTCCACCACCATCGGTATCATCTGTTCCCTTGTGCGCAAAAGCGGTGGTTCAGTGTCGATTTTTGGTGAGGATATCGACGTCGATTTTGCTGCGGCCAAGCGCCTGTTAGGTGTTGTGCCACAAGAATTTAACTTCAGCCAGTTTGAGAAAGTGTTCGACATTGTCGTTACCCAGGGCGGTTTTTACGGTATGCCGCGCAAACTGGCTGAAGAACGCACTGAGAAATACCTGAAGCAGTTGGGGCTGTGGGATAAGCGCGCTACCCAGGCGCGCATGCTCTCCGGTGGTATGAAGCGCAGATTGATGATTGCCCGCGCGCTGATTCACGAACCGAAGTTGCTGATTCTGGATGAACCCACAGCCGGAGTGGATATAGAGCTGCGGCGTTCCATGTGGAGTTTCCTGGAAAAAATAAACCAGCAGGGCACCACAATTATCCTCACCACCCACTACCTGGAGGAAGCCGAGAGCCTCTGTCGCAATATAGCGATAATCGACAAGGGCACTATTGTCGAGAACACTTCGATAAAGTCACTGCTGAAAACCCTGAACCGGGAAACCTTTATCCTGGATTGCGCAGAATTTCTCACTGAGTGCCCGGACTTGTCCGGTTATGAAGGGCGTTTGCGGGACAATCACTCACTGGAAGTCACTATTGAAAAGGGACAATCTCTGACCGAGGTATTTGCGTCATTACAGCGGCAGGGCATCACAGTCACCAGTATGCGCAATCGCGCCAATCGCTTGGAGGAATTGTTCCTGTCCATGTTGTCGGAAGAAAAAATGTCGGGGCTAGAAGAGTGAAGGGCAGATTAATCTGGATATCATTCAGCACTATTTACCGTCGGGAAGTCCGGCGCTTTATGCGTATATGGCCACAGACCCTAGTACCGCCGGTAATCACTATGTCACTGTACTTTGTGATCTTTGGCTCCCTGATTGGTCGGCGAATCGGTGATATGGGGGGCTATCCGTATATCGAGTTTGTTGTGCCGGGTTTGATCATGATGTCGGTGATTACCAACTCCTACGCCAACGTAGTTTCGTCTTTTTACAGCGCTAAATTTCAGCGCAGTGTGGAGGAGCTTTTGGTCTCGCCAACGCCAAATTGGGTGATTATGGCGGGCTATGTTCTCGGTGGCGTGTCACGGGGATTAATGGTGGGGTTGATAGTGACTCTCGTAGCGATGTTTTTTACCTCGCTGACGGTAGAGCACATCTTTGTCACGGTAGCGATTGTATTTTTGACGGCGGTGCTGTTTTCCCTGGCCGGGTTTATCAATGCTATTTTTGCCAATAGTTTTGATGCTATCTCTATTATTCCGACCTTTGTATTAACTCCCCTCACATACCTGGGAGGTGTGTTTTACTCTATCGACCTGCTGTCGCCTTTTTGGCAGGGGTTGTCGAAATTGAACCCCATTCTTTATATGGTGAACTCCTTCCGTTACGGCATTTTGGGTGTTTCCGATATTAATGTTGCCGGGGCATTTTTTGGCGTCCTGGTATTTATTGCGCTTTTGGCATCCTGGGCCATTTATCTGATGAGCCACGGTAAGCGACTGAGACATTGAGAAATTTATGACAAGAGAAGACTGGCAAAACCTCCCCCTGGGGCAGGAGACCACCTACGAATCCACTTACAACCCCGAGTTGCTCCATCCAATTCAGCGCTCAGTATCCCGAGCCCAGTTGGGGCTCTCTGCCGGCGCAATGCCTTTCTTTGGAGAGGACGAATGGTGGGGTTTTGAGCTTTCCTGGTTGAACCCCAGGGGTAAACCACAGGTGGCGGTGGCTCGTTTTAGTTTTCCTGCAGAAAGCCCCTGTATGGTGGAGTCAAAATCCTTCAAGCTGTATTTAAACTCTTTCAACCAGAGCAAGTTTGAATCCTGGAGATTGGTACAGGATGCCCTGGTGCGGGACCTCTCTGCAGCGGCGGGGGCAAATGTCGGCGTTACCCTGATGGATGTGGAAGATGCAGCGCTGGCAGCTGAGAAACCAGAGGGCTATTGTCTGGATCATCTCGATATAGAAGTGAATAATTACGAGCCGGACCCCGCACTTCTCGCCCTCGAAGGCGGTGAGGAAGATGTGAGTGAGGTTCTTTATAGCCACTTGCTGCGCAGTAATTGTCCGGTAACGGGACAACCGGATTGGGCGACAGTAGTTGTGGACTATAAAGGGCCGGCACTGAAGCGAGAGGCACTGTTGGCTTATATTGTTTCCTTCCGCGAACACCAGGATTTTCACGAGCACTGTGTCGAGCGTATCTTTTGCGACTTGCAACAGTTGGCGGAATTTACCGAGTTAACTGTTTGTGCTCGCTATACCCGTCGTGGCGGCTTGGATATTAATCCGCTGAGATCGACTCGCATTGAGAAACGTATGCCTCCGCGTTTTGCCCGTCAATAATTTCCTTTCTTAAGTGCCACCGGAGTCCCCGGTGGTACGGCCCTTCAATATCACTCTTTGCCTAAGGCCGACCTGGGTTGGCGCTGCGGACTCTTAAGCTACGCTTTCCAGATAGGCCGGGGAAACCGACAGTGTAGTTGTGTTGGCCGCCCCACAGGAGGTGGAGTTGAGGCTGACAGATGGAGATTAATACCCAGTCCCCAGTAATTCCTGCCGTAGTAATCGGTTTTGCCCCACTTCTTTTTTCCCAATCCTCCACTGCAGAAGTTTATGTTAAAGCTGATGATCTGATACGGGTGATTGAGGCCCAGCAACAGCAGCTGGAAGAGCAGCAGGCTCAGATTCAGAAACAACAGGCAGACCTCGAAGCCCTGCGTCGGCAAATTGAGCAAATGCAACGGGCACCACCATCCCGACCGTCTCTGGAAGTAACTCCTGTACAGCCTGTCGAAGCACCGGTGAGCAAGGAGGATATGAATGATTTACAGCGACAGATTGAGGAGATACGGCAGGAAGTTCCACCTGGTTCGCTGCCTCCGCCGCGGGCCCAGTCTGATCAGGCGGTACCTGACCCCAGTGACATCGAAGATGTGATTGCCAATGCGACAACGGAGTGGCCTGGCTCCATTCCCTTGTTGGGAAATACGATGAAGGCGAAGATCAGTGGCTTTGCGGACTTGGATGTCAATTATGATACCGACGCGATCATCAGCCCCGCACAATTTGTACCTGCCGATATTGTGACTTTTGACAAAACGGCTGCAGAGGGAGCGGACGGGCAGACAGAATTTACCGTGCAGACCTCCAGGTTGGTATTTGAGACCCTGCAGCACTGGGAGGGACGTGAATTTAAAACCCTCATTTCGATGGACTTCCTGCAGGACTCCAGTGTTACCACTCCCAATCCCCGTATGCGCAAAGCTTATGGAGAAGTGAGCAATGCGCTATGGGGGGGCAGTATTCTTGTGGGGCAGCAGTGGTCAACATTTGCGAACTTGGAAGCGGTCCCCAATACCCTGGATTTCCAGGGGCCTAATTCGGCATTTGGCTTGCGCCATTCAATGGTCCGATGGATTAAGAGGTACGGGCCACAGTATTACTTTAAGGTGGCTATTGAAGCGCCGGATTCACAAATATTCGAGGATGCAACCGAGGTTGCACGCTGGCCCGATGCGGTATTTGCGCTGGAGTCGGACTTGCCTAGGTCCCAGGTACAAGCGGGTTTGGTATTAAGGGATTTGCGTGCGAGTGGCGATCCGGATTCAGCCGTATCGACCACCGGCTGGGGATTAAATTTAAGCGGCACTTTCAATATGCCCGGCGTACTTTCCAAGGATGTTCTTTATTACTCTTTGTCCCTCGGTGCGGGATATAGCGGTCTACTTAATGACGCGCCACCAGATGCAGCTTATGATTTTTTTGATAACTCCGTAGAGGCACTAAACACTACAGCCTGGTATCTGGGGTACCAGCACTGGTGGACTCCTTGCCTGTATACCGTAGCGACCTACGGCAGGGTAAGGCAGGATAATCTGGACTTCCAACCCGGTGAGGCCTACAAAGCAACCCAATACCGCAGTATCAATATTGTCTGGTTACCTTTTCCCCGTTGGTTGACGGGAATCGAGGTGCTCTACGGCGCCCGCAAAGACAAAGATGGCGATAGGGGGTCTTTGGTGCGGACACAATTTACGACCCGAATGACATTTTAAGAAAGTAAAGTGTTTAAACGAGGTGTTCAGGTATATGCGAGTCAAACGAGAGAAGGTATTTCAAGCACGAGTTATTCGGTTGTTATGCAGCCTTTCAGTGATTTCTTTTCTGCTCGGATGGACTTCAGCCAGTACCGTGGTTACGCGGGTATGGCAGTCCCCATATATTGGTATTCAAAGCTTGGGAAAAACTCTGGTACTCGCATATACCCTGGTACCGAGGCCGATAGTCGGTGGGCAGGTAGAAAGGGAGTGGGTCATGCAACTGCAGGATACGGGTATTGATGCGCATTCCTGGAGTGCTCTCGGGGCAATAACTGGTGTTCCCTCAATGGGGGAGATTGCACCCTTACTCCGGGAGAGGGGATTTGACACTTTATTGGTTACCCAATTGTTGGCATTAAAACGGATCAACCCGAATATCCGCAACTCCCAGGTTGCTGTTGTGGAGACACGTTTATATTCGGCGCCTAGTGACGAAGTTTATTGGTCGGTTCAGTCGGATACTTTTTTATACAAGTATTCAGGGGAGGAGCTGCGCCATCCCAATGAGAGAGATTTACGCGAGTTTGTAGAGGTGATGATTCGCACTATGTCTGGCAATGGCGTTTTATAGCCGCTAATTTATCGTGATTTTTATCGAACCTTTCTCCAGACCAATAAAACTGTTGTATTCAGCTATTCTGGTGAGACAAACCGTTGATGGGCCTATCAAAGAGTGCGCGTTCAATGGTTCGAAAGGGAATTCAAAGCGTTAGCAGGAATAGATGCCGGCTAACTACTTTTGGCGGTAGGCTTTACCATGGATTGGAATCTAAAAGCCCCTGTGGTTTTTTGGCGTGCGTGTCTAAGGTACTGGAGATGTGTTGATGTGCACGCTCCACGATTATTATTTATTCTGCCAGTTTTTCTTTCAATTTTATTAATCCCCTATTCAGTCAGTGCTTCTGAAACTTTTCTGATGCCGTTGGGACCAGTGGCAGAGGAGCAGAAAGTACACTTCTTTTGGGCTATGGCACTCACCATGGTCGCTGTTCTCCCGGTATTTATCCTGGTGCCAGTAATCCTCTTTAAATACCGAAGAAAAAAAGGTCACGGATTCTATGCGCCCAAATGGGAAACCTATGGTCCGCTCGAAGTGATTATGTGGGGTGTGCCATTCCTGGTCATAATTGTTTTGTCAGTGATGCTCTGGCGTGCAACGGCACGGCTCGATCCCTACAAGGAAATACAGGGCGTTGTCCCCCCGGTAAAAGTGCAGGTGGTGGGGCTCGACTGGAAGTGGTTATTTATCTATCCGGAGCTGGATATTGCAACAGTCGGTGAATTGGTTGTACCAGTACACACTCCAGTCTCAATGATATTGACCAGCGATACGGTAATGCAGTCGTTCTTTATTTCTGCACTGGCTGGGCAGATTTATGTGATGCCGGGTATGACGACAAAGCTCAATTTTATCGGTACAAAAACCGGCGACACCAGAGGGGAGAATACCCAATATACCGGCAATGGTTTTGTCGACCAGAATTTTGCAGTCAAGGTTGTGACTGATGAGGAATTTGAAGCCTGGGTAAAGCAAGTACGGACGGGTGGGATTGTCCTGAGTCCAGAAAATTATAACCGCCTGGCACAGCGAAATACCAAAAAACAAGCATACAAAGTCTTGGGAAATAGCAAGATGCCAGAAAATACACTGTATTTTAACTTGCCGGGCACAGACCTTTTTCACGAAATAGTAATGCGTTATCACTCCGGTAAACCGCTGAGCATAGAAGAGCAGCCCGGCACCCGAAAATTCGGCCGAGGCGAGGATGATGCCGAGGGAGCGCAGCCATGAACAATTTGGATTACGGTTGGCTGGGTAAGCTCAATTGGGATTCTCTGGTATTTAGCGGGTTTCTTGAGCGGCCCTCAGTCAGTGAGGCCGTTGCCAGTGTGGCGGGCTCGATAGTAATACTGGCAACAGTGGGAATCCTGTTTTTATTGACCTGGTTTAAAGTCTGGGGAACACTCTGGCGGGATTGGTTGACCAGCACTGATCACAAAAGAATCGGCATTATGTATATCGCTTTTGCGATCGTGATGTTGGTTCGAGGGTTGCTGGAGGGGATGGTAATGCGTGCCCAGCAAGCCGCCGCACCGGAAGGCTTCCTCTATGCAGATCACTTTGCCCAGTTGTTCAGTACACACGGCACCATAATGGTGTTTTTTGTGGCAGTTCCGTTTTTGGTGGGCCTTATTAATTTCGCTATGCCGCTGCAAATTGGTGCCCGTGATGTGGCCTTCCCGGTACTTAATCAAATCAGCCTGGCGGTGACAGTTTCCTCCGGTATTTTGTTGATGGTCTCTCTGGTGGTGGGGCAGTTTTCTACTGGGGGTTGGTCGGCTTATCCGCCTTATACGGGGGCGGATTTTAGCCCTGGGGTTGGGCCTGACTACTGGATATGGGCGATCGTATTTTCTGGGGCGGGGACGACATTAACGGGGATTAATTTCACCGTCACCGTGTATAAATGCCGTGGTCCAGGAATGCACCTATTCCGTATGCCACTGTTTTGTTGGACCGTACTCTGTGCCTCCATTCTAATGATTTTCGCAATGCCACCTCTCAGCGTTGCCGCCTTAATGTTGGGCTTGGATCGCTACCTGGATTTCCACTTCTTCACCAATGACCTCGGTGGAAATATGATGAACTATGCCAATTTATTTTGGCTCTTTGGTCACCCTGAGGTCTATCTGTTGGTGCTGCCAGCCTATGGTATTTTTTCCGAGGTCTTTTCCACCTATTCGGCAAAAACCCTGTACGGCTATAAATCCCTGGTGATTGCCACCATGTGTATTGCGATCCTGTCCTTTACTGTGTGGTTACATCACTTTTTTACCATGGGGCAGAGTCCGACGATTAATATTGCCTTTGGTATAGCGACTATGCTGATCGCGGTGCCGACCGGAGTGAAAGTTTACGACTGGATGGCGACCATGTATCGCGGTCGAATACGTTTTACCACTCCAATGGTTTATGCCATCGGATTTTTAATCCTGTTTGTGATTGGTGGCCTCTCCGGCGTTATCCTGGCTAACCCCACTGTCGATTTCCAAGTGCACAATACACTGTTCTTGGTGGCGCATTTCCACAATGTTCTGATACCCGGCGTGTTGTTTGGAATTTTGGCAGGGTACAACTACTGGTTCCCCAAAGCATTTGGTTTCCGCCTTAATGATAAATGGGGTAAACGCTCAGCCTATCTCTGGTTTGCAGGATTTATGGTGACATTCTTCCCGCTCTATGGCGCCGGCTTAT
Organism: Microbulbifer maximicatervae (SeqCode); assembly: GCF_052467955.1. Taxonomy (NCBI): domain Bacteria; kingdom Pseudomonadati; phylum Pseudomonadota; class Gammaproteobacteria; order Cellvibrionales; family Microbulbiferaceae; genus Microbulbifer; species Microbulbifer maximicatervae (SeqCode). The sequence goes on from NZ_CP174329.1 coordinate 2,007,222, forward strand.
TGGGGATGCCAAGACGATCATTCAGCTATGCCGATCTCACATTCAAGCCGTACATGATCGTTGCTTTTATCGGCGCAATGATTGTTCTGGCGGCCTTAATTTCGCTGGTTATTCAATTTATCGTAAGTATCAGGGACCGAAAGAAAACCCAGGTTCCTGTGGGTGATCCTTGGGATGGACGGTCCCTGGAGTGGAACTCTCCCGCTCCAGTACCGGCTTATAACTTTGTTGAAATACCCAAGGTTACTGATCGGGATGCATTTACTGAGGCTAAGGAGCACGGTGAAGCCTATAAGCGGCCTAAAGTCTATCGAGACATAGAGCTCCCTAAAAATAATCCTCTCGGATTTATTTTGTGCGTTGTCAGTGGAATTTTGATGTTTGCCCTGGTTTGGTACATCTGGTGGCTTGCACTGATCTCCGCATTAACCATTTTGGTTGCAGTTATCGCGGCCACCTTCCGCAAAGAAACGGAATATATTATTCCTGCCAGTCAGTTAGAGAAGGATACGGAAGCTTGGTTGGCCTTGGTCGAGAAGAGCGAGGCAGTGAGCCGGGACCTGGAAGATTCCCCGCGAAATGTCGGCCTTGCGAAGCTGGAGATCTAAATGAATCCCGTCTCTTCACCGAAAAGCCCGGGCAGCATCAATCCCCACGAAGCCATCCACAGAGATCCCGATATGGTGATCTTTGGCTTCTGGGTCTTCATGATGAGCGACCTGATTTTCTTTGGGGTGGTATTTGCGATTTATATCACCATGGTGGGCGCTACCGCCGGAGGGCCGGGCCCGAAAGAGCTTTTTGATTTCGGCAGCTTGTTCGCCCAAACGATGCTTCTTCTAACCAGCAGCCTCACTGCGGGTATTGCGACAGTTATTGTTAAGCATGAACGCAGTCGCGCTGCCTTTCTATTTTGGGTGGTGATAACCCTGTTGCTGGGCATGGGTTTCCTGGCGTTGGAACTGTACGACTTTGCCGGGATGGCCGAGAAGGGAGGGGTGCCACAGCGCAGTGGTTACCTGTCAGCCTTTTTTGGCTTAGTGCCCTTGCACGGTCTCCATGTCACTTTCGGCTGTCTGTGGATGATCGTTTTGATCGTTCAGGTTTTCACTATGGGATTGGGGGATGTCGTAAAGCTGCGCTTTCTGCGCCTGGCATTATTCTGGCATTTCCTCGATTTGATTTGGATCGGAATTTTTTCCGTGGTTTATTTCGGTGGCTGGGTCTATGGCTAAAGAACCGACTTTTGCACAACACCTGCGGCTGTATATCACAGGTTATATCCTGTCTATTGTGCTCACTCTGGCGGCTTTTGCCGCAGTGCTGACGATCGGAAGGGAGAATAAAAGTGTTTTGATTCTGGTTGCGTTACTAGGGGTTGCGCAACTGGTGGTGCAATTAAAATATTTCTTGAACGTAACGACCCAGCGGGACCGGAGGGATAACCTGGCGTTAATCCTTTTCTCTAGCTTAATTCTTTTGATTATTGTGTTGGGTACAGTCTGGATTATGGGGAACCTGGCGGTGCGTATGCATACTACTATGTAGTATTTTACGCTTACGCACCTTTTATAAAATTAGATAATGACTTTGCTCTTCAGGTTGGATGCTGCTTTTTGCAGGGACTGTAAGACCTTTTCTTTATCGTAATTTCGGATTTTATCCAGGTCTAAATGCATTGAGAATCCGGGGGCATGCTCCTCCAGGTAACTCTGCTGGCCGCCCAGGTTCTTACGCAGATCAGTAACCTGGTAAACCTTCACCGGGGTACTAATACCTTTTACGGTGATATGCCCTTTGTCCCGGCACATTACCGTGTGTTTGATCATGGCCCAGGTCTCGTGGCTAATCAGGATTTCTCCCGGCTGGGCGGCGCCTTCCAATCGAGAGGCGAGGTTAACGTGGGTACCCATCACCGTGTAAGACTGGTAGTTGGCAGTACCAAAAATGCCGACAGTACAGTAGCCGGTATTAATACCCATACGAACCTGCAGGGGGCGCGAGATACCTTTATTGTACCATTCCTGCTTCATTTCACGTACGCGTTTACGCATCGCCAGGGCCATAGCTACGCAGCGCAGAGCGTCTGACTTTGGTCCTTTACTCTCATCGTCCCCAAAAACAACCATTACCGCATCGCCGATAAACTTATCGATAGTGCCGCCGTATTGCCCAGCGATGCGTGCCATTTCAGAGAGGTAATTATTGAGCAGCTGGGTAAAGGTCTCTGCCTCTAATTCCTCGGTGAGCTGGCTGAAGTCTTTGATGTCAGAAAAGAAAACGGTGAGGAGCTTTCTCTGGGTCACCAGAGCTTCTTCATCCCCTGTAGTGACAGAGCGCCACAGCTTTTGTGGCAGGTACTTGGAAAGCTTGTAGGAGCGAACCTTGCTAACGCGTTGCTCAACCATCAGGGAGTGATTGGCTTCCTTAAGCTGGCCAATCTGGCGGTGGGTAAAGAATGCATAGGCGCATAAATAGGCCAGAATACAGATCAGGCTCACGGTGCTGATAGTGAGGTCAGCGCTCACTAGCAGAGATGGCTCGTGCATCAGGTACCCGATAACGACCCCAACCAGTAAGCCGGTATTGTGCTCAAACCAAGCGCGACCACCGCCGCCCCCAGTGAGGGCATTCAGCTGGGCCATGGTAACCAGCAGCAGCGAGGGCAGCATGCTGAAGTCTGCCAGGGATATGGTGATGCCGATCAGTACTGTATCCAGGAAAGAGAGGCAGCGGCGGGTTTTCAGTGCTTTTTTATCGCCAGTTTTGTAGAGGATAAATTGGGCGAGAGCGGTATAAGCAATGATAAAAAGAGCAGATCCGGTAATAACCAGCTTGTCTGATTGCCATGGCGCATCCCAATTCACCGCGTTTGCCAGGGTACCGGCAGCGGCAAATAAAATCAGGGTGCGAAAATAGGTGGAGTAGCGAGGGTTAACATTCCGCCCCGTGCTCTCCTCAAGCTGGTCCTGCATTTGTGTTGTTCTTTGTCCGTTTGAGCAGAAAGTGAACACCTTGCGCGTTGGCGATAGGGTGGCTCCGATTTCCCCATCCACCGTATAGCCACGCCGTGACTCCAGCAGCGCAGTTTACTCTTCCGAGGAACAGAATGCGAAAAAACTGTGCATGCAAGTGATATTTTTCTCGTTGTTGTTGCCAGTGATATTACCGCACCTCCAGCCTCAGAACCTCCCAATTTTCATGGCAGATTTGCAGTTTAGGCAGGGAGGGTACCTTAGGGCTTTGCGTATCAAGGTTTATATAGATAGCGACCACTGACTCTACAGCAGGCCAAGGATTATGACAGGGTGCTTTTCCGACATTATTAACCTAGATCAATCTGAGCTCAGGAATCCGGGCGACTTGTACCAGGTGAAGGGAAAAGGGGGGTGTCAGCAAAAGGCAAGTTTTCCTATAACTGCTTTAAGGGATTGGGTATCGGCCTCAGATAAAGCCGGGCTTATATTCACCTTTGAGTCAAGGGGTTACATAAGTTGTACAGCCCATATATTGGAGAACTGAAGGGGCAGAGCAGGCCGGAAAACTAATGCTGGTCGGACAAATATAGAGCCTGGATCAATCGACTCACAGAGTCTAGCCACCAAACCTGCGATAGCTGAGGGGCTCATTTGAAGGGGCAAATAGCCGTGGTGACTTGTAGCGGATAGTCTGAGCTCCCTCATGATGCCCCGTTTTAACAGCCAGAGAGACTTTTTTCGCATTAGTGCTTGCACAACAAGGAACATTTGGGTAAAGTGCGCGCTCTCTCGACGACACAGCAGCTATCTTCCTGATTTCCTTGAAGATTTCGCCGAAGAGAGAGACCGCTACAAGGCGGAGAGCCCTCGCGAAGGGTGACAATTTGGTGAGGTGTCCGAGTGGTCGAAGGAGCACGCCTGGAAAGTGTGTATGTCGCAAGGCATCGAGGGTTCGAATCCCTCCCTCACCGCCATCTTCTAAAAGCCCGGCTTATGCCGGGCTTTTTTGTTTCTACCTTTCGATTGGTTTCTCTATGTCTTTTTTGGCGATTCTACTCGTCAGCCCAGAGATTTTTGGGCTTTGCTAAGGGGGGGCTCATCTTAGAAGGGTTTGCCAAATACTACTGCGCTTATAATTGACGGGCTGTTAGATTTAAGGGGGTACACAAAGGCCTCTTTACTCATTCTGCTGTAGTATTTTATATAGATCCTCATTTTTGTTGCTATTATCCCTGCTGTCTAAATTGTGGGCTAAGTTGGTTTTGAGGGAATTTTAACTGCGAGTTAGCTCTTCTCCTTGCTTTTGCCTGCAGCTCCACTGTCTACTTTTTTGGGTTAAAGTCATACATATTTATATTTTGGCTCTTATTGAGGCAAATTATCTAAATAAAATTTGTACCTGCTGAGTAAAAACTTCTTATTCAACAATCTTCTCTACTTCCTATTTTTTCTTTCACTTAGAGCGGCTTGTTGGAAGTTTGTGCCGTCGGTCATATAAGTGAGAGTTACACTGCCGGTATCAATCAGCTATAACGCAATAAACAAACCCTAACAGGGGCGGGCGCAAAGCTTTTTCCAGGCATAGTTGGCCAGTTTGGCGGCGGTGTGGGAGATACTTAGGGTGCCCTCCAATGGTTTATGTAGCCCCCCAGGGAAGCCGCTAGTAGCTGAGCATGAGCACTAAGAAAAAGGTAAGTACACATTCACCTCAGATTCCACTGGAATTTTCTTCGACATTTGGGTAAAGTGCGCACTCTCTCGACGATATAACAGCTATCCTATTGATTTACTTAAGGGTTTTGCTGGAAAGAGAGGCCGCTTTAAAGCGGAATGCCCTCGCAGGGGGTGACAATTTGGTGAGGTGTCCGAGTGGTCGAAGGAGCACGCCTGGAAAGTGTGTATGTCGAAAGGCATCGAGGGTTCGAATCCCTCCCTCACCGCCATCTTCTAAAAGCCCGGCTTATGCCGGGCTTTTTTATTTCTGAAGCTTTTGTTCTTTAGTCTTGAGTATCAAAGACCTTAGCTGTCACTGCTTTCTCCTATAGATGGAGGAGGCTGCTAGGCAGAGACCCTATTTATTACCGCAATACTCATCAAAATTGCTGGGAGTGTTAGCAAAGCCAGCCTTCTCTGCAAGTTCCCATGGTCGTTCGCATTCTTTAGTTTTACTACACCAAAGGTAGCCGGCTGAGTTTATACACCCGTGGGCATCCTTGTCTGAACCGACCGGTGTGGTGGGCTTGGGATCCTCTGGAGTATCTGAGGAGCACCCCATCAGGGACGCGACTAGAATAAAAGCGGCGGCTTCTTTGATTTTGAGCATTACAATCACCAGAAAGTTAAGGTTATTGTTAAGTATACGATTTAGTGCAGCACCCATCACAAGTCGTGCCTGATTGTTACTTCAAGGCCAGTCCAAGTGTGTTTTTTATATTATTATCAAATTTGAAAGGGTATGGGTTTGATAAGCCCTTTCAGTCTAGTAGCTTATCTGCAAATCTGACTATACTTAAAAGCCACCCTCTCGATAACTCTCAAAAGTCCTGGTTACTTTAATATCCTATCTTAGGGCCGTGATATCTCTATCGCAGGAAAAAATAAGTCCGTAAGTAGTAGCGGATTGCCTAAATTTACGGTATTTCATACTGACTTCACCATACTGGCAAGCAGTTTTTCACATGCTCTATAGAGAATAGGTTCTAGCTCTTTTGCTCCAAAAACAGGCCTATATCTGAGCATCCCTCTTAGGCTGAATACACCTGAAAAATATTCTCTCCATGGCATTTTCTCTCGAGCCCTATAAGAGGAGTGTGTTTTTTTGGAGTCGGCGTAATAGAGTCGAGCTGCGACTTCAATCTTTGGCCGCCAGAATACAGGCATTGCACCAAATTCTCCAAAGTATGCGGTGTCAAACTCACCCCCTCTTACTTTTAAGACTACAACCTCTAGTGCTAAATCATTGGATTTAGGTTCTATTCGACTCGATATATGTGGTAAGGAGAAAATTTCTACCAGCCTATGACGAATGCCCGCGTCTAAATCTTCGCCCTTAAAAGCCCCCCAAGCACCAGTCTTGCTAAATTCATTCTGTGAGACGACAATCATTTTATCCAGATAGACTCGTGGTTTACTCTTTTTAAATAACTTTGAGAACATTCTTACTGTAGCCAGATGTAGGTTTTGTGAGGATGGGTATAAGGGTTAGTGCTAGAGGTGTCGTGTGAAACCGACATCCTGTTAGGCATGGAATGATAGGTTTTCTGTCTATATTTTGCACTACTGTTAATGGCTAAATTGTACCTCCCATGGGCAAAGAGCCAAATAGATATTGCTTGTCGGGAACCATCTTTTCTCTGCCGCCCATGATGACCGGTTGTAGCATGAGCTTGAATGAATGATGTTAATAAACTAAAGGTATAGTGTTCTTGGGGGATTAGTTACCTATTAGTTTTGGTAACTCTCTCATCACTTGAAAGGAGACTACGCCAACGGTTTTAGATTCCTCGTTAAGACGATTAAAAAAGTAAGTTTTCATGCCTGCTTCTATACCAGCCTGAACTCCCACTGGCCCATCATCTATAACGGAGCAGTTCTCAGGGTGGTAGCCCATACTTTTTGCGGCATGTAGGTATATGCCTGGATCAGGCTTCCATATGCCTACTTCATATGAACTGAATAAATTATTTCCGAAATACTTAGATAGCCCGCATATATCTAATGAATGCTTGATTTTTTGCAGGGGGCCGCTAGATACTACCGCTTTCTCACCATCAAGTGCCTCAAGAGCGTCTGCTACACCTTCAACAGGTTTTAACTCTCTGGTAAAGATTTTTGTGACTATATCGCGATAAGCTGCAACAAAATTGCTTTTCAGTTTGATATTATTCTCTTCTTCTAATAGGGATAGAATACTTGCCAGTTTCCAGCCCCTAAATCTTATGACCAGTTCATCAGCATCTATTTTTATTCCGTAATTTTCGAACATAATAGCTAAGCCAATGCTGGAGAGGTGTTCGCTATCAACTAAGGTGCCATCGTTATCAAAAAGCAGGCATTTACTCACAGATGAAACTCCTATTGATTTCTTTTATGTTACGCTATTTTTCCCATAGTGAGTTTATATAAATGATATATAGAGCCGCCGCCGCAACAGGCATGAAGTGCCACCAATAAGAGGAGGCGTCCCCTCCGAGGTTGTATTGGTATATAACAATACCGGCGGCAAGTATGCTAATTGAGGGTAGTAAGTATAGGGAAGCCGCAAGTATCACTGATGATAGTTTTGATAAATTTCCTCTATTAGCTACGCCACCTCCAGCGAATGCGGCCATCATAAAAAGGAATCCGCAAAAAGACAATTGAAGAAATGAGCCTACAATAATCCAAGTTAAAGACATGTTGATCCGTCTCCTTTGTATAATTAACTCTAAAATCCTGCCGTGCTAACTGACCCTGGTGAGGGTGTTGCTGCTTTTTCTTTTTTGTGGCTTATTATTCTAATTATATGATTTATTGCGGGGTCTTCTCCTGCGAAATACTCTTCAGATGAGAGTGTTACGGGAACATGTGGTGCAATCCAGATGCGATGATCTTCGGCCTTTGAGGCCTGATGATATTGAGATGAAATAATTCCCCAGACACCGCTGTAAGGAAGTTTAAACCATCCCGCTTCACCTAAATGGTTGGGTCTGCTCCCACTTGGTTCACCGACAATGATGATGTCAGTCAAGCGATCGAGGTCTGCAAGTAACAAATGTGCAGCGGAGAAAGTATTTCGCCCAATAATCACAAATAGATTATTCTCTTCGCTATTTTCTGAAAAATGAATTAACGATCTTGTTAAGGGAGGGATAATAGAACCATTGCCGCCGCTGTTGTGACGCAAATCTAGAACAAGATTTTTGACTTTTCTACCCTTGGTGAATGCTGTGATCTTTTTGCTGAATACGTCCAGTGGGTGTGACTTATCTTGTGCGACCCTATTAAATTGTAAATATAGGAGATCATTGCCAGAATTGTATTCAAGCCAATAGTTTTCTTTCTTGTTCCTTAGGTAAAGTAAGTTGTCCCTATTATTAGGTGCGGGTAAGGTTGGAAAACCTGTAAAGTTGAAAGGTTTTCCTGATAGAACTACTTGCTCTTTGGCTCCTGATTTTTCTTCCAAAGTTAGTGGGATCTTCGATGCACTTTCTACTATGCCTAAACCCTCGAGAACCTCCGGTAAGGCCAGATAGTAAGGCCCCAGCCAGTATTGTTGCATTTCGTTATCGCGGGCATTTACAGTGGCAATCTTTTTCATTACTGCATCTATCGGCTGGTTGGCTACTGAAAGGAGTTTTTTCCCTATAATATGCTTATATTCGGTATCGGCACCTACAATGAATATCCCATCATTAAACCAATAGAGCTGGATTGGTAACTTGCTGAATGAGCCATTCCTAGAGTGGGTTGGGACAATAAAGTTGTGTCCATTCCCTAAGCTGGCAAGTAGCGCCATCATTCTAAATACGATTTGTTGGTCGGTTAAGTGGGGGATTTCTGTTTTAATTTCGTCTATGTGTAATGCTAGATCTTCCTTTGATGAGTGATGGTAGGGGTTAACATGTAGGCGTAATATTTCATCAGCTAGGAAGTTTAAATCTGTCATCCAGCGTTCATCTCTCGATAAATTTTCCAGCTGGCTTTCCCCTGAAAGCTCCTTATACATGTCGTCTTGAGATATGTGTTGAAAATCGCTGCTGCCAATGAGACTCTTCCGGTCATCCCATCTGAAATCGAGTGCTTTTTGAATCCAGCCTAGCGCTTGGTCTTTCTCTTCCATTTTGGAATGGCATTGTGCAATTTTGATCATTATATCGTTAGAGGGGGATGAAGCTGATCTTATCCCTGACATGATTGTCCCTAGCTCTAGCGTTCGTTCAAGCGCAGGAATTGCTTTGTTGCATTGGTTCGTCTTGATGTATCCATGCCCGAGTAAAAACCAAGTGTCTCCATCATCTTTATATTGGGCGGTTAGTTTTTCGAGCAAGGGAATAGCTTTTTCCCAGTCATCGGTTTTTGCGAAACTTACTGCTTGTTCTCGCTCTATCCAATATTCGGAGCCGCTAGAGGGAAAGGACCGGGAGGGCATTTGACCAATAGCGCTGTTGGTCATAAGGTCTGCCTTTGAAGCGGCTACTACAGGTGATTGGGTCAAGAAAAATCCGAGTACCGAAAGGGTCAAAAAAATTTTCATGCTTGTTTGTGCTTATGCTTTTACGATTGAGATTCTTAGAGGGAAGCTTGAATAGGGTATGCCTGAAGTAACATTACACCTAACACTAGTAATCGCTTTACTGTTTTTGCTAGTGAGGGGCTCACTCCCTGCTCGTAAAGGCGAGTTTGAGTCCTAAAGCTGCGAAGCTGCCAGCAAAGACTCGTTGGATAATAACGCTAATTTTTTCTGAGTGAATAACATAATTTCGAATGACTGTTGCTAGTAAGCCATAAATAATGAAAACTAGAAAGGTCATAGCCATGAAGGCAAGTCCAAGAATCAACATACTATCTACGGGGTTCTGTATTTGAGAGGGAATAAATTGGGGTAAGAATGCCAGGAAGAAGATGGTTAGCTTTGGGTTCAAGATATTAATTATAAACCCCTTGAAAGCAATTGAGGTTAAGCTCTGTTTCTTTTGACTTTCCTCCAGAGTCAGGGAGTTGCTAGATTTAAGCATTGACCAAGCTAAGTACAATAAGTACGCGACCCCTGCATATTTTACAAACTGGAATGCTAATGCACTGGTATGAATAATTACGGACAGCCCCATGATGCAAGCAAGGATAGAGGGGATGATGCCTAGCGTACAACCTAACGCTGCAGAAATACTTGCTCTTTTACCCATGAATAGCCCCGCAGCAACTGTATATAGAACTCCCGTTCCCGGTATCAACACAACGATAAAAGAGGTAATCAAAAACTCAATGCTTATCATAAGGACAAGTCCTGACATGAAATTATAGATTTAAATACTGGATTTAGGGATAACCCTTTTGAATGGTGGCCTCTCAATCTTCTTCAATTTTTAAGCTTACACTAGCTATTGGTGTTCCTGGGGGAAGGCCGCTGAGTTGCTCATGTATCTGTCCTAACAGATCTAGATGGACTTCCCAAGATATAGATTGATAATTTTCTGTAATGTACTCCCCGCCCATTATCGGTGGTTGGATTGGTGAATAGCAACAACCTTGAGTTAATGGTTGCTCCACTAACTCAAGTAATAATCTATATTTAAACCAGTGGCCCGGAATATCTTTCATTGCTGCCATCATCTCTCGGAATGCATTCCAGGATTTAGCGGCAAGTTCCATTTCTCCTGTGCCAGTATCTAGGAAATAGACACGTTCCTTGTTCAGTAGGCCTTCCTTCCTTTTGAAGAATAAATCCCCCATGGAGGTCAGAAGACACATGGAGGCCTTTTTGCCAACTAGCCATCTCCAGCATTCAAGGGCATCTCTTTTTCCTAGATCAGTAACTGGAGCAAAAATATCTACTTCATTATCCATAATGTATTTCTATATGCCTGCGGTAAAATTGCCCAAAACTCATGATTGTTCTTAATCCAAGCCTCTGTCACACATCCATGGCACTACGTCAAGATTTTTGTGGAGACAGCAGTTCGCTTGCAGATTGAGCGGAGCCGAACTCTTGTTGGCCCTTTCTCCAGAAATAAATGCTGATACAAAAAATAACTACAGGTAAAACCATACCAAATTCATTGAGATACCAACCTGAATCTGTGCTTTGTAGGGTCAATGGATTGAAGAATTTTTGAATAAATGCATTGTGGCTCATGTGGAAAATAACGGCAGGCCAAACACTGTTAGTCTTTAATCTTACGTAAGTCATGATGACTGACATTGACATTAAGCCTAGCGTAAAGAAAAACAACTGATAGCTGAGAGGGGCTGTTTCATTCCCGTAGACACCTGCTACCATCATGGGCCAATGCCAGGCGGCCCATATAAACCCAGAGGTTAGTGCGATCCCTGAGAAGGACATAAGCTTTGAGAGCTCAGGTACAAGCAATCCACGCCATCCAATCTCCTCTCCTAAAACTCCAGGCAGTATCAATATAAAGCTGATACTCGCAGTAATTAAGAATCTAAAGAGGATTACACTGGTATCACTCCAGCCATCTACTTTATACCCTTCTCTTAGTGCCGTAACGTATTCTGAGTTATACCACTCCCCGAAACCTAAGATCCACATAATGAGGTAGGCAGCTGCTACATAGCCCAAGGGTACCAAATAGCTTAACCACTGATATTTCCAGCTTCCCCAAGACCATCCTAAGGAGCCCAGGCTCTTCTTGAATATCAAGCATGTTGTGACCGTGGCAAGCCCAACAGAAAGCATTAAGGGTACTGCGCTTTCCATGTGAAAAATTAGCCAGTATCCGATAGGGTAGAGGCTCGCTGTGAGAATTAAAAAAACAACGATAATTTTGATCGAACTCAGCGATTCTTTCATCTAGATCGTTAACTCCGTGTTATCTTGAAAATGGCTAATCTGTAGTATGTCTATGTGCGAAATAGGATATTTTTTGTACTGTTAATGAGTGGGGATTACAAGAGGCGTAAGGTTTTGAAGGTTGCCCTGCAGAGTACTGTTATTGAGGTAAGGTAAAATTTACATTTTCTGAATCATATTTTCTAAATGTGGGAGGAATAGCCTATTAACTGTCTCTCGAATTAATGTTCCTTGGATTTTTTACTGAGCTATTCGATTATAGTGAATTCGATCAGTTTTTCCTTACTTTTACCTAAGCGGTTTTGATCTTACCAGACGGGTCATTGTATTTTCTTGTAGATTCGTTCAATGACATTCTGTATGGGATGTTTAGAGTTGTTAAAACAAGTGTATTAGCCTCAGGTAAGTATTTTGTATTTGATAGAAGTTAGGCCATGACTGTAGCCGCTAGGTTAATAACTGCTAACCGAAGTAGTTGAGGTGCTATATGTGGTTGAATGCCTGTACACTTGTACAATGAAGGGGCTACGTCCTCCTTTCTATAGCTTAATGTTGTTAAGTAACCTAGAGGGTAAGACATCGCTCGGAAAGTGACGTATAGGTAGTGTCCGGCGATTTAGTTATTGAGCCGTTTAATGTGAAGCGCTGTGCTGCTCCTGAGTTATAAAAGGGCATTGGTTAATATTGTTTCCACTCTATGGTATCGCCTAAATTTTGTTTTATGTTTTCAAACATTGCGACTCTGCTAGAGTTGGGGAATTTTTGGATAAAGAAGTCGATTTGCTGTTTTGCTTTGGGGATGTCTTGGCGATAGATATGCAAGAATACATAACCAGATTCGACCTCACTGTTAAGATTGGGACTAAAATGTTCTTTTAGTATGGATAAGCTTAGCTCTGCTTTATCTAAGTATGCGGGGTCAATTGACAGGTAGAAATAGGATGCTGAAAAGTTGCACATCACGGACTTTTTAAAAGTGTGAAGACACGCACTTAGGTTATTGAATGCTTTTTCCGCGCTACCCTCTACATCCATGTTGTGGCCCTGTCGGTAAAGTTCTGATAGCAGGTAAAGCGACTCTTCTGAGCCATTATGTACTGTGTAAAAAGCTTCTGCTTCGGAAACTAATATAAGCCATTTTCGATAGATCAACTCTCTTTCTTTATCATTTGTAAAACTGGGTGGGTATCCACCAATAAACTGATTGAGTTTTAATATATTCTGTCTAATCTCCGAAAAGGACATCGTGGGTGAATCTATTACTGGGGGATTTAGTTCAAATATCCGTTCTTGGAGTGTGGTGCCAGGGATGTTGACTTGAGATGAAGCGTTGGCAGAAAGAAGTGTGATGAAAATTAGTGCTAAAGATAACTTCATTATTCTGCCTCTTATATCCTTGCTGTAATGGTTCTCGACCTTTAAGTAGTATAGGGGATAGCTATTGTTACTACATACCGATTTCTTAACCATCTAAATTTTTTCAGTCGTATATTAGCTTAATGATATTCATTCGTTGGAGTGGGTGGATACAGCACACTTGTACCGATTTGTGCTCATGTCAAAGTGGATTGGCTTCTTGACGGAGCTCAAAGCTACAATCAAAATGCTCCCCCAGCAGTAATTAGCCGCAGTTTAGCTTTATGCGACTCAAGTCTTTATTAATAGTGTCCATGCTGACCCTCAGCGGGTGTTATGAAGTAACCCCTCAATCTTATGATCGCAATGAGTGGTTGCCACGGTGGTCTGATGTCGATGGTGATTGCCAGAATACTCGCCAGGAGCTATTGATCCGTCTCTCTTTGGCTCCTGTTGCCTTCAGCAATGAGAAGAGCTGTACAGTGATTACAGGCTTGTGGATGGATCCCTATACGGGACAGTTTTTTGAAAAAGCTTCGGATCTGGATGTGGAGCATATAGTACCGCTATCTTGGGCTCATAAGTACGGTGGTGCTAGCTGGAGCCGGGAGCAGCGCAGAGCTTTTGCAGAAGACCCTGCAAATTTGTGGCTGGTTGATGATGGCCACAATCGCAGTAAGGGAGATAGAGGGCCCGATCAGTGGCTGCCGCCCTATAAGCCAGCCCAAGCCATTTATATTCGTCAGTTTGAGGTTGTGGCCCGTAAGTATCGGCTTGGTGACTGAATACGACACTCTACCGTTAGAGCTGACAGTGAGCTGATTTTTAAGTAAATCGGCTCCTGATGAAAATCACTGATCTCCAGGTTATTTAGATCCTTTACTCCTTGCTCCCCATTCTGTTATCTCCTTCGGGTTAATTGGCAATAGTGATATTTAGCTATCCATTTAACCAACAGGTCCTGGTATGAACCCTAGTCAGAAATGGCATTAATGTACACTTCGGTTAAAGTACTGTGACTTTCTTCTCTTGCTGAATATTCATTTCTGCGATTACTTGCCGCTTAGATAGGGTGGGGTGTTACGAACTTGGCTTCCTTGGGTTACATAATTAAAGTGATATTTACGGGCATTGAATTGAGTTCAAGGATGATAGGGGAGAGCTATGGATAGAGTTGCGGGTATCTCGGCGTTTGGCATGGGGTTAATTTACATTAGTGCGTTTGTATTCTTTGGTGTTTTTTGGTCTTTTCCATCGGATGGGAGCCCCATAGAAAAAATGACGTTCTTGGCAGAAAATCAACTGTTTTTTAATATTGCCTATACCCTAATGTACTTGGTCTTTGCGATATTACTGGGCTGTGTGGTAGTTAGCTTATATGAAAAGCTAAAAAGTAAGAGGAGGGAGATTGCTGCATTGGCATCCTTGTTTGGAGCAGTCTGGGTGGGCCTTGTCATAGCGAGCGGTATGATCGCAAATATAGGGCTCGCCTATGCTTTGGGGCTTATGGAGGTCAGTGTTCAGAAGGCTTCCGATACCTGGGGAATAATATACTTGATGGTTGAGAGTCTTGGTGGTGGCAATGAGTTGGTAGGTGGACTTTGGGTTCTGTTAATTAGCGTTGCTGCATTGCAAGCTGGGCTTTTTTCCCGGCCATTAAATTTTATCGGTGTGATAGTGGGAGTGGCGGGAATTGCGACTATCTATCCGGATGATATCTTTACAGAAATATTCGGAATTTCCCAAATAGTCTGGTTTATTTGGTTAGGTTTCTCTTTGCTAAGGCTGGGTAGGCACAGTCAAAAATGGGAGGCAGCAAACTCTATTCCGAGCGCTAATAGCTAAAGGTGTATATCGGTAAAGCCTGCTTCTTCACATGGAATGCGTCTGGACAATAAAGTTTGTATGCAAGTGGGTAAGAAAGTGTTTTTGATTTTCCCCAAAAAATGAAAAATGCGTCTATCCTTTCAATGGGCCAAGCATTCGTTGATTCAGTGTCTTGGCTTGCGTTTCCGCTGTCGTAAGGCTGGTGATTCCGGGGCTATTCCTTGCCTCGCTGTTTGTCGCAGTCATTTTAGTGACTTGCCGGCCAGTCCTCCCCGGCCCGTGGGTAGCGAGCGGATTGCACATTACCTGCAATTGATTCACGGGGTGATAACCCTGGATATTTTGGAGATCTAATTGTGAAAAGTAAGCAGTTCATTCTTCCTTTGGTAATTGCCAGTCTTGCTGCTTCTGCTGCCTTCGCGGATAACCATCCCAAGAAGCCGGCGAAAGACTGGACCTGTGCGGATTTCCTAGCTATCGACGATGAGTTTAAGCCTAAAGCAGTTTATTGGGCTGCCGCCTACGCCAAGAAAGGCACGGAAGAGGGGGATATGCTGGATATTGAAGGCACAGAAAAAGTGACGCCGATGGTGATTACCGCCTGCACCAAAGCGCCAAAAGAATCTTTCTGGGCTAAGTTCAAAGATGAGTGGCACAAGGTGGGGATGCACCACAAGAAGGACAAAGCTGAAAAGCAGATGATGAAGATGCAGAAAAAAATGCAGGATGGCACTCAGATGAACAATAGTAATGGTGGCAGTGGCACAAACGGGACTAACCAGTAGGCGCTGTTCGTCAATACTTGCATTGCTATTGTTCTGGGCCCGGCTTGTGCCGGGCTTTGTCTATCCTGAGATGGAGATTCACCAGCGAAATGGTTTCGGTTAGTATTTATGGTGAATGGACGAAATGTAGGCAAATGGATTTGTGATATGGGAAAGACTGTAAGAAACGAAGCCAGGCGCGGGAGAACGATTAGCCGTTCTACCAGGCTCTTCTGGGGTGGGGTGCTGTTGGCTGGGTTATTCCTGGCGTTGTTTATGCATTCGGCAAAGGCAGTCGTTTGCTAATTTGCCTTGATATGTATGGCGCCCCCGGGTGGACTCGAACCACCAGTCCGGACTTAGGAGGTCCGTGGTTTATCCTGTTAACCGACGGGGGCGGGTGTCAGCACTGCTGAAGAGCGGCGCTATTCTAGCCTGTGGAAAGCCCTGTGTCATGTCATGCTTTTCACCATTAACTCACCTTCCATCAAATCGTACCAAGTTGCTGTGTCACTGAGGGTAACATTGGCGCCACTCGGTTACTGCTATTCCCGTCGTTCCCTTTTCTTAAAATTTTCGAAAAACCTTCATAAATCTGTCTTTTTTCTTCGCTACTTTGACTTCGAAATGGCGGTTTTTGCGGATAGCTTTGTTCGGGGATCAGTTGGAAAGTTTTGACGTAAAAGCCGTATTTCCACTTGATAAATTATTGCTTGACCACGATTGATTGAGCTGGATAACCTGCAATTGCACCCTTGGTGCGATAAGGATATTTCTGCTTTCTCTAATCAAGATTATGGAGTTTCGTATGAGCGGCCACGTTAACGAAAGACGCCTAGATTTTGATAATGTGGGTATTCCACAAATTGCAACTGAAGTGCTGAAGGAAGCTACCTCTCAGCCACCACGCGACGCACGTCGAATGGTAGAAGACAAATTGGAGGAAAAGCGTTTAAGGCGTGAATTAATGGATTATGATTTCGACTAACGAAATATGCTGAAACTTTAACGGCTACGGCCAGCTATGCAGGGTGCAGATAATAAATTAAAGTAATCTAAAAATAGGGTTGCTTAAACTGTACTCTGCGTAGTTAATAGATTTTATTGAAAATTTGCCTTTCCTGCCCAAGTCACTTCTATTTTCCCCTGGCTCTTCTCTGTGCTTTTAAATCGTTGGGCTTTGTTTCCCCGTATTGTATTTTCACTAATTAAAGTTGTTAGGTTTATTATTTTTGCAATGGGCGCTATGGAGATAGGGAAGAAGGTGTGTAGGTACAGAGCCCGTAAGGGATGCGGGCTCTATCGTAGGTATTGAGTTGGCTGTAGCTACATATTTTGTGTGGCTGCAGAGTTGCCTCCAAACCAACCCAGCAGGCGCTTGAGTTTTGAAGCTAACTTGCCGCGCTTGGCCTTTCTGTTTTTGTCAGCATCGCTGACTAACCAGGCTACCTGGATAACCAATCTTTTACCTTCGAAAGGCAAGTGTCCGTGGAACGAGTTATCGGCTCGCTTAAATGCGGCCAGGGTACCGTACGAAGGTTTTACCTCTGGGGCTGCGGTATCTTCAAAGTTATCGCCGCTTTTTAAGAAGCGCAGGCAGCCTGTGCCGTCCAAGGACCACTCCGGGTTCAGGTAGAGCAGGGCGGTAGCAATTTTTGACTGTCCGTCGGTATGGATGCGGCCGTGGCGTTTCTTGAGTGTACGGCTAATGGAAACATAGGTTGGGTATTGAGAAAGATTCTCAATACCCAGGTTGTTGCCAATAGCATCGGCAAATTCCGGAGCCCTAAACTGTTCAATCAGTTCATTTATTGTGGTGCCACAACTGCTTCTATCGTAGGGAAGGTAGCCGGCCCCTTTAAGCTTTGGGAAGTCTTTGATAAAGGATGCCATCAGGTTCTCGGCCAGCAAGTTCTTGGCAACGAAGAAAGGAAATGGCTGTTGGTGAATCTGGCTTTCTTGGCCAATTAAAGTAGTAGCGTCGAGCCAGGGATCGATATGGGTGGCGAGATTGTTCATAGACACGCATCCTTACGAGCAGAAGAATTGGCCCTTTTGGGGGTCCAGCTTTATGTCGACTTCTGAGATTACCCACTTCCTTGAGGGTACAGCGAGAAACAGGTACTGAATCTCACGACGGTGTGAAAATACCAAAACTATAATTCAGTGCCAATTTAAATAGCGCTTTTCAGTGTGAATCAGTGGGCATTCTTGCGAAAGATCAAGGGTTGCTAAAATGTTGCTCGCTGAGACAATGCAATTAGCGCTGGTGCCGGTATAATGCCGTTCAGATTTGTCAGAGCGGTTTTATCCTGGAATGTCTGTGACCCCTAAGTCCCAAGTTGTGCTGCAAGTGAGAGATCTCGCCTGCGAAAGGGATGGTCGGCGCTTGTTTGAGGGCCTTCAGTTTTCTCTTCAAGCCGGCGCTGCAATTCAAATCAAAGGCAGTAATGGCGCAGGTAAAACGACCTTGCTACGCACTTTGATTGGCAGTAGCAGTGATTTCACTGGAGAGATCCTTTGGTGTGATACCGCCTACCCGCAATCGCTCTCGGCGATGCGTGAGTCCTTACTATATATCGGGCACAGGGGCGGAGTGCGTAGTGGCCTGACTCCGCTGGAAAACCTCACCTGGTATGGTGCTGACCATGAGGACGCGCTTAATGCGCTCGATAAAGTCGACCTGACCGGCTTTGAGGACAGCTTGTGCCACTCCCTTTCCGCCGGCCAGAATCGCCGGGTTGCCCTAGCGCGATTATTTCTACCTGATTCCCCTCGATTGTGGATACTCGATGAGCCACTGACCGCCCTCGACGTTGTGGGTGTTGCTGCATTGGAAGAGCAAATGGCGGTCCATCTTTATAGCGGTGGTTCAATTCTGCTGACCTCACACCAACCTCTGTCATTAGCCGGACTCAGTGAGGTTAATTTGTCTGACTATTCAGTCTCTGAGCCTTTTGAGGATTTTGGGGGAGAGCATGTCGACAGTTGATGTCCAAACGCCGGTGAGCGAAGTGCGCAGTGGCCCTGGTTTTATGGCGCTGTTCCGGATTGAAATGCTCTTGGCGTTGAGAAAACGAGCAGATATTGCCAACCCCTTATTATTTTTTGTGACGGTTTTAGCACTTTTGCCGTTAGGGGTAGGACCTGAGCCGGAACTTCTGGCAAAGATGGCTCCGGGCATGATCTGGGTAATGGCCCTACTGTCCACCATGCTATCCCAGGAAAGCCTTTTTAAAGGTGATTTCGAAGATGGCACCCTGGAGCAGCTCACCCTGTTACCACAACCGCTTTACTTTGCGGTTCTTGCAAAATCCCTGGTGCACTGGATTGCCACAGGCTTGCCGCTGGCATTGCTATCGCCGCTGCTCGCCTTAATGCTGAATCTGCCCGTGGATGGTTATGTTTGTTTGCTGGTTTCCCTATTGCTGGGAACCGCGAGTTTGAGTTTGATCGGGGCCATTGGTGCAGCACTCACTGTTGCCTTGCGCCGCCCCGGTTTGCTCTTGGCACTAATTGTTATGCCGCTGTATGTGCCCGTGCTAATCTTCGGCACCGGCGCAGTTCAGGCGGCAATTGATGGCTATGCCTACAGCGCCCAACTGGCGATATTGGCAGCACTCCTAGCGGCTGCTGCGGCACTGGCGCCACTCGCTGCTGCGGGTGCAATACGTATTAGCCTGGATAATTGATTTGGAGGTCTTTCTTGGCTTGGCAATGGTTTCACCGCCTGGGTTCGCCCCGCTGGTTCTATCAAAAAACTGAAGCCTGGCTGCCATGGCTGGCGCTGGCTAGTGTTGTATTGCTCGCTGTAGGCAGTGTTTGGGGCCTGGGTTTTGCCCCAGAAGATGCCAAGCAGGGCAATAGTTACCGCATTATCTTTATCCATGTACCCGCCGCCTTCCTGGCACTGGCCGGTTACTACATTATGGCGATCAGCGGTGCTATCGGCTTGATCTGGAAGATGAAGCTCTCCTTTGCCGTGATGCGCGCTGCCGCGCCGATCGGTGCGGTATTGACCTTTGTCTCGCTATTTACCGGTGCTGTGTGGGGTAAACCTACATGGGGTGCTTACTGGGTATGGGATGCCCGCATTACTTCAATGCTGATACTCCTGTTTCTCTATGTCGGCGTTATGGCACTTACCCACGCAGTGAACCGGGAGCAGGTCGCCGACAAAGCTTCTGCGCTGCTGGCACTGGTGGGCACCGTGAATATCCCGATTATTTACAAGTCCGTAGACTGGTGGTTTACCTTGCACCAGCCCGCGACCATTCGCCTGACCGAATCCAGCAGTATTGATCCGAGTATGTTCTACCCGCTGCTGACCATGATTATCGGTTTCTACTGTATGTATGCCTGGACCCTGCTGACTCACACCCGCACTCTGCTGCTCAAGCGCGAGATGCGCACCAAGTGGGTACAGGAAGAACTGGCGGGAGGTCGATAAAGTGGAGTTTCAATTTGCCAACCTGGCTGATTTCCTAACGATGGACGGCCACGGTGTATTTGTGTGGGTGTCCTACGCGGTGACTTTCCTGAGTCTCGCGGGGATGGCTCTCTACCCTTACATCGCCCGCCGCGGCCTGAAGGCAGAGTTGGTGCGACAGCAGAAAATTGCCCAGCGCCGCCGCCAGGCAGTGAGTGAGCGCACAGTAACCACAAAGAAAGAAACAGCAGAGGAACCGGCTTAATTTCAATTTGCCGGGTTCCAGCGGATAGGGCGATGGAGAACCTATCAGCGCAACAGAATTAAATAGTTATGGAGTAGGACTTAGACAATGCACCCTGTACGCAAGCAACGCCTGATACTCGTACTTGTCCTGGTGGTATTGTCCAGTGCAGCAGTAGGTTTTGTAGCCTATGCGATGCGTGGCAATATCGATTATTTCTATGCCCCCAAGGCCTTTGCAGCGGGTGAAGTCCCGATGGAAAAGCGGATTCGCGCGGGAGGCTGTGTTGTCCCGGGCAGTGTGCAGCGAGCTACTGATAGCCTGGAAGTCCAGTTTGTGATTACCGATGGCGAGGCTCAACTCTCCGTAGTCTTTGACAAAATCCTGCCGGATCTATTTGCCGAAGGCGAAGCAGCAGTGATTACCGGCCAGTTGATGCCGAGTGGTGTTCTGCGTGCGGACCAGGTTCTGGCCAAGCACGATGAAACTTATACGCCACCTGAAGTAGCCGACACCATGGTTTCCCATGAAGGTTGTTCCGATGGAGCGAAAATATGATCCCTGAGCTGGGCCATTTTGCGTTAATTGTCGGCTTGCTGCTTTCGGTTGCTCTCGCAACAGTGCCGATGGCCGGTAGCTATTCATCGCGCCCAGTGTGGATGGATGCGGGGCGTCCGCTGGCTCTGGGTATTTTTGCGTTCGTTCTGATCGCTTTTGCCTGCCTGACCACTTCTTTTGTGCAGAGTGATTTCACGGTTAATTACGTAGCACAGAACTCCAACAGTATCCTGCCGGTTTATTACAAAGTTACCGCTGTATGGGGTGGGCATGAGGGCTCCATTCTGTTGTGGCTTTTGATTCAGGCTGGTTGGGCTGCGGCAGTAGCGCTGTTTGGTAAGCAGCTGCCCCCAGAGCTTTCCGCGCGGGTTTTATCCGTACTCGGTTTTGTACTGATCGGGTTTTTCCTGTTTATTCTGTTTACCTCCAACCCATTTGATCGCACCCTGCCATTCCCGCCGATGGAAGGTTCTGACCTGAACCCGCTGTTGCAGGACCCGGGTATGATTTTCCATCCGCCCTTGCTTTATATGGGGTATGTGGGTTTCTCGGTAGCCTTTGCTTTTGCCATTGCGGCACTGCTCGGTGGCCAGTTGGACGCGGTGTGGGCCCGTTGGGCAAGACCCTGGACGGCTGTGGCTTGGGGCTTCCTGACTTTGGGTATTGCCCTGGGTAGCTGGTGGGCTTATTACGAGCTGGGCTGGGGTGGCTGGTGGTTCTGGGACCCGGTTGAGAATGCATCCCTGATGCCTTGGTTGGTAGGGACTGCCTTGATGCACTCCTTGGCGGTAACTGAGAAGCGTGGGCTGTTTAAGAGCTGGACTATCCTACTGGCGATTTTCGCTTTCAGTCTCAGCCTGCTCGGCACCTTCCTGGTGCGGTCAGGGGTGATTACCTCGGTGCATGCATTTGCTACTGACCCACTGCGAGGTAGCTTTATTCTGGGCTTCCTGGCTGTAATTGTCGGCACTTCGCTGCTGTTGTTCGCCCTGCGCGCACCAGCAGTCAGCGCCCGCAGTGTTTTCTCTTTCCGCTCTTTGGAAACCTTCCTGCTTGGCAATAACATCCTGTTGATGTTGATTATGGGCATGGTTTTGACCGGTACTCTTTACCCGCTTCTGGCCGACGCCATGAACTGGGGCAAGGTGAGTGTGGGTCCGCCCTTCTTTAATCTTTTCTTCGTGCCACTGATGGTTGTTCTCTGCCTGTTGGTGGGTATGGGCGTGCGCGCCAACTGGAAAGACAGCCGCTGGGACAAACTGCTGAGCGCATGGCGTTTGCCATTTGTCGCTTCGTTGGTAGTTGCGTTGCTGTGGACCCTGGCCCTGGGAGATTTCCACTGGGGAGCGGCGCTCGGAATCTTTATTGGTATCTGGGTCTTTGCTTCCAGCATCGCTGATATCGTGGCTAAAACCCGCAACTCCAGCTCATTCTTTGCCGGCCTTAAGCGTCAGAGAGCCAGTTACTACGGTATGCATATCGCACATATCGGCCTAGCAGTTTCGGTGTTGGGGGTAGTACTGACCACCGTTTACAGCATTGAGGAAGATGTACGTATGGGTGCTGGGGACAGTTTCCAGGTTTCCGGTTACGACTTCAAATTTGACGGTGTTCGTATGGTTCAGGGGCCTAATTACCGAGCCTTTGAAGGTGTACTGCATGTCAGCAAGGACGGGAAGCCGGTTGCAGAGCTGCATCCCCAGAAACGCAATTACCTGTCTGGTGGCAACACCATGACAGAGGCAGCGATCGATACTGGATTCTTCCGCGATATTTATGTGGCCCTCGGTGAGCCGATGGACAGGTCTAACCCAAGCGGTGATTGGGCTGTGCGACTTCAGTACAAAGCCTTTGTGGTTTGGATTTGGCTGGGTTCGCTTTTGATGGCGATTGGTGGAGCTATTGCTGTAGCGGATAAGCGCTATCGTAAAGCGAAGGCCGCTAAACCTGTAGATGTAGAAGTTACAGGCAATGTTGCTACGGCGTAATAGTTGGAAAGGATAATGTCTAGACTCAAACTCTTTTTGCCCCTGGTAATATTTGTCGTGCTGGCCCTGTTATTTTGGCGGGGCCTCTACCTGAATCCGCAGGAAATGCCATCGGCCCTGCTGAATAAACCTGTGCCGGAATTCTCTTTGCAAAAAGTGGCGGATAACAGCCAAATTGTAGAGAAGAAAGATCTTCCCAATGGCCCGCATTTGATGAACGTATGGGCCACTTGGTGTGTAGCTTGCCGGGTAGAGCACCCCTATTTGAATGCTCTGGCTGAGCAGGGTGTGCCGATCGTTGGCGTTAACCTCAAAGATGAGGATGAGGCAGCAATCAAGTGGTTGGAGAAATTCCACAATCCCTATTTGTATAGCCTCGCCGATAGAGATGGCCGTTTGGCTCTGGACCTCGGTGTTTTCGGTGCGCCGGAAACTTTCCTGGTGGATTCCGAGGGAACTATTCGCTGCAAACACGTTGGCGTTGTCGACAATAAAGTCTGGCAGACCAAGCTCCAGCCTTTGTACGAAAAATTAAAAAACCAGCGCTGGGACGATATTGTCGGTGAGTTATCAGATTCCCTCATCTCCCGTTGTCAGTGAGACAGAAGAAAAGAAGAGCCGTTTTATTTGTTGGCTGGGGCCAGTAGAGAATAAAGCGGCTTTTCAGCAACAGCTGGATGCTGTCCGCGCTCAATCCCCCGACGCAAGCCACCACTGTACCGCGCTGGTAATCGGCAACCCTTCCAATCCGGAAGTTATGCAAGCAGATGACGATGGCGAGCCCGGCGGTAGCGCAGGGCGACCAATGCTGGAATTGCTGCTGAAACAGGGTGTCGGTAATGTGGGCGCTATAGTGACCCGCTATTTTGGTGGTACCAAGCTTGGTGTGGGTGGCTTGATGCGTGCCTATCGCGGTGCGGTAGGTGCCGCGCTGCAAGATATTCCATTGCAGCCCTTTGTTCCCCTGATGCATGTTTTGGTTCGCTGTGATTTTGCCCAGGAAGCCCGCCTGCGCTTTTTAGTGGGGCGTCACCAGGGGAGTTGTGGCCAGGCGGAATATGCCAGTGACGTCACCGTGCCAGTTTCAATCCCCCAGGATCAGTGGTCGCAATTGCAGGCGCAACTATTGGCGGAGAGCTTTCAGGTGCTCGATGATCAATAGTTCTTTTAAATGATGCCGTATTTGGCGAGCTTGGCTATCTCAGCCCCGGAATAGCCAAGCTCAGCCAGGATATCCTTGGTGTCTTCTCCCAGGGTAGGTGCCCGCTTGAAATTAACCATCTCTCCATCACAGCGAATTGACGGCGCCAATATTTTAATATCCTTGCCGTGATCACTGGGCATTGTTTGGATGCGGTCAGTATCGGAAACAAAGGGATTTGTCAGCGCCTGCTCAACATCATATACCGGGGCTGCCGGCACCTGACCAGCTAAAATTTTCAGCCACTCTGCAGTATCTTTTTTTGACAGTATCTCATCTAAGATTTCAGTTAATTCCGATTGATTTTTTCTGCGCTCCCTGAAATTTACAAACTTGGGTGCGTCAACTAATTCTGGATGTTCAATACATTGACACAGGGCTTTCCAGAATTTTTCCTTATTGCACATCAGGTAAATCCAGTCGTCTTTTGTTTTATAGAGTTGACAGGGGCTTAGGGAAAAATGTGCAGATCGCGGTACTCGTTTTTGGTTGTGCCCTGCATTTAATTGCCACATGGCCACATAACTTAAATTGTATAAAGCGTTATCAAAAAGGCTGACATCAATATCTCGTCCCTTGCCAGTTTCCCTGGCATTGAGTACTCCGGAAACAACGGCCAGTGCCAGAGCTACCCCAGTGGATAAATCCACCAGGGACAGGCCGCACCGGGCAGGTGGACTGTCAGGTTCACCAGTTAGCTTGAAATAGCCTGCCTCTGCCTGCACGGGGTAATCATATCCCGGCCACTTGGCCCTATCGCCACTGCGGCCGTAGGCAGTCAGGTGGGCGCAAACGATCTTGGGGTTCAGCTTTCCCAGTGTTTTGTAAGTAATACCCAGCTTGCCCGGTACGTCTCCCCGTAGATTGTCGGTCAGTGCATCTGCACTAAGAATTAATTTGTGCAAGATTTCCTGCCCTTGGGGAGAGGACAGGTTGAGGGATAAACTGCGTTTGTTGTGATTGAAAGCCTGGAAAAAAAGGCTGCTATTATCCCCAGGTTCATTTTCCAAGAAGTAAGGGCCTACGGTACGGCCTACATCCCCCCCGTGGGAGATATCTTCGACCTTGATGATTTCCGCTCCAAGATTTGCCAGGTATAAGGTGCCAAAAGGGCCTGCACCATATTGTTCCACCGCCACAATCCGCAATCCTGAGAGAGGTAACATGTCGGAATAATCCACTAAATATAGATACGCCGTATTCCTCAGCATAGAGCAGGAGTTGTAAATTCGATGGGATTGGCTGGTAGATATTGGGAATAGTCGGTCACCCGTATTTTAGTGACCCTCTGACAGGCAGGGCTCACTGAAGGTGAGTGTCGCGATTTAATACAGAGTTGCTAGTCTTTTGGGTGAGCTACTGGATTGGCTTGGAATCCGGTTGTAGAGAAGGGCACCGGGAACGGATATCCGGCTATCTGTCAAATTGTTGAGAGGGTGCCGCCAGATGGGTAGTGCGACTAAGAGAAGCAAGTATTTTCGCAGCGTCCTGTTTGTCCCTGCGACCCGGCCGGATCGCTATGAAAAAGCAATGGCCAGCGGAGCAGATATTGCCTGTGTGGATTTGGAAAATGCCGTTTCCCTGGAAGATAAAGATACTGCAAGAGAGCAGGTGGTCAATTTCTTTACAGGAGAGGATATTATTCCCACTCAGCGCGCGTTGAGAATCAACCAGCTCGATAGCGATTGCGGTATCAAGGATATGTTGATGCTGCTAGATCTGCAGCAACTGCCAGATGTTGTGATCCTTCCCAAGGTTCAATCAGCAGAAGAAGTGATTGGTTTTTGCCAGGTTATGGCCCCCTCCCATAAAGCGATTCGAATAATAGCCCTGATTGAATCCCCAAAAGGTTTGGAGAATGCATTGAGTATTGCCCAGGTAGAGGAGGTGGTTTGTTTGGCCTTTGGTGCGGCTGATTACAGTGCAACAGTGGGGTCGGATATGAGCTGGGATGCTCTTTTATATGGCAGGGGGCGGCTGGTTCAGGCTGCTGCATTTGCCGGCATTGATGCTGTAGATGGCCCCTATTTGGAACTGGATGATGAAAGAAGCCTAATTGAGGAAACACAGAGGGTCTCCGCCCTCGGGTTTTCTGGAAAAATAGCCATCCATCCAAAGCAAATTAAACCGATTCACCAAGGGTTGGCACCATCTAGTGAGGCGCTCTCTCATGCTCAGCGAGTACTGAAAGCTTATAAAGAGAATCATGGTGGAGTTCTTGTAGTTGATGGACAGATGGTGGATATGCCCGTGGTTGAGCGGGCACTGAAAACTGTGGCGGCCTCGAAGGGATTGTGACCGTACTGTAGCAGAGCCAAACTCACCGGAGCCTTTCGGTAAGGCAAGAGGTTTCTATGCCCCGCTATCATTTTCCCGCATATATAAAGGCCGGCAAAAATCGCTACCGAGAGCGTTACGGTCTCGATTTTGAAGACTTTAAGGTAGGGCAGGTTTTTCACCATAGGCCCGGCGTTACCATTAGCCAGCACGATAATAAGGAAGAGTGCGTCAAGACCTTAAATCAAGCCATGCTGCATTTTGATGAGTGTTACACCGCCCAAACTGAATTCGGTAAGCCGTTAATCGATACTACTTTAGCGGTTCAACAGCTAATGGGCTTGATCTGGAAGACCTACAATCGACGAAAAAAAATTGTTGGTTGGAGAAAAATTTCCATGGTGGCACCAGCTTATGGCGGTGATACCTTGTATTCTGAGAGTAAGGTTCTTGAAGTCCAGGCAGGTAGTGAGTATGACGACGCGGGGCTGGTAGAAATTGTTATATATGGAAAGAATCAAGACAAGAAGACTATTTGCGAAATGCAGTGTGATATGTTGATTTTCAAGCGCAATCACCTGCCTTTCTCTGCGAACGGCTACTAAATTTTCAATTTCCATATTTAGGTGACCTCAATGAAAGAGTCATTTAATATTTTGCGGGAAGTAGAAGATAACGTTTATATAGAAACGGTCGGAATAGACTTTGAAGATTTTGAAGTGGGGCAAATATTCGAGCATCGTCCAGGTCGAACCTTCACTGAAGCTAGCTGTATCGACTATGCACTTCGCTCATTCGATCTCAGCCCGTTTATCACTGATAAAGTTTATGCGCGTCGAGTTTATGGTGATAGGCAACGAGTATTGGAGACATTTGTTTTAAGCGCAATGGCGCATACAACTAGGACGTTTGGAAAGGTTGTAGCTAACTTGGAGATGAGTGACTGTGAGTTGCAGCCAGTTTATGTAGGAGATACTTTATACTTCGAATCTGAGATACTTTCCAAAAGGGAGTCAAAATCAAGGCCTGAACAGGGGCTGCTCAGCATATACTCCCGGGCTCAAAATCAACATGGTGAATGGGTTTGTGCCTACAAGCGAACGTTACTTGTTTATCGTAAGAACTTTGGTCCCTATAAGGCTGCTGGATACTGATTTCGTTACCTAGCCAAGCGCTTCTTTTTCCTACTTTGGGTTGTCGAGAATGGTATAGCGCAAATAGTAAAATTCAAGAAGTCCTCCAGTATAGCGATGGAACGAAAAGAGCATTCTAATATCTCCCTACTTTAACTATTTTGAATGTAGCCTGTACCATCTTCGCCTGTTGCGAACACCTCGGGGGGATGGTTACGTCCGTTGTAAAATCTGTGTAAATGGATTGATTTATGCAGATTTACGTATGTCGTCAAAACGAGGAAAATGTTGGTATATTGTGCAGCTGTAAGATGTCTTTAGGGGTACCTTTGTACAAAGTGACAAATAGCTTCTTTGTATACCCTTAAAGATAAATATCTTAATTCAGTAGGTAGTAATAGAACGCTGGTAGAAACAGACATAGGGAATTATGCAGTGACTCAGAGATACTGTGAATGTCAGTTGACACATTTGTCATGACTAGTGATGGGTGCTTGCCGTCTGTAGATAGTGAAAGCAAGAAAGCCACGTGTAAGATTTTCAAATTGATAAAAGAGCACAGGGTAGTTTACCCTGATATTTATTCAAATGAAGATGAATTAGATAAATATGCATATGAAGTACTACAGATCAGAAGTTCCTGTTAAGCAGAATGCATCTGGTAAGTACTAACGCTATTATGCTTTCTTGGGGGCAGCGCTTCGAGCCTCCCCATGAGTGATTGGCATTAAGTGACTATGGTAGATAGATCGACATTATTGAAAGAACTTAGAATTTCCTGTGATCCAGATTTTGGCATGTGTTTAGAGCTTTTCAGTTGGGATCATCTCGATTATATCGAGGATATTTTAGCTGAGTACTTCGATATTGAGTACGAGTTCAAAATACAAGATTCGGAGAATTCTAGGTACGCGCTCTTATTTGGCAATAGTGTTGAAGAGAGTATCCTGGAAAATGCCTTATTGGCTATAAATCGCTACCATGCGTATTCTCGGCAACTTTACGTCACAATGTAGGGTGTTACTTGATAAGCTGATGCCGTGTTTTTCGATCACATGAGCCTGCATTGGGCAGTCAGGTAGCGCTGGCTTGTCTGAGATGTGGATGTTAATTTTTCTACAAGATGGAGTGAGTTTTGGGTAATCGGGATTTGATATTCATTAGGCAGGCAATGCTGATACCTGTGTTTGCACTGTATAATATTTTCTTGGGGTTGTTTTTGCCAGGCTATAGTATTGTGACTCAGCATATTAGTGAGTTAGCATTGGAATCACCTTTCTTTTCATATTCACATAGACTTACAGATATATTGATTGGTCTTTCTATGTGTATATTTTCTCTGCCTTGTTTGTCACTCGCAAAGGCTAAATTTACTTTTTTAACGATGTTTGCATTTGGTGTGACATGGATTTTTGCGGGGCTCTTTATTATGAATAGCCCATTACATGATGTATATGGGCTAACAAGTATCTTAATGGTTGTTCCTGTTATATTTGCTTTAGAGATGCGCAATTATTATATCTCAAAGAAATTCCAGGATTTATGCGTACTTGTAACCTTGATTCACGTTGTTTTCTTTTGGTTCTTTAGTTATGGATATATGCCTGTTGAATACAAAGGAGTGACACAAAGGACTTGGGTGGCAGTTACTTTGATATGGTATGGCCTGGCAGCTTATCAGCTTTCATCGTCGGCCAAAAAGAAGGTGCATGAACAAGTTGCGTCATATTCTATGCCTGTTACGTAATGCGTTAAGGTATCAAATCAGATAAATCAAGAATCGTAGGAATTTACTCAAAAAGTAATCTACTTGTGGGAGACAGAAAGAGTGTCAATTTAAAGAAAAAAATTCAATATAACAAAGCAGGGAAAATAGTTTATAAAATTTAGAGAGAGCAAAATTTGGATATTCAGATACGCAAAGAGAGTAAAAGAGATATTGAGCCAATCCACAGAGTCACTACCTTGGCTTTTCGGGACGCTCCGTATACTGATCACTCTGAGCAGTTTATCGTGAAGGCCCTTCGCCAAGCTGACGCATTATTTATATCAAAGGTGGCTGAAGTGGATGAAGATATTATAGGCCACATTGCCATTTCTCCAGTTGTTATTTCTGATGGCTCAGCCAACTGGTTCGGGCTCGGGCCGATTTCAGTACTACCTGAGTATCAAGGAAGAGGAGTTGGCTCAAAGCTTGTTCGGAGCGTCCTGGTTGACCTCAAAGAACAAGGTGCGGCAGGCTGCGTTGTACTGGGGGAGCCTGCTTATTACAGGCGTTTTGGCTTCAAAGTTATTGAAGGGCTGGTTTTACCTGATGTACCCGTAGAGTACTTCCAGGCACTGTCGTTTGATGACGATTTTCCAAGTGGAGAGGTTGTATATCACAAAGCATTCTCGGCTCAAGCTTAACTGCCAGCTGTACTGCGATGGACCTTTCACCGTTTTACAGATAGAAATGGGCGGACAAGTAAGATTGTATGTTCTATAGGCATGACAATGAATATACGAGCAAATGCGTATCCAGCTTTTGAGAGACGCTAAATTTATTCAGGTGGGGGCGTGGTTGTGGATATGCGTCAGAATAGGAAAGTTATCTCTACCGAAATTAATAAGCTGGTAGAATTTATATTAAGTGATACGAGAGTGGGTCCATGAGTATAGAAATTAGACATAGTAGAAAAGAAGATATTCCTGAAATTAAAGATATATATGCTCAGTCTTCCTGCTATGCGGGAACACTTCAAGTCCCATACCCTTCAATAGATAAATGGGAAAAGTTTCTGGGGAATATCCCCGATAACTTTTATAGCATCGTAGCTGTCCTGGATGGGATGATCGTCGGTCAAATTGGAATGGAGGTATTCTCGAATCCAAGGCGAAAGCATGTCTCAAATATAGGTATGGCAGTAAGTGAAGAGCATCAAAAGAGTGGGGTTGGCTCAAAGCTTTTAGAGGCAATGCTCAACTTATCTATTAACTGGCTTGCCGTTCGCCGTATAGAGTTAGAGGTTTATACTGATAATGAACAGGCTGTAGGTCTATATAAGAAGTATGGATTTGAGGTCGAAGGCACTGCAAAAAATTATGCATTTCGAAATGGTGAGTATGCTGATGTCTATCTTATGGCTAAGGTAGTTTAGTGTAATTGCACCTGAAGAGTAGCAGGCAGGAAGTAGAGAATTCAAATTGTTGCGGCTAATGGTTTATGAATCTAGTGGAGATGTACGCAATCTTCGGTATTTTGGAATGCTGCCATGCCAGTGAAGTAATGGCAGCTTAAATATTCTTGAAATACTATTACATAGCACTTTGATTTAATTCCATTCCCATATTGTGGGAGGTGGTAAATAGATGGCGACGTCTGACAACGGCTTCAGAAAGCATCTCTAA
Organism: Microbulbifer maximicatervae (SeqCode); assembly: GCF_052467955.1. Classification (NCBI taxonomy): domain Bacteria; kingdom Pseudomonadati; phylum Pseudomonadota; class Gammaproteobacteria; order Cellvibrionales; family Microbulbiferaceae; genus Microbulbifer; species Microbulbifer maximicatervae (SeqCode). The sequence continues at coordinate 2,037,879 of NZ_CP174329.1, forward strand.
CGCCTGATAAGTATCCTTCCAGCCGATACAAGCATCAGTAACCGATTGTCCGTAGGTCATCTTGCCCCAGGGGAGAATTTTTTGGCTTCCTTCTTCGAGGAAGCTCTCAATCATTACAGCTGAAATATTTCTTTGCCCTGTGCTGATTTGATCGCAGAGAGATTCCGCAACAACTATTTGATTACTGTGTATTTTCTGGCTGTTGCCATGACTGCAATCAACCATAATGCCGGCCGGTAGCGATACAGAGTCAAGTTGGGATATCGCTAGTTCGATGTCTTCGGGGTAGTAATTGGGTATTGTTCCTCCGCGAAGAATTAAGTGGCAATTAGAGTTGCCTGTAGACTGAACTGCTTCAAACTTTCCATTGCGAATCGTGGTGCAGAATATCTGTTGTGATTGGGCAGCTTGAATCGCATTCATTGCAACTTTGATATTTCCGTCGGTACTATTTTTAAATCCGATAGGGCAAGGAAGTGCTGAAGCTAATTCCCGGTGTGTTTGTGATTCTGTGGTGCGGGCACCAATGGCTCCCCAGGAAATCAGGTCTGCGATGTATAGTGCGTTCAAAGGACAAAGAAATTCGGTGGCTGCTCCCAAGCCCAGAGCATTGATATTAAGCAATAGTTCCCGAGCCATAGTGAGCCCAGTATGCATATCGGCACTGCCATCTAAATTGGGGTCGTAAATAAAGCCTTTCCAGCCGATGGTGGTACGTGGCTTTTCAAAATAGGTCCGCATTACCAGGCAGAGGTTACTTTCAGACTGGGGCTTAATCTCGGACAGCTTTTGCGCATAATCTAGTGCGGCGATGGGGTCATGAATTGAACACGGGCCTACCACAACCAAAAGTCGATCATCCTCCCCTCGCAATATTCGGGAAATCTCATTACGGGTTCGTTCAATAGTTAAAGCGGAAGTAGATGGGCACGGCATTTTTCGGATTAGCTCATCATTACCCGGAAGTTGCATATGAGTCCGTGCGCTCAAAATAGCAGGAACGTCAGACATAGAATGGTCCTTTTCTTTTAACTGAGATAGCGCTGTTATTGTCGAGATTGACTAATACTCAACGATGCTCAATATGCCGTCTTGATGTGGATGATATGTACCAGTGTAGGTATTTCCACTGGGAACTCTGGATGAGAGATCTCGCAAAATTTTCAGTTCTAATTTTTGCTGCAGGGGCGACAGTGTTGTAATTTCAGCATCCAGAAAGTCAAAGTATTTTCCAACTAGAGGATATAGTGCCTTGAAAAGGCTTTCTTTAATGGAAAAAGCCATAGTCAACCACTGTTCTTGAGGGAAACCGCTCTCTGAAAGTAGGGATTCTTCTGAATCACTGACTATATTGCGTTTGATTTCTTCAGCAGTTTTAGCGGCAATAGTTGTTTCATAATCAATCCCAAGCCCTTGAGAAGTAGTGCTGGCTGCACAGATTGCTCGGTTGCCTGCATGGGTAATAGAGGCTTGTACTCCCTCCGGCCATACTGGACAGCGGTTTATACCTATAGGGATTTCTCTCACTGGCACACCTAGCTCTCTGAGTGCAAGGTGAGCACAGCTTCGTCCAGCAAGAAATTCAGCTCGTCGTGATGGGACGGCTTTTACTAATGAACTTGGAAAAGGAATATTCAAGTGAGAGAAAAACTGATCGTCATACCTTTCTGGGCAAAAAGTAGTCTCTACCATATGGCCCGTAAAGTACTTGGACTTCATCACCTTGTATCCACCTAAAAAGCTGGGTATCGGGTTGTCAATTTTATAAGAGGATTCCCAATTCATAATGCTGTGGCTTCAGTTTCCATTTTTTCTTTTTTCGGGACGGGGCTTTGAGGAGGCGTTTGCGCTTTATTTTTAATAAATACAGCGTCCTTCAAACTTCTGAATCCCAAGGACATAGCAACAGTAATGCCAATTGCTGTAGCAGCAAAGTAGAGAGTACCGGCCATTGGGGCAAACAGCTTGCCTAAGATGCCGAATCCCATTGCGCCAAAAGTATCGCCGGTTACATTTTGGGCTGCCCAGAGACTGTTAACTCTTCCTTGTAATTGGTTAGGAGTATGACTCTGAACCAAAGTAATCTGAATTAGTGAACTAATAGCCCCTAAATAGCCATAAGCGACTAGTGCAACTAAAGCGATATAGAGATGGTTAGCGAGAGTGAGACCGCTCAAGGCAACAAAAGAGAGGGTGCAAGTGAGTAGTAAAACAACACCGGGACGTTTTAATTGGGGCGCCCAGCCACTGGTTAGGGCACCCAACATAGCCCCTAAGGGCACAGCAGAATACATCAGGCCGATTTCGAATGCACTTCCACCAAAAATAACGGTAACCATTGCGGGGAATAGAACGCGGATGCCTTTGCCCAGGGAATCCAATGTCCCTACTGCAATCGCACTGCCAACAATTTTATGACGGAATAAAAATGAAAAACCCTCAGCTAGTGCTTTTAGAGGTTGCTTTTTCGGCTGCTTTCCTGGCGCCATGGAGGGCAATCGGGTCAGCGGGATCAGCGTGGCAAAAGTACCTAAGGAGGCCGCAGTATAGTTCCAGCTGATATCAGTGGCGGCAATAATCAATCCGCCAATTGCCGGCGAGATAACGGTACCGATACGTACGGTGAGCATGCCCAAAGCATTGGCAGAGGCAAGATTCTCTTTGCCTACAATTGAGGGAATTGAGGCCATTAATGCAGTGATACCAATTGCACCAAACAAACCACTCCAAATGGAAAGAGCATACAGGGCTATTAGTGAGGGTGATGTAAAGAAGCAATTTATAGCTAATGCAGCAAAACCCAAGCCGCAACCGGAGCGTCCGATCAAAATCAGTGTGCGGCGGTTATGGCGGTCGGCGAGCACACCTCCCCACAGCAAGCCAATAAACATGGCTATACCTTCCAGAGCCATAATGACTCCTACCTGGATAGTAGAGCCTGTCATTGCATGGACTTGTACCGGCACCGCGACTGTTAACATCCCCAGAGAGATAATCGAAATCATCCTGGCAATAAAGATCATGCGGAAGTTTGCATTGCTCTTGAGCAAGTCAAATCTCATAAATAGTGAACGGTTCATAGGGATGTTACAGCCTCTTGGGGATCTGCTTTTTCTGTCTGTTTAGTTAAAGTTGGAACCTTTGCCAATATACCGTTGAGTAGGGGCCCGAGCACTTCAAGAGATGTCGGCGATAGAATATCGTCATGGGCAAAAGGCAATCGGTGTTGTTGCATGTCATTCAGGAATGGAGACCAGCACTTATCTACGTCCCAACCTTCAGGCAGTGTCTTTTCCGCAACAAATAATTGCACATTACCAGAATAGGGTTGGGTGTCTGCATCCGATAGCAGGCGTACAGTATCATCGTAATTCGCTACGATATCGTTAAACATTTTGGTCTGCTCTGCCAGTGTTGCTTCATCGGCAAATTCGCCTTCAGCTGCGCTGAGGAATTGCCGTTTCTCGCGCTCTACTTCTTCCCTGGCTTCATCTTCTGTGGGTCGTTTCCATTCCTGGCCTTCAGGTGGATAAGTATCGAATAATCCGACAAAAGCTACCTGGTGGCCGAGTGCCGTCAGCTTGGATGCCAGGGCTACGGCAACAGTACCGCCAAACGAGTAACCCATTAAGTGATAGGGGCCTTTGGGCTGTGCACTTAAGAGGGTTTGTAAGTAGCGCTCAACGGCTTCGTCCATCGATTCACTGATAGCTACAGGGCCGTTAGGTCGCGGTGATTGAAGGCCAATAATCGGCCAGTTTCCTTCAAGGTATTTGGGGAATCCGGTGTACTGCCATGAAAAACCTGAACCGGGGTTAATACAGAACAGCGGCGTACCTGTTCCAGCCCTAATCGGAAGAATATTGCCAAAGCCCGCTTTTTCAGGATCTTTGCGCAAATTCTCATCGGTCAATACCGCCGCAAGTCCCTCAACAGTAGGAGATACCATAATTTGTCCTACTGTTACTGGAAGGGACAAGCATTGGCGTAGTTCTGCAGCCAGCCGCATAGCCAGTAGTGAATGACCACCAAGCTCAAAAAAGCTCGCTTCTGCTGTTACGGATTCCAAGTCCAGCATCTTGCAGAAGGCATTGGCAATAATTTGCTCAGCCCCTTCACTGGGTGGACGGCCGGAATCAGTTTTATCGCTTTCTGGGTCTGGCAGTGCTTTTCTTTCGAGCTTGCCATTGGCACTGAGTGGGAACGTTTCCACAGCAACCAATGCTGACGGCACCATATGTGCCGGTAAGGATTGGGCCAGCTGATCCAAAAGTGGGCTAAGAGTCTCCGGGAACTTTTCTGGGTTATCCAGTATTACGTAACCGACCAATTGACGGTTATCACCTGTCGCTTTGCTTTGGCTCAATACGCGGGCGTGAACGGCAGCCTGCCTCACTCCCTCCAAGGAAGATAGCGCTTGTTCAATCTCACCAATCTCAATTCGCAGTCCACGAATTTTAACCTGATCATCACTGCGCCCCAGATATTCAACGTTACCATCAGGCATCCAGCGAACGACATCACCGGTGCGATACATTCTCTCGCCTACTGCATAGGGGTCGGCTACAAACCGCTCGGCAGTCAGGCCGTGCCTGTTGAGATAACCGAGTGCGAGCTGCATACCGCTTAGGTAGAGTTCTCCGGGAACACCGATACCTACCGGGCGTAAAAATTGATCGAGAATCCTCAGTTGGGTATTCCAAACCGGTTTGCCGATAGGTATGCCCGTACCTTCTCCAAGATTTAACCTTAAATCAGCGGGGCAGTATGTAACGTCAACAGCGGCCTCAGTAGGGCCGTATAAATTGTGCAAAGGCGCTTTAAAGTAACTTGCATAGGCAGAGGCAAGTTCTTTCGAAAGTGCTTCGCCACTACAAAATACCCGGCGCAGCGACTTGGTAAGAGGTACTGAAGATGGCTGGCTATCCAGGTGGTCCACCATAGCTGCGAGCATTGAGGGTATAAAGTGCATGGTTGTTACCTGGTATTTGGAGATAATCTGCAGTAGATGCTCCGGATCTCTGTGTGCTTCCGGTGGGGCCATGACCAGCTCTGCCCCCCGGATCAGTGGCCAGAAGAACTCCCATACTGAGACATCAAAGCTTGATGGTGTTTTCTGCAGCACTACATCATTTTCTGTGAGATTGTATTCCGCTTGCATCCAAAGCAGCCGGTTCACTATGGCTTCATGGGAAACCAGAACACCTTTGGGGCGACCTGTCGACCCTGACGTGTAAATCAGGTAAGCGGGATCTTCCGGCCGAATTTCCACAGCAATTAATTCATTGGGTGACGACTGCTGGAGAAGATTTTCAATAGCTAGTACAGGTGCGGTGCAGGGCACCGCAGAATTTTCACCAAATCGGTGAACCTGATTTTCTCCAGCAATTATCAGTTTGGGGTTAGCATCCTCCAACATGAGCGCCAAGCGTTCATCCGGGTAGCTAATGTCCAATGGTAAGTAAGCGGCTCCGGCTTCTATTACAGCTTGTAGGGAGAGGCTGAGCTCAACACTACGCTCAGCAGTCACGGCGACAATATCGCCGCGACCTACGTGGTGAGCGTTGAGTTGTGCAGCAATACTGCGAACACTTTGACGCATACTTTGATAGTCAAAGGAGCTGCTTTCGTCTGTGAGCGCTCTACCATCTGGGCTAACTTGAGCTTGCCTAATTAATAAATCGCGTAAAGTGACAGGATCAAATGTCTGTTTGGTGTCATTGATACTTTCAAGAAGCTTGCGCTCAGTGTCCGTCTGCAGGGACATGGCAGCCAACGGTTGTTCTGGATTTTCGGCAACCTGTGTAAGCAGGTCGATAAATCGATGAACAAGGTTTACAGCATTGACAACCGCATCCCGATATTCAAAAAGTATTCTAGGTTTTTCTCCAGGCAATACTAATAGTGTCAGTGGATAGTGAGTAAACCCGCGATTTTGAACTGCATTTAAATGAATCCCGGCGTGATTCTGCTGTATCAGAGCTTCGTCGGCCGGATAATTTTCCACAACCAGAAGTGTATCGAACAGGGTATCTGTGCCGGCAATACGTTGGATTTCACCCAGGCCAATCCCGTCATGATCAAACAGTGCGATTTGTTGCTCCTGCAATGATTGCAGCTGCTTGATCAGGGGTTGTTGAGGTTGTAACTGGACACGAACGGGTAGGGTGTTACTGAATAAACCAATCACCTCATCAATCCCATCTACCGCACTGGATCGTCCAGAAACTGGGCTGCCGAATACTACGTCATTGCGCCCGGTTATTGATCCCAACATTGCGCCCCAAACACCCTGGATCACTGTATTGAACGTGAGTCCTTCCTGTTGGCAGAGCTTATTGAGCTGTTTGTGTAAGTGCGTACAAAGGGGGACTTCTATTTCATGAACTGTTTCTTTATCGCGACTCTCTGCGAACGCGATAGTGGGGGTGACACCTTTGAGAAGGTCTCCCCAATGCTTAATGGTATTTTGTTTTTCCTTATTAGACAGTTCCATTACAACAGGATTGTAACGGTTAGGTTCTGATGTGACTTTCCCGGTATCCTCCCGATAAGCTTCAAGCAGGTCCTGTAATAGAATTGGAGTCGACCAGCCATCGATAACCAGATGATGTGCAGTGATTAGCAGAGCGTAATTTTCCACTGATGTTTTTACAACATGAGCATGTAGCAGAGGTGTACGGGTTTCGGCATGCATACGAATATCAAAATGCAGCCCGGCCTGCTGCAGCTCCAGATTAAGTAGCATCTCCTGTTGCTGTGGTTCTGGTAGCTGGCTCAAGTCAATTTCTGTCAAAGGCCATTTTCCAGCAGTATCGGCATCGCTACTGATTTGGGGGATAAGCTGCAGAGGGGCATCCCAGGATTCGCAGTCGAATAGGGCTCCTAGTTGAGGGTGCTTCGCTAAAGTGGAGTTTAGGGCTCGGCCCAACCGGGAGATATCCAGTTCGCCTTCGAGAGTTAATTTTGTCGTAAAGCTATAGGAGTTTTCCTCGCTACCCAGTTGGGTCTGGAACAGTAGACCTTCCTGCAGGGGAAGCACAGGGAGTACAGCGGTCAGAGGGCCATATTTAGTCTCTGCTTCAACCAGGGGTAATCCCAATGTCGCCGGTGAAATCTCTTTGGATTGCTTCTCTAAAGGTGTGAGATTGAGGGCAATCTGCTCAGCAGAGCGCAACTTGAAAATTTCTTTTGGGCGCAGATCGTAGCCAGCTTTGCGCATTGCCGTGCATAGGTGCATTGCTGAAATGCTGTCTCCTCCCAATTGGAAGAAATCATCTTCTGCTCCAATATTGTCGATCTCCAAAGTGCTCGCAATAGCGCTACACACAAGTCTCTCAGCGGTTCCTATTGCCGCTCTTGAACTTTTTTGAGGCGTCGCAGAAGGCATTGGCAAGGCTTTTTTATCGAGCTTGCCACTCACAGTTAGAGGAAACTCTTCGAGAATAATTAAGCTAGCAGGCACCATATAATCTGGTAGCTGATCGTTCAGTTGTTGTATAAGTCGGCTCTCAATCTCCTGCTTATTGCCGTTTGACGGTGTCTTCAGCGTACAGTAAGCAAGCAATTGATTTCCTGTAGCAATTGGTTTGGCAATTACAGCCACTTCTTTGGTTTCATCGAGAGATGAAAACGCAGCTTCTACATCGCCGAGCTCAACCCTAAATCCGCGTACTTTTACCTGGTTGTCACAGCGCCCGATAAACTCCAATTCTCCATGGGTGCCCCAGCGAACCAAGTCCCCAGTTAAGTACATAACTTTACCGGGGCGGTAGGGGTTTGCTACAAAGCGGCTGGCAGTGGTTTCTGGGCGGCGCAGATATCCAATGGTTATATTGTCCCCTGCGAGATAGAGCTCGCCGGAGACACCAATGGGAACTGGACGCAGTCGTTTATCCAATACATAAACTTCGGTGTTGGCTAGCGGGCTACCAATAACCGGCTCCGCCAGATCTGTGGATACCTGTGCACTGGTCGCATAGACGGTGAATTCTGTGGGGCCGTAAATATTATACGCTTGCAGTTTGGGGAACTGTTGTAATTGAGACCATAAGGCTGGAGATACGGCCTCCCCGCAAATATCCATCAAGGTCGGGTGATGGTGGCCTTCATCCATCAGTCCGGCTTCCATTAGTTGAGTAGCCAATGATGGAGCGACGGCAAGAGTATCTATTTTTAATGTGCGGATAGAATCGATTAACCCATAAACATCTCGTTTGGCATCGTCACCAAACAAGTGCAGCTCATGGCCGAGCATCATAAGAAGAATTGGGTCCCAGGATGTATCAAATGAAAATGAGCCAGTCAGTGCTACCTTTAGGCGGGTGTTGGCACAGTGTTCAATGGCATTTGCAAAAATTTCCTTTTGTAGGGCCAGCGCCAGGTTAAGGAGCGCCCCGTGAGGCACCATTACACCTTTAGGCTTTCCGGTAGAACCTGAGGTATAAAATATATAGGCCCTCTGCTCCCCAGAATTAATCAATGCCTGGTCGCTATACGTTTTGGGGGTGGCAAGCGCCGCTGTATCCAGGTGCAGTTGGTCAACAAAGGATGGTAGCCTGTGGGCATGATTGGATAATGTAATAACCTGTGCCGGCTGCGCATCGTCACACATAATAGCAATACGCTCATCCGGGTGCGTAAGGTCGAGCGGTAGGTATGTGGCACCAGAGTAGAACACTGCCAGGATGGCGGCAATAGAGTCAACGGTTCTTGGCAGAGCCACGGCAACAATGTTCTGTGGTGTTATTCCCTTGTTCTGTAAGGAAGCACAAATCTTTAGCGCGCGCAGTGAAAGTTCACTGAATGAAATTTCCTGTCCCTCGAAAACCAAGGCAGTTTCATTGCTGCGAGTGTGTACTTGTTGTAAAAAAATATCCAAGACACTGATATGATTTTCAGTGTTGGTGATTTCTATGCCTTTAGCCCAGCTGTCGATAAGACCTTTTTCACCGATAGGTATTAGAGAGAATTCACTGGATAAACAGTGGCTATTATGGTGAGCCTGAACAAAGAGATCGCTGATTCTATGTCTGTGGAGTTCTAGCTCCTTTTCACTGTATCGATGAGCGTTGGCTGCGAGTTCAATAGTTATTGTTTCTTTGCCGAAGTAAATTGAAAACTCTATATCTTCAATGGGGCCTGTTGCTATTTGGTAGGTTTTACCGGGGACCCCATCAAAATTGAGTGTGTAGTCAAAGATTTTGCAATTTATAGTGGGACCATACAGACGCCTGTGTGAGCCGACCAGCCCAAGATCTCTTTGTAGCTGCTCGGATTCGTAGCGTTGATGTTTACGGATTTTGCGTAACTCCCTGGATAGAGATCGGGCAATGTCAAAGATATTTTGCTCGGCACTGATTTCAAGTTGTAATGGCAGTACATTAGCAACGGGGCCTGTAGAGTTAAGCGCGGAGGAGCCCATACGCCGCATAAATGGGTAGCCTACGGTAACTTTATTGCTATCACATATTCGGGATAAATAAATAAAGATCATTGCTGTGGTAAGGTCGACCACCGACAGTTTCTTTGCGTCCGTCAGCTGGGTTAGATTTTCAATTAAACTTCGAGCCATCGAAATACTTTGGCGATGCACAAGGCTGTTGGCGTTGTCGAGCGAGCTGGTAGTCTTATTCGACAATGTCAGTGGTGCTGCCAAGCTCTTGGCGTATTCTGCCCAAAAGGCTCGATCCTGTTTGAATTTTTCCGATTCGGCATACTCTAGGTACTCATCAATGACTGCGGAAAACCCCGTAAATGGAGAGCTGGCTATGGGTGCACCATTAATAAGTGCATTATAAATTTTCTCGATTCTTTTAGTGAGGGCGGTAAAGCTGAAGCCATCCACCATTAAATGGTGATAGCGCTGGTACCAGAGAAAGTGTTTCCCATTTGAACTATCGGGTAACTGAAAAATAATATGATGATAGAGGCAGGCTTCGCTATCTGATCTTAATTCACTTTGAATATCATCGAGCATCAAAGATTTTGCAGCAGCTACCGGATCAAGCGGATCTTCAATTTTTATGAAGTCTACAGCGTTTAAGGATTCAGGTTCTGGCGCTGACTGGAGCTGTTGGATCGGAACGTTATCTTCCTGGTGATATTCTGCATGAATCGTGTCAGCTTCACTTAATCCAATATGAATAGCTTTTGTCAGAAGTTTTACATTAATTGCGCCGTGTATCTCCACATATTGAGCCACGGCGAAGGCATTGCTGCTTTCCGAAAGCTGATCGGCCAGCCAGATCCCCACTTGAGGTCCCACCAAAGGGTAAGTGTTATCGTTAAGTTTACTTGCAGAAATGGTCGCGCTTTCTTCTTGCACAGTAACAATCCTTTTTCAACATATTGAGTTGGCACAATGCCTTGGTGGGAAAAAAAGTGGCCAAATAGTCCTTCCTGATCTATTTGGCCACGGCCCACTGGAATCTGAAAATAGTGTGGCACAGACCTTAGCCATATTTTCAAGTGGGTGTTGCTGGTGCTTTCCAGCTGCAGTTAGTCCCTTAACCGCCTGTAAATAGAGTCTTAGATCTCTCAAGTTTCATTGGTTATATTTACTCTTTACAAGGGGTAGTAAAATCGCAGAAACTGACAACTATCAGTGATTGAGGCTTTTCCAATTCTCTTCTATATATTCAACACATTGTCGACGATCCTGAGGTCCAAAGACTGTCTTCCAGCCCTCGGGAACTCCCGCAAATTCCGGCCATAAACTATGTTGGCCAAGATCATTAGTTAACACAAAAAATTGGTGGCTCTCATCATCAAATGGATTTTGATATTCTGATTGCATAACAACTTTAATCCTGATAACTGAAATTTTGTAATAAATACGAAAGACCAGTGATTAGTCCCTCGCGCCAACACAGAGTGTCGTGCCCACCGACAAATTTTTGGTACTTAACGTCAAAGCTCTTATTGGTAAGGGCTTTATTCAGCTGGTCATTTACCCTGGTTAAAGAATATTCCCGAGTGCCCACCTGCTGAAAAATTTTCAGCCTGCCCGGCTGGTAAGTTTCTGACAAAACCTGATCTGTGAGCCAGCCCTTGTCATCGCTGTTGTTACCTTTCCTCATGAGTTTATTGTTTGGCCACCAGAAGGAGCCTGATTGGCTCAATACGCACCCAAATCTTGCAGGCCACTTTAATCCAGCAAACATCGCAGCTAGACCACCATAGCTTTGCCCAGCAACAATCGTATGAGCAGGATTTTCAGTGTGAGGTAGCTCTTCTTTAATCTGGGGGATAAGTTCTTTCTGAATGGCTAGCCAAAAGTCCTCACTACAAGTCAGATCTTGCTCTCGCTGTTTCCCATTGACTGAATCAACCAATAAATAGAGTGCCGCAGGTAAATGTCCGGATTGTGTCTGTTCTCTCAAAACTGAGAAAACAGGCATTTCTTTTGCCCATCGATCACCATCCAACAGAATTACAAGTGGGCGCTGTTCAGGATCAGACGCTTTGCCGCACGCGTAAGTCCAGACTCTGCGTCTAATCCCCAGAATGGAACTTTGCCAGTACACTTCTCCCACATCAGAAAAGCTTTTGTTTTCCAACTCTGAAAATTCAGGTTTCAGATCGAATTCTTGCCATAGACTTTGTTCCATAAGTCCTGGCAAATGAATTGCAGAAAACTTTTTGCTCCACGAACCGGCACTCGGTGCTTGTCGATTCAGCGGGTCTGGTATAGCGTCTTTAATCAGGTTGCGCCACCAATGTCTTTGCATTTTCCGAGCATCATCGTTGGAGTGAAGTGCTTTTTCCCAGTTGGAACCGATCCATTTTTCTGTAGCTGGAATTAATCGATAGCTACCTCTCCAGGATTTTTCGATCTCTAATTGCCAATACCACACATCTGTTTTTGGCAGCCGTACTAGGGAGGGCGGTGAAAATGTATGGTGGTTCGTTACACAATTTATATCGATATAAACTTGTTTGATCGGTGAGTGAGATTCGCTACCATCTGGGTCTCTCCACAAAAATGTCAGAATTAAATTCTCTTTATTCGAGGGGTTTTTATTAACAAGCGGTAGTCCCTGCTTTTCCATCTCCGACCACCAAAGCGCGCTGCCAATCTCAGAGACACTGGATTGAGTAATACGCAACAAATTTGAGTGCATGACAGCGGTCATGGCATTCCCGTGTTTAATGGTTGGACTTTCCATGAATTTTATAAAGAGCCATGTGCTTAATTCATCTTTTCAAGAAGTAGTAATAACTTGCCAACAGGCTACCGCAAGAGGATGGACGGTGTAAATAGAAATTATTATCATTCGCGCTTGTGTGGGGCAATTCAAAAACTCAGCAAGGAAAATTTTATTTAGTTGCATGGTTTGACGGCAATTAAACGTGACGGCAATTGCAAGTGGTTACTGAAAAACAGAGAAAATCTGCCTGGGAGGTTGCAACTGAAATAAATAAAAATATATTTTTTAGATCGCTCTTGTTGTTTTGTCTTGCACATTTAAACGTTTACCTAGCTTATTAGTTTGTGTGACGCCTCCCTCGCTGCTTTTCGCGCAAATACTTCTCAAATATTGAGTACACCAATTGACAAATGCTTTTGTGTGTGAATTATAATGATAGTCATTCGTATTTGCATATTCAATGGAGTGCCCGTTTATGCTCTTCCCGACTCAGGACATGGAATCTGGACGATTGCCCATTCCCGATTCCGCTGATTTTTTGTTCACTTCCTCTTATAGAAGCTTGCGTGGCAAGGGGGTTTTTACGGAGATCAACCAGCCGGTGATACCGGAGCCCAGTGGAGGCAGTCAGCTGTTCTATGAGTCAGTGCAGGAGGCTTTTGTCAAAGCGAAAGGGGCCGGAATCCGCAACCCTGTTATAGTTGGTGCAGTTCCTTTTGATCTCAGTCAGCAGTCCCGCTTGTTTGTTCCTGCCAAATGCGAATTTTTTGATCGCAGTGAAATGATTACGACCCTTAAAGGAAGGAGCGCATCTGTTCCCCGAGTAGAAAAGGTCCAAAGTATTCCCGGTGAATGGCGCTTTAAGCAGTCGGTAGAGCAGGCGATTGCTAATTTTCAGCATAGTGATTTACGTAAAGCGGTTTTGTCCAGAGTGCTAAACGTAGAGTTATCCGAGAAAATCTCCGTTGACGAAATTCTATCTAGGTTAATTGTACAGAACCCTTCCGGTTATCATTTCCGTATCCCCATTGAGGGAGATCAGGAGTTGATCGGTTCAAGTCCTGAGTTGTTAGTACGAAAAGTAGGAAGCGAACTGATTTCAAACCCCTTGGCCGGTTCAGCTAAGCGACAAAACGATCTGGAGAAAGATAAAGCCGTAAGTGAATCGTTACTTACTTCATCAAAGGACAGCTACGAGCATAAATTGGTCATTGATGAAATTCGTCAAGTGCTCACACCGTTTTGTAGCTCACTGGATATCCCGGCTGCCCCTGCACTTATCAGCACCCCGGCTATGTGGCATTTGTCGACCCTCATCCATGGCCAGCTAAAAAAACCTGAAATTTCTGCTTTGGAGCTTGCTTGTCAGCTGCATCCAACACCTGCCGTATGTGGCTTCCCAACAAAAGATGCCCGTAATTTAATCCGCTTGGTGGAGTCTTTCGAAAGGGGCGTCTTTACTGGAATGGTGGGGTGGTGTGACGCTGAAGGTAATGGTGAGTGGGTAGTTACTATTCGTTGCGGCACGGTTAATGGCAACCATGTTCAATTATTTGCTGGGGCCGGCATTGTGGAGGACTCTTGTCCTGAATCGGAATGGCAGGAAACCAGCGCGAAGTTGGGCACAATGCTCAATGCTCTGGGAATCAAACAGCAGGAAGCGCTTTAATGAGTATTGAATTTACGCCTTGGCCAGAATCGGAGGCTCGCCGTTATCGGGATCTTGGCTATTGGGAGGACAAGCCGCTAACGGATATCTTAAGAGTGTCTTGTGAAAGGGATGCTAAAGCCACAGCAATTATTTGTGGTGGTCGACATTTCTCATATGCCCAATTAGATCAGCTTTCCGATAACCTGGCCCACTCCCTGAAATCAAAGGGGGTTAAACCTTACGATACTGCCTTGGTCCAGCTACCGAATATTGCTGAATTTTATATTGTATTCTTTGGGCTGTTAAAAGCAGGTGTCGTTCCGGTCAATGCGCTGTACAGTCATCAGCGCTTGGAACTGTTGGCTTATGCTGATCAGCTTCACCCTACTCTTATTATCGCCTCGGCTTCTCATGCGTTATTTTCTGATGTTGCTTTTATAGATGAGCTAAAGCAGCAAACTCCCTCCGTAATTCATGTATTGTTGTGGGGAAAGGATAGCTCTGCCGATTCACTTGATGCCAGTATAAATACAACGGAACTTAATGAGGAATTAGAGCCAACTCCTCCTGGAGAAGTTGCTTTTTTTCAGCTTTCGGGCGGCAGTACCGGTACACCGAAGCTTATTCCCCGCACCCATAATGACTATTTATACAGCGTGCGCAGAAGTGCAGAGATATGCGATCTGAGTCCTCAGACCCGGTTTTTATGCGCACTTCCCGCTGGACATAACTTTTCATTAAGCTCACCAGGTGCTCTTGGGGTATTTGATAGCGGCGGTACCGTAATAACAGCTTCTGATCCAGAACCATTAAATTGTTTTGCCCTGATAGCAAAGCATGAAATTAATATGGTGGCGCTGGTACCTCCGGCAGTTTCACTTTGGCTTAAAGCTGCCTCGCAGCACAATGAAAAGTTGACCACGCTTTCTCTAATACAGGTTGGTGGAGCAAATTTTGCTGAAAGTGTCGCTCGCAGAGTGCCGGAAGAGCTAGGATGCCAACTGCAACAAGTATTTGGTATGGCTGAGGGTTTGGTTAACTATACCCGCTTGGATGATGATGCTTTGGCTTTTTGCACCCAGGGATGTCCCATGTGTCCTAATGATGAAGTCCGGGTCATTGACGAGAACGGAGATGCGGTGCCTGCCGGAGAGACCGGTATGCTGGTTACTCGAGGTCCATACACAATACGCGGTTACTACAACAGCCCGGAGCATAACAAAAATACTTTCGATAGTGAGGGTTTTTATCGTACCGGGGATTTGGTGCAGCGCGATGACCGTGGATATTTAAAAGTAGTGGGTCGGCAAAAGGATCAAATCAATCGCGGTGGAGAAAAGATAGCGGCTGAAGAGATAGAAAGTCTTTTGTTACGTCATACATCCATTGCTCAAGCGGCCTTGGTAGCAATGCCGGATGATTTACTGGGTGAGAAAAGTTGTGCTTTTTTAGTGTCAAGTGATGATAGCTTGCGCCCTGTAACTCTGAGAAAGTACTTGCGAGAGCTCGGGGTAGCTCAATTCAAGCTGCCAGATAAATTTAAATTTGTGCAGACTTTGCCGCTTACTCCGGTAGGAAAAATAGACAAGAAAATTTTGCGCAAAGAACTGCTTGAAAGTATAGCCGCTCCAAAGATTTAAGGTCTTAATATTTATGTCAATTCCATCACTGGATAACTATAGTCTACCCACGATTGATTCTCTCCCCCAAAATAAGGTGGGCTGGAAGATTGACCCCTCCAGAAGTGCTTTGCTTATTCATGATATGCAGGAGTATTTCGTCCGCTTTTTTGGTGAAGGAAGCGAGTTGGTCCGCAATATAGAAAACAATATTGTTGCGGTGCGGGCTTGGGCTAAAAAGCATCAGGTACCGATAATTTATACGGCTCAACCCACTGAGCAAAGCGATAAAGATCGCGCATTGCTAAACGATATGTGGGGGCCAGGACTTACCAAAGCTGACCCCAGCTTACAAAAAGTAGTGCCTGCTTTGGCACCAGATGAAGATGATATTGAATTGGTTAAGTGGCGATATAGTGCTTTTTACCGATCTGAGCTTCAGGAAATTCTTGCGGAGAAAGGAAGGGATCAACTCCTGATATGCGGTATATATGCGCATATCGGCTGTTTAACCACAGCATTGGATGCTTTTATGCGAGATGTTCAGCCATTCATGGTGGCTGATGCTGTTGGTGATTTCTCTGAAGAAGAGCATCTTATGGCACTTAAATATGTAGCTAATCGTTGCGGAAGTGTTATTGCAACAGATGATGTCGTATCTCTCGGGGTTTCATCAAAGGATAAGTTAACCTGGTCTTTTCTGAAGGAGCAATTGCTGGAGCTGATTGATGAAGAGCCTGACCAATTTGATGCAGATGAAAATCTCATTGACTATGGGCTGGACTCGGCCCAGCTAATGGGCTTGGTTACTGATTGGCAAAAGCTTGGTGTGCAAATGACCTTCGAAGAGCTGGCTGTTGCTCCCTCACTCAATTCGTGGTGGCAGTTAATTCAGGGTAAATACCCGGAATTAAAAGGGTAGTGGATACATGAATTTTTCAGGGAAGAGGGTTTGGGTTACCGGTGCCGGTAGGGGAATTGGAGCGACCATAGCGGATTTGTTTTGTGAACATGGTGCTGCTGTATTTGGTTTCGATATTAGATTTCCAGAGGCTGAGTATGGATATGAGACTGTCACTTTGGATCTATCAAATTCGGATCAGATTACTCAGGTTTGTAAGGGATTGCTTACTGACAACCTGGGCCCGGAAATTCTAGTTAATGCAGCGGGTATTCTACGGATTGGAGGTATATCCGAACTGACGCTTTCCGATTGGCATGATTGCTTATCAGTAAATGTGACAGGCCCCTTTAGTTTGATAAAAGAGCTGGCGCTCCATTTCAAAAATCAGGGTAAAGGGGCTATTGTAAATGTAGCCTCTAATGCAGCCCATGTTCCAAGGCTGGGGATGACGGCATACTGCGCATCAAAATCCGCCCTGGTTGGACTGAGCCATTGCGTAGCTCTTGAGCTAGCAGAATATGGCGTCCGTTGTAATTTAGTTTCACCAGGATCTACAGATACTGAGATGTTGCGTGAACTGTGGGGAAGTGAAGGCAATGAAGCTGCTATTGTTGCCGGTAATCTAGAAGGGTATAAGCTGGGTATCCCCTTAAAAAAAATCGCGAGCACTTCTGATATAGCAAATACTGTCATGTTTTTGGCCTCGGATATGGCTGCGCATATCACCATGCAAGATATTGTTGTTGATGGTGGGGCAACTTTAGGAGGCTAAATTTGCCTTTTTCTCTCCTGCAAATTTTGATTTGCGTTGACAAGAGGGGCAGTACACAAAAAATCACCCCCTCAATCGCTTTTTGTGTGTGCATTAAAGTATCTATTGTGGGTAGAAAGGTGGGCTTACTTTTAAGTCTCTATTTAATTTTCTTTGGTTGTTTGCTTAACTTTTTGATGTGTCCTTTTTTGCTGCATTTTTGTCTCAATGTTATGATGATGTGGAATTCAGGGGTGTATTTTGCATGAAAAATAGTGCTTTAAAGTTGGTGCAGTATTAATGTCTGCAACCATTGCCTTGTTTTTTTAATCCCCTTCGACCCTCACTTTATCCTGTTTTTGGTTTTTCTTTTCCCTTAAGCTTGGTAGAGTTGCGCGCGATTCAAGTCATACTCTTTGGGGAAGGATGTTGTGAAATTTAAAAGCAGTTCAGTAGTCGTTGCATGTGGTGTGATCTTGAGCGCTTGTGGGGGAGGCTCATCTGGTGGGGGTAGTGATAGTGGCGGAGGTTCCTTGATCTCAGAGGCGGCGACTCCCTACTTATATTTCAATTCATCAAAAGTTTTCACTTTTGAATGGTCGGATGTTGAAGGGGCTACTTATTATCAACTTCTCGAGAACAAAGATGGGCAATCTGGCTATGAAGTGGTTAGTGGTAAAATTTCTTCAGGTTCTGAAGTTGTAGAAATTAAGGTTCCGCTATTTGAACGATTCAACGCTCGCTATATATTACAAAGCTGTGATGATACAACTTGTCTGGATTCAAATGAAATATCGATTGATGAGGAAGTTGTAGAAAGTATTGGTTATTTCAAGGCCGGTAATGCCGAAGCTGGCGACCAGTTTGGTTGGTCCGTTGCGATTAGTGACGACGGCTCTACCATAGCTGTTGGTGCGACTGGGGAAGATAGTAATGAGTTAAATGAATTTAATAACGCAGCTAGTGGGTCAGGTGCTGTATATATTTTTGATTATGATGAAGATGGTTGGGTTTACCGAGCTGTTTTAAAAGCTTTAGAGGTTGAAAGTGGAGCTGCATTTGGATCTGCAGTGAGTCTTAGTGGCGACGGAAATACGTTGGCTGTTGGTGCCTACAAAGAAAATGGTGAGGATGATAACTTTTCGGCTGGCGCAGTTCATATATTCACCCGTGAAGATTTGGAGTGGACTCACAGCGCTAAACTAAGAGCAGATAATCATGGCCACTATGATTTTTTTGGGCGGGCGTTGAGTCTAAGTGGTAATGGAACAACCTTGGCAGTAGCAGCCCCGTCTGAAGATAGTAATGCTACCGGTGTCAATAGTGGCCCAGATAATGACGAAGCTCTGGATTCTGGTGCAGTTTATATCTTCCAGTACTCTGGGGTTGAGTGGGGGCAAGAAGCTTACTTGAAGGCAAGTGATAGTAATTCAAATATGGACTTCGGTTCATCCCTTAGCTTGAGTGATGATGGTTCCATTCTGGCGGTGGGTGCTATTGGTGGACATGGTGGCAGGGGAGCAACTTATATCTTCTTGAATAATGGAGGTTGGGCTCAGCAACAGCTACTTACTGCAGATAGTGCAAGAGTGGGCGATCGTTTTGGTTGGGATGTTAGTTTTAGTGGCGACGGCAGCCTGCTCGCTGTGGGCGCCCCGCTTCAGGCAGGTGCTTCAGAGGATCCTGATGATCGCGGTGGCTTCAATAATGGCGCTGTCTATCTATTTTCATACGAGGAAGATTCTTGGCACCAAAGTACTTATCTCAAGGCAAGTAATACCGATGAAGATGATGCTTTTGGTACGTCTATTAGTCTAAATAATGATGGCTCATTACTTGCGGTAGGTGCTCAGGAGAGTAGTGCTGGTATAGGTTTCTATGCTGATAGCACTGACAACTCGGCATCCAGGGCGGGCGCGGCCTATATGTATTCGGTGGTTGATGGGCAGTGGATTGAGAGTGCTTACCTGAAAGCTAATAATACTGATGAGCGTGACTACTTTGGAACTTCAATCGCTTTAAGTGGCGATGGCGATACCCTGATAGTGGGCGCTCCGGAAGAGCAGGGCTCGGATGGCGGGCTTATGGCTGACCCAGATTTGAATGATGCGGATGCTGCGGGGGCTATTTATGTCTACTAGTTAGACGATCCCTTTCTTGATCTCTAGGAATACTTCTATAGCAGTTGGACCCATGTTCGCGGGTCCAACCATGCTTTACCAACCCCGTCTTCTGTGGGATGAGGCCTCAAATTCTTTCCTTTATTGATCTCTCTGAATTTTACTGTTGGTACGATCGAGAGATTAGGGCTCAATTTTTTTAGCCCTATACTTTGTAGCTTCTATTTACTTTGCATATTTAGCAAGCAATGGTAGGTGATTGGATTTTCTTTTTGCTAGTTAATGGTTAACTTCTTTCTTGGTTGTCAAAGGTTAGGGTTTTTCGTTTTGGTATTGGGTATCTTGATTTCAAGTATTATTAAACTAGGGTAAATTTGAAAAATATTATTTTAGCTATCCCCAATTGATTGCGAGCATATCCAATCATTATTGCTCACACGATCATAAATTAGAGTGTCTACACTATCACTAGCTCAAAACGCACTATGTGCTGTTTGTGAAACTGATTCACTGGAAGCTTTAACCTGATTCAGAAGGCTCTTCCCTGCTACGGTAATGAGAGTTTAATTCTTCAAGCTTTTCGAAAAAAAACACAGGGAGGATTCCAGTCTAAATAGCAGCTGCTGATTGTTATCTGAAATTTTCCAATTTATAAATATATAAAAATATAGGCACAAAAATGATCTTATTGGAATTTATTAAGTTTGTTTTAATGTCAATTCTGCGTAGAATCGGTAAATATTTTTAGTGTTTTGGCCGTAATTGAGAGAGTCGATTTAAAAGGCTTTACAGGCTTGAAGGCTTCGAGAGAGCCGAGAATTTTCTAAAAGACCCATTCCCTTAAAGGAGAACGGTAGCGTGACATAAGAGTAAGTAAAAGGCGCTGACCCAAGGTGCTACCAACACCCGGGGCCA
Source organism: Microbulbifer maximicatervae (SeqCode) (assembly GCF_052467955.1). Taxonomy (NCBI): domain Bacteria; kingdom Pseudomonadati; phylum Pseudomonadota; class Gammaproteobacteria; order Cellvibrionales; family Microbulbiferaceae; genus Microbulbifer; species Microbulbifer maximicatervae (SeqCode). The sequence goes on from NZ_CP174329.1 coordinate 2,057,991, forward strand.
GCTAACCAAATTGATAGGATAAGTATCAAGATGGCTATATGGATAATACGCTAGAAACTCGCTCGTCTTCAATAAAGTGGAGTACATTCAGCAGTTTGGGGCCAATTCCCAAGCTCTGGAAGCCTAGCGCCCGCCTTTTCCTCTTCTCTGCCTAGCGCCCGCCTTTTCCTCTTCTCTGCCTACCGCCCGCCTTTTCCTCTTCTCTGCCTACCGCCCCCGCGCACCGCCCCATATTTTCTTCAAACGTTGAATCACAAGTTCCCCCATCCCGGAAGTGCCCAAACTTTGATTATTAAAGGAAATGAGTATGTTGATTTTAAAGCGACGGACAGGTGAACATCTAAGAATTGGAGCAAATGTCTCAGTCACAGTGCTGGAGGTAAAAGGTAATCAAGTTAAGATAGGCATAAGTGCACCTAAGTCACTGCCTATTCATTGTGAAGAAGTCTATGTGAGGATCAAAAAGAAACAGAAAGTGGAGGCTTGAATATGTCGTAAAGGGGACAATTCTGGGGGGGCAGTCGATTAAGAAGCTAGACTCCAAACATAAAGTTTTAGCCTTTGGCTGGCAGGCGATATACGCACTCTGGTTCGAGTGTCTCTTTGCTGCCAAAAGGCTCTTTTGAATATCAAAGCTAGTTAGGTGGCGGAAGGACTAATTATTTCTGTCAGGTGAGTTTTAGAATTCTCCATCTTTTTTATATTACAAGTTGAACTTGCAACCCTTGCTAAAAAGCCAGTTTTTATTTATGCCCCTTTGAAGATACATTCCACCTTATATCCATGCAGCGATACTTCCGAGCTTCTTTCGCAATTGCACTCAATAGGGCTTGGGTAATCTCTTCTTTTCGGTTTGTATCGCAATCCCCGATATATAGCTCACTGATAATAGCCCAGGCCGCCGAGCTTTCACTTTCTGGAATAATATTAAAGCTGATATACCCCTCAAGATTGTGGTCTTGTTCTACAACCAGCAATTGATACTCTTCCCTCTGAAACAACCTATTTTGCAATTCAATTTGAGTAATATGGAAAGAGTCAGTTGAATTATTATGCCTGGCTAAGCAGCGCATCATATTGTAGAGATAAAAACAGTCGGTGGGATGGGCGTGGCGAACAAACATATCAGTACCGTTTAATCAGTGTTTCTTTGAGTCGGCGTTTAATAGCTTGACACATCCTTATGCCAAGCTATGTCATCCTGTAAGGGGCTAACAATAGGAATTAAATCAATTTTGCTGTTTCTTGGATGAGGGTAAACCCTTCATCTAGCCATCCGGTGATGCCGCCGATCATTTTCTTGACCGGCCTGTTAAGTGTGGCCAGCCTGATAGCTGCTTTTTCTGTCGCATTACAGTGTGGGCCTGCACAATAGACGACAAATAAAGTATCTGAAGGGTATTCGCTAAGCCTGTCTTTATTGATACGGCTGTATGGTAAGGATTCGGCTGTTTGTATATGTCCATTTTTATAGGCCTCTTCACCTCGCACATCTAAAAGCACGAAATCCTTGCGATTTTGGCTGACTGCGTGGTGTACATCCCAGCAGTCTGTTTCAAAAGATAGGAGGTTTTGGAAGTGGTTTAGCGCATCTTGGCTGTTGGCAGCGGGCACTCTACTTACGGCTGAACTCATAAATTACTCCCGGTGATTTCTCGGTGGTTCGTCAGGTTTGCAAGTGGCGATAGTGTCCCTTTTTGGTTGCTCCCGGGCGATCCGCCTCTGAGCCGGATAGCATTAATTTTGCGCCAATTCTGCGTGCAAACCTGTGGGTCGGCTTTGGTTAGTGGGATTCGGCTTTACTTATTTGAGGATGATGGTGATTTACCGATTAAATTATGCTTCAAAGGTTGAGGGTTTTATTCCCAGCATTGCTTTCAATAACTGCTCAACTGGGTATGCTGGGTTGGATTTATTCGTTAACCTAATTTAATTAACTGCTGAGGGTTAGGGGTACCTATGTCGACGTTGGCACAAAAGCCTAATAAGAGCCAGAAAGTGGCTGTTCTCGCCCACCGGCAGGTCTCACTCTTCGAACTCGGTTGCGCTACCGAACTCTTTTGCCTACCCCGCCCTGAACTTAGCGAGCTCTATACGGGTGAAATTGTGACTTTCGCTGAGGAAAGCCCTCTGGCGACCGGCGGTCTGGCTCTGGCTTGTCGGCAGGTAGAGAGTTTGATGGATTATGATCTGCTGGTGATTCCCTGTTGGTCGACTAATGCACAACCACAAGATGCTTATTTGGAGCGGGTACATAGGGCGGTGGCTGAGTTTGCCGCTGCCGGCCGCCAGATTCTTACTTTTTGCTCAGGTGCTTTTCTGCCTGCGGAATTGGGACTGTTTGATGGTCGGCAGGCGACCACCCATTGGCTGTTTGCAGAGCGTTTTCGTGAGCGCTTTCCTGCGGTGGAGTATGTGGGAGATGTTCTCTACGTGTGGGAGGACGCACTGGCTTGTGCTGCGGGTAGTAGTGCCGCCATCGATCTGGGCATTGAGTTTTTACGGCGCAACCATGGTTATGAATTGGCCAATTCGGTGGCTCGTCGGTTGGTGATGGCACCCCATAGGCAGGGTGGCCAGGCCCAGTATGTGGAGATGCCCGTTGCCAAACGGCCAGACCACTTCTCCGTCGCGCTGGATTGGGCGATTGGCAATTTGGATGGCGCAATTAAAATTGATGATTTGGCGCAGCGCGCCCATTTATCCCGCCGCAGCTTTGACCGAAAGTTTCGCCAGTCGATGGGAATTGCTCCCAAGGAGTGGCTGATCCAGCAGCGCTTGCGGGCGGCGCAGAAGGCGCTGGAGTCCGGTAAGGAGTCTGTAGACAGAGCAGCCCAACTGGCTGGCTTTGAGAGTAGCGCGACCTTGCGACACCATTTCCGTCGGGCGTTTGGGATTTCACCCAGTGAATATCAGCGCCAATTCCAGGTTTCCGCCAAAGTGGCGGTTGAGGCTTAACGTTGGCCGCGTGTTGGTACGGCTATGGGGAGTCGGTACCTTTGGTTGATACACCCCTGGGCACTAAAGGGGTATGATTCGGTCTCTATTGCCTGATGACAGTACAGACTACGAAGGAATTATGACGAAACAGCGCGTATTAACCGGTATTACAACAACCGGTACTCCACACCTGGGGAACTATGTGGGTGCAATCCGTCCGGCGATCGCCGCGAGTCAGGATGAAAACAACCAATCATTCTACTTTCTGGCCGATTACCACGCACTGATTAAGTGCCAGGACCCGGCACAGGTCCATCAGTCCACCCTGGAGATCGCTGCAACCTGGCTGGCCTTGGGCCTGAATACCGACAATGTGGTGTTTTACCGTCAGTCCGACGTCCATGAGATTCCTGAATTAACCTGGCTGCTCACCTGCATGACCGGCAAGGGCCTGATGAACCGTGCCCACGCTTATAAAGCAGCGGTAGATGCCAACCGCGCCGATGGCGAAGATTCCGATTTTGGCGTCACCATGGGGCTGTATAGCTACCCAATCCTGATGGCCGCGGACATCCTGATGTTCAACGCCAATAAGGTGCCGGTGGGTAAAGACCAGGTACAGCATATTGAAATGGCGCGGGATATTGCCCAGCGCTTCAACCACCACTACGGTGAGCACTTCGCTTTACCAGAAGCGGTAGTTGATGACCACGTAGCTGTATTGCAGGGCCTAGATGGCCGCAAAATGAGTAAGAGTTACGGCAATACTATTCCGCTGTTCCTTCCTGAGAAGAAGCTGAAAAAGCACATTAATAAGATCAAAACCAACCTGCTGGAGCCGGGTGAGCCAAAAGATCCAGATACTTCCACTGTGTTCCAGGTTTGGCAGGCATTTGCCAGCGAAGAACAGACAGCAGAAATGCGCAAAGCTTTTGAAGAGGGCATCGCCTGGGGTGAGGCCAAGAAGCAGTTGTTTGAGCTTGTGAACGGCCAGATTGGTGAAGCTCGCGAGCGCTACAATGAGCTGCTGGCCAACCCGGAACAAATTGAAACGGAGCTGGAGAAGGGGGCTATTAAGGCTCGCGCATACTCTGCTCCGTTTATCGAGAAGTTGCGTCACGCGGTTGGTATCCGCAAGATAGGTTAGAGCTTTTCCTGAAAAAGCAGGAGGCCATGGAGTATCGGCCTCCTTTTTAATTAAAAATAATAAATGTACAGGGTGCAAACATGGAAAACGTTCAGGCAAATCCTGATGCCGGCAATAGTGCCGATAATAAAAATGGCTGGATTAATCGAGCGCTCAATTTTATTGAGGTTGTCGGTAATAAATTACCCGATCCCGCTGTTCTGTTTTTGATCTTGATGGTGGGAATCTGGGTACTCTCCTGGCTTCTCTCCGGTGTTAACTTCGAAGCCTTACACCCCGCTACCGGTGAGGCGATACAGGTAACCAACCTGCTTTCCAGTAGTGAAATGGCTCGCTTCCTGTCTGGTATGGTAACTACCTTTACCAGTTTTGCGCCCCTGGGGGTAGTGCTGGTAGCCATGCTGGGGGTCGGTGTGGCTGAGCAGAGTGGCTTTATCAATGCGGTATTGAAAAAGCTGCTGGCGGTAACGCCGCAGATGCTGCTGACACCTATGTTGATTTTGGTGGCCATCGTCAGCCATACAGCCGTAGATGCGGGTTATGTATTGGTAATTCCTCTTGGAGGGGTGATCTTCTATGCGGCAGGGCGCCATCCTTTAGCGGGTATCGCTGCGGCATTTGCCGGAGTTTCAGGGGGCTTTTCTGCCAACTTTGTTCCCTCAGCGATTGATCCCTTACTGCAAGGCTTTACCCAGACAGCCGCACAAATCGCCAACCCGGAAATGCAGGTAAACCCTCTTAATAACTGGTTCTTCACTTCGGCTTCCTGCCTGCTGGTGACCCTGTTGGGGTGGTGGTTGACGGATAAGGTCATCGAGCCCCGCCTCAAGAATGTAGAGGTGGATGGCGATGAAGCGGATATGCCAGTAATGCAGGAACTGGGCGCCCGCGAGAAAAAAGCCATGTACCTGGCGGTAACTGTGATGGTGGCGGGTATCGTCGGACTTGTGGCCTGGATGCTGCCAGAGACCTCAGCCTTACGCGATGCAGAAGGGGAATTAGCCTCCTTCACCGCGCCAATTATGAAGTCGATTGTACCGCTGATCTTCCTGCTGTTTGTGATTCCCGGTGTGGTATTTGGCTATGCGGCCGGGACCTTCCGCCAGAGTAAGGATGTTATTGATGCGATGTCCAAAACCATGGGCTCCATGGCTTATTACATCGTGATGGCTTTTTTCTGTGCGTTGTTTATCTCTGAGTTTGCCCGCTCCGGTTTGGGCACGCTGCTTTCGGTAGAGGGAGGGAGCTTGCTCGCAGCGATGGAGCTGCCGGGCCCGATTACCCTGATGGGCATTATTGTACTGGTAGCCTTTATCAACTTATTTGTGGGATCTGCCTCTGCCAAGTGGGCGTTGCTGTCTCCCATATTTGTGCCTATGTTGATGCAGATCGGATTCTCCCCTGATCTCACCCAGGCGGCTTACCGGGTAGGTGATTCCTCCACCAATATCATTACCCCGTTGATGCCTTACTTCCCCTTGGTGGTTGTGTACTGCCAGCGCTATGTGAAGGGAACGGGTATTGGGACACTTGTATCCATCATGTTGCCGTATTCCATTGTGTTCCTGATTTGCTGGTCACTGTTCCTGGTGGCTTACTGGACACTGGGGATGCCTTTGGGAGTACAGGCTAGTTATACCTACCCCTAAGGGTGCAAGGCGCTTTAAGGTCAATTGATCGAATGACACCCTAAATGGATGGGTGGTGGCTTGCGAGCTGCCACCCAACCCCCTCTCTGCCCAAGCCTTTCAGTCCTTCCCGATAGCTTAAATAATTTGGTACGACCGTGCGCTTTTGGCGTGACTAAACCGCCTTTTCCTGCTGTTTTTTTGTCATTAACTGCCGCGAGGACATTTTTAATAAAAAAATGTTCCAATAATGTTGTAGATGATAACGATTCCTATTAGGATTCGCGACCAGTTACTTGTATCACAGTCTAAGTGTGATTCACATAAATTCAGTTGGCATTGAGGGACCTTCATGAGTACCGCTCGAACAAAAAGTATGCAAAAAGCTTCTCCTGTAATTTCTGGAATCAGTCGCTCTGTATTGGCGTTGGCTATTGCTGCGGGCGGTTCTTCTGTGGCGTTTGCTGCAGAAGATAAAAATGAAGGAATTGAAGAGGTTAGTGTTATCGGAGATCTGAACCTGGATCGTCAGACCTCCATTGGTAAACTGGATATTCCGGTCGATGAGACCCCGTATTCGATCACGCTACGGGATAAGGACTTTTTTGATGCGACTGGCTCTAAATCCATACAAGATGTTTTACAGTATTCTGCCGGTGTTAACGGTGGTTTGTTTGGTGTAGACGCTCGCGGGGACTGGTCCACAATTCGCGCTGTTGAACCAGTACTGTTTGTTGATGGTCTCCAGTCTATTTTTGGTAGCTATACGAGTTCCAGAGCAAATCTTTATTCATATGAGCGTGTTGAAATCCTGAAGGGCCCTTCATCTGTACTTTACGGGCAGAGTTCTACAGGCGGTATTGTCAACTTAGTTTCTAAGCGCCCCAAAGAGGAATTTGGGGGTGAGGTAATGGTTCAGGCTGGTGATTACGACCGCATGGTAGTCGCGGGAGATGTTACTGGCTCTATCGACGGGTCTGGAGAGTGGCTCTACCGCGTGGTTGGTTACAATCGAGAGGCTGATGCCCAGGTTGATCACGTTGAAGATAACAGTACTTTACTAATGCCTTCGATTTCCTGGCGTCCGAATGCTGATACTGAAATCACTTTTATGGCGAGCTATCAGGAAGATGAATCAGGTACTACCGCAGCATTTTTACCCTGGGGTGGCACCATTGTTGAGAACGTAAATGGTGAAATCCCTACTGACACTTTCCTGAGTGAGCCGGGTTGGGATAAATATGATACAGAGCAGACTGGTTACAGTTTGTGGTTAGATCACAGATTCAGTGACAATTGGGGAGTTAACGCGGCTCTTCGGTACTCTGAAGGTACAGTGGACTACAACAGTATGTACGCTGACTTCTCAGCTAGGCTTCGCCTACAAAGAGATATACGTGAAGTATCACGTACCGTCTACATGAAGGACGCTAACAGCGATTTCCTTATTTTTGACTTGCGACTTTCCGGGGAAATCTCAACTGGCCCGTTGGAACACCAGATTTCTTTTGGCTTGGACAGCCAGGACGCTCAAATTGATGAGAGTACTCTGAGAGCGAGAAGTTATGGTGGCGTGATCGATATTTTTGATCCTGTTTATGGGTATGTACCTACGGGCCTTGAGGATCTGGCCAGAACGAAAACTGTTACCGATTCTGAGCAGGTTGGATTTTATTTCCAGGATCAGATTTCCTTCGGTAACTTTATTCTGAATACCGGGATTAGGAAGGATAACACCAGTAGTCAAGCAGATAGTAATGACCCTGAAGCGGATCAAAGAACTCACAAGGAGGATGCTGTAACCAAGCGTTTTGGTTTGATGTACGCGTTTGATAATGGCATTTCACCTTACGTTAGCTACTCTGAATCGTTTGAGCCGATCGTATCCGACCCGGATGGTATGGGGCGTGACTTTAAAGCGGTAGAGGGGGATCAGGTTGAGGCTGGTGTTAAGTTTCAGCCTGAGGGAACCGATATCTTGATGACGGCGTCTGTTTATGAGATCAAGCAAAAGAATCGTTTGACTTATGGGGATTACGGGCTTTTCGAGCAAATTGGTGAGGCGAAAGTTGATGGTTTCGAACTTGAGGCCAGCGGTAAGTTAGGCAATCTCACTCTTATCGCTAACTATAGTCAAATAGACACTGAGATCACTGAGAGCAGCAGCTCCTTTGAGCAGGGTTCTGAAATCGAAGGCGTGCCAGAAGAGCAGTTTTCTATTTGGGGAGACTATGATCTGAGCGACTGGGTTCCAGGGCTTACTATTGGCGTTGGGGCGCGTTACGTAGGAGACAGTTACACCGGTATCGATAAAGTACATGCACAATATGTTGTTTTCGATCCAGAAAATGCAGCTTATTACGATTCGGAGTTTGCTCATTTCCCGACAGAGAACCCTTCGTATACTCTGTATGATGCGACTATCGGATACACCCTTGAAAGCTGGAAGTTCCAGCTGAATGCGAAAAACTTGACCGATGAAGAGCATACAACGGTTTGCCTGAGCCGCGGTGACTGCTTCTACGGTGAGCGTCGCTATGTAACTGCGGAAGCACGCTACATTTTCTAAGTTAGTGTAGACTGGGAGCTTGTCCACAGGGGGAGTCTGTGGGCTGGCTCCCTTTTTTACGTTTAAGCAACCAGACGAGAGGCGAGTCTCTCGCTGTTATGGTTATGCCAATGTCTTTTTATATGATTGCAGGAGTTTCCAGCGCCTTTGCTTTGGCCGGGATTCTGCTCCTTTATTCCGCCTGGTCTCGCAGAGGGGCAGAGCCCGTGCGCCGTTGGAGTGGTTGGGGAGCCATGGTGTTGTCGGCTTTTGGGTGGAGCTCAATTGTTGGGGTGGAATATGGAATCAGTATTGCCACTTTAATAGTGATGCTCGGAGCCTTTGCTTTATTGGCTCTTAAGGGTGACTGGCCCAGTGGCCCAAGACCCGTTGAAAAACAGCGCTCGGGAACACCCGAATCTCAAGCCCTGCTTCCATTGTGGTTGCGGGGCTTCTTGCGTTTTATGGCTGCCTTTCTTTTGCCCGCGGCCAGTGGTTTGATTGCCGGTTTGCTTTTCTTTGGTTTTACCGGTTTTTCTGAAACTGCCCGCTTGGTCGGCGGAGCTTTCCTGTCGGTGATAATCTGGACCCTGGCGATGGTTTGGTGCTGTGCCGATAAAAAGCTTCTGCGCCCTTCGGCTGCCATGCTGGCTTTCTCGGTGGTCAGCGGCTTGTTGCTGACCTTTGCGCTTCCCGCTTCGGCAGCATAGATCAACGGACTTGAGTAGGAATTTAACGTGAAATTTTCCTTTAAACCGACCCCTGGCTTTGTCCGTGATATGACCGATGGACACTCAGTTCTCGGCCTGGCGGTATCCACTCTTTTATATATTGTTTGCGTCAGCGGAACACTGGCGGTTTTTTACAATGAGTTCGAACGCTGGGAGCAGGCCTCCGAGTTGGAGAACCTCAATGTTGAAGCCTCTGTGTATCGGACTGCTACAGAAAATGCTATTGCGTTAGCCAAGCAGGAAAAAGAGGATCTCGATTCAATTACCTTCACCATCCCCAATCAGGATAAGCCCAGATTGATGGTTGAAGTTGGCGATATGGAGCGATATGTTGCTGAAGATGGTTCCCTGCTGGGCAAGGTGGAGCATGAGTGGACCCACTTCCTGGCCTACCTACACTACGCGCTCAACCTTCCTGTTGGTTATGGAGTCATCCTGGTTGGTTTGATCGGGATGGTGATGTCCGCTCTGATCGTCTCCGGTTTGCTGGCCCATCCCAAAATTATTAAAGACGCTTTCTCTTTCCGTCTTTCTGGCTCTAAGCGTCTTCAGCAAGTGGATTTGCACAATCGCCTGGGGGTTTGGGCCTCTCCCTTTCATCTTGCCATAGCCATTACCGGGGCTTTTATCGGGTTGTCCCAGGTAGCCGCTTTTGCAATTGCCGGCGTATTCTTTGAGGGTGATACGGAAAAGGTAGAGCACATGCTTTACGCGGATCATCCGGTGATGGAGGAAAACGCCCCTGAAGTTGATTATCCGGATTATGCTGCAATTCTGGCAACAATGGATCGTATCGCACCGGAAGAAGAGCGCACTCGTTTAGAAGTGGCATTCCCTGGACGTGAAGGCCAGGTTGTTGAGGTGTGGACCCGAGTTCCAGAGCGATTGGTCTGGGGTGAGCGTTACCACTTTAATCCCGATGGCAGCCTGATTGAAAAAGAAGGTTGGTCTGAGGGAGACGCGGCTAAACAAGTTTACCTTTCTACGTACCGTTTACACTTTGGCCACTTTTCCGGTTTCCCAGTGAAAGTTGCTTACTTCCTGCTGGGGGTGGGGATGTGCTTGCTGGTGGTATCCGGCATCAATATCTGGTTTGTTCGCAAGCGTCAGCGCGGCAATCCCGCCGTACGTTTGGAGCGAGTCTGGATGGCTCAGGTATGGGGTGTACCATTTGCGATTGCTCTGAGCGCGGTGACTTATCTGGCGTTTAAGCTAAATGCTGCGCAGGTGTTCTGGCTGGTGACCTTGGCGTTAAGCGTTGCGGCTGCCTTCATGGGGACAGTGGCCAAGTGGTCTATGTCTCTGCGTATTGCCACAATTATCGCTTGCGTCGGTGCAGTTGTAGTGCATTTTGCTCAGTTTGGTGAGGATTCCTTTGTGAGAGCATCACTGGTCGTTAATGTTGTGTGGTTGCTAATTGCTGCTGGAATCGCGGCCTCTTGCCTTTATAGCAGGGCGCGTCAGTCGGATAGTGAGCCTGTATCTGCCGGTGCCAATCCACTGGGTAGCAACTAGATTTTTTGGGGTCCCGCAGTGCCTCTGCAGGGCCCCCAAAACTTCCATCGAACTTAAAAGATCCCTTTCAATTAATTGGCAGGGCGTAACATCTCGATATGCGGGATGCCGTCTTCCTGGTACGGCTCAGACACCTGCTCAAAGCCAAACTCCCCGTAAAATCGATCCAAATGTTGTTGAGCTGAAATGCGAATACCAGTGTTGGGGTATTCCTCGCATGTGTGCATTACGGCTCGGCGAATCAGCTCCTTGCCCAGGCCTGTTCCGCGACTGGCTTCTGCGGTTAATACTCTTCCTATCGAAGGTTCCCGGTATTTAAGGCCAGGGAAAACAACTCGCAGGTAAGCCATAACCTGCGGACTGCTTTCGTCTCCCTCCCAGCAGATCAGGTGCCAGGAGTGCTGGTCTTTGCCATCGGCATCCTGATAGGGGCAATCTTGTTCTACCGTAAAAACTTCCTGCCTTACTCGCAAAACTTCGTAAAGTTGACTGAGCGTAAGCTCTTTAAAGCTGCACCATTGCCACTGCATAAAGGTGAATTCCAAATTATTGTTACTAATTTTGTATTGTGATTGGAGTTAAAAGGTATAGATTATTTATAAGATCGATTAATTTTAATTGGATGCCTGATTGCCGGCTCTATGAAAGAATCCATGCTTAAGGTAATGGATAACTTGCGAGATAACTTTTTTATCTTTCATCATAAACACATGGGTCACTGGCATTTGCAGATGATCATTCATGCCATCCAGTTTTGTGCTGGTTACGGAGACTTTACCATCATCGGTTTCTGGGATAAGGCGGGATAGAATCAGGTTGATGCTGCGAGTACCGGCAATAATACCTACATCAAAATCTGCACTACCGAGCTCGTTGGGGACGCTCATCTCGCCGGTACCCAACTGCAGCCCAGCATCGCCAAACATAAATTTGAAGCCGGGGAATGTCCCCAGTTTATCAACTACTTCACTGCCTTTATTAGGTGGGCCCAACATGACAACGCGATTCAAGTTTTTGATTTCAGCTGAATGTAGATATTGCCTTACCAGAATGCCGCCCATGGAGTGAGTGACAAAATTGATTTCTTGCGCGTTACCGCACTCCTCGACAGCAGGCGCTATGGCCATGCTGGCCAAGGTTTCAATGGAGTGCTTGGTCGAAGGGTAATCAATATTGACCGTTTGGAAACCTTCGGCATCTATGGCCTTTGCCAGTTTCTCCATTGAGCTATCTGATTTGGCTAATCCATGCAATAAAATCACACAAGCGGAGTGAGCACTTGCTGATAGCAGCGTAAATGCGGCGGCAATTATAAAAGCGAACTTTTTCATCGGTTTGAACTTCCTGTCGACTTCGTGTGGCGTTGTTGTCGGAGCAATTAATTTGGGTTGGGTTGAAGTTGGCAGTGTTGGCGGAGAATGTCCGCTGCCCGCTCCGGTTTATCGGGGGTGATCACGATAGTTTGTGTAGCCAGGCGCAGTACGACAGATTTTTGCTGATCGGTAGCAAATGCACGATAGCGCCCCAACTTTTGGTTTTGAAACAGGCCTATATAGCCAAATAAGCCGGAATTGCCAAAGATGCGGACTGATCCTTGCATGGCGGTTGAGTCGGGGAATGCTTCAGATAGCCCCTCCAAGGAGATGGTGGTTTTCCAACCCGGGCGCAATATCAAGAGGTTGCCATTTTTGATGGCGTAACCACGGATGGCAAAGAAGGCGCTGAGAGCCAGTATTGCAGGCGGAAGTGCTATGGCAATGCTATAGAGGGTAGATGGAGCAGCTGGTGCTCTCGATGCCAGAAAGAGCGGCAGTCCCAGTAGGAGTAATGTGCATATGGCACTGATAATTTGGAGCTGGCGGCTCCACGGCGCTTTAAACGCGATTGTTGGCATACTTGGTTTAACTCAACGGATTACCTGAATGCCTCAATCATAGTGCTATTGGAATCTGCTTGGCAAAGGTAGAGATGGTTTGGTTTTAACGGTTGCTCGCTATGGAAGACTGTATTTTGATTAACGAGAATTCCCAGTCAGCCCTTGTGGTCGAAGGGGGTGCTATGCGGGGGATTTTCGCTGCAGGCGTATTGGATGCATTTTTGGAGGCGGGCTATCGGCCATTTGATTTTGCGATCGGTGTATCCGCAGGCTCCACCAACTTGATTGGTTATCTGGCGGGAAATCATGGGCGAAGTCGGCAAATACTAATGGACCATGCCCGGCGGGCAGACTTCATCGACTGGCGCCGCTATCTCCGAGGCGGTCATTTTTGTGATATTGGCTGGTTGTGGCATGCGTCATATCAGGATATTCCACTCAGTGTCGATAGTTATGTTGAGAATGGAATACCGCTTTATGCCGTGACTACCAGTATCAACACGGGGGAGGCTAGATACCTGAAAGTAACTCCAGAAAATATGCACGAGGTTTTCCCGGCCTCTTGTGCCATTCCGGTTGCTTACCGGGGGTTTCCTGAAGTGGATGGGGAGCCTATGACCGATGGCGGTCTGGCTGATTCGATACCGATTATTCAGGCCTATCAGCAGGGGGCCAGAAATATAACCGTTATTCTTTCGCGCCCTCTGGGGTATCGGAAAATTAAGGGGCCTGCTCCAAAATTTATCAAACAGTTTTTCCGTGATCATGCCCGGCTATTTGAGGCCGTGCTGGAGAGGGGGGAGAAATATAATCGGGCCCTGGAGTTTATCGAGGTGCCTCCAGAGGGGTGCCAGGTTTCGGTTATTGCGCCTCCAGACAATTTCCCGGTTAAGCGTTTTACCCAGGAAGCAGAGTTGCTCGAGGAGGGTTATGAGAGTGGCAGGACCCGGGGTTGGGAATTTCTTCGTGAGCTTCCCGGTCAGCGGGACTCTTTACCGTCAATTGAATAGTAGTGCCGGTATAAATGGGTTGATTGAGCTTAATCAGAATGTGAATGGTGAGGTAATCGACAGGTGGAAATACGTTTGCTCGGAGTGACAGATGCGCCCGCCATATCTGCTTTTTATTTATCTAATGAAGAGCACCTGAAGCGCTGGGAGCCCATTCGTGAGCCAGGTTTTCACAGTTCCGGGTCCTGGATTCGACGCATAAGCTCTGGAGGAATTTTAAAGTTTGCTGCATTAGAGTCCGGGTGTGATCAGTTACTGGGTGTTTGCTCCTTGACGAATATCATCCGAGGCCCATTTCAGGCCTGTAATATGGGATATGCAGTTGACCAGTCCCACGAGGGGCGGGGCTTAATGGGGAGCTTGTGTCGTCATGTCGTTGATTATGCTTTTGACACCTTAAATTTGAATAGGGTGATGGCTAACTACATGCCTGGCAACGATAGGTCGGCTGCTCTACTGGAGGCACTGGGCTTCGTTGTCGAGGGTAGGGCGGCAAAATACCTGAAGATCAATGGATGCTGGGAGGATCATATCCTCACGGCAAAGCTAAACCCCAGATCCTTGGATATTTAATGATGTTCGTTGAATGAGACGCCAAATGGCATTTACTTCACTGTGTGTCTATAGGAGTCTTGGGTAGGACTGAGATATTGTTGCTAACCTATTGCGATTTCATGGACGACTTCGAATAACAGTTTTGCGGAAGGAGAAAGGGATGAATGGGAAGTGCCTATGCGGTGGGGTTGAGTTCCAGCTGGAAGAGCCAATTCCAAACCTTTACCAATGCCATTGCTCGCTCTGCCGCAAATTGAGTGGTTCCGCCTCGGATACGGCCATGTTTATTAGCCGGGATCAGTTTCGCTGGGTGCGGGGCTTAGACAGAATCTCTTCATTCCGGACTCCTACGGGCTATCGATCTGACTTTTGCAGTGGATGCGGAAGTACAGTTCCTCACTTAATGAGTAATACAACGCACTTCTGGGCGCCTGCTGGATTGTTGGAAGGGGATATCGATGGGAAAGTCGTGGCCCATCTTTGCACAGAATCCAAAGCATCCTGGGATGAAATTTCTGGTGAAGCGGAGTGCTTTAACGAAATGCCGGAGCTGGAGCGATTGATGCATCTATTGCATGGCGGCGAAGAAACGGTGGATGGGGAATGGGAGGAGAGCCAGGCGGCTTCAGCTGAAGTTTAAAAACCCAAACTCTTTTCTAATTAGCACAAACAAAAAAGCCCCGCTCTTGCGAGCAGGGCTTTTTTGTATATGGCGGACCGGACGGGACTCGAACCCGCGACCTCCGGCGTGACAGGCCGGCATTCTAACCAACTGAACTACCGGTCCGCATTCCTGCTTCTCTTGGTTGCTCTTGCCGGGCAAGAGTAAGAGAAGTGGTGGGTGGTACAGGGGTCGAACCTGTGACCTACGGCTTGTAAGGCCGTCGCTCTCCCAACTGAGCTAACCACCCCGTGTCAGGAGCTGCGTATCATAATGATTTTTTTACTTAGGTCAACAACTTAGGGAAGTTTTTCTAAAAAAGTTTGCGCCTGGCTTTAAGTGTGAGAAGCGGGTGTGTATTTGAAGAAATTGCTGCTCGTCTATTGGCAATATTTGGTAATAAAACAGGGTGCTACTTTCATTGCCCCGGTTTTCTATAAATTTTGTTAGTCGGTCTGCACAGTTTGTGGTGGGGAGTGGGGAGGTGGTTGTGTATTGAAAAGTGGTTTTGAATTTTTCATATACAAAAAAGCCCCGCTCTTGCGAGCAGGGCTTTTTTGTATATGGCGGACCGGACGGGACTCGAACCCGCGACCTCCGGCGTGACAGGCCGGCATTCTAACCAACTGAACTACCGGTCCGCATTCCTGCTTCTCTTGGTTGCTCTTGCCGGGCAAGAGTAAGAGAAGTGGTGGGTGGTACAGGGGTCGAACCTGTGACCTACGGCTTGTAAGGCCGTCGCTCTCCCAACTGAGCTAACCACCCCGTGTCAGGAGCTGCGTATCTTAATGATATTTTTTTTGCGGTCAACAATTTTGTTGGAAGATTTTTAAAAATTTTTTTAAGAATAAAAAACACCCAAAAGTTGTTTAAAAATTAATTAATTAGAGGATTTTTTGAGGGCTTTTTAAGTTGTTTTTATCGGTCAAAATCAGCTGCGTAGAAATTCAGAAAATAAAAATTCAGGCTGGAGAAAATTGTTGCAGGAAAATTTTGTCGGCACTGCGCTCGCACTATTTTTTTACGCTGAGATTTGGTTGTTTTTTTGTGGCTCTTTCAAATTTCCAGCGTAAGCAACTGAAAATAAAATGTTAGAAAAATGAAAAGATGTGAGGCACAAACAAAAAAGCCCCGCTCTTGCGAGCAGGGCTTTTTTGTATATGGCGGACCGGACGGGACTCGAACCCGCGACCTCCGGCGTGACAGGCCGGCATTCTAACCAACTGAACTACCGGTCCGCATTCCTGCTTCTCTTTGGTTGCTCTTGCCGGGCAAGAGTAAGAGAAGTGGTGGGTGGTACAGGGGTCGAACCTGTGACCTACGGCTTGTAAGGCCGTCGCTCTCCCAACTGAGCTAACCACCCCGTGTCAGGAGCTGCGTATCTTAATGATATTCTTCGTGGCGTCAACGCCTTTTTTGAATTTTTTTTTGTCTTTCAATGAGTTAACGCGCTTTTGTGTGAATTCGTGGGCGTGTCCGCCGGGGGGTGACACTGTTATAATCGCCCCAATTCCCGTTAGTTAGAGCGTGAGAAAAGCTGTGACACAGAAGACCTGGCTGGCCCAACTTGTACTGGCATTCGGTATGTTTTGCCTGTCCATCGCTGCACATGCGGTAGTGGAGACACAAAAATTGTCCTCTCCCGAGCTGGATGTAAGGTATCGCGTGCTTATTGAAGAGATGCGCTGCCCCAAATGTCAAAACCAGAACCTGGCAGACTCCGATGCGTCTATTTCCTCGGACTTGCGTCGTGAAATCCGCCGTTTGCTGGAGGAAGGATTTACGGACCAGGAAATCGTTGACTACATGGTGGCCCGCTATGGGGATTTTGTGCTCTACCGCCCACCTGTTCAGAAAAATACCTTGATCCTGTGGTTGGCTCCGGGAGTTTTTGCCGTTTTCGGGCTTCTGGCCTTGATTGTGATCGTGATGCGCTCAAAAAGTGGTACCGGGGTTCGCCAAGATGACGGCAGTGGGGAACTCACTGATGATGAGCGGCGTCGATTAAAGCAGTTGTTGGGAGAAGGAGCTGTAGATGAAGGTGATAGCGGGAAGGAAGGTAAATGATTGATATCTGGTTTGGTGTAGCCCTATTGCTACTGTTGGTAGCTTTTGTATTTCTGATTCCTGCTTTGAGAGCTGCAGGCAGACGTCGCAGCGGTAGTAGCAAGCGAGAGGCTATGGCAGCGCTCTACCGGGAGCGCAGTAAAGAACTTCGCGCTGCGGTGCAGAGCGGTGCAATGGATGAAAAGCAGTTTGCCCAGCTGGAGGCAGATCTCGCGCGGGAACTGCTGGCGGCTCAGCAGGAAAGTCAATCTGGTGAAGCCAGGCAGGGTGGCGGCCGATTGCTAATCGGCCTGGCGGTTTTGGTGCCTGCAATTGCAGCAGCTGCCTACGGGTTTTCCGACCGACCGTCCGAAGTAGCTTTGTATCGCGATATGGTGGCGAGCCAAGGTGGGCACACCTCTTCGGAGGAAGAGGCAAAAATCACCCGTCAGTTGCAGGAGCGGGCTAAAACTCATCCAGATGATCTTAGTAGTCGCTATATATTGGCGCAGCGGCTACTGGTGAGTGGCGATTTGGCTGGGGCGGTAGATTCCTATCGCTATGTTGTGGCTCGCGAGCCACAGGCGGCCAACGTTAAGGCTGAGCTGGCACAAGCGCTATTTTTTGCTGGCGGTTCCAAGATTACCGATGAAATCCGCTCCTTGATCAAGCAGGTGTTACAGGTGCAGCCATCCAATGGCACTGTGCTGGGCTTGGCGGGTATTGCCGCTTTTGAAGATGGGGACTACCGCAAGGCTCGCCAGCATTGGCAGCTAGCACTTAGCCAGCTTCCCCCAGGATCTGCAGCAGCAGAGGCGCTTCAGGCTGGCGTTGCCAGGGCCGAAAGCGCTTTGGCAGACAGCGGTGAGGCTGTAGCGGTGCAGGCAAAGGTAGAAACGAAAGAGAAAGGCCCGCAGATTCGAGTTCAGGTCAGTTTGGGGGAGGGAGTTGAAGCTCCAGAATCTACCCCGGTATTTATCTATGCACGCAGTGCTGCGAGCCCGATGCCTCTGGCTATCGTGCGCCTCACAGCTGGACAGTTACCGGCAGAGGTTGTGCTGGATGAGTCCCGAGCAATGATGCCTGGAAGCTCCATCGCCACCGTTGACTCTGTGCAGTTGGTGGCGCGGCTTGCCATTAAGGGAGATGCGCGTCCGGCTCCAGGGGACTGGCAGGGAATGATTGGTGAATTGCCTAAATCACGCTGGAGTGAAACTCAGTCAATAGCCATCGATAGTCAGCTGTAACTGGCTGTGACTGTCGAAAATGAGGTCACAGTGTAAGCTGTGGCCTCATTTTTATTTGCGGCCGGATGGCATTCTTGCGTCTAATTGGCCTCAAGCTCACATTGCCCCGATGTTGATGAGTTCTATTGGGGCAAGTTGGCATTTGGTAGCGATCGTCATGTTTGACTTGACCGCTGCTTGGTCGGATTGATAATCCCGACTGAACATTACTGTGAAGAATAGCGCTGAATGCTCTGGCGACACCAAGTAAAATTGAAGGTTTGGTGTCCCGCCCAGCAGAGAAAAATATCGAGTTTATAAATACATGCGTCTGAAGTGCATCAAGCTAGCGGGCTTCAAGTCTTTTGTTGACCCTACCACTGTCTATTTCCCGACAAACCTCAACTCGGTGGTGGGTCCCAATGGCTGTGGTAAATCCAACACCATCGATGCGGTGCGCTGGGTAATGGGGGAATCCTCCGCAAAGAACCTGCGCGGCGATTCGATGACGGACGTTATCTTCAACGGCTCCAGTGGCCGCAAGCCCGTGGGGCAGGCCTCGATTGAGTTGGTATTTGATAACTCTGAGGGCAAGCTTTCTGGAGCCTATGCCTCTTTCTCGGAGATTTCCGTCAAGCGCAAGGTAACCCGGGAAGCACAGAACACCTATTACCTGAATGGCGAGAAGTGCCGCCGCCGCGATGTAACCGACCTCTTCTTGGGTACCGGCCTGGGCCCGCGCAGTTACGCCATTATTGAGCAGGGCATGATCTCCAAGTTGATCGAAGCCAAGCCCGAAGAGCTGCGCGTCTATATCGAAGAGGCCGCCGGTATCTCCAAATACAAGGAGCGCCGCCGGGACACCGAAAACCGGATGAGACGGACTTCGGAAAACCTTGAGCGCCTCACGGATATCCGCGATGAGCTGGATCGTCAGTTGTCCCGACTGGAGCGACAGTCCGCAGCAGCGGAAAAATACAGCCGATTTAAAGAGGAAGAGCGCAGCCACAAGGCTAACTTACAGGCACTCAAATACCGCGAACTGGATGACCAATCCAAGGCCAAGCAGCAACAAATAGGTGAGCTTGAACTCACCGTTGAAGAGCTGGTTACCCGCCAGGTCACCTGTGACACAGGCATTGAGCAAAAGCGCGTGGGGTACCACGAGCTATCTGACAGCTTTAACGAAGTCCAGGGGCGCTTCTACGCCGTCGGTGGAGATATCGCCCGCTTGGAGCAGAGCATTGCCCACGCCCGTGAGCGCTCTACTCGCCTGCATTCCGATTTGGCGCAAACCGAACAAGAATATCGAGAGGCAGAGACCAACCTCGAAGTGGATCGCGAAAAAGCGGCCCAGTTTGAGGAGGAGCTTGAGATTATTCTGCCGGACCTGGAGATGGTCTTGGCAGCAGAAGAGGAATCTGCTGCTGCGCTGCTCGAATCTGAAGAGCAGATGCGCAATTGGCAGAACGAGTGGGACCAGTTTAACCAGGGTGCCTCTGGCTCCCGTCAGAAAGCTGAGGTGCAGCAATCCCGCATTCAGCACTTGGAAACTTCTGGCCAGCGGCTGCTGGAGCGGGTCAACAAGCTATTGGCGGAGCAGTCCGGCCTCCAGGTCTCTGACGACGATGAAGAGACGCTGCAGTTGAACGAGCAGATGGCCGAGCTGGAAATGCAGGCTGAAGAACGCCGCGAGGAAGCGGCAGAGCGTCGCGAGTCTCTGGACAGTCTCCGTGTGCAGGAGCGGGAGCTGGCTACCGAACTCGATCAGTTACGCTTGCAGCTGCAAACCGGGCGCGGCCGTCAGGCGTCTCTGGAAGCCTTGCAGCAAGCTGCTTTAGGGCAAGGCAAGGCAGTTGAGAATTGGCTGCAGCAGCAAGCCCTGGCTGACAAGCCCCGGCTCGCCGACCAGATTAAAGCCCAACCCGGCTGGGAAACCGCAGTTGAAACTATCCTCGGTCCCCAATTGCAGGCGGTATGTGTTGAGCAGCTCGAGTCCGTGGCTGAAGGATTGGCGGCACTGGAAAGCGGTCAAGCGGTTCTGATCGATAACAGTGCTGTAAATAGCAGTGCGAAGGGAGTACTTCCTTCACTGCAGGATATGGTTCAGGGGCCGGCCTCTCTCTCCGGCATCTTGGCGGGAATTTATACCGCAGAGGATTTGACAGAGGCGCTGTCCAGGCGAGCGAGTTTGCAAGCTCATGAGTCTATTGTGACTCGCGATGGGCTCTGGCTCGGCCCTAACTGGTTGCGAGTGAATCGCGCCAGTGATGCAGAGGCCGGGGTCCTGGCGCGCAAGCAGGATCTTGAAACCCTGGGGCAGGAGTTGGCCCTGTGTGAGGAGCAGATAGAGAGTATTGCCGAGCGACGCGAGTCCCTGCGCACGCAAACGGTCGATCTCGAGCGCTCCATCGAACAAGCTCGCAATGAGTCCGACCAGCTCGGGCGTCGCGAGGCAGAGCTGCGCAGCCAGTTGTCCGCCCGACGGGCGCGTGCGGAGCAGATGAATGAGCGCCGTATCCGAATTGAGCAGGAAATCGGTGAGGTGCGTGAGCAGCAGGAGTTGGAAGGGGAGTCCCTGTCGGAAGCTCGTCTAATGCTGCAGGAAGCTGTCGAGGCGATGAGTGATGATACCGATCGTCGCGAAACGCTAATGGCACGCCGGGAGGAATTGCGCGAAGCTTTGGATGCCGTGCGCCAGCGCGCGCGGGAGGACAAGGATCGCGCCCATGAGCTGGCTATGCGCGAGCAGTCAGTGCGCACCCAGATGGTGTCTCTCGAACGCACTTTGCAGGTGATGAGCGAGCAGCTGGAAAGGTTGCGCAGTCGTCGTCAGCAATTGCAGGAGCAAATGGAGGAGACCCAGGACCCCTCCCAGGATTTTCAGGCTGAGTTGGAAGAAAAACTCGGCGAGCGTATTGAGGTGGAAACGGAACTCGCCGATGCGCGCAAAAAGCTGGAAGAAGTGGAGACCGGCCTGCGTGAGCAGGAACAGGAGCGCCACAAAGTGGAGGCGGCTCTTCAGGGGGTGCGCGCGCAGCTTGAGCAGGAGCGTCTCGCTGCGCAGACATTGGAAGTGCAACGAAACGGATTGGTAGAGCAGCTGCGCGAGAGCGAGCACGATATCGATCAGCTGCTCGAGCAGTTACCTGGCGATCTGACGATTAAACAGGTACAGGAAGATTTGGAATTGGTAGCCGCGCGTATCTCGCGCCTCGGGCCGATTAACCTCGCCGCTATCGATGAATACAAGCAGGAGTCTGAGCGCAAGAACTACCTGGATCGCCAGCATGGGGATCTGATGGAAGCGCTGGAGACCCTGGAAAATGCAATTAAGAAAATCGACAAGGAAACGAGAACCCGCTTCAAGGAAACTTTTGATCAGGTAAATGCGGGCCTGCAGGAACTCTTCCCGAAAGTTTTCGGTGGTGGTAATGCCTATCTGGAACTTACCGGTGAAGATCTGCTCGATACTGGTATCGCGATCATGGCCCGCCCGCCGGGCAAGCGCAACAGCACAATCCATCTGCTCTCGGGTGGAGAAAAAGCGCTGACGGCGATCGCATTGGTATTCTCGATTTTCCGTCTGAATCCAGCACCTTTCTGTATGTTGGATGAGGTGGATGCTCCCCTTGACGATGCTAACGTTGGTCGTTACGCACGAATGGTTAAAGAAATGTCAGAACACGTTCAGTTCATCTATATTACCCACAACAAGATCGCAATGGAGATGGCGGATCAGTTGCTGGGGGTTACCATGCACGAGCCGGGTGTATCCCGACTGGTGTCGGTGAATGTGGAAGAAGCAGCCGAGCTGGCTTCTGCATAAGGGCGTAAAGGGAGAGGCGCTAAAAAATGGATAACTGGCTGGTTACAATCCTGGTTGTCGTTCTGCTGGTCGTTGTGGTCGATGGCATACGCCGGGCGATCTTGCGGCAGCGCGCGGCAGTTAAGGTCTCCCGCAATCTGTCGCGGGCCATGCAATCTGAAGTAAAAAATGAAGCTGACCCGGTCTCAGAAAAGGCTGAAGAAGAGCCCCCGGTCCGCAAACCTCCAGAGACGCGGGAGCCCAAGCCCGCAAACAGCGAATTGCCCGGGCAGGCTCGCGTTGTTCAGCGCCGCCCGCTAGAGGATGCGCTACATGTGAATCGCCAGGTGCAGGAGAGCTTTATTTCCTCGCGCAAACCGCTCGCTGGCAGCAATCCCCAGAGGAGTCCGGAAGAGCAGGGTATCCTCGATTTGGAAGAGCAAGTCCCCACTCTGATGGAGTCGGTCGGTGAAGAGCAACGCTATGAGCCTGCATTAGATGAGGCTGAAAGCCTAAATGCGATGGATAGTGCTCACAGTCCTGAGCATGAAGCGGTGCATGAGGATTCCCAACCCGAGCGATCTTCTCAGTCTCCAAGCTCTGGCAGTGTTGGTGAAGGTGCTCCCACCCGTGAGGTGCTGGTGATTAATGTAATGGCGCCAGAAGGGGATTACTTCGAGGGTAATGACTTACTTCGGGTAATGGTTGCCTGTGGCATGCGCTTTGGTGAAATGAATATTTTTCACTACCATGAGCACGGCGGTGCTGATGGGGCAATTATCTTTAGTCTCGCCAATATTGTTGTGCCCGGCGTTTTCGACCTGGCCCAGATGGAAGAATTTGCCACGCCGGGTGTTAGCTTGTTCCTGACGTTACCAGTGGAAGGCGAGGCGATTAAAGCTTTCGATCAACTGCTTTCCACCTCATACAAAATTGCCGAGCTGCTCGGTGGCGAATTGAAGGATGAGAATCGCAGTGTATTTACCGCGCAAACGGCGGAGCATTATCGTCAGCGGGTTGTGGAGTACCAGCGCCGCAGGACTTTAGCGATGGCGCAAAGCTAACTCGCAATCTCTAAATAATTGTTGCCATTTTTAATGCGGCCCGGGATGCCGGCTGATTTTCATTTTGGAAATTAGCCGTAAGCTCGGGCCGTATTTGCATGTAAAATCGAAATAATTTTCTAACTATTATTTTTATTCACTCGAATTGCTGATGACTCATCAAACTATTTCCCCTCAAGTACGCGAACGTGTTCAGGAATTACATGAAATCCTCCAGCGTGCGAATCACCAATACTATGTGCTTGATGATCCCGAGTTGCCGGATATTGAGTACGACCGGCGCCTGCGCGAGTTGCAGGACTTGGAAAGTGAATTCCCTCAGCTACTGACACCGGATTCTCCCACCCAGCGGGTAGGCGCAGAGCCGCTCTCCTCTTTTCAGGAAGTTCGCCACGAGGTGGCGATGTTGTCTTTGGATAACGCCTTCAATGATGAAGAGTTGCTGGAGTTTGACCGCCGGGTGTGTGAGCGCCTCAACAGTAAAGGACCGGTGGAATACGCCTGTGAACCCAAGTTAGACGGTATCGCTATCAGCCTTTTATATCGCGACGGAGTACTTGAGCGAGCTGCAACGCGCGGCGATGGCACCACCGGTGAAGATATCACCCAGAATGTACGCACCGTGGGATCTGTACCTCTGCGTTTGCGTCAAGCAGATGGTATTGAAAAGTATCCGGGTCTATTGGAGGTGCGCGGCGAAATCTATATGCCGAAAGCGGGCTTTGCCGAATTGAATCGCAAAGCGGCTGAGGCGGGCGAGAAGCTTTTCGTAAATCCTCGAAATGCCGCTGCCGGTAGTTTGCGTCAATTGGACTCCCGCATAACAGCGCAGAGACCGCTGGAATTGTGTGTTTATGGCACTGGCCTTGTAGAGGGCGGCGAGCTGCCGGAAAAGCACGTTGAGACTTTGCAGTTGCTGGGGCATTGGGGCTTCCGTACAAACCGGGAGATGCGCGTCGCTAAGGATATTCAGGGCTGCATCGATTACTACCGGGAAATCGGCGAGAAGCGCGAGGACCTCGCTTATGATATCGACGGTATTGTTTTTAAGGTCAACAGTATTCCCCTGCAGCGCCGTCTCGGCTTTGTTGCCCGCGCACCCCGTTGGGCCATGGCCTATAAGTTTCCTGCTCAGGAGGAAATGACTGAATTATTGGATGTTGAATTCCAGGTAGGGCGCACCGGTGCGGTTACCCCGGTTGCTCGCCTACAACCGGTGTTTGTCGGCGGGGTTACCGTTTCCAATGCAACTCTGCACAATCGAGATGAGATCGAGCGCCTCGGCGTACAGGTGGGTGATACCGTCATTATTCGCCGTGCCGGAGATGTTATCCCGCAGGTGGTTTCTGTAGTGGAGAGCAAGCGCAAGCCGGGTGGCCACGCTATTGAATTCCCTACGCATTGCCCGGTATGCGGCTCGCCGGTGGAATCCACGCCCGGTGAGGCGGTGGTCCGTTGTAGCGGTGGCCTGATTTGTAGTGCCCAGCGCAAGCAGGCCATCAAGCATTTCGCTTCGCGCAAAGCGATGGACATTGATGGGCTGGGAGACAAGCTGGTAGAGCAGCTGGTAGATGAGGACTTGTTACATTCGGTGTCCGGTCTCTACCACCTCACCTTGGAGCAGGTGGCGGGACTTGAGCGAATGGGGCAAAAGTCTGCCCAGAACCTCCTCGATGCACTGGAGCGCAGTAAAGAGACCACGCTGCCTAAATTCCTCTATGCCCTGGGTATCCGAGAAGTGGGTGAGGCCACTGCGCGCAATTTGGCGCGGCACTTTGGCGAATTGAATCCGCTAATGTCGGCAGATGTCGAGGCTTTGCAGGAAGTTGAAGATGTGGGCCCAGTGGTCGCTCATTTTGTTGCTGAGTTTTTTCAACAGCCTCATGCCCAAGAAGAGGTGGAGGCACTGCAGCAGGCGGGTGTGCATTGGCACGCGGAGGAGAGTGACGAGCAGGATCAGCCCCTGGCAGGGGAAACCTGGGTGCTCACCGGCAAACTGGAAACCCTGTCCCGCAGTGAAGCAAAAGACTACTTACAGAGGCTGGGTGCGAAAGTCGCAGGAAGTGTTTCCGCCAAGACCGGCACTCTGGTTGCCGGGCCAGGCGCTGGCTCAAAATTGACCAAAGCGCAGGAACTGGGTATCACAGTTATGGATGAAGAGGCGCTTCTGGATATGCTGCGCGAAAGGGGCTTTGAGATTTAGTCCTGGTATTTTAGGCGGGGCACCATTAGTAACTGAATAGCCGAACTTTTGAGCACTTTGCAGGTTCGTGTTTTGTTTTGTGGCTTTCTGGTCGCTTCGCCGTTAAAGTTGATGCCTTAGATCTGTTTTGCCCTGGGTACCTGATGTCCAGTGGCACTGTGGTAAGGAATGGAATTAATGCTTCAGGGCGATCAGGAATCCATCGTTTACGGATGTATCAAAGACAGCAATAGCCTCGCTGGCGGCAGCGATCGGCGCAGGGTGAACCGCAATGCTGTGCTCGCCCTGCCCAGTGCTGATGAATGGCCATTCCTGTGCCGGGATATGTTTGCTATTCCCACCATTAAAGTGAAGCAATCCCAGTATCAAACCGATGTTATCCACTTTGGCGCTTCCTATCGGGCGGTAGAGTACGAGTGGGATTTGTGGATACAGAAGTTTGAAGAGTTGCTGAAGAGTATGTATTGGGTTTCGGCAACTGTGCATTTGGAAACTGAGCTTTCCGGCGTTCACTCTTTCAGTTGGGAGTCCGCTGGCCTCTATCACGAGCCTGGCAGCGGCGATATGCAGGTTCGCTGCGAATGGACCCAAGAGGGTCGGGTGAGTATCTGATTTTTCTGGCCCGGTTGGCCCGGGCCTTCTCTTGCCTAATTGCCGCAAAGCAGATTTAAATAAGTAGCGCTGTCACAAATCCTATCTCTCTTTTTCTTTCCGCAACTATATTCCCTGATAGTCTCTGGAACTGAAACTTTGGTCTGTTAAAGTGTCTTTGCCGAACGGTACCAAGGTGCCGCGGCCGAGAAGCTGTAAAGCCAGATTATAAGAATTGGCGCGATCTGGGCGCCCTATCAGGAAGGAATACACATGATTAAATCCAGTTCTCTGCTGTTTGCCAGCGCACTGATGTTGTCGCCGCTGTTACATGCGTCTGAGCACGAAAGCAAAATGGATATGAGCAGTAAGGCCCCAGCAGATGCCAAGGTCTATATTATCTCGCCGAAAGATGGAGAGAAGGTGCCCCAGACATTTACGGTGAAGTTTGGTTTGTCTGGTATGGGTGTGGCACCGGCGGGTACCAATCAAGAGAATACCGGCCACCATCATCTGCTGATTGACGTGGATGATATGCCGGATATGAGCAAGCCTTTGCCGGCGAGTAAGAACATCATTCACTTTGGTGGTGGGCAAACCGAGACTCAAGTTACCTTGCCACCCGGCAAGCATACGCTACAACTGGTTCTGGGCAACTATATGCATGTGCCACATAAAGAGCCTGTGATGTCCAAGAAAATTACCGTCGTGGTCGAGTAGGGCTGCAGCGGCTAAATAACCTTCTGTCGATGCATTAAGCGCATCTGGGGAGAGTGAAATGGGTGGCGAATTCCGCA
This sequence comes from Microbulbifer maximicatervae (SeqCode), assembly GCF_052467955.1. Lineage (NCBI taxonomy): Bacteria > Pseudomonadati > Pseudomonadota > Gammaproteobacteria > Cellvibrionales > Microbulbiferaceae > Microbulbifer > Microbulbifer maximicatervae (SeqCode). Next base: position 2,084,337 of record NZ_CP174329.1, read on the forward strand.
CTGAAAAGGACAGCCTGGGCGAAGTTCAGGTGCCGACTGAGGCGATGTATGGCGCGCAAACCCAGCGCGCCGTGGAGAATTTTCCTGTCAGTGGTCACGGCTTGCCGGCAGAGTTTATCCGCGCCATTGTGTTGATAAAGAAATCTGCTGCGGAGGCCAACCGGGACTTGGGGTTGTTGGATAAAGCGCAGGCTGAGGCCATTATCAATGCCTGCGACAGTCTCGGTGATGAGGAGTATGCCACTCATTTTCCCGTCGATATTTACCAGACAGGTTCTGGTACCAGCTCAAATATGAATGTTAATGAGGTGCTCGCCCACCTCGCAGAAAAGCATAGTGATCAAACCATCAGCCCCAATGATCACGTGAATATGAGTCAGAGCAGTAATGACGTGGTTCCCACCGCAATCCATGTGTCTGCCCTGCTTGCAGTGCGCGACACCCTGCTGCCTGCGTTGCGCCATTTGCACACTGGCTTGTGCGACAAGTCCACGGAGCTTGAAAGTATTGTAAAAACCGGTCGCACCCATCTGATGGATGCAGTGCCTATGACAATGGCGCAGGAAGTTGGAGGCTGGGCTGCACAAATAGAGGCGTGCCGGGAGAGAATTCGCGCGGTAATGCCTCGGCTTGCCCAGCTGGCTCAAGGCGGTACGGCGATTGGCACCGGGCTCAATGCTCACCCGGATTTTGCCGAGCTGTTTGCACAAAAAATCAGCGCCCACACATCTCATCAGTTTCGCCCGGCAGAGAACTTTTTTACCGCAATTTCCAGTCAGGATACGTCGGTGGAATTGTCCGGGCAGCTCAAGGTGTTGGCAGTTTCCCTGATGAAAATTGCCAATGATTTGCGTTGGATGAACAGCGGTCCGCTTGCTGGCCTCTCCGAAATCGCCCTGGAGGCCTTGCAGCCAGGGAGCAGCATTATGCCGGGCAAAGTGAACCCGGTTATTGCTGAATCAGTTACTATGGTTTGTGCCCGGGTGATGGGTAATGACACCACAGTGACCGTGGCGGGACAGAGCGGCAATTTTCAATTGAATGTTATGTTGCCTTTAGTAGGCAGTACGCTGCTGGAAAGTATTAACCTGCTCGCGAATGCATCGACCCTATTGGCTGATCGAGCCGTTGCCAGTTTCGCGGTGAATCGGGCGCATATTGAGGGAACCCTGGGCCGCAACCCCATTTTAGTGACCTCCCTTAACCCAGTGATTGGCTACCTGAAAGCGGCGGAGATTGCCAAGGCCGCCTATGCCAGCTGTAGGCCAGTGCTGGATGTTGCTGTTGAAATGACGGACCTGGATAGAGAAACGCTTGAGGAATTGTTAGATCCCGCCCATTTGGCCAAGGGTGGGCTGATTAGCTAGGGGCAAAAAAGGCGATTCCCAACAGTATTAACGATATAATGGCTGTCAGGCACATAAGCCAGTGCAAAAGCCTTAACAGCGTGGCTCGATCCTCTGGTTCCAGCATTCTTCTGCTCATTGGTGCCTCCTGCGGCGTTGACAGGAACCGGCCAATCCCTCACGATTCGACGCCGCGTCGGTACTGGGTGCCGACAATACAATGGTAGCGCCACAAAATGTGGCAGTCTCACCTGTTTTGAAAATCAATGTATCCAGATCGTCATGGCTAAAAGAAGTCGCCGCTCCTTTATTACCAGTGTCCTCGCCTGTGTCGCCTTTGTAGTGGCGGCAGTCTACAGCTGGGACCTGCCCGTTAAGGATGTTGTCACCTATTTCATTCTTCTGTTGGTGATATTGCTTGTCATCATTGCTCTGGCGTTTGGGTGCGGGGCTTTATTGAATTGGTTGCGCAGGCGTAAATAATAGATGGCGTCAACGGAAGAGGATATTCGCATCCCTATCGCCTACCTCGAGCGACTGCTCGAAGAGGCGACCAAACACGGGTGTGATCGCAAGGAGCTTTTGGCTTCTGTCGATATCGATGAGTCTGAATTGCAGGGCGTATCCGCATTTTCAGCAGTGAAGTATGGCCGCTTGTACCAGCGCGTGATGTGGCTGGCGCAAAATGAGTGGTTTGGCATGCTTAGCGGTGGAAGGGTCCGTTCCGGGTCTTTTCGCTTGTTGTGTCTGGCGGTGGTGAATTGTGCAACCCTCCGCCAGGCGATTACGCTCTGTGCCGAATTTATGGAAATCTGCCGAGGTTTTAAGGTGAAGCCGGTACTCGGAGAAGGTGGCCATGGGCGCGAGCGGGTTGAAATTTGCGGGATCAGTTCGCTGGGCAAGGGCGAATTTGAGCAGCTGCTGAATAACACGAGCCCCAGTGTGGTGCGTACAACTCTAGCGGTTTGGCACAGGTTTTATTGCTGGCTGGCAGGGCGGGAGATTCCGCTGGCCAGGTTGCACTTCTCATTTGCTTGCCCGGAAGAGTTTCGCAGTCTCGCGCAAAGCGAGGCCAATGAGTTGTTATTTGAGCAACCGTTTAATGCGCTCGAATACGATACCCGCTACCTGGAATACCCTGTGGTGCAAAGCCCGCAGATGGTTGAGGACTTTATTCGCACCGCTCCTTACCACCTGGTGATCAGCGACGGCAGTGCCAACAGTATCAAAACCAAAGTAAAAACCATTTTGAACCGGGATGTGAGCGAGTCCATGCCTGCCGCTGAGGCGGTGGCGGAGAGGCTCAATATGTCGGTCACCACGTTGCGACGTCGTCTTCAGCAGGAGGGTACCTCCTACCAGAAGCTCAAAGACGAATGTCGGATGGAAGCGGCTTTTCACTACCTCAGCTGCCCGGATCTTTCCAATGGGCAGATCGCAGAGATGCTTGGGTTCGATGAATCCAGTGCTTTCTTCCGCGCCTTTAAAAAATGGACGGGAATTACGCCAGGCGAGTATCGCCGGGGTGGTCGCGCTGCAGCTGGCCTGGATATTTGACTGGGCCAGTCACCTTTTTTCATCCTCTCGCCTCGATTTGTCACCGCTTTGGACGGGTTTGGCCATAGAGGGGGCTGCTCGCTTACTACTATGATGAACCAATCTTAGAAATTAGTCATAAATATGACTGGATGGTTTTGCCTCCGGTCCCAAACATAAGCGAATTGAGGTTATCAGGATGACCGATATCAAAATGCCACTGCGTGATTTGCGTTTCGTAATGCGCGAGATGCTGGACTCAGAAAAGCATTATGAGTCACTTGGATATGAGGAGGCTACTCCTGATGTCGTGGATGCCATCCTGGAAGAGGGTGCAAAGTTTTGTGAAAACGTTATTGCACCGCTGAACCAAATTGGCGACCAGCAAGGTTGCACCTGGAAAGATGGTGAAGTTACTACCCCGGAAGGCTTTAAAGAAGCCTACCAGCAGTTTGTAGAGGGTGGCTGGGCTGCACTGCCTCACGATCCTGAGTACGGTGGCCAGGGCCTGCCGCCCTCGCTCGGCACTATCATGAGCGAGATGGTTGGCACCGCCAACTGGTCCTGGGGCATGTACCCCGGTTTGTCCCACGGTGCCATGAACACCCTGGAAGAGCACGGTACTGAAGAGCAGAAGCAGGTTTACCTGACCAAGCTGGTTGAAGGTAGCTGGACTGGCACTATGTGTCTGACCGAGCCTCACTGTGGTACCGATCTGGGTATTCTGCGCACCAAGGCCGAGCCAAATGACGATGGCTCCTACGCGATTACCGGCACCAAGATCTTTATCTCCGCCGGTGAGCACGACATGACTGACAACATTGTTCATATCGTACTCGCCCGCCTGCCAGACGCACCTGCTGGCACCAAGGGTATCTCCCTGTTTATCGTACCCAAGTTCCTGCCGAACGCTGACGGCTCTGCTGGTGAGCGCAACGGTGTGGTATGTGGTTCCCTCGAGCACAAAATGGGTATTCACGGCAACGCCACTGCAGTGCTGAACTTTGACGGTGCTAAAGGCTTCCTGATCGGCGAACAGAATAAAGGCCTGAGCTATATGTTCACCTTTATGAACACTGCGCGCCTGGGCACTGCTCTGCAAGGCCTGGCTCACTCCGAGATCGGTTTCCAGAAGTCCCTGGCTTATGCAAAAGATCGCCTGCAAATGCGTTCTCTGTCCGGCGTGAAAAACCCGGAAGGCCCGGCTGACCCGATTATTGTTCACCCTGACGTGCGCCGCATGCTGATGACCCAGAAAGCCTTCTCTGAAGGTGGTCGTATGCTGGTTGTTAAGTGCGCACAGCTGGTTGATATCACTCACAAAGGCGATGCTGACGCGAAGAAAGCCGCTGACGATATGCTGGCGTTCCTGACGCCGATTGCAAAAGCATTTTTGACAGAAGCTGGTTTCGAATCTGCCAACCTGGGTATGCAGTGTTTCGGTGGCCACGGTTATATTGCCGAGTGGGGCGTGGAGCAGAACGTACGTGATGCGCGTATCTCCACTATCTATGAAGGCACCACTGGTATTCAGGCTCTGGACCTGTTGGGTCGTAAGGTTCTGATGACCCAGGGTGAATTGCTGCGCGGTTTCACCAAGCAGGTTCACAAATTCTGCCAGGCGGAAATTGATAACGAAGCACTGGCGCCATTCGTTGCTAAGTTGCAAGAGCTGAACAAACAGTGGGGCGACCTGACCTTGCACGTTGGCGGCAAAGCTATGGAAAACCCAGACGAAGTAGGTGCTGCTTCCGTAGATTACCTGATGTTCTCCGGCTACACCGTACTGGCCTTCCTGTGGGCACAGGCGGCTAAAGTTGCCAATGAAAAACTGGCAGCGGGCACTGGAGAAGAAGATTTCTACAAGGCGAAAATTACTACCGCGCGTTTCTTCTTCGAGCGTATCCTTCCTCGCACTTCCAGCCACGCAACGTCCATGTTGAGTGGAGCAGGCAACTTGATGGAATTGGATGCCGAGCATTTTGCATTCTGATCCCGCTCTGAAATTAAAACCGCCGGCAAATGCCGGCGGTTTTTTTGTGAGTAATAAAGCGGCTTAAACGGAGAATTTCCGATGCAATTGCCGGATTCGGTTCAAGAGCGCCTGTGTCACTTAGCTTGTTCGTACCCGCTGGCTCGGGTACAGTTCCGGCTGCCAGATGCCTGTGACTTCTATGTTTATGTCACCGAAGTATCTAAAAATTACAAAGTGATTTCCGAATTTGGTCAGACTGATAATCCAGAACTAACATTGGAAATGGAAAACAGCACTCTCAGTGCTATATTGGACGGTCAATTAAGTGGGCGTCACGCCTTCCTTTTGGGGGATGTTCAATATTCTGGAAATCGCGAGTTGGCCGCAGCATTGGCAGGTTTATTTCCTGCGAATAGTGAAGAGGGAGATCGGTAAAGAGAGGTTTTAAACCTTCTTTTTCACCATCTCAAAGATACTACAAACAATAAATAAATTCTCGCTCGCCCAGAGATATGGCAGCTTTCGCCTATGGAGACGGAAGGTGTGGGCAAGCGACGACAACAATCAGGAATGGGAGAAGAGAGTTGGACATTGATCGCAGCATACTTGATGTCTTTAAAGGCGCTTGCGCCAAATTCGGTGACCGGCCGGCTTTCACATGCCTGGGGCGTACACTTTCAATCAATGATATTGACACGCTAAGTGGAAAATTCGCCTCTTATTTACAAAATCATACCGACTTGAAGCCCGGTGATCGCATCGCTGTCCAGCTGCCCAACGTGCTGCAGTACCCAGTAGTTGTTTTTGGTGCACTGCGCGCAGGTCTGGTTGTAGTAAATACCAATCCGCTGTACACGCAGCGCGAGCTTAAGCATCAGCTGAATGATTCAGGGGCCAAGGCTCTGGTCGTACTGGCGAATATTGCCGATACCGCTGCTGCGGTGGTTGCTGAAACCGATGTAAAACAAGTTATTGTTACTGAGATTGCGGATCTGCACAGTCCGCTGAAGCGTACCTTGATCAACAGTGTGGCAAAGTACGTTAAGAAAATGGTGCCCGAATTTTCGTTTGCCAATGAAGTTAGCTTCCGCGATGCCATGGCAAAAGGCGCTGAGCGTCCTCATAAGGATGTTGAGCGCACCAAAGAAGATATTGCGGTTCTGCAGTATACCGGCGGTACTACCGGGGTTGCCAAAGGGGCAATGCTAACAAATGGCAATCTGGTTGCGAATATGGAGCAGGTTCGTATCGCATTTGCCAGTGGTATGAAAGAAGGTGAGGAGTTCTATATTGCACCTTTGCCTCTTTACCATATCTACGCATTTACCATCCACTGCATGTGCCTATTCTCCACGGGCAACCACTCGTTGTTAGTGCCCAACCCGAGGGATATTCCGGGTTTTGTGAAGATGCTGAAAGGCCTGCGTTTCACCGGATTTGTTGGGCTCAATACCCTGTTCAATGGCCTGATGCGCAACAAGGATTTTGCTGAACTGGACTTCAGCAAATTGCACTCAACAGCTTCTGGTGGCATGGCATTAACTCGCGATACGGCTAAGCGCTGGGAGGAAATGACCGGCTGTATGATCATGGAAGGTTACGGTATGACTGAAACCTCCCCGGTTGTTTCATTTAACCCTACTGATGGTGTTCAGCTGGGCACAGTGGGTGTTCCTGTTCCCGGTACTGAGGTCAAGGTTGTCGATGAGAATGGCAATGACCTGCCAAACAACTCTCCTGGCGAGCTGTGCGTGCGCGGACCTCAGGTGATGAAAGGCTACTGGCAGCGTCCGGAAGCGACAGCGGATACCATCGACAGTGAGGGTTGGTTGAATACCGGCGATATGGCTGTTATTCAGGATGATGGTTACATCAAAATCGTAGATCGCAAGAAGGACATGATTATTGTGTCCGGTTTCAATGTATATCCCAATGAAATTGAAGACGTGATCAGCGCGCATCCGAAGGTCACTGAAGCTGCCGCTATCGGTATCCCGGATGAGAAAAGTGGTGAGCAGGTGAAGCTCTTCCTGGTGAAGGCTGATCCATCTTTGACTGAAGATGAAGTTGTCGCCTACTGCCGTGAGCATATGACGGCTTACAAAGTGCCGAAGCATGTGGAGTTCCGTGAGGACTTACCCAAAACTAATGTGGGTAAAATCTTACGCCGCGAACTTCGCGATGAAGAGTTGAAAAAGCTTGAGGCTACTAGCGCTGCTTAAGTCGCTATTTAGCTAAAGAGCTCATTCGCATAAAAGGCCCTGCTGGAGACAGTGGGGCTTTTTTATTGGTTTTGATTCAGGGAGAGGCACCTGCAGCTAATGCAGGGTTGATGTTTGGGGTGGGAAGTTTGGTGGCACCGAGGAGGTGCCACCAAGGAAAAGCGGGATATTTATCCTGCTTGGTTATTTGCGGCTTTCGGCACTGGCGTCGCGAATAGCGCGGAACTCATTGCCTTCATACCAGTTGGGCCAGTCGCGGCTGTTCGCCAGCTTCAGGCCCAATTGCAGGCCCAGTTGCAGATTCATAGCGGCGCCTTTCAGGTTCCAGTTGGGGTCGTACTCATCTCCCGGCTTGTGGTAGTGCTGGCTGAGATATTTCTTGTCCTTGGATTGTGCCCACTCCCGGCCGTGCTCATGGTTTTCGCTACCGGAATCAAAATACAGCATTGGCACGCCTTCTTTTGCCAGGCTGAAATGATCTGAGCGATAGAAGTAGCCGCGTTCCGGGTGCTCTTCAGCAGCCAGATAGCGGCCCTGCTTTTTGGCGGCTGCTTCTAAGAGATTTTCCAGCTCGCTGCTGCCGAAGCCTACGACGGTGATGTCTTTGGTGGGGCCCAAGACATTCATAGCGTCGAAGTTAAAGCCGGCAACCGTCTTTTCCAGAGGTTCAACTGGGTTGGCGGCATAGTATTTGGAGCCGAGTAAACCGGACTCTTCAGCAGTTACTGCAACGAATACCAGGGAGCGATCAGCTTGATCCTCTTTCACTGCTTGGGCTGCAAGAGCAAGTAGTCCAGCGGTACCGGTGGCATTGTCCACTGCGCCATTGAAGATATGGTCTTCGCCAGAAGCGTTTCTGTTGACCCCTAAGTGGTCCCAGTGGGCAGTGTAAACAATGGTTTCATCTGCGTACTTTTTGCCGGGTAACTTAGCAATAACATTGCGAGAGTTGGACTTCTCAAGGCTGTTGCTGAGTTCGATGCTGGCTTTGAGTTCCAGTGACTTAGGCTTGAATCCCGATGCTTTTGCCGCTGCCATTTCTTCGGCCAAATCGAGACCCGCTGCCTGGAACAGATCCTTCGCTGCCTGGTTAGTGATCCAGGCCTCAATCGCCACGCGATCGATATTCTTGTTTTCTGCTTCAAGGCTTACCTGGGCGCCAGACCAGGAGCCGCTCACTACTTCCCAAGGGTAACCGGCAGCGCCATTCTCATGGACAATAATGGCCCCTGCGGCGCCCTGACGGGCAGCTTCTTCAAACTTGTAGCTCCAGCGACCGTAGTAGGTCATGGCATTGCCATTAAATAGAGCCTCATCTTGGGTGGCATAGCCGGGGTCATTCACCAGAATGACTGCGGTTTTGCCTTCCATATCCAGACCTGCGTAGTCATTCCAGTTGTTTTCTGGAGCTACGATGCCGTAACCGACAAAAACCAATTCGCTTTCATTGAGGCTGGATGCGCTGGTTTGGCGCTGGGTAAACGCGACCATGTCGTCAATAGGTTTTAGAACCTGGCCTACACCCTCGCCCTGAATAGTAAGGGGAGTGGATTGAATATCCATCTCTACAATGGGGACTTCCTGGAACCAGCTGGGGTTACCGTCGGAATCTACGGCACCAGGGGTAAGTCCGAGCGCCTTAAATTGCTCTGCCAGATAGTTTACCGTCAGCTCCTCACCTTTACTGGCGGGAGCGCGGCCTTCGAATTCATCGGAGGCCAATACGGCGACATGCTTGTGCAGGTCGGCAGCGACAGTATCAATTTGAGCCTTCTCAGCGGCTTCTAGATTGAGCTTTTCAGTGCTGTGCTCGATATGTTCTTTATGGGAGTGCGCTTGTGAGCTGACTTCTTCGTTGCCCTTGCTACAACCGCTGATAACACCGCCGATGGCTATAGCCAAGCCAAGGCGGCGCCAGGTGGTAGGAATTCGCATAATTTTGTCCTGACAGTCTTGTTAGGAGGCAGATTATGCCTGATCTTGTCTTAACTAACGACATATCAGCGATCAGTGGAGAGTAGAGTGTGGCTGGGCCCAGAGCTATATTCCCGTTTTGGTAATTTAGTTGAATATGGTGACAGGGTTTGTGTTTGAGAGGTTTCAATAAAACTCGCCTTGGATAGGAGGCTCGGGCTTAGCCTCCTATCCAGCCTAAACCCTCAAGTCGAGATTTTTGAGGTTAATTGTGCTGCCACTGGCCCTCAGTTATCTGGTCCTGATAGTTAATCCACACCTTGTCATAGCCAGTGGTTTCCTTGGCATTTTTAAGGGCTTGGTTGTCCTGGCTATTGGTGGGGGCGGAAAACACATAGTCATTGCCCAGTGCCTGGCACACCCCGGCACCATAAGAGAATGGGCCTGTGGAGGCGCTGACCAGCCAGCTACCGTCAGCCGTGTTCTTACATGCGAAGCTATATTGGTTGCTGCAGTTGGCATCATTCCAGCGCCCGTTGCCCCACTGCATGGCGCAGTCCTCATTGTTCAAGTTATTTGGCTCATTCTGATCCCATGACCAAATAGCTGCAGCGATGCGGCCATCAGTCGTATTCATATTATCGAGGTTGATTATGTTGTGACCTATAGCAAAGCCATTGCGAACATCATCGGCTGTGATTCGTTCAATACCACCGCTAAAAATTTCCCCTATGGTGCCAATAGTGGTGCTGTCTTCCCACACTCGACCGATTTCCCCTAATCCGGTGAAGGCCATGTTCTTCATGTCACCATTTCCAGAGCAGCCGCTATCTTTCCACACGACGACTTGTTTCCCTGCAGCAAGCACATCATTTTTTGTAAGGCTGCTGGGAATGCTCTGGCAGCCGCCACTGTAGAAAATCTTATCCCCGAATCGATCGGTTATTTGGTTGTAGAGATCTTGATGGCGCCCATCAGAATGGTCCTCAATATATAAAATGATGACTTCGTCCTGGTTGGCACTGTCATTTAGCCAGTCCTTTATTTCGTTAAATCCTTCAGTCGCGTACTTGTCATTGATACTGCAGAGCCCATGGCACAGAAGTAATCTTTTGGGATAGGAAAAAAGGCTCTCCATTTTCGTTGTCCAATGGACATCCAGTTCTATAAAGCGAGCTCCCATGCGCAATTGATCTTTTATGGAATGCTCCTGTTGAGGGTCCAGGTAGCGACATCCCACTGAGAAGTTACAGGCGCGATACACTTCTGAGTTGTAAGAATTGTGTGTCCCCAAAATATTGTTTTCACTCATGGGAGTGTGGTTGTCTATTTGACGCTGTAGATCCAAGGCTGTGCCTGTCCAGCTGTTTTGGAAATCAGAAATGCTATCGGCCCAAAGGGGGGGAGAGGCGAAGGAAAGTACAAATAGAATCGATAGGATCATCTGTCTGATAGTGTGTTTCATTATTTTTCTCCGGACTGAGTAGATACGCTACCTTTGCAGTAGACGCTAGTGAATATTTTTTAATTTTTATTGGTGTGTGGTGCCTTAAGGTACCGTTTTTATTATTTTTGCTTTTTACTACGAATTGGACTTTTTTGTCTATGTGAAGAGGGTTGGTTTCTTGTTGTTTTCTGGTGGCATCATAATTCTATTGATAATGGATGGGTTGTGTAGCTCTCTCAGCAATAAATGCCGATAAATTATTCAGGGTCTTTCCTTGCTTTAATTAACAAGCTGCATAAGGGGAATTATGCGACTAATGAATAAGTGGGTTGTTTTGCTTGGCTCCTTTCCAGCCACCTTTATTTTGGGGTTGGACTACACCATTGTCAGTATTGCGCTGCCGACAATCCAGCAGAGTTTAGGTGCATCCTTTATTCAAACCCAGTGGGTTATGAATATATTTATGTTGATGCTATGTATCCTGATGGCCAGTATGGGGAGATTGGGGGATATTGTGGGCTCCCTGAAGATGCTCAATATTGGATGGGTATTACTTGCAGTTAGCTCCCTTTTCGCGGGGTTGGCTGAGGATCCACTTTGGTTAATTGTCTGGCGGGCCTTTCAAGGTGTCTCCATTGCCATAATCGTGCCGAATAATATTGCTTTGCTGTCCCACACTTTTGTAGAAAAAGAAGCCGGATTTGCAATGGGATGGTGGATGTCGGTATTGGCTGTCGGCTTTGCTCTTGGTCCGGTATTGGGTGGGGTCCTATGTGAGTATTTGTCTTGGAGGTCGATCTTTTTTATTAATATCCCCTTTGTGTTGGTTAGTATGGTGCTTGGTCTTTTTGTGATGCGGAGCCCGCAAAATTTAGATAAAGAAAAAAGTTATATTGACTGGCGTGGAATGATACTTCTTGCGCTTAGTGTGGGTTCGCTAGTGGTGTTAGTAGTTGAAGGGGCGCAAGTGGGTTGGTTGAGCTGGCCGATACTGTTGTTATTGGTTATTTCTATATTGAGTTTTATTGCCCTTTTTCGTGTTGAGCGAAAACTGGAGCAACCGTTGATCCATTTTGCCTATTTTAAGAATTCGCTATTCTCTGCTTGTGTTTTAACCAATTTCAGCTTGTTGATATTTCTCATTTCTGCTTTCTTTTTATTGCCATTTTATTTGCATATTGTGCGTCAGGATACAACGGTAATGTCCGGCTTGATTTTGCTCCCTATTACCTTGGTGATGGCTTTGGTATCTCCTGTGGCGGGCAGAATGGCAGCTAATTCCGCACCTGCGGCTCCAATCTTAATTGGTGTCATATGTATTTTGATTGCGGCAATCGTAATGACACAATTCTCAGTGGATACCAATTTTTCGACGCTTTTGCTGGCTTTTATACCTTTCGGTGTGGCTTGGGGGTTTGTATTTAGTGCGACAGCCCCAATCGCTATTGGCGCTTTGCCGCCTAATAGTGCAGGAATAGCAACCGGAATGTTGTGGGGCATACAAAATATAGGCGCAGCACTTGGTTTGGCTGTGGTGGGTACTGTATTCCGGATAATGGAAAAACAGAGTTTGCTAAATCAATTGCAGGAAAGTGGGGTGCAGATTACCAGTGCACTGGAAAAATATATCGATGCATTGCTGATTAATCCTGAAAGGATAGAGCGTGGCGCAATGGGGGTGTCTGCTGCTCTGCACGGTCGCATCGCTAACATGTTTAATGAGGCTTTTGCTCAGGCTTTTCAGTCGGTGATGTGGGGGTTGGTTGTATTTACTTTTCTTCTTTTTTTGGCTGTGCTTGCTTTATTGAAGATGGCAAAAGAAAAAGGGTAAAGGCTTGCGTAAACTTAAACTAGCCGTAGAACGTCAATTCAACTCATAAAATACTGCTTTTATCCCTTCTTTAGATGAGGGGGCTTACTGCTGGGGTATAAATATAACAGCTCTTTAGTGGGTAACATTTAAAGGCGGCAATGGCAAATAAAGTATGCATGGGTGATGGTGATGAAAAGTAAAAGTTGGCTACTTTTGACTTTCTTTTTAGCAAGGGCGATTGAGGTTAATGCTGAACAGATGGCAAGCTGTAACGATCCTATTTTGGAGGTCGACTTTGATGGTGTGGTAGTGGCGGGCTCTAAAAAAGAACTATCCAGAGTTGCCTTAAGTGGAGTGCCAATGCGAGTAGGGTGGGATTTGGATTTTAATGGAGATAAAAAGTCTGATCTTACACATTGGTCTGACGCGCAGTTTACAACTGTTATGTCTGGAGAAGTGGCAACAAAAGTTCAGTCTGTTCATCGGCAGATTCCTAGAGTTAATGATACAAGGATAGAGCTTTCTTCTGAGTTTGGGCGGTGGCACGGTTTACTAGATAGCCGAGGTATTTTACTAGGGCGTTTTGAGCACTCTAATAGGGTAGATAGCGACCGTGTACATTCAGTTTGGTGTTTCACTACTCCCCCAAAACGAAACTGGGAAGTTGCTTTTCAGAAAGACCATAGTGGAAGGGTTGTTGCTGGAGGGATCTCTAATCTATTGGATGCTATACGCAGAAGGTTAGCAGTACGAATTAGTTGGTTAGGTAGTGTTAATACCGAGACCGAAAAGAGAACAGTTATTGAGGCAGAGCAAGCAATACCTGTTGTTGCCCATATATCTAATGGGGGAGAAATTACTGCGCAGTTGCCTCATCATCTCGGATCAGATGAATTTTCAAAATTAGGTATGGTTCCACCTACTTCAAACAGTGTGGTATGGGGAGCGAAGTTAAGTTCTTCAGGGGAGCTGGATGTAATTTGGTTGGATACTGAAAGCGGGGAGATTAGCCGTCAGCAGACTAATTATATCGATATAACTTGGTTTATAGAAAAGCCTGTTTACTAAGTTTTGGTCGGCAAAAGCCCCTTGGCTCTTTAAGCTAGGGGCTTTTGGGCTGATTAAGACATAGTTTTTAGCGTTTCGCGAATTGGGAAAAGAATATCGCGAGCGAGTTGTTGGCTTCGCGCCGGGGACCATCCTTCGATCAAGTCGGGGAGGTCATCATTGTCTTTAAACGGCATCTCCAATGTTAGAGCCAGGGTGCGGAATTGATGTCCAGCCCAGGCGGTACCAATTGTCAAATTTGCTTCGCCGGGTTTATCCAGCTCATATCCATGCTCCGTTTGGAAGTCGGGGCTGACGGCCTCATAAGCTTGCTTAAATGTCTCTTCCAGCTTGGCGTGGCGTTCGTCATAGCCGGGAATACCTTCACAAGCCGCAACAAAGTTATAGGGCAGGGCTTCATCACCATGAATATCCAGGAAGATATCCCCTCCTAGCTCCAACATTTTCTCCCTGACCAAAAAGACTTCCGGGCTTCGCTCCATTGTGGGGTTGAGCCACTCACGGTTCAGGTTGGCGCCCGCAGCGTTAGTGCGCAGATGCCCGCGAACGCTGCCGTCGGGGTTCATATTGGGTACTACATAAAATACGGTATCTGCCAGCAAGCTTTGCGCAGTAGGATTGGCATGGTCGAGCAAAGTTTCCAGGAAGCCCTCGACAAACCATTCCGCCATGGTCTCTCCTGGGTGTTGGCGGGCAATCATCCAAACACGATGTTTCGCGGTGTCGGCGTTGCCAACCGTGAGCATGGTCATATCGCGCTCATCAAGGGTTTTACCCAGAGTTTGCAGTTTGACCAGGTCGTGGCTCTGCGCCCAAGCGAGCAGGTCCAGGTGGCGTTCCCAGGAGTAGGGGGCAAAATAGGCGAGATAGATGCTGGGTTCATCCAGGGTTACAGTGAAGTCCAGGGTATTGCCGTCGTAGTTGGCGCCAATTCTGAACCAATTTTGACGATCGTAAGAGGCACAGATGCGGTAGTTTTCCCAGCCTTCCGGGTAGGCGGATTTGCCGGCATTAACGATGCGCAAGGGATAGCTGGTGCCAATATCGCCTTCCAGACGAAAGTGAAACCATTGGTAGAAGTCAGAATTGTTGTCCTGACGGATTGCTAGCTCAATTGGATTGCTGTCGGTATTGATAACTTCGATATTGCCGCTGTCAAAGGCGCTGCTGATATACATGTAGAGAGCTCCACTCTTGTTCTTGGGCGCAGGATACAGCGGTAGGGGGAATTTTCCAGGAAGAAAGGTAGGGGATCTCGCCAATTTTGGGTGAGATAGGACGAAACCTCCTTTATTTAGTGAATTAGAAAAGCACGGCATCGATAAGGATACCGTGCTTTAGCCAATCCCTGGCGGCACCTGCTACGACTACTGCTCCCTGAAATTTCCGGTGTCGGACCCCAGGCGACTGCTTACTGCCCGGTCAGATCACAAGTGCGTCACTCCACACTGTCAGAAATTAGTAAATCTCCTTAACATCCCGCAGCAAGTGCTGGTTAAAGTTTAGGCAATCGAGCCTGCTTGATGTTGTACGAACGTTTCGATCGGCGTAAATTTGATGATCTTTTTGTCTCAGGGCTATCTGACGTGAATTTGTACAGATAGAGAATAGGTCCCATGGCATTAGTGGGAATAGAAAGAACAAGTAATAGCTCCGCATAGGGGGCTTTCGTGAGAGGTGACACCATGAATAGAGTGATTAAACGAAGTATCGTGGCATCCGCTGCGCTTGTAACAGTGATGAATCTGAGCGCCTGTGGCTATTTCCTGTACCCGGAGCGCAAAGGGCAGGCGGGTGGGCGAGTTGATCCTGCGGTCGTAATCTTGGACGGCGCAGGCCTGCTATTTGGCTTGCTGCCGGGCATAGTGGCTTTCGCTGTCGATATTACCAATGGCACCATTTATTTGCCGCCAGGGCATAGCTCGGTTTTTGATCGCCATTTAAGCAGTACTGACCAGGGGGCACCTGCGGAGGTTACAGACGAAGAGGGGCAGGTCTGGATCCGACTTCCGGTGGAGGGCGTCGATGAGAATACCCGACTAGAAGTACTCAGTGATCAGTTGTCAGGGATAACAGGGCAGCAAGTAGATGCTGAAGATATTGTTTGGTTACAGGACTCAGCCGAGCTTCGTGCAGTAAGCCGTTTTCAGGCTGCGTCTCGCTAGTTTTTCCCAGCTTTGAGCGCCTCGGGAGTTGAAGGCTCCCGAGCTTAAGCTGTAGAAGAGACCTTTCAGGTGGCTGCGCCAAAGGGGGTAAGCCCCTCGAGGGCCAAGGGGATAACGCTTGCAGCAAGCAACAATCCCATAGCAATGTTAAAGCTTCGCAAGTAGCGTGGTTCAGTCAGGAACCGTTTTAGCCCAACGCCAAAGAATAGCCAAATGGCAACGCAAGGCCCGCCAATGGTGATAAATGCCAGTGCAACCTTAACAACTCCCGACCATATTTCTGTGCCGGGACTGGTGAAAGCAGCCAGTGCTCCAGTGGCCATAATCCAGCCTTTAGGATTGATCCACTGAAAAGCCATCGCCTGAGTAAAGCTCAGGGGTTGGCTTGAATTTCCAGAACCCATTTCCCGGGTCGAACCAATTATCCATGCCAGGTAGAGTAAATAGGCAATGCCTGCCCAGCGAATAACTTCATGCAGAAAAGGGAAGTGATTGAAGACGGTTCCCAGTCCCAAGCCAATGGCAACCACCATGGCGGGAAATCCCAGCCAAATTCCCAGTAGGTGAGGTGTTGAACTGTAGATGCCGTGATTGAGTCCTGAGGACATAATCATCAGGTTATTAGGGCCCGGTGTAATACTGGCTGAGAAAGCAAAAAGGGCGATCGGCAAAAGAGATTCAATCACAGGTGTACCAGAGGAAAAGGCGACTTCATGCTAATATGCGCGCGAATAATGGGTATCACAAGTGAAATTTATAGACAGTCATTGCCACTTTGATTTTGAGGTTTTTTCTCTGGACCGGGACCAGGTGTGGCAAAGATGTCTCAATGCCGGAATAGATAGGGTCATTATCCCCGGCGTTTGCGAGGCTCAGTGGCAGTCGTTGGGCGCTCTGGTATCGGAACAGCCCGGTTGGATGATGGCTGCTGGTGTTCACCCTTGGTGGGTGAAGAAAATCCCGCAAGATTCCCGTTGGCGGGAAAACCTGATGGAGTTGGGAGTACGGCTTAGTGAGAGCCTTGAGAAATACTCATGTGTCGCTGTTGGAGAGTGTGGCTTGGATGCCTCTATCGGCACTGACTTGAATAAGCAGGAAGATATTCTCAAGCTTCATTTGGAGATTGCTAGTATCCATGAACTGCCGATTATTCTGCATGTTCACCGGGCCCACAATGAACTCCTGAGGCTGTTAAAGCAATTCAAGCTCCCGCGGGGAGGTGTGATCCACGCTTTCAGTGGAAGTGAGCAAATGGCGCAAGAGTACTGGAAGCGCGGCTTCTATCTGGGTATCGGTGGAACAATTACTTACCCACGGGCAGCGAAAACCCGACGGGCTGTGTCACGTGCGCCGCTGGAGAGTTTACTGCTTGAGTCGGACGCCCCGGATATGCCTCTTTCAGGTCAGCAGGGTATGCGTAATAGCCCTGAAAACCTTTCTAAAATTGCACAAGCACTGGCTGATTTACGGGGAGTTTCCGTGCGGGAAATCGCCAATGCTACCTGTCGAAATACTGAGAAGTTATTTTCCCTATGAGTTTTTCCGCTGAATCATTCAGGCAGTCATTTCCCCTCTTTGCTCAAGAGGAGAATAAGGAGTTGGTATACCTGGATAATGCTGCAACGACGCAGAAACCAGAGAAAGTGATTAATGCTGTACGCGATTACTATGTGCACAGCAATGCCAATACGCACCGCTCTAGTCACCGTCTAGCCCGTAAGGCTACAGAGATGGTGGAGCGAGTGCGTCGCCAAGCGGCACAATTTGTTAATGCTGCCAGCACAAGGGAAATTGTATTTTGTCGCGGTGCTACTGAGGCACTGAATTTGTTGGCGCACAGCCTGTGCAGTGAGTTGCAGGCTGGGGATGAAATTGTCATCTCAACAGCGGAGCACCATGCAAATATTATCCCTTGGCAGATGGCGGCCAAGCGATTCAATTTGAGTTTACGCTATGTACCCCATGTAGCGGGTGTCCCGGAATTTGATCGCCTGGGAGAAGTGCTGAATGAGCGCACAAGAATTGTATCCCTGACCGGCGGTTCCAACGCACTCGGATTGCGTCCGGACCTGGCTGCAGTGAGGCAATTGCTGCACAGAAAGCACTTGATGTGGATTGTTGATGGCGCCCAGTTGGCAGCCCATGAAGTGATTGATGTGCAGAAAATTGGCTGTGATTTTTTTGTTTCCTCCGCACATAAGTTTTACGGCCCGTCAGGAATTGGTTTCTTATACGGTAGGGAAACACTTTTGGAATCTATGCCACCATGGCTGGGTGGTGGAGAAATGATCTCCGACGTTGAACTTGAAACGAGTCATTATGCAGGCTTGCCGCACAAATTTGAGGCAGGCACTTCTCCGCTGGCGGCAATAGCGGGTCTTGGAGCGGCACTGGAATTTCTTGAGCAGCAAGATAGGGTCGCAATAGCGGCGCATGAGCAGAAATTGGTGCGATGGATACATCGCGAACTGATAGCGTCCCCCAATTTTAGGGTTATCAGCCAAGTGCGCCACAATCTGGGTATTGTCTCTTTTGTGCCTATTCATGGTAGCGCTGCCGATTTAATGCACTGGCTGGACGAGCGCGATATTGCAGTGAGAGTAGGCCATCACTGTGCACAATTGTTAGGTAAAGAGAGCGGTGATTTGGTGACGGTCCGAGCATCAGTCGCAGCCTACAATACCGATAGTGATATTCAGGCTTTTTTGCAGGCCCTGAAAGAGTACTGTGAGATCCAGAAGTCAATTGAACAGGGGGATAGTATTCAGAGTGATGAATGGGCCAGGGATGATTTTTCCTCGTTATTGCTAGAGAGTTTGGTTTCCCAGCGCAACTGGCAGGGACGTTATAGAGAATTAATGCTGTGGAGTAAAACTATTGCCCGAAAGCCCGAGATACGTACCGAAGAAAACCTGGTGCGGGGTTGTGAGTCTGCAGCTTGGTTAGCGCACCGGACAGAGGGTGGTAGGCACTATTTTGGATTGGAAAGCGACAGCCGGGTTGTAAAAGGCCTGGGTGCGTTATTACTTTCACAAATTGATGGCCGCACGGCTACTGAGATTCGAGAGAGAGATCTTTCTCTGTTATTTGCTGAGCTGGGACTCGGTAAGCACTTAAGTGAATCGCGCAGCAATGGTTTTTACGCATTGCTGCAACGTGCTTTGAATCTGGTGGAGCAGACCTCCCATTAACTTAACTGGAGCGGGGTATGGGGGCCTCCACCTCAATAGGCCCGATATTGGAAATAGGCTTTAAACCAAACAGCGGCCGCAAAACTGGATTTCTTCGGATGATAAATTCATATGAAGCCCAGCAGCCAAAAATAGTGATTAATAATACTAGTAAGGGCTCCAGGATGGGCCCCAGGGCGAGTTGCCCTAATTGATACACAGCGATTACGGTAATGGTTTGATGGAGGATATACCAGGGATAAACCGCTTCAGTGGCATAGGGTAACCAGCGGAATTGCTTATTGAGAAATTGATAAGCGCAGGCTAAAACAGCCAGGATCCATACCCATCGATTTGTATAGATAACAATAAAAAGCAGTATTTTTTGGGCGGGCATACTGCTATCAGGTAGTACTCGATCAAATAATAGATATAGGGCGAAAGTGAGGGGCGCTGCAATAACCAAGTGACTGCGCAATCTTGCCAGTATTTCCCAGGGGGCGTTACTGCTGACCAGCAAGTAGCCGCAGAAGAAATAAGTAAAAAATCTGGCATGGGTGTACCAGTCGTCGACGACGGCATAGTTTATCCCACCAAAGCGCGGAAATAGGACCAGGCCGTATACCATCATGGGTACAAGCGGCAGAATTAGCAGTTGCCAAGATTTAATATTCTCCATGAATCGGCCTAGCCATCGTTGGTGTTTAAACCACAGGGCTAGAGGAATAAGGGCCAGGGTGTAGCATGCCAGATAGGGTAGATACCACAGATGGTTCCAGGTCAGGCCAAACTCACTCCCAGCAAAGGCATTCTCTGGCCAGGGGCTGAACGAGAAGTACTTCAGCAGGAATGATAAGTATCCAGGCTCAATAATGCCGTTGCTTAGCGCTTCATAGTAGGCCTGGGGTGGAACCACCACCAGCATTCCAAATGCCAGCGGAATCAATAGCTGTTTCATTCTTCTCAGTAAGTAATCCCCAGTGCCCAGCTTGTGGAAGAGAAAATAGCTGGCTGCACCTGAAATCAGGAACAACAACGGCATCCGCCACTGGTTAACCGCTAGCATTACCAGTTGTAGTGGCTCGCTTTGGTAGCTGCTTTTTACATGCCACCCCCATTCCGCGACATAGGCCATTCCCAGGTGGTAGAGAATAAGTAGGCCAAAGGCTAGTACACGAAGGGCGTCAATATCGTGGCGTCTCTGTGTTATTGAATGCATAGGTTTCGTCGTTCAAGGCTGTTTTAGTCGCTTGCTATGCTCCCGTTAGTAATTGCCATTAGCTATCCGAAAGTGCCGGTTTGTGCGGTATTAGGGGCCAGTGGTGGTTTTTGGGGGTGAATTGGGGGTAGACTGCCGATGAATTTTCATACTGGTTCAGGAGCAATGACGGTTCAGCAGTATTTGATGCACCGGCGACAGTTTGAGGTGGGATTCTGGTTGTTGTTTTTTGTCGGCCAGTGGCTTGTTCAGTTCGCTTTGGCATACTTTGATCACCGCCGCTGGGGTTCTATTTTTCAGCCATGGGAATTTCTGGTGTGGGAGGGAACCAGTATCCTAATGATCGCAATCTTATTTCCGCTGATATTACTTCTTGATCATTATTTTCCCCTGCGCAAGGGGAGAGTTCGGCAGAGCTTGGCCATACATTTATTTTTCACTTTGCCTTGGTCCTTGATCCACGTTTCCGGCATGGTGTTTATGAGGACGGTCATTTACCACCTCAATGATGGTTCCTATAACTTTGGTAACTGGGCTGTAGAATTTTTCTATGAATATCTCAAAGATATTCAAACCTATGCCGCTCTTTTAAGCTCTGTTTATTTGTACCGCTTTTTGTTGGTACGTTTACAGGGTGAGGCGCGCTTACTAGAAGAGCCAGATGAGGGAGATGCTGCTGAGCCAGTAGAAAGGCCAGAGCGTCTTCTGGTGAAAAAGCTGGGAAAAGAATTTCTGGTTAATGTGCAGGATATCGAATGGGTAGAAGCTGCTGGCAACTATGTCAATCTGCACTTGGGCGATAGAATTTACCCCCTGCGGGAGACTATGACCAAGTTACTGGAGCGTTTGGATCCAGGATCATTTGCTCGCATCCACCGCTCATATATTGTGCGCTTGGACTCTATTGCGGAGATTGAACCCCTGGAGAGCGGTGATGCGCGTATTCACTTGGTTGGCGGCCGGCTGATCCCGGTGAGCAGGCGTTACCGCGATCAGCTGAGGGCTCAATTAACCCCGGCTTAGTTTTTTGCCTGGAGAAGTCGCTCGATGGCCCGGTTGGCGGCCAAAAACCCAAAGGTGCCGGTAATCATAGTTGCCGCACCAAAGCCGCCACTGCAGTCTAATTTAACACCGTTCTGCATAGCGCTCTTCTGTTGGCATACTTGCCCATCTGGCTGCGGGTATACCATTGCTTCAGTGGAAAAGATCGCATCGATGCCAAACTGGCGCTTGCGACTCTTCTGGAAGTTGTGAAAGCGGTATAGATGTTGGCGGACTTTTGCCAGCATCGGATCATTAATTGTACGGCCGAGATCGGCGCACTCAATGCGATCGGGGGAGCGCTTACCTCCTGCGGAACCAACCGTTATCAAGCGTATTTTTCGGGCTTTACAGTAAGCGATCAGGGCGGCTTTTACCCGGGCGGAATCTATTGCATCAATCACCACATCGATAGAGTGTATATCGGGGTTGATCAGCGCTGAGAAATTGTCATTAGCGATAAAGTCCTCTTCCGTATGAACTGTAATCTCCGGGTTAATCTGCCTGAGGCGCTCTGCCATCACCTCGACCTTGATATGGCCTACAGTATCGGCGAGTGCGTGGCTCTGACGATTGGTATTGGTGATGCAGACGTCATCCAAGTCGATTAGCGTCAACTGACCAATGCCGCTTCGCGCCAGGGCCTCTGCGGTCCAGCTCCCTACACCACCAATACCGATAACCAATATGTGAGCAGAGGATAAAATTTCGAGGGCCTTATCGCCATACAGGCGAGCAATGCCGCCAAATCGCTGTAAATACTGGTCAGACAAGCTCATCTGGGGTCTCTTCAGGTACATCTTCCAAAAACCGCTGTTTGTCAGCGTCACACGGCAATAGGCAACTCTCCCGTTGACCAAACCAGCGATAGCGGTTGTGGGCAACCAAGTCGTAGAGCCAATCCCTTGCCGGGCGGGGAATGTAGCGCAAAATGGCCAATGAACGCCAGGGTTGGGGTAGGCGGCTGGCAATTCTCAGTGCCGCTTCACTTTTGTAAAAGGATTGGTAAGTGCCACCATGTCGTTCCAGTAAAATCATGGTCTGGTAAGTGTCCAGCGGCAGGTTCAGCTGTTTAAGGAAGTGCTGGCCTGCATTGGACTGCACTCGGCACAGGGTAAAGCGCTGCTCTCTGTCGCGCTTGAGAATTAGCAGGCTCCAGCGATTGCATAGGTGGCAGACGCTATCAAACAGGATGATGTTGTTTGGCAATGACATTGAGAAGGGGGGAACGCCGCGCGGCTGGCGGCGTTTCGTATCATGGGATCAGTGCACGTGACCGTGGTCAACTTCTTCGGCAGTCGCTTCGCGTACAGAAACAACTTCAATTTCGAAGTGCAGCTCAACGCCGGCGAGGGGGTGGTTGCCATTGATAGTGACTTCGTCGCCGTCGATATCGATAATTTCCACTTCAATCGGGTGACCTTCGGTACTCTCTGCACGGAATGCCATGCCTACAGATAACTCTTCAACACCTCCAAAGGCACTGCGCGGCATGGTTTGGATCAGCTCCGGGTTTTGCTCGCCGTAACCGTCTTCTGGTGCGATTACTGCGGTAAATTTATCACCAGGTGCCTTTTCCAGCATCTCGCGCTCAAGACCAGGAATGATATTACCAACCCCTTGCAGATATTTGAGCGGCTCTCCATTGGCTGAGGAGTCAATGACTGTTCCGTCAGCATCTTTCAGGGTGTAGTGGATCTCCACAACTGTGTGGTTGGCAATCTTCATGAATAATCTCTGATATAAAAGAGTATGTGAATGAGCGCTTACCGCTGCGCAATAAAACGGGGGGTAAAGGCTGTGAAGCGCAATTGTATTGACAGGGCGGGCGCGCCGCAACTTGTGCGTGCGCGCCGCTGATAAAGATTAGCAAGCGATTGACAGGTCCTGCTCACAACCGCCATAGAGATTGGTTACGATCGCAACCAGTTGTGTGCTGAAGTCAGGGCGATAGCCCAACTCCAATAGGCGACCCTCGAAATACTCCAGCATTGAATCGAATAGCTCTGGGTTTAACCCCCTGGCTAAAAAACGGGCGCGACTACTGCGGTCTGGTTCCGGTGTAGATGACAACGCATGGCTCAAAAACTGAGCTTGACGACTTAATTGTTTGCGGAAATCACAAGTTTCGTAGGCTGAAAGGTGGTGGCTGAGAGCACCGTAAAATTCACTGACTGTACGGTTGACAAATTTAGCACCACCGACCTGATCCAACAGGCTTTCCATATCTCTCCCCCCGGTGAGCAGTTGGCACTGATTTAAAGTTTATCCGCAGAGCCGAAAAAGTATTTTGGTAACGAGAAGCACAATGTGCATTGGCTCAATGGCGGTACAACATTAATTGGTGACGAGCCTAAGACATATTCTTTCGGTATGCCAACTTGGTTTAAGAAAATTGTCATTCTGTTCGACAGGTTGTCACATATTGAGGGTTTATTTCGCCAAAGAAGAAAATCTATGTTTGCGCAAGTATTTTCTAAGCCTTTACACTTTATTTTTTCTTCTTGGTGTTAGACTGCACGCTTGCACCAAATAATAAATTTCAACCTTTTGAGATAATTTATGGCAAGTATTTTTACTCAGATAATTAATGGCGATTTACCTGGCAATTTTATTTGGAGAGATGAAAAGGTCGTAGCTATTTTGACCATTTCACCCATTAAGGCTGGTCATTGTTTGGTCATCCCTGTTGAGGAAATTAATCATTGGGATGATGTTCCGGAGGAGCTGGCGAGTCATCTAATGCTGGTTGCGCAAAAGGTGGCGAAAGGGCTGAAAGCAACTTACTCACCGAAGCGAGTGGGCGTGATGATCGCTGGGATTGAAGTGCCACATACCCATATCCACCTGATACCCGTAGATGAATTGTCAGACTTTGACTTCTCTAAGCAAAAGCCTGCTTCTTCAGAGCAGTTGGCACATGAGGCGGAAAAGATTCGACAATCCTTAAAGGATCTGGGCTTTAGCGAGGCGGAGTGCGGCTAGGTCGTTAAGATTGATTTTTTAGACTGCATGGTCATATGGTGTCCCCAAAATATTTGTGGGACACTGCATCCAAGTCCCCCGCTTACTGAGTCACATAGGTATGAACTGGTAATAACGATGAGATTCCTCTAATGATGATTTTGAAGAAGACACTCTTTGCCCCGCTGGTAGTAGTCCTCGCCACAGTCGCTGCGTTTTGCACTAATGCCCAGGCAGAAGAAATGGAAACTAAGCGTTTCGATATGGAAGGGTTCACTCAGGTGTCTCTCAAGGGAAGTTCTCACTTGAAGTTGATTCAGGGGGACAGTTTTGAAGTTGTCGCTGTCGGCCCTGTCAGCACAATGCCCTACGTCAAAGTTGAGGTGAAAGGGGAAAGGTTGGAGTTATCCGTTGAGGAAAACACCCAGAACCTTTTTGGATTTGTCACCATATCCCGAGGGCAGGGAGATGAAGTTAACTTCACCGTGACGATGCCTAAAATTGAGGCTCTTAAGGTGACTGGCTCTGGTGAGGCTAGATCTTCAAGTGTTGAGAGTGAAGGCCTAACTTTGGGGGTGACGGGCTCAGGAATGATCAATATCGACAAGGTCGCCGCAGAATCCTTGAAAGCGTATGTTACTGGTTCCGGTGATTTGTTCCTCAACAAGGCATTGACTGTCAAAGGGGAAGTAGCGGTGACAGGCTCTGGCGACATGAAGATAAGTACTATTACCGGTGAGAGTTTACTTGCGGAGATACAAGGTTCCGGCGATATGTTGGTTGGCGGGCGAGTCGCCGATGTGAACGTTCGCCTCATGGGTTCAGGAGATTTTATTGGCCGCAGTCTGCGCGCCGATACTGCCAGCGGTTCAATAATGGGATCGGGTGATATTGTCTTGAAACGGCCGGGAACTGACTCCTTCTCAGTGATGGGGTCGGGAGACGTAGCGCTGGTCGACTAAGTGGCGGCTCCTGAGCCCCCTTGCATCTAAGGCGTTCGGCCAGAGGGCTGTGCGCCTATTTCTTTTTGGGGGTATTCTTGAGCCTCCATCATCCTCTCTATCCCCATTTCTGGAAGTCAGCTTTATATGGAGCCCAAAGTGACAGAGTGTGTGTCGCTGGACCGCGAAGATTCTATGTCTCGCGAGAGTCAATCTCGCCCACATTTAAAAGAAAAGCTACGGCGCTGGAGCCGAGAGGCCCAGGATAAATCCCACTGGGCCGCCGAGCGCTTGTTGGACCGACGCATCTGTATCGGTATCACTGGGCTCAGTGGTGCTGGCAAGTCCACGTTTCTCACCAGTCTGATATACCAACTCTGCAATCCGGAGAAGTCTCAATTACCTGGTTTTGCCCCTGCGCTCAATGGCGATCTGTTGGGGGCAGAGTTGAAGCCAGCGCTGGACTCTGGTTTGGCGCCATTTGACTATCAGACCTGCCTGTCGGCACTGATGGCTGAGCCACCTAGTTGGCCACAGAGTACTAGAGATGCTTCGGCTATGGAGTTACACATCCATTTACGCAGCCGGCGCCGTTTTCGGGGTAATGGTAGAAAGACGTTGGTAGTGGAGTTGCGTGACTACCCCGGGGAATGGTTGATGGACTTGCCGCTATTGCGTATGGATTACGCAGAGTGGTGTCGTCATCAAGCACACCTATTTTCTACAGATGCGCGATCAATGCTGGCCCCCCGGTTGATAGCTCAGCTGGCAGCACTGTCCCCCCAGGCGAATGCTAGTGAAGTAAATTTAGACGAATTATGGGGGGAATACCGAGCTTATCTCCTGAGTTGCCGAACCAAGTTGAATCTCAGTTATTTACAGCCTGGTAGAGCGCTGCTAGACGAGGAGGCGTACTGGGTAGTTCCACTCCTGGATTTGCGTGGTTTAGATGCTGGGCAGTTAGCTGCTTTGTCTGAGAGTAGTGTTTTTAAGGTTTTGCAGGCGCGTTACGAACGCTATGTACAGACGAAGGTAAAACCCTTTGTAGACAGCCATTTTCGACATATCGATCGACAACTAGTACTGGTAGATATGATTGGCACTCTATTTGCTGGTGAACAGTCCCTGGAAGATATGCGTCTGGCATTTGCTCATATTGCCGATACATTCCGCTATGGCGAATCGGGGTTTTTAAGCAAGCTATGGCGCCCAAAGGTTAATCGACTCCTTTTTGCTGCGACTAAAGTCGATCAGGTACTTGCTGCCGACCACGATGCTTTGAGGCAGCTTCTAGGCCAGCAGTTACAACAGACTTTCTCCGATGCCCGTCACCGGGGTTTGCCGGTATTTAGTGAGGCGATTGCCGCGGTTCGCTGCTCTAGAGAGGGGCAGAAGAATGGACGGAGAATGCTGATGGGTTATGACCTCGAAGGGCAGTATTTGGGTTTTGAGAATGCGGAAATTTTTGCCCAGGCGCCCTATGAAGAGCAGGGGTGGAGCCACTATGCGGGAGCTGCACCACCACAGCTGCGGCCTCCAGTGGGAATGCAGGAAGGACATATTCCACATATACGGGTGGATGCTCTTTTGAACCTTCTGTTGGGAGATAAGGTTTGATTAACAGTGATAAAAATACTGAGTACCGTCGCGAAACACGTATCGAGTCGCTAGATGAGCCTGGACAGGAGGTCCCGCACAGAGATGCGACGCGAGTGGAACCGCTTGCGGATGAGTCAGTGGAGATTCCTAGGTCAATAACCACTGGAGAGTCTCTTCCTGATCGGATTGCTTTCTCCGAGTTGCGCCTACCCACTTTCCGGTTTAAGTGGCTAAAGCCAGCAGTGCTCTCTGCGCTTGCAGTAGTGGTGGTCGTGGTCGGATGGGAGTTTTATGGACTTTATCAATGGGCGGTCGATAAACACTGGGGATTGGGACTTTTTGTGGCTGTTTTGATGGCGGGCTTCAGTGCAATCATTGGTAGTTCCGTGTGGGAGTTTTTCCGAGCGGGGCGCCCACTGAACAAGCTTGAAAAAACTCAGGCAATGGCTGCCGAGGCCCGAGACTGCCGCAGTCACCAAGAGGCGCAAGTATTCAGGCGCAATTTGCAGGAGCATTTTGCCGGTAAGCCCCAAGGTGTACTGCTCAATCGAGTTCTAGATGAGGCAGCTGACTATTACGATAGCAGTGAGTTGTTAGAGCATTTAGAGGTTACCTTCTTAAATGCCCTTGACCAAGAGGCTCTAAGGAGAGTCGTGCGCCACTCAACGAGCACTGGTGCACTGGTTGGGCTGAGCCCTTTTGCCAGTATCGATATTCTGGTTGCCCTGAGGCAGTCACTGCGAATGATTGATGATGTGGCGCAGATTTATGGTGTGCAGCCGTCTCTTGTGGTGCGATGGCGCTTGTTCAAGAGGGTTTTGTCTTTGGTCGCCTACACTGGCGCGAGTGAGTATGCGATCAGTGAAATGTGGCCGGAACTTGTTGGCGATAGCATGCTGAGTACAGTATCTGTGCGTTTGGGGCAGGGGGTCGGAGCTAGTCTGTTTGTTGCGCGTATCGGTCTGGCGACAATGCAAAGCTGTCGGCCAATCCCTTTTACTGAAAAGCAGCGCCCTCGCCTGAGATCAGTTATGGCCCGTATTGGGGGTGGCCTTAAAGAGAGGATGCCCGAGTTGTTTTCTATGGTTGGGCTTAGCTCGCGAAAGGAAGCAAGGGTTCGGAAGGCGGGTACCGAGTAGCTACTGGGATCGTAAGTAAATCTCTTGGGCTGACTATTTGATGTAAGGGGGCGAAAATCTGCCCCCTTAGTCAGCAACTTATTGAAACTGTTTTTTCATCAACATGCGGGTGTGATGTCGATCAACCAGCTGGGCCAGGGCTTCATAGCGGCGCTGTATGAAGGGGGCGGGGTTGTTATTTCCCGATTCATCCCGATATTCAACTCCAGACCGGACGTGTTGGAGCTCCTTGGCTAACTCTCTGATGGCGGTGAAGATCTTTTGTGTGTCGTCTTTGCTGTGAAATACTGAGCTTTTTGTGGTGTCTGTCAGGTAATCATCGCACTCGCTCAGCCAGTCCAACCTCTGTTCAAGAAACTGTATTGTATTGCGAATTCCCCCGGTGTATTCGGGGTTGAAGTTATGGTTGATATACTTGTCGAGGCTACGCATGCCCGAGCCGACAAATTGTTCAACCACATCGCCACAGTATTTTTCTGACAGATAGGATGGATGAGACTTTGCGCTGCTTAAATTGCTGATGAGCAGTAGAGAGGTAAGCAATAGGGCGCGCTGCATCACTGCATTTGGGTATTTCATATTATTGCCCATAGGTTTTGCTCTTATTAATGACTGTTATTTTATCCGCCTCAGGTTTTTTTGTTGTGCAATTTCCTCTGGCGGGCTGATATCTGTGACAGCAGTCACATGAATATCCAAAGCGAAGTCAAGTGTCAACGGTTATTAAGTAAGAATTGTCAGCTTGAGATGGTTGTTCACAGAAAACTTATTGTTGAGCTGTTTAAAAATTATTCGAAGCATAGCTGAGTGGGAGTTTATTTTGGCTGAGTATGATTTTGATCTGTTTGTTATTGGTGCCGGCTCTGGTGGCGTGCGTGCAAGTAGGATGGCTGCTGCACAAGGAATGAAGGTCGCTGTGGCTGAAGACCGCTATATGGGGGGGACCTGTGTAAATGTAGGTTGCGTTCCCAAAAAATTATTTGTTTATGCGAGTGGTTATTCCGCAGGCTTTTCTGATGCTCGAGCCTATGGCTGGAATAGTGCGGGAGTTGAGTTTGACTGGCCAACACTGCGGGATAACAACGCAAAAGAAGTTGCTCGACTCAATGGGATTTATCGCAATTTGCTGGATAACTCTGGGGTGGAAACCCTAAATGGCAGAGCCAGCATCAAAGGTCCTCACAGTGTTGTTGTTAACGGCAAAGAAATTACTGCAGAGCGTATTTTGGTGGCGACAGGCGGATGGCCATTTATTCCGAATATTCCGGGACGGGAATTTGCGCTGACTTCCAATGAAGTTTTCTCAATGGAAAACTTTCCCAAGCGAGTTTTGGTTGTTGGTGGGGGTTATATTGCCGTTGAATTTGCAGGCATCTTTGCTGGTCTCGGCGCAAACGTGCACCTCTCTTATCGAAGAGATTTATTCTTGCGAGGATTCGATCGGGATATTCGCACTTTTGTTCGCGATGAGATGCAGAAGAAAAATATTGATTTAAAGTTTAACCACAACGTTGTCTCTATTGAGAAGCTTCAAGATGGCAGCTTGCTCGCTCATGCCGATGATGGTTCCAGTATTAATGTGGATATGGTGCTTTACGCTACTGGGCGCGTAGCAAATGTTGAAGGGTTGGGGCTAGAGGAGCAGGGTGTTGTCTTGCACAAGGATGGCACAATCTCTGTGGACGATAATTTTAGAACTAGTGTGCAGTCAATCTATGCACTGGGAGATGTAACGGGTGAGCCTCAGCTTACTCCTGTTGCCTTGGCGGAGGCTATGGCCTTGGTTAAGCATTGGCGCACGGGAGAGACGGCTGAAATTGACTATAACAACATTCCTACAGCGGTTTTCTGTCAACCGAATATCGGAACTGTGGGGTTGTCTGAAGAAGAGGCACGGGACTCTGGACTCGACGTCACTATTTATAAGTCGGAATTCAGACCAATGCGTCACACTGTGAGTGGGAATACAGAGCGGACATTGATGAAGCTGGTTGTAGATGCGTCCAACGACAAGGTGATTGGCGTGCATATGGTTGGCGATGACGCAGGGGAGATTATTCAGGGGATGGCCGTAGCACTTAAGGCAGGAGCTACCAAAAGCACCTTTGATTCAACGATTGGAATTCACCCCACTGCTGCTGAGGAGTTTGTAACCATGAGAACTCCAGTTGCAGGTTAGGTGCTGTTGTTACGCTGTAGATATAAGTTGCAGTTGTGAATAATGAAAAAGGCGGCATTTTGCCGCCTTTTTTGTGACTCCCAGTTTTTAGCTGGGCTCTTCTGCAACCTCTTGTAGGGCTTGGTGCCGCCGTGTTTTCTTGCGTTCACTACGCTCTTTCAGACAGCGCTCGGCGGAGGCGAATGTGTCGTTTACCGCTCGGTGTATGGATTCGTTCTCACTACTAATAGTCACGGGATTGCCACTAATCGCAAGCTCTAGTGATGCCTTGAAGTGTCTGCCTTTAGTTTTGTGTTGATGGGGAGCTTCGAGGACTACGCGACTATGTATGATGTCGCCACAATAACGTTCCAGCTTGTTTAACTTCTTGGATACGGTAGTCGCCAGGGCGGCTGACTTGTCGATGTCGCGGAACACAATGTTATCGTTAGGCGCTGATTTCATGGGCACATACCTCCGGTTAAAAGAAACCATGCAGGCCGCTGTTGCGGTTTGCTGTAAAGAAGGTAGGGCGCCCTAGTGGGAGGGTTCGAGGCTGCAGTTGAAGCGCCGAGCTGCCGGAATCGCAACGATTGTTTGCTGACAAAGCAGCTTAGGGTGTTTTACGTCCGGGTCGGGTTTCCGCTGAGTCCAGCGATCTTCTCCCTGGTATCCATAATGCTTCCGCCAAAAAAAAAATCAAGCGCTATCGCAGAAAAATTTCATATAAATTTTGGAGTGGTGTCACTGTGGTGACTCAATATTGTGGATTTGAAGGTTTATTGATCAGCTGGTTGGCTCAGGTGAACGCAAGGTCATTGCTCATAGCTTGCTCCCTGCGTAAAATTGACCATATTGCGCAGTAGCTTCACTCTGTCGTAGATTCAGAGTCGCTGCGCTTCCAAAACACGAAACACATCAATTCGAGAAATGGGTTCACGACGATGGCGGTAAAGCGGTGTTGCTCGCTCCTTTTGGCGGGCTTAGTAGTTATGGGTGGGGCAGTGGCACAAGCGCAGACGCCCCTCACGGCGGAGAAGAACCGTCTTGCGCGATTGGAACAGTCTCTTGAAAATAGGAGTGTTGGGCTCGAGGATGTCGAAAATGAGCTGCTCTCCTATGAATATAAGCTCGAGCAGGCCCAGAAATCTCTCGATGACCTGCGCTTGGAATACGAAGCGAGTCGCCAGGAGCTCAATCAAGCGACCCGGGCTCATGAGTCAACCCCCAATTCAGATACTGAGCGTCGCCTGAAGAAGGCTAAGCATGCCTTCGCTATGGCGGAGAGAGGTGTCGATAGCCGTTCACGTCGTCTCGAGTTTATTAAAGAAAATCATCAGCAGCTTCAACAAAAACTGGCTGAAGAGAAACAGGCAATTGCTGATGCCAAAGCTAAGATTTCTGCCCAGCAGGATAAAATTAGCAAGATGGTTGAGGATATGCTGGCAAAGGCTGAAGCATCCGAGAGAAGGGCGGCTATGGCGCGAGCTGCTGCTACTAATGAGAAGCCAAAGCCCCCGCAAATTAAAGCTCAGGTCGAGCCGCCAAAGCGCGAGGAGCCCGCAAAAGTAGAAGCTGTTGCTAAACGTGAGATCGATGCCGACTTATTGGATTATGTAAAGCGGGAAACAGCACGCCTGAGTGATCTCCTGGCTGACGAAGAAGGTAACGATAGAAAAACGTTCCGGGATCTTGAGTTGCGGCCAATTGGGGGGGAAAGAGTGCCCTTTGAGTTTTTGGGGGAAAATCAATATCGCTTGGTGACTACCGTTGAGTCAGGTCGCCAAACTTATAAAATTAACACTTGGAAATTCCGCCGTACAATTCCGGCTGAGGATGATGGGGCTCGCTATGTCTTTATTTTTGATGCGCGTCGTCTGTCTCGACCAAGATTGGTTATGTATCCGGAGTATGTGCTGTCAGAGTTGAATTAATTGTTCAGTGAACAAGTAAATAAAAAAGCGAGCCTAAGGCTCGCTTTTTTGCTTTTGGGGTTCCAGAAAATAGATTTTACCAATGGGGGGGAGTTTTACCGCGACTGTAGAATAGTTGTTAGTAGGGGGGTGTAAAGGCTTCCAGCCGGGCTTGGTTGACTTTGGTAGAGAGTAATATTGTTAATTGTTATTGGGTGTTCTAGGTCGACTGGAGAAAATCCGTGAAATTGTTTCCTGTTTCTGCACAGGGTGATATGTGGGCGATAGCACCGGTTTTCTGTCGGTATCGATAGGCTCTCTGCGAGGCGTTTGACGGACATATGCAAGGTCGCCAATTGTTTGGTGGCTGTGATTTCTGCGGCGATTAGATGAGCATCATTGCCTGGGAAGGTATCAAGTTTAAATAGGCGAGTTTTCGTCTCAGTTGTGTTTCGAGCGATTGAGGTCAGGCCGGTTTTTAGCGGCGGTATTGTTTTTATTGGAACCTGGCCTAAAAAACAAAGAGTGATATGACGATTCTTACAGGCTATCCAGCGGGCGCTGGCTAAAGATGGGACGCTTAGTTTGTTCGTGATGAGGCTCGCTAAGTAATTCAAAAATTCTTGTGTTGTTTTATCCAGCTGGATGCCAATAAAGATTCGACAAGTGGGCTCTTTAGGTTTTTTGTAATTTTTTGGCATAAAATTTATCTGTCACCCTTGAATAAGAAACCTCTGCCCATATCTCTGTAGTACAGGTGGTAGCTTCAATGAAAAGTGCCTCTGAATAGAGTCCGGTCATTTGACGGACATGGTTTTAAATATTGCTCTGAATTGAGGATATGATAATGCGTAATTTTGATTTCTCTCCACTTTATCGCTCTGCAATTGGTTTTGACCGTATGGCCAGTCTGCTCGATGCAATGACCACAAGCGAGCAAAAGCAGCCTTCCTACCCCCCTTACGATATAGAGCTGACTGGTGAGGATAGCTACCGAATTTCCATGGCTGTCGCCGGCTTTGAGCAGTCTGAACTCGATATTCAGGTAGAGCAAAATCGTTTAGTGGTTAGCGGTACTAAGCCAGAAAGTAATAGCCAGGGAAATTATTTACACAGGGGTATCGCCGCAAGAAATTTTGAGCGGCGCTTTCAGCTCGCCGATCACGTGAAAGTGACCGATGCAAAACTGGCTAATGGGCTGTTACATATAGAATTGGTACGCGAAATACCTGAAGCGATGAAGCCGCGAAAAATTTCGATTACAGAAGGTAATGTGCTGCAGCACAAAGGGAGTGAGACTAAGCCCACTGCTGCAGTAGCGTAAGTTGTCACTTCATTGCCCGCTGTGCCGCCAAAGTGCGGTACAGCTTTACCATCAGGATAAATTCCGCAGTTATCATCAGTGTGATAACTGCGCGCTCGTTTTTGTGCCGCAGCAGTACCATCTGACACCTGAAAAAGAGAGAGCTTATTACGACCTCCATGAGAATTCGATGGAGGATGACGGTTACCATCAATTTCTTAGTCGTTGCGCGCAGCCGTTACTGAAAGAGTTGAATGGAGTCTGTCATGGCCTGGACTTTGGTTGTGGCCCGGCGCCTTTATTGGCCAGAATTATGGCGGAGAGTGGGCACCGGGTGGACCTGTATGATCACTTTTACATGCCGGCCAGAAAGGCGCTGCATAGGAGCTACGATTTTATTGTCGCTACAGAAGTGATCGAACATCTTGTGAGGCCGGGAGAGGAGCTTGAAAACCTTTGGCAAAGGCTTCGCACGGGGGGGGTTATGGCCCTGATGACGAAACTGGTTATTTCTGCAGAGCGCTTCGCCAATTGGCACTACATCAGAGACCCTACACATATTTGCTTCTTTAGCGTGAAGACATTTGAATGGTTGGCTCGGTCACTCGGTGCCGAGCTCCAGTTTGTTCACAGCGATGTTATTTTTCTAAGAAAATTAAGTATTGACCCTGAATAGCTTGGCTCGCACCGTGGTGCGGTATTCACTTGGAGTTGTTGCCAGGAATTTTTTAAATAGCGCTGTGAAATGTCCCATATCCTGATAACCAACTTTTTCAGCAATTTCATTGACCGATAAATTGCTTGATTGTAAAAGCTCGCGCGCCATGTCAACCCTGACATTTTGCAAATACTGCAATGGTGTCTGTCCTGTAGCAAGTTTGAACCGGCGATTGAACGATCGCACGCTCATATCGAAAAGTTGTGCCACTTCGCTAAGGCGTACCTCGGTATTGCAATGTTCCTTGAGCCAGGCCTGGGCTTGAACGATATCTTCGTCTGGGTGTAAGTGAACAGATCCTTCTGAGTAGGCTATCTCTTCAAATGGGCGGCGAATTTCGTGAGAGAAATTGCGCTCTACATGACTGGCAATGGCCGGTCCATACAGTTGGCGGATCATATGAACCGTTACGTCAGCGAGGGCATTGACGCTGGCCGCGCAGAAAAGTTTGTCTGCCTGGGTAATAAAATACTGACGTTTTAATTTTACCTCTGGATAGTCTGAGCTAAATTGATCAAAATAATGCCAGTGGGTGGTTGCAGGTTTTCCGTTAAGGAGGCCCGCTTCGGCCAAAAAGCAAACTCCGGTACCCACAGCACTAATTGCAGCTCCTTGTTTTTCCTGTTGGCGCAGCCATTCCAATATTTTTCCGCCTCGCTTAAGGGCGGGGCGGGGGTTGCGCCACATGGTCGGGATGTAGATTAGGTCGCTATCTGGTGCGTCGCTAAGAGCGACATCCGGTTGAAGGGTAAACCCGCAGCGGGTATTTACTGGTGCCCCATCCAAGCTGGCGGTCACCAGTTTTAGGCTGCCCTTGATGCCCTCAACCCTGGCGCGACTCTCCGCACCGCGGAGCATCTCAAGTGGGAGAACGGTACCGGTTGCCAGCATCTGGTCGATAAGTAGAAAAGTTACTGTTCGCATTACACATCTATGCGCACTTGCGCTATTGGCCAAAACACTCAATTTTGCTGGCCAGTATGCCCATAACTGGACAGAATCGCCACCCCCTACACTCGCATCTCTTATTTTTATAGTGTTAAGTGCTTGGCTGGAGGTCAGGATGCAGCGCCTTCCCGTAATCACCGCATTCGGTGGATTCAACCCTGCTGGACGTAGTTCTTTCCATAGGGGGTACTCTCGCCTCGTGCTAGATAAACTGGGTAAGGAAGAGAGGGATAGCACTCTTTCCGACCTGGCCGCCCTGATGGGCTTGCGTACCGGAGACAACGCTGAAGGCATTTTGGACCCTGCCCTTGAGCGGCAGGTGTTGGATGGTACTTTGGTGCGCGAACTAGAGAGTCGCTATTACGACTACCGCAAGTGCCATTTCCATCAGTCTGCCCAGCTCGCAAACCCCCAGGGCCTGACATTCGAAATCTCCACCCGGCAGCTTCCGCAGCCTGTGCCAGCTCATTGGTACTTGGAGCATATCCAGGGCGGCAGGGTTCGGGTCACCACAGCTGAGCTGTCAGTTTTGTTGGATAGCCACCGCGAGATAAGTGTGGCTGCTGCCGGCCAGCTCCCAACCGGATTTGAACCGAGCACTAAATATAACTCTCGATTTCACCCGAGGGGACTGCAGTTGGCCCTCTTGGGTGCATCAGATGCTGTGCAGTCTTTGGGGGTTGATTGGGATACCGTTGTATCTGCGGCTGGGCCGGGAAATATTTCACTCTATGCCGCCTCGGCAATGAGTCAGCTGGACCCATTTGGCAACGGTGGTCTATTGCAGTCCCGCCTGCGAGGTGGCCGCGTAAGCTCTAAACAACTGGCGCTTGGTTTAAATAGTATGCCAGCGGATTTTGTTAACGCTTATGTGCTCGGAAATGTCGGCTCTACTGGCGCTGTTGCCGGTGCTTGCGCAACCTTCTTGTACAACCTTCGCGCTGGTGTTGAAGATATTCGTTCGGGTAGAGCGCGGGTCGCTGTAATTGGTGCGGCTGAGGCGCCCCTTGTGCCTGAAGTTGTCGATGGCTATTCAACGATGGGTGCTCTTGCCACTACTGAGAATTTACGCAAGCTTTTCCCTGGTGAGATTGATTATCGACGCACCAGTCGCCCGTTCGGTGAGAACTGTGGTTTTACCTTGGGTGAGGGTACCCAGTGGGTCATCTTAATGGATGATGCTTTGGCGCTTGAGTTGGGTGCTTCCGTATATGGTTCGGTTGCCGGTGTGTTTACCAATGCCGACGGTACAAAAAAATCGATTTCTGCGCCGGGTCCCGGGAATTACCTGACGATGGCCAGGGCAATGGCGGAGGCGCGGGCAATTGTGGGTGAGGATAGTTTGCGGCGTCGCAGCTTTGTGCAGGCCCATGGCTCCAGTACGCCGCAAAATCGGGTTACTGAGTCCGCCATTTTTGATCGTTTGGCCGGCGCATTTGGCATTGCCGAGTGGCCGATTTGTGCGGTCAAGGCCTTTTTGGGGCATACCGTCGCTTCAGCCAGTGGAGATCAGTTAGTTACAGCGTTAGGTGTATTTGATCGCGGCATTCTCCCTGGAGTGACTACCGTTGATCACATCGCCGATGATGTTCATTGTAAGCATTTGGATATTTCCCTTGAGCATACCGATAGGGGCAGGGGTGCGCTTGATTTAGCGTTCTTAAACTCGAAAGGTTTTGGTGGAAATAATGCGACGGCAACAATTTTGTCCCCGCAGATCACAAAATCAATGATGGAAAAGCGTCATGGCAAATCGGCCAGTGTGACGTCTCAAGCGTTGAACGAGAAGGTTGTAGAGCAGAGTGAAAAGTACAACGCCAAGGCTTCTCGTGGTGAGCTTGATGTTATTTATCGATTTGGTGAGGGCATGATCAATGAAAGTGAGATCACTATCTCAGAAGAAGAAATTTGTTTACCCGGAATGCCGCCGGTGAAGTTGCCAAATGGAAATCCCTTTGAAGATATGGTGTGATTGGCTTTTACATAATACCTCAATTTCGGTGATTTTTACCTGAGGGGAGATTGCACAAAAGGAGCTAATGGGGAGCATGGATGATCCTGAAGAGGATGTTGGCGCCCGCTTGAAAATGGTGCGCCACATTTACGGTATCTCACAGAGGGAGTTGGCGAGACGGGCTGGGGTAACCAACGCAACAATTTCTTTTATTGAATTGGGGAAGGTTAGCCCTTCCGTAAGCTCCTTAAAAAAAATATTGGGCGCCATTCCTATGTCGCTAACCGATTTTTTTTCCTTGGAAATATCGGGCGCAAAGCAAATTTTTTTTCGCGGAAATGAAGTGCCTGAGATCGGTCATGGCTCTGTGTCCTGCCGTTTGTTTGGAGGGGCAAAGGTAAACTGCGGCATGTCGCTATTGTGGAAAGTATTTCCGGCTGGGGATGACACCGGCTTTTCTCTCGAGTCTGCTGAGGGGGAGATTGGTGGAGTGGTTGTCAGTGGTGACCTGGAGGTTACGGTTGGCTCCGACTTTGCCCTGCTGAGTGCCGGTGATGGGTATTATTTTGATGCTCAGCGTCCGCACCGCTTTCGAAATACAGGTCGCTGTGACTGTGTAGTTGTCAGCGCAATGATGCCGGCTTATGGGCATCCCGACCTTCAAGAGCCCAATTCCTGAAAGATGGTTTAGAAAAGAGGGAGTTCGTGCCAAGTGGCTGATAAGGCAGCACGATCCGAGATAGACTAGCCCAGCTTTAATTTCTCTCTGTTCGCAAACTGGCGAATTTCTGTACTTTGGCACTCCTGGTGCCACTCCATTTGTAAGAAATAGTATTCAAACAATCGTTTGAATCTGGCTATACTACGGCTGACCAAATTGGGCCTAAGTGTCACCGCGCTGTGCGGGGCGGCCCTTGGTTGCACAAAAATTCCGACCCCGGGCCCAGGATCGCGGCCCAGAATAAAAGAGGTCAATCAATGTTATTTAGTGGCAAAGCGCTCACGGTACAGATGCTGGATAACGGCATCGCCGAGCTCAAATTCGACCTGCAAGGCGAATCCGTCAATAAATTTAACCGTCAGACGGTTTCTGAATTCTCCCAAGCGCTGGATGCTATCGAAGCAGCGGATGGTGTAAAAGGTGTACTGCTGACCAGCGGTAAAGGCGTCTTCATTGTTGGTGCTGATATCACTGAGTTTGGTGGTGCCTTCTCTGCAGGTGCAGAGGGCGTTGCTGATCTGATGAATCAGAACAACGAAAATATCAACCGCCTGGAAGACCTTCCGGTACCGACTGCGGTAGCAATTAATGGCTACGCGCTTGGCGGTGGTTTTGAGGTGTGTCTTGGCTGTGACTTCCGCCTGATGGGCGAAGAGGCCAAAGTTGGCCTTCCGGAAGTTAAGCTGGGTCTGATTCCGGGCTGGGGTGGCACTGTTCGCCTGCCGCGTGTAGTGGGTGTTGATGTTGCTGCTGAGTGGATTGCAGCGGGTAAGGAGCAGAAGCCTGCCGCCGCTCTGGAAGCTCACGCTGTCGATGCGGTGATCCCCACTGCCAAGCTCAAAGATGCAGCGGTCAAGCTGCTTGAGCGCGCTATTAATGGCGAGCTGGACTACAAAGCCATTCGCGAGCTGAAGAAATCTCCAATCCCCTTGAATGATACTGAAGCGCTAATGGCCTTCTTTACCACCAAGGCATTTGTGGGTCAGCAGGCGGGTAAAAACTACCCCTCTCCCGTAGCTGCGGTTGAGTCAATCGAGCAGGGCTACAAGCTGAGCCGTGATGAAGCGCTGAAAATCGAGCAGGAGAAGTTCATTTTCTGCGCGCAGACCGGCACTGCGAAGTCTCTGGTAGGGCTGTTCCTGGCTGACCAGGCAATTGGTAAAGTTGCCAAAGGTTGGGAGAAGAAGGCCGATAAGCCGATTGAGCGTGCGGCAGTATTGGGTGCTGGCATTATGGGTGGCGGTATCGCTTACCAGTCTGCCTACAAAGGCACTCCGATCAAGATGAAGGATATCGACCAGAAGGGTATCGATCTTGGTCTGAATGAGGCGAACAAGCTGCTGTCCAAGTTGGTTGATCGCAAGCGCCTGACCCCCGTTAAAATGGGTGAAGTGCTCAACCGTATCGAGCCTACCTTGAGCTACGACGGCTTCAACGATATCGATGTTGTTGTGGAAGCGGTGGTTGAAAATCCCAAGGTGAAGCATGCAGTATTGAAAGAAGTGGAAACCAAAGTAAGCGAAGACACTGTAATCGCTTCTAACACCTCCACTATTTCTATTAACCAGCTGGCTGAGCCGCTCTCTCGTCCGGAGAACTTCCTCGGTATGCACTTCTTCAACCCAGTGCACAAAATGCCGCTGGTTGAGGTGATTCGCGGAGAGAAAACTTCCGACACAGCTGTAGCTCGCGTTGTTGCCTACGCAAACAAGATGGGCAAGAAGGCTATTGTTGTACGCGACTGCCCTGGATTCCTGGTTAACCGCGTTCTCTTCCCTTACTTTGCCGGTTTCTCCATGCTGGTGCGCGATGGCGCTGACTTCCAGGCCGTTGATAAGGTGATGGAGCGTTGGGGTTGGCCGATGGGCCCCGCTTACCTGATGGACGTTGTCGGTATCGATACCGGTGTTCACGCAGAAAGCGTAATGGCTGAAGGCTTCCCCGATCGCATGGGTAAAACCTTTACCGCTGCTTCCGACGTTATGTATGAAGCGGGTCGTTACGGCCAGAAGAACAACAAAGGCTTCTACAACTACGAGCAGGACAAAAAAGGTCGCCCGAAGAAAGTGGCTACTGAAGAGTCCTACGAGCTGCTTAAGCCGCACGTTGCTGAACGTCGCGAGTTTGAAAAAGACGAAATTATCGAGCGCATGATGGTGCCTATGGCAACCGAACTGGCTCGCTGCCTGGAAGAGGGTATCGTGGATTCCCCAGCTGAAGCTGATATGGCGCTGATCTACGGCATTGGCTTCCCTCCGTTCCGCGGTGGAATCTTCGCGTGGCTGGACAGCATTGGTCTGGATGAATTCGTGAAGATTGCCGATAAGTACGCCGATCTGGGTGAGCTGTACAAGCCGACCGATCGCATGCGTGAAATGGCCGCAAGTGGCAAAACCTACTACGGCGACAAGTAAGGAGAATAGCGATGAGTTTAAATCCTAGAGATGCCGTAATCGTCGACTACGCGCGTACGGCCATGGGTCGCTCGAAGAATGGCGTATATCGCCATGTTCGCGCCGATGATATGTCCGCTGAGCTGCTGAAAAAGTTCATGCAGCGCAATGACAAGCTCGATCCCGCCGAGATCGATGACCTGATCTGGGGCTGTGTTATGCAGCGCGATGAGCAGGGCTTTAACGTAGCTCGCTTTATCCTGCTGCGCGCTGGTCTGCCACATACTATCCCGGCGCAAACCGTCAACCGTCTGTGCGGCTCCTCTATGTCCTCCCTGCATACTGCAGCTGCCAACATTCAGGCTGGTGTTGGCGATGTGTACGTTGTGGGTGGTGTTGAGCACATGGGTCACCTGAACATGATGGAGCATGTTAGCCCCAACCCAATGCTGGGTCGCTATATGGCTAAAGCTGCCGGCTCCATGGGTATGACTGCTGAATACCTGGCGATGATGCACGGTATCCAGCGTCAGCAGATGGATGAGTTCGGTGCACGCTCTCACCACCGCGCCGCTGAAGCTACCAAGGCTGGCAAATTCAATCGCGAAATTATCGCTATTGAAGGTCATGACGATGACGGCGTACCTTTCCTGGTTGAGACGGACCAAACCATACGTCCGGACACCACCGTGGAAGGTCTGGCTCAGCTGAAGCCAGCATTCGATCCGAAGCACGGTCAGGTAACAGCCGGCACCTCCTCTCAGATCACCGACGGTGCCTCTGTGATGCTGGTAATGTCCGCTGAGCGCGCTCAGGCTTTGGGTATGACTCCTATTGCCCGCGTGAAAGAAATGGCGCTGGCTGGTGTTGATCCGTCCATTATGGGTTATGGCCCGGTGCCCTCTACCAAGAAGGCGCTCAAGAGAGCGGGTCTAACTGTTGGTGATATCGACAAGTTTGAGCTGAATGAGGCATTTGCGGCGCAGGCGCTGCCGGTGCTGAAAGACCTGGATCTGCTCGAGCAGATGGATGAGAAGGTCAACCTGTACGGTGGCGCTATTGCCCTGGGTCACCCCTTCGGCTGCTCTGGCGTGCGCATTACTGGCACCCTGCTGAGCGTTATGCAGAATGAGGGCGGCAACCTGGGTGTGTCTACCATGTGTATCGGTCTGGGGCAGGGTATTACCACTGTTGTAGAGCGAGTCTAAGGAAATTAGACCCCGAAAAAAGGCGCCTTTGAGGCGCCTTTTTTTATTTTATGAGAAAAGTGTTCAGTAAAGTGTTGAAGACCCCAAAATGCTGTGGCACAATCTGCACCCCTTGTCGCGATGGGCTCTAAAAAAGTAGCGAAAGCGCTTAAATATCAAAGAGTTAGCGGCAGGTTCGATTTGGGGACGTGGTGAAATTGGTAGACACGCCAGATTTAGGTTCTGGTGCCGAAAGGTGTGGGAGTTCGAGTCTCCCCGTCCCCACCAAATTAAAAGCCTTGAAGTCCGTGTGACTTGCCCTGGAGGGGTAGGTGCGGGCTTCTTGTGTATTTGGCGGCAGCACAAAAGTATTGTTTTGGTGCTGGGCCTACGAGGTTACTGACTAAGTCTCGGTGACCCGGTATTCGTTGGCGCTGCGGCGCGATTACAGAGATAGTCTCACGAGGATAAACATGCAGGTTTCCATCGAAACTACTTCCGGTCTGGAGCGTCGCTTAACGGTCAACTTGCCGGCAGAAATTGTCGACAAAGAAGTGGATAAGCGTCTCCAGCAGGCGGCTAAGACTGTTCGCATCAATGGCTTCCGCAAAGGCAAGGTGCCGATGAAGGTTGTTCGTCAGCGCTTTGGCGCCGGCGTTCGTCAGGAAGTTCTGGGTGAGGTAATGAGCCGTTCTTTCTACGAAGCGGTACAGAAGGAAGAGGTTAAACCTGCCGGCCAGCCTAGCATCGAAGCTAAGCAGACTGCTGCTGGCGAAAACCTGGAGTACGTTGCTACTTTCGAGGTTTACCCTGAAGTTGAACTCGCTGATCTGGCTGAGATCGCTGTAGAGCGTCCTGTTGCAGAAGTTACTGATGCTGACGTGAAGAACATGATCGATGTTCTGCGTAAGCAACAGTCTTCCTGGAAAGATACCAAGCGCAAAGCTCAAAAGGGCGATCGTGTTGTTATCAACTTTGTTGGTCGCAAAGACGGCGAAGAGTTTGAAGGTGGCAAGGCCGAAGGTCACCAGTTGGTACTGGGTTCCGGCCAGATGATCCCTGGCTTCGAAGAAGGCATTCTGGGCATGAAGCCCGGTGAAGAGAAAGACATTGATCTGACCTTCCCGGAAGATTACCAGGCAGAAGAGCTTCGCGGTGCTGCTGTTACCTTTAATATCAAGGTGACTTCTTCCGAGAAGCCTGAACTTCCCGAGCTGAACGAAGAGTTCTTCAAAGCTTACGGTGTTCAGGAAGGTGGCGAAGAGAAGTTCCGTGAGGAAGTTCGCAACAACATGCAGCGTGAGCTGAAAAATGCCGCTCTGAACAAAGTTAAGACCCAGATCATGGATCAGCTGTTCGAAAAGCATCCAGTTGAGCTGCCGTCCGCTCTGGTTGCCAGTGAAGTAACTACCCTGCGTGGTCAAATGGTTCAGCAGTTTGGTGGTCAGATCAAGGCTGAAGATGCCGAGCGTATGTTGCCTGACACTATGTTCGAAGAGCAGGCAAAGCGCCGTGTAGTTCTCGGTCTGGTAGTCGGTGAGATTGTTAAGCAGAATGAACTTTCTGTTGATGCCGATCGCGTAAAGGCGAAAGTTGAAGAGCTGGCTTCTACCTACCAGCAGCCGCAAGAAGTGGTTGACTACTACTACAGCAACCGTGAGCTGCTGTCTGGTGTTGAGTCTGTTGTACTGGAAGACCAGGTTGTTGATCACGTACTGGCTTCAGCTAAAGTATCTGAAGTTGATAGCAGCTACGACGAAGTGATTAAGCCGCAAAAACAAAGCTAATCTCTCACTTCATTCAGGTGTAAGGTGGCGTCCGCTCAAGCGTGACGCCCCTACATCTCCTTCCTTTTTACCGGCTGGCTTTCTCTCGCCTGACCGGTTAAGCTCTGAAAACCAAATTTTTCAGCATGGGCATATGATGCCTATTCGCTGGCCTGCCGAATACGCCACAAAAGGAAGCAATGGTACCTATGGCACGAATTGATTTTCCAAAAGCTTCGATAGAGCCCTCAGCATCAGGTTTAGTTCCCATGGTGGTAGAACAAACCGCCAGAGGGGAGCGCTCATTTGATATTTATTCTCGCCTGTTAAAAGAGCGTGTGATCTTCCTGGTCGGGCCTGTAGAAGACCACATGGCCAACCTAGTTGTTGCGCAGCTGCTTTTCCTCGAGGCAGAAAATCCGGATAAGGATATTCACCTCTACATTAATTCACCGGGCGGCTCGGTAACTGCCGGCATGTCTATCTATGACACCATGCAGTTCATTAAGCCTGATGTCAGCACTATGTGCATTGGGCAGGCCTGTAGTATGGGCGCCTTCTTGTTGACTGCCGGTGCTGAAGGTAAACGCTTCGTAACACCAAACTCCCGTGTGATGATTCACCAGCCCAGCGGTGGGGCCCAAGGGCAGGCGAGCGATATCCACATTCACGCCCAGGAAATTCTCAAGATTCGTCATCGTTTGAATGAGCTCATGGCGCATCACTCTGGACGTCCAGTCAGTGATATTGAGAGGGATACAGAGCGCGACAACTTTATGAGCGCCGATGAAGCCAAGGAATATGGCTTGGTCGATGATGTATTGTCTCGCCGACAGGCATTCGATAAGTAGATTTTTCTACATTAAAAGTTTGCCGGAGGCGGATTTCAGCGAAAGTTAGTTTTTTTGACAGGCTGGCTTTCGTTGGGACTTGAAAATCACGCCAAAAGGCAGCATCTTGCTGGGTAAGCTGAATTTAGGGCCCTGGCCGGCCAGTGACGACGGAGTATTTTGATGACCGACAAAAGCAGCGGAGAAGACAGCGGAAAATTGCTGTACTGCTCTTTCTGTGGCAAGAGCCAACAGGAAGTGCGGAAGTTAATCGCTGGGCCGTCAGTCTTTATCTGCGATGAATGTGTCGAGCTGTGTACCGACATTATTCGTGAAGAAGTACAAGAGACTGCGGAGGGGCCTGAAGGGCGCCTGCCGACACCCCGTGAGATTACTGAAATCCTCGATCAGTATGTGATTGGGCAGGAGAGAGCCAAGCGTGTGCTGGCTGTTGCCGTATACAATCACTACAAGCGTCTGCGCACCAAGTCTGGTGTTAAAAGTAAGGATGAAGTAGAGCTCAGCAAGTCTAATATTTTGCTGGTAGGCCCAACCGGTAGTGGTAAAACCCTTCTTGCCGAGACCCTGGCTCGCCTGCTCAATGTTCCTTTCACTATTGCCGAT
Organism: Microbulbifer maximicatervae (SeqCode); assembly: GCF_052467955.1. Taxonomy (NCBI): domain Bacteria; kingdom Pseudomonadati; phylum Pseudomonadota; class Gammaproteobacteria; order Cellvibrionales; family Microbulbiferaceae; genus Microbulbifer; species Microbulbifer maximicatervae (SeqCode). The sequence goes on from NZ_CP174329.1 coordinate 2,128,411, forward strand.
GCAACCACCCTGACCGAAGCTGGTTATGTGGGTGAGGATGTTGAGAATATCATCCAGAAGCTTTTGCAGAAGTGTGATTACGATGTAGAAAAAGCCCAGCAGGGTATCGTCTATATCGATGAGATCGACAAAATTTCGCGCAAGTCAGACAACCCTTCAATTACCCGTGATGTGTCCGGTGAAGGTGTGCAGCAAGCGCTACTGAAGTTGATTGAAGGCACTGTGGCGTCTGTGCCGCCGCAGGGTGGACGCAAGCATCCGCAGCAGGAATTCTTGCAGGTCGACACCTCCAATATCCTGTTTATTTGTGGCGGCGCTTTTGCAGGGCTGGATAAGGTTATCCGCGATCGCTCGGAGAAGGGTGGAATTGGTTTCAGTGCAGAGGTTAAATCGAAGGATGGCACCAGTAATTTTGGTGAGATCCTGCGCGACCTGGAGCCTGAAGACCTGGTTCGTTACGGGCTGATCCCGGAGTTTGTTGGACGCCTACCGGTGACCGCAACTTTGGAAGAATTGGACCGTGAGGCTCTGGTACAGATTCTCACCGAGCCACGCAATGCCTTGACTAAACAGTACGCAAAACTGTTTGAGATGGAAGATGTAGAACTGGATTTCCGCCCCGATGCGTTGGATGCAGTTGCCACTAAGGCAATGGAGCGGAAAACAGGCGCCCGTGGCTTGCGCTCTATCATGGAGTCCGTATTGTTGGAGACCATGTATGACATCCCATCCACAGATAATGTGGTGAAAGTTGTGATTGACGAGGCGGTCATCAAAGGCGAATCAGCCCCGCTGCTGGTTTATGAGAGTGAGTCCCAGCCGCAGAAGGCGGCGCCGGAAGAGTAGCTCAAATCCCACCTCAAAAAGCCCCAATATTGGGGCTTTTTTTATAGTTTTTTCTGATTACCCGGGTATCTAACTACCTGTCTGGGTATTCCTGGCTCGAATAGCACTCTTAGCTCGGCACAAATTGGTCGCGAGATTAGACTTGTATTTCGGGCCCTTCCCCCCCATTACTAGCATCTGAAGGGCGGTGGCCCAGGTTAAGCTGTCAATTCCAACAGCAGCATGATGCCGCGCCAAATACCCAGTGATAGGGCCGAGAGGAGTTCTATGGATCAGTCATCCGACACCACACTTGAATATCCGTTGTTGCCATTGCGCGATGTTGTTGTTTACCCCCATATGGTGATCCCGCTTTTTGTCGGCAGGGAAAAGTCCATAGAGGCCCTGGAAGAGGCCATGCGCAGGGATAAGCAGGTATTGCTTGTGGCGCAGCGAAAGGCATCTGAGGATGACCCAGGTGCAGACGATATCTATCGCGTGGGCACTATTGCCAGTGTCTTGCAGTTACTCAAACTCCCCGATGGCACTGTGAAGGTGCTAGTAGAAGGGGGGGAGCGCGTAAATATCCACGAAGTGATGGAGAGGGAGAACCATTTCGAGGCGACTGTTTCGCCGATGGAAACGCAGGAGTTACCGGAAGGCGAAGCAGATGCCCTTGTGCGCTCTGTGATGTCTCAGTTTGAACAGTACGTTTCTGTAAGTAAGAAAGTCCCCAATGAGGTTATTACCTCTCTGTCGGGAATTGATGAGCCTGGCCGTTTGGCAGATACCATTTCTGCACATATGTCCCTTGAGCTGGCTCAGAAGCAAGAGCTTCTGGAGACTCTCAGTGTTAAAGAGCGTTTGGAGCATTTGCTGGGCCTTATGGATGCTGAAATCGACCTGATTCAGGTGGAAAAACGCATTCGTGGGCGTGTGAAAAAGCAGATGGAGAAAAGCCAACGCGAGTACTATCTCAATGAGCAGATGAAGGCGATTCAAAAAGAATTGGGCGAGATCACCGAAGAGCCCAATGAAATTGAAGAGCTGGAAAACAAAATTGCCGAATCCGGCATGAGTGCGGAGGCAGAGAAGAAAACCCGCGCTGAGCTGGCTAAATTGAAAATGATGTCGCCTATGTCTGCGGAAGCTTCGGTTTTACGCAGTTATATCGACTGGATGTTGAGCCTGCCCTGGAAAAAAGCCAGCCGGGTGAGACACGACTTGGTTAAAGCCGAGGAAATTCTCGAGAAAGAACACTACGGCTTGGAAGAGGTTAAAGAGCGGATTCTGGAATACCTCGCGGTACAAAAGCGAGTGAAGAAAGTGAAAGGGCCGATCTTATGTTTGGTTGGTCCTCCCGGGGTGGGTAAAACCTCCCTCGGTCAATCTATTGCCCGAGCAACAAATCGTCAGTATGTGCGTATGGCCCTGGGCGGCGTTCGCGATGAAGCCGAGATTCGCGGGCATCGACGCACTTATATTGGCTCACTGCCGGGCAAGCTGATTCAGAAAATTTCGAAAGTTGGAGTGAAGAATCCCCTGTTCCTGCTCGACGAAGTCGACAAAATGGGGATGGATCAGCGGGGCGATCCCGCCTCAGCGCTTCTTGAGGTTTTGGATCCAGAGCAGAATAAAACCTTCAATGATCACTACTTAGAAGTGGATTACGACCTTTCCGATGTGATGTTTGTCTGCACCTCTAACTCAATGAATATTCCAGGCCCGTTGCTGGATCGTATGGAAGTTATTCGAATCCCCGGTTATACCGAGGACGAAAAACTGAATATTGCTCAGCGCTATCTTGTGCCGAAGCAGCGCAAGGCCAACGGCCTTAAAGATGATGAGCTGGATCTCTCCGATGACAGTATCCGCGATATTGTCCGCTACTACACCCGTGAAGCGGGTGTGCGTGGCCTGGACCGGGAGATTGCCAAGATCTGCCGCAAGGTAGTAACGGAGCACGTTCGCAATCCTTCAGAGAAGAAGGCTGTAATACAGCCAGAGCAACTTGAAGAGCTTCTCGGTGTTCGCAAATTTGATTTTGGCCGTGCGGAGGAAGAGGACAAAATCGGAATTGTTACCGGTCTCGCCTGGACCGAGGTGGGTGGTGAGCTTCTTAACATTGAAGCTTCAGCTGTGCCGGGTAAAGGACGCATGATCAAAACCGGCTCCCTTGGCGATGTTATGCAGGAGTCTATTCAGGCGGCCTTGACGGTTGTGCGTTCTCGCTCCCAGGCGCTGGGAATAGGTCCGGACTTCCACGAGACCCGGGATATTCATATCCACGTGCCTGAAGGTGCCACCCCCAAAGATGGCCCTTCGGCGGGTATTGCCATGTGCACCGCTTTGGTGTCTGTGTTAACGGATATTCCCGTTCGCTCAGATGTGGCGATGACTGGAGAAATTACTCTGCGTGGAGAAGTTTTAAGAATTGGTGGTCTTAAAGAAAAGTTATTGGCAGCGCATCGGGGCGGTATAAAAACTGTACTGATTCCTGCTGATAACGAGCGAGATCTGAAGGATATTCCCGATAATATTCTTCAGGACTTGGTAGTTAGGCCCGTTAAGTGGATCGATCAGGTACTGGAGCTGGCGCTCGAACACAAGCCTGAGTCCCTGTCTGATGAAGAGTATTCCGCCTTACAGAAAAAGGCAGAGGAGCGCTCGCAGCGAGGAATCCAAACTCACTGACTTTTGTAATGGGGTGACTTTTGTCGCCCCTTTACAACTTGCAAGGCCAAAACTTCGCCAATCAGGCTATCTACGCTGCTTGAAAAGTGTGCATCTGCCCGGAAACCCGCATGGTTCCTTGACCCGCTTCTGGGCAGTTGGTATAAAACGGGGCTTATTGCCCGGCGCGTAAATTGCCGAAGGCTAAAAAATTTAAAGTATGGGTGTCTTTTGTAGACCACCCGAAGCATATTTAAAAAGAACAGAGGGATTAAGCGTGAATAAGTCCGAACTGATTGAAGCAATTGCCGCATCTGCAGATATTCCAAAAGCAGCAGCTGGCCGTGCTTTGGACGCAATGGTTGATAGCATCACTGATGCCCTGAAAAAAGGTGATCAAGTTGCCCTCGTTGGCTTTGGTACCTTTGCTGTGAAAGAGCGTGCAGCTCGTACTGGTCGCAATCCTCGCACTGGCGATCCCATTGAAATCGCTGCGGCAAAAATTCCTAACTTCAAGGCCGGTAAAGCCCTGAAAGACGCTGTAAACTAAGTTTTCAGCAGGCTTTGAGACTTTGTAAAAGAGTCTGAATGTCAAAGAGGCGTGTCAGTTGGGATGCGCCTTTTTTGTATCTGATAGTAGTTAAAAACAATTAATTTTCGGAGCTGAGCATGCTTCAGTCCATGCGTGACAACCTGAAAGGGACAGCCGCGATTATTGTCGCAGCCTTTTTCGGTTTTATTATGGTCATTGGGGGAATTGATTTCTTCACCGGTGCCAGTGGAGGTGCTGCCGATGCGGTAGCCGAGGTTAATGGCGAAAAAATTACAAACTTGGATTTGCAACGCGCAATTCAAAATCGCCGCAATATGATCATTAGTCAGTACGGCGAAGATGTGCCCGCTGATTTAATCAGCGATGAGCAGTTGCGTGAGCCAGTTTTACGCCAGTTGGTTTCCAGTGCTGTGATGCGCCAAGCTGCTCAGGACAGCGGTATGGTGATGAGCTCTGCGGCGGTCGACAGAGCGATCGTGGGAATTCCGGCTTTTCAGGTGAACGGCAGTTTTGATCCGCAAATGTACCGCGATGCTTTGCGTCGTATGGGGTATAGCCCTGCAGGCTTCCGCCAGATTATGGAAAATGATATGGCGCTGGAGCAGTACGCAAATAGTGTGGTTGAAAGTGCTTTTACTACCCAGGCGGATGCAGAACAGATTGTTGCCGCCTCTATGGAAGAGCGTGATTTTGATTACGTGGTGATGCCAGTTGAAGGCCTGCTAGCAGAGACTCAGGTTTCGAATGCTGAAGTAGAACAGTACTACCAGGAGAATCAAGGGCAATACCAGCGTCCAGAGCAGGTGGCGGTTGAGTATATTGAGCTAACTCCTGAAGTATTTGCCGGTAACATTGATATTTCTGAAAGCGATGTTCGCGCTCAGTACGAGCAAGAGCTGAAAGGTTTCGCATCGGAACTTCGCCGTCGTGCTGCACATATTTTGCTTGAAGAAGCTGACGCAGAAAAAATTGCTGAGATTCAGAGCAAACTGGATGCCGGCGAAGATTTCGCCGAGTTGGCAAAGACTTACTCCCAAGACGTAGGCTCTGCGGAGGAAGGCGGTGAGTTGGGTTACACCACAGGTGATGTATTCCCAGAGGCTTTCGAGCAGGCCTTGGCCGCGCTGGAAGTGGGTCAGGTTTCTGCTCCAGTGACCACCGATAGTGGAACTCACTTTATCAAGTTGTTGGAAGTAGAGCAGAGTGAACCGCCGAGCTTCGAAGAGCAAAAAGTGGCGATCGAAAAGCGACTGCGTGCGTCTGTTGCCGAGCGCGAGTTTGTTGATGCCTTGTCCCGTCTTGCCGATCTGGCATACAACGCGGATAACCTGGCTGAGCCCGCTGAAGAGTTGGGTGTTCCCCTGAAGACTGCCAATCTGTTTTCGCGCGAGAGCGCATCTGGCGTCCTTTCTAACGGGCAGGTTATCGAGGCTGCTTTCTCTGTGGAAGTGAAGGAAGATGGCAATACTTCAGATGTGATCAACCTGAACAATGAGCACTCTGTCGTTTTGCGGGTCACCGACTCTAAGCCCGCGGGTACCTACCCTCTGGAAGAGGTTCGCCAGCAAATTGTTGACCGTTTGAAGCGTGATAAGGCTAGTGAGCAATTGGCTAAGCAAGCGGAAGAGCTTAAAGAGAAGCTCGCTACTGGTACTAGTTTTGCAGAACTGGCAGAAGCGCAAGGTTTAACCCTGGAGACCAGTGATAAAACTCGTCGCGGTGGTTTTGCTCAGCGCGGTGAGATTAATGCCAAGGCATTTGCATTGCCTGCACCATCTGCTGGCAAAGATGAAGTGACCAGCTTCGCTACAAATAATGGTGATCTGGTAGTTCTCGATCTGCGCAGCGTGCGCCCGGGCGAACTGTCCAAGCAGAGTAAAGAGCAGCGTCAGGCACTGATGCAGCAATTGGCCTCTGTAAATGGTGGGGCCGAGTTAGCAGCTATCCAGCGCTACTTGTCCGATCAGGCAAAAATCGATCTGGCCTCATCTGCCGAGTAACGGTTGTTATTGAGCCATAAAAAAACCCGGCAATTGCCGGGTTTTTTTATGGCTAACTCCCTGTAGGGTAGTGTGCGCTTTAAGTGTTGCTGGCACTATCCACAAATAAGGTTAAGCGCTGTCCGGGTTGTAAATACTTGGACTTGTTTATCTTATTCCAGCGGAGAATATCATCGATTTCGATACTGAATTTATTAGCTATCCGATATAGAGAGTCGCCGCTGCGTACCCGGTAAGAAACCTTGCGGGTAGTGCGGTTGTTCTCTGATACTGCGGGGGAGCCGTTGTAAGCCACCAGGGTGCGTCCAGGGCGCAGGGTGTCTCCCGGTGCCATGCTGTTCCAGCTGGCCAGTTGCTTTACGGTCACATCCAGCTTGCGTGAAATCCCCCAAAGGCTGTCGCCAGGGCGTACAGTGTAATTAACTTTCTGGCCCTTGCCGGAAGACTGCTTGCGTTTAACTCGCTGATCGAGTGCGTAGGCATACTGTCCTGCGGGGCCCGATGCGCTGGGGATTAACAGTGTTTTACCGGCGCGAATATTATTACTGCGCAGTTTGTTTGTTTCGCGTATCGCTCCGACGGTGGTCTGGTAGCGGCGAGCGATAGTGGAAAGGGTGTCGCCTCGGGCAATGGTGTAGCGCTGCCAGCTTACCCTCTCTTCCTTGGGAAGTTGTGCCAGGGCGCTCTCAAACTTTTCCTGGGTCTCTATTGGAATCAGTAGTTGGTGGTTTCCGTTGGGGTCGGTTGCCCAGCGGTTATAGCCTGGGTTCAGTAGGTACAGCTCTTCAATCTCAATTTCTGCAAGTTCTGCAGCTTGGGCCAGATCGATCTGACTGCCTACATCGACACGGGCGTAGTAGGGCTCATTGGAGACATCATGCAGTGGGATTTTGTAATGGTCCGGGCGGGATATAACCTCCGCCAGAGCCAGCAACTGGGGTACATAGCGCTTGGTTTCCCGCGGTAGTTTGAGATCCCAATAACTGGTGCCAAGCCCGTTGCGACGATTGCGCTCTACGGCTCTGCGAACCGTTCCCTCACCGGCGTTGTAAGCAGCGAGTGCCAGCTCCCAGTCCCCATCAAAGCGATCGTGTAGGTAGTTGAAGTACTTTGCCGCAGCCTGGGTGGATTCATGGACATCGCGGCGTCCGTCATACCACCAGTTTTGCTCGAGCCCGAAAGAGCGCCCGGTGGCCGGGATAAACTGCCACATACCGGAAGCCCGGGCGTGGGAGTAGGCGAAGGGGTCGTATGCACTCTCGACAATGGGGAGCAGCGCTAATTCAAGTGGGAGATTTGCCTGTTCCAGCTGTTCTGCAACATGGAAAATATAGCGACGAGAGCGCTCGGTTACCCGAGCCATATAGCCCTCGTTGCGGGCGAAGTAAGCAATATATTCCTTAACCTTGGGGTCGCTGGTGTGGTGATCCAGGGCGAATCCCTGACGAAGTCTTGCCCAGATGTCTACGGGGGGAGGGACCGCTTCAGAGGGTTCGTGCTTTTTAACAGCTCGGTCACTCGCGACAGAGGTTTCCTCTGCAGGGATATTTTCAGTTTCGGGCGCAGAGGCCTGTTCCGGTAATTGCGAGCAGGCCCCTACCGTAGCGGCTAGTAATGCTACGGCAAAATTCTTGTGAACCATGTGTGATATCCGCGAGTCTTTCTTGTAATTCATCCTGACGCATTTCAGAACAATTATTGGTAAAGCGCCAGGCATTTGGTCAATTACTTTTGATTCTAATTAGGCAAATTAGTTTCGGTCAATATTGACGGTTAAAAAGTATGCAAATTGCTAGTTTATCACCCAGCCTGAGAGGAGTTTAGGTGAAGTTGGGCGTTTAGAAGTTGTCCTTCCAGCCGCGCAAGCTCGCAAAAATATCTACGTTATCGCTTCCGTCATTTAACTCCGGTCTCGAATTGATAGCTGTCTGCCTAACTTCCGGATACTGACAGCGAAGAAATGGGTTGGTGTCTAGCTCAAGGGCGATAGTTGAAGGCAAAGTTGGCTCGTTTTCTACTCTCAAGGCTTTGCACTGAGCAACCCTTGCCTCAATGGCTTGATTGTTAGGCTCTACCGCTTGGGCAAACTTCAGGTTGGCGAGTGTGTACTCGTGTGCAGGATAGACAAAAGTTGCGGCGGGTAATTTACTGAGCTTTTGCAGAGAATGGTACATCTGCTCTGGAGTGCCTTCGAACAACCTGCCGCAGCCAGCGGAAAAAAGAGTGTCACCACAAAAAAGGTGTAATTGTTCACCGCCTGCTGCTGTGGTTTCATTCAAAACCAAAGCTAAGTGGTCTAGAGTGTGCCCCGGAACAGCGTGTACCTGGAAGGGCATGCCAAGGATCTGTAAGGAATCTCCACCGGCAATGGGGTGAGTGACACCAGGTATGTGCTCGGGGCCATAGACAGGGCACTGGTACTGGCGACAAAGCGTTTCGATGCCGCCGGTATGGTCATAGTGGTGATGAGTAATGAGAATGCCGCTGAGCCTGGTCCCCTGTAGGGCCTTTTCTACTGGCAGCGCATCACCAGGGTCGACTACCCAGTGCTGACCATCTTTTTGCAGGTGCCAGATATAGTTGTCATTAAAGGCGGGGATTGGCGTGATGGATAGCATAATCGGATCGTCTTATCGCTGAATAGCAGAACAATATCATGGAAGGCGTGAGACGGTGTGAATTGTTACCTGAGGACTGGTTTACTTAGATAAGGCCCTGGAAACATCGCCCGAGTGTAGAATTGAATAGCTGTTAGATTGATCAATGGAGATATGATGACCGGAAAGAGCAGGCCTGGTAATGATGAGGAGCAATCCCCTCTTGGCAAGGTCTGCCCAGCGCTATCCCATTGGTTTTCCAGTTCGCTGGGAGAGGAGATTCTCTCGCAACAGCTGGCGTTGGCCCAACCTTTAGTGGAGGGCTTTTTCGGTTATCACTTTCTACAGGCCAGCGTGACCCAATCCGTTGATTTTGGCACTTTCAGTCGTATCAATCATCGTTTTCGATTGGGGGCGACCTCTGAGCAGGGCGGGGCTGCGGTAGTAGAGTTCGAGCAACTGCCCCTCCCCGCCGATTCAATCGATGTAGTACTGCTGCATCACCTTTTGGACTTCTCCAGTCATCCCCACCAAGTATTGAGAGAGGCGGCCAGGGTTTTGATACCCGGTGGTCATATGCTGCTAATCGGGTTTAACCCGTTTTCCTTGCTCGGCTTGTCCCGTCTGCTATTTTCCAGGGGGGCTTACCAGCGCGGAAATCAACTGCGGGCTGCTCGAATTGCCGACTGGATGAATCTGTTGGACTTGCAGGCTGAGAGGGTAGATCGCGGCTTCTTCCGCTTGCCATTACAGCAAAAGGAATTGCTTTCCAAGACGGCTTGGATGGAGCGCCTTGGCTCCCGCTTGCACTTGCCATGGGGGGGCTTTTACATCATAGTCGCCCGCAAAGAAGTGGCACGTGTTCGCACTATTAAAATCAATTGGCGGGCCGAGAGAAAGCCCGCTTTGGTTGCCACCCCGTCGAGCCCTCGCGTTGCAGCACGCGGGAAGCATCAAAAGCGCTGATTTCGCTGAAAATCGGCCCCATATCTAATTTTGGCGTAAGTTTTGAAACAAATTACTATCTATACAGATGGCGCTTGTCGCGGTAATCCTGGCCCCGGCGGTTGGGGTGCCCTGTTGGTGTACGGTGAGCGGGAGAAAGAGTTGTTTGGTGGGGAGGCGCATACCACCAATAATCGTATGGAACTGTTAGCTGCAATCAAAGCTTTGGAGGCTCTTAAACAGCCGTGCAAAGTTGATTTACATACTGACTCACAGTACCTGCGCCAGGGAATTACCGGCTGGATTAACAACTGGAAAAAGAATGGTTGGAAAACGGCGAGTAAGAAGCCTGTCAAAAATGCAGACCTATGGCGGCAGTTGGATGAGAGCGTCTCCCAGCATGATGTAGAGTGGCACTGGGTTAAAGGTCATGCCGGCCACCCGGGCAATGAGCGGGCCGATCAGTTGGCAAATCGTGGCGTCGATGAACTGGAGTCCTGAGGGGAATATTGCATATGCGTCAAGTGGTTCTCGATACAGAGACAACAGGTCTCGATCCCAAAAGCGGCCATCGTATTATTGAAATTGGTTGCGTAGAGCTGGTTAACCGGAAGTTGACTGGCCGTCACTATCACCAGTACATCAATCCTCAGCGACAAGTGGAAGATGGGGCTATTGAGGTCCATGGAATCACTAATGAATTCCTGGCAGACAAACCCGTATTCGCTCAGATCGCCGATGAATTTATGACCTTCTGTGAAGGTGCAGAGCTGGTTATTCACAACGCGCCCTTCGATGTCGGTTTTATTGATGCTGAGCTGAGGCTGCTGGGTAATCCGCGCTGGCGCAATGTTAATGCGCATTGTGGGGTTTTGGATACCCTGACAATGGCCCGGGAAAAGCACCCCGGGCAGAAAAACAATCTGGACGCTCTTTGTAAGCGCTACTTTGTCGATAACTCCCAGCGGGATTTGCACGGCGCATTGCTGGATGCGGAGATTCTTGCCGACGTTTACCTGATGATGACCGGTGGCCAAACCGATTTGGTGTTGGCACAGGGTGATTCCTCGGAAGGGGAGGAAGGTAAGAAGGCGGAAAATGATGCGGCGGGTGAAGCCATTCGTCGCCTATCGGCAGATCGCGCGCCCTTGCTAGTAGCGCGTGCTACGCCACAGGAAGCTGAAGCGCATCAATCGATGCTAGGTTTGCTGGAGAAATCAGCGGGCAAACACTTCTGGTAGCACATCAATGAAGAGGTGTTCTCTTTAACCTTGATGTTTATTGCGCTTTTCTTTTTCTGAGTGGGTGGGAATTATCAATCTCCACCCATCCAGATAGTCTCTTATACAAGCTCTCTTTAGATCGCGTAGACCACGCAAATCAAAGCAACAATACTCAGTACGATGGTGTAGGGCAGAGCCATGATCACCATGCGGCCATAAGATAGGCGTATGAGAGGTGCCAGGGCCGATGTCAGCAGGAACAAAAATGCAGCTTGTCCATTGGGAGTGGCAACGCTGGGTAGGTTGGTTCCGGTATTGATGGCAATGGCCAGCTTGTCAAAATGTTCACGGGTAATGTCACCTGCGGTGAGGGCAGCTTTAACTTCGTTAATGTAAACCGTTGCCACGAAAACATTGTCGCTGATCATCGATAAAATACCGTTTGCCATGAATAGCAATCCTGGCTGCTGTTCGGGCTTTTGTGTGAGAACGAAGTTTGTTACAGGCTCGAATAGGTGCTGCTGGTGAATCACTGCAACAATTGCAAAGAAAACCACGAGCAGTGCAGTAAATGGCAGTGCCTCTTCAAACGCGTGGCCGATTCTAGCTTCTTGAACAACGCCGTTAAACGAGGTCAGAAGTACAATAATCATCAGGCCAATGATACCGACTTCGGCAACATGAAACGCCAGGGCAAAAACCAGAACCACAGCGACAATGCCCTGAATCCACAGCTCGGCAACCTGCGCCGAGGTGCGCTTCTTTTCTTCCTCTTTGGAAAAATTAACCAGTATCTCACGTACTGCGCTAGGGAGCTGGGCTCCATAGCCAAACATTTTAATTTTCTCCAAAAAGAAACAAGTAGCTAGGCCGGCAAAGAATGTTGGAATGGTTACTGGGGCCATCTGCAGGAAAAACTGTACAAATTCCCACCCGGCTTTCTCAGCGATCAGCAGGTTTTGCGGTTCTCCAACCAAGGTGCAAACACCACCGAGAGCAGTGCCTACGGCGCCATGCATGATCAGGCTGCGAAGGTAGGCTCGAAACTGATCCAAGTCTTCGCGGTGATACTCCACGACATGCTCATCGTTGGAGTGGTCGTGGTCGTTGTGGTGGTGTGGCTGCTGGGAGGCGACCCGGTGATAGACTGAGTAAAAGCCTACGGCAACCGCAATCAGAACAGCAGTTACGGTCAAGGCATCTAAGAACGCTGACAGTACTGCAGATACAGCACAGAAAAGTAGTGACAGCAGAGATTTCGAATTCACATTAATCAAAATTTTAGTGAATACAAATAGAAGCAGGCTCTTCATGAAGTAAATGCCGGCCACCATAAACATTAGCAGCAGAATAACTTCGATATTCTCAACTACCTCGTGGTAGACGGCATCGGTGCTTGTCATACCCATCAATACGGCTTCAATTGCGAGCAGTCCGCCGGGTTGAAGTGGGTAACACTTCAGGGCCATCGCCAGGGTAAAAATGAATTCACCAATAAGGACCCAGCCTGTTACAAAAGGCCCCGATACATACAGTATTAATGGGTTGAGAAGCAAAAAGGCGGCTATGGTCAATTTGTACCAATCAGGCGCTTCGCCGAGAAAATTTTCGGCAAAGGCGCGACCAAATCCGCCGCCGGATGCCGCAATGGTGTTGTTGTAAGTGTTCATCATTTACTTCCTTGGTTAACCCATTGTTGTGGGTCAAAATGGAATCTTTGGGAATCGGCGGTGTATGCGAAATAGATACCTGAGCTCAATTATCGCTGCGTGCTTCCCCGGGTTTATTGTGCACAGATTGATTGGTTTTTGTTCTTTAACACAAAAAAACGTACAGCTTTAAACTTGAAAGTAGCAAACGCTACTGGGTTTTCTGGAAAATTCAAGTAATTTAGGGGCTTCAGCCCCGCCGCTAGGTTATTTGTCGATTATTCGGTGGAAATTGTTTGGCGAAAGGTGGACTCTTTTATTTATTGGGGTAAATTGCCCTTAATGAGGCCAGAATCATTCTGATCTGGTTGTTTTTTGTTCGATTATAGGAAGAATGCAGCGGTGCAGCCAAAGACTGAATTGCGCAAGATCAATATCACTTCTGTCAATGTAGTGAAGGATGAGCTGGTAGCTACCATCGATAATGCCGCCTCACACTTGGATAAATTTGCCGCGGATACTTCCCAAAAGCAGGCTCTCGAACAGAGTTTAGCTGCACTCAGGCAGGTTAGTGGAGTATTGCAGATGGTGCAGCTCCAGGCAGCTGAGCTCCTTGCCCAAGAGAAAATCAAAGCGCTTACAGAGGTATTAGAGGAGAGACAGAGCGCCTCAGAAGAACTGATGGAAGCGCTGGGTACAGGTTTTTACGTAATGGGACGCTACTTGGAATTTGTTCAAAGTCGTGCCATTGCCCGTCCAGAATTGCTGATCCCCTATATCAATAATTTGCGCGCGGCCCGGTCCCAGCCCCCTGTGCCGGAAAGTCATTTTTTCCGTTGTAACTTGGAGGGAGCTGTGCCTGGTGCAGGGGCTTCTGCGGTTATGTCGGAAGACTTGAATAGTTTTGTTCGCCGATTCCGTCATATGTACCAGGTTGGTTTGTTGGCTCTGTTGCGAGGTAAACCTCGGGGCCCAGCGTACACGATGATGTCTCGTGCCCTTGAGAGAATCGCAAGCATCACCATGGGGCGCCCAAACGGGCGTTTATGGGTGGTAGCAGGGGCGGCACTTGCGGGCATGGCCTCCCAAGAAATGCGCATCAGTCGATCCCGGGTGATGGTTTTCAGTATGTTTGATCGCTGGCTGCGAGCATTACAAAAAGAGTGCGACACAGCTTTAGATCAGCCTGCGCCACCGATTTTACTGAAAGAGTGCCTCTATTGGCTGACTCTTTCCAAGCCCGAGGGCTTTGGTGGCAAGTTGCTGGAGGCTTTCTCCGCAGAGCCTCTTGATTACAGTGAAGAGGAATTAGAGCGGGAGCGAGCCACCCTTGGAGGCCCCGGCGCCACGGCAATTACCGCAGTTGCTAACGCCTTAGAGGAGGAGTTGTCCGGTGTGCGCCGAATGTTGGATGACGCTGAGTTAATTGGTACTACTTCCTTGGATGCAGAAGATGGCCTCGCTTCTTCTCTACAGAGAGTGGCCGGTACCTTGCAGATGCTCAATTTTAAGCGGGTTGGAGAGAGTCTGCGCAGCGCGGTTGCGGAATACCAGAGTGCCTCCGGCGCGGGCGGTTTCATAGCGGACAGCGCACTGCAGAAACTGACAGGCCAGGTGTTGATGGTTGATAGCACGGTAAGAGCGCTCAAGCAGAGTACTTCTATTGATCTGGATGAATACGGTCATGCGGATATTGCCTTTGAGCACAGCCAGCTGGCGGAAGCGGAAGTGGCTGTACTTAAAGAGGCTGAAGCAGGTTTGGCGTTGATTAAGAGAGCGCTGGCGGCCTATGCAGAGTCCGACTTTGATCATGGCCATATTCGCAATGTTTCCACTACTTTGAACTCAGTGCGCGGAGGCTTGATCGTTCTCAACTTAAGTAGAGCGGCGGCCGTAGTTGAAGGTTTGCTGAACTTTGTTGAAACTGTTATCGACCGTCATGATGCCGGTCCTGAAGTAGAGCAATCTTTACATATTTTTGCCGATGCGATTATCAGCCTTGAGTACTACCTGGGAGAGGTAAAGCTGCATAGGCAAGCAGATATTCAATCCCTCAGTCTCGCTATCGAAAGCTTGACTGCTCTGGGTTATCCCGTTGAGGCCGCATAATTAAGGAGGTCTCCTTGGTAGATAAGTTTGTCCCAGCAGGTAATGTGTGGGCAGTCCCGGAATTTTCCCAGCATATCCTGATTGCTGATGGGCTGATTCTCTGCCGAGGAGATTTTTTCCTCCACGACGCCCAGGTATTGGTAGCAGAGGCTGTTCAATCCAGCCACTATTTGGGAGAGCTAAGTGGGCGGGCGTGTGGTGTCCACGTTTTGTCTCGCCAGGTTGAAATTGCCGGCTATGAATGGCGAAACCTGCGCAGCCTGCTGACTTTGGTTGAGGAGCCGATGTTTGCATTGGCTGGGCGGGCGCTACAGATTTCCCATTGGGATAGCCAACATCGATTTTGCGGTCGTTGTGGCACTCCCACCATCTATCACTCTAATGATCGCGCTCGCACCTGCCCGGCTTGTGATCTTACTGTCTACCCCAGAATCTCCCCCTGTGTAATTATGCTTGTTACACGGGGAGATGAGTGTCTCTTAGCTCGTCATGCCTCGCGTCGAAATGCAACTTATACGGCCCTCGCTGGGTTTATAGAGCCCGGTGAGAGTGCAGAACAAGCGCTGGTGCGTGAAGTCTATGAGGAAGTGGGGCTCAAAGTGGGTGCCCTGGAGTATGTGGGGAGCCAATCCTGGCCTTTTCCCGGGCAGTTGATGATCGGGTATTTGGCGGAGTGGCAAGGTGGGGGATTGTGCTTGGATCCCAATGAGATAGAAGAGGCAAACTGGTTCCACTACAGTTCATTGCCAGCTATACCGCCCATACAAACCCTGTCCGGCCGCTTGATCCACACTTTTGTCGAAAAGGCTGCAGCGAAGAACCGCCTGTAAGGTTGGTTTAAAGATGTTGCGCAGTATCAGGGAGTAGAAATCATAATGTATATAGCAATTACCTTTATTATTGCCATCCTGGCGTTGTTGTTTGTTTTTTGGGGGGCGCGAGTCCTGCTATCGGGAAATTGGTTCCTGGGGTTTATACGTGGATCCGCCGGTCTTTTTCTTTTTGCAACTGCTCTTTGGATTGTCCTGATTGCTGCAGATGTTTACAGCTATAGAAACCTGGCTGAAGAGCACAGTGTTGGCATTGTTTCGTTTCGTAAAATTGCCGAGCAGCAATTTGAGGTCAAGTTTTCTGATGCGGATGGTATAGCGCAAAAGTTTGAATTGCTTGGGGATCAGTGGCAGTTGGATGCCCGAATGCTCAAGTGGCAGGGTCAATTAGCCCGCTGGGGAATTAAGCCCGCTTATCGTCTGGACAGGTTGAGTGGTCGCTATCTCACGCTGCAGGATGAGCGAGCTCGCGAGCGTTCTGTCCATGAAATAGAGGGGGCGAACTATGGCGTGGATGTCTGGCAGTTTGTACGCGGTGTTGATCGCAAGTTGCCCTTTGTTGATGCGGTATATGGCAGTGCCACATTTCTACCTATGGAGGACGGTGCGGTTTACGAGGTGCGTATTAGCCACAGCGGTTTGTTGGCTCGCCCCCTTAATCAGCGAGCAACTTCCGCCTTGGAAGGTTGGCAGTAAAATACTGAAGCTAAATAAAAATTAGTTAAGACGGAAAATGGAGTCTAAGTGGAATTTTTAATTGAATACGGCCTTTTTCTAGCCAAAATTGTTACGGTTGTCGTGGCCTTAATGGTGTTAATAGGTTTTATTTTTGCAAATCGAGAGCAGCTGAAAGAGCGAGTTCAGGGACATATCACAGTTACACATTTGAATGATCGCTATGAGCAGTTTAAAGAAACACTGCTTGAAGCTGTGATGGATAAGCACGAATTTGCCCGTCGTAAAAAGCAAATGGCGAAAGAAAAGAAGACTCAGGAAAAAGCCCTGGCTAAAAAACATAAAGCTGAGAGCAAAAAGCAGCCTGAAAAAAGTGCTGCTACTTCTTCTGACGTTGCTAAAGAGGAAGGAGAGCATGAGTCCAAGGGTATAAAAGGGGAGTTGGTCTCCGAGCGCAAGCGTGTCTTTGTTATGCAATTTAATGGGGATATCAAAGCGAGTGCGCTTTCCCATTTGCGTGAAGAGGTGACGGCCATTCTTCAAGTGGCAGAGTCCGGAGATGAAGTTCTCCTTTGTCTTGAAAGCCCTGGGGGTATGGTGGCGAACTATGGCTTGGCCGCCAGTCAGTTAACCAGGATTCGCAATGCAGGTATCCATTTGACTATTGCTGTCGATAAAGTAGCTGCCAGCGGGGGCTACATGATGGCCTGTGTTGCAGATCGTATCCTGGCAGCACCCTTTGCGATGTTGGGCTCTATTGGTGTTTTAGCTCAGATGCCGAATTTTAACCGCCTGCTGAAGCGCAATGATATCGATTACGAACTGTTTACTGCGGGCCAGTACAAGCGCACTGTAACCATGTTTGGTGAAAATACTGAGGAAGGTAAACAGAAGTTCCAAGAGGATTTAGATGAGATCCATATTCTGTTTCAGCACTTTGTCGGGGAGTACCGTCAAAAACTCGACGTCGACAAAGTTGCCACGGGCGAGGTTTGGTTCGGGCAAAAAGCTCTATCCTTGGGACTGGTCGATGAACTGAAAACATCAGATGAATACTTGACCAGTTGTGCTAAGGACTGCGACTTATATCAGGTGGAATTCAAAGAACGGAAAAATATAGCTAAGAAAATAGGGTTGGCGGCAGAAGCCGGTGTGGAATCGGCGGTCACTCGTCTCTTTTCACGGCTGGCAGCTCTGCGTCATCAGGCTCAATAGTTGTAACGTTACAGGTTGATAGTGTTGCGGGATATACCCCATGGAAATAGATAGGGATGAAAAATTTCGGGCAATTCAGGTTGCCGAAGTAGCTTCGGGAAAGTTTGACCAGTCTGTTGTTGAGCGTCAGCTTTCTGAGCTTCCCGATAACCCCTTGCTGTTGGCCGTAAGTTATTCATCCTTGAATTTCAAAGATTCTTTATCTGCGTTTGGCAATCGTGGGATTACTAATGCCTACCCCCATACCCCGGGTATTGATGCGGTGGGCAAAGTGCTGTTCGATCGGAGCAAGACGTTTCAACCGGGTGCCGAATTATTGGTCAATGGCTACGATTTGGGCATGAATACTTCTGGTGGACTTGCAGAGCGTATTGCCGTTCCTCCGCAATGGGCCTTACCAGTCCCCGAGGGCCTAATAGCTTGGGAGTCTATGGCACTGGGTACGGCGGGTTTTACCGCCGCGCTTTGTGTGGAAAAGCTCCTGGAGTCCGGCGCATCTCCTGAGGATGGAGAGATTCTGGTAACAGGTTCAACCGGGGGCG
This sequence comes from Microbulbifer maximicatervae (SeqCode), assembly GCF_052467955.1. Lineage (NCBI taxonomy): Bacteria > Pseudomonadati > Pseudomonadota > Gammaproteobacteria > Cellvibrionales > Microbulbiferaceae > Microbulbifer > Microbulbifer maximicatervae (SeqCode). The sequence goes on from NZ_CP174329.1 coordinate 2,146,247, forward strand.
TCGGCTCTGTTGCCGTCGCCTTGCTGGCGAAGCTAGGCTTTCGTGTCGCAGCAGTGACGGGAAAGTTGGAGTCTGCTGATTATTTGGCGAGATTGGGCGCATGGAAGGTTCTCGACCGGGATACGCTGGCCCCTTTTGCCAATAAAGCGATGGCCAAGCCATTGTGGGCTTGGGCTGTAGATACTGTGGGCGGGGAAACGCTTTTTAATGTCATTAAATCCCTGCGCTACGGCGGCGGAGTGGCTGCTTGTGGTATGGCTTCAGGTGCTCAATTTCACGCCAATGTATTTCCATTTATCTTGCGCGGTATTAGTTTGTTGGGTGTGGATAGCGCTGTTTTGCCAATAGAAAAGAAGGCAGAAGTATGGAAGCGGTTGGCCAGTGAGTGGTATATCGGCGATAAGCTCGACAGTATTGCAGAGAATATTAGCCTTGATCAGGCTCCAGAGTTTCTTGCGCGCTTAAATAGAGGGCATGGAATAGGTCGTTACGTTGTAGATATGGCTCTCTAATAGATCTATCGATTTAGAATAATAAGTACACTTAAAAGATTCTATTTATCTTACCAAATATCCCCGGCAACTCTGAATCTGAGTTGTATATGGGCTTTTTTCTCAATAGCCTTTAAGCGGACTCTGTTGTTTGCGGGCTTGTTGTATTGGAAGAAAACTTTGTCGACAAGTAACAGTGAAAGTAACAAACCTGGCCAGCGTAACGCTCTGGTTCTCTCTGGGGGAGGTGCGCGTGCTGCCTATCAAGCGGGCGTTTTAAGGGCGCTTGCGGAACTGGTTCCAGAAGATAATCCTCGGCCCTTTCAAATAATCTGCGGCACCTCTGCAGGAGCTATGAACGCGATGCTTCTCGCCTCTCATACAGGTACCTTTAAAGAAGCTGTCGACAGAATGTGCTCTGTTTGGTTGCAGCTTAGTGTTGAGCAGGTTTATCGCACCAGTTGGCGTAGTTTACTTGGGAACCTGTTTTCTATCAGTCGTTCGCTCTTGAACCAAGGTGTGGGTAGACAAAAACCTTTGGCACTCCTGGATAACAGTCCGCTGCGCAGCTTGGTTGAGCGCGAGATAAACTTTGACAATATTCAAAAAAATATTTCGGCTGGGCATTTGCATGCCACAAGTGTTAATGCACTTTCTTATAGTGAAGGGCAGTCCGTCAGCTTTTTTCAGGGAGCGGAGAATGTTAAAGGATGGCAGCGGTTTCGTCGCTTTGGAGTACCCACTCAATTAACCTCGGACCATCTATTGGCGTCAGCAGCAATTCCTGCCATTTTCCCGGCGGTCAAATTGGATGGAGTTTATTTTTGCGATGGTGCCATTCGTCTGATGGCCCCGATTAGTCCGGCACTGCATCTCGGTGCCAAGCGTGTATTTGTGGTGGGTGTGTCGGACAACCGTTCTCCAGCCCATTGGGGGAGTCGAAACAGTCCTGCGCAGATGGAGTCCCCTTCGATGGCGCAAATAGCTGCTCAGTTATTCAATGCCGCATTTATCGATAGCTTGGAGGCAGACTTGGAGCATCTGGATCGAGTAAATATGTTACTTGACTATGTGGATCCAACAGATCATTCGGATTTGAAACTGTTGCGTTCGGTAGAGTCGGTTGTTATTGAGCCCTCGCAGAGTTTAGGGCGTCTTAGTGGCAGAAAACTTGGTCACCTTCCCTCGGCGCTACGCTGGTTATTCCGCTCTACGGGTGCGACCAATCCCGGTGGCGGTGTTTCTGCAGCCAGTTATCTATTATTTGAAAGGCCATATATCGAAGAACTTATCGATCTCGGCTATCAGGATGCCATGTGGGAAAAAGATAAATTGCGCAGTTTTTTGCAGCCGGAGCCGGAGGGTATAGCTGAGCGCAAGGGGCTATTTGGGATTCGCAGTAAATCTCAAGAAGAGGCTTCTCACGGTAATTCTGAACACTAACTTTAGTTTCTGCGCCCCTCATTTGCGTGACTAGCGCCTTTCATCTCAGTGAATATTTTTGCATCAAGTTTCTAAAGGGCGTTAAACGCCCTTAAATCCAATATTGTTCCGCCAAGACGGCGGAAGCCTTTAGCATTTATTTTCGCGCTTTCTTATGATTTTCTTGGGCTGTGTGTGCTCTCACTCACCTGAACAAGTAGCTTCTATATTTAATAGTGATGTCAATGCTGTCGGGTATTATCCAAGATGTTTTCTGTGTTTTTACTCGTGACTCTTTTTTCATTTAGTACAGGTAATCAGGATTTCGCCCAGATGATCGGTAGGGTTGATCGGGTTGAATATTTGGGGGGAGGCTTGGTTGTTTCTGGGTGGGCGTGTCAGAAAGGAGTATTCAAGTCAGTTTCTGTTGGTCTTTATCTAGGTGGAGACAGTAGAAGCGGGTTTCCATTAAAAGTTTCCAGAGCTGATCAGAAGTCGTCAAAGGGAATTGCCAATATATGTGATACCCAGGGCGTTCCCCATGGATTCAAGTTTTATTTGAATTATGAGGAAATGAAAAAATTTGTAAGAAAGAAGATCTATGTACATGGGTTCTCATCAAATCAAGGCAGATTCAGAGCAATTTCAAATTCTGGTAGATATCGGGTTGGGATTCCCTATATGAAATATACCGATATTACCTTGTTGCGAAGAACTTTTGATTTACAACCACTGGCTACGTTTGATGATCAGCATTTAAATTTAATTCCAATGCCCGGTGATGGCTATGCTCTGGAAGCTCAGTATATTCCTTATGAAAAGGGTTCGGAGAGAATTAGTACATCAACCCAATTAGCCAAATCTGTTTCATCGGCAACTCTCGCTTACGATGTGAAGTTTCATCGGAACTTCGAATTTGTTAAGGGTGGTAAGCTACACGGCCTTGCTGGTGGGGGACAGGCTTCAGGATGCGTACCTATTGATCCGAAGAGTTGGAGTGTGCGGGTTAAGTTTGGTGCGGAGGGTAGGGTTGGGCTCTATACCTATCATCAGGATAGAGTCGCTCGGTGTGGAGATGGGTATCAAGGGAATGACAGCTTTAGATTTGAGCGGGATACTTGGTATCGGATTGAGTTGTTTGTGCAATTAAATAGCAGTGCAAATAATGCTGACGGATATATCGAGCTATTTATAAATGGCAAAAAAATTATAGAGGAACAAGGGTTACGGCTGACTGGTAGTGATAGGGTAGCTATTGATAAATTTCAGTTCAGTACTTTTCATGGCGGTAGTTCAGCTTTGTGGTCACCCTCCAAAAAAGTCTATGCCTACTTTGACAATATTTCAGTGAAGCAAGGGAGAAAGATATATGGTCTTAAGGGGGCTGTATGCGAAAATGAGAAAGCTGGAATATACAATGGGTCAGGAGCTTGCTGTTCCAGCTCGTGTGGGGCCTGTGGCGGCCCTGGGTGCGGCCAATTAAATGGCGGAAGCTCAGCCTGCTGTACATCGGAAATTATTAATTCAGCGCCATTGTGCTCCTATCCTGGGCAGGTCGCCCCATGCACTATGTAAGGCTTGAGGGTTTCTGAGTAACTTGGAGGCTTTATAAATTAAAGTTTCCATTTAAATCGCTGAATTAATTGCAAGAAACTTCCCTGTATTTCGCATTGTATTTTCAGCTGAGAACCGCTCATCGGATGTTCAAGCTTGAGTTCAGATGCATGCAAAAGCAGTCGAGAGCACTCGAGTCTGTTGGCAAAGAAACGATTATGGGTTGACTTTCCATATTTCGGGCAGCCAATTAGAGGGTGATGGATATGCTTGAAATGCCTTCTTATTTGATGGCGCCGCCCTGTTTTCAATTGGATTTCTATTAGGGAATACCGGCTGGTTGGGTAGCGGTCAACCTCATAAGGTAACTCAATAGTCTCCAAGCGTCGGTGCAGTGTAACAGCCTGCTGACGCGGCAGATCCGTTTTTGGTCGTTTCCTCTGGTGTTTGAAGTCGGCAACGGGGGGGAGGGCATAGTCAATGACACCTTCTTCCGGGCTATACCCTCTACATACAGCAATATATTTTTTTGATGATAAATCACTTTCCAGCTGTTGCTGTACCTGCGCAGCAATCTCGCTGCTTTTCGCAAAAATAATAACACCGGAGGTAGGCTTATCCAGTCGATGTACTGGATAAAGAAAGCTACCACATAGGTCCCTCAAATATTGCAAAAGTACACGCTTTTCATGGCGGTCTATTTCTGATCTGTGAACAAGCCACCCCTCTGGTTTATAAGCGGCAAGTAAGTAGTCGTCTTCAAAGAGAATGGTAGGTTCTTGAGTGGTCATTTTGGGGGTGTGGCGACTGGACTGTAATTTCGGTAACACGATTTTATGGCATAGCGAGCCCTCAAGCTATGTTGAAAAGTAAAAGTTGGTTAGTGAATTCAGGGTAGAATTTTTATCGATAGGCAAAAAACAGGCTTGACATGGTACCAAATGAGAATAAACTGCACCTAAATTCCATTGCTGATCTAGTTTCAAGGTTAGCATTCTAATTGGCAGTATTTTTGAAGTGGATCGCACCACTAAGGAGCCGTGAAATGCGAAATGTAGATATCAAGAGTTTATTTGTTTAATCGCTTTTCACGCGCTTGAGCTTGGAAAGTGATATTGCTTTCCAAGCCAGACCTTCCAAAAGCCCTGGCAAATGCCGGGGCTTTTTTGTTTTAGCTTGGATTGCCGTTTCAGTTAAGTGGATTAATCCAGGGATAAAATATGCCTGTAAAAACAGTGTTAAATCGAAATGCAGCGCCTGGCACGGTACCGGTAAAAATCTATACCGATGATATTGAGCCCCAGGCAATGCAACAGTTAAAGAATATTGCCCAGCTTCCTATTGTGCACTCCCATGTTGCTGCTATGCCGGATGTGCATTTGGGAAAGGGGGCAACGGTAGGATCGGTGATCCCAACGGTAAGTGCGATAATTCCTGCTGCCGTTGGGGTGGATATTGGTTGTGGAATGAATGCGGTGCGAACTTCGCTACAAGCCCATCAGCTGCCAGACAATCTGAAAGCACTGCGGGACGCCATTGAGGTGAAAGTGCCGGTTGGTCAGGGACGACATAAACTGATCAGCGCCAGGGAATCTGCCTGCAAACTTTTAGCTCCCGGTGTGGATAGATTGTTTTCAAAGCATCCAGGGCTACTGAAGAAACTGCATCAGCCACAAAAAACCTGGGTGACCCAAATGGGTACATTAGGGGGTGGCAATCACTTTATCGAAGTTTGTATTGATGAGAGTGGTGCTGTCTGGGTGATGTTGCATTCGGGGAGTCGAGGGATTGGCAATGCTATTGGTCAGCATTTTATCCAGCTGGCCCGTCGGGATATGGCTGGGCATATGCACAATCTTCCTGATAAGGATCTGGCCTATTTCTCAGAAGGCTGCCAGAATTTTGACGATTATATTGAAGCGGTTAATTGGGCGCAGGAATATGCTCGCTGGAACAGGCAGGAAATGATGAAGCTTGTGCTTGGATGCCTGAAGGTCAGCTTACCAAAGTTTACTTTGACCACAGAGGCAATTAACTGTCACCATAATTATGTTGTTCGCGAGCGCCATTTTGATAGAGATGTATTCGTGACTCGCAAAGGGGCTATTAGTGCTCAGAGAGATCAGCTGGGAATTATTCCCGGCTCTATGGGGGCTAAGTCATTTATCGTGCGTGGGCTTGGCAATGAGGAATCTTTTTGTTCCTGCGCCCACGGAGCTGGTCGAAAAATGAGTCGTACAGCGGCTCGCCAGCGTTTTACCAGAAAGGACTTGGAAGATCAGACCCAAGGTGTGCAATGCCGTAAAGATAAGGGCGTTCTGGATGAGATTCCTGCTGCTTATAAGGATATTGATCAGGTGATGGAGAATCAGTCCGATCTTGTGGAAGTGGTGCACACGCTACGCCAGGTAATTTGTATCAAGGGGTAAATAAGGAGGTATCAATACAAGTTTTGAGTGAGAAGATATTTGGAAGAGTGGATCTACTAAAAGTAAAAGGTGAAGTTTTATGAAAAAGAAAGAAAAAATTCGTAGTTACGTTGCGCGTAATCCGCTAATGAGAAAGGGCGGTGCCCACGTAAAGGCAAAATCTTCGGGTCGTTTCGCTAGCAAGCAGAAGCTGCGTAAAGAGGTGCGGGAGTGCGACTCCCGCCCCCAGGCCTTTACTGCTATTTTTTCGTTGATATCGCCTCTTTAGTTAGCCGCGTTCTCTGCTAGCCTATTTCCCATTAGGCCAGTTGGGTAGAGCTTCCAAATATACCCAGCGCTTCTTAAATAACTTAAATAGTGAAATTTCGTGAATTAGGTGTTCTTGGTCATTTTCTGTATACCAAGCCTTAAATTCCACAATCGACTTTTTTAGTCCCGCCTTACTCTTAATAACTTCCAATTGTGTCCACTGGGTTTCAATATCCTCAGCTTGCAGTTCTGGGTAGGTGTCGGGATGCCAGGTTTTTTTCAGGTACCGAAAATTTCCGGTTGCAAAGGCCGTATAGCGACTGCGCATAACCGCTTCTGCATTATTAGGGTAAGCCTTTCCCGACAAATAGAGTCCGCAGCAGGTATCAAGGGGCTTGCCCGATCCACAGGGGCAGTACCGATCCGTCATAAATCATCTCTCCAGCGTGAACTTAACGCTCTCGTAACACTTTTTAACCATGTTTTCTGGTGAGGGAGCGTAGCATAGCTTGACCTTTGAATTGTTGCCGCTAAGATACCGACCAACCGGTTGGTTTTGATTGATGGTGCCCAGGAGGTTATGTGTCGAGAGTCGACAAAGCTGCCATTGTCCGAGCAGCAGAAGAAGTAGTCCGGGATCGCGGGGCGCGCAAGTTGACCCTGGATGCGGTGGCTGCACAGTGCGGGCTCAGCAAGGGCGGTTTGATTCATCATTTTCGAACTAAGCAGTCACTCCTGAAGGCGATGCTGGAGGCGGCAATAGCTCGTGAAGATGACAGTGTTGCCACTTTTGTGTCCTCCGGGGACAGCTTGTTGGTGTCGCGCTTGAAGAGCATTTTTGAATTGATGGAGGACGACAAGGGGCTGCCTCGCTCACTGATCGCCGCCGTGGCCGAAGACCCCATGTTGCTGGGACCGGTAAAAGACAAAGAGGAGCAGCAGCGTCGCGATATCTGCGATGCGTATCGTGACCCGGAAATGGCGGAACTGCTAATCCTGGCGGCCCAGGGCATGTTCCTGGGTCGCGTACTCGGTGTGGTTGAGTCTGAAGACCCGATTATTGAACGTTTACAGGGACGTCTGCTGGCGCTCTCTGCCGACCTGAACTAAAGGTCAGCCCCAGTTAATACAGTTTGTGGATGATGAATATGAATATATCGCCAAGATCGCGTTTCTCATTGGCCGTTTTGATTGCAGCAGTTGCAGTTCTGGCAGGATGCTCCGAATCGAAGACGGAGCAGGCGCAAGCAGAGCACGTCTGGCCCGTGAAAGTAGCTACCGTTGCCAGTAATGACCAGGTCAAAGATCGACAGTTTGCCGGTCGTGTTAAGGCAGTGCAGAGTGTCGACCTATCTTTCCAGGTCGGTGGGAAGCTGGACAAGCTCACAATTCGCGAAGGTGAAATTATTCCTAAGGGAACCCTGATCGCAGAACTTGACCAGCGGGATTACCTGCGCAGGGTAAAAGAAGCCCGATTAAATGTAGAGTTACTGGAAAAAACCCTCAATCGTCAACGCTCTCTGGCAGGGTCAAAAGTTATTTCACAGCAGCAGCTGGATGAAACGAAAAGTAACTTTGACTTGGCTAAAGTTACCCTGGAACGTGCTGAGCAGGACCTGGCATATACCCAGCTAAGGGTTCCATTCGATGCTTTGGCGACTCGTCAGCTGGTAGAGAATTACACCAATGTCCAGGCCGGCCAGGCAATTGTCCGTTTGCAGAATATTTCTGAAGTTCGAATTCAAATCTCCGTGCCTGAAAAGCTGTTGGCCACGGTTAATGAAGAGCAAGTCAACTCCATGACCGCCGAATTTGAATTTTTGCCGGGCAAGGAGTTCCCACTTACTTACCGTGAGCACCAGGCTGAGGCAGACAGCGTTACCCAGACTTACGTTGTCGAGTTTGGAATGCCCCGCCCCGAAAATGTACAGATCCTTCCCGGCATGACCGCTCGCGTTAGTGTGAAGTTGAATAAAGCGAGTGGTGATCTGTGGGTTCCCCTTTCAGCAGTGCAGACTGGCCCGGAAGGTAAGCCCTATGTTTGGCAAATTAATGCAGACCAGTCTGTTTCCAAAGCTTCCGTGATCCTCGGGCGTACTGATGGTGAGTCGGTTCAGATTAAAGATGGCATTAGCCCTTCTATGAAACTGGTTGCTACCGGCGGCCAGCACCTTTATGACGGTGCAAAAGTACGCAATTACGCACAGCACTAATTAGTGTGTTAGCTCTGGCCCTGTTAACAGTAGGGAAAATGTTGTGAAGATTTCTGACATATTTATAGAAAAGCCAGTTTATAGCTGGCTGTTGATGCTGATTTGCTTAATCGGTGGTCTTTGGGGGCTTTCAGATATTGGTCGCCTCGAAGATCCTGCGTTTACGATCAAGGAAGCCCGTGTTTACACCTTCTACCCAGGCGCCAGCGCCCAGCGTGTAGAAGAGGAGGTCACCGAAAAGCTTGAGGTGGCCATCCAACAAATGGGACAGCTGGACAAGGTCTCTTCCACCTCAAGTCCGGGAATGTCTGAAATTCGGGTGGAAATCAAAGATCAGTATGCCTCGCAGGAACTTGCCCAGGTTTGGGATGAATTGCGGCGCAAGGTTAATGATGCTCAAAGTGACCTGCCCAGCGGTGCTTTACCCTCCATTGTGAATGATGACTTTGGTGAGGTTTACGGTATTTATTATGCGATTACCGGAGAAGGGTTTTCGCTGACTGAAATGCGTGAAATTACCAAAGCGATTCGCCGGGAGTTACTGGGAGTTGAGGGGGTTGCCAAGGTTTCCCGCTCAGGCATTATCGACGAAGTGGCTTACCTGGATATTGATGAATCCCGCCTGGCCCAGTTTGGTTTTTCCCTGGATGACTTAGCGCAGGTACTGCAATCTGAAAGTTCGACCCAGAAAGTTGGCGAGATTGGAGGTCAGGATTTACGTACCCGCATACTGGTTGATAATCCTGCGAGTGACCTGGAATCCATTCGTAATATTCTCGTCGGCGTGCCCGGTTCTACCGCGATGCTGGCCGTTCGTGATATCGCCGATATTTCTCTCGGTTACGATGAAAGCCCAAGCTTTATTGCCCGATTTGATGGTAAGCAGGCCATTCTGCTGGGTGTTGCCGGTGCGGAAAATACCAATATCGTGAACGTTGGCAAGGCGGTAGAGGCCAGGCTGGAGCAGATTAAACAGGCATTGCCCCTGGGTGTAGAAATCCATCCTATTTACGAGCAGCACCAGGTAGTAGAGGAGAGTGTTGACGGTTTCCTCTTTAACCTGGTTTCCTCTGTCGTGATCGTTACTCTAGTACTTTGTGTATTTATGGGCTGGCGATCCGGTGTTGTGGTTGGCACTGTCCTCGGTTTGACCGTTTTGGGCACCGTGTTAATCATGAACCTGTTTGGCTTGAATTTGCAGCGGATCTCTCTCGGTGCCCTGATTATCGCCATGGGTATGTTGGTTGATAATGCCATTGTGGTTGCCGAAGGGATGCTGATGGGGGTTCAGAGAAAAGAAGAGCCTAAGAGTGCTGCCAGGCGCGTAGTCCGCCAGACTTTCTGGCCGCTGCTGGGTGCGACCATTATCGGTATTATGGCGTTCTCGGGCATCGGTCTGTCCGATGATGCTACTGGCGAATTCCTTTTCTCCCTGTTTGCGGTAATTGGTATCTCCCTGCTACTCAGCTGGATACTGGCGATTACTATTACCCCTTACCTGGGCTATCACCTGTTTAAGCCGGGTAAGCAAGCCGACTCGGATGATCCGTACGATGGCCGCTTCTACAACATGTATTCCGGTGCTTTATCAGGAGCGTTGAAGCGCAGGGGCCTGACCATTGCAGTACTTATTGTGGTGACCCTGGCCAGCTACTTTGCTTTCGGGTTTGTGAAGCAGGGGTTCTTCCCCAATTCAAATGCTCCTCTTTTTTATGTTAACTACTTCATGCCTCAGGGCAGTGATATTAACCGTACGGACAAGGCGCTTCAGGAAGCGACTGCATTCTTCCAGGAACAGGATGAAGTTGTCTCCGTAACGGCGGTAGCTGGTCGCGGGGCTGATCGCTTTATGCTGACCTATGCTCCCGAGCCACCCAATGCGTCTTATGGCCAGTTGATTGTCCGCACTGAAAACCGGGAGCAAATCCCCCAGTTGATTGAGAGTGCCAAGACGAAGTTGCGTGTAGCGCAGCCGGAAGCATTGATTACTTTCAAACGCCTGGTATTTGGTCCCGGTGGCGGATCGGATGTTGAAGTGCGTATTTCAGGTCCGGATTACCAGGCACTGCGTACCTTGGCGGTCAGTGTAGAACAGCAGTTCCGTGAAAAAGGACTGGAAGATATTCGTCACAACTGGCGCAGCAGAGAGCCTACTCTGCACGCACATCTGGATGATGAGCGGGCGCGAGTTGCCGGGGTTACCAATGCTGATGTCAGCCGTATGATTCAGTTTGCCACTGCGGGTTACACCGTTGGAGACTTTGAAAGCGGTGACCGTATTATCCCTATTGTTGCCCGTATGCCAGAGGGAGATCGCAATCAAGTGGGTTCACTGGAAGACCGCTTGGTGTGGAGCCCCAATGAGCAGGGTTATATTCCGGCAGGACAGTTGATTACTGATTTCGAGTTAACTGCTGATGAAGGATTGATCCAAAGACGCAACAGGGTACCGACTATTACCATCAGTGCGGATGCGCCTGAAGGTGTTACGGCAATGGCAGCCTTTGGCCGTATACGTCCCTGGGTTGAAGAGATGAAGTTGCCGCCAGGCTTCAAGGTTGAATTCGGTGGTGAGTACGAAAGTTCTACCGATGCGCAGAAGTCGTTAGGTAAAGGTTTACCCTTGGGCTTCCTGATTATGATCTTGGTGTCGATACTGCTGTTCGGTACTGTTCGGGAGCCGGTGATTATCTGGCTGGTTGTTCCTATGTGTCTCGTCGGCGTTGTTGTCGGGTTGTTGGCGACGGGATTACCATTTGGATTTATGTCTCTTCTCGGTGTCCTCAGCTTGTCTGGTATGTTGATTAAAAATGCCGTGGTATTGGTGGATGAGATTGAGGTTCAGACCCATGCAGGCCTACCGAGATTGACAGCTATCCAACGGGCCAGCGTTAGCCGCTTGCGTCCGGTATTCCTTGCCGCTGTCACTACTATTTTGGGAATGTCCCCGCTTCTGTTCGACGCTTTCTTTGCGGATATGGCGGTGACAATTATGGGTGGGCTTGGATTTGCTACGGTGTTGACACTGATTGCAATCCCTGTGTTCTATGCGGTATTCCACAAAGTGAGACCCAACGAAGTAATCGGCGGGGAAACTGAAACCAAGGAGCAACGCAAAGAGGCGGCTATTAGCGAACCTGTATCCGTTTAAAACATGTTTGCTCTAATTTGGGGCTGATCTAAGAGTCCCGTACCAAGTTACTATTCGCTTGGTACGGGATTTTTTTTGTCTTCGTTTTTCATCCATTAATTACCAGGTTGTTTTCTGAGAGGGAGATTTTCATTGAAACATATGAAGAGCTTTGTGCAGAAAATTAAATTTATTGAACTAAATTATTCTTCGTCTGTAATCAAACCTTATTAAGTCTGTCATTTAGCACAACTACTCTATGCCGCCTTTATAACTGGAACTGCCTTCGGGTGGGGAATCAACGCATTGGAGTGGCAATGAAAAATCATAAATTTTTCAAAAGAGCAGCGTTAGCTATCGCTATACCGGCAATTTTGGCTGGTTGCAGTGACGATAATGATGATCCGGTAGTGGTAACTCCAGATCCGGAAGTGCCTGAGGAAGTCAGTCTATTTGAATCAGTTGCTGGTTCTGAGGCTGCTGCGTATATTGGTCCTTCAACAATGCAGGTGCCACATGTTGTCGCCACGGCTGAAAACGTCAAGGTAATTAATCTGCTCAGCAATGGTTATCTCCCCACCGATTACTCCAGTGAAAACGTTCCCCAACAGGATATGCTTCCTATATTCGAGGAGCACCCAAGTCTCGATGCTGCGGATACGGATGGCCTTTATGTATTGTCTGGAGAGCCCGATGGTTTGGGGTATCTGGATAATGACGACGGTACATTTACCCTGTTTATGAACCAGGAACACTACAACTTTGTTGGCGGTGATGGGGTGGTGCTGGAGAACTCAAATCGCAGTCTCCGATCGACAGGCACCTTCATTTCAAAGTGGGTAATCAATAAAACCACCGGGGAAATTGAGGGTGGTGAGGACCTGATTAAAGGTGTTTATGCCTGGCGGCGTACCCTGTATGACACGGATGGTGAGGTTGCTGAATCTCCAGGATATACCTACGTAACACAAATGAAACCCTATTTTGATGCGGATGGGGACCTTGTGAATACGGGAGCATTCGAACGCTTCTGCTCCGCAACTCTGCCAGCTGAAACTGCTTTCTATAATGCGGAAAGCGGCAAAGGCACCCAGGTGCGGATGTTCTTGACTGGCGAAGAGAGTGACGGTGGCGAAAGCCTCAAAACTTACTACGATGGTTTGGTTGAGAAGCGTGGTTATGAGGGGTTGCGGTTTGATGCTTTTGGTAGCATCAGTGGTGAGGCGAGAGCCAAGAGTGAGATCGAGTCTGTCTACGAGTACGATAAATCGGAAATTTATATCGGACGCGGTATCGCTGTTTTGACAACCGGAGACAATGCTGGTGATGCTTATGAATTGCCACTACTCGGTAAATCTCGCTTTGAGAATATCGTACCCAACTATAAAGCACAGGATAAAACCATACTGCTGTCTGTCGATGATGAACGGCCTCGGGGTGATGAGGATGATGCTTATCGCAATGGGGGGTTTCTCACAGTTTATGTTGGTGAAAAAACCAATGAAGGCAGTGAAGTTGATAAGGCTGGCTTGACCAATGGTGAGCTGTATGCGGTTCGGGTTCTGGATAGCGATGGCGCGCCGGTGGTTGATTTTAGTGATAGTAACAATCGAGCGTTGTTTGACGATAACGAATTGATGTTTGAGTTGGTACAACTCTCCAGCCAGGATACCGACGGCGATGGGAAGCCAGAAGATATTCGCGATATGAGCCAGCAGGCCTTCCGCATTCATACCACTGGAATGGATGTCTCCCAGTGGCGTTCCCCGGAAGATGGTGATTGGGACCCATTAGATCCCAATAGCTTTTATTTTGGAGCCAAGTACGGTATATACCAGCTTGAGTTTTCGGATATCACCAATCCAATAGATGGTGGAATCATCAAGAGAGTAGTGAGTAGCAAATCTGATGGCGATATAACTGACAACTATGAAAATTTCGACAATATGGCAGCGGTTGCTGGTGTCGATAATAAGACTCGCCTGGTATTGCAATTTGATAAATCTAATTATTACTCACCAATCTACGTTCTCGACCCTGAAACCGGAGAGATGATTCGTGTTGCCGAATTTAACCCGGAAATTATCGGCGATAGTGAAGACGAGCTCGATCTGAAGATCGAGAAACAGCTGGCAAGTGGAGAATTGGAAGCTGAGCCTACTGACGAAGAATACCAAATGCTGTTGGAAGAGCATGTGGAGAGTAAGCCCTACCGTCAATACTACTCACAATCCTCCAAGGTTCGCAGTGGGCTGGATGATACCGGAATAGAGGCTGCGCTCTCTACCGATGCTGAAGCATCCGGGGTTATTTATGTGGGCGATATTCTGGGTGATGGTTGGTTCTTGAGTTCAACCCAGTTTCACTATGATTTTGAAGGTCGAGTGGATAGTTACCTGAATTCCTTTAATGTGCGTGACCAAAAAAATGGTCCCTCTACACAATTGATTCAGGAAATGATGGCCGGAGGACAGTTGCACGCAATCTATATCCCTCAAGCGGTAGGGCTGGACAAGTAGCAAAATCTATCGTTGATAAATTATGCCCTGTCAAGCGTTAATCAGGCAGGGCATTTTTATCAGGTGTAAAAAAACTGATCGAAATATCCTGCTCTTCATTACCCTTGCTATAGCCCTATTTTTTCATTTGGGGTGTTTTGTATAACGTTTGAACCATTTCTTATTGATTTGAACCGCCGCATACAATTGGTACACACTTTCTTGTAACCTAGCGCTCTGGTTTGATTGGTAGTTGATGTATGAGCGTTCGGTCAGTTTCTAAGCTTTTTTCCATTGCTGTAGTTTTCTCCTTCAGTTTTTCCGCTTTTGCAGCGTCCTATGATCGGGCGGAGTGGTTGCCCAAATGGTCTGATTCCGATCGGGATTGTCAGGATACCCGCCATGAGTTGTTAATTCGCTATTCACTATCCCCGGTAACCTATACCCGCTCCAATCACTGTAAAGTAGACACCGGTTTGTGGCTGGACCCATACACGGGTGGCTTCTTTGTAAAAGCCTCAGATCTTGATGTAGAACATATTGTGCCGCTAAAGTGGGCGCACGATCACGGGGGAGCCGATTGGACGCGCAAGCGAAAGCAGCGGTTTGCTGAGGACATCGAGAATTTATGGCTGGTTGATGACGGTCGTAACCAAAGTAAAGGCCACAAAGGGCCGGACAAGTGGATGCCGCCCTATGGACCAGTCAAGCAAGTTTACCTCAAGCGGTTTATGGCAATCGTAGATAAGTATGATCTTCAGCTGAGTGCGGGCGAGCGCCGCAAATATCAATCGCTAATGGCGGATGGCTGAGGACAAGTAATCTCTGGGGGGTATAACAAGATTCCGGCATCCGTTAGAATTTTGTTGTCCCCCAGGAGTTATTTGAAATGCAGCATCCCCCCAAGAAGTTAATCGAATACTTTCGGCGCTGCTATCAAGCTGACAGTTACGACCTCTCCCTCAACAATATTCTAAATCTCAAATCGAATCGTCGTCTGTTCTTGGATGAGCGGGACTACTTGGGGGCTGATGAGTTACCACGTGTACCTGTCTCCGCTACGGCGGGAGCAAAACTGCTGGAACAAGTGGATGCTTACCGAAAGGAGCGGCGGCTGATTTATGGTTGCCTGTTTATTTGTGGTAACTACGCTCTCCAATCTGGACTAAGTGCAAAACGCAAGCTCTGTGCACCACTACTTTATTTTCCCGCCAAGCTACATTTTGATGAGGATTATTTTGTAGAGATCAACCCTGCAAACATTCACGTTAATCTGCCTGTTTTACGTCAACTGCTTAAACCTGATGTTGAGTCCTCAATAACAGATAGTTTCCCAGTGCTTGCTTCGCCACTGTCCTCGACACAGCTGGCTGACGTCGGTCGCTGGCTAACCCATTACACTATTTTGGAAAATGTGGAGGAATTGGGGCGCTGGCCTAACCTGAGTGATAAGGCAGCTGTTGAAAGTGCATCGAAGGGGGCTCAGTTGTCCTTGGTCTCGGCGGGTGCGGTAATTCTTGCGGATAGATCGAGGGGCTCTCGTGGAGTACTGCACGAATTACAACTTTTAGGCAGGGAAAAAAAATTATCTCCTCCGTTACAGGCATTACTGGGAGAGTGCCACTGGGAAACTGCACAGAAAGCGTGTGAGCCGGATATGCTGCCGGGTCTATTGAGTGGGGCTCAGGAGAGGGCACTGGAAAATGCGGCTCGCTTTCCTCTTAGTCTTGTTTCAGGTCCGCCCGGTACGGGAAAGAGTTTTACAATCGCCGCTATGGTTCTCGATCGAGTGCTGCATGGTGAAAGTGTTTTGGTGGTGTCGAAGAACCAGCAAGCATTGGATGTGGTGCGGGATAAGTTGCGAGATGAGTACGGGCTGACTCAGGGGTATGTACATCGAGAGGAGCGGGGTTTTATCCCCAGCTTAAAAGCTCATTTGGATAGGCTGCTGAAAGAGGGGGTGGAACTTCCAGAGAGAAAGCCTGCCCAGGTGAAGAGGGAACTGAAGAGGGCTTATCGAGCCTTGAGGGGCTTGGAGAAGCGCTTCTCCAAAGAGCTGGGATTGGCGCGCGCTGTTAGTGTGGGTCGGTTTGCTCAGTGGGTAGCGCGACATGCCTGGAGCTTCTTTGCAAATCGATTGAGTGTTAAAAATCTGTGGCAATCACAAGGTGCGATTGATGATTGTCGGCGCAACTTTGAAAGCCTGGCAAGTCAGTATTTAAACACTTATCGCCGCGATACATTGCACAGGCTGTTGGAAAAAAATCGGGGTACCCTGAGCCAATTCAATCAAGCCTTGCGATCTCGAACTTCAAAAGTACAGGCGGAGCGCTTTGCCCAAACTGATATGCGGGTGGTAATGCAGGCGTTCCCCATATGGCTGGTGGAGGCAGATGAACTCAATGAAGTGCTGCCATTATCGCCCGCCATGTTCGATTTGGTGGTCTTTGATGAGGCAACCCAGTGTGATATTGCGAGTTCACTGCCGGCTCTGTTTCGAGCTGAGCGGGCAGTGATTGTCGGTGACAGCAAACAACTGCGGCATATTTCATTTCTTTCCCGCAAGCGGCAGCAAAGTATCTGGCAGGGAGTGATAAAAGAGGCCGGGGTGCCGCCAAAACTGAGCTATAGGGATCAATCACTTTTGGATTTGGCTTCAGACGTGATCCCCACTCAACAAGCTGTTGTGATGCTGGATGAGCACTTTCGCAGCCATCCAGAGCTGATCGCATTCAGTAACCATACTTTTTACTCCGGCCGCTTGAAAGTTATGAGGGCCAGGCCCAAACCATTACCGGGCTCGGCGCTAGAATTTTATCAACTGCCAGGGCGCCGGAGGAAAAATGGGAGAAACACGGTAGAGCGCGACTGGGTTATTGCGCAATTGAAAGCGCATTTCGAGCGCTATGCCGATGCTGCAATTCGGCCGTCGGTCGGTGTTTTGTCTCCCTATCGGGATCAGGCCGATTATTTGGAAGGGGAGTTGATTAAGGTCTTCTCCTCTCAGAAGTTACAGAGTTTTTCTGTACGCGTTGCCACGCCCTATGGTTTTCAAGGAGAGGAGCGAGATTTAATGCTTATCTCCATGGCTATTGATAGTCAATCGTTGCGGGCAGCCAGCTACTTAAACCGGGCGGATGTGTTTAATGTCGCAATTACCAGGGCAAAAGAAAAGCAGTTGGTTGCGTTGTCGATTGAGCCCCAAACTCTCCCTTCGGATCATCTCTTGCGTCAATATGTTGAGTTTTCACACTCCGTTGGCAGTCATTTGCAGGGTGATGAAATCGTATGTCGTTTTGCGAGTGAAGTTAGCCATTTATTAACCCAGCACGAAATTCCCCATTGGGTAGGCTTTCCTGTGGCTGGGCAGATTGTAGATGTGGTTTGTGCTGTGAGCGGGCGTTTCATCGGTATTGACCTGATTGGGTATCCCGGCGACTATGAGTCTTACTTTAGTGTAAAGGTCTACAAGGCATTGTATCGGGCGGGCATTCCGGTTTTTCCCCTGCCGTATATTAACTGGCTAAAAGACCGGCAGGGCTGCATCGAGCAGTTATTGACGATTCTTAAGCAGGAAAAAGTGCCTATATCTGAAGCTGCTATTCCTGAAGGTTAGTGCTGCTGCTTAGGGTTCAGAGATGAAAGTTACGCCGCAGCTGCTAGTCTTCAAGGAGGTTTGAGCAAAATTCCAGAGTAGATCTATGAAATCCTGGTTGCTGATTCTCTCCCTCTCTGTGGTTGCAATTGCCGGAGTGCAAGTTTCTTTGGCTGATCCCCAGCAGGTTCAAGGGGTGCGAAGTCCCACTTTAAGTTTCTGCCAGGCGCGGTTCTATGAGGAAGAGGACGGACGCCTCTACTGTAACTGGGCAGTCAATTTCAGGTATGCCTGCTTTGTTTGGTGGCCAACGAATAAGATTATTCCTGCAGGGGCCAAGCTTTCAGAGCCTGAGGTTGTCGGAAAGTGTGGTAATGGTGAGCCAGTCGTCAAATTGCATCACTACTAACTCACCTGTAAAGGAGCTGTGCAGGTGAGTCGTGGATACCCCGGTTCTTCAGCGGGTAAGCTTAATTACTGACGACGGAGTCAAAGTGTGATCGCGTGTACTGGTGTCCAAGGAGGTGGCGTGTTAGCTTTTCTCCTGCTCGGCATAGAGTCCTCGATCTTGCAGCTCACGGGCCTGTTTGAGGATTTCAAGCATGGCGCTGTCCTCCACCGACATGGCATCGATGATGGCTGCCAGCAGATCTGCTGAAAACATGCACTTGCTGACTTTGCTGCGCAGGTTTTCCGGTGTCATTGAAATTCCTCTCTCGGCCAGTGCTTGGGCGAGATCTCCGTAACGCATGCCCTTTAGTGCCATTGATGCGCGCACATAGCGAGCAATTGCCTGCTTGTAAGGGGTCAGTGCTTGCTGGTTGCTCAGGCTTTGCTTGTGGTCCATGGGCTCTACTCCGTCCTATTCACTATCACCAATGTGGTAAATATTATCTTTGTGTGTATTATTTGCAACATTAGTTTGTAATAAGTTATTGACCGCAGATTTTTTGGTGCTATATTTGTGACCAATATTCCACAGCGAGGGAGTTGAGATGACCTGGAACAATGAGAACCTGCGCCAATTGGCGGAAAACCACTCCGGATGGGTGGTCGAATCTGAGGGGGATTGCCTCAGTATTTCCAACGATGAAGGCGTCGATGCGTTTGTCTATGTTGGCGAGAAGCAGATAGTTGTAGAGAGCATTCTGTTTCCCGTGAGCCAGGTAGATGATGTGGCAGCGCTCAATGAAATGGTTCTGCAAACACATCAGCTGGTGCCCCTGACAGCCATTGCGATTAAGAATATTGGTGGTGAGAACTACTACGTCGCTTTCGGTGCTCTGTCGGTGTCCAGCAAGGACGAAGTTGTTATCGAGGAGGTTGAGACCCTGTTTTCCAATGTGGGTGACTTCCTGGATTTATTTGCCGATCATTTTGAAACGGAGGGTGTAGCATGAGCCTTAAGAGAATCTGGACTGCTTTGAAAGGCGCAGTTAACGAAGGAACAGAAGCAGTAGCGGATAGCCAATCGATTCGTATTCTTGACCAAGAATTACGCGAGGCGAAGGAAGAATTGAAAGCTTGCGATGAAAATCTGACCAAAATCATGGCGAAGCGCAAACTTACTGAGAGTAAGGTCCAAGCGCTGCAAGCCGACGTTGAAACCTATAGCACTCACGCAATTAACGCGAGTGAAAAGGGCGATAACGAACTCGCTCTTGAGTGCGCAGAGCGTGTTACCGAGCTGGAAAGCCAGCTGGAAACTGAGCGCAGCATCCTGGATGGATTCCTGAGTTCAGAGAGCACCCTGAAAGGTAATATTACCCAGGCAAAAACCAATGTGCGCCGTATGGAGCAGCAGATTGACCAGATCAAAGCGACTGAGTCTGTTCAAAAAGCACAGGTAGCGGTTTCTTCCCGCCACATGGGTGCGAATAGCAAGATCAAAACAGCGCTGGACAGCCTGGATCGCATCAAAAACAAGCAGGAGCAGCGTGCTGCTGAGCTTGAAGCTGCGGAAGAGCTGGCTTCAGAGGAAACCGGTTCCAGCCTGGATGCCAAGCTGAAAGCGGCGGGCATCAAGCCCGGCGGCCAGAAAAGTGGCAGCGATAAGTTGGCTCAACTGTTAGCGGGCCGCGAAAAGGCTTAACACAGTGCTGCTTTATCGAGTGCGACGCCTTCTGGCGTCGCTTTTCATTCGGGCCAATGTAACCACCATTCTCATAGCTGTAGGCAGCTATGTTTTCATCTCCTATTGGCTGCTCAAAATTGCCGGTGAAGCTGATATTGTCGCGGGCGAGAATTTCTTTTACTGGTTGGTCGTTACCGCATCGACAGTAGGTTACGGCGATTTCTACCCGGTAACCCCTGAGGGTAAAGTCGTAGTTGCCGCTTGGGTGATCCCAGTGGGCCTCAGCCTGTTTGCCATGGTGGTCACAAGAATTGGCTTTGCGGTTTCAGAATTTGTGCATCGCGGCAAGAAGGGCTTGCGTATGACAAACCATATTGATCACACAGTAATTATCGGCTGGAACGGTACCAGAACGCTCCGCTTGATTGAGTTGCTACTCTCCAAAACAAACGGTAGCGCAGCAGAGATTGTCCTCTGTGTTGAAGCCGATATCGAAAATCCGATGCCGGGTAAGATTGATTTTGTCCGGGTGGAATCGTTTTCCCACGGGGAAGGTATGCAGAGGGCAGGGTTGGCCGATGCCGCTCGAATTATTATCGACAACCCTCTGGATGATGTAACCCTTACAACCGCCTTATTCTGCGACAAGCTCAGCCCGAACAGCCATAAAACGGCTTATTTCCAAGATGAAAATGTGGGTGAATTGCTCCGTGCCCACTGTCCCAATATTGAATGTATTCCCTCTGTCGCTGTAGAGATGTTGGCAAAATCCTCGCTTGACCCCGGTTCCGCAAGGTTGCACCGACAGTTGCTCGATAGCACATACGGCATGACCCAATACAGCGTTGAATATCGGGGTGAGAAGCCTCTTCCTGTCGGTGAATTATTTGACCATTTTAAGCGGGATCTCTCCGCGACCCTAATTGCGGTACGTAGAAAGGGCGTGGTTAAAATTGATGTGAACCCGGGGCTTACCGATCAGGTCACCGAGGGCGACATGCTGTATTATATCTCTGCAAAGCGGCTCGATGAAAAAAGCTGTTTCGATATAAAAAGTAATGAAGAAGGTGTTGGTACATGTTTACCAAACTGATAAATAAAATAAAGGGAAAGGACGATCCAAAGGTCAAGACTCCAGAAATTATGGGCTTGCGAATGGGGGCGAGTTTTGAGCTGGACCCTTTGGCTATTCGCCTGATACTCGATGAACTGACCATTGAATCCTGTTCACCGACCCAGATCATTAAAGCGGCTGGTGTTGTCGAACTAGATGGTACCTGGATTTATCGCTTTTACACTGATGATGATGCCTGGCTGCAAGTGATTGCTGAGGGCGGTCAGCGGGATGAGCATGTGGTCGATGTAAAGCTGTTCCATTTTTACGACACTCTGGATGTTGGTTCGGAGCAGGCTTGGAATAAATTGTTAAAGAGTGATATTGGCGCACCCAGTTATCACCTGCAGGATCGCTCTTATAGCCGTGTATGGACCGCAGCAGGGGACTACCACAACCCAGTGCATATGGCCGAGAAGACTTACGATGAAGATGGTGATTATTCAGTAACGGATCAATTCACCATGCTTTTCGAACGCGAATTGTCTGATCAGCAAACCGAATCCCT
Organism: Microbulbifer maximicatervae (SeqCode); assembly: GCF_052467955.1. Taxonomy (NCBI): domain Bacteria; kingdom Pseudomonadati; phylum Pseudomonadota; class Gammaproteobacteria; order Cellvibrionales; family Microbulbiferaceae; genus Microbulbifer; species Microbulbifer maximicatervae (SeqCode). Next base: position 2,167,524 of record NZ_CP174329.1, read on the forward strand.
TTTTCTCTCAGCTGAAGAGAAAGAAGAGGATGCAGGCTACTTAAGCCGCAGCCTGGTGATTAGCACCGGCATTACTCTGACCCCCTCACAAATAACAATACACGGATAATAAGGAGATATTTAATGGACCAGCCTTATGATTTACTGACTGGTATCTTGCATTTTGCGGCCTACTTTGGCCTGTCGCTGGTACTTTTGATCGCATTTAAATTTTTATACGCACTGGTGACCCCTCACGATGAGTGGAAGTTGATCCGCGAAGATAAGAATACGGCTGCCGCTATTGGTTTTGGTGGTGCTGTTTTGGGTTTTGCAATTGCCGTTGGTGGTGCTGCAAGTAACTCTATTTCTATTGTCGATTTCGCCATCTGGGCCCTGGTTGCATTGATCGCCCAGTTAATTGCTTTTGCCATTATCCGCTTTGGGTTTATGCCGCGTATTGTTGAGCGCATCGAAGATGGAGAGGTGAGTGCCGGTGTTATGTTGGCTGCAACTACAATCGCTGTTGGCGTATTGAATGCGGCTTGCATGAGCTACTAATTGGGGGTGGTAATGAAGCGTACCAAGAATATTAACCTGGCAAGGATGCGAAAGGGCGGTGGCTCCAATTTTTTACTGCGCCCACTTGCCTTAGGTGTAGCGGCTGCCCTGGTCGGTTGCTCCTCAGATGAGGAAGTTAAAGTTGTCTCTTCAGTAGATGACTGTGTGGCCAATACCCAGCTGGACGAAGCTCAATGTGAAGCAGCTTATCAGCGCGCGGTTGAGGAAGCGGAGCGCACCGGGCCCAAGTATTCCCGTCTCTCTCAGTGTGAGGCTGAGTTCGGTAGCTGCCAAGAGACCAGTAGCGGCGTCTGGATGCCTCTGATGGCGGGCTTTATGGTTGGCTCCATGCTCAATGACAGGGATCGCCACTACAACTATGGCTACTACAACCCGGTCTACCGCTATTCAGGCTCCCGTTACCGCGACAAGCTGATGACAGCTGACGGCGGCATTATTGGCGACTATGGCCGTTCATCTTATAAGGTGGATAAAAGCGCTACGGCGCCTAAGCCTAAAGTTACCAAAACTGTTTCCCGTGGAGGCTTTGGAGCAGTGGCATCGGCCAAATCCAACTGGGGAGGGGGTCGCTCCAGCAGTGGTGGTTCGCGCGGCTGGGGAGGTTGATTTGTGCTGAGGTTGCCGATTGGTGAGCGCCCGCGTTGGCAAGAGCGAGCGCAGGAGTTTGGATTTCACTTCCATACCATGTATGGCGAACCCTACTGGGATGAAAGTGCCTACTATCAATTCTCTTTGGAGCAGATAGAAAAGCACATTGAAGATCCCACTGAAGAAATTCACCAGATGTGCCTGGATGTCGTTGCCCGTGTGCTTGAGGATGAGGAGTTGCTGAGGCGGTTCTGTATACCCGAGCAGCATTGGGACTTTGTGCGAACATCCTGGCGTAATGGCGACCCCAGTCTCTATTCTCGCCTGGACTTTGCCTATTCCGGACAGGGGCCGGCAAAGCTCTATGAGAACAATGCTGATACTCCCACTTCTCTGTATGAAACCGGCTTCTGGCAGTGGTTGTGGCTGCAGGACAATGTCGATCGCAGGTCTCTGCCGCTGCAGTCTGATCAGTTCAATAGTCTGCAGGAAAAACTGGTTAACCGCTTCCATGATTTACAATTCCTGACCCCGGGGCGGGAGTTGCATTTCGCCTGCTGTAAAGATACGGAAGAGGACCGGGGCACGGTTCAATATTTACAGGATTGTGCCTCCGAAGCGGGGATCAATAATCATTTTGTCTTTATCGAAGATATTGGCCGGGATGAAGCGGGTCAGTTTACCGATTTGAATGATCAGGTAATTACCTGGATGTTTAAGCTGTACCCGTGGGAATTTATGCTCCGAGAGGAGTTCGGGACCCTGTTGGCAGGAAGCAATGTCCGTTGGTTGGAACCGCCCTGGAAGGCGATTATTTCCAATAAGGCGCTTCTGCCAATGTTGTGGAAGCTTTTTCCAGAGCACCCGAATCTGCTTCCCTCTTTTTTTGAGGATGAGCTGGACAAGGCTGCGGATTTCCCGGAATTAGTTAAGAAGCCAATCTTTTCACGAGAAGGGGCGAATATTTCGGTAGTAAAAGGGGCGGATACCACTTTGCTGTCCGATGGCCCCTATGGGCAAGAAGGATTTATCTATCAGGCTCTGCATCCTCTCCCCAAGTTTGGAAAGAACCATACTCTGGTGGGAAGCTGGCTCGTTGATGACCTGGCAGCGGGGATGTCCATCCGGGAAGATTCAAACCTGATTACCCAGGATATGAGCCGTTATCTGCCACATATCATCCTCTAGGGCCCGCAATGACTGCAGGCGCTGACATCAAGCTGGCGCCTGCTCAATCCTCTTGTTTAAAAGTTATAGTGCAGCCGCAGCTCAAAAAAATTCACTCCGGAATTTTCAGAACAGGTTCCTGCATTTGAGTAGTGCAGTGCGTAAGTTGTGACTCCCCAGCGGCGCTCACTCCCAAAGTCAGAGCCCAATCCAATTCGATCCTCAAACTGGAAATGACATCCCAGAGTTGTGTGATTTGTGTTTTTACTCACAATATTGGGCTCAGTAATGTAACTGGCCCCCACGGAAAACTCGAAGTAGGGAAAGATAGGCTTGTCCCACTGGGGCAGGTACTCAAGCCTCCATACAGGGCTCACTGACATACCGTGAACTAAATCCTCTCCCCGTTTGGAGACGTCTGGATCGCCATCGTCCAGGCTGGATCGCCATTCAAAGTAACTGGTCTCCAGTCGCGTTTTGAGCGTCCATTTCTCAGCAAGGGACCACTGCCAGGGCAGGTCCTTGGATATGGCAAAGCGATATTGGGTGAGTTCATTGCGACGATTGGAAAATCCCGGGCCGGCTCCAACAATTGCAGCCCACCGTTTATCCGGGTTTGTTGCCGTTTCAGCCAAAGACCAGGCTGGAAGCAAAAGAGAAGAAAGTAACAGACACAGGCCGAGCCTGCGGATAATCAAGTACAACATCATCCCTGATCCTACCTTTCCTACTACGAATGGTGACTACAAGAAAATGATTGGTTAGGGAAACTCAAAATCATCCGGGTTCTTTTCCAGTGTAGACAGAGGTGAGCGAATATAGGTCTTTTATCCCAGTGGTAATTTACTAATGGGAATAATTTACTGGTCTGCAGTTGTATTTGTTGCCAGGAAAACACTTGCAGTGACAGTTTAAAAAAAGCGGTGACAGTGATAGTTCTCTGATATGTAAAGAGGTTTTTTCTCAGGATGAAATAGGTGTTCGTAGGTTGGGGTAGCTGCCAATTCCCGCCCTACTGGCAGCTGTTGTGGGTAGGCAGTACCGAGAGATTTATGGTTTTAAGGCAGTCAGGCTTATCTATTTTGAATTGTAATAGGGGGTTGTTCGTGAGAGAGGGGTGTCATCTATTGATAATTAACGGGTGTGGGGACTTGTATTAAGTTAAAAATCGTCTGTGAAATTTCTCATCCTGTTAAAGGTTTGCCTGTTCTCTATTTTAGGAATCGCTGTATTTTTTCGTCCTATTTTTTAATTGATTATTTTTTCTTGAAAAAAAATACCCCTTAAAGTTATTTTTAAGGGAAAATAGTGCGCTGGTGATCTTCTGAAGTTTGTAAATTTATATCAATAATTGTCAGGAACCGTGCTGTTAAGTAGCGGTCCATAATTCTGTCGCCAACATTACACATCGAATATGTGTAATCAGGATAAGGACCTGGTTCAGCTGGGGAAGGAGGTTGGACGAAATTGAATAACAGGCATAGATATGATTTTACGAAAAACCAAACTAGCATCTGCAATTAAACTACCCGTATTAAATAGCGCCCTGATGGCAATAGCACTGGCCGGTATGAGTTCAAATGCACTTAGCCACGGCTATGTCGAGGCCGCTGATGGTGGTGTTGCATCCGCTCGTGGAACCTTGTGTAAATATGCTCTCGATACAGGAGAGATGAATGTTGACTGCGGTGCTGTTCAATGGGAACCGCAAAGTATTGAAGGAAATGAAGGTTTTCCTGAAAGTGGTCCTGCTGATGGGCAGATAGCCAGTGCAGGAGATAGCTCCTGGTCAGAATTAAATGAGCAATCCTCAGATCGCTGGGTTAAGAATTATATTAGCTCCGGTTGGCAAACTTTTAAATGGCGCTTTACCGCCAATCATGTAACCCGGGACTGGAAATATTACATTACCAAAGAAGGTTGGAATCCAAATGCGGTTTTGACCCGCGACCAATTTGATCTGGATCCATTCTGTGAGGTTGATGGCAACTATGAGCAGCCTGCGGTAAATACGACACACGAGTGTCAGGTGCCGGAGCGTGAAGGCTACCATGTAATTCTTGCTGTGTGGGATGTAGGTGATACGGTTAATGCCTTCTATAACGTTATCGATGTCGAGTTTGATGGTGATAATGTTGTCAATACTGATTGGAGTGTTGGGGGCACTATTAACCCAACTCAAGACCTGAATGTGGGCGATAAAGTTTACACTCGTGTATTTGATAGCTCCGGTGAGAACTCCTCATACTCTACTGTTCTGGAAATTGCCTCAGATGAACAGGGTATCGCTGAAAACTGGTCTCACGATCTGGCTGAGCTGATTAACCAGGAACAGAGCAGCATCCGCGCCGGTGATTATGATGGTAGCAGCAGCTTTGAGCCTCTATATGGCATCAACAGTATCTACTTGTTAGAAGGTAGCAGTTTAGAAAATGTTGAAATTGGATATGAGCTTATTCAAGATCAGGATGATGACTCTACCGATGACGACAATAATTCCGGTGATGATAATTCGGATAACAGTGGAGACAATGGCGATTCTGGAAATTCCGGCAATTCCAGCTGTGAAGCGTTTGTGCAGCAGTATGGCGGTGATCCAGGTTACTCGATTGGCGACGTAGTTATCTATGACAATGTTGCTTATGAATCTACACATGAGCCAAACTGGTGGTCGCCGAGTGCCGCGCCGCAATTCTGGAATGAAACTACCTGTGATGGCTCCGATAGTGGTTCAGACGATAGCTCTGATAACGGTTCCGATGATAGCTCTGATAGCAATAGTGGAGACGATAGCTCTGCAGTTTCCTGCCCTGAGTTCCAGCAGCCTTACGCGGGTGATAACGGTTACCAGGTTGGAGATAGAGTGACCTTCGGCGGCCAAGTTTATGTCTCAACCTATGGACCAAATTGGTGGTCTCCATCTGCTGCTCCGCAGTTTTGGGAAGAGAGCTCCTGTCAGTAACTAGCAAATTCAATCACCTACCTTTCGGTAGGTGATTGAACTGGGTTAAATCTAAGAGCATGGTTTTCTGAAGTCGGAAAGATTTATTAACCTATCTGGTGTATTACTTCTTGTGATACACCAATCTCGCTCTCTCCTGTTAGATGAACAGGCTTATTTCTCCACTCCTAATCAGCTCTCTGCTCCTGGGTTGAGATAACCAAGCGTTGTTAGTGGATGGCTCCACGAACAATGATCAATCTCTATTTCTGCACTATGTCCGCTTTATTAAAAAAATGGCTCAACAGTTAGCTTGCACGCCTGATATTTTATCCCCATATCGGTATTTGTGATCGAAAAATACCGTCTAACTCTGGAGCTGTAAAGAAGTAATAGCAATTACTTCTTTAGGCTTGGTTATTTAAATGCTGGATTATATCGTCTGTCATTCCAGGTAAGATTTAGTTGAGTAGATAGGGTATTTCAGGGGTAATAGTTGCTGAAACTGGACAATAAACTATTTGCCTAGTCTAAGTTCTGATCTAAAAGTCTAACTGTCTTCATAGAAAATTGTTAATCCCTTAAGCGGTGTTTACATTGGGTCATAGTGAGTGTGCAATGTATTTAATTATTTTACTGCCTCAATAGCGTGAGACTGGAGGGTGCTTCTATGGGTTCTGCATGTGTGTGATCTCAAGAGTATATTTTTCATAGCACTGCCTGCGAATTGTCATCTATTGTTAATTTAATTGTTTTGAATGCTCAGGGCCTTACGTATGACGACTTTGTTTTTGTTGTGCTGACTATGATTTTCGCGTTTAGATGTTAATTGTAGTTACGTATTTATTAATATTTTTTAGTGTTGGGTTTTTGGTTGGGAATTGGTTGTTTAAGTTCTTCTTGTGGTGGGAAATTCCATTGGTTTGAATTTAATGGGTGTGTAAATTTATGAAAATAATTGTCAGGAACCGTGTTGATAAACTGTGGTCTATAGAATTGTAATAATTATTATATTCGAGGTTTGCCTCGCCAGGTAATACTAACCTGTTTCAAATGGGGAAATTAGGCAAGGTTGAATAGCAGGTAAAGAGATGAATTTACAAAAATCCAAAATAGCATCGGTAGTCAATCAATCCGTTTTTATGTGCTTGCTTAAGGCTGGAGTATTGTTCGAGGTTAGATCAAAGACTTTTAGTCGTAGTGATGATGAGGCTGCCGATGGGTAAATTGTCGGTGCGGGAAACAGCGTCTGATCGCTAATTTAAAAATTATATTCGCTCTGGTTGAAAAACCTTTATCTAGCACTTTTATGCAGGGCCATTGTCCGCAATTTGTCTCCCTTAGTAGCAGGAAATGGGAGAGCGAGCCGTTTTCAGCTTGGCTCAGCATCTAAAAAATAACTACCTGATAAGAGAACCATTTTGATGTTTGGCCTTCTCTTCATTATCGGCGCCATGTCTATAGGGATGTATGAAATTAATCGATATGAAGCGGTAGGGATCAACATAGGGGGCAGGTTTGTAGTTTGCAAGCAGAGACTTGCGAGAAATATTACTCGGCATGATTTCTACAGCCTGATGCGATTTACGAAAGCATACTTACGGCCACTGATAGATGTACTGATTCAGCGCGCCCTTTAATATCTAAGGACGTAATACAATGAACCATATCTTTTTAAAAACATCAGCCTGCTTTTTAGCAGCCGGCTTATTACTGGCAACGGATGTTGTACAGGCTCAGAAGACGAAGGGTAAGCAGCCCAAGGGGCAAACCAGTGCTTATCTAGGAGAAACCAGCCGATCAACTCTTTCCAAAGGTGTACTTGATCGGCTTGAGCGGACATCGGGGAAGTCTGGTGAGCTTAATAGACCTAGAGATCGTGTTGTATTTTGGTTTAACACGATGCTCGACTCATCGGCTATCGATCATACTCCCGACCCTGATACCGGTGAAGTGGATTTCTACCAGGGGGGGCCTACCCGGTCCAGTCGCGCATTCGCCATCGTACAAACTGCTGTGTTTGACGCTCTGAATGCCTTTGACGATAAATACCAACCTTATAATGATCTCGGTGTGCTCGACACCAGAGATGCATCCAAAGATGCAGCTATCGCTTACGCCGCTTACGAAACCTTGCGCGCACTCTACCCCGATCAGGCAGAGCGATTGCAGGAATTACTGCAATCCGACCTCGACCAGTCAAGAGATAGTGCCGAAAGAATTGCCAAGGGCCAAGTGATCGGCGAAGCCGCCGCTGCGGCCATGCTCGCGGTGCGAAGCAACGATAAGGCCGACCACTTGGAGCCCGCTTATGGTGAGGGCGGCGCTGTCGCGGATGGGGATGACACCTATCACTCTACATCGGTCAACACGGGTGCTACGGTACCGGGAGAATGGCAGCCTGATCCCGTGGATCCAGTTGGCCACGATTCCGTGGCTCTCGGAGCCTATTGGGGCAGTGTGACACCTTTTTCACTAAGTTCAGGTGATCAATTCCGCAGTCCGATTCCGCCTACAATTACGTCTGAGGAATATGCCGAAGCCTATGAGGAAGTGGCGGCCCTCGGCGGGTCCCCAGCCAATACTATTACCCCATCGACATCCACAGCAGAGACACGATTTATCGGGAATTACTGGGGATATGACGGTGTACCGTTATTGGGCATTCCCCCGAGACTGTATAACCTTATCGCCCTGCAGGCAGCACTGGATAACAAAGTCGAGAATGAGCTGGATCTGGCCCGGTATTTTGCTTTGATCAATGTGGGGCTGGCGGATTCTGGTATCGCTGCGTGGGACAGTAAATACTATTACAATTACTGGAGACCGGTTACCGGTATTCGCATCGATGACGACAACCCATCGACCTTGCAGGATGAGCAATGGTTGCCGGTAGGGGTGTCAGTCATCAATACCACCATTGCGATTAGGCCAACACCGCCGTTCCCCTCCTACCCATCGGGTCATGCTACCTTCGGTGCTTCCACCTTCGAGATTATGCGCAGTATGTTTGGAGACCAACCCTTTACTTTTGTATCGGAAGAATACAATGGGGAAGGCTTCGACCCTTTCACGCCGGATACACCGAGGCCTTTGGTACCTGTCCGTTTTGAATCCTATACCGCCGCTCAACAGGAAAATGGCCTCAGCCGCATTTATAACGGAGTGCACTGGGACTTTGACAATATTGCAGGCCAAGTCATGGGCGAGCAGATCGCGCAGAATTTAATGAACAACGTCGAAGCATTTAGCCTGATTAGTAGATCAAGGGCTCGCAGGTAAACTATTTTTACGCTATGAGCTAAATTCTCGCTCTCCATCAGGTGCCGCTCCGTAAGGGGCGGCCACACCAAAGGTAACTCACCGTATGAATAGCAAACGATATATTGCAGTGGTAGTGTTCGGAATAATCGCTTTTGGGTTTTTAGCTACGCACACACTCATAGAGCCAGTCGAAAACGAGAAGGTCTGGGTAGGTGAACAGGAGTCGGCACCGGATGTTGAAAGCGTTATCCACCCTGCAAAAACACCCGCTTCAGTGGCACTGGCTAGCAACGACATTAAGGCTGCATTCGAGCGGGATACAGTTATCAAGTTGAACAGTATTGTTCGCCGTTCCCTGGCTACTATTCGTAAGTACGATGCTGAGATAAAGGCCGTTCGAGCAGAGAGTCTTGCGGCGACTCAAGACGGGGTGGATGAGCAGCAAGTGGCATCTGCGAGGGCGAGTCTCGCCAAGCTGCAGGAGTGGGATCTGGAAGCATCCATGGCTCTCAAGGATATGAACGCAGCTGTTGAAGAGCTTGAGGCAAGTGGAGAGCACTATAACGCAGCAATTTTAGCGGGCATGGTACGCTTCGTGGAGACTGTGTCCACTGAAATAGGAGACGAGCACACCAAGCTGACAAGATTGGTGGGGAAGGGGACCGTAGCGGCAAAATTGTGACATACCACTAAGAACGCATCGGCTTCAAAACTATCGAGATTGTACCGAGCAGGAAGGTAATGATATATCGATTGACTTTGGTTTGTGGGAGTCTGCAAACACTAAAATAATGGGAAATTCCGCTTGAGCTGCTTTTGTGTAGCCTTATCCTGATTACTTTATCACTTCACTTTTTTACAACCGATTATCATAGGGGTCACTCCATCAGCTAACTAACTGGTATCTGAACTCTGTGACGTAGCTGTCAGCCAGGCTAGTTGCGGCGATTCAGATAGAACTTTTTTGTTACCTGGGGAGAGTTATTTTTCCGCTGGCAATCATCTCTTCAATCTTTTTACTGAGATGCTCGAATGTAAATGGTTTCTGGATGCAATCTAGCACCCCATCAGAAATTACTTCCTGAACTTTACTATCCACACTGTAACCGGTGGAGAGAATAGCCTTCACTTCGGGGTTAATCCGTTTTAGAAAAGCGAACAATTCTTGCCCATCCATGCCGGGCATAATCATGTCCAGCAGGACCAAATCTACTTCATCACTATATTTTCGATAGTAAGTTATTGCTTGCTCTGCTGTCGCAAAGGTAACGACGCTATGGCCGTTCATTTCGAACAGGGCTTTAGAGTAGGTGCGGACAATTGCCTCATCGTCGACAACCATAATGCGCAATTTGCGCTCGCGAGCCAGTTTCTTGGCCTGGTAAGTTCTCTTTTTGATTGGGGGCTTGGAAATTGGCAGGTATAGCTTAAAGCTGCTGCCAATTCCCTCACGGCTCTGACACTGTATAGCGCCCTTATGTAAATGAATGGTGCCGTGCACTGCGGCAAGGCCCAGTCCAGCACCACGTCCACTTTCCTTGGTAGTGAAAAATGGTTCAAAGATACGGCGTCGCACTTCGTCAGACATGCCAGTGCCATTATCGGTAATCGTTATTAAGAGGTACTGGCCTGGCTGGATCTCAAAATCGGCGATAGAAGCCGATTTTTCTATGGTGATATTAGCTGTGACAAAGCTCAGGGAGCCACCAGAGGGCATAGCATCCTTGGCATTGATTCCGATATTTAGCAAAGCGCTCTTGAGTTGAGCAGGGTCACCCACAATATGTGGACGATTTGCATCTAATTGCTGACCAATCTCGATTCTGCGATCAATAGTGCGGGTTAGCATTGCACAAACATCGCGAATGATTTCGTGGGTATTGCAGCTCTTAAGTTGATAATTTCCCTTGCGAGCAAAAGTGAGTAGCTGTTTGGTCAGCTCTGCGGCATGGCGGGCAGTAGTCAGTATATGGTTGGTATACTCGTTGATTCTGGCATCGGTGGAAATTTGTCGAATAACTTCAGCATAGCCATTGATTCCATGAATCATATTGTTGAAGTCGTGGGCAATACCGCCGGCAAGCTCACCGATAGCTTGCATTTTTTGAGCTTGCCGAAGCTCTTCCTCCAGCAACCTCTGCTTAGTAATATCCGAACCAATACTGAGAATTCCCGCAGGATCTCCCTTCTCATCTGAGATAATTTTATTGGTCCAGGCGATCCATACTCGCTTCCCGCACTTTGTAATGTTTTCATTAATATTGTAACGGTGTTCCTCTGGGAACTGGCAAATACGGTCTATCAATTGCCGCAGGTCACGGCCGCTCGTTTCGCTGGCGGGAACAATCGTACCAATTAAGTGCCTGCCAATAATCTCGGCTTCGGTATAGCCAAATAATTGTTGAGCGTACTCGTTAAAGGATGTGATACGGCCGTGTTGATCGCATCGCATTATGATCGAGTTTGCATGCTCCACCAGCTCCCGGTAGCGCTCCTCACTTTTACGTAAGGCCTCATAGACCTGGGTTGAGTCTCTATCCGAGGTGGTAGCTGTAGATGGTGAAAGGGGAAAAATGGGCATATTACTTTCCTTGATCACCTATTTCTCCTCCTGAGTGCGGCTGCCTGTTTTTCCGCCAGAAATTCCACCATGAAGACGTACAAAAGTATATAGCTGGGGCGGTGTATTTTGACCGTGTAGACATTCTTTGCTGACTGGCTGTTATTTTTAGTTCGTATTGTTATCAAGTGTGCTTTGGTGGTACTGGGGGAACTCTCAGGCTCAGTTATGGCCCCTTGGATTGGGAGATGCATATCTCTAAACAGTCGTTTGTGACAATTTGGATAGTGGCGCTGTCAGCACAAACTGGTAGCATTCACCGCCATATTCAAAACGATTGGATGAATGACTATGCAGCTGCAACCCCGATTTCTCGGGCGCAGTATCGCGGCTCTGTTAAGTGCCTCGCTACTGCTGTCCGCATGCGGTGAGAAGCGTGTTGACAGTGAGCCGAGATCTCTCGACTTCGCTCGTGTGGACGCCTTCCCTTCCACTTATTCTGTAACCCAGTCCCGCCCTGTGTTGATTCAGGGAGCTACCCTGCTAACCGGTACAGGGGAGCAGCAAGAAAATGCGGACCTGTTGTTTGAAAATGGCAAGATCAAGGAGATCGGTAAGGGGTTACTGGCCCCTGAAGGTGCCTTGATTGTCGATGGCAAAGGTAAGTGGGTCACTCCTGGCATTATCGATGTGCATTCTCATCTGGGTGATTATCCAGCTCCGGGGATTGAATCTGCCCAGGATGGCAATGAGATGACCTCGCCAAACACTGCCCAGGTTTGGTCGGAGCACTCTGTCTGGACCCAAGACCCCCAGTTTCCCTTAGCTCTTGCCGGAGGTGTAACAACCCTGCAAATCCTGCCGGGTTCGGCCAACTTGTTTGGCGGCCGCAGTGTCACCCTGAAAAATGTACCCGGCCGCAGTGTTCAGGATATGAAATTCCCCGGTGCTCCCTACGGCTTGAAAATGGCCTGTGGTGAAAACCCCAAGCGGGTTTACGGTGGTAAAGGTAGCTCTCCCTCAACTCGAATGGGTAACGTCGCCGGTTATCGCGATGCTTGGATTAAGGCGAGTGCCTACAAGCAGGAGTGGGAGGATTACGTTGAGAACGGAGGGGATGAGCCCAAGCGCGACCTGCAGATGGAAACTCTGGCGGGCGTACTCAATGGAGATATTCTCGTTCATAACCATTGCTACCGCGGCGAGGAAATGGCGGTAATGATGGACGTTGCCAAGGAGTTTGATTTCAAAATTTCCACTTTCCACCACGCAGTGGAAGCTTACAAGGTTGCTGACCTGCTGGCTGAAAACAATGTTTGTGCGGCAATGTGGGCTGATTGGTGGGGCTTTAAGCATGAGGCCTACGATATGACCGAGGCCAATATCGCCATTGTGGATCAAGCCAAAGCCTGCGCAATGATTCACTCGGACTCCGGTGTTGGCGTACAGCATTTGCACGAGGAGACCGCGAAGGCAATGACTGCAGGACAGCGTGCGGGCTTCGATATTCAGCCAAAGGATGCAGTGGTTTGGATGACCTTGAACCCCGCCAAGGCTCTGGGTATTGCCGATCAAACTGGCAGCCTTGAGAGCGGCAAGATGGCGGATATCGTTGTTTGGTCCGGCAGCCCCTTCAGTGTTTACACCCATGTAGATCAAGTTTTCATCGATGGGGAATTGATGTTCGATCGTGCGGACAAGAAACGTCAGCCACGCACCGATTTCGAGTTGGGTATTCTCGATGCAGAGGGAGAGCGACTGTGAGAAAAGTAGCTGTTTATTGTGCGCTGGCCCTGGGGTTGATGTCAGCCGCTGGCCAGGCAGAGACCATCCTGATCAAGGGTGGCAAGGTACACACCTTGGCGGGACAGGGCAGCCTGGAGTCCGCAGATATTCTGGTTGTGGATGGCAAGGTCCAGCAGGTAGCCCCCTCACTGGAGGTGAATGCAGATCAGGTAATTGATGCGCGCAACAAGGTGGTGACGCCCGGTGTGATAGCGCCCATTTCTGAACTGGGGTTGGTCGAGATCAGTGCGGCCAGCGCCACCAATGATCACCAGGTGACCGGTGACAGTATCGGTAGTGCCTTCAATCCGGTACCTGCTTACAACCCTAAGTCCACCCTGATCCCATTCAACCGGGCGGGTGGAGTCACCAGTGCTGTTGTTTCACCGGGAATCAGCACTTGGGACAGCGGTGCTATCGATGCTCAGCGGATATTTGCAGGGCGCAGTTTTGCCATCAAGTTGAATGGTGAATTTGATAGCGTCGAAGCAAAGAATGTTGCGCAAAAAGCTTATCTGGGAGAGTCCGGTGGCGAGCTGGCCGGTGGTAGCCGTGCCAACGCTTATGCCAAGGTGGAGAGTGCTCTGCGTGAAGCTCAGGAGTATCGTGATAATCGTGCAGCGATCCACCGTGGAGAATGGCGAGAGCTGGATTACGATCTGGCAGATCTGCAAGCTCTGCAGCCGGTGATCGATGGTAAGGAGCCTTTGATGGTAACTGCCAACCGGGCCAGTGATATCCTCGCAGTATTAGAACTGGGTGAAACCTTTAAGGTGAAGCTCATTATAATCGGTGCAGCTGAGGGCTGGATGGTTGCCGATAAACTGGCGCAAGCACAAGTGCCTGTTGTGATCGATGCAATCAACAACATTCCAGCATCATTCTCAAGTTTGGGCGCACGCCTGGATAATGCTGCACTTCTGGCCAAGGCTGGGGTGACGGTAGCTATCAGTGGCCCAGATATGGTGGCTAGCCACAACGTTTACCTCTCGCGCCAATCGGCGGGCAACGCTGTAGCCCATGGTATGCCTTATGAGGAAGCGCTAAAGGCAATCAGTAGCAATGTTGCTGAGATTTTTAACCTTGAGGGCGGTACGTTGGAGAAGGGCGCGGTTGCGGATATTGTGATCTGGAGCGGTGATCCCCTGGAAGTTACCAGCTACGCTGAGCAGATCCTGATTGAGGGTGAGAATCAATCCCTGGTGAATCGCTCAACGCGCCTCAGAGATCGACACCTCAAGCCCGCAAAGGGCCATGAATTTGGTTACAAGCACTAGTATGCAAAGAGCGGGCTTCTAGCCCGCTTTTCTTTTTCCGCCTATTGATCTGAAAGGTCCATTGGCTTGTACAGGATTTGTGTGGCGGAATACTTGCTTTCGGGGATATATTCCCTGGCCAGATTGATAAGAACAAGGAAAAAACATGGCGAATATCACAGCACTCTACACCGGCCTCTGTGCGCTTCTGATTATTTACTTGGCATTCAGGGTAGTCGAGTTTCGTCGCACAAAGAAAGTGGGAATTGGAACCGGAGATGATCGTTTCAATGAGATTAGGGTGCGAGTTCACGCTAATGCGATTGAGTACACTCCGATAGCGTTGCTTCTGTTGCTGGCTGCAGAGTTGGGCGGTTTGCCTGCACTGTGGTTACACCTCTTCGGGGCGCTCTTTTTTATCTCACGGGTATTTCATGCCTATGGACTGACCAAGGGCAAAGGCGGGCTGCACTTTGGGCGCTTCTGGGGAACTTTAATCAGCTGGGTCGTTATCGTTGTGTTAGCGGTCATTAACATTGTTAATGCCGTAATTAATCTTTGAAGTTTATTGGTGAGGCTCAGTATGAGCCTCACGCAAAAAAGCCCGGTAGAACCGGGCAGAGTACAGGGATGAATCTATAAGCGTTTACTGATTGGCGGCGAGCGGAGTTATGCGATCATCTTCGCTCTCCTGCACCATGTTTTCGTCTTCTTCGAGTAGTACTTCAGGCTTCCCTTTACAGGCTTTAGCCAGGGCATCGCGGCGTTTGGCCAACAGCAGGCCGATCTCTTCGCCCACTTGCTCATCAATGCTGTCGATGTGGCGCTCAATCAGCGACGTGATATTAGCTGCGAGCTCCAGCATCTTATCGTGTTCTTCAGCGTCTTTTTTGTTGTCGAACATTGCTCCGTCTCTATCGCATTTCCAAACAGCTACTACGGCCATCGTGTGCCTCCCAATCGTCTATTAGACTGTCCACTTAGTTTGTATGCCGCTACCCTAACTGTATAAATATTCAGTGTCAACGATGGGGTGAAGAAAGGGCTCTATGCGGTCAAAAGACCAGCAGGTGCGATGATTGGTCCGCCATTAAGCGTGAACACTGTCATAATGTGCATACAGCCAGACGCATTCCCCCCGGGGCGACTGGCTGTCTTCACATCATTTAACAGGCCCGCTTGCGGGCCTGTTTTTTATTTGGGTGTGGTGAAACTGAGGTAGTGAAGGTTTCTGCAGGCCTGTGGCTTTAGATGCTAAGGATCAGCCGGGCAGCCAGTCCTATCAGTAAGATCCCGAAAACCTGTTGGATGCGATGGCCAATATGCTTGCTGACCAGCTGGCGTTTACGGCTGGCGTGAACCGCCAGGGCAACGATGCAGTACCAAATTGCATCCACTCCTGAAACCAGCGCCGCCATGCCCAGCTTGGTGCTCAGGGCTTGCTGTTCTGACACAAACTGGCTGAATAGGGCGGTGAAAAATACGGCGATCTTGGGGTTGAAGAAGGCAACACCAAAACCTTGAGCGATAGAGCGCTTCAGGCTCTGGTGTGGAGGTTGTACGGTTGCAGTACTGGTACCCGGTGCGGGTGCACTGAGGGCTTTCCAGCCCAGGTAGACCAGCATTGCTGCACCGGCCCACTGCAGAATGTTAAATAGAAGAGGAGAGCTAGTAATCAGCACCGCCAGGCCAAATGCGGTAAGAATTGCGTATATAGCGACCCCGGCTCCGTGAGCAAGAGCACTGGCCAGGCCTTGCTGTAGGCCTGAGGAGGCGCTGCGTAAGACGATAAGAAGACTCGGTCCCGGAGACATAGCGCCGAGGGCACAGATCCCCGCGAGAGATAACCAACTGAGTAAATCCATTATTTAAAGCCGCCCCCTTGAGCCAGCCATTCTTTTTCTGCTTGAGTGGAAGTGCGACCCAAAGCCGCATTGCGGTGAGGGAAGCGCCCAAATCGCTCAATGACCTCTTGATGGGCAAGGGCGTATCGATAATGAGTGTCGAGATAGGGCGAGGCAATTTTGTCTTCTGCGAAGGTTTGCTGCAACTGTCGAAAGTAGTCTACCGAGTGTTGCTGGGTCACGAGGTCTTCGCTGTGCTCTAGCGGCATGCCCAAGAATACCTGCTGGTAGAGCCCAAGATTCGGGGCCTCTCCGCGCTGAATCAATGATATCGCTATTGCCAGTGCCAGGGAGTCTGTAGCGAATGCCTGGCGGGTGCCCCGGTAAATGTTTCTGGATAATTGGTCACAAACCAGTAGCAAGGCGAGTTCGCCTTCCAAAGTTTGCCGCCAACGGTCCAGCTCTCCACGCAGCGCTGACTCGGCAATAGCTCCAAATCTTGCCTTGATGTCGGCGTCCACTTCCGGAGTAGCGGCAAACCATAAACTCTGCTTCTCCGCAGCAATAGAGTTACCACGAATATCAGTGCCGCCAAACCAAAAAACCAGGACATCATCAGGGGTTGTCATATCGAAGTTCTCATTCCGTGTTGTGTTCCGAGTTTATCCGATCGTTCCAGCCCAGTGATGACCATTAGAAGGTGGTTCCAAGTGTTGGCGTAAAAAAAATTATACACCTGCATCCAACTGGGCTCCCTGAATCGTCATAGTGGCGTACAAGGGAAAATCGGGAGATCACAATGTTTACTGCGAGATCAACTAAAAAGGTACAATTTTGCGTCGCGCTATCTCTGGTAGTTGCGGCTCTGCAAGTGGGTCAGGTTAATGCCTCCGAGCTGACGCTTTCCCAGGATGGGATTCACCGAGAGCTCACCCAGAAAATTGATCAGCAAATACTTAAAAAGCTTGGTGAGTGCACTGATAAGAGTGAGGAAGTTAACCGGCTACCTCCAGTGCGTATTGCTGAGGAAAAAGAGCCTCGAGGAGGAATGGCTTACCCCTACTCCAAGGCTCGAATGATGGTGATGTAGGTCACCCCCCCCAACGACGGTTTACACCACTGATAACGAAAATGATTAGAGAGTAAGTAATGAGAGCGAGAAATAAACAATCATTCCAGGCAGTCATCTGCTGTTGGGTGGCCATTGCGGCATCCAGCATAAGCATGGGCAGCTGGGCCCAGGAGGAGGACTCATTTGTCCCAGAGCCCCCGCCGCCGCCAGGTGTGGAAGCCTCCGAATCTGAAACCCGCGTCCGTATATTGCGTGAAGATGGTGTTCTCACGATCAAATCCGAAGGCGAGAATGGTGAGAAAAGTGAAGTTCGGGTTGACTTGGGGCAGGACTTTGGCGGCCCCCTAAGCCAGGAAATTATTGAACGGCTGAAAAGCAAGGGCATTCTGGATGTAGACGGCAAGGTAACTGAAGATACCCTGAATAGCGTACCGGACAATGTCAGAATCAGGTTATCGGAGAATCGTGACTATCGGGGCCGGGACAGGCACTGGGATCACCATGATTCACACCATTCAGGAAGTGACGACTCATCTGTAATCCCAGTTGTAGCGCTGCTCTGTATATTTGGTATGCCGGTATTTATTGTCTGGTTGGTAACGCGCAGCAGCTATCGCAAGAAACAACTGGTTATGAGCAATATCAACCAGATGGTTGCTGATGGTCGGGATGTGCCCCCGGAGCTAATTGATCTTTTAGATGAGAGAGAGCCAAATAGCTCCAATGATCGCGGTATAACTCTGATCGCAATAGGCGCTGCAGTATTTCTTTGTCTGTCAGCTCTCACGAGTGTTGGAGTTGGTAGTCTCGGCTTGATCCCTCTGTTTATCGGTGTGGCTCGCTATGTGAACTGGAAGCTTGATAACAAGCAGGTGTAGGAAAGGCGAGTATGGACCTCAATGACGAGGAATTAATCAGGCGGGCCGTCAAAGACGGGGACCAGCGGGCATATGCCCAGCTGGTTCGTCGCTATCAATCTCAGCTGCGATACTCGCTCCGACAGCTGTGTGATGGTGACCAGGGTCTGGCAGACGATATGGCGCAGGAGGCCTTTATTAAGGCCTATAAGGCGTTGCCGGCGTTCAGGGGGGATGCCCGCTTCAGCACCTGGCTGTACCGTATCGCCTATAATCTCGTCATGAGCCACAAGCGTAAGAATATGCCCGATGTGGATCAAGAGGCAGTGGATAGGGCTCAGGCCGATGAGACTATTGAAGAATCTCGGCAGTTAGGGATGGCTAGGGACCTCACTGCCGCGATGGATACCCTGAGTGGCCCGCAACGGCAAGCAATCCATCTGTGTATGCACAGGGGCTTTTCTCACGAGGAGGCGGCAAGTATTATGAAATTGCCGCTTGGTACGGTAAAATCCCATGTCAACCGTGCTCGGGCCAAGCTGCGTAGCTTGCTACAGCCCTGGCGTGAGGAGGTGGTAAATGGTTAACTTTGAACAGCGCAACACGAAAGGTAACGCCTTGAGTGAAATGGCTTTAGAGGGCAACGACCGGGAGTTTGACGCCTGGCTAAGTGAACAGCTCCAGTTCAATGAGCCCCATTTGGATAACGATGGTTTTTGTGACCGCGTGATGGCCGCGCTCCCTGCGCAGCCTAAACGCTCAAAGCGTCGTTCCAGTTATTCTCAGTACATCGCGGTAGCAGCTGCCTTAGGGATCATTGCCTGGCAGTTCCCTTTCAGTGAGGTAGTTGCCGAGATGGCCAAGCAATCCATTAGCTTGTATAGCTTGGTAGGTGTTGGACTTTTATCTTCTTTAGCGGTAATGACCGGTGGCATTTTCGCCGCACGCCGCTAACGAGAGCCTGCCTTTATGGAAGCCCGCGCCTAAATCATGATAGGGCGGGCAGCTTCCTTTTTTACTTTGCAAGCTTTCCTTAAAGTTTTAGTGGGCTCGCTTCATATTAAGAGTGTGTCTGGCCTTCGAGTAGATTTTGTCAGCCTTTGCAGCGAGCGTGCTCTTCAGCCTGGTTGCACATCTCTTTCAGTATGGTTTTCCCCGCCTCTTCATAGCCATTGTTCAGCAGGTATTCTGCTGTCTCAACTGTGGCAGCGATCCCGCTCGAAACTTCTTTGATGGTATATGCGATATGGAGTTTTAATTCGCTAGCTGCGTTTTCAGAGTCGGAAATGGCATGGTGGGCCATCAAGCGTTGCAGGGTATTGGTGGGAATAACTACTTTGAAGCCAAATTTATCTGATAAATTACGGTAGTGATTTGTCAGTCCATCAAACCCACTTACTTTAAGTTCGTAAGTAGGTTCCCACCCTGTAAAGGTGTGTTGAAGGGCAAATTGCATAGAGTGATGTTTAGTCGTTCTGTGGGATTGCTCTGGGAATTTTTGGAAGGTAAAGGTTGCGCCTGGTACATTTGCGAGAGTTTGGCTCAATTCGTCAAATGGGACTTGCATATGATTCCCCTCGTTAGCGATGGTCACGGTCAGCGGGGAAAGCTCTTTGAGTTGTTTAGGTGCTAAATTGGAAACTCGCCCGGTTATATATTTATCCTCTAATGACGGGCTAAAAGCAAAGTACTGTGAAAATGGTGCTTTGTCGTTTAGCCAGTAGTCCAGTACGAAGCGGCCAGAGTTGGAGTGCCCAGACAAAATACTAAAATCTGCAGTTCGATAGTTTTTATTGACATAGGGCACAACTTCGTTCGCTAGGAACTGAGAAAATACTGTCGATTTACCTTGATCCGGGCGCAACTCCTTACCCATTCCCTCTACACCAATCACGATAAAATTGGGCACTTGGCCTTCAAGTAAATCGATAGTAGACAAAGTAGAAAGCATGTCCCACTGAGCATGTAATACGTAGAGCACAGGATATTCTTTGTCATTATCCTTATATTGTTCGGGAAGTTTCACCAAGATGGTTCGGTTTTCACCAAGGAAATCTGATTTGATTTCCGTCTTTTGTGCGAGAATAAAATCTGAAGCATTTGCTATCAGCGAACAAACACTTATCAAGGCTAAAAATAGAACTCTCATTTTCCACTCTCCTTGTTGGTATTATTTTAGGGTGTAACACTAAAGTTCGGGTTAAATTAACCAGCTAAAACTGGCTGAAGAAAGCTGCTTTTGCCTACTTGTCAGGTATTTTCAGTAGAGGGTACTCGTGTCGACGTGCGCCGATATTTGTGCCGGAAGAAGTTAACAATTTATTGTTATATGACTTAAATCTATTTATTGACCCTTTAGATGTCAAGTGCCTTGACTAGGAGATATGCCTTGTTGAGCGGGGGTAAGTCGATGAAGTAGGGCCTGCAGACTTAAAGCTTAGGGCAGGCTGAAGTCAGTCTGCCCTAAGTTTAACAAAATAGTGAATGCTACTTAGTTTCTATATTCTCCAGAAATTGATCGACCACTGAATTGAATTCATCGGGCCTCTCCCAAAACATCATATGCTTTCCCATATAAGCGGTAGTGGCGGAAGGGGTATTAGCTTTGATCCATTTGTTAGCCACTTCCTTAGCTTCATTTCGTACCACATATAGCATGGGAATCTTCCCTTCAAGGCCGATAAGGTCTTTGCTGTAGTCGAGATAAAAACCAGTAGCGTTGGTAATTGCGGCGACGCTGCTAGAGGTTTGATGGGCGATATTAGATACCCAGGCAATATTTTCTGCAGTGGGATTTTCAAGCATCCATTTGACGAACTCTGCAATCACATTTTCGCGATCCTCAATAATCCCCTCAGTGAATGAGCGCGAGTATCCGTCTGAATCATCATTTAGATACCAGACCCACTCGTCCCGGCTGGCCCCAGAAATATCCGGGCCAGTGTCGATCATAATCATGGCTTTTATCTTGTCAGTGCCGAACTGGTTGAGATAGGCCAGTTGCTCGGTCACTCCATAGGACCAACCCGCGAGAATCACGCTATCAAGCCCCAGCTTGTCAATCAGTGCAGCTAAGTCTCGAGCGTGTTGCTGATAAGTATGGCCCTCAACAGGCTTGGATGACATGCCCTGGCCGCGGGGATCATAAGCTAGTGCGCGATACTGGGTGGAGTCCTTGAAATGGGCAAGTTGATGCTCGAAAACCTTTGTAGACATCATCCAGCCGGGAATAAAGATGATTGTCGTATCGCCATTACCCGCTTGTTCGTAGTGGATAGTGAGAGAGTTGTCGATCTTGATTCTCTCTGCTGCCACATAAGTAGAAAAAATAGACAGGATGCTAAATAAAATTACCAGATGAAGAGTCTTCATGACGTAAATTAACCCAATAAAATTTCTATAACGTTATCAGAGGAAGTTCGTAGGCGAAGGGGCTTCGGCTACCAATATTCGCTTATGCCCACATTGTACCGTGGAATTACTGCTATTAGTTGTTACTGCAATATTGCCGGCCATATAAGTTGCACAAACGTCCGTTTTATAGGGTTGATTGCTTAAAGCCAAAGCAGGTGGGAGCTTACGGTAGTTGGTTATGATTTTTCCCGTTTGGGTTGGTATAAAAATCTATATTGGGTGTGGTTGCTCGGTATTTATCCAGAATTATCATAATGAAGAATAAAGGAATAAGTGACAGTACTGAGAAGTGTAGTGCAATGAATTTGGTCTCCTCTTGTATGGGCGTGGAGGAAAATATAATTACTTCGATAATAAATAAGAAAATAAATAAAAAACATTTATTGAAATCTGAAATTGAGTCAAATATTTTGGGACCCAATATCCAATGCTTCCAGGATTTGTGCGCAATAGCATCTAGTAAGTAATAGAGACCGCAGGTAAAGCTAACCAATGTTGTAAGCAGTAGTTCAAATACCCAGGCGGGAGGCTTGCCTGGAGCGGGAGGCCAAGCATTCGTAACTCCAAATTCTGTAAAAGAGAGGATGGCAAAGAGACCGGTCGCCAGTAGTACAACTGGAAATCGAAATACTAAAATTACCATACAGATTGCAGCAAAGGTCTCGAATAGTCTCTGGGTTGGCATAAAGATCTCGGCGTGATCCGCTACCCAGGCCAAGGCTCCTCGATACCAATACGGTGTATTCCCGTATTCGACATAGGAGTTAATGAGACCTCGGTACCCTTCTACAGTAAACCAATTTAATAGCCTATCCTCAAAAACCTGAAAGACTAACATTACCCCGATGGTGAAGGTAAAAAGATCAATCCAGCGCCCTACTATTGAAGTTGAATCCTGTTTGGGGGGGGTATTTCGATACTTGTCTAAATACTTTGAAGCTATTGATAAAATGGCAATGGTAATGCTGGATAGGGCGCTTACAGTGAATACGTAATCGCCACCATTGCGTGACATAGTAAAGACCCCAAATAAGAGAGCAGATGCTACAACAATCGCACAACCCCAGGTTAATAGGCTTACTCTCGGTGCTATTACCGCGCCTAAAAGCCGAGAACGAAAATTGTATTGAGAGTCTTTATGGAGCTTGTAAATGCTAACTGCCAAGATTAAGGCAAATAACGCAGGTGACAAAAACTCGAAGTACCAGCTGTTTTCTCCCATGTAAGTCAACCCCCACAGCAAGATAAAGCCGAAAAACATGAGTGTCGCGCCCAAAACAATAAAAACACGCAATATCAAGAGGGTCCCAGCAAGCAATAGTGCCAGGTGGAGTGTATAGGTCACAAAAGCTGAGTAGGGGATAAGGTAGCTGACCAGTGATTTGACAAGTGAAGGTGTGCCCTTAGTCTGTACAAGCTGATGTAATAAACTTGCGAAGACATCCGGTGCCATTTGCCCATTAAAAAAGCGCATGATAACTAACTGAATACAGGCTGCGCCTAAGAGGAGGCTGATAATGGCTAGCCAAGTAGTTTGAGATGTGGCGCTTCTTGCTTGCTCAGTACTTAAGTGTAGGCTGGATATAAGCATGTATCTTATCCGAGGCCCTTTAAGATTGATTGCCTTATTAGTGATTATGGCAAATTAGGTAAATAACTTACAAATTTTCGCCGTGTTGACGCTGTTGTAACTACAAGGCTGGCTACAGCCAACCTTGTAATCGATGAGTTGATAAGAAAGTTCCAAAGCGACATTTGGTGACAGCTTTAATTATGAGTTTCTCCACTCAGCAGCCAGGTCAATTGCTTGCTGTAAGATTGGCCACTCCAACAGACTTTGCTGGTATTTGGTAGCTTTCTCGCTTAATGAGATATTATAAACATATAGTCTATAAGCGAGTATTGCGTAAAATGCGTCTACAGCCCCAGCAGAATCGAACATGAAGGGCAGTTTTGCTTTCGAGAAGATATCTTCAATTCTTTTTAACTCAGTCTGAATTCCAGAGTTAATATCCGGAGAGGAGTTGCTTTTATCTAAAGTGAAAGGACAGTTGCTTCTTAAAGCGATGAAGCCGGAGTGAAGCTCAGCACATAGGCTTCTTGATTGTGCTCGCTCAGTATTTGATGAAGGGTACAAGATGCCTTTGGAGAGCTCATTAAAATACTCAGCGATTGCCAGTGAATCATGAATGTAAGTATCTTCAAGCAACAATACAGGTACAAGTCCAGCTTGGGAATATTTAAGTACTTCGCTTTTATAGTTAAGGCTGGAAAGGTCTATGGCTTTGATCTCAAGGTCAAGGCCTGCGATTTGGGCGCATATCCAGACTCTTAAGGACCAGGTGGAATCAGTGCCTGTGATTAATTTCAAAACATGTACTCCTTTTTGGTGTTGCTGGAGAAAGTGGCAGGGTATTCAAGAGTATCCGAGAAGCTATATGTTGCCTCTCTTCCCGATATTTAGAATAGAGATATACAGTATTTAGTGTTTAAGCATTATACTGAGACTTTCATGCTGACTGAAAACTTAAGGGTGAATTTAGAGGTAGCATTAATTAGTCAGGTAGATTTTTCAGTAGTTCAATAATGTTAGATTTTTCATCTGTTTTTCTCATAAAATACCGGGGGTATACCTTGTTTAAGTCTGGACCTCTCAGCAGAAAAATAAATTCTTCGCCTAATGATGACCCTTGGATATTGCCGAGTTGATAGTGCCACATTTCCCAAAGTTCTACGTAAAATTCCGGGGGGACATGATCAAGGTTGCTTTTAATTACACCATTTGGCATCAATTTAACATGGAGCCTAATCTTATTCCCTGATAAAGGGCTGGTTCTCCCATCTGGATTAAAGGTGATTTCTCCACTTGAGGTGATCATATCTACCTTTTGAACCAGAACATGTAGAACGTGATCGGTGCTTTCTAGAAGCTGTTCCAGTGTTGCAGGCTCTATAGCTGTTCCATTTGCACAGCTAGAAAATAGTAAAAAGAAAATCAGCTATTTCATGAGTATTATCTATTTTTGTAGGTTATACCAGGCACAACATTGATTGCCTAGGGTGGAACTTTTTAATAGCTGTTTTCGTCAGTAATGTTAGTATTTCTGTCTGCTTTCGATGGTTTTACTATTCTAGTCAGAATATGGAGAGTCAGTTCACAGACCACTACTTACTTGTGCCTTATTACTCAGCCGTAGTTCAATAATGGCCAATCACACCATTGCTTACAAGGAGGTATCTCTATATTTTGGTGTTAAATACTTTTTGAATCGAATTTCGGTATTTGCTAAATTTTAGCTGGCCCACTAGTTGCTAATAGGGTCTTACTATGTGTCCGTATGGGTTGATAATTATTCTGGCTTATTCTGTTTAAGGGTCTGAGGTGTGGTTTTTTTAAAATTAATTTTCATAAATGTTTATTTTAACATATTTAAAGGTGGGCGACTTCCTTTAATGCGGCTGCTATTTTCCACAAAATGTGGGCGTCTATAGGAGGAGAGAGTGAGAAACTGCTGCGAACCTGAACAATCAAGCCCGCTTGCTCCAGTGAATCACTCAAATGGTTTCAAACGTTTTGTAAGGTGCTTGCGGATATCTTTCATCGACTTTTCCGCAGTCTTGTGCCCCGCATTTATAGCAATTAGAAAGATTATGTCATGCTTGGGCATGATACGCACATCAGTAAACCAATATCCATTACTGCCAGTATGTGCAAGAAGTGATAACTCAGAGTCGTACACTGCGCCCCACCCGAGAGCGTAATTACCTGTCACCGGTGAATGTAACTTGCGATAGGTTTCAGTCTTTAGCAATTTACCGCGACCATGTACGCCATTGAGCTGATCTTCTACAAAAAGAGTCCAATCCTGGAGTGATATATTGATAGTTCCTGCGGGACCCATTACTTGTGGGTTATCACTATTTTTGTCGGCAGGGTCTAGCGGGATGAGCTTCCCCAGCCAGGATTTTTTGTGGCCACGAGGCTGATCTAATGTGGTCGAAGAGCCGGGAGCTGCAAAACCCGCATTCTTGATACCAAGTGGAGCAAAGATCTGCTCCTTGATGAGATCTTCCCAGCTCTTGTCTGTTCGAGCTTCGGCGATAGCCCCAGCAATGATAAAGCCGAGATTGGAATATTCAGCTGAGCCAGCCTTGGAGCTGGGAGGTATAGTGAGGTAATGGCGTGCGACTGCCATGCGTTGCGCTCGAATATTGTGTTCCGGCTCGATTACTTTCATTAATGTAGGAAGCTCATACCAGCTGGATAAAGAGGGTAGGCCGGCAGTGTGACTGAGCAATTGTGTGATCGTAATATTACGGTAAGCGGGGTCTATATCTTTTGCAAAAGAGGGAAATGAGTCAGCTAGTGTATCCTCAAATTGTAATATACCCTGCTCGACTAAGCGCGCTACCATTGTTGCTGTAATCGCTTTGGTGTTAGAACCTATGTGCCAGCGATCATTAATAGTTACTATTTCATTATGGCCCTGTGCGCGAACTCCGTCTACCGCCATGGCAGCGATTTCGCCATCGATTTGAACTAGTACACCGACTGCTGGAAGGTTGTTGCTATCTCGGGCATTAGTAAGTATTTGTTCGAGAAACTCTTGTAACGAATCGTCGGCATGTGCGATAAAGGGTGACGTTAGAAGTGTGACTGCCAGGAGAATCCTTGGTAGAGTTTTATTAAATCCTATATACATTTTAATAAGCCCGAATAAATATTTAAAGCAAGTGCTGGATCTGTGTTTATACAGATATTTTATGTCGATTGGTATACTCTGAGGCTTCGATGTAATGAAGGGTTTTGGTACATTGTTGCCAAGTGATTGTTTTAAATATTGTTCATAATTATTTTCAGGTAAGTGCTAGAGAAGGGTGTTTTGTCAGGTCTTTCTGCTCGAAGAATTATAGATTATAACAGCCACCAGATCATCGTATTGATCTGAACATCCTTTGTTCAATTTCAAGTCAACTTTGATATCCCTTAGTAATGATATTTCCTTTCTTTAGGGCGTTGACTGGAATATATGCTAACGGTATTTTCTCAATAATCTTTCTTTTGGAATTTGATTCTTTAGTATATGCGACCTAGGAAGGCTATATTTATTATCTATTAGAAATGGCGTCATTGTGAGAGAAGCCCGTCAGCAATTTTATGTAGGTGGTGATTGCTGACGGAAAATGAAAATTTGGATTATGGCTGAGTTTATAATCTGGGATCAGATGCATGTTAAACATTACAAAAGCAAGAGCTTTTGGGATTTCTAGATAGCAAGATTTCGAGCTCGAAAAATTCTGTCGCGAGGAACAAACTGAATGTGTAGGTCTCGAGAAACATTCGGTGCACTGATATGGGAATAATCTCCGGTAGCTGTAAATTTATACATTTGTAAGTTCCGTCCGGCAATATACCTTCCCAATCCCCAGTAACCCTGATAGTTAATGGCTTGATCATCGGGGATTTGGTTTGAAAGAGTGCTTATAGTACGAGCAACACGTCGGCCTCCAATCATGTTTCTCCCCATTCTTAACCCTGTGACATGCGCAGAACCTATAGGGATTATTCCTCCTGGGCGTCCGCCTATGTTAAAGTGGTGAATAATTCTTCTTGCTATTCCCTTTTGACGTTTTTCTGAAGATTTCCACTCTCCATTTCCTCTCCATGAATCCACACAGGCTATATCCCAACTTTTCCGAGAAGCTATATTGATTAATAGCGCTGATGTTTCAGTGTCAGTTACGCCACCCGCGAAATAGTCTTTTATCCTATTGGGGTAAGCGGAGAGAGTTCCTGCAGCTTTTATTTCATGCGGTGCTTCGACGAACAATGAGTGAGGCTGATCGCTATTATCAGCTACAGCTTCAGCTGCAAAGGAGAAACCGTGAGGTACATCATTGTGCGGCTCTTGGACAATCACTAGCCCTCCGGCTTGCAATGTGGCGCGAGCACGAGCCTTTGCGTCTTGCAGGGTTATATTGTTTACTGGCATTTTATATCTCCATCTTGCTATAGAACGACTGGTTTAGCGTCGAATGTGCTCGGTGTATTTCTCGTCGAGTAGTACCTTTTTATTTGGCTTGGACACAACTGCAAAAGCAGGAGTTATCATGTTTCGGTTTTCGTAAAGCATGTATTGCTAATCAAGTTACTCTTCATGAAAGTTAGGTTCAAGAAATAAATGCAACACCTTTCCAAATTTTGTCTTAGTTTGTGAGTTATTTCTTTCGGGGGTGTTTATTGCCCTGGGGTTTGTGTCCTTTGTGAGGTAGGTTCCCTTTTAATGTCCTGTAGTGTAGTTTTTATTAATATTGGCAATCTTGGAGATGGTCGTATCGAGTATGATTTCTAGGATAGATTTTTTGGTCTTTTAAGTCGGTTCTTCTGTGATAGATATTTTGGGCTAATTGTGTTTTTTCTGGTTTTCTATTGGTTATTTTCTATAGGGATAGCTTTTGTAAAAAAAAGTAATCTACAGATAGAAAATCTTCTACATGTGCAAAGAATGAAGGGGTAGTGTGATCACATTATCTAATACTGCATCCCCTTACGGCACTCCGAGCTAAAAAGTTTAATTTTTTTTGCGACTTATTTGTAACCACATTTTTGGTCAAAAGTCTTGAGGTTCTTGAAATGGCTTTGTTGGATCTATAAATTGAGGAGGTGCTAATTCTCGGTGGGGTAGAAGAGAATAGATTTTAATCTGGGTTGATCTAGTGATGTAGAGAGCTACAAGATGAAATAGAGTTGCCAGTTTGGCCGATAAGTAACAAAAATAAGCTGCCCGGAGGCAGCACATTAATATATCTAGTTGCTAAGTCCTAATTCCCGCTCAATCTGAGCCTTTCTCCAAACTGAGTAACTGGCTGGTATCTTTGCCTCTTTGGTGCCATCGGCAAGGATGGCGCGGCCGAGGTTTGGCCAGCATAGTACGGCCAATACCCTGGGCGCGATTACTTGGAAGACTTTGGGTGGCCCCATTAGGGATTTGAGTCTCTGTATTAATGGTAGCCAGGATGCTGGGACTACCTGTTCTGCGATCATCCATGAGGCCTGAGGATCACTACCCAGTTGCTTTGCCAGGGATTCGTAGCGCAATGTAGCGGCTCTTAGTGAGGCTTGGGGTGGTGCGAGTATGACGGCACGGGCCCTTCTCTCTGCACAGAGTAGGCAAATCTCTTTGGGGAGACCGCTACTTTCTGCAAGCTCTTGGTTGAGTGCCCATCCACCGGCTTTGATATCGCATTGGCAGATAGAGCAGTTATATTTCGGGTTTTCAGGGGTGAATACAGAACTAACTTTTTGGGGGCGTTCGCCATTTTTCCAGATGAGAGAGTGTCTTTTAAAAAGATTGCTGGCAAAGTATCGGGTATAGGTCAGCCAGTCGATATTGGTCACATTGCCGAAACGGTCTTTGTGTACAACATCGGGAATATTGTGGCTGTAAAGGTGACGTAAGCAGTGAGGGCATGGCTTTAGTTGATCCTGGGGAAATGCCTTTCGCGCTTCGCTATAGTCACTGCTTATCCAAACCGGACCCTTATAGTTATTCACTATTGGGCACTTGGGGTAAATATGAACTTGACCAAAAGAGTCCGGGTTTTGTTCCAGGCCAAATAAAAAAACCGGTATACCCCGGTAGCGCCAAGCCACAGGTACGCTGTCCAGATCACTTGAATCGAGTTGCATTCCAGTACGGATGGCTTTGGCTAAGCTGTTTCGATCAGGCATTTCAGACAAGCGCTGTGCTAACGGACGTTTGCCGGCTGAGAATGAATCACCATCGTTAATGACATAAGGTACTGATAGTGCTTGTGTGGCGCTTGGGAATGCTGTGATAGCCTGACGGTTTTGAATGGGTTGAAATTTTGTGAGGTTCACAGAGCTTCCTCAAGGATTTGCAGGATATGGCTCTCAGAGTCTCTAACTACCCTGAATGCTACCCGGCGAGAACGATCTGGATCTTCTACCCCATTTTTATCCAAGACTGGGCGAGCTGAGGAGTAACCGACAGCTGCTACCTTGGCCCGTACCAGGACGGCTTGCTGCGAAGGCAGTAATGAATGGGCATATTGCATTACGGCTCGGGAGCGCTGTTGGGAAAGTCGTAGGTTGTGGAAATAACCAGCTTCCGGTGCGGATTGATCTCCCCATTCAGAACTTGTGTGCCCTTCGATTTGGATTGCGGCAATGGAATCCATATAGGGCGTGAGCGCTTCGATGTAGCGAGGTACAAAGGAGGACATAATCTCGCGGGCATTGTCGCTCAGGGTAAAATCACCGGTTTTAAATAAGGCATCACTGTTATTAAAGGAGATGGCCAGGGTTTGCTTATCCAGAGACGCTCCCCAACGAGTTAAGTCGTGGGCAAATTCCTGTTGCAGAGTTTGATAGATGGCCAACTGGGTGTCCCGGTAAGACTCTGCGAGTTCGCGGATCTTGGCGCGTTCGTCGATAAGGGAGCGCATTACAAAGACGGCAATACAGAGAAATACCATCATCAGGCCAGCCATCATGTCCGATAGGCTAATCCATTGACTATCGCTGGACTCACTACTGGCTTGCGTGCTTTCAAACATGCGCCTCTCCAGTGACTCTCTGAGCTTGCGCATCGATTCTCTTCATTTGCTGGATGAGCTGACGGAAGTCTCTGGAGAATTCACCGCTTAACGTGCCAAGGGCATCGCCCATCGCTGCCATAACACTCTCTACTTCATCGCGCAGACGTTCATCCAGAAGTTCATATTGACGCTTGATGCTGACATCGGCATTACTAAGATCGCGAGTAATCACTTGTGACAATTCGGTAATCATCTGGTTGTGAGTTTTGGCGATCAGCTGAGCTAGCTCGGCCATGGATTCCCGGTGACTGGTAGCCTGCTCGTGAATTGCTTTAGAGAAGTGGTTGGGGTCCATACTGGTAACCACATCGGCTAGGGCTACGACCCTACTGGTTCTTTGGTCGAATACTTCCGCCTGGGTCCTACTCAGGGAGATCAGGTTGGAAACCTGGGCCCCCAGTTGCTGTTGAGCTTGGTCAATTCCTCGGGTGAGCGCTTCAAACTTGGGCGCAATATCGGGGATCGATTGCTGTAGAACTTCAATAGAAGCTTGTTGCTCATTCAGCATGATTGATATCTGCTCTGCGTGATTGCGCTGCTGCTCTACCAGGGTGGGAATCACGTTGAAAATTTCTGGCAGCTCAGTAATACGCTGGTGTAACAGCAGAAGGTTTTCTTGAGCACCATTAATTTCATTGAGAAGAGTTGCAGTTTGGTCGCGGTAAATAGTTGCGAGTTCTGCGTGCTGCTGATGCTGATCTATTAGGGCCTGCAGGGCAGGGGATACGGCCTCTAATTGCTGGGTAAACTGCTGTAGGTTCTCACCCATCTGGGCATTCAGGCCGCTATTAAACTTTTCTACAACCGCAGTGAGTGACTGTAGGACTTCATCACTAATCTGTCGCTGGAATTTTGCCAGATCTTCGCGCTGACCATTAATAGCCTGCAATATGTCATCTGCTGTCGCTTTAGGGGCTTGTTCTTTAGTGAATATTTGAAAAATAGTTCGCAATATCAGGGACAGGAAGAGTCCCAAGATACTGGTCATAAAGGCGGTTTCCAGACCTTGCATCAGTTCTGAAATTGAGGTGTCAATATCGTTTAGATCAAATCCATAGATACCGATAATGATACCGATAAAAGTACCTAAAATACCGAGGGCAGTCAGTAGTGACGGCGTTTCCTTTACAAAGCGGGGAAACTTGCCTAAAGGGTAGAGGATTATGGCTATAGCACCAATGGCAAGCATGACCATAAGAAAGGTGTCGGTAACCTGTTCCGCAGACAACTTGGTTAACCAGTGATAGAAAAACTGGGTCATTATTTATCCTTTACAACTTTTTGCATTGTTATTTCGTGATAAAAAGGTCCGTTGGGTATTCGCCCGGTTCCCTGGCTGAGTACTTTCATCTCTGGTAGAGATTTCACAACATCGGTGATAGTGCGGAGCTGGGGCTGCTTACTACCCGAAGCGTGAATATAGGTTCCAACCTGGCCCGACTTTTGAATTTCAAATACACCACAGTTGACGGGAAGCTTGTTTTGTTTGAATAGCAAAAAGTGCATCACGCCACCATCACTGAGATATTGATGCAGGGCTTTAGTGATCAATTGTATTTGCTCGGTGGAAAAGAAATTGAGAAGGTCCCAGAGGAGGATGCAATTGAGATCCTTTGGTAGGGTTGCCTGTCGCAACGCGGCCTGAACGGCTTCTTCAAATGGCACTTTTCTGCTGATTTGCCAAGCGAGCGATGAGTAAAAATCAGAAATAAACAGTTCGCCCACCTCCCTTTGGAGGTGTTCCATATTTCTCCCAGCCTTTTGCCCAATATCCAGAACTTTGCTGACCGGTGAGCGCTTGACGTGAGTCAGGGCGGTGTCGAGAGCGGTTAGCGAAATATTAGTAAGGCGGTTTTTTTGGAAAGCGGATACCGCTGCTGATGATCCACTGGCCATCACTGAAGTTGGCGATTTTACATTGCCATACTCAAACATTAATTCGATAAGGTCTTTACGCATCCCCTCTCTTTGTAGCAGGGAAGAGCGCAGGGAGAAGTTGCCCATAGTCTTCATTAAATTCAGGGATGAGTACCTATAGGTGGGCAGTGGTTCTTCCAGGTGGAGCGGTTCTGTATTGAAGGTAAAGCCAGAAAGGCGCTTAAAATCCGCGGGCCCCTTGGGCATAGGGCCGGTGTACAGCATTGTATGGAAAATGGTACGCGGCTTTAAGTGGGGTCGGATTTCCTCAATGAGCTTGGTAATAAGCTCAGGCTCCATAAAGTTGAATAGATCCCAGCAGAGCACCACATCAAGCTTGATTCGTTGGGGCTTTTTGGTGAGATATTCAGAAAGCTTAACGGCCCTGACTTCTTTATCGAGGGCAGAAGTATCCAATAGCAGACTGCGTAAATCTTCGATAAATGTCTGGCAGGAGCGCTCCAATAAAGGCTGTGTGGTGCCAAACGAAAGGCATCCCAAATCTAAAACTTTACTACCTGGTTGAATGACTTCATCCACCAAAGCAGCAATACCAAATGAATGATGCTGCAACATATTTCCCACACCAAAACTAAAGCCCCGGCATTAGCCGGGGCCCATATTGAGGATTAACTAAGAAGGTTTCCTAGCTTTCCTCAGCTTCTTCTTCGGTCTCTTTAGTGCCGAAGAGGTAGTCGCTGGTGTCGGACAGGCGAGAGGAATCGCTCGTGCTTGTGGTGCTGGAGGAGTAGGTAGAGCTGCCGCGAGTACGGGCTGCGGGCTTCTCTTCTGCTGCGGGCAGGTCTGGGTGTACCAGACGATCAGAGAACTCCTTGTGGCGCTCTTTCATTTCGGAATCGGTATCAACCATATCCATGGAGCCACGGAATTTACCGCCGTCGTCCAGCTTGATTCTCGGTGCAATCAGATTGCCATTAACTTGTGCGGTGTTGCGGATTTCGATCAACTCATCGGCAAGGGCATCGCCATCCAAGGTGCCTTCTACAACAATATTTTTTGCGTGGATATTGGCAGTAACTGCACCGCCAGTGCCAACAGAAAGATTGTGACCAACCATGATCACGGTACCATCAACAGTACCTTCCACGTGCAGATCTTCGGTGCCGATCAGCTCGCCACGAAAGTTAATACCTTCACCCAGCACTGACTTGGAGCCTGAGCCCGAAAGAGATGATTGCTGCTCAACAGCGCTCATGCCTGCTAAAAATGGTGTGGAGTCATTGCTTTTGTCAGTGCTCATAGAAATAAGTCTCTCTGTTTAGAAAAGTCAGCTGTTGCGTCGATTGCACCGATAACCGTGGTTACAGGGTTGTCGATACGTTGGGTTTTTGTTAAATCGGAAAATCAAAATTTTCAAAAGTGATAAGGCACTTCTAATGGCGGGTACGGATTATTTTGATACTGAATAAAACCTATCAAAACAAACGGCCCTACATTTATGTCAAATTTTTTTCTTTGCTGTGAGTGTTTTACTAAAAAAGAAAATTAGACTATCAGTGCTTTTGGTCACCTAAAATATCCCTGTCTCTGCCTTTTCCCTATTGTGCACATACCTTAAGAACGACTTCCTTTGTCCTTTTACAGTTTTCGTCTCTCTCGTAGAGTTGCAATGCCCGTTTTCTCGTGCTTGCATCAAGGTGAAGAAGAGGCTCTTCTGACCTTAAGCTACGATCGATTTTTGCGATTGCTGTTGATATCGCTATATTCTCGCTATTTACTTCAGGCTCGGCCTGTAAGTAAATATTTACTTCCTTTTGTGGAGGGCATACTTCTAATTGTCTGCTGATGGGTATCGAGCCTGTTGGCACAAAACAATATATGATTGGAATACTACCTACAGCGAGCTTACCAGCGTTTTCGGTCTGGCAATCAATCAAGCTGACCTCGACTTGAATGCGCTGAATTTAGCACGGATTGCATGCTAAAAGTGTGACTTGTAGCACCTTTTGGTCGTGATGATCGTCGTTTCCTGTTTTTTAATCCGATAATGATTTACGGCTTAAAATATTGTTGCAATATGCGATGTATTCCTATGTAAAGAATTGTTTATGTTGGCATTTGGGTTAATGTCTGAGCCTCGCATTCTTGCGCTTTCAAAATTCTATCCTAAATGTAAGTGTGCATTTATTTGCAATGACTATTGGGTGTCTTCAGGAAGGCTGTTTTCACAGGGTGGAGCTGCAGGCAGTTTTTGCTAGGATTTATATCACTCACCGCATACCTCTCAGTCCCACCCACAAAAAGGTAGGCCCAAGAGATATTTTTGGTGGCGTTGGTAGGGGTGCCAGCCTTGCTGGGCTGGCTAAATTTCAGGGGTAATTTGGATTTTAAACGGAGTTCCGTTTGAAGTTTTAAACTCTACCTCTGCAGCTTGGTTGAACCCTGTCACCAGAATGGGACTTGCTATCTGCTTATAACCACTAGAAGCCCCAAATTCATATATTTTTGTCTGCAATCGAATTTGGTTTTCAGAAACTTGTTCGGCAGACACCTCGAACCTAAGTGTGTTTTCGATTTGGATTTCGCTTTCATCTCCTTCGTTATTGAGGAGGTGGACGGAGGTCAGGTTCTCGTTTCTGGTGCTGGCATCTACCTTAAGCATTATTGGAGAAGCTGACGATAAGGATGTATACAAGAGCAAAGTCGTACCTAGGGAGCCTCTGAATAACTCCATAATGCCTCTGCGGGTCTTGAAGGCTGCAGATGTTAGGCGCAGCTCGCCGCGAATGGCCTAGTCCTTTGCAAGAGCGGCAACGCAGCAGCTGTGGCCTTCAAGGCCCGCCCTTCGGGGCTTGCAGAGCGATTCACACTCCGCGTTGCGGCTTCTTGAAAGGTCTAGACATTCCTGCGAAGCCGCGCCTTGATTGTGAACCGCTCTGCATGCCAGAGGTATCACGGAGTTATTCAGAGGCTCCCTAGGGCCAATATTGCGGTGAAATATTTTCTGCCCTGCTTGGCCATCGATATTTTTGGGTTTTCCTGAAGGATTATATCTATGGGCTTCAGTGAAAATGCTGAAGATATTGCTTTTATTGAATCTTGAGAGGCATTTCCACTTTTTTCTATCCGTTGAATGGTTCTAAGGCTTAATGATGCAACATCGGCTAGTTGTTGTTGACTCCAAGCCCTAGTTGTTCTCAGTTTAATAATTTTCTTTGAGTTAACTTTCACTTCCATACTTCTGTCCTCTGAAAATTGAGCTCCATTTTCAGGGGGGCAGTCCTTATTGGTTACGATATTCTTGCGACACCTGTCTGACAGCTATATGACTTTGTCCAAACAATAGGCTATCTGTGCAAATTGCGGTCAATGGTGGGCGTGTTTGAAGGTTAGGTGATTCACTGATGTACTACAAGGGGCGCACAATCTTTAACTATTGCCCTGAATTCATATTCTGGGTCGGGAAGACATCTATAGGCTCTAAGTTCTCACTTTGAGATAAGTAAAAAGCTAGGGAGTTGAGTCAGGTTGTAACTGGAGGTTCGGATAGTAGCTTTTTGGGGGGGAAGGTTACCACTAAGCAAAGCCAAAGAGCTTTCAATGAGAATATGTAGCAAGATGACTTATGGAGCTTCTGAACAATTCCGTAATATCTCTGTGAGCCAGAAGCATCACGGATTTATTTAGAGGCTCCTTATATAAATTTAACTCTCCAAGCCATTAAATCTTAATACTACCGTGAAGATAATCTATAGCGCCTCCCTTGAGAGAGACTCTGTTACTATGCAGTTCGCAGTGAATTAGTCCAGTCCGCTTGGAGAGTTGCTTAGCTAAAAGTACATCCTTTTTAAATTGTTGGCTCCAATATGGTGCCAGTTGACAGTGCGCTGACCCTGTCACAGGATCTTCGTTTACCCTTAATTTTGGATAGAAGCATCGGCTAACGAAATCAATATCGTTACTTGCCCCAGGAGCGGTAATGACAACTCCTCGTTTATCCAGCTGGGAGAGTTTTATAAAATTTGGATTTACAGATTTTAGATCGGTTTCGCTACCCAACACAGCTATATAATCATATGCACACAGAACTTCTTGCGGAGTGATGCCGAGGCCATCAATAAGAGCACCAGGTGCTTCTGTGGATACCGGAATGCTAGCCGGAAAGTCCATGCTATAGACAACTCCCGATCTCTGGACTAACAGTGGGCCGCTTTTTGTATCAAACTGGATGGTTTGGCCTGAGTATCTTAAATGAGTAAATAGAACGTGGGCAGCTGCGAGTGTGGCGTGGCCACATAAATCTACTTCTGCCTCAGGAGTAAACCATCTCAGAGAAAAGGAATCTTCATTTTTAACAAAGAATGCGGTTTCAGAGAGATTGTTTTCCTCAGCTATCTTTTGCAGCGTATCATCCGCAAGCCAGTTATCAAGAGGGCATACAGCAGCGGGATTACCTTCAAATACCTCGGAGGCAAAGGCATCTACTTGATAAATTGCTAGTTCCATTAGTTTTTTCCTTGAGTAATAGATGCTATTTTGGGGCAGTATAAAATTATTGTGATAGTTGGCTTGTTTGTGCCAGTTTGTTTTTTGGTATACAAACTAACTAACGGCTGAGGGAAGCCAGGATGCTCATACCATCAGTGCTCCATGGGACGGGTCTTCAAAGTCTACAGAAATATAGCGAACTATTTACAGGCTCTCTAGTTGCGCAAAGCGACGTTCGTAATAAATCAAGCCGTTGGATATGCGCATAATCTCAAGAAGGTCTCCAGAAGAAAATCCAACAACAATCTTAATAGGTGCTTCTTCACTGTATTGGAGAAGCTGTTCGTTTTTGCAGAGTTCTCGCGCTAAGAGGGATGTATAGCATAAGCTGAAACCAATGTATCCGTCTCTATTTAGGTGTTTCGGCTTGTTAGCTCCTTTACACAAGGCTGCAATATTTCTCAAATATCTCGAGCCCAAATCAGATTTTGAATATACCCAATCCTCTCTGCTTTTAAATAGTTGAGGAAGTAGAGTTAAGCTGATATCCGGGAATTCCCGGCCGATACTATCTCTGAATTCACGCAGCTCGAAATATAGGACTGAAGGAGGAAGCGAGTCCCCAGCAGCTACCAGTTCTGTATCGAACCATGTTTGGGCTAGGTCAAGTTCATCCGTTCCTAGCATAGTGGGCAGCTTTAGCCATGCCAAATTGGGGGTTCGGCCATCAGCCCAAAAAGAAAGGTTTTCAAGGCCGTCTTGGATGGATTCGTTTTTTTCCAGCGTATCGAAAATCACTTCATAGTATTCAGCTATAGACAAACCCCGAACTCCTGTCATATCTCATTTTTGCTTAGTATATCGATCAAGCAAGCCAGTGGGGACGTTTTTGGCTTTTCCTTCTGATTCAGCAGTATGTGCGCTGGGGCGCAATCTAAAACAACCATCCCGTTCGAAATGAAATTCCAACAAAAGCAAAGAGAACGGACAGTACTGTAACTGGGATAATATGGTATGCCAGTGCAGTGAGATTTTTTTCAGAAAGATTTGGAATGATTCGCAGCCTTGCGTCAATTGCCAGTAAGAAAGTGCATGCCAAAAGAATCAGTTTGAAGGATATCAGGCGAGAAATTGGATTGGAGAAGTTGAACCACTGCGATAAGTCAGGCAGTAGGGTATATGAGAGATATAGCCCGGAGAGTATTTGAATGAGCAGGGCGGGGATGCCAATCTTTTCGTAGCTGCTTTCAAACCGGGAAAGAAAAGCTACATCCTTATCCCGTAAAACTTTGGGTAGTATTGTGCAGGCAAGTATCAGATGCCCACCGGTCCAAATTGTTGCACCTAGAAGGTGAAAAAAAAGTACTACGTTGTACATCCTGTCCCCCAGACAAATCCTTGTTGGGGGACTATAGCGCTAAAATCTACGGGTGTCTGCTGCCAAATAGGGGTAGAAAGTAGCGTTGTCTACTCCCTGGGTTCCGGCCGGGACCAAATCCAGTAGGCGCCGCAGCTGATGCCGCCAATGGTAAAGCAAAGAAGGTAAATATTACTGATATGAAGGATGGCAAAAGCTAGGGATATAGCCATTGTCAGGCTGGCCAGTAACTTGGTTCTGCGGCTTACATAACCACTGCGCCAAGTCCGCAATAGATGCCCAAAGAGATGGTGTTCTTCAATCCATTGGTGCAGGCGCTGGGAGCTGCGTGATGCGGCCCAGGCACCGAGGACAATAAATACAGCCGACGGCAGGCCAGGAAGAATGGCTCCGATAATGCCAAGGGCGATGAAAAAGCAAGCAGCGGCGCCCCACAGCCAGCGCATCCAGCCCTTTGCCAACGGCGGGGTGTAGGACATTACGCTGTCTTCAGTGGATTCTTTCATTCGGTACCTCTACCTTCTAGCTTATTGCAGTAGTTGTGCATCAAAAGTAACAATATTTGTCCGCTTGGTCTGCTTGCTCATAAGCAGTTTGCCCAGCACCTAGTCAATAGAGTCAGCAGGCCGATAGGTCGCTAGTGCAGGGTAACGGATTATGTGGATCATTTCCTCTGTCCAGGGAGGTGACTTTCTTGTTTATGTGAAGTCAGGTCTCCCAGTTCTGAGAAAGCAATTTATTTTGGTTAACGAATAAAAAATTCGACCGGAACGGCCATTGTCAGAGGATCACCGGGTACCTCTTCCGGTGGTCTAGGCAGTGGTTCTGCCCTGCGCACCAAGGCCACGACTTCTCGGTCGAGAGACGATATGCCACTGGCTCGATGCAACTCAACCTTCAGCACTTTGCCTTTTCTGTCCATCGTGAATTGTACCCAGGGAATACCTTGTTGGCGCCGTATTTGGGCGCTACGGGGGTAGCGTTTTCTCCGTTCGAGGTGGGCCTGTAATTGGTTCTGCCAGGTTAATCTGGCTTGTGATTCCCTCTGGTTCAAGGCGCCCACTTCCGGTGCCGCAGCTTGCTCTGCTTCTGCTACATCTGCCGCGAGAGGGGCTGATGTTTCTTCAACAACAGTTTCTCCAGTAGCCTCTCCACTGGAGTCTTGTTGCTGTGCGATTTCCTTCTCTTCCGCTGGCTCAGGGGTCTCTTCCTTTTCCTCCGTGGGGGGCTCCTCTTCGGGCTTCTCAATGGCAATTTCCGAGGGGGCTTCTGGCAAAATAACAGGCTCTGACTGCGCAGAGGTTTTTTGTGGCTCGTTGCTCTGCTGGTTTGCGGGAGAGGATTCCTGTTGTTGAGGACCTACCGGTAGCGACGTGGGTGGCGCCACTGGAGCGGCTACCATACTGACTTCAAATACCTGTGGTGCTGCAGCAGGCGGCAGCGCCAGTTCGGATTTGGGCTGCCATAAAAAATAGACGGCAATAAGTCCGTGAAGGGCTA
Source organism: Microbulbifer maximicatervae (SeqCode) (assembly GCF_052467955.1). Classification (NCBI taxonomy): domain Bacteria; kingdom Pseudomonadati; phylum Pseudomonadota; class Gammaproteobacteria; order Cellvibrionales; family Microbulbiferaceae; genus Microbulbifer; species Microbulbifer maximicatervae (SeqCode). The sequence goes on from NZ_CP174329.1 coordinate 2,206,699, forward strand.
GGGCGCAGCAAAAGGCGCAGAGCGATAGAAAAAATCGCGGACGCTTCGCAGATTTTACCTTCGGGCCGGCCAAGAGGCTCATTGGTTTACGGTCGCCGGTTTATCCAGACCTACCAGAGCGATTTTCTGGTATCCGGCACTGGCAAGGCGGTTCATCAGGTCCATCAAATCCCCATATTCCACTTTGCTGTCGGCACGCAGCAGGATTTGCTGTTCTGTGCCAATTTCATTTGCCTGGAGTTCAGCAACCAAGTTCTCCCGCACAATAACTTTGTCCTCACCGAGAGTCAGGGTGAGGTCCTTTTGTAGGGTGAGATATTTCGGATCTTCTGCCTGGGGTTGTTGTGGAGCTGTCGCCGAGGGTAGATTGACGGGCACGCTTACAGTGGCCAACGGAGCCGCAACCATAAAAATAATTAGCAATACCAGCATCACATCGATAAAAGGTGTGACATTGATATCGTGCTGTTCTGGCAGTTCTTCGCTATTGCTGCTGTTGAGATTGAATGCCATTAGTTGACGCCCTGAACCTGCGGTACTGCGCGCTTTTTGTTCGCGCTAACCAGTTCGGCGAGCGGGCGCGCATTTGGATGGTGGCGATCCAGGTCCCGACTAATCAGTACCATTAAGGCGGTGACATTATCGGCCAATACCGCGCGATAATTGCCGATAGCCCGGGAAAAGTAGTTGTAGATCACTACCGCCGGAATCGCAGCAACCAGGCCGATCGCAGTTGCCAGCAGGGCTTCCGCAATACCTGGAGCCACTACGGCCAGGTTTGTGGTTTGGGTTTTTGCGATACCGATGAAACTGTTCATGATGCCCCAAACAGTTCCAAATAGACCGACAAAGGGGGCGACGGAACCGATGGTTGCCAGAATTCCGGTGCCACGGTTCATGTCGGTAGCGAGAGAAGCCTGGACTCTTTCCAGGCGAGCCAGAACACGTTCTTTTAAGCCGTCATCTGACACTGGGCCACCTGAAGATAAGTCGAGTTCGTGGCGACTCGCTTCTACCAATAACAGGGCACCGCCGGTTTGGCCTGAAAGCTTTGATTCGGCATTGGCGAACGTCTTGCTTTGGATCAGGGTTGCCAATAATTGTTTGGCCTTGCGACGTGTTATTACCAGCTGCAAGGTTTTAAAAAACCAAATCGCCCAGGTTAAAACAGAGGCCAAGAGTAGGCCGATCATTACGCTTTTAACGACGATATCCGCGGCGTGATACATTCCCATGGGAGATAAATCGTGTGCGCTGAAAGCGGTATCTCCAATGTTGGAGGTTGCAGTCGAGGTAGAGTTGTCTTGATTTTCTTGCAACCCCACGGAGGTTTCCACATCTCCCTCGAGAACTATTTCTGTATTGCTTTGTTCGCTTGAGTTGGAATTATTTTCCTGCGCTAAAGCCGGCAATGGGCCCAATGTGCTGCCTAGCAGGCACAATAAAATTACAGTCCAGATTTTCATTACCGACTCCTGGCTTCAGGTGAAAAATAAATTAGGGTGTAGCGGGCGCTAATAATTGTTCGACATTTTGTCGTGCAAAAGCAAAGGCTTGTTTGGCCCCATTGAGGGCTATTTCTTTTTGCTCTTGGTTGAGTGCAAGAGCATCTAACGCAGTTTTGAATTGGCGCCAGTGTAACCCGCGACCGTCTTCATGTCCTGCCAAGTGGCGTGCGCCGAACTCTTCTGATAAATCCAGATGTTTGCGCGCGTACTTGAGAAGGAATGCCGCTCCTAAGTTGGAGCCTTCAACTACGTAGAGCCAGCCCAGTGCAGAGTGGAAATCAGTAATTGTGACTTCTGCTGCGGCTTGTTGATCAGCTTTTAAATCGCTCTCGGGCATTTCGAAATCAGAACAGTCCTGGAGGACTGCTTCAGAGCGGTCTCTCTCTTTCAGGCCGGGCAAAAAATTATTTAATTCGTCACTTTGAAACCAATCAGACACCGCTTGATGCAGTCGCGACTGCGTGCGAACAAACAGTGCATATCGCTCGCGATTGGAAAATGGTGACAGGGACATAATGCGTTTATCTAGACTCTCGTGGGTCGTATTAGTGCCTTCTTTCAGCCAAGCGGAAAAGGTGGGCTCTGTCGGTTCAACGGATTGGCATTCTGCTGGATTGCTCACGGGATTTTTCCAAAACAAATTAAACAATAACCGCCCGGTTATTCCGGTGGCTTTGTAATGGGTGACGGACCAAATTCAAATTAACCCATCCCGTTGATCAATATTTTTTGAAAAATTCACCGGGTTATTCCAAATTGATATAACATTCTCAGCTCAGCTACTTTAAATGAGAATAGATATCATTTACAGTCCCCGCCCTCAAAAGATTACAGCGCAAGGTCTGAGTTTTGGCCCCGGAAACCCCTTCAGCCCCAGGATTTGATGAGCTTTACCAAGAGCACCACGAGTGGCTTGTCCGTTGGATAGCGCGCCGAACTTCCGGTGTTGATAATGCCCAGGATTTAGCTCAGGACACTTTTATTCGTCTGCTGGATAGGCCGAGCCTGCCTGCGGGAATTCGAAGTCCGAGGGCCTGGTTAACCAAAGTGGCCGGGAACCTGCTGATCGACCAAGCCCGTCGCCAAGTGCTGGAGAAAAATTATTTAGCGCTGCTGGAAAATTTGCCGGAACCGGAATGTCCCTCCCCAGAAGATAAGTGGGAGCTATTGGGGCTTTTGGAGCAAATTGATCAATTGCTCAGTGGTCTGCGCCCGATAGAGAAAACGGTATTTCTAATGGCGAGACTAGACGGCTTAACATACCGCCAGGTGGCTGAGCAGCAGGGGCTGAGCCTTTCCTCAGTAGAGAAATATATCGCAAAAGCCATGCTCAAGTGCTATGCCGCTGCGTACGATAACGAATAATTTTCTATGGACTTGGAACTTGCTTGCCGATGTCAAACGCCCCAGAAAAAAATAGAGAAAAAATTCCTGAAGCAGTACTGTTGCAAGCCGTTAGCTGGCGCGTTCGCCTGGGTTCCGGCGAGGCGCTTGACTCAGAGCGCGATGCTTGCAGTCAATGGCGTTCGGCGGACCCTCTGCATGAACTGGCGTGGCAGCGTTTTGAGCGGATGGAGTCGCCTCTAGATACGGTGGCTCGCCGAGCGCCGCGTTTGGCCCATTCCACCCTAAATCAAACCGATGCAGAAATTCGCCGTTTAAATCGCAGGGCTGCTCTTAAAACCATGGGCGGTGGTGTCCTTGGGGCTTTTGCCGTTGGCCTGGTGGGATATGACACCGGTTTGCTGAAGTATATGTCCGCTGACTATTCCTCTGGTTCTAAGCCGGCCCAATATACTCTGGATGATAAGAGCCAAGTCTGGCTAAACACCGGTAGTGCCATTGAGTGGGAGTCGGGCACAGCAATCCGTTCCCTTGTGCTGACTAAAGGTGAAATGCACTTGACCAGTGCCGCTGACCCGAGGCCAATGCAGGTATCGGTGCCTCAGGGGCAGCTGATTTCCCGTGACTCGCGCTTTTTTGTGCGCAATGGCGATGACCACACGATTTTGCAGGTTGTGGAAGGTGGGGTGCAGGTTCAGCCGAGTGCGGATATAGAGCCCTTTGCAGTTAAAGCGGGTGAGGCTTATCGCCTTACTGGAGCCGGTTCGCTCGCTCTGGACAGCAAGATGTTTGATTACAGCGGATGGATTGACGGGGTGCTTTCAGCTCGGAGTATGCCGTTAGGAGCGCTGCTTGAAGAGTTGTCTCGCTATCGTGTTGGTTTTTTACGCTGTGATCCGGCATTAAGAGATCATCAGGTTTCCGGGGTTTTCCAGCTTCACGATATCGATACCATCCTAAAAATATTGGCGCGTTCGGCAGGAGCTGAACTGAGCTATACCACGCGCTGGTGGGCAACGATTCAGTTGCCGGGCTGATAGTAAGTTGCATCGCTCCCAGCCTTCCCCTGTTCGTCCGGGCCGACGGTTTTTTCGGAACGGGCAACCTTTAATTCCTGCTCTTATTGCCAGATGACCACAAAAAAGTTATCCGAAGGTGCCATTTTTTATTTTTGATGACACTTTTGATTGCTAGTTTTCCCTCCGAAGCAAAAAAAACAAAATAATTCTCATTTAGATTACGGGTTTTTGATTTTCGTTCGGCTTCCTAGTTATACACCTGAGAATAGGAAGCCGCTTAAATGCAGTCCCGCGCCCCAAAACATATTTTGCCCACCTTGTTGGCACTGTTGTTGGCCGTAGTTCCCGTATCGAGTTTTGCGCAAGCCCAGCAGGGCAATACAGCGTTGATCGAATTCAGCTTGCCTGCGGGCAATCTGGGAGATGTGCTTAACCTCTACTCGCGTCAGGCTGGGGTAACGCTCTCTTTCGACGAGAACCTGGTGGAAACTATTTCTGTTCCAGCACTATTTGGAAGCTATCGTGCAGAGGAAGCTCTGTTGAGCTTGTTGCGCGGTACCAACCTGCAAGCGGTTCCCGTTGGTAGTGGTGCCTGGCTGATCCAGTCTGCTGGAGAGCAGGATCTGATGGTGCTGGACAGCATTCAGGTTGAGACTCGTGATGGCGGTGAAAAAGACCAGGCCTTTCGCGAATCCGCCTCTGTAAATATCCTCACCCAGAAAAATATTGAGCGCTTTCGTGGTACCAGTGTTGGCGATATTTTCCAGGGTACCCCCGGCGTACTTATCAGTGAAAACCGCAATTCCGGTGGGCTGGATGTGAATGTTCGCGGTATGCAGGGGCAGGGCAGGGTGCCTGTTTTAATTGATGGTAGCCGTCAGGAAACAACTATTTATCGCGGATATGCTGGGGTTTCCAGTCGCAGCTATATCGACCCAGATTTGATCGGGTCTCTGCGTATTGATAAGGGCCCGGTAATGGGCGCTGAGGGCACCGGCGCTACCGGTGGCGTTGTCAGTGTAAGTACCCTGCGAGCGGAAGATGTCGTAAAACCCGGTGAATTGTCGGGTTTCCGTGTTCGTGTCAGTGGTATCGGAAACAATAGCGAAGCGCCAGAGCCGGGCACTTATGCTGGTTACCATGTGCCGCGCGCTGTTTATCACTCCGATTGCCGTTTTGCTAGTGATTGCACAGCTGACTATACAATGCCGGACAGCTTTGCGCCGGACCATGGGATGGATAGGTCCAGCCTGTTGGATTTTGAGGGTTACGCGGCGAGCTTTGCGGGCGCCCAGCGTTTTGAGTGGGGTGATCTGGTGGTGGCTCACGCCCAGCGTGAACAGGGAAATTACTATGCGGGTACTGATGGCCCCGCGCCGAAAGTTGTTATTGGTGAACCTCAGGAAACGGCATGGTATACCGAGACTAAGGTTGAGTTGGAAAGTGAGCTGGGGGAAAGTATCCCTTACCGAGCCGGGGAGCGAATTCCGAACACGAGTTTTTCTAGCGATTCCTGGTTGCTAAAAAGCAGTCTCTACTTGCCAAAAGACCAAAGTCTTGAGCTGGGCTATATCCGTTATAACAGCATCTTTGGTGAGATGATGCCCTCGCAGATTCTTTCAGATCTTAAGCAGCCACGGCAGTGGTTCGACAGTGAAGTACTTAATCAAACCTACACTGCCCGCTACCGTTGGCAGCCGGTGGAATTTGACTGGGCCGACTTGCGTGTCAATTTTTGGCACACCGATGCAGTCACTGACCTGAACACGCCGGATTTTTTCTCTAATGACCTGGAAGATAATACTGCGCGAAACGACGACTATCAGCGCTTTGGTCTTGATATCACCAATAGTATGCGCTTCTACCCCATGGGTGAATTGCGCTGGGATTATGGTGTTTCTCTACAATGGGAAGACTTGGATAGCGATACCCAGACCGCTGAAGGTATTTATGCCGGTTCCCGCAGTGGTGGGCGTGATGAATACAGCGTGTTTACAGGCATTGAGTGGCAACCGTCGCCAGAGTGGACACTGGAGTCTGGGGTTCGTTATACCCATTTCTCTTCGAAAGACAATAATCCCCTTCCGTTGAGCATCGATTCTGATTCTTGTGTAGATGATGGTGAAGGGGGCTGTGAGGACGTTTACTACAGCAATAGTCACTCTGGTACTGCACCTATCGTGGTTTTGACCTGGGAGCCGATCAAGGGTTTGCAATTCTATGCCCGCCATGCGCAGGCTTTGCGTATGCCGAGCCTGTTTGAAGGTACCACTGGTTTCTCATCGAGCCCCGCACTGGATATTACCCTTAAGCCTGAGCATGCAAAAAATAATGAGGTTGGGATTAATTATCTTAACGGCCAGCTATTTGCGGCTCATCATCAACTTCGAGCGAAACTTTCCTATTTCGAAAACCATGTTGACGATTATTTGACTCGCACCGGGGTCAACGCCTATGAAGACAAGCAAGGTAGCGGTATCTCCGATTTATTCCGTATACGTAATATCGATAGCCTCGACCTTCAAGGTTTTGAGTTGAACCTTGGATACGATGCCCACTGGTGGTTAGTTGAACTGAGTGGTACTAAATACAGCCACATTGAAGTCTGTGATGTTGCCAGCTACGTGCGTACCTACTGCACGGACTGGGGTATAGAAAACAGTTATTTCAACAATATGGTCCCACCTAACTGGCATGCCAGCGCGCATATTGGGTTCCGTTTGTTCCAGGAAAAATTGGAATTCGGGCTGCGCGGTACTTTTATGGGGGAGCGAAACTCTGTCCCTTATTACGGCGATCAAGCAGGGTTTACTGAGCCGGTGCTGTGGCAGAGCTACGAACTGTTAGATGTTTATAGCAGCTTCCAATTTAACGATAGTTTTTCGGTGGATTTCACCGTCGACAACGTAACCGATCAATATTACGTCGATGCCTTGAGCCTCGGTTTGGTGCCTGCACCTGGGCGTACTGCAAGACTCAGTCTCACTTATCAATATTAAACATTTGGAGTCCCACAGATGAAAAGAGCAATGGCCCTGTTGGGCACACTGTGTCTGTCTCTCGTACTCGTTGCCTGTGGTGGTGGCGGTTCAAATAACAAAGTGGAAAAGCCCACTGCCAGTTTCAGCTTGCTGTCTCCTGCTGATACCACTTTCTCGCTGGCAGATGGCGATGTTACGGTTCAATTGAATGGCACTGATAGCAGTAGTCCGCGAGATGCAAGCCTGACTTATCGTTGGGAGCTGATTGAATGGCCTGAGCTTAGCTTGGCAGAGCTGACCAGCACTGAAGATGCCTACACTGAATTTACTGCTGATCTCCCGGGCGACTATGTGGTGAGCCTGATTGTAGATGACGGTACTGAAACCAGTGAAGCAGCTCGTATGACCCTGACTGCAACCAGCCCGAATCCAGTGGCAATCACTGAGCCGGTGCACAGTATTATTCTCGGAACAGATACTCTGGGCCTTGATGGCAGCTTGAGTACTCCGCCAACGGGTGAGACTGGAAATCTAGAATATTTATGGACCCTGGTTGAAAAGCCTCTCGACAGTGCTGCGTACCTGACTAACAGTGACTCTAGTCAAGCTACACTGCACCTGGATATCGAAGGTGACTACAAGCTTGAATTAGTTGTTACTTACAACGGAGTTGACAGTGAGCCTGCGGAAGTGCTGGTAACCGTTTCCGCCGGTGATGCACCTCCTGTTGCAGTAACAGAAGACCAGACTATTACTCTCGGCGAAGAAGTTGTTCTGGACGCAAGCGAAAGTTATGACCCGGAAGGTAACTCTCTGCAATACCGCTGGAAGTGGGCTTATAGTCCAGTGGAAACTGATGGTGTTCCGGTTCCCGATTTGGAAGGCGAGACAACCTCTACCGTTAAATTCACTCCTATTGCAGCAGATACTTACAATTTAATTTTGTTTGTTTTTGATGGCGCCAGAAAGAGTGAAGAGCGCGAAGTAACCATTGTAGTTGAGGCTGACCCTGAAGCTGAGGCGAATGAAGCTCCAATTGGTGAGATCGAGGCTACTGGTTACTACCCGTCCTACAGTATTGGTGAGCAAGAGCTGGGGCTTCGCGCTGAATTTAATTTTGTTGGCTATGACCCCGAGGGTGATGCTCTACAAATTATTGAAGCGGAGCTGATTGAAAAGCCTGAAGGTAGTGTTGCCGAGCTCGTTGATATTGGTTCCTGGAAGCCGCTGGGTAAGAAAATCCAAGAGCTGGATGTGGTTGGTACCTATCGCGTAAGCATGACCGTATCTGATGGAACCAATCAGATAGACCTGGAAGCAACCATGGAAGCCAAGATTGGCAAGGTAAATGGTTATCCTTCTACCCGTAGTGTCGAAGCTCAGTCCAAATCTGTACTCGTTGGTGATGCATTGGTATTTGATGCCTCCAGCAGCGACCCTAATAATGATGAAATGACCTTCCACTGGGAACTGGTTGACAGGCCCGATGGCAGTAATGCCGTAATTGAGGCAATCACCGAACCTGAGAGTGGTGAGCTTCGCCGAGCTCAGGTAATTACTGATGTGCCGGGTTCCTACACTGCACGTTTGATCGTGAGTGATGATCGTGGTCTATATGCCAAGACCTACTCTGAAGATGATGGTCTCGCCAAAGTCTCCAACACTGCACCAGAAATCCGCTCTGTAGTTTGGGCGCGCAACTGGGGTAGATTGTCCACTGATGAAGATTATTTCCAAATCCTGCCCTGTATGTCCCTGTTGCATCGCCCTGTGGTAGTTGATGCAGATGGCGATGAAGTATTCACTTATGAAGAGTTGATCAGCACGCCGGAAGGTGGTGAATTTACCAACTATCCAGATAGTGAAGATTGTGAAAATACCACTGGTACCGTGTTTTCCAAAGCGGGCACCTACGTATTTCGCTACTACGCTACAGATTTGATTGACGATGCTCCGGAATACGATTTTGTTGTAGAAGTTGAGCCCATGAGCGAAGCTAAGGGTGTGCGTCTGCGCAACATCAATTCCTGGGATGAGAGCCTCTGGCTGCCCATGCCGTACGAAAATATTCCAAGCTACGGTACTCCGTCAGATTTACGGTGGGATACATCCCCTACCGAAGATGAATACCTACAATGGTCTCTGACTGCAGTTGATGCCGATTACACCATTGAGAATGTACAGGTGAAGCATATCAATGGCGGTTTGGCTAGCCTTACACCATGGTTCGAGGGTCTTGCAGAGGGACAGGTTATTAGCGAGGGAGAGTCTCTGGACTTCAAGACATGGGTACCCTCTGTTCCCTGTATGCGCACAGATGAAAAAATAGAAGGCTTCCATTTCTCATTTAATATTAAAGAAATCCCGGAGTTGACCTTCACCTACGAAACCTGGGTAGCCATCGATGATGGTATCTTTAGCGAGGGCTGGAGGCAGTGTGAAGCAGGGGAGTTAAATTAATCTTTCAGAGCTTACTTCTGCAGTAACACATATTATTGCTGAGGTTCTATAACATTGTGACCTCTTTGAGAAAGGGCGCCTACTAAGGCGCCCTTTTTTAATCGTAATCAAACCTTAAAAGCTATTCTGCGCCCAATCATTGACTGCTTCTAAAACAAACTGCTGGCTCTTATCATTCTTATCACATTTGTAAATTTGAAGGCGCTCACCCTCTTCGGTTGAACTACCCGGTGCGTCTATACAGTAGGTCCAGTTCTTATCGCGAGTCTGAATGATTCCACTTTCCTGGATTTGCCATTTTTCCGAATTGCCGCCGTCACAATCCCACAGGTGCATTTTATCGCCGTTATCAGCAGAGCCAGTGTTGAAGTCAACACAGTATTTATTATTACCCTTGGGACGGAGTTGGCCTTCAGCAGTATAAACAAACTGTTGTTCATTGCTGGAGCCACAGTTGTTCATATTTAGGTTTGAACCATTGCTATAGCCCTGGGAGACGGTCATGCACAAGTCAGCATTTGAGGCAGAACGGATTCTCAAATAGCCGGGAAGACTTCTCCTTACTCCGACAAAAGGAACTGCCATGCCGGTATAATTGGGGGTGGTTGCGACTGTATCAGGATCTATCCCGATTGCAGTGGCACCATGTGCGATTGCTGCAAATATATAGCCGTAGTCGGTATTGCTAAAATCGCCAGAACTATCCCATAGGTGCATTAGCTGTTTGGTTTCAGCGGCTGCGTTGGCTGTTATCTGGTAATGATCGCCAGCCTGGACATTGCCGCAAAATATTCTTTGCGAACTACTGCTGTCTATTGAATCAATGGAGCCGGTAAATTCTTCTGGATCTGCGGTATCTATATCAGGACATAAAAATGCGCTCATCTCGTAGGAGTCTAATGCGGATTCCATTCGATTATTGACGTTGCCTGATTGTCCTCCGGTAAAAATAACGATTACTTTTTTGCCGTTATTTAATAAGTTGCCAACGCTAGGCCATCCCGTACTTTTAAGCGTGGTACGGTAATTTTCTGAGGAAGAAATTTGTTGTAAATATGTAAGCATATCCTGGTAGCTGTACTGGAGGTCGCCCAGCTCTTGTTGGATATACTGGTCAAGCAAATAAATTTCATCTGCATACCAGGCGTTAAACCAATCTAAATTGGTTTTCATATCGATATACAGCATTATTGGCGCTTCAATAGTGTTAATGGAGAGCCAGGATTTGATATCGTCCAGACAGTGTTCCAGATGATCATCGTCTCCGTTGCTATTGCACATGTGATTACCGATGTCGTTTTGTCCATGGGCAACATAGGGCCCATGGCTGCTACCTTGCCAGGCACCGTGATCTACGACATCGATTTCCAGTGATCGAAAGCCTTTGTCGAGCCAGTCAGTCAGTGTTTCACCGTTTTCTAGCCGCTCATAGCTGTTATGGGGCTGTAAGTAATAAAGCTCATCAATACGATGCTCACTGGTGGCCGCTTCTGCTTGGTAATCGGGCCAGTGAAAAGTCTCAGCTTTACTGATGCTGGGTATAGATATCCAAAGTGATAGACATAGAGCGCCTGTAGAGACTTTGAGGAAGGACATTGGGGTTCCTGTTATCATTTTAATAATATATTTATTATTTGTTATATAAGAAGTGTGTTAATACTTTGTTACCAGAGCTCGATAATTTAAGCCTGTTAATTAACTGTTTTTTTGTCAAACGGCTTGGAGTATATAGATTTTTGTTTAGATTACAGGTAATTGTTCGTGTTCGTAAGTAGGGAAGTGTTTGGAGTTTTTGCGTTGACAGTGAGGGGCTAGGAGAAGAGTACTTTGGGAAAGTACTCTAACATCTAAAGCATATGCTTGTATTTGGCGATGCCCCATCGCACACGATTTATTGCTATTTACGCCCCATTCTCTTATCTATCTGCTTTCTCTCCCAATCTTCACCAAAGAAATTAAATAAATTGAAGGTGCTAATTGCATGGGAGGCGAGCCCTATACCCCAGCCAAATGCCGCCCAGAGTGACCATAAGTATCCGGGGGCGAGTATTAAGTTGGCAATTACTAGTCCCGAGATAACTAATAAATAGGTGATTAGGTGTTGGTAAAAGCTCTTCAGCTTCTTGACATGCTTAATGACTTCTTTTTCTTTGAGGGAGATCTGGTCTTGGGAGTTCATATTGATGACCTCGGCTGATTAGCTACAGCAGTGGGGAATATTATTATTCGAGTTGTTTTCAAGTTTGGATAGAGATATTAACCACAGGCAATGAAATGTGGCAAGTAGTGAAATTTTCGAGTGTATGTAGGATGCCCGATGAGACCAGGCATCCATAAAAGGGTACTACACAATACAGTCTGGTTGTTCTGAAGGGTGGGCTTTAATAAAGGCCGGCAGTTCATTGCAAGCGTCTGTGATTTTCTGGATTTTGGGGTACTGGGTCATATCCAGGCCAAAGCGTTCTGCACTGTATACTTGCGGGAGTAAGCAACACTCGAACAACCCTGGATTGTCTCCAGCGGCGAAAGGCGCGGGTCTTAATTGCTTCTCCATTGCGGAGAAGCCCAGGTGTATCCAGTGCTGAATCCATTGAATTTTTTGCTCATCACTGACTTTGAGTTCAGCCTGGAGGTACTGCAGAACCCTGAGGTTCTGTATAGGTTGAATATCGCTGGCAATACTTTGCGCGAGCGCGCGGATATGTGCGCGGGCTTCAGGAGCTTTTGGAAGTAGCGCTGGTTCTGGATGGGTTTCATCCAGCCATTCCAAAATGGCGAGGGATTGGGTGAGACTGGTTTCGCCATCATTCAGGGTTGGCAGTAGCCCGTGTGGATTCAGCGTGCGGTAGTCGTCTCCGTGCTGATCTCCCTTGAGCAGGTTTACCGGGTGATATTCGTATTCCAGGCCTTTCAAGTTGAGCCCGATACGCACTCGGTAGCTGGCGGATGAGCGAAAGTATCCGTAAAGGTCCATTCTCTTTCCTTTTCTTTGTTTTGGCGTTTGGCTGTTTGAATGTCAGCCTTCTTGGTGTTGTCTGGATGCGCTGTATTCACTTTGGCTTCCAGGAGTTTACATAATCTGTTCGCTCCACGGCATGGGCATCCGGGAGAATATCCCAGGGGGTGCGGCTGTCGATCATTACAGCAACTTCATCGGTTTCCTTGCGCGCATGCCGGGCCCCGGTAGCAAATGCCTTGGGGTGGGGGCCGTGGGTAAATCCCATGGGGTGGAGGGTAAGCATCCCCGGATGAATATTGTCGCGGCTAAAGAAGTCACCACGGTGATAGAAGATGAGTTCATCAAAGTCATCATTGTTGTGAAAGAAGGGGACTTTGAGTGCGCCCGGGTCACTCTCAATCGGGCGAGGTACAAAAGTCGCTACAACAAAACCTTGTGCGACAAAGGTGGTATGAGCCGAAGGGGGTAGGTGGTAGCGGTGGCTCATCAGTGGGCGTATATCGCGCCAGTTGATGCAAACGGCCAGGTTGTCCCCAGTCCAACCACAGGCGTCCAGTGGGTTGAAGGGGTAGGTAATGGTCGACAGCTGTTGCCGGGCCTTAACCACAACCCGCCACTCATCATCGCCCTGTTGATCGAGAAAGGCTTTATCTATACGAGGCACATCCAGCATCGCTTGGTCAAAAATCGCATTGGGGCCAAGGATCCCTTTTTCGGGGAGCTGAAAATGGCTGCCTATCGCCTCCACCATCAATAGTTCCAGTGGCTCATCCTCTGTCGGCGTCAGGCGCCATAAGGTGCCGCGGGGCAGCAGGATATAGTCCCCATCGCGAATAGAGAGATGGCCGAAATCACAGAACAAGTCGCCGCTCCCATTGTGTATAAACAGGAGTTGGTCGCCGTCAGCGTTGCGCACCAGATGATCCATAGGCTCCCGGCAGGTCCAGAGGGCGACCTGGCTATCCTGGTTTCGCAGGATCGGCTTTTGATCCCAGGGGCTTGTTCCATTGTGCTTCATTTGCGTGGCATCAAAAGCGTGGGGACGCAGTGGACCTTCGAACTGGCTCCAGCCGGTGGGGGGATGACGATGGTAGAAGTGGGTGCAGGGCCCAAAAAAACCCTCTTTGCCCATTTCCCTTTCAAAGCTGTTGGGTGGGAAATCTGCATGGGCTTGGCGGCTTGTATTTCCTTCCGTTCGCGGAAAGCTGATCCACTGTTTCATGGCGTGGCCTCGCTTCTGTGCGGATGGTTCGAAGGTGTGGCGAAAAATTGAGCATCTCAGCGCCACTTACACGCAAATTTCTTGCGCCATAGACCCAATTAGTTCGCAAATATGGCGCAAAAAAACCTATACTGTCCGGCCATTTTTTCGTATGGCCCGGTAACTTTTCCAGAAAGTATTTGTGCCGGTAGTGGTTACATTTGAAACCAATGTTAGTTAAATTGAGTATCAGGTACAACCGGGACACCCGAGCAGGCAGGTTTGAGGGCAGCTATGACAATCGAACAAAACACGCGACCCACCGTTGTTGAGAACGACGAGCTGCGCCTCGAAAAGTTCTTACCCTACCGCCTCTCGGTACTTTCCAACCGAGTGAGTAATGCTATTGCGCAAGCTTATGGTGCGCGCTTCCACCTCACCATTCCCGCTTGGCGGGTGATGGCAATTCTGGGTCGTTTTCCCGATTTATCTGCCGCCGAGCTGGTTGAGCAGACGGCGATGGACAAGGTCGCAATCAGTCGAGCCGTCTCTTCCCTGTTAAAGAATGACTACATTACACGCAGTGAAGATCCCGGTGACCGGCGCCGGCAAGTGCTGAACCTGTCGGAGCTGGGGCGTGATATTTATGCTCGCATAGTGCCGCTGGCCCATCAGTACGAGAATGACTTGATGGCATCCCTCTCCACTGAGGAGCGGGAACAACTGGATAGCATTATTGATAAGTTAATGGTGCGCGCGAAGGAATGGTCTGAGCGCGGCCTCGTTGATGAATAAATGAGATAACTAAGAGGAGTTTTCAGATGTTTGAGCATTTAAACAGCCTTCCGCCAGATCCGATTTTGGGCCTTTTGGCCAGCTACCGCGCGGATGAAAACCCCAGCAAAATTGATCTCGGTGTGGGCGTCTACAAAGATGAGGCAGGCCATACTGCTGTCTTGCAAGCCGTCAAGGAAGCCGAAACCCGCTTATTACAGGGTGAGGAAACCAAGGCCTATATCGGCCCGGCCGGAACTCCGGGTTTCAACACCGCCATGCAGGAGCTGGTGCTGGGTGCCGGGCACCCCGCGTTGGTGGGCGGTCGCGTTCGCTCAGCTCAAACTCCCGGTGGGTGTGGTGCTTTAAGAGTTTTGGCGGAATTGATTAATCGCGCCAAAGCTGGGGCAACTGTGTGGGTGAGTGACCCCACTTGGGCTAACCATGTGCCGCTTCTGGGTAATGCGGGTTTGCAAATCAAGAGCTACCCCTACTACGACCGCGCTACCAGCAGTTTGCAGTTCGACAAAATGGTCGAGACTCTGAAGGATGTGGGTGAGGGCGATGTTGTTCTTTTCCATGCCTGCTGTCATAACCCCTGTGGTGCGGATCTGTCCCGTGAGCAGTGGAAAGTGTTGGCGGAAATGGCGCAAAAGCAGGGCTTCACGCCGTTTATCGATATGGCCTATCAGGGCTTTGGCGAGAGCCTGGAAGATGATGCCTACGGCCTGCGCTTAATGGCTGAATCCGTTCCAGAAATGCTGGTTGCGGCTTCCTGCTCGAAAAATTTTGGCCTCTATCGCGAACGTGTCGGTCTGGCTATGGTGATTTATGCGAATGGTGAAGCCGCCGATAAAGGCCATAGCCAGTTGCTGAGCGCTATTCGTGGCAACTATTCCATGCCACCTTCCCACGGTGCTGCCATTGTAGAATCTATTCTTACTGATGCGGGACTGAAAGCGAACTGGGAAGCTGAGCTGACCGAAATGCGCGAGCGTATTAACGGTTTGCGTGCTGGATTGGTAGAAGGGCTCGCCGCAGCGGGTGCTGCCGGTGAGTTTGGCTTTATCCGCCAGCAGAAAGGGATGTTCTCATTCCTGGGTATCAATCCCGAACAGGTACAACAGCTGCAAAAGGACTATTCCATTTATATGGTGGACTCGAGTCGCATCAGTATTGCCGGCCTGAGTTCCAATAATATGGAATACTTCTGTAAGGCTGTTGCCAGCGTGCTGTAAATTCGGCACATTTGGGGGTGAGCAATATGCTCACCCTTAAGATTTATCCTTTAGAAGTAAGAGTGAAAGATGGAAGTTGAGCTAGGAGTCCCAGTGCCCGAATCCCCCACCCAAATTTGGACCCCCCAGAGCTGGCGAAACTTCACCGCACATCAACAGCCCGAATACACCTCTGCAGAAGATGTTACCGAGGTAGCTAAACAGCTCTCTGGTCATCCGCCC
Organism: Microbulbifer maximicatervae (SeqCode); assembly: GCF_052467955.1. Taxonomy (NCBI): domain Bacteria; kingdom Pseudomonadati; phylum Pseudomonadota; class Gammaproteobacteria; order Cellvibrionales; family Microbulbiferaceae; genus Microbulbifer; species Microbulbifer maximicatervae (SeqCode). The sequence continues at coordinate 2,222,405 of NZ_CP174329.1, forward strand.
CTGGTCTTTGCGGCAGAGGCTCGCGAACTTCGCCGTCAGCTGGCTCAGGTTGCCGAGGGGAAAGCCTTCCTTTTGCAGGGCGGTGATTGTGCTGAATCTTTTGCCGATTTTAATGCAAACCGCATTCGCGATACTTTCAAGGTATTGTTGCAGATGGCTGTCGTGCTCACCTTTGCCGGTAACCTGCCGGTGGTGAAAGTTGCGAGAATGGCCGGCCAATATGCCAAACCCCGTTCAGCGAATACCGAGACAGTGAACGGAGTAGAGCTGCCCAGCTACCGTGGCGATATTATCAACGGTATTGATTTTACCGCTGAAGCGCGCATACCTGATCCACAGCGGATGGTAACTGCTTATAATCAATCGGCTGCCACCCTGAACCTACTGCGAGCTTTCGCCCAGGGGGGATTGGCCGATCTGCATCAGGTGCACAAATGGAATCTCAGCTTCCTGAAGAATAATCCTCAGCGGGAAAAATATGCCCAGCTGGCGGAACGCCTTCAGGAAGCTTTAGAGTTTATGGCGGTATGTGGTGTTACCTCAGAGAACTCTCCCGCAATTCGTGAGACTTCACTCTATACCTCTCATGAGGCGCTATTACTTGAATACGAGCAGGCACTGACACGAACCGATAGTCTTACTGGCAAATGGTATGACTGCTCCGCGCATATGTTGTGGATCGGCGAACGCACTCGGCAACTGGATGGCGCTCATGTGGAGTTTCTCTCCGGTGTTTGCAACCCGATTGGGGTGAAAGTTGGTCCAAAGATGCAACCGGATGAGTTGCTGCGTTTGATTGATAAGCTCAACCCCGAGAACGATGCCGGTCGCCTTACACTGATTACCCGTATGGGCGCTGATACTTTGGGAGAAAAATTGCCTGCATTGGTGCGCGCCATTCAAGCGGAGGGGCGCTCGGTGGTATGGAGCACTGATCCCATGCATGGCAATACCGTTAAAGCGGGTAACGGCTATAAAACTCGCGATTTTGAAAAAATCCTGCGGGAAATTCGCGACTTTTTCTCGGTACACTGGGCCGAGGGAAGCCATCCCGGCGGTATCCATCTGGAAATGACCGGGCAGCATGTCACTGAGTGCACCGGTGGAGCTTGGAAAATTTCTGAGGCAGATTTAGCCAGTTGCTACCGCACTCAATGTGATCCGCGACTGAATGCCGATCAGGTGTTAGAGCTGGCGTTTTGTGTTTCTGAATGGCTACGAGCTGGACGAATTGCTTGATTTGTAGTTCGCTTTAATCAGATAATTCCGTGTATAAAACCTCTTATATTAAGCTTAAGTCTTAGTAAGAGGTTTTTTGTTTTACTTGGGGGATTCTTGATCTCGCTGAATTTATTTTGTTGCCTCCGAATAAGTGTTCCAGTTGTGGATACATAGAAAATACTTATTGCCTTGCAAGTCATTTTTGAGTGTTTATGTTTTGGGGGGGTATTTGAGGGGGCCTAGCATTATTCCAATTCAGAGGGTCGGGGTTTGTGGGGCGGGTTGTTTTAGATTAACCTTTTAAGGGTGGATAGTGTCGCAGGGAGGGTAATTTAAATAGATTAAGTTCTTAGATATTTATACATGGAGTCATGTTGTCCCAGTTGGAGGGGGTGGTGCTTTCTCCTCTGTGTAACAAACTCCCCGTTGACTTATTTAATATTTGGTATTAAGTGAAAATTTAATAATTTTACAATGTTAGTTTTGAAGGGAAATCTTTATGTTAAATAGAATGTTATTTTTGATTGTTACCCTCTTCTCTTTATCTGTTTCGGCAGAGGAATATACCTATATCGGTGGGCTTGATGTGGTTCACGTTAATGCCGGTTATTCAGATAGAGATGCATATTTTACAGTAGGTGAAAGTGTTTCCGAAAACCCGGCGGGATGTAGTAATGGTGTTGGAAATGAGGCTGTATTTGCTGTAGATGCTGACCGAAGTGATGTAAATCAAGTAATTTCTCTTTTGCTATTTGCCTACTCGACAGGAAAGGAAGTAAATATTCAGGTTTGGAATGATAGCTGTTCTAGTGGTTTTCGAGTAATCCGTCGCGTACAAGTTTAAATGCTCGCCCTCCCCTGACTTGAGTGTTGATTCTAGGGTGGGGAGGTTTGTTCGTTTGGCAGAAATCTAGGTGATGGCTGGTATAACAGTGATTCAAGCGGTAGAGATGATTAGTTTGATTGTTTAGGTTGATGAAGGTGTTTTTAAGTCAGTCTGATTGAGTGGCCAACATTGGCCAAATAAAATTCGCGCCCAAAATTTCGATTTTAATACGGCTAGTAATTCCGGATAGAAAAGGGTACTGTTCCGGAGGGGGCGTCTCCTTTTTAAGTTGGGGTTGGGTTATCTTCAATAAAATCTATATTGGATTATTGTTGCCATTTATTTTGGCTCTATTGAGCGTTTTCTTAGTATCATTTCTGGTTGTATAGGGTGTTGTGTTAGCAGCTGCATTACCATATATATGGACTGCCACAGTGCAGAAGGAAGGACTTCTTATCGTTGCGGGCTGTGCTTTATTTTTATTGATGAGGGGTTTTGCTCCCATCGGGCACTTTCTATTAAGTTTCCTAACCTTGCAACTCCCTTCACATGCAACCGGCATGACTAAAATTTGATGTAATTAAGTTGTTCTCATACCCAAAGAGACAGCTATACGAGGTAATTGAATAGTATAGAAGTAGCCCTTGATTTATCATGTTCGTTAAAGCAGAGAAATAAGGTGTAATCGATTTCGGTCTTTAAATCTGTATCATGTACCATTTTGCGCTGACTTGAAGCTTAAGTGACTTGTCAGCAGTGCTAGCTAACTAGCTTGACGCTGGTTGTATAGGGATAAAGCAAAATGACAGATATGGTAGAGGGACATTACTCAATCAGTCGCAGGAAGTTTTTGGCTGCAAAAATATTGGGCGTATTGTCGGCATTAGTAGCAGTGTTATGGGCACTTACCCAGTATCTATTTCCTGAGCCCATGATTTACCTATACGGCATATGGCGCCCTGAGTATTTTGTAGCCTTTATGGCTATTGTGATTGTGTGCACTTCGCTATCTCTATGTATTTGGAGCTACTTAAAAAATCGCTACCTATTTGGTGTAGTTGTGGTTTTGGCTTATTCGATTTCTTGTTTTTCATTTTTTATTCTGGGGAAGGAGTATCACAGTCCGGATTTTGTTGCAGGTCTTCCAAAAACGACTTCTGAAGGTGGTGTTGTTTACCTGCAAGGGGTCGAGATTCATCACAATAATTGTGTAAGACAGGGCGGTACAGTGCAGTGCCGTATGACAGTGACTAATCGGAGAAGTCGGCAGAAAGTAAGGCTTTCCTCCTGGCGCCTGATTATGAAAGATGGCGCTGTCTTCAAGGAGTATGAGGCATTTAGGGGTGGGCAGGAAGTGAGGGGAATGGTAAATCTGGAGCTTCCCCGCGGTTCTGAGGCCGAGCTGGAAATCGTGTTTTTTGAAGTCCCTGAGAACTATACTGAAATCTTGAATCTCGGCTTTAAGGCCGGGAGTAAAGAGTTTGGATTTAAAAATATAAATGTCAGATAGTTTTTTCTAAAGATAGAAAGGCATTGGAATCGGTAGGCTTGAAGCCACAGAAATTTTCCTCTTAGGTGTTGTTTGTAGTGTTATCAAGTGCGGATTTGAAACGATATATTCGTGAGTTCTGGTTGTTTGGCTTGAGGCAGGCTTACGCCTGCATGTTTGGCGGTTTCCTGCTGGGAATTATGATTGTTACCAACTATTGGTATCCACTGGAATCGATTCACCGGTATGACTTTATCTTTCTGGCTGCTATAGCGTTTCAGGTCTTTCTTCTAGCTACAAAACTGGAAACATTCAGGGAGTCAATAGTTATTGTCGTATTTCATGTCGTTGCGACCGTCATGGAGATATTTAAGACATCTGATGCTATTGGCTCATGGAGTTACCCGGAAGAGTACTTCTTTGGGATTGGTAATGTGCCACTGTTTACAGGGTTCATGTATAGCGCAGTGGGCAGTTACATTGCTCGAGTGTGGCGAATTTTTGAATTTGAATATTCTCACTATCCATCGAAATTGCTGACAGTTGTTCTGGTTGTGTTTATCTATGTCAACTTCTTTACACATCACTATATCTGGGATTTCCGCTGGGCATTACTAGCAGGAACAGCGTTAATGTTTTATCGAACCAATATTTACTTTAAGGTCGTTGAAAAGCATCGCTCTATGCCGCTTCTTTTAGGGTGGTTGCTGGTAGCACTGTTTATTTGGTTTGCTGAAAACATTGCTACTTTTGCAAATATATGGATTTACCCTAATCAATCCCACGAATGGCAAATGGTATCTCTGGCGAAGCTCAGCTCGTGGTACTTGTTAATGTTGCTCAGTTTTGTGTTGGTCTCATTGATAAGTAATATAAAGATCCGACCTGTGGCGGTGGCCGATCTGAGTGAGGAGGGTGGGTCGCCCGCTTAAGGCGACCTATCTGCAAATATGAAGAGGTCAGGACATAGTGGGATAATTGGTATAGCCGTTTTCACCGCCTTGGTAGAAAGTGCTCGGGTCTGCTTCATTCAAGCTGGCCCCTGCTTTAAACCGCTCAAGTAGATCCGGGTTGGCCAGGAATGGAACACCAAAGGCCACTGCATCCACCTGTTGCAGACCAATGGCCTCATTGGCCTCATCTCGCCCATAACCCATATTGCCTATTAGGTTGCCCTTGTATTGCTCCCTGGCTGGGGTTAATACATCTCCAAATTGCTCGCCTAGGAAATCCGCTCGCATCAGGTGCCAGTATGCCAGATTAAATTTATTGAGTTTGTTGGCGAGCCAGCGGGTATGTCCCACGGGATCGCTGTCTTTCATGCTATTAAATCCGTTTAGGGGGGATGTTCTTAATCCGACCTTGCCCGAGCCCCAAACCCCGATGACGGCTTCCAGAACTTCGAAGAGTAGGCGTGCACGATTCTCCAATGTCCCACCGTATTCATCTGTTCTTAAGTTTGAGCCATCCCGCAGGAAAGTGTCCAAAAGGTAGCCGTTAGCACCGTGAACTTCTACCCCGTCGAAGCCGGCATCTCTGGCATTGATTGCTCCCTGCTTAAAAGCTGCAACAATACTTGGGATCTCCTCGATTTCAAGAGAACGAGGGGTGGTGTAAGGCTTTTTTCCATCCGGTGTGTGGACGGTATCATCAATGGCGACTGGGCTTGCGGCTACAGGTGTTGCACCATTATTGAGGTCTGGGTGACTGGCTCGTCCACCATGCCAAAGTTGCAGAAATATTTTGCCGCCTCTCTCGTGCACGGCATCAGTGACTCGCCTCCAGCCTTCAATCTGCTCCTGGGAGTAAATGCCTGGTTCAGAGATAAAGGCCGAGGTTCCCTCGGCTACCATGGTTGCCTCGGCAATAATCAGGCCGGCGCCTGCCCTCTGTGCATAGTACTCAGCCATTAAAGGGGTAGGTACATGGTTTTCAGCTCTTGAGCGGGTCAGAGGGGCCATCACGGCACGGTTAGTCAGTTTTACATCACCTAATTGAATACTTGAAAACAAGTCTTGTGTCGCAGTCATCTTGTTCACCTTAAATGTTGTCGCTGAATACAGTTGTCTCTCGATGGCGCACAGACTATTCTCTTGGGTAATTTGAAACAATAAGGCGTTTGGAAATTGATTGTTCGCGATTTGGAAACTATAGACTTCCGAACTTTATCTATCTTTGTAACCACTTGTAGACTGATGAGTCTGACTCACTGCGCCGAAGAGCTGGGATTACCCAAATCTACGGTGAGTAAGGCCATATCGAAGTTGGAAGAGCAGTTACAGGCCAAACTGTTGGAGCGATCTACCAGGAAAATTGAGATTACTGATGCAGGTAAAGTTACTCTGCGTCGCGCTTCTCTATTGGTAGAGGAGTTCAAGTCTTTACGTGAAGATGTACGGGAAATAGAGCAGCAGGTTCAGGGCCTTTTGCGTATTTCAGCACCTCCAGCCATGGGAAGTTATTTGGCCCAGTATATCCTTCCCCCATTTTTGCAGCAGTGGCCTAAAGCCCAGGTATCCCTGGAGCTCTCCAACGCTTTTGATGACCTTTTTATTCAGGGGATAGACCTGGCAATTCGTGTTGGGCAAATTGCAGATGACCGCTTGGTAGCAAAAGAGGTTGGGTATACGACCCAGGTATTGGTTGCAAGCCCACACTATTTAAGGGAGCACGGGATACCTGAATCACCAAAAGACCTTCGTCAGCACAATTGTATTACTGCTGGCGTGGCCCAGGAGTCTGCCATTTGGAGTTTGGTTTCCGAAAGTTCAACAGAATCAGTCGAGGTGCGCAGTAATTTTCATTGCGATAACCCGGAAATGGCTAAAAGAGCTGCCGCAGGAGGAGTGGGTATCGCTCAAATTCCTGTCAATAGCATGATCTGTGAGTTGGAGAGACAGGAGTTGATTCGTATCTTTCCAGACTGGCATGCGATCTACATGCCTATCTACTTGGTCTATCGGACTGGAGTCAACAAGCCAAAGCGAGTCTCGGCTTTATTGGACTATTTATTGAGCATCAAGGAGCGTTTTGAGTTCGGCCCAGACCACCAGTTATGCCAATATGAGGAATGCCCACTTGGAGCTGGGAAAAAATAAGGGTTGAACTGCGCTGCTATAAAAGTTGCATCATCTCCGGTGCAGAAAGTCTTCTAGCTTCCTGGCTTGATTAAATGTAAATACTATTTAGATGTTTGCTTTCGTTTGGTCTTCGAGACAGCGGCTCAGATTTTTACTGAGGAAAAATAAAGCATGATCTCTCACATCACTTTTGGTACTAACGATCTATATCGGGCAAGCCAGTTTTATTCGCAGGTTTTCGAGATTTTATCTGCTGAGGAGGTCTATCGTTCTGACTCAGTAATATTTTGGCAGTTTAAGGGCTCTCTGACAAAGCTGGCAATTACTGTGCCGTACGATAGGCAGGCCACAAGCTTTGGTAATGGCACTATGCTGGCCCTGGATGTTGGAAGTATGAAAAACGTTGATAAAATTTACTCCCTAGCCCTTAAGCTTGGGGGAGTGTCAGAAGGTAATCCGGGTTATAGAAATTCAGGCTCTTTTTACGGTGCATATTTTAGGGATTTGGACGGGAATAAAATTGCCATATTTACACGTAAGGTTTCAGGGTAGATTGAAATGAGAAAGTTGGTGAGTTCTGGCTCATATCTCGAAGAGCCCATTGGTTTTTCCAGGGCCTGCAGAATAGGAAATCAAATTGCCGTTTCTGGCACGGCGCCTATATTGGATGGAAAATCGGCCTATATTGGTGATGTTCGTGGTCAGACAAAGCTTTGTCTGGATATTGCCGTTACTGCGCTGAAGGAGGCAGGTGGAAACCTGTCTGACGTGATAAGAACGCGTATAATGTTGGTTGATATTAGGTGCTGGGAAGAAGCTGCGAGAGCACATGGAGAGTTTTTCTCGGATATTCGGCCTGCCTGCACATTTGTGGAAGTGAAAGGATTTATTGATCCCGACTGGCTGGTGGAGGTCGAGATGGATGCGGTTGTCATTGGTGTTTCTTAATTTGGATGGTCGCACAATTGATTGTGGTGTTGCAGTCTCCCTTTAAAAATTTGTCTCCCAGTTGGGGTTGTTACTCTAAATAACAGGATGGGTAATAGAAATAACAACCCCGAGGTTCATCATTATTTAGTTATTCAAGGCAGCTTGGGTCGGAAGTCGAAAAGGTGTTGCCTGACCACAGATTGCTGTTAACGCTACAGTCACTATCTTCGAATAAGTCGATAAGATCGAATAGCCCATTTCCTGTTGCGGTATTAAAAACTATGCTATTACCGGTGGCGTTCATGCTGGTTACAAAAATACCATAAGCTCCATTGTCATTGCTGTTGTTTTGAGTGATGTTATTGTTGGATGCTGAACTTTGTAATGTGATCCCTGAAGATCCGTTACCGGTTACTGTATTGTTTGATACAGTACATGAGCTTCCTTCAATTTCAATGCCTGTATTGTCATTGCCCAGGATGGTATTGGATATAAAAATAGAAAAGTCTCCGTCTAATTCGACCCCATCACTATCCGAGCCGGTAATAGTATTATCTATTATTGTATTGGCAATACCATCTACTTCCATACCCTCGTCGCCTGAAAGCTCAATGATGTTTTGAGAGATAAAATTGTAACTGCCGTTAATGTCAATGCCATCATCTGAGTCACTTCCATCGCCTAATGTGAAGTTCCCAATAACAGTATTGCCGTTACTGCTTACAACAATGCCATCATCGAGTGGAAGTAATATATTGATGCCGTATACGGTATGAAACCCACTTTCTGATAGCACAACTGCGTCGTTGCAGCCATTAATTGTGCCAGTGGATAGTTCACCGGATGAGCCTGTTAGGACTATACCGTTTGACTGATCCAGTCCGGAACAGGTAAGTGAGAATCCTGCCATATATAGGCTTCCACTAGGTCCCTGAATCGTTAAAGCGGCAGCATTCGGATCGCTGATTGAGCAGGTTAGATCCTCCGTTAGTGTGGTTGGCTCTGTAATAGTGTCGCCGCACTCTACAGCGTTGGCACCTAAGGACAGGAACCCCGCTAGTGATAAGAGAATTACCGGTAGAGTTTTGGGATGATGATTTGAGTACAACATAGCTAACTCCTTTTAATAGCTAGAAAAAGTATAGGTATTTAGTTGTTGGAATATTTGAGAGACGCAATATTTAATGCCGATATCTTTTTATTTTTAGAAAGGTTATTTTTCTTTGTTTCTACCAATAATATTGTAATGAAATAGCTTACGGTATGCGGTTAGCAGGTTTGGTTGATTTTTGAGACCTTCAGATGGGGTTATATAGCCAATAATAACTAGGGGGTGTGTCGGTAATTATTTTGCATTAAGAGTTATTGCTTTCGTATTGAAAGCAATAGTGGAGCAAAAGGTAGGGTGTACACATGCTATGAATATACTGCTACAAGCTCGTAGTCGGTATCCACTCTCCATGCAGGTTTGTGTTTGCTGTTTTCTTTTTTAGATTTTATTTGGTAGCTAGTTTATCTGGAACTAGCGGTTAGCGACATCTGGCTAAGTATGCTCAAGTTTCCCGAGGATAACTGACCAACATTGTAGTAATAACTAGTGATAAGAGTGAGATAACTTAACTTTGGGGAGTATGGATTTGTTATGTGGAAACTTCCCTCTTTTATAAACTGTCAGGTGTTTCTTTAAATCAAATTATAGAATTTTTAGTTGATTCTTTTCATGAAGTTTTATTGGTGCATATAGTGCAGTTAATTCTAAGTGGGAGAGGGTTTTCCTGAGTTATTCAGGCTGACTGCAAGGGGTAAGTGTTCGCGCGTACTCGTTCTTTAGCACCAGCACCAGGCTTTGAACCTGCGAGCCATCATAAACAATTCACACTTATAGATTTTTGCGTTTAGATTCCTTTGGTTCTTGGTGAGAGGATATACGTCTGATATGAGTGGGTATGGATACAGAAATGGATTTGACTTTCATTGAGTCGCTTTTTCTTATATCTAGCGGTAAATAGGCTGTTGGCCTTGTGAGTGGGTAAGGGAGATATGACCTTGCGGTAAAGTCTGGTCACCCCTCTCTCTTGCAGCGTCTCAATTAAATCACTTTGGTCTAATGGATGCGCCACTAGCAAGGTTGGACTGGTTGGTCAGCTAAAAATGAAATCGTCGTGCATTTCTTTCACTCTGTCGCAGCTATGGCTGAGAATGGCGGTAGTATTGGCGGGCATAGGCCAACTGGGGTTAAACTCCCGCTCTTAAAACTATTACAAAGCTCTATCCTAGAGGAGATACCGATGCGTCAAACAATGATCGCACTATCCGTGGCCGCAGCTCTTGCGGTAGTGGGCGGTTGTGGTGAAAAGACACAACAGGCTGAGGTGGTCAAAGATACCGTGAATGCCGAGAAGTCCATGACAGTTAGTCCGGAGCACGCCAGCAACCTGCTATTGGCGGAGTGGACAGGTCCTTTTGGTGGTGTTCCTGCGTTTGACAAGATGAATCTTGAAGATCTCAAGCCCGCAATTGAGAAGGGTATTGAGATGAATCTGGCGGAGCTGGACGCCATCGCCGCCGATCCTGCCAAGCCTACTTTCGCCAATACTTTTGTTCCGATGGAGCGCAGTGGTGCAGAGTTGGGTCGTGCATCTTCTTATTATGGAATCTGGGCCGGCAATATGTCCTCCCCGGAATTCCGTAAGGTCCAGCGTGAACTGGCACCTCTGTGGGCTGACTACGAGTCCAAAATTTACCAGAACAAGGCCCTCTTTAAGCGCATCAAGTCTATCTATGATCAGCGTGAGTCGATGGATCTGGACGCTGAGCAGAAGCGCGTAGTCGAGTTGGTATATACCCAGTTCGCAACCAATGGCGCCACCCTGGAAGGGGAAAAGAAAGAGCGCTATGCAGAAATCAATAAGCGCTTGGCGGAGCTCTATACAAAGTTCTCCAACAATGTACTGGCTGATGAGGAAGGTTACGATATCTTCCTGACAAAAGATCAGTTGGGCGGCCTACCGGATTCCTTTGTCGCCGCAGCGGCAGCAATGGCGGAAGAGAAGGGCGAAAAAGGTAAGTACGCGATTACCAATACCCGTTCCTCCATGGATCCCTTCCTGACTTACTCTGACAATCGCGAGTTGCGTAAGCAGATTTGGACCAATTACTACAGTCGTGGTGATAATGGTGATGAGCGCGATAACAACGCCATTATCGCTGAAATCCTGAAGCTGCGCGATGAGCGTGTCGGCCTACAAGGCTTTGACAACTACGCTCAGTGGCGCTTGCGCGATCGTATGGCCAAATCACCTGAGCGTGCCATGGAGTTGATGGAAGCGGTATGGCCGGCTGCAGTTGGTCGCGTGAAGGAAGAAGTGGCTGATATGCAGGCTGTGGCTGATGCTGAAAAAGCCAATATCACTATTGAGCCCTGGGACTACCGCTACTACGCAGAAAAAGTTCGCAAGGCCAAGTACGACCTGAACTCCGATGAAGTTAAACAGTACTTGCAGCTGGATAACCTGCGTGAAGCCATGTTCTATGTGGCTGGAGAGCTGTTCAATTTTGAGTTCACTCCAGTGAAGGAAGGCTCAGTACCGGTATTCCATGAAGATGTTAAGGTCTGGGAAGTTACCGATAAGACGAGCGGCGACCATATCGGCCTCTGGTACCTGGACCCATTTGCTCGCGCGGGTAAGCGTTCTGGAGCCTGGGCAACCATGTACCGCGACCACTCCACTTTCGATGGTAAGAAGAACGTTCTCTCTTCCAACAACTCCAACTTTATCAAGGGCGCTCCCGGTGAGCCTGTACTGGTAAGCTGGGATGATGCAGAGACTTTCTTCCACGAGTTTGGCCATGCGCTGCACTTCCTTGCGTCCAACGTTACTTATCCGACCTTAAATGGCGGTGTGCGTGACTACACTGAGTTTCAGTCTCAGCTGCTGGAGCGCTGGTTGTCTACCGATGCGGTAATCGATAACTATCTGGTGCACTACAAAACTGGTGAGCCGATCCCTGCGGATCTGGTGAAAAAGATCAAGAAAGCAGCCAAGTTCAACTCAGGCTTTAGCACTACTGAGTACCTGGCATCTGCACTGGTGGATATGAAGTTCCACACTGCTGACCCTGAAGGTATCGATCCAGACAAGTTTGAGCGTGAAACTTTGAAGAAGCTGGGTATGCCGGATGAACTGGTGATGCGTCACCGCTCTCCTCATTTTGGTCATATCTTCTCCGGTGAAGGCTATGCGGCCAGCTACTACGGCTACATGTGGGCCGACGTACTGACCTCCGATGCCTCTGAGGCTTTCGCCGAGTCCAAAGGCGGCTTCTACGATAAGGAAGTAGCTGCGAGACTGGTGAAATACTTGTTCGCTCCTCGCAATGCGTTGGACCCGGCAGACGCTTACCGCTCTTTCCGTGGTCGCGATGCCAATATCGAAGCATTAATGCGTGATCGTGGCTTCCCGATCCCTGAAAAGAAAGCGAGCACGGTAGCTGTTAAGGACTAATTAGCAATAGTCCCCGTGACAAAAAAGCCGCATCCTTCGATGCGGCTTTTTTTATTGGTTTAACTTGGTCTGTGGGTATTTCAGCTGGTTTCTGATCTCACCCTCTGTGAAGTTCTTTTATTTATTTAGCCGCAGGTGCTAATTAACTTAGCTGGAAACATAAACACCTTGAATATATTCCCGGAGCATAACTTAACAAATGGCTTTCAGAATTAGAGGGCTTCTTGATAAGAGTTAGTGAATAGCTGGTACTAAAATAAGGTTTGGGATACTGGCGGAATCTGATGGCAAAAGTTGGCTGTGGAGGCGAAAATAAGCCATTGTTTAGCTAACCCGAAATCTCAATACGGTTTTCAATTTTTCCGGTGCTACTTTTCTTGTGTCTGAAAGATAAATTTCCTTGTGCACCTTGGATAGGCGATTTAAGCCCTGATCTTTAGTAAAGGCTTCCATTTTCTCAAAGCTGATAGGCTCATCCTCATATCTCCCTAAGTGGAGCATTTGTACACACTTCCCCTCTAAAATAGTCTCAAAGTTAACTTGATTCAGTAGTGGATTTGGTTTTTTGTTCTTAACGTAGTTAAGTATTTCCTTGAAAAAGGGTAGCTCGACGAAATCAGGCTGACGTATCATCAGCTTATAGATTAAATCTTCTTTTTTGATCTCCCCAGAGTAACTCTCTTTGGCCTTTTCATTGATGTCCCAAACTCCCTCTAATGGATAGACTGTAAAATCAAAGTATCCCCTCGGCTTCTCATCCGTTTTTTTGGGAAGCATCTTGATAGCATAAGCCAGGGAATATAGAGTGCCGATACAGTTTGTGAATGCCTCCTCGGCAGGGCTGCCCTCTCCATGAATAGTAATGTAATTGAGTTTAGGGATGTCGATTAATTCAGGTAGAGTTTTAGGAAGATAGAGAGTTTTTTCTTTTTTTCGCCATTCATATTTTACTGGCATAGTATTCCCTTGGTGCTCTCTAGGTCGCTTTAAGTTTACTGTTTATAAATACAGTATTCAAGATGGGTGGTTTAATGTTGATGTTTGGCAGGTAAAGTTAGATTAGGTGAAAGGAAATTTTCACTTATAGCTAAATGGCTTTACGACGACTTTGATCCCGGCGCGTTGGGTGATGATTGAGCGATGATTAATAGGTACAAGCCTGCCATTTTGGGTAGGCACTATGCCGCAGACAGTTTTATTGTCGTCTAATTGTAAGATCTAGTGAAAGTCGCAACATATCTTTGTGTTGGACCCCATCTTCAACAATGGGTTGATCATAGTTGTGTAAAAAATAATCTTTAATAACAGAGTCAACCCTGAAACCATGGCGTTGATAAAAGGTTAACTGGTAACCAAATGTGCCAGTGCCCAGCTCTATTCGGTGAATCCCTTTGGTGGTGAGCTCTGAAAGAGAGAACTTTAACAGTTTTGATCCAATCCCTTGCTGCCGCATCTCAGGAGAAACTGAGATATTGAAAATCTCAGCGATTGCGGTATCAATTTCTTTTACTACGCATATACCTTCCACAGCGCCGGCATCAATTGCGGCGAAACACCAGGATTCAGGTAAATAGCTGTCTATTTTCTTCTTAGAGGGATCTGCTTCGAGTAGAAGATACAAAGGTGCATCGCTTACGGGTATTTGGATGTATTTCATAGCGCGGTCTATTTGTTTCTATTTGAGGCGTTAACCTATGTGCGCTTTACCAATAGGGTTTTCTTGTATTCACAAAAAGTAGTATAGCAATACCGCAATACAAGGCTCTTGGTGAATTATGGGGCGGTCGTTGTTTCTGCGAATACCGATTTTCGCCGGTATTCGCGGTTTGAAGTGCGGGAAAAATGAAGGTTAGTGACTGGCTAAAGGGGTTTACGGTAGACCTGTTCTCCTTCAACCCAGGTCTCCAGAACTTGTACCTTCCAGATCTCCTGGGGAGCTATGGTAAAAATATCCTTATCCAGCAAAATAAAATCGGCGAACTTCCCGGCTTCAAGGTTGCCGATGACTTTCTCCTGATGGCTGGCATAGGCTGCATCCAGGGTAAAGGCGCGCAGGGCTTGCTCCAGGGTCATAGCTTCTTCAGTGCGCCAGCCTTTACTGGGATCTCCCTGGCGGTCGCGGCGGGTAACTGCGGCGTGTAGACCGAAAAGCGGGTTTGCAGGTTCTACAGGGAAGTCGGAACCTGCGGCGATGGGAGTGCCTTGCTCCAGCAGTGTCTGCCATGCGTAGGCGCCGATCAGGCGCTCATTCCCCAGGCGGTCGCCGGCCATGTTCTTATCGCTGGTAGCGTGAGTGGGCTGCATAGAGGCAATCAAGTTGAGCCGGGCGAAGCGCGGAATATCTTCCATCTCAATAACCTGGGCGTGCTCCACGCGATGACGATAGCCAGCCTGGCTCTCTGCCTTGTTTAGGGTTTCCAAATGGTTCAATACGATATGGTTAGCCCTGTCGCCGATTGCATGTACGTTAACCTGGAAGTTATTGTCGGTAGCCAGCTTGAGCAAAGCCAACATTTTGTCTTCCGGGTAGAGCAGCAGCCCCTTTTCCTGAGGGCGGTCGTGGTAGGGCTCCAGCAGGGCAGCGCCTCGGCTTCCCAAGGCGCCATCGGCGGAAAGTTTGATACTGCGCATATACAGCCGGTCCGAAGGCTCCCCAATATGCCCCGCCTGAAGTAACTGGGCATAGTTGTGGCTATCTACTGAAAGCATGGGGTAAATATGCAACGGGATGGCTTTCTTATTTGCCAGGTCTCGGTAGGCGTTGAGGGTCTGTTCGCTGATACCAGCATCATGCACACTGGTTAATCCCAGGGAGAGAGCGGTGGTAAATGCATTTTGTAGACTCTTTTTCTCCTGGGCTAAAGTAGGTGCGGGTATCGCCTTGTACATCAGGCTCATGGCGTTATCGATCAGGATGCCTGTCGGGTTGCCGTTTTCATCCCGTAGAATCTCACCGCCATCGGGTGATTGGGTTTCCTTGTCGATCCCCGCTAACTCCAGGGCCCTGGAATTGGCCCAACCTGCGTGGCCATCGACCCTGCGCAACCAAATTGGCTGCTCTATTTCCAATTTATCCAGTTGTTTACGGGTTGGGAAAGCTTTGCTGGGCCAGGTAACCTGGTTCCAGCCACGGCCGGATAGCCATTCGTCAGGCCCCAGGTCCCGGGCGTATTTCTTGATGGCTGAGAGTGCTTGTGCAAGGGAGTGATTGCGTAAGTCCAATTCCCCGGTGAGTTGGCCCAGGCCCAGCATATGGCCGTGGGCATCAATTAGGCCTGGAAGTAGGGTTTTACCCTGCGCATCAATTCTATCGGCTGTAGGAAATTGCTTTTCCAGCTGTTGATAGCTTCCAGTTGCCAGTACCTTGCCTTGATCAAAGGCTAAAGCATCGAACGTGAGTAGTTGATCATCAGTAGTTTGGTAGCCGGAAACATTGTGAATCAGAGTGGTGGACTGAACACACAGTGAGGTGGCCATAAGTAGAGTGGCGGTAAGGGGGCGGAAAAAACGCATAGATAGCTTGCCTTATAGGGCGAACTTTGAACCTCGCCCCAACTAGTCGAATATCTTGAAGTTCGAGTTATTGTTTTGCTGGATCTATGCGCAGTAAACGGCCTTTGGGGCCATCGGTCAATATGTAAAGACTGCCATCCTGGCCAACTTCTGCGTCGCGTACGCGCTCCCCAATAGGTATCCTTAGCTCGCCAATGGCAGCGCCATCTTTTATCTGAATGATCCTTAAATCTTCGCTAACTAACCCGGCGGAAATAAGCCGTCCTTTCCATTCGGGGAAGGCATTGCCGGTGTAGAAGGCCAGTCCTCCAGGGGCATGGGTATCGAGCCAGGCTAGTGCGGGCGAGGTAAATTCTGGATCCTCGATTTTGAAGGCTATATTGGAGCCATCCCGGTAGTCCCGACCAAAAGTGACCCTTGGCCAGCCATAGTTACTGCCAGCTTTGAGGCGGTTCAATTCATCGCCTCCAGCGGGGCCGTGTTCGGAGGACCAGATCTCTCCACTTTGTTGATCGATCACCAATCCTTGGGGGTTGCGGTGGCCAAAGCTCCAGATTTGCGGCAGGGCATCTGCTTGGTTTTTGAAAGGGTTGTCGTCGGGAATTGAACCATCCCCATTAATACGAATAATGGAGCCGAAGTGGGTTTGTAGGTTTTGGGCCTGTTCCCGGGCAAAAATATCGAGGAATTCTTGTGGGGGATTACCGCCATCGCCAATAGTAGCCAACAACGTTTTATCAGGTAGGAAGGCGAGCCGCGAACCGAAGTGTGCGCCGTTATTTTTACCCTGCGCGGACTTGAATATCTCTTCAAAATTTTCCAACTTGCCGTTATTCCACTTAGCCCGACCAATGGCAAGTCGGTTGCTGTCCATATTGCCAATGGCATAACTGAAGTAGAGCATCTGGTCTTGAGGGAAGGTGGGGCTCACAGCGATATCAAGCAAGCCCCCTTGGCCAAGAAACAATATTTCTGCTGGAAACTCGATAGGGTTCGCTAATAATTTTCCATCTTTTACAATTCTGAGTTGTCCGCTGCGCTGGGTGATAAGAAAACTTCCATCAGGCAGGCTGGTTATACCCCAAGGGTATTCAAGTGGGCCGGCGACTGAAGTAAGGGTAACCTCTTCGGCGAGCGGAATAGTGCCTCGGGAAATCAAAGGATTATTCTGGCTATTGGCAGCAGTGCTAAAAAAGATGCAGATTGTGACAACTACACTAAGGAGGTATTTCACCACATGGCCTCTATCGATTTGTCTCGGGATTGAGCATAGATAGAGTAGTCACTGGGGAATGTCCAGGCAGTGCGCCAGGGTAACTGTCAGGGCGTTAAATCACTCTGTAGGGAGGTGAATGGATGTCCCGCTGGTTGATTATCGCAGGAATAATTTTAGTGTTGGTTGGGGTGCTATTGCACTTTTCCCCAGGGTTATTCAGCTGGTTCGGGCGCTTGCCGGGAGATATTCGTGTGGAGTCGGGGCGCACCCGTTTTTACTTTCCAATTGTATCGATGATTATCGTTAGTTTGGTATTGAGTTTACTGGTGAATTTATTTCGACGTTAATAAAAAACCGCCAGGGCAACTATCTCCTGGCGGTGAGAGGGAGTTTATGGAGTGTAGCGGAAGCGCATCAGCTTGTAGGGTGGCTTGGCATTACCAAGGCCAGAACTGAAAGCAGGGTGCTGGTGAAGTTGATCCTGGGTGATATATACCCAGCCATTGCTAATGGCGAGGCTGTCAGGCCAAGAGAGTTGTTTGTCCTGTAATAGGATTTGGTAATTGCCCTGGGTGGTCAGTCCAATGGCGTTATTCTGCAGGTCGGTAACCAGCACGCCACCTCCAGGTGCCATAGCAATGCCATCGCTGGGGTTTTTGGGGCCAAACTCTTCAATTTGTGTGGTTAGTTTGCTCTCGGAAATATCGGCGTCCGCCAACTGCGCCACAGGAAGACGGAAGATTTTATCGCCGCTGAGGCTGCCAAAGTAGAGCCATTCAGACTTGTCGTCCAGGGCAATGGGATTGAGACCAAAGTGCAGGCTTTTATTCGTATCACCCTCAGTTTTAGCCGCTAGCAAAACTCCGCCGATAATGAGATCCTGCTTTTGGGGCATAAATTCATTAGCGCTTTCCAGTACGCGCCGGGAGTGACCGGTTTTCAGGTCGACGACAATAATTGCCGGTTTGGTCGCGCCGTTAAAATTACCGAAAGACATATCGGCGATGTAGATTTTTTGGCGCTTTTCATCCAGGGAAAAATCCTGCGGAAATGAATTTTCCACTAATGCGGACTTGGAGATTTCAATCTGTTGGTGCAGTTTATTATTGACGCTGTCCCAGGCGACAAGTTGGACGGGTGTATTTTCACCGCCCATATCCAAGATCCAGACGATGCCTTTGCTATCAGAGTGAATGCCAATTACTGATCCAAAGCCCACTTCACCCTGTTCAGGCCCATCCGCCCAATCTCGATTGGGAAAGGGTTGCTTGGAGCCGTTGGCCATTACCTCGAGTACTTTTAGTTTTGGCGCATCCAGTGGGTGCATGCTGACCAGTACCCGACCATTGGGGGTGACAGTGACACCGGCAGCGCGGGATTCGCTGAATTCAGTGACTGTTTGCAGGGACTCCGCTTTAGCTGCGTGAGTGACGCTGGTGGCTAAGCTGCCAACACCTGCAAGAGCCAGTGCGGCAAATAGTATTTTCGGGGACTTCATTGCGACTTCCTTAAATTTTACGGTGTTTTAGTTTTTGGCTTGTTTGCGCAGCGCATCTTCCAAGGCGCTGAGCTTTTTGTTGCCGATATAAAGCTGGGACAGCGCAGCCAGGGCGGCGCTGCCAATTTTCTGTTTGGCATCTTTGCGGACGATGAGCGTTGCTTCATCTTGAGTGCCGAGAAGGCCTTTGGGCTCTTTTAGTGCGCGGATGGTGTAGCGGTTGTGAAGAAATTGTGGGTGCCACAAGGGGATCACTACCCAGCGCTCCTGCGCTACGGCGTCTTCAAAACTGTTGAAGCAGTCCGCTTCTATTCCCGGTCGGAATTCGTAACCTGCCTTATCGAGGCCATAGGCCTGGATCATTTCAGCGGAAAAGCGGCTAATACCCGCACCGGGGTTGATTCCCTGGATCAGGCGATCCATACGGGTGAGGGCTGGTTCGCTGAGTAGGTCATCAACGCTGGCAATTGCTTTTTCGGGCACATAATCCGGCACACCCCAGATACAGTGGGGCTCATACAGCACGGTCACTTTTTCGACCTGGTCCAGTATGGGGTTCAGATAGACCTCGTGGCTGGAAGGCAGCCAGGCCGAAGTTAGAAGGTCGATTTCCCCGTTTTTTAGCAACTCGAAGGCCGCTTCATGGGGGGCGGACTTGAAGCTGGTTTGGTGGCCGTGAGCCTCAAGAGCCTTGGCGACTTCCCGGGCGCTGGCCTCGTGGAAAGAGAGCGCAATGTGTCCGATGCGAATACTGTTATCCATACCGAAACTCCCTAGTGTAAGTTTGTGACTGTGCAGTATTTACTGCGATAGGGGTATTGTGGTTGCTTTGATTTACCGGATAAACTGCTATTAATAGAAATCAATATTCGGTATTTCCGATCAATGCTGATAGATAATCTCAAGTTGTTCCTGCAAATTGTTGATAAAGGTAGTCTGGTCGCTGCAGCGCGGGACTCGGGCCTATCTTCCAGCAGGGTTTCCGAGCGTCTTGCGGCATTGGAGTCGCACTTCGGTGTGGTGTTACTGAATCGAACAACCCGGGCAATTAGCCTGACAGAGGAAGGGCGCACCTTGATTGAGGGTGCTAAACAGATTCTGGGTGAAGTGGATGACCTTGAAAGCCGTATTCGATCAGGAGCGCAGACCCTGTCAGGTGGCATTCGCGTAAGTGCCCCCTGCGACTTGGGGCGGGCGATTGTGGCCCCGGAAATTGACCGCTTCTTACTGGATCACCCGGCTATTTCTATTGAATTGCTGTTGTCGGATGGTTATGTGGACATTGTCGGTCAGGGTATTGATATTGCCTTGCGTTTCGGTGCAATCACCGACAGTTCACTTCGGGTCAGGACCCTGAGTCAAAAGCAGCGCATCCTCTGCGCTTCTCCCAGCTATTTACAAGAGCGCGGCACTCCACAAAGGCCCGAGGACCTGAAGGGTCACAACTGTCTGGTAATGCGTTTCGGTGAAAACCTGGATAGCCACTGGCGCTTTCTCGACGGCCGCGATGGATCGGGGAGTGAGCAAACTGTGGTGGTACGCGGCGACCGGGTGACCAATGACGGGGAACTGGCTCGCCAGTGGTGCCTGAAGGGAAGTGGCATTATTTTAAAATCAGAACTGGATGTAGGGCCGGATATCCAGGCGGGCAGGCTGGTTCGCCTGTTAGAAGAGTACACTCCACCGCCGGTACCGCTTCAAATGTTGTTCCCTCCAAGCCGGGCCCAGCCGCGCCGGGTGACGGTATTTGCAGACCGATTGGCCATGAAATTTATATCCACTTCTGCGAGGATTTAATCGCCCCTCTCAAGTTGATTGTTATCTTTATTTATTTTGAATTCAGGCCGTAAAGCTATGGCATTTTTTATTCTTCTATAATTAGGCTTGTAACTTTCTAGTTCATTTATATCAGTGCCGGTATTAAGTTTTTTAGTGGTGGAGGCAGTTGATGATACTAGATATCATATATGCGGTAATTATTCTGTATGTGTTGATTTGCCTGGTGCTGTATTTTAAAGACAAGTCCTACTTCTACAAAAATGCGGCCATTATACAAGCCCCACCCGAAGCCTTGTTTGATTATGTGGTAGACCTACGAAATTGGGAAAGCAAATATCCGAACACTTTATTTGCGGAATACAATCTGGGGGGCGATAAGTCCACTGTAGGTAGCGTAGCGATCGAAAAATATTGGGGGATTACTGGCTACCACGTAATGAAGCATCAATTAATAAATTATGAGCGGCCCAATAAGATTTCCTGGGAGGGGAAGACGATTTACGGTGGTGCGCTGGTTCTATTATTTTTACCAATTACTAAACACATCACCGGCCATTTTAGTTACACCATTACCGAAATGAAGGGTGGGGCAAGTCACTGGGAGAGACAGTGTTATTTCAAAATGCACTCTGCGAACCCAATTTATCAGCTAGTGTACTTGCTTTATATGCCGCTGTTCAGGCTTGAACTGTTAAAGGCATTGCGACTATACCAGGCGGAAGTGAAAGAAATGATGGAGAAGATTTACACGGATTAATTGTATTTTTTTGACGCCGCAAAATAAAAAAAGGCCGCATGGGAGTACGGCCATCAAGGGACTTATTTGCGAGATAGGAGAGTGTAAAACTCGTTAATTAAAAATCGTATCTGATTGACGCAGAGAAAGTACGTCCCGGCGCCGCATTGACAGAAAGATCGCTACCTTCATCCCAGCCTGCGACATTCAGGTAGGGAACGTAGTATTTATCCATCAGGTTGTTAACCGCCAAGTTCACAGACATGGAGTCCATTACCTGATAACCCAGGGTCCAGTCTACAGTGCCATAACCGGCAGTTTCAGTAGCGCCGTCGTTCACTTTTTCCATACGGTCTGCCCAGCGCACCAGTATCTGGCTGGAGAGTTTGGCTCCGCTGTAGCTTGCACCGACAACGCCAGAAAGTGGGCTGATGCTGGTTAGGTATTCACCGGTGGTGTCGTTTTCGCCGCGCTGGTAGCTGGCATTTGCAAACAACTCGATTGTTGGAGACAGGTACCAGCTGGCGCTCGCCTCTATACCTTTGATGGTGACAGATTCGATGTTCTGGTACTGGTACTGTTCAAATACATGGGAGAAACTGCCGTCATCACCATTTACAAACTCTTGGTGAATTAAAGTGGTTTCCAGGAAATCATCGTATTCGGTATAAAACGCTGCAGTACTAAAAGCTACCGGGCCCAGGTGCCCGCGCAGGCCGAGTTCGAAGGTGTCACTGGTTTCTGGTGACAGATCGTCGGCGGGCAGAACCTCGTAGATGTACTCGGAAGTAGGTTGCAGGTAGTGCTCGATATAAGCTAAATCGTAGGCTGGCACTTTAAAGCCCTGTCCATATTGGGCAAAGGCGGACAGTTTCGGATTGATTCGGTACAGCGCGCCCAGGTTGAAGGAAACATTGCTTTCTTCAATGGAGGCAAATGGAGTGTCATCAGACTTCAATGCACCGTTGGGGTCCATCTCGTACCAGTCGTAACGCAGGCCCGGGGTAACGGTCAGCTGGCCATTGGCGAATGACATTTCGTCATTGATAAACAGGCCGGCGCGCGCCACTTCGTTTTCTGGGAATTTCTCGGTGGTGGAGTCCAGGGTGGAGCTACCCGCAACTTCACGGTATTGGTGAACGGTACGCTCGCTCTCGGTTTGCTCCAGGTCCAGGCCGTAACCCAGGGTGTGGGTCTCATTCAGGGTTTTGCTGGCGTTGGACAGCAGGCCGATAGTGTCCTGGCGGTAGAGGCCGGTTTCCCACATATCGCGGATTTCGATCACACCGAACATGGGGGCGTTGATGTCCAGTTGGCCGTACTGCTCGTCTTCCTGTTCAGACTTGTTGTTGTACAAGCTGATATTTACCTGATCGTAAATCGCAGTTGGGGTCTCGCTGTGGTAGCGGAGCTGGTATGCAGTGGTCTCTTTGTCGGAAACAGATTGTTCAGCGACGATGTTGTAGCCGTAGTCGGCCAGTCCGCGGAAGTAATACAGCAGGCCATCGGCACTGTCACCGACAGTTTCCTGGTTCCAGTGGTCGATGCTGAAGCTGATAAAGTCTTCGCCACCCAGGTTGTATTTACCTTTGTACAGGATGCTCTTCGATTCAATCTCGAAGGGGTCCTGGGTTTCGTCGTAGTTCTGCTGTTCTTCACCATCGCGGAAGGTGGTGTGCAGCAGTTGCTCAAAATTGCCGGTGCGCAGGGCAAGGGTAGGGGAAACATTGTGCTGGCTGGTGATGCCGTTGTAGCCGGTCTTGATAGATCCGCCAAACTGCTCGCCATCTTCCAGGTAGTCGGAAGCATCTTTGGTGGTGAATACTACGATACCGGCAAGGGCGTCTGAACCGTACAGGGAGGAGGCTGCGCCTTTGGCAACTTCAACCTGCTTTAGGGTGTCCACTTCAATAAAGCCGCGACCAATAATGTCGTTTTGGCCATTGGCGCCATAACCCTCGTTCACCCGCATACCGTCTTTGATAATCAGTACACGGTCACCGCCCATGCCGCGCACCAGAATATTCTGCGCGCCGCCAGCCTCACCGGTTACTTCAACACCGGGCTCGTATTGGAACAGCTGGTTCATGTCATTGAGCTGAAGCTGCTCAATTTCTTCATTGGTCACCACGGAAACGCTGCCCGCAACGTCTTTCAGGGGTTTTTCTGCGCGCCCGCTGACGACGATCAGCTCAAGTTCATTGCTGGACGGAGAGGTCGGGGTCTCTGCGTACAGGTTTGAGGCGGAGGCTAGGCCCAAAATGGCTGCTGCTAGTGGGCGACGTTTCATGGTGAATTCCTTGATGTCGTTGATTCGGTCTGCTCTTTAAGGGTCTCTGGTTGCCCTTTCGCTTGGTCTTGTCGACCAGTTCGGAGCGAGATTATATGGATACTTATTAAAATGTAAAGCTAAATGCGAATCACTATCAATTAGATTAGATTTGACCTTGTCGGCTTCTTTGGGTAGTTTCCGCCCAAATTTGTGAACAGCATCAATTTCCGGGCTTGGGAGGCTTGCGGTGAATATTCAATCAGTTGAGACCTTAATGGCGGATGTGGCCGACCTGTTTATGGCCCCAGTATTACTGGCGATCCTGGTTCTTTTTATCTATTCGCTTTATGCCGCTGGGCGCTTTATTTCACTGTGGATGCTTCGCCGTAAAAATGCCGGAGCCTATCGGTTGGCATTGAAGCAAGGTCGGGTT
The DNA here is from genome assembly GCF_052467955.1 of Microbulbifer maximicatervae (SeqCode). NCBI lineage: Bacteria > Pseudomonadati > Pseudomonadota > Gammaproteobacteria > Cellvibrionales > Microbulbiferaceae > Microbulbifer > Microbulbifer maximicatervae (SeqCode). The sequence goes on from NZ_CP174329.1 coordinate 2,245,903, forward strand.
GAGCGCCTGCCGGGCTACCAGGTGCACAACTTTTACGTGAATAACCCTTTGGCATGTGACGACGAATTGGAAGTTTTTGCGTTGAGAAAACTGGAACTTCTTCGCATGGCTACCCGGATCGCGCCCATGTTGGGTTTGATTGCCACCATGATTCCCATGGGGCCGGCACTTCGCGCCCTGGCCGATGGCAATATCCAGGGAATTAGTGAAAACCTGATTATTGCTTTCGCCGCTGTGATCTGGGGCTTGGTAATCTCCACGATTACCTTCTGGCCCGCCTCAGTGAAAAAACGCTGGTTTGCCTCTGAGCTGATCAATATCCGCAAGCTGAAGGAGGCCGACTGATGCGCTTCCTCGACGAAGATGAAGAACTGAATCCTATTCTGAGTGCGGTGAACCTGATCGATGTGTTTCTGGTCATTATCGCCGCGTTGCTGATTGCCATTGCGCAAAATCCCTTGAACGTTTTTTCCAATGAAAAGGTCACGGTGATTAAAAATGCCGGTGAACCCAATATGGAAGTGATCGTCAAGGACGGTAAGGAAATCAAACAATACAAATCCACCGGGGAAATTGGCTCAGGGGAGGGCACCCGTGCGGGAGTGGCTTACCAGATGGCCGATGGCAGCCTGGTTTATGTACCGGAAGGGGAAGGTAAAGATGCTCCCGCCGGTGAAAAAGCTTCGGGGGGGAATTAGTGGTGCGTAATAAACTGTGGGCACGTTTTATGTGCCTGTTGATGAGCTTGGCTTTTGCAACCTTTGCCCAGGCCAGCGATAAACCCAAAGTACTCTTGATGATGTCGAGCCACACGGCCAAGGCAAAAGGTACATTGCTGACTGATCTCTCTGCAGACCAACCCTTTGAGCTGGAGATCTTTAACAGCAAAGGTAAGAGCGATGAGGAAATTGACCTGGCCTGGTCTTCCGCTGAACTGATAATGCTGGATGGCATCAACCCGGCGCTTTCTGCTTTTATGTTTGGCAAGTTCCAGCCAATGCTGGCCAAGCATCCGCAAGTTCCGGTGATTTCCCTGGGGGATGCAGATAATAAGTCCATGAACCAGGGGTTGGCAGAGTCCGAGCATCGGGCGATAGCCGCTTATTTTAATAATGCGGGCCGCAAAAACTACCGGCATATGATGCAGTTTTTGTCGGCAGAGGTATTTGACCTTTCCAGTGGCTCAGTACCGGAACCGATAATTGTACCCAAGGTGGGTTTTTATCATCCCCGCCTGGAGCAGCTTGTCACCGATAAAGAGGAGTTTTTCTTTGACTGGTTAAAGCCCGCTGAGCAGCAGCCAGTGATTGCCGTGGCTATCCATCGCTCCGTGGTGGATTACGAGCAGCAGCAGGTTGTCGACACCCTGTTGAATGGTCTTGAGGCTAAAGGTGCCAAGGCTTTCGCCTTCTTCTTTGAAGGCGAAGACTTGCCGCTTTCCTATCCAGAATTATTGCAAACCGAAAGCGGCAATACCCGTGTTGACTTGATGATTAATTACCGCTCCCTGCACTATGTCAGCAAGCGCCGCGCTGAATTTGAGAAGTTGGGAGTGCCGGTTATTCATGCACTCAATTACACCGAGGGCAGCGAAGAAGAATATTTTGCTGATAACAGCGGTGTATCTCCATCCCTGACTCCATTCTTCCTGGTAATGCCTGAAGATACTGGCAGTATCGATCCGGTGATTATCGCTGCTAATAAAGACGGCAATAAAGTAGTGATGGATGTACAGATGCAGGCCTTGATAGAGCGCGCCTGGAATCACGCCTCCCTCGCTTATCAAAGCAACACCAATAAAAAGGTGGCAACGTTTATTTGGAACTACCCGCCCGGGGAAAAAAATATCGGTGCGGCTTTCCTGGATGTACCCAGCTCGATTGAGTCGATTGCCCAGGCAATGCGCGAAAGAGGCTATGAGGTACATATCAGGGATTCAAAAACCCTTATCGATTGGGCCGGGCAGTTGTTGCGCCCCTATTATCGTCGCGAAGACAGCGTAGCCTTGATCGATAAAGGGCTGGCTGATTGGATGCCGCTGTCCACCTATCAAGCCTGGTTTGACCAACTGCCTGCAACTGTGCGGGATCCTATTGTAGAGCGTTGGGGCAAGCCGGAAGACAATGCCATGTTGGCCGAACATAACGGCGAGCCTGCATTTGTTATTCCCCGGATGACCCTCGGCAATTTGATTGTGTTGCCGCAAGGCGTTCGCGCGGACAATGCCAAGGATCACTCTTCCCTCTACCACGATATGAAAACCCCGGTGAACCACGCCTACCTGGCGGTTTACCTCTATGCGCGGGAAACCTTTGGTGCCGATGCCTATATTCACCTGGGAACCCATGGCTCCCAGGAGTGGCTCAGTGGCAAAGAGCGGGGTCTGTCGGTTTACGATGCACCCAGTTTGGCCCTGGGAAATATCCCGGTGTTCTACCCCTACATTATCGATAACGTGGGAGAGGCCATGCAGGCCAAGCGCCGTGGCCGTGCCACCATGATCAGCCACTTGACCCCAGGCTTCGCGAAAGCGGGCTTGTATGCGGAAGTGGCTGAGTTGTCAGAGTTAATTGGCAATTACCTGGTATTGTCTGAGGGGCAGACCCGGGCCAATACACAAGAGCGTATTATCAGTCTGGCCGAAGAGCTCAATATGCTCAAGGATCTGGAAATCAGTGCTGAAGCCTTAAGTGCGGATTTTGATGGCCAACTGAGCCGCTTGCAGGATCACTTGGGTCAATTGGCAGAGATGAGCCAGCCGCTGGGCATCCATCGTTTTGGTCAGCTGCCCAAAACCGAACACCTCACCAGCACCATGCTGCAAATGTTGGGTGAAGGGTTTATCACCGCAGCGGATGAATTTGAGGCGGAGCACGGGTTGCGTTTGCTGGAAGAGCAAACCCGGGACGAACGCAATGTTGTGGCTTTGGAAGCGCAGGCGGGGTTCCAGTTACTGGATACCTTCCTGGAGGGCGGTGAGCTGGAGCAGGTTCCTGAGCCGTTGCAGGCCCAGTTGGATCAGGCTCGGGAATACTCCGATAACTTTGCCAAAATTGCCGAGCTGGAAAACCTGATGTCGGCACTCGATGGTAACTACATTCCTGTAAGCCATGGGGGTGACCCGATTCGCAACCCACAGGCGGTGCCCACCGGCCGTAACCTGATTGGCTTTAACCCGGCTAAGGTGCCGTCGAAGGAAGCCTATGAAGCTGGTGTACAGCTGATGGACCAGACCATTGCTGACTACCATGCAAAGCACGGCCGCTTCCCGGACAAGTTGGCATTCTCCCTGTGGTCCCTTGAAACCATGCGCCACCAGGGTGCCCTGGAAGCCCAGATCCTGCACGCCCTGGGCCTAAAACCAAAGTGGAACCAGCAGGGCAATGTTATCGGTACAGAAGTTATTCCCTATTCGGAATTAAAGCGCCCGCGTATTGATGTCGTAATCTCTGCGACAGGCCTTTATCGGGATGCTTTCCCCAACGTGATGCTGTGGTTGGCAGAAGCCATTGATAAAGTGGCGCAGATGAAAGAAGACAATAACTTTGTCTACCGCCACAGCCAGGCATTGCAACAGCAGCTGCTGGAAGACGGCAACAGTGAAGAGGATGCTCGCTATTTGTCATCGGTGCGTATCTTCTCCAATGAAAGCGGCAACTATGGAACGGGCCTTGCCGCCGCCAGTCTGGCCTCTGACAGTTGGGAGGGGGATGACAAGCTCGCTGACCTCTATATGCGCCGTATGGGCTTTGCCTATGGTAAAGATGAATCCCGCTGGAGCGAGGATCAGCGCAGTGTTGAGCTGTACGGCAAAGTGCTGTCTGGCACTGATGGGGTGATTTTTTCCCGCTCCACCAACCTCTACGCCATGATGACCAATGACGATCCCTTCCAATACTTTGGCGGTATCGGTCTGGCGGTTCGCAATCTGGATGGCGCCACGCCGGAAATGTATGTTTCCAATTTGCGTCGCAAAGATAACGTAAAAGCGCAAACCCTTGCGGAGTTCGTCAACCAGGAAATGCGCAGCCGTTACTTCCACCCCCGCTGGATTGAGGCGATGCAGGATTCCGGCTACGCAGGCGCTACCGCTATCCTGGATCGCGTCAACAATATGTGGGGCTGGGAAGTAATGACCCCGGAAACCATTCGCGACGACCAGTGGCAGGAAATGTTTGAAGTCTACGTGGATGACAAATATGAAATGGACATGCGCGAATTCTTCGAAGAGCACAATGCCGAGGCCCTGGCCCAGATGTTGGAGCGAATGCTGGAAGCGGTGCGCAAGGGATATTGGGATGCGAAGCCTGAAACCCTGGAGAAAATGGTAGAGACCTACACCGAGCTGGCAAATCAGTTTGATGTGGCTACCGACAATGACAAGTTCAAGGAATTCGTCAATCAGCAGGCACTAGGGTTCGGTCTCGCGGCCCTGGCCAATGCCCAGGCATTGGATAACCCTCAAGTTAGCAGCGCCAATGCTGCGCAACAGGTCAGTGGCCAGAAGCTGGAGCAGGTTGCTGAGCCGACTCCCAGTGATAAGCCGGAAAAGCTGATATGGCTACTGTTGATGGCTATTGTGTTGGCTGGCTTTGTCAGCGGTTTCTTTGATCATAAGTGGGTGCGAACCAAGCCCGCTTAATGCCCTTCTTTAACGGCACCCGATCTGCTTAAGGCCGGGTGCCGTTAACCTCGCTCTATTTTACCCCTTTCGTGTAAATAATCTTAAAGCTGCCTCGGCTACAGGGTTAAGAATTGTTGACCCCAGCAACTATTACTCTCTTACTGTGTTAGCTTTCTATATAGAAGGTGAAAAGTGCATTTTGATTACTTTGTAAATCATTAATCTTGCAGCTTGTCAGGTTAATAGGGCTACAGCTTGGTGCACTTCCGACTATAGCTGTTTCTCGAAAGGAGGTTGGAACGATGGGAAAACGATATCAGGCGGCCTTTCTGGGCCTTATATCGATTACGGCAAATGCCTGGTCTCTGGAAAACCCTTACTCGAGCAATGGGGCGGTGGCTGGGGGTTCTGCCAAAGTAGAAACGGAGAACCTGTTTTCCTGTGCTTCCGGTCGCTCTCGATTGTCGCCAATGGGGGTGAAGCAGGTAGAGGGCAAAGCCTTTACCGTTCCGGCTGAAGTGAATTACAGCAAGCGGTACTTTGCTGCGGATCTCTATAACCAGTGCTCTGGGGTCACTCCATCCTCATTGGATGATATTGATCTTACAAAGGTACCGGTGGTCGATATCGACAAAGAAGGTGAGGTGGTTACCGGTTATATCTTTGCCGACAATTATTTTGAGCTATATATCAATGGCAAGTTAGTTGCTGTTGATCCGGTTCCATTTACGCCGTTTAACTCCAGTGTGGTTAAGTTCAGGGTGAAGAGACCCTACGATATCGCTGTAAAAGCGGTTGACTGGGAGGAGAACTTAGGGGAAGGCACAGAGAGTAACAGAGGTGTCCGCACCCATGCCGGTGACGGTGGCTTTATTGCAAGCTTTTCAGATGGTACCAAGACGAATTCAAAGTGGCATGCACAAACTTTTTATACAGCACCTATTTATGATTTGGGGTGCTTGAAAGAGCGGGGAGAAGAGCGAACCTCCTCGGACTGTGCTGAGAGGCCCCCAAAACCAGGTGCACAAGTCTATTCTCTGCACTGGGATATTCCGAAAAATTGGAAAGTCGACGATCGCTATCTTTCTTGGCCTTATGCGACAGAGTACTCGGAGCAGCAGATAGGTGTGGACAATAAAAACGCGTATATGAATTTTCGGGAACAGTTTTATGGCAGTGGAGCTAAATTTATCTGGTCAAAAAACATAGTCCTGGATAATTTGGTGTTGTTGCGCTATCGAGTTGAGTAACAGTGTCGTCATTGGCCAATTAATTGCTGTGCGTTGAAGTCACTGCGCACAGCTTTATCTCTACCCAGCCAAGAATAAATAGATTGTCTGAATTGCCTGCCTAGTTACGATTTTCCAGTTTGTCCTTATATTCACTTTTTCTCACAGAAAATTCCATTCCAAAATGGAATAGAAATTTTGAGCTTCAACTTTTTTCTTCTATTGCCTTTCGTACACTGAAATTATTAATTCTGCTTAAAAATCTACCAAATTTGTTTCTTGTGAAACTTATTTTTTGGTTTTTTGTAGGTGACTCCTGATCGTATTTGGGGGAATCTCGCCACTGGTATTTGGCTTGAACTAATTTGGTGCAAAAAGGGTTTTCGTGAAATATGTCTGCTTTAATTCCGACGTTCCCCACAGTTTTGAAAAATAATTTAGATTCTGTTCAATTTTTATGAAAATTATGTGAAAAATTTCCCAAAAAAAAGCTGCGTGATAATTAGGATCGATCGTCTCAACTAAATATCGAATGTTAAGAATCGTAAAGATGCCAACATGAGGTAGGGCTGGTTAAGCTGTCGATAGGACGTGCTTTGCCGTTGCACGTAGCATTATTTTGAGAGAAAAGCTTGTGAGAAAAATAATTCCTCTCGTCGCCATTGCAGTGGCAGCAGGGTATTTCGTTTGGGCCAAAAGCCAATCTGAAGGTCAAAAACCAGTCGCTGAGCTAGAAAAGCCCAAGCCAGCTATCAGTAAATCTGCTCAAAAAGCAGAGCCGCTTAAACCTGAGGAGGTTCAGGTGGGTGAAGAGGAGCTCCTCGAAAGTGATGAAGAAAAAGCACTTTGGGTTGAGTCAGAGCTGGCCAGGGAAGCTCTTCATGAAAATGGTCGCCTACCCGTAGATCTCAATGGTGAAACCTATCTCGAGCTGGATATTGATATGCTCCGGAATCTCACTGTTGGTGATTACGTCGACATTGACTTGCCAGGTATTGAAGGTGATTACGATGCTCAGGTTGGCAGTATCGAAGAGCATGCCAGCGGCAACAAAAGCCTACAATTAAATTTTCCGGGGATGACTCGCCTGCATGGCGCAACTTTTACGCTCGGAGCAAATTCTGTTTATGCACAACTAAACTTACCTTCCGGATCATATACTATGGAAGCTCAGGGTAGTTATGCGTGGATAGCGCCTAATGGTGCATTAATTAAAAACCACGTAGAGAAACACGATAAGGATATGTCCTCGGAAGCACCTCGTGAAAAGACCTGGTCGGATGACGATGTTCCGCTAAACGACTTCAAATAAGAAGAAATTGATTCAAGGTAATTATGCTTTGAGTTAATAGTCAGGCAAAGGAAGGCCCAAGAAAATCCTGCAGATACCGGGGGCTCGTCTCCTCAGGCGGTTAAAAGGCTAGGGATAGCTTTTTGATCGAGTCAGGGTATTAAAAGCGTATTGTTACTCCTTTGGGCAGCAATTTTATTTAATTGCTGGGGGAGGAGTGTGCACTACTTATTATAATAAAAGGAGTCTTATAATGAACCTGAAGAAAAGCCTGGCTGCTGCTATTGCAGCACTGACCGTTTCTGGCGCTGCGAGTGCCGATACTGTCGATATCGCTATTATGTACACTGCACCAGCTGCGGAGTATACCGGTGATATCTCAGCCAAAATCGATAACTATATCAGCTATGCCAACAATTCCTTTTCAAGGAATGGTGTTGATATCCAGTTGAACCTGGTAGACACCTGGCAAGCTTCCAGTTCAGATTTTCGTGTAAACGAAGAGACCCTGGACCTGATTACCTTCCACAACACTGTGAATAACTGGCGATCCTCTGAAAAGGCGGATATGGTGGTTTTCCTGGGTAAAGCTGAAGAAACCGTAATCGACGGCAATACTTACATTACCTGTGGTATTGCCTGGGTTGGACAGGGTAGCAATGGCACCATGTACTCCAGCGCAAAAGAGCGTGCTTACAGCGTAACTGGCGTTGACTGTGGTTATAACACCTTCGTTCACGAGCTGGGCCACAATATGGGTCTGGTTCACTCAACCAAGCAGGGTGATACCTCTGGTGGCGTTTACTCTTACGGTATGGGTCACGGTGTAGACAACAAGTTCTCTACCATCATGGCTTACCCTTGGAGATACGGCGAAAACGTTACCCAGTACGATTGGTTCTCTGATCCTGACTGGTACGAGTGTGGTGGCTTGGCCTGTGGTGAGCGCTCAAACGGCGTAGACGTTTCAAACGCTTACCGTGCTCTCGGTCCTATCACTGATGATCTCTCTGGTTACTACTAATCGGCACTAATTTGCTGAAAGTAATTGTAGAGATTACTGGCTTATAGCCAAGGGAAATCGGGAGGTGCTCTCCCGATTTTCCATCTGAAAAGAACGGTTAATTAATTAACCAAAAAACCGAATACTGAGTGGGTAGCGCCAGAATAGGCCTTCATTGGCCCGGATTGCACCAATCACAATAAATATAACATTGATTATTGCTAATGCAATCAGCCCCAAAATACCGATAACAAAAAATATCATTATGACGGAAATTATAGAATAGATAAGCAGGCTTAACATCCAGTTAAATATCATCTTGCCGTGTTTATCGATTTCTTGAGAGCGGTCCCTTGTTGTTGCCCACATAATAATGGGTAAAACAAAACCAGCACCAGGAATTACGATCCAAGCCAATTGACTTAGATGAAGCAGCATTATGAAGGTATTTAGTTCCATATCCCAAGGGCGATAATCTTCCATTTAGCGACTTTCCTTTTGATCCAATGTCCTGTGTAAGCTGACTTACCTAGCTGGCTCTTCCGGTTGACAGATAAAAACCCCAGTCATCTCTCCCTTGCGCAATAGCAGCTCGGGCAGCTTTATCTGTGTCATAACTTACCTTAAAAAATTCTGCGCTCCAGGCTCCATTTTTGCTTCTCTCTATCAGGGCGTAACTCGCATGGGGGCTAAAGGTTTCCATAATATGGGGTTGCGGTTCACTGTCAGTATAAGCAGGTAGCCCAGCGCTGCCTGGATTTAAGACCAGCTGGCCACTACTGACAGAGATACAGCGTGGTTGATGTGTATGCCCACATAGAATGACTTTTGAGGGAATCTTTCCAAGGAGGTTGAGGATTTCATGGTTGGAACGTATCTGGGGGCGGCCGCTGCTGGTATCTTCTAGCAGATATATGAGGTCACTACTGGGTGTTCCATGGCAAAGAAAGACTTCATCGGTGATTTGTAAGCTGGGTGGTAACTGCTTCATCCATAATAGTGGTTCAACACCAAGGTCTTTCAGAATAAATTGCAGGGTTGGGTTGCTTTCTATTTCGGTAGGTGTGGCTTCATATATTTGCCGGTCCTGATTACCGCGAATAGTCGTGTAACCTTGCTCCATTAAGCGTTCATAGGTGAGTCGTGGCGCAATAGGGCCATATAAAATATCACCCAGGTTCACCGTTAGATCGGCGCCTCTCTTTTTTAGATCAGCAACAATGGCATCGAGGGCATAAATATTGCTATGGATGTCAGACAGGACCGCTATTCGCATTGAGCTCTCCGCTGGACTGCTGAAAGTACTTTGACTGCCGCTATATTTTCACAGAAAGCTTCCTGTCGTCCATAAAACTATAAAAAATCAGCGGTCAAAAGCCAGGCGAGAGGCCAAGCCGAGGAAAATAACTCCAAGAAAACCATCCAGGTGCCGCTGAATATTGGCCTGTGTAGCAAGAGATTTTCCCAGCTTGCTAAACGATAGAGATACCAGGGTGTTAAAAGCCAGCGCTGTAATGCTTAAGAGTACGCCCAATACAAGGATTTGGGTCGTGATTGCTTGGGATGGCACGGTAAATTGAGGCAGGAAAAGGCTAAAGAAAAGTAGGGCTTTGGGGTTCATTAGGTTGTTGAGTAAGCCCCGGGCGATCAGCTGTGTTGCCGACAGAACCACGGTATCTGGTTGGTTATTTTTTGTCACTTTATTTGAACGCCAATTGCGAAGGAGTGACAATCCAAGCCAAGCTAAATATACGGCGCCTACCAGTTTTACTACCAGTGCTACCAGAGGCATCGTCTGCATAATATGTCCGAGTCCGAGAGCAACTAGCGCCGTTTGCACCATCCCGGCAGTAAAAATGCCCAATGAGATCATTGCTCCTGCAGTAAATCCGCGAGCCGAAGAGTAAGCAGATATTAACAGTAGGTCAGGACCAGGGGAGGCCGCTAGAACAATCGCTGCGATCAAGAAGGCGGGTAAAATACTGAGGTCGATCATATGAGGGGTGCCCTGAAATTGCGATTTTATCACAGCAGGTGAGCTTACTTCTATGATGGCCGTGCCTTGCTTTTTCCCTGGCTTCTACAATAGAAGTGAGTTCTACGACAGGGTGCAATGGTACCAGTGAGCCATATAGACCGGGTGTTAGTGGTTGGTGCGGGTCCAACGGGGTTGGCGGCAGCTTGTGCTTTGTCTTTCTATGGAATCAAATGCCGAATAGTTGAACGCCGTAGCAAGCCCAGTGAACTCTCTCGGGCAGTCGGTATTTTTCCCTGCACCATCAGGCGCCTTCTTAAGGTTGGTGTTTCAGATAATTTGGTCTCTGAGGCGATGCGACTCTGCAAAGTTCAATATCTTCAAGCGGGTAGGCCGCTGTTATTTTTGGACAACCGGGGCGATGCATATAAAGAGTATGTGGGCTTTGGGTTACCGCAAAATCGCACTGAGGAGATCTTGAAGGACGCTCTGCTCACGCAGGGTGTTGTAGTTGAATACGGTATTGCCGCTACTGAGGTGGGCTCTAGTGAGCACAGAGTGGAAGTCACCCTGTCTGACGGCAGTGTCGAATGCTTTGACTGGTTAATTGCTGCTGACGGAGTTCATTCAACAATTCGTGAAAAGCTGGGCATTCCCTTTCCGGGTATAGATTTGCCACAACCCTGGGGGGTTGCTGATGTGGACACAGAGGAGAAGTGTGACCCTGACTTGATTAGTGTAGATATTCAGAAGCCCGGCAATCAATTTACGATTGTTTTGCCCATGGGGAAGCAGCGATTAAGAGTAGTTGCTACCCAGCCAGATGCATTAGCAGCCTTACATCAACCGTTAAACATCAGTAATATCCGCCGCTCCGGTAGTTTTCAAATTTCCATTCGCCAGGCGAAAAGTTATCGCTCCCAGCGCGTACTTTTAGTGGGAGATGCCGCTCACTGCCATTCTCCGGTAGGTGGTAAAGGTATGAACCTGGGTATTGCCGATGCGATAGCTGCGGTTGATGCCATTATAAACGGCACAGTAGATAGTTATTCTGATGAGAGGCATAAAATAGGCGCGGCGACTATCCGGAAGACAGAAATTATTAGACGAATTATTAGTTCAAATGCCTGGGTGAATATAGAGTTGGTTCGTATTCTGGCAAAGCTTATTGTAACTTTCCCTGTAGTGCGACATGCCTATATCCAAAACCTGACAAAGCTCTAAGAGGTTGGTTATTCCTTAAGGATTTTGTTGTAGCCATAGGTATCATTGCCGTAGACCTGGAAAGTGCTGACGTCGGGAATATCATATTCAATTAAACCCTCGTCAGTTGAATACATGTCCTTGCCATAAGGGGCTACTTTTACGTGGTTAGCAGTGCATCTTGCTACAAAGGAAAATCGCCCTTGAGTCTTACTGCTGTTTGGGTATGAGGCATGCATGTTTAATGATGAGAAAATCAAGCACTCTCCAGCCTTCATCTTAATATCCTTTACTTCGAACTGGTCAAAGAAATCTTCTCCAATCAACTTGAGAGCAGTAAATAGGACAAGAGCACTTTTGTTAAACGTCCTTCCATAAAAAGCGACCTTTACTGCGTGGTATAGATAAACTGGCGACAGGGGTAGTAAGGATAAGTAGAATATCTTGTTATTGGGCGTAAAATTATAAAGATAGTCGATCCTGGCGTCGGTAAAGGAGCCTGCCAGTATCCGCAAACATCCATTTTCGGGGGTGGAATCTGTGAGAGCAACCCAAGCATTTAGTTGGATTATTGCTGGAGAAGTTTCTTGAGTAGGTTGTAACTTCGCATATTTCCCGGCCTCTCTAAAAGTTGCATTTTGGTGCCAAGGGGTTTCGTCGGTTCCTGGTAATTTATGAAAGAACTGGCTGCGCCAACACAAAACTTCATGTCCGAGAAGGCTGGCGAGACGTTGGGATATTTGGGGCTTTCGGATCAACTCCCGAAATGGCTTAAGTCGCAGTGCTTGGTACAATCCCGCATAGTCTATTGACCAGCGTCCATGTTTCTTCTCTATTTGGGGGATATGCTGCCCCAAATAACAAGTACCCTGGAAATCACTGTCGTACTCCTCTAGGGCCAGTACCTTCAGTTGTTCGGCCCCCTTTTTGTCAATTGCTTGGAAAGGGGGAGATATCCATTCTGCTCAAAAAACGAGAGGTCTCCATCGCTGAGAAAAAAGTTGTCATCTCCCCCTGCATTTGACCATTTTCTTGGTAGGTTTATCTTTAAGTCTTTTAGCTGATCAAGTGTTTCTAATAGCTTTTGTTTTTTAGTTTTCTGCCAGGGTAGGATGAATACTCGATAAAGTAGTATTGTTGTGACTCCAGCTAATATTTTGAGGTGCTGAATATTTGAGATTGGAAAATTAGCAGTGTCCGCCAGGTTGCTCATTCCTCTGAACATTTTTTTTAGTGTATCGCTCACTGATTTATTCCTGCGGTTAAGAGGTTGTCAGGCAAAATTTGGGGTCAATATTGAATCTGTCATGAACCTGTTTTAGGTGTCATTATTCGTTCATTAATACTAGGCAATTACTGAACCGCCTGTTGGCGCAATAGTTTGGAGTGTATCCTAGGTCGAGGAATACGACATGATCTATGGGAGAAAGGGGGGTATTGTTGGCCCAGGTCTTGGCAATCAATTGCTAGGATTATTGATTGCCAAATTTAGGACCTGTTGGGGCATTCTGTGTTACTAGCAGCAGTTTGATGCTGCTGATTCTTTAGCGCAAACACGGTTTTCATTTTTCTGGCAGATACTGGTGTCATCCCCAAGAAAATTCAACTCCAGCCTGCGAGCAGCTTGATAATTTCCTGCCAGCTCATCTGCAATAGAGCGAACCTGCTCATATCCCGTCAGCATTAGGAAAGTAGGTGCCCGACCATAGGATTTAATACCAGCAATATAAAATCCCTTATCATGATGGGATAGTTCCTCAGCGCCATGTGCTTTCATCGAGCTACATGAGTGGTGGTTTGGTTCTATCATTGGAGCAAGGACCTTAGGCGCCTCTACAATATGATCTATATCATGTAACGAATAGCCATAATAGGTTTTGTTAATGTATTTTCATCCGCTTTGAAGTGTGATTTATGGTGCCAAGAGATCCTTTTACGGAATGCTTGTGATGTTGTCATGCGATATTGAATACCAGTGAATCTAAAACGCCCTTGCCACTATGCACGCCACCCTCCATTTCCTGAGAGGATTTACTTCGAACTAAGTAGCCGGCAAAACCTTGTTCTGAAGTAGCTGGTTGACCATTGAAATGAACCGTAAACATACCTATTTCACTGATTAAATCGCCTACTAAATATAATTCAGAGTCTCTGACTACCAGGGCGGGGTTGCTTCTAGGGGGCGGGCTCAAGCGTGGCATTAGTGCCCAGGCAGGGTATTCGTCTACTGAGAGCTGTTTGAGTTTCAGCTTGATATCCTGGCCAAAGACACAGTGCCCGCCGCCTTCTCCCTGATTTTTGAGCACCCACTTAGAGGCGTTCTGCTGACCGAACCATTCTATCGTTTCTGATGTAATTGGTTGCATGTCGCCAAGTAATGACTTGATTAAAACCGCTTCATCCTGGGATACATTGAATCCGGTTAGCATGTCTACTGACATGGACGAAAGGATCATTTGTACACGCTTGCTGGTAGCCAGCTGTTGGCTTACGGTTGCATTAATTGCGATCCGATGGCTCTCAAGCAAAATTCGCGATTGCATCAGTGTTTCACAGCAGCGCTCGCTATCCAGGTCTTTGGCGACATAATCACAGTAGTTGTAGCCGGCTCGTAAATACACGCAATCTACAGGGCCTATTCCTTGCAGCAAGAGCCTATTGTTGGGGCCAGTTACCAGGCCCGCTTTGAGTTCGCGAAAGGTCTTTCGTACCGTACGAATGCCTTTTTCAGCTAAGGCATATTCAAGAAGGTGTTGGTCGAAGACATTGTCTTCATGCTCCTGTATCACCATTAGAAATGTTGGGCTGCCACCATCTCCAAACTCGCTTTTGATGGCTCTTGTCGCATCGGCAAGGCCTTGGGAGAGTCGCTCAATTGCTGGGTTCTCTATAGGTTGGCCGTTCGAAGTATTGGACCAATCGGAATAGGTTTCAGGACTTTGCGAGCGGATGAATTGGTGCAACTCGTAAATACGCTGCCCGAAGGGCCCCATTCCTGCTGCGATTCCATTGAACTCAATGAGCTTTGGTCCTTGGCTCACATCGTCCATAAAGTCACTTCTCATAATCAGGAGGGGGAGGCGGGGCGCATTTTTTATTTGACCATGCATGGCGAGTAAGGCACCGAAAAACGGGTCTCCATGTGCAACAGGCCTGATAGCTTCGTGAAGAAATTGGTGATCTTCTGAGACTTGATGTATCAGCTTTCCCAATAGGGGTACTGCTTTCTTTAACGTCTCAAACCGTTCCAGGGCGATAGTACTCGGGGTAAGGCTAAAAGGAACATGGCTCGCTGAGCCACGACTAGATTTGAAAGCCAAGCCATGGGCAAGCCCCCACTCTACCGCTTCATTGGCTGCCTGAATGGCGTTTGGATGGCTCTTTTTCATGGTTTCCTCTGGCCTTTGTATGCTGGGGTATACAGCTCAGATGATATGAAATTTCTAGAATAATGGAAATATGAATGTTAAGTAAAGGTGTGTGTTCGAGTTATTTCCGAGGTATCCAAGAAAGGTATCAAGGGAGGGGAGCCAACTAAAGCTGGCTATTTCTGTAAATGGTCATTCTAGCGGTACTTAAAGCAGAATTTAGGGCCTAAATGTATCCATCGGGGTGAAGAGAAGAAAGTTCGGACGCTCCATCGATAGGGGGCGCCCGAAGCAAGAGCGACATTGTTCAGTGCTGATCCGGTACCGCACACTTGATATCAGGACACTTTATCGGTGTATTGAAATCATCGTGGCAGCATTCATCTTGTAAAAACTGAATAACCTCAGTCAAGTGCTGATATTCGGCTACGCAGTAGAGGGTGCGGCTCTCGCGTCGCTGGAAAATTAATCCTGCCGAAATCAGACTGGAAATATGGTGGGAGAGGGTTGATCCGGGGATATCTAATTGCTCCTGGATGTTGCCTACAGGAATACCCGGTAGTCCGGCTTTGACTACTTTTTTGTAGATCAACAAGCGGGTTGGGTGTCCCAGCTCTTTGAGTGATTTGGCTACTTCTTCGATTTCCATCATGATTTGGTCATAAGTTCTATATTCGTCGAAATATATACAGTTTAGTGCTAAAGATAAAGTGTCGTGTGGAGGACTGCTCAAGCTAGTGCTGCCACTAGTTTTTTAGGATATTGAGAGGAAGCTACATTACTTATATTTCTTTAAACTATATTACCAAACTTACCGAAATAATGATTTACTGCTAATTGCCCCATAGCAGAGGGGGAATAGCTATTCTGAAGTAGACTCATCATCTTCATCATCATCCAGGATTTCATTGTAGTCGTAAGAATCTTTGCCAAACACCTGAAAATTGCAATGTGAATTCCAGCAAGTCCTCCATAGTTGAAATGTTGTCTTTGCCATAAGGAGCAACTTTTACGTGATTAGCTGTATACCTCCTGGCAAACGAAAATCGAGATTTATCTTGTGATGTGTTTGCAAAGGATGTGTGCATATTTAGGGGTGAGAAAATAAGGCATTTGCCGGCTTTCACTTCCAGGTCTTTTACCTCCAGATCACCAAAGAGAACTTCCTCAATAATGCCCCTTGTGTTGATCAAAAGGATGGCCGCTTTTTGAAAGAACTCACCAAAAAGGAATTGCTTGGCAACTCCTTCTCGTCTTCAGCACTAGAAAACAGGTTGGCCAATGTACTTTTCTTTCTCTTCGTGGGGCTTTCATTTAGGTTGCCCAGAGATTTTTATTTCAAGAGTTTGTAATGCAAAAGTCTTTAGTGTTAATGAATTGATCTGAGGCTCAACTTCGAAGAAGTTTATTTAATGGCATAGGCATAGATAGCGGCTAAAACGTGATCTGCACATGAAAGGGCGCCGTCAGTAGAAATAAAATCTCAGCTTATGTGATCGGCGCCCAGATAACTTTGGATTGCTATAAAGCTTGGCCTCGCCAAGTTTTGGCTAGCAGGCTTACTGATGTTTAGCTAGCTCGACAGGCCCATGGTCATCACAGTGATCACCATGAACATGGTGAAGTCGCCCGTTAACCAGGTAGTCAACATGATCTCCGTGGGGAACCTGCTCATGGCCACAGTTTTTGCCATGGACATGGGAGCTGTCGTAGCCCCCTTTAACAGGGTGGCAGCCCTCCGGGTTTTGGGTGCTTATTTCCAAGGCGTGTTCGTCGTAGTGGTCTTTGTGGGGATGGTGTAGGTGGCCGTCATGGAGGTAGCAGATATGGTCCCTGTGGCGAATGGCTGTGTGGCCACAGTGGCTATTATGGGTATGTGAGTGATGCTTCGCCTGTTGGCACTTGCCTTTTTCCACGATAACTCTCCCGGCCGCTTGGCACTTATATGGAACCACTCGTCGCCGAATGCTTCTAGAATCAATAATTTGGCGCCACATTTGGACAGCCCTACATACTAAATCTAAGAACATCCGGGTGTAGTTTCCAAATATGAACTTCTATCAATGGCAGAAAATCTGCCCATACCCCTCAAATCTTGATCTGCGATGACCTTACGGATGACTAGTCACTCAAATCTAGCCATTAATTCAATTTGCAATCGATTGCATTTGAGCATTATAGTTAAAGCACGGTGCATCAAGCAGCGTTTAGCAACTCTTTATGCAATCGATTGCATAAAGCTTTATAAAAATAGCACCGAAGTATCAGAACAGATAAGAATGACGACGAGAGGGAAGAGTTGATGAGCAAGAAACCATTGGCGCAGGCCGTATCCATGGCCGCGCTCTCCGTTGGTCTTTGCGGCTATGCCGCAGCCCAAGAAATTAGCCCTGAAAACGATATGGTGATGGAGGAAGTCATCACAACAGGCACCCCTGGCGGTGCAGGCATGCGTAAGCTGGATGCCAGCTTTTCTATCACAACTTTAAGTGATGATGAGATTAGCAAAGCCTCTCCTTCAAGTACTGCAGACCTGTTGAAGTCCGTTCCAGGCCTGTGGGTTGAGAGCTCTGGCGGTGTTTCTGGGGCAAATATCGATGTTCGCGGTTTCCCTGGCGGTAGTGATGCACCCTTTGTCACGGTATCCATGAACGGATTGCCTCTGTATCCAGCGCCAACACTCTCATTTTTAGAAAACTCTTCTCTATTTCGTGTCGATGAAACTATTCAGCGAGTGGAAGCTCTGCGCGGTGGACCCAATCCGGTTTTCTCCAATGGCCAGCCAGGTCTGACTACCAACTTTATCTTAAAAGAAGGTACTGAAGAGACTGAGGGGCGATTTAAGTACACTTTATCTGACTATGATCTGCAGCGGACCGATGCCGTGATGACCGGTAAGGTTTCGGATGATGTGTACTACATGGTTGGAGGCTACGTATCTTCCTCCTCTGGCATTCGTGATGCGGGTTTTGATGCGGAAGAAGGGCATCAATTTACCCTGCACATCACCAAAGAGATGGATAACGGCAAAGCGGGTTTTTACATCCGGGATACAAAAGATACTGGTACCTGGTATTTGCCCAATGCTGCATTTCTGGAAACAGATTACACCCAGGTAGGCCCCAGTAACCGCAAGGTTTCTGTACCTATTACTCAGGCTGACGGTAATGGCGGCTCAGAAACTACCTGGGAAACTTTCGATATGGGCGAAGGGCGCGGCTGGAATGGCAATGTAGCCGGTGCTTATCTGGAGCTAGACCTGGGGGATGGTTGGAGTCTCACCGAACGCTTTGGACTTACAGCAGGTAACGCTGATACTTTGGGTTTTGTTCCTAATGGTGCGCCTGTATCGCTGAATTCTCTTACTGATCAAGCAGTAGTAACCGCCTCTGGAAACGAACTTAGTGGCGATACTGTGGTACAGCAGTTTGGTGCCTGGGTAGTACGCAAAGATATCGAGGCTACGACAAATGACATTAGCCTGGCAAAAGAGTGGGATAACTTTAAAGTAACAGCCGGTTATTACACCTCAAGCTGGGAAGTTGATGAATGGTGGTCCCTGGGTAACCAGAAATACTACGTACTGGGTCAAGATGGGGAGCTGATCACAGGAACTGCTGATGGCTCTGAGCTAACTGGTGATCTCGCTTGTAATACATCCGCAGATATTTCCACTTGTGATTGGAAATATGATGTGGATGCCGTGGGTGATGCCCGTGAAAACGCGCTTTATGTCGCCGGTGAGTTCTACTTAGGGGACTTTACCTTCGATCTGGGCGTGCGTTCCGCAAACCGCAAAACCAATTACTCCGTGGATCATGGTGAGCGAGACGGCAATTTTACCACTTATAAAGCGGACGAAGATGGCACTGCTTATACTGCCGCAGTGGACTGGGCCTTTGCCGAAAATATGGGCACTTTTTTCCGTATAAACTCCGGCTTTAAGTTCGCAGACTTTGACAACTATCGTGAGTTCGGTGATAGCTTCATTGCTGGGTCTGACCTTGTAATCGACATTGACCAATACGAACTGGGTTATAAATTGCAGGAGCAAGATTATTCCCTCTTTGCGACTCTGTTCTACAACGAAACCCAGGGCATGCCTGACTGTATCATTGGCAGCAGTACCTGTACTCGTTTAGAGACTGAGGCGCTTGGTCTCGAATTGGACGGTAAAGTTCACTGGGGAGATTTCATCTTTGGGTTAAATACTACCCTGCAAAAGCCAGAAATCACGAGTGGTGAATATGAAGGCAACCAGGTTATGCGTCAGCCTGAATACCAGGTGCGCCTGAGCCAGAATTATGATTTCACACTGAATGACATTGATATGGCTGTGTATACCGATATCAGTCGGGTAGGTGATCGCTTTAATGGAAGCAACAATGAAGTAACTTTGCCAGCCTATACAAAAGTTGACCTGGGTGCGGTGGCTTATATCAATGATATTACTGTCCAGTTGGCTGTGGACAACTTAACTGATGAAGATGGTATCACCGAAGGTGATCCCCGCGATCCGCTAGCGTCTAATGTCCGCTACATCTTACCGCGCAATATCAAGCTTAGCTTCGCGTACGATTTTTAACCTCATGCCTCTCCCATAGGCTTCCAAGCTTTGCCGCACACTTCTCCAGTGTGCGGCTTTTTTATTGCCTGAAAAATTTAACTACAATCCATTTTCAAATCCATACAAATAATGAAGCTTCGATCTTTGTGGTCTAACCCAAATCCTTCCGGAGGCTCCCCAATAAAGTATGTGGTTAAACTGCTTTCATGAAGCGAAATTAGAGTCGAGGTGGAGAGCCCTAAGGTCATTGCAGGTGTGAAACCTTAACGTTCATATACAAATTTAAATTGGCAGTGGGAGATAGTTCTACTAGGTTGTGAGTAGTTACTCCAATTCCTATTGCTAGCTGTATGTTGACGTTCGGACTAAAAAGTGGCATTAAAGTGGCGTAAGGGTTTGTTAGCTGTACTCTTTTCCCCTACTTTTTATTAGTTTAGTAATGTTTCATAGGTATAGGTGATTTTGGGTTGGTACATTTTTGGTAATATGAAAAAATTTATTGGCTTTCTTGTTATTGTTTTGGCAATACCACTGCTCGTCTATTTTTCTACCTATAAGGGGGAGAGAAGTTTTACCAATCATCATGGCCTTCCAAATGTTAATTTGGTTGTCGATAATGCATATTCTCTTTGGTTTACGCCTTATGATCCACTGATGGGGATGTATAATAATATAGGAGGGAAACTTGGATTTATTGTCTGTAGTGATGTACCTAATATCGCTTACGGAATGGCTGGATATTCATTTCAGGTCTTATTGAGAGATAGTTTTGTAAAAAATCCAAATTTTTATGATGCTCGAAATGGTAATAACCCAGAGAACCCATTTTTCCATCGCCGTGCAAGAAATCTATATTCCTATTTCCAGTCTATTCAATCTTTGAAGCCAGCATCTTATAAGCCGAAGTTGGGGGATCTGGCTTTTTATAGAAAGACTGAAAAAGGATATATTGCCCATGTTGCTTTAGTCACTTATGTTGATGATGGGGGATATAAAATCATGGAGTCAGCACCCAAAACCCTGTTCGCGAGGGAGGTGGAAATGGATTCTCCAGTGAAAAGGGGCTGGATCTTGGCGGGCTTTGGTAAAGTGTATTGAGGTGTTGTCCATGATTCATAGTCATGAAAGATATTGTTCTTCTAGTGATATATGCCTCCCGGTGATTTTTGTAGCCTAATTTTTCCTAGGCTCCAATTCCAGTTCACTGATAATTGAGATGTATTGCTGGTAGACAGCTTACATCCAGATGGGTATCTCAATACATCTAATATGTTTTTAATGGTAAGAAGTTTGATTAATCGGCTTTGACAGGGTCGGTTGTACTTAGCTCAATGGTTTCAGACTTGCCAAATTGGCATTATGAGGTAATTTAAGTGATCTGGCGCCTAATAAGGTTTCTAAATGTAAAAATTAGAGATCATGCCATGTTTTAGGAGCATATTTATCCTTATTATCTAGTAGGATAATAGGTATTTTTCTACAGTTACCTTTTCAGATTTGAAGCACCGATAAAAGCGCCACAATGGATGATCTCTGGATTCCCACTGATCTAGCTTTTCAGAAGCAAGGCGCTAACTTAACTTTCAACTAAAAGAGGGTTGCCGATGTCTATTGAACGATTGAGAACTCCTGAGGAGCGCTTTTCTTTACTACCGGGTTTTCCGTATACTCCCCACTATATTGATAGCCTGGAAGGCTATGATTCTATGCGTATGGCGTATATCGATGAGGGGGAGCAGGATTCGGATACTACCTTTCTTTGTCTCCATGGGGAGCCCAGTTGGGGTTACTTATATAGAAAAATGATCCCAGTTTTTGCTGAGGCAGGACACCGGGTAATTGCTCCAGATTTGTTTGGGTTTGGCCGCTCAGATAAGCCCGTCAATGAAGATGTGTACACTTTTAACTTCCATCGTAACAGCCTGATGCGTTTGATTGAGCATTTGGATCTTAAGAATATTACGCTGGTTTGCCAGGATTGGGGTGGACTTCTGGGATTGACACTCCCAATGGATATGCCGGATAGATTTACCCGATTACTGGTAATGAATACAGCTATCGCAGCAGGGGATGGTGCATCAGAGGGGTTCTACCACTGGCGGAACTTCTCTGTCAATGTACCTGAAATCCCTGTGGGAGGGCTCATTGCCAATGATGCTCAATCTGAGGTCAATTTATTCGATATAGTAGCCTATGATGCGCCTTTTCCAGACAACCGCTATAAGGCTGGCGTTCGTCGATTCCCGTCAATTGTACCGGTTGATCCAGATATGGAGGGAGCAGAGCTAGGGGTAAGGGCTCGAAAATTCTGGTCTAGGAGCTGGGGTGGTGAGAGCTTTATGGCGATTGGAATGAGGGACTTTGTACTTGGTGAGAAAGTGATGGAGTTGCTGAGGGGAACCATCAAAAACTGCCCAGAGCCTCTCAAACTAGCGGAGGCGGGCCACTTTGTGCAGGAATATGGTAAAGAAATTGCTGAAAAGGCGCTCAGTCACTTCAAGCTTTCCTCTACAGTAACTGAAAATTAAGGGCGTACTAGTGCCGGGATAAGTTATATTCCGGCTTCTATTCTCAGGTAGCCCAAGGCATTCAGACTGCTCTTACATTTCATAACTAATTTATAATCGGTGGCTCTGTTTATAGAATCTGTAGTCTTTATTAGAGAGTTTAAAGTGAAGTTTAAAGACAGTCGTGGAATTATTCTGACTATTTTGGCAATGCTCTGTTTGGCTGGTATGGATGCAACAGGTAAGCTACTCGTTCAGAACTATTCTATCGTTCAAATAATGGCGATTCGTTTCGCGATATTTTTCTTCATCGTTATAAGCTTGGCAAGACTCAAAGGGAGCTTGGATATAGTGCGAAGTGAAATATTTGGCACTCAATTAGCTCGCTCTATTGTTCTCGCTCTTGAGGTGTCAGTATTTATTTTTGCTTTTAGTATGATGTCTTTGGCTGATGTGCATGCTATAGCTGCGACCGCTCCATTATTCGCAATATTAATGGCTGGATGGTTTTTAGGGGAGAGGATAGATACAAGGAGCTGGGTAAGTGTTACGGCTGGATTTATAGGTGCCCTTATTATCATTAGGCCTGGAATGGGAATGATGGGTTGGCAAACCTTGATCCCCATCTTGGGAGCTATCCTATGGGCCGCATATCAAGTGCTTTCACGCCGTGTTTCACACTTTGATAGTGCCGATACAACCGTTTTCTATACCGCGACCATGGGTCTTATTATTTTTGGAAGCTTAGCACCATTTTATTGGGTAGAGCCGACAGTATCAGGGTGGCAATTGTTGATTTTAAATGGGCTCTTAGGTGCAATGGGCCACTATTTACTGATTAAGGCACTGGCACTTACTCCAGCTTCTATTTTGCAGCCCTTTAGTTACGCTTTACTATTTTGGGCTATTGTTATTGGCTTTGTAATCTTCGGAGATCTGCCTGATGGAATTACATTATTTGGCGCCTTCGTAATATTGGCTGCGGGATTTTATGCTTCAGACCTAGGCCGCGCATTGATTGGTGATTCACAGATTAAGGCCAAAAAGGGGAAGGATGATGCTGAATCAGAGTCAAAGTTAATGAGTTAAAAAACCAATTTGATAAAGGGCGCTCTAATGATGGTAGTTGAGCCCCATTAATATATCGGTGGCGAAATTGTTTAACGCCACCTTGAATTCAGTTAGTGATTAGGTATCTGTTCTTAGAATATTTAAAAACTCATGCGTCACGATGCTCAAGGAAGCCGCCATCTACCCAATTGATTATCAAGTCAACATACTCTTGTCCAGCATCTTCCGATGAGAAGTGAGATGCGTTATCAAATATAACTAGCTTACTATTGGGGATATGCTTGGATAAGGCAGTCGCATTATCCACTAAAACAAATGGATCTCTCTTGCCCCAAGTGATCAATGTCGGAACATTAATACCATTTAGTTTTCTCTCAATCCATGGAAGCTCTTTCGAATAGCTTCCAAAGAAACTGATGGCGCACTTGTGACTATCACTATTAAAGGCTATGTCATAGTACTCTTGGATAGCTCGTTTGCTGGGTTTGTAGTTGTGATAGCCGTCTTTGACGGCAGTCAGGAAGTTGGTTTTCATTACTGACTTCTTGTTTAAGCCTTTTGCTATCCAGCGAACCATTCGAGATCTGACAACGGCCATAAGAATAGGAGAGAGTTTTGGAGGGAAGGTGCCTGGGCCGTCAAAGATATTGAGACTCAAGAATCGTTGAGGGTGGTTAATAACGGCCGCTAAAGCAATAGGCACACCCACATCCGGCCCTACCAGGTGGGCCTGCTTGATGCCAAAATGGTTCATTATTTGAACAAGGGCTTCGCTCAGGCTGCTTGGAGACATATCTCCTTCCTCTGCTTTTGATAAGCCAAATCCTGGGATATCAAAGGCTAGCACATCAAACTTTTCACTAAATGCTTCAATGGATGACTCCCACATGCGAATACTTTGGGGTAGACCATTCAGCAGTAGTAGGCTGGGAGCCTGAGGTTTTTCCTTGCGAAGAAAGCGAATGTTAAATTTCCCTACAGAGACAAACTGCGGTGTAAATATATCGTCAGCGGTTGAGGGTCTATTGGAGGCGTATTGGGTGAGGGCCTTGTTTAAGAGAGCTTGGGTCATAACAGGGTATATATCTATATGGGTCTATAGGTGATTTCGGGTTAAGTTACTTATTTATACTAGGTTACTCACTTGAGAGTTGGTTGCCAATAAGGCACTATTAAGTGGTTAAGTTACTTTTTGATAACCTATGGAGTGGAAGGGTGGGGAAGCAGAATAAAAATAGTGAGAGACGCGTGTTTGTGAATGATGATGAATGTCCCGTTCGCAATGTGGTAGCTCAAATTGGTGACAAGTGGTCCATCCTGATATTGTTTGCCCTTGTTGATGGTCCAGATCGATTCAACTCCCTGAAGTCGCGCATTGAAGGGATTTCACAGCGAATGTTGACGCAAACCCTGCGCGACTTAGAGCGCGATGGTTTTGTACTCCGTACTGTCTTTGCGCAGGTTCCAGTTAAAGTGGAGTATGAATTAACTGACCTGGGAAGGGGGTTATCTGCAGCTGTGTGGAAGTTAGTCTCTTGGGCAGATGAACATCATCCCGAGATTCGTAAAGCGCGCCTAAGATATGATGAGGATAATCAATCGTAGATTAAGGATTCTATCTTCTATTGTCCCCATTTAGAGCTTTTCTCAAAGATTCTTAGCCTGCTTTATAGTAAATCATGATTTGTACTTGCAATTTAGTTCAATAGAGCCTTTTGTAGCTGAAGCATTACTGTAAATATATAGTTAGAATGATTGGCAATCTTAGTTTTCTTGAACTTGAGGCATAACGGAATAGGACTTACAAGTAAATTTAAATTTCTTACCCTTGATAATTAAATAGAATCGATAAATATAAGTAATTAGAAGGTGAGTCATGGATTTTTTTGAAATTAACCGACACTCCTGGGATAGCCGCACCCGTATTCATGTGAAGTCTGAATTTTATAATATTGATGGGTTTCTAAGCGGAAAATCTACTTTAAATGAAGTCGAGCTTTCAGATATAGGTAGTGTGTCTGGAAAAAGTTTACTCCACTTACAGTGCCATTTTGGATTGGATACCTTATCTTGGGCTCGATTGGGGGCGAAGGTGACGGGAGTTGATATTTCTTCTGTAGCCATTACTGAAGCACAGGCTCTTTCTGACCGTTCAGGTTTACATGGAGAGTTTATCTGCAATGATATCTACAGTTTTGGAGAGTCAAATAATAAAGAATTTGATATCGTCTTTACTTCCTACGGTGCACTCTGTTGGTTGCCGGATATCGAGCGGTGGGCATCAGTTGTTGCTCAATGCTTAAAGCCGGGGGGGACTTTCTACATCGCAGAATTTCATCCATTTTATGATATTTTCTCTGGTTATACATATTTTCATCGAGCCGATCCAGATATTGAAGAGCAGGGTACCTATACAGAGAATGATCGGGGTGACAAGTCTACCCTAGCCACCTGGTCGCATCCGATTAGCGATGTTGTGAGTGCATTATTAAAATATGGTATTCAAATCACTCAACTAAAAGAATACCCGTATAGTCCTTACAACTGTTTTGATGGCATGGTGGAACGTGAGAAGGGGAAATACTACCTGTCTTTTAAAGGGCATGAGATTCCGCTGATTTATACTATTAAAGGTGTCAAAGCTGCTTGAGATAAAGTGCAATAATAGTAATGAGGCTGGCGGTAGATTTGTGCAGAGTCCTTTATGGGGAAGGATAAAGGCGGATAATTCGTGCCAATCCCTTAATTGCGCCATGTATAGGTTCGCTGGCTCCATATCTAACACTGCTTTCTAGCATTTTAGGTAAGTGGCACAGATAGCCACTATTTCTCATTAATAGATATGTATACGCCACACTTAGTGGCCATTTCTTTAAGAGAAATTTCTTATAGCCCTTTTAGCAAGCTGGATCACACTCTGTTCAGGAGAAGGTCATTATTAACTGATTTTATAGAGGGTAGTAAGATGGCTATATGGCAATTACAAGGTATGAAGTGTGCTTTATCTATATTTGCAGGTGCTTTTTGCTTGCTAATATCCGGGCTTGCATCGGCGGTTGATTGTGGTGATACCATTAACACCCGAGAAGTTTTGGATGATGATTTGGTATGTACAGATAATATCGCGATAACCATTGTTGGCCCAACTGGTGGCCTGGATATGAATGGTCATACCATTACTTGTGACAATAATTCTGCAATAGGCATAGATGTTGTCGGTCTTGTGGGGTATTTGGAGGGCGCAGGTACTATATCATTCTGCCAGACGGGCGTTAGATTGGCTGGTGATGGATTTCATAATGTCACAAATATTTTTGCTAACAATAATGACTTTGTAGGGTTGGCGGTATCGAGCGACTTCAATCTAATTACTAATTCAAGTGCTAATGGTAATGGTAATACTGGCATATTAGTTACGGGGCTAAGAAATACCTTGATCTCAAATATTATCGAAAGTAACTTACTAGATGGGATTCAGTTGGATGGTGATGCTCCAAGTTTAGCCCAAAATTATATATATGATAATAATCGATATGGGATCTATATTGCTGATTCCAACTTTGGGAATTATAGCCAGAACACCTCTGAGATGAATGGTTCAGTGGGTATCTATATGGAAGCAGCTAATCAGTTTTTTAACTTTATTCTCAACAACACATCCAAGGGAAATACTGATTTTGACTTGGAGGATCTAAATGCAAATGCATGTAGTAATATTAATGTCTGGCGTGGAAACACTTTTACTACTGCTAATCCCAGTTGTTTAAATTAAGGCTTTTTGCAAGGCTCACCTTAAAGTAAACTGGGTGAGCCTGTGTTCAATTCGTATCCGCTCAACTATTTGCTTGTTGTCTATAAGGATTAAATTTCACTGATACATTATGTGGTAATGTAGTATCAGACATGTTTCTAATTCTGATTACAAGGTGCTGATTAATCCATGAAGCCTGATAACTTAATTGATCATCCTGAAGGCGGGAAATTTCTTCAGGTGTTTAAGTCGAGCTCAATAGTAACAAGGGAGGATGGGCAGAAGCGAAGCGCATTGACGCATATTTACTTTTCCTTACAGAAAGATGAAGTATCTAGGTTTCACCGGGTCGAATCTGATGAGGTTTGGAATTTATATAGGGGGGAAGGCTTATATCTCTATATTTGGACTGAGGGGGATAGCTGTTTGCAAAGGACTGAGATTTCCGCAAAGAATAATATATTTTGTCATGTTGTTCCTGCTGGTGCCTGGCAGGCTGCTGAGCCAATTGGGAGTTCTGTTTTGGTCGGATGTTCGGTAGGCCCGGGGTTTGAATTTTCGGATTTCAATTTAATCAAGGTTGATGATCCTGTAGCAAAACAACTGTGTGAGATAGATAGTTGTTTGAGTCGCTTCATTCGTTAAGCCTAAAGTTTAAGCTGTAGTTACGCTTTACTATTGATGGATATTTTGGCGTAAATTTTATGGAGTCTATTTTAAGCTTTTCACTTCACGTCTATGCACGAGTTTTGATTATTTTACTTGCCCAAGATTCTCTATGCCATTACCTTTTACTTGCCAGAGCTATTGAGAATATTTTCCTATGGATATTTCACTCTTTGGGCTCAAAATGTATCCCAATATTCTTTTTTCTTTTTTCTTTTTTCTTTTTTCTGATTTCAAGGATTTTTATTGCCTGGGCATAATGGTTATGACTAAAAATTGTTATTGGGTCTACTTCAGCTCTTTCGGATAATGTAAATGCCGATGATGTGTACGCTGATACCATTGCGAGTACAGAAGTAATAAGTAAGGATCTCAATTGTAATTTGATTGGGTTAACAGTTGCTGGGCTGACCGGTAGCTCGGGTTTAAGTGGCAATTAGCTGTGGTGGTGAGTAGTAATCAATAGCTAAACAGTTTTATTAGGGGGGTACAATATTATTTTAGGACTTCATTATGAATATTTGGCAGGAAGGAACGCAGTCTAAACTATATTCTTATCTATTTTTCGGTAGTGCGTTAGTAATCTCTGGAAGTGTAAATGCAGACATAGTGTGTGGCGGTACTATTACAACTCCAGAGGTGTTAACTGGGAACTTTTCTTGTGATGCCGGTGTAGAAATAACTGGCCCTACAGGAAGCCTGAATTTGAATGGATTTACGTTTGATTGTGTGGGGGGAACAGGTGTCATTCTTGAAGGTACAGGAGCTGTATTATCTGGCGGCGCCTCTGGAGGTACATTGGATGAATGTAGTACAGGAGTCATTGCAACAGGTTCCGGTGGCCACACAATTACGGGTATAACGTTAAGTGATGTTACAGGAGATGGGGTTTTCTTCGATTCGGACAACAATACGTTGTCTGGTTCGTTAATTAATGTACCATTTGGTGGTATTGGTGTGTTTATTAGAGGCAGTAACTCAACGGTGATAGATAACGAGATTGTTAGTTCAGATGGATTTGCGGATACTGGTATCTTTCTTGATCTTGGGGCAGATAATTCAACCATGATATCTAATAGGATAGCTGGATTTAATAGCTATGGTATGGAAATTTGTAGCGATGGTAATTTCATTGCTCAAAATACGGTTGAACTCACTGGTTTTATAAACCCTATTCCCGGCACTTCGGTAGGTATATCGTTGGCTAAGTACGCCATTCCCATCTGCTTTTTTTTTGATACGGATAGCCAATTCGGAAATGTAATTGTTGGCAATATGGCAACTGATAACAATTCTACCGATCTTGAGGATACTAATCCCTTACCTTGCCTTAATACCTGGTTTGGCAATACGGCTGATAATATAGAAGGCGCCTGTATTGATCAATGAGCCGTAAAATTATTCCCTAGAAGGCTAGCGAAATCTTATTCTTTTGACTGATGTTTGGTGAAAGGGTGCGCGGATATTAATATAAGCCTTGGCCGATTACTAAAATATCACACCGGGATTATCCGGTGTGATATAGACGTGATTAGCTCATTTAGAGGTTCGTTATATATTGGAGTCTTGCTGCTTGCATGGTAGAGCCATAGGGTTCTAATCTATTTTTTCGTTGGGTCGTTTATAGATATTCATATTTTGACGAATGCCGGACTCTGCTAGTACAGATAAGAAAAAGTCATTTGGTGTAAATTCCAATAGGGTTGCCAGGGTGTAGTCAGCATCTTTAAGGACATCTGGGCTGCCTATGCCTACAGCCGTCATACCATCAGCGGACTTAATTGCACTGACTCCTGCGGGCGCATCCTCAAAAGCAATGCAAAACTCTGGATCAACTCCGAGGCCTTTGGCGGCGGCTAGGAATATATCTGGTGCAGGTTTAGGTGCAGATTTTTCTGGGTCTGCAATAACAGAAAAGCAACGGGATATTCCGAGGGCTTCCAGTACCGCCGGCGCGTTTTTACTCGCTGAGGCGAGGCCAACCGGAATATGCTGAGAATTTAACCATGCGAGCAGTTCACCGGCGCCCGGTAACAAGTCTGCGGGAGAGAGGCTGCGAATTAATTCCTGGTAGCGGCTGTTTTTCCTTGCAGCCAGTGCAATTTTTGCTTCTTCAGTGTAATTGCTGCTTTTTTCCCCGAGAATCACCTCAAGGGAAGCCATTCTTTCCAGGCCCTTTAAGCGCTCTTCAGTATCCGCTGTCCAGGGAAGGTTGAGCCCTTCAGCCAGCTGTTGCCATGCGATCAGGTGGAGACGTGCGGTGTCTGCAATAACGCCGTCGAGATCAAAGATTGCTGCACGATAGATCATCAGGATACCTCCTCCATCGGTGCTATTTGAATGGTTTCTGTTTGCCCTGGTGTCTCCAGGAATAGAATTTTCTTGCCGTGATGAAGGCTGAGCGCTTCACCTTTCACCAAGGTGTACCTGGCGCTGTAAGAATCGACATCGACTGCGATCGTGCGGCCACGGAATTGCAACCGGAAACGATAGCCGTCCATTCCATTGGGCAGGTATGGATTGAAGTTGAGTTCATTGCCGTGCAGGCGCATTCCTGCAAATCCCTGGACCATACACATCCAGGTACCCCCCATGCAGGCAGTGTGTATGCCGTGCTGGGTATTGTTGTGGTGGTTATCCAGATCCATTCGCGCAACTTGCTGGAAGTAGTTCAGCGCTTTATCCGGATACCCAACTTCACTGGCAATAATGCTGTGAATACAAGCGGACAAAGTGGAGTCGTGTGTGGTGAGCGGTTCGTAGAAGTCGAAATCCCGACGCTTCTGCTCAATTGAAAACTCTGAACTCTCCAGTAACAGGCCAAGAACGACATCCGCCTGCTTACAAACTTGGTGTCGATAGATCACCAGGGGGTGATAGTGAAGTAACAGCGGGAATTGATCGGCAGGCGTTTCGGCAATATTCCAGCGGGGTTTGTTTAGAAAACTATCGTCTTGAGAATGTATACCCTGCTTTTCATCGTAGGGCAGATACATGCTTTCTGCGGCCTTGGCCCAGTTATCAATTTCCTGTTTGTCGAGTTGAATACGCTGGGTTAACTCATCGCATGCTGCAGGATCGAATGATTTTAACCA
The DNA here is from genome assembly GCF_052467955.1 of Microbulbifer maximicatervae (SeqCode). Taxonomy (NCBI): domain Bacteria; kingdom Pseudomonadati; phylum Pseudomonadota; class Gammaproteobacteria; order Cellvibrionales; family Microbulbiferaceae; genus Microbulbifer; species Microbulbifer maximicatervae (SeqCode). The sequence goes on from NZ_CP174329.1 coordinate 2,276,253, forward strand.
CTGTAATACTTCAACAGCATATTCAAGATGGGCCTTGGCCATCAGGTTTGTGTAGAAATTATTGTCAACCAGGGCAGTGTACTCGTCTGGTCCGGTAACCTCATTAATGTAGAACTGGTTGTCGCGAAGTGCGTTGAAGTGGCCAATCTCCAACCACATACGCGCGCCCTCTATCACGACTTCTGCGCCCTTGTTGCGCAGAAAATCGACATCACCGGTAACCCGGCAGTAATGTCGCACGGCGTAGGCAATATCCGCATTGATATGGTATTGCGCAGTGCCTGCCGGGTAATAGGCTGAGCACTCCTCACCGCCGATGGTGCGCCAGGGAAACAGTGCTCCCTTTTGAATCGACATCTCCCTCGCTCTTTTTCGTGCGGCATCGAGGATTGAGTAGCGGTATTCCAGTAGGCCGCGCGCTAATTCGGGTTGGGTGTAGAGGAAAAACGGTAGTACATAGATTTCTGTATCCCAGAAATAGTGGCCGTCATAGCCGTCACCGGAAAGTCCTTTGGCTGCAATATTGGTATTGCCATCCCGACCTAGGGATTGGAACAAGTGGTACTGGTTGAAACGTATTCCCTGTTGCAGGGCATCATTTCCACTGACCTGAATATCGGACTCAAGCCAGAAATTGTCCATTTGTATACGCTGGGTTTCGACATGGTCCGCAAAACTTTTAGCCGCACAGCGCTCCAGGTAATGATGCAATTCGTCTGCTGATATCGGCTCAGCATTTTGCTGTGCAAAGTAAGCGACGTACTTGGTTAGGCGAATAGGGGTGTTGCGGCGGGCAGCAAAGCGATAGTCAACCGAGACGCAGTCTTCACTGCGGAGGTTATTGGACGTGTAATCGCTGTCACTCTCACAAAGGTGCAGGGCTGCGCATCGTATAGAGAAGCCACTGCTCTTAACGGATAGAGGCAGGGCCAAATAACCATCTTCAGCTGTATTTTCCAGCCATTCGATATCTCCCCGATCAATAGGGGAGGCTAGGCGTGGGTCCTCACTGCGTTCTGCTTGGGCAAGGTCACCATCAAGGCAGGATTGCAGGTGTACCTCTCCGTCAAAATCGATGGGAGTGAGTTCCAGTTGCAGAGCTAATAGGTTTTTCTCACTGAGGGAAACCAGGCGCTGCACTTTGAGTTCAATGGTTTTTCCTTTTGGGGAGCGCCAAGTGAGTTTTCTCTCGCTGATCCCTGCGGCCATGTCCAGGCGACGCTCGTAGTTGAGCAGCTCGCCTTGGGCGAGATTAAAGCGTTCTCCATCCAAGCTGATATAAATGGTCTTACCGTCGGGAACCGTCAACATCCTCTGGTTGTTGCGCGCGTAGCCATAAGCAGACTCACCATAGGTGATAGGTTCGCTGGCGTAGACTCCATTCAGGTAACAACCATCTGTAAAGGGTTCTGGATCGAAACCCTCCTCAAAGGTACCGCGCAAGCCGATATAGCCATTACCGAGGGAGAATAGGGTGGCGTTGAGGCTGTAATCTTCAGGCTGGAAGGTGTCCTCCACCAAGTCCCAGGGGTGGATCTTGTGTTTGATTTGTTGTTTTTGCTTCATACCACTTTCACTGGATTGGAGATTGGGTTCTAGGGCCGGGTCGGCTGGGCCTCCGACTACTGGCATCCAGTCTATCCGTAGTTGATGTCTTTTTGCAATCGATTGCAAAATTGAGATTAAGCCTGGCTGTTACTAGAAGATAGACCTGATTTTCATCTCCGAAAAGTCTGTAACCTATTGAAAAATATATGTTATTTTCTTTTCCTGGGTCAATTGCCAGTTGTTTTGTGACTGATCGGCATAAGGCATTCCCAAATTTTCATTGGTTTTTATGCAAACGATTGCAAATTTTTGTCTGACTGATACATACTGGGTTCCTTCAGGCATTGGGGCGAAGTCGCCTTTCTCCACAAAGTCTGGGTAAAAAATGTACAATAACAGGTTGGTACGGCTGACTGCCTAAACCACAGAGCCAGATAGAATCCACTATGAAGAATCAGCGCATACTCTTATCTCTATTCGCTATCTACTTTGTCTTTGCCATTTTGTTGAACAGCGTAGGCACGGTGATCCTGCAGGTAATCAATACCTATGGGGTAAGTAAATCTGCTGCGAGTGTGCTGGAGGGGTTCAAGGATATCCCCATCGGTATAGTGTCTTTCCTGATTGCTTCCCAGCTTCCCCGACTGGGGTTTAAGCGGGCGATGCTGACGGGATTGGCAATCGTCACCCTGGCTTGTACAGCTATGCCCCTGTTACCCGGGTTTTGGACGGCGAAGTTACTGTTCTTGTCCGTGGGTGTTGCGTTCGCATTGGTAAAGGTTGCCGCATACTCCACCGTGGGATTGTTAGCGCAGGGCCGCAGCGCACATGCGAGCCTTCTAAACACCCTGGAGGGGGTGTTTATGGTGGGAGTTCTCAGTGGCTATTGGCTGTTTAGCGCTTTTATTGATTCATCGAACCAAGGGTCTACTGCCTGGCTCAATGTGTATTGGGTGCTGGCGGTGGTCTGTGTGATTGCATTTGTATTGCTCTGGTGCACAGAGCTGGATGAATCCGGGGCGCGAATCGAAGAGGCTAGCCCGAAACAGGACTTTATCGCGATGATAAAGTTGATGGCCAAACCCCTGGTGTACATCTACGTGATCTCCGTATTTTTCTATGTATTGATTGAGCAGGGGATAGGAAGTTGGTTGCCGACCTTTAATAATGAAATTCTTAAGCTGCCCGCTGCGATGAGTGTTCAGGCTGCAAGTATCTTTGCCGCAGGGCTGGCGTTGGGGCGACTTGGTGCCGGTGTGATGATGCGCAAAGTACACTGGTACCCGATGCTTAATGTGTGCTTAGTTGCGATGGGATTACTGGTGGTCGTTAGCCTGCCCCTGGCGAGTAATATTGTGGCGAATCCCGATGTAAACTGGCTTAGTGCCCCAGTGGCAGCTTTTGTTTTACCGCTGATTGGCTTGTTTATGGCACCTGTGTATCCAGCTATCAATTCTGTGATGCTCAGTTCATTACCCACCCACCAGCACTCTGCAATGACAGGTTTACTGGTGATTTTTTCTGCGCTGGGCGGTACAACTGGCTCACTGATTACCGGGTCGGTTTTCGAGGCCTTTGATGGCCAGGTGGCTTTCTATTTATCCTTGGTACCCATCACAGTGATTCTGATTACCCTGTTCTTTTTCCGTCGCGCTGTAGAGCGGGGGGATGAGACGCTTGAGGCCTCAGCCCCCCTGGCTGGGTAGCAGGGTGGTTTTACAAACTTGGGCGACGGGCCTAAGATGGCATTTTTCCCGCGAACAAGGTGAAGTACGCCATGCCCAAGGGGTCCTCCTCTCCCGTTTCCATGTCCGATATTGCTCGGTTGGCGGGAGTTTCTGAATCTACTGTCTCGCGAGCGCTGAACGATAATCCATTGATTAACGAAAAGACTCGCGAACGTATTCAAAAAATCGCGAGCTCCATGAATTACAAAATCAATGAGAGCGCGCGAAACTTACGCCTGCAACGCAGCCATACAATTTCGGTTGTGATTAATACGGGGCGCAGTGGTGGCCAGACATTTTCTGATCCATTTATGATCGATATGATTGGTTCAATTGCCGATCGCCTCGCAGTGCATAAATACGATTTACTGTTTTCCAGCAGTATTGCCAGCCGCTCGGATTGGCATTCTTATCTGATGAGTTCCAGGCGGGCTGATGGCGTTATTGTGATTGGCCAGGGGGTGGACGATACCCCACTTCGTGATCTGCAGCAGCAGGGGGACCCTCTTGTTGTCTGGGGAGGGACCTCAAGGCAGGGGGCCGAATATTGCATCGTCAGTAGTGACAATCAAATGGGCGGGCGTCAGGCCACCGAGCACTTAATGAGCTTGGGGCGGCGGCGAATTCTCTTTCTCGGCGACACAGCTCACCCGGAGGTCAATGGGCGCTTTGAAGGTTACTGTGCCGCGCTCAATGAAGCTGATCTGTCTGGCACGACCAGGCAGTTGACCGCCGGCTTCTCCAGTGAAAGTGGTTATCAATCCATTATCGACCTGGTTGCGCAGGAAGGGCTTAGTTTTGATGGCATTTTCGCCGCCAGTGACAGTATCGCTATGGGGGCGATAAAAGCGCTACAGGCCCGTGGCTATAAGGTGCCGGAAGATGTCGGCATAGTGGGTTTTGACGATATCCCAATCGCGCCGTTTTTTACCCCTCCTCTGACAACCGTTCGCCAGAACATCCACCGAGGTGGTGAATTGATGGTGGAGAAAATGATGGAACTTCTCTCTGGAAAATCGGCGATGCCAGATGTACTACCTACCGAGCTGGTAGTGCGGGGTTCTTGTGGTGCCAATCCGGATTACCAGCCTGTAGAGGAGTTCTTTCAAGACACTTCAGGTGAGCGTTAGTCGCAGGCCCTCACCATTTTGTTTGCCAGCAGGGGCCATAGTTAGTGTCCCTGCCGTTTCCCGAGTTTGAGCCACACTTGTAAAACCGAACTCTGTGGCTGGACTCGAAACATGGCAGATGAGAAAACTAAACTGACCAGAATTCAGGTACTGGGACTGTTTGCCCTAAGCTTGGCAATTTTTCTGATCGGAAATGACCTCACTGCGTTTTCCGTAGCAATTCCAGCCATCGAAAAAGACTTCAACTCCAATATCACCACCACCCAATGGATTATCAACGGCTATACACTGGCTTTTGGGGTGCTGCTGATCTCGGGCGGGCGTTTGGCGGATATGTTTGGCCGGCGCAATATCTTTTTCCTCGGCATGGCCGCCTTTGCATTTTTCTCCCTCCTCGGCGGCATAGCTACCAATATTCCAATGCTGTTGGCGGCGCGGGGATTGATGGGGATCGGTAGTGCCCTTATGTGGCCGGCAATCCTGGGGCTGATCTACGGGATGTTACCGGAGGATCGCTCGGGCTTTGCTGGGGGCTTGGTGATGGGCATGTGTGCCGCTGCGAATGCAATTGGTCCGGTATTGGGGGGCATTCTTACAGACTTATTGAGCTGGCGCTGGATTTTCTTTATCAACTTGCCGGTGGCTGCATTGGCATTTTGGGTCTGCTGGAAGGTTATCCCGGATGACACACCGGAAAATGTCACTGAGCGTATTGATTACGGTGGTGTAATCACCCTGACCACATCGCTATTTTGCCTTCTGCTGGCGCTGGATTTAGTCGTGGATATCGGCTTTAAGAGCCCGGTGATTATTGTCTTGGCACTAGCCACCTTACTGTTTATGGGGGCGTTTATCCTGGTTGAGCGCCATGTGGGCAGAGATGCGTTAATTCCCGTAGATGTAGCAACGAATCACGGTTTCTTTGCCGCAGGTATAGCTACCTTGTTGCTGTCTGTGGTGTTCTTTGCCGCCCTTGTATACGTTCCCCAATACTTGAGTAAGGTCCATAATCACTCGGCGATGTATTCGGGAATGGGGCTACTTCCTATGATGGTCTCATTTGGTTTGGTGTCTTTTATTGCCGGTGGGCTCTACGAAACGCTCGGTGCAAAAACGATTGTCTCAGCGGGCACCATTGCCATGTGTATTGGTATGTTTATGCTTTCTCATTTGCATAAAGAAACAACTTTTTTGCAAATGGTACCGGGACTGGTGGTTCTCGGGGCGGGTATTGGCCTGTTTTACTCTGCTATTACTACTGCCGCAATTACGGTTGTAGCGCCGGAGCGAGCGAGCTTGGCGGGAGCAATTCTCTATATGTTCCAGATTGGTGGGGGAGCAATAGGCTTGGGTATGAATACCACAATTGTGGCAATGGCTCCCGATATCTCTACGGGGATTGATCGCGCTTTTACGGTTAATGCCTATCTGGCGATGGTGGGGCTGGTAGTGTGCCTTTTGTTTGTTTCAGGGAAGCCAGTAGATAAGGCTCCCCTGTCTGAGAAATGATTTATTGCTCGCTTAAATTTCTATTGCCTAATTCTGCAAAATTTACGTTCGTGATGATGCCATCAGAATTGTAACTGAGAATCAATACTTTTTGATAAGAGGCCGGTTGGAAAATAGCCTTATTGGTTTGGCTATACATATATACTTTGGCTTTCTCGGATTTATTGCTAATCAGTGGGTACTGATATTCGCCGGAGGGTTTGCCCAATAAATCCAGAGCTTCGAGAATACTGGTTTGGCCTTCGCTGATAAGTGGTACTTTTGACTCATCAAAATCGGTGGAATCTTCAGCGAGAGAGCTGACAAAATCCTGCCCAACCAATTTATCGTTATAAAAGTAGAAACCCTGGTTACGGGTACCGCTAATATTATCGCTAACCGCCTTTTTGCCAGTAGTGGGGTAAGCATAAGCGAGTGTTAAAATTTGTTGGTTGTTTTTTACAAACATGCCTTTTTCATAAGGCTTACCGAGCTTCTCTTTAATGGATTGCTCAGTATCTACGCCTAACGCTATCTCTTTTTCTCCCAGGGGTTTTGTGCCAATGCCGGTACATCCGGATAGCACAAATAGGGAAAAAATAACCGTTACCAGTCCTTTCACTACAACCTCCTGCACTGTATCTTCCAGGTTCCCTGTGGCCTGAAATATTCGGCGCATCCTACAATTCGCATGTTTTAATTGCCAGTGATTTATAAAGATGATCGATGACCCGAGATTACACTGCTGTAGCATGAATTGAGTGGGTATAGAGAAGTGCACGAATTTAGGCATATCGTGCGCTTTTAGAAAATACAGCGTAGTGAATGACAGCAGAAGAAGAACTCAGTTCCTGATACTGCCCCATCATTCCATTATTTTTTTAAATAAAATTGATAGGCATTTTTTACCAGGACATTTTCTGCTTGTGCTTCATCGAGGGTGTCGCGAATTAACAAAATATCTTCAGGTTTGAAGGGGCGCGGTGCCCTGGTAGAGGGAAGATCGGAGCCAAACATTAGGCAATTAGGGTTGGCCTGGTAGAGGTCGACAATTGCCGCTGCGGGGTCGAAATCCAGGCGGCCAAAGCCGCTCGCTTTTACCTTTACCCCTTTTTCTGCCAGTTTGAGCAAGATGGGAAAACCCTGCTTGGTGATTCCCATGTGATCAATGGAGGCGGCTGGTAACGCGATCAATTTATTATAGAGAGGGGTCAATGCAGAGGCTTCAACGTATAGTTCGACATGCCAGCCTGCCAAGTCAAAAACTCGCTGGGCAAGGGTATCGATAAAACCGATTTGTTCCGAGCCACCCCGTACCAAATTAAAGCGTAGGGCCCTGACTCCATGTTTGTGGAGTGACAAAATGGTGGTGTCGGGAGTGTCGGCGGATAGCTGTGTGACCCCAACATAGCTTTTGCCCAGCTTTTCCAGGGCATCCATAAGGTAGGTTTGATCCAGCTTCTGGAATGAGCCGGAAACTACAGCGCCCCCCACTAGCTGGTAGTTTTGTAACTTGAGTTGATAGTCGTCCACGGTAAATGTTGGCGGCAAGTAGCCGTGATTTGGGAATAGGGGGAACTTGGGATTTATGATGTGGAAGTGACTATCAAATAGTCTCTGTTTTTGCTGTTCCATAGACAGGTGCACCGTGCTCGCTTAGATTTCCTGGATGACTCTCACTCGATCTGCAAGAGCGCGCTGTGAGACGGGAATGTCCGGGGCGAATAGCTCCCAAGAGTGAATCACGCCAGGTCGAACGTGGAGCTCCGTGCTAACACCGGCATCGGTGAGTAATTGGGCGTATTGCATATCCTCATCGCGAAAAATATCTAGTTCGCCAACATCGATAAATGCTGGCGGTAGACCCTTGGCATCTTGCAGGCGGGCAGGGGCCGCATGAGGACTGACCGCAGGGCTGCCCACTTGATTACCCAGGTAAGCGGTCCAGCCGGTGAGATTATCTTCATAGGTCCAGATAATAAATGGCAATAACTCGGGATCGGGAGTAACCGTCCTGTCGTCCAGCATTGGGTATAACAATATCTGCCGTGCCAGGGACGGGCCTTTTTTGTCGCGAGCGACAATTGTCAGGGCTGCAGCCAGACCCCCTCCGGCACTATCTCCCATGATGCCAATTCGCGTGGGGTCAATGGAGAGTTCCTGTGAGTGCTGTACCAGCCAAATGAATGCCCGATAGCAATCATCAATCGGTATAGGGTAGGGGAACTCCGGAGCCTTTCGGTAATTTACTGATAAAAATGGCACGCCGCTGGCAGCTACATATTTGGCGATGACCAAGTCGTACCGTGAGATATCGTGGCAGATGAGCCCACCGCCATGAATGTAGAGAATGGCGGAGCCTGGCTTGCTATTCTCCTTTTGGTACCAGCGTAACTGGATCTCCTCTTGGTCTGAACTCTTTAGGGTAAAGTCCCGAAAGGAAACATCTGATGGAAAACTGCGACCCTGAAATAGTGCTTGGGTGACCACGGCTCCATTCTTACGGCGAGTATTCACGTCCCCAATAGGCGCTTCTGCCAAGGTATCCAGCAAGTCGCCAAACTTGCCAAGGGCGCTTGAAAAGTCCGGGTCCAGGGAAAAGCTCATTGACGAGATCCTTATCGGAGTTCCTATCATCTAGTGGTCCATTGCTAGTGGACCTTTGCTAAATGTGGACCTTCGGCAGCGAAATGCCAGTACTTTTAGCTGGGTTCTGCGACACCGCTTTCAGCCAGCAAGGCCTGAATAGATGTTGTCGAAGCTAACTGCAACTCTGACTTATTCTCGCTGTACCGCTCGGTCAGATAGTTACCCTGGCCACGCAACAAAATGGTGGTTTTTACCAGCTCTTCCAGAACGTCAATCACCCGGTCCCGGAATGGGGAATCCTTGAGGTGCCCTTGTTCATCGAATTCCTGCCAGGCCTTGGCAATAGAGGATTGGTTGGGAATCGTAAACATGCGCATCCAGCGTCCAAGAACCCTCAAATTGTTGACAGTATTGAATGACTGCGAGCCACCGGAAATCTGCATGACCGCCAGGGTCTTTCCCTGGGTTGCCCGGCTTGCAGATTGGTCCAGTGGTAGCCAGTCGATCTGATTCTTGAAAACGGCCGAGACATTTCCATGTATTTCCGGGCTAATCCACACTTGACCCTGGCTCCAGGCAGACCACTCGCGCAATTGCTGCACCTTGGGGTGATCCTGGCTGGTGCCGTCGTAAAGAGGGAGGTCGACAGGGTCAAACAAGCGAACCTCGGCACCAAAATGCTGCAATATTTCAACAACCTGGTTGGCCAATAGACGCGAAAAGGAGTTGGGTCTCAGGGATCCGTACAACACCAGAATCCTGGTAGGGTCACCATTGGGAGGGGAGTCCACCAGGCGATTAAGAATATTGATGGGGGTGTGGTTCGGTAGCATCATGAGTTACCTCCAAATTTCTATATTTCTATAATAATCGAAATATAAGGCGAAGCAAAGGTACATCAGTCTCAGTCGGGCCTTTCTGAATCCGCTTGGAACCGGCTAGTCGAATAACGGGTTCACAGGGAGTCAAAATACTGAGCCAGCATCGAGACTTAGGCTTCCTTTAGTTTCTCCAACACTGGAGGAGATAGCGCAAACGGAAAGAGAGTCCAGCAGAGGTTGCTCCCAATTATTAGAGGGAGTGGGTACGTTTAAATGCCTCCCTGATGGACTACTTCAATATTGAATCCCTCTGATTGGCAAGGTTCTTCAAAGTACTTATTAACTTGTTTGAAGGTCTCAGGGGTATCAAAGGCGGCTCGTTCTGGATGTGATTTTTGCCTTTGGGCAATTTGCTGTAAACATAATTTATCATCGGCTTTAAGATAGATTAATTGATGGGGAAAGAGGTTATCCAGAAATATCTCTTTGAACCAAGATCTTTGTTTTCTTGTATTGCCAGGAAAATCCAGTACTACCGAGATGCCACTCCTTAAGATATCCTGAGTATGTGACTTGATCATTGGTTTTAATCTTGCAGAATACTCTATGTAAGTGGAGAGTGAGCAGATCTCATGGGGATATAAATTAGACAGCCACTCATCTTCGGAAATAAGAATAGCTCCTGTAGTTTGTGCTATCTCCGCAGCTTTTGTACTTTTTCCTGCGCCCATCTTTCCACAAAATAAAAAGAGCATTCCGTTTTCTTTCACAGTTCTTCCCATTAATCTGATTAGAGAAAGTTTTGACTGTGGGAAAATAATGCCTGAAACTTTATGCTTGGTAAATAGTGGCAAAGGGAGCTCATGAAGTGGCGATTTAGTTAAGCATCAGGGAAATACCAGACTTGCGGTGGCCGAATATGCTTGAGGCCATCTAGATGGCTAGTATTTAAGTCATGGGAATCTTTACTGCCTTAGATACTTATATTCAGCCCAAAGGTGAGCCTGATATAGGTATTTCGTCTCTATGCAACAAGATACCGATTAACTGCGGCATTTGACAAACACCATTGAGTTTAACCAGCTTTGATCCGCATCAAAATCTTTTATCAGGGGGGCTTCAGTAACGCCTGTAAACTTTCTTAACCCATGGGAAATCATATAACTTGGTATATAGGATGGCGGCTTTGCGGCTGTCAAATAGTTACAAACTTCCAGCTTCCTTGCGCCGCCCTGATCAAGAGAGTTAATGCTGGCGAATAGTTTTTTTCGATCTCCCTCTGGCATCGAATTAAATTTTTTATTGAAAATCACTCTTAATACATTGTGCCCGGTTTTGTCGCTAACCCTCTGTGTGTCGAAATAAGCAAAGGCACTGGCAACCATTAACAGCTCAGCTGCCTCATCAAATTTGGATTGTTCGGTACATGTTTTGGCGGCAGCAGTAATATCTGTCGGTGTATGGGTAGATAGTACTGATGTGGCACTGATACATCCGAGAGGCGAAGTGGCTTGACTGTCCTTACTGACATAGTTGTTGGCCTGCGCGCCTAAAACAAATGCGGCGAGCAGAAGAGCAAGAATTGGAGGCAGGATTTTGCTCATGATTCGAATTTCCTTTCCTTAGTGCCTCCTTAATCATAGACGCCGAAGTGCCAGTATTATCTCAACCACCTGAGAAATTTATTCGCCAGTTGGAGTGGGTTTTAGTGAGATTTGTTTAAAAATCTGAATTGGAGATGTCTAGGGCTAATCTCCTGCCAATGGGGGAAGAAGTGTGCTTTCATGCCGTTGAAGTACAGGAGACTTCAGTTAAAGCGTGCCGCTTGCAATTCTCTGGTGCTAAGCGGCACCTAGTAGCCATCAGCTCTTACAGAGTCGGATTTGTCGCAATTGCTATTAAGTTAGTTGAGAAATTACTCTGTGTTAGGTTGTGATTCTTGAGAAGCTTGGAATAGTGATTTTATCAGATTCTTGGTGATTTCTTTTTGGTGTTCAGCTCTCAGGTTCTTCATGTACGCAGACTCGTCGGGAACAACTATTTCAGGCAGTATTTCTTTCACTGCTGAGTCGCCATTCCATTCTACGGTCGCTCTGCTGTCGAAGCTGGTTCTGAACTTTATATATTTATCCTTATCGACAAATACATAGCTATTTGAGAAGTATTCAGCATCGTTTCTGTTGGTAAGTGTGAAAGATGACTTTTTTCCAGAATATAGCTTTTCACCGATTTTAAAACTGAAGTTTTCAATAGTCTCTGGTGATCTTGACTTGTAATGCCCTTGCTCTATAGCAAAGTCAACTTCATCTATAATATCGCCCATTTCAGAGGAGATGATTTCATCTGTATTTTCCCATGTGATGCTATCGATAGGGTATACATAGACATTGATAATATCGGTAGGATACTGCTTATTATCGTACTTTAGGGCAATTCCCAGCATGGGTTCATCGAAGGTGCTGCTTTCGGTGAGTACAAAGTTATCTGTTTCTTCTGGAGTGATCAGGTCTTGCTGATAATTGCTTGCATTTTGCGGTCGCATAGAGCCACATGAGGCGATAAGAATACTACTCAGTATGATAAGTGCCTTGCTTTTCATTCTCTCTCCTTGATAAGGCTGCTTTCCTGGGGCGGAAATTATAAGTTTCTATTTGTTCTATGAATGTAATATTTCAATAAGCCTACCACTCCTTGGGTGCTCAATTCATTGTTTGGTAAGTATAAATATCTAATTTGTACTCTTCTTATATCCTGAATCCGGCTTAGCTTTAAATCAACTCTACGCCTTAAGGAGAAGATTTCTTGTCATCTATTTTTTTATCGATGTTAGCTGAAGAGTGTGATGCCGACTCTTTTAAGGTTTGTCCCAATTATATTTTGAAACTATCAATAATCTGAAAAGATGAATTAGATGCCCAAACTCTGCTCCTAAACCAGAAGATTTAACGTGCGTGATATTACTTCCAAGGTTGTGATTGAACCCTAAATACTGGAGGGACATTTGGTCTGTCATTTATGTTGGCCCTGTTACAAATGGGCAGATGTTTACATAACTACCTTAAGCTCGTAACTGATTGGTCATGCTCTGTAGCTACTATTTTGCGCCCCCGCTAGCGGATAGTTTTATGAATGTTTAATTCGGAGATGGATGTTTGTCAGTACTGAAAAGTGCGCAAATTATGAAAATGTAAAGTAGGGTAAATGACTAAAGTTGACCAGTCAGTACTGTTGTAATTTAGCGGTTCACGACAGGTGTGTACGCTTGTTCCAATTGGTCAATTCAACTGAGGGGAAATACTTACTGGGATTTTTATTTTAGCGGTAACTATCAAGATACTTATCAGGAAAAGAATAATGCATAAAACAATTGGTTTGGTATCAAGTTTGCTCTTGAGTTTTTCGATGTCTGTTGTCGGCGAAATTGATGCTAGCGATGATAAAGTGAAGCGCCTGGATTTACAGGGGCAGATTGATACAAAGGCTCCCTTATCAAAGACCTTGTGGGCGGGAGCGCATAATGCCTATGCATCCTATCAGTGGGATCAGGGTGTATATACCGATGTAAACCAGTGGTACGCGCCGGAGAAATTATTCAGTCGGGGAATACGTCTGGTCGAATATGATACTTACCCTGCTTCCAATTTCAGCTCAACACCGCACCTGTGTCATATGGGCCTGGAAGAGGCCACTATGTGTATTTATATGTTTGGCACAGCTGCAACGCTGGGGGATGGGCTGGATGAGATTAAGGATTTTCTTGAAGATAATAACGATGAAGTCATATTCCTAAAGTTTGAGGCTTACGATTCTGATTACCACCAGAACTTCCGCAATAAGATTGGTGAGAAAATTGAAAGCAGGTTGGGGGATCTGGTATTTAAGCCTACCGACTGGGGCTATACAGAAGATGATTGCGCCTCCCTGCCGGCGCAAACACTGACTAAACAGGATGTGTTGGATGCGGGACGCAACGTTATCCTATTTATTCAAGTGCCCAGAGAGTATCCGCACACTGGTGATAACAATCTGTGTGATTACCATGACGAGTCAAACACATCGAAATTCAGACGCAATGTCTGGATCGGTGTGGATGAGATGGATGCATCTGGAAACCTCACTTCCAATGAGCCACTTGCACAAAATTCCAGCCAGCTAACAGCAGATATCGACGGTAATGCCAGCGCAATCAGCCACTACAACAATGGGAATTTAAGTGTCGCCTTGGATGCAACAACCGAATATAGCAAGGATGACATCAAGTATTCCGGCAGTGAGATCCTGGAGAAAGCAGTATCTGGGTATAACATGCTTGAGTTGGCGCTGGTGGAGGCCAATGCGACCACTATAGGTGCTTCTAAAGCACCCCAGATTGAAGATTTTACGTGGTCTTGGCGGAATGACTCTCCCAGTGGTAACAATAGTTGCGCCTGGTTAAGTAATGACGGTGAAATTCGTGACTATAGCTGTAGCACGGAGCTAGTGTTTGCCTGTGTGGACGATGAGCGAAACTGGCACATCAGCAGTGCATCGGGAACCTGGAGTGAAGGTTACTCCGCCTGTGAAGCTGATGGCTACCGCTATGGAATGCCTTATAACGCTTTGGAAAATGCCGCGCTCTATGCCAAGAGGAATTCAGAAGGTGTAACTACCTCGGTTTGGGTGAATTACTACGAACCATTTGATGGGTTCTGGATCGCCAACCAAGATAGTTACTCGGATTTTGGCTACATCAAAAAAGATGCCGTGGGGGGTACCGGAGGTGATGCGTTTGATTCAATCGACCTGGTAAAACGCAAACTGCTCGGCAGCGGCACTATGAATCTGAAATCTGTCCAGATTCGTTCCGGTGGCCGAATTGATGGTTTTAAAGCTTGCTATGAATTTAAGCAATCCCTAAGCCATGCCACAGCCAGTGATCATGAATACTGTATTGAATACGGTGATGGAGACGGTGGCTCGATGGGGAGTGTACTGAGTTTCAACTCCGCCAGCAGCGAGTATTTGGATGATGTTAAAATTTGTGTCGACGATGAAAAGCATGAAACGGGTAGTGTTTACTACCTTAAATTGACGTCGAGCAATGGCTCATCTATTTCCGGAGGCACTCAGCAGGGGACTTGTACAACTTATTCTTCCACTTCATCCCAGCAAATTTTTGCTTTCCACGGGCGCCACGGTGATGAAATCGATGCTTTGGGCGTGCACAAGTTGTCCAACAGCTTGGTAAATCCAGGGTACTACGCAACCGAGTGGCTGGACCTGGATGATCCCTCCTCAGGTGGCATTGATTATGAGAGCTTTAACGAACACAAGTCAGCGGGAAATATCAGCAATAGCTGTGCTGTCAGTGATGTTGCTGGTATTGAGGCAAGGGTTGTTGATACGAAGTTGGATTATTCCTTAACCGGCGAAAGCATGCATATAGGCGATATCGGCACTAATTACCGCTTCTTCTGTGCAACAGAGGATTGTAGTGACTACGAAGTAAAGTATTTCTTCACTAACGCAACCTGCCTACCTTAACGACTCACAATATCCCGGCGGTGAATATGCTGCCGGGATTCCTCTTACTACTCACTAAAGGAAGCTCTCTCGGCTGAATACGGGGATTTCGCCTATAGTCGAACTCAAGCAATGTGCGGTATCAATCGGCAGAGCGAAGCCCATGAAATATGACGAGATACATGAGGATCATGCTGATCCCCTGATCAACCAATTACATCGAGCAATAAAATATGCCGTTAAATTTCTCGCCATTCTTATGGTGTTGGTCATATTCTGGACCATTGCGGATGTCGTCTATGTACTTTATGAAAGGCTTATGGAGACGCCATTCCTATTGCTGGATATGGAAGATATCCTCGAGACTTTTGGGGCCTTTCTCGCCGTTCTTATTGCCATTGAAATTTTCACCAATATCAGACTCTACCTGGGAACAAATGTGATACCGGTGCAATTGGTATTGGCTACAGCCTTAATGGCTGTAGCTCGGAAGGTTATTGTGCTCGACTTAAAATTTGTTAACGCGGAGCAAATAGTCGGTATTGCCCTGGTGACTATCGCCCTGGGAGTTTCCTACTGGCTGGTGAGGGAAAAAAGTAATAAACCTGGTTAGTATTTTTGACCTTTGCCCTTGATAACATTCAGCTTAAGACTTTATTTTATTATTTATACGGCTGGCTAAAATAGAATGATATCGATACCTGTATAAATAGCTACTTATAGAATTAGCCCAAACTAGGAGAGCCGGGCATTTGGTTGAGTGCCAAATCCACGATAAATCTTATTAATGAATAGAATTTTCTGCTTCAACCGAACGAGGTGGTTGCAGGTTGTTACTGCGAAAGGTAACTGCACTAATCCTTGCTTCTGGCCAATGGGGACTAGCGCCATTAGTACATTGTCTGGAAATTAGCAAATCTCAACCTGGATACTTGTTCATCGCGATATGTTTAACATGCCAAAAATCCGTGAGTTTCGTAGCATCTTAAAGCTCTGGCGAAAATGAACAATACCAAGTGCCAGACCAGAGGAAATCATAACAGCGGCCATTAACTTTTCGGGACCAATCGACTCGCCAGTTAACAACCAACTAAAAAAGAGTCCAAAAACGGGACAGAGTAAACCTAAAGGTGCAACAGTAGACAGTGGGTACTTAACGATTAACCGGTTCCAGAACCAGTATCCAAGCAGAGTGGTTGGGTAGGCCTGAAACAATATGGAGAAAATTAACCTTCCACTAAGGTTGTTTTGTATTTCATAAAATACAGTCGCACCATTTTGAATATAGGTAGCAGCAAACAGTGGTAGCGGTGCAAAAAATAGTCCCCAGACAATAAAGCTAAATACATGCTGTGTGCCACTGGCTTTTACAATGAGCCCACTGATGCTCCAGCTGGTAGCCGCTATTAAGATAAGTGCAATACTGATAAGGGGCACAGTGCCATCTTCAACCATCAAACTTAGCATCAGCCCTCCCAAGGCAAGTAGAGCCCCAAGAGCTTTCTGCGGGATAATTTTTTCTTTCAGGAATACCCAGCCAAATAGTAAGCTAATCGCAACATTTACTTGCAAAAGAAGTGAGGCCATACCCGCAGAGAGTCCGCTAGAAATTGCCCAGGTGGCCATCCCCCAAACCCCACAGCCAAAAGTCAGGCTGTAGGCCAGAACGTACTTCCAGCTGGCTGTCGGTCTGGAAACAAAAAGCACTGCCGGAAAGGCTGCCAAAGAAAAGCGTAAAGCCACCAGAAGGAGTGGGTCCAGATCTTCCGTTCCCATCTGAATAACAATGAAGTTGAAGCCCCACATTGCCATTAGTAGCACACCAAGTAATAAATCCGAGTACCGCATCAGCCCCTCCAATTTGTCTCGGGGCTAACTATCCAAGAAATAAAAAAAGGTATACAGATGCAATTTTTGTATAAAATAGGTATACAGTTTGGGCGGAGACGGAATCGGAGAGGGGATAGGTGCGGTATAAAGAGCTTGCCGAACGCTGTATAGAGGATATTCAGTCAGGGAGAATACCAAGCGGTCATAAACTACCGTCCCTTAGGCGGTTCGCTGCACAAAACGAAGTGAGCCTGACAACAGCCCAAAGTACGTACTACTTGCTGGAGGAACTCGGCTGGGCGAAGGTTCGACCGCAATCTGGATTCTTTGCCTCAGTTCCTCCCAGCAGTAACCCGCCTCCCTTAATGCCCGCATTCACCTGCCGAACAACAGATCCAGAAAGTCACGATTACTATTGCCGGGGGTTGGGAACAGGGCCATTGGGTGTTGCGTCTTTATCCCCAGAGCTATTGCCGTTAGATGCCCTGGAGCGCAGTATGCGGCGGGCAACCCGAGAGGCTGGCGCCAGTATGCATGGCTATCCGGTTTCCTCAGGGGAGCCGCTTTTGCGCTGTGCGCTTAGCGCACACTTTGCCAGTTATGATTTGCATTTCTCCGCCAATGAATTAGTAGTGACGAATGGTTGTATGGATGCCGCCCGCACGGCGATTGCCATTACGACTAGGCCCGGTGATGCGGTTGCGATCAGTTCTCCTTGTTACAACGGTCTTCTTAATCTGTTGGCGTTGATGGGACGAAAAGTCGTTGAGATACCGACTGTTGAAAACGGCTTAGACCTCGCACAGCTAGAGCGCTATATGCAACAGGGATTGGTCCAGGCGGGTCTTTTTAGTAGCAGTCATATGAATCCTACGGGCGTGTCCCTGAGCTCGGAGCAGAAAGAGAACCTGGCCGCATTGGCTGGTAAATATCGGGTTCCAATTGTCGAGGATGATGTGTATTTGGAACTCGGATTTCAAAGAAGTCTGCCCATGCCGGTGCGCTACTGGGACCGGAGCGGGTATGTGCTTTGGTGTGGCTCTATCTCCAAGACGTTGAGCGCAGGCTATCGCCTGGGGTGGTGCTTACCAGGAAGGTATCGAAAACAATATGAACACTATCGATCTATCGAAAGTTTTGGTGTGAACTTTCCCGTCCAATTAGCGGTAGCCGATTTCATCGGTACCAACCAATACTCCCGTCATGTGCAGGGACTCAGGCAAAAGCTTGCCTTGCAGGTCGCATCCTATCGCAACTACTTAAGTTCATCCTTGCCCGATGAATCGCGTATCAGTGACCCCCATGGAGGAATGGTGATTTGGTTGCAGATCCCAGGGTTGGACAGCCGGAGTCTTTGCCGTATGGCTTCCGAAGAAAATATAGCCTTGTTGGGCGGTGCAGATTTCAGCACGCTTGATCTCTACGGTGATTGTGTGCGGGTGAATTGTGGTTGGCCGCTTGAAAGTAAAGATGGAGGGAAGACTGAGGCCGGATTTCAGTTGGAACGTTTTATCGAGTTAACTCACTCATGCCGATAATTAATATTATTCAGATATTCACAACCTTGGAAGAAGGTACCTGAACTTTCATATCGTTACACTGCTTTTGATAGTTATTTTTCCTCTGCTAGAATCCGCGTCCCTTTTAGGATGATTGTTCACGGAGGACATCTAATGAAAACTCTTGCCACTTTTACAGCAGCGATTGCTATTGCCGGTGCGGTTCCCGCTCAAGCAGAACAGACTTTTGAACTGCCTAAGTTTAGTCAGTGTTCTGTAGCAGCTTCTGCAAGTAATACTAATGATCGCGAGGTTTATCGCATCTTTTCAGACTTCTATTATGAAATAGAAGACTCTCGAGAGTATGCAGTTAAGGCTGTGCAATACTGGGCTGAAAGCTTTGCAAAAGACTGTGCCGGGGAGACAACTCAAGTCAGCCTGGATATGGTTCAGTGTGATAATTTTATTGGCGGCGCACCGGTTTGCAGAATAGAAAGTGATGAAGGTGATTACGTCATTGTGAAAGACTATGTTGATTCAACCAACGTAGTACTCTCTCAACATGACCAACAGAATTGGCCAGGAATACACTCTTCGAATGATCAGGAAACTCTGTGGATGGCCAGACCTGAACTCTGCTATAGCGAGCTTCTGGAAGGGGGTATTGATTCCCAGGCATATTACCTGGATGCC
The DNA here is from genome assembly GCF_052467955.1 of Microbulbifer maximicatervae (SeqCode). Lineage (NCBI taxonomy): Bacteria > Pseudomonadati > Pseudomonadota > Gammaproteobacteria > Cellvibrionales > Microbulbiferaceae > Microbulbifer > Microbulbifer maximicatervae (SeqCode). The sequence continues at coordinate 2,295,080 of NZ_CP174329.1, forward strand.
TATAACTATCGCTACTTTGGTGATTACCGCTATGTATTGGCAAGGAGCAGTCGCGATTTAGTGCAAACTCTTGACAGCCAATACAGTCAGTGTGAATACGATACTGCGGGAATTGAAGCCTACAAAATGCAGTGTTCTGAGACCTCCCAGGGGACGAAGGTGTGCGCAACTGCACATACTGGCGCCGGCTATTTCGTATTCGTGAGTGACGATCATCACGGCATGCACGTTATTTTCAACCGCTGGGACTGATTACTCTATTAGTCCACTTATAAAGCGCCTCCCTGTAAGGGGAGGCACCTGATTGCGAATCTTAATTAGCTTGCTCTATACAGTGCGCAGAGCTTATTGCCAGCAGGGTCTCGTAAGTAGGCGAGGTAGATTGGGCCTACGGCGCTATCCCGTACGCCTGGGGGCTCTTCGCAGCTGGTACCACCGTTGGCAATACCTGCAGCATGCCAGGCATCAACCTCTTCAGAACTGTTTACTGTAAAGCCAATAGTGCTGCCGTTGCCATGGCTTGCGGGCTCCCCATTGATGGGTTTGGTGATGGCAAAAATACCGTTGTCATTAAAATAGAAGCAGCGGCCACGATCATCAATAGTGCCGGGTTTGTAACCCAATATTCCAAAAGTGGAATCGTAAAATACCTTTGATTCCTCGATATCGTTGGCCCCGACCATAATATGACTAAACATTGATGTCACCTTAAATTAATTTTAGGGTAGTTGTGCGTGAAAGATTGTATACCAATACTATTAAACATCAATGAATAATCATTCACTCATTGCCTAATAGAATTGTTCGTTTATCCGTTACCTCCAGGCTGTACCTCTCAGGGTGTGTGGACTGGTGCAGCTTTCTATCTATTGCGGTTTATATATGAGATGCCTCACAGATATATTAAATATTGTGCGATTCTATGATCATTAATATTTATTTTAAATTCTGTTGTTGATAATAATGCGGTGGCTAATTCGGGTGATATCGAATTTCTTATCGATATTTTTTTGCTTGACTGGCTGGTATTTGTTTTTTGTTCTGTTTGATAGGTTTTATTTTCTGGTTTGGTTTATTTTTATTGTGGTATATAGGTTGATAGTGTGAATTTTAAGGGGTTAAAATTCTGGAGGTTTGATTTGATAAAAAATAATAAATGGTTTTCGCTTAAAGGTTTACTTTGGGTGTAAATTGCGCCAATTATTTCATTAAAAAATTTAATTTTATGGTCAGGTTAAGCTGTCGGCCGTATTTTTTAGGGATAAAAAATGAAGCGTCGAGATCTATTGAAGACTGCAGGTGTAATGTCTGCATCACCGCTTATGGGAGTGGCATCAGCTAAGGCTGGAACAAGTAATGCTTTGGATGGCTCTAGTTTCCCAGAGTCAATAATGGTTGGTGATCTATCAGATTCCTCCGGAGTGCTCAGTGTAATACAGGGACTCTTACCTGATGATGTTATTGGCCATCTTCTTATGGCTGAGGGTATTCCACTGGCGTCCAACCATCTTACACCTAATGGAAAGGGAGCTTTGACCCGGCTCGACTTTACTGGGCGGAGCAATAACAGTGAAGTTCCCTATACCCGAAAAATGATACGTACCGCGTCTGCGATAATGCAGGAGCAGGATTTAACAGGTTTTGATAAATTCAATTTATTAGGTGGGACAATATACTCAAGCCCGAATCTGGGATTTATGAACTACTGCAATACGGCCCCCAACTATATGGGAGATAACCGTTTTGCAATGAGTTATGAAGGGGGTATGCCCTATGAGTTTGATGCTACAACTCTAGAGATGGTAACCCCTATTGGAGAAGTGGATGAATGGAAATCGAGCTTACCTCCGCTGCTTGAAAATCTAACCCCAGAAAAGTGGCTATTTCCCCAGGTTCGGACTACCGGTCACCCTTTCTTTGATCTGGAAACAGGTAACTGTATCACCATCAACTATGGTGGAAATATTGGTGATTCTGGTAGCTCAGGATTTATTCGATTAATTCGCTGGGATCGAGAGGGTGCATTTGAAAGTTGGAACATTCGGGATCGTCAGGGTAACAACGCCTATATTGCTGCAAGCTCACACTCTCTTGGCGTAACGCGAAATCATATCATTGTCTTTGAAACTGCAGCGAGAGTTGAATCTACCCGAATTATTGGAACAAGAATAGTTCTGCCTCAAGAACACCGGACCCGGTGTTGGGTTATTCGGAAGGCCGATATGGTGCCGGGTGCTGATACTATTATCGCAGATTACCTGGAGCTCGGCTTTGATACGTCGGACATTGTCTGCAACTACGATGACAATGCGGGTGAGATTACCCTGTATGGCCAATATATGGGGGCAATGGATAAATCTGAGCAGTTATTCCGCTTTGAAATCCTGCAGAAGGGAGGTTTGGTACCCAAGTGGTTGTCCGGATACCCTGCAGCACCGCTGGATGTTGGAGGTTTGGTACGTGCCCGGATTCGAGTTAACTCAAATTCAGCTATTGAGATAAAAGAAGATTACCGGGTTATTCGGGATGATACGCTTTCCTGGGATATGAATGATCCGGCTTACCGTGGGCACTTCCAGTTCCCTGAAACCTTTGAGCACCTTTATTGGGCTGCTGTGGGTTACAGGCCTGACCATATATCTATGCGGGTTTCCTGGGCATATCGCGATTATCCTGAGCGCCACTACGGCTATTGGGATATGCCTGAAGAAAGTCGTCCCTCTGCCTTGATTCATATGGACTGCGTCAATATGAAAATTGCGGATGCCTTTCAGTTCCCAGAAGATTGCGTAATGCGTACGCCGCAATTTATGGCCCGCCCGGGCTCCACGGCCCAGAACGACGGTTATGTGATTGCAGCAGTTGCACGCAAATATCCAACGACATCCGATTCCAATGGTAAAGAGTTTTGGGTTTTTGATGCGGCACGTCTCAGTGGTGGGCCAATTTGTATCCTAGCTAACCGATCACTGGAATTTGCAACCACGAATCATGCATTGTGGGTGCCATCCATTGGTCGTCGCCCTTTATCGGCCTACCGGTCAAATTACGCTGATTTTCTTCGCAGTAAGGCGCCTGATCACAGCAGTAATGTTCGGGACATCATCGATGGGGAGCTACTTCCCCGTTTTGGTTGATTTATCCAGTCTACGTTAATGCAATAAAGGGAATTTAGGTATGTGTGCAGAAATAATAACCAAATCCAAATATTTATTGAGGTGGTGTAAAAAAGCTCTTTGTGTAGCAGGCGTTTTCATGGCTGCTACAAGTGTTGCAGAGCAGCTACCGCCACCCATTGAGGTGCCTGAGGTGTTAAAAAACTACCAGGATACTCAGGATTGTTTCCCTGGTGTTATCTATGATCCGGCCAGTATCGATGAGGTTCAGCAGATAGTACGTGATGCAGCGGATCAAGGTCGTAAAGTGATGACTGGGAGTCGAAAATTCAACAGTCAGATTGATGCGGCCTGTGCAGGTAATGGAGAGGTACAAATCACTCTGGAAAATATGGATCAGGTCGTTAGCCTGGACAAAGATAATCTGTTGGTTACTGTCCAGGCCGGTATGAGATTCCGGGATTTGACCGCTTATCTTCGAGAGCATGAACTAAGCGTGCCGATGGTGACAGAGCTGGCCATATTCACGATAGGCGGTATGCTGGGAAGCGGTACTCACGGTTCAACGTTTACACAAAAAAGCAGCATGATCTCTGATTATGTCACCGAATTGAAGCTGGTTGATGGCAATGGGGACTTACGAGTAATCAGAGGTGAGATGCTCAATGCCGCCAGGGTAAACCTAGGTGTTTTGGGCGTAGTTGTTGAAGCGACCATAGAAGTTGAGCCTGGCTATAAGGTGCAAGCGAAAGTAAAGGGGTATCACAGCGATGATGAGCTGGAGGATGTTGTTCTTGATTTGGCTCGCGATAATCATTCGGCTAATGTTGCCTGGTTCCCGGGATTAGGGCGCTATACCGTAACAACTTACAACAAGGTACCTTTGTCGACTAAGGGCAATGCCTACAATGCCCAGGCTGATGTATCGGACTTTTCCGAATATTTATTCGGACTGATATTTGACAGCCTTCATGAAGCCGACAGTGCCGCATTGCAGTGTTTTGCAGCTTCTCTTCGTCATACTGCTCGCTCCAGTTCCTATTTCAGGGATGTTGATTCAGGGTTGAAGAAGTTGATTAAACCCACTGGACATGCGGATTTGATGCAACATTTTGTATGTAAAGAGCCAGACAAATGTGTCTGGGATAACCTTCCAATTGCACTTCAGGAAGTCGCGATTCCATTTGAAGAGTTGCCAAACTGGATTGCGGATGTCCGTCAGATTATTGCAAATAGTGAAAAAACCTGTTTTCCGCTGAATGGTATTTATTTCCGTTTTGGCAAGGCCTCCGATAGCTATTTAGGGATGACAGCAGGCCGTGACACAGCGTTTGTAGGGATTGAATATACCCTTCGTCAACGAGGTGAAGCTGTGCCAAAGAACTACTTTGTCAATTTGGAAATTGAGCAGATGTCTCTCCGGAAGTATGGAGCCAGGCCTCATTGGGGTAAGAATTCAGTCGCTATTTTTGAGGACATGGCTGAGCGATTCCCCAAGTGGTCCCAGTTTATGGATGTTAAAGAAGAGTTGGACCCAAACAATATATTTTCCAACCCCTTTTGGAATCGGGTAAGTGGGGCTGATCCTTTGGAAAACTATTTAACTCCTGGCTGCAATCCCGATGGTCAGTGCTATTGTCAAACAGATGAACACTGTGAAGAGGGTTCCAGCTGCCAAGCGGGAGTTTGGTATTCAGACGCAAGGATTTGTAAAGCGGATTAGAGCGCTTTAGGGGGGGTAATTCCACCCCCTGTATTTAATCAATAGTGAGTAATAATAAGAGTCTTTTAACTGCTGAGCGGGAAAGAATACTCGAGAGACTAAGCCTACAATCGGTATTCTTTCCCTGCTCTTTAATATTAAGTTACAGGTTGCTGGTCACAGCAATTGGTAATACGCTCTCTCACAAGTTGGCAGAAGCGTGCAGGATTTTCCAGAGGTAGCATATGATTTTCTGAGCTTACCTCTTTTGGGAGGGTGTCTGGAATTAATGTTCCCGCCACAAGCGATACAGTTTTAAATAGCTGGCGAGTATTACTGCCATAGGCCACGGAAACTGGAATAGATATGCCTGATAGGCTACTAGGGTTCAGTGCGGGTTGTTCAGTTTGATTAAGCTGTAGAGGCAGGGTGTAGGCATTATCCAGCTGCTGCACACGATATTTTAGGGGCTGCTGAGAGAAGTAGCCAGTTTGATTCCCAGAGCCGTCGATTAGTAGCTTAACGGCAGTATCTAGCTCACCTTTAGCTGTTGTTTTGAAAATTTCTGCAAACATAGCTTCAGCATCTTGGCGATACTCTTCCATGTTATTGTTTTCAATGTATCCCGGATATCCAGGCTCATAAAGGTACAGACTTTTGATTAATTGAGGAGCCTTTATGGCAGCATTTAAGCTCACATCGGCACCATAGGACCATCCTACTAGGTGGACAGGGCCTATATCCAGGGCCTCAATCAGTCCGATTAGGTCTTCTGCATGGGTATCAATTCCAAAGGGGCCTTCCGAAGGACTCCCCGGATTACCGAAATGCCTTTGGGTGAATGAAATCGCTCTAAATTCATTTGATAGAATTTTGCAGTGTTCTTGCCACATGCGAGCATCGGCCAGTGCGCCATGTAGAAAAACAATGGGTTCTCCCTGTCCCTCCTGGAAATAAGAAATAGAGTGGTTGTTTACAGTGATGGAGTCTTTTGGATTTCCGTCCATGGGGCTAGCTTCCTGGGAGCCACTTTTTAGCGCTTATCATAGTCTATAGGAGCTTTATGCTTAACATTTTCTAGTCCAGTTGTTAGGAGAGAGAGACAGCTGCCCTAATGGCTCTCTTATGAGATTAAACCGATAGGTCTCCTAAGGGTAATCAACGAGTTTTTCGGGTATAGTTGATTTGTTTTGACGTAGCAGGTAGATGTATATGGAATCGCTGATAAAGGACCGCTTGAAATCACTGGAAGTAGAGCGGGATATTGAAATTATCTATGCCTGTGAGTCAGGAAGCCGCGCATGGGGATTTGAATCCCCTGATAGTGACTGGGATGTAAGGTTTATCTATAAGCGTAATATTCAGCAATATCTCACTATAGGTACTCCCAGAGATGTCGTTGAGGTTCCTTTTGATAAGAAGCTTGGTGATGAGCTGGACTTGGTTGGCTGGGATATTAAGAAGACTTTAACTTTGATGAGGGCAAGTAACCCCACTTTAATCGAGTGGCTATTTTCGCCAAAGGTCTATTTCAGAAATGAAGATAGTTTGGGGGCACTGCAGGGTTTGGCTCTAAAATGCTGGCAGCCGCGAGCATTAGCTCATCACTATGTCAGTATGGGATTTAATAATTACTCCAGGTTTATTCGAGAGGATGATCGAGGCTTTAAAGAGATTAAGGTCAAGAAGTTACTTTATGTGCTGCGTTCACTGCTTAATGCGCTGTATATAAAAGAGTTTAATAAAATTCCTCCTGTGGACTTTAGTCATATGTACAACGAGTTGTTGCCTTCATCAGGAAATGAGTGGCTTCTGGATATTCTTTCCAGCTTGATTTTGAAAAAGAAGGAGCTTGAAGAGGGCGAATTGATAGTCGTTGATGGCAAACTGGATAGCTGGATACAGGCAAATCTGGATAGATCTGGTGCCAACTCTATAGAGGAAAGGCCAAAGTTGGATCTTCCAGAATTTGATAGGCTTTTTCGTACAGTGCTGGGTGTATAGTCTTTTGTATCGGACGGATTGGGCGTAACTTAATATGCGAGTAGGCAGCCCAAAAAGTGCTGAGTAACTTGTAAAAGTTTCCAGTGAATAAACTCAAAGTTGAATAGACGCCCGCAAGAGTGCAGGCGTCAAAAGAGACTCAGCCTTGGCTTTCCAACAACTGATCCAGTGGCAACTCAGTGCGGTAACGCACCTGCTTCAAAGAGAAGCTGCTTTTAATATGATCGATGCCTGGGAGTTCAGTGAGTTTTTTATCCAGGAATTCCTGATAAGCCTGCAAATTGGGAACAACAACGCGCAGCAGGTAGTCGAAATCACCGGTCATCAGGTAGCACTCCATCACTTCCGGCCATTGGCCGATAACCGATTCGAAGTCCTGCAACTCTTTTTTCACTTGGTGGTTAAGAGTAACCTGGATAAATACACTTACCGGCAGCCCAACCTTTTCCGGTTCAAGCAGGGTAACTGCGCGTTTTATAAACCCTTGCTCGTTTAGATTTTTAACCCGCCGTGAACAGGGGGAGGGTGAGAGGCAGACTTTTTCTGCAAGCTCAATATTTGGAATGGTGGCATCCTGTTGAAGGATTTCCAGAATTTTTTTGTCGATGGCATCCAGTAAATAGGCCATGGTTATATTCCGTATCTCATCTCTCTGAACGTACGCCGGTATCGCCGGCTGCTAATCATCAACCTGCCAGTGAATCTTTGCTTCCCAGCGTTCTCCGGTAAATTGTGTGCATTGCGTACATGGTTTTTTTTGGTTTGTTATGGCAGTAGCTTCCTATACTGCGCATCTTTTGTGAGACCTTCTCATTTTTTATTAATTTCCCGCTAATGGGTACGTTGCCCAACCGGTTGATACTGGTTAGCTGTAAACGGGCGGAAACTGATATCCCCTGATCAGTTCCAGGCTATGCCTCTCAAAAAGCTGAACCTTTGGCGCTTATTTAGTCACACAGAGTGTGAAGGCCAGAGGCGAGCACCATAAGAGGGCATGTCCTTTCCGTTGTATCCCCCAAAATACTTCATTTTGAGTGATTTGTTGCCAGTAGCTGGTCATCTTTAGCGAGTTATGGCGGCATTATGCCTGAGTTGGGCCAATTTTGGTATGACCTGCTCTGCCGGGCAGTGTTAATTTTAGCGCTATTAAACAGCCCTGGTCTGTTCTGCTGTAACTCGGGAGATGCCGCGAATACTTTCGCGACATGTTACTGGCGGTAAGAACCGGAGCGATGAAAGCAATAAAGCAATAAAGATAAAATAGGTGGTACCCATGGCAATGGTCGAAGGCGATCAGGAATTGGGCTTTGATAGCGAGTATTCGCTGAAAGCGGCTTTTACCCGTGAATCCGGCCGCGTATTCCTGACCGGAATTGACGCCCTGGTTCGTTTGCCCTTAATGCAAAAGCGCATGGATGAGCTGGCGGGCCTCAATACAGCTGGCTTTGTTTCCGGTTATCGCGGTTCCCCATTGGGCGGTTACGACCAGGCCCTGTGGCGGCACAAGAAGCTATTGGCCGAGCGGGAAATCCATTTTGAGCCGGGCATTAATGAAGACCTGGGAGCGACCAATATTTGGGGCACCCAGTTGCTGGATCACTATCGCCAGCAGGCAACGAAAGATGGCGTCTTTTCTATTTGGTATGGCAAGGGTCACGGTGTAGATCGCACCGCAGATGTTTTCCGCCAAGCCAATATTCAGGGCACCTCAAAATTGGGTGGTGTTTTGGCGCTGTGTGGGGATGACCACACTGCAGAATCCTCCATGTTTTCCCACAATACCGACCAGATTTTTGAGTCGGTAATGATGCCGCTGATATTTCCGTCCTCCATTGATGAGTACCTGACCCTGGGCCTCGCGGGCATTGCCTTATCCCGTTTTTCGGGCTTGTGGGTGGGCTTTAAGGCAATTACTGAAACTGTAGAGGCCGGTGCTTCCTTGATTGTGCCGGAGTTGCCCCAGTTTACAATTCCAGCTGACTTCCCAATCCCGCCACACGGCCTGAACTACGATCCCCACCTAAATTGGCCTGCCGAGCGCCTCGAATATGAGCGCCGTATGCTGGAGGAGCGTTTGCCTGCAGCCAAGGCATTCGCCTATGCCAACCGCTTGGATAAAACCACCCACAGTGCGGAGCGAAAACGCTTCGGCATTGTAACGGTGGGTAAGGCCCACGGTGATTTGCTTGAGGCTTTGAAACTGCTCAACTTATCAGAGGCAGATCTGAACTCAGCAGGCATCTCCATCTATAAAGTGGCGATGTCCTGGCCGCTGGAGCCTAGGGGCATCAGTGAGTTCGCCAAGGGCATGGAGCGCTTGCTGGTAGTCGAGGAGAAGCGTCCCCTGGTGGAGGATCAGCTGAAAAACCTGCTCTACGGTTGGGAAGATAGTTATCGTCCGAAGGTAGTCGGTAAGAAAGACCTGGATGGCAAGGATCTGTTGCCGGCAGTGTGGGGCTTTGGCCCGGATCAGGTGGCCAAGGCCATTGCCCGCTGGCTGGTGGATACTGAACTGGCGGCACAGCTGATTCCCCTGGCAGAAAAACTGGGGGGCAATGTCGCTGCAAAGGCTCAGGGCTTGTTGGCTCGTGAACCCATTTTCTGTGCGGGTTGTCCTCATAACACTTCCACCAAATTGCCAGAAGGCAGTTTGGGGAGTGCCGGTATTGGCTGTCATATTATGGCTTTGGGTAAAGGCCTGCGCACTGATACCTATTCCCATATGGGAGGCGAGGGCGCCCAATGGGTAGGACTGCACCGTTTCTCCAGCGCCGAGCATATTTTCCAGAATATGGGCGATGGAACCTACAACCACTCCGGGCTATTGGCCATTCGCCAGGCCGTGGCGAGCCAGGTGAATATCACCTACAAAATTCTTCTGAACGATGCGGTGGCCATGACCGGTGGCCAACCCGCCGATGGCGAAGTTAATGCTCCCTCCCTGGCTGCACAGTTGCTGGCCGAGGGAGTTGGCACAGTCGTTCTTTTGGCCGAGAACCCCGACCACTGGCGTGAACACCGCAGCCAACTGCCCACTGCCGTAGAAGTTCTTCCCCGCTCTGAGCTGGACGCCGTGCAGCGTCGCCTGCGGGAAACTGCCGGTGTGACGGCGATTATTTATGAGCAGGTCTGTGCGGCCGAGAAACGCCGCCGCCGCAAGAAAAAACAGATGGTTGATCCATCCCAGCGATTGCTGATTAACCACCGGGTCTGCGAAGGCTGTGGCGATTGCAGTGTGCAGTCCAGCTGTATTGCGGTGGAGCCGCTGGAAACCCCGTTGGGGCGCAAGCGTCAGATCAATCAGTCCAGCTGCAACAAGGATATGCGCTGTGCCGATGGTTTCTGCCCGAGCTTTGTCACTGTGGAAGGGGGAGAACTGAAAAAGCCCCCGGTGCAATCCCTGGCGGATGCCCTGGACGTGGCTATTGCCGGATTACCTTCTGCGCCGGTCGCGCCTCTGGCCCAGCCCCTCAGTATTTTGGTGGCCGGCATTGGTGGCAGTGGTGTGCTTACCGTGGCGGCACTGCTGGGCATGGCGGCACACCTGGAAGAGAAGGGCAGTACAACTTTGTACTTTACCGGTCTCTCACAAAAAAATGGTGCTGTGGTGGCTCATGTAAAAGTGGGAGAAAACCCCGAGGCGATTACCACCGCTCGTATTCGCGATGGTGCGGCGCAGTTGTTACTGGGCTGCGATATGGTCACCGCCGCTGGCCAGCGAACCAAATTTGCCACCGGCGAAATGCGTGCCCTGGTAAATACTGCTGAAGTACCGGTAGCGGCCTTTGTTCGCGACAACGAGCTGGCATTCCCTGCCGATGCGACCCAACAGAGTATTGAGTCTCTGTGTGCGGAATATTTTGCCTTTGATGCGAATAAATATGCCCAGGCACTGTTTGGCGATACCGTAGCCAGTAACTTGATGATTATGGGTTTTGCCTGCCAGAAAGGACTGCTGCCAATCGGTGAAGCGGCCTTGGAACGGGCCATTGAGCTAAATGGTGTGGCAGTAGAGAACAACCTGCGCGCTTTCCGTGCGGGCCGTTTGCTGGCGGAAAACCCTAAAGCGATCGAGCAATTGGCAGTGCCGGCCAAGCCGGTGAAATTGGTGGAGCCTGAGGAGTCGGTGGAGCAGTTGCTGGAGCGATTGGCAGCAGAGCTTCGCGATTATCAAAGCCCGGCCTATGCGGCAGAGTTCCTTCGCCATATAGAGGCGCTACGCAAAGCAGAATCCTCACTGCCAGCTGCTCGGGGCGATCTTACCCGTATGGGTGCGCGCAGCCTTTATAAAGCGATGGCTTATAAAGATGAGTACGAAGTAGCGCGCCTCTACACCGGTGAAGATTTCAAGCGACAGCTACGTGAGACATTCAGCGGAGACTACACCCTGAAATTCCATATGGCGCCGCCGCTTCTTGCGCGCCCCGATAGCAGTGGTCGCGTAAGCAAAATGCAGTTTGGCCCCTGGATGGGCAAGCTGATGCCGCTGTTGGCTAAGGGTAAAGTTCTTCGCGGTACTGCACTGGATGTCTTCGGTTACACCCAGGAGCGCCGTGCTGAACGGCGCTGGGCCCAACAGGTGGCCAAAGCAGTTGATAGCGTGGCCGCGCATCTGTCCGGCGAAAACCTGTCAGAGGCACAAGAGCTGCTCGAAATCCCCCTTCAAGTGCGAGGCTATGGCCATGTGCGCGAGGAAAAATTCGCGGCGGTCAGCGATCGTTGGGATGAGCTTTCTGCAGTATTTGTGGACGGGGAGCAAGAGCCGACTTCTCTGGCGGCGTCCTAGACGCCGCAGCTCTTTTAATCGGTGTCAGCCCGGACGAAACGGGATAAGGCGGTTTAGCAACCAGCCGCTGACACCGGTAATCGCCACCGGTGCCTGTACCGCAGAGAAGCACAGGCACTCTTGATCTTCTGTGACCGTCGGGCGGTGCACGTCGCCGGGTTCCCGCAACAAAAAGTCCCCTGGACTATAAACACCATCGCTATCAGAGAAGCTGCCGTACAGAACCAGGGTGAGTTCGTAGCCCCGGTGATCGTGCTCTGCAACTTTGCCGCCACAACTCAGGCGATGAAAGCTCACTTCATATTGATCCTGCCCGGTTTTTAGTCGACACATTTTTAAGGCGGGCGCGATAGTTTTCCATTTGATCGGGGGATTTTTTTCCAGCAGCTTGTGCACGACTGGCGGCGCATCCGCCAGCATGGGCTCTGTGGATTTGGATCTCTCGGGAGCCACTTGTTGCGCCGGTCTAGCTGCCTGATCAATACGTCCCATCAGGCGTTGGAAAGCCTCATCGTTTACGGCCTGTGGTGCACAGGACTCCAGAATGGAGCCACCCAGGGTGTTCATGGTTCGATATTGAGCGCGACACTCGGCACACATTTGTATATGGGCGGAAACGACCAGGCTGGCGCCTTTGGGCAGGCTGCCGGAAGCGTATTCAAGGAGTAAATTTTTATCGGGGTGGTGGCGAATCATACTAAACCTACTTGGCCAACCTCGCTTGTAACTTCTTTAGGGCCAGTCGCACGCGGGACTTTACCGTGCCCAGTGGTAATTCCAGCTCCTTGGATATCTCACTGTGGGATTTTCCCTCCATATACGCCTTTTCCAGGACGTGGCTCTGTTCTGCCGGCAGGCTGTGCAGGCCTTCTGCAACTTCCTTTTCGTTGCGTCTTCTCTGCAGAAATATCAACGGTTGGTGTTCGGGAGTTTCATCCCAAACATCCATGGCCTCAATAATCTCGGTGTTTTGATGACGCCCGTTGCGGCGCAACATGTCGATACGGGTGTTGCGCATAATGGTGAATATCCAGGTGCTGGCAGAAGCCTTGCTGGCATCGAAGCTGGGGGCCTTGCGCCAGACTTTAAACAGGGTTTCCTGAACTAGCTCATCGGCGGCTTCAGCACTAATTGCCTGGGTAGTGCGGCTGTGATGGAAACCCTTAATTAGTGGGGCAAAGTGGTGAAAGAGCTGCTCAAAGGACTGGCGATCACGCTCCGCACCAACTCGCGTCAGCAGGGCACTCCAGTCCTGGTCCTCTCTTTGTGGCAGTTTCACCGGGCGTATTTCGCTTTTTGCTTGGGGGCTATGCGCCATGTTAACGGTCTTTCTGTCGTTGTCGATACTCACGCAATCAAGCATGTCTGGAAATTAGAGTTGGGAGCTGTTGTGGTACATCCGTGTACCACATTCTGCAACAGACTCTCAGGGGGAGACTTCCAAGTTGTCTGATAACTACTTACGCAGACAGGGCATAACTGGATCTCTCTGGCCTACCTTTTATTGAGCGGTGATCCACCCGATGGGGTGTGGCGTATTTATCTGCAGCTAGAACAGTAAGGAATCCGATGATGAGCGCGTTGATTGAGGAGCTAGAGGAGTACTACAAAGACTTCCTGATGCAGGAAACGGGCAGCCTTGGATCACTATATAGCGACGATGTCATTTTTTGTGACCCGTTGCATCGGATAGAAGGATTGCCTGCTTTAAAGAGTTACTTTGCGGGAATGAGCAGGGGGCTTACCCAGTGCCGCTTCCAATTTGATGATCTGCCGGTGGTGGGCGAGGGCAGCGCCTGCCTTTCGTGGACCATGCACTACCGACACCAATCACTCAAAGGTGGACGCCCTTTACAACTTCGTGGCTGTAGCCTGTTGCGCTACACCGATAAGATTCACTACCACGAGGACTTTTACGATATGGGTGCCATGGTTTACGAGCAGGTGCCGGTATTGGGTTCGTGTATTGGTTTTATCAAGTCGCGATTGGAGCGCAATTAAGTGTCCCAGGGGATTCGCGATAAAACCATCTGGATCACAGGTGCTAGCTCGGGTATCGGACGCGCGCTTACATTGCGCCTGGTGGAACAGAATAATTTTGTGATTGCCAGCAGTCGCAGGCTCGATGCGCTGACGGAGTTACAGAACATAGCCCCCAGTCGCCTCAGGGTATTGGACTGTGATCTTAGTGATGATGCGGTAATGCCGGGAGTTGCTCGGCGATTAGCGGACTTCACAGATCACCTGGATATGGTGATTGCTTGCGCTGGTACCTGTGAATATGACGACGACCTTCAATTGGATATCACCATGTACCGGCGGGTTTTTGATGGCAACTTCTTTGCCTTGGTGAATACCTTGAAATGCGCGCAGCCACTCTTAGCCGCAAGCCGGACTCCGGTTTTTGCCGCGCTCGGTAGTCTCTCGTCAGTGGTGCCTTTTCCCCGCGCCGAAGCGTATGGCAGCTCCAAAGCGGCGGTGGCCTATTTTTTAGAGTCGGTGCGCGCCGATACCAGCCTAACTCCACTTCGAGTAGTTCATATTCGCCCGGGGTTTGTCGACACCCGCCTTACCCAGCGCAATGACTTTGACATGCCTTTTTTAATGACTCCAGAGCAGGCCGCCGAGCGCATTGAACAGGGGCTCTGTGGTGTTGGGTATACAGTCGATTTTCCCAAACGGCTCAGCTGGCCTCTGCGGTTTCTGGGTTTTTTCAGCTCAATCTGGTTCCGTTTTTGCGTACCTAAAATGACAAGAATCCGCACACTAAGGAAGAATTGATGCGAATCGCTATTGTTGGCAGCGGCATTGCCGGTCTTACTGCCGCTTATCTGTTGAACCGAAAGTACGATGTCACCCTGTTTGAAGCACAGGCGCGCCTGGGAGGGCATACCGCTACGGTTGATATTGACGAGGGGGGACGCCGGTTAGCCGTGGATACCGGCTTTATTGTTTACAACGACTGGACCTATCCGAATTTTATTCGCTTGCTTAAAGAGCTGGGAGTTCAATCCCAACCCACCTCCATGGGCTTTAGTGTGCGCTGTGATCAGGAGGGGTTTGAATATGCGGGTAACAATCTCAACAGCCTGTTTGCACAGCGCTCGAACATCGTAAGCGCTGGGCACTGGCGTATGCTCTGGGACATTGTGCGCTTTAACCGCAATGCCCTCCGCGACTGGCAGGAGGGGAGGCTGAGCGAGACATTGACCCTGGGTGAGTATCTACCTGCGAATGGTTACTCTGCGGAATTCGCCAATCGCTATTTGGTACCTATGGGCTCTGCGATCTGGTCTGCCAGTGTGGCGCAAATGCTGGAGTTTTCTGTTAGTTTCTTTGTCCGCTTCTTTGTCAATCACGGCCTGCTCAACCTGGTGCGCCGCCCACAGTGGCGAGTGATTAAGGGCGGGTCGCGTGAATATATTGATCCGTTAATACAATCTTTCACAGATAAAATTCGCTTATCTACGCCCATTGAGGCGGTGCAGCGCTGTCGGGAAGGTGTGAATGTTCGCACTGCTGCAGGGGAAAATTTAGAGTTTGATGCCGTTGTTTTCGCTTGCCACTCCGATCAGGCCCTTCAATGTTTGACAGACCCTAGCGGCAGCGAACAAAAAATCCTGGGGGCTATACCCTATGCAAAAAATGCCGTGGTCCTGCATACAGACAGCACCTTGCTACCCCGTCACCGTCGTAGTTGGTCGAGTTGGAATTACCAATTGCGCAGTGAACAGGATGCACTGCCTGTTTTGACATACAACATGAATATACTTCAGGGCTTGAATACAGAGAAAACGTATTGTGTCACTCTGAATGCCGAAGAGCGTATCGATCCCAAGTCTGTGCTCGGTCGTTTTGAATACTCCCATCCCCAGTTCTCTGTGGCTGGAACACGAGCGCAACAGCAGTGGGATAGTATTAATGGCGTTAACCGCACCTGGTTCTGCGGTGCTTATTGGGCAAATGGATTTCATGAAGACGGCGTAACGAGTGCGCTGCGAGTGGCTCGGGGGTTGGGTGTTGACTGGTAAGGAGGCCGGTATCATGGAAAGTGCGATTTATACCGGGTGGTTGGAGCACCGGCGCTTTGCGCCCAGAGCTCATCAGTTTCGCTACCAGGTTTTTATGATGTATGTCGATTTGGCAGAGGTGGAAGCCATTTGTCAGCTCTCACCTCTTTGGTCCTCCCAGCGGCGAGCACCTGCGAGATTTTGTCGCAGTGATTTTTTTGGCGATGAATCCCTCAGTCTTGATGAGGCAGTTCGACAGCGGGTGGAGGAGGAAGTGGGAGAGCAGCCTTCCGGACCTATTCGCTTGCTGGCCAATTGGCGCTACTTTGGCTACAACATGAATCCGCTCAGTGTTTACTATTGTTTCGATGCTGAGGGACAGAATGTGGATTGGCTGCTCCTGGATGTGCACAACACTCCCTGGAAAGAGCGTCACAGCTATGTTTTGGATTGCCGTAATAATACCAAGTTGCAAAAAGCGACCTTCGCAAAAACATTTCATGTCTCGCCTTTTATGCCCATGGCCCAAGGGTATCGATGGAGGGGGACAAAACCTGGGGAAAAGCTGACAGCTTACCTGCAAAATTTTGATGCGAGTGCCGAGGATACAGAAGATGGCACTCGCCCAATGTTTGATGCAACCCTGAGTTTACAGCGTTGCGAAATTAGCGGCCGATCGCTTAATTCAATATTGATCCAGTACCCCTTGATGACCGTAAAAGTTATAGCCGCCATTTATTGGCAGGCACTGAAATTATGGGTCAAGCGTATCCCGGTATTTTCGCACCCTCGCGACGACGCCGAGGTTCAGGCAGGAGATAAATAACTATGAGAGCAGTTCAGGAAGTTGATCAGGCTTCGTCGTCAAAATCAGAAGTATCGGCACAGTCCTGGCTCGTTCGCCTGGCGCGCAAGCTGGTGTTGGAAAAACTCAAGGGTATTGATCGTGGCCACTTGCTAATCGAAGAGGGGGAGCAATGTTACCACTTTGGCCAGAGGCCAGAAGAAGCAGAGATCTCGGCACATATTTGCGTACACGATCCATCCAGCTATATACAGGTGCTTTTAAACGGAACCATTGGTTCTGGAGAAGCCTTTATGCAGGGCGCCTGGACCTCAACCAATACCGTGGACCTGATTCGCCTGATGGTGGACAACATGGAATTGGTGGAAGGTATCGATAGTCGTTGGAGCTATTTACCCCGGTTAGGCCTGCGCTGGTTACATCAGTTGAATGCGAATAACCGCAATGGCTCACGCAAGAATATTTCTGCACACTATGACCTGGGCAATGAATTTTTCCGGTTATTTTTAGACAGGACCATGCTGTATTCATCTGCGGTCTACCCGTCTGAAAACGCAACCCTGTTTGAAGCCTCAAATCATAAATTAGAACTGATCTGCCGAAAGCTAAAGTTAAAATCATCTGACCACCTCCTTGAGATTGGTACCGGGTGGGGTGGTATGGCCATTCATGCTGCCAAGTACTATGGCTGTAAAGTAACAACCACTACTATTTCCCAAGAGCAATATGACTACGCCCGTCAATGGGTGAAGCACGAAGGGTTAGAGGAGCAGGTAACCCTACTATTACAAGACTACCGGGACCTGAAAGGTAAGTACGATAAAATTGTATCGATTGAAATGGTGGAGGCAGTAGGGCACGAATTTCACAAGGCCTTCTTCGCCGGTTGTAGCGAATTACTCAAAGAAGATGGCCTGATGGTGATGCAGGCAATCACCATTCGCGACCAGCGCTACCACGAATATCGTAAAGAGGTCGATTTTATTCAGCGATATATCTTCCCCGGTGGTTGCCTGCCATCTAATCAGGTTATCGCGGACCATATTGCCAATTCAACAGATATGCAGATTGTTGGGCTCGAAGACATCACCGCCCATTACGCCCGCACATTAAGTGACTGGCGCAAAGTATTCCTTGAGCGAATTTCCAAAGTGCGCGAGTTAGGTTTTGATGAGCGATTTATTCGTATGTGGGAATTCTATTTATGCTATTGCGAAGGGGGATTTTTGCAGCGAGTGATTGGTACCGCCCAATTTGTGTTCGCCAAACCTCGGTTTCTGGGTAATTTCTAAAGTCTCTCCGGTTACTGTTGTGATGTGTTTGGCTTTCAGAATGGCTCAGGATCAATACGTGATTTCAGGGAGTTGTTTAAACCTTTTAAGGCTTTGCAATCCAAGGATATTACGGAATCAACCAGAGGCTCTCCTGCATGTGGCGTTTTGTCGCTAATGCCTTACTTTTCGATATCGCCTGGCCACTGTGCGTCATAGTGGCCAAGGTGTGGTTGGTGGTTCCCTTTACTCTGTTGAACCTTTTTGTACATCTGCGCTATATCGCCAATTTGCCCAGGGAACCGCTTTGGTTAGCGGGGGTGTTTATCTTTGGTGTGTCTATAGACTCTATCTTGTTTCATTTGGGGGTGATGCGAAATGACAGTGGCTCCTCCTGGCCTCCCTTATGGCTGATCTGCCTGTGGTTGAACTTTGCCATGACCTTACGATACAGTTTGGTTTTCTTACAGAAAAATCTATGGTTGGCGGTAATCCTGGGTGGTTTTTTCGGACCATTTAGTTACTTTACCGGTGCATTCCTAAATGGCACTGTGGAATTGCACAGGCCCCTGTGGCAATCCCTGGGAACATTAAGTGTAATTTGGGCCTGCATCCTGCCGTTGTTTGCCTATTTGGCAAGAAAGATTTGTCAAAAAGAGGTGAGCAATGCTTGAATTTATTGCGATGTCGGCTATTGCCGGAACTAACTGTCACTATGAAGGGCCTTTCCTGGTCAAAGGTCTGGCCTATGATCCGGATAATCAACAGTTGCAGTACTGCGAATATTATACTTCGCAAGATAATGGCGAAATAACTGTTTTCTACTATGCACCCCAGGGTGATTTGATAGCAGAGAAAACTCTTCGAGAGCGAAATGGTCCCGCAGCTGGTCGCAGTGCCTTACCTAGCGTCACTCAAATAGATCGGAGGCACGGCGAAGTCCGTGAAGTCCTTTGGGATGACGGCCAGTGGATGATGCGCTACAGAGCCAACGAGGGCGAAGCCTGGAAAGTAAGTTTGCGAGAGGCACGAAGTGTTGATGTAGTTGATGCAGGCTTTGATACTTATGTGCGTGACCACTGGGACTTATTGTCTTCAGGAAAAACTCTTAAATTCAATTTTGCTTCGCCACTGCATGGTCGATCGATAAAGCTGCGCGCTAAGGCAGTATCCTGTAATCAAGCGGCAGGTGAAAATACCTGTATACGAGTAGATGTTGCCCAGCCTCTTATCCGCCTTTTCGTAGAGGACTTAAATCTCACTTATGATACAGGGAGCCGGCGATTAAAGAGTTTTAAGGGCATAGTAAATATCCTAGATCCACAAGCGAAATCTCAAGAATTAGAAGTGTTTTACCAATATTCAATTCTGCCTACAGGAACCCAACCTGCAGATCCATAGATAAAAGGCGCCCCCACTAATAGCTACAACACTATTTACGCCTGTTGGATTTGTTGCCCAGCGGGTCATTCATTTTTAGGCGCCGGACTGGCGTCAAGTTCT
Organism: Microbulbifer maximicatervae (SeqCode); assembly: GCF_052467955.1. Classification (NCBI taxonomy): domain Bacteria; kingdom Pseudomonadati; phylum Pseudomonadota; class Gammaproteobacteria; order Cellvibrionales; family Microbulbiferaceae; genus Microbulbifer; species Microbulbifer maximicatervae (SeqCode). The sequence continues at coordinate 2,314,277 of NZ_CP174329.1, forward strand.
ACCAGCAGCTAAACCTAAAGAAGAAAAGCGTGACAAGCTCACTATCCTGTGGCGAAAGCGATATGGGGTGTTTGATGAAGACTGCTATTTCTGTAACTGCTGGAATTATGATGTCGCTGCTTTACGGTTGTGCGAATCAGCCAGAGCAGGTTCCCGGTGCCGGTGGAATCGTTATCGATACCTGGGGCGTTAATATGAATCAGTATCAAGCGGACCTTGCAGAGTGCAAGGGAATCGCTTACTCCACGTACAGTGACCAGGGGCGCAGAACTGCTGCTGGTGCTGCGGGTGGAGCTGTAGTAGGTGGTGCGCTCGGTGCAATAGTCGGTGACAGCGGGCGTGCTGCGGTAGCCGGAGCCGGTGCCGGCGCGCTTGTTGGGGGCTTGTCAGGGGCGGGTAGTGCGAGCTCTGAGGCAACCTACATCATCAAGAATTGCCTGGTTGGTCGCGGATATCGAGTGTTGAATTGATCTTCTGCGTAAAACTGCGGTCTAATTGTTCATCAGTCCTCTGCTATTCAGCAACCTCACAGGACTTGGCACTGGCCGGGGGAAGTACCCCCGGCCTTTTTTCTGTTTTACAGCTTTAATTTCAATCTTTTACTTTCTCCCGGTTAACACTTTTAATTTCTGTGCTAGGGAGCCTCTGAATAATTCCGTAATGCCTCTGCGGGTCTTGAAGGCTGCAGATGTTAGGCGCAGCTCGCCGCGAATGGCCGTAGCCCTTTGCAAGAGCTGCAACGCAACAGCTGCGGCCTTCAAGGCCCGCCCTTCGGGGCATGCAGAGCGATTCACACTCCGCGTTGCAACTTCTTGAAAGGTCTAGACATTCCTGCGAAGTCGCGCCTTGATTGTGAACCGCTCTGCATGCCAGAGGCATCACGGAATTATTCAGAGGCTCCCTGGATAGTAGGGCCACTAGTTTCTAGAAAATAAAATTGTAAGGGTGTAATAAAGTCTACAGCTGAATGGCGTCTAAACTTTTAAGGTCATTTGTGATTTCCTTTTCTTCAAGGAGCCCGCCATGCCTACTGCATCAACTATTAATGCCTATGCAGTCCTAGAGGCCGGCGGTCCATTTAAGACTTACCAAATTGCAGCAGGAGAGCTGGGTGCAACAGAGGTTGAACTGGAAATCATGTACTGTGGTATCTGCCATAGTGACTTGAGCATGATTGAAAATGAATGGGGTATTGGACAGTATCCCATGGTTGCCGGCCACGAAGTCATCGGCCGTGTCACCGCGATGGGGGAGCAAGTAGCTCATCTTAAAAAGGGCACGGTGGTTGGGTTGGGGTGGAATTCAGGCTACTGTGAAACATGCCATACTTGCCGAATTGGTGACCTCAACTTATGTAGAGAGGCAAAGTTCACCATACTCACCAATGGAGGCTTTGCCGATAAAGCCAGGGCAGATATGAGTAGCCTGGTTGTTATTCCTGATGGTGTGGATTACGCCTCGGCCGGCCCCCTTTTATGTGCGGGTATTACCGTATTCAATCCATTGGTCCAGTTTGATATCAAACCCACTGACAAAGTGGCTGTGATTGGTATTGGTGGCTTGGGCCATCTTGCCTTAAAGTTTCTCCATGCCTGGGGATGTGAAGTTACCGCGTTTACTTCCAGCGAGGAAAAACGTAAAGAAGCCTTAGTTCTCGGGGCTCATAAAACACTGAACTCCCGTGATCCCGCAGAGATTCAAGCGGCGGCAATGAGCTTTGATTTTATTCTGTCGACTGTGAATGTCAGTCTTGATTGGGATCTATATATCCAAGCTCTGAAACCAAAAGGGCGTTTACACTTTGTTGGAGCTGTAACTAACCCAATACAATTTACTCTATTTCCCTTGTTATTTGGTCAACGCTCAATTTCAGCATCTCCAGTCGGCAGCCCTGGTACCATCGAAACCATGCTTGATTTTGTGGCGCATCATAAGATCAAACCTGAGATAGAGATTTTCCCAATGAGCCAGATAGAAGCGGCATTTGAGCATTTGAAATCTGGTAAGGCTAAGTATCGAATTGTTTTGTCGCAGGAAGGGTAGGGATATTTAACTGGATCAGCTTCTGGGTGAGGAGAGCGCAAAGTCACACTACAAAGGAGCTTAAGTTAAAAGTATGGGGTTGGGATTTAGGCAGAAGCAATTCAATAGAAATCGATAAAGTCAGTTAGTTTTTTTCATAGTGAAGAACATACGGCCATCCATTCCTTTTCTCTCCATAAGTCCTAGAATATGATCCTCATCGACTTTTCGCATCATATCATGCATAGGTATCGTGTCATAAATCATAGTGGCACTTGATTTCCCTCTGTGTTCCAAGATGCGCAGGCGGGCTTGGGCTTTTGTGGTTATATGTAGTTGTTGGGTACGGAAGAACAAAGGAGCATCGTAAGCGTTGATAGATTTGAAGTCTGAATCCCAGCATAGTAAAGGATAGACCGTTTCAGAATCAATAAACTCTTTGCCGTACCAGCGTTTTCCTGCATCCATTTCATGCTGTAAAGGATGTTGTGTGTTAAATCCTTGCGCTTCCCATCGGCCGATAAGAAAGTTTATTGATATAGGTGAGAGATTATCGTAAAACTCAAGCAGTTCTTGTGGATCTACCTGATCCAGTTTTTTAAGTTTTTCTAATGTGGTTAAGAAGTGCATGGGCTTGATTTAGTAGGGTATGTTTCTGGAGCTTGTAATTGGGAAATAGCTTTCCAACATAACTAATACTGAGTATAGAAGTAGGAATATTTATAATCAATTATTCTTGCTGTGCTTGGCCGCTGATTTCAATGATGGTTACCCCCTCCGGCAGAGAGCCTAGAAACACTGGTCTTCGGTACAATATTCTTTGAGGAATTGGGTAAAACTAATACCTTCCTGGAACTGCACCTAATTACGAGCCATGATCTTTACCACTGTGAATCAAGTAAATGGCCGTGTCTATGTAGAGTTCATTGTGACCTTGCAGGGTGATAATTAGGGGGCTCATGTATATTTCAGAAGCCAAGAATAGAAAATATCAAAGAACTATTCAGGTGCTAGGGAAGTCAAATTCTTATACCCTTTCAGGAAGCAGTGAGGGTAACTGGTCTTATAGCTTGTCTGGGAGGGGTGGATCAGGTGCCCAATACTGATGAATGTAATACAAGTTGACCATTTGTATTTTTGTACTGATCAACTGGAATCAGCCGGTGCTCATGAAATTTCTGCTAGAGACTCTGATATCTTCCAAATTTTTACAGAGGTTGGGCATTTTTTATCTTGAGCGGGTGGGAGAAATTTTCTTGCACCAATAGTATCCACCTGGGCATTATACAGAACTATAGGAGCACCAGGCTCATAAAGCAGCTGAGTCCATTGTTGGTTTCTATACCTTATATTTTCTGTTGCATGATCATTGAAGCTATGAGCTGCAGGCAGGTCCATACATAGGGTTGCACCCTTAGTCCCCCTTGCGGAGGATTAATTTCCATGTGTACATTTATCATCCAGTCGTTGTAGCTGGGCAGTTTAATCATCAACAAAAGATGACAAGTGTCATATAAATTTGATGACAGAAATGACTTACCCGATTTCTGCTATTGCCTGATATTACATATAAATATTATTTCTGCACCGGTGTTACGGTGTTTATGGAGGCTTACATTGATCAAGAAAGTTTCTTTACTCGTTGGCGCGATAGTATTCCTTCTGGTGGTAGTCTGTACTATTTGGGTCCTTACAACGCCCCCGCTACCCAAGGATATCCAGAAACAGCTAAATCTGAGTCTTGAGAAACCACTACCTGAACTGATCTCAGGTCAGAGCGGATATGTTCGCTCAGGGAGCCTTAAAATTTGGTATCAGCTTAAAAGCCCAGAGGAGATACCTATTCGTGGCACTGTGTTACTGATAAACGGTATGGGCTCTTCTTCTCTGTATTGGCCATCTGAAGTCTATGAGCCACTCTTAGCTGCTGGCTATCAAGTACTACTCACCGATCATCGTGGCTGCGGTGCCTCGAGTTGGGTTACCAACTGGACTAAGGAGACTGCTTACGACCTTTCCGACATGATGCGCGATAACCTTGCGGTTATGGACTCCCTGGGGATTAAGCAAGTCCATGTTATGGGTGCCTCAATGGGAGGGATGATTGCGCAAGAAATGGCCCTGCAATACCCCAATCGCTTGAAAAGCCTTACTTCAATCATGTCCTCAGGTTTTCTCGAAGACCCCGAGTTACCCCAGGGAAAAACCTTCAGATACAATATGCTTCGGCTATTTCTTCGCTATGGACTCAGTGGCTCCGATGAGGGTATGGCTAAGTTGATGGTAAGTACTTATCACAGTCTTCAGGGGCAGGGAGGCTTTGATGTTGAGCATATTGCACACACTACTCTCTACGAACAACGTCATAGGCAAGGATTTGATCATAATTTGCCAGTTCAGCAATTTACAGCAATCTCTCTTTCTGGCTCGCGATTAGAGCGATTGGAGGACTTAAAGGTCCCCACTATGGTTATCCACGGTGATAGAGATCCCCTGTTAAGTATTGCTCAAGCCAAAAAGTATGCAGCTCGCATTCCTGGTGCTAAAACATTGTGGGTAGAAGGTATGGGCCATGCCATGGCACCTGTATATGTGAAAGAATGGATGGAGCATGAAGTACAATTTTTGGAAGCTAATAACTAATGTCGGCATATCATTATTTACAAAGGTTCTATAGTTTCCCTGAGAATCTGAGAGGTGCTCTGAACTTAGTACCTTATTTTCAGGTTCTTATATATTTGCCCTTTATTTTCCATACTTTTAGTGAGGTTGCTTTTGGGGTGGTAGTGATTTGCCACTTGCTTCTCTTTCCCTTGTTCTTCCTCGTATTTTGGTGTAAAGGAACCAAAGTTACTGGTATTGTCCTGGTGTTAAACCTCTTCGGTGTTATCACTTCTTTCTATTCACTTGCCGGTATCGGTTTCTTTGCCTTTGCAGCTGCAGCTTGCTCAGCGTACAGGAAACTCTACGCATCCCTTGTTTTGCTGTGTGTTGTTACTTTTTCTTATTTGAGTACTGCCTACTTAACTGGACAATCACTATATGCTGTTTTGACGGGACTATTTTTTACAGCTATCAACGGCCTGAACTTTCTATTTCAACTGAGAAAGTACTTATCTAACCTGGTTATTAAACAAAGCCAAAAGGAAATTTCCTCTATGGCAAAGACTTCTGAGCGTAAGCGTATTGCGCAAGATTTGCACGATTCCCTCGGTCAGAGTCTCACGAGTATCACTTTAAAGGCGGAGCTTGCCGAAAGGCTTCTCGAAGTTGATCCAGCAACGGCACTGCAGCATATTCTTGATATTAAAAAAATCTCCAGAACAGCGATTACCGAGGTTCGAGAGACTGTATCGAATTATAAAATCAGTACACTGGCCAATGAGCTGGCGAGTTCAAAGTTTGCGCTGGAATCAGTGAATATTACCTGTATACATCATATCGAGGCCACAGAAATACCCCCTCAGGTTGACAATACATTGGCAATGACTATTCGCGAAGCCACCACGAATATTCTACGACACAGCCAAGCGAGCATGTGTGAAGTTTCGCTGTGGCTTGATAAGCAGCTTCTTTCTCTACATGTTTGTGATAATGGAAAGGCTGTGGGAAAGGTATCTATGGGGCATGGCCTCAGTGGTATGAGCGATCGCTGGAACCAGCTTGGAGGCAGTTTGAAAATACAATTCCAAGGTGGTTGTCATATTTACGCCACAATTCCCCTTAAATAAGTAGTTGTATTAAATGATGATTAAAGTGCTTTTAGTTGAAGATCAAGCGATGGTGCGCGGTGCATTGAGAGCACTACTTGACTTGGAGAAAGATATTCGGGTCGTCGCAACTGCGAGTAATGGGCGAGAGGCCCTTGAGATTTTCGATAATTGCAGCCCGGATTTGGTAGTTAGTGATATAGAAATGCCTGGGATGACAGGTCTTGAACTCGCAGAGCAATTACAGCGCCTTATAAATCCTCCCAAGGTTGTGATGCTGACAACTTTCTCAAGGAGTGGCTATATTCGTCGCGCACTCAATGCAGGGGTTAACGGCTACCTTCTTAAAGATGCTCCGCCGAGCCAGCTCGCAAGCTGTATCCGTCAAGTTTCAGCAGGTAAAACCGTGGTAGCTCCTGAATTAGTGCAGCAAGCACTCAAATGTGGGGACAATCCGCTCTCCACTAAAGAGCAGAAGATTCTCCAGCTCGCATATACTGGGAAAACTACTGAGGAAATTGCACGAGAAATTTCACTCTCCGCGGGTACTATTCGAAATTATATCCATAGCAGCTGTCAAAAATTGAATGTCAGCAATAGAGTTGAAGCGGCACGCTTGGCCCAAAATTATGGTTGGATAGGGCCTACTGAATAACTTAAAATCGATTGTTCCAATAGTATAAAATGGTGGGACTGGTAAGCGCTTGAGTTGGTTTTTTTGTATTTCTTTGTGTTTTTTCTAGATCGTATATTTGTTTAAGATATTCATATGAGCGGAGTTAGCTATTAAGGTATACATTGAAAATGGCTGTATATATCCCTTACGGATTATACAGCCATTTGTTAAGCGATGTTTTTATCTAGATTTAAAGATCAGAATTCGATGATTTCCAGAGTCAGTAACAAATAAGTTGTCTTTATATCCAAAAATTCCTGTTGGTTCCTTTAAAGTCGAAGCAGTAGGTGATTCAGGTTCATCAGGATAGCGAATACCGTTTTGGTTGGCATCATTTGGCTTGAAGCTTACAAAGTCAGCTTGTCCAAGCACTGTGTCTGCTGGGGCGAAATTGCTGGTTGGCCAATTATTCCAGACTAAAACTCTATTGTTCTTCGCGTCGGCAACAAAGAGTTGAATGCCATTTGACCAGATGCCAGTTTCTGGACGATTTAGGGTCTTACTATTTACTGGCCATTCAGTACCGTCCACATCGGGTAGTTCAATATTCCTTTCGCTGAATGAGGGTTGTCCGAGAACAATATCAGCAGGCGCAAAACTGCTGGTAGGAAAATTATTCCAAAGAAGAATTCGGTTATTTCCATTGTCAATAATGGCCAGTTTTTCTCCGTCACTCCAAACATCTGTTGGATCGTATAGGGTGCTTGCTGATAGTTGATATGATATACCACTTTGGTCTACATCGTTTGGATCACAGTTTTCTAACCCTGACTGACCAACAAGGAGATCCGGGGAGGTATAACTACTTTCAGGAATTTGGCTCCATATTAACACCCTGGAATTAGCTGCATCAGTAACCAATATTTTGCCATCAGTAACGGTGGCTCCCCAGTTAATCCAAAGTCCCAGGCTTCTACAGGGGGAGATGTCATAATCTCCAATATTTAAAGTCAGTGTAGGCGCTGCCCCTGCTCCGGATACCACACTATCGTAAATAGAAATATGCCTTTCCCGGTATTGAGAAATTAGCAGGTGCTCTCCATCAAAACTAATGTCTGAGGGACCGAATAATTCCTGTTCCGGGTTTGATAAGGCCAGAGTGTCCAGTCCGTCCTTGCCTATTACTGCATTTGCAGGTGAGCCATTTGTAATAGGAATTGAATTGAAAACTAAGACGCGATTGGACGAAGTATCTGATATAAATAGTTTCCCCTCATCATCGATACTGACATCACCGGATGGCTGAAAGGCAAAATTTTTAGCATTTATTCCCAAATCTGTGCTGGAGAAGCTATCTTGCCCTATAACGACCTGTGCGGGATCAAAATTCTCAAAGTAAAAGGGAACAGTAAAGCTATTCTCATAAGTGATCATTGGAATCCCTACAAGATCGTCTATATCAATCTGAATGCTACGATCTTGAGCTGATTTCCAGCCATCTACAGAACTAATCGTTAAGGTATCATTGGGTATATTTGTTTTTGACCAGTTGATTGTATAGTCATCTTCTACGAGAGTACCAGATAGGGCAAGACTCTCGATATCCATGGTCTCAGAGAAGAGGACATTGATCGTGTCATCTTTTTCCAGGCGAGTGATATCTGGCTCGAAGCTAGTAATGGAAGGGGAGAGCGTATCAATATAGTAGGTGGCAGTTAGCGCTTCGATATCATAGCCGGAATCATCTGTGGCGTTAACTGTTAGGGAGTAGTTCGAAGAGTTGGTCCAGTCTCCTCTGGGATGTAATATAAGCGTATCTTCATCGAGTTGAGAAAGTTCACCAGCCTCTCCCATGCTTCCAGATATGACAATGTTGTCGATCAGAATAGATTCGCTAAAATCTAAATAGATTTCCTTATCTTTACCAATAGTACTGCCGCTTAAAGGTGTAAAGCTAACTGTGAAGCGCGAGCTGCCAGCATCGGGGTCGTCCGTTGGAGGTGTAGTGGTAATTCCATCTCCATCTCCATCTCCATCTCCATCTCCATCTCCAGATCCACTCCCGGAACCATTCCCTGTCCCATTTCCAGAGCCACTCCCACCTCCACTAACTGGTTCGCTTTCAGAATTACTGTTCGCTGACTTGTCACTTCCAGAACTACCTCCGCATCCAGAGAGCAGAGCAGTAACTGCAAGGCATATAATTAATTTTTGAGAATTCACTTTCATACATACTTCCCCATTAACAACAAAGGTTAACCTTCTAGCATTTAAATTAATGTTTTCGCTAGAAAAGTAATTCTAAATTATCTATGTGAATATTGCCTGAATAAGAGGGTTAAGATTTTTCTAAAAAATACACAGAGATACTTGAAATATTCTACCGAGAGTTCTGATTTGTATGTAAGAAATAATAGGAATGGGTAGTCATTACCATTTTCCATCTTACCTAGAAATAAGTAGAATAGTGATTTGGCAGAAAGTAAGGTTTATTTGGCTCTAACAGAGGTTGCTGTAAAATATACATGCAACTTTGTCTTCGGTGAGAAGTGTTTTCGATCTTTATTGAGTTGAGCTGTAGAGGGTTTGATAGGCAGCTAGAAGTGCAAGAGATAGCAGGTATTACTATTTGAAAGTGGCAATTTTTGATCCTAGCCATCAACAGTGGATACCATGGATTAGCTCTGCATTAAGTGAGTGGAAAAAGGTACCTGCAAAGGCGTTATTGTAGTAATTACCCTTGGCGCTCATACTGTACCGCAGATCATACGCTGTAATTAAAGGTTGATAATTCCTAGAGCAATACTGACTTCTCCTGTCAGTATGCAGGAGAACATTCGTAGGCTTCTTACATCTCCATATAGTCATTTGAAAAGCGTCATAAGTTAGCCACCCGTTTTCGACGTTACCCAACCAATAACTAGCCAACTATATAGGTCGATCACTACCGCTAGATATAACCAATCCTTTCCTGATTCGGTGCATCAGAAAACCAGCATGCCAACAGATTGAAGAGTGGTGCTAGAGGCGCTGGCGGTGAAGCAGATGCTCTCCCAGTCTGTTAGTTTTCTAAGGTGTAATGAAAGTATCAAGAATTCAGATTTGGATTAAAAATTGTGGTTTTAGGTGAAAGCTGGAAGTAATGATGGTGGTGACGGAGTGGAGTTAGCAGGGCGCTGGAGAAAGGTTGTGCCGACAGTCCTTATGCTGTGTACCCAGCGCTTATCGCGCTCGCTGCAAGCATGTCGCACAGCCTCTTCAACGCTTACGTTATCTTTATAGTGGCTTTCAAAATTTCGATTGAGATTGATCAGTATTTTGATGGAATTTCCAGCTGCTGGAGAATAGGGGAGTATTCTCAGTAAAGGCGCCGCGCTTTCTGGGATCTAAATGTCGACTACTCCAGTCCACAATCTCCAAATGTTGATCCAGTTGAAAGGTAACTCTTTTGGGGTGAGCTTTTATAATGAAAGGTCTCAGGATTATTGAGGCCTTTCAGATAAGCGCTAGCAGATAATTTTCTACTAGCTACTTGTTTTGGTTGGTGACCTTTAACTTAACGCCAAACACCCCATTGGCCGGTTGTACCCGGCTCCTCGCCCCTTGTCCACCATCCGGCAGTCCATGTTTCACCATTGTGGCTAACGATATCACCTGCGGTGTAGATTTCGTTGCTATCCCAAGCTTGAATACTGGGATCTGTGGGATCTGTGGGATCTGTGGGATCTGTGGGATCTGTGGGATCTGTGGGATCTGTGGGATCTGTGGGATCTGTGGGATCTGTGGGATCTGTGGGATCTGTGGGATCTGTGGTAGTTGATGGTTCAACAGTAAATGAGTAGATCTCGTCATCAACAGTAGAGTCACCGCTTACGGTTAACTTGAAACTTAATTCATGCTGTTCATTTGTTAAGCTTGACGTGTCGATAACCAGTGCACCACTGGGCCCGGTTGCGGTTTCAGCAGGGCTCCCACTTACCTGTGACCATTCCGTATTATTGATATTTCCGACACTTTCTCCCGATGAAAGTACCACTAAATCCCCATGCTCTACTCTAGCTATATCAAGCGGTTTTAAAACCTTAGGTGTGATAGTGGCGATTAATTCACTTCCGTTGCTTGTAATAGTGAATTGACCGGAGGCACGTGAGTCTTTGGAGTTGAAGTAGTTACCATGTAAATCACCCTGGAAGTACATGTAATGATTCATTTCTTCATGCCAGCGACCAATAAAAACATTTCCATTGTGGTTTGATTGGTACCAGCCGGTGACTTGAGAAGCTAAAAGCCTGTCCCAGTCATTCTTATTATCCTCGGTAATTGCCAGCGAAAATGATGAGTGTTCCTCACCATTTTTATTGAATACCGTATAATTGACGGTGTCCCCCACATTAACCGAATCTATACTATTGTCTTCTGGAATAAAGGTGTTGCCTTGAATCAGGTGCGGCTGTGTGGTGCCGGGATCAGGTTCGCTAGGCGGTTCAACATCAGTATTTACAATAGTGATATCACTACAGTTGTAGAAGCCTTCACCAACTGGGTCTACTCGCTGCCAACGTACAAATAAAATTGCATTACCTACCCTGTCTTCTGGAATGGTGACATTCATGCGATATTGACCATTGACGACAGGTACGTCCCCTTCCTCCTGGATAAGCTCAAGGTCATCCCATGCCAGTGGTTGTGACAGGTCTGCTTCCGCCTTCGTAAGGTAAAACTCCCAAAAAGATGGGTTGTGTGGCGCTGTTGCCTGGAATACGTATTCGAATGTTCCCGCATTGACTTCTACACGGGTCCAGGCATCAGTTGCTGCTCCCATTCCTTTTTTCTGCGAGTCATTTGCATAGCAAAGAGTTCCATCAGGAATGGCACTTTTTACAGCGGCAGAATTATTGTAGTCAGGGATGTTAATGGAGAATTCGTTGTGTTGTTGGAAAGGATAAGATCCAGAAATGGATTTTGCCAGGGCACAGCCTGGATTGGATGGTGTTCCAGACCAGATATTGCCTTGATCATAGCAAATTTTTTGCCTGGCTTTTGGAAATTCAGACCAGCCGTGAGCGTGTACTTGTAAGCTGAAAGGTATCAGCAACATTGTCGCAAGCGCGCTTTTTTTTCTTAAAAGCATAAGGTTACTCCTGGTTTACATTATTCTCGTCGATTTATTTAGAACGACTGGAATATTAAGTTCAATTTCCTGGTGAATACTGTGAAATAAGTTGGTGTTTGAGGATGTCGGCCATTCTTTCCTTGTCACCAGGATCAAAAAATTCAGTTAGTAAATAAATAATTGCCCGTTAAAAATTGCTAATAAGACAGACCTTTCACGTGGACATGGGTTCCATGCCATACATGAATTAACATGTTTTAATAAAATTTACGTTTCCATTAATCAATAGTTGCTTGAGTAGTGGGTCAAAAAATGAAGTCATTTTTGGTGTTTTGTGACAATGTGATGGCTGTCAAAGAAAATAAAGCATGAAGGGCGGTATAAAAGCTTGAAGTTTATGTGCTAAATACAGAGGGCTCCACGGATTAATGAAAACGAAAAATACACACTAGCCTCATTAGCTTGCCTAAATTGTATTGGAGCAGGAAGGTTTTCTGGGGGGCTGAAAAACCGCATTGTTTGAGGAGGTTTGTCTCATAGCAGCATAGACTATTGCAAAGTAAATTTATTGCACTTTCGATGGTCTAGTCTCTATCTATTCTTTAAGTGAATGTTAATTTATTTGGGTTGAGCTGATAGGGGTTAGGCGAGAATAGGGGGAGTGACAATGACAAACCAATAATTGAGAAGCTTCGGCCTTCAAATATGTAGCGGGCAAAAATTGAACTGTAATTATTTTTTCAATCTATTTGCTTGTTGTATCAGATAAATCGGTCAATAAGTTAATGCTGTAGGCATCAATAGATTCAGGTGCTAGAACTGGTTTGCACATGTCTTTGTGCTTATTTTGTAGACATTGAGTCTCAGGTGGAGCTTATCAGCTGTAGTAGTTCAGACTTGACCTGACAGAGTACCTCCTGAAAGACCAGTAACTGTCAGATCAAGTCTGAACTACTACACATTATAGGTTCCAGTCGAAGCCCTGGTGATAATCACGCCCTCGTAGCGGGCCGTAGATAAAGGCTGCGTCATAGGCACCACTGGCATTCCAGAATAAAGGGCTCTCACCTTCCTCAACCTGGGTGTAATCTGTCAGGTTGTTTCCGCCCAGATACAGGCTCAGGTTTTCAGTGACGTCAAAGGTTAATTTAAGATCTATTGTCCAATAGGCGTCTGCGCTTGTGCTTTTTAAAGTGGAGTCGCCCAACTGATTGAAACCTTCGGAAGCAAATTCATCCAAGTCCCGGGAGCCAACCCAGGTAGCACTGGCGTATAGCATCCAGTAATCGGCTTTGTAATCCAGATTGAATAGTGCACGCTGCTCTACTGAAGCAATGCCAACACTCTATTTGGTGGGTGTCCGGAACTGTTGCTATTGGGATAATCTTCGCCAAGGCGTCACTATAATAGGAACTGGCGCTATACGCCTGGAATTTCCACAGAGCTATGCTGGAATGGGCCGCAGATGCGAGCGCATTGTAATGGTGACTCTAATGTAGGGAAGGGGCCCCACAAAGGTGCGAGTACTTGTTTGGTGACTGCTTGTTTAGAAGCCCCTTTTGTTCAGCAACTTAGAAGCGGGTCTCTAGTGACAGGTGCAACCCACTTATTTCGAGGGTGCCGTTATCAATGTTCTTCCACTGTAGTTTGCCTGCGAAGCGATCGGTAAAATCATATTTCACGCCGAGGCCGTAGGCCAGGTCATAGTCTTTGTCGCTGGATCGGGTGACTATTTCGGGATATATAGAAACAGTTCCCGGTGGGAATCTGAGCTCGCTATCAATACTGGTATAGGCAAGTCCGAGGTAGGCGCTCATGGTAGCTCTGTCGAGTATAGGGTAATGAAATACGGCATTAAGTTGTGCGCTATCTACTTGTATTTCTTCGTAGTTGTTGCTTAATGGGTTTTCATCGAGGCTATCGATAGATTTGTCATTTATTGACGCGAGGTTATAGGTGTAAGTATCGGCTGCCTTGTCATAGTGACTATATCCAGCTTCGACAGAAAAATACGGGTTTATCTGATAGCCAGCATAGATATCAATTGAATTGGATTGATCTTTAAATCGTTCCCCATCAATAAAATCTACAGATAGGTTACTTTTTCCCTCGAAATCTTGCTGGCCGTAACCAACCCCAAAATAGAAGGGGTTCTCCTCAGCAGTTGATAGAGCGGAAATTGCCAGAGCGGGAAGTAGTAAACATAACTTTGAAATTTTCATGTTGATTTGGCTCTATAGTGTAAAAAATTTTGTTTTTTCTTAAATGTCAAAATAGACAGGACCTATACTGGTTTTGAATGAGGGAGAGAGTCAAGGAGTTTTTTTATGGACTTAGCTTTTGTTGTTTTGAAAACAAGATAAAGAAAAATAGGTTTTATTTGATAGGTTTATGTCTTTTTTGTATCTTCTAGAAGATTGGCTTGTCCCTTAATTTATGCTAACCGCTAAATTTTTTATTGGTACGTTCGTGGGGTAGGTAGCTAGGCTCACATACAAAGATCTCTTTACTGTGAGCTGGTAAAGATATGGGGGGCGTGGATGCCTAACTTTACTTGCTTTCCCTTCACTCCTAATACTGTAATCAAGTCATTCGTATCAGTTCTTGGGTTTTCGCCAGTTTGTCGCTTTATGGTCAACCTGCTAGCTTCCTGCTGATTCTTGGGCGTGAGTGGGGAACAGCCGTTGAGGAAAAACCAGTTGCTCATTGGTGTGTCCGTTGTTGAAGGGAGGGATCAATCGACCGCTATCCGAGCGGAAAGTGTTGTGCGGTTGGGCCCGGCTCAGGACGTCACCACTGTGAGGGCCACAAGCGCGATCGTTGCCAGTGTCGCGACGATGGCTATAACGGTCTGAAGCCAGTCGCTCTGGCACGTCTTGTCGATCCAGCCGGAGAACAGCATGAACGGAAGCACTAGCGCGAGTGCGCTGACATTAAGTTAAGAGGCGACCACCGTGTTCGCCGGCGATGGCGTGTTGCCGAGATACGTACTCCATGGCGTTAGATATTGGCCGGCGCCGGTCAGTATCGTCAGGGAGACACCTGCAAAGTTGCAATAGAAGCAGGCTATCGTTACTCCGCAAAAAAACCAGGCGTTGTACGAGTTGAACCGGAGAGACGGCCGGAGCATGACGAAAGCGAGCATGAACACGGTTTCGAGTAGACCGAGCGTGTGTGCCATGCCGATGATCGACGCACCCGGAGCGCTGACAGGAATACCGATTAAGAGTCCGCCGAGAAAAAGAAGGCAGGCGCCCGCCATCATTACGGTGGTCGGCGGAGCGAAACAATGTCGACATGGTCATGGCGGGCTGGACTTTCTAGCTGACATGGCAGGATCATAGTTGAGTGCTGAGGTCGACACCAGCCGGGAGAACAGCTTTGGCATGTAGTGTCGCGCTCCAGTAAGCATCGTTGCCGGTTGTTATTACGTTGCGGACGACTATGAATGGCTGCAGCTTAGGGGGCGTTGAGCTAAGACCCACGGTATGGATGTCTTTGCAGAAATGACTTGGTATTGCTGCCCCCCCTGTATCCGAATACCCACCACCGGGACAAATATGTCGGTATTGTTGGGAAATGCTCTGCTCAATGTCTGTTGGCCACCCTATGTTAAAGGGCGCCGGAGTACATGTAGATTATGTAGTGAGAGACCTTAAGAGTTGTCCATACGTCGGTGTTGTGGTCAAGTCCAACCGAACACCTCTTTAAGCACATTTCTCAAATTCGATAGGGGCCCAGAGTTGTATGTATTCTGCGTGAGTTGTAATAAGTAATATAGGCTCTCATATCGATTATGGCATACTCCCTTGCTGCATGGGATTTCCCGTTAACCACTCCCATTTCAGGCCACTAAAAAACGTTCAGCTGGCGCGTTGTCCCAACAATTTCCATTGCGGCTCATTGAGTATGCCATCCCATGCTGCTTGAACAGTGCTTGGTAAGTATAACTGGCATACTGACTACCTTGATCAGAGTGATGTAAAAAGCCTTTTGGCGGTGTACGCAAATTGGTAGCCATCAGCAACGCATGGCTTACCAAGGCAGTCTCCATCTGGCGACCTAGATGCCAACCAACAATCCGACGCGAATAAAGATCAATCACTACCGCCAAGTACAACCGGCCCTGCACAATCCAGATATACGTAAAATCAGTCGTCCAAAATTGATTTTTAACACTTGATGAGAATTCCCTATTCAGAAGATTATCTGCAATCGGAAGCTGGTGTTTGTTCTCTGTCGTCAACATAAATCGCTTCTTGCGTTTTACTGCCAAACCTAGCTTGTTAATGAGCCTACGCACTCGGTAACACCCAATTTCAAGGCCTTCTTTAGGGTTTCTTTCTCCATCCGCAATTGCTTGATTTCGTGTCGCAACCGACCCAATTCCGCTCACTCGCGGGCATCCCGCGTCGCCGGTTGTTGGGAGTGGTTCCTACAGTCTCTACGGACTTAGAAATCGAGTACCCTTGCTCAGAGACTAGGGCTACGGCGTCTTTCTTTAATTCCGGCTTGAACTGCCGATGTGCACCTTCTTTTGTCATATTTCACCCCGCTTGGTAGTTTTACTATCTTAGCGAAGTGTCTGGAAGTATTAGACCACTACAGGTTCAACCTGGTATAAAGCCACGTCAGGTGTTGCCCAGATTTTTGATGGCTTTGAATTAGGACTTGGAAAGGAAGCAATGGAGGTAAGTGAGCTGTGCAAGTCGCGAGCAAGAGAAGAGTTAGCCAATAAACTTGTAGGTGCTTTTGATTCTGCTGTAAAAATCTATAAAAGAGCTGATTCGAATGTTGTAGCTTTTGCTACTGTAGAGGCTGCTTCGAATCTTTCTTTTGCAGGTGCAAAAGCATTGTTTGGGATTCTAGCGGCCGCTATAGCCAATACAATGTTAGCAAGTATTCCAAGCTTAAATAAACAATATTATAGTGGGTCAACTATGCCCTTGAAGTAATTGTTAAAGAAAAGTGTGGTCAAAAAATAGGTTTCATATGAATTTTTTGAAAGATATTTTTTCTCGTGGGCCAAACTTCCGTAGTGCGAGAAGGATAGAGAAAACACTATCCGGCTCTAAACTTTCTTTCATGCCCCCCCTCCAGCGGATCCATTTCCCTCTGCTCAAAAATGGGAGGCAGAGACTGGGGAATTTGATATTTATAAGGCTAATATTTTTTGCCCAATTTCATACCGTTCGAGTGATAACTTGGACGATAAAGTCAAATTTCCAGATGTTACGTATCTAAGAGTTGGGGGTTTAAGGGGCTGCCCATTATAGGGGGGGATGGCGGTAAAGTTGGCCTAGTAGTTGCTGTTACTTCAATAGAGGATCTTCCAGTTAATGAAAGTTTATTTGATGCGAGAGTACTGACAAAAGAAGCATATCGCCGATATGAATTGAGAGACCTTCATAACTTTGATCCAGGTTTAAAAAGCGACCCATTTGATTTGACTCAATATCGATGGCCCAACTATTTGGGGCCTGTTAATTGCCAATAGATAAAGCAGGCTAATAAGAGTTGGTTGTACTCTGAAAGTCAGCCTTTGCGAAATAAGCTTGATAAAGTTAGCTGGCATACTGCACTTACAGATAAGCACTTTTTAAGTTTTAGTTTTAATATTGCTCGCTATGCATCGAATGACGGTCATGCATTTCGAGTATGTGAGCGTGTTTCGGGGGAAATTACATTGGGTTTGTGCAGCGTATTATAGATTCTTTAGATTTGAGTCTCACTTATGATTTATCTGAACGCCTTGTTCAAGTTCAGAGGCAGCCAGGAGCTAAAGATAAGCAGATATTATCCTTTACCCCCAAGCAAGTTAAAGATGCAAAGTATGTGATGAGAATGTGGAGTGATTCGGAATACACAGCTCCAGGTAAAAGGGATGATGAGGATCATAGAGCTTCTACTGATGAGGTTTCTAGAATCGTTGATTTGGGTATTAAACCTAGGGAACCTCTGAATAATTCCGAGCCAATTTGGTAGTATTCAGTTATCCGTCAAGGCTACGATAGATTATGCACCAAGTCACCTTTGCTGAAGCAGAATACAATCTAAAGCGCCGTATAACTCGTCGGGAAAAATTTCTTTCTCAAATGGAAGCCCTCATCCCGTGGCAGTGACTAGAAACTCAGATCACTCCTTGTAATCCCCGAGACAAACGTGGCCGACAACTATATTCATTGAGTATCATACTCCGTATTCATTGCATGCAGTTGTTTTACAATTTAAGTGACCCTTCCATGGAAGATGTGTTATATGAGATTGAATCTATGCGTAATTTTTCTGGATTGACTTTGAGCGGCCCAATTCCCGACGAAATAATGATTCTTAACTTTCGCCACTTACTGGAGCTGAATCAGCTAGGTACAGCCCTATTTGATGAAATCAATAAACATCTTGCTGAAAATGGCGTGGGACTGCGTGAAGGCACCATTGTAGATGCCGCTACTATCTCTACGCTAACTTCAACTATGAATAAAAAGAAAGAGCGTGATTCAGAAATGCATCAAACAAAGAAAGGCAATCAGCGGCACTTTGGAATGAAGATGTATATCGGGGTTGAAGACGTGCTCGGAGTAATACATCGCGTAGAAACAACAGCAGCGAGCTCACATGATGTCACAGCCGCAGAGCGAGTCCCCCACGGGGAAGAAGGAAGAGTCTGGGGTGATTCTGGGCACATTGGTGCGGAGAAGCGTGAAGAGTTGAAGGTGCGGGAGATGGATTGGCACATAGCAATGAAGCCGAGCAAGCTAAAAACTCTTCCAGGGCGTGATGTGCTCCGTAAGGTAGAAAAGATCAAGGCACAGATAAGAGCGAAGGTAGAGCACCCCTTTCGCTATACTAAACGGGTATTTGGTTATGACAAGGTCCGCTATCGGGGACTGTTAAAAAATACTGAGCGGCTGTGCTTGCTAGCAGGTTTTACCAACTTACTAATAGGGAGAGAATACTTGGCCGCTTAGGGGGTGTGTCTGAAATTCGCCTACCGGGGTTTTCAGGTAAAAAATTAGGGAGCTATTGCGCGGAAATTAAGCGTATTTGCATAGAAAAGTGAGTTTTTTAAAACAATTCAGCTTAATTCTAGAAAAATGCTCCATTGATAAGAGGTTCCTTAGATGAAATATACAAAAGGTGTTTAATTTAATGGTTTGTTTATGCAAATCATGTAAGTCGATTAGTATTTCATATAGGATAATATACGCTATTCTATTTGGGTGGCGATTAAATTTTAAACGGTTGCCACCTAGACAAGAATTACTACTTGGTGTATGAGAGAAATGACGTTGTTAGCGTTTAAAACTTGTGCTTTCTGGTATTTGAAAGGGTGGACGTAGCATATCTCTATAGCTTCCTTGAAGTTTTATGAATTACTCTCTTTCATCAAATGATGGGAGCCGAAGGGAGTGGGCAATAACACACGGTACTTAGGGAGGATTCAGGAGAGTGATACCGGTATAGAAATGACATTTAGGGAAGTGTTGTGGCTTATGATTAAGTACGAGCGTGCTGTTTTTCGTCGTGATTGATTTAATAAAAAAGTAGGTAATTTAAACATGAAACTACCCTCTCCATGTTGCAAATAAAATTATATGACTAAAAAGGGATTTAGTAGCGGTCTTAACTGTATAGATAGTAAAAGTTGGGCTAGAGGCTGATGTTAGCTTTATTTGTCCTCTTTTAATTGTTCAGTTTAAGTAGTAAATAAGCCCCAATTCCCCTGTTGTAGTTGTGTACTTTTTAAAGAATATTTGTAAAAATCGATAGTGCTTAATAAGTTGATGGCTGGCGGCCATCTTACAATGGTTGCTATTCAACACGATGTCCGTGTATAACAAATTGCTAAATTTTGGTACAGATATGTTTAAGAAGGATTTTTTCATTGGTTTCTTAGTCTCTATCCTTGGAGTGGGCTATTCAGCTTCAACTCTCGCTGATATGTCAGGTGAAAAAGAGATTATAAGGATGGGCTGCCACCTTAATGATTCAACTTGTTATGTAACAATTGATGAGGTGGTAGGGCCGGAAGAATGTTCAAAGAATTCTGTTCGTTGGAGTAGTGATGCAGTAAATGGGCAAGAGACTTTAGCTCAGTTGATGGCTGCTTTTCATGCAAAAAAGAAGGTTAATTTTTACTTGGCTGATACGTGCCACTCAGGAGGGTACCCAACATTTGGTTACTTTTATGTTTCCAGCAATTAATCCCATTTGACACTTCACCCCCTGGATATTTTCACTTGACCCTTTCAGGGGGCTGATCAATTCACCCTGTCAGTGTAAATAGCTAATTCAGGTAATGCGGGTTGAGGTAATCACTAGTCTGTACAGGCAGATTCAATAGTAACCTGTTTCTAACATTGTGAGCCTTTCTAGAGTATGCTGTTTTTTGTGTCGGCATAAAGAGCCATTTTATTCATTTCATATCTTTTTTCCATTTGTCTTAACATCTTACTCGACGGTTTCTTTGGCTTTGGGTGTTTGCTCCGTCTTCGTGCTGACGCTGGACTTGACTACTAAAGTAACCATCAAAAACTGCTACTTGATCTGGTATTGGTTTTCTTAAGTAGGAAAAATTATGCGTGATTGTATAGGCTTCGTAGAAGGATCTGTTGGGAAGGCTTATTAGTGGGGGCTCGTGTTTTGATGTAGAAGAGGTGCTCCTCTTGCTTTCAGTTAATAAGCATGATCGTACTAATATTTAGTTGTGGTTTCTTTGGGGGGAAGTTCGGAGGTGATAAGTACTAGTTTTTGATGTCAATGATTAGGGGGCGATAGATGTGTCTATCAAGCTTGGCTGGTCGCTCTAATCACGGGGTTTTTCAAGTCTATAATTCATCTTTCTTGCTTAACCAGGTTGAAACGTAAAGCTACTTTCACATTTAAAACCAAAGCTCCTCTCCAAAATCGGTTGTAGTTTCTTATCCGGAATATACCCCCTTAGCCAGCTGAGAGGCTCTCCGCTGGAGGCTATAAGGAAACTAAATGGAGTTCCGGGAGTTTCGCCCAGTACTTTTTGAAGCTGTGTGCTCGCTTGAAGCATGGGGAATTCCGGGCGTAGCTTTCGATATTCGGCCAGTAGGGCTTTTCGGGAGCCATTGATACCTAGAGCGATGGGTTGAAACTGTTGGGAGCACTTGCTAGTAAGCCGGTTGATTGTTCGAACCTGGCGAAAGCACCAGGGGCAGTCAGGTTCAACCAGTAATATCAGGCTGGGTTTCCCTTTGAATTGCTGCAGGTTGATACGCTCGGGGCCGGCGAGGCTGCGCAGTTCAAAATCGTAAAGGGAAATGGCAGCTTCTGTTGCGCCAGCAGGCGCGAACAGAAGTGTGATTAGTGCGAGCCAGGTTCGCATTACAGGTTCCAGTCGAAACCCAGGTAATATTCACGCCCTCGGAGCGGGCCGTAGATATAGGCTACGTCGTAGGCACCACTGGCATCCCAGAATAGAGGGCTCTCACCTTCCTCAACCTGGGTGTAATCTGTCAGGTTGTTTCCGCCCAGATAAAGGCTCAGGTTTTCAGTGACGTCAAAGGTTAATTTAAGATCTACTGTCCAATAGGCGTCTGCGCTCGTGCTTTTTAAACTGGAGTCGCCCAACTGGTTGAAACCTTCGTAGCCAAATTCATCCAAGTCCCGGGAGCCCACCCAGGTAGCGCTGGCGTATAGCATCCAGTAGTCGGCTTTGTAATCCAGATTAAATAGTGCACGCTGCTCTACTGGAGTAATGGCAAAAGATTCCCGGAAAACATCGTCGTAATCATAGGTCTCCAGTGTGCCACCGATAGTCAAATTTTCGGTCAGCGCGTAGCCGAGAGTGATATCGGCAGCACCTACGGAGGCGCTTTCCTGCATCTGGGTAAGCAGTGGTACTCCATCTTCGGTTTCGCTCAGTGCTGCGAGGTTATCGACTTCGGTAAATGCCAGTGACAGGGTGCTGTTGAGGCGTTCTCCCTCGAAGCTCAATGCATAAGTTGCGGATATAGATTTTTCAAGGTTTTCGATCTCGATGGCAAAGCCATCACCGGCATCAAGAATGCCGTGATCTGTTTCGAAAAAAGATAGGGGGGCTCGGTAACCTCGTCCCAGCGCTACCCGGGAGGTCCACTGGTCGTCGTGCAGATAGCGGAGGTCTATACGCGGGGCCACCACCGTTTCATCGATCTCTGTGCCGGGCTTTTGCTCGGCGACAAAGTCGGCTTTGGTGTTATCTACGCGTATGGCCAGTGCCACTTCAAGATCCGGTGAAACGGTCCAGGTGTCCTGTATGTAGAGGCCGGTAGTCTGGTAGTCGAAACTGTCTTCGATGTAATTATAACTTTCCTCCCCTGCGACAGAGTCGGAACGCATGGATTCATCGCGAAGATCGACACCAAAGGTGAGCATGTGCTGATCGTTAAGGATCAAATTGTTGCGCAGGTCGAAGTAGTTGAGTGTGTCTGTAGCGGTGTAATCGAACCCTTCGTAGAAGGAGTCCTGCTTGTGCTCAGACCAGGCGACAGTAAACAGCGTGTTATAGGATTCGTTGAATTCGTGGAGCCAACTTGAGGAAATTTCACTGCGAGTGGTGGAGATCCATTCGGTGGTTTCCCAGGGTTTGCCAATGTATTGCTGTCGCACATCGTCGTTGACAAACAAGTGGTCAGATTCCACACCATCGTAGCCTTGTAGGACGGAACCAATGCTGTATCCCTGGGGGCCGCCAAAAATACTGGAGTCGGTATAGGCTGTGCGCAGTACCACGTTGTCCCGCTCACCCAGGTCATGGGAGAGGCGAACTACGTAACTGGTGTTCTCTTGCAGCGGTGCTTCGCTAACACCGTTGTCATCATTGTCCATCTGGTGGTGCTTATCATCCTGAATGACCAGCGATGTACGGGTGCGTTCATCATCGCTTACATAGCCGCCCATCATGCCTAGAAAATAGCTGTCGTTGTCCTCCATAGAGGCATTGATGTTGAGGCCGGTTTCCTCGACTTCCTTGGAGATGACATTGATGGTTCCGCCGATTGCTTCGGGTGCGAGCAGTGATGCTCCCGCACCTCGGGCCACTTCGATACGAGAGACACCTGTTGTGGCCAGTGCATCCACTGCGTAATAGCCAGCCATCATGGTGTGAAGAGGAACGCCGTCGGTGAGGATGGTAGAGTGCTCACCGCGCATACCGTTCAGCATTATTCGTTTGACCCCGCACATGGAGCACTCATTGGAAACTCGAACACCGGGGGACTTTTCAATGGCGTCAGTGAGGTTAACCGCCTGCAGGGATTTGATCAGACTTTCATCAACAACCTCAGTTTTCTGGATTGCATCCAGCAAGGCTCCGCGCTCATAGAGGCGCTGGCGCACACCGATTACTACGGTTTCCTCCATTACCGTGGGCTGATCTGAAGGCGTTTCATTGGCGAGGGAGGCGGGTACTGCGGCTGCGAGTGCGGTAGCTAGCAGGGTTTTGCGAAACATGAGAGGACTTCCAGCAAGTAAACTGCCAAACATGATAATGATTCGCATTTGCGTGGCAAGTGAGCAAAGGTGGTAGTTTTAGTGGCTTTGGATTTAGCGGGCCAGGAGGTATGGGCTCTAACTTAGCGGGGGACACTCAAGGAGACTATGGATTTCTTTTGGGTTGGCTTAGTGAGTTGCTCTTTGTGAAAGAGTTGGAAAACCTTGGCCGATAGATTGAGGTTGAGGCCCATTGTGGGCCCTCATTTAAAGGGAAGTTGATTCTCAGCGTTTTCTGTTACTGAGTTTCTGCTCCCTTTGAATACGTCTATAAATTTCTTCGCGGTGAACTGCTAGGGATTTGGGGGCATGGATCCCGATCTTTACCTGGTTGCCCTTAACCTCTAGTACTTTGAGTGAGATATCTGTTCCAACTCTTAGGTTTTCACCAGTCCGACGCTTCAAGATCAACATATTTTTTCCTACTGAATTTCAAGCTATTTTTTTGGGCTCCGAAACCGGAAGGCTTAGAAAGTCGTGATTGCAGGAAAGGCATGGGGGAGCGCGAGAACGGTAAGCATAAAAGAAGAAAAGGCGGGCACTACGCTCCCAGGGCTTGGGCAATCGCTTCAAGCTACTGGATCTTCTCGACTTTATTGAAGACGAGCGGGTTTCTAGCGTACTATGCATACAGCCATCTTGATAGGTGATTTATCAATTTGGTTAGCTGGCCCCTGGTGTTGGCGCACCTTGGGTCAGCGCCTTTTACTTACTTTTACGTCACGCTACTGTTCTCCTTTGAGAAATGAGTCTTGGATTTGTTTGAATCAACGACCCTTAAAAAACTGCTGGGTAAGACTCTAATTCCGATAAATATTCATCAATTTTACGCAGCTTTGACACTAAAACAAACTTAATAAAATCCAATAAGATCATTTTAGTGCCTATATTTCTTGTGTTTGTTTGAAAAGTCTACAGCGGCTTGTTGTATTTCTGGGGGGAAGGATAACGCTGCTTGTCATTCTCTATATTGGTTTTTTAAAAGTAATAGCATCAGTTCAATTGAGCCCCATTGGCTGACCAAAATTTTCATCGCACTTTTCGATTTTTGGATGTGTCACAGGGGCTTAACGTTGGTATTGGCCGTGCAGATTTACATTTCCAATCTTTCTTTTAATGAAATACTTAAGGGGTACTCAACCTCTGAGGGAAGAAGATTCTCCGCTTGCTCAAATTCTCCCGCTTTGACTAGTTGGTGAATTCTGTGGGCGCTTTCAGTTACATCAGTAATTTTCTGAATCCATTCGTTAACGTAAAGCATTACAGCTTTATTCGACAGCCCAATCTGAATAGCTCTGTGAGGAAGGGGTTCCAGATCTAAATTCCGTTCAGGGTCCCATTGAATACGGACAGGTGTAGTTCTCTTAGCCTCCAACCATGCTTCTTTCGTTGGGTATTGATCGGTTTGGTGGCTAAGTAGGCTATTCTGTAAGGCCCATTCAAATCCTTCTCTAGTGATATCTATCGCCAGAATGCGGTTTTGTCCGCTGTCTTTTTCTCCCCAACCCGAACGGTACATCATCCATAGGAAAGAGGGTTTAATCCAGGTCATACGTTCCATTTTGAATGGTGGGGATACAAAGGTTCCGTTTTGTAGGGCGGAATTTGCAATGGCTGTGTTGTATGCTTGGTAGACGCGAATGGTGTGATTATTAAAGCTAGCGCGGATCTGGCGCGTTGGGATAGTCATTTCTTAACCTCTAAATACATACTGTAATGTTACAAGTGGTTAAGTTATTAGTAAAATTCTATGCAAATTTACTCCTCAAGAGGAGTAGTAGAGTCCGTTGATTTAACGAAGCTCTACTACCAAATTATTAGTTAATTATTCATGCTTCAATAATCAGCACTAATCCAAACATTTTCAAAGTCGGTATAACCATAGACGGTAATATACCAAGTGCCTGATTGAGGAGCGTTCAAATCTATGGATTCATAGTTGCCCCAGTTTTTAGAAGCGTAGTCGGCATTTGATTCAGTGGCGGGTTCACCGTGCTTGATGTAGAGATCTGCATCACCAACGGAGTTGAATAGAGCTGCCCCCGTAGCTACAGAAAGCTGGGTAGCTCCTTCAGGAACTTCAATCTTAAACTCTAATTGATCTCCAGCATGGCCATTCAGGTCAGAGATAACCTCGCCGGGGATTAAAAATTCATCAGTAGATGATTCAGTAAAAGAGCCGGTCAGGGATACTTGATCGAAGTCTGTATAGCCGTGGAGCATGACATGCCAGATCCCGGGAGTTGGGTTTGCTATAGCAACGGACTCCTCATTGCCGCCTAAATAGGGGCGATAATCATAGACTGATTCAGTAGGTCTGCTAGCAAAACGAATATAGAGATCCGCATCGCCACTACCACCGGTTATCTCAAATGAAAGGTCGCTGGTATTTTCCGGCACCGTGATGGTGTAGAACAACGACTCTCCTGCACTGGCATTAAGACCGCTGACAGGTTTCTGATTAACCAGAATATTGTCGGACTGATCAGCCAGAGTTACCGTTGCCGTTAAATTTACACCCTCGAAGGAGCGTTCGATAGGAGACAGTAATATGTACCAGCGGCCGGTTTCTGGCGAAGTGACCTCAATACTTTCAATATTACCGCCATTTTCAGAACGGAAGTCAAAATCGGTTGTGGTCGGTTGGCGATTATAGGCCACGTACATATTCATTTCACCGCCCAGTTCATCGCCTGAATTGTCAGTAATAACTGTCAGGGTTTGAGCATTTTCGGGCACGTCGATATGGAATACTTTTTCGCCTTTGCTACTTAATTTCTCTCGCGTTTTTGATGGAATAAGAGTTAGCTCTGCCTCCTCATCACAAACTAATGAATTACCGCCTTTAGCGGGGCTGAAGCTAATGCTCCCTTCATTAAGATAAGAATCAATTAACTCAAGTGCCTCGCAGGAGTAGACATCGAGGAGGTTGTCCGTAACATCAATAGCGGTTAAGAAATGTCGGTCCATTACCCATTCGAATTGCGCAGTATCCAAGTAGTTGCCGGCAATATTTAACGTTTCTAGACGTTTAGGTAATTCGGGTAACTCTGTGAGGTTTTCATTAACAGCGGTTAAGTGCTTTAAGTATCGGAATACGTGAATACCTTGCAGTGACTGGATTTCCCCGTTGCCTGGAGTGCGAATTTCTTCAATGTTTGCCGCTTCCAGGCTGTCAATCTCACCATCGTTGTTTGTGTCGAAATAGGACGTCAAATATGACTTGAATGCAGGGTCAGGAATATTAATATTGACCGCGCCATAGTGGGATGCTGCAGCAACCTGGTCACCGCCGCCCAAGTCGATACGCTGGGCCATTATACGGCTGAAGTGCTCATAACCCGATTTAGGGATAATAGTCTCTTGCCCATTAACCGAAAATGCACGTGATGGATAGTGCATTACAGACAGGAAGTCATAGTTACTGTAGTTGTGGGTTTGCCGTATATCAAAATTGTGGACATACTCGGGTTTAATATTATCCTCAATGATTTCGACATATTTATCACGATCAGATCGCTGATGTTCATGCCTCATACCAATAACATGGCCCAATTCATGGACAATAATGTACTTGGTATCCCAGTTGTTCATGCTGAAGAATTGCCCGCCGCCAGTTTTTCCAACCATGGAGCGGTTTTCAGTTCCGTTTCTTACGTGAACGTAGTCTGATTGATCGGTGCGCCTTAAAAATTGTAAGTCTGCAATTTCTTCCCAGACTTTGGTGGCGTCGATAAAACGCTGTTGATTTTCTTCAGTGACACTATCGTAAAATTCGTAATATATGATTCCATCAGGCCACTTATTCGCTGATATTTCAACAGCGGACATAATGCTAACTTGACCGGAATCCTCTTGAACTGGCTCCAGCATATCTCCGGTCAGCTGGTATATTTTGCCATCAATAATGACTTGGCTCGATTTGGGTTGCTCTTCCAATTGAGCAAACTCATTGCCGGTGTAACTTGGTATCGTTATATCTACAGCCTGGCTGTATGCCATTGCAGACTGAAAAGTTAAAGTTAGGGTTGCTGAAATTCCCAGTGCGGTACTGGTAAATAGTTTCATTTTCATGTTCCTGCTTTGAAAATGTTTTTAAAGTTTTGCCAAACTTTTATCCATAAATAGTCGAGTAGGAGGCATGTCTGATTAACTCTGGCAACAAGTTAAATCAGGATGAATATGCCGCCGCGCGGGAGAATACCGATGTTTGGATTTGAGGTCGATAGGTGGTTTTAAGTTGATTCAGGTTGCGAGATTTGATTCGTGGCATTTCTCGAAGGGCGAACTCAAGAACTAGATAAAATGTAGAGGATGACTATCAATTTTCGAGTGTATATCTTGGTGTTATTAGCAATACTTGTGTTCTGAATATTAGAGATCACCCAGGTGCTTTGTTAGCTGGGTAAATAGTGCCAGATCCAAATCCACTTGCTCTAAACTACGAATATCTTCGAGGCAATTTCATATGAATGAGTGGGGTCGTATCCAGTTTGGGGATATACGGCCATCTCAACCAGTCGTACAAACCCCTAAAATTGAACAACAAATAGCCTGGAAGGCAGTAGGTTACCCTGTTAGCCTCTCTTGCAAGCTAGATAGGAAGGAGCGGGCCTATGCAGGAGTCGGATGTTGCCAATCGGCTAATTGATGCGGCGCGAGAGTGCTTTTTAAACGATGAGTACCACCGGGTCACAACTCGCCAGATCGCTGCTAAGGCTGGAGTGGCGGTATCGATGATTCGATATTACTTCGGTAGCAAGGATGGCCTCTATGAAGATATGATCCGCCAAACCCTTCTGCCATTGATCGAGGCCGTAGAGCAACTCAGCCTTGATGGTGATTGGGATTTTGGAGATTTCTTTGCCCTTTACTACTCCACTATGGAAGAGAATCCCAAATTTCCGGCTCTGATCCTGAAAGTCATGGCCCTTAATCAAGGGCCGGGGAAAAATGTGATCCGTCAGCTCCTGGAGCGGGGGCGTCAAAGGGGTTCTCGCCGGTTAGCAGAAATTAAAGGTGAAGAAACCGAATCTGAAGACCCCAAGTATGATTTGCTCAGGATTTCATTTGTCAGTTTGGCTATGTTGCCGATGTTGGCCAAACCTGTCTTGGAAGAGCAAATGGGGCACGTTATGGACCCCGATTTCTTAAAACAGCTTGCAGAGTTTAATGGCCGACTTCTGAAGTCAGGTTTGCAAAGCTTATAGCGATAAGGCCTCAGCAATTTGAGGCCGGTCTCTTATATCTATTTTTAATCAGATGTTATTTCTGAGGAGTTCTTATGCCCCAGTCAATGCAAAGAAATAGGGCCGTAAATTGGGTCTTTAAACGCGCTTCTAATATGATTAATAGTATTTGTAATATTCCTAATGCTCTGATGCCGCCGCCATTTCGAGTAATGCAAATTGGATCGCTATTTTGGCAGTCTAGATGTCTGTATACGGCTGTCCGATTAAATATAGCTGATCATATTAACGGTGAAGTTGTTCCAGTAGAAAAACTAGCAAATGATTGTAATGCAGATAAAGAGCATCTATATCGATTGATGAGAATGTTGTGTGCAATGGGGATTTTTAAGGAGGTAAAAGCAAGGCACTTTTCGCACAATCGAAACTCTGAAGTGTTGCGCAGTGATGCCAGTAACAGCGTAAGAAGCATGGTGCTTATGCATAACTCCCCAGAATTCAGCAAGCCATGGTTTAATGGGTTTGAAGATCATATTAAAGATGGGAGTGTGCCTTTTGAAGGTGTTTATGATCAGGAAATGTTTGATTATATGAATGATCATCAATCTGTTAGCACGCTGTTTTCGGACGCTATGGATACCGTTGATAATCTTACCGGGCTACAGTATTTACAAGATTTTGATTGGAGCAGGTTTGATAGGATTATTGACTTGGGTGGGGCAAAAGGCAGCAAAAGTGCGAGTGTCCTCTCTTCATATAAACACATGACGGCGATGGTGGTCGACAGGAATAATGTCGAGGGGACGGCAAGAGAGTACTGGAAAAACTCATTGAGTGATTCAGTTGAAGAGCGATTGGACTTCTTCCCAGCAGATATTATTAACGATAGGCTGCCGGTAGCTAACAGTGATAAGGATATCTACTTGTGTACGGCCGTTTTTCACTTGCTGAATGACAGTAAGGCAAAGCGACTCCTCAATAATATTTACTCTGCCATGCAAGGGCAAAATGCTACGCTCGCCATTGTTGACGCAGTATTACCTGAGAAGGGCGCAGACCTTAACTTGGCTGCCATGGACATGCAGATGTTGATGGGAACTCGTGGGCGGGAGCGAACTTTGAGCGAATGGAACCAACTGTTTGGTGATAGTCCTTTCTACTTGGTGGAGACAGTCTCCGTACGTACCTTTGCAAAACTGATGGTGTTG
Source organism: Microbulbifer maximicatervae (SeqCode) (assembly GCF_052467955.1). Taxonomy (NCBI): domain Bacteria; kingdom Pseudomonadati; phylum Pseudomonadota; class Gammaproteobacteria; order Cellvibrionales; family Microbulbiferaceae; genus Microbulbifer; species Microbulbifer maximicatervae (SeqCode). The sequence goes on from NZ_CP174329.1 coordinate 2,343,637, forward strand.
AAAAAGAGAAAGGGTTAGGTGCTAAGCAGTAAATGGGTGTCAACAAGTGCAATGTTATCAATTGTGAAAATGAAGAAACATTGCGCTTATTGTATTGGTGGCACGAATAGTCCGCTTATCAATTATAGATACGCCAGCAAACCAATATCCGTAGTAGCTTAAAGTGCAGTATCACCTGTATTGGTTTTATATACGCCTATATTTACCTATAGCCTCTTTCTACTAGTCGACTAAGGTTTCGGCCTTTGGTGTCTCAGTGGATATTACAGAATTACTTAGGGGGCTCTGAGCCAATATATTTGAAATTACTGGATCTTAGCTATGTATCTAGTGTCCCGTCTAATAGGCAGCTTGCTAGTTTTATCGGTTATTTATGTGGGGTATGTTTGGGCTGATCTTGAGGATCGAGAGCTAGTTGCTGGGGTTACTTATGATATTCCAGGGTTGGCGTATAGAGAACCCTCTTCTGGCGCTATAGAAGGCTTTGAGCCTGACCTGGTCAGGGCAATTGGGGAGAAGTTATTTGGCGGCCCGGGCTATATAAGGCTAACCCGTGTGCTGGATGTGGATCGTATAAAGGCACTTGAAGACGGAAGAGTGGATATGGTGGTATCCCAGTTTACCATCACTCCAGAGCGCGAAGAAAAAGTGGACTTTTCGATTCCTTATTACGTCACTGGGGAGGGTTTACTGGTCCATAAAGATAGCGATATTGAGAGCTTTATCGATCTGGAAGGTAAGATAATTGCTGTCACTAAAGGCTCACTTTCCCTGAAAAGAATGCGTGCTGTCCTGCCGTCATTGGAGGGGGCCAGATTGGTTGTAGCGCCCACAAGCTCAGCAACTTTAGAGGCTGTTCAAAGCGGAAATGCTGATGCTGCCTCCAATGACATTATTAACCTGGTACTTTTGCGTAAGGCATCAGCCTATCCGACTTTATATCGTCTGGTGAATATTAGTGGAGACTTCCCGCCGAAACCCTTTGGTATCGGTGTTAAGAAAGGGAATAAGGAACTGCTCGAGCGACTAAATGCTGCTCTAGAAAGCCTAAAGGAGAGTGGGGAGATCAATAGAATGCTGGATAAGGCCGTTTCCAGTGTGGGGTCAGAGAATGATCCTGATGATACCTTCAGCGGTTCACAGTAGAGTAGTCGCCGAAGTATCCGTACAGATAAAGTCTAATTAGGGGCGATATGGCTACTAAATCCCCCAGAGTCTTCTTTTCTTTGCTTTTCAGCTCAGTCCTTTTCTTGGCTATTACGTACAGCAATTATCTACTGGGGAATTCCCCGATGCAGGCTACCCATTCGATCTTGGTGAAAACGGATGCACATGAGGGGCTGGTTTATGTACCCTCCCAGAAACGTCTCTACTTCACCAGTGTTCCAGATTTAGAGATTGAGAATCCACAAATATCGATCCGTTACTACGACTTTATTACTGGCGAAGTTGTAACCTGGAAGCACCGAAGCAATATGGCAAACAGCATGTGGCTTAGCAATGACGGTGAACATTTATTGGTTGCAGAGCAGGGGAAAGGAGCAACCCCGGGCGCTATCAGCCGCATAAGCCTTTCAGACGGTCAACGAGAAGTGCTTGTAGATGCCTATAAAGGCAAGCCATTTAATTCACCCAATAAAGTTGTACAGTCACCCTCTGGCTGGATCTACTTCACCGATCCAGATTATGGCTACAACCAAGGCTTTAAGCCTGAGCCAATGTTAACGCCAGCTGTCTACGCTTTTGATCCTTCAACAAATAAGTTAATTCGCTTGTCAGCGGAGTACATGATGCCTCATGGGTTGGCAATCTCCCCAATAGGCAACCAAATCTATATTGGTGATACTGCAGCTATCGATGGAAAGAATCCTTACAACCCCAAAAAAACAAAAGACATTTATGTAAGCGCTTTGCCATCCCCGGAAAAATTGGAGGAGAAGCAGTGGGTGTTGTCGGTACCAGTAGGGATTCCTGATGGTTTTATTGTTACTGGCCCCAAAAATAATCTGTGGGTGGCGGCAGGTGACGGACTGCGACACTATCGAGAGAACGGCTCTCTGGTTAATCTTTACCCTGTTCCCGGCGGCGTGTATAGCGTAGCAACTGACGGTAAAGCAATTTACTCATCAAGTAATACCGCTATATGGAAGACAATGCCCTGAGGGGAAGAGGGGGGATAGTTCCTCTTACTTTTGGAGTGTTATTGCCTGTTCGATCTGTCTAGCTACGGCAAGTAGTGCCAAATCCGCTCCGGGTAACCCATCTATCTCCAGGCCCACCGGTAATCCATTGGTACTTGGCCCGATGGGGATGCTGATGCTCGGGGCACCGGTAACTGGTGCGGAGACATTGTTGTATATCAGTGTGTCCAGGGTGGGGAGTGTCTGTCCATTTAGCTCCAGTTGATATGAGGATGTTTCCAGGGGTTGCGCTTCGATAGGAGCAGTTGGAAATACGATCGCGTCCAGTTGATGCTGCTGGATGATCTTCGAATAGCTCTCGTGCACAGCAGGCAATTTCTTTAAGGCCGCTTGATAAGCTGAGTCTGGCGGCGCCTTAGGGCCGAGCACTGATTCCTGATAGACCTCTTTCACATCCTCACTTTTGATCATTGCTACCAAACCCTCTAGTTGAGTTTGTGGTTGATAATTCGCCAGAAAATGCCCCATGGCAGTCCGCATCTGATGAAACCCGACGGGAAATCCGATTTCGAGAGCGGCGCTGACTATTGGTGAAAGGTCTACTTCTACCAGGTCTACTCCGGCATCAATAAGGGTACTGATTAGAGCCCTGAAAGACTGGCTTACTCCAGGTGAGAGGTTGTCAAATAGAGGATGGGCAAGCCCCAAGCGCAACTGATTGATTGGCTTGCATTGGGGTACGGAGACTCCTGTCATCACTTCAAACAGATAGATGGTATCTTCGACACTAACAGCCATAGGGCCGATCGTGTCAAATGCTGGCACAGAGGGTACGACTCCTTGGCAGCTAAGGCTGCCAGTTGAAGGGCGAAAGCCAACAATACCAGTTAACGCCGCCGGTAATCTGACGGAGCCGGCGGTATCGGTGCCGAGGCCAGCGGGCACAATCCCCGCGGCTACAGCAACAGCGGTGCCCCCCGATGAACCGCCGGGGAAGCAAGCGATGTCCCACGGATTCCTTACGGCACCAAATGCAGCGTTATTGGAGGTTACGCCAAAGGCGAGCTCATGTAGATTGGTCTTCCCAACCACTATGGCCCCACATCCCTCTAGCCGCTCAACCACTGGGGCAGAGGACTTCGGCAGAAAGTTCATGCCAAGGGTCCCAGCAGTGGTATGCATACCCTTTACATTGATATTGTCTTTAACAGCGATGGGGATACCGGCAAGGGGCCTACGGTGGCTACCGGAGGCCAATTCCCTGTCAATGCATTTGGCTTTTTGAAGGGCGCCATGCCGATCGAGGCAGATAAAAGCATTGAGTTCGGAATGAGCAACTGCATTGTCACAAGCTTCTTCAATCAGTGATACTGCGCTAATCTTTCTTGCGAGCACCATCTCCACAAGCTCATGAAGGGAAGTCGTCATAGTTTGCTTACTAGCTTCTGATTGTACTTGGGATCTTAGATCATAGTGAGAAAGAAAGTAGGACGATAAGAATGATATTGGCTAATTTGATAGCACTAGCCTTGATCTCTCCGAGGCGTATCTGATGGTGAAGAGTGAGCAGCGCGTTTCTGGCCATTGAAAATATGAGGGTTATGGGTTTTGAAAATTGATGTATTACTGTTTGATCTCGGCGGCGTACTAATAGAGCTAAAAGGCCGTCCATTACCAACCGGTAAAGCGCCTGTGACTGATGTCATTATCTCCGGTCCGGTAAGGCAGTTTGAGAGAGGAGAAATCACCACGGAAGAATTTGCAAACGCTTTAAAATCTCAATTGGAAATAGAGGAATCGATAGAGACTATTATCGATCATTTCACAAACTGGCCTGCTGGATTCTATCCAGGAGCAATTGAATTACTCAGTTCTCTAGAGAAAAACTACAAAGTGGCCGCATTGACAAATACCAATGAACTTCACTGGCCACGCATCACTCATGAATTTAATGCACATAACTATTTGGGCAGAATATTCGCTTCCCACCTTATAGGTATGGCAAAGCCCGATGAAGCATTTTTCAAGCATGCGCTTGAGCAGCTGGAAGTCGAAGCCAGTAGTGTTGTGTATATGGATGATATCTCTAGAAACGTAGAGGTGGCGAATAAGGTGGGTATGACTGCGTTTCATACCAAGGGTTTTGATTCGGTGTTGGAAGTGATAGAACGTTTAAATATTCAAAAATAGATTTTTGGCAGTAAGAAAGGTTAGAGGTATAACAGATTATTGTGTATAGGTAGTTTCTTGGCCTTTAAAATCTACTTAAGCCATCCAGACATGCCTGCCCTCAACTTGCTCCCTCTTTCTGAATATTAATTTTCAGGAGCTTGCTCACGGTTAAGCTCATTTGAATGTTGGTCAGATTATAATTTACGCCAGTTGGTAAGTGCCAGCTTGGAGAAATATGATCATGATGAGTGTTATTTCTGGGTTCGGCTGAAAGTTTGTGGAAAACACTTAAAAATTATGGGGTTACGTGAGTAGGGTGAAATTGAGATAGTAGTCATGGTGATCGTTTTTGTAGTTTGTTTAATCGTGCCATTTTAGTGTAACTAGCTGATTTCTAATGAGAAACTGTAGTGGCGGCGGTAGATTGATTATGAGATAGTAGTCAATACAATAGTGGTCAGAGTGATTACTATATAAATGTTATATTTCTCTATGAATATCAAAGCAAGAATAGAAAAAATCGAAAACACGGAGTATGAAAGCTTTGTGATCCTTGATGAGTCTAATATCCCAAGCATTTCATCTATAAGTCTATTCAATCCAGAGCAAAAAAGAATCTCTATAGGCGAGCACATAGATTGCCCTGTACGAATCTGCTTCGTTCGTGATGTTCTATCTAAAGAGTTATCTTCACCTCAATACCTAAGGCAGGTAAAAAATACTACTGAAGCCTGCGGTATCGTACAGTCAGTAGATTCCGATGGCGATTTCATATGCGATATAAAAGGTGTTGGTAGTATCCCCGTAGAACTGGAGGAGAATATCGAGCTTTCTGTCGGTTCAGCAGTATCATTTAAGGGCGAGCTACGTGCCGAAATATAACAAGTGACTATGGTTACTCGTCAAGTTTTTAAGCCATACTTTCATCCCAGTAGGTGTTGTTTTTCACCATTGTATTCAGGATCGTAATCTGCTTTCTCATGCAGGCAACCAGAGCAACCTTTTTAGGTTTGCCAGCGTCGACTAATCGCTTATACATGGGCTTTAGTTTGGGATGATGTTGTATGGCCGACATGATGGAAACAAAAAGAACCGTGCGTACGCGATGCCTTCCACCTCGAATATATCGTTTGCCCTGGAAGTTGCCGCTATCACGGTTCATCGGGGCGATACCGACAAGTGCAGCGATTTCTTTACGGTTCAATTGTCCTAGCTCAGGAAGTTCACTCATTAACGTATAGGCCAATACATTTCCGACCCCTTTGGCACTCAACAATAGGTCACGCCTTTGCCGCCACTCGGACACACTGTTAACCAGTTTATCCAGTTGCTTGTCGATACCTTGTAGCTCTTTCTTGATGGTGTTTAGAATGGTCTGTATAGGTTTGTGTACTGATTTCGGCATTCTCTGAAGCCGATTCTTTTGCATTGTACTCATCTCTAAACACTGACTTCTTACCGCCAGTAAGTCACTGATCTCCCTAAGTTTTTCTGGTTTTGGCACCGACAGCCCTGGCTTCATGGCCTCACCAAAATGTGCAATATCCATTGCATCTAGCTTGTCAGTTTTGGCGAGGCGCCCTGCGGATTTAGCGAAGCTCCTTATCTGCGACGGATTGCAAACAACAATAGGTAATCCGGCTTTGTCGGCGGCGCAAACAAACTCTAACTCGAGCCTTCCCGTAGACTCTATTAATACTCTTTGAGGTTTAAGAGGTTGTAGTTGTTTAATGGCATCTTTAATGCCATTTTTATCATTGGCAACACTAAAGAACTGGCCAGTAGGTCTCACATAAATATCGAGTTGTTTACTGCTGGTATCGATACCGACATTGATCTCTTGAGGTTCCATAAGATAAGCTATCTCCGCCTTGCTATTCGGGCTCGAGGCCCACATGACTATCCGAGTTATGCCTAGTGAGTGCTTATCACGTTCATACTTGTTATCGGTCTTTTACGAACCAGCCAAGCAGCGAACTGTGATAAACAAGGCCTTCGGTGGCCGCCGAAGGTGGGTCTCAATTTACCCGTTAACGAAAAGGATTTTCAACATCAGAATCGGGCAAGAACAACCATACAAGTCAATCAACTACGCGCCTGCGGCGCCGGACGCAGCAAAGCTGCGCCGGTTATTGAGGCGTTATTGTGGCGGTCATTTTTTAGGTAGTTTGAAGTTGCTGCAAGCACCAATCTTTTCCTGAGCACATTTCTCCAGAGAGTTTTCCTGCAAGTTGGCACCGCAGTTCCGTTCAAGTGCCTTCGTTTAAAGCCAACAAGTTCTGCAAGCTAGCTGCAGCATTGTGGAGTGCCAGTCAGTTAGTTAACCGGTGGGGAAAGTATGGTATTTTTCCCAGTAAATTTATCGGGCAGTGGCCAGCCAAAGGTGGCAGGCAGAGAGCAAGTAGGTCGTTCAGAGCGCGCCAGCTATAACCAGGCCAGGCAAGCTCGCCCAGCTGGAGGCTGGGCTGGACAGCCTACGCTTTGCTTCGGCTGCCCTTGCTGGCAACGTTAGGCCTAAGGGATAGTATGTTTCAGATAGCAACTGTAATTCTTATTTTGGTAATTGGCTTTTTCCTGTTTAAAGGAAACTCCCTAGATAGTGAAATAAGTGAAACCGATACTGAGCTCTGGGTAATGATTGAAACAAATGACTACTTTCTTTCTCAATCAGAATTGCAAATAGAAAATGATGTGATTGAACTAATCGAAGGAAAGGGACTTGGAGAATCTGATGGCCATAGTAGTGGAGCTCATCAATTCGATTTCAATTTCTATAATGTTCAAAATTTTAGCCAAGCGAAGAAAGATATTACTGATTTACTTAACTCAAAGTATCCAAATCTCAATTATGTGATATCTGATACTTATGAGACAACTTTTGACATAATCAATTAGGTATTTGGTCATGTTCAAAATTCAAACAAGGCCTAACAAGCGGCTGCAATCTGACCTCCGGCCACTGTCACCTTTTGTGCAAAAAACCGCACAAAAGGCGCCAGCAGCCTCTGGCAGTTGAGCCGGGCGTTATGAGCTTTAAACTATGAAGCACACTCTTATAATACTAGCTTTAATGTCATCCTTGGCTGCTGCAAGTGGAGGGCCTAAAGAGGTTTCTCTGACACCAGAGCTAGCCGCGAAACTAGGTTTTCATATAAGCGTGAAGCCAGAAGGCCCAGCAATAATGTTTGAGCTTAAAGGCCCAAAAGAAAGCCCTTCTGGTTGTCCGGCATCTAGAAGTGGCACCTTTCTACTTGGTAAAAATAGTGAGGAGTTGCTGGTTCATATAACAGAGCTACCTGCATCAAAATCAGGGCCAGAAGCAATTGGTTACTTTACAGGTAACAAGCATACAATGGGTGTTTTTATCGATTATCTCTGTAAAGGCGAAAAGGTTTTAAAGAGTGTGCGTTACACCGTGCAATCAACCAGCGACTGGCTCATAACAAGTAAAGGCACTGGACGCAGCAAAGTTGCGCCCGTGCTTTAGGCGTTAAAACACCCAATGATCGAATTCATACAATCCATCACTGAGAGTGAACTTAGGTTTATAGCGAAAAGTGACTACGGCACAGATACTGACGATTACTATAAAAGCCTTAAAAGCATAATCTTCGGTCAGGGCTGCATCATGACAACTAGCCAAAGTTATGTTCCCGGAGAAGTGATATCTTTATGCTCAAACTATCCTACCGAAAGGCATGAGCGTGAGTTCACAATATGTAACTTGTTAGTGATCATTAATCGGGGTGTATTTCACCTTAAAGACTCTGACTTAGAGTCAAAGCTCGAGGCCAATAGAGGCCTCTATAGAAGTCTTGGTGCTAAGTACTCAGACCTCATACTTGGCGCGTACAGGTGGTCTGGGTTTTAACAAAGCCGGGCAATTTGCTCCGGGCCTACGGCCCTCCGCGGGACAGCGTACCTTGTGCACCTTTTGCGCAGGTCGCTGTGCTCCCAGTTTCACGCAAAATGCGCACAAGGTAAGCTGCCCATGCCGGCGGCGTTATTGTGGCGGTCGGTTTTATTGAGTTTTCGTGGTAACTGAAGGTTTAGTGCCATTAAATAGCATACGGTGTTGAGCAATTTTACTGATCGCTATTTAAGCAGTTTCGCTCCTAGAGCGTTTGCTCGGGTGTTGTAAAAAAAGGCAGTCCGGTGCAATTTCGTGGAGTGTCGGTAAGATAGGAATGAGTTGGGGAAAGTGCGGTAATCTCTCCTCGTAAATATTGAGCAGCGGCCAGCCAAACTGCTAGTAGCCAGTCCTGAGCGCGCCAGCTATAACCAGGCTAGTCAAGCTCGCCAACCCCTTCGGGGCTGGGCTGGACAGCCTACGCTCTGCTTCGGCTGCCCTTGCTGGCGGCGTTATGCGTAACATATAGTGAAGAGAAAGACGTGAGAGATCCTAAGAGAATACAAGGAATTCAAGAGCTCATAGAAAAGCTCTGGGAAAAAGATCCTGATCTTAGGTTCATGCAGCTTATATATAATATTCAAAGCAGTATTTCTTACAGCAATGATGATTTAGGTAAAGTTGTTAGTGAAGAGCAAGATGGTTTTGAGCGTACAGGCTATGACCTGTTCAACCTAGAAGATGACATACTTATTCAGCATCTAAAAAATATGGTAGAAAATAATGGCTAGTATAAGTTCGCATAACCAGCTAAGGCATCGGATACTCAAAGCCTACGGCTTTTCGGTCCGCTGCTTAGGGCGTTAAAGGTACTCAATAGTGTGGCCCTTGAAATTTACAAGTAAGCGCAAGGCCATACAGATCTTCAAAAGGGATTTGAGGCGTAAATTGTCAGATGATTGGGGTAACAAGAGGAAATATTTGGCCTCTGAGGTAACTAATAGTGTTCAAAGCCACTACCCCAAATTATCTAAGTATGAAATGTACGCAATATACATGTGGTCAGAAAAAAAGCAGTTTGATAAATATTGTACAGAATCTAACATAAACCTTGCCTCAATCGAGGCTAAGAAAGAGATTGGATCTGTTGTCATCTCCATGAGTAATAGCGATTCTACCGGATTAGAATTAGATTCTAGCAACGATTTTTCGGGCTCAGGAGGTTTGGATTGAACCCATCTTTAACAAGGCTAGCCAGTATCGCCCACTACGTAGGCTGGACCTCCGTTTCGGCGCTTCGCGCCTACACTACGGTCGCTGCTAGCGGGGTTAAGCCCATATAGTGCTAATGCATACACCTCACTACATGGATTCACACTGCTATATGGCTCACACACCGTATATGTCTCTCTCAAGATTGAGAGGTGGTGAGTCGTTTCTCTCGTTTGAACTATCGGAAATTACACCCTATGAAAAATTTATTGAGTATTTCCCAGGTATTAAATGCGAGCCATTAGAGTTTTTATATCAAACCCATAAAACAATATGCGCAATGGATAAGTATCTTTATGAGGATCTGGTTCGCCATTGCTGGAGGTCGATAAGCTGGGCAGCATGGATTGTTGTGGTCAACTCCAACCGGACACTTCTTCAAGCACATTTCTCAAATTCGATAGGGGCTAGGTCTCCCAGTGTTGTGTGTATTCTGCGTGAGTTGTAATAAGCAATATAGGCTCTTACATCCGCTACCGCATCCTCCCTTGTCGGATAAAGGTTTCCTGTTACCCACTCCCGCTTCAGGCTGCTGAAGAAACGTTCAGTCGGTGCGTTGTCCCAACAATTTCCCTTACGGCTCATTGAACACACCATCCCATGCTGACTCAATAACGTTTGGTAGGTATGGCTGGCATACTGACTGCCACGATCAGAGTGATGCAGGAGACCTTTTGGGGGCGAACGCAAATTGACAGCCATCATCAACGCACGAGTTACCAGGGCCGTTTCCATCTTCCGATCTAGATGCCAACCAATAATCCGGCGCGAATAGAGATCAATCACTACCGCCAAGTACAACCAGCCCTGCGAAGTCCAAATATATGTAATATCAGTCGTCCAAACTTGATTTTTAGCACTCGGTGAGAACTCCCTATTCAGAAGGTTCTCTGCGACCGGTAGGTGATGTTTACTGTCTGTCGTTATTGTAAATCGCTTCTTACGCTTTACTGCCAAGCCTAGCTTTTTCATGAGCTTGCGGACTCGATAGCGCCCGACTTCAAAACCTTCTTTACGTAACAGCTTCATTAACCGACGACTTCCGAGGCTCTGTCTAGATTCTGCAAATAGGGCCTTCAAACGATGGCATAGTTGCCATGTTTGAGCATCTATTGAGCTATTACCACGGCAACACCAATCGTAATAGCCAGTCTTACTTACCTGCATTACCCGGCAGAGCACCCTAACAGGAAAGCTGCCTTGCTGTTTTTCAATAAAGCTGTACTTTATTTCATTTCTTTCGCAAAGAAGGCGCTGGCCTTTTTTAGGATTTCTTTCTCCATCCGCAACTGCTTATTTTCACGTCGTAATCGCTCTAATTCTGCGCGCTCACCTACATCCAACCTTACACCGTCTTCTTCCTGCTTCAGTTCCTTTATCCAGCGTCGCAGGTTATTGGCTGTTGTTCCTACAGCCTCTGCTGCTTTAGAAATTGAATACCCTTGCTCAGAGACTAGCGCTACGGCGTCTTTCTTAAATTCCGGCTTGAAATACCGGCGTGTACCTTTTGTTGTCATACTTCACCTCGCTTGGTAGTTTTACCATCTTAGCGAAGTGTCCGGAAGGATTAGACCACTACAATTGATACAAGAGCATGTAGGGTCATTCCCGGTTAGCTTGATGTGTCGGAGTTTAGAAGTCTCAAGATCGGGATATTATCGATGGCGGGTGAGGTTGCCAGCTCCACGCACGATTAGAAAGATACGAACAATCGAGAAAATCCGAGAGACGTTTACTGCGTTTAAAGGTTGTTATGGCGCGCCTAGAATCGCTTGCGAGCTTCAAGAGTTAGGTGAGCCATGCTCACGGAACTACGTCGCTAAGCTTATGCAACAGGAGCATATTAAAGCGAGAAACGTCAAAGGCTTTCGATATAGTCAGCCCGTAGAGGGGAGCATTAACGTCTCCGCCAACTTGCTTAAGCGTTGCTTTGATGTGGATCGACCAAATTGTCGCTGGACCAGTGACATTACGTATATCTGGGTTCTGGAGCGGTGCTTGTACCTCGCGGTAGCTATGGATCTGTACTCTCGACGTATTGTAGGTTGGGCATTTGACTCGCAGATGACCGATGAATTGACATGTCGAGCATTGAAAATGGCCCTAGAGCGAAGACCAATAAAGCCTGGACTGCTAGTTCACTCTGACAGGGATGTGCAATATCGATCGCAGAAATACCAGGATCTTTTGTCCGAAAGCAAGTGCAAGCCGAGTATGAGTCGTCAGGCTACCTGTTGGGATAATACGGCAATGGAATCATTCTTTAGCAGGCTAAAATTCGAGCTGGTCTATGCCAGAATATTCGAAGGCGAAGAGCAAGTATAATCTAAGGTGTTTGAATACATTGAGATTTTGTACAATAAGGTTGATGTGTATTCTGCATTGGGCTATGTAAGTCCGGCAGAGTATGAGCGTAAATATACATAGTTAGAGTGTCTACTTTTTGTAGGTAAGACCAACGTCGGTAATCATTTGAGGTTTAGCATGAAATCAGAACTAATAATAATTCACGCATATTTTTGGCCTAAACTGTGTGGATATTTATATTTAGCTTATTTTCACATTAGAAATATAGAGCATCGAACATGGTTTGATAGTTTAGAGTTTTTTGCGATGATTCCTCTTTATATTCTCTGTGCGCTTTTCATATTTGGGTTTAGCATTAAGCGTACTTTAATTCCCAAAATTTGGCTTATCTTAGTGGCCGCGAATGCTGCATTTCACCAGTTTCTATACTATGAAGACTTATATGATTTGCTAAGAAATTTGGCGTTATTCTGGCCTATTTATGTAATCACATTTGTATATTTGTTCATAAATAAAGGAAAGGGAGCAAACGTATAAAGAACCTTGAAGGTGGACAGTCACAAGCTGTACTCAAAAGCATATCATAGCTTGCGACTGCCGCCTAACGGGGCGTTAATTTTATTATGAATGTTGATAGCTTTGCCGAATTCGGAATAAGAACACAGAACAACAGAATGGGTTTTTGTTCCTCGAAATAAAAAAGTGAGCGGACGAATTTATAAATGATGAAACTATGTACCCATGGTATAGCTTACTGTTGTCCCAAAAGGGGATGTTCGCGAGTGAGTGAATTCGATTGAATTATTCCGATATCTTTGAGCAGTATGGAACGCAATGGAAGGGCACGTGGTTAACAAGGAAAGAAGAGTTTTATGAATTTGATGTAATAACAGGTCGAGCCAATAAAGGTCATTGAAAATTGATGGTTGGTCTAGGTTTTACCCTGAAGTGTCAGGGGTATTGGGAAAACGCCTACTTTTATAGCTCTGTAGCTGCTATCGGAATATGGTCAAAGATAACAAGTAACTATGGTCGCTCGTCAATTTTTTAAGTCATACTATTCACCCCAATAGGTGTTATTTTTCACCATCGTATTTAGGATCATAATCTGCTTTCTCATGCAGTCAATCAGAGCGACCTTTTTAGGTTTACCAGCGTCGGCTAATTGCTTACACATCGACTTTAGTTTGGGATGATGCTGCATGGCTGGCATGGCTGGCATGGCTGGCATGGCTGGCATGGCTGCATGCTTGGCAACAAGCAGAACCGTGCGTACACGATGTCTTCGGCTCCGAATATATCTCTTTCACTGGAGGCTATTTCTTTGATGATTAAACTTTCCTGATTCAGGAGGTTTACACATCAGCGTATAAGCCAATACATTTCCGACGCCTTTGGTACTTAAGAATAGGTCGCATCTTTACCGCCATTCAGGCCCACCGTTAACTAGTTTATAAGGTTGTTTGCCTATACCTTGTAGCTCTCTCTTGATTGTGTTTAGAATGGTCTGGGTAGGTTTTACACTGATTTTGGCATCCTCTGAAGCCGATTATTTTGCATTTATTCATTTCTAAACACTGGCTTCATACGGCCAGCAAGCTACTGGTCTTCCTAATTTTTTCTGGCTTTATCACAGGTAGTCTAGGTTTCAAAGTTTCACCAAAACGTGCAATGTCAATAGCGCCTAGTTTGTCAGTCTCGACGAGTCGTCCGAGGGACTATGTAAAGTTTCATATCTACGAAGGGTTGCAGGCAGCAATAAGCAACTCCGCTCTGTCTGTGGCACAAATGAGCTCTATGTTAAGTCTCCCGGTAGACTCTGTTAATGCTCTTCGAGGCTTAATAGGTTGTAATTGCTTAATGGTATTTTTATCATTGTCAACACTAAAGTGTTGGCCAGTAGGTCTCACGTAAATATTGAGTTCTCTACTGCTGGTATTGATGCCGACATTGATCTCTTGAGGTCCCATAAGATAAGCTATCTCCGACTTGCTATTCGGGCTCGAGGCCCACATGGCTTTTCGAGTTATGCCTAGTGGTTGCTTATCATATTCATACATGTTGTCGATCTTTTATGAGTAGGTTAGACAGCGAACTGTGATAAACAAGGCTTTCGGTGGCCGCTGAAGGTGGGACTCAATTTATCCGTCACTGAAAAGGACTTTCAACATCAGAATTGGGGAAGAGCAACCATACAAGATAAATCTCATAAGGAAGTATAGACCTATCACTTTGCTTGCAAAAATACTCGAGTAAACTGCTAGCTTTACACTACTCGTATTTAGGACGTTAGCCTATCGACAGTTGTTTCGGAGTAAATGTTGGAATGAAGGATATGAAAAATATAAAACCATACTTTTTCTCGCTCATACTTACAGTATCTTTTGCGGCCAATGCCATAGTCATTCGTCATGATATTGAAGATAATAAATATCAAATTCCCGTATCTACCTTCCCAGCGCTTGTTGACTTTCCAGGTGAAGGGCACGGTGTATTAATTTACCCTCAATGGGTTGTTACAGCTGCACATGTAGCTTGTATGCAGCATTGTATTGAGGAGATAATGATTAGCGGCCTATCGCGTAAGGTAGAGACAGTAATTGTACATCCAGGATACAAGGAACCACCTTCAACTCTTGTTGAAAATGCATTAGCCTCGGGTGATGGATCAAATTTGAGAGAGTTTTTGGCATTGTCCGATGATATTGCGCTTATTAAGCTTAAAGAACCAATTGCCGATGTTGAACCGGTCTCTCTTTTTCTTGGTAGTGATGAGAAAGGCAAGACTGTCCAAATAATCGGCAAGGGGGCGACGGGCAATGGCTATGATGGAGTGGAGCCTCAAAGTCCCCATCGAACCACTTTACGCCGAGCTTATAATGTCATTTCTAATGTAGATGTACGTTGGATTTCCTACAAATTCGATTCGCCAAAATCTGCTATTCCACTCGAGGGTGTGTCGGGTAGTGGCGATAGTGGAAGCCCCGTCCTCATTAAGGAAAATGAGAAATGGTATCTTGCTGGTCTTGCTTCGTGGGCCTCTAGTGAAAAAGATCTTCGTACATATCGTGGCCCACTTTACGGTGATCTCGGAAATAGCGTTCGTATTTCTCATTATATAGTATGGATCGAAAGCACCATATCTGCCGAGGAATAAAAATAGTGATCCACGCTGACGGGAAGCTAGCGAAGTGTTGATCGGCATGAGAAATAAGACTTACCTACGTTTAGTAGGCGCTCTGTATGGTTAAGATTAGGCCTAACAAGGGGCGTATCATGGGTAAGAAAGAACTCAGGCGTATACGAACAGGGTTTGCAGAGAGGCAGTTTAGAGGGCGGCCAAGTCAGGGGTAATTATTGACCTGTAGCACGAAAGCCCGGCGTCAGTTAACAGCAGATTTGCGGATTTAAACTGTTGCCTGATAAGCAGTAAGAGTTAGGCGAGTCGTGCTCACGGATCTATGTCGCTAAGCTTATGCAATAGGAGCATAGACTAATAGTTCACTCTGACAGGGGTGTGTAATATTGTTCGGATAAATGCCAGGATCTCTTGTCTGAAAGCAAGTGTAAGCCGAGTATGAGATGCCAGGCTAAAAGTCGAGTTGGTCTATGCCGGAACACTCGAAAGCGAAGAGCAAACAAAATCTGAGGTGTTTGAATACATTGAGGTTTCCTACTATAGGATTCGTGGGCACTCTGCATTAGGCTATATGGGTTTAGTAGAGTATGGGAGTAAATGCACATAGTTAGAGTGTATACTTTTTGTGGGAAAGTCCAAAGCCAATGGAAGGTTCGGGTTAAATGAAAGAAAGAAGATATTCAGAATTAGACTGGTTAAGAGTTTTTCTAATCTTGGCCGTCTTCTTACATCATGTGTTCATGCCGTTTAATGGGGATGGTTGGCATGTGATGAATGGAAAATCAAGTAAGTTACTTGATGATATCATGGTGTATTTTGAGCAGCTAAGATTACATACTCTCTTTTTTATCGCTGGAGTAGGTAGCCTGCTTTTACTAAAAAAGATTAATACGAGAACATTTATCGTCAATAAGTTCCATCGGCTTTTTGTCCCACTAATTGTTGGCATGGTACTCATAGTGCCACCTCAAAATTACTTCGAAAACATAAATGACTACAAAAGTATAATTGATGCGTATCAGCATCTATCTCTGACATTTGAATCTAATCATCTTTGATTTATCGAGTTCCTTATTGTGTTTATGCTACTTGCCGTGCCTTTTAAGTCAGGGCTCGACAGCCAAGTGGGTAAAGCCTTTATTATCAGACTTGAGCGGCTAGCGTTATTTAAGCATGGATTGTTTTCACTTGTCCTTGTAGTTCTATTGTTGAGATGCGGCCTTAAACTTCTAATGCCTGCTCAAGATAACAGTATTGATAACTTATCTGTATCGTTGTTTTTCTTGCTGTTCTTCATGGCTGGTATGTGTTTCATGAGTAGTCCTAAAATATGGCAGTCTGTGACTAACAACCGGTCAATCAATTTAAAATGGTTCATATTCAGCACTGTTCTATTTTATGGTTACTACTTCAAACCTGATATTAGCGAATATGTACCACTAGCGGTACGTTGGCAGCTTTGGTGGTTAGTTTGTACACTTGTTTCTTGGTCTGGGCTGTTGGTATTAGTGGGGTATGCAAGTGCGTTCTTCAAGCAAACACCCAAATGGCTACATACCGCAAATGAATTGATTTATCCATTCTATATATTGCACCAAACAGTTATCGTTGCGCTTGCCTTTTATATAGTGCAATGGGATGCAAGTATTGCGGTAAAGTCAATGAGCCTATTACTTGGTGCGTCCCTTGTATGTATTTTGCTATGTTATTTTGTCGTAAAGCCTGTAGGTATTTTTCGTTATCTGTTTGGTTTAAAGTCAAAGCGTGTAGTTTATAAGAGTTTAAGTCAGCAGGGCGCTGCAAGCGATGCCTCAGTTTGAGGTGGTCATTTTTTAGATGATTTGTAGTTGCAAGCACCACTGAACACACATCTCAGAGAGTTTTTCTGGAAGCTAGCATAGCCGTTTCGTTCGAGCACCTACATTTTGAGCTAACAAGCTCCACAAGTTATCAGCGCTATTTGTCAGGGACTGTCAGGTAGTTAACTGAGAAGCAAAGTATGGTATTTTCCCTGTAAATCTATCTGACAGCGGTTAGCCAAAGGCGGTTGGCAGAGTATGTAGGTCGTTCAAAGGTCGTCAGCTGTAACCAGGCCAGGCAAGATCTCCCGCCGGAGACTAGGTTGGACAGCCTACGTTCCTCTTTGACTGCCCTTTATTGCAACGTTATATGCATAGGTAGCAAAATTGAAAAAGCGTTCTTAATCCCATTCATATTAAGCATTTCTTATTACATTTCCTGATGTATATTCAGAGCTGCTAATTTGCACTGGGATAATGGCTACAATATCCCTGGCTTTCTGATACTAATACTATCATACCCTTGGACCTTAATTACCATTTATCAGTCACCAATATTATTTATGGATAATTTTGTTGACTTTTACCCAAGAGCATTAATTTTAGATATCATTGCTAGCTTGGGTTTTAGTTCAATTTTTTACCAGTAGTTTACCTAGGTAGATTATGTGTTCGTAAAGCATATAATATGCTGGCGCATTTGAAAGCGAAGAGTAAGTAAAATCTGAAGTGTTTGAATATATTTAAATTTATACAATAAGATTGATGGGCAATTCTGCATAGGGCAATGTAAGTCCATCAGGGCATGAGCGTAAATATACATAGTTAGAATGTCTACTTTTTGTGGGCATGACTAATGTCTTTCTAGTTAGGAGTAGATTTTGGAAATTAGGAAGCTTAATACATTGCGGGGATTAGCAGCTCTAATTGTTTTTGTTACCCATTTTAGCGACATTACGAATTGGTTTGATGGCGTATTGGGTGGCGGTTCTGGAGCATACGGTGTAATGCTATTTTTCTTGCTCAGTGGCTTTTTGATGTCATATCTCTATTTGGAGAAAGACTTCACAAAAGCCAACGTCACATATTATTTTTTAGCGAGAATGGGAAGAGTTTTACCTTTATACTTGGTTGTGGTAGTTGGATCTTATTTACTATCAATTTCAGGTGACAATACTCTTTACAGTATACCTGATCTTAATGCGCTATTAGGTCATTTGCTGTTCTTGTATGGAGAGAGCATTCTATGGTCAATTCCACCAGAAATACAGTTTTATTTCATTTTTATAATTTTCTGGGCATGTGCTAGGAATCGGTCTGGTTATATTTATCTTTCTATTTTCACTTTAATGATTTTACTATTTTTCTCCAATTTCCCGAGAATATATGGTGAAGTTTATGGTATTCCATATAATGAGTTTAATGTGCTTAGGGGTTTGCCGTTTTTCTTTGTCGGCGTTATATTCGGGATGAACTATAAATCTCTCAAAGTTCCGCGGTATCTTAGAAAGCACTGGTTTATATTAGCGCTTTGTTTAATTCCTCTGATGTATCCTGATTTAACAATGATTACCTCTGATGCAAAACAGAAAATGTGGCTAAGTTACGAAGTGTTACTGGTAATGAGTTGTGTTTTCTTTTGTGTAGTGTTTTTAGTTCCGAATAATAATATTCTACTAGCTAATAGGTTTGGCGATTTTTTCGGGAAGATTTCATATTCTTTGTACTTGCTGCATATGCCAATTATTGTGCAAGTAAATAACTTAAATTTATCTGTTGAGCAAAAGTTGACACTATCTTTCTCTTTAAGTGTACTGGCTGCATACATTTCTTTTCATTTTTTTGAGAAGCCTATTGCTAAGAAAATACGAAGCATGTCATCTGACAAGTCAAAGCAAAGGGCGAAACAAGGCTGCGCCTCTGCTAAAGGAGTTTGAAACCTCTCCTTATCGAGTAGATGCTTTCCTTTTGAATAGGATAGAAGAGTGCGCATAAAATAGTAAGTGAGAAACGTGTGATTGGATACGCATCAGAGCTCAAAGTTGGAGTTGTAGCTCCAGCAGAAGATCTTCAAGTCGACATGGTTACTATTGCCAAATTAATGAGAGCGTATCCTGTGGTGATATTTACGAGGCGACAAATAACTTAAGTTATCGATACTGCCCAAATCCTAAGCATGGATAGGCAAATAAGGTTTGGCTTTCAGTTAGTAAATATATAATCAGATGACTTACTGAATGTTAGTTAACAGTTCTTGCAAAAGCTCTCAGTGCAGTTAGGTGGATTTATTTATAGCTTGCCTTGCAAATAGAATCATAGAAATATAGATGGAAACTGACAAGGGCGCTCAGTGCTTTATCTCTGCCGCCCTTGCCACTAGCGATAACTCATGCAATTAAGTTGTACTCTAATTCTTAACTGCATACCACAATGAACTCGATGTATTATTGGAGTTGTTAATTATGTTAGTCCTCAGGGGGTGGTGGTGGAGGGGGCGGCGGTGGTTCGCTAGGGCTGTGCGGTGCGAGGGTAATTAGTAGAGTAACAACGCAGATTGCCTTCATTGTGAGGCCGCCAAGCAAACAAAAAATCAAAGCAAGAGAGTCGTCGTGAAGGTAGGTTAAGACGGGAAACAGCTGTGGTCTTTCCGGTGGTCGACCTTCCTGAATAGCCTCAACTAGGCGCTTTCCTTCTTCACTAATTTCTATTCTGCTTACAAGTGCTTGTCGAAGAGTTAAGAGCCATTTCTCCGTTGTGTCATACTTTTTTAATCCCTCTTTAAGAGCTGTCGCCAATGTTTCATCGACCTCTGTATTGGCGCGTATCTTTATTAAAAGAGAATCCGCATCAAGCCTTAGAATTTCTGAAAGACTCTCCTTGAGTTGATCAAGAGATTCAAGTGCAGTCTGAGACGCTTCAATCATGCACTCAAGTGATTGAAGTATATACAACGACCAGACGTCTAATGTCCCAGAGGAAGTTAGTAACTCATCGTAGTATTTTGAATCTACCGCGAGACTATCTTCAATCCGTGTTGCTGCAAGGATTTTAGCGCGAAATGATCGATAAGACTTAAAATCCCTGACTGTCGTATCTGTTGCAGCAATCGTTGTTGCTGCCGTAAGTTCCATTATGTCTTCCATTGTCCATTTCCATTGTCCAATATGATTTAATAATGCGGTGGGGACAGTAATTATTTTATGTGGGCCAATCAAGCTGTTGTAAGGTTTTGTAATTTCCGTTGTTGACGGCTAGAAGAACTATTACGTATTTGTTGTTTGGTGCGTAATATCAATAAATAGTAATAGGTTTGATTTGTGAATGTTGTCTATTTCTATTGTGAGTAAATTGAGGGTTTTTAAGTTGGATTTAATATATGGTTGGCTTAGGTTGTGATTCTGCGGTTATAGGTTTTTATGCGTGGTTTATAGCAGATTGGCTTTTAGGGCGGAGTGAGGTGGGTGGTGAGTAATCTTATTATGTGCCGAGATTATCTTAATCACTGCAGAGGCTGTTTTAGAGACTCTTGTAAATTAATCTATCTAAGAAGTTTCCTGCAGAACTTTGCATTCTGTGTGTCATGATTTTCAATTGGGTTGAACAGTTGTTGAATGCTGATGCAGGTTTGAAATAGGCGAATGGTAGTTAGTTTGACAGATGGGTTCACGTGCTATGCGGGGTACATACTATCAATCGGTAGTATGACTTTCTTGGGTAGGGAGAATTTGGCCTTGTAAACATACAGAGCCCAAAAGGCTCTGTATTGTTTGGGTTGGTATGGGTCAGATATCTGCTGTTATCAGGCGTATTACAGTTTGTAGTTAGTTAGAATTTTACACGCTGGCCGCTTAACTTCTTCAAGGTGTTACAAGGCTAAAATTACGATCAAATTTATCAAATAACCGCCCAAATTTTATTAGGGCCAAAGGATTTCCGCTCACCTTGAGTCGGCCATCTTTGATTAGAGTAGGGGCGCCTACTAACCCGCTAAACATCATACGTAAGTCGGTACTGTTAAGAGCGAGGCTGGCAGAGGGCTCGCTACTGTGTCGGCCGGGGTAGCCGTGCAGTACCCCATTTTGTACTATGACTAAGTACTTTTCTCCAGTGTCAGTCATATCAATATTTAAGCGGATATCTGCATCTGCCGCTTTCTCACCGTTAAGGCGCACCGCCATCGCGTCGAAAAGCAGCTGGAGAGGGACTCGCGCTACTATTTCTTCATCGGGCAGTATTTCTTCACGGTATTCGATACCATGACGTAATTCCTTGGCTCCGGAGAGATAAAAATTACGCCAGATACCAGATTCTGCCTGGTAGCCGAGTTGTTCCAAGCTATCAGCCAATAGATAACGGGCTTGCTCGTTCTCAGGTTCAGCGAAAACCAAGTGCTTTAGCACCATGGCTACCCAGCGATAATTGCCCTGGGCAAAATCCTGCCGGGCCCGAGCCATAATGGCTTCTCCCCCCCCCATGTAGTCGATGTAGTGCTCTGCAGCTTCTTCCTGAGGAATAGGGTGGAGGTTTGCTGGGTTGCCATCGAAATAACCCAGATAGCGATTGTAAACTGCCTTGGCTCCAACATTGACAGTGCCGTAGTACCCTCGATTGGCCCAAGCCTGAGAAAGGTTCTCGGGCAGCTCAAGGCGCTCTGCAACCTCGACCATATCGTAACCGTGGTTAGCTAGGCGCAGTGTTTGGTCGTGGATATATTTATAAAGATCCCTTTGCTTAGCCAGGTAATCCATAGCTTCATCTTTGCCCCAGGTGGGCCAGTGGTGGCTGCTGAAAACCACCTCAGTCTTATCGCCAAATTTCTCCATGGCGTACTCAATATAGCGACTCCAGGCCTTGGCATCGCGGGTTTTCGCACCGCGCAGAGTGTAAATATTATGCAGTGTATGGTTGGCGATCTCACTCATGCAGAGTGCGTTAAATTGAGGGAAGAAAAACACAATCTCTGCGGGTGCTTCGGCCCCGGGCGTGTTAATGAAGACGATGTCCACTCCATCAACTGTCATCTCTGCACCGGTTTCAGTAATCTCTATTGTTGGCGTAGCTATTCCGTGCTCACCATCTGATACTCGGTTGCCTAAGCCGGAAGAGACGAAACCCTCCGGACTGGAGGGCAGTAAATTTCCAAATTGGTATAACGCACGGCGCTGCATCACATTCCCAGTGCGCACATTCTCGCTAATCGCCTCCTCAGCAAAACCCTCTGGTGCAATAATGTCGATAGAACCGCTCGCGAGTTGTTCTTTAGTCAGAACTCCAGTTATTCCAGCGAAATGGTCTGCGTGGCTATGGGTAAAAATAACGGCACTTACCGGTTGCTCTCCTAGTGCCTTGTTGGCCAGTGCGAGTGCTGCAGCTGCAGTCTCTGCGGAAGTGAGAGGGTCGATAACAATCCAGCCGTTTTCTCCTTGCACCAGAGTCATATTGGCCAGATCCAGCGAGCGCACCTGATAGATACCATCTACCACTTTGAACAGGCCGTTATTCAGGACGTTGAGCTGGGCCTGACGCCAAAGGCTGGGGTTGACGGTATCAGGAGGGGTGCCCTGTAAAAATTGCATCTGGGATAGCCCATAGACTTCCCGACCTTCGGTATTTTTAACTTGGGCGCCGGGAATAGATTCAATAAAGCCTCGTTTAGCCAGCAGAAAATCAGTTTCATCGCCGAAGGGGAGTTGTTTTGCCAGGGATCTATTGTGGGAAATAGTTGCCCTGGAGGCGGGTTTGATTTCGGTATTTAAATTTTCTGTGTGAGTTTTCGGTTCACTACCACAGGCAATCAAAAAGAAGGACAGCAAACACATCAGTATCAGCGAGCGCATTGAGACTCCCCAAAATCGGTGTACATGAAACTTCATTTTTATACTGGGACAGGGTTTTTATTGCCCAGAGTGGCCTTAGCTTCTCCCACCTGCGGTGGCGCGTCAAGACAAGAACTATCCCTTTGGCGGCGTAAAAGTCTTTCTGCAAGGGAAACAGTTTGATGTTACCCACTGGTTAACCAGTTTTGTCATTGGGCTTTGTATTTTCTACCAAGACAGTCACGATTGTCGGCACTGTGATGAGTGAAGAGTTTGTGGTTCTTGAATCGAAGACGCTGGATTGTCGTAGCTGATAGTTTAATCTGATCTGTTTTTATATGCCCTTAGGGATTTTATATTTAGCAGGTTTAGGAAGGTTTCTATGGTAGTGAATGGTCGTAAAGGTAAATTTATTTTTAGCTTTTTTCTGTTGGTACTAGTACCAAGCTGGCCATTCAAAATAGGGTGTCTTATTTATCAAATTCTATTTTAAAAATAAGACACCATCTATTGGAGTTTGAGCAGGTCGCCGATCAAAAATTCTTTAACTTCTATTAATCTAAGTCGAGAAGTAATTAAACGGCAGGTGATATATTTGCGCTCTTCTTAGAGAGCGTTGCGCTTAAGAATGCGAAAAATACTAGAGCTACGATATGAGGCAGGTAAAGTGTGTATTCACTGGTGTGGAAAAAATACAGAGTGGCTTCGCAGGCAATAATGGCAATTGCTGCAGTTGCCCATGGATGCAGTTTTATCAGCCTAGATGCTAAGAAAATGAGTGTGAAAACAATTAGTCCATATCCTAGTAAATGGACAACAAAAATTTCCCAAAGGACAGCCCCTTCGTCTGAAAGGAATGCTTTGAAAGCTTCGGGTATAGCGATGGCTGCAGAATATTCTGTAATTAATGGGCCTAAGTATCCGGCGACTAAGCCTATTATTATTCCAGCTATTGTATTTTTCATTGAATCCATTCAATTTTTATAGAGTTGGCCAACTATACCTTATGTGGAGCTGTAAAAGAAAATACTTGGTTGTTGCCGCAAAAGACTGCGCTTGAAATTGAACTAATTGCCATGATTCATCCGATTAATTTACAGGGGCTGAAAAATTTACGGGGAAGGGAAGTTTGGAGTTGGTACTTTGTGGGTGGTTAGCGAAATGATTCTCCACAAAAAAGCGGGCTAAAAGCCCGCTCTCTCATTGTTTTATGGGAGCTTATTGCCCCAATGTAAACAGTGCAGTGTTACCGCCAGTGGCAACAGTGTTAATAGTTTTGGTTTTCTCGCTGGCGAAACGGAATAGGTAGTGCGGGCCACCGGCTTTGGGGCCGGTGCCGGATAGGCCGTGGCCGCCGAAGGGGTTAACACCTACTACTGCACCAACCATATCGCGGTTTACATAGCAGTTGCCGACGTTGATACGCTTAAATACAGCGTGGGCACGGCCTTCGATGCGGGAGTGCAGTCCGAAGGTAAGGCCGTAGCCGGTGGCATTAATGCGGCGGATTACGTCTTCCAGCTCGTCTGCCTTGAAGCGAACTACATGTAGGAAAGGTCCGAAAGTCTCGCGCTTGAGCACGGAGAAATCTTCAATCTCTACTACCTGCGGGCCGAAGAAGGTGCCTTTGCTGGGCTTCTTCGCTTCCTCAAATGCAAATAGCGGCTTGGCTTCTCTCGCCATGCGCTCGCGGTGGGATTCCAGCATGCCGAGGGCTTTTTCGTCGATAACCGGACCGATATCGGTATCCAGTTTACCGGGATCGCCGAGGGTCAGTTCTTCACACGCGCCTTTCAGCATATTCAGCAGGTTATCGGCGATGACATCCTGTACACACAGGATACGCAGAGCGGAACAGCGCTGACCGGCACTGAGGAAGGCAGACTGAATCACATCGTCTACCACCTGCTCGGGCAGGGCGGTGGAGTCTACGACCATGACATTCTGGCCGCCGGTTTCGGCGATCAGCGGTACAATCGGGCCTTCTTTCGCTGCCAGCTGCTGGTTGATCAGGCGTGCAGTTTCGGTGGAGCCGGTGAAGGCTACACCGCCCAGGCGGGGATCTTCGATCAGCAGTTTGCCCACTGCGGCACCGGTACCTGTGATCAAGTGCAGTACTTTTGGCGGCACGCCCGCATCGAGCATCAAGCGCACGGCGTGTGCAGCAATGATGGGGGTTTGCTCTGCGGGCTTGGCCAGTACGGCATTACCGGCGGCGAGTGCGGCAACCACCTGGCCGGTAAAGATTGCCAGGGGGAAGTTCCAAGGGCTGATGCACACGAAGGTGCCACGGCCACTCAAATACAGCTGATTTTGCTCACCGGTAGGGCCTGGTAGTTCGGTGGGCTCACTGAAATGCTGGCGTGCGCCGTTGGCGTAGTAGCGGCAGAAGTCGATAGCTTCGCGCACTTCACTAATGCCATCATTTAGGGTGCGGCCCGCTTCAATGCAAATAATTGCAGCCAGTTCATTGGCTTTATCTTCGTAGAGATCAGCAATTCTGTCGAGAATATCCGCGCGGTGTTTTCCGCCCTGGCGATCCCAGTCGATCTGCGCCTCAGTGGCGGAGGCATAGGCCTGCTCAATAAGGTGCTTATCAGTATTCGCGGTGTGTCCAATTTTTTCGCCGGTTGCCGGGTTGTAAACCGGTTCTTCCGCTTCGCCCATGGTGCCGTTGACGATAGGGCCACCGAGGAAGTGCTTTTCGCGTTGCTGTTCAAGCTCTTTCAGCAGGGGATCAACGGAGAGTGGATCAGTCAGTTCGATGCCGTGTGAGTTTTTCCGTGGCAGGGCTTCTGCGCCCATATAAATATTCTCCGGGACAGGAATTTGCGGGTGACGGTAGGGGTTGCAGGCTTCGCTTTGTTCCAGGGTGTCCTGGACCAGGGCTTCAACCGGCGTTGCCTCGTCCATAAAGCGGTTAACAAAGGAGCTATTAGCTCCGTTTTCCAGCAGGCGACGAACCAGGTAGGGCAGTAAGTCACGATGTGCCCCCACGGGTGCGTAGACGCGCACGGGCACACGCTTGCCGTGTACCGCTTCAATTTGTGCGTACAGCAAGTGGCCCATGCCGTGCAGGCGCTGGAATTCAAAGTCGGTGCGGCCATTGGCTAACTCAAGAATCAGCCCGACGGTGTAGGCGTTGTGGGTGGCAAATTGCGGATAGATTGCATCGCCAGCTTCCAACAGTTTTTTCGCGCAGACCTGGTATGACAGATCGGTGTGGCATTTGCGCGTGTACACCGGGTAATCCGGCAGGCCCATCTGCTGGGAGTGTTTGATTTCACTATCCCAGTAAGCGCCTTTAACCAAGCGTACCATTAGCTTGCGGCCGGTATCGCGGCCCAGGGCAATCAGCCAGTCGGCGACATGGGGGGCGCGCTTTTGGTAGGCCTGGAGTACAAAGCCCAGTCCTTGCCAGTCTTTTATTTCGGGGTCGCGGGCGAGCGCCTCGAAGATATCCAGTGAGATATCCAGGCGGTCTGCCTCTTCTGCATCGATATTCAGGCCCATATCGTATTGGGCTGCGGCGACACAAAGACGCTTCACCTGGGGCAGCAATTCGTCCATTACGCGATCCCGCTGCAGCACACTGTAGCGGGGGTGCAGGGCAGAAAGCTTGATGGAAATACCATTGGCCTCAACCACATCCCGCTGGGTGTTGTCTTTGCCGATCTCTTCGATAGCCATCATATAGGCATCGAAGTAGCGGTGGGCGTCGGCCATGGTGCGGGCGCCTTCGCCCAGCATGTCGAAGGAAAAGCGGGTGCCCGGGAGGTTTTCTTTGGGGCCGCGTTTCAGGGCTTCCTTGATGGTGCGGCCGAGTACGTACTGGCCACCCATAATTTTCATGGCCTGCATCATGGAGGTGCGCACCATGGGCTCGCCGATACGGCTAACCAGGCGTTTCATCCAGTGGGAGGGACGCTCGGTGATATCTGGGTCCAGCTCCACCACGCTGCCGGTGAGCATCAGGCCCCAGGTTGAGGCGTTCACAAACAGGGAGTCGGACTGGCCACGATGGCTGGACCAGTTGCCGGAATGCACTTTCTCGGCGATTAGTTTGTCGGCAGTATCGGCGTCTGGTACCCGGAGCAGGGACTCTGCCAGACACATCAATGCAACCCCTTCCTTATTGGAAAGGCCGAATTGCTGAAGGAAAGCGTCCAGCGTTCCGCGCTTGCTGCGCTGCTGTCGCGAATGATGAACCAGTGCGCGCGAGGTGTTCAGAATTTTCTTGCGCATCTCGTCGCTGGGGCGTGGCGCAGCCAGCAGCTCGCTCACGCAGAGGTTTTCGTCGGCGTGCAAATACTCGCGTGCCCGGTCTCGGGCATTCTGGAGGTCTCCGGCGAAGTTTGTCGACATATCGTCTCCCAAGCTCTATATCTAGGGTCAGAATAAAAAACCGGATTATGTGCGAAAATCGTTAGAATTAATCGCCATAATGTCGCGAGTTGTGGTTAAATATCACGCCTAATTGCGTGATTACCAGTAGGGTATTTTGTAATGTCTCGACAGTTGGAAGATCTTGATCGTATTGATCGCCAAATACTGCGAATTCTGCAACGTCACGGCCGCTTGCCGAATGTGGAATTGGCGCGCCGGGTTAACCTTAGTCCCACCCCATGCCTGGAGCGAGTCAAGCGGCTCGAAAGGGAAGGATTTATTCGCGACTATGTAGCGCTACTCGACCCGCTCAAAGTTCATGCGGGCCTGGTGGTCTATATCCAGGTGACCCTGAACAATACAGCAACTGAAGCATTGGAAGCCTTTAATGAGCATGTGGCTGGACTGGAGGAGGTCCAGGAGTGCCATATGGTTGCCGGTGGTTTTGACTACCTGGTGAAAATTCGTATTAAGGATATGCTGGGTTATCGCCGCTTCCTCGGTGAAAAGCTGGCATCCGTACCGGGAGTACGGGAAACCCACACCTATGTGGTGATGGAGGAAGTGAAGACTGATACCGCTGTAGCGGTACCGGACCCAGAACCCAGTGTGAAAGGTTCGCGGCGCTAATTGAGCGCAGTCAAATATCCTGTGCGGAGTGAGAGAACTGTAGCGATTTTGCTGGTTGGCTTTTTTATGAACCTGGGTGGAAATCTGAATTCTCTCCTCAGGCCTCAATCATAGGGATTGATTGCTGATTTCATGGATGAACAGGTGGAATTGGCAACCATTGTCGGCGCGGTTTTTATTATGCTCGGCATAGCGATGCGGTACCAAGGTGGGTGCCGTGTGATTTGTCCGTAATAACTATAAGTAGGTACTGTATGGATTTTTCACTGAGCGAAGAACAGCAGATGATTCAGGATGCGGCAAAGCAATTTGCTGACAGTGAACTGAAACCCATTGCTGCCGAACTCGACAAGACCGGTAATAGAGAGCTCTTGTTGGAAAAGCTCAAGCAATTGGCAGAGCTGGGCTTTATGGGAATCAATATTGATCCCAATTACGGCGGTACTGGTGCTGGCACTGTCGCATTCTCCCTGGCGATCGCCGAGCTGGCGCGGGGCTGTGCCTCTGTTGCAACGACCACGTCCGTAACCAATATGGTGGCAGAGGTTATTCAGGCGGTAGGTTCGGAAGAGCAGCGCCAAAAATACCTCCCCAAAATCTGTAGTGGAGAATACCCGGCGGGTTCTTTTTGCCTCACCGAGCCCGGTTCCGGTTCGGATGCGGCCTCAATGCGCACCCGTGCAGAGAAGCAGGGTGATGAGTACGTTCTTAACGGCAGCAAGCTCTTTATCAGTAGCGCCGAATTTGCTGGTATTTTTGTTGTTTGGGCGGTGACAGATTCTTCCGCGCCTAAAGGCAAAGGTATTTCCTGCTTCCTGGTTGAAGCCGGCACACCTGGCCTGGTGATTGGCAAGGCCGAAGAGAAAATGGGACAGAAAGCCTCTGTTACCAATGAGGTTTCTTTCGACAATTGTCGTATTCCTGCCTCCCATCTTTTAGGTGAAGAAAATCGCGGCTTTCGCATTGCTGCAGGTGAACTCGCTGGAGGCCGAATCGGTATTGGCTCCCTGGCGCTGGGCATCGGCTTTGAAGCTTTGGATTGTGCCCGGGCCTATCTGCATGAGCGGGAGCAGTTTGGTAAAAAACTGGCGGAGTTCCAGGGGCTGCAATGGCAGCTTGCCGACAAATATACTGAGATGGAAGGTGCGCGACTCCTATTGCTGCAAGCCGCTTGGCAGAAAGATGCCGGAATGCCGTTTGGCCCTGCCGCTTCAATGGGCAAACTGTTCGCTAGTGAGAAGGCTAACGAGGCATGTTATCTAGCTCTGCAAATGCACGGTGGTGTGGGCTATACCCGTGAATATCCACTTGAACGTATGAGTCGGGATGTGAGAATCACTACAATCTACGAAGGTACCAGTGAGATCCAGCGCCTGATTATTGCCAGGCATTTACTGGATGTCAGATAATATTTAATGACACATAAGCCGGCGCTCTTCGCCGGCTTTTTTGTTTCTTTCCCCCTAAATTTGTCAGTTATTCTCCTGATGCCGGCATAAATACCCGTCCGCTTAATAGTTTCCTACCTATCCTCTACAAGGGACTCTGCCGCATCACTTTGCGAATCATGGAAAGGAAACAACTGATGAACGTTAACAAGCTGCCGCTGTTTTCGCTATTTCTAGTATTCCTTGCCTGTTCGCTAACGACCGTAAGTATCATGGCGAAAGAACCCAATCCCGCCAGTGTCGTCACAATGAAATCAAACCAGGCTGTACTGAAAGAGCTCCCCTTTGCAAATCGGAAGGACTTTGAGGATGTAAAGCGGGGGTTTATCGCTCCTCTACCAAATAATGGTGTTATTAAAAACAGCAAAGGCGATACGGTATGGAACTTGGAGCAATTTCAATTTGCTCGCGATAAAGAGGCTCCTGATAGTGCCAACCCCAGTCTGTGGCGGCAACTGCAATTAATTTCGGAGGGCGGTCTCTATGAGGTGATACCGCGAATCTACCAGGTTCGCAGTGCGGACCTCTCCAATATAACTTTTATTGAGGGCGATACCGGGGTCATTGTTATGGACCCGCTGATTTCTGCCGAGACGGCTGAAGCAGCGTTGAACCTCTATCGGCAGCATCGCGGAAACAAGCCTGTCGTTGCTGTGATCTACACCCACAGTCACGTTGACCACTATGGGGGTGTTCGCGGTGTTATCGATGAAGAAGATGTAAAATCAGGCAAGGTTAAGGTAATAGCCCCGCAAGATTTCCTAATTGAAGCTGTTAGTGAAAATGTCTTTGCAGGAAATCATATGGCGCGTCGTGCCAGTTTTATGTACGGGAACCTGATCCCTAAAGATCCCAAAGGTACCTTAGGGGCTGGCCTCGGTCTTGAAACCTCCACTGGCACCATCACACTGATAGAACCGACAGACTCCATTGTTGAGACCGGGCAAACTTTGGAACTGGATGGACTTATCTTTGAGTTTCTCTTGGCGCCGGGCTCTGAAGCGCCGGCAGAAATGCACTTCTATATTCCTCAACTCAAAGCCGTAACCGCTGCTGAGAACGCAACCCACACTTTGCACAACCTCTACACCTTGCGGGGAGCAAAGGTCCGAAATGCTCGTGACTGGTCTCGCTACCTCAATGAAACCGTGCAGCGCTGGGGTGGAAAAGCCGAAGTCCTGTTTGCACCCCATCACTGGCCAACCTGGGGGCCAGAGAATGTGGTGAATCACCTGAAAAAGCAGCGCGACCTATACAAGTACCTCAACGATCAAACCCTGAGATTAGCCAATCACGGGTACAACATGGTTCAAACGGCTGAGCTGATGGAGTTGCCTCCAGAACTCTCACAATATTGGGCCAACCGCGGCTATTACGGCAGTGTAAATCACGATACCCGTGCGGTATGGAACTACTACCTGGGGTTTTTCGATGGCAATCCCGCTCGCCTATATCCAATGCCACCGACGGCAGCGGGAATAAAGTACGTCGAGTATATGGGCGGGGCAGCCAATATTATCAAGCAGGCAAAGAAAGATTATGAGGCAGGAGAGTACCGCTGGGTTGCGGAGGTGCTCGATAAATTGGTTTCCGCAGAGCCTAATAATCGTGCAGCAAGAGACCTATTGGCAGATGCGTTAGAGCAATTGGGTTATCAGCAGGAGAATGGCACCTGGAGAAATTTTTTCTTAAGTGGTGCCAGGGAGTTGCGGGATGGTATCCAGAGATACCCTGTCCCTCTGACTGCGAGCCCGGACACTATTCGCAGTATGCCGGCTGGTTTGATTTTTGATTATCTGGGAATTCGACTCAACGGCCCAAAGGCAACTGGCAAAAAGCTCTCCATCAATATCAATATGCCGGACGTAAAAGAAAAGTATGCGCTTGTGCTTGAGAATGCGGTGTTGAACTATGGCCCCCCAGTTGAGAATCCAGGAAGCAGTGTGCAGATAAACCGCTCAGATCTCAATGATATCATCTTGGGTAGTGCATCTATCCAGGAGAAGATGGAGGATGGGAAAATCAAAATTGAGGGCGATGCGGGAGAGTTGAAGATATTACTTTCTTTAATGGACCGGTTTGATTTCTGGTGGAACCTGGTTACGCCTGAACCGATGGATAAGATGTCGACATCAGACTTCTAGGCATTAGCCTCAGGGCTTTTTAGTTTAAATGCGAAGGCAAGGTGGCCTCCTGTATAAGTGGCATTTTTAACTGTGTTTTCATGTCCGTTTAGTTGCTTCTAGTGCATATTTCAACTTCTTTGATTTATAGTTCTGAGAGTGAGTGCTAAATAAGTAGTTTCCAATGAAACTTGATGTATTTTAGTTATTGATTCCTAAGCCCGTTTGTATCTAATAGTAAAAATTTACAGTGCTGTTTTTCTCATTTTTAAGCTTCCTTATTGTGTTCATATTTTTTTAAGTTACGCACAGAATTAAATTTCGTTTCCGCTAAAATTCCGCCCACTTTTGCATTTCATGACTGTCTGGAACTTATATTTTGGACAGTACCTAACACCAAAATAAAAAACACGGCACTTAAGGCGATTATGGAAAAGTTATTCGGGCAGAAATTATTGGTACTTGCACTAACAGCGGCACTTGCAGCTTGTGGTGGAGGAGGTGGTTCGTCAGATTCTGACACCGATTCACCACCTGTGAACGATGGTGGGGATGATAATAGTGGAGGTAATCAAGGTGGAGGAAGTGGTTCAGGTGGTAGCGGAGATGACTCGTCATTGCCTGATAATGACCCATCGACTGTAACCGTTGGAGATGTGTCAACAGCTGAACTCGGGTTTGCGACAATTACCGCTACAGATATCACTTTGCCTAATGCAATGGTAAATGCTCAGGAGGTTTACCAGCTGGCCCACTATATTGGCCGTACGGACAGTGAGCAGGATGAGGAAAATATTGATATTCCTATCCGTAGCTATACGGCTTCCTGTGCAACGGATACTGACCAGCCAAAAATGTATGTATCCACAACTTTGTCAGAGGGGAATAGTGCCTCTGATACAACCTATGGGTCCGTTTACGAGCTTCAATATAACCCTGATACCATGAGCTTCGAGCAAACAGGTAACGCCACCATTCTGAATCAATGTTATGAGTCACATGGTATTACGGCCAGTTCGGATTGCTCCAGGGTAGCTGTTTTATGCAATACAGAATATAAGGCCAGTGAGCGATATGATATCGAGAAAGATCTGGTAGAGGAGTACGGTACAACCTGGATGAAGATTGAAGATAATCTTGACAGTGTTGCAGGTACCGATAATGAAGAGAAGTATAATGACCAGATCTGGCTAATGGAGTGGGATAACAAGCCTATAACAGAAACTCCAGATGCCTATGTTGTCAATAAAATGCATGGCGGCACTCATTTGGGGGCTCAGGAGCTATTGTACGTAGAGGATGATAGCCAGGGGCGCACAAGTTATGCGTTTTCCGTAACTGCTCGTGTTCTCGTTAGCGGTTCGCATTATTCGGCAGGGTTGACGGTAATCAATCGGGATGACTGGTCAATGTCTTTTTCTGGAAATGATCACCGGGGATGGTACTGGGCGTGCGGTCATGGCCATGTTCTGAATATTCGAGCTTTTTATAATCCGGGGAATGAGATGTACGGGGCTCTGTGCACCAGCGATGGAAATGATTACTACCCCTCGCCCGGCCTGCATGCAATCGCCATTAAAATGGAGGACAGTGGATCCTCTGTTTATGAAGGCACCTATAATCATTTAGTGCCCTCGACAAGTGCGATGATATCCAACGGTGGTGGCCATACAGTTGTCCCGGTCGATGCCGATACAAACCTCTCAGTTATTGTCTCTCCGAAGTATATTGAAGATGCAAACATGGATATGTTCTTACAGGACGAGCTAGGCATCGATATTAGTGGCGATGGACCCTTCGATGAGCAATGTGCTGATAACGGCATTCGCAATTGCTTCTTCTCATATATCGACAGTGGTGAATATCCCGTAATTTCCAGGCAGGGTCTCTACTCTGGAGATGCCTGGATACTACTTCTCTGACACGTGTAGGTATTGCAAAAGTTGACGGGGAAGGCAGTATTGAAGGTAATGGCATTGAATGGCTGGCAACGGATTCTGATTGCCAGATTAGTGATCCCCAGTTGGTTGATCTAAAAAATGGCCGTTACTTATTTGGTTACGCGCAGTTCCAGTGTATCTCCGATAACCTCCCGTACAATCGCAGTTACAATAAGAGTGGTGATGCGATGCGTATGCTGGTGCCAAAAGCCTACTATGTAATGGAGATTGATGCTGACTTAAATGTACTTGAGGGTCCGGTAAAACTGACTGACTACGGTTGGGGTGGTTTGGATGAGCCTATGTACTTGGGTAATGGTAAAGTTGCCTGGAGCTATATTAAGAATCCTACCCTGGATAATTATATAGGTGGCCAACAAAATGTTTGGCAGGCAATTGTCTATCATTCTGATAGTGTAAATTAATTGTGCTGATTTGGGGTAAGCTCAGGCTTGCCCCAAATTAAATTATACTTATATATTTGTAGTAGTTCAGACTTTATCCGACAGTTACAGATTTTTCAGGAAGTGCTCTTTTGGGGCAAATTTAGTTTATGAGTACTTCCCTCCAGCTATTTTTCCATCTTCAAAAATTGCTATTGAGTGGTTCGATCGCAACACATCTTACCCCGATGGCATCCCTCATTATTAGAATATGTTATCCATTCGTTCAGATCCTTTTGTAACTCTTCTATTGATACATAGATCTTGCGGCGTAATGAAGGTTGGTAGATTTCTTGTAAAATGGTCTTATGGAAGCGCTCACAGATCCTGTTAGTTTGTGGATGCCTGGCTTTTGTCTTGGAGTGTTCTATTTCGATTATACACTGATAACTGGTAGTCGTGCTGCTCTTACTTGCCACAATATTCAGTACTGCGACCGGTAAGGATACGCGGCACAGGTAGATCATGTATGGCATAAAACGGCAGTACACGGTTATTCGGAAGGTCCGCCGCAGTGACTGGAGTTTTGATGATACACAGCTTGCAGTGAGCCACCTTTGCATAGGTATCGATGTAAGTTTGTTGGTAAACACGTCCGCCGCCGTTAAATGTTCCTACATAGAAAGTATCTTACGAGCCCAAATAGCGTGGGTGTTGAGTATCAATTTCACTATAGGCTCCATCATCATGCCATTTTCTCTCTAAAGCTTGAACCTGTGATTCTGTGAGGATCAGTCCCTCCTCAGCTTCCTTGGCCTCAGGTGCTATTAATCACAATTTGAAGTTAGCTAGGTCATGCAGTGACCAGATACTCCGAACGCCACTAGGGGACACAAATACACCGCGTTTACGCAGTTCATTGGAAACTCGAACTTGTCCATGGGTAGGCTCTTAGAGGGCATAAGTTAACACTGTTTCTTCAATGATTGTTTCAACATAGTTCTTGTGGATGGGCATACGCCGGTTCTTCTCAAGAAGGGCGTCCACACCGCCACTTGAAACAGCTTCCTTGTACCGATAGAAAATGTCTCTCTATACTCTCAGCATCTTGCAAGCTTTGGATATATTGCCGAGATCTTCTGCCAGATTTAGTAATTGGATCATGTATTTGATGATGCGATCATTAGTATGGAGTATGGAGTATGGAGTATGGAGTATGGAGTATGGAGTATACTCTTGGTTTTACTTGTAGGTTTAGGCACCTTCATCAAAACCGGTAAACCCTTCTTTTTCAAGTGAATGTGTCAGATTTGGTCTGAACTAATTCATTTTAGTGTTAGTTGTTCCTCTGTGTTTTTCTCTTGCTCTTAGAAGAAATAAAATCCTGAATGCTTGTAGTGGCCGATACGGCTATTTTAATTAATTTAATTTTGGTTTGAAGATTTATTTGGATATCTCATAGGAAAAATACTCACTTTGGAAAATGTTCTTCGCTGTTGAGATATATAATGCAGTAGAAAGTGTGTAAGCATTGGCAATATCCATCTAAATATTATTTTTTAAATAAAAACTTATCTTACCTAATCGTAGATGTCTGAATTTGTCGACTTTATGTCATTTGTGACCAACTCCGCTAACTTAAACTTCTAGCTGTACCCCCTAGAAATACCTCGTCTATATGTTTGAGCTTTGCATGAGATGTCCGATAAGCATTTAAGTATGTATCTCACCAAAATAAAAAGGAAATAGCCATGCGTTCTTTAATCTGGGCTGGCCTATGCTCGCTGCTTTTTAGCAATATGGTCTGGGCCCACTCCACATCAAAAGATGCCTTTCATATTGGAATATTATTGTACGATGGTGCACAAACTATTGATTATGCCGGTCCCTATGAAGTTTTTGGGCAAGCTAATTATCGTTTGACAACGGTTTCGGAAGATGGTGGAACCATTACTTCAGCCATGGGGCTTAAAGTGGCTCCAGATACCAGCTTCGATCAGGACAATCAATTTGATGCATTAATTATCCCTGGGGGCAGTATTAATGAAGCAATGGAGAGCCCGGAAGTATTACAGTGGATTAAAGAGCAGTCCAAACAGGCTCAGTATGTTCTATCGGTATGTAACGGTGCTTTTATTTTGGCGAGTACCGGACTCCTGGATGGTAAGAAAGCAACCACCATTCGCGGAGCATTTGATTCTTTCGAGAAGAACTTCTCAGATGTTGAATTGGTAAAGAATAAAAAGTTTGTTGATAACGGCAAGTTTATTACAACAGCTGGCCTTTCATCTGGTATAGACGGCGCTTTATATCTGGTAAGCAAGGTTGATACGATTGAAAAAGCCAAAAGTGTCGCAGCGAAGATTGAGTATCTGTGGATGCCAGAGGGCGGCTATATCCGGGGGATGATGGCGGATAAAATCATGCCAAACCTTGGTGACTTGCCTGAGTCAATTAAGTTTGTTTCTAAGGAGTATAGCTATGGTAGCCTGGAAGAATGGTACACCGCGTTTCAGCTTTCCGGTGATGTGGAAACTGTAAAAGCCTGGTTTGGTGAGCAAATGAAAGGAAATCCCGAGTGGAGGAAGGGGCAGGGTAAGTTTATTGACAATAAATGGGTGTATCAGTTTTCTGATGATCGTACTGTATTGCAAGTTGACTTCGTTGCTCCCTCTGATATCAATCCTTGGGTGCTTAAGTTCAGCATATTGGATCAAGCGTCATAATTTGGTAGCTTTCGTTAAAGGTGGAGACGATAAAACCTAGAATATAGGAAAAGTATTTGCTTTCTGGTCTTCAGATTGAACATACCGTTTGCACCGCCACATCGTCATTTTTGAATTACATTGGGAAGGTTCTTCATTCCGGCGATAGCATATTTGATAGGGCTTGGAAATTGACCAGCCTCTTTTAATGTTATTAAAAGTTTGGAAATTTGTGAACGACGGGTTTTTTCCGCCAGTAACTTGAATTTGACAAATGCTGTCCCAGTTTTCTAGTTGTATACTTACAGAAGACGCCATTGAAGCTATTGATAGCGAGGACAAAATTAAAAAAATACTCACAGCTCTCACAATAAGCCATCCTGTCTGGTGACCTAATATTCGGATTTGCTACCCCATGATTATATGGTTTCGTGAAGCCCGTAACGAATTCCTAGAAGGCATCGGTGGCGGATTAATTAGAAGTGTTTGTTACTTTTTTGTGAGGCGGGACTGTTAGGTCAAATAATGTTGATTGCGGTTGTTCACTTTGGGGTTTTAGTCTGGGCTTGGAGCTAGGGATCTTGTGCAGTATCTATATCTGTCTACCTGATGAAAGGTAAAATAGAAGCGAGCCGAGGCTCGCATTCTTAATGCTGCCTGAAATTTAAATACTGCTTACTTCGATAGAGGATGTGTTGTTTTTATCTTGTGCCTTTTGAGTTTTCTCGGTGTCAATTTGGTGGGGCAAAAAAGTTAAAAATTCATCCTCAATCGCTGAATCAAGGAGTATCTTACAGTCCTCTTCATAGTTATTTAACAGGCGCCATGGATAGCGCTTACCTTGCCTGGGAAGTTCTCCATTTGCCCGTTTTACATAGCCAGAGTCCAGGCTGCTCATTACCGAACCTTGTTCAGAACTGCCTTCGCTATCTATCGCTGTACACACTTGAAAGTTATTTGTTTCCATATACTTGAATAATCGGCAAATATAGCGAGCGGTAATGTCTGCTTTAAGAGTCCAGGGAGCGTTGGTATAGCCGAATACCCATGAGATGTTAGGAACCCCCTCCATTAGCACTGCTTTGTAAGTCAGCTTTTGATTGACTGCTACCGGTGCACCATCAATACAGAGCTTGATACCTCCTAGCACTTGTAACTTTAATCCGGTCGCACTGATAACAATGTCTGCGTCTAATTGTTGCCCTGACGTAAGCAGGATACCCTTATCTGAGAAGGTTTCTATTTCACCGGTGGCAACAGAAGCTTTCCCTGAGCAGATTGAAGAGAACAGATCTCCGTCAGGTACAACGCAGAGACGTTGATCCCAGGGGTTGTAACTGGGATCGAAGTGACTGAGATCGTAATTAGCTGGAAGGCTTTTTCTTACATCTTTTAATAGTAACTTTCTAATAAAGTTAGGCCAGCGCTTAGCAGCTTTAAAAATCCAGCGCTGCAATTTGATATTGCGCCAGCGTCCTAGCTTGTGGACCCAGGGTGCTGGCAGAAATTTTGATAGTACACGAGAGATTTTATCGATAGATGGAACTGAAATGATATAGCTTGGGGAGCGTTGCAACATGGTGACATGTTGGGCGGTGGTTGCGAGCGAGGGGACCAGGGTAACAGCGGTAGCGCCGCTGCCGATCACGATAATACGCTTGCTGCGGTAGTCCAGATTTTCTGGCCACTGTTGGGGATGAATCAGTTTTCCTTGATAGTTTTCTATACCTGGATATTGCGGCAAGTAGCCCTCTTTATGGTCGTAATACCCAGTACAGGCAATCAGAAAACTACAGGTATATCTCACTGGGCTGCCAGATTCGGTGTTGTGACCTTCCAGAGTCCAAGCTCGGTCTGTACTGGACCAGTTCGCCGTAGTTAAATTAATTCCAAAGTGAATTCTCTTTTTAACGTCGTATTGCTTTGCGGTGGTTTCAATATATTTTTGGATAGATGGGCCATCCGCGAGTATTTTCTCGCCGGACCAGGGCTGGAAGTCATAGCCGAAGCTGTACATATCGGAATCAGATCGAATGCCTGGGTATTTAAAGAGGTCCCAGGTGCCGCCGACTTGTGCCCGCCGCTCGATAATGGCGAAGCTGCGCCTGGGGCATTCGCGACTCAAATGACAAGCCATTCCTACCCCTGAGAGTCCCGCGCCGATAATTAATACATCGAAATGAGTCGATTTCACAATCCCTATCCCTGCAAATTTCTATGCCTTATAGACTGGGTAGATGTGCCCATGATTTATTGTTAGATTGCGACAAATAATTGTCTTTCCGCGCCACAAAGATGGGGAGCAAGTTATGGGTAGCCTTGTACGAGTCAGTATTCTTTCCGGTTTCAGTGAATTCGTGGAGCAGCTTGGGAGCAGGGGGGAAGCCTTCTTGGCTGAGTTCGGTATGCCAGGTGATATCAGCCCGGCGGATTCCCGCTTGGTATCATTTGTTGAGGTCGCGCGCCTGCTGGAAACTGCAGCATGCCGGTTAGATCGCCCCGATTTGGGGCTATGCCTCGCATCGCGACAAGGGGTGGACCGCTTGGGTGGGATAGGTGTAGTCGCATGCAACGCGGCCACTCCACGGCAAGCCTTGCTATCCGTTAGGCGCTTTCTTTCTCTTCATAGCTCATCCCTCAGTATGCAACTGGAGCCATTAAGTGAGGGAGATGTACTACGTATTGTTTTTGACTGGCAGGACCCAGCTCTAAGTAGCTATCGCCAGATTCGGGAGCAGGTGCTGGGAAATACGCTGACGATGATACGGATGTTGGTAGAGACTGAGTGTTGCCCGCAAAACGTACTGCTGCCTCATGGTCCTCAAATGGCAGAGGGTGACTACTGCAATTACTTTGGGTGTGAGGTTCTGTTTAGCTCGGGCTATTGCGCGATGGACTTCCCAGCTGAATTTCTGGATACACCACTGAAGTCTGCCGATCCAGTGGTTGAGCGATTGGCCATTTACCATTTGGAGGAGCAGAGTGCGACGCTGCCCGTTCCTCTAACTGTAGAAATTCGACAATTACTCAGTGAAATATTGCCCAGCGGCAGATCTCAGCTCGGCACTGTGGCAGGCGCGCTGAAGCTCCACCCCAGAACTTTACAGCGCCGCCTGGCTGCGGAAGGGCTTAGGTTCGAAGAGCTATTGGATAACGTGCGGCGGGATCTGGCGACTCGATACTTATCCGATCCGAATCTGGCCTTGGGGCAGATTACGGGTTTGTTGGGGTACTCCGAGCAGAGTACATTTCAGCGAGCTTGTCGACGTTGGTTTGCGGAGACCCCCCGGAATCACCGCATACGCCTTGCAGGCAGCGCAATTGTGGGGCGGCCAGAATCTCCGTAAAAGCCTGGAGGGGTCAGTTCTTTCAATATTCAGTAGGCTCCACCTCTCCAGGACGCCAGGTTTTCTCCAGCCATGGCCCCAAGGGTCCATACAGTCTCAGGATTACGAAGAAACCTTTGTTGGGTAAGGTCTCCAGCCAGTTTTTCTCAAACCCTTTTGGCGCCTTGGGTCCAAAATAAACGTCATATGAACCATCGGAATTTTGTCTTATCCCTTTCGACTGGCTGCTTACTGCGGGAAAGGGTTGGCTGGTTTTTAACATTGAGCGCGTTTGACTGTCGTAGATATTTACTGCCCAAAAGGCATTGACCGGTACATCGGGGGGCAGGTGCAGTTTGTATTTTCTAGAGCCGTCAAAGGGTTCTTTATTTTCATCGACAAAGGCAATGGCATAATCAGAACCTTTGCCAGGTTCAATAGCAGTCATTGCTGGGCTGACACCGGTATAGGGGTAGAAGTAGCTGACCCGAGCGTCACTATTAATGGTTTTGCCATCGGGGCCATTGAAGAAGATGTTCTTGCCGGGAAACGCCATTACCCAAGCGCTATCTGTGCCTGGGTAGATTTTGATATCGGAGAGGGATTTGTCTGTCCGTGGATACCAAACAATTGAGCGGGCTATACCATTACCAATTGCAACTGCGTCCGTAAGGATTTTGGTCATTCTTTTATCTGGACTGAAGGCTTTCCCTTTTTCAATGCCTATTGAGGCAAAGAGGCCGCGCGTTTCTGGGTTAAGCATCCCAACCCACTCGTATTGAACGACTTCATTGAGGTGCTTATAGAATTGATAGTCATTGGGGTGGATGGTGTTGAAGGCCTTTCCAGACGCACTGATAAAGACCATCCTTGGCGGGTTACCTTTTTGAGCCAGGGGGTAGATTCTCAAGTTGTCTTTGATGTTTTGCACGGCCTCCGGCAAAGGCTGGTTACTTGGCGAGCGCATAAACACCCACAGTCGGAAGGAGCGAGGGTAGATGGGAATGTAGCCGAAGGGAATATTGCCTTTATAGTCTGGTGGCAGTAACAGAAACTTTCCCCCGCGCCCTTTATCCGGGCCAGAGGAGCCTATATCTTCGACGAAGCGGAACCAGGCATCATTGAATGCGCCCATAACGTTGGGAGGTGAGTGAAACACGGTTGGCCCGTCCCGTTTCAAATCCAGAAAAGCCAGCGTATAGATAGTCGAAGTGTTACCAGTGAGAAAAAGAGACTCGGAGCTCATTAAGCGGTCGAAAATTAAGACCTCATTGGCAGATTTAGCGCCAAGCTCTTTCCCTCCTTTCATCAGTGCATGTACTGATGCTCCCTGAATCCCTTTAAGGAAGCTATCTACTGCGCGCATATGGTCCAAATAGTCGTAGAGCTTTTCTGCGGTCTGGGGGTAGGGAGCGCCATCGCGGAATTCGAGAGTGCCAATACTACTGTCCACCTTATCTGGAGTACTGATTGATTTCAGAGTCTCTGGATGTAAATCGGCGCAAAGCGGCAGAGAGCTGGTTAACAGAAGAAAAATTCCGACAGACCCAAATGCGTACTGAAGTAATCGAATCAAAATAGCTACCTCTATATGCAAGGCGTGCGTGATACGTAAGTGTGTGGTATTGCTTCCTCTATTGGGGTTATTTCGTGCCAATTTTTTGTGTTAACTGGCGGATTATAAAGATGGCTATCCCCGGGCGTAACTTGGGTATCTTTAGCGATAAGTTTGGCTTAATTTTGATCTGATGAGGCCGGTGATTTAAAAGGTCAACTTTATTGTAATTATTGGTCTGTCACATTTAGGCTGGCGCCCATGTTTTGCCTGGCAGACCTGGATTTAAAGGTTTACTTGAAGTCAGTAATTTCACGCCGCTACTGATCTGACTCTCCTGTAACCGAAATTATTGTATTAACTTGCATTCAAATATTTATCTGGCTTTCAGTGCAGGGAGCCGATCACTTGTAAAAGAAATCTCTCAAGGTTTCATGGTTCTCAAAAACCACCTTCAGAAATAAGTTTGAGTAATTTTTAATATTTGCCCATCCTATTTTGTGACCATCCGGTTCAAATTTTTTGGGCTTTATAGGGTTTTACTACCAGAAAAATTATTTTCTTTTTTTTGGTCATTTGATGGAATTAAATCCTGAATAAATTGGTTTTTCATTGCCAATTTTTTTACTTGGTAGTGGTGCGAGATCAGAAAAAGGGTTTATTAACTTCTTGATTTATTTGTCTTTTGGAATGTTTGTAATGTTTAGTCAGATCGAATAATTTCTAACAGGATGAAACTTTTCATGGATTGATAAAGAGGTTGTCATAAGCTTTACAGAAAATGCTTGTCATTATTGGGTCATCCGATTTATAAAATGATCGTCCCATGTAGCCGGTTTGAATAGTTTTTTTTAGGCTTATTCGGACTAGATCAAAAATCTTAGAATAATAAATGGACTAAAAATGTTTTCTCTTGCCAGCCTGTTCGAGAAAGTTGTGGAAAAATGTTGGCAAGGTCGTCTGGAAAATCTGGATGGCGAGGTTTTGACCGCGGCTAACTGTGAGGATGCGTGGCTCTCACTTACAAATGACGAAGTTTGTTTCAGTGCTGGCGACCGCATTTTAGTGTGTACTCAGTCTGAAATAGAGGCGGTCGCCATTATGTTGGCGGCGTGGAAGATGGGGTTGGTGGTTGTACCTGCAAAAGGGGATCTGAGCCATTCTTCAATTAAAATGATCGCTTCAGACTGCAATGCCAAGGCGATATGGCGTGCTGGAAAAATTGAGGCCTTGCCTGATTATCAGCAGGAATGCTCAGAGTTTGAGGTGTCTTCTACTCCAGTGGTCACAGGCGTAGATCTGGCTCTGGTGATCTATACCTCAGGAAGTACTGGTAAGCCAAAAGGCATTATGCTTACCCATCAAAATGTTCTGACCTCCTTGGCCTCAATATCCCAATATTTGGGCCTGACAGCACAGGACAGAATTTTGTGCTTATCCCCTTTATCATTTGACTACGGTCTTTATCAGGTACTATTTGCGCTATATAGCAACTGTACAACCATCCTCTACGACAAACCATTTAACCCCATACAAGCCCTTAAAACGATTTCAGAGCGGGATATATCTGTTCTTCCGATCGTGCCAGCAATGGGGGCTGCGCTGGTGAAACTGGTGGGTTTGGTTAAACCTGACCTCAGCAACCTGCGCAGTATCACCAATACTGGGGGCCATTTATCTGAATACATGATTCGTGCCTGGAAAGAGTATTGCCCAAGTCTAAATGTTTTCTCTATGTATGGTTTGACTGAGTGCAAGCGAGCTTTGTACTTGGAGCCAGAGCTTTGGGAAGAAAAGATGGGTTCAGTTGGCAAGCCGATCCCTGGCCTGGATGTACGTATATTTATCCCTCACTCAGAGGTCGGTAAATTTAGAGAAGCAAAAGCTGATGAGGTAGGTGAGCTTTATGTTCGTGGGGTGGCAGTGATGCAAGGCTACTATAACCCGGCCGCTCAAGGTGGTGCAGAAATCGTTCCGGGCAGATATCGGGACGACAACTGGTTGGCGACGGGAGACCTTTTTGCCCGTGATCAGGATGGATTTTTCTATTTTAAAGGGCGTTCAAAAGACTTAATAAAACAAGGTGGATTTTGTCTGTTTCCAAAGGACTTGGAAAATCATATTGATATGTGCCCATTGGTGCATATCAATGCAGTCATCGGCACCAAAGATAAGCTCGAGAGTGAAGTGGCTACTTGTGTTGTGGAGCTTCATGAGAATACCGCTGACAATCAGAAGCAGTTTCGCACTTGGCTGAAAGCAAACATAGATACTGACTACATGCCGAGAGATATCAGGTTTGTTGATGGAATTCAATTAACCGCTAATAGCAAGGTCGATAGGAAGCGCTTAGAACAGGATTTACAAGTCCATGCCTAATGATCTGAGTATATTTAGGCGGGATCCCGCCTAAAACATAAATCGCTAACTTAATAAAAATATAAACGATACGTTTAACCCTTGGGGGAGTTATGGGTGCACTGTCAGATGCGCTGGTTCAACAGTTGGGCCAAAACAAGAAACAGCTATCTACACCTTGTTATATCTATTCCGTTAAAACTGCTCACGATAACTACAAGCAGCTGAAGGAAGCTCTGGGCACGGGATTGATATACTCTCTAAAAGCCAATAGTTGTCTTGATTTAATACTTCGTTGTGGGCACATCTTTGAAGACGGTATTGAGATTGCATCTATAGGCGAACTAAATCTACTTCCCAAAGGGAATAGTCCCCGATTTGTCAATAACCCATCGGCTGATAAGGCCTTTATACGCGCTGCCATTGCGAGTAAGTGCCATTTAATTATCGACAACCTGAATCAATTAGCTTTGGTTGAGGAGTTGAAGGCAAGGCGGCCAGTAAACCCTGTCGTTTTAAGGCTTAATCCCTCAATCTTGAGCCACTTTGATAGAAATCAAAAGGGCCTAAGAAAAGATCATTTTGGTTTCGACTGGAATGGCTGTCTTGAGGCTTTGGATTTTTGTAAGAAACATGAAATTCCGGTTTTAGGTTTTCATTTGTTCAGGGGCTCATACTCCTTTAATAAAGGTGCTTTCGACACTGCCAAAGTGGCCTTACAAGTTGTTTATGAGTTTGAGGAAATACTGGGATACCCTCTGTCATTAGCCAATCTAGGTGGTGGGTTTGACCCCAATTGGCGGGAGCAGGAGTTTGATTTTGAGCAATATAGAAATTTGATTGCTGAATTTCCTGATCATATCAAGGTAGTTCACGAGAGTGGTCGAGCAATTATGGGCTCAGCCGGTTATTTCGTCACGGAGGTTCGCTATAAAAAGTCCATTAACGGTGACAAGTACGCCGTATGTGATGGGGGAATGGCCCAAAATTTCCTGTTGGCAAAAACGGAAAGTACCTTTAAACGATTCCAGCAACCTCATGTTTTACGTAATGGGACTCCAATAAAAGGGAATGATGAGGGGCAGAAAGTCCTTTTAGTGGGCACTTCTTGCAATAAGGAAGATGTGATTGGGGAAGTCAATAATATTGACCTTCGAGAAGGGGACTTAGTCATATTTGATGGATGTGGTGCCTATAACGCAAGTTATACCGTAGCACCTTTCCTCAAGTTGCCGGCTCCGAACTCTTATCTGGTGGAGTAGATCATGGAAATGCAATCGGTTGTAGGTGGTTTTGTTCTCAATCAATTATCCAGTATTTCACCAGTGCCCAGCACGTTGAAGTCGCTGTTAGAAAATTCTTGTGCTCGGCTATTCGATGCATCAATGATTATCGAAGATCCTTTGACAGGGCTTGCACCACTTAGGGAAGCTTCGGTTCAGCAGCCATTAGAG
The DNA here is from genome assembly GCF_052467955.1 of Microbulbifer maximicatervae (SeqCode). Taxonomy (NCBI): domain Bacteria; kingdom Pseudomonadati; phylum Pseudomonadota; class Gammaproteobacteria; order Cellvibrionales; family Microbulbiferaceae; genus Microbulbifer; species Microbulbifer maximicatervae (SeqCode). The sequence goes on from NZ_CP174329.1 coordinate 2,388,441, forward strand.
CAGTTTGAGCAGACCTTTGTTATCGATCAAATTATTGACTCAGTCCGGGACGAAGGACTGGATAATCACTTTCACAATATGATCGGACTATTTGGCTCGATTATGTTGAGCCTGACTGCTACAGATGATCAGCTTGCCCAGGTCAATAAATGGGTGGAGCAGGGGATTTTCGGCCACTTCCTTATGACAGACCCCGGCGGCCCGAGTCTTATGGGTTGGAAGACAGAGCTGGTTGAAACTGATAGCGACATGCTACTGAATGTCGACAAGATCCACGGCATTGAAGCACATAAGCTTGGCTTTGCCATGGTAGTTACCAAGCAACCGGGAAGGCCTTTTCCCCTGACAGTGATGTTGCCACCAGAACTCTGTAACCAACTACGGCAGAGTACTGTAGGAGAGCCTTTTTTAAATGGCACCTTACAGCTGGGAAATTGTAAGGGTAAAGTATCAATTACCAAAGATATGTTATTGAGCAAAGGTGGGTTGGGTAGCGTCAATCGATTTTTAACACTGGTTCGCCCGCGCTTTGTCAAATCACTAATGCACTTTGTACTTTGGCTACATGATTGTAAAGAAGCTCATTTAACCAGCGAAGATCAGGCTCATATAGAGTATCTAATTCATTTGTGTAATGAGCAGGTAGTTGCAACCACTTTCTCTATGCACAGTGTAAACCGTGTTCTGGCAACGAAATTTACCAGCAATGAGCTTTTGCTGAACCTGGTCTTGTCAGGAAAGATCAAATCCGTGAATCGACAGCGCGATCTGTTGGCTTTCACAAAAATGGAAGGCAGTTCATATCGATGCTTCTTTGAGATATATAGCAAATTTAAGGGGCTGCGGGTATGAGCCTGTATTTACGATCTGCAGCTTTTATCCCTATAGAAGGTATCACTGTCTCATCCAGTAGTGATGTATCAACTGCCTTTGGTGATATTGCCAGGATTATCCGAAGACAGACAGATAGTGTATTAGATGCTGCTCCAGAGATAAAAGATTCGCAAATAGATCGCCATTTTTTATGCTCTACAATGATTGAACTTCCTTTGAGTTCATCGGCGATTAGTGAGCAGGACTTCAATTACGGTGATAATGCAAGAGTACCAATTACCAGTTTTGTGAATACCTATGAATGTGCATCTTGGGGTTATAGCCTTCGACATTACCTGACACAAAATCCGGAGTCGCGCTACTTACTGGTTAGTATTCTTGACGCCAATGTTTTAGATCTAACGTTTTGGCGAGAAAATGAAAATTGGGGTGATAGTGGTTTTGGTCTCTGTACACTATTGTTTGAAGTGCGGAATCTTGACAGTATAAACCTTAATGCATCCTGCACGATCACTTATAATACAACTCCGGAATTTGCCACTGTCATTCGAAAAATGGCTGTTGGACGCGATGACCTGACTTTATCTTTGCCATTCTTTCCAGAGAATATTCGCCAGATTTTCTCCAAATTGTTGTCGGCCAATCAAAAGCTACCAGACTTGCACGATCGGTGGGGGCATTGTTTTGGTAGTGATCCCTGGCTGAATATTATTTGCCAAGGCGCTGAAAAGGGCTTCGACAAGTCAGAGAATTTCCTAGCCTGTTCCATTGCATTGAATGGCTATTATTGCACTGTAGAAGTTACCGTTGATGAACAAAGTCACTTCTATCTAATGGAGGCCGCGTGATGAAGACTGTTGAGCTATCAACGTGTCTCGAACGTAACCCCTATCCGGACACATTGAAATCCTGCTTAGCACAAATGCTGCCCTTGAGTACTGAACAGGACTATCTTGCATTATCCAACCTGCCAGTTAATTCCAGCCCGGTGCTACTGAATCATTCGGAGCACTATCAATTACTGTTGGATATTCTGCGATACTTTGAAGATGCTGAACTGGATAGTGACTTAGTCTTGATAAAAATGCAGATGCCCGCTGGTGGGCGTATGCCAAGTGCACTATTGCAAGATACCGTTTTAATGCTTCATGACCTGGCTGGTGAAGAAGCAATATTGGTTAGAGAAGGAAAACGATATATAGCTATTGAAGATAGCTTGGTTCGCCACCCATTTGAAGCGGGAACAAACCAGCTAAAAATCAGGTTGGCAGTGGATATTGATTGCCATGATCTCTTAATTGAGGGGCTTTCTAAACTACTTATCGAGTGCGGTTTCGGTGATATAACAATAAACACCATGGACGGGACAGCATAAAGATGTTTATTAAAAACCTATGGGTAGACAGTGGCGGGCAGGTTGATCGATTACTTGATGCCTTGAGAGGACACCTGGATCAATATGATCTGTTACCAGAGCTTATCTTTGTGGTCTCTGCAGGAGAGGCTAACACTCTACAGGATAGTCGGGTTGTAGAGTATATAGCAGACCTTGAAGATGCTGGGCATAATATTCGATTTGTGGGTAGCGCCTGCACCAGTTTCCACGCTGCAGTATTGAGTTTTTCAAAGTGTAGTGAAGCTGAAGCTTTGATCTTAAATCTCGAACTGGGTAAAGAGCGGCAACAAGAGTGCCTGGATTCATTGGGTATTGGAGTTGGACCTGATCAAGATGGCTTAGATGTTCTTGTAGGTGTGGCGGCTACCTGGATCTGTCGAGAGTATTGTGAAACACATCTCTGTCAAATATCCAGCTGCGATATTCTCTCACAAGCGCCATCTTTATCTGGCGCACCAGATTTAGTAAAGAGTATTAAGCAGGTAATCTCAACCAACGCTAGTGATGATACTCGAGTAGTTTCCTTTGATATCCACTCGAAATGGGCCAAGGGGCTCCTGAAAGGATTTTCGAACAGCGATAAGGCCTCATGGTTACCCAGTATCGAAGAGGACGGCTGGCACTATTTGAGTATTAAACCTCTGTCTGAATTGATCAGCTATTACATTGAGGAAACGGTGACTGATTTATGGCTGTTAACTCTAGGGGGTGGCGGCAGGGTAGGTTGCCTGAAAATAGACATTCCTTCGCCCAATTTTCAGGGCTTTCTTTCAAGATTGGTAAATGTTGAGAAATTGGTGTTGGAAGACGCCTATATAGATTTTAGTTCCGCCCAGCATCTGGGTGACACTCTAGGCCAGGATTACCTTTCGCATATTCGTGAGGCATTAAGGTATCCCAAGAGGATTTACCGGGGAAGACACAACCAGATATTTGACTGGGTATTAGGTGCAGGTAGTTGGCGTACGCTGTTGGAATATCAAGGAGCAAGACATGGATAATAATATTTATAAAACTGATATAAGAGAATTTCAATTCCTTATTGAAGAACAGTTCCATGAAGCCAAAACGCTGTTCAACGACCAGATGTTTAAAGGGTGCTCACCAGAGATTCTCCATGAAATTTTAGTTCGGGCTAAAAAATTCTCTTATGAGGTTCTCGGGCCGGGATATCAGGATTCAGATCGAGAGGGATGCCAGTTAGAGAATGGGAAAGTGAAGCTCCCGAGCGCATTCTCTGAGATGTGGCAGAGGTTTAAGGATGACTGGGGGAATATTTCCTCACTTGAGGGCGAACAAAATACAACTATTCCGCCCTTTGTAATGCAAATGCTCCTGGAAATGTTTATGGGGGCAAATCCAAGTTTTATGACTTATGGTGGTTTTTGCCTGCCGTCCTCCACCTTGGTGGAAAAATATGGAACCGATCTGCAAAAAGACCTGTTTAGGGACAAATTAGCCACCTCAGAGTGGACATCTTGTCTCTGCCTCACCGAACCCCAGGCGGGAAGTGATGTATCCCTTGTAGAGACTCGCGCTGCGAAACAGGAAGATGGCACTTATTTGTTAACGGGCGAAAAATATCTGATCAGCGCCGGTATGCACGACCTGACAGAAAACACCATTTATTTCGTTATGGGTCGTGGCGAAAAAAGCGGCTCGGGCACCTACGGTTTGTCCTGCTTTATTGTGCCTAAGTACTGGGTTGAAGAGAATGGGAGTCTCGGCGAGTTTAATAATATCGAATGCATTTCTCTAGCTGAGAAAATGGGCTTTAAAGGGTGTGCAAACACTCACCTTCGCTTTGGTGACAATGGCCCCTGTAGAGCTTACCTACTGGGGAATCGTGAGAATGTAGGCTTGTTGCAGTTTCTTACCTTGATGAATCAGGCACGAATCAGCACAGGTGTTTACGCCTTGGGTATGGCTTCCTCAGCCTACTACAATGCACTTTCCTATTCGACAAAGCGCTTACAGGGCAAGAGATTTCACGAGAGCTTTAGCTCTACCGCAAGCCGGGTCAATATCGTTGAGCATACCGATGTCCAGCGTATGTTGTTGGAAATGAAATCCAAGGTAGAGGGCTGTAGAGCACTGATTGCTAAACTGACATTGTCAGAGAGCTTAGTCAAAATCTACCAGGGGCAGGAAGACAAAAAGGATCGCATTGCTCACTACCAGGGTTTAATGAACCTGCTAACTCCAGTTGTTAAAGCCTATATCAGTGACCAGGCTTGGCGTATCTGTGAATTGGCGATCCAAACCTGTGGTGGTCAGGGTTATCTCAAGGATCTGGGTATAGAGCAATATGCCCGGGATATTAAAGTGCTGGCAATCTGGGAGGGAACGAATTATATCCAGAGCCAGGACTTGATCCGGGATAAGTTAGGATTGGGTAATTCCAGTAAGCTATTCCAATTCTACCAGGCAGAAATTGACAATTTCCTCGATCGGGCCACGGACTACCCTCAGTTTGAGGTTGAATTTGAGCGCTTAAAGACCTCGTTTGGACATTTCGAGGCAGCACTGAAAGCTGTGCAGGTATGGGTGAAGACAAAAGAAATGTTCAAAATCCCTGCCTATAGCACACGTATTCTACATATGCTTGGTGATATAACCTTAGCCTGGCTTCTATTGGAGGCTGCATGTGCGTCATCAGATAAGTTGAGTCAGGACCTGAATGATACTGATGAGGAATTCTATCGCTCGAAAATTGTCAGTGCTAAATTCTTTATTCGCAATGAGTTACCCCGTACCAAGCTGGTGCTGGATATCCTTCAGGATCAGGACTCTTTTTGTGAAATGGACGCTTCCTCCTGGAATTCATTATTATCAAATGTGGAGGCTGTCTCATGAACAAGCTTGATCAGCTGGAATCCAATTACGATGTAGTGATTATCGGTGGTGGATGGGCTGGCTTAACCCTGGCCCGTCAACTTAAGCTCAATGATGGTGCTTTAACCATATTGGTTGTTGAGGCAAATACTGAGTTTAAGGCCAAAGTTGGTGAAGCGACAGTGGAGATGACCGGCCATTACTTTATGAAGCAGTTGGGTTTGGTGAATTATCTCTATAGGAATCACTTGCCTAAAAATGGTCTGCGTTTTTTCTACGATAATCCTGAGCATACACTGTCATTAACAGAGATGAGTGAGCACGGAACCACCAGTATTCCGCCTCATCCAGCTTTTCAAATTGACCGGGCCAGATTGGAATCCGACCTTGTCGATATGAATAGGGCGAATGGCATAGAGGTTATTCAGGGCGTAAAAGCAAAAAATCTCAACATACAACCAGGTGATGAACTCCATTCTATAGAGCTTATGGAAGATGGCGCTAGCGGAGTGGTTAACGCCCGCTGGTTAGTAGATTGCAGTGGTCGAAATCGGGTTGTTAAGAAGCATAAGAAGCTTACCCGTGTTGAGAATGTCCCTAAACACTTCTCTGCCTGGGGTAGGTTTAAAAATATACAGGATATCGACTCCATGGGAGATATGAATTGGAGGAAGAAGGCCTTTGGACGCTTTCTTTCAACGAATCATTTTTCTGGAGATGGTTACTGGGTTTGGTTTATACCCTTAAGTGGTGGCTATACCAGTGTAGGTATCGTTGGCGAGAATAGTAAATTCGACAAGCCGCCCACAAAGAAGCAAGATTTCCTAGATTTTCTGTTGGCTTATAGAGCTATTTCGGAGCTTCTGGAAGGCGCCGAGCTTATTGATTTCGAGGCTTGGGGGCAGCTTGCCTATAGAGCGGATGAGTTTATCTTTGAGGACCGCTGGGCTACCTCCGGATTTTCCTCGATGTTCCTTGATCCTCTGTTTAGTGGTGGGGGCGATATGATAGCCCTGTTTAATGACCATATTTGTAAGTACATTGTTGCCGATATCTCAGACAATAATCGTGATGAAGCTCAGCAGCGGCTTGCAAAAGAATTGCCGATCGCGAATCAAGTGGTCACAGAATTTTACCAGGGCCTCTATGCCCATGTAGCAAATGTATACCCGGTTATTGACTCTGCTGAACTGTGTTCTCCTTTGCTTGCCTACAATACCGCTGCTTATTTCCTGGAGAGTGCCTGGGATTATATGTCAGGCAATTATCTGGATCAGGAGTACTGGCTACGCAAGAGTTACCTGCGCCGTGGATATATGGCCCTTGAGTTAATCCTGCAACGCCTGTTAGTTGAAACGGCAAAAGAACTTAAAGCTCAGAATCGATATTTTCGCAGAAATAGTGAAGGTTTCTTTGAGTCCGGTGCCGATCACTATAAGTACTTTGTATATTTAATGGGAACCCAGGGCCGGGACGGTTGGCGAATCGATCTGCGGGTCAAACTTTGGGTTGAAGTTTTCCTGAGTGTTGTCCAGGCGCGACTCGACCTCCCTAAACTGGCAAACCGGATGGTTGTTCAGCAGGCTATTACCCTGCCTGATCTTTTACAAAAGCCAAATATGAATGGGGCTGACCTCAACTGGTTGCTTGAGAAGTTATCTATCAAGCTTACAGATCTAGTCAATGAGGATATGGCAGATCCAGTGAGTGTTATTGTATCGGAAGAGTCCTTCCACACAGATACGATTGAAGTTATGGATCTTGCGGGTAGCTACTCCAATAAAGAACTTGCTGAGGTTAACAAGAAAGCAAAATCTATCTGGGTGCAGACTCAGGAGTATATTGCGATTCCCAGTATGGTTTCTGTATTTCTTGCTTTTGCACGCAGTCAGCCGGATAGCATAATGGATTCGGTTATTGACCAGCGTGAAGCTATGCGCACAACTGAATTAGACTCTGCCCATGCGGATTCGGAGGTCGTGTGATTCAGGAGTTCTTTCAGGCGCGGGATGGAAAAAACCTTTCCTTTCGGTGGTTGCCGTGCGATGAATCTGACTTGGTGCTTGTCTGCATGCACGGGAGCACGTTCAGTAGCCAGTGGTATCTGATGTTTGGACGGATGGTACATCGTAACGGTATTAGTGTGTGTCTGCCGGACTGGCGAGGCCATGGCAAGAGCGAAGGTGTTCCGGGGGATCTCGATTATTCCGACCAACTGCAAGACGATCTTGCCGACCTATTAAAACACCTCAAAAAAAGAGGGGCTAAAGCCTTTGTACTTGGGGGGCACAGCGCGGGATCATTGGTTGCACTTAAATATCTGCACCTATATGGCAGTAAAGATATTGCAGGTTTTTTTGCGATAGCACCGCCTCTGACTCAGTCAGAGGAAACAAGAAAGTACGATATTCCCGCATCTGGCTTTGAGTATTACATTCGTTACGGAAGGAAGCGTCACTATACGCGGCCTAGGGCATCGGCTGGTGATCAGAATCTGCCAAAAATAAAAATGCTGAAATATTGGCTGGCACTTTTGTTCCCCCCATTGAGGAAGTTATCAGTGCTGAGCTTTCCCCCGGTGGGATCAGCAGCGGGGAATCAGGGGCGAGTTCTGGACTGCACGTTTAACTTACTCAGTGCCTATAACGTAAAGAGATACGCAGATCTCTTTGCAAGTTTAAATGTACCCTGCCACTTTTTTGTTGGAGAGAAGGACGAAGTGCTTGATACCCATGTGCTCCACACCGTATTGAGCTGGTATCTCTCTCCCAATATTAGGGCTGGACTCACCGAGCTGCCCAGAGCTACTCATATGTCAGCTATTTCTGCTTCGGCGAAGCCTATTTCCAGCTGGTTGACAACTTTGGTGCGGCAACCTGAGGGGGCTGTTGCATGAGACCTAGCAAAGGCAAAACTCCCCTGATGAGAGAAAAAATGTTGCCCGTCGGTGGAGAGGTTTCACTGAGTTCATTTTTAAATGATGCCGATTGGGGGGCAGGGCATGGCGAAAATTGGACATCTTTAGGAACTATAAAGAGAAGTGATAAAAACACTTTTCACTTGCAAGTTGGCAATGCATTTCGATTTCCCCTTTATTATTACCTGAAGGACGATCGTCTATTTGTTGGTCAGGATTTATCACTGTTTCCTGCTGTTGGTGCCGATACGGTAGATTGCCACTACTTAATTGAAATTGAGTATTTTGGTTTCTCCATAGAAAGAAAGAGCCTTTTGCAGAATGTTAAAATGCTCTTTCCAGAAGATGATGTTGTTATATCAGCCAGAGAACTGATTTGGCTCTCAGCTGAACATCATCAATCTGGGTCATTTGATGCCGCTCTGGTAACTCCTGAAGAAGCTACCGATAAACTCTACAACAGTTTACCTGAAGTAACCTCTAAGCTTTTCTCGCCTGTTGATACCACTTTTTATGCTCATATTGCCAATCGTTTGGCGGAGTCAAGCGGCACCAAATTAAAAGTGGGTAGACAAAGCCTGCCTTTAACCGTTGGCTATCAGGAGAAGCGGGCAAAGATCTTTAATAAGGCTCATAAAAATAGAGTCGTAGAAGGGATCGATCTACAAAGTTACACCGTCATGGTGCAGGAAGAGTTGGATCGAGCCTGGAAGGACTCAGAATCAAGTCTCGATAGGGAAGATTATACTTTCCAAACTTTCTATCTGCCTTTTGCCCAGTTTTTACTCAATATACTGGCAATGAATACCAGCAAGATGGTGGAGATTGTTGAAGGTCCGGGAGATGAGGGTGTAACTCCCCCGGCACTGTCAATAAGTGATAAACCTATCTGTAATATTTACGAATCTTTTCAGCGGGTGTTTTTTTATGGACACCATTGGCTTGCAAAAGTCTGGTTCTATATACCGCCCATGATCAGTTCTGCTGCCATAAAACAGCAGCAAAAATACTCAGAACGAGAGCAGCATGTTTGTGTTTTTACTTTAACATTGGACTACTTGCTGCGATTTAATAACTTAAAAATAGGAAATGTTACTGGAGAGTAATTATGTCTACAGCAGTTGTAGAGAACAAGGTACAAGAGCTTTGTGAGCAAATAGCTCTTATGCTGAATGTTGATGCTGTCGATGCAGATACACCCATTGCAGAACTCGGGGTGGATTCCCTGAATATTGTCGAGGTGATTCTAATTTGCGAGCAGTTATACCCGGGGGTGATGAGCCCTGAAAATCTTGTTTTCGACGAACACACCACCCTAAGGGAAATGGATGGTCAACTACTTGAAAACTCGGAAGAAGTCTAGCGTACTTCGGGAGCAGTCAATGTTTAAAAAAGTACTTACCATTCTTATCAGTAGTTTTTTTATTGGAAATGTTGTCGCCTGGTTTTCAGGTGCTGCTCCCATCGAGTTTGGCAAGATTGCCTATTCAGAAGGCGAGATGGAGCAGGTGGAGTTTCTCCAGCAGGAGATTGGTGAAAATAGTACAGACCCCGACTTGATGTTGGAGCTTGGGCAGTTATTTAGTCACCATAACGAGCTTGAAAAGGCTGCACACTTGCTGGAAGCCGCGTATCAACAGCGTCCAGACGACATGCTGATACGTGCAGCGTATTACTCCAATGAGGGCAAGCGCGCAGGTGCAATGTTTGATCCTGCGATGGGTCTTTACAAGCTTTACCGTCTGCGGCATGCGATGGATGAGGTGGATCAGGCAGGTCTCAGTGCCGACTCAGACTTTAATGTGCGCCTGATACGGCTGATTACTTTTTCTTATGTAGGAGAAGTAAGCGGCCACTTTGAGCGGGTGTTCGAAGATGAAGCCTGGTTTAAGAATCTGATGGATTCAGAGCCCGATCTATTGCCGGCTGCTATGCAGCAGGTGGTGTATTTGTCTTTGGCTAATGCCTACTGGGTGAAAGCTGGAGAGGGCACTGAGGATTTGGCAGTGGCCATGGATTACTACCAAAAAGCAATAGCAATGGCTCCTTGTCCTGCCACGATGCAAACCTCTTGTGAGCAACTGGGGCAAATGGCAGTCACCCTGGGTAAAAGTTAATGTTGGTTGAGCTAAAGCGTGTTTCAAAGCGCTATCGATTGGGCGATCTCTGGGTTGACGCCTTGCGGGATATAGATCTTGCTATCGATCGAGGTGAGTTTCTGGCTGTAAAAGGACCCAGCGGTAGTGGTAAGAGCACATTATTGAACCTTCTATCCGCATTGGATCAGTGTGATTCCGGATCAGTTCATATTGATGGCGTTAATCTTGGGAGTTTGGGAGAGCATCAGCGCTCCCTGTTCCGAGGTCGTCATATTGGGATTGTTTTCCAGTCTTTTAACCTGATTCCCGTGCTTACAGCACTTGAGAATGTGATGTACCCGCTGACACTGCGGGGGGCTAACAATGCCAGGCAACTAGCGTTAGACGCACTGGAAGCAGTGGGGCTTGCCAAGTTGGTTAATCAGCGTCCTACCCAGCTTTCGGGAGGGCAGATGCAGCGAGTGGCGATTGCCAGGGCAATTGTCAGTAAGCCAGATCTGGTGCTTGCGGACGAACCTACAGCCAATCTGGATTCGCGCACGTCGGAGAGCATTATGAGCCTTATGAAGCAGCTCAACCGGGAGCAGGGTGTCACTTTTATCGTAGCCACCCATGATGATTATGTAACCAGCTTGGCATCTCGTGTTATCACGGTGCGAGATGGTCATTTGGTAGAGGATACAGCTTCGCCTCAAGGTATTGTTCAGGAGGCTATTGCATGACAGCAATCATGAAAATGTTGCTGGCTAGGGGCCCGCTAACTAGAGCGGCTTTGGCTATTTCAGTTGCATTCTTAATTTCTGCACCGGCTTTGGCTGAAGACTTCGTCTTTCCAACTCCGATTCCATTCACCAATAGTGAAAGGCAAGCGCTGTTTGCTGCTGTTAATGGAGAAACGACCAGTGAGCAGAGAAAGCAGGCCTACTTGGCTCAGCTTGCGCGCCTTACGTCGATGGAAGATGCAGAGTTGCAGGATGTTGAGAAGTTAGAGGCTCTAATGCAGTCACTGTTGAAGAGTCTCCCGGATGACCCGGAACTCAATGCTGCATTGGGATCGACAACTTCCTTTAAATCCAGCTTCTACCTTGATCGATTGGCAAAACTATCGCTGTTCTCCAGACGAGGCAATCGCATGATGGATCGGGCTGTTAAACAATCTCCATTCAATCTGGGCGCCCGCCTTCAGCGGGGAATCAGCTGTGCCAATATGCCGGCCTTTCTAAAAAGAGCGCGCTACGCTGTTGAAGACCTGGAGCTGGTTAGGGAACAGGTGGGCAATCGGTTCGGTAAAGAATTTCTCGGCTTTGTAGAGTTCTACCTTGCCCAGGCTTACGAGCGCAACAAACAGCCCGATGATGCCCGGGTTCTTTGGGGAAAGGTGGCCGAGTCGGATACCGACTGGTCCGCTAAAGCCAAGCAGGCGCTTCGGAGTATTTAGTCATGGGCTTGGGTTGGAAAGTTGCACTGCTGAATATTATGCGTAACGGGCGCCGCAGCCTGATTACCTTGGCTGCGATCGTTTTCGGTTGTACCAGCCTGATTATTTTTGGCGGTTTTGTACAGTCGATGTATGAGGGGATGCGGGAGAGTATGATCCGCTCGCAGCTTGGTCATATACAAATCTATGCCAAAGGCTACAACCAGTTTGGCAAAGCGGAACCGGAAAAATACCTGATTGCTGATGGGGATCTCCAAAAGATTTCCGAGCTGGTAGAAAATGAAACCGATACGTTGGTGGTAGCGCCTCGCCTTAATTTCAATGGCCTGCTTAGTGATGGCAAGCAATCGATAGCCATCACTGGAATTGGTATCGATGCGGAGAAAGAAGTGATGCTTTCCTCTGCAATTCAGATTGTTCAAGGGGACGATCTATTTCCAGAGGATATTTCTGCTGCTCACCTTGGAGAAGGCTTGTTCAATGCCCTGGATGTTCAGATTGGGGACTACTTGACCCTGCTGGCAAGCACCCAGGATGGGGCAATCAATGCTGTCGATGTACAGGTGATGGGGGTAATCACAACCGGTGTTAAGGAGCTGGATGATCGCTTGCTCAGGGTGAATTTGCCTCTGGCCCAGGAATTACTCTATACGTCAGATATTACACGGCTAGTGGTTTTATTGGAGGAGACCGAACTTACATCTACCTCAATTGCGACTCTGGCCGGCGTATTTGAGCAGAACAATCTGAATTTAGAAATAAAAAGCTGGGAAGAACTGGCGGGTTACTATCATCAGGTTGTTGGCCTGTTTAACGGGGTTTTTGGTTTTATTACCGTCATTGTGTTGGTAATCGTCGCGTTGAGTATTTCCAATACCATGTTGATGGCAGTCATGGAGCGCACCCGTGAGCTGGGTACTATCCGGGCAATGGGTGGCACTCCTCGCCAGGTTGTAAACCTGATTTTACTGGAGTCGGTATTTCTCGGTTTAATCGGAAGTTTGCTGGGGCTGCTGATTGGTGCACTGGCAGCCAAGGGAATTACCTATGCTGAATGGATGATGCCCCGGCCACCGGGCAGTACCCAGGACTATCCTATCCGTGTGTTTGTCGTGCCGGATATCTTATTGAAAACATTCCTGTTGGGTTTTTGTATTTCACTTGTTTCCAGCCTTTATCCAGCGATAAAAGCATCCCGGCTGCCGGTAGTAAAAGCACTTAGGTTTACTTGATTTGGGTCTTCTATGTATAAGTTGAATTCTTTTTATGGGTGGGTGTTGGCGATAGCCTGCCTGCTGTTTAGCTACTCAAGTTATGCATCGGTTTCGGCTGAGTCACTGGTTAATAAGCTGGATGACTTTCGCGGGTTCAGGGATCAGGGCTTTAGCTTTGATATCACCAATATCAGCTATAAAAAGGACAAGGAGCCCCGCACCAATAAGCTCAGTGTCAAAGTATTTAATGAGCAATCACTGATCCAGTTTTTGGCACCCGCCCGGGAAAAGGGCAGGGCAATGCTAAAAGAGAGCGCCAATATGTGGCTCTATATTCCCGGCACGCGCAGGGTTATCCGGATTGCACCCTCACAGCGATTAATAGGCGAGACCAGTAACGGTGATGTAGTGGGGACAAATTTCTCCAGGGATTACACTGCAGAGCTGCAAGGGCAAGAAACTGTTGATGGGGAAGATTACTGGGTGCTGTATTTATCGGCAAAATCCTCTGGTGTTGCCTATGACAAAGTAAAAATTTGGATGGCACAGGCTGAGGGAAACCTGCCTTTAAAGGGGGAGTTTTATACCCGATCCGGGCGCCTCCTTAAAACAGCGCACTATAAAGAGTTCAAGCAGTTTGAAGGCGAGCTGAAACTGCATAAATTACTCTTGGTGGATGCACTCATTGACGAGAGTTATACCTGGATGAAATTCGATGACTATCGTCTTGAGAGCCTGGACCCGGCAATTTTCCAAAAAGGCTCCCTTGGCAGGCTGAATTGAGGTGAGTCGGTAATGGTTATCAGAATCAGGACAATTCTCCCATTTATACTCCTTCCTCTCGCTTTTGCTGAAAAAGTTGCCGGTGCCGAAGGCTATCAAGATCCTTTCGAGACCAACCCGGAACTTTTCGATGAAGTGAGCACTGAGGAAGGGCTTTCTCGAGTTGTTTGGGATATTGATGCTTCGCTACTGGGGTATCACCAGCAGAATGAAGTTCGGGATGATCCCTATTTCGATCCGGGTCTGTTTGTCTTTGATGAACAAGACTCTTTACTTGCTCTGGATCTCAGTGGCCAGTTTTCCCTGGGAGCACACTTCTCAGTTTACTCGCGGTTTGCGGCGATAGAGCACTATCGGTCTAATGAGGCTGGAACATCTGAAAAAGAGACAGAATCCCATCTGCTAGAGGGATATTTCTCTTCTTACACTGACAACCGAAGGTTTGGTATTAATGTCGGTCGGATAAAACCTCAGTGGAGCAACGGTTACAACTGGTCTCCGGCAAATCTTTTAAAAGCCACTTTTGATCGCCCCAATCTGGATGCCGATGAACTTACCCAGCAACTGGGCTGGGATATGGCCCATCTCGATTTCCGCTATGGTCGCTGGAACACCGGCATTTATATGGCTCAGGTTGAGGACGATCTGGATGGTCACTTTGACACTAGCGTAAATGACCATGAGTTTCAGTACGCACTCGTGGTGAATCGTGAAGGTGACTTGGATACCCGCTTGGTATTACATCAGATAGAGGGGGAGGCAACCAATGTCGCTCTCGGGTTGAGTACTTTGGCTGGAGACAGTGCCACACTCAGGTTGGAGGGGGCTTGGGAACATCAGCGGGAGTTACCGCAGCCGGGCGAACTCTCCTATTTTCCAGCAGAGGACGATGGTTATTTGAAGCTGGTACTTGGTACTCAGCTCAGCTTCAACCAGGGATGGGATGTTACTGCGGAGTATCTGTATAACCAGCATGGATTCGATGATGACGAGTGGGGTTTGGTTCAAACGCAGGTAGATAGTGCAAAGAACGGATTGAACAGCGCGCAGATTTATGAGGCGATTTCTTTTCTGTCTGACAGTTTTAACCTTTTATCTACCGGACAACTACGGCAGGAGTATTTGTTCTTGATGTGGGGTAACACCCGGCTGGATAAGAAGTTTCAATATCGCCAGAGTGTGCAATACAACCTGGATGACAAGAGTCAGTACCACAACCTGGAATTGATTCAGAACTGGACTGAGCATTTTAGTACTCGACTGCAAGCCCAGTTTTTCCGGGGTTGTGAGTCCTGTGAATTTGGTCTGCTGCCTACTGAAAGGCTTCTTAGGTTAAGTCTCTATTATGATTTTTAGCGCTTGCTGGCTAAAAGTGCTTCATATTTTTGTGCGATTTCCCGCTTGCCGGATTCCCTGCTAATAGAAATTAATGCCCGCAAAATATCTAGGTCCTGCGGAAACTGGTGATAGCCGTCTTCTAGAATATCCAGGGCGAGTTCGCTGTTGCCTTCTGAGTGAACGGCTATGGCGTATACGTAGAGATAGCGGCTCTGGGTTTGCTCATGCTCAGCCGCCGCCTTTAGAAAACCCATTGCCTCCTGGTGGCGGTTCTGACGAACCAGGGAAAGGCCTAAGGCATGCTGGATTACGGCGATATCCTCACTCTTCGATAGTGCCCCTCTAAGTAATAATTCCGCATCGGTTTCACGTCCACTTGCCCGGTAAAAGTCGGCCAAGTTGATATAGGCGGGTGTGTAGTAGGAGGCCTTGGTTATTGCCCGGCGATAGAAGGCTTCCGCTTGTTGCGTATTTCCTCTCTGGAAATGGAGGTTGCCCAGGTTTACCAGGGATTCCGGTCGGTCGCTGTTGAATAACTCTGAGGTGGTATAGGTTTTAAGGGCCTTGGAGTATTGCTGCTGTACTTGCGCGGGCATGGTCCCGATCTGAGCATCGGTAACGCCATTGGCAGCCAGCGACCTTGTTACGGCCATTTTACTGAAAAGCAGCGGTACACCGATCATCAGTCGCAATTGCTCTGGTAGTTCATCCAGAGACTGTGCAAGGGCCAGGTTTAATAATGGTTCTTCGCTCTGGGCAATTTGTTGGAGTAACTGAGCGGAATTTATCGTCAGGTAGCGCGGTAACAAACGGATTGCGCTGGCCCGAACAATCTCCGGTTGACTGCTGTCCTGAATAAGGTTCATTAACATCTTATCGGCCTCGCTATCCCCGCGCATAGCTGCGTGCAATGTCTGCCCGTAGTGAGGGGGAGGTGAGCCGTATTTGCCTTCCAGTATTTTCGCCGCCCACTGGCTCGATTTATCTTGATGGCAGCTGTTGCAAGTATTGGGGGTGCCCAGCGCCTCGGAAAGGTCGGGTCGGGGAACGCGGAAACTGTGATCCCGACGTCCATCCACCTGCATGAAATTTTTCTCCGGCATATGGCAGTTTGTGCAGCGGGCACCGGGGCTTTGAGTTGGGTGCAGATGGTGGTCAGTACGGGCAAATCGCGCCGGCATATGGCACTGGGCACAAACTGCATCACCAGCTGTTCTCAGTTGTAGGCTGTGGGGGTTATGACAGTGGCCACAGGTAACACCTGCTGCGTACATTTTGCTTTGCAGAAACGATCCGTACACAAATGCCTCGCCATCGGCCTGGCCATCTGCGTGGTAGAGAGGCTCTTGCAGAAGTGTGAGGTTGAAATGATCCAGTAATTCGCTGTTAGCCTGCGCCCCCGGTAAATGGGTACTCCTCCGAGAATGGCACTGGGCGCAAGTTGTTATTTCACGCTGGATGGCTGCCGATGGCGCAAGCTTGGCAATCCCCGTTTGCAGATCCATTTCCCGGAGCTGTTGGGTTGGGTCAATAAGATGGGGGGCAAGCCCTTTATTCTGCAATGTCTCATTCTGTGTTTTTGCCCACTGAAGGTGTCTCGATCCCGGGCCATGACAGGATTCGCAACCGACACTGATTTCTGACCAGGATGTCTGGTAGCTATCGGTTTGTAGGTTATAGGCCTTTTGCAGATTGGTGGAATGGCAGTCGGAACACATAAAGTTCCAATTCTGGTTTATGCCGGTCCAGTGCAGGGGATGTTGATGGTCTATCGCTTGATCGGGATAGAGATGGAACCAGCGCTGGCCACCGATAGATTTGTCCCGGCTATCCCAAGCGATACTCAGTGCCTGAAGACGACCGCCTCCCAAATCAATCAAGTATTGCTGTAAAGGGTGGACACCAAATGTATAGGCAAGGGGATAGTCCTGGAGGTCTTCACTGGGCCCATCAGTGCGTACGTAATAGCGTCCTTCCTTTTGATAGAAGTGAGATTTCTGCCCCTGATACTCAAACATCACCCCGGAGAAATCACCTAGAACGCTGTCACTATTGGCGGCCTGCATTGCCAGCTGGTGGTGGGAACCCTGCCAGGCACTGGCCTCATCTTTGTGGCATAGGGCGCATTGCGCGGAGCCCACGAAAGTGGCTTCTGAGCTGATTGCTTCATCCTGGCGCTTGAGAGGTTGGGTATCAACCGGCTCTTCGTCACTACAGGCCACCAGTACGAGACAGATAAGGCTGATTTTGAGGAGGCTAGTGCCAGCTATATTTATCACGGTTTTTTTATTGTGATGAGTTCTTATCTTAGGGAGTTATTCAGAGGCTCCCTAGGCCAAAAGATTAGTTCATGTGCCGTAAATGTCATTTTGTGAGAGGGCCAGAATGCTGGATTGGAAATTTAGGGTTGCCCTGAGCCGAGGGTGTCTGCTGCTGGTTTTGGCAATCAGCTTACCGGCACTCAGTTCTCCCTTGCCATCCTGGCAAGATGGCGTTAAAGCCCAAATTATGGCCTTTGTTGACAAGGTTACCCGTAAGGACAGAGCCGACTTTATACCTGTCGGTGAACGTATCGCGGTATTTGATAATGATGGCACCCTCTGGTCCGAGAAGCCCGTGTACTTCCAGCTGCTCTATGCCGCTGATGAAGTTAAAAGGCTAGCGCCCCAACACCCAGAGTGGAAAACGCAAGAGCCCTTCGCTTCGATCCTAAAGGACGATTTATCAAACCTGTTGGGGCAAGGCAGGGAAGGTTTGGAAGTAATGCTTACTGCGACTCATGCGGGATTGAGTACGGATGCCTTCCAGCGCTCTGTTGCCCAATGGCTCAAGAGTGCTAAGAACCCGGAAACTGGCAAACACTACAGTGCGATGGTGTTTCAGCCCATGCTGGAGTTGCTGGAATACTTAAGAGCTAATGGTTTTAAAACCTACATTGTTTCGGGGGGCGGCACTGATTTCATCCGAGTGTTTTCCCTGGAGTTATATGGAATCCCCCCAGAGCAGGTTATCGGCAGCCGCCTAAAGTCGCGCTATGAAAATGGGGGTGGGCATCCCTATATTGTGAAATTAGATAAATTGGCCTTCCTCACCGATAAACAGGGGAAGCCTATCGCAATCAATGACGTGATTGGCCGGAGGCCAGTTTTTGCCGCAGGCAATTCCGATGGTGATTTACAAATGCTGGAATGGACCACCGCCGCCAAGGGGCCGCGTTTTGCCATGCTGATTCATCATACCGATGCCAAAAGAGAATGGGCATACGATAAGAACTCCTCAGTGGGGCGCCTGGACAAAGCGCTACAAGCCGCTAAGGCAAATAGCTGGTTAGTGGTAGATATGGCGAAGGACTGGCGGACGGTGTTTCCGCCAGAAGAGAAGGATCAATCAAGCCAGGGGCCGTTGATTCCTCAAGTTCCCGCCTACCAGGACTAGTCTTAAAGCGGTGTATTGAGCCTGCCAATATTGAGGTGTGTAATGCTCCTGATCTCCCAATCCCGTCTCCGACAGTTCCTTTTGGTTGTACTGGCTGCTGTATTCCTTTCCCCTGGTAGCCTCTTCGCGCAGACCAAACCCAATATTTTGGTGATCTGGGGAGATGATATTGGCATCTGGAATATCAGCTTCAACAGTCGCGGCATGATGGGCTATACCACGCCCAACATTGACCGGCTGGCGGTAGAAGGGCTCTCTTTTACCGATTACTACGGCCAGCAATCATGCACAGCAGGCCGCGCAGCTTTTTTAGCGGGTAATGTTCCAGTGCGCACTGGCATGACTAAAGTGGGGCTTCCAGGTGCCAAAGAGGGTTGGCAGAAGAGTGATGCCACTATCGCCACAGTAATGAAAAGCCTGGGTTATGCCACCGGCCAGTTTGGTAAAAACCACCAAGGGGATAGGGACGAACACCTGCCCATCAACCATGGCTTTGACGAATTTTTTGGCAATCTCTATCACTTGAATGCGGAGGAAGAGCCTGAGAACCGGGACTATCCCAAAGACCCTGAATTCCGCAAGAAGTTTGGCCCCAGAGGAGTGATTAAGGCCAAGGCCGGCGGACCAATCGAAGATACCGGCCCCCTCACCAAGAAACGGATGGAAACCATCGATGATGAAACCCTAGCGGCAGCTATCGACTTTATCGAACGCGCACACGCGGCTAAGACCCCATTCTTTGTCTGGTGGAACGCAACCCGGATGCACTTTCGCACTCATGTCAGAGAGGAGCACACAAACCTTGCGGGCCCCAACAGCAATGAGTATATGGATGGCATGGTTGAGCATGACATCCTGGTAGGAAAGCTGCTAAGTGTGCTTGACCGCCTGGATATCACCGACAATACCATCGTGTTTTATTCCACAGACAATGGCCCCCACTTCAACACCTGGCCTGATGCTGCAACTACGCCATTTCGTAGTGAGAAAAACTCCAATTGGGAAGGAGCTTATAGGGTGCCAGCCTTTGTACGCTGGCCGGGCAAATTTCCAGCGGGTACTACGCTGACAGGTATTGTCTCCCATGAGGACTGGCTGCCGACCCTCGCTGCGGCCGGGGGGAATCCGAATATCAAGGAACAGCTCAAGGACGGGGTCGAGCTCAATGGGCGCGAGTACAGAAATTATGTTGATGGCTACAACATGATGGATTACTTCACCGGCAAAGCAAAACTTTCACCAAGAAAAGAATTTATCTACGTAAATGATGACGGTCAAATTGTAGCTATGCGCTACGAACCCTGGAAAGCTATTTTCCTGGAAAATCGCGGGCGGGGTTTTGAAGTCTGGCGAGAGCCCTTTACTGAATTGCGAGTGCCACTATTGTTCAATTTGAGGCAAGATCCTTTTGAAAAAGCCCAACACAATTCGAATACCTATAACGATTGGTTTATAGACAGGGCTTTTGTCTTGGTTCCCATGCAGCAACTTGCAGCAAAATTTTTGCAAACTATGAAAGAATATCCACCCAGCCAGGTACCTGGGTCTTTTAATTTGGATAAGGTACAGGAGCAGCTGGAAGCTGGAGCGAGTGGTAGTAACTAAAAATATAGATATCAACACAAGTATCAATAAAGGTAGGGCCCATGGATAAAATTCATATAGCACTGTCGACTAATCAGATAGAAGAGTCAGTTGCCGACTACAGTAAAAGGTTAAATGCTGCTCCCTGCGTGCATGTGCCCAATGAATATGCTTTATGGCGAACTGCCACTGTTAACTTATCGATTCGCCATGATCCAAACTGTGAAAGCGGAACGCTTAGGCATCTAGGGTGGGAATCAGATGGTGCCGATACATTTACCGCAGAAACTGACATTAATGGCATTACCTGGGAACACTTTAATGCAGAGCTTCAGGCAGATGAAATCAACAAGGCTTGGCCCAAAGCCAGCTACCACCCAAAGACATAGCTGCCGGGGGACCGAAATCAGTCAAGAGGGCTGGTAACACCGCGCTCATGTACGCCTATAACATGGGTGTAAATCATGGTTGTACTGATATCGCTGTGGCCAAGCAGCTCCTGAATATTGCGTATATCAGTACCAGCACGTAAGAGGTTGGTAGCAAAAGAGTGGCGAAATGTGTGGCAACTCGCCTTCTTACGGATATTGAGGGCTGAAACGGCCTTGGAAACCGCCCGTCTTACTTGTTGCTCACCAATATGGTGCCGTCGCATTATATCGCTGCGAGGGTCTTGCGATCGAAATCGAGCAGGGAACACATATTGCCAAGCGGCACTTGTAGCCGCGTGTGGGTACTTTTTTGACAGTGCGAAAGGTAAATAGACATACCCATAGCCTTCTGCCAAATCCTGCTGATGTAGAGAGAGCGCATGTGCAATCTGCACCTTGAGGGGCTTAATCAGAGACCGAGGCAGCAGTGTTCTTCGCCACTTCTCCCCCTTGGATTCCCGTACTATCAAGCATTGATCACTAAAATCAATGTCCTGCACCCTGAGCCGCACAGCTTCCATAACTCTAAGGCCTGAGCCATACATTAATGAAGCGGCAAGCTTATATGGGCCACTAAGGTACTCTAATACTGAAGTTGCCTCTTCATGGCTAAAGGTAACAGGCAATCGCTTAGGCCGATGGCTTTGTTCGAACTGTAGTTGCCCTAATTCAATATCCAGAAACTGCTTATAGAGAAAGACAATTGCATTTAAAGCGGTTTTTTGAGTATTGGCTGACACATTACGATTAGTAGCAAGGTGACTTAACCACTTATCTATTTCAGCTTTTCCGAGCTCCTGCGGATGTTGCATCCCATGAAAGCGTATAAAGTCCTTCACCCAAAAGCAGTATGTCTTTTCTGTTTTGTATGCCAAATAGCGAGACCGTATAAAAGCCCTAAAACGGTCCATAAAGCGGGATGGTCGCTGGGGTAGCGGAATAGGGATGTCGTCCATTTTTACAGTCCGGGTACTGTATGGATTAACAGTTTAATGAACATTTGACTGGGAGTCATCAGGATTTTCGATCAGTTTGCCCGTTATTTTTGGCCTAGGTCCAGAATGTTTGAAAACCTATTGTATTTCAATGGATTAGGGAGCTCGTATAAAATGGGGATAGTAGTCAAAGTGATCGTTTTTCCATTTGGTACAATGGTCCTGAATCATGAATAACATATTGATGTTACTTGGGTTTTGTGTGTTTTTTCGTTAGATTGATTCCAGGATAGTAATCAGGATAATAGTGATCAGAATGATTACTATATAAATGTTATTGGTCACTCGCTCCAGTTTTGCGGGGGTTCAATAAAGGATAGCAGGTAATTATTAGTTTGCTGTATAAAAAAACAGTATTGGCGGGAAAGCCCATAGTCAACGGTTCGACCTTCATGTAAGCTTCGAAGCTTCAGCGACGCTCGCATAACGAAGTTAATGCGGACGGCGCAGCCGCTTCGAAGCAAGGCCGCGAACCTAGTGCTGCTAGTTTCTCTCTCCGAATCGTGGTAGAAAACAAAAGAAAGATATTTGTAGTGAATTTGTACACAGTGCCACGAGCAACAAATAACAACCCGATTATGCGGAAACCTAAAAGTTGTCATTCCCTTTGCTTGCGCAAAGGCACTGCCAACTTTCTTAACGGTTCCGCATATCTATTTTCGTTAGGCTCTCTAAATAAGGATGTTACGTGGTCAAGCTAATAGCATGGATCGTAAATATATTACTGTTGGCCCTAGCCATGTACGGCATGTCCAAAGATGTTATCGATTCAAGCGATCTTATCGGTACGGTTCTCTGGTGTACTTGGGCTCCACTAATTCTTGCTGTTGTACTTAGCTTTTTCAAAGCATCATTAAAACAACGGTTTTGGTTTATTACAGGCGCATATGCGGGCACAGCTCTTACAGCACTAGTTTTGCTTTCATTCATTTCTTATGCTGTTTACGCAACGGGGCCATTGGATGAAGGCGCAATTGTGCTTATAGTTTTTCCATTGGCATTTTTTAAGGCAGGCATTGTTGGTGGTGTAATTGGCTTGGTATCAAACTATGCTTGGCAAAAATACAAAGCCTAACAAAGCTAGGCTGTCCAGCCCACCCCCTACGGGGCTGGGCTGGACAGCCTACGCTTTGCTTCGGCTGCCCTTGCTAGCGGCGTTATTGTGGCGGTCGGTTTTATTGATTTTCCGTGGTAACTGAAGGTTTAGTGCTACTAAATAGCATCCGGTGTTGAGCAATTTTACTGATTGCTATTCAAGCAGTTTCGCTCCTAGAGTGTTCGCTCGGGTGTTGTAAAAAGAGGCAGTCCGGTGCAATTTCGTGGAGTGCCAGTAAGATAGGAATTGGTTGGGGAAAGTGCGGTATTCTTTCCTCGTAAATATTGGGCAGCGGCCAGCCAAACAATGGCTGGCAAAGTGCTAGTAGCCGGTCTCGAGCGCGCCAACCATAACCAGGCTAGGCAAGCTCGCCCACCCCCTACGGGGCTAGGCAAGCTCGCCCACCCCCTACGGGGCTGGGCTGGACAGCCTACGCGTTGCTTCGGCTGCCCTTGCTAGCGGCGTTAAGCATCAAAAACATGGAAGCTCTCAAAGAACTTGAAGAATGGTATTTTTCTCAGTGCAATGAGGACTGGGAACATACCTATGGCATTGAAATCGGTACTCTTGATAATCCAGGCTGGTTTCTAAAGGTAGACATCACCGATACAGATATAGAAGAAAAGAAATATGAAGGTTTTTCCTACGGTGTAGGTGATGACGCCGAAGCGAGTGGTTACGACTGGATTATTACAAAACTAGAAGGCGGTAAGTTTGTTGGCTATGGTGGCCCTCACAAACTAAGCGAGCTGATAAAGCTCTTTCTAAAGTGGGTAAAAAATGCTTAACAAGTGCCGGCACAATCGCACACTTCGTGCGCTGGACTCGCAACAAGTTGCTCGCCTGTGCGGCAGGCGTTAAATGCCTGAGAAAGAATGAGAGAAATTATCGATTTAAGTACGCTGCCGGAAATTGAGAGAGATATTTACCTCTGCGATTCATGGTGCGATAAGTGCAACGAAGCAGATCTCGGCATCGTTAATCCAGAGCTATACGTTGAAAGTGGTCGGAAGTATATTAGTGGCAGTTGCAAAATTTGCGGCACAGAGTGCATTTCTGAAATCATAGAAAAACAAGTGGAGTAGCTGGCTATGTGCCACCTGCATTTAACAAGTTTAGGCAGCATCGCCCCTTCGGGGCTGGACCGGCGTACCGCCGGCCGCTGCTAAAGGCGTTATTGGTCACTCGCTCCAGTTTTGCGGGGGTTCAATAAAGGATAGCAGGTAATTATTAGTTTGCTGTATAAAAAAACAGTATTGGCGGGAAAGCCCATAGTCAACGGTTCGACCTTCATGTAAGCTTCGAAGCTTCAGCGACGCTCGCATAACGAAGTTAATGCGGACGGCGCAGCCGCTTCGAAGCAAGGCCGCGAACCTAGTGCTGCTAGTTTCTCTCTCCGAATCGTGGTAGAAAACAAAAGAAAGATATTTGTAGTGAATTTGTACACAGTGCCACGAGCAACAAATAACAACCCGATTATGCGGAAACCTAAAAGTTGTCATTCCCTTTGCTTGCGCAAAGGCACTGCCAACTTTCTTAACGGTTCCGCATATCTATTTTCGTTATTGTGGCGGTCGGTTTTATTGATTTTTCGTGGTAGCTGAAGGTTTAATGCCGCTAAATAGCAGCCAGTATTGAGAAATTTTTGCTGGTTTCAATTCAAGCAGTTTCGTTCTTAGAGTGTTTGCTCAGGTGCGGTAGAAGCCGGCAGTCCGCTGCAATTTCGCGGAGTGCCAATTAGATAGGAATTGGTTGGGGGAAGTGCGGTGTTCTTCCCTCTTAAATATTGGGCAAGGGCCAGCCAAGCTGTGGCTGGCAAAGAGCAAGTAGGTCGTTCAATGCGCGCCAGCTATAACCAGGCCAGGCAAGATCGCCCAGCCGGTGGCTGGGCTGGACAGCCTACGCTCTGCTTCGGCTGCCCTTGCTGGCAACGTTATGTGAGCAGGAAATAGAGCATATGGACATCGCGATACAAATGATTGATCAAGCTTGGCAATTACTTGTGCGTATTCCATTTTGGTTGTTGTTGTCCACACCATTGATAATCGCTCTCTACTTTTATGCAAAGAAAATCAGAAGCGTGCAGTGGAATATGGCAATAAAACTGTTGCTTTTTGTTCCACTTTCGGCCGTCTTACTTGCTCCAATGCCGGTTGGCATGTTCATAGCACTCGTGCCTAATGGTTTTTTGCTCTTTAGTGGCCTTGAGTACTACAGTAGGGTTTTTGCCTGGTGTGTTTCATCCATACTCGTATCAATGATAGTTTGTTACTTCGTAGGCAAGAAATACCTGAGACCCACATAACAAGGTGCGGCAGCTGACATCTTACTTTGTGCACTTTTTGCACGGTCGCTGCGCTCCCATTTTCGTGCAAAAAGCACACAAAGTAAGCCGCCGCTGCGCACGGCGTTAAGAGCCATAATCGAAAGATCGAGTTATGAGTGAGTTTATTAAAATAATGAATGTATTTCATGCTAAGAAATTTGCATGGTTTCCATTTACATTTCTCTGCCCAATGCAAGGGAGTAGATTTGGTGTTGCGCGCTTTATAGGTACTGTCATTCTGAACACCTCGTTCTTTGCTTCACTTTTGGTATTTTTGTTGTATTCCAAATTTGGTAGTAGTGCTATAGATCACGTGGGGTTTACAATTATGTGGATATACGCCCTATTTGGTAGCTACTACTTGTTTGTGTGTTTTTGTTGGAATCAGGAACATGGTGCCAATAACTCTTAACAATCACAGGCACGCTGCTTCGGCCCTTCGGGCCTCCGCGGGACAGCCTACGCTGCGCTTCGGCCGCCCGTGCTGTGGGCGTTAGGCATACAAGAAAAATCGAGTGTAATTACATGTTGTATACAGAAGCATTTGCT
Organism: Microbulbifer maximicatervae (SeqCode); assembly: GCF_052467955.1. Classification (NCBI taxonomy): domain Bacteria; kingdom Pseudomonadati; phylum Pseudomonadota; class Gammaproteobacteria; order Cellvibrionales; family Microbulbiferaceae; genus Microbulbifer; species Microbulbifer maximicatervae (SeqCode). Next base: position 2,413,711 of record NZ_CP174329.1, read on the forward strand.
AGATACAAAGCAAAGTTGAAAAATGTGAATTGGTCCGTGTCCGCAGAGAACTCGGACGGCGAGCTAGTTATTAGCCTTTGGAAGCATAGATTTACAAAGCCAGAAGGCAATACCATCAAGTACATTGACTTTGTCACAAGATGGAAAGGGCCAGGAAGTAACGAGTTAAAAGCTAAGTTACAAGAGGCACATGCAAATGAACAAGTTATTCGTCCTGTTATTGCAAGAACGAGCGATGTAAATGCGGTAGAAGCCGGTATAGATGCTAGCACACTCAAAAATGAATTCTTCGTTCGTGAAGATTGGTTCGGCACACTAACAAATTGGGACGGTGATAACTTCGAAATCACCTTCGTGCGTCGTAGTGCCTAACAAACAGCGGCAGAGCGACAGCCAACGCTACGCACCTTTTGTGTTACTCGCTGGCGCTCAAACATTAACACAAAAGCTGCTCCGCGCTGTCTGCGCCTGCGCTGGGCGTTAAGAGTCATAATCGAAAGATCGAGTTATGAGTGAGTTTATTAAAATAATGAATGTATTTCATGCTAAGAAATTTGCATGGCTTCCATTTACATTTCTCTGCCCAAGGCAAGGGAGTAGATTTGGTGTTGCGCGCTTTATTGGTACTGTCATTCTGAACACCTCGTTCTTTGCTTCACTTTTGGTATTTTTGTTGTATTCCAAATTTGGTAGTAGTGCTATAGATCACGTGGGGTTTACAATTATGTGGATATACGCCCTATTTGGTAGCTACTACTTATTTGTGTGCTTTTGTTGGAATCAGGAACATGGTGCCAATAACTCTTAACAATCACAGGCACGCTGCTTTGGCCCTTCGGGCCTCCGCGGGACAGCCTACGCTGCGCTTCGGCCGCCCGTGCTGTGGGCGTTATTGTGGCGGCCGATTTTCAGATGTTCTGTAGCTGCTGCAAGCATCAATCTCTATCTGAGCACTTTTTTCTGAGAGTTTTCCTGCAATTTGGTACTATAGTTTCGTTCCAGTGCCATCGTTTTAAGTCAGTAGGCCCTGCAAGCCAGCTACGCCATCATGGAGTGCCAATCAGATAGTTAACCGGTTGGGAAAGTATGATATTTTCCCCTTTAAATTTATCGGGCAGTGGCCAGCCAAAGATGGCTGGTAGAGAGCAAGTAGGTGGTTCAGTGCGTGCCAGCCATAACCAGGCTAGTCAAGCTCGCCCAACCCCTCCGGGGCTGGGCTGGACAGCCTACGCGTTGCTTCGGCTGCCCTTGCTAGCGGCGTTATTGTGGCGATCAGTTTATTGATTTTCCGTGGTAGCTGAAGGTTTAGTGCCACTAAATAGCATCCGGTGTTGAGCAATTTTACTGGTTGAAATTCAAGCAGTTTCGTTCTTAGAGTTTTTGCTCAAGTGTGGTAGATGCGGGCAGTCCGCTGCAATTTTGTGGAGTGCCAGTAAGATAGGAATTGGTTGGGGAAAGTGCGGTATTCTTTCCTCGTAAATATTGGGCTGCGGCCAGCCAAACTATGGCAGGCAAAGTGCTAGTAGTCGGTCCCGAGCGCGCAAGCCATAACCAGGCTAGTCAAGCTCGCCCAACCCCTCCGGGGCTGGGCTGGACAGCCTACGCGTTGCTTCGGCTGCCCTTGCTAGCGGCGTTAGGTGCACAAGGAGTATGAGTGTTATTTAAGTATCTTCCGAAAGAGAGAGTTGATGTTTTAGAAAATCTAAAGATACGGTTTTCTCCGCTTAGATCACTCAATGATCCTTTTGAGTCTTTGCCGTTAATAGATATCGAAGATAAGGTTGAGACTGCTGTAGAGGATCTTTTAAAAGAGCTTGATCAAATTTGGGAAAGAACTCCTATATCTGAAAGGACTCCTGAGAATAAACAGCTACTAGAGGAAAATAGGCAGGCAGTTTATGATGGGGCACGATCTGCCATGGAACCATCAGTAGTTGGCCAAGGACTAATGGACATCATTAGTGATAACCTTGGAGTTCTATCACTATCGAGATCAAATACTAGCTTACTAATGTGGTCTCACTATACGGGCAGTAGCACGGGGTACGTTATTGCTTTTGATGAAAGCCATGACTTTTTCAGGCAGCATGACCTTAAAGGAAATATAGTGAGGCCTAGGCCTGTAATATATACAGAAAAAAGATCTTACGTAAGTGAAAAACACCACAACTGGTATCAAAAGCTGTTATGTGAAAAGCCACTAGAATGGGCCTACGAAGAAGAAGAGCGTTTATTTCTTACCCATATAGATAAAAATTCATCTATCGGAAAAGATGAATACGAAATGGATATCATATTGACTAGTTTTCCTAAGGAAGCCATATCATCAGTGTACTTGGGCTATAACTGCTCACCGGATACGCAAAAAAAGATAGAAGCAGCTTTTAGATAGCAATAATATTGACAAGCCAGTATATAGAGCTGCGATGTCAAAAAGGGAATATAAAATTGAGTTTGAAGCAGTGCAAAGCACCTAACAAGACGCTCAAGCGGGACAAAGTGCTGCGCACTTCGCCCCTTAGCTGAGCGCTAAGTTTTATACACAAGTTTTTCCGGTTTTATTATGTAAATCAATAAGTTACAGTTTGACCTGGCATGAATTACAGATTTGATTGGATTATTATGCAGGACTGGGTCATGGACGAAGTAAAAAATCAGGTTATGGGTGATACACGCTTGAATAAGCGCTTGTCCAATATTCTTAGTAGTTTAAGTTCAGATCCAAAGAATAGCATTCCCTGTGCAAACAAAACTTGGGCAGAAACGTTTGCAGCTTATCGCTTTATCGAAAATGATAAAGTCAATTTTGACTCTATTATGAGCGGCCATAAATCGGCAACTCTTGAGAGAATCAAGGCGCAGCCCGTTGTTCTTATCCCTCAAGATACCACCTTTCTAAATTTTGCCACTGACTTAGAAAGTAAAGAGATGGGAACACTTAGGCGGAAAGAGACCAATCAGCAACTCTTGCACACCTCCATCGCTATAACGCCATCAAGAATTAACTTGGGTGTTGTTGAGGGTAGTATGTGGCAGAGAGACAAGGAATCAAGCTCTAATTCCCGTTATACCAAGTCGATAAAGGATAAGGAGAGTCGACGCTGGCTAGACCATTACGAAACGGCTTGTCAGATACAGGAGCGCTGCCCTGAAAGTACAATTGTGAGTATTGCTGATAGAGAGGGTGATATTCATGAGTGGTTTCAACTGGCTGAAGATCAAAGTGAACAGCGGCGGGCGAGCTATATCGTTCGAGCTAAGGCCAATCGCACTTTAGAGCTCGATGGAGAAGAAACGGTTTTGCTTTGGGATCATATGAATGAGCAGAAATCTGTCGGTCTATACACGGTAGATATTCCCAAACGGAATGGAGAGCCTGGAAGAAAAGCCAAGGTCAACGTATCCACTACTGAGATACGGCTACTTGGGAAAGGAAAATCTAAACGACCACTTTCTCTCTATGCTGTATTGGCTAAAGAATTAAACCCACCAGAGAGTGAAAAAGGCATTGAGTGGATGCTGTTAACTGATCTTCCAGTTGAAGACTTTAAGCAGGCAAGGGTCATCATTGAGTGGTATCGAAGCCGGTGGGAAATTGAAACCTATTTTCGGGTGGTGAAAGGCGGATGCCAGATAGAAAGTAACCGTTTTAGAACAGAGCAGCGCATGTTGAACTGCATTGCGATCTATATGATTATTGGATGGCGGCTACATTCGATAACTACGCATGCACGAAGAGTTCCTGACGCACCGTGTACAAGTGCCTACTCTGAAAAAGAATGGCGTATGATATGGATGATTCGAGATAAAACTACTCCACCAAATGAACCCCCAAGCATGAGGGAGATAACCCGTATGTTGGCAGGTTTAGGAGGTTTTTTGGGGCGTAAAGGGGATGGCGAGCCAGGGGTTAAAACCGTTTGGCAGGGATACACCAAGCTACTTCATTATATAGAGGCAGCAGAAGCTCTAAATGGACTTAAATAATGTGTATAAAACACAGGCTGAGCGTTATTGTGGCGGCCGATTTTCAGATGTTCTGTAGCTGCTGCAAGCATCAATCTCTATCTGAGCACTTTTTTCTGAGAGTTTTCCTGCAATTTGGTACTATAGTTTCGTTCCAGTGCCATCGTTTTAAGTCAGTAGGCCCTGCAAGCCAGCTACGCCATCATGGAGTGCCAATCAGATAGTTAACCGGTTGGGAAAGTATGATATTTTCCCCTTTAAATTTATCGGGCAGTGGCCAGCCAAAGATGGCTGGTAGAGAGCAAGTAGGTGGTTCAGTGCGTGCCAGCCATAACCAGGCTAGTCAAGCTCGCCCAACCCCTCCGGGGCTGGGCTGGACAGCCTACGCGTTGCTTCGGCTGCCCTTGCTAGCGGCGTTATTGTGGCGGTCGGTTTTATTGATTTTTCGTGGTAACTGTAGCTTTAGTGTCACTAAATTGCAGCCGGTATTGAGCCCTTTTTACTGGTTGCTATTCAATCAGTTTCGTTCCTAGGGTATTTGCTCAAGTGTGGTAAAGGTGGGCAGTCTGCTGCAATTTCGTGGAGTGCCAGTAAAATAGGAATTGGTTGGGGGAAGTGCGGTATTCTTTCCTCGTAAATATTGGGCAGCGGCTGGCAAAGTGCCAATAGGTAGTCCCGAGCGCGCCAGCCATAACCAGGCTAGTCAAGCTCGCCCAACCCCTTCGGGGCTGGGCTGGACAGCCTACGCGTTGCTTCGGCTGCCCTTGCTAGCGGCGTTATTGTGGCGGCCGATTTTCAGATGTTTTGTAGCTGCTGCAAGCATCAATCTCTATCTGAGCACTTTTTTCTGAGAGCTTTCCTGCAATTTGGTACTACAGTTTCGTTCCAGTGCCATCGTTTTAAGTCAGCAGGCCCTGCAAGCCAGCTACGCCATCATGGAGTGCCAATCAGATAGTTAACCGGTTGGGAAAGTATGGTATTTTCCCCTTTAAATTTATCGGGCAGTGGCCAGCCAAAGTTGGCTGGTAGAGAGCAAGTAGGTGGTTCAGTGCGCGTCAGCCATAACCAGGCTAGTCAAGCTCGCCCAACCCCTCCGGGACTGGGCTGGACAGCCTACGCGTTGCTTCGGCTGCCCTTGCTAGCGGCGTTAAGGCTCAATTATGAAAATCGTCATTTTCCTGATACTGCCGATATTAATTGCTCTTGCGTGGAAGTATATAAGTATTGCAAGTGAGACTTTGAGGCAGCTCAAGCTGGGGAAAGATCCAGAGATTGACCCAATGCAGAGTGCGATATTGCCTGAAATAATAGCCATGCTAATTTTAAGCTTTGTGTCTTACGTAATTGTAAATATATTTAGCCCTGCAAATAGCGTGAAATTTGTCGCATCTGGGCAGCTGGTATTCTTAATATTTCTTGCTCCTTTCACATTAAAACATTGGTGGGGGCTTAGGCAGGTTCAGCCTTAGCAAAGCTGCGTATTCTGGCGGTCGATTTTTAGATGTTCTGTAGCTACTGCAAGCATCAATCTCTATCTGAGCACTTTTTTCTGAGAGTTTTTCTGAAATTTGGTACCGCAGTTTCGCTTCAGTGCCATCTTTTTAAGTCAGCAAGCCCTGCAAGCCAGCTACGTCATCATGGAGTGCCAATCAGATAGTTAACCGGTTGGGAAAGTATGGTATTTTTCCCTTTAAATTTATCGGGCAGTGACCAGCCAAAGTTGGCTGGTAGTTAGCAAGTAGGTAGTTCAGTGCGCGCCAGCCATAACCAGGCTAGTCAAGCTCGCCCAACCCCTCCGGGGCTGGGCTGGACAGCCTACGCTCCGCTTCGGCTGCCCTTGCTAGCAACGTTATGAGTTCACATGAAACTAGCCATTAGAATCTCCATTCTTATGCTAAGTCTGCATGGTTTTATATTTATGTGGGGCCCAGCAATAAAGATGGCTTCAATAGAGTATCGGTTAGCACCGTACTATGTTGATTGGACTATTGGATACTATGATTATCGGGTAAATGGATGGGCTAGAGGTGATGAGGCAATGAAAAATCCAATGGTCCGCTGGAGAGTAGAGAATAATCTCTATTGGTGTGAAAAATTCACAAAGTGCACTGTCAAAGAATAATGCTCATAACAAGCCGCTCAAACATCGTTCCGGCCGCGAAAAACACGGCCTCCACTGGACTCGCTACACTGCGTTTAGCGGGGCGTTAGTGCTACCAAGAGGAAGAAATGTCGAAGCCATGGAGTAAATTACAAAGAGAGTTTTACCTACTTCGTGCAGAGGGGCTTAAATTTCAACTGCAGTGTCGCTCCTATCGAATGGATTCTCAAATGGGGAGTACGAATTGCCCTCGCTACTGGATAACTCTCGGAAAAGAGATAATCTGGGATTATCCAAAAGATTTTGTAGGTAAGACACACCCGGATAGGAAACCGACAGAGTGGTATCCTTATGGAACTGATATACCAGATATATCAAATTTGATTCGGGAATATATTGATACCCCCAAAGACGAAATCATAAAAAAGGTTTTTGAAAACGATTGTTGGGGGCTTATAAATATACTCAGAGCTGCTGATAAGCGTATTGGTACTAGGCGATTACCCGAATTAAAGAAAAAAACTGGTAATAAGGCCGCTTTAAAAGTAATTGAGGAGCGTATGTCCACAGCACTAACAAAACAATCAACCGGACTCCGCTAAGCGTGGTTCGCTTTGCTCACAATAACACGCTTAGCTCCGCTCGGTTATTGTGGCGTTATGCGTAAGGACTATTAATGAGCAAAGTGCAAGGCCATTTGGAAATGATACAGGGGGTAGTCAACAGATTATCTCATAATTCCTTTCTGCTAAAAGGTTGGGCCGTAGTTTTGGTGTCAGCTTTGTTTGCTTTGGCAGCAAAGGATAAGAATAATCTTTTTATTATTCTTGCATATTTTCCTGCTGTTTCATTTTGGTGTCTGGATGGATACTTCCTCTGGCAAGAGAGGTTGTTCCGCAAATTGTATGACCATGTACGAGTTTTAAATGAAGATGATATTGATTACTCAATGAACTATAACATTGCTGACGTTGATGGCGTAACATGGTCGAAATCATTTTTATCTAAAACACTTATTGCGTTCCATGGTGTAATAGTTATTTCAATAATAATTGTAATGTTTTTATCACGTTAAGGAGGATGGGAATATGGTAAGGCGAGTGTTTTTTAGCTTTAAATATGAAGATGTATCTCGGGCAATGGTCGTTAGAAATAGTTGGGTAACGCAGGGGAAGCAAGCTGCTGGTTTTGTAGATGCTGCAGAATTCGAACGAATAAAAAGAAATGGTGATGCTGCTATAAAAGACTGGATTAATTCACAGCTTCAAAATACTTCTGTAACTGTTGTTTTGGTGGGTCAAAAAACCTGCAGAAGCCGGTGGGTTAAATATGAAATAGAGCAAAGCATTGCCAGAGGGAATGGGTTGCTTGGTATAGATATTAGTAAAATCAAAAATTTACAAGGTGAAACGGCTAATAGATGCGGTGAGATTCCGAAAGGTTACCCTTTCTATCTCTGGAATAACGGCAAGGGGTATGAAAATCTGGGGAAGTGGGTTGAGGCTGCAGCCAAAGAAGCAGGTTACGCATAACAAGGCGTTGAACTCGGACATTATTAAGTTGTGCTTGAAAAGAATAGCACAACTTAATAATTCCGGTTAACTTGGCGTTAAATGCCTGAGAAAGAATGAGAGAAATTATCGATTTAAGTACGCTGCCGGAAATTGAGAGAGATATTTACCTCTGCGATTCATGGTGCGATAAGTGCAACGAAGCAGATCTCGGCATCGTTAATCCAGAGCTATACGTTGAAAGTGGTCGGAAGTATATTAGTGGCAGTTGCAAAATTTGCGGCACAGAGTGCATTTCTGAAATCATAGAAAAACAAGTGGAGTAGCTGGCTATGTGCCACCTGCATTTAACAAGTTTAGGCAGCATCGCCCCTTCGGGGCTGGACCGGCGTACCGCCGGCCGCTGCTAAAGGCGTTCAGGCCGTAGAAAAACTCTTAGAAGGTAGCTTTTTTGTTAAAATGGAGGTCTTGATGTCGAGATTATCCATATGCCCAATTTCAAACGTTACGATTACAACCAAGATGCAATGGTCGTCATCAATTTCGAAGAACAACTACAACCTGAAACCTTTGAGTTTACACTTCATCATTTGATTGATGACCATATCGACCTCTCTGTCTTCCATAAAAAATATCAAAATGATAGCGGCGGACGAACAGCTTATGATCCAGCTATCCTCCTGAAAATCATATTGTTTGCTTACTCAAAAGGCATTACCTCAAGCCGTGAAATTCAATGGCAATGTGAGAAAAATATCCTCTTCAAAGCACTGTCATGCGATACCGTTCCGCATTTTACTAGTATTGCAAGTTTTGTAAGCAGTTATCCTGATGCGATTGAGTCGGTGTTTGAGCAAGTGTTACTGGTCTGCGATCAGCAGGGGCTGCTTGGCAACGAACTTTTTGCAATAGATGGGTGCAAGATGCCATCCAATGCCAGCAAAGAACATTCGGGGACTTTTAAAGAGCTAGAACAGAAGCAGGAAAAAATTCGCAAGAAGATCAAACATTGCCTCAAAGAGCATAAGAGGCTTGATGGCAGGAAACCTAAAGAAAAAGAACGAAAGCAAGCAGTAGCTAAAGCGGCTGATACTCTGCAGAAACACTTTGATAAAATTGATCAGTTCTTAAAGAATCACTCTCCCAGAATGGGGCAAGGTAAAAACCCTAAAGAGGTAAAAAGTAATATCACGGACAATGAATCAGCCAAGATGACTACCAGCAAGGGAACCATCCAGGGCTATAACGGTGTTGCCGCAGTTGATAGGAAGCATCAGATAGTCGTTGAAGCACAGGCCTTTGGTGAGGGGCAAGAACATCATACACTGAAGCCTATTCTCGATGGCATCAGTTGCCATTATCAGCATATAGGAATAGATGAAGACATCTTGGCCAAACAGGTCATCATTACTGCTGATACTGGGTTCTCTAACGACGCTAACTACAGCTACCTGCGAGAGAACGGCATCAATGCCTACATACCTGACAATAAATTCCGTTCGCGTGATAAAGCTTTTGCTAAGCAAAAAAACAAGCATGGCAAGCGCAAACAAAAAGGTGGGGCTAATGTCCAGCAGACTATCCCTGCTAGTGAATTTACATTCAACAAGAAAAAGAAAACCTGCATCTGTCCAGCAGAAAAAACCATGCTCTTGTTAAAAGAAGAGCATGTCAGTGAAGGTAAGAAAAAACTAATGTTCGAAGGGCGCCTTACTGACTGCAGGAAATGCAGCCTTAAAAATCAGTGCATGCGAAATCCAGATTCTGCCGACTCTCGAAAAGGACATGGAAGGCAAGTATCCCTAACTTGGACAAACGGACGGACAGCCACTGACTGGATGAAAAAGCGGGTTGATAGTATCGAAGGCAAGACCATTTATGGGCATCGAATGTCTGTTGTTGAGCCTGTGTTTGGGAACATCGGTACCAACAAGCGATTAAATCGCTTCTCGCTACGAGGAAAAAGTAAGGTTCAGGGACAATGGCGGATGTTCTGCTTGGTACATAACATTGAAAAGTTGATGAGATATGGCAGTATTCACTGATTGAGGATGAATTAAGGGCGTCAAGACGCCTAAATTTAATACAATGAAAGAAATTTGGTGGTATAGCTAAATTTAGCCCGAAATTTTAATTAGAGGAGCCTGAGGATTGGCAGCTTTTTCTAAAACTGTTTTTCTACAGCCTCGTTAACTGAATATGTGGAAAGAAAGTGTTCCTAAAAGCCTGTTTCAAGCGCTCAATGATCCAAAAATGGTTGGAGATTACAAACTCTCACCACAAGAAGAGTGGTTTCAGCCATACGAGATTGAAGAAGTTGATACAGCTGAAGTCTTAGGCGCATTCGATGGGCGCTCTACTACAAGTGAAGGAATCTTGAGCGGCGCTATTCGTATCTGTAATACAGGCTGCGAGGGGTATCATATTTACGTATTTAGCGGACCTGAAGCTGGAAGTATATGGTCAGATCAGCGCTATCCATTTGGCCGTCTCTCAAAAATTTGCTCGTCCTTAGATGTTTACTTGGCCAATTTGAGCGAGTTTGGAGCAGGGCACATTGCGCAATACGAGGACCTCAGTTAACAAGGCCGGGCAATTTGCTCCGGGCCTTCGGCCCTCCGCGGGACAGCTTACCTTGCGCACCTTTTCCGCGGGTCGCTACGCTCCCATTTTCGCGCAAAACGCGCACAAGTTAAGCTGCCCCTGCCGGCGGCGTTATTGTGGCGGTCATTTTTTAGATGGTTCGTAGTTGCTGCAAGTAACAATCTCTACCTGAACACGCTTCGCCAGAGAGTTCTCCTTCAAACTGGTACCGCAGTTTCGTTCAAGTGCCTTCGTTTAAAGCCAACAAGTTCTGCAAGCCAGCTGCACCATTGTGGAGTGCCAATCAGCTAGTTAACTGGTGGGGAAAGTATGGTATTTTTCCCTGTAAATTTATCTGGCAGTGGCCAGCCAAAGTTGGCTGGCAGAGAGCAAGTAGGTCGTTCAGAGCGCGCCAGCTATAACCAGGCCAGGCAAGATCGCCCAGCCGGTGGCTGGGCTGGACAGCCTACGCTTTGCTTCGGCTGCCCTTGCTGGCAACGTTAACTGTATTCACTGAGCCATGAGTAAAGCTAAAGGAATTGCAATAAGAACTATACTGGCTGCAGCGTTCGTCATTGCTATATCGCTCTTCTTTGGAGCGAGCTTTTATCTGCCTCTTATCATTGTTGCTGGTTTGGGTGTGTTTGGTGAAATAATCCATATGCCAGAAAACATGCCGGGCGCTATCGATAATCCAGGTGGCAAAGAGTTGCATCCAGCTAAAGCAATCTGTATTGGTTTGGTCGTTGTTCTGGTTTTAATTGGTTTTGGGGTTCTTTTTCCGGAGTTATATAGTTATGGTTTTGGCACAAACAGTTAACAAGTGACTATGGTTACTCGTCAAGTTTTTAAGCCATACTTTCATCCCAGTAGGTGTTGTTTTTCACCATTGTATTCAGGATCGTAATCTGCTTTCTCATGCAGGCAACCAGAGCAACCTTTTTAGGTTTGCCAGCGTCGACTAATCGCTTATACATGGGCTTTAGTTTGGGATGATGTTGTATGGCCGACATGATGGAAACAAAAAGAACCGTGCGTACGCGATGCCTTCCACCTCGAATATATCGTTTGCCCTGGAAGTTGCCGCTATCACGGTTCATCGGGGCGATACCGACAAGTGCAGCGATTTCTTTACGGTTCAATTGTCCTAGCTCAGGAAGTTCACTCATTAACGTATAGGCCAATACATTTCCGACCCCTTTGGCACTCAACAATAGGTCACGCCTTTGCCGCCACTCGGACACACTGTTAACCAGTTTATCCAGTTGCTTGTCGATACCTTGTAGCTCTTTCTTGATGGTGTTTAGAATGGTCTGTATAGGTTTGTGTACTGATTTCGGCATTCTCTGAAGCCGATTCTTTTGCATTGTACTCATCTCTAAACACTGACTTCTTACCGCCAGTAAGTCACTGATCTCCCTAAGTTTTTCTGGTTTTGGCACCGACAGCCCTGGCTTCATTGTAGTGGTCTAATCCTTCCGGACACTTCGCTAAGATGGTAAAACTACCAAGCGAGGTGAAGTATGACAACAAAAGGTACACGCCGGTATTTCAAGCCGGAATTTAAGAAAGACGCCGTAGCGCTAGTCTCTGAGCAAGGGTATTCAATTTCTAAAGCAGCAGAGGCTGTAGGAACAACAGCCAATAACCTGCGACGCTGGATAAAGGAACTGAAGCAGGAAGAAGACGGTGTAAGGTTGGATGTAGGTGAGCGCGCAGAATTAGAGCGATTACGACGTGAAAATAAGCAGTTGCGGATGGAGAAAGAAATCCTAAAAAAGGCCAGCGCCTTCTTTGCGAAAGAAATGAAATAAAGTACAGCTTTATTGAAAAACAGCAAGGCAGCTTTCCTGTTAGGGTGCTCTGCCGGGTAATGCAGGTAAGTAAGACTGGCTATTACGATTGGTGTTGCCGTGGTAATAGCTCAATAGATGCTCAAACATGGCAACTATGCCATCGTTTGAAGGCCCTATTTGCAGAATCTAGACAGAGCCTCGGAAGTCGTCGGTTAATGAAGCTGTTACGTAAAGAAGGTTTTGAAGTCGGGCGCTATCGAGTCCGCAAGCTCATGAAAAAGCTAGGCTTGGCAGTAAAGCGTAAGAAGCGATTTACAATAACGACAGACAGTAAACATCACCTACCGGTCGCAGAGAACCTTCTGAATAGGGAGTTCTCACCGAGTGCTAAAAATCAAGTTTGGACGACTGATATTACATATATTTGGACTTCGCAGGGCTGGTTGTACTTGGCGGTAGTGATTGATCTCTATTCGCGCCGGATTATTGGTTGGCATCTAGATCGGAAGATGGAAACGGCCCTGGTAACTCGTGCGTTGATGATGGCTGTCAATTTGCGTTCGCCCCCAAAAGGTCTCCTGCATCACTCTGATCGTGGCAGTCAGTATGCCAGCCATACCTACCAAACGTTATTGAGTCAGCATGGGATGGTGTGTTCAATGAGCCGTAAGGGAAATTGTTGGGACAACGCACCGACTGAACGTTTCTTCAGCAGCCTGAAGCGGGAGTGGGTAACAGGAAACCTTTATCCGACAAGGGAGGATGCGGTAGCGGATGTAAGAGCCTATATTGCTTATTACAACTCACGCAGAATACACACAACACTGGGAGACCTAGCCCCTATCGAATTTGAGAAATGTGCTTGAAGAAGTGTCCGGTTGGAGTTGACCACAACACATGGCCTCACCAAAATGTGCAATATCCATTGCATCTAGCTTGTCAGTTTTGGCGAGGCGCCCTGCGGATTTAGCGAAGCTCCTTATCTGCGACGGATTGCAAACAACAATAGGTAATCCGGCTTTGTCGGCGGCGCAAACAAACTCTAACTCGAGCCTTCCCGTAGACTCTATTAATACTCTTTGAGGTTTAAGAGGTTGTAGTTGTTTAATGGCATCTTTAATGCCATTTTTATCATTGGCAACACTAAAGAACTGGCCAGTAGGTCTCACATAAATATCGAGTTGTTTACTGCTGGTATCGATACCGACATTGATCTCTTGAGGTTCCATAAGATAAGCTATCTCCGCCTTGCTATTCGGGCTCGAGGCCCACATGACTATCCGAGTTATGCCTAGTGAGTGCTTATCACGTTCATACTTGTTATCGGTCTTTTACGAACCAGCCAAGCAGCGAACTGTGATAAACAAGGCCTTCGGTGGCCGCCGAAGGTGGGTCTCAATTTACCCGTTAACGAAAAGGATTTTCAACATCAGAATCGGGCAAGAACAACCATACAAGTACAAGCAGGTTGCTACGGGCCTTTGGCCCTTCGCGGGACGGCTTACGCTACGCTCTAGCCGCCCCTGTTGTAGTCGTTAAATGGCTATGGTACTCCTGGAATACTACGAAGATCTATCAAACCTTCTATCTCCTCTTTGGGAGATCTTCATGGTGGTGCCATTAGTACCACTAGCCACTGGCATTCTCATGACGATCTTTGTAGTCAAGGGTAACTTTCGCACCCTGAGCAAGATCTTAATGGGCGCTATAGGTATCGTATGGCTAATTTATGGAATGTATGAGAGCGGCATATTTTTATACTGCTGGTACAATGAGACCGGTTTTGTGCGCAATGATATGTATTTTTTTGGACCTGCTCTTGTCTTTATTTGCCTTCTTTATTTAAGTGTAGCGGTGTTCGGGAGGAAGAATGCCATTTAACAAGCACCACCAACACGCCGCTTTGCGGCTGGACTCGCAACAAGTTGCTCGCCGTTGTGGTGAGCGTTATGCACTTGAAAAGGATTGAGCATGTCCAAGAAAATGGAAGCTAATGAACTAGAAAGCTTAGAAGTTAATGGCGTCGGTCAAGTTACTCCAGGCATGCAACTAGAACACCCTGTTTTTGGTTTGGGTCAAGTAGAAGCAATCTTTCAGTTTGTTAAGTCCGACGACATAACAATACGCATAAATTTCGAAAAGCATGGTTCAAAGGCATTGGCACCAGAGTATGCAAATCTCTCATTGCCAAAAGCTAAAACACAAGAATCCTCACTTATCTCTAAGCTATTTGGGCGGGGCAAATAAATGCATAACAAGCGCAGCCATGCTCGCCCTTCGGGCTGGACCTCCGTATATTGTCACGTTTTGCGCGGGGCGCAAAAAGCGCCAATATACTCCGGCCCATGCTGCGGGCGTTATGTTTACTTATGAACAAAGTTCTTCTCGTGATTTTAAGTTTCCTCTCGGTTAGCTGTTTTGCTGTTGAAGAGCCCAATCCATGCCCTAGCCGAGTAGAAGGCACTGAGCATGGGTATAAAATGGATGTAGACGCTTACTCAATAAAAAGTGAATTTGATGGCGAGCTTTATTATGTTTCTATTTCCTTGCCTCAAAAATACAACTCAAGAGATTTGAGTAGTATTAATCTGCATAAAAAAGAACAAGGAAAGCTTAAGCTAGCGTCAGGGCTAGCCTTAGAAAACGAAAGGGGTCTTTCCAAAGCATACTTTTACGCAGCTCCATCTGAAATTGGAACACTAAGCATTAGCGCTGTATATTTTTCTTACTATGAGTGCCAAGGAAAGTTAGTTTGGGACACAATGAGAGGGTATGACCTACCCATAAACATAACAAGGCGGTTAATGCCGCCTTCGGCTGGACAGCCTTAAGCGTGGCTTCGCCACAAGGCTGCCCATTACCTTGGTGTTATGTGTAAATAGAGATTATGAGCAAAAAAGTAAAAATCACGCTCACGGAAGATGAAGCATGGGTTCTGTTCGAGCTGACTCGTAGATTTAGTGATTCAGACAAGCTTATGATTGAGGACCAGGCAGAAGAAAGAGCGTTATGGAACTTGTGTTGCGTATTTGAGAAAACACTGCATCAAGATTCTGATCTTGAGTATCGAGACTTCATTCAACAATGCAGGAGTAAACTCAGAGATGGAACTTAAAATACACATAACAAGAGCCGGCACGATCAAAAATGCTGTGCATTTTTTGGACCTCCGGTGCTTTGCACCTCCGGCCCGTGCGGCTAGGCGTTATATTTAGGAGGATTTATGTCATATAAAATATACTCGGGAAGCTTTCTAGCTGGTCACGGCTATCCTTTAGTGATCGTTACTGACCCAACGCTTTCAGGAAATATAAAAGCTTCAGAGTGCCATTCTTTTTACTCTGGAAAACCTGAGTCATATATGATCTCGACAATAAGTTATGATTCAACTGAATCGAGTTCTATTGATGACGATGAATTGATAGCTGCGGCTAAAGGCGATGGTGAGAACCATATCTATGATTACTTGCAAGAAAACAATGAAATCCAATACCAAGCTTTAATTGCTGGAATTATTAGCAAAATTGATGAAGTAGAAGAGAATGTACTTATCCAACTACACTTACGTAACTTTCTCGCGAATGAGATTGAGGAAATGATAATTGAGAAGACACGTGATTCTGATCTGAAGAGCATTCTTCAAACGATTAAGAGACTAAATAGAATCACTTCAGCCAAAAAAATATAACAAGCGCATGAATTTCGTTTCAGCCCTGCGAGCTTCCACCGGACACAGCACGCTTCGCGAGCTGTGCCGATTATGCGGGCGTTAAGGCTCAATTATGAAAATCGTCATTTTCCTGATACTGCCGATATTAATTGCTCTTGCGTGGAAGTATATAAGTATTGCAAGTGAGACTTTGAGGCAGCTCAAGCTGGGGAAAGATCCAGAGATTGACCCAATGCAGAGTGCGATATTGCCTGAAATAATAGCCATGCTAATTTTAAGCTTTGTGTCTTACGTAATTGTAAATATATTTAGCCCTGCAAATAGCGTGAAATTTGTCGCATCTGGGCAGCTGGTATTCTTAATATTTCTTGCTCCTTTCACATTAAAACATTGGTGGGGGCTTAGGCAGGTTCAGCCTTAACAAAGCTGCGTATTCTGGCGGTCGATTTTTAGATGTTCTGTAGCTACTGCAAGCATCAATCTCTATCTGAGCACTTTTTTCTGAGAGTTTTTCTGAAATTTGGTACCGCAGTTTCGCTTCAGTGCCATCTTTTTAAGTCAGCAAGCCCTGCAAGCCAGCTACGTCATCATGGAGTGCCAATCAGATAGTTAACCGGTTGGGAAAGTATGGTATTTTTCCCTTTAAATTTATCGGGCAGTGACCAGCCAAAGTTGGCTGGTAGTTAGCAAGTAGGTAGTTCAGTGCGCGCCAGCCATAACCAGGCTAGTCAAGCTCGCCCAACCCCTCCGGGGCTGGGCTGGACAGCCTACGCTCCGCTTCGGCTGCCCTTGCTAGCAACGTTATGTACAAAATATAGCATTGCGCTGATTAAGGTGGAATAGATTTGGCTAAAACATATTCATGCTCTTTCCCTTCCGTGAGATATTCCATAGATGCATGTAATGCCTTCATGCAGCACCAAAGTTATATCCATGAGATGGAGGAAAAATTCGGGTCGCTGCATGGGTCAGTAGTGGCATCCGCAACTGAATCCGTATCTATTTATTCGAGCTTGAAATATTCAGCTATCTTCCCAAAAATTCACAGAGATTCTATGTTCATCTCTACCGTTGGATACCTTGAATATCTACTAGTGGGCTTTTGTCGAGTTTGTGAGATAGATTTTTCAGTAAGTAAATCAATTAAAAAAAGGCCGAACCTTCGTGATACGTTTTCGTATTTAGAAGACTATGTGGAATTAGACCTCAGCTCAATTTCTGAAGAGATTTCATACTTCAGTGATTGCTCGTTCGTAAGAAATGCTATCGCACATAGGGCGGGCATCATAAACGAATATCTAGATAAAGAAGCATTTAGTAGATTGCAAAAGAATCACGAGATGTCGCTGGATAGAAATTCCGGGGTAGTTATTTCACGCAATTTTATGCTTGAATTTGTAGCAAACTGCCGTGGTATCTTTATCCAGCTTGGAGACTCTGTAGACAGGAAAATTATAGAGCGCTTTGGACCCTATAATCACTTGGCTCCAGAAGAGCAATTGGCACTTCTAAATAATGCCTAAGCCCCATGGCAGCGTACATAACAAGCCGCAGCAATCGCTCCCGTTGGTCGCTGGGACAGCCAAAACGCTGCGCTTATTTGTCTGCCCCTATGCGGGGCGTTATTGTGGCGGTCAATATTTAGATGTTTTGTAGCTGCTGCAAGCATCAATCTCTATCTGAGCACACTTTTCCTGAGAGTTTTCCTGCAAGTTGGTACCGCAGCTCCATTCCAGTGCCTTCGCTTTCAGTCAGTAAGCCCTACAAGCCTGCTAGGCCATCGTTGAGTGCCAATCGGATAGTTATCCGGAGGGGAAAGTATGGTATTTTCTCCTGTAAATTTATCGGGCAGTGGCCAGCCAAAGTTGGCTGGCAGAGAGCAAGTAGGTCGTTCAGTGCGCGCCAGCTATAACTAGGCCAGGCAAGATCGCCCAGCCGGAGGCTGGGCTGGACAGCCTACGCTCCGCTTCGGCTGCCCTTGCTGGCAACGTTAAATTATGAAGCCAAAATTCGCATTTATCGCTGGCATTTTTATGCTTTCTGGCTGTGTGACCACAGTAACCTGGGATGGATTTACTCCCTCAAAGAGCTACCAAATTACTTTTAAAGATCAAGATGCAAATCCTGTTCCCGGAGTAAGTGCTAGTTGCAACGGAAATGGAGTATGGCCAAGTGAGAAAATTGCCCGGGAAATAAATGAAGCCTACGAAAAATCCGACCCAACTGGATTGCTAAAGTTATCGCATAGTGGGTACGAGATGGGTGGGACCTATAAAGAATTCGGGCCACTCACCTGGGGTGGCAATGAGCACTGGAAGGTATATTGCAAATTCATACATCGCGGTTCAATTATCGAGTCCGGAGAGTTGGCCAAGTTCAATCAGCCAGTAGAGGTCAAGGTGCCAAAACTAATTTAACAAAGCTATGCAGCCGACGTCTTACTTTGTGTGCTTTTTGCACGGTCGCTGCGCTCCCATTTTCGTGCAAAAAGTACACAAAGTAAGCCGCATTTGATTGCGGCGTTAGGCAGCAAGATTGAGAAGCTCTAGGAATCAGGAATATATGACGGATCTAAAAATAGGAGATTGGGTTAGAACCATTAAGGCTGGATTATGGCAGATCTATCGTATTGATGAATTCAACTGCATCAACCCAATGACCGAGAAAGTTGAAGACAAGACGCTAGTCTTTATTAAGAGATTTATTAACGACTCAGGTAAGAGATCATTCACTCAAGATGTATACTCACCAGAAGTAATATTCCAGCTGAGCTCTGAAGAACTGAATGAACTCGAAGAGTTTATATCTGAACACCAAGATATATGACAAGTTCACTTCATTTCAACCAAAGCCCATAAATAGTGTTTATTCAAGAGGTATCAAGATTCCAGAGGATAGAACCTCAGATGAAATCGCCAACTTGATTCCTAAAGACGAATATTTCACGCAAACTGAAATTGTGGATATCGTAGATAATTTAGGTTACGACACCAAATCCTATCCACAATGGACAATTCAGTTTCTATCTGAGGGCACCCAGCTGGTAGATGGATACGTTAGATATAGATTCAACAAGGTATTCGAGTTCTAATGCCTAACAAGTTGCAGCACAACCGCACGCAAGCGTGCTCGGACTGCCAAAACGCTGCGCGTTTCGTCAGCCCGTGTGCAAGGCGTTATAGGGCTTCGGACGTTCCGATTTAACTCTGTAATTGATTTTTCATGATTCTTCAAAGAGATCATAGGTATGAAGGTATATTTGATAGCTTTAATCGCGCTTTTATCCGCGCCATTTACTTTTGCTAGCTCCACGCGCATCACTCTACATGAATCTGCGGACTTGGTATTTGAGAAGCCTTTTGTCGTGACAGTCGAGACTGATGTGCCGCTACATATTGGTTTTACGTCCAAAGAGCTTGACTGTGATGATGCTTGTATTGAGATGGGGCAAGTCGTCGAAGGGGGAATGGATTCACGTGTCGGAACCCAACACGGCATGAATGCACGCTTCGAACCGATTAACGGAAAGATCGTTGTCGCTTTTCATTACTTGAAACCAGGTAAAAAAGCTGTGTCAATATACCGAGAAGAACAAGTTTGTGATTCTCAAGCTTGTTCGCTGTTAAAGCGGCATAACATTGCTTACCCATACGAATTCGATAAAGTGGACCTTAAATGGAAGCAGGTAACTATCAAAACAATATCAAGTATAGAGCCATCCACTGATGGATCTTATACCCGCGTGATAGGGGAGACTGTGTTTGGTGGAAAATTTGATATTAACTTGATCGCTTGGCTGATAGATCACAATAGATTCAGTGGGTCATGTGCTCGTTACATTGAAAAAAGGAAAAACGCCTTTACTGAAACTGGTAAAGGGTATTCTTTTAGTGGTTCGTTTTTATCCCATTCGGCTACTGGTGAAACAACACCAATAATGGTCGATGTTGGGTGTGGTAATTGGGATTACGACGAGAAGAAAGAAAATTTCCTGTAGGAGCTGGGTTTTCGGTGCAATGGTTAACCTTGTATAAAGATCAGTTGCCCTATAACAAGGTTGGGCATGCTCGCCTTCGGCTGGACCTCCAAACCGCTACGCGGTTTTCCGGCCCATGCCAATGGCGTTAAGGGGCAAGAATGCTGCATCCAGACTTCCCAATAGTTGAAGGTCATTATCAAATGACTAGAGAGTGGTCATTGATGCTGCCTGATCAATTTAATCGCAGGGTAGAGGATGACGACCTTATCATTTGGAGGCCGGGTTTTACGATATATGTGGCAGTTTGGGGCAATGATCACAACGTGTCAGCCCAAGATTTATTCGAAGAGCTAAAGGCGGATATCTCTCCGTCGTCATATGACCTTACATCAGAATCAAATAACGATGTATTGTATTTCTCATATCGGCTGGCAGAAGAATCTAATGACGAAAGAGTGGCAGCTTTCTATTGTTACGCGGTGAATGATAATGGTTATGTTCAGATGGCTGTCTATTTTGATACAGAGAAGGACGCTGAAAGTGCCAAGGAAATTTGGAGATCATTGCGTGCTAAAGCCCCTTAACCAGTGCCAGCACGGGACAAAGTTTCCGCTGTCGCTCCAACTTCGCCCATGCGGCAGGAGTTAAGTGTCTAAGGAAGGAAAGTGCAATTCTTCAAGAATTTATTTAAGAAGAAAGAGCCAGCAGAAGCCTTGATTCATATACAAGGGCTGGGGACGCTTGAATGGGACAAGGAGTCAGAATATTGGCTGGGTAAGCAAAGTGGGTACAAATTTAGCGTCTCGTATGATGGTCTCTCTAAGCCTACCGATGAACTTGTCAAATCAGTAATGAGCGCCTTTGCAGAACCAAGCTATATTGATGACACAGTTGTCAAAATTAAGAATTTGGCTAAAGAGAAGTATCCTATAGATAGGCACAAAGAAATTGACTCTTTAGTAGCCAAAGATATCGTATTTCAAAACCAAAACTTCATCCTCATTCAATTCTTTGAGTCCGACGATGAACCTTTTTGGTTTGCCGAAGTGCATGGGGCTGAAATATATGTTGGCTGTGACACATAAAACACTTAACAAACGGCTCAATCCGACCTCCACGGCGTTGCTCGTTTTGTGCTTTAACGCTACGCTAGCACAAAACAATCAACTCCGTTCCGGCGGCTTAGCCGGGCGTTATGCCCCTTTCAAATATCGGAGAAAAAATGGCAAGCGGTGACTACAACACGATCATAAAAAACAA
This sequence comes from Microbulbifer maximicatervae (SeqCode), assembly GCF_052467955.1. NCBI lineage: Bacteria > Pseudomonadati > Pseudomonadota > Gammaproteobacteria > Cellvibrionales > Microbulbiferaceae > Microbulbifer > Microbulbifer maximicatervae (SeqCode). The sequence goes on from NZ_CP174329.1 coordinate 2,434,577, forward strand.
AATCTACATTGAATCAGAAAAAGAGTGGAATATTGAACTCCAGCAATCTGATATGGTTTGGTATGACCTAGTTGTTAATTCTCATGAAATTTTCCCTCTCAAAGAGCTATTCATAGAAAGGTTTAAAAAGCTAAACAAACAGGTAAAAGACAATTTAGAAAAGAGATTTGTCTATTTTATATGCAGCCGAAAGAAAGTTAGGTTCAGCCCTTCAAAAAAACCTAGATACTCGATTACAGGTAAAAAACTCTACTTATACTTAGAGGTTGGAAGAGATAAAAAGCCAGTTAAAATCACCTTGCCAGCCCCAAAGAAAAAATCTGACAAACCTAAAGTTGAAGTAACTGATAAATTTATCACCTTTACAGACAATATTGGTGAAAAATACACCACACCCCTACATGATTTTTTACTTAACAACCAAATAGACATAGGTATAGAGACCATTGTTCATTATGTAGGAAAAACAAAATTGCCTGAGAAAAGATCTCTAAATGGCTCTCATACTGGCCTCAACAACATTCTTCACAATATCTCGAATGAAGAAAATGATATTTTTATTTTCTACAATCTGTTCAAGATCATGGTTTCTGCGAATAACAATGAATTCAAAGCAAACTTCATTGTTCCTAACTCAATGACAGATGAAATAAACGTAGAAAAAGAAGGTGACATATTAGAGAAGTCTTTAATTCTTCACTTTGCATCAGAAAACCAACTCAATAACCTAAATAAAGAGCTAGGTGAGCTAAGAAACAATCTTTCTCAAATAGCAAAAGAAAACAACATCAACAAAATAACAATGCGGTATGAAGTAGATGACACCAGTGAATATTATAAATTTGGCTCATCTGCAATAACACCTAAGCACAATCATACGTTCTCCTTCTCCACCATCAACGGAGTCTTGAAAAAGGAAAATCATGACAGTTCATACTAAAGACATAACAAATCAATCAACTACGCACCTTCGGTGCCGGACGCAGCAAAGCTGCGCCGGTTATTGAGGCGTGTGTGCCAGGCATGGCATTTAACTAGAGAGGTGAAAGCCCTCTTACCAGGTATTCGTGGAGCCGAAGGTTAGCGAAAGGGCAAGGTTAATATCGCGAGGTATTGGCTGGAGGAAGCCCAACGCAAATTCACGGGGTGATGAACAAGAACTGGATATGAGGTGTGACGCAGGTGGAGCCAGTGGGCACGTGACCATAAAGCTCTCCATCCACAATTGGCCTACGTTTTTATAAATCCAGCATCTACGTGAAGAAAGTTAAATGTCTTACCCTGGGAGGTCTATGGGTTGTTAATGGAGTAACTGAAAACTGAGAGATTGGTTTTGACCGATCCATAGAAGTCAGCAGAGGGCATAGTAGGTAGATTTCGTGCTACTGAAGGCCTGAACAATTCTGGACAGTATTATTAACGCAGAGCTTGATGACTGCATCTGACAAGTAACTTAGTTACCAGAGAAAAAAAATTTTTTTTCTGGGTGAACATCAAACTGGAAACTTAATCATACATTGTCCAATTTCCCATCTCTTTTAATGCAGCGAATTCTAGATAGGAATAATCTGTTTCGAGCATTACAACAAGTTTCTCGTAACCAGGGTGCGCCAGGTCTCGATGGTATGACGGTAAAACAACTGCCGGAACATCTTAAGCAGACTTGGATTGCTACCCGACAAAAGGTGCTTAGTAGTAGTTATCGTCCTCAACCGGTGAAACGCGTCTTTATACCAAAAGGCAATGGAGGCCTGCGTCCATTGGGTATACCAACGGTGCAAGATAGATTGATCCAGCAAGCTATCGCACAGATACTCAGTGAGCAATGGGAGCTGAAGTTTCATGCTCTTAGTTTTGGTTTTAGACCAAATCGATCGGCACACCAGGCGATTAGACAGGTCCAAAACTTTGTTCGGCAAGGAAAGCGCTGGACGATCGATATGGACTTGAAATCCTTCTTTGATGAAGTGAATCATGACAAGCTCATGCTAACACTGAAGCAAAGCGGAATACCGGCTGATGTGCTGGGGTTGATAAACCGATACCTAAAAGCGCCAACGGTAGTCGATGGCAAGGTAATAGCTACAACAAAAGGCGTCCCGCAAGGTGGGCCGTTATCTCCGCTTCTAGCGAACATTGTGCTTAATGAACTGGACTGGGAGCTGCACAAGCGGCAACTCAGTTTTGTACGATATGCCGATGATTTTCAAATTCTGGTGGGAAGTCGTCGGTCTGCAGAGCGGATAAAAGTAAGCCTTACGCACTTCATCAAATGTAAGCTGAAGCTCACAGTAAATACTGAGAAGAGTGCAGAGGATCACTTCTGGAAGCGGAGCTTTCTAGGATTTAGATTGCTGAAGAAGGATGCCCGGATAAAGGTATCAGAATCATCGATTAATAAATTGAAGGCAAAGATCAGAATGGTCACCCGCCGAACACGAGGCCGCAAGTTTACTCAGATCATAGAAGAGTTAAAGAAGTCCCTGCTTGGTTGGAAAGCGTACTTTGACATCAGTGAAGTACTGAGCCCTCTGAAAGATCTGGACAAGTGGATAAGGCGGAAGTTGCGATGTTATTTATGGAAGCAATGGGGACGTAGTGGTTACCGCAGATTAAGAAGGCTGGGTGTTGATCGCTTTTTAGCGTGGAACACGGCCAAATCAGCGCATGGACCATGGAGGCTAAGCAAAAGTCCTGCCCTTTACAGAGCATTGCCAAATAGATACTTTAGGAACTTGGGGCTGCCGGAATTGGCAGATAGGAAGGGGAATAGAATTGAACCGCCATGGTACGTGATCCGTATGCCTGGTGGTGTGGGAGGAGAGCCATCGTGAGGTGCCTCCCTATCCCGATTATGCATCATGATGAGTGAATCCGAAAAAGAAGCCCTAGATCTCCTGCTCACGAAGCTACCTGAATTTAGAGATTTTTGGTGTAAATATGCTGATGAACAAGCAGAGCTCGATAAAGAGATCAATGAAGAGTTCGATCCCAGCTTGTATGAAGTGGCATCTGAATTTTCTCGCTGCATAATAGAACAGTTTGGATGCGGCAATCAAGAATTTCTTAAAGATGCCTTTTATTTAATCGAAAAGTTAGGGAATCATCCCGACGAGGGGATTTCTGAGTGTGCAATGGTTGGTTTCGTTGAGGGTGTATTAATGCTAAGAAGCCATGAAGGCATTGAGTTAAATGCCTTCGATTCATACTTAGGAAAGAATAGTAAAGAGTTTTGGTATGGTATGCATGATTTTTTTACTGGCAATGCATAACAAAGCCATCAAAATCGGCCACTTCGTGGCCTGGACTCGCAACAAGTTGCTCGCCTTTTATGGCGGCGTTAAATGTAATACTTAAATCATGATACTAAACAACATTTTTAAATTAATTATTATTTCTTTCTGTATCTTATTTTTTCGTGGTTGCGAAAACGATAGCACTTCAAAAAGTATAGACATGTCTGAAGTTGAAGCTCTTAACAAGGGATATCCTAAATTATTTGATCTGGGCGATACCGAAGTATTTGTACATCGTCTGAAGGATGATGATTCAGAGGTTTTTGGGGGAACTATTGTAGTTTTAAACGCTATCGCTGAATTCAGCGATCCCAAAGCGGAGGAATGCAATACCATCGCCCAGCCAGGGAGCGTAAAAGAGGAGTTTTTTTATTTTTGGAACAAATGTAATGCAATCCTGTATGGCTACGCTGGCCAAATAGTCCACAATGATGGCTACAAGGGTGCCCAGCCGCTTATAGTGCTCCCACATAAAATCCAGGGCGGAAAGTTAATAATTGAAAACATTTAACAAACAAAGCCACCCGAAACTGCGGGCAATGGCCTAGAAAAACAGGCCATTAAAGCGCCCGGAATTCGGGTGCTTTGGGCGTTAGATTTTCTTATCGGAGAACATAATGAACCAGTCCGCGCTTGAGTGCCTGCATTGTAGCGGCGAAATGCCACCTTTTGTAAAGCCACGGCTGTACTGCTCGCTTGCCTGTGAGCAAGAAGCAGAGCTGATTCGCTATGTTAGAAGATGCACTTTGGATGGACGTATCGAGCAGCCTGATGTCCAGGAAGCAGTTAAAATTAGATTGGCTCACATTATGTCCGGGGGATATGACAAGAAATCTCGCGAAATTTCGCGTGAAGTCAGGGTTAAAGTGCTTCAAAGATCAAAAGGTAAATGTGAGCAGTGTGGCAAAGACGGCCGCGATATCGATCACATTGAGGGCTCCATCGGCGACCTCTCAAACCTTCAGCTCCTATGCAAAGATTGCCATAATCAGAAAACCCAGTTGAGTATCACCCCAGTCGAACCTGGAACAGAACAGTTCGAATACGTTAAAGCTCGTACAGAGAGTTTTTGGCGTTTCGTTCAATCTGAAAAACCTGTGCGAGTTTGTCACGATCACGAAAATTGGAAATCCTGTTGGCGCCAGTATCAGAAAGAGCGTAAAGCATTCACGTTGGCTCTTTCATAAAATCTAACAAACAGCGGCAGAGGGACAGCCAACGCTACGCACCTTTTGTGTTACTCGCTGGCGCTCAAACATTAACACAAAATGTGCTCCGCGCTGGCTGCGCCTGCGCTGGGCGCTAAGTTTTATACACAAGTTTTTCCGGTTTTATTATGTAAATCAATAAGTTACAGTTTGACCTGGCATGAATTACAGATTTGATTGGATTATTATGCAGGACTGGGTCATGGACGAAGTAAAAAATCAGGTTATGGGTGATACACGCTTGAATAAGCGCTTGTCCAATATTCTTAGTAGTTTAAGTTCAGATCCAAAGAATAGCATTCCCTGTGCAAACAAAACTTGGGCAGAAACGTTTGCAGCTTATCGCTTTATCGAAAATGATAAAGTCAATTTTGACTCTATTATGAGCGGCCATAAATCGGCAACTCTTGAGAGAATCAAGGCGCAGCCCGTTGTTCTTATCCCTCAAGATACCACCTTTCTAAATTTTGCCACTGACTTAGAAAGTAAAGAGATGGGAACACTTAGGCGGAAAGAGACCAATCAGCAACTCTTGCACACCTCCATCGCTATAACGCCATCAAGAATTAACTTGGGTGTTGTTGAGGGTAGTATGTGGCAGAGAGACAAGGAATCAAGCTCTAATTCCCGTTATACCAAGTCGATAAAGGATAAGGAGAGTCGACGCTGGCTAGACCATTACGAAACGGCTTGTCAGATACAGGAGCGCTGCCCTGAAAGTACAATTGTGAGTATTGCTGATAGAGAGGGTGATATTCATGAGTGGTTTCAACTGGCTGAAGATCAAAGTGAACAGCGGCGGGCGAGCTATATCGTTCGAGCTAAGGCCAATCGCACTTTAGAGCTCGATGGAGAAGAAACGGTTTTGCTTTGGGATCATATGAATGAGCAGAAATCTGTCGGTCTATACACGGTAGATATTCCCAAACGGAATGGAGAGCCTGGAAGAAAAGCCAAGGTCAACGTATCCACTACTGAGATACGGCTACTTGGGAAAGGAAAATCTAAACGACCACTTTCTCTCTATGCTGTATTGGCTAAAGAATTAAACCCACCAGAGAGTGAAAAAGGCATTGAGTGGATGCTGTTAACTGATCTTCCAGTTGAAGACTTTAAGCAGGCAAGGGTCATCATTGAGTGGTATCGAAGCCGGTGGGAAATTGAAACCTATTTTCGGGTGGTGAAAGGCGGATGCCAGATAGAAAGTAACCGTTTTAGAACAGAGCAGCGCATGTTGAACTGCATTGCGATCTATATGATTATTGGATGGCGGCTACATTCGATAACTACGCATGCACGAAGAGTTCCTGACGCACCGTGTACAAGTGCCTACTCTGAAAAAGAATGGCGTATGATATGGATGATTCGAGATAAAACTACTCCACCAAATGAACCCCCAAGCATGAGGGAGATAACCCGTATGTTGGCAGGTTTAGGAGGTTTTTTGGGGCGTAAAGGGGATGGCGAGCCAGGGGTTAAAACCGTTTGGCAGGGATACACCAAGCTACTTCATTATATAGAGGCAGCAGAAGCTCTAAATGGACTTAAATAATGTGTATAAAACACAGTCAAGGCGTTATGGGTGCACGATGCTTAGAGTAACTTTATTAGTACTAGCCTTAGCTTTCTCTACGGTAGGGCGGGCTGAGCTAAATGCGAGCTGTGTGAAAGAAATAGGTAGTTTGTATAAAAACTATCTAATGGACGCAAGAATGGAAGTAGACACAGCTAGATACTGGGATATAAAGGGCCATGCATACCTAATGGAAAGCAATGGTGTCCCTAGGTCAGAAGTTCCAGATAGATTGAGAGCATATATTTATTCGGTAGCGCAGCTACATAAAGAAGTAAAGGTTAAGCAAATTCTATTTTCAAAGTGCAGTCAGCAAGGTATGCATGCATACTTTGAAATTGAGCCTGTGAGTCGTGGTCCATATGTATCGGTTCGCCTTAATAATCGAAAAAGAATTATGAACTTGAGCTTTGAAGAGAGTGTACCGAGTGGAAACTGAAGTCCATAACAAGTTGCTCAAGTACACTCCGGGCCTTCGGCCCTCCGTGGGGCAGCCTGCACTGCGTTTCGGCTGCCCCTTAGTAAAGCGCTAAGTTTTATACACAAGTTTTTTCAGTTTTATTATAAAAATCAATGAGTTACAGTTTGTGCGTTATAGGGGCTACAAATTTGGCTGGATAATTATGCAGGACTGGGTCAGGGACGAAGTGAAAAATCAGGTTATGGGTGATACACGATTGAATAAGCGCTTGTCCAATATTCTCAGTAATTTAAGTTCCGACCCAAAGGGTAGCATTCCCTGTGCAAATAAGTCTTGGGCAGAAACCTTTGCTGCCTATCGATTTATCGAAAATGATAAAGTCAGCTTTGACTCCATTATGAGTGGCCATAAATCGGCCACTCTTGAAAGAATCAAGGTTCAGCCAGTTGTTCTTATCCCTCAGGATACCACTTTCCTAAATTTTGCTACCGATTTAGAAAGCAAAGAAATGGGAACACTCCGACGCAAAGAGACTAATCAGCAGCTCCTACATACGTCTATCGCTATAACACCATCCAGAGATAATCTGGGCATTATTGAGGGTAGCATGTGGCAGCGAGATAAAGGATCTAGTGCTAATTCTCGCTATACCAAGTCGATACAAGATAAAGAGAGTCGACGCTGGTTAGACCATTATGAATCAGCTTGTGAGATACAAGAGCGCTGCCCTGAAACCACGATTGTGAGCATCGCGGATAGAGAGGGGGATATTCATGAGTGGTTTCAATTAGCTGAAGATCAAAATGAACAGCGGCGTGCAAGCTATATTGTTCGAGCCAAAGCTAATCGTAGTTTAGAGATCGAAGGAGAAGATACGACTTTACTTTGGGACTATATGACCAAGCAGAAGTCCATCGGGAAATACTCAGTAGGTATCCCCAGACAGCCAGAAAGGGAAGCTAAGGTCAGTGTATCCATTGCAGAAGTAAGATTGCAGGGAAAAGGAAAATCAAAGCGACCTCTTTCTCTCTACGCAGTCTTTGCTAAGGAATTAAGCCCACCAGAAGGGGAAAAAGGTATTGAATGGATGCTGCTGACCGATCTTGCAGTTGAGGACTTTAAGCAAGCGAGGATCATTATTGAGTGGTATCGAAATCGATGGGAAATTGAAACCTATTTCCGAGTGATGAAAGGCGGATGCCAGATAGAAAGTAATCGCTTTAGAACCGAGCAGCGAATGTTGAACTGTATTGCAATCTATATGATTATTGGGTGGCGTCTACACTCCATGACAACACGAGCACGAACGCTTCCTGATACGTCGTGTACGAAATTCTACTCTGAAAAAGAGTGGCGTATGATATGGATAATGCAAGCTAAAACCTCCCCACCAAATGAAGCTCCAAGTATGAGAGATATAACTCGTATGTTGGCAGGACTTGGAGGCTTTCTGGGACGGAATGGCGATGGTGAGCCCGGAGTTAAAACTGTTTGGCAGGGGTACACTAAACTGCTCCATTATATGGAGGCAGCGGAGGCTTTAAATGGACTTAAATGATGTGTATAAAACACAGGCGCGGCGTTAAGCGCAAAGAATCTGATATATGAGCGAGAAAGATCTAATTGCAAACCTTCCAGTTCCTGATGAGTATTTAATTGAACTTGGGAAAATAACAGTCATGTATGGTGCTCTAGAATTCTCGATTGATAGAGCTATTAGTAAATTGGCAGGCTATGAGTCTATGTTAGATTGGCGCGTCTCTGTAATGACGGCTCATTTGACCTTTCAGCAACGTGTAAATGCTCTAGGTACGCTTTTTGAGCAAGTGTCGGAATCTTATCCAAACCTAAGTGGATACGCGAAAGTAATAGAAAGAATAAAGGGCGTTCAAAAGCAAAGAAACAAATTCGTTCACTCCATGTACACGAATGGGGATAAGAGTGAAGTAGGCATATGGTCATTATCAGCAAGGGGCTCTCTAACCATCAAGTCTCAAGATGTCTACATTCAAGAGGTTCGTAACGTTTCAGTAGAAATCGACAAGGTCCGTGTGCAATTAGAAAAACTAATAACAGCATCCGAGTCCTATGAAAAAAGCGCTTAACAAGGCAATCCAGTGCATTCCTGCCGCTGCAAATCGCGGCCCCCATGGGACGGCTACGCTAACGCTTCGGCCGCCCCTGCTGTGGGCGTTATTGTGGCGGTTGGTTTTATTGGTTTTCGTGGCAACTGAAGGTTTAGTGTCACTAAATAGCACCCAGTATTGAGTAATTTTTACTGGTTCATATTCGAGCAGTTTCGTTCCAAGAGTATCCGCTCAGGTACTGCGGAGTTAGGTAGTCCGCTGCAATTTTGCGGAGTGCCATTAAGATAGGAGTGGCGAGGAAGTGTGCAGTTTTATTGATTTGATTATTAAACAATCATTTGGCGGTTTCAATATAGTGTGATACAAAATTTAACTAGTCAAAACATTTGAACTTGGTAAAACTGTTCCCTTTTTTGCTTCAAAAAGGCCGCCAACTTTACCAAGGCGGTTAATTTTTAGGTGGTTTGTAGTTGCTGCAAGTTCCTTTCTTTTCCTGATCACAATTCTCCTTTAAACCTGCATCACGGCTTCGTTCAAGTGTTTTCGTTTTAAGTCAGTAAGCTAGCAGCTACATTACGGAGTGCCAATCAAATAGTTAATTCGTGGGGGAAGTATGGTATTTTTCTCTGTGAATTTATTGGACTGTGGCCATTCAGAGTTGGCTGGCAAATTGCAAGTAGATCGTTCGGTGTGCGCCAGCTATTGCAGGCCAGGCAAGATCGCCTAGTCGGGATCTGGGTTGGACAGCCTACGCTCCGCTTGCTGGTAACATATGTACATATACAGGGTTTTACGGATATGCTTAAAGGATTGAAGAAAAAGAATAGTCAATATTCACAGAAGGAGAGAGTTTGCTACGCACTATTGTCCACTGTTTTGATTTTTATATTTTCATATCTAGTAGCGGGTAGTTTAACGGAGTCAGTTATTCTTCAATACATTGCAGCCTTTCTTGTTGGTATTTTCGGGGGGCTGCTGGGCTTTAGGTGTCCAAAGGCTGTTTATATTTTTGTTCTTGCGTTGCCTCTTTCTTTAGTTGGTAATTAAAACTTAATTTAAACCAGATATATATACGCAAAATTGTATAACAAGCGAAATCACAAAATTAGCACGTCCGTCCCGGTTCTGAGGGTATCCACTAGACAGCCTACGCTTCGCTCGACCTGCCAAAGATCAATACGTTATGGATGTTGAGTATCACGAAGGAAGCTGTATGAATGTTGAAAAATGGGAGGCTACAAGAGAAAAAGGTAAGGCTCGCTTTATTTGGGGAATTGGTTTTTGCTTTTGGGGGCTGCTGACTGCTCTCATGTGGTCCATCACCATGGAAATTGCTGACCCATCAGCCCCAATATGGCTGCGACCTTTGATTGCCTTTATTGGCTTTCCGCTTGGCGGGTTAGGAGTTGCTTATTTTATGTGGGAAACATGCGAGGCAAAGTAGAAGAAAATTAAAAGTTTATCAGATTCATAACATGTGCCTGCAAGACGACCATCAATATACTTGCTTGAAAAACAGTAAACACATTGATGACGCCTGAGGCGGTCGTTATCGCCGACTCTTCCAGAGCTGATAGTCGCTCTCAATTACCCGGTGAATATGCTTGCGAAAACTCTCCGGTAGATGCGAATAAAGTCGAGCAGTAAAAGGGGGAAATGGAATCTGTGCAAAGTGGTGCAGGTTCTCTACCCCGTACACCTCCGCCAAAGTAATCCCAATCGCCTCACACGATACCGGCAGCAGGTCCGCCGGAATTCTTTGTATGCCCGTTTCCATTTTCAAAATTTGAGATGACACAAGCCCCTGCTGCCTTGCCAGCTGTGCAATCGTCATCCTCTCCTGTTTCCGTGCGTTGCGCAGGTGATCGGCTAGTGATCCGGCCTCAAATATCGAGGTGCGTTTGGCGACTTGTCGTCATAAGGCAATAAAGATAACCGGTGTTAGGTGACACAAGGTTGAGATAGGGCTAATAGTTACAAGGAGTTGAGCATGCCTATAAAAGCGCAAATGGGACAATTGCAGCGAGTCACAAATCTGTGTGTGGCCCTGGAGTGGGTAACAGGCTGCCCCGATTTGGCGGGAATGGATGCCGTATTAAAGCTGATAGGTGAGGAAGTGAGCACCATTATCCAAGGTGTTATCTATTCGGTTGAGTCAAAAGGAGGTGGCGGCGCCGAGATGGCTTGAGTACAAAAGTACCTGTGAGGCCCTGGAGTCACACTGGCTACTTGTCTTTAGTGGGTGCTCGCTAATACACTGTATAAAGATACAGTATATTACTAGAGCACATGAAACTTTCCCCTCTATACGGCAGTGGCGTTAGCTGCGGCTTTCCTTCGCCAGCGGATGACCACAAAGAAGCGGCGCTGAGCCTGGATCAACACCTGATAACCAGCCCGGCGGCGACATTCCTCGCCCGCGCCAACGGCGACTCTATGCAGAACCTCGGCATCTTTGACCGGGACCTGCTGGTAGTCGACCGATCATTAACACCAATCCACGGAGATGTGGTGGTGGTTGCCCTGGATGGGCAGTTAACGTGCAAGGTGCTCGACCGCCAACAGGGCCGCCTGCTATCAGCCAATGACAAATACGCACCGATTCCCATTTGGGAGGGGCAGGAATTGATTGTTGAGGGTGTGGTCAAGGCTTCCGTGCGGTACCACCGGTCCTGCTGATGTTGGCACTGGTTGATTGCAACAGCTGCTATGCCAGCTGCGAACAGATATTCCGCCCCGACCTGCGCGGGCTCCCGGTGGTAGTCCTTTCCAATAATGATGGTTGCGTGGTGGCTCGCTCGAAAGAAGCCAAAGTGTTAGGTATTCCCGACTTGCAGCCGTTCTTCAAGATTGAGCATCTATTGCGAAAGCACGGGGTAAAGATCTTCTCGAGTAACTACGCCCTGTACGGCGATATTTCCCACCGGGTAATGATAACGCTGAAGCAGTACAGTCCAGAGGTTGAAGTCTATAGCATCGATGAGATGTTTCTGGATCTGCATGGGTTGCAAGAGTGTCTACTGGATTACGGCCAGCAAATAAGGCAAACCCTCTGGCGGGATGTTCGCATGCCGGTGGGCGTTGGCATTGCTCCCAGTAAAACCCTGGCCAAGCTGGCAAATAGAGTTGCCAAGAAGATCCCCAAATGTCAGGGCGTCTGCGTCTTGGACTCCCCCGCAAAGTGGCAATGGCTGCAGCGACGCACTGAAGTGGGTGATGTGTGGGGTGTAGGCAGGCGCCTTTCAAGGCGACTTGGGCACCTGGGTATCAAGACAGCCTATGACTTGGCACAAGCCAACCCGAAAATTCTACGCAGCCATACGAATGTAAATATTGAGCGCACGATAGAAGAGCTAAATGGCATTAGTTGCCTAAGTCTGGAAGAGCAGCCACCAGCCAAGAAGCAGATCTATTGCACACGCTCATTCGGTGAAAAGCTCACCGATCTGCAGCCGATACTGCAGGCCGTTACCTTGTACGCGAGCAGGGCGGCGGAGAAGCTGCGGGCCCAGGACTCCCTGGTAAAGTCTATCCATGTCTTCCTGCATACCTCACCCCATGAGCCGCTCTACTACAGCCGCAGCACCGTGGTACAAAGCCCATACCCCACGGATGACACACGGCTGATAGTGCAGCTGGTAAAGCGCGCCATTACAGAGCTGTTCCTGCAGGGACATAGATTCCTGAAAGCGGGGGTAGGGCTGGTAGAGCTTATCCCCCGCTCACTGGGCCAGGGCGACATGTTCACCACGGGCCAGCCAATACGATCAGATGAGACCATGCAGGCCATGGACCAGATCAATCAACGGTTTGGCCGGGGCACCTTGTTTCTGGGGGCTGAAGGTATCGACAAGAAGTGGAAGATGAGGCAGGAGCATCGATCGCCAGCCTATACGACTCAGTGGGACCAGCTACCGGAGATTACGATCTAGCTGCTGCGTAAGCGTATGAGGTCTTTGTAAGGTTAATGGGCGGGCTCTCGTGGAGCCTGCAAAAGAGCTAAATCGACCTAATGTTCACGGAAAGGGGTAGATGATAAAGACGTTGGTGCGCTGCCGCAGTTGGCGCGTATCGTATAGAGTTTGCGTCATCTGAAACGTTGCGGACTAGCAAAAGCTAAGTGGGGGAACAAGTGGGGGGATAAAAATAGCAGAAACAAAAAAGCCCTGAAAAATCAGGGCTTTCTGTATGAATAATGGCGGTGGGGCAGGGATTCGAACCCTGGGACCTGTTACAGTCAACGGTTTTCAAGACCGCCGCTTTCGACCACTCAGCCACCCCACCAAATTGTGCTGCGCATTATACATAGCTTCTCGGGATGTACAAGCGCCATTTTGATTTTTTTTATATAGTTCAATAAGTTAGGTGATTTATTGACCAGCTCAAGGCTTACTGTCAGGTTGATAAGGCCGCCCCGGCCATTGGCTGGGGCGGCTTGGCAGCTATCGCTTAGCTCGCTTCTGCAGAGTCGCGATCGATATCTGCGTTGGCATCAACTTCCACGGCCTTGCGGCTGATACGCGGGTCGTTGGCCGGGCGGGCTAGGGCGCGTGGATTGTGCTCAATCGCTGCCGGCTGTGCGGTATCCAGCGGCTGCTGGGAGCCCACTTCACGGCGCTCAGTAACAATTGAGAATTCACCCAGTGGTTTGGGGTTGATGCGCGGATCATTTACTGCGCGTCCCTGGCTAGGTGCGGTCGGTTCCTCTTCGGAAGCTGCCTGCTCGGCGGCAACAATTTCTTCCTGAACTTCCGGCTCGCTGGTGCCTGCCTGTTCCTGTAAAGCTTCAGCTGCAGCTTGTGCTTCTTCAAGCACGATTTCCTCTGCTGCTTCTACTTCTGGCTTGGCAGGAGTGGTTTCAGCTTTGGGGGCAGCCGGAACTTCTGCCGTGGTGGCTTTTTGTTCTGGCGCTTGCTCTACAGGCTTGGCCGGCTCGGCAGCTGGCGCAGCTGCTTTTTCTACCGGGGTAGCTTTGGGCTTGGGCTGAGTAGGCTGCTGTTGCTGCTCGGAGGCGGCTGCTTTGGCTGCCTGCGGGGCGCTTTGCGGTTGAGCTGCAGGCTTCTGGGTCTCTCGTGCTTCAGACTTTTCCTCGTGAGCAGTGCGCACCGGCATTGTGATGGCGGGCTGAGCTGCTTGCTTGGGAGCTCTCTGAGGCTTCTGAGAGTCTTTCGCTTTGGGCTTGGGCGCCTCGGTACGAGTCTCTTTTGTGACTTCCTTGGTCTTGCGGGCTTCGCTTTCAGCTTCGTCGATGGCTTCGTGAACTTCGCGATTCAGCTCTTCCTGACTGTGAGCTACCGCGGTTGCTGCGGTGTTCTCACTGCGGCGTCCGCCGCGACGGCGCGCTTGAGGGCGGCCGCGCACATTGCTCGGGCGACGTGCTGGGCGTTGCTGATCGGAAGTGTCTCCAGCCTGTTCGTTGGTATCAACGGTATTTTGGACTTCAGCAGTTTGAGTGCGGTTGTCGCTGCGGCGGTTGTCGTTGCGGCGACGGCGACGTCTGCGCTGACCTTCACCTTGGCGATCGGAGGCGCTGTCATGCTCGTCCAGCTTGGCGCTGCGCTTATCTTCGCGTTGGTCGTCGCGCTTATTGTCTTCGCGGCGATCATCCTTGCGGCGCGCGGGGCGGCCGCTGCGGTTGTTGCGATTTCCGCGCTGGTTGCGATTGCGGTTGCGCTGCTGGTAGTCCTTGCCGCGGCCTTTGGACTTTTGATGCTTCTTCGGCTCTTCCTCTTCTGCGGTGAAGAAGGAGGCGATAGCGCTAATCAATCGGCTGAAGAGACCAGGCTCTTCCTTTTTCTCCGGAGTGGGTGCTGGAGCGGTGTGGGCAATTTGCTGCACGGCCGCTTGCACTGGAGCTGGACGCTGTGGCTTTTCCTCTTTCTTGGTCACTGTCTCTTCGGCAGTGCCAGAAATCTTGTAGGAAGTTTCCAGGGTTGCAGTGTCATCGTCACGTAGGCGCTGAACTTCAAAGTGCGGCGTTTCCATTTCTGCGCTGGGCACAACTACTACGCGAGTGGAATTGCGGGATTCGATCTGGGAGATCGTTTTACGCTTTTCGTTCAGCAGGTAGGTTGCGACATTCACCGGGGTAATTGCACGGATCTCGGCGCTGCGCTCTTTCTTCGCTTCCTCTTCTACCAGGCGGAGAATGGAGAGGGCCAGAGACTTGGTGCCGCGAATAGTGCCTTGACCGCTACAGCGGGGGCAAACGCGGAAGGTGGTTTCACCCAGGGATGGGCGCAGGCGCTGGCGGGACATTTCCAATAGTCCGAAGCGGGAGATGCGGCCAACCTGAACGCGGGCGCGGTCCATGCTGAGGGCCTTTTCCATGCGCTTTTCAACTTCGCGTTGGTTGGACTTGCTCTGCATGTCGATAAAGTCGATTACAACCAGTCCACCCATATCGCGCAGGCGCAGCTGGCGAGCGATTTCGTCGGCGGCTTCCAGGTTGATATTGCGCGCGGTCTCTTCGATATCGCCGCCCTTGGTTGCGCGGGAGGAGTTGATATCGATAGATACCAGAGCCTCTGTCACATCGATAACAATGGAGCCACCGGAGGGGAGCTTCACTTCGCGCTCGAACGCTGTCTCAATCTGGCTTTCAATTTGATAGCGATTGAACAGCGGGATGGCGTCTTCGTAGTACTTCACCTTATTGGCGTAGTGGGGCATTACCTGGCGGGCAAACTCTGCGGCCAGCTCAAAGGCGCCTTTGTCGTCGACAATAACTTCACCGATATCATCGCGCATGTAGTCGCGGATGGCGCGGATAATGACGTTGCTTTCCTGGAACAGGAAGTGTGGCGCTTTGGAGGTATCAGCTTCTTCTTTGATGGCGTTCCAAAGTTGCAGCAGGTAGTTGAGGTCCCATTGCAGCTCGTCACCGCTGCGGCCAACGCCGGCGGTGCGCACGATGATGCCCATGCCTGAGGGGACGTCTACACTGGCCAGTGCGTCGCGGAGCTCGGAGCGCTCATCACCTTCAATGCGGCGGGAAATGCCACCGGCACGAGGGTTGTTGGGCATTAACACCAAGTAGCGGCCGGCGAGGCTGACAAAGGTGGTGAGGGCGGCGCCTTTGTTGCCGCGCTCTTCTTTGTCCACCTGGACAATAACTTCCATGCCTTCTTTGACAACATCTTTGATTTTGATGCGGCCTTCGATGTCTTTGGGCTGCTTGAGGAAGTACTCGCGAGAGATTTCTTTCAGGGGGAGGAACCCGTGGCGCTCTTCGCCGTAGTCGACGAATGCAGCTTCGAGGGAGGGTTCTACACGGGTAATCTTACCTTTGTAGATGTTCGCTTTTTTCTGCTGGCGGGTTCGGTTCTCAATATCTAAATCATAGAGCCACTGGCCGTCGACCAGGGCAACACGCAACTCTTCAGGTTGGGTTGCGTTGATTAGCATTCTTTTCATGCGTGTCGTTTTCCTTGCGTTGCGCAAAGGTGTGACACCGCTACTCACAGGCTTGCTTGTTGGCTGTCCGGTGGAGAGGACCACCAGGCAGGGCAGGGAAAATAAGGTATGCCAGCTCTACCGCGCCATGGATCTATGCGGCTTGTTGAGACTGATATTTGCCTATTATTCGCTCTGCAAAAACTCCGGATACGCGCTGTTATTGTGCTATCCGTTGGTACCTTTAATACCTTTTGTTAGTACTGCCCTGTACCTGTGCTGCAGGCTTCTGCAGCAGGGTTGGGCGCCGCCCCTTGGTTTGTTTCATGCTGGGCGGCAAGGTTTGCGTCAATCATCAGAGGTTCTGCAGTTCAGCTTTTGGCTGATACCCATTCTTCTTAATTTTTTTACCAGGCTTGCGGAAGCTGTGCTGCCCTGGTTGCCAGTTCGGTTGCTGGCTCGTCGTATTCTGCAAAACCGGACGCAAGTTTGAGTCGTCCTTTCAAGCGCTGCGGGTCACGGCCCGTCTTACCTTCGCGATAATTACCCGCATAACCGCGGGCTGTTGTTGCCGGTGAGCTCCCCTCTGGTTCTGGTAATTGGGGGACATCTCAACGGCTAAGTTTTATCAATGACGCGGCATCCCCGCGCACCGACCGAATGGGGTATTTTCGTTGGGGTCACGGCTATCTCTTCATGTGGGAAGTCGCCTTTGACCGAAAATACGCCGAATTCAGGCCGGCCGAATATAGCATGGGCAGGGAGGTGCTTCAATTGTATCCCTGGCAACGCTATGATGCGCGTCATGCGAAGTATACCCCACCCTAAGAAGGCTCCGGCCGAGACCCCATCAAAGACCTCGAATCCATCTGGCGGCGTGCAGCTTTTAACTGTACCTGAAGAGCTGGCGGGACAGAGGATCGACAATTTCCTCCAGGCGCGCCTCAAGGGTGTGCCGCGTTCACGTATATACCGAATCCTGCGTAAGGGTGAGGTAAGAGTAAATAAAGGACGAATAAAGGCTGAATACAAGTTAAAGGCGGGCGATGTGGTGCGAGTGCCGCCAATTCGTGTTGCCGAGCAGGCTGAGGCCCCTCTCGCTGGTGAATCTCTGCGCCAGCTGATCCAAGAGTCCATACTTTACGACAAGCACGGGCTTATGGTGATCAATAAACCGTCGGGCCTTGCGGTCCATGGCGGCAGCGGTGTCAGATTGGGCCTGATTGAAGTTTTGCGCCAGATGTTTCCGCAAAGCCCGTTTATTGAGTTGGTGCACCGCCTGGACCGGGATACCAGCGGCGCCATCATGGTGGCCCGCAAGCGCGCGGTATTGCAGCATGTTCAGTCGGAGTTGCGGGCGGGAAAGATCGGTAAATCGTATCAGGCATTGGCGGTGGGCAAGTGGCCCCGAGGTCGCCGCGTTGTTGAGGCGCCTTTGCGCAAGAACACTTTGAAAAGCGGCGAGAGAATGGTGTCGGTGCACCCTGAGGGCAAGCCTTCAGAGACTCGCTTTAAGTTGATTGAGAGATTTAAGGCGGCGACTCTGCTTTCCGCAGAGCCAGTCACCGGGCGAACACACCAAATTCGAGTTCATGCACAGTTTGTTGGTTGTCCTCTGGCGGGCGACAACAAGTACACCTCGGACGAAGTTAATCGTGAATTTCGCGGTCGCGGTCTGAAGCGTCTCTTTTTGCACTCAGCTTCAGTGCGCTGCTCTTTGCCAGATGGCTCCAAGGTTGAGGTGGAGGCTCCACTCCCTGCGGAGCTGAGTGCAGTGCTGAATAGATTAAGGGAAGAGTAGGGCGTTCTTTTGTTATGTTGGTAATCCTCGATTGGGACGGGACGGTTTGTAATTCTGAGGCGCGTATCGTCGATTGTATGTTGCGGGCGGCAGATAGAGCCGGTTTGCCGGTGCTTGCCCCGGAGGCGGTTAGCAACATCATCGGGCTTGGTCTGCCGGAGGCGATATCCTCTCTGTTTCCGGAGGCTGCCAGTGAGGAAAAACTCACGTTGCGCCAACTTTACTTTGATGAGTGGATGGCGGCCCGGGTTGAACCCCTGCCGTTATTTGAGGGAGTCCTGGATACCCTGGACCAGTTGCTGTGCGGTGGTCACCAGTTGGCGGTAGCGACCGGGAAGAGTCGGCAGGGGCTCAATCGGGAATTTGAGGAGCACGGCCTCGGCCACTTGTTTGCCGCCAGTCGTTGTGCGGATGAGACCGCTTCCAAGCCTGACCCGCTGATGCTGAATGAGTTGCTACATGAGACCGGAACCGGTCCGGAGCAGGCGGTAATGGTAGGGGATACCGTATACGACCTGGAAATGGCGGCGGCGATCGGTATGCCCTCTATCGGGGTGAGCTATGGCGCACATTGCCCAACCCGACTGCAGGGGTGTGGCCCCAAGGTTGTTATCGATCGTTTCTCTGAGCTGCTCCGCTGGCCGCCACTCCTTTAAGTGGCCTGCGGGCCCAATGGATCTATGCCAAAGTGGTTCAGCATATCGGTAAGGCGGATTAGTGGCAGCCCTACCAGGGTGTTGAGATCTGCTCCTTCAAGCCTTTCAAACAGGGCGATACCTAGCCCTTCCACCTTAAAAGAGCCGGCGCAATCGTAAGGTTGTTCCAGCTCTACATATCGTTCAATTTGCTCTGTGCTCAACTGCCGAAAGTAGACAGTGAAGGTTTCCGTATCGCCCAACTGCTCTCCGCTTGCGCTATTCAGTAGGCTCAAGCCGGTGTGGAATATCACTTTTTTGCCATTGCAGGCTTGCAGCTGGGCGATGGCGCGCTCCCTGCTGCCTGGCTTGCCAAGTATTTGGCCGTCGCAAGAGGCAACCTGGTCCGAACCGATAATCAGTGATTTCGGGTGGCGGCCTGTCAGGGCGCGCGCTTTCTCTGTGGCGAGGCGCAGGGCGAGTGCAGCTGGCGCTTCCCCCGCCTGTGGTGCTTCATCTATATGGGGCGAATCCTGCTGAAAGGGGATGCCAAGCTGTTGTAGTAGGGTTCTGCGGTAAGGAGAGCTGGAGGCTAGTATCAGAGGGTGGGGCATTCTGGTGGATTTTCCGCTGGGTCGAATAGTGGTTTGTGACCGGGCGATACTGCAATGCCTGATTTGTTTTGACAAGGCTAAGGTGAGTCCATAGAATTGCGCGCTTATGTCGATAGCCCCCTCTAAATCAGTATTGCCAAAGAGCATTGATGCTCGGAAATTGGTACAGCGAGAGCAGTTGCTCGATGGTGTTTTGCCGTTGGAGTCCCTGCCTCGGGTTGGTAGCGCAGTTGAGTCTGTCCACGGAGAGATTTCTGCTGAATTGCAGTTTGAGCGAGACTTGCAAGGTCACCAAACGGTGAGCGGCAAGGTTCAACTTGCAGTTGACCTCTTGTGTCAGCGCTGTTTGTCACCGGTCCATGAGCAGATCGAGGCACAGTTTAGCTGGGGTATCGTATGGACTGAGGAGCAGGGTAAGGCCCTGCCCAAAGATCTGGACCCGGTGATCCAGGACGGCGATGAGCTGGACTTGCACCAGATCCTTGAAGATGAAATTTTGCTCAATTTGCCAATGGTGGCTTATCACCAGGAAGAATGTGTCTCCAAGGAGAGCTTTCATTTTGGTGGCGAGGTTGCCGAGGCGGATGAGCAACAGGCAAACCCCTTTAAAGTGCTGGAGCAGTTGAAGGGTTCGTCGGGTAAATCCTAGGTTTCCCGATGAGTTTGGGCTCGCCGGTAGGCGCCCCGGTTCCAGCGAAATTTGTTTATTTTAGGAGCTAGCAATGGCTGTTCAACAAAACAAGAAGACTCGTTCCCGTCGCGGTATGCGCCGTTCCCACGATGCGCTGGGCGCAGGTGCTACCCTTTCCGTCGATCCGACTACCGGTGAAAAGCACCGTCGTCACCACGTGACCAAAGACGGTTTCTACCGTGGTCGCAAAGTGATCGAAGTTAGCGGCGGCTCTGAAGAAGAGTAAGCTTTGTCCAGCCAATTGCGATTGGCCGTGGATGCAATGGGCGGGGACTTAGGTCCCCGCTCTGTCGTTCCGGCATGTATTAGATTTCTTCAAAACTTCCCTGAAGCGCAGCTAAAGCTATTTGGCCCGCGCGCAGAGCTTCAAGCTCTGGTTCATCAAGAGTTGCAGCGCCATCGCCGCCGCGTTACCCGCCGTCTCGAAATTATCCATTGCGGGCAAGTCATCACTCAAGAGTGCAATCCGTTGCAGGCTGTTCGCCATAAGCGCGATTCAACCATGGCGATGGCCCTGAAGAGTGTTGCATCGGGAGATGTGCAAGCTGCAGTTACCTCCGGCAATACCGGCGCTTTGTTGGCGTTGAGTCGCAGTATTCTCGGTAATATCCAAGGTGTTAGGAAGCCGGCGCTCGGTAAGTCTGTACCTTCAGGTATGGGTTCCTGCTATCTTTTGGACCTTGGTGCCAATGTGGATTGCAGTGCTGAGGATTTGCTTCAGTTCGCCCGTATGGGGATAGAGGCTCAGCGGATTCATACTGCCCGCAAGAGTGTGAAGGATATAAAGGTGGCGCTGCTCAATATTGGGGCGGAAGCACATAAGGGTAGCGCCGAAATACGCCGTGCAGCGGAGCTGCTCGATGCGGACCCCGGGGTCAATTATGTTGGCTTTGTTGAGGGGCATGATATTTTTACCGGCTCGGTAGATGTGGTTGTTTGCGACGGCCTGATGGGTAATGTCGCGATGAAATCTGCCGAGGGTGTGATTCGACTAATGGGTCAAAAAGCGTTCACAATCGAGAAAAGAGGGTGTTTCAAGCGTTTTTTTGGCCAATTGGCCATAAAGCTGTTGCGAAAATGGCGTACACAGGTGGAACCTGCTCGCTATAATGGCGCCAGCTTTGTAGGGGTAAAGGGCAACGTGATCAAGAGTCACGGCGGTGCCAGCAGCGAAGCTTTTTATCGGGCGATGGTTACGGCGAAGGAGTGTGCCGATGCTGACCTGGCAGCCAGGGTCGATGCCGCTATGGCACAATCCGGCGAAAGACGCTCCATGGATGAAGGGTAAAAAGCAGTTTCCCTTACTGAAATCAGCCACATTTAGGTTAAGGATATCTTATGACCAATGCCGCACTCGCATTTGTCTTTCCGGGGCAGGGTTCCCAGAAAATAGGTATGCTCTCTGAGATTGCCCAAGAGGCGCCTGAAATTCAGGCCACTTTTGCCGAAGCATCCAATGTGCTCGGCTATGACCTCTGGGACCTGTGCCAGAATGGTGAGCAGGAAGCCATTAATCTCACCCAGCGTACCCAGCCTCTCTTACTGACTTCCAGTGTTGCCCTTTATCGCATGTGGCGCTCTCGCGGCGGTGCCCAGCCTGCATTCATGGCCGGTCACAGTTTGGGCGAGTGGTCAGCACTGGTGTGCTCTGGCGTTCTGGCGTTTAAAGATGCGGTTCATTTGGTTCGCGAGCGCGGCCGCTTGATGCAAGAGGCGGTTCCTGTAGGGGAGGGCGCTATGGCTGCGATCATCGGTCTTGATGATGCAGCTGTCGAAGAAGCTTGTGCTGCTTCTGCTGAGGATGAAATAGTCGCTGCGGTGAATTACAACTCTCCCGGCCAGATTGTTATTGCGGGAAGTAGCGCGGCGGTGCAGCGCGCCATCGAAGCCTGTAAAGCTGCCGGTGCAAAGAAGGCTATGCCTCTTCCGGTCAGTGCTCCATTCCACACTGAGCTGATGCGTCCCGCGGCGGAAAAGCTGACCCCTCAAATAGAGGCGACAGAATTTAACGCGCCGGAAATACCCATCGTGCACAATGTCCACGCTGAGCTTGAATCGGATCCGGAAAAAATTAAGACCCTGATGATCGAGCAGATTTATCGCCCGGTTCGCTGGACTGCCTGCGCACAAAAAATTATTGGCTCCGGAGTGGAGCAAATGGTTGAGTGTGGTCCGGGTAAGGTTTTATCTGGCCTGATCAAACGTGTCGACCGAAGTGTTTCCTGTCACGCAATCGATAGCCCCAGTAACTTTAATGAAGCTCTGCGAGCTACAGCGGTATAAATCGCTCAAAAAGTAGTCCAGAAGTCGAATAAGGATAAGTGAGAATGACCTTACAGATGTCCCTTGAGGGTAAAGTTGCCTTGGTGACAGGTGCAAGTCGCGGTATTGGTGCGGCAATTGCAGATATGCTCGGTGGAATGGGTGCCACAGTTATTGGTACTGCCACCAGCGAATCCGGTGCTGAAAAAATAAGCGCCCGCTTCGCAGAAGCCGGTATCGCAGGTGCCGGTAAAGTTCTGGATGTGGGCAATGCGGAAAGTGTTTCCGAGCTTCATGCAGCGATAAAAAATGAGTTTGGTGCTCCTGCGATATTGGTTAATAATGCTGGCATCACCAAGGACAACTTGTTGATGCGCATGAAGGATGACGAGTGGGATTCAGTCGTCAATACGAATTTGACCGCGGTCTATCGCATGAGTAAGGCTTGCCTGCGCGATATGACCAAGGCGCGATGGGGACGGATTATTAATATCAGCTCCGTCGTAGGAAGTATGGGTAATGCCGGTCAGAGCAATTATGCGGCGACCAAAGCTGGTGTGGGAGGGTTCGCCCGCTCCCTGGCTTCAGAGGTGGGCTCCCGAGGAATCACGGTTAATACCGTAGCCCCCGGCTTTATTGATACTGATATGACAAAAGTCTTGCCTGAAGCGCAACGCGAGTTGCTTCTGGGTAAGATTCCTCTCGCGAGGCTCGGGAAGCCGGAAGAAATTGCTTCGGTGGTTTCCTTCCTGGCGAGTGATGCGGGAGGCTATGTCACCGGCGAGACAATTCATGTCAATGGCGGTATGTACATGGCGTAGTTTGTGTTTCAAAATGTCTCTTTAACTTATTGATTTTAGAGATATTTATGTTTTTGCTGATGGTGTTGAGGGGCCGCACATTACATCCCGAAAAACTTGGGGTACAATGGCCTCTGAATTATCCAAAAGCTGTGTGAGCCGGTCGTTATCACCAACAACATTGGATACGGTGAAAAACAATAGCGACTAAAACAGATTTTTACCCACTAGGAGTTAAATTGAATCATGAGCAGCATTGAAGAGCGCGTTAAAAAGATCGTTGCTGAACAACTGGGCGTTAAGGAAGAAGACGTTAAGCCTGAAGCCTCTTTTGTTGAAGATCTGGGCGCTGACTCACTCGACACAGTTGAGCTGGTTATGGCTTTGGAAGAGGAATTCGAAACTGAAATTCCCGATGAAGAAGCTGAAAAAATCACTACTGTTCAGCTGGCAATGGATTACATCAAGGATAACCTTGGTTAATTCCTGCTGGGTAGTTTAGGCACGGGCAGCTCAATATGCTGTACCTAGCCGAGCGATTCTGAAAGCCGTTCTATGTTTCATAGCGCGGCTTTCTTGTTATTGGTACTACGGAATTGTGACTGCTGACCGGATGTTGTTCTTTTAACTACATTGGTGAAGGACGGTAGCAGAAAATTTCAGGGGGGAGCGCAGTGTCGCAAAGAAGAGTTGTTGTAACCGGAATGGGAGTCGTTAGCCCGTTAGGTAACACCCTAGAGGATACTTGGTCTGGGGTACTACAGGGAGCTAATGGTGCTGCTCCGATTGAGACATTTGATGTCTCGGCTTTTTCAACCCGCTTCGCCGCTACTGTAAAGGATTTTGATCCCACGCCATACATGCCCGCAAAAGAAGCGCGCAAGATGGATACTTTCTTGCAGTACGGACTGGTTGCCGGTATTCAGGCTATGCAAGATAGCGGCCTGGAGGTAACCGAAGAGCTGGGTCCGCGCGTGGGTACCTGTATTGGCTCTGGTATGGGCGGTATCCTGGCTATCGAAGATAATTCATTGCTGATTGCCGAAAAAGGCCCTCGCCGTGTATCACCTTTCTTTGTACCTGGCGCCATCATTAATATGGTTGCGGGTAACCTCTCGATTAAATATGGCCTCAAAGGCCCCAATCTGGCAGTGACAACAGCCTGTACCACAGGAACCCATGCGATTGGCCTCGGCGTTCGTGCGATTCAGCACGGTGATGCCGATGTGATGGTATGTGGTGGTGCAGAAATGGTTACCACCCCGGTAGGGCTCGGCGGTTTCTGTGCGGCAAGGGCGCTGTCCACCCGCAATGATGATCCGCAATCAGCAAGCCGCCCATGGGATAAAGACCGTGATGGTTTTGTACTGGGTGAAGGGTCTGCGGTACTCGTTTTGGAAGAGTACGAAAATGCAGTCGCTCGCGGAGCCAAGATTTATGCAGAAGTAGCTGGCTTTGGTATGAGCGGTGATGCCCACCACATGACCTCTCCTCCGGAAGATGGCGCTGGCGCTGCTCTCTCAATGGAAAATGCCCTGAGAGATTCCGGTATGAGCCCAAGTGATATCCAGTATATCAATGCTCATGGCACTTCTACTCTGCTGGGAGACACAGCTGAGATCCTGGCGGTTAAAAAAGTATTCGCGGGGGTGACGGACTCCCTCGCTGTGAGTTCTACCAAGTCGATGACCGGTCACCTGCTGGGGGCTGCCGGTGCTATTGAAGCCGTTTTCTCGGTATTGTCATTGCGCGACCAGGTTGCGCCCCCCACTATCAATCTCTTCTCTCCGGATGAGGCCTGTGCCGGTATTAACCTGGTGCCCCAAGAGGCCCAGCCGATGGCAATCAATGCAGTCCTATCCAATTCCTTTGGTTTCGGTGGCACCAATGGGTCACTGATATTCAAGCGAGTCTGATTCCCGTGCCCACCGCGAGGTGGGCACACCTGCCTTGGGAGTTCCATGTACCAGTTACCTCAAATGTACTTTCGGGGGCTGGCCGTTGATCAGTTGCCAGATGATGCTGATTACTCGGGTGGAATCCTCGAAACAATGCGCTGTCACAACAAAGGTCTACCGCTTTGGTCTTTCCACCGCGCTCGCCTGGAGCGTTCGGGAGTGTTGGATGAGGCCTGTCTGGGAGAAATTGAGCAGTCGACGTTAAAATTGACAGCCGGCTGTCGCTGGTCTGAGGCGATTGCGCGCCTGCGTGTTGGCAGTGTGCGCGGGCAGCAATGTTGGGATTTGGTGCTGCGGCCGCTGATTGAAACTGCTGAGGGGCAGGTGGGCACTAGCCTTTTTCCTTGTTCGACGAGCTTGCCGATCGGTAGTAATTCGAACCAGGGCTGCAAAACTTTACTCCGTAACCGATATAATGCGGCAAAAGCGGAGCTGCCGGTGGGGCAATTTCTCGATGGATTGATGCTGGATTCGGCGGGAAGGGTCATCGAAACCCTGCGCTGTAATATCCTGGCCCGATTTGGTGGGAAGTGGATGACTCCATCCCTGCACCGGTGTGGTGTTCATGGTGTGATGCGGCAGTGGCTCTCGAGCCATATCCACTGGCAAGAGGAAGACATGGAGCTTTCCGAACTCTGTGAGGCCGATGAGCTGGCTCTCTGCAACAGTGTTCGAGGTGTATTACCGGTGGTAGAGGTAATCGGTTACAAAAATTGGCCTGTGGGTGTCGAGACCCGCAAGCTACAGAAGCTGATATTGGATAAATTGTGGTGAAGAAAAAGCAAGCGAGTTTCGCTTGGAGAGTGTTGAAGCTGTTATTTGGTGGGCTGGTATTGGCCTGCTTGGTTGCAGTTGCCTCTCTATACGTGGCAAAGGAAGCCTTGGAATCCCCCCTGCCGATTGCACAAGATGGACTTACGCTTCAGGTGGAAAAGGGCGGAAGTTTGTCCCGGACGCTGCGAAGCCTGCAGGGCGAAGGGATAATCCAGTGGCCGCAAATACTTCTCGCCTATGCCTATTGGGAGGGCACAACAGAAATCCATTCCGGCGAGTATTTAGTTCCCTTTGGCAGTAACGCGCGGGACTTGATTGCACGCCTGAATCGCGGTGAAGTTACCCGCTATCGCATTACGCTATTAGAGGGCTGGACCTTTCGCCAGGCCCTGCGACAAATCCGCTCCGGTGAAAGAATCGTTCAGTCCGAAGAGGGGAGCAATGTCAGTGCCGCTGCCCGGGCTTTGGGTTTAAAGGAAGATGAGGTCGAGGGTTGGATTTTCCCGGATACTTACGTCTATCGGTCCGGTACTACAGATATTGAGCTGCTGCGTCAGGCCTATGATCGGATGCAGAAGGTACTGGATGAGGAGTGGCAATCAAAAGGGGATGATCTGCCCTATAAGTCGCCCTATGAAGCCTTAATCATGGCTTCAATTATCGAGAAAGAGACAGGGCAGCCATCTGAGCGCAGTGAAATAGCCGGTGTTTTTGTACGCAGGCTCAATAAAGGTATGCGTTTGCAGACAGACCCCACCGTAATTTATGGCTTGGGTGAGGACTTTGACGGAAATCTGACCCGTACACACCTGCGCCAGGCAACACCTTATAATACTTATGTTATTAATGGCCTTCCCCCTACGCCGATTGCCTTACCTGGGCGAGCGGCAATTCGGGCCGCTTTAAATCCAAAGCCTGGCAAGAGCTTGTATTTTGTTGGCAAAGGGGATGGATCTCATCATTTCTCAGCGACTCTGACAGAGCACAACCGTGCGGTGCGGGAGTATCAGCTGAAAAGGCGCGCGGATTACCGATCGAGTCCGGCAAAAGGAAAGAATTAGTGTCGCACGGCAAGTTCATCACCCTCGAGGGTGTAGAGGGGGTGGGGAAATCTACCAATTTACTCTTCATCACCGAGTGGCTCAAAAAGCACAATATTAACTTTATCCAAACCCGGGAGCCGGGAGGCACCCCATTGGCAGAACAGCTGCGCGAGCTGTTATTGGCCAAACGGGATGAATCCGTTGATCCCACGGCGGAATTATTGATGGTGTTTGCCGCCCGCGCGCAACATCTGTCTCAGGTTATACTGCCCGCCTTAAAACGTGGGGATTGGGTGATCTGTGATCGCTTCACCGATGCAACCTATGCCTACCAAGGCGGTGGTCGCAGACTGGATCGACAGTTGATCGAGCAGTTGGAGCAGACAGTTCAAGGGGATTTGCGCCCAGATAAAGTGCTTTTATTGGATCTCGACCCAGAAGTGGGGCTACAGCGAGCTGCACGCACTGGGGAAGCGGATCGGTTTGAGAGTGAGCACCTGGAGTTTTTTCAGCGGGTGCGTGCGGCTTATCGCGATCGAGCTGAAGCTGCGCCTGCCCGTTACGCGGTTGTGGATGCCGGCCAATCTCTGGAACAGGTGCAGATGGATCTAGCCAAGCAATTGGAGCTGTTGCTTTAAGCTATCTTGCCCCAGAATCTATTTTTAAATGATAAGAATTGTGGCTGATGTCTGTGCCTGAAACTTTTGAGTATAAATCGATACCGGTACCTCTTCCCTGGCACTCCGAGCAATGGCAGCGGTTGGGGTTGCAGTTGCAGGCGGGCCGCTGCCCGCACGCTTTGCTGCTGACTGGCCCGGAGGGGTTGGGAAAGCGACAATTCGCGGCTGCTTTTACCGCGTTGGCCCTATGTGAACAACCGAGGGCAGGTCAGGCCTGTGGAGAGTGTAAGGATTGTCGGTTGTGGATGGCTGGCTCGCATCCTGATTTCCTACAAGTTGAACCTGAAAAGCCCGGTGGCCCACTGAAAGTGGAACAGATCCGTCAGCTGGGCAACTTTGTTTCCCGCACCAGTGGGCGGGGCGGGGCGCGTCTGGTTTGTTTGTCGCCGGCGGAGGCGATGAATGTCAACGCAGCCAATGCCCTGTTGAAAAACCTGGAAGAGCCGGCACCCTCCGTTATCTTTGTGTTGATCACCGATGCCCCCACAGGCCTTTTGCCAACCATCCGAAGTCGCTGTCAATCTATAGCTTTTCCGCCCCCAACTGGAGAGGTGGCGCTACAGTGGCTATACAGCAATGGGCTGGAAGAGCCGCTGGCACAGCGTGTCTTAACTCTGGCAGGCGGGGCACCATTATTGGCGGCGGAGCTGGCCGAGCCCAAGTCGAGAGAAGTCCGCGAGCAGTTTTTTAAAGATTTGGTTGCTGTAGCTCAGGGTACGGCAAGTTCAGTCTCTACAGCGGGCCGTTGGGAAACACCGGCCGAGGGTGTTGAATTGGTTCAGCTACTGCTTTTCTGGCAGCACTGGTTAACCCAGATGGTGCAGATTCGCAGTTGTGATCTCAGTGGAGATGCCCAGCTAATGGTTCTTTTGCAGAGGTTGCCGGGGTCGAGTGAGCAAAGCTTGCAGCCAGTATTTGCGTTCTACGATCATTTGCTTCAGGCGCGGAAAGGGTTACTGGGCACAGCTAACCCCAATCGTCGTTTGCTGCTGGAAGAATTATTTATTCGTTGGGCGAAGCTTTTTGCTTAGGCGTCTTGCACAAGTCGGGTAGGGTAATTGACGTTGCCTGGACACAGGCAGCGGGCTTAGATAAGTTAGCGCATCATTTAGAAATATAAACATTGAGGTTGTCCATGAAAGCCATGGGAGGCGGTGCCCGCAACGGCATCCTGTCACTGAAAATCCAGGATAAATCTGTGCTCTATGCGGCCTATATGCCCTTCGTAAAGAATGGTGGCTTATTTATCAGTACGGATAAATCGTACAACCTTGGCGATGAGGTTTTTCTGCTTCTGAGCTTAATGGATGAGCCGGAAAAGATTCCGGTTGCCGGTAAAGTGATCTGGATTACGCCCAATGGTGCTCAAGGCAACCGCACTCCCGGAATCGGAGTTCAATTTGGCGATAAGGACAATATCGCGCAAAACAAGATTGAAACCCACTTGGCGGGAACCTTAGAATCCAGCCGCCCAACCCATACGTTGTAACTCTCTAATGCTTGTTGATTCTCACTGTCACCTGGACAGACTTAAGCTCGATAAATTTGATGGCGATCTGGATGCTGTATTGGACCTGGCCCGCAGTCGCGGTGTTGGCAAGTTCCTCTGTGTCGGTATCAGTTTGGAAAACGCCGATGCGGTTGTTGAAATCGCATCCCGCTACGAGGACGTAGTCTGTTCCGTTGGTGTGCACCCGCTGGATGTCGACTCCGGCATGGCGGATGTTGAGCGACTGGTAGAAATGGCTAACCAGCCTAATGTTGTTGCATTGGGGGAGACAGGCCTGGATTACTACTACAGCACTGACACCCAGGAAATCCAGCAGCAGAGCTTTATTGCACACCTGAAAGCGGCGGGGCAGGCAGAGCTTCCGGTTATTGTGCATACGAGAGATGCGCGGGAAGATACTATTGCTCTCATTAAAGAGCACGGTAATACCAATACCGCAGGTGTTCTGCACTGTTTTACCGAGAGCTGGGATATGGCCAAGGCTGCCCTGGATCTCAATTATTATATTTCTTTGTCCGGCATCGTGACCTTTAAAAATGCCGAGGAGCTGCGGGATGTCGCCCGCAGGCTGCCTTTGGATCGGTTGCTCGTTGAGACTGACTCCCCTTATTTGGCTCCAGTGCCCTATCGGGGTAAGCCCAATATTCCGGCCTATGTGCGTGAAGTGGCAGAATTTATCGCTGATTTACGCGGTATTCCCTACGAAGAGCTGGCCGAAATCACCTCAGAAAACTTTTTCAGATTATTCCCCCGGGCAGTTTGATCCGGGTCTATTGGATGTTCCCCTATGATGAAGCAGCAGTTGCAAGTCATGCTGACTCTGCAAGACCAGATTAATACAGTAGTAAATGAAAACTGGCGTGAGCAAAACTTTGCCTGGTACCGCGCTATTTGGGTAGAAAGTGCAGAGTTGTTAGACCATTACGGTTGGAAGTGGTGGAAGAAGCAACTTCCAGAAATGGATCAGGTGAAGCTTGAATTGGTGGATATCTGGCATTTCGGTTTGAGCCTTGAATTGCAAAAAGGCTCTCCTCAGGAAGTGGCTGAGATCATGCTGAAGGAGTTTGCCGGTTCCGAGCGTACGGCGGGTGATTTCCGTGAAAACCTCGAGTCTTTCACCTTGAACACCCTGGCCACCAAACAGTTTGATGTTGCTGGCTTTGCTCAACTATTGGCCGATGCAGAAATGTCTTTTGCTGAGTTGTACCAGCGATATGTTGGTAAAAATGTACTCAACCGATTCCGTCAGGATAACGGCTACAAAGATGGCAGCTATGTAAAAAACTGGGCGGGCCGTGAAGACAATGAACACCTAGCGGAAATTGCCGGACTTTTGGACTCATCTGCTGCTGATTACAGTGACCAGGTTTACAAGGCACTGCAGACGCGTTACCGGGAATTGGCGCTGACATAATCACTCGCAAAGAGTGTCCAATACAGTCTGAGAGGTTTTGTCATACAAATTGAGCCGCTATTTCGCTTGTGTAAGATGAAATTTACTCGCGAGGCCCTATAATGCGGCCGCTTACAAACGAGGGAGAACTATCGTGAAAGCACCTGTACGTGTTGCTGTTACCGGCGCTGCCGGTCAGATTAGCTATTCGTTGCTGTTCCGCATCGCCTCTGGCGAAATGCTGGGCAAAGATCAGCCGGTTATTCTGCAATTGCTGGAAATCACTCCGGCATTGGAAGCGCTGAAAGGCGTTGCTATGGAGCTTGAAGACTGCGCTTTCCCGCTGCTCGCGGGTATCGTTCAGTCCGATGATGCTACTGTTGCGTTCAAAGATGCAGATTACGCTTTGCTGGTAGGCGCGCGTCCCCGTGGACCGGGTATGGAGCGTAAGGACCTGCTGGAAGCTAACGCTGCTATCTTCTCTGCACAGGGTAAAGCCCTGAACGACGTTGCTTCTCGTAACGTAAAAGTACTGGTTGTTGGCAACCCGGCTAACACCAATGCCCTGATCGCTCAGCGCAATGCGCCAGACCTGGACCCGCGTAACTTCACCGCGATGACCCGTCTGGATCACAACCGCGCTCTGTCTCAGCTGGCAAACAAAACTGATTCCAGTGTTAACGACATCACCCATATGACCATTTGGGGCAACCACTCTTCCACTCAGTACCCAGACCTGCACCAAGTGAAGGTTTCCGGTGCTGCAGCCATGGATAAAGTGGAGCAGGAATGGTACGAAAACGACTTCATCCCGACTGTTCAACAGCGCGGTGCAGCTATCATCAAGGCGCGCGGTGCTTCCTCTGCGGCTTCCGCTGCCAACGCTGCCATCGACCATATGCGCGATTGGGCTCTGGGCACCGCTGAAGGTGACTGGACCAGCATGGCTGTATTCAGCGATGGTTCTTACGGTATTCAGGAAGGCCTGATTTACTCTTTCCCTTGCACTTGCAAAGACGGCGACTGGGAAATTGTTCAAGGCGTTGACATCAACGACTTCTCCCGCGAGAAAATGTCTGCTACCGAGCAGGAGCTGGCGGAAGAGCGTGATGCAGTAGCACACCTGCTGCCGTAATAGGGAGTGACAGGTCCCAGGCCTTGGCCGCAGACCTCTCCCAAAAACCCACACTGAGGTGTGGGTTTTTTTATGCCTGAATTTTGTAAACCCCGGCCCGGACCAGGAAACTTTCCCGGTCAGTATCTTCGTGTGAGCTGCCGCCATCGGCACTACACTGATTTTATATATCTGCCGGATGTCCCTGCTATGGTCACTGAAGTTGGCCGCAACACCGCCCGTTGCGCCTGTATCCTGCTGCAGCCTAACCAGTCCCTGTCCCTCTCCGGCAATCTGTGGGTGTTTTTCTCCCTGGTTGGGGTATCCCTTGGAATCAGTCTCGCTTTTGCGATGGCGGGAGCCTGGATGATTCTTCCCTTTGCCGGGCTTGAAATGATCCTGCTGGGCATCCTGTTTACCTACGTGTACCTCGAAGGGACCCGCAGAGAAGTAATACGCATCAATGAGGAGTTGGTAATTCTGGATTGCTGTAAGGGGTTCAGGCAGCAAACGGTGTATCACCGGGAGTTCGCCCGCGATAAGTTGGCAGTACTCGTAAGGATGGGGAGCAGTGCTACCGAAATGGCTTCGGTTAACTTTAGTGGTCCTGAGGGATGCCTTGAAGTCGGGGAGTTCCTCACCGAAGCTGAAAAGGCGGAGCTGGTGCAGAAGTTAGGTCGTTTTGGCATTTGTGCCAGGAAAGAGAAAGAATTTCGCCTGCAGCAGTTCTGATTTCTCTATAGAACTGGCGTCTCGTTTGTTTCTTTTCGCTATAATCCCCGCTTTACTCTTAACTGTTCCACAGGGGATATCAGATGGCTTTTCCGAAGATCGGTAATTTGGCTCCGGCTTTTACGCTGACCAACCAAAGTGGCGAGAAAGTGTCACTTAAGGATTTTCGTGACAAAAGTAATGTCGTCCTCTACTTTTACCCGAAAGCACTTACCCCCGGTTGTACCACTCAGGCATGTGGGATTCGCGATAGTGCGGCTGAATTTAAAAAAGCCAATACTGTTGTGTTGGGGGTGAGCCCGGATCCAGAAGCAAAGTTGCAGCGCTTTATCGACAAGCACGAGCTGAATTTTGATTTGCTGTCTGATGAAGAACACAAGATTGCTGATAAATATGGTTGCTGGGGCTTGAAGAAATTTATGGGCAAGGAGTACATGGGGCTTCTGCGAACAACTTTTATTATTGATAAGAGTGGGCGCCTTCGCCATATTATCGACAAAGTTAAAACCAAGACCCATGACACTGATGTTTTGAATTGGATTGGCGAGAACCTGGATTAATTGCCAGACTCTGAGGGGCGGGGCTGGACTGGTGCTTGGTCTGCTGTAGCCCCTACCTTTCGGACTCAAAGGCGACACGTGGGTACCGAAAGTAAGTATTTTTGGCCCTTGGTACACAATAAGATGAAAAAAAGCACTGTCGCCCCTTGCTTTCTTAATTCTTGGTCTATACTGGCAGTTGTAAAGGAAAGGTGCGCCGGCTAGAGAGAGTCTCTCTGCGGGAATTGCCGGAGCGGTTAGTTTAAAAATTGTACATCTCTGTGAAGGATTCGATGTCTGTTTTTTGGTGCATCCCGCATCACGTAGTCGTCCGCCGAAGTTGATGTTGTGTTGGTGTGGGCAGGGGCAACCGGGATTCGCTGGATGCGGACATAGAAAAATAACTGCGGCTCACGGAACTCAATAGGAGCAGCTCGATGAACCATACTCAGCCCGACCAGACTTCGCTCTCTGAAGACAAATCACTTCAGCAGGCCAGAATATCCGGAGACCCGAATATTCTCGACCAGCTGCTGGCCCCCCCCGAAGCAACCAGTTTTGGTATTGCCGCACGGGTAATAGATGTGCTGGAGCAGCGTATCGGTAAGGCCTCTCTCGCTATTCGCCCGGTAGCGTCCGACCTAAGTATGTCCACCCGGACTCTGCAACGCCGGTTGCAGGAACACAACCTCAGTTTTGCATCTTTACGTGACCATGTTCGTTTTCGTCACGCGGTGCATTTCCTCAAAGATACTGCGCTGAGCGTTGATGGAATCTCACGAATTCTCGATTTCTCTGATCGAACCAGTTTTACCAGCGCGTTCAAACGCTGGACCGGGATGTCTCCTACTGGCTACCGCCGGCAGGTCCGCCAGAGGTTCTGAGTGTGGATTGGTTTGGCCGGTCTCTACGGGATCGGCCCAATCCGTTGCCTCGGCGGGGCAAACCCGTTAGAGTTGGCGGCAATTTAATAGGCTGACTCTTTGAGGTTTTGCATGAGCTTTTTTATCCCCTCCGCCATGGCACAGGAAGCGGCGCCGGCAGCACAGGGTAATCCGATGATAACCCTGCTGATGTTTGCGGGTTTGTTTGCATTCATGTGGTTTTTTATTATTCGCCCACAGCGCAAGCGCCAGAAAGAGCATCAAGAGCTGGTTGGCGCTCTGAAAAAGGGTGACGAAGTTGTAATGAGCAGCGGGATGCTGGGCCGCGTCGACAAGGTCGATGAGGACTACATCGTATTGGAAGTTGCAGACAGCATGTCTTTGAAGTTCCAAAAAGTAGCTGTGCACGCAGTTTTACCGAAAGGTACGATTAAAAAGATCTAATCCTTTTCAGGGTTTATCTTTGAATGTCGTCACTAAAAAAGCCTGGCAGTTGCCGGGCTTTTTTTTGGTTACTATTTTTGCGCGGGCAGTATTTATTGTGCCTTGAAAGCCCACAGAAAAATTGCGGAATTAATCAAAGGCTGGACTAATTTGTCTGATTAATTTTTCAATAAAAAAACAGGTTAGGCAAAAAGCAATAAATAGCACTGAAAGGCATGCTTATGTTCATTTTTCAAAGCTAGTCCTCTATCCGCTTACTCAGCAAGCTTGGTTCTATCTCTGCGGAAACTTTTTGCTAGAGGTGTCCCCTTACTGAGTCACATCGATAAACTAATAATTAGACATAACAGGTTTAATTCACCGTGCTTAAGAGCCTGCCAATAGAGTTGCCTAAGCGGTTGCGCCTGGCGAACCTGCCCACACCTCTGCAGTCGTTAGACCGAATCAGTGATCTTTACTCCCTTCCTTATGGAGGGCCCAGGATTTGGATAAAGAGAGATGATCTTACCGAGTCCGGCATGTCGGGAAATAAACTGCGCAAGCTAGAGTTTGTTGCCGCTGAGGCCAGGGCCCAAGGGGCTCAGGTTTTGATCACTTGTGGCGGAGTGCAATCCAATCATTGCCGTACCACTGCTTTGGTGGGGGCTCGATTGGGGTTTAAGGTTCAGTTGATTTTACGTGGCAAGCGCACTGCAAATCCCGATGGCAACCTTTTACTGGATGAGTTGGCAGGTGCTGAAATTGCGGTTTACTCACCGGAGGAATACTCCCGGAATTTACAGGGCCTCTTTGACAGCTGGGCTGCTGAGTATCTGTCCAGAGGGCGGAAGTCTTTCTGTATCCCCACTGGTGCCAGCGACGGTTTAGGCATCTGGGGTTATATCTCGGCCTCTCAGGAATTATTGGCAGACTGTGCAGATAGGGGCTTCTCGCCTGATCATATTTTATGCGCTACTGGCAGCGGTGGGACCCAAGCGGGTTTGACCTTGGGGTGCCATTTGCTGGAAGCCGGTGTGAAAGTTACGGGTTTCGCCGTTTGCGACAGTGCTAATTATTTCCAAGTGAAAGTGCGTGAGGATATTTCGCAGTGGATGGCACAGTCTGGCGTATCGCTTGATTTGGAGTCCCTCAAGATTTTGGTTAATGCCGACTATAAAGGTCCCGCTTACGGGGTGGCGGAGCCAGAGGTTTACCAGACTATTAAAGAGTTGGCTTGCTTGGAGGGTATTCTTCTCGATCCAGTCTACACCGGCAAAGCATTTCATGGTCTGCTACAGGAGTTAAAAAAAGGAAATTACCGGGGCTCAGACAACCTGGTTTTTATTCATACCGGAGGGCAATTTGGCCTCTTCCCCCACCGAACTCACTTCTTCCCAGTGGCCGAATAATACGACATTACTGTTCTCGTGCCGCGTAAGCTGCTAACCTGCGCAACAAATTACAGTTGTATCTGTATATAAAACAAACAGAAATAAGTCAGAGTAGTGGGGGGTTAGTTTGGATTCCTTTAACAATCTGCTGTTGTCAATAGACGGCATGCTCGGCTCAGCACCTTGGTTCCCCTGGGTGTTACTTGGAGTCGGTTTCTTTTTCACCATTTATCTTGGTTTTCCGCAGCTTCGTTATTTTGGGCATGCGATCAAGATTGTACGCGGTAAGTACGACAAGCCCGGAGACCCGGGTGATACCTCCCACTTCCAGGCATTGGCCACAGCACTGTCGGGTACCGTAGGTACCGGTAATATCGGTGGCGTTGGCTTGGCTATTTTCCTCGGTGGTCCCGCTGCGCTGTTTTGGATGTGGATGACCGCATTCCTGGGTATGACCACAAAGTTTGTGGAAGTGACCCTGTCACACAAATATCGTATTAAAGCAGCGGATGGTTACTACGCGGGTGGCCCCATGTTTTACATGGAGCGTCGTTTGAATATGAAATGGCTTGCGGTGCTCTTTGCAATCGCGACCGTTATCTGTTCATTCGGTACCGGCAGCTTGCCCCAGGTTAATAACATTGCCCAGGCAATGCACGATTCTTTCGGTGTTGAGAAGGCTCTGACGGGTGGCATCCTGGCGATTTTGCTGGGCATGGTGATTATTGGCGGTATTACCCGAATCGCTAAAGTGACCTCCACCATTGTTCCCACCATGGCAGTTATCTACGTAATAGGTGCCTTGGGCGTTATCATCTACAACTACGAAAATATTCTGCCGTCCTTTGGGGCTGTTTTCCGCGATGCCTTCACCGGCAGTGCGGCCGTAGGTGGATTCCTGGGTGCGAGCTTTGCCTATGCCTTTAACCGTGGTGTTAACCGCGGCCTCTTCTCGAACGAAGCGGGTCAGGGCTCTGCACCTATTGCTCACGCCGCCGCTCGCGCAGACGAGCCGGTTTCTGAAGGTATGGTTTCCCTGCTGGAACCCTTTATCGACACCATTATCATCTGTACCTTAACCGGACTTGTGATTCTTTCTTCTGGTGTCTGGACTGAGAAACACGAGAACCTGTTTGAAGGTGCAGATACTTACGTTGTAGCGGGTAGCTACGATGAGAAGAATACCCAGGATGTTGAGCAGCTGTTCAAGTATTTGAGCGGTCAGGAGAGTGATGTTAAGGCCTATAACGGCTCCATTGTTGTGACTGACGGCCACCCGCTGAACAGCCAGGACTTTACCCTCATCCACGCCCGATCTATTGCTGAAGACCTGGATTTCCGTGTGGGGGATGACAGCTTCAGCGGTGTTCTGGATGTAAAAGATGGTAAGTTTGCCAATGAAGATGTGGATATTTGGGGTAAATCCCTGGTGCACTCTGTGGCTCTGACCAATCTTGCCTTCCAGCGCGGTTACTTTGGTGAATACGGTGGTCTGATTGTTACTCTGGGCATTCTGTTGTTTGCTTTCTCTACAGCAATTGCCTGGTCATACTACGGCGACCGCTCAATGATTTACCTTTTCGGCCCCAAGGCAGTAATGCCTTACCGAATAGTTTACGTTATTGCATTCTTCTGGGCTGCGATTGAGGACACCACAGTTATTTGGAACCTCTCTGCAGTGGCCATTGTGATAATGACCTTGCCCAACCTGTTTGGTATTACTGTGTTGGCCAAGGAGATGAAAGATACGGTGAAGGACTACTGGAAAGACCCAAGCCATAAATAATTTGTCTGGGTTTGATTAAAAAAGGCGGCCAATATGGCCGCCTTTTTTGTTTGTGCACCACCGATCCTTTGATCGGTCTAGAGCTTGCCCACCCAGCAGAGACCTGCTGGGTGGAAATCAGCTCAATTACTCAGTGCTTGCACTCAGGTTGACGCCAGAGTAGGCAGAGTAAGCGCGGATACTGATATACCAGGTTCCAGTATCCGGATTACTGATGGTGCAGCTTTCGTCATTGCCCCACTGGTAGGGACGGCAGTCGTACGCTGTACGGGTAGGCTCTTGGCTGTGGCGAACATAGAGGTCTGCATCTCCGCTGCCACCTTCCATTACGGCGCTCAGGGTAGAAGCTCCAGCGTCAACCTCAATGGTAAAGTGCTGCCAGCTGTTGCGGGAACCAGAAAGGTTGGTTTCTTCCCAGCTGTCGCTACCACCACCGCCACCACCACCACCGGTGTAACTGCCTACCAGGGTGACATCGGAGAAGGAGGAGTAGCCGCGCACCATGACGTAATAGGTTCCGCCCTGTAGGTCAGCGTCAGCGATATCACAAGTTTCATTGTTGCCTGAAGTGTACGGACGGCAATCATAAGTGCTGGTGGTTGGAGCATTGCCGAAGCGAACATAGAGGTCGGCATCGCCACTTCCGCCGGACATTACAAAAGACAGGTCTGTGGCATCTGCGGGTACATCCAGGGTGAAGTTAACTTCATCACCGCTGCCGCCCTCGATATCGGTCTCGGTAACCCCGTTTTCGAGTTCTCCGCCTTCATTACCACCACCGCCACCACCACCGCCGCCACCGCAGCTGCTGGTGGAAACGCCTACCGTGGAGAATGCGGCAACAACGTCATCAGTGTCGTAGCCTAAATCTGATGCTGCAGAGAAAACACCACAGGCACCATCTTCAAAATCAGTATTGGCACTCCAATACATCTGGTTGGCAAGAACAAAGGGGTCGAATGCTGTGCGGGTATTCCAGCCGCTGGTATTCGCCAGTAGGTAGAAGGCCCGGTTAAAGACGCCGGAGCTGTAGTGCACGTCCATGCCGTTGTAGTAATCATCGGCATGACCGATGGAGCTGCCATCGTCAGTTGGATCTTCAAAGTAGCGGAGTGCTCCGCTGGACTTAAAGATTTCGGCCCCTACCAACCAGTCATTGCTGCCGCGCATATAGTACTCGGCAGCTTCACCGGCAATATCAGAGAAGGCTTCATTGATACCGCCGGACTGATTGTAGTAATTCAAGTCCGAATTTTGCTCGGTAAAGCCGTGGCTGACTTCGTGAGCGGAAACATCGAGGCTAACCAGTGGATAGAAGTAGCTCTGGCCATCACCAAATGTCATCTGGCTGCCATCCCAGAAGGCATTCTCGTAGTTGTTGCTGTAGTGCACCCGCATTCTCAGTTTTTGTGTGAGAGGGGATGTGTTGTACCAGTCGCTATAGAGATCAAAGACCACACCGCCAAAGAAGTGTGCGTCATTGAGTGGTGAGTAAGCGCCGTTGATTGACTTATAGTCATTGTCCGGGCAAGTGAACGAGTGGATGCTACCGCCATTCGTGCTGTGGTTCATATCAACGGTTTCTACATTGTCCGTATCCATGGCACAGCTGTCGTCAACAATCATGTGGGGGTAGTCAGTACCGTACTCGTAGCGCCCGGTCTTTGAATTGCCCCCTGGGCCTGTCGCATTTTGTGCAAAGTTCAAGCCGTCCCAATGCTTGAGAACTTCGCCAGTCATTGCATCGATAAAGTAGAAGGGGCGTGTGGGTTCATCGCCGTACTCAACCCAGTTGACCAGGTAAGCCAAGCGGGCATTGTCTTGCTCATCGATGTAGACGTAGAGTTTCTTTTTGGGGTTATGTGCTTCCAGCTTCAAAGCCTGAACTGACAAAGCTCCCTGGATAACGCCCTGCTGCGTGCGCCAGTTGATCTGGTGGTCCATTGCCCGCTCAATAGCATTATCTTCATTGATAAATGCTTTGATATTGGGTACTTCCAGTTCCAGCCCAGTGATGACATTGCCGCGAACCTCAGTAATCAGACCCTGCCCGGAGCTGGTTACTGTTTGGCCGTAGACAGGAATGCCCTTGTGAGTCTGTTGGTAGCGGGCTACGGTTTTGCCGTTGACGAGAGTGCGCTCACGAACTTTTTCGAGCGCCATATCCGATCCGCCGGTGGCAGCTAAAGTTTGTGGTGAGAGCATGTCCGCCGTGGCGGGGACGCGCTCAACAGCATGTGCACTAATAGCCAAGGCTAAAGTGCAGCTTAGTCCTACAAAATGCTTCATTGCTAGCTTTCCCTTTTATAGCTTTTTTATATATGAATCCGCCGGTATACAGCCGTATTTCCCTTGTGGGGACCGTATTAAATCTGGTTGGCCAATACAGGCTGGATTTTTATGTGGTAAGACAGCAGAAGATAACCGTCGCCAGGAAGGGACCGCGGTAGCGGCAGTGGCGTTCGCTTTCTCAAACCGGTTGCCCTAATTAATTGGGCAACTTGAGATTACCCTGCATACGCATCTAGGCAACAAAAAGGTGATGGCAAACTAATATATTTGAATTGTTTTCGATATTTTTGCTCGGATCGTCACAAATTAGGAAGTGATGTTCTGCCTGTGAGGTGGAAAAGATGAGTTGTTTTTTCCGAAAAAATAAATTTGGCGATAACAGTTTATTATTTCTGTTAGCTTTTAGTGGAACGGTTATTTATACATTTAATAATAGAAATTCCCTCTCCCACGAACTGATCACACGATTAAACTCTTCATATTCATTTCTCTTGATTGCGCTCCAGGCTTTTACGAATTTACTGCCAAACATTTCTGTTGCTTCATCACAATCTGATAGGAGTGTCAGGGCATGTTCCTGGGTGCGGGGAAGTGTAATTGACTCTTTGGAGCAGTCGCCCTGATAAGGTGCGCTCGGTGCGACTTTATTGATCATTCCTAAATACCCGCAGGCAAGAGAAGCTGCTATGGCAAGGTAGGGATTGCAGTCTGCTCCGGGAAAACGATTTTCAAGACGTTTACTTTGTGGCGAGCTGTCGGGAACCCGAAGGCCTGTTGTTCGATTGTCATAACCCCAGTGGAGACTGGTGGGTGCGGCCATTTCAGGTGTGAAGCGGCGATAGGAGTTTACATTTGGAGCAAAAAAACTAATAAAACCGGGAGTGTATTTCTGCATGCCGCCAATAAAATGCAAGAAATTATTGCTCTCTTTTCCTGTATTATCGACAAAAATATTTTCACCGGTTTTTCTATCCGCCACACTCTGGTGTAAGTGCAGAGCGCTTCCAGGTTCGTCTTCCATCGGTTTTGCCATGAAGGTTGCATAAATGCCGTGGCGCAGAGCCGTTTCGCGCACTGTGCGTTTAAAGGTAAAGACCTGGTCAGCTAAATGAAGTGGATCTCCATGGAGAAAGTTAATTTCCATCTGGGCAGTGCCTGATTCGTGGATCAGTGTGTCGACATCAAGCCCCTGAGCTTCACAAAAATCATACATGTCTTCAATGATGGGCTCGTATTCATTGGCTGCATCAATGCTGTAGGATTGTCGGGTTTTTTCTGTGCGTCCCGATCTTCCCACAGGCGCGGATAGCTTTTCATCCGGATCCAGGTTTCTTTTTACAAGATAAAACTCTACCTCAGGGGCGACAATAGGCTTCCATCCTCTGTCTGCATATTTTTCGAGGACAAATTTTAAAATATTACGGGTGCTGATAGGGTGAGGGTCCCCATCTCGAGAATGGCAGTCATGAATGATTTGTGCTGTCGGATCATTGGCCCAAGGGTTT
This sequence comes from Microbulbifer maximicatervae (SeqCode), assembly GCF_052467955.1. Taxonomy (NCBI): domain Bacteria; kingdom Pseudomonadati; phylum Pseudomonadota; class Gammaproteobacteria; order Cellvibrionales; family Microbulbiferaceae; genus Microbulbifer; species Microbulbifer maximicatervae (SeqCode). The sequence continues at coordinate 2,475,384 of NZ_CP174329.1, forward strand.
AGGCGCACTGAGTTGGGGTCAGGGATTAGGAGCATGTCGGTGTCTGCTGGATCAACAAGCTCATTGTGTTCGTCGACATAATCCCCCGTGACAGTTTGCACCAAAATGCTTTCCGGTAAACGGCTGTCTTGAGTTAAGAACTTATCGGTGGGGGTGAACTTTCCTCTGGCGTTACCTGACATGTCGGGAACAAGGCATTCAACTTCTGCAATATTGTGATTTGCCAGCCAGTTTGTAATTTTATCCATTGGATAGCCATTGCTTACTTTTTCTTCCTGAGTGAAATTCTATGATCAGTGCCGGAAAGCGTTGCGCTGAAAATAATTCCTCCTGTGTAAAGGAACTATATACTGCCGATTGGAACAGGGCCGTTTATTTAAATGGCATTGAGGGTATCTGGTAGAAATATGAAGGTGATGAATAGGTTGGATGAGCACACGGAATCCTATTATGCCGCTACAGCTAACGACCTTCAGGAGTATCCATGCCTGGAAGGTAACGTGGAGGCAGATGTCTGCATCATTGGTGGTGGTTATACGGGACTCTCCAGTGCTTTGCACTTGGCAGAGCGCGGCTACCGTGTGGTGCTTCTGGAGGCTAATAGGATTGGTTGGGGCGCATCAGGAAGGAATGGAGGACATGTCGGTGTTGGACAAAGGCGAAGTCAGGGTGATCTGGAAGCCATGTTCGGGTTCGACACCGCTAAGCAGCTCTGGGATTTGAGTATCAACGCTGTTCAACTGGTGGAAAGTCTTATAGTCAGGCACCAGATTCAATGTGATTTAAAACGCGGGATCATGCATCTTGCAGCGAAATCCAGTCACGATAAATATCTGCAGGATGAAACTGAAGAGCTCAGAGAGAAATATGATTACAGGCAAGTTAAGTATATAGATAAAGAAGAAGTTCGACAGCTTGTAAGTAGCAAACGATATCTCGGCGCACAGCTGGATTTTGGTTCGCTACATCTTCATCCTCTCAATTTTGCATTAGGTCTTGCCCGCGCAGCAGTTTCTGCCGGTGCCAGGTTTTTTGAGTGTAGTGGTGTGCAAGGGTATTCGAGCTCTTCTCCCTTTACGGTGAAAACTGCACGAGGAAAGGTGAAGGCCGAAAAGTTGATTTTAGCTTGCAATGGTTACTTGAAAGATCTTGAGCCCCGCTTAGCGGGGCGCATAATGCCAATAAATAATTTTGTGCTGGCAACAGAGCCCTTACCGGAGGGGCTCGCTAGGGAAATCATAGCCAATGACTTCGCACTGCAAGATACTCTATTTGTTATAAATTATTGGAAATTATCTGGCGATAACCGCTTAATTTTTGGGGGAGGGGAAAATTACACCAGGCATTTCCCTAAAGATATTCGCAGTTTCGTCCGCAAGTATATGTTGAGGGTTTACCCGCAGCTGGGAAATACTGCTGTTGATTTCGGCTGGGGGGGTACGCTGGCCATTACTATGAATCGGATGCCCTGTATAGGACAGTTGCAGTCGGGCCTATATTACAGTCAGGGGTATTCTGGACATGGAGTGCCTACGGCAACTTTTGCCGGCAAGCTTCTGGCTGATGCAATTTATGGGGAGAGTGAGGGTTATAACGAGTTTTCTTCTCTTCCTAAAGTAGAGTTTCCAGGTGGCACTTTATTGAGGTGGCCGGGGTTGGTGTTGGGGATGCTTTACCACAGTTTGTTAGATAGGTTTGGGAGCTAGTCTTTGAATGATGTGATAGAGAATGCCGACACACTAATGTGTCGGCACCGGCCTTAAATATTATTGGCTCTGGGCGGAAAGAGTTACGCCTCTGTACGAAATATAGCCCTGTACACTGATGTGCCAGGTACCTGCAGCTGGATTGCTAAAGCTACAGAATTCATTATTGCCGTTTACGTAAGGGCGACAATCCCAGTTGTCGGTGGTTGGGGTGGCACCATAACGAACGTACAAATCGGCATCGCCATTGCCACCGAGCATTTCGACAGTCAAAGATGATGAGCCTGATGGTACATCCAGGGTGAAGTGCTGCCAGCTGTTGCGGCGGCCTGATAAGTTGGTTTCTTCCCAGCCTTCTGAGTTTGAACCGCCATCATCGCCACAGTTACTGGTAGATACCCCTACGGTGTCGAACGCTACGATTACTGTTGCAGTATCGTATCCGAGATCTTCAGTAGCTGACAGGGCTCCGCAAGCACCTTCAATGTAATCAGTGCTTTGATTCCAATAAGTTTGGTTAGCAAGCACAAAGATATCGAAAGCAGTTTGGGTGTTCCAGCCGCTTGAGTTGGCGATCAGGTAGAAAGCCCGGTTGAATACGCCGGAGCTGTAGTGCACGTCCATGCCGCTATAGTAGTCGGAAGCATGGCCAATGGATCTGCCATCTTTGGTGGGGTCATCCATATAGCGAAGAGCGCCATCAGCCTTGTATATATCGGCCCCCACCATCCAGTCGTTAGTGCCCTTCATGTAGAACTCGGCAGCTTCACCGGCCATGTCAGAGAAGGCTTCGTTTATGCCGCCGGATTGGTTGGCGTAGGTCAGGTTGGAGTTTTGCTCAGTAAAGCCATGGCTCACCTCATGAGAGGATACGTCCAAGCTGACAAGTGGGTGGAAGGTTGTGAAGCCATCACCAAATGTCATTTGGCTGCCATCCCAGAAGGCGTTCTCGTAGTTGTTGCTGTAGTGAACTCGCATTCTCAATTTTTGTGTGAGCGGCGATGTTCCATACCAGTCACTGTACATATTGAAAACGACATTGCCAAAGAAGTGGGCATCATTCAATGGAGAATAAGCACCATTGATTTCTTTGTAATCATTTTCCGGACAGGTGAAGGAGAAAACGCTACCTCCGCTTGTACCGTGATTTAAATCCACGGTTTCTACGTTAGCAGTGTTCATGGAGCAGTTATTGTCAACTTCGAGGGCAGGGAAGTCTGTTCCATATTCATAACGCCCGGTTTTTTCATTGCCACCGGGGCCTGTGGCATCCTGGAAGGCAAGGCCGTCCCATTGTTTGATAACTTCACCAGTAAGTGCGTCTACAAAATAGAACGGTCTGCTCGGCTCATCTCCGTATTCGACCCAGTTAACCAAATAAGCTAATCGCGCCTGGTCGTTTTCATCGACATAGACATAGAGCTCTTTTTTCTGGTTTTGTGCGTTGAAGCGCATGGACGACATTGAGAGAGCTTTTTTACTGTCACCATCCTGAGTGCGCAGATTCAGCTGATGGTTCATGGCTCGATCAATAGCATTATCGGCATCAATCGTTGCGCGGGCGGTAGGTACCTCCAGCTCTAGGCCTGAGAGTACGTGGCCTCTCACTTTTTCAGTTAAGCCTTGCCTGGAACTAGTTATGGTTCTCCCCCAAACGGGTATGCCTTTGTGAGTTTGTCGATATCGGGCAACCGTTCTCCCATTGGCAAGCGTACGCTCGCGAACCTTTTCCAGCTTCATATCTGAGCCAGCGATTGAGGCTAGGGACTGATTGGAAAGTAACTCTGGTGTGACATTAATACGCTCCGCCGCTTGGGCGCTAATAGCGAGTGCGAGTGTGCTAGCGGCTCCTAACAAATATTTCATTAAGTAATTCTCTTTATGATTATAATTTAATGGCCATAGTTAACCGGGAGCATAAAATAAACGCTCAGTGGTTAATGCTGTCTGGTTAAGCGGCCAATTGAATCACACCCCAAGAATATCTCGCGCTATGAGCTGAGAGCTGTATGGAGTTTATGTGCAAAATTTTCTTGGGGGTTGTTTGCCGTTGTCAGGCGAAATAACGATATCCCTTGTTGTTATTCCTGACAATAATTTTTTTGTAGTGGATGTAAACTTGAAAGATCAAATTGTTTTTTTGATGTGTATGTCACGAATTCAGATATTTGCAACTTTGGTTATTTGAGGGGTTTTAATTGGTTAGTTTATAGCTTTTTTCTGAATGGCAAACTTTTTTTGAGTTGTATTTAAACGGTAAAGCTTTCTGTGGTTTTGTTATTTTTGTTTATTTCCGGTGCGAAATTCTTCAATTTAATTCAATTTGCATGAGTGGGGTGCTATATGTTTGTTAAGTTTGAAGGGGTGTATTAATCTGGGTTCTTTAAGGGGGTGTCAAACTAAAGGATTAAAGTATTAATCCTTTCTGAGCTTGATGGGGGTGGATATTAACTCTACCAAAACTTTACTGTAGAAAAATGCACGCGGTAGTTTGGAGCGGTTTCAATTTCGAATTTTGAAATGTTTTGCTCCATCGTCTTAATCCTGCAGTCTAAGCAGCTTTGACTCCCTGGACACTTGTGCGGCGCTATGGAAGTAACATCGGGAAGGGCAGGCATTCTTATCTGTACATATCGCTCAAATTGTGGAATATAAGTTTGAGATTTGTCGTAGACTCTCACTGCCCTCAGTGAAGCTGCGGTGTCGGTGGATTAACGATGTAGAGGCTCTCTAATGGCTGTGCGTCCAGATAAGTTAGTAATCGCTATCTCCTCTCGCGCTTTGTTTAACCTTAGCGATAGCCACAAGGTTTTTGAGGAGCAGGGATTGCACGCCTTTTCTCACTATCAAGTTGAGCGTGAGAACGATGTTCTGGAAAAAGGGGACGCATTCCCTCTGGTTGAGAAGTTTCTAAAGATCAATGAGCTTCTTGGCGGTGAGCCACGGGTGGAGGTGATCCTGCTATCAAGGAATAGTGCCGATACCGGATTAAGGGTATTTAACTCGATAGAGCACTATGGACTCAATATTACTCGTGCGGCCTTTTGCAATGGTGGAAGCCCTTACCGTTATATTGGCCCATTTGGATGCAACCTGTTTTTGTCTGCTGATGGTGTAGATGTCCGCCAAGCGTTGGAGCAGGGGGTTGCTGCGGCAACCTTGGTTGCCGGAGGAAATCGCGAATATCGTGATGATGTGTTGCGATTTGCCTTTGACGGCGATGCGGTAATCTTCTCTGATGAGGCTGAGCGAGTCTACAAAACGGAAGGCCTGGCTGCTTTTACTGAGGCAGAGCGTGCCTCAGCACAGAAGCCACTGGGGGGAGGGCCCTTTAAGGGGTTCCTTGAAGCTTTGCAGAGATTGCAGGCTGAATTTGAGATGGATACCTGCCCGATACGAACGGCTTTGGTAACGGCACGTTCCGCTCCGGCCCATGAGCGGGTCATCAGGACATTGCGCGCCTGGGATATTAGAGTGGATGAGTCAGTTTTTCTCGGCGGGCTTCCTAAAGGTGAGTTCCTGCGGGCTTTTGGCGCCGATGTCTTCTTTGATGATCAGCCTAGTCACTGTGTTTCTGCAGGTGAGCATGTGGCTACGGGCCATGTTCCTCATGGAATCGCAAATGCAGAGGTATAAAAAGTTCAAAAGTGATAAAGGTGTACGTTATCACTCAGTGCTCTCTATGCCGATAATGTTCGAACTTTTCCCGGCCCTCATCCGAGAGGCTTAGCTCTAGTCATTAGTAAATAAAGCCGACAGAAAGTCCGGGATCCCCCAAAGTTGATTGACACTTTCGTCTCTACCACGGATATTCAACCGTCCATTGGCCCTGGCTTTGATTCACTGCTATTCTTTTCTCGTATAACTCAAGATAGTTTTTATAACTATCGATCAAAAAATGGTATTACTCGCTCTCGGCCATGAGCGAACTTAATGAAAGGGAGGATCTATGAAGCTGCAGCAGTTGAGATATATCTGGGAAGTGGCACATCACGACCTCAATGTTTCTGCTACAGCGCAGAGCCTCTATACCTCCCAGCCGGGAATCAGTAAGCAAATCCGACTTTTGGAGGATGAGCTTGGCGTAGAAATCTTCGCGCGCAGCGGCAAGCATCTCACAAGGGTGACCCCGGCAGGGGAGGCAATCTTAAAGACTGCCGGCGAAATTATGCGCAAAGTGGAGAATATCAAACAGGTTGCGCAAGAGTTCAGCAATGATAAAAAAGGTAGTCTCGCTGTAGCTACCACTCACACTCAGGCGCGCTATGCCTTGCCCCCGATTATTAAGCTGTTTATAGGCCGTTATCCGGAGGTTTCCCTGCATATGCACCAGGGAACCCCTATGCAAATTTCTGAGATGGCGGCAGATGGCACTGCAGATTTTGCTATCGCTACCGAAGCTCTAGAGCTTTTCAGCGATTTGGTGATGATGCCTGTCTACCGCTGGAACCGCTGCATTCTGGTACCGAAAGATCACCCGCTTTGCCAAGTGAGCAAGCTATCCCTTGAGGACGTGGCGAAGTACCCGATAGTTACTTATGTATTTGGGTTTACCGGCCGCTCCAAGTTAGATGAAGCTTTCTTAGAGAAAGGGTTGTCACCTAAGGTAGTCTTTACCGCCGCCGATGCTGATGTAATCAAAACTTACGTGCGTCTGGGATTGGGAATTGGCATTGTGGCTGATATGGCCGTTGATGGCGAAGATGAGGACCTTGTGGCTCTCGATGCCAGTGATCTATTTGAATCGAGTGTTACGAAAATTGGCTTCCGTAAGGGGATTTTCCTGCGGGGCTTTATGTATGAGTTTATCCAGCAATTTGCCCCCCATCTCAGCCGTGAGCTGATTGACCAAGCGGCACAGGCGACATCCCGTTCTGAGGTCGATGCGCTGTTCGCCGATATGGAGTTGCCGGTTTACTAGAGGTGCTGCTGAATAAAGGTGCCGAAATAAAGGTAAGGGATGGAGGCTATGAAGCCTCCATCTCGATCAGGGGGCGCAGCACTTCTTTGGCGAACTTGAAGTAAACAGTGAAAATCTCTGCTTCCTTACCTTCGCGCTCTACGACAAAGAAGGGCGCTCGCTCTACCTTGTACTGCTGAGCCAGCTGTAAGCCCGGGCTTTGCGGGTCACGCAGGTCGGCGATAAGTGTCTGGTCGATAAATTGCATTTGGCCATTTTCTTCCAGCTTTTCTTCAACGTCGCGACACTTGGCGCAGGGCGAGCCGTCGGCGAGAATTTTCTTGACCAGTGTGATCTTCACGATAATTTCCTTGATCCAGTGCAATGCCATTAAAGGCAAGATGGACTGAATCTATCAGAACCCCTAATAACTTTGAAATATCAATCGCCGATACCTTTATAACTGAAATTTGTAGTGATGCTACAAAAGGCGCCAAAATAGGCTAATTTTTAGTCGTTTTTCGGCGATTTGATGCCTACTGCAAAAATTGTTCAGTAGTTTCCAGTAGTAAGCGCACCTTGGCCAAGCACTCCTGATGCTCTGAAGTGGGATCGGAATCTGCAACGATCCCACCACCTGCCGCGCAGGTTAGATGTCCATCGTTGGCACTGAAGGTCCGGATGGCGATATTGGTGTCAGCGCGGCCACAGCTGCTGATGTAGCCAATACTGCCGCAATAAATCCCCCGGGGGCTGGATTCCAGCTCCCGGATCACTTCCATTGAGCGTCGCTTTGGAGCACCTGTGATAGACCCGCCGGGGAAACAAGCTTCGAGTAATTCGCTATAAACTGACTCTTCGGGTAGCTCACCAGTTACTACGCTGACCAAGTGGTGGACATTGGCAAAACTCGCCAATTGGAATAGCTCGGGAACACGTACGGTGCCACTGCGACACAGCTTGCTCAAATCATTGCGCAGTAAATCGACGATCATCAGGTTTTCCGCCCGGTCCTTGGGGCTTCTCTGCAGCGAGAAGGCGGCGCGCTGATCTGCCATCTTGTCAGCGTGTCTTGCTGCAGTGCCTTTAATCGGTTCTGTACGCAAACTGGCGCCATCAGCTCGGATAAATCGCTCCGGCGACATACTGAGCAGACTGCCATGGGGCAGGGCCATATAAGCAGAAAAGGGACCGGCAGCTTGAGAGCGCAACGCCAGGTAGGCTGTTAGCAGATCGCCGCTATAAGGGGCCCTGAAACGCTGGGTAAAGTTTGCCTGATAGATATCGCCAGCGGCGATATATTCCAGTATCTGCTCAATTTGTGCCCGATAATCATCTGCACTCAGTTCGTGCTCAAATGGTGAAAGCAGCCGGAAGTCCCCGGGTGTAAGCGTGGTCTCCCAGTTGATAGCTTTAAATCGCTGTATCAATTCGCGAACTTGCTGGGGGGGGCAGGCGGGGTGGAAAACCAGGTGATTGCTGCCCAGTTGGTGGTCGGCAATAAAGGCCCATGTGTAGAGCCCAAAAAAGCCTGCGGGCAAGTCCGTAGGGCGCATATCTGCCGGTAGATAATTGCCCTCTACACCGAGTTCATAACCAGCGTAACCAATAACCCCGCCGCAAAAAGGCAGTTGTGAGTCCCTGTCCTGAGGGCAGAGTTCGCACACAAGGTCATCCAGTCGGGCAAATGGCTCGGGTGTGTCGGCACTTAACTTGAGGGTATTTATCGGGTCGGCACTAATGATGTCATAGCGCCCACCCTCCGCGAGAGGTCGACCGCTGTCGAGCCAAACGGGGATAGGTAAATCCGCTATCGCCGCAAATGCGGCGGGCGTGTTTAATGAGTAGGGCAGAGAGACAATTTGCATATCAAGCTACAGCAGTCCGGAAGACGGCGCACACTACACATTTTGCGGCGGCAATTAAAGGGTGTGTGGCTCTTTAGTCAATCCTGCGCTCAATACCGGCCTGAGACATCAGGCGGGTGGCGAGTTCCTCCACCGAAAGTTGGGTTGCATTGAGGAAAGGCACCTGGGCCCGCCTCAGCATTTGCTCAACTTGGCGCACCTCGAATTCACATTGTTCCTTAGAAGCGTAGCGGCTGTTGGCGCGCCTTTCCTGTCTAATTTGCATCAGGCGCTCGGGCTCGATTGTCAGGCCAAACAGCTTGTTGCGAAACGGGCGCAGGATCTTGGGCAGGGTGGTGGAGTCCATATCCTCTTCGGTGATGGGGTAGTTTGCCGCGCGCAGGCCAAACTGGAGTGCCAGGTACAAGCAGGTAGGCGTTTTGCCGGAGCGGGAAACGCCCAGCAGGATTACATCGGCTTGCTGGAATTCGCTGACTCTGCGGCCATCGTCATTGTCCATGGCGAAATGCACTGCTTCAATCCGGTCGGTGTAGCGGCGGTTGTCGTCAATGCCGTGAGAGACGTTGACCATCTGCGCTGGATCCCGGTTAAACAGATTGGCCAGTGGCGTGAGATAGTTCTCGAAGATATCGAGCATCAGCGCAGAGCTTTGGTGCAGCTGTTCCCGGATCTCGTCAGAAACAATGCTGGTAATAATGATCGGCTGTAAACCGGATTCATCGGCTGCTTTTTCTATGCGTTGCAGGGCCTGTTTAACTTTTTCGGTGGAGTCGATATAGGGAAGCGTGACCTGCTCAACTTGTTGATCGCGGAATTGTGCGAGTAGGCTGTGGCCAATCGCTTCGACGGTGAGACCGGTTCCGTCGGAGATAAAAAAAGCCGTGCGCTTGTCTTTTGCCATGTTTGTTCTCAGTTTGTCGGCGTGAGGGGGCTATTGTAGGGGAGGAATGGGGCAAAGGTCTTTTATTCTGGCGTTTTGCAATTTTTGTAGAAAATTTACAACATTTTGGCCAATTTTTACGGGCTATTTTTTACAAAACTCATCCTTATAATCTGCCGCCACTCAACCTGAATTTTAGAGGGCCTTCACTTGACGAACTTCACGATCGACTTCGCAAAACTGGGCATGGCCGATGTCGACAAAGTCGGCGGCAAGAACGCATCACTGGGCGAGATGATCTCCTCTCTCGCCGGTGCCGGCGTGAGCGTACCCGGTGGCTTCGCTACCACCGCAGAAGCCTTTAGGGCTTTCCTGGCTCACGAACAGCTGGAGCAGCGTATAGCCGAGCGTTTGCAAGGATTGGATGTTGGTAATGTCACCGAGCTGGCCCAGGCGGGAGATGAAATCCGCAACTGGATTTTACAGACTCCGTTCCCCGAGCAGCTGGAAAAAGAGATTCGCGAGGGCTATGAGGCCCTGGGTGGTGCGGAAACTGCTGTTGCAGTTCGCTCCTCTGCAACCGCCGAAGACTTGCCGGATGCGTCCTTCGCCGGTCAGCAGGAGACCTTCCTGAATATCCGCGGTATCGACGCTGTATTGAAGGCAGTAAAAGAAGTTTTTGCTTCCCTCTACAACGACCGTGCTATCGCCTACCGCGTGCACACCGGTTATGCGGATGTGGGCGTTGCCCTGTCTGCCGGTATCCAGCACATGGTGCGCAGTGAGACTGGCGCAGCGGGTGTGATGTTTACCCTGGACACAGAGAGTGGCTTCCGCGATGTGATCTTTATCACCGCCGCCTTTGGTTTGGGCGAAACCGTTGTTCAAGGTGCGGTTAACCCGGACGAATTTTACCTCTACAAGCCAGCCCTGGATGCGGGCCGTCCTGCGATTCTGCGCCGCAATCGCGGCAGTAAAGCGATCAAGATGGTTTACGACGAGAGCGGTGAATGTGGTCGTTCCGTGAAAACTATCCCGGTGGCAGACGAAGACCGCCAGCGCTTTGCCCTCAACGATGCGGAGCTGGCAGACCTGGCAATCCAGGCCCGCAAGATTGAAGAGCACTACGGTCGCCCGATGGATATCGAGTGGGCCAAAGACGGCGACAGCGGTAAGTTGTTTATCGTACAGGCGCGTCCGGAAACTGTACGCTCCCGCGATCAGGGAACCAGCATTGAGCGCTACAGCTTGCAGGAGCGCAGTGACGTACTGTGTGAAGGCCGCGCAATCGGCCAGCGCATTGGCGCAGGCCCCGTTCGCAAGCTTGAATCCGTAGAAGATATGGCGCTGATGCAGGATGGTGAAGTCCTGGTTACCGACATGACCGACCCGGATTGGGAACCGGTCCTGAAGAAAGCGAGTGCTATTGTTACCAATCGCGGCGGCCGTACTTGTCACGCGGCAATTATCGCTCGTGAACTGGGCATCCCCGCAGTTGTAGGTTGTGGTAATGCAACCGAGCTGCTGGAAACCGGCACTCCGGTGACTGTTTCCTGTGCGGAAGGCGATACCGGTTTTGTAATGGCTGGTGAACTGGAATTCCAGCGCGAGGAAACTGAAGTTGCGGAAATGCCGGAGCTGCCGTTCAAAATTATGTTGAACGTGGGCAACCCGGATCGCGCATTCGCTTTCAGCCATCTGCCTAACCAGGGCGTTGGCCTTGCGCGCCTCGAGTTTATCCTCAACCGCATGATCGGTATTCACCCGAAAGCACTGCTTGAACTGGATAACCTGCCGGAAGATCTGCAGCAGAATATTCGCGAGCGTATTGGTGGATACGATTCTCCAGAAGACTTTATTGTCGAAAAACTGGTGGAAGGTATCGCTACCTTGGCTGCGGCCTTCGCACCGAATCGCGTCATCGTACGCTTGTCCGACTTTAAATCTAATGAGTATGCGCACCTTGTGGGTGGCCAGTTGTACGAGCCAAGCGAAGAAAATCCAATGCTTGGCTTCCGTGGTGCAGCTCGCTACCGCTCTGAAGATTTCCGCCAGTGCTTTGCCCTGGAGTGCCGTGCACTGAAGAAAGTCCGCGATGAAATGGGACTGACCAATGTGGAAATCATGGTGCCCTTCGTCCGCACCCCGGAAGAAGCTGAGGAAGTAGTCGGTCTGCTGGCTGAAAACGGCCTGCGCCGTGGAGAAGGTGGCCTCAAGGTCATTATGATGTGCGAACTGCCGTCCAACGCTTTGCTGGCGGAAGACTTCCTGCAGCACTTTGATGGTTTCTCCATCGGTTCCAATGACCTGACCCAGCTAACGCTTGGTCTGGACCGCGACTCCGGCCTGGTTGCCGATTTGTTTGATGAGCGCAACCCAGCGGTCAAGGCACTGCTTTCCAGGGCGATCCAAGCCTGTAAGAAAGCGGGTAAATATGTAGGTATTTGTGGTCAGGGTCCTTCTGACCATAAAGACTTCGCCCGCTGGTTGATGGATGAGGGGATCGACAGTGTGTCCCTGAACCCGGATACCGCAGTAGATACCTGGCTATTCCTGGCCAACGAGGAAGGTTAATTTTCCTCCTAAAGCGGCCCAACTGTGGGCCGCTTTCCCAATTATTCCCCCGCTATATTTAACTGTAATTTTTCTGCTGAAGCGGTGTTTGCCTTGGTGGAAAATGAGTCCGTTGTTGCAGTTAAATCCGGAAACACCTGATTTTGTTCTGCTAATTGTGTTTGAAAAATTTAAACGACACATTACCCAAAAAATACAAACCTCTATCAGCTGATCCACACAGAAGAATTCATTCTAAATCTTTCCGCTCGCCTCAATAGAATCGGAAGAGTCCTAAGGTTGCGTGTAAATCGAAAAACAGATTGCGCAATGTGCTCCGTAAAAATGTTCGCCGTGGGCCCTGGCCCCACTGGCGCGCACCTGAAAATTACCGACAGACTGTTTATCTGTTGGATTCAGGGCAGGGTACCCAGACTCGGTGAGGTGAGCTATGCAAACGAGTAGACAGTTTCAAATCCCCATACTTCATGTCTTTTTGATGATGTGCCTTATGGCTTTAATGGCAGCGCCACCGGCAGATGCAAAGCCACGCGCATCTAATTGGTTTGATGATCGCGCCGCAGCCAGGGGTGGTAGTCCATCAATTAGAATTGATTTAAGTGAGCAGCGCGCATATCTGTATAAAGGTGGGAAATTAGTTGGTGTCTCCCGTATTTCTTCGGGGAAGCGCGGTTACAGCACACGCCCCGGACATTTTCGTGTGTTGTCCAAACACCCTTATCACCGCTCGTCTATTTATGGCAGTTTTGTTGATAGACGCACTGGCAGAGTCGTGAGATCGAATGTAAATACTCGAAAGCATCGTCGCCCTGCGGGTACTGTGTATCGTGGAGCAAAAATGAATAACTACATTCGTTTTAATGGCGGTATCGGTCTGCATGCCTCTGGCCACGTGCCCGGCTACCCCGCTTCTCATGGCTGTGTGCGTATGCCCCCACATATGGCGAGAAAGTTCTATCAGCATGTGCGTGTAGGCACGCCGGTTCGTGTAACACACTAGTTTCAATTTCGTGGCAGCGAAGGCTTGGCCGGGTATTATCCATCGTGGTGATACCCGGTATTTATTTGCCTCTTAGCTCTTCTACTTTTTTCCCGCTATTATCCTTCTCTTCCATAGATTGCTGCGAGAATATTGATGCTCAAGTCAACCCCCGATTTATGTGATGCCTACCCTGATGAGGTGCGAGTAGTTGATCCTATGTTTATCAATTACGGTGGCCGAGATCGTTTTGGTGGGCAGATTGTCACTATCAAATGTTTTGAAGATAACTCCCTGGTGCGAGAACTGGTGGCTGAACCGGGGCAGGGCAAGGTTTTGGTAGTGGATGCCGGTGGATCTATGCGGCGGGCTTGTCTTGGCGATATGCTGGCAGAAAAGGCGGTTGCCAACGGTTGGGAAGGTATCCTGATGTATGGCTGCATTCGCGATGTAGATGAAATCGCGGAACTGGATCTGGGGGTGCAGGCACTTGGTAGCCATCCAATGAAAACAGAAAAAAAGGGAATTGGTGAAAGAGGCCTGGCGGTTAGCTTTGCCGGTGTGGATTTCCGCCCGGGGGAGTACCTCTACGCGGATAACAACGGTGTAATTGTGGCGGGTAAGGCACTGACCTAAAAACGCCAGTAAGTCCATTAGGTCTGGAAACTGGCAGCCCAAAAGCGCTGCCAGTTGTTGAGAATCAACTCAGCGGGGATCAATTAGATCATCAGCGGGGTTCTCCGGCATTCTCAGGGACATCAAAAATGCCAAGATCTTATTCTGATCATTTTCACTTAAATACTTGAAATTCTGTGCTGCGTTACTGGCCTCGCTTCCGGGGTTGTCGTGGAGAAAAATGGCTTCTGCCAACGTAGTGGCTCTGCCGTCGTGTAAATAGGGCGCGGTATCGGCCACTCCCCAAAGGCGTGCGGTAATAAACTCACGGTTTTGCTGGTCCGTTTGGAAGAAGGCGTTCTCAGCCAGCCCCTCGCCCATATCGTGGCGCTTGAGATCAGAGAACATTGCGACCTCTATTCCGCCATTGCGGGTTTGGCGAAAATTTGTCGGTTGCTTGGTGAGGTCCACTTCGTAAAAAATGTCTTCAAAGGGAGTTTCTGGAGAGCCGGTAAGTTTATAAGGGAGGGTCCTTCTCTGGGTGACCATCGTTGGGCGGTGGCAGTCGGCGCAGCCAATATCGGAGAAAAGCCTCCGGCCGTCACGGTGTTCTCTGTCATCGACATCGAATGGTGGTTCCAGGGTGGTAATAAAGATACTCAGTGCGGATAAGTCCCCAACGGTGATTTCATTGACGACTCCGTCATTATCAGCATCTGCTGTTGCTCCGCCAAAGGCTTCCGAGGCCTGCATCCCCATATGAAATGCCAGGGCGGAGACATCGAACTCCCTGACTGAGGCGTTGTCACCTTTTCGACCAAATGGCCTGACAACCAAATCGTGCTCGACGCCTTCGACATTGGTTGTATCCAAATTGCCGTACTCGTCGGCAATGATGCTCCCAAAACTGACTGATTTTGTTTCCAGTTCAACGATGGTGCCGGGGTTGTTGAGGGCGTGTTGTTTAAGATTTTGTAATTCATGGGTCATCTCACGACCAACCAATTCAATCCCCCCAGCGCCAAATAAAAATACCGGATTAATCAGCCGCCCATCAAACTCTGCGATACCGTCAAAGTTTTCATCGATAACATCGATATTGGCGGGACGGAATAATACGCTGGTTCCGAATCCTCCACCTCCGCCAATGCCCAATCTGGGTGGCGTTGTTCGATTGCTGATAACGGTGTGGCACTCCAGGCAATTTTGCGCATCGAGGCCATTGACCCGTAAAAATGTGCCATTACCTTGCAGGGTGGGCCTGTTACCTCCGGTGGGGGAGTGGTTGTCCGGTTCAGAAAAATCGTGGGGGCCATCACCAAAGCCGTCGTAACGATTGAAAGGCGTGCTGAAAATAATCAGCCCCGCTTCACGTATTTCGTCGAGGTGAAGTTGTCCTTGGGAAATTTCATCCTGGCTAATCCTATCTGCTGGGTCTAAGCGCGGTGCTTCGCCGATAAGATCGGCGTAAATTAATGAAGGGAGCATCAGGCTGATGCTGGTGAGAGATATTGCCGTTAATCGCTTCATGTCAAAATCCTTGTTTATTTTTCTTTCCCTTTCAAAAAGTTATAAGGCCAAGTCCCTGGAAAAAATGGTTATTTAATTGAAAGGGGGTGAGGGGGTCTCACACTACGAATTGCTGTGGACGGAGTGAGAAAAAGCTAATCTCAATAACTTTTCAATGGCCCTAAAAAAAACAACGCCGGTTTTGTTGAAAAATAAAATGTCTATCCGGGTAGGGGCATGGATTTCTTCTGTGAATTCTTACCTGCAATCAAACGTCTCCTATTATTGTGCATTGATGACTCTCTCGACCCTGCGGGAATTAGCAGTGTTTGTTGCAACGGCTGCCGCTATGGAAGGTGAAAATGAGCGAATTGCGCAAAAAATTCTTTACCGCGCCTCTTTTAAAAATTATTAAACGGGTACTTCCGCCAATTTCTGAAACAGAAAGGGAGGCGATGGAAGCGGGTGAGGTTTGGTGGGACGCTGAGTTATTGTCAGGTAAACCACATTGGGATCAATTGTTGGGGATGGGGCCACCTGCGCTCAATGAAGAGGAGCAGGCTTTCCTGGAGGGGCCAGTCGAAGAGCTGTGCCGAATGATCAACGATTGGCAAATTAGCTATGTGGATCGCAATATTCCGGAGCATGTTTGGGATTTCCTTCGGAAAAATCGCTTTTTTGGCATTATTATTCCCAAGAAATATGGCGGCCTCGGCTTTTCCCCGACAGCTCATGCGGAGATAGTGACCAAAATTACCACCCGCAGTACCTGTGTGGGTGTCACAGTAATGGTGCCTAACTCATTGGGCCCGGGAGAGCTGCTACTGGCTCACGGTACGCAAGAGCAAAAGGATTACTATTTGCCACGCCTGGCAGATGGCACTGATATTCCCTGCTTTGCGCTGACCAGTCCGGAGGCCGGATCTGATGCGGCATCCATGATTGACCGTGGCGTAGTCTGTTACGGCGAATATCAAGGCGAAAAGGTCCTCGGTATGCGTGTTAATTGGCACAAGCGCTATATCACCTTGGGCCCGATAGCCACAGTGTTAGGTTTGGCCTTCAAGCTCTATGACCCGGACCATATTCTCGGCGATGAAGAAGAGCTGGGTATTACGGTTGCCCTGGTTCCCACAGATACACCGGGAGTTTCCATTGGTCAGAGGCATCTCCCAGCGCTGCAAGCATTTCAGAATGGGCCCAACTGGGGAAAAGATGTTTTTATGCCGATGGATTGGATTATTGGCGGCGAGGAGAATGTCGGCAAAGGTTGGGAGATGCTGATGAGTGCCCTTGCCGCAGGCCGAGGAATTTCTCTGCCATCCCTGTCTACCGGTGGGGCAAAAATGGCCGCGCGCATGACCGGCGCTTACGCCCGGGTTCGAGAGCAATTTAATGTGCCTGTTGGCCGCTTTGAAGGCGTGCAACGCCGCTTGGCTGAAATTGCTTCTATCGCCTTTGTATTGGACAGCGCCCATAAAACGACTACCCGTGCCCTGGATGAGGGGCGAAAGCCAGCGGTGATCACCGCAATTATGAAAGCCAATGCTACTTGTGGTCTACGCCAGGCCATTATTGATGCAATGGATATTCATGCGGGCAAGGCCATTATGGATGGTCCATTAAATTACCTGGGTAATGTTTATCGAGCGATACCGGTAGCAATTACGGTAGAGGGGGCCAATCTTCTCACTCGCAGTTTGATGATCTTTGGTCAGGGCGCAATTCGCTGTCACCCCTATATCTTGCAGGAGATGTTGGCGGCAGAAAATCCGGATCATGAAGCGGGTTTGGACGAATTGGATAAGTTGCTGCCCAAGCATATGTGGTTTCAATTCAAAACCCTGTGTCGGGGTATTTTTCACGGCTGGACGGTGGGCTTGTTTGCCAGCAGCCCTCGCAACGTAGGGCACGCTGCCAAGTACTACCGGCAACTGAATCGGTATTCGGCGGTGCTATCTCTGGTCACCGAATTTTCCTTGATGACTCTGGGAGGAGAACTCAAGCGAAAAGAATTAATTTCTTCCCGATTGGGCGATGTCTTGAGTCAGTTGTACCTGCTCAGCTGCACCCTGAAGCGCTTTTATGATGATGGCAACCCTAAGGATGACCTCCCTCTGCTGGAATTTGCCATGCGAGATGGATTGCATAAGATCGAAGTCAATTTGTTGGAGGTGTTTCAAAATTTCCCCCGGCCATTTATTGGCCAAGTAATGCACTTCCTCACCATGCCTTGGGGGCACAGTGTCCACACCGCATCGGATCGGCAAGCCAAGGCCTGTGCGGAATTACTGTTGACGCCGTCGGCGACTCGCGACCGGCTGACCAGTGGAGTTTTTCTCGGAACTCCCGGGGATGGAGTGGATATTGTTGAGCAGGCGTTTGATCGGGTATGCGCTTCCGAGCGGGCTCGTGAAAAATTAAAAAAAGGCGGTATTCGCAACCTGAGCAGGGATAGCGTGGAAGAAGGGTTAAAGAAAAATCTAATCAGCGATGAAGAGGCTGAGATACTCTACGATGCAGCGGATGCTGTGGAGAAGGCAATTCAGGTGGATCACTTTGAGCGCTTGGGTGGGTGTGCGGGCACAGTCCAATAAGGTTTGAGGAAAGCTACCTCCGATGGAATCTGCGCACAAGAATTCTCCAGAGAGCTTTACCAGTGCCGAGGAATGTGTCGATAAGCTTTTAGAAGTCGTCGGCAAGAAAATAGTTCTGGCATTACCACTGGGGCTTGGTAAGGCAAACCATTTCGCTAATACGCTATACGCTCGAGCGGCAGAAGATCATACGATTTCTCTGACGATATTTACGGCCCTGACGCTGGAGCGCCCCCGTGGGGATAGTGATATTTCCCGGCGCTTTATCCAGCCACTTCTGGATACCCATTACAGTCAATACCAAGACCTTGCTTATGTTCCCGCGAGGAGGAAAGGGCACCTGCCAGGTAATATCCAGGTTATTGAATTCTTTATGGAGCCCGGTTCGCTGCTCGGCAACAACTATGCGCAGCAACACTACGTGAGTGCAAATTATACCCAGGTACCCGGTGAGCTGATCAGTCGGGGGGTTAACGTTATTGCGCAAATGGTGGCGCCTTCAGAGTGTGGAGGTAAGTTCAGTTTAAGTTGCAACCCAGACCTGACACTGCCTGTTCTAAAGCTGGCTGCTCAGCGCAAGGACTACCCCCTGTTTTTATTGGGTGAAGTAAATACACAGCTGCCCTATATCCATGGAAGCAGTGAGCTACCGGCCAGTGCTTTTGACTTTTTGCTGAAAGGCGAAACTTTTGATACGCCGCTGTTTGCGGCTCCGGCCCTGCCAGTAACCTTTACCGAATACAGCATCGCCTACCATATCGCCAGTCTGGTTGAAGATGGAGGAACCCTTCAAGTAGGTATCGGCGCCCTGGGAGATGCGGTTTGCCATGTACTGCGCTTGAGGCATAAGGAAAACGCCCTCTTTTGCCGGATTCTGGATGACTTGGTGGAAGAGGATGCTAAGCGCTACCGAGAGGAACTGCCTTTATGCACTGGCACCTTTAAGCGGGGCCTTTATGGGGCCAGTGAAATGGTGCCCCACGGTTTTCTCCATCTGCGCAGAGCGGGGGTTCTGACCCGCAAAGTCTACGCTGATGCGACAATTCAACATCTGCTCGATAGCGATCAGATTACTGATACTGTGCAGGAAGAAACGCTGCTGGCATTAAAGAATGCTGGCCGTATCAGTTGCCCTTTAACCGTGGCAGATACAAATTTTTTACAGCAGCTTGGCATTGTGGACCCCAGCTACAGTTGGCGGGGCCATAAGTTGCTGACTCCTGATGGTGAAGAAGAGGAGTGTGATCTTCACAGTGAACATGGGCGCCGCCGTCTAATTGGTAGTTGCCTGAATAAAAAGATCGCTGGGGGGATCTGGTTACATGGCGGCTTCTATCTGGGGCCGGAACTTATGTATCGAGAGTTGCGGGATCTGGATCCTAAGGAGGGTGCAGGTCTCGATATGATTGACATCAGTTTTACCAATGACCTCCAATCCCAAAGAGACCTAAAGCTGGCGCAGCGACAGCATGCGCGCTTTGTAAATTCGGCCATGATGGTGACTCTTGGGGGAGCGGTTGTCTCGGATGCCTTGGTGGATAACCACGTGGTGAGTGGGGTGGGAGGGCAATATAACTTTGTCGCCCAGGCTTGGGACTTGCCTGGGGCCCGATCCATTATTGCACTCCCAAGTGTGCGAATGCGCGATGGTATCTGCGAGAGTAATATTGTGTGGGAATATCCTCACACGACAATTCCCCGGCATTTGCGCGATGTGGTTGTGACGGAATATGGCGCAGTCGATTTGCGTGGTAAAACAGACCGGGATGTAATGGTGGCCATGCTCAGTATCTGTGATACCCGCTTTCAAGCTGTATTGCTAGAGCAGGCCAAGCACGCGGGGAAGATAGAAAAAAGCTTTTCGATTCCCGAGAGTTTTAATAAAAACACACCTGAACACCTCGCCAGTGTATTCAATGACGAAAAATGCCTGGCGGAACTGCCTCACTATCCACTGGGTACTGACTTCTCTGATGAGGAAGCCCTGCTAGCGGTGGCCCTACAGCACTTGCGCTCCGCTGATAAAAGTTGGTGGAAAGTGTTGGCCAATATTTTTAAAGGCCGCCGGGTCTGGCACGATAAATCCTCAAGTGCTGACTATATCCAGCGCTGCTTACAGCGAATGGGGTACGATCATACAGAGACCTATGAGCACAGGCTGGAAGCCTATATCGTTGCGGCCGCGTTACAAGAGTATATCGACCAGCGCAGGCCCCTGCGCCGTGAGTAAATAAAATTAGTGAAGTTTGCCCTGGGCCTGGATGGCGGTGAGGGCAATGGTATACACAATATCATCCACGAGTGCGCCCCGTGATAGGTCGTTAACCGGCTTGCGCAATCCCTGCAACATTGGCCCAATACTCACTAAGTCAGCGCTGCGTTGAACGGCTTTGTAGGTAGTGTTGCCGGTATTCAGGTCGGGAAAGATAAAAACTGTGGCCCTGCCGGCCACGGGGCTGTGGGGGGCTTTTTGGGCAGCGACATTGCGGATTAAGGCAGCGTCGTATTGAAGGGGGCCATCAATAATCAGCTGCGGTCTCTTCTGTTTGGCCAGCTGGGTGGCCTCGCGGACTTTATCGACATCGCTGCCGCTGCCGGATGTGCCGGTGGAGTAACTGATCATTGCGACTCGGGGTTCTATACCAAATGCCGCTGCGGAATCTGCTGATTGAATGGCTATAGCGGCGAGTTGCTGTGCATCGGGATCGGGATTGATCGCGCAATCTCCGTAGACCAGTACCTGTTCAGGTAGCAGCATAAAAAATATCGAGGAAACCAGCTCTTCATCCGGGGCGGTTTTGATTAGTTGCAGGGCGGGCCGAATGGTATTGGCTGTTGTGTGAATAGCTCCGGACACCAGTCCATCCACTTCACCCAATGCCAACATCATGGTTCCGAGAACCACATTATCCTGTAGCTGCTCGAGTGCCACTACTTGAGTAAGTCCCTTGTTTTTACGCAGGGCAACCATGGGTTCCACATAGTGTGCCCTCACTGCCTTGGGATCGACAATTTCCAACTTTTTATTTAGCTTTAACCCCTGCTGCTCGGCAATTTTGAAAATATCTTTTTCTTCGCCCAGTAAAATCGGGTGTGCAATCTCTCTCTCCAGGCAGAGCTGGGCGGCGCGAATGGTGCGGGGTTCGGTTCCCTCGGGTAGGACAATCCGCATAGTGCGGCGCCGGGCCAGTTCCGTGAGGTGGTAGCGGAATGCCGGAGGTGAAAGGCGTTTGGGGATTTCACTTTGTTGGCTCAGTGATTCCACCCACTCCTCATCCAGGCGACTGGCGAAAAATTCCTGCACCCGGTCCACGCGATTTCTGTCATCTGATGGGGTGCGCAAATTAAAAGTCTGCAGTGACATCACCGTGTGCCAGGTATTGGAAGGCACCAGTAAAATGGGTAGGCCTGTTTCCATGGCCGGGGTGCACAGTTTCAAAATGGCTTTGTCCAAATGGTAGCCGCCGGTTAATAGCAGGCATCCAATTTTGACTCCATTCATCACGGCCAAACATGCGCCCACAACCACATCGGGCCTATCGGCAGAAGTTACCAGCATGGCCCCAGGCTTAAATCTTCTCAACATATTGGGCAGTGAGCGGGAGCAGAATGTGACGGTATGTAACCTGCGTGTTTCCAGCTCCCCTTTATTGAGTACCTTTGCGTTAAAGTGCCGCGCCAGGTCGAGTGCACGGGGAGAGAGCAGTTCTGCATTCCAGGGAATAAAACCGACAATACGCAGTGGAATCTGCTTTGAAAGTATCTCAGGGGTCAGGCTAGGGGGGCTTTCTTTACTAGATTCCAGTTGTGAATGCAGTCCAATTAAATGAGCTCCGGGAGTATCCATAATTTCCGCTGGCAGACCCACTTTATTGATGATGCAGCCCACTACGCGCTTTGCATCCTCGCCGCCATAGAGACGTACGGCAAATTCCAGTCTCTCGCGAATTTGCTTGATTGAATCGCTGGCACCGGGAGATGGGCAGGCAACGAGTACCACTTCCGCATCAAGGGTTTTGGCAATTTGATAATTCAGTTGGTTAGTCACGGGGTTGTCGCGGCTGGGTAGCACGCCTTCGATTACATTAACTTCAGCCTTCGCCGAGATTTGTCTGAAGCGGGCGAGAATCTCTTCCAGTAAATCCGCCATTTTTCCGGTGGATACCATCGAGTCCGCATATTCGGCACTCAGCGAGCTGGGGATGGCCAGGTTGGATGTTTGCCGCAAGATTTCGGTGGTGCGCTCTATAGTGCCGTCTGGTGGCGGGGGCTCGGCGACGGGCTTAAAAAATTGAAGCTCAATACTTTTTCGGTCTAGCGCCCGAATTAAACCCAGGCTTACAGAGGTGATGCCGGCCCCCGCTTCCAGGGGAACCAGCATCAGGGTTCTGGCGTTACTGTGTCGCAGCATGTTTAAGACTGCACCAAGCGCGATGTATCTCGGGCAATAATCCAGTCTTCCTTAGTGGGGATTACCAGGATGTTGGGAGTTTCCTGCGCAGAGATTAAGCCCTCCACTTGCGACTTGGTTTTCTGATTGGCTTCGGGGTTGAGCTGGTAACCTAAGGGTTTGAGCCATTCGATGGTCCGGCTTCGCACCCCGGAGGAGTTCTCCCCGATACCGCCTGTGAATACCAAAGCATCGACGCTACCCAAGGGGATGGTGTAAGCAGCAATATATTTGGCCAGGCGGTAACAGAATATTTCCAGGGCGAGTTTGGCTCCCTGATGATCTTTCTCGGCAGCTTGCTCCAGTGCGCGGCAATCACTGCTCAGGGTGGATATGCCCAACATACCGCTTTCTCTATTTAGCAGCTGCTCAAGTGAGGCTTGGGTATATCCCAGCGCTTGCTGTAAGTAGAGGAGTATTCCCGGGTCCAGATCGCCGCAGCGACTCCCCATTACCAGTCCTTCAAGAGGTGTAAGCCCCATGCTTGTATCTACACTGCAACCCTGTTTGATGGCGCAAATAGAGGCGCCGCCACCGAGGTGGGCAGCAATGATATTGAGTTCAGCCGTCTGTTTTCCCAGTAGTTCGGCGCACCGCTCGCCAATGTACTGATAGCTACTGCCATGCATGCCATAGCGGCGGATCTTGTGCTCTTCGTACAGTGGGTAGGGGAGCCCGTATAGATACGCATACTTCGGCATTTGCTGATGAAAGGCGGTATCAAAAACGGCGACTTGGGGGAGTTGGGGGAATGCATCGAGGGCGGCGTAGATCCCCTTGAGAGCAGCGGGGTTATGCAAGGGGGCTAAGTCACAGCACTCTTCGATACAGGCCATCACCTTCTGATTGATCAGAACGGAGCTGGAGAAATGCTCGCCGCCATGGACGACTCGGTGACCTATCGCTTTTAACCCGTCCTGTAACTCTGACCAGGCTCGGTCAAACTGTGTTACCAGCTCATTAATTACCGCCGCGTGGTCGCTATCCAGCGCGAGCCGATGGGAGTCTTCTGTTCCTTGATAGTGCCACTTCAGTTTGGCTTTGGGGGTGCCAAGGGCTTCCGCGATACCAGCAAGATGTTCTGCACCCGAATCTGGGTCCAGCACGGAAAACTTCACTGACGAGCTGCCGCAATTGAATATCAGAATTAAATTTTGATCGCTCATGATGCGCGAATTTCAACGAGGGTGCTTTAAGGCTAGCCGAGGAGTTGTCTTTGCGAGGGAAAGAACCGGAGTAGTTCAGTTTCGGAATAAAAAAGGGCCGCAGTAGCGGCCCAAGTAATAAAAATTGCAGAGATCAAAGCATAGGCAAACTTGCGGTGCTTTGAGATGAACCCAATAGGTTCAAAAAAAGAGGCGGCAAGTGCCGCCTCAAATTTACTGAAACCGTACCGGTCGATTAACCGAACTGGTTCATGGTGTTGTCTTTACCGCCAGCCTTCAGGGCAGCGTCACCAGCAAAGTATTCTTTGTGGTCGTCGCCAATGTCGGAGCCAGCCATGTTCTGGTGCTTAACGCAGGCGATGCTCTGGCGGATTTCTTTGCGCTGTACGCCTTTCACATAGCCCAGCATACCTTGCTCACCGAAGTACTCTTTGGCCAGGTTGTCGGTAGACAGGGCCGCAGTGTGGTAAGTCGGCAGAGTGATCAGGTGGTGGAAGATACCAGCTTCGCGAGCCGCGTCGGCCTGGAAGGTACGGATCTTCTCGTCGGCCGCTGCAGACAGCTCAGAGTCGTCGTACTCGGCGCTCATCAGGTTGGCGCGGTCGTATGCGGATACGTCTTTACCTTCTTCAGACCAGGCATCGAATACCTGCTGGCGGAAGTTCAGGGTCCAGTTGAAGGACGGGCTGTTGTTGTAAACCAGCTTCGCATCGGGAACGACTTTGCGGATTTCGTCCATCATGCCGCCGATCTGGCGAACGTGAGGCTTCTCGGTTTCGATCCAGATCAGGTCTGCACCGTTCTGCAAAGAGGTGATGCTGTCCAGGATGCAGCGCGCTTCGCCAGTGCCCTTGCGGAACTGGAACAGGTTGGAAGCCAGACGCTTAGGACGCAGCAGCTTGCCTTCGCGGTTGATGATTACGTCGCCGTTGGCCAGCTCGGAAGCATCGATTTCTTCGCAATCCAGGAAGGAGTTGTACTGGTCACCCAGGTCACCCGGCTTATTGGTTACAGCGATTTGCTTGGTCAGGCCAGCGCCCAGGGAGTCGGTACGGGCAACGATAACACCGTTGTCTACGCCCAGTTCCAGGAATGCGTAGCGAACTGCACGGATCTTGGCCAGGAAGTCTTCGTGAGGAACGGTTACTTTACCGTCCTGGTGACCACACTGCTTCTCGTCAGAAACCTGGTTTTCGATTTGGATACAGCAAGCACCCGCTTCGATCATTTTCTTGGCCAGCAGGTAAGTTGCTTCGGCGTTACCAAAACCTGCATCGATGTCGGCGATGATCGGTACAATGTGAGTCTTGTGGTTGTCGATCTTGTCCTGGGCAGCTTTCTCAGCTTCTTTATCGCCAGCTTCGCGAGCGGCGTCCACTTCGCGGAACAGGTCGTTCAGTTCGCGGGCATCAGCCTGGCGCAGGAAGGTGTAGAGCTCTTCGATCAGAGCGGCTACGGAAGTTTTTTCGTGCATGGACTGGTCGGGCAGAGGACCGAATTCGCTGCGCAGAGCGGCAACCATCCAGCCGGACAGGTACAGGTAGCGGCGGTCAGTGTTGCCTTCGAAGTGCTTCTTAATAGAAATCATCTTCTGCTGACCGATGAAACCGTGCCAGCAACCCAGGGACTGGGTGTACTTGGACGTGTCCTTGTCGTAGTTTTCCATGTCGGCGCGCATGATATCAGCGGTGTACTTGGCGATATCCAGGCCGTGCTTGAATTTGTTCTGGGCACGCATACGGGCAACAGATTCGGGATCGATGGCGTCCCAGGAGCTGCCATGGCTTTCACGGAGCTTTGCTACCGCGTCGATGTCTTGAGTGTAAGTGGACATGACTGTAAATCCTTAAACGGTGACTGCGATTAGGTGTTGAGTATCTTAGGAGGAGTGGCATAATTTGCCTAATTTATTGATTTTATTTTCACTATCGATTTGGCGAATAGATGTATGCAACTGGAAAGAGCTGACCTGAACCTGCTGGTTTACCTCGATGTGCTGCTGCGCGAACGCAATGTGACCCGTGCAGCCAATTACCTGGGGCTGTCCCAGCCGGCCATGAGTAATGGCTTGAAGCGCCTGCGGGAATTGTTTGACGATCCGTTGCTGGTGCGCACCCGTGAGGGCATGATGCCCACGGAAAGGGCTTTGGAATTGCAGCCGATGGTGCGCGAAGCACTCTCTTCCATTGATCGGGTTATCCAGCCAAATCGGGATTTTGACCCCGCCAATACACGCCGCACCTTCCGCATCATGGCCAGTGACTACGCCGAGTCTACCCTGATCCCGCCGCTGTTAAAGCAGCTTCGGGATGACGCCCCGGGTATCAGCCTGGATATCATGACGCCCAGTGATGTGAGCTTTGTGGATGTAGAGCAGGGCAAGGTGGATATGGTGATCAACCGCTTTGACAGCATGCCGCAGAGCTTTCACCAGGCCACCGTATGGCGCGACAGCTTCTCCTGTGTGATGCGCGCTGATAACCCGATACTCCGGGATTACAATCTGCAGAGTTATCTGGAAGCCCAGCATATCTGGGTGAGCAAGACCGGTATGGGGGTGGGTGTCGGGGTTAACCCGGAGGATGTACAGCGCTTGGGCTGGGTAGATGAGGCCATAGGTCGTTTGGGAGAGAAGCGGGATATCTCCGTTTTCACCCGTCACTACCAGGTAGCTATGCTGCTGGCTGAACAGAGCGATCTGATCGTAACGGTGCCCACTCGCCTGGCTCAATTGGCCAGTGATAATCCCCGCGTGGTGAGGCGTGACCCGCCCCTGGATATTCCCAATTTGGAGTTGAAAATGGCTTGGAGCCCGCTGTTGCAACAGAGCGCCCCTCACCGCTGGCTGCGCCGTTTAATTCTCGATATTGGCCGCGCTTTGTAACGATGTTGCAGGTGGGCGCTGTGTCTGCGCGGTTCTGTCCGGGCAAACACACATTAACTGCTTTGTCATAAAAATTCGATCTATGAATAGTGGGAATTGTGTCTATAAATTAGCGGTATGTGGAAATGGCTGTTTAGAATGCCGCTATTCCAACAATCTGATGAGAGGCCCTGGGTATGACGGAACGAGTCCAAATCGGCGATCTGCAAATCGCACCAGAACTTTACAACCTGGTTTGCGAGGAGGTGATTCCAGGAACTGGAGTTAGCGCCGAAGCTTTCTGGGCCAAATTGGAATCTATTGTCCACGATTTGGCCCCGGTAAATCGCGCATTGCTGGAAAAGCGTGATGAACTGCAGGAGACCCTGGATCGCTGGCACACGGACAACCCCGAGGGTTTCCGCGATTTGGAAGGCTACCAGACCTTCCTGCGAGAGATCGGCTACCTCGCCGACGAGCCTGCTGAATTCAGTGCAACTACCGAAAATGTCGATGAAGAGATCGCCATCCTGGCGGGACCTCAGCTGGTTGTGCCGGTAATGAATGCACGCTACGCCCTCAATGCGGCAAACGCGCGCTGGGGCAGCCTTTACGACGCACTCTACGGTACAGATGTGATCAGTGAAGAGGGTGGCGCGGAAAAAGGTACGGAATACAACCCGGTTCGCGGCGCTAAAGTGATCGAATATGCACGCAACTTCCTCGATCAGTCGGCCCCGCTTACCTGTGGCAGTCACGCTGAGGCGGTGCAATACCGCATCAATGGCTCGTTGCTGGAAGTGGTACAGGCCAATGGCGACATCGCCACCTTAAAAGATGCCAAGCAGTTTGTTGGTTATTTGGGTGACAGCGAAGAGCCTTCCAGCATCCTGCTGAAGCAGCACGGTTTGCACTTTGAGATCCAGGTGGATCGCGAGAGCCCCATTGGCAAAACCGATGATGCCGGTGTTAAAGATGTGCTAATGGAATCCGCGCTGACCACCATTATGGACTGCGAGGATTCAGTAGCGGCTGTCGATGCTGAAGATAAGGTAGTGGTTTACCGCAACTGGCTCGGTCTGATGAAAGGTGACCTGAAGGAAACCATTAGCAAAGGCGATAAGTCCTTTGAGCGCAAGCTTAATGCGGATCGAGAATACACCTCCCCGAATGGCAACCAGGTTACCTTGCCGGGGCGCAGTCTGATGTTTGTACGCAACGTCGGCCACCTGATGACCAACGATGCAGTGCTGTTCGGCGATGGCCAGGAAATCCCCGAAGGGATTCTCGACGGCATGATCACCAGCTTGATCGCTTTGCATGACCTCCGTGGTGAGAGCCCGATCAAGAATTCCCGTGAAGGCAGTATCTATATCGTAAAACCGAAGATGCACGGCCCGGAGGAAGTGGCTTTCGCCAATACTCTGTTTAACCGAATCGAAGATGCACTCGATCTGCCCCGTTACACGGTAAAAATGGGCATTATGGACGAAGAGCGTCGCACCACTGTGAACCTCAAAGCCTGTATAGCCGAAGCGAAAGAGCGTGTAGTCTTTATTAATACCGGCTTCCTGGATCGCACCGGTGACGAGATCCATACTTCCATGCTTGCGGGCCCCATGATTCGCAAGGGTGATATGAAGCAATCCACCTGGATTAGCGCCTACGAAGAATGGAATGTGGATGTTGGCCTGAACAGTGGCCTGAAGGGCAGAGCACAAATTGGTAAAGGTATGTGGCCAATTCCAGACCAGATGTCAGCCATGATGCACGCCAAGTTGGCCCACCCAATGGCCGGTGCCAATACGGCGTGGGTACCGTCGCCCACGGCTGCTACCTTGCATGCCTTGCACTACCACAAAGTGGATGTGAATCGCCGCCAGGAAGAGATTCAACATCGCCATCACGCCAAGCTGGAAGATATTTTGACGGTTCCGGTAGCGGCTGAAACCAATTGGAGTGCTAAAGATATCCAGCTTGAGTTGGACAACAATGCCCAAGGTATTCTCGGCTATGTAGTGCGCTGGGTAGAGCAGGGCGTGGGTTGCTCCAAGGTGCCGGATATCAATGATGTCGGCCTGATGGAAGACCGTGCAACCCTGAGAATTTCCTCTCAGCATATTGCCAACTGGCTCAAGCAGGGTATCGTTAGCGAAAAACAAGTGCGTGAAACCATGGAGCGTATGGCTGCTGTGGTAGACCGCCAGAATGCCGGCGACTCCAACTATAACGATATGGCACCGAACTTTGATAAGAGCGTTGCCTTCCAGGCTGCTTGTGAGCTGGTATTTGAAGGTTGTGCCCAGCCAAATGGTTATACCGAGCCGGTTCTGCATCGCCGTAGGCGCGAGTTTAAAGCTCTTAATGCATAATTGCTGAGCTAATTGAGATTGAAAAGGCCCCAATGGGGCCTTTTTTATTTTGGGGTATCTGCATCAGCTATTAATCGGTTTTAGCTCTATTACCCTGCGCTAATCCAGATTGTCGCAGGTAATTTTGTGGGGGAGCCTCTGACTCTTAAGTTGTATTATGGGGCTTCGGTTTGCGCAACTTGCCATCTTTAATATTCATTATTGAAGTGGGTGGCTGAGGCAAAATTAGGTAGTGCATCTTAGGGAATTGTGATGAGCAAAAGGAAAATTCTTGTTCGGTGTGTCTGGGGCTTGGCTTGTGTCGGCTTAATATTTTCTTTATACCCCTTTGTTGAAAGCTTGAAACCATCTGCTGCAACGGATGGGCCTTTGACTGTTAGTGTTTATTCAATCCCTAAAGGCAAGATGAAAATCTATGAATATGAGGGTAGGCCTTTAGCAATTTATCGGCCTACAGAAAAATATTTGAAGGAGCTTGTTGCTAATAATAAATTGACAAATGGCCCCTACTATAGCGAAGGAGCTATTCCAGACTTTTTTGTTTATTATCCGCTGAGTACCTATAAAGGGTGTTTTTTGTACGAATCTACAGAGTATGCTGTAAGTATACCGCTACATGGTCTACTTGATCCCTGTCATATGGGGTTTTGGGATTATTCGGGCAGATTTATTAAGGGGGTTAATATGCCTGACGGGGTTGAGCTTAAAAATCTGGAGGTGGTAGATAATTACCTATGGGAAAGCGATGGTGTTATACGATTCCCTAAAAAGAAAATCGTGAGTCACTAATTTTTAATCTCGGGTTGTTCACTGATCGCATGGCTTGTAATAAGTTGGGACAGTATTTTAGGTTTGTAGGGGGAAGGTCGTTGTCAGCACTTTGACGCCAATAGTTTAAATTGTAGCCGTGAGATATATTAATAACACCTCAGTAAGGATGGGAATATATTCTTATGGCAGATTGCTCCTTATGGTTCGACACTATGATTTTAATTTTATGTTGAGATTCCAATTATGTTTAATCCTCCGAATAAGCTACATCTAGCAGGATTAATAGTGTTGATGTCGGGCTTTTCTTCTTTTGTTACAGCAGATGTTCAATGTGGGGATACTATTGCTGATGCGCAGATTCTTACTGTCGCGCTTTCTTGCAGTGAAGATCCAGCGATTAGGGTTGAAGGTCCTAATGGTAATCTTACTATGTCAGGCAACGGTGCTGTTGAATGTACGACTGATGGTATAGGAATCCATATGCTGGGGAAGTCTGGGATTGTCATGGGAGGCCTTGTCACTAATTGTGATTTAGGGTTGTTGTTGGATGGAGATGGTTCCCATAAAGTGATTGGTGTAACAGTTGAAGAATCCTCTAGTGCAGCAATTTTTGCACAAAGTGACGGCAATCTAATTCGTCAAAACACGGTGTCGAATACTTCTAACGTAATAGCATCTGGTTTGGAGCTAGATGGTGAGAGAAATGTTGCCGTTGGTAATAATGTGTCTGGATTTTTAGAATATGGAATAGCTGGCTTTGGTTTCTATTCATATATTGGAAATAATTATGTAGAGAATAGTGAGTTGGGGATTATATTGGGTGCATTAGTAGTTGATGGAGAGAGTATAGGTGCTTCGTATTGCGTAATTGAAAGCAATACAGTGGTAGGCAGTCTACGTACGGGAATTGGAATAGGCGCACCCTATACATATCCTAACATGGATAATTTAGTGACAGGGAATACTGTAACTGGAAGTGGTAATGATGATATTTTGGATGATAATGAAGAGTCAGATTGCAGTGATGGCTTAAATGTGTGGTCTAACAATACTGCTGACACATCATTTCCATCCTGCCTTAAAAATCTTTAGAAGTTAAGAAAACATTCCTATAGTGGATTGATCGTAAAGAGGCGACACTTTGGTGAAGCTATATTCTACTTGCTGAGGTTCCATCAATGTCCTTCTCTCCAAAAACACTCCTTGCTCCTGGGGTGGTGATGTCAACTCTATGTTTTTCTTCAGTCTGCATTGCAGATGTTGAATGTGGCGATACTATTACTGACGCGCAGACTCTTACTGGTGAGCTTTCTTGCAGCGAAGATCCAGCAATAACGGTTGAAGGTCCTGACGGTAGTCTTGTAATGTCTGGTGAAGGCGCAATTGAATGCACTACCGATGGGGTTGGGGTACTTATGTTAGGAACTTCAGGAGTTGTGACGGGTGGAGTTGTTAGTAATTGTGAAACCGGATTGGAGTTGGCGGGGAGTGGCCTACATAAAGTATTCAGTGTAACCGTCGAGGAATCCAGTGGCGCAGGCGTTTTTGCAGAAAGTGATAGTAACCTTATCCGACAGAATACCTTGTCAAACACCACTAATGTTAAGGCATCGGGTATTGTGCTGGAAGGGGTGGCTAATGTTGCAATTGGAAATAGTGTCTCCGGGTTTTTCGAAGATGGAATAGGTGGCTTTGGTTTCTTTTCCTATATTGGAAACAACTATTTAGAAGGCAATGGGGTAGCCATAAGCTTAGGGGCAAGAATAATTGACGGGCAGACTGTAGGTGCTTCTTTTTGTGTTATTGCCAGTAATGTTGTTGAGAATAACGAAGTTTTAGGGATTGCTATTGGTGGCCCCTATGTAATCCCAAATATGGATAATGTGGTTAGTGGGAATACTGTGACGGGCAGTGGTTTTGACGACCTTTCAGATGACAATGAAGCTTCGGATTGTAGTTCTGGGACCAATACTTGGTCTGGCAATACAGCAAATACTTCGTTCCCTTCATGCCTTAAAGATTTATGAGTAGTATATTTTTGGTGTAGCTCAGTTAGGCATAATCTTGATCTTTAGGTTTGCAGAAAGGAAAAGTCTATAAGGATGTACCTGCATGTTTGGGTGGTTTAGGCGTTTATTTTTATTGTTTGTCAATTTTTATATTTCATATTGTTTGGATTGATTCTTAGAGCTGGGGCCGGTTTAGATAAGCTCGCCGATAGTGAATTTCTTTAGCTCTTGGTATGCCATACTTCCTTTTGGTTATCCAGTATATATTCGGGGTGAATATATATTGCTGCGCCGTAGATCAAAATGACGAATTAATAGTATGTAGAAGTGGTCGGAGAAAGCTTTGCAGTTGTCTCGTAATGTTAAAGAGTCGATTAAGCTAGCAACAGCTTTAGTGATCGTTTATGCCATTGCCTTGGGCCTGAATTGGGAGAAGCCCTTTTGGGGTGGATTTGCTGTTATTGTCTGCAGTCAGGCGAATCTGGGGCAGTCTCTTAATCGAGCCATTTTGTGGATTTTAGGGACGCTATTTGCCTTGCTGGCTGGCTGGATAATCGTCGCATTATTTCCACAGGATCGCTGGTTGTTTATGATCGCCCTATCTATCTGGGTATCTATCTGCGTTTATTTTTTGCAGAGATCAAACTATCAGTATTTTTGGCTTACAAGTGGGTATGTCATCTTTTTGTTGTGGGATGTGACTGGTGGCGACTTCTCTATCTCCTACAAGGCTGGGGTTTTACGTATTCAGGAGTCCCTGCTCGGAATAATTGTCTACGGTTTGGTAGCCGTTTTGATCTGGCCTAACTGTAGTCGTGGTGAGTTAAGAAGAGCATCTCTGGATTTATTGAGAGAACATCGTCGATTTGCGGATAATTGTTTTTCTCGGGTTAGAAGTGGCGAGAAAATAAAGATTAGGCGTAAAAAGCGTGTTGCTCTTTTAGAGCTTGATACGCGCTTACAAACAGCTATTGGCGATGCGAGTTCAGATAGTTATGAGGTGTGGGAATGTCGAAAGCAGTGGGGTCACTTTGGTCAATCTGCGACAGCCGTCACGCAATCCCTCTTGAAGTTGGAAGAAAGCTTAGCCCTCTCTGGTGATCTGGGTATATCGAAATTCCTTATTGGTGTCGACGAATACATGCCCGACATTGAGGGGCGTCTCGCGCAAGTGGAAACCGCCCTTTCAGGGGAAATGCCTGTAGATAGTGCCAATGGGAGAGTGGTTCGAGGAAATATTGAAGAAGTAAAGAGGTTGTCAACCTTTGAAACCGCTGCTTTAGCCGTTACTAGAAAGTCCTTAAATGACTTGGAGGTAGAAACCCGATCTCTGATTGATTCAGTAAATGATATAGAAACCCGGGGTGACTCCTATTCGAGACAGGTAAGTAGTGATGGTATAGGGTGGCTTGGAGCTTTGATGCCCGACCCGGACAGGTTGACTAATATTGTCCGTGTTCAGATGGGAATGTGGATTGCTTATCTGGCATATCTCTTTATCCCTGACATGATTGGTGGATTGCTGGTTATATTACTGATAACAGTAATAGGTATTCTCGCCTCAATGACCCCCAAAATTCAATTGTTTGAAACCTGTGTTTTCACGATTTTAGTGTGCATATTATCGGCACCTATATATTTCTTTTTAATGCCAAAGTTACACGGCTTTTATTCGTTGGCTGTCGTGATTTTTGTATGGACGTTTGTAGTAAGCTTTTCCTCAAATAAGGTCTTTGGACCCCAGTCGATGATCCGAACTTTGGTTCTTATTTTTCCCCAGATTATTTTTAATTTTAACAACTCTCAAGAGTATAGTTTTGTGGTTTACACAAATTATCTATTTGTATTGGCAATAATTTTTTGTATTTTGGCCGTTTCAAGAAATATCCCCTTCACTGCCCACCCAGAAATAAACCTGAAGAGAAGTATTGATAGAATTCTCAATAGTGCCGCATGGCTGGTGGTGGAGGGTGATATTCCGAAAAAGAAGAGGGAATCATTGTTTTTCCGGTTATATATATTGTATCACCTGAATATTATTATGATCTCAAGGAAGAGAGTGTTCTATTGGGTGGAGGGTATTTCCGATAAAAAAATGCGGGGCATGACCAGAAGTCAGATGCAGAGCCTTATAGGTTTGGTTATGTTGATATCCAACCAGGTTAAACTTTTATATAAGATAGATAAGAAAAAAATCAATTTTGTGGCTCCTAAAAGGTTGCTTCGTGAGGCGTTCATATGGAGAAGGTTAGCTAGCAAAATACTGATTTATTTCTCTGGCGGCAATCAGAAAGTTGATATTGAATCCCTGCGGAGAGGTTATAGAAGAATATTTGAGAGGGCAAACATTGATGTTGGTGAGTTGATGGAGCTAAGGGAATGTAGTGAAAAATCCAGGGAGGGTGTAACAAATTTCCTTTATTTCTTGGGTGTTACCCACTGTATAAATAATTATTTGGTGGAGTTTCGTCGTCTTTCGGAAACTGTGGACTGGAAGGCTTTTTGCGAGGAAAGGTGTCTTTAATGCCTGTAGGATTTTAAATGGAAAGAGTACCGCATGATATATCAATAGGCAGTTTCTATCTATCTCCAATATTAGTGATAGCATTGTTTGGTGTTGTTGCGGCATTGTTAACCGCTAGGCTTTTGGATCGGTATCGTTTGTCCCGATACTTTGCAAATCCACCGGTTGTCATTATCTCCCTCAGTTTAATTTATGCAATTTTTATAGGAAGGATATTCTTGGGGATATAATAGTGACTAAATACAGAAAATACATACTTACTGGATTGATAGTATTTTTAGCTTTGCTATTACTTGTCCTTCAGTTCTGGAGGTATCTCAATAACCCCTGGACCAGGGATGGAAAGGTTCAGGCAGATATTATACAAGTTACGCCCCGGGTAACTGGCCAGGTAGTTGAACTCCCAATTATAAATAATCAGTTTGTTAAAGCTGGAGAACTCCTGTTTCAGATCGATCCTCGAATATACGAAGCAGCCTTGGAAGAGGCTAAGGCTGAATACGAGGAAGCTCTCGACACATACCGAGCTCAAAACAAAAATGTTCTCGCTTATGAGGCCAGGATAAGGGAATCCATAGCAAATATCGATCTAGCCAAAAGTAACATTGGAGCTCTTGATGCAGAAGTTGCAAGGACCAAGGCTGAATATGACCGGCAGAGAGAACTGTTACCCCAAAGGGCAACATCAGTAAGAGCATTGCAAGCGGCTCAGGCTGAATATGAGTCGACTATTGAGTATCGAGCGGGTGCAGAAGCCAGCCTGGTAGAATCTATGGCTACGTTGGAGCAGTCGCAAGCGGAGCTGGAGCAGGTTAGAGCACAGTTGGGTGCGCTTGGAGCCGATAACCCGGGCGTTCGTGCGGCTTTTGCGCTGCTAGAGCAGGCGCGGCTAAATCTCGAATACACAACAGTTGTTGCTCCGGTTACTGGTTATGTCACCAATATAGATTT
Organism: Microbulbifer maximicatervae (SeqCode); assembly: GCF_052467955.1. Taxonomy (NCBI): domain Bacteria; kingdom Pseudomonadati; phylum Pseudomonadota; class Gammaproteobacteria; order Cellvibrionales; family Microbulbiferaceae; genus Microbulbifer; species Microbulbifer maximicatervae (SeqCode). Next base: position 2,510,118 of record NZ_CP174329.1, read on the forward strand.
TCGTTACGGTGATCAGGCTGTAGCCAACCAACCCGCACTTTCTGTAGTTGATATAAGTACTTTTCGCATTGATGGTTTTTTTCGCGAAACTTTTGTTCGTCGAATCGCTCCGGGGGATAAGGCGTTTATGAAGTTGATGGCTTATCCTCATCTAGAGCTGGAAGGGTATGTTGAAAGTATTGGCTGGGGTATTGCTCGCAAAGATGGAACTGCGGGTAATGACTTATTGCCAATGGTAGATCCCACATTTGACTGGATTCGCCTTGCACAGCGTATTCCCGTCAGGATTCATCTGACAGAAGTTCCCGAATCTGTAAAGCTTCGTGTTGGATTTACCAGCTCAGTGCTAGTAATGAGCAATTCTGCGGGCACCGAGCAAGATGAACCGGTGCAATCCCAATAGTTTCAGGAAAGGGTTAATACGGAGCTTACAGGGGTGCCTGTTGGCATTGCTGCTCATCTTCGGCAGTAGTTGTATGCTGGGGCCAGATTACCATCCCCCGCCGGTGGAGGTCGAAAGTGAGTGGATCTATCAAACCAGCTCAAAACTGGATACCTTGGAAGCCGTTAACCCATTGTGGTGGCAGTGGGCATTTTCAGATGTAACGCTGGACGAATTAGTCTCACTTGCGATTGAGAATAACCTGGAGCTGCGTTCTGCGGCTCTCAGGGCTCTGCAGGCCCAGCAGCAGCTAGCTATTGCAATAGGCAACCAGTATCCCCAAACACAGCAGCTTGAGGGGCTTATTGATCGTTCAAAGTATGTTCGATCGGGGATCACCGGAAATCTGCAGACTGAATATTACCCGAACTTCAATTTAACCTGGGAATTAGATACCTGGGGGCAGTTAAGAAGGCTGGTTAATTCGGCCGCAGCAGATTTTGAAGCCAGCATAGCGGACTATGATGGTGTGCTGGTTTCTATTATTGCCCAGGTGGCGCAAACCTATATCAATATTCGTACGACGAAGCGCAGACTGGAAGTTGCCCGGGAGAATATTCGTGTGCAGCGTGAAGGTTTAAGGATTGCTAGAGTCAAATTTCTCGCAGGTGAAGTCAGCGCATTGGATGCAGAGCAAGCACTGGCATTGCTAAGTAACACAGAAGCCAGCGTGCCGGGACTGGAAATAAACTTGCAGCAGTTTGAAACTGCCCTGGCAGTTCTTCTGGGAATACCTCCTAATAGTTTAAGGTACATAGTCTCTTTTCCCTCATCCATACCTATGATTCCCAAAGTTGTTACTGTTGGTATGCCTCAGGATCTACTAAGACAGCGACCCGATATTCGTGCAGCAGAGCGACGGCTGGCAGCTCAAGGTGAGCTAATAGGTGTTGCGAGGGCGGAACTCTATCCAAATTTTAGTATCGGTGGAGAAATAGGGGCTATAGATATTAATGGCGGTCAACTCAATGGCAGTAGTAGTGCCTGGGATCTGTTCATTGAATTTGACTGGAATCTCTTTAATTACGGAAGGCTCCGTAGCAATGTCAGGCTACAGGATGCGATTTTTCAGCAGTTAGTATCAGACTATCAGCAAGTGGTTCTGTTAGCGCAAGCTGATGTGGAGAACGCCATTGTCGCTTACATAAAATCTCAAAGGCAATTGGTTCTCTATGAGGTGGCTGCTCAGGCCTCCCAGAGATCTGTCGATATTTCCCTGTCTCAATATACCAATGGTCAGGTTGAATTTGATACTGTGATAACTACTCTGGTATCAGATGTTCAACAGCAGGATATTTTGGCGGTAGCGCGAGGCGCCGTGGCAGCGAATCTAGTGCAGGTATATCTATCGCTCGGAGGTGGATGGCAGATACAGCAGGGAATTCCACCATTTCAACTTCTTCCGGAAGACATTCAGCAGGAAATGCTAGAAAGAACACCGTATTGGAACAAGGTTCAATAAGATTGTCTGATGCTTCTTAGCTAGGTGGTGGCACTAGATATATGAATTTATGTAACAGTATTGTAAGTGCTTTATCTGCACACAGATCATTCAAGCGATATTTGTCCAGTCAAATTCTATTTAGGTTTTTGTTATGATGACTAGCGCTCCGTTCGACAAAGATACAAGTCTGATGGCAAAAGCCCTGGTAGAGACTATTCCAGAACGGGGTAGATACTTAGAACCCCTAACTGGAAAAAGTCTTATATCGAGCAGCCAGCTTAATAGAGATGGGATATTGCAGTTACTCAGACTTGCAGCTCGTTGTGAGCTGGATAACAATAAGTTCTCAAGTCATTTAAATGGAAAAATTTTAATCAGCGCATTCTTTGAGTCGAGCACCAGAACGAGATTATCTTTTGAAAGCGCTTGGCTGCGACTTGGAGGGAGCACCGTTTCAATTACAGATAAAGGGACAACACGTATTGGTGTCGGAGAGAGCTTAAGAGACGTTGCAGAGATGGTAAGTAATTATGGTGACTGTGTTGTTTTAAGGGATTCTTCTGAAAATTCAGTAAAAATTATGTCCAATAATTTAAGTATACCAATTATCAATGCTGGCAATGGGATAGATGAACACCCCACACAGTCCCTTATCGATCTATATGCACTTCTAAAGTGGAATCCCAACATTCTATCAGGAAAAGAACGAAAATTCTCCATTGGCTTAATTGGAGCGCCAGCTCGAATGCGAGCGGCGAGAAGCCTATTGATACTCATGAGCTGTTTCCCTGAGTTTTTCTCAGAGGTTTTTGTGCTTTGTGATGAGGAGGAGCAAGAACCGTTTCGGCAAGCGCAATTATCAATGCTTCAGGAAAAAGGTCTAGAAATAAGGTTAACGGATAAGGTTGGAGATATTCTTCCCCGACTCGATGTGGTCTATATGAATTCTATATCCCTAAAAACAATGGGGCATAGAGATTTTGGGTCTGGATATTTTATAGATAATAATTCTCCTTTGAAAAAACAAGCCATCGTGCTGCATCCTTTACCCCGAATGGGGGAGCTTGATAGTAATCTGGATGGTACGTCCCATAATTGGTATTTTATACAGGCAAAAGGTGGTGTGTACGTCAGGATGGCGCTGGCAATGGCTATCTGTGGTCGCCCTAGTGAGGCAGTAGATATTATCTAGCCTCTCCAGTTTCGAAATAATCCCAATAAAGGGTGTCGTCTATGTGCGGAATAGCTGGAATTCTTCATAGTGCGCGTGCAATGCCTGTCGATGGTCAACTCCTTCTAAATATGGCTGCTATCCAGTTCCACCGTGGCCCGGATGGTGTAGGTTTTACAAACCCTCCAGGTCTAGGATTTGGGATGAGTCATGTGCGTTTATCGATCAATGACCTGAGTGAAGAGCGTGCTTCTCAGCCTTATGTGTCAGAAGATGGTCGCTACTATTTGGTTCATAATGGTGAAATCTATGATTATCAGCGAATAAGAGCCAGACTGAGGGCCTCTGGAGTTTCTTTTTTAGGTAAAAGTGATTCCGAAATTATCTTGCATCTTATTGCGGAGTTAGGTCTTATTCGGGCTATTAAACATCTTCGAGGAGAATTTGCATTTGCCGTTTACGATCAAATGGAGGATTGCCTCTACTTGGTTAGAGATCGGTTTGGAGTGAAGCCACTTTATTGGGCAAGAATCAAGAAAGGTTTAGTATTTGGTTCTGAAATTAAAAGTTTGTTTGCCCATCCTGATGTCCATAGAAGACTAACAGCGCATGGAGTGTATCACCAGCTTATTCAGGTGTCGATTCCTGGAACAACCGCTTTTGAAGGGGTTTTTCAGGTTGAACCAGGGTGCATCATAAAGGTTAAACGAGACAATTCTGGGCTGGCTGTTACTCAACATAAATATTGGGATATCGATTTTTTGATTTCAGATGAGTATGCTCGTGACAAGTCTGATGAGTATTATATTGAGGGTTTGCGGGAACAAATTATAGACTCCGTGTCTTTGAGGCTTCAAGCTGATGTCCCAGTAACCTATTATCTTTCAGGTGGTGTTGATTCGGGTAGCTTACTTGGAGTAGGGCAGTCGCTTTCGCAGCAGGATCTCACCGCCTTTACGATAGCGTTTGAAAATCCGGATTACGATGAGTCTCATATCGCAAAGGAAGCCGCGAGTGAGATTGGTGTCAGCCAATTCATAGTAAAGGTAACTGATGAAGAAATATATGAAAATTATTCAGAAACCATCTGGCATACCGAAAGGACATTTTACAATACATTATCAGTAGCTAAATTTTTGCTCAGTAAAGCTGTTAAGTCTAATGGCTACAAGGTTGCAATTACTGGGGAAGGGGCAGATGAGCTATTTTCTGGGTATCCTGCATTTAAAAAAGATTTTTACTTGTATGGCACATCTGAAACTGAGTTGAATAAACGAAGAACCTGGCAGCAACATCTAGAAAGGAGCAATAGCTTATTTAAGGGAGCTATGCTGCCAATTGATAGTTATCGATCAGAGGGAATGGAACGGACTTTAGGATTCACCCCTACATGCTTGCAATCCTGGTTAAGCTGTCATCATCAAGCAGAAAAATTGCTTAACAAAGAGTGGCGCAAAGAAATATCTGGTTATGATGCCGGGAAGGCAATTGTTGATACGCTAGATTTATCACAACTTGAAGGTAGACATCCGCTGGATGTTGCTCAGTATCTTTGGATAAAAACTATGTTTGAGACCCAGATATTGGGCTGGGTAAGTGATCGAGTGGATATGGCACACTCCATTGAAACCCGTCCGGCCTTTCTCGATCATCACCTGGCTGCGTTTGCTATACAAATCCCACCATCGGTCAGGATTAGCGGAACTACAGAAAAGTATGCCCTTCGCGAAGCGATGAAGGGAGTCCTTCCGGATGTTCTATATAAAAAGCAAAAATTTGCATTCATGGCTCCTCCGGTAGAGACAGTTACCGGAGCTTGGACTTGGGTGCAACGAGTTATTGAGAAATTTCTCAGCCCAAAGGAGGTTAATTTAGCTGGATTGCTGCGATACTCGGAAATAGATACTTTAATTGAAGAGTATAAGTTACCGACTCTGCATCGATCAAAAAAGGTTCAATTGGATGCGATGCTCAATCATATCCTGGGAGTGCAAATATTATATAAGCGTTTTATTGAGGCTGATCTGCCATTGTTGGCGAAAGAAAAATCTTCTCTTCTTGGTTGGAGTTTGGATCGTATGGTTAAGTATCGTAAAAATTAGAAAGTAATAGAGGGCGAGATGTTTTTTGAAGATCTTGTACTGTTTAATTGCCTTTTTACGTAAGAAGTAGATAAGTAATCTTATGGCTATTCAGGTTGGTTTACAGTCAGCCTACTTAATATGAAAAGTTACTAGAAATTCTGTTTCGGCTCGCTGTAACTTTTATTATTCTGCATACAGGTGAACTTGCGATAGCTCAACTCTAATTTGTTAGCCTAAAATTAGCGTTAGGATAAATAGTATTATGCACCATCATAGAGGTCTTGGAGTTATAGAGAGTTCTACCTTTCCACAAAGATCTTTAAGCGTATTAGCCCCAACTTGTTGCATTACCTGCATCATTTGAGCTTTTAATAGGTAGATCGCATGGTTAGCTCCTTCATTGCCAAGGGCACAGACGCTATACATAAAAAATCTTCCCAGAAAGCAAAACTTTGCTCCTAGACCACAAGCACTTGCGATATCTACACCGGATCTTATTCCACTATCGATAGCCAAGGAAATCCTATCCTGATAGCTGGAAAACTTTCCCAGTAAGGGGAGAGTTGCTTCGCCTAAATCAAGTTGCCGTGCACCGTGATTGGATAAAATGACTCCATCTGCTCCGAGTTTGATTGCTTTTTGAAGATCTGACTCACTCATTATCCCTTTAATAATAAGTTTATGGGGCCATAGATCTCGTATACGTTTTACACTATCAAAATCCAGTGGGCCCATAGTTGTGGTGTTCATAAACTCGGTTAGTTCAAGTTTTTTGTTATCGGTATCAATGTAAGGCTCTAGATTTTTAAATTTAGGGAGACCGTATCGCAATGTGGATAGGCTCCAATTTGGCCTGAGTATCGCTTGCCAGATGTTTTTTACGTTCAATTTCGGTGGCATTGCCAATCCGTTGTGGAAGTCTCTGGGGCGTAAGCCAAAGGTAGGAACATCAATGGTAATGACTAAATGTTGATATTGGGCAGAGGTTAGTCGGGATAACAGGTCAGAAAGAATGGCTGGATCTGTTGGGTTGTAGAGTTGGTACCAAGCTGTTCCCTGTGAGACTTCAGAAATTCGCTCCAGTGATTCAGAAGATACAGTGCTGAGGATGAACGGGATCTTGTGCTCATATGAAGCTCTGGCAAGTATTACGGGCGCATTTGGCCACATAAGCCCCTGTAGCCCAATGGGCGCTATGCCAAATGGAGCACTGTATAGCTTCCCAAAAAGTTCACACTTTAAGCTCGGTGTGGAGTTTGGTCGGATATATTGAGGGGTGAACTTTACAGAATCGAATGCTTGGCGATTTCGGCATAAACCAATATCGTCCATACAGCCTTCTATTAGATATTCATAGGAAAATTTTGGAACCCTCTGCTTTGCTCGATTTTTAAGCCGTTCTGAACTTGCGAAGTGACGGTTAAATAGGCTGTTGTAATTGGTCATACCCCCCCCTTTTTCTGAGTACCTTAGAGATTAGACTAGTCTAGTTATATAGAAGGTGCCGCCTGGTGCAGAAGTGACAATACACATGGGTTGTAGTGGATCTTTCAAATATTGAATTCATTACTACGTACTAATTGGTTGTGGGGTGAATGTTTCCTTCAATTGTATTCCAGCTTAAAGAGTTGCCTCTGTACCACGCGCCTGCCATCTGGAATTTTGTAGAGATACGGTAGGGTGTTATTCTCGAAATATTAAAGGGGTAAGAGGATTGATAGTGCGTAATACCTTTTGGGTTTTTATTTTATTGATGTTGGCCGGTTGTGCAAAACCACTTCCTGAAGACAAGTTAGATTACGCTGGCACCTGGATTGGTAGCCAAATAAGCTTGATCATAACAACTGATGGTCGGGTCTTGTATGAACGGGTTGAAGGGAGCGTTACAACTTCTATAGAGGGGCCGATAAAAGAGTTCAACGGAGATGATTTCAGTGTTGGATTTTTATTTTTGACTGCAAATTTTGATGTTTCCAATCCCCCTTATGAAGAGGATGGGATTTGGCAGATGACAGTGGATGATGCTCGGCCAACTCGGGTTGATTGATCAGTTCGCGTTATAAATTAGTATCTGGTGTATATGGAGTAAAGAGAACAATAGAAATACTTTCTATTGTTTTCGATATCCCTTAAGGAGTTCCGTTGAATATAAAAATAAGACACCTAGAAGAATCCGATAATAAGGATTTGTTCGAGATTCATAGTTTTGCCTCAGTAAATGAAAATACCTCTCAACTACTTTTCCTAAGCTCTGATAAAGTCGCTAACCTTTTTTCTGATCCGAATAATTATACCTTGGTCGCTGAATTGGATACCAAGGTCGTTGGGTATGTCACTCTGTTCTTAACCAATAAAATCCGGGATAGACATAGTGCTGTGCTGGCAATTGCGGTACATCCTGAATTTCACGGTCGGGGAGTTGGCCGGATGTTAATGGAAGAGGCGCTTAATCAGGCGGATAATTGGCTCAATCTAATACGATTGGAGCTGGAAGTTCATGTTGATAATGGTACTGCAATAGCACTTTATGAGGGCTCGGGTTTTCAGGTGGAGGGAATCAAGCGGCTTGGCAGGTTTAAGGCGGGTCGTTATATAGACGTTTTGTTGATGGCGAGAATACACCCTGAGTACCAAGCTAAAGCATAGGGTGTACCTTGCAATCGCAAAATGGACCTGGATATTAGGGAGGCTCAGAATCGGAATTTGGAGCTCCCTAGGACGAGGCGAATTATTCCGAAGTCTCTATGTGTGTAAATTCTCCACCGAGCTGATCCAGGGTGATCTCTCCAAATCGCGCGAGTAGAATACTCTCTGCCTCATCCATTGCATCCTTCAGGGCGGCATTTACTGCGTGCTCAATGATGCAGTTAGTGTGTTCGCCTGTGAGGCCAATGGTAAAAACTGAGCTGTCTCCCAGCGCTTTATGGATATCCAGAAGTGTAATTTCATCCAAGGGCTTCGCGAGTGACCAGCCCCCATTGTGCCCTTTACTGGAGCGCACGTACCCCTGATCCCGTAGTAGCGCCATAGTTCTGCGAGCCACCACAGGATTGGTGAGGAGCATAGCCGCCATCTTGTCTGAGGTAACCGGCTTATCAGCCATGTTCAAATGGATAAGGACATGAAGTGCCCGGGATAATCGGCTGTCTTTGCGCATAATTCACCTAAATTTCCGATCCTGCAGTTTATCACGAAACTTTTGCTGTTACGTGTGTTGTGCGGCTTTGAGTTTTTGTGTAACAATAAAAGTTACATGATATCGGAGGGGTGGCTATGGATACGGATGTATTGATTATCGGTGGAAGTTTTGCCGGTTTATCTGCAGCTATGCAGCTTGTTCGTGGGCGGCGAAAGGTCGTTGTGCTGGATGCAAATAGACCTCGAAATCGCTTCGCCAAAGCCTCTCATGGTGTGTTTTGCTTGGATGGTAAAACTCCAGGGGAGATCCGCACCACGGCCTTAACCCAGCTAAAGGCATATTCGAGCTTTCAATTGGTTGATGGTGCTGCAGACAGGGTGGAGATCCAGGACGAGGGTTTTGCAGTTACTGCACAGGGTGATACCACTTTTAAAGCGAAGAGACTGATTCTGGCAACCGGTATTTCGGATCAGCTGCCCGATATTCCAGGGGTGAAGGAGCGCTGGGGTAGGAGTGTGATCCATTGTCCCTATTGCCACGGCTATGAGCTGAGCGATCGTCCCTTGGGAGTCTTGGCAACCAGTGAACTGTCTTTCCATCAGGCGGCGATGATTCCCGATTGGGGGGCTACCACCTTGTTTACCCAAGGGCAGTTTTATCCAGAGGGAGAGGTGCTTGATCACCTGTTGGCTCGAGGGGTGATGCTGGAGGAAGCTCCGATTACCCAGCTGGTGGGAGAGGGGGACAGCTTAAGCGAAGTTGTTTTGGCTGATGGCCGCAAAGTGCGATTAGAGGGCCTCTACGTGAGTCCCAAAGCTGAGATGTCCTCTCCTTTTATCAGCCAATTAGGGCTGGAGTTGGAGGAGTCGTTTACAGGGCGGATTGTTAAAGTGGATCCCTTTAAGGAAACGTCTGTTAAGGGGGTGTTTGCGGCTGGGGATTTATCCAATCCGATGCAAAGCGGAACCTTCGCGATTGCATCCGGCACCATGGCCGGTGTTGGTGCCCATCGCTCGTTGATATTTAACCAGTGATTTTTAAAGTTCTGCGATGTGCATTTGCAGGAGCGCAATAAAAGGGATTTGGCGCTTTCAGGACTAATAAGTGGCAGGAACACTGTTGTGTTCCTGCCGAATAGTATCAGCAGTTCACAGCGTTTACTGCGAGCCCGCCGAGAGAGGTCTCTTTGTATTTGCTCTGCATATCGATACCGGTTTGACGCATCGTCTCGATAACGCTGTCCAGCGGTACGATATGAGCGCCATCACCGCGCAGGGCCAGGCGTGCGCCGTTAATGGCTTTTACTGCACCCATGGTGTTGCGCTCGATACAGGGGACCTGCACCAACCCGCCGATTGGATCGCAGGTAAGGCCGAGGTTGTGCTCCATTCCAATTTCAGCAGCGTTTTCAATCTGCTGGTTGGTGCCGCCCTCTACGGCAGCCAAGCCGGCGGAAGCCATGGAGCAGGCGACGCCAATTTCTCCCTGGCAGCCCACTTCAGCGGCAGAAATAGAGGCATTCTTTTTAAACAGCATGCCGATAGCACCGGCGGTGAGCAGGAATTTCACTACCTGGTCTTTCAATTCACCGTGAATATTGCTGTCGTGGACAAATTCCACGTAGTAGGCGATAACGGCGGGAATCACACCGGCGGCACCGTTAGTGGGTGCGGTGACGATGCGCCCGCGCGCGGCATTTTCCTCATTGACGGCGAGGGCAAATAGACTAACCCAGTCGAGAATGGCGAGGCCGTGGTTGCGCTCTTCCGGACTCTGTTTGCTCAACTCCCGGTAGAGTTCAGCAGCGCGGCGGCGAACATTGAGGCCGCCGGGCAAGATGCCATTCTGGTGGCAGCCTCGCTCAATAGAGGCATCCATTACTTTCCAGATATTCCACAAACGGTCTTTGACCTCCTGCTCGCTGCGGAAGGCTTTTTCGTTTTCCATGGCCAGCTCGGCAATGGTCCAACCGTGATGATCACAGATCTTCATCAGCTGTTCTGCATTGCTGAAGTCATAGGGCAGCAGGGTAGCGATCTCCTCTTTATGAGCGAAATCTTCTTCTGAGAGCACAAAGCCGCCGCCGATGGAGAAATAGCTGCGCTCGAACAGCAGCTCTTCGCCAGCGTAAGCCTGGCAGGTCATTCCGTTGGAGTGCTGGGGAAGAAATTCCTCCATATGGAAAACCAGGTCGCGCTCGCGAATAAACTCGATATCCTGGTCACCGTTTAATGACAGGTGGCGCTCGCTCTGGATTTGCGCCATTTTCTCATCAATTGAATCGACATCAATGGTGTCTGGAGATTGACCCAGAAGCCCCATCAGTACCGCCATATCGGTACCGTGACCAACCCCGGTCAGGGCCAGTGAGCCATACAAATGGACTTGTACGCGGTCTGTGTGGGGCAGCTGGTCACGGTCTTGCAAATCCTGCACGAATTGGCGGGCAGCGACCATAGGGCCCACCGTGTGGGAGCTGGAAGGGCCAACCCCAATTTTGAAAAGCTCAAAAACGCTAATACTCATAAATATTCTCTGCGCCGGGCTGCATCCTGCAGCAGCCCTCCCTAAAGGATATAGTTGCACTATTTAGGGGCGCACTTTGCCTTATGAGTCGCAACAATCAAGATGGTGCTCCCCATTCCGTACAAAATTCTATTAGCAGCAAATTTTGCGGAATTTATGAGTTCCCAGACCTTAAGCGTATAGACAAGCTACGGCGCTTCCGCGACCAAAACCGCTCTCTTGGGCGCGGGGTGACCTTCCACGGTTTTGTCTGGCGATTCTGGGTCGAGAAAATCTGCCAGGGATTCGAAGTGCATCCAGTCGGTGCGCCGTTGTTCCTCCAGGCTGGTGGTGTTCAAATCCACGGTCCTGGGGTTGCGGAAACCGCACTTGCGCAGCCAGCTCTCCAGGGTGGCGCAGCTGGGGAAAAACCACACATTGCGCATCTTTGCATAGCGGTCTTCGGGTACCAGGCAATCGCCGAGTCCGCCGTCGATAACCAGTGTCTCCAGTACAAGCTGTCCGCCGGGGCGGAGGGTTTCGCGCAATTCACGCAGGTGATCCATGGGTGAACGGCGGTGATAGAGTACCCCCATGGAAAAAGTGGTATCGAAAGCGCGCAAGTTTGCCGGGAGCGCTTCAATACCCAGGGGCAACAAATCTACCGGTGCTTCCTGGCCCAGGTATTTTTTCAGCGCGTAAAATTGCGCGACAAATTTAGCGGAAGGATCAATACCGATGACCCGGCGCGCGCCGGCACCGTAGGATCGCCAGCAGTGGTACCCATTGCCACAGCCCACATCGAGCACCAGTCGATTTTTGAGTGGTGCCAGGTGCGGAAGTACCCGATCCCATTTCCAGTCGGAGCGCCACTCAGTATCAATATTTAGTCCAAATAACTCCCAGGGGCCTTTGCGCCAGGGGTGTAATTTGCGCAGTTCCTGCTCCAGGGCTTCGAGTTGTTCTGAGCTGGCATCGGCGGCAGTGCCCGCGCTGACCTTGCTGTTCAGTTCGATAGCGGAGGGCGTGATTTCCGGTAGGGCTTCCACCGCTGCGCGCCAATCGGGCAGGTCGCCCCAGCGATGAGGACTCAGGTTTTCAGCCACCTGTGTTGGCAGCTGGGCCAGCCAGGTGCGCAGGGCGGGAACGTGTTGCAGGCCTTGATAGAGTTGGGTGTAGTCGATCACGGGGTACTTACTTTTCCGGCGCGCCTTTGATGGCGATTAAAGAGGCAAAATTAAAACACTGGAACCAGACATCGACACTGGTAAAGCCGACATTTTTCAGTCGTGTGCGGTGGGTGTCCATGGTTTCCGGAATTAATACATTCTCCAGGGCAGAGCGCTTCTGTGCGATTTCCAGCGCGCTGTAACCGTTGGCGGCTTTAAAGGAGTGATGCAGTTCGATCATTAAATCGTTGTGGGCTTTATCGGCGAAGTCCACTTTCTCGGAAATAATCAGAATGCCGCCGGGGCGCAAACCATCGTGGATTTTCTGCAGGATTTCTTCGCGCTCTTCCACCGGAATAAATTGCAGGGTGAAGTTGAGCACTACCACCGAGGCATTTTCGATAGCAACGTTTTGCAGGTTGTCGCAGATAAGTTGAACGGGAACCTCACCGCTATCGGCTTCGAGGACCGTGCGCGCCTGATCAACCATGGCTTGCGAATTGTCTACAGCGACGATCTCACAGTCGGCAGCGGGAATGCGATGGCGCATGGCCAGGGTTGCCGCGCACAGGGAGCTGCCCAGGTCATAGCAGCGGCTTCCGGCTTGGGCGTAGCGCTCTGCCAGGGTGCCGATCATGGCTACGATCGTGGTGTAGCCGGGCACGGAGCGCTTGATCATATCGGGAAAAACTTGCACCACTTGGCGATCGAACTCGAAGCCGGCTACCTGGCCCAGTGGGTTTGCATAAATATTGTCGTGTTTACTCATTGGAACTTCGCTAGAGGATAACGGCGATAGATCGGCGCCGGTTTTGGCCGGCGCCGCAGAGCTTCCCCGGACAAATTGCCGGGGAATCGTCGAGCTCCAGTTAGAGCTTTTCTTCCTTCAAGTTGAGTTTGGCTGCCGCTTCGCTACCTTGGGGACCAGTAACAATGGCGGTACTGGCCTTGCTCGGGTCCAGATAGGTGGCTCCGACGCGTTGCAGGTCTTCCAGGGTAACTTCCGTAACCTGCTTGCGGAATTGCTGGCGCGTCTCGTGGGTGCGGCCGTAAAGGCCCGAGTGGAAGTTCTTCTTGGCTTCACCAGCGGGGGAGCCGGGTTTATCTAGACCGCCGACGACGCCGAGGATCGCTTCCTCAACCTGTTCTTCCTTGTGCTTCTCTTCGGCCAGCCACTTCAGGGATGCGTCGAAGTCCTCCAGGGTTTCACCCATACGGGGATCGCGGTAGGAGTAGAAGCGGAATACGCCAATATTGCTGTCGTGGCCGGCTCCGCCGCCGTAGGCGCCGCCCTGTTCGCGGATAGTGCGATGCAGGAAGCCGTTGCGCAGGAAGCCGCTCAAAACCGACAGCGGTGCCGCATCCGGGTGGGACATAGGCACAGTGGCGTAGGCCTTGGCACAGAAGTTCACCTGGCTGTTGGCAACCCAGAGTTCCTCGATTTGTTTGCGTTCGAAAGGTGCAGCGGGGTTGGCTGCGGCGATGCTGGAAGTAGAGGTCAGCGGCATCAGTGTCTGGCTGAAATCGCCAATTTTCTCTTCTTCACCCACCAGCAGGAACTGGCGCGGTGCTGCGAGGATTTTCTGGTGGATAGCCTGGAATTGGGTGGAAAGGTCTTGCAGGCCTTCCTCTTTTTCCAGTCCGCCAACCAGGGCTCGCAGGTTGCGCAATCCCAGCAGACCACCGCTGGCATGGCTCTCCCAGGCGGCGCGGTTGTAGCCGGCGCTGGCGGCAGCCATGGCGAGGGCGTGGCCGTTGCCGACAACACCCTGTTCGCGGCGGGCGAGGGTTTGCAGTAGCAGTTCCTTGATGCGGGCGTGCTCGTCAAAACGCACCTGCTCCATAGTGGCTTGCATCAGTTCGGTCAGGCCGCCCTGATTGCGAGCCAGCGCTTTACCGGACAGGATAAAGTGGCCGGACAGGTGATCCAGGTCGTCGATGGCAGTACGGCTGCTGGTGAAACCGTGCAAGGCGCCAACCACGCTGGTCTGCCACTGCTGGACTTCCAGGTAGTCTTTTTCACCCAGGCCAACTTCGCTCAGTACCTGGCAGTAGTAGGGCAGCAGTTGTTTTTCGGTTTCGGTGAATTCCGGTAGCGCGCAGACCATTTGTTGGTAAACCAGGCCGTTGGTGCCCGCGCTATAGCGGGTCAACTTCTGTGGGCCCAAGTCTATTGCTTCGCCTTCGACATCCGGAAGCTCTGCGGGAATATCTTCCACGCCGACCTTGGGCAGGATAGAAGCGTCGTCCTCGCGGTTTTGTCGATCGGCCAGGGCTTTGGCGGTTTCGACAATCTGTGCTTTTTCTTTGTCGCTGAGAGCGGCTTTGATTTCCGCCAGCTGGTCTTTCTCCGCCTGCTCGCGGCGCGCAGCCAGCTGCTCATCGGGACTCAGAACCATACGTACGCGGTGCTGGTTTTCCAGCAGAAGTTCACGGGCTTTATTGGCGATAAACTTCGGATCTTTGATCTGCTCGCGCAGACGCTCCAGGGTGGCATCGATATTCAGCAGGCCGATGGCATCGCCACGGTGAGTGGAGCCGGTCAATGCGGTGAGAATCAATTGCAAGCCGAAGGGGTAGCCGTCGCCACCAATTTCTCGCTGTTGTAATTCCAGCTGGTGTAAGCTGGCTTCTACCTGTTCGTAGGGGATGCCGTTTTCCGCCACGTCCCTCAGCACGTCGAGAACCTGTTGCTCAAGCTCGTCGGCACTTTCGCGTTCGCTGCCTTCAATACCGCAGACAAACACCAGTTCGCGTTGGGAATCGTCCAGGCCAACCAGCGGCGAAGGGGAAGTGCCCAGGTCGGTGGTTTCCAGCAGCTTCATCAGCGGTGAAGCGCTGTTATCCAGCAGTACGCCGGCGAGCAGGTGTGCGGTCAGGGCCTCTTCAAGATCGGTGACATCACCCAGCAGCCAACTCAATACGATATGGGTCTTGGCCTTCAGAGGCTCGCCATTTAACGGGTAGTGCTCTTCGACTTTCAGCGGCGCCTGGTAGCGGTCTTCGCGCCCAACGGAAATGGTCTTGTCGAGTTTCTCGAATTTGTGCAGCGCTTTTTCTTCAAACGCGGCCTGGTGTTCCGCTGCGGGAATATCACCGAAAGTCATAAAGGTGGCGTTGCTGGGGTGGTAGTGGCTGCGGTAGAAGGCAACCAGCTGCTCGTAACTCAGCTTTGGAATATCAGTAGGTTCGCCACCGGAGTTGTAGTGATAGGTGGTGGTGGGGAACAGGTATTTGCTCAGGGTGTGCCACAGCTGCGAGGTGACGGAGCTCATGGCGCCTTTCATCTCATTGAACACGACACCTTTGTAGACGAGCTCGCTGCTCGCATTATCCGCCTCGGCAAATTCCAGGCGGTGGCCTTCCTGGGCAAAGTCCAGCGGGTCCAGGCGCGCAAAAAATACCGCATCCAGGTAGACGTCGAGAAGGTTGTCAAAATCCTTTCGGTTCTGGCTGGCAAACGGGTAGGCGGTCCAATCTGAACTGGTGAAGGCGTTCATAAAGGTATTGAGTGAGCGCCGGATCATCATAAAGAAGGGATCGCGCACCGGGTACTTGTCACTGCCGCACAGGGCGGTGTGTTCAAGAATATGGGCGACACCGGTGGAGTCTTCGGGCACGGTGCGCAGGGCGACAAGGAAAACATTTTCCGAGTTGTCTGCGGCGATGTGCAGGTGCTGGGCACCGGTCGTAATGTGTCGGTATTCCTCGACGCGCACGCCGAGAGAATCAATGTCTGCGCTGGTAACCAGTTCAAATGCAGGATGTGAGTTGCTCAAAAGACAGCTCCCTGGAGTTATATGAATTTTCTGGCCGGCCACTGCTGCCGGCGAAAGGGCGCTATTCTACCGCTTGCACACATCGGAAAGACAGTGTTGACAAGGATGCCAGTAGGGCGAAGACTTCGCTTGCCGAAGCTACGGCATAAATGTAGACGAACACGGAGATATTAGAGGTTGTCCTGGTTGGATATTGCCAGTGTCATTGGCTTTTTTATCACATGGGTGGGTTATACCGTTTTTGCGCGAAAAAAAGCCAAAGAGACCTGGTGCCTTACTTCATCACTTCAGTGGTATCGCGTTGAGTGGATGATGCGGATGCTCGATCGAGACATGCGCATGGCGGATACCGCTATTCTCAGTAACCTGGAGCGGGTCATTGGTTTTTTTGCCTCTACCAGTATTCTTATTCTGGCGGGTTTGGTGACGGCTTTAACGGCGAACAAGGCTGCCATCGAAGTACTTACCAGTTTACCTTTTGCGGAGCCCACCACCGTTGAGCAGTTTGAGCTCAAGGTGATGTTGCTGATCCTGATTTTTATCTTCGCCTTTTTCAATTTTACCTGGTCACTGCGCCAGTACTCCTTCGCCAATGTACTTATTGGGGCAGCACCGCCGCCAGAAACCGGTGATCTATCTGAGGAAGAGCGACGCCGATTTGCCATCAGTACTGCCAAGGTGATCGACCACGCGGGCCACAGTTACAACTACGGTCTGCGCTCTTATTATTTCTCAATGTCAGTGCTGGGCTGGTTTATCCATCCAATCCTGTTTGTTGCCGGCTATCTGTTTGTTGTCTGTGTTTTATACAGGCGAGAGTTTCTGTCCCGCGCACTGAATTCAATTTTGGCGGCCCGGGAGGGTGGGCTGGAGCGCCAGCAGAGGAAAAAATTCGATGAAAGACCGTGAAATCCTGGCGGCTTTTGATGAGGTCGCTGAAATGTGCGGCTGGCAGTCACTGCATACCCCAAAAAACCTGGCCATGGCGCTATCTGTGGAAGTTGCAGAGTTAGGGCGACACTTTCAATGGTACAGCGATAAAGATATCCAGAACCTAATGGCAGGCGACAAGGCCGATCAAGTTGCCGCTGAACTGGCGGATATTCAGATGTACTTGAGCAAACTGGCCGCTGTACTGGGGGTTGATATGGAAGAGGCGCTACAGCGCAAATTTGCCGAGAACCGCCGCCGATGCAATGAGGCTTTGCAAGGTGAGGGCTCCGATGGGTGACAGCCTGCGTAAAGATCGAAACTTTGATGATCTCGCTCACCGTTTTCGCAACCGTATCTATGGCGGCCTTAAAGGGGACATTCGCCTGGCAGTGCTCAACCGGGATCTGGCGCCGCTATTGGGGAGCGAGCAGCGCACTCTAAAAATCGTTGACGCTGGGGGTGGCCAGGGCCATTTTGCCATGGATCTGGCTGAAGCGGGGCACGAGGTTTTCCTAGCCGATATCTCCGCGCAGATGCTTGAACTCGCGGATGCGGAAATTCGCCAGCGCCATCTGCAAAAGCAAATGACCTTGCTGCATAAACCCCTGCAAGAATTGCCGCAGGTAGAAGCTCTAAAGGACGCCGATCTGGTAATTTGCCACGCTGTGCTGGAATGGTTGGAGCAGCCGCAACAAGCATTGCAGCAGCTGCGCAGCCTGTTAAAACCTGGTGGGCATCTTTCGCTCACTTTCTACAATCGGCGTGCCCTTGAGTTCCGCCTATTACAGCGGGGCAGTTTTCGCCAGCTGGACCGCAATATTGAAGGGGATAACTGGGGCGGCCACCCTGGCAGCCTTACTCCACAGAATCCACTTCTGCCGGAATGGGTGGAAGACTGGCTGACCGAAGCGGGCTTTTCCGTGGTTTGTCACAGCGGTATCCGCTGCTTCCACGACTTTATGACGCCATCAATCCGGGAAAAGTTGCCCGCGTCGGCCATTGTGGAAAAGGAGCTTGAATACTCCCAGGTGGACCCCTATCGGCAATTGGCCAGGTATATCCACCTGCTTTGTAAGGTTTAACCAAGAATGCTTAGTAGTAGCTCCTTGGCGGCGTTGATACGCGATGCCAGGTAATCGTTGCCGCCGCGATCTGGGTGGAGTTTTTGGATCAATTTGCGGTGTGCACTAATGATTTCATCTCTGCCAGCATCGGCATCAACGCCAAGGATTCGGCGCGCTTCGTGTTCCGAGAGTGGCGGGCCCTCGGAGTTGTGTGGCGGAGGATGTTGAGTGGCCCCTGGATTTGGGCGCCTGTTTGAATACTTTTCAAACAGTGGCATCAACCAGGGTAAATAACGGGAGAGCTGACTGAGTAAACGGCCCAACACAGGAAGAATGAGCACCAGCGCTGCTCCTACCCAATGCAGGCGCCCGGTGATAGCCAGCACAACCACTATTACGGCGACGCCGGCGATACAGGCCATAAAAATCTGCTTGCGCCGCTCCTGCGGTGAGCTAGATTTGATTTTTTGCCAGAGATACCAGGCACCGATGGCGATTAAAATCAGTAGGATTAAGCGCGCCAATGACGACTCCTTATAGTGTTGATCTGCCAATGTTTGTTCTGCGTATCATAGAGTCCTCTTAACTACTTGATTCGCGGATTAATATAGTAAGGGAGTCTCTGAATAATTCCGTAAGTTCTCTGCGGGTTTTGAAGGCTGCAGAGCTTATGCACAGCTCGCCAGCGAATGGCCAAGAGCTGCAAAGTACCAGCTGTGGCCTTCAAGACCCGCCCTGCGGGGCTTTCAGAGCGATTCACACTCTGCGTTGCGACTTTTTGAAAGGTCAGGACATTCCTACAAAGCCGCGCCTTGATTGTGAACCGCTCTGAAAGCCAGAGGCACCACGGAATTATTCAGAGGCTCCCTAGATCTGGGAGGATAAGCGCCTTCGAGCTATCCTGACAAAAGAAAATACCTGCACTTGAGAAAACAGTATGCAATACGACAAATTTCAGATACCCGATGCGGACCAGGTGCTGCCCGGCCGGCCCCAGCCGATGGAGATCAGTGGCACCCACTTTGTAAATGGCAACACCATTAAAGAGCCATTTCCTGAGCACCTGGAAGTCGCCATTTTTGGTATGGGATGCTTCTGGGGCGCAGAGCATGTGTTCTGGGATACGGATGGTGTGTTTGCCACTGCCGTTGGCTACACTGATGGCGCCACCGAAAACCCGAACTACGATGAAGTCTGCACCGGCCGTACAGGGCACGCGGAGGTGGTGAAAGTAATCTTTGATCCCAAAAAGGTGAGCTACGCAGAACTCCTGCGGGTCTTTTGGGATCACCATGACCCAACCCAGGGTATGCGCCAGGGTAACGATATCGGCTCCCAGTACCGTTCCTGTGTTTTCTGTCTGAACGAAGGCCAGAAACAGGAGGCGGAAGCGAGCAGGGCGGCTGTGCAAGAAGCGTTGGACGCCAAAGATCGTGGGTCAATCACCACCGAAATTAGCATGGCTCAACCGTTCTACTACGCCGAGGAGTACCACCAGCAATATATGGCTAAGAATGAAGACGCGGTTTGCCCAATTCTTCGCAACCCAATGCATGACTAAGAATTGATAGATTGCAGAAGCAGGCGGCGCGGTGACTGCTGCCTGTTTTTGTGATGCTGAACACAGTTACTTCCACTTCACTTTTCTGTCTTTTTCCTGCCTTCTCTGAACTTACTTCTCTGTATTTGGCTGTCATTAAATCCTAGGTTGCCAATATAAGTGACACACGCCTGCCCGCTAGAAATTCTAGTGGGCTCAAGTAATTTAGAATCTTTCTTGGACGAGTGTTTATTCGGAACGCTGCATCGTCAATATGGCTTTTGGGTATTTTGTCAATTTTCATACCTTTCGGGAAGAAGCGTCTCAGTAGACCATTCGTATTTTCGTTCAATCCACGCTCTCAAGAGTGATTATGCCCTTCTCGATAAGGGTTGGCCGACCACTACGAGCACGCTCACGTAGATCTTCAGTACCTTCCTGCTCAAAACGGCTTCTCCACCGATAAACGGTCTTCGGTGACGTTCTCTGTGCAGTAGCTACACCTGTAGGAGTCATGCCTTCGTTGAGCTGAAGAATTATCTTCGCTCGCATTACTTATCCATTTGGAAGGGTTGTTGATTGGCATCACTCGTTCAGAGTCGACACTTCACTATCAGAAACTTGAAACGATTTAGGTGTACGCATTATAGATACATTACACGGACGGTTCGCCATTAGTTACATTGCTTTCCGCATGGGCCACTAGTGTGTCCCAATAGTCATAGGCCTTCCTGAGCGCGCCCTCATAAACAATAAAACCTTCCTGGTTTAGAAGGTAAAATACTGGTGAATACTCAAGATCTAGGGATTTAGAAATCGAACTTTCCGGATCATATAGGAGTTCAAAAGGAACGCCATTATTGATGAGTTTTTCCTCATTTTCGTAGCGCCATTCTTCTCCTTCTTCTTTTTTAGGAGAATCCAAAATGACGTGCATAGGAGCAATTTTATCGGAAATATATTCAAACATACTTCCATAACAGCCTAGTGCATCATTGTAAGGTCCATTACCTCGATAGAATGGCATCACGCAAACGGGTAAAAGTTGACTGGCATCTAGTCTCGCCAATGACTCAGTAAGAGAGGTGGTACCCCCGCTACCTATATTTTCAAGAATATAGCTGCTCGGAAATCCTTTATTTATCCATTTATACCTCTTGGGAGCTGGATCAAATCCTTTCAGGTAAGTTTCTTGAGAGATTCTCTCAAACTCACCAGCATTGCTTCTATCTGAGGCTAACAGCCAGTGTTCAATACCTTCCTTATCCCCCCTCAGTTCACACCACTTAGAGGCATAAAAATAGGCTATGGCATGCTCAAATGTTTCATAGCTTGATAGTTGATTGTCGATGAAGTCAGAAATTAGATGGATACCTTCTTCTTCCCTGTTTGTTTCAAAAAGTGATGCACCTTTATAAAGCATTCCAGCATTTTTCCCGAAATTCTTAAATGCTTTTCTAATTATTCGGCTAATACTTGTGTCTGAATATATGGCCTCGCTTGCTTCAAGCAGTCTCTCCCAATCTCTGCGTTTCCATAGCAAGCGAAATCCCTCCCAGCCAGGGAAGCTGCCAGTCTTTAACTCCTTTAGGATATAATTTGAACTCGGCTCAGTAATAACCCCGAGAGGGACTGGGGATGCTTTGACATTTAATATTGTGTGATCACCGCGTGAATAAAAGCGGTAATTCACAGTTCTTCTACCGTAGGTTAAGTCAATTTCATCTTGAGCTATCAATGGTTCCCCATTGAAGCTGAGGATAAAGTCACCCTTCTTTAATCCAATGCTATCTGCAGGGGAATTTTTTGCTACATTGACAATAATGCTAGCGTTTGAGTTGTCAATGTCGCCTGTGACTTTTTGGGTTTCTTTTTTGTATTCCCATTTTGTGGGTGAACTAATCAAGGTCTTAAACTCCCTTTTGGTGCAATTTTTTTCAAAAGTGTATATTGTTACTGTTCTGTTAAGTTGGTATAACTGTCCAAAGGCAAAGGTTCATAGTTGCCTGTTGTTGTCAAGTTTAACTGATTTCCTAAGGTGCTTTTTCCTAATGCCAAAGGGTTGCATTTCTTAGTGTCGCGTATATTTTATGTTGTTCGCGGAAACAGTTATTCAAAAATAGACTTAATGCTATTGATCAATTGTTGTTTTTGTTCTTTGCTCATTGTAGATGATGGAGGCATTGGGCGAACAGGGTTGAATAGCGCTAGTTCGACATTCATGACTCCATCTGTAGACTTAAGCCAGCCGCTAGTGTTGTTTAACAGCTTTTCCGGTGATTTAACTATATCTTCATGGCATGAGGCGCAGTGTTCAATTAGGGTAGTTTTAAGGTTCGGGTGCTTGTCCAAAATTGTGGCCATAGTTTCAGCTTCAATGTTATCGTCGCCAGTAATAGGCTCTTCACTTATATATGACTCTCCGGCAGCAAGCCTTAAAATAGCTTTATTTTTGTCATCGACGATTAATAATGTTTCATCCATAAGCATAACTAAGCCAACCGGTGCGCCTTCGGGGCGAAGGTTATCAACCTGATTCCAGTTAGTGATAATTTCTATGTGTTGAGCTTGTTGTGACATTCCTCCCTGGGGGGCAAATGGATGGCGTGTCCACTCTGTGCTTGGTGCGATAGGGTCACGGTTAAACCATGCTTTGTCAGTTAAAATGGGTAGCCCATTATGATCGATATCATAGGCAACCAACCGATTACCTACCACACGGTACCCATGCCAGCTCATTAAAAGTCTATTATTTAGCGCTGGTATTTTACTGGATTGGCTATATAGCATATCTAGTGGGGCGACATGGGGGGGCAGAAGTGTATAGGGAGGGTGGTAGTTCTTGACATGGCAACCATTTTTGATTTTGCCTTGATCAAAAATTTCATTCAGGCAGTAGGGCCAGCCATAAAATCCATCTTCCCTAATTATATTGATTTCCTCATAGGGCTCATCAGCATCCTTCACATCACTGCTATTTTCTGCCTGTAGTATTACCCCGGAAGAGTGGGCCACCAGGGCCATTGAGTTCCTTAACCCATTTGCAATTTGTCTTCCTGTTGCGGAGTAGCTATCGGTAGAATTTTTATAGCTGTATTGCCAGAGTCCGTTCTCGTCTAGCTCATTACACTTACCATCCGTTATATGATGCTCACACTGGTCAGTTCTTGAGCCAAAGTTAATTAACAGTGAGTTGTCAGGTAGTTGAACGAAATTACTTAAAGGGTGCAGCGAATCCTTGTGAGGTAAATTTCCAATTATTACCTCATCAGAAACAATTTGGTTGTCTATTAACTCTAGCCGACGAATCTGATTAGTCTCTGCCACTAAAATACGTCCCTTGGGGTCCATCTCAATATCGTGAGGCATATTGAGCCCATGCAACAGAGGGGTAACTGTGACATTTCCTTTTAAATGATCATCAGAGGACTCAAGGAGCCAGAGGATTCCCTTACCCTCGGACCATCCGCCCATATCGGTTATAAGGAGACTGCGCTTGCCCAATTGGATCGCTTTACGGGGCTTCTTAAAACCTGAGAACTGACTGACAATCCCAATACAGGTTCCTTTAATGCTACCTACAGCAACTTTAGGGAATCCATCGCAACTGCTATTTAAAGGTAAGTAATTACCCGAAAAACAAATGGAAGGGAATAAAATGCTTAAAAATGACAGATACTTCAAGAATATACTACGCGTGTTATTCATATCACATAACGCTTAATGCACTTTCTACACAACCAGAGTTAGTTAAGATTGTGATGTCAGGTGCCTTTACTTACTAATTTTAGGGTGCATGCACTAACCACCCCCTTTCTTCTGAATGATGTAAAGCTATGCTTTCCTGTATCTCACGATTAATCTCCTTATGATTGAGACCTATAGATATTAGAATCTAGCAAGGCAAACACAGTTATTTCAATTCCCAGCCAGTTCTTCCCATAAGCTGATGCCGACAATAATTGGTGCGCAAGTATCAGTTCGGGTTACTCTCCTGAGACCTGTGTAGCCATCTTTTGCCGCTGAAAGCATGATCTATAAATTTTACTGGCATGTTCAAAACGGCTGCATTCTATCATCTGTTAGTAGATCTCGGAACTGAGAGGCATGCTAATTTTAGAGGCGTCTGGTAGTTCAATTTGTTGCACAGGCTTGGTGAAAAGAATATTCCATTAGGCTTTTGATAATTGTTCGCAATCTCGAGTGGCGATAAAATATTACAACATCATTGGCAGTATCAAGAGATGCTTGGAGGAAGGCGTAGTGTGGGTTATCCGCTTTATTCTGCTTGGTAAGGGCTGAGATATTTTCTAATGTATGTACCAAGAGTATTCATTGTAATGAGAAGAAGAATTTCACATTTGGTGTGATGGCTATAGCTGCGGATTCTTTTACCAAAGTATTTACGTTAGTCGGCTGAGGAATTTTAGAGTGTGGGCTGAATTTAGATTTAGCTATTATATTTGGGTTTTTCTTCTATCTTTTTAGAATTGTACTTCCGACCGCTAACCCTCATGCCGGGCTCTGTCTCTTATCTTTTTTGGCCTCGTTACCTTATAGCCATATAGTTTGGACAAGTACGCTGTATCTACTTAAATGAACCCCTTGACAATTGTGTGTGCTAAGGAGTTCTGATTTTTTCTTTTATTGATGTGCACACCAATCACTCCAACTCCCTGGATAGAGTAGTGAGTCGTGGCGACCAGCTAAATATTGTGCATAGAAATTAACGCAGGCAGTAACTCCGGAGCCGCAGTAATTGAGAAGTGGTTTGCCGTCCGCCAAGTTGCCGAATTGCTCTTTGAGTTCGGGAATAGATTTCACTTTGCCATTGTTTTTGTCAGTAATGTTTTGCCAGGGCTGGTTGATGGCGGTGGGTATATGTCCGGCAATCGGGTCGATAGGCTCTTCAATTCCTTCAAAGCGCTGACTGTCCCGGGCGTCTACTAACTGCCAGGGTGCTTTACCCAGGTTTTGTTTGATGGTCTCGTAATGAACCAAGAGATTTTCTTTTGGTTGTGCACTGAAGTTTCCTTGCCTGGATCGAGTGGGCTCGCTTGTGTCCAATGTTTCCCCTGCATCGAGCCAGGCTTTTAGACCGCCATTCAGAATGCCAATTTTCTTGTGGCCAAAGAAGAAAAACAGGAACCAGGCACGGGCGGCAAAACCCAGGCGGTTGTCGTCGTAGACGATTACCTGTGTGTCACTATCGACTCCCAGATTGCGAGCGTAGTCCTGGAACTGTGCAGCGCTCGGCATTGGGTGGCGGCCGCCGTAGCGTTGCACAGGGGCAGAGAGGTCACGGTGCAGGCAGGCGTAATGGGCATCGGGAATATGGCCAGCCTGATAGTCCCGCTCACCACTATCGTGATCCGCCAGGCTATAGCGGCAGTCCAATATTACGGGTTCGCCGGTCTTTTTGAGCTCTACCAAATCCGCAACTTCAATCAGGGCAGGGTTGTTGTTGCTCTCCATCGGCCTTTCCTCAATCCTTGATACCGCTTTTGTCGTGTAACTTCAGCTGTTGTTTTTGGTTATTGGCCGCTTTCCGGGGCAGGGACCTCAGCTGCTTGGGGTTCAACGGCCTGTTGTTCGGCTTCTTGCTGGGACTCAGACTCTTCTTCGGTGGAAATCTGGTCTGCCAGCTCCGCTTTGCGGCAAGTCATGGTGGTTTCGGTTTGATCTTCGGCAGGGTTGTCGAGAAAGCGCGCAACTGCCCGCTCCGCGCAGTTGCTTGCGGAAATAATATCGTGAGCCAGGTTGGGAAATAGCAGCCATTGGTGATTCGGTAGCTCTTTGCGTGCGATATCGACATCATCTGCAGCCAGTACCGGATCCAGGCCGCCGTGTAACACTATCACTGGAACTGGGGTGGAGATGGCTTCTGACTCAGTGAGTGGAGCAGAGGGGATTGCCCAGATGCGACACTGTAGCTGCAACAAATTTAAATCTGATCGTACGGCCCCGCCGAGAATGCCGGTGTCTGCAGCGTTGGCCCTGGCCTGATCAAAATCGACAAAGGGAGCCTCTTCATAGCAGAAGTGGCTAACGCCGGCTGCATCCCCAAAGTAGGGGTCCAGTACGATCTCCATAAAGTGTGCGATGGCATCCTGGGCCGGCTGTAGCCCTTCATCGCCCTCATTTTCCAGGCCCTCGATCATCTTGGGCAGTTCACTGTAGAAGTTTTCGTTATACAGCGCCTGGAATAAAACTCTCAGCAAGCGCTGTCCAGTAAGCACAAAGGGATAGCTTTGTTTTGAGTAGCGGTGCTTGATCGGAATGGTGCGCGGCTCTTCATCTAAGGTCTGGATCAGGTTTTCCAGCCTGCGGCGCAAATTGGGATAGCGACTGTTACATTTCTCGTCTTCGATGCAATGCTTCAGGCCGCGCTCGTAGGCTGCCAGGGAGTCCTGTGGGAGCTGCTGCGTGTAGACAATATTGGGGAAGACCGCACTGTTAAGCACCAGAGTGCGCACTGACTCTGGGAAGTCGCGGGCCACTGTCAGGGCGTAGCGGGAGGAGTAGGACACCCCATAGAGGTCGAATTTATCGAGCTTGAGGGTTTTTCTCAGCTCTTCTACATCCCTGGCGATCACAGAACTGTTGTACTGGGCCAAGTCGGCACCTTTGCTCAGGCGGCTGTAACAGCGCTCCATACTGAAGGAAAAAACACGGGCCTCTTCTTCCGGAGATAGGTTGCGCCGGAAGGCGGTATCGGCATCTTCGATAAACTCGCTGCAAGTGAGGCGCGGCTGGGCCATACCGGTGCCCCTGGGGTCTATAACAAACAGATCCCGGCCGTCTTCTACTGTCATGGCGGCATAGTTAAGCCACAACCAATCGCTGGCGTTCTCGGGCTCTAACCCCATGCTGGCTCCGGGGCCTCCGGCGCCTAGGTGGAGTAGGGGGATTTTCTTGGGATCGGGGTTTGTGGCGCGGAAGCGCACTACCGGGAAGCGGATTTTGCGCTTTTCTGGGTGGGCATAATTTTCCGGCACCTCCATCATGAAACACTGGGTGAAAGGCCAGGTTTCATCGGTTTTGAACCAGCAGGGCTTTGCTACCAGGCGAGCGTATTGTTTTTGCGGGGATTGACCGGTTTGGGCAGAGTCTGTCGAGCGCTCACAGGCTCCAATCACCATGGAAAAGAGAATGATGAGGAGTATGCGCAATCGGGCTTTTTGCACTTAGATTATTCCTGTGACTGCTATTAAGTAGTGGTTTATGGTTCCAGGCCTGTGAGCGGGTCAGTGCTTGCCGAAGCGTGCCACTGGCGCGGAGATATTCCAGCGCAATGCCGCGAGGCGAATCGCTAAGGTCACAAATACAGCAATAGCCACCACCAGCTCATGGGGTAGCCACCCTACATTGTCCAATGCAACGAGTATGGCTGTCCCAGTAAGGGCAGCGGTGGCATAGATCTCTCGCCGGAGTAAAAGTGGAATGTCACCGGACAGCACATCCCGAATCACCCCGCCAAAAGTACCGGTCATTACGCCGAGCACGATTGCGATGGTCGCGGAATAGCCCAGTTCAAGTACTTTCTGGGTTCCGAGCACCACAAAAACGGCGAGTCCAATGGCATCTGCCACCATTAGCAGGCGCATAGGGACCTTTAGATAGCGTATCAGGTAAAAGCTTACTACACCGGTAATTGAGGCGATCCACAGGTAATAGGTGTGCTCAAGCCAGAATACAGGGACGTTGAGAATAATGTCCCGGGCGGTGCCGCCGCCAATAGAGGTGACGCAGGCGAGTACCACGGCACCAAATAAATCCATCTGTTTGTGGCCGGCGGCGAGTACGCCGCTGAAGGCAAAGACCGCGATACCGATCAATTCAAACCAGTGCAGCAGCTCATCCATATCATCGTTACATCCAGAGATTGGCGGGCAGGGGAGAATAGCACTTCTGTCTACGCAAAGGGAATTGAGCAACGATCTACTGGTGAGAAGTGTGAGGCGCCGCAATAGATCGGTACCAGGGAGCTATTGAAACAATTACAAAGGGCCCATTAGGCGCAGAAGAGTAATGGAGGCTGCTACCCTTTGGTTACGTCCATTGTTCACTGGCTGTAGAGATGCCGTATAGAAGCATACTGTTGGCTTTGCTGGCAGTCTCAATTTTTGGACTGAATTACCCGATAACCAAGGTGGCGCTGGCCGACTTCCCGCCAATGTTATTGGCTTCGGTTCGCTTCACCCTCGTCGCTGTTCCTCTGGTTTTCTTTTGTCCATTCCCCAAGACCTCGATCCTCAATGTTGTTGCGCTCGGCTTCTTCTTAGAGTTTCTCTCTCTGGGGTTGATGTACTACGCCATGAAGGCCGATATTCAAGCGGGTGTAGCGTCACTGCTTATGCAGTCGCAGGTGCCATTCACCCTATTGTTATTCGCAATGCTGTTTGGCGATAAGATAAATATGCAGCAGTGCTTGGGTTTGGTAATAGCGGCTGTAGGGTTCTCTGTATTCTTCTACTATGCCGATAAAGGTGGGTCGACAACGATAGTGGGATTTATCCTTATTATGGGGGCGGGGCTGTCTTGGGCGATAGCGAATATCGTATTCCGCAGGATGCCAGGAGTTAACTTACTTCATTTAATGGTTTGGGCTTCATTGGTGCCGCCAGTACCTCTTTTAGTCTTGTCGATATTTTATGAGAGCCATACCCCCTGGGTTTTCTTTTTTCAAGCGCATACGGCCAGTTGGTTTTCAATTATTTACCAAGTGTGCATGGTGACATTGGTTGGTTATATTTTATGGGGTGATTTAATTCGTCGCTATTCCTCTGCCTGTGTTTCACCATTCGGGTTGCTGGTTCCTATTGTGGGAATAATCGGTTCATCAATTATCCTTGGTGAATATCTTACATTTATCGAGTGGGTAGCGACTTTTGTCGTGTTGCTGGGTATTGCTCTTTGTGTAGTGAAATTAAACGATCGAAATCCGGGGCAGGAGATTGTTGATGTGGAGGGAAGTTAGGGGAGGGGTAATAATTTTATTCGGCTTGTTGGGCTCTCTGTTTGGGCTTTCCATGGTTCCCAAAACTTCCTTTTTATACCTTTATTGAGAGTTTAATAATTGCTGAGGGCTGTCTTTACGTATTTCGCGGTTCGATGATGCGTAAATGGTCACAGTGAGCTTTGGTCCGCCCTCAAATTATTTTATTTCAAATCCAAACGTTTTTTTCGGTGCAGTACTTTGCTTGGTGTGGGTAATAATTTAATACTGCTCCACAGTCTATGCGCCGCCTTTTTGCGTGACTATTCCGAACTTTAGTTTAATGGTTTTGTGCTACCAACCTGGGGCCGAGGTAGAAATAAGGAGATAAGAAGTGATGGGATAAGGGCGATGCCCACGGAAAATACCGTGAGCATCGAACTAGACGTGTTTTACACGAACGCTTGCAGGCCGGTCTGGGCGCGGCCGAGGATCAAGGCGTGTACGTCGTGGGTA
The DNA here is from genome assembly GCF_052467955.1 of Microbulbifer maximicatervae (SeqCode). Lineage (NCBI taxonomy): Bacteria > Pseudomonadati > Pseudomonadota > Gammaproteobacteria > Cellvibrionales > Microbulbiferaceae > Microbulbifer > Microbulbifer maximicatervae (SeqCode). The sequence continues at coordinate 2,538,842 of NZ_CP174329.1, forward strand.
CCTTCGTAGGTATTTACAGCTTCCAGGTTCATCACGTGGCGAATTACGTGGAATTCGTCGGAGATGCCGTTGCCGCCGTGCATATCGCGAGCAATACGCGCGATATCCAGTGCCTTACCACAGTTGTTGCGCTTCACCAGGGAGATCATGGTGGGGTCGAACTGCTTGTTCTCATCCATGATGCGACCTACGCGCAGGGAGGCTTGCAGGCCCAGGGTAATTTCGGTCTGCATATCCGCCAGTTTCTTCTGGAACAACTGGGTTTGAGCCAGAGGGCGATTGAACTGGGTGCGGTCCAGGCCGTACTGGCGAGCGGCGTGCCAGCAGAACTCGCCGGCACCCATGGCGCCCCAGGAGATACCGTAGCGAGCGCGGTTCAGGCAGCCGAAGGGGCCGCGCAGTCCGCCAATTTCCGGGAATTTGTTTTCTTCCGGAACGAACACATTGTCCATCACGATCTCGCCGGTAATGGAGGCGCGCAGTGAGAACTTGCCTTCGATCTTCGGTGCGGAGAGGCCTTCCATACCCTTGTCCAGCACGAAGCCGCGAATAATATCGTCGTCATCTTTCGCCCAAACAACGAAAACGTCGGCGATTGGGCTGTTGGTGATCCACATTTTGGAGCCGCTGATGCGGTAGCCGCCATCGACTTTCTTGGCGCGGGTTTTCATGCCGCCGGGATCGGAACCCGCATCGGGCTCGGTCAGGCCGAAACAGCCAACCCATTCGCCGGATGCCAGCTTGGGCAGGTACTTCTGCTTCTGCTCTTCGCTGCCGTAAGCGTAAATCGGGTGCATAACCAGGCTGGACTGAACGCTCATGGCGGAGCGGTAGCCGGAGTCAACGCGTTCAACTTCGCGCGCCACCAGGCCGTAGGAAACGTAGTTGAGACCGGCACAGCCGTAGCCTTCGATGGTGGAACCGAGCAGGCCCAATTCACCCATCTCGTTCATGATTTCACGATCGAAGATTTCGTGGCGGTTACCCTCGAGAACTCTGGGCATCAGTTTGCTTTGGCAGTACTCACGTGCCGTGTCGCGCACCATGCGCTCTTCGTCGGTCAGCTGTTGGTCCAGCAGCAAAATATCGTCCCAATGGGCGAGTGGCTGATGTTTACTCATGGTTTGTCTCTTCTACTTCCGTTATTAATTCCACCGGAGCGTCCAAGAGGGCCGGCTGAAGAAGGCCGAGCACCTTTGTACAGAGGGGAGACTTTTTGGATAAGCTCCGCGTCAAACCCCGATGACTATTCAGTTTAGTGTGCCGCATCATACCGAAGTAGTCGGTTTTCGGCACTCCTGCGGGCAGCAATTTTTTGCCTGATTTTGCGCATGCTTTGTAAACAAGAGTAAAACGCATTGCGAGCGATTTTGGGGGGCGGATAATGCACGCAATAAATCTCTATTTTTTACGATTAAACGTTTAATTTCGGTGATATTCCTTGTCCTTTTACCGTATTTTGGCAATTTGTGTTCCGCTGCTTGTCAGCTGTAGTTCGCAGCCAATTGAGACCATTCAACCCGATGAAAATTTGGGGTTACCAGAATCTTTTCGTGCATCGGGCACTGCCGCACCGAGTTTGCGCTGGTGGCGAGATTTGAAAGATCCGCAGTTGGACAATTTGGTACAGCTGGCACTGAAAGATAATCCGGATATTCAGGCTACCTATTGGCGATTGGAGCAGGCCGCAGCCACTGCGCGGGGAGCGCGATCGGGCCTTTGGCCAAGACTGACCGCCAGTATTGAAAATACTGAGCAGCGCTACTCTTCCGGTGAGTTCACCGACCCCTCTGCGGAGGGCAATAGTTGGAGTACCCGTATCGCCGCCAGCTATGAAGTGGACCTTTGGGGGCGGGTTCGTGCCGGTGCCAGTGCAGCAGAGGCGGCTTACCTGGCCCAGGAACAGAATTTACAGACGGCAGCCCTGACCCTGGCGAGCGAGGTGGCAGCTACCTGGTTGGAGTTGCGGGAGCAGTGGGGGCAGCGGGGTTTGCTGCAACAACAGCTGGAGATCAATCGCAAAAGCCTGAAGGTTCTGGAACTGCGCTTTGGTCGAGGCGTCTCAGGTGCAGCCGATGTTTTGCAGCAACAGCAACTGGTCCAGCAGTCACAGCAGGAACTGGATGAGGCGGAAGCGGATGCCGAAACTCTAAAAGTACAGTTAGCGGTGCTTTTGGGTATCAATGTCGAGGAACTTAGCAGCATTATTCACGAACAGGCCGGGTTGCCGGTATTACCAGCCCTGCCAGAGACCGGCGTGCCATCGCAATTGTTATTGCGCCGCCCGGATGTCGTTGAGGCGCAGCGAGACCTTTTACAGGGCTATCACTTAGCCGATGAGGCCTGGGCCGATCGACTGCCCGTATTTAGTTTGTCTGCAGTCGCCAGCAATGGCACCAGTTTAATTAGTGACGTGACTGAAAACTGGCTTTTGGCCATCGCAGCCTCTATTGAGGGGGTGATTTTTGATGGTGGCGCCCTGGCATCAGCCCGGGAGCAACAGGACGCCGTTCTGCAAGAGCGCTGGGCGCTCTACCGCAGTGCAGTCAATGAAGCCTTGTCTGAAGTAGAGCAGGCCTTGATTCGGGAGAGCCTGATCGAGCAGAGACTCAACCATCTACGTGAGCGTGAGCGTCTCGCAGACCTTTTGGTTCTGCGCCAAAGTCGCGCCTATGCGCGGGGGACTATCGACTTCCTCAATGTGTTGACCGCGACGAGTGAACAACAGAGTTTGGCGCGACAAATCTTGTCTGCCGAGCGCGAACTGATTGAAAACCGAGTAGTACTTTACCGCGCGCTTTCCGGCGGGATCCCCCAGGCGGATCTTCCAGCCCCCGAGCCAGTGGATTTGGAGTTGTACCTGGAGGGAAATAACTGATGTTGCAGAAACTCAATTGGCGCCTGCTGATCCCCATAGTGTTGGTGGTGTTGGCATTCCTGGCCTTCAACTGGATGATGCGGGAAAAACCGTCGGTCAGTCGCGGTGAACGCAAATCACCTCCTCCGACAGTCGATGTAGCTGTTGCTGAGCAGGGTCGTTTTCCTGTAACCCTGAGCGCGCTGGGTAAAGTGAGTGCCCGTGAGTTAGCGGAGTTGGAGCCCCAGGTACAGGGGCAGGTGCAATGGCTCGACTATGATCTGGGCCCCGGAGCCGTAATGCCAAAAGGGCAGGTGCTGTTGCGTATTGATCAGGAGCCCTACCAGTTGGCCCTGATGACTGCCCAGAGTGCCCTCGCCGAACGCCGTGCTGAATTGCAGCAGGAGCAAGGACAGCAGCAAGTTGCTCAAGAGGAATACGAGCTTCTTGGCACAGCCTTGTCTGGAACGGATAAGGCTCTGGTGTTGCGCGAGCCTCAGAGAGCAGCAGCAGAGGCGGCAGTAAAATCCGCAGAGGCAAATGTGGCCTTGGCTAAACGCGATCTTCGGCTTACCGAGATTCGCGCCCCATTTGATGCCCTGGTAGTTGAGCGTGATACCGACGTCGGTGATCGCGTCTCTCCAGGCGATACTCTCTACAGTCTTGCTAGTGCCGACCGTTTCCAGATAGCCGTTGAGATTCCCGCGTCACAACTGCACCGGCTCGGACGCGGTGATGTTGAAGTTCGAATTTACGGCAGCCAGTGGCCGCAGGGCGTCTACCGCCGCGGTGAGTTTGTCCGGGTTATCCCGGTACTGGAAGAGCAGGGTCGTCTCGCCAGTGTGTTGGTAGAGCTGGAAGACCCGCTTTCCGTACAGGATCCGTCCCAGCCGCAGCTGCTTCTCAACGATCTGGCGAAAGTAGAGATCGTTTCCCAAAGTGAGGATGAGCGTGTGCGAATCCCCCTCACTGCGTTGCAAGACGGCAACAATGTGTGGGTGGTTCGCGAGAACCGCACCACGGTTCTGCCGGTAGAAGTGGCCTATATGAGCGGCGACTTTGCAGTCCTGGAGCAGGGGCTCAGCGGCGGAGAAGCCTTAGTGACGACCCGGTTGGTAACCGTTACTGAAGGCATGCCGGTGCGAATTGCCGGAGACAGTAATCGCCAGCAGCGCCCGCCGATAGATGCGGCTGCCTCTGCGGAACGCCCGCCAAGACGCGGCCCCGGTGGACCCAACGCTGGGGGCGCAGATGACTGAGCAGAATAGATCCAAAGATAAGGTCGATATCCGCACGGGCGCCATCGCCTGGATGGCGCGCAACCACGTAACTGCCAATTTGTTGATGTTGGTCTTCTTGATTGGTGGTTTGATTTTTTCGACCATCGTTAAAAAGGAAGTCTTCCCGGAATTCAGCCTGGATACTGTGAGCGTGTCCATCTCCTATCCCGGTGCCAGCCCTGAGGAGGTCGAGCGCGGTGTACTGGTGGCTGCCGAGCAGGCGGTGCAGGGCTTGGTAGGTATCAAAGAGATGACCGCGAGGGCCAATGAGGGTAGTGCCTCTTTAACCTTGGAGCTGGAAGGCGATGCTGATGCTGCCTTGGTGTACCAGAATATTCAGCAGGCTATCGATTCTGTTACCACCTTCCCCACAGATATTGAGCAGCCCCAGGTTAGTCTGGCCGAGCGCAAACGGGATGTGCTGGATCTGGTATTACACGGCGATCTTACCGAGCACAACCTGCGTGCGTTGGCGATGCAGGTTTACGATAAGCTCGAAGCCCACAGTGGTATTACCCAGCTGGAAGCGCGAGGGATGCGGGACTTGCAAGTGGCGATCGAGATTCGCCGCGATGACCTGCGTCGCTATGGGCTTACCCTGCTGGAAGTGGCAAACATCGTAGAAAATGCAGCGGTAGATATTCCCAGCGGCAGTGTTAAGTCTGATGCAGGGGAGATATTGGTCCGGGTGACTGAGCGCCGCGATTGGGCTCGTGAGTTCGGCGATATTGTTATTGCCCAGGGCGCTGGTGGCGGTGCCGTTTATTTAAAGGATGTTGCGAATATCAGCGACGCGCTTGAGGAAGAAGCGCGCAATATGGTGTTTAACGGCGAGCCAGCTATCAGCATCAAGATCTACCGAGTGGGCGACCAGACACCAATGAGTGTCAGTGAGGCTGCCCATGAAGTCGTTGATGAGGTCAGGGCAAGCCTGCCCCCGGGGGTGACCCTGACAGTTCGCGATGACGACTCAGAAATTTTCAAAGCGCGTCTGACCCTGCTGCTGAAGAATGGTTTTATCGGGCTCTTATTAGTATTTGTTGTGCTCGGAGCCTTTCTGGAATTGCGGTTGGCTTTTTGGGTAACACTGGGCATTCCTACCAGCTTCCTGGGGGCATTGCTATTCCTGCCTGGGCTGGATATTTCCATTAGCATGGTAAGTATGTTTGCCTTTATTATCGCCCTTGGAATAGTGGTGGATGATGCAATTATTGCCGGTGAAAATATCCACGAGTGGCGACAAAAAGGCTACAGCAATCTGGAGGCTGCCGTTGCCGGTGCCCGCCAGGTATCGGTGCCGCTCACATTTGCGATTCTGACTAATATTGTCGCCTTCCTTCCATTGATGGCCTTACCCGGCTTTATGGGCAAGATCTTTGGTGTGATTCCCTTTGTGGTGGGCTCGGTATTTATTATTTCCTGGGTGGAAGCCCTGTTTATTTTGCCCGGCCACTTGGCCCACTCTCGTCGCGGCTATAAAAGTCGCCGGGCGCGCCGCTTTGCCGCGCGGCAGAAAATGCTGGCGCGGGGATTGGATCGTTTTGTACAGCAGCGCTTTAGGCCCTTCCTGGATATATGTATCAAGCACCGCTACACCACTATTGCCGTGGCGGTAGCGGCACTGCTGGTGGTTGGCGGCTATGCGGCTAGCGGTCGTATGGGCTTCACCTTGATGCCCAGGGTGGAGCGTGACTCCGGTCGCTTTGCTGTCACCTTTCCCACTGGAACGGCCCAATCCCAGCTGGAAAAAGCGCGCTCGCAGATTATTACTGCTGCCGATAGGGTGCTCGAGCAATACGATAAAGAAAAGGTCTTCCTGGGTATTCGCGGTTTGATGGGCGATGACGCGATTATGGTGGACGCTTTCTTTGTTCCCGCAGATGAGCGTCCTTTTTCCACCGGTGAGTTTATTCGCGCCTGGCGCCAGGAAGTGGGGCCTATTGCCGGTGCCCTTAGCGCAACAACAGCTTCTGACCGTGGCGGTCCCGGCGCTGGCTCCTCGTTAACCGTGGAGCTTCGCCATACCGACACGGATACCTTGGAGCAAGCTGCGATACGTTTAGGGGATGAGTTGGAGAAATTCCCCAATGTCAGTGATATCGATCCCGGTATTTCCCTCGGTAAAACCCAGTTGGACCTTACACTGACTGAAACGGCCAAAAGTTTGGGTATGTCTGCGGAGGATATTGGTCGCCAATTGCGGGCAGCGCTGTACGGGGCTGAGGCCCTGCGCCAACAGCGCGGCCGGGATCAGGTGAAGGTCATGGTGCGTTTGCCTGAGGATGAGCGGGCCAATATCAATGATGTGAATAGCATTATGATCCGGGCCAGCAATGGACTTTGGATGCCCCTGCCAGATCTGGTAAAAATTGATAAAGGGCGCGCCTATGCCACGATTAATCGCCGGGCAGGCCGCAGGGTTACAACGATTACCGCCAATGTGGAGCCCAGTGACCAAGCGACGCTTGTGATTAATGAGCTGAATGAAAGTGTGGTCCCCCAATTGAAAGCCGAATTCCCCGGCCTAAGTGTTTCCTATGAGGGACGCCAAGCGGAGGAGCGAGAGGGATTGGCAAGCCTGGCGTTGACCTTTGCCCTTGCGATGGCGGTGCTGTACTTGCTATTGGCAATTCCCTTAAAGAGTTACGTACAGCCGTTGATCGTAATGGTGGCGATACCCTTTGGTGTGATCGGTGCGTTACTTGGTCACTTGGGCATGGGGTATGGACTCAGTATGGTGAGTCTGCTGGGTATGGTGGCACTGGCCGGAGTTGTGATTAACGATACTCTGGTAATGATTGAGTACAGCAATCGTCTCCGAAATGATGGTGCTGATTTGGAAAGCGCTATCAAGGGAGCGGCAGCGCGGCGTTTTCGCCCGATCGTATTGACCACCATAACAACTTTCTGCGGCTTAATGCCGATGATCTTTGAAAGCTCGGTGCAAGCGCGCTTTATGATTCCAATGGCGATCTCGCTGGGCTATGGAATACTCGCAGCCACAGCGATCTCATTGTTATTGGTACCCTGTCTCTATTTAATGATGGGTAAAGATATTCCCCAGTTGTTTGCAAGATTGAAAAATATCATCGCTCGCTTTGGTCGTAGCGGTGCAATCGTACAGAAATAAATTCAATAGTAGCCGGTATCTTCTTACCGGCTTTTTTCCTCAGAAATTTAATTTTATGACTGATATTTAACTATCAGTTTCCAAATTGCGTTTCTATCTCCCTGAATACCACCTTCATTTAATTTTCCTTTATGACCTGGAACTGCGGTAGCTGAAATACTGCTCCAGTTCAATGTTATGAAATTATTTCCCGGCATACTTCCAATTTAGCAACTGATTTTCAAGTAATTCAAATAACAGAAAATTTTGACCAAATTTGAAAGACAGAGAAATGAATTGAAAGTTAGTTTTCGGATTTTAATAAGTATAAAAGGTAATGTTCAGTGTGCAGCTCAATAAACAAACATAACGCCCAGTCCTTAGATTTTGAATCGGGAGAAATGGGAGCTGTATCATCAGGAGATACAGTTTGCGATTTGATCGAAAGACAAAAGCTAAAGAATCCTGATCAGGTCGTTATTATCGATGGCAACACAGAAATAAATTTCACTCGCCTGATGAAACGGGTCGATGGGATTGCCGCTGAGTTGGTAAATCGAGGAGTTGAGCCTGGTTCCTTGGTTGGAGTCTGTATGAGTCGATCCTGGGAGCTGGTCGCGGCTCTACTTGGCGTAATGCGTGCAGGTTGTGCTTATGTCCCATTGGACCCAACTTATCCGCTAGAGCGGGTACGATATATGCTCGATCACTCCAGAGCTGCCGCAGCAATTGTCGACTGTGACGATAACGCAAACTTGTGCCTTGGCGTGAAAGAACTGTTATGGATCGATGAGTTGCGAGAGCAGGCACCGGAGTTTCTACCGGAACATACCAGGCCGAAAACGAGTGATTTAGCCTATGTAATCTATACATCCGGCTCTACTGGAAGCCCGAAAGGGGTTGCTATCGAACACCGAAGCCTTATCGCTCTCAGTAAGTCCATGAGTGAGCTGTTGAGCGATGGAGAGCTAGAAGGCGTTTTGGCTTCGACCTCAGTTTGCTTTGACCCCTCGGTGATGGAAATTATCGGGACTCTTTCTCTGGGCGGCCGAGTTATATTGTCGAAGAATATTTTGGAGCTGCCAAAACTTCCCTTTCGAGAACAGGTGCGAACTTGTATCACCGTTCCATCAGCGGTTCAGGCTTTACTTTCGATAGACAAATTGCCTCAGGGAGTGCGTTGCCTGATTTTTGGGGGTGAAGTACTTAAGCAATCCCTGGTTGAGCAAATATATGCGGGGGCTGAACAACTGCGGATAGTTAATGTTTATGGACCCACAGAGGACACGGTTTACTCAACTTATACAGAGGTTAGCCCCGATAGCGACCAAATTACGATTGGAAGGGCGGTTTCAAGTTCCCGCGCATATATTTTGGATGAGAGATTACAGCCAGTTGCTCCCGGCGGGGAGGGGGATTTGTATTTGTCTGGTGACAAGCTTGCTCGGGGATATTTGAATGATGAGCATCTGACCGAGGAGCGCTTTATACAGCCTGTCTCCAACCCCCGAATTTCCGATCAGCGCTTGTATAAAACGGGAGACCTGTGCCGATGGACAGCAAATGGAGAAATAGAATACTTGGGACGCGCCGATTGCCAGGTGAAGATTAGGGGCTATCGTATTGAACTTGAAGAAATAGAATCGGCAATTGAATCTATACCGGGCGTTGATGCTGCCGCTACTACCGTTATAGATGGCGGGGCGGGGCAAAAGATTCTAGTGGCTTATATTGTTGCTAGCGAAAAGACAATCACCGAAGTAGCAGTAAAAGAGTTTCTTGAACAGCGCCTTCCTAAATATATGGTCCCCCAGCTTGTCAAGCACCTGCAAGAGTTACCCTTGCTACCCAACAATAAGCTGGATCGCAAACGATTAGCACTCCTTGAAGCGGAGCTTGTCGTCCCAACTGAAAGCAGTTTGGCTGCAAACGATGATATTAATCGAAGCCGTGGAATGGGTGAGCACTTCGCAGGTTTATCAGTAGACAGCGAGGCAATTTTTACTTCGATTATCCGCAGTGAGATGGCTTCCATCATGAACCACCCAGATCCGGAGGTTGTGCTTCCAGAGATAGCCTTCGACAAGCAGGGCCTGGATTCGCTGACAACATTAGAATTGGCCAGCCGGTTGAGTCATTGCATTGGACACCCCCTATCTGCGCAAACAATCTTCGATTATCCCACGCCGAAGCTATTGGCTGGCTATATGCTTGATTTGACGGAAGGTAAGATCAGTAGTGAGTCAGCTAATGAGGTTGCCAAATCTGAAATTGATGCGCTGGCTAACTTCCAGTCCCAGCTCCAGTTGAGCCATCCAACTTTTCAGGCCGCAAAGGCGTCATCCTGGTCTGCTTCTGACAAAAGTAAGTTGGTGCAGGCGGTGATAGCCATGGCAAACAATCAGAAGAGGAATCCTTACAGTAAGGTTTTACGGACAGGTAGTGGGACGCACGGCACTGTTACAGATGTTTATAACGATGATACCCAGGATGCAATTATTTGGACGACCAATCTCTACCTTGGCCTGAATAGAGATAAAGAAGTTATCGAACAAGCATCATCTGCTGTAAAGCTTTTCGGAACAGGAATGGGCACTTCAGCGGCGGCATCGGGCCTGACGGACCTTCACCTCCAGTTTGAAACGGAGTTTGCTGATTTGGTAGGCAAGTCTGGAGCCTGCTTGTTTCCAACGGGTTATACGGCCAATGTCGGGGTGGTGGCAGGAATATTAGGTAAAGATGATGTTGTGGTTATAGACCAACTTTGCCATGCCTCAATTGTTGACGGTGCCCGTCTCAGTGGTGCCAAAATTAGAACTTTCCAACACAATAATGCCTCTGATCTGGAGTCGGTGCTGGAATCTGAAGTGTCTCCCTACCGAACAACGCTAGTGGTTCTCGAGGGCGTTTACAGTATGGGGGAAGGTGCTGCGCCGGTGGCTGAAATCGTGCATGCAGCAAAGAAATACAACGCCTTGACCTTAGTTGATGAGGCGCACTCATTCGGTTTTTATGGTGAGCGTGGTGCCGGTATCTGTGCGGCTCAAGGTATTACTGATCAAGTTGATTTTATTATGACAACACTCAGTAAGTCGCTCGGTAGCCTTGGGGGTGTAGTTGCTGCGAGTAAGGAGTACGTTGACTTACTGAGGTCCTCAGCCAGGGCATATATCTTTCAGGCTTCTATCAGTCCTGCAGATATTGCAGCCGCATTGACTTCTTTGCGTCGGATTAAATCTGACGATGGACTGCGTGGTCAATTGTGGGATACGACCCGCTATATGCGCCGGAAATTCGAGCAGGCCGGATACGATTTGGGAACAGGTGATGGGCCTATTATCACACCCCATTTTAAAGATAAAGATAAACTATATGGGATAGTCCAAGCGCTTTATCAGCGCGGTATTCAAACCTCGGCTGTCACTTACCCGATAGTTGAGAGCGGCCGCGGCCGCCTGAGGTTGATCTGCTCGGCAGCTCACACGAGGGAGGATGTTGATAGGACCGTGGAAGCTCTTATTGAGGCTGAAAAAGAGGTTGATGCTCAATCCCAGGAAACAAAAGAGGAGGCTATGGATTTGGGGCAAGCCCTCGCTGAAATTGGTGAGTGGGCAAATACCTTTTCTAACTTCCTGCAGGAATATATCAATCGACTATCCAGCCCTGTGCCCAACTTGTGCTTGTCCGTGAGTGTTACTGAACAGTTTGAGCCGGTGAAGATTTTAATTGATGATGGCAAAGTAACCTTGAGCGATCTCTCGGTCAACGACGTTCCTTTTTGCTCAGTAACGCTAAGAAACCAGAGGTCTGTCACGGCCTTGCGGCTTCACGATGTTCAGTCGCTACTTGATGATATTTGCACTGGTAGCTGCACCTTAAGTGGTCAGGTTGAGCCATTTATATGGTGGATCGCCCGTATTCTAGATTTAAGTGTGGAGATAAATAACCCTGTAGACTGTGGATTAGCTAGAGAGCAGGCAATTCATTAACTAATGAGGGGCAGGGTTTAAAGTTATGGGCCTTTCAGCTTACCCTGATGGGCCCACGTCTGGTGTCACTGGCAGAGTAGGTCGGTTACTTATTTGCCTGATTTTTCACTATGCTACGCCAGGGAGTTTGCGCCAGCTCCAGCGGATTAAAACAAATACTAATATCGATGCAGCTGCTGTAATGTAAAACGGTAAGCGGATATCAACTTCCATTGCCATGCCCCCCGCGAGCGAAATCAAGCTTGCTACCAGCGTGAAGCCCGCAGTAGCTATTCCCATCACCCAACCCTGTTCCGTTTCATCGACACTATTGGCAAATATATTCAAGAGGGTGGGGTAAGCGAGCCCAAAGCAAAGGTACGCGAAGAACACACTGAGATAACATAGCCAAATATGGCTGCTGAATACGAAGACTAACGCACTCGCTCCCATCACTAAGGCGGAAACTGTAACTACCAGGGGTTTAGTCCAGCGGGACAAAACAGGCTTGACCATAAAGAGGCTGGAAATTGCCACCGCAATACCCATAGTCAGCATGGCCATACTGGTTATTAGCAGGCCAGCTTGGAATCTACTGCTTAAATAGTTTGTGATAAATATATAAAAGCTGAGATGCACCAGCATGAAACAGAGGTAGGCAGGGCAAAGTCGGACAACCCGAGGGCGGTCCTTTAGATGTATAAACTGAGTAAATAGATCCAGAAAGCGAAGCCTAAGCTTCATCGGGGCTTGCCGGGTATCGTGATAAAAGGTCAGGATCAAAAACAAAGTAATAGCGACAAGTACCAGAGCAAAGTAAAAGGGCAGTTGGATACTGGCTATGCTCCCCAATAGCTCCCTGTCTGCCAGGACTCCTGCCATAATCGGCCCAGCTACAGCCCCAGCACTCATTCCGGCTACCAATAACCCTAGGTTCTTGGAGGCTTCCAGCTCACTTTGGCTGGCATCAATCATTGCTGCTTGAGCAATAGGTTGGTTTCCCGCAGTAAAGCCGCTGATCACTCGTCCTAGAATAAGAAGCCAAAGGCTATTGCTTAGCAAAGAGAGAACAGTGATCGCGTATCCGGCCATAGCCCCCACCAGACACAGCACCATGGCAGTTTTGCGTCCGATACTGTCAGACAGTTTGGCGATATATACGGACCCAATAAACCACGCCAGAAAGAAGCTGCCGATCACAACTCCATAGTACAAGTGCCGAGTTGATTGTGGCGTATCAGTAGGTAGGAACTGGAATTTTGTCGACATAACCAATTCATTGATGATCGGGAACAGCAATCCCTGACCCATCAGATCTACAAAAACTACTGCCAAAAGGGCTAAACGGCACATGACAGACATAACCACTTCCTCCCCCCAGCTTCAGCTTTGCTGCTTAAAGCAAGATAGCAGGTGGTGAATAGTTGACGGAGCCTGTCATTGAGCAGCGTAAGCCAGGTAAGAGCGATAGAGCTATTTGAGACTAAGCGCACGGTTAGTTGCCCGGGAATAAAGGCGGTTAAGACAGTTGAGGCTTGCTCTATATATCAGAATTCAAGAGAAGCTTCTCCTATTTCTGGAAATGACGATCTATCTCTTTGATTTTTATAGGGTTGATAATGTTATTAAGAGCAGAAAAAGCAGGTAGATATATAGCGCCTGCTTTATATCTACCTGTTGAGAATTATGTCAAAGCTCTTAACTTTTTGATATTATTGGGTTTTTGAGGTTATCTTGAAAGAAGTGAGTAGAATTATATAGAAGGGTGATATAAAGACGCTTCTTTTGAATTAACTGTTATTGTGGCGGTCACTTTTTAGATGGTTTGTAGTTGCTGCAAGTAACAATCTCTACCTGAACACGCTTCGCCAGAGAGTTCTTCTTCAAACTGGTACCGCAGTTTCGTTCAAGTGCCTTCATTTAAAGCCAACAAGTTCTGCAAGCCAGCTGCACCATTGTGGAGTGCCAATCAGCTAGTTAACTGGTGGGGAAAGTATGGTATTTTTCCCTGTAAATTTATCTGGCAGTGGCCAGCCAAAGTTGGCTGGCAGAGAGCAAGTAGGTCGTTCAGAGCGCGCCAGCTATAACCAGGCCAGGCAAGATCGCCCAGCCGGTGGCTGGGCTGGACAGCCTACGCTTTGCTTCGGCTGCCCTTGCTGGCAACGTTAGTTGCTCAGGGAGATTATGACCATCAGCTTGTCAGACAACGAAAAGTGGCTATTGGTTGAGTTGACTGATTTCGGTAAAACTCTACCAGAGTTAATATCAGAGATTCATTCTGATGCTACGGAAGATAGCCTCATTGAAAAATATGAGCTGGCAATTGGCCTTGTAAATTCATTGGTGTCAAAGGGCCTGATTTCACTCTGTCAGATTGATAGAGCTTCCAAAGAGCCATACTCTGTTGAGTCTGTAAAGACATTAACCAATGATGATTTGGAAAGCTTCATTAATGATCCATGGAACTGGAGTAGCTCATTTTCAAGAGACAATAAATGGCAGTATGAGCTGGCTCCAACTAACCGAGGGGAGGCCGTGCTAGATGAGATTTTCGGAGTCCAAAAAAGCAACTAACGAGGTGCTGCAGCTGACGGCTTACTTTATGCACCTTTTGCGCGGTCGCTACGCTCAAATTTTCGCGCAAAACGCGCATAAAGTAAGCCGCCGATGAGCACGGCGTTATTGTGGCGGTCAATTTTTAGATAGTTTGTAGTTGCTGCAAGTAACAATCTCTACCTGAACACGCTTCGCCAGAGAGTTCTCCTTCAAACTGGTACCTCAGTTTCGTTCAAGAGCCTTCGTTTTAAGCCAACAAGTTCTGCAAGTTAGCTGCCGCATTGTTGAGTGCCAGGCAGATAGTTAATTGGTGGGGAAAGTATGGTACTTTTTCCTGTAAATTTATTGGGCAGTGGCCAGCCAAAGTTGGCTGGCAGAGAGCAAGTAGGTCGTTCAGAGCGCGCCAGCTATAACCAGGCCAGGCAAGATCGCCCAGCCGGAGGCTGGGCTGGACAGCCTACGCTTTGCTTCGGCTGCCCTTGCTGGCAACGTTAAGTTGCTAGAGGGAGATCGGAGCTATGGGAAGGAGGTATAGAAGAAAGCGCAGCAATAGTATCGTTTCTATTGTGGTCGACGTTGTTCATATCGCTTCTCGCCTACCATGGTGGGGTGCCTTACTGACAGGTACCGTGTCCTACATTCTTATTGCTATTGTTTTGGTTGGTTACATCGAAGGGCATATAGCATCTCAAGCAGGCAGTAAATTTCATGTTCTCACTGAAGCTCGGTTTGGCCGGTTAGTTCATGTGTGCAATTGGGTGGGTATAGCTTGTTTTATTGCAGGGCTATTTTTCGCTGTTCGTAACTACTTTGTAAGTTCCTATGCTCGTAGCAACGAAAAAGGTATTATTGCAATCGTTTCAAAGTTAATAGGCCGCAGTCTTGACTAACCACAACTTAACAAGCCGCTCAAACATCGTTCCGGCCGCAGAAAACGCGGCCTCCACTGGACTCGCTACGCGTTGCTTCGCTCGCCGTTTAGCGGGGCGTTAGCACTACAAGGAGATGGCGTGCAAAAATTTATACCGTTCTTTCTTTTAACCTTTTCATTATTTTCTTTTTCATTAAAAGCTGAAAATTATCAATACGAAACAAGTAAGGTAAAACATAAAAATTTAGTTGCTAATTTATATTTACCTAAAATTGAACATAAGTTACCCGTAGTAATTGCTTTTGGTGGCTCTGAAGGTGGATTGAGCACAGGTAATGCTAATGGTGAAATGATCGCCCCTCACGGTGTTGCCGTTCTTGCGCTAGCATACTTTAAAGAAAAAGGGCTTCCTAAAACATTAGACCAAATTCCAATGGAATATTTTGTTGATGCAATTGATTATTTAGAATCACATCCGTCAATAGATTCTTCTAGGATCGGTATAGTCGGTGGTTCTCGTGGCTCTGAAGCTGCTTTTTTACTTGCTGCAATGGACTCTAGAATTAAGTCAATAGCTGTTACTACACCAAGCAAAGTTGCATGGTATGGACTAACAATACCAAAATCTGCTTGGACGTTTAAAGATAAAGATATTCCAGCTTTAGGCTTAGGATTAGATTCAAATGCAAAGTTAATAGACAGGTTTAACGTTGCTTTAGGAAATTTAAATAATGTGAAGAAGTCATTATTTAAGTTTGAGAATATAAACGGTCCTATATTAATGGTTTCAGCAGAAAATGATCAAGTTTGGCCTTCCTATCAAATGTCCAAAGACATAGAGTTGTATTTACAGAATAAAAATTTTAAATACAAAGTAGTACATAATTCTTATAAAACCGGTCATGGTTTCAGTAAAGAAACAGCTCCAGAAATTAAAAAATCTATAATTAATCACTTTGTGAGCACATTGTAGTGTAGTGCTAACAAGTAAATCCAGGTGACGCCTACGGCGCACCTGATTTAGGCGTTAACCCATATGAGCAAAATGGAAGATATAGAAGTTTATGTGAAGGGAAATGAAACAACGCAAGTGGTTTCATTCCTTAATGAAGAGATTGGTGCATTGTCCTACGATTGCGAAATCGATGAGGGACATACTTTATTCACGTGTAATAAGACTGCGGTTCTGATTAATACTGGCATTCAAGATGGTTATATATCAGTTAGTATCAAGGGTGCAGAAAA
This sequence comes from Microbulbifer maximicatervae (SeqCode), assembly GCF_052467955.1. Classification (NCBI taxonomy): domain Bacteria; kingdom Pseudomonadati; phylum Pseudomonadota; class Gammaproteobacteria; order Cellvibrionales; family Microbulbiferaceae; genus Microbulbifer; species Microbulbifer maximicatervae (SeqCode). Next base: position 2,554,728 of record NZ_CP174329.1, read on the forward strand.
ATGGAGTTCTGACGTTGAATTTGCTAGAAGGCTAGTGGAGGTTCTTGGGGTTACTGTTCGCTGTGACCCAGGTGTCGAGTTTCCTGAAATTTCGCCTTACTCAGATATTTTCGTTGAAATAAATGAGCAAGGGGAGAGTTTTATTGAGTGGGGTTAACAAGGCAAAGCACGCGACAAGCGCGTGTTTGCGACGTTACGTGCTAAGGGAATATCGTGTCATTTGACGATTGGTATAGAAATAAAGATTGGAACGAATCTATCGAAGAGCACTTCTACTCGAAGTTGAAACGAGCAAGAACGCAACGAGATCAGTACTTGGTAATCCAAGCTCTTGCTTTGGCTGACAAGCATCCAGAGATATCTATTCGTTTGGTTGATGAATACTTCGAATCCAGAAAAGACAAATTTGAAGATGTTCGAGCACTATTAGCAAAAGCCAATGCATTTATAGAGCTAAATGATCTCGAAGGATCTATAGCCACCTTTAAAGAGATACTTGAAAGAGAAAGGGAGCTTCCAAACCATCAAACAGGGGTGTACCTTGATTATCCATATTTGGTGGCAACTCAAAAAATAAAAAATGAATACGCTTACGCACTAAGTGTATTACATGAGCATGTTGATAGGCTTACGTTTCCACTTGATCATTATAAGTGGCATGCCTCTAAAGCTCTAATCAATAACGATGGTTTAGAAGCACAAAAGGCACTTGAAGCGGCCAAAGTTAAGAGGTCTGGATTTCGTTTTCATCAAGATGTCGGTTTGGTGGGTAAAGAACATGAAAAAACAATCAAACATCTGTGCAAATTCAGCTCGTAACAAGTGGCTGCTAGGGACTGCATTACGCTGCGCTCCATGCAGCCCCAGAGCCAGACGTTATTGTGGCGGTCAATTTTTAGATGGTTTGTAGTTGCTGCAAGTAACAATCTCTACCTGAACACGCTTCGCCAGAAAGTTTTCCTGCAAGCTGGCACCGCAGTTTCGATCAAGTGCCGTCGTTTTAAGTCAACAAGCCCTGCAAGTCAGTTGCACCATTGTGGAGTGCCACTCAGCTAGTTAATTGGTGGGGAAAGTATGGTATTTTCCCTTGTAAATTTATCGGGCAGTGGCCAGCCAACGTTGGCTGGCAGAGAGCGAGTAGGTCGTTCAGAGCGCGCCAGCTATAACCAGGCCAAGCAGGCTCGCCCAGCCCCTGTGGGGCTAGGCTGGACAGCCTACGCGGCGCGCTTCGCACGCAAACGCTCCGGCTGCCCCTGTTGGCAACGTTCAGGCCGTAGAAAAACTCTTAGAAGGTAGCTTTTTTGTTAAAATGGAGGTCTTGATGTCGAGATTATCCATATGCCCAATTTCAAACGTTACGATTACAACCAAGATGCAATGGTCGTCATCAATTTCGAAGAACAACTACAACCTGAAACCTTTGAGTTTACACTTCATCATTTGATTGATGACCATATCGACCTCTCTGTCTTCCATAAAAAATATCAAAATGATAGCGGCGGACGAACAGCTTATGATCCAGCTATCCTCCTGAAAATCATATTGTTTGCTTACTCAAAAGGCATTACCTCAAGCCGTGAAATTCAATGGCAATGTGAGAAAAATATCCTCTTCAAAGCACTGTCATGCGATACCGTTCCGCATTTTACTAGTATTGCAAGTTTTGTAAGCAGTTATCCTGATGCGATTGAGTCGGTGTTTGAGCAAGTGTTACTGGTCTGCGATCAGCAGGGGCTGCTTGGCAACGAACTTTTTGCAATAGATGGGTGCAAGATGCCATCCAATGCCAGCAAAGAACATTCGGGGACTTTTAAAGAGCTAGAACAGAAGCAGGAAAAAATTCGCAAGAAGATCAAACATTGCCTCAAAGAGCATAAGAGGCTTGATGGCAGGAAACCTAAAGAAAAAGAACGAAAGCAAGCAGTAGCTAAAGCGGCTGATACTCTGCAGAAACACTTTGATAAAATTGATCAGTTCTTAAAGAATCACTCTCCCAGAATGGGGCAAGGTAAAAACCCTAAAGAGGTAAAAAGTAATATCACGGACAATGAATCAGCCAAGATGACTACCAGCAAGGGAACCATCCAGGGCTATAACGGTGTTGCCGCAGTTGATAGGAAGCATCAGATAGTCGTTGAAGCACAGGCCTTTGGTGAGGGGCAAGAACATCATACACTGAAGCCTATTCTCGATGGCATCAGTTGCCATTATCAGCATATAGGAATAGATGAAGACATCTTGGCCAAACAGGTCATCATTACTGCTGATACTGGGTTCTCTAACGACGCTAACTACAGCTACCTGCGAGAGAACGGCATCAATGCCTACATACCTGACAATAAATTCCGTTCGCGTGATAAAGCTTTTGCTAAGCAAAAAACCAAGCATGGCAAGCGCAAACAAAAAGGTGGGGCTAATGTCCAGCAGACTATCCCTGCTAGTGAATTTACATTCAACAAGAAAAAGAAAACCTGCATCTGTCCAGCAGAAAAAACCATGCTCTTGTTAAAAGAAGAGCATGTCAGTGAAGGTAAGAAAAAACTAATGTTCGAAGGGCGCCTTACTGACTGCAGGAAATGCAGCCTTAAAAATCAGTGCATGCGAAATCCAGATTCTGCCGACTCTCGAAAAGGACATGGAAGGCAAGTATCCCTAACTTGGACAAACGGACGGACAGCCACTGACTGGATGAAAAAGCGGGTTGATAGTATCGAAGGCAAGACCATTTATGGGCATCGAATGTCTGTTGTTGAGCCTGTGTTTGGGAACATCGGTACCAACAAGCGATTAAATCGCTTCTCGCTACGAGGAAAAAGTAAGGTTCAGGGACAATGGCGGATGTTCTGCTTGGTACATAACATTGAAAAGTTGATGAGATATGGCAGTATTCACTGATTGAGGATGAATTAAGGGCGTCAAGACGCCTAAATTTAATACAATGAAAGAAATTTGGTGGTATAGCTAAATTTAGCCCGAAATTTTAATTAGAGGAGCCTGAGGATTGGCAGCTTTTTCTAAAACTGTTTTTCTACAGCCTCGTTATGTGACAAGTGGATGAGAGTCATAGATTTAAGAAAAAGTATCGAGAAGCGCCTGGCTCAAATTTTGGAGACTCAAAACTCCATTAGGGCTGCACACCCATTAATTGCAGATTTGCTATCTCAGATAATCGATGAGGTTCCCATTTCCTCTGAAATTTCTGTTAGAGTCATTGATATCAATGAAATTAGATATTCTGTGTTCTACCAATGCGGTCCAAATATTTCTGAAACAGCAATTGCAGTATCACAAGCTAACTGGACATTTTATCTATGGCGAGATGAGTGTTGGGTTCTCGATGATGATTACTATGAGCAGGAAGAAATAGCTAAAGTAATTTGTACTTTACCAATATTGTGCGCTGAACCGAAGAATGTTAAGCAATTGGTCGAAGCTATCGAAAGTGGAGTATGGGCATTTAAACCGGAGTATTTCCCGAAATTTGGTGGTGTTCCTCCTGAAGACCTAGAAGAAGTACTGTCCTGGGATTCTGAAAAAGTATTAGTAGGTACTAAGCATTCAAATATGGAAATTCTAAGTAGAGAGTCTTGGCAGGAACTTAGCTCAAGAGAAAACGGTTGGTTCAAAAAAACGGAGTAAGAGCACATAACAAGAAATTGCAGTCGGACCCGACACTCCGCGCTTTTAATTATGCTTTCATTACATTACGGCATAATTAAAAGCACTCCGCATCGGGCCGCTGAATTGGGCGTTATTGGTCACTCGCTCCAGTTTTGCGGGGGTTCAATAAAGGATAGCAGGTAATTATTAGTTTGCTGTATAAAAAAACAGTATTGGCGGGAAAGCCCATAGTCAACGGTTCGACCTTCATGTAAGCTTCGAAGCTTCAGCGACGCTCGCATAACGAAGTTAATGCGGACGGCGCAGCCGCTTCGAAGCAAGGCCGCGAACCTAGTGCTGCTAGTTTCTCTCTCCGAATCGTGGTAGAAAACAAAAGAAAGATATTTGTAGTGAATTTGTACACAGTGCCACGAGCAACAAATAACAACCCGATTATGCGGAAACCTAAAAGTTGTCATTCCCTTTGCTTGCGCAAAGGCACTGCCAACTTTCTTAACGGTTCCGCATATCTATTTTCGTTATGGTCACTAAGATGAGATCACTTTCTATCCTGATGGCTTTATATTGTTTTAGCTCATCGCTCTATGCAGAGGTATTTAACTGTCGTGGTGATAGCTCTAACGAAAGAAAGCTGGGTGACTTCGGGTCCATTGAATATGGTGAGCCAATTACCTTTGAAGCAATGCTCCAGTCTTCCCTAAAGAATTTGTCCAGAGAAGCTGAGCTGCTGTCTAGGGTTAAGCCTCTTCCCAACGAAGAAGAATCATATATTCATGATGCAATTGGCCTTCTCGAAGGCACGAATACGGTATATTCCTGCTTTGCACAGAAGCTTAAGCCCAAAGATATAATTCTAAACTTTAAAGAAAGCGGAGGCTCTGAAACCAGGGAGGGCTTCGTAATAATGCGTTCCAATAAACCAGTGGCCTATTTCTATGACACAGTTGTTAATATCTAGGCCGCCAACCATAACAATGCCAGGCACAATCGCCCCTTTGGGGCTGGACCTCCGCACTGCGTGCTCCGGCCTGTGCTGGCGGCGTTAGGCGGCACGAGAGATTTCAGTGATCAAAGAAACTTTAAATTATCTGATAGATGCTTTTCCCGGATGGGAGGAACAGTTATCGAAATCTACTCCGGGCAAAGATGGGGAGTTTGTTGTGGTATCTCCTAAAAGTGAGGCCAGTTTAATCTTTTCTATTTCTGATAGGATCAACATTAAGTTTGGCCGGGAAAATTTGGAGTTTTTTCATGCTCTAGAGTCAATCGAAACGCTAAAAGATATCGTTTCAGATAATCTAGTGGCTATAGAGTATTACTGCGATAGGCAGCTAGCAGAAAGACTAGGCCAAGATGTGCCGTCAGGTATACCAGATTATCAAGGTGGGGATCTCGTTAACCCAGATACAATCACCAACAAAAACTCTGATTGGTACTTCGCTAATAAACTTAGAGTTGTATCTTGGTCTGGATCTCTAGATAGAGATATAGAGGCTGTTTATGGACAGTAAATCGCCTAACAAGGCGCTGCAACCGACAGCCAAAACTGGCACTCGTTTTTCCAAACCCCGGCAAAACAAGCGCCATTTTTGTCTACGGCTGAGCGCGACGTTATGTGTGATCCATGAAAAAGATCTCTAAGTGGTTTGTAAGGTTTGGTTGGATATTTATTGCATATTCAGGGTTGGCTTTTATGAGCAATTTCTTGCCGGTAGATTTTTGGATAACAATAAGTAATTTCTTTACCGGCGAGGATAGTCACACTTACTATAAAGTTGTAGCTACAGAGGGTGGCCAAAACTATGTATTGGCTACATTAATTTTAGGGGCTGGCTTAGTTGTTTTAGGTAAGGTTATTGCCGCTAAATCAAACACATAACAAGCAGCAGCACGAACGCCCGGCAAAAAAGGCCGGGCTGGACGTCCTACACGCCGCTTCGCTCTGTTTCGGCCGCCCGTGTGCAGGGCGTTATTGTGGCGATCAGTTTATTGATTTTCCGTGGTAGCTGAAGGTTTAGTGCCACTAAATAGCATCCGGTGTTGAGCAATTTTACTGGTTGAAATTCAAGCAGTTTCGTTCTTAGAGTTTTTGCTCAAGTGTGGTAGATGCGGGCAGTCCGCTGCAATTTTGTGGAGTGCCAGTAAGATAGGAATTGGTTGGGGAAAGTGCGGTATTCTTTCCTCGTAAATATTGGGCTGCGGCCAGCCAAACTATGGCAGGCAAAGTGCTAGTAGTCGGTCCCGAGCGCGCAAGCCATAACCAGGCTAGTCAAGCTCGCCCAACCCCTCCGGGGCTGGGCTGGACAGCCTACGCGTTGCTTCGGCTGCCCTTGCTAGCGGCGTTCAGGCCGTAGAAAAACTCTTAGAAGGTAGCTTTTTTGTTAAAATGGAGGTCTTGATGTCGAGATTATCCATATGCCCAATTTCAAACGTTACGATTACAACCAAGATGCAATGGTCGTCATCAATTTCGAAGAACAACTACAACCTGAAACCTTTGAGTTTACACTTCATCATTTGATTGATGACCATATCGACCTCTCTGTCTTCCATAAAAAATATCAAAATGATAGCGGCGGACGAACAGCTTATGATCCAGCTATCCTCCTGAAAATCATATTGTTTGCTTACTCAAAAGGCATTACCTCAAGCCGTGAAATTCAATGGCAATGTGAGAAAAATATCCTCTTCAAAGCACTGTCATGCGATACCGTTCCGCATTTTACTAGTATTGCAAGTTTTGTAAGCAGTTATCCTGATGCGATTGAGTCGGTGTTTGAGCAAGTGTTACTGGTCTGCGATCAGCAGGGGCTGCTTGGCAACGAACTTTTTGCAATAGATGGGTGCAAGATGCCATCCAATGCCAGCAAAGAACATTCGGGGACTTTTAAAGAGCTAGAACAGAAGCAGGAAAAAATTCGCAAGAAGATCAAACATTGCCTCAAAGAGCATAAGAGGCTTGATGGCAGGAAACCTAAAGAAAAAGAACGAAAGCAAGCAGTAGCTAAAGCGGCTGATACTCTGCAGAAACACTTTGATAAAATTGATCAGTTCTTAAAGAATCACTCTCCCAGAATGGGGCAAGGTAAAAACCCTAAAGAGGTAAAAAGTAATATCACGGACAATGAATCAGCCAAGATGACTACCAGCAAGGGAACCATCCAGGGCTATAACGGTGTTGCCGCAGTTGATAGGAAGCATCAGATAGTCGTTGAAGCACAGGCCTTTGGTGAGGGGCAAGAACATCATACACTGAAGCCTATTCTCGATGGCATCAGTTGCCATTATCAGCATATAGGAATAGATGAAGACATCTTGGCCAAACAGGTCATCATTACTGCTGATACTGGGTTCTCTAACGACGCTAACTACAGCTACCTGCGAGAGAACGGCATCAATGCCTACATACCTGACAATAAATTCCGTTCGCGTGATAAAGCTTTTGCTAAGCAAAAAACCAAGCATGGCAAGCGCAAACAAAAAGGTGGGGCTAATGTCCAGCAGACTATCCCTGCTAGTGAATTTACATTCAACAAGAAAAAGAAAACCTGCATCTGTCCAGCAGAAAAAACCATGCTCTTGTTAAAAGAAGAGCATGTCAGTGAAGGTAAGAAAAAACTAATGTTCGAAGGGCGCCTTACTGACTGCAGGAAATGCAGCCTTAAAAATCAGTGCATGCGAAATCCAGATTCTGCCGACTCTCGAAAAGGACATGGAAGGCAAGTATCCCTAACTTGGACAAACGGACGGACAGCCACTGACTGGATGAAAAAGCGGGTTGATAGTATCGAAGGCAAGACCATTTATGGGCATCGAATGTCTGTTGTTGAGCCTGTGTTTGGGAACATCGGTACCAACAAGCGATTAAATCGCTTCTCGCTACGAGGAAAAAGTAAGGTTCAGGGACAATGGCGGATGTTCTGCTTGGTACATAACATTGAAAAGTTGATGAGATATGGCAGTATTCACTGATTGAGGATGAATTAAGGGCGTCAAGACGCCTAAATTTAATACAATGAAAGAAATTTGGTGGTATAGCTAAATTTAGCCCGAAATTTTAATTAGAGGAGCCTGAGGATTGGCAGCTTTTTCTAAAACTGTTTTTCTACAGCCTCGTTATGAGAATCGTAAATGAAGAATGTGGTAATAGCCCTTCTAATGATCTTGCCTAATTTAGCAATGGCATGTAGCTGCAGAGGTTATGAAATTGAAGAAGCTTTTAAAGACTACGAGTTCGTGTTTCGTGGCGTAGTAAAAAGCATAGGAAGTAAGTGGGTTTGGGAAAAAGGTTATTGGCTTCCGAATAGCCTGGATAAAGTGAAGTTCGAAGTAACTAAAAATTACAAATCTAGCGCTTCTGAAAAAGTAACAGCTTTTACTCACCCTCAGTCTTCTGCTTGTGGATTCACTTTTAAAGAAGGGATTGAATATGTTGTGTTCGCATATCCCGGCTCTAAGAAATCAGCTGAGTATGGTATGGCTGTTGAGGGAGGGGCTATGATAACAAGCTGTAGCCCCACAATTCATTACGAAGCACGAGAAGAGTATTACGAGGAAGAAAGGCTGCGTGTCATTAAGTACCTCGAATCAAGAGCTGGCTCATAACAAGGGCCAGCACAATCGCCAAATGCAAAAAACGCATTTGGCTGGACTCGCTACACTGCATTTCGCTCGCCTGTGTGGCCGGCGTTAAATTGCAAAACCATGGATAATTATCGTACATATGAAGAAGTATTAGAGGCCTATAACTCCGGTGAAATACCCAACGGAGAGGCATGTGATCGATTTCTAGAACACATAACGTCAAAGAATATTTCTGAAGTAATTGATTTGATCCCCAGTCAATACATTTTTCAAACGATGTTACGTACAGCGGCATACTGTCCCACCACAAACGAGGGATGGATGCAGAGAAAAATGAGGGCTTTAAATTATTCAGACTACTCAAAAAAACCTAAACCATTAGATGAGAATCATCCGTTTAGAGTTGGGATTGAAGCCCTGCGGGAGTATGTTTCTGGTGGTATGGAGAACTAAATTTAACAAACAAAGGCTACGGATGCTTCGCACCCGCAGCTTTGGGCGTTAGAGCTACCAATAAAACCGAGTGTAATTAATGTTCACACAAATATGGAAAGGTTGGACTACGGGTGTTTCCGTTATCTTTACGCCGCTGTTCTTAATTGCTGCTTTGGTACAACCTGACGCCCCTGGTAATATGCTTTTAGCCGTACCATTAGTTCCGATCATAGCTGCTGGGCAAGGCGTGTTAATTGGAGCGCTGGTTTGTCTTGGTCTCAAAATATTGTCATTTAAAAATTAACATGAGTGCCACAAACTCTAACAAGCAGCAGCACGAAAGCCCGGCAAAAAGCGCCAGGCTGGACGGCCTACACGCCGCTTCGCTCTGTTTCGGCCGCCCGTGTGCTGGGCGTTATGTATAAATAGAGTATGGAAAAATTTCGAGTAAGACCTGGCTATAAATCGAAAGAACTTTTAGTAGAGTTCTGGGGGGAGCATCGAAGTAAAAGCTTTCCCGACATACAAGATATATTAGCCGAGGGTTTGAATGCTAAGCCGGTGAAACATCCAACATTAGATACGGCTACTATCTCTATGGCTACGGATGAATTTATCACGCTATGGGAGTACAAAAATGGCGAGTATGAATTGGATGATGATATCTGGGCTTTCTTTATCTATGCTCCCGAAAACAACACTCAAGTAATAGCTGATATCGAGAGTGTTTTATTGGCTAGTGGCCAGTTTATTAAAGAAAAAGCAGATTTCAGTGAGTACACATAACAAGTTGCTCAAGTACACTCCGGCCGCGAAAGGCGCGGCCTCCGCGGGACAGCCTACACTGCGTTTCGGCTGCCCCTTAGCAAGACGCTAAGTTTTATACACAAGTTTTTTCAGTTTTATTATAAAAATCAATGAGTTACAGTTTGTACGTTATAGGGGCTACAAATTTGGCTGGATAATTATGCAGGACTGGGTCAGGGACGAAGTGAAAAATCAGGTTATGGGTGATACACGATTGAATAAGCGCTTGTCCAATATTCTCAGTAATTTAAGTTCCGACCCAAAGGGTAGCATTCCCTGTGCAAACAAGTCTTGGGCAGAAACCTTTGCAGCCTATCGATTTATCGAAAATGATAAAGTCAGCTTTGACTCCATTATGAGTGGCCATAAATCAGCCACTCTTGAAAGAATCAAGGTTCAACCAGTTGTTCTTATCCCTCAGGATACCACTTTCCTAAATTTTGCTACCGATTTAGAAAGCAAAGAAATGGGAACACTCCGACGCAAAGAGACTAATCAGCAGCTCCTACATACGTCTATCGCTATAACACCATCCAGAGATAATCTGGGTATTATTGAGGGTAGCATGTGGCAGCGAGATAAAGAATCTAGTGCTAATTCTCGCTATACCAAGTCGATACAAGATAAAGAGAGTCGACGCTGGTTAGACCATTATGAATCAGCTTGTGAGATACAAGAGCGCTGCCCTGAAACCACGATTGTGAGCATCGCGGATAGAGAGGGGGATATTCATGAGTGGTTTCAATTAGCTGAAGATCAAAATGAACAGCGGCGTGCAAGCTATATTGTTCGAGCCAAGGCTAATCGTAGTTTAGAGATCGAAGGAGAAGATACGACTTTACTTTGGGACTATATGACCAAGCAGAAGTCCATCGGGAAATACTCAGTAGGTATCCCCAAAAGGAATGGACAGCCAGAAAGGGAAGCTAAGGTCAGTGTATCCATTGCAGAAGTAAGATTGCAGGGAAAAGGAAAATCAAAACGACCTCTTTCTCTCTACGCAGTCTTTGCTAAGGAATTAAGCCCACCAGAAGGGGAAAAAGGTATTGAATGGATGCTGCTGACCGATCTTGCAGTTGAGGACTTTAAGCAAGCGAGGATCATTATTGAGTGGTATCGAAGTCGATGGGAAATTGAAACCTATTTCCGAGTGGTGAAAGGCGGATGCCAGATAGAAAGTAATCGCTTTAGAACCGAGCAGCGAATGCTGAACTGTATTGCAATCTATATGATTATTGGGTGGCGTCTACACTCCATGACAACACGGGCACGAACGCTTCCTGATACGTCGTGTACGAAAGTCTACTCTGAAAAAGAGTGGCGTATGATATGGATAATGCAAGCTAAAACCTCCCCACCAAATGAAGCTCCAAGTATGAGAGATATAACTCGTATGTTGGCAGGACTTGGAGGCTTTCTGGGGCGGAGCGGCGATGGTGAGCCTGGAGTTAAAACCGTTTGGCAGGGGTACACTAAACTTCTCCATTATATGGAGGCAGCAGAGGCTTTAAATGAACTTAAATGATGTGTATAAAACACAGGCAAGACGTTATGTGACAAGAGGATGAGAGTCATAGATTTAAGAAAAAGTATCGAGAAGCGCCTAGCTCAAATTTTGGAGACTCAAAGCTCCATTAGGGCTGCGCACCCATTAATTGCAGATTTGCTATCTCAGATAATCGACGAGGTTCCCATTTCCTCTGAAATTTCTGTTAGAGTCATTGATATTAATGAAATTAGATATTCTGTGTTCTACCAGTGCGGTCCAAATATTTCTGAAACAGCAATTGTAGTATCACAAGCTAGCTCGACATTTTATCTATGGCGAGATGAGGGTTGGGTTCTCGATGATGATTACTATGAGCCGGAAGAAATATCTAAAGTAATTTGTACTTTACCAATATTGTGCGCTGAACCGAAGAATGTTAAGCAATTGGTCGAAGCTATCGAAAGTGGAGTATGGGCATTTAAACCGGAGTATTTCCCGAAATTTGGTGGTGTTCCTCCTGAAGACCTAGAAGAAGTACTGTCCTGGGATTCTGAAAAAGTATTAGTAGGTACTAAGCATTCAAATATGGAAATTCTAAGTAGAGAGTCCTGGCAGGAACTTAGTTCAAGAGAAAACGGTTGGTTCAAAAAAACGGAGTAAGAGCACATAACAAGAAATTGCAGTCGGACCCGATACTCCGCGCTTTTAATTATGCTTTCATTACATTACAACATAATTAAAAGCACTCCGCATCGGGCCACTGAATTGGGCGTTAGGCATACAAGAAAAATCGAGTGTAATTACATGTTGTATACAGAAGCATTTGCTAGATACAAAGCAAAGTTGAAAAATGTGAATTGGTCCGTGTCCGCAGAGAACTCGGACGGCGAGCTAGTTATTAGCCTTTGGAAGCATAGATTTACAAAGCCAGAAGGCAATACCATCAAGTACATTGACTTTGTCACAAGATGGAAAGGGCCAGGAAGTAACGAGTTAAAAGCTAAGTTACAAGAGGCACATGCAAATGAACAAGTTATTCGTCCTGTTATTGCAAGAACGAGCGATGTAAATGCGGTAGAAGCCGGTATAGATGCTAGCACACTCAAAAATGAATTCTTCGTTCGTGAAGATTGGTTCGGCACACTAACAAATTGGGACGGTGATAACTTCGAAATCACCTTCGTGCGTCGTAGTGCCTAACAAACAGCGGCAGAGCGACAGCCAACGCTACGCACCTTTTGTGTTACTCGCTGGCGCTCAAACATTAACACAAAAGCTGCTCCGCGCTGTCTGCGCCTGCGCTGGGCGTTAATTCCATTCTTGAGTACATAAAATTGAGTCATTCTCTAAATATCATCAACTTCTTGAATACAGGAAATTTTTTGGGGCTGGCTGTTGGTGCATCAAAGCAAGATGTTCTCACAATACTGGGAGTCCCTACTGGTTGGGCTAGAAGCGATACTAAAGATAAAATTGAAACTTATAGAAATGCAAATATGTGGGGGTACGGCCCGTGGGTATTTTACTTTGATGGGGATATCTTAGACGCGATTACAGGTAACTTTGGATTTCGAGAATTAGAATTTTCTGATTTTTCAGAAGTTTCTGGCTGGGGTGTTGAAGAATTTAAGCAAGCACTTGAGGAAGAAGGTATAGATTTCTATGTTGCACCCAAGAAGCTCTGCTTTATTGATCTTGATGGCAGCAAACACGAGCGCAGGCGTAGATTGGCATATGAAACTCTATTTGTTGGTAAAGATTTAAATGGTAGAGTTTATTTCGACGATAGCAGTGTGAGTCAGGTAGCCTATCCATGCAGTCCAGTGGCTCAGGTTGTTGGGAAAAAGATTAATGCAAAAGCGGCTGAAAAAGGTTGGCGCCTGGTGCGATAGTATGGCACTTAACAAGGCGATGAATTTCGTTCCGGCCCTGCGGGCCTCCACCGGACTGTCGCTGCTGTGCAGCGCCAGCCGATTATCGCGGCGTTAGAAGTACGAAGGAGAATTCGTGGGGCATCATATAGAAGCAATTGTAGCCAAAGGCGATATCGATGCAGAGCTACTAAGGAAATTCGAGTTGCCGTGTGTCAACCATGAGGGGTTCTCGATCGTAGGTCTAAATGCAGGGCATTCAGATCATTGGGCAGAAAAACTGTTAATATCAAATGAAAGTAATGGGAAAATTGTTTTAAACTGCCCTGTTACCCATTATTTTGCTAAAGAGCTGGGCTTAAAGAGGTATGCAATTATTTTTACCGACTACTTTGGTGGTATCGGTAAGCAATACGCTGCGGTGTATTCTGATAGTAAAGTTGTAATGGAAGAAACTGAAGGCGGTATTAACCAAGCATTAAGAAATATTGGTGTATTCAAGAAAAGAGATCTAGACGAGTTTGATACGATCTGTCTTGGTCGCTACAGGTCATTTGATGAGCACTTTGCACAATACTTCTAACAAGTTTGTCAAACACCGCTACACACCTTCGGTGCTCCGCTGGACTCGCTCTTGCGTCGCTCGCCGTTTACAAAAGCGTTAGGGCAATTGGTAGATGAACGTATTTAAGAGGTTAGAAGAGCTCAGTAATGATGGTAGCTTCTACCTGAAGGCCTTTGATTTGAGTTTTCAACCATTTGAAGTAGAAAGTGATCTTTCTATCTTTAGTGCTCTAGCTACTGAGCTTGAAACCGAACATACAGGTTATGAAACTCTGCTACTTGATGTGAATTGGCGTTCGCACTTAATTGCATGTATGTGCCTCATTGTCTCGGAGAATAAGTCGCACCTGGAAGAGCTAAAGAACCGCTTCAAAAATGGTAGTATGGTTAGCCCACAAATTGCTGTTGCAATGGCTCGCCTTCATTTCAGGGAAATGATGGACTTTTTTCCCAGCTATATAAATAGCGGGCATGGGCCGGAGTCTTCTACCCAGATAGGGGCGGCACTAGTACTCTTGCAATCGATGTTCGTGCGTGAATTCACGTTTCCAAAATCACAGCTGAACATCGAGCGTTTCTACTTAGGGCTGTCGGTTGCACAGCATCATTCTGGGTTTTGGCTTAAGCATAGAGGCAGTGCCCGGGGTTAGCCCTAACAAAGCGCTGCAAGGCGACGTCTTACTTTGTGCACTTTATGCGCAGTCGCTTTGCTCCTATTTTCGCGCATAAAGCGCCCAAAGTAAGCCGCCTCTGAGCGCGGCGTTAAGTGAAAAATGAATATCTGGGAACTATACAAAGAAGACCAAAAGTTGGCCGACTTAACACAAATAGACCTTGATCAGCCTTGGTTCATAGGTGTGTTGGTTCCAACTCCGCCTTTTGATGAATACCGTAATCTCTTTGAAAAAGCTCAGAAATTTATAGAAACCGAAGAATTCGATTCTGAAGAATCAGAAGATACCTTTGTTGCAATTGATAATTTAAAACTGCAATTGGTGCGTATGTCGGATAAACGTGTATTTAAAGACGTAATGCTATGTATATCTGGTGATGAGGTATGGTGGCGTATTTAGTAACTGTATGTGAGTCACTTAACAAACGCAGGCACAATCGCACACTTCGTGTGCTGGACCTCCGGTGCTTCGCACCTCCGGCCTGTGCTGCGGGGCGTTAGGCGTCCAAGAGAATCGAGTCCCTGATGGAAATTAGCGACATAAGAAAAAAGTTTGAAGAGTTCATTGGCACAGAAAGGTATGTGAGCTTTCTGTCCACTATTTGTTGCTCAAGCAAAGAAAATGATCGCCTTAAATTCAAACAAGAGATTGAATGGGAAAAATTTGCTAGCGAGTATGATCTAGGCCAAAAAACATACCCAGAAATATGGTCGCTGTTTCAATACTGCCATTTACATCAAGTTGAGTTTGAGCTAGATGATGTTGAAATCATTTATGGTACAAGAAAATCTCCTACAGAAGCGGAGCAGCGAACTGCTAATGAAAAATATCCTTATGCTAATGTTGTGGCTTATGGGCCTTGCTGGGTTGAAAGTGTAAAGACAAAAGAGGTTCTTTACTGCAGCAAGTGTAGAGAAAACTATGGTAGCTAAGATAGATTGTTCGCCTAACAAGGTGATGATGTTCGTTCCGCCCCTACGGGCCTCCACCGGACCTCGGTGCTTCGCACCTCCGGCCTCATATCACGGCGTTATGTGTCAGGTGCTATACGTTCCGTGCTTAAATTGAAATTAGAATACGTAGCCAATGAATGAAAAGTACATCACACCATGTTACTGGGTACTGTTCATAATACTGCCGACGTTTATCGCAGGAATTATTGTTGAGGCCTTATCAATGCCCAAGTGGGTGCTGGTTGTCGCAATCATTTTGTTATTGATAGTTGGGGAGCATGGACTAAGAAAATGGACTGGTATTTTTACTCAAAAAAAGGGCCGTAGGTGACCTGCGGTGTATGCACATAACAAGGCAATTAACTTCGCTCCAGCCACTTTGTGGCTTCCGCCGGACCTCCGCTTCGCTCCGGCCGGTTATTGCGGGCGTTAGGCGATGAGGGTTAAATAAAACCATGAATCGAAGATTTTATAAATCGTATGCTGAGGGCATGGAAGGTGAGGAAGGTGCATTCCTTTGTGAAGTTGTAGACCAGCTAATCGTGAGGCAAATTTACGTTATCGATGGATGCCATTTTTGGGCGACACCTGACACCGAAAATAATGAGGTATACTTTTTTACTGATCAACCGGAGTTTCCTGAGGGAGATATACCTCGTCTTGAGAAAGAGTTTGATCTTGTAGAATTAACGGAAGAAGAGTTTCTGAAAGTGTGGGAAATTGCACAGAAAGAAAATTATTGAACCGAGTTATGGGAGCAGCCGCCTAACAAGTGACTATGGTTGCTCGTCAAGTTTTTAAGCCATACTTTCATCCCAGTAGGTGTTATTTTTCACCATCGTATTCAGGATCGTAATCTGCTTTCTCATGCAGGCAATCAGAGCGACCTTTTTAGGTTTGCCAGCGTCGACTAATCGCTTGTACATCGGCTTTAGTTTGGGATGATGCTGTATGGCCGACATGATGGAAACAAACAAAACCGTTCGTACACGATGCCTTCCACCCCGAATATATCTCTTTCCCTGGAAGCTGCCGCTATCACGGTTCATCGGGGCGATACCGACAAGTGCAGCGATTTCTTTACGGTTCAATTTTCCTAGCTCGGGAAGTTCACTCATCAACGTATAAGCCAATACATTTCCGACCCCTTTAGCACTCAACAATAAGTCGCGCCTTTGCCGCCACTCAGACACACTGTTAACCAGTTTATCTAGTTGCTTGTCGATACCTTGTAGCTCTTTCTTGATGGTATTTAGAATGGTCCGTATAGGTTTGTGTACTGATTTTGGCATTCTCTGAAGCCGATTCTTTTGCATTGTGCTCATCTCTAAACACTGACTTCTTACCGCCAGTAAGTCACTGATCTCCCTAAGTTTTTCTGGTTTTAGCGTCGATAGCCTTGGCTTCATGGCCTCACCGAAATGTGCAATATCCATTGCATCTAGCTTGTCGGTTTTGGCGAGACGCCCTGCGGATTTAGCGAAGCTTCTTATCTGAGAAGGATTGCAAACAACAATAGGTAATCCTGCTTTGTCGGCGGCGCAAACAAACTCTAATTCGAGTCTTCCTGTAGACTCTATTAGTACTCTTTGGGGTTTAAGAGGTTGTAATTGTTTAATGGCATCCTTAATGCCATTTTTATCATTGGCAACACTAAAGAATTGGCCAGTAGGTCTCACATAAATATCGAGTTGTTTACTGCTGGTATCGATACCGACATTGATCTCTTGAGGTTCCATAAGATAAGCTATCTCCGCCTTGCTATTCGGGCTCGAGGCCCACATGACTATCCGAGTTATGCCTAGTGAGTGTCTGTCACGTTCCTACTTGTTAACGGTCTTTATAAACCGGCGCAGCAACGAACTGTGACAAACAAGGCCTTCGGTGGCCGCCGAAGGTGGGTCTCAATTTACCCGTTAACGAAAAGGATTTTCAACATCAGAATCAGGCAAGAACGACCATACAAGGCGTTGCAGACGGACAGTTTGTTCCACTGCTCAAATGTGTTGTCGCTACGCTATAATACATTTGCTCCGCTCCACAAACTGCTGCTGAACTTGGCGCTAAGTTTTATACACAAGTTTTTCCGGTTTTATTATGTAAATCAATAAGTTACAGTTTGACCTGGCATGAATTACAGATTTGATTGGATTATTATGCAGGACTGGGTCATGGACGAAGTAAAAAATCAGGTTATGGGTGATACACGCTTGAATAAGCGCTTGTCCAATATTCTTAGTAGTTTAAGTTCAGATCCAAAGAATAGCATTCCCTGTGCAAACAAAACTTGGGCAGAAACGTTTGCAGCTTATCGCTTTATCGAAAATGATAAAGTCAATTTTGACTCTATTATGAGCGGCCATAAATCGGCAACTCTTGAGAGAATCAAGGCGCAGCCCGTTGTTCTTATCCCTCAAGATACCACCTTTCTAAATTTTGCCACTGACTTAGAAAGTAAAGAGATGGGAACACTTAGGCGGAAAGAGACCAATCAGCAACTCTTGCACACCTCCATCGCTATAACGCCATCAAGAATTAACTTGGGTGTTGTTGAGGGTAGTATGTGGCAGAGAGACAAGGAATCAAGCTCTAATTCCCGTTATACCAAGTCGATAAAGGATAAGGAGAGTCGACGCTGGCTAGACCATTACGAAACGGCTTGTCAGATACAGGAGCGCTGCCCTGAAAGTACAATTGTGAGTATTGCTGATAGAGAGGGTGATATTCATGAGTGGTTTCAACTGGCTGAAGATCAAAGTGAACAGCGGCGGGCGAGCTATATCGTTCGAGCTAAGGCCAATCGCACTTTAGAGCTCGATGGAGAAGAAACGGTTTTGCTTTGGGATCATATGAATGAGCAGAAATCTGTCGGTCTATACACGGTAGATATTCCCAAACGGAATGGAGAGCCTGGAAGAAAAGCCAAGGTCAACGTATCCACTACTGAGATACGGCTACTTGGGAAAGGAAAATCTAAACGACCACTTTCTCTCTATGCTGTATTGGCTAAAGAATTAAACCCACCAGAGAGTGAAAAAGGCATTGAGTGGATGCTGTTAACTGATCTTCCAGTTGAAGACTTTAAGCAGGCAAGGGTCATCATTGAGTGGTATCGAAGCCGGTGGGAAATTGAAACCTATTTTCGGGTGGTGAAAGGCGGATGCCAGATAGAAAGTAACCGTTTTAGAACAGAGCAGCGCATGTTGAACTGCATTGCGATCTATATGATTATTGGATGGCGGCTACATTCGATAACTACGCATGCACGAAGAGTTCCTGACGCACCGTGTACAAGTGCCTACTCTGAAAAAGAATGGCGTATGATATGGATGATTCGAGATAAAACTACTCCACCAAATGAACCCCCAAGCATGAGGGAGATAACCCGTATGTTGGCAGGTTTAGGAGGTTTTTTGGGGCGTAAAGGGGATGGCGAGCCAGGGGTTAAAACCGTTTGGCAGGGATACACCAAGCTACTTCATTATATAGAGGCAGCAGAAGCTCTAAATGGACTTAAATAATGTGTATAAAACACAGACTTGGCGTTATGTGCTTCAACGAAGAGATATGAACTTTGAGTAAATGGCTTTACCTAATAGTTGTTTTTGTCATGGCCGGTTTGCTTTATCCAATAATCTATCTCCTGGGCCTAGAAAGGTTAGGGGGCGGAGCTTTACTGAAGGTCCCGGAGTTCATCTTGTATAGCGTGCTAATAGGATTCTTCTTGTATCCGTTCATGGAGGGTTATAGACGCTATAAGATGGGTAGTCACTCATTGGCTGTTATTTTTCTTATCTCCGGAATAATTTTACCAGTTATAAGTGGCGCTTTTTTAATAATTTTATTTGAATCTATGTTGAAGTCTGGAAGCCATGGATGACACAGCAGCACATAACCAGGCCAAGCAAGCTCGCCCAGCTATGAGCTGGGCTGGACGGCCTACGCTACGCTTCGGCCGCCCTTGTTGGCAACGTTCAGGCCGTAGAAAAACTCTTAGAAGGTAGCTTTTTTGTTAAAATGGAGGTCTTGATGTCGAGATTATCCATATGCCCAATTTCAAACGTTACGATTACAACCAAGATGCAATGGTCGTCATCAATTTCGAAGAACAACTACAACCTGAAACCTTTGAGTTTACACTTCATCATTTGATTGATGACCATATCGACCTCTCTGTCTTCCATAAAAAATATCAAAATGATAGCGGCGGACGAACAGCTTATGATCCAGCTATCCTCCTGAAAATCATATTGTTTGCTTACTCAAAAGGCATTACCTCAAGCCGTGAAATTCAATGGCAATGTGAGAAAAATATCCTCTTCAAAGCACTGTCATGCGATACCGTTCCGCATTTTACTAGTATTGCAAGTTTTGTAAGCAGTTATCCTGATGCGATTGAGTCGGTGTTTGAGCAAGTGTTACTGGTCTGCGATCAGCAGGGGCTGCTTGGCAACGAACTTTTTGCAATAGATGGGTGCAAGATGCCATCCAATGCCAGCAAAGAACATTCGGGGACTTTTAAAGAGCTAGAACAGAAGCAGGAAAAAATTCGCAAGAAGATCAAACATTGCCTCAAAGAGCATAAGAGGCTTGATGGCAGGAAACCTAAAGAAAAAGAACGAAAGCAAGCAGTAGCTAAAGCGGCTGATACTCTGCAGAAACACTTTGATAAAATTGATCAGTTCTTAAAGAATCACTCTCCCAGAATGGGGCAAGGTAAAAACCCTAAAGAGGTAAAAAGTAATATCACGGACAATGAATCAGCCAAGATGACTACCAGCAAGGGAACCATCCAGGGCTATAACGGTGTTGCCGCAGTTGATAGGAAGCATCAGATAGTCGTTGAAGCACAGGCCTTTGGTGAGGGGCAAGAACATCATACACTGAAGCCTATTCTCGATGGCATCAGTTGCCATTATCAGCATATAGGAATAGATGAAGACATCTTGGCCAAACAGGTCATCATTACTGCTGATACTGGGTTCTCTAACGACGCTAACTACAGCTACCTGCGAGAGAACGGCATCAATGCCTACATACCTGACAATAAATTCCGTTCGCGTGATAAAGCTTTTGCTAAGCAAAAAACCAAGCATGGCAAGCGCAAACAAAAAGGTGGGGCTAATGTCCAGCAGACTATCCCTGCTAGTGAATTTACATTCAACAAGAAAAAGAAAACCTGCATCTGTCCAGCAGAAAAAACCATGCTCTTGTTAAAAGAAGAGCATGTCAGTGAAGGTAAGAAAAAACTAATGTTCGAAGGGCGCCTTACTGACTGCAGGAAATGCAGCCTTAAAAATCAGTGCATGCGAAATCCAGATTCTGCCGACTCTCGAAAAGGACATGGAAGGCAAGTATCCCTAACTTGGACAAACGGACGGACAGCCACTGACTGGATGAAAAAGCGGGTTGATAGTATCGAAGGCAAGACCATTTATGGGCATCGAATGTCTGTTGTTGAGCCTGTGTTTGGGAACATCGGTACCAACAAGCGATTAAATCGCTTCTCGCTACGAGGAAAAAGTAAGGTTCAGGGACAATGGCGGATGTTCTGCTTGGTACATAACATTGAAAAGTTGATGAGATATGGCAGTATTCACTGATTGAGGATGAATTAAGGGCGTCAAGACGCCTAAATTTAATACAATGAAAGAAATTTGGTGGTATAGCTAAATTTAGCCCGAAATTTTAATTAGAGGAGCCTGAGGATTGGCAGCTTTTTCTAAAACTGTTTTTCTACAGCCTCGTTAGGCGTAAAGCTATGAAACTAATTGAAGAAACGTTTACGAAGGAAGCTTTTCTAGAAATGTTTCTAGAAGAGGTCACCCGCTGCGTAAAAAGATGTAATGAAGAGTCGTGCATCGGTCCACTTCCAGATAAGCTTTTGTTTTATCGCGTTTTTGATATTGATGATCAGGAGTGGGAGCCTGGGCTAGGTAAAGTTAAGCTGCCTAATACTAGATTGTTTGTAGAGTCTGAGAAAGTGATTGATACACTTCTAAATGAAAAAGGTTGGTACCCAGAGTGGATACATATTTCTCCTTTTGCAGTAACAGCTACGCATTTAGTCATCGAAGTGTGTCCTAGTGAAAATATTACAAATAAGCGATTTATAGAAAGCACCTTTCCAAAAGAACCGTTCCAGCTCAGAGGCCCGAGATTACCTCCTGATTGGAGGCCGGGTCAGCCGATACCAAAAGTAAAGCTTCCGAGTTTGGAGATTAAAAATGCCTAACAAGCGCCGGCAAAATCGCACCATTTCATGGTGCTGGACCTCCCTTTCGGTCGGCCTTTGCGGCGGTCGTTAAACCCTATTCATCATTATCGAAGAAATGAAATATGTTAAAAAAGGATATTAAGGCATTTTTTAAAGCCGTTAGAGCTGGCAATCTTGACTTAGTTAAAGAACTTTACAATCAGATTCCTGAACTTATTAATGCATGTAGCTCTTCTCCACCCAAAAAAGATGATGGGCAATCACCTTTGCACGTGGCTTATAAAACTGGGAGCTATGAGATAGCAGACTATCTTATTTCTAAAGGAGCTGATGTCAACTTTATTGAGCAATCTACTATAAACGAATGGAATGCTCCTGTTATTCATGACTGTATCAGGGGAGTAGCGTTTAATACTTATGCTTTGGCTGATAGTGAAAAGGATTTTCAAATTGCTCTAAAGGCTTTACAAAATATTATCGAGAATGGTGCATCTGTAAATTCTGAAGATTCATACGGCAATAGCTGTTTGGCAAGAGCAATATTAGATACTAGGCAAATAATAGGTAGAGAATTTACTGATAAACAAGCGAGTATTGTGTATTCACAGTTTAAGTCTCTATTTCGTGTATTACTTGAAGCAGGTGCTGACCCTAATATGAAAACACAAAAGAAGAAAACGGCTTACGAACTCATAGAGCAGTTTAAATTAAATGAATACAATCTGGTTTAACAAGGCCAAGCAACCTCAGTCGCTGCGCTCCCTGGACAGCCTTGCTGCTGCACTTTTTGTGCATGGCTTCGCCATTTTAGCACAAAAAACACAGCAACAAGTCTGCCGTTGTTGGCGGCGTTATGCACTCAAATGAATAAATCACTCAGCCTTATCTTTCTTCTTCTCGCTAGTTGCTTTTCACAGGCTGAGAATTATCCACGTCTCGGAGAAAGCCGAGATGGCATGATCGAAAAGCATGATCTAGCCGAGGCTCTGTATTCTGAGCTTATAAAACACCCCGAATACTTCGAGTACAAATACATAGATGGCTCACTTTGCGCAAAGCCCTCTAAGGGCGCCCAATGCATACCACTAAAGAAAGACGATAAGATAAAAATATATCCACTCTTCCAGGCTCTACCACTGTATCTAACACAAATGACTAAAGAGGGTTTAGTCTCGTACATTGCGTTCGAAGAGTGTGCAGGCCTACAGTGTGTAATTGATGCTGTCCGCTATAAAAACACACCAAGCTCTCCAGTCTGCAATCTGAGCCAAGAGCCCAGAATAAAATCGGAGTGCATTGTGCCAACTAAGGGCAACTGGTATATAAGATATCAGTTTCTAAATCCAGCAAATGCATAACAAATCAATCAATGGCGCCCCTGCGGGGCTGGACCTCCACTCCGCGGCTTCGCCGCTACGTTCCGGCCCATTATTGAGGCGTTAGCTACTCCCACACCTAAAAGTACGAGTAAATGAAGAAGATAATTTCAGTAGTAGGATTAATCATTTCAATGAACACATATGCGGGTCTTGATGAAGGAATAGAGCTTTATCATGCAGGAAAATACAAAGAAGCATTTGTAATGTTTAATGCTGAATCTGAAAAAGGTGACCCTGCTGGTCAGCATTTAACTGCAAGCTTGTATTACCAAGGGTTAGGAGTCGAAAAAGACCTAGAGATTGCAGTAAAGCTCTTCAAGCAAGCTGCTGAAGGAGGGTATCTACCTTCTATTGCTAATTTGGGCCTTATGTATATGCAGGGTGACGGTGTAGAGCAAGATCCAAATTCATCATTTAGGTACACTGAAAAAGCAGCAGAACTTGGTGATTTGCAAAGTATTTTCAACCTTGGTCAATTTTATCGTAAAGGCTTTGGTGTAGAGCCGAACCAAGAAAAAGCGGCTCAATGGTATGGGAGTGCAGCTGAAAGTGGTGTTATTCAAGCACAGAACGAGTACGGGCTTATGTTTGCTCAAGGACATGGCGTTGAACTTGATTATGTTAAAGCTTATGCATGGATCAAAATGCCTGCCGAAGCTGGAGATGGTCAAGCGTTAAAAAACCTTGCCCAACTCAAAGAAATTTTAGGCTCTGATATCAGCAAAGCCGAAAAACTTGCTGAAGAGTACAAATTAAAATATGCAGCTAACAAGTAAATCCAGGTGACGCATACGGCGCACCTGATATAGGCGTGTGTGCCAGGCATGGCATTTAACTAGAGAGGTGAAAGCCCTCTTACCAGGTATTCGTGGAGCCGAAGGTTAGCGAAAGGGCAAGGTTAATATCGCGAGGTATTGGCTGGAGGAAGCCCAACGCAAATTCACGGGGTGATGAACAAGAACTGGATATGAGGTGTGACGCAGGTGGAGCCAGTGGGCACGTGACCATAAAGCTCTCCATCCACAATTGGCCTACGTTTTTATAAATCCAGCATCTACGTGAAGAAAGTTAAATGTCTTACCCTGGGAGGTCTATGGGTTGTTAATGGAGTAACTGAAAACTGAGAGATTGGTTTTGACCGATCCATAGAAGTCAGCAGAGGGCATAGTAGGTAGATTTCGTGCTACTGAAGGCCTGAACAATTCTGGACAGTATTATTAACGCAGAGCTTGATGACTGCATCTGACAAGTAACTTAGTTACCAGAGAAAAAAAATTTTTTTTCTGGGTGAACATCAAACTGGAAACTTAATCATACATTGTCCAATTTCCCATCTCTTTTAATGCAGCGAATTCTAGATAGGAATAATCTGTTTCGAGCATTACAACAAGTTTCTCGTAACCAGGGTGCGCCAGGTCTCGATGGTATGACGGTAAAACAACTGCCGGAACATCTTAAGCAGACTTGGATTGCTACCCGACAAAAGGTGCTTAGTAGTAGTTATCGTCCTCAACCGGTGAAACGCGTCTTTATACCAAAAGGCAATGGAGGCCTGCGTCCATTGGGTATACCAACGGTGCAAGATAGATTGATCCAGCAAGCTATCGCACAGATACTCAGTGAGCAATGGGAGCTGAAGTTTCATGCTCTTAGTTTTGGTTTTAGACCAAATCGATCGGCACACCAGGCGATTAGACAGGTCCAAAACTTTGTTCGGCAAGGAAAGCGCTGGACGATCGATATGGACTTGAAATCCTTCTTTGATGAAGTGAATCATGACAAGCTCATGCTAACACTGAAGCAAAGCGGAATACCGGCTGATGTGCTGGGGTTGATAAACCGATACCTAAAAGCGCCAACGGTAGTCGATGGCAAGGTAATAGCTACAACAAAAGGCGTCCCGCAAGGTGGGCCGTTATCTCCGCTTCTAGCGAACATTGTGCTTAATGAACTGGACTGGGAGCTGCACAAGCGGCAACTCAGTTTTGTACGATATGCCGATGATTTTCAAATTCTGGTGGGAAGTCGTCGGTCTGCAGAGCGGATAAAAGTAAGCCTTACGCACTTCATCAAATGTAAGCTGAAGCTCACAGTAAATACTGAGAAGAGTGCAGAGGATCACTTCTGGAAGCGGAGCTTTCTAGGATTTAGATTGCTGAAGAAGGATGCCCGGATAAAGGTATCAGAATCATCGATTAATAAATTGAAGGCAAAGATCAGAATGGTCACCCGCCGAACACGAGGCCGCAAGTTTACTCAGATCATAGAAGAGTTAAAGAAGTCCCTGCTTGGTTGGAAAGCGTACTTTGACATCAGTGAAGTACTGAGCCCTCTGAAAGATCTGGACAAGTGGATAAGGCGGAAGTTGCGATGTTATTTATGGAAGCAATGGGGACGTAGTGGTTACCGCAGATTAAGAAGGCTGGGTGTTGATCGCTTTTTAGCGTGGAACACGGCCAAATCAGCGCATGGACCATGGAGGCTAAGCAAAAGTCCTGCCCTTTACAGAGCATTGCCAAATAGATACTTTAGGAACTTGGGGCTGCCGGAATTGGCAGATAGGAAGGGGAATAGAATTGAACCGCCATGGTACGTGATCCGTATGCCTGGTGGTGTGGGAGGAGAGCCATCGTGAGGTGCCTCCCTATCCCGATTATGTTTTGAGAAAGAGTTATGGCTCCAAAATATAGAAGATTCGAGTATGGTATCTCTGGTGATGATCCCAGATTCAATATAGAAAACATGGACGAGAGCGTAGATGAATTTAAGGCTCAAAGAGCCAAATACAAATTGAACGGAGTCGAGTATGAAAATATAAGTTTAATCCCGGAAAAATATGCTCAAGAAGTAGGTGAATACCTAGAGCAATACCCTGAAGGAGATAAATATATTTTCGTGTTTCACAAAGATCCACTGAAATTAAGGAAAGCAAAATTAAGTAGAGTGCTCCCAATTTGGGTTTGGCTTACTTTATTGTGTGGTGTAATTGTGTTTAGTGAATGGTGGTCGGCCTTTGGAAGTTAAAATTAACAATTACAAGCAGGCTGCTACGGG
The DNA here is from genome assembly GCF_052467955.1 of Microbulbifer maximicatervae (SeqCode). NCBI lineage: Bacteria > Pseudomonadati > Pseudomonadota > Gammaproteobacteria > Cellvibrionales > Microbulbiferaceae > Microbulbifer > Microbulbifer maximicatervae (SeqCode). The sequence continues at coordinate 2,580,376 of NZ_CP174329.1, forward strand.
CCCTTGGCCCTTCGCGGGACGGCCTACGCTACGCTCCAGCCGCCCCTGTTGTAGTCGTTCAGGCTGTTGAAAACTAATGTATATATTTGCCCTCTCGAATATGATAGAATATCAACCATAAATGATGATTCTACGTGATTTCTGGTTTATCTTTCACTGATAAGTAGGCTATTTTTTTACGTAGAAGCACAATACAAAAAGAGGGCTGCGTTTTTCTACACCCTCATTATAGGTGCCAGACATGAAATCAATACTTAAAATACCAATATTTTTTATTATTTTCTTATTATACGCTTGCACCACCAGGCCGTTCTCAGAGTCTGGTTACGCAGCAGCTTTTCCTTCCCATGAAGATCGTAATGAAACGGGTAGCGCGAAAATAACATTTAGTGCTGATATTAAATATGAGTCCTATGAAGGAGTTCCATTAAAAGGCTTTCCTTTGGTATGCAAAGAGGGGAGTACATATTCTGCTGTAGATGAATTAGGGGCAAGCAAAAGTATTTATGTAGAGCCAGGCCAGGAATTGGCCACAGGCTCTATTGTAAGTTGGTACAATAGTGGTTGGGCTAAGCGATGTTATGACTTCGTTTCGTTTGTCCCTGAAAAAGGTGAGGAATATATAGTTGTTAATGAGCGTATCGGAGGGAAGCGTAATATCTTTGTAGGCGTAGCTTTACAGCGCTGTGAAGTTTCTGTATACAAAATTACTAATGGAGAAAAAAATAAAATACATGCAAATAAAGTCGAAAAAGATATGTGTTCAGATGGCGACCCTCTTTCTGTCAAGTGGTAATGTATAACAATCAAAGGCAGCGAATAAACCGCTGCTTTTTGCCTTCAGACTGTAGAAAAACTCTTAAAAGGTAGCTTTTTTGTTAAAATGGAGGTCTTGATGCCGAGATTATCCATATGCCCAATTTCAAACGTTACGATTACAACTAAGATGCAATGGTCGTCATCAATTTCGAAGAACAACTACAACCTGAAACCTTTGAGTTTACACTTCATCATCTGATTGATGACCATATCGACCTCTCTGTCTTCCATAAAAAATATCAAGATGATTGCGGCGGGCGAACCGCTTATGATCCGGCTATCCTACTAAAAATCATATTGTTTGCTTACTCAAAAGGTATTACCTCGAGCCGTGAAATTCAATGACAATGTGAGAACAATATCCTCTTCAAAGCACTGTCATGCGATACCGTTCCACATTTTACTAGTATTGCGAGTTTCGTAAGCAGTTATCCTGATGCGATTGAGTCGGTGTTTGAGCAAGTGTTACTGGTCTGCGATCAGCAGGGGCTGCTTGGCAACGAACTTTTTGCAATAGATGGATGCAAGATGCCATCCAATGCCAGCAAAGAACATTCGGGAACTTTTAAAGAACTAGAACAGAAGCAGGAAAAAATTCGCAAGAAGATCAAATATTGCCTCAAAGAGCACAGGAGGCTTGATGGCAGGAAGCCTAAAGAAAAAGAGCGAAAACAAGCGGTAGCTAAAGCGGCTGATACTCTTCAGAAACACTTTGATAAAATTGATCAGTTCTTAAAGAATCAATCCCCAGGATGGGACAAGGTAAAAACCCTAAAGAAGTAAAAAGTAATATCACAGACAATGAGTCAGCCAAGATGACTACCAGCAAGGGAACCATCCAGGGCTATAACAGCGTTGCCGCAGTTGATAGGAAGCATCAGATAGTTGTTGAAGCACAGGCCTTTGGTGAGGGGCAAGAACATCATACATTGAAGCCTATTCTCGATGGCATCAATTGCCATTATCAGCAGTTAGGAATAGATGAAGATATCTTGGCCAAACAGGTCATCATTACTGCTGATACTGGGTTCTCCAACGACGCTAACTACAGCTACCTGCGAGAGAGCGGCATCAATGCCTACATACCTGACAATAAATTCCGTTCACGTGATAAAGCTTTTGCTAAGCAAAAAGCCAAGTATGGCAAGCGTAAACAAAAAGGTAGGGCTAATGTCCAGCAGACTTTCCCTGCTAGTGAATTTACATTCAATAAGAAAAATAAAACCTGTATCTGTCCGGCAGGAAAATCTATGCTTCTATTAAAGGAAGAGCATGTCAGTGAAGGTAAGAAAAAGCTATTGTTCGAAGGGCGCCTCACTGACTGCAGGGCATGCAGCCTTAAAAATCAATGTATGCGAAACCCAGGTTCTGCTGACTCTCGAAAAGGACACGGAAGGCAAGTATCTCTTACTTGGACAAATGGACGGACAGCTACCGACTGGATGAAAAAGCGGGTTGATAGTGCCGAAGGCAAGACCATTTATGGACATCGAATGTCTGTTGTCGAGCCAGTGTTTGGGAACATTGGTACCAATAAGCGATTGAATCGCTTCTCGCTACGAGGAAAAAGTAAGGTTCAGGGACAATGGCAGATATTCTGCTTGGTACATAACATTGAAAAATTGATGAGATATGGCAGTATCCACTGATTGAGTATAAATTAAGGGCATCAAGACGCCTAAATTTAATACAATGAAAGAAATTTAGTGGTATAGATAAATTTTAGCTGAAATTTTAATTGGAGGAGTCTGGGAAATGGCAGCTTCTCCTAAAAATGTTTTTCTACAGCCTCGTTAAGTGTCATATGAATCAGATCGACTTTATAAATGCACTCCTTAGTTCCTGTGACGATATAGAAGATGATTGGCAGGAACATCTAGATTTCTGGGAAGGAGATATACCAGGGTTTTATAATGATATTTCTGTTATTGTTCATTACATAATAAATAGGTATGTATCGAACCAGTATACGGATTTCGATAAACTATTTAGTGTTGTAGAGAAAGGTGTAATATCTAACGATGAGGAAACTTCGGAGTTGGCAACAATTGGTTTTCTTGAAGGGATACTGTTAGTGGGCTCTCACAGTGGCATAAAGCCGGTACAATTTGAGAAATGGCTTGGTAAAAAATCTAGAGAGTCGATTTATGAACTCAAAGAATTTTTCTCTAAAAACACTTAACAAGCGCATGAATTTCGTTCCAGCCCTACGGGCTTCCACCGGACAGGCAATGCTGCGCATCGCCTGCCGATTATGCGGCCGATTGAGAATGGCTAAGATAATTTTTTACTTAGGGATTTTGATCTTTGTTTACACACTGATAGCAATAGCTACAGGAATTCCTGAGTTAGTGGATTTCGTTCCGCTGAATTGGGTGCAATCTACACTGGAAAATGGCTATTACAAGGTTGTTCCCTCAGATAGCCCTAGTGTTAGCAAGTGGTACACGCTTGGTATTGCCGTCATACTAATTTTGGCTGGCTACTTTGCAGGCGGCCCTAGAAAGAAATAATTTTATTCACAGTGCGAGGTCACGTATAACCAGGCCAGGCAAGATCGCCCAGCCGGAGGCTGGGCTGGACAGCCTACGCTTCGCTTCGGCTGCCCTTGCTGGCAACGTTATGAGCCATCGGTTAGATAATGAAATTCAATCTTATTCCAGCACTCATTTTTGGTTTATTTATTGCGGTACTTAGCCTATATGTTGCTTGGCAGCATAATCCGCAATGTGAGTTTCATTGTGAGGGTACAATTTATTGGGGGGCGTGGCTGCAAATAGGTTTGTCTTGGTTTATTGTCGGCTCGCTTTCGGTATACGGTATTATCTGGTTAATTCGAATTTTTTATAGATTGGTTGGGACTATATGACCAAACAGAAGTCCATCGGGAAATACTCAGTAGGTATCCCCAAAAGGAATGGAGAGCCGGAAAGGGAAGCTAAGGTCAGTGTATCCATTGCAGAAGTAAGATTACAGGGAAAAGGAAAATCAAAACGACCTCTTTCTATTTACGCAGTTTTTGCTAAGGAATTAAGCCCACCAGAAGGCAAAAAAGGTATTGAATGGATGCTGCTGACCGATCTTGCAGTTGAGGACTTTAAGCAAGCGAGGATCATTATTGAGTGGTATCGAAGTCGATGGGAAATTGAAACCTATTTTAGAGTGGTGAAAGGCGGATGCCAGATAGAAAGTAATCGCTTTAGAACCGAGCAGCGAATGCTGAACTGTATTGCAATCTATATGATTATTGGGTGGCGTCTACACTCCATGAAAACACGAGCACGAACGCTTCCTGATACGTCGTGTACGAAATTCTACTCTGAAAAAGAGTGGCGTATGATATGGATAATGCAAGCTAAAACCTCCCCACCCAATGAAGCTCCAAGTATGAGAGATATAACTCGTATGTTGGCAGGACTTGGAGGCTTTCTGGGACGGAATGGCGATGGTGAGCCCGGAGTTAAAACTGTTTGGCGGGGGTACACAAAGCTTCTCCATTATATGGAGGCAGCGGAGGCTTTAAATGGACTTAAATGATGTGTATGAAACACAGGCCGGGCGTTAAGCACCATAGCTGGGGGCATCCCGCATGTTCTCCGGAATCAGTTGATATAGCCACAAGCTTCTCTAAAATTTATTCGGTTAGAACAAAAAGTAATTTAGTTTCCAGTAAGAGCAGTATTCAACACTATCCCAATAATGATAATGGCAAGCCGAACGAGGTTTTTGTAGATATGTCTTTATTTGATGTTGCCTTACAAGGTAAAGGCTATGGCCCAAAATTATGAGACTTCTGTGTGAGGAAGTCGGAAAAGTGAAAATTTTTAACCCTGTATCCCGTTGCTACGTAGCAATCCATGCTTTTATTAAGAAACTTTTGAGCGATTTGATTTTTAAGTTGTAGGTCGAGACAAGTTTGATGAGTCAATAATGGAATTGCATTATGTTCAGTCAATTCTGTGGGTCTTTGTCTACGCTGTTTTCTTTTATATATCCCCCTTCACGAAGAACGAGTAGGGGGATATAAAGCTCTACCTTTGCGATTGTACTCATAATTTAAACATTAAGTTTTTTGTTTACTGGCAGATCGCGAACTCTGGTTCCTGTTGCTGCAAATATTGCGTTGGTCAATGCAGGGGCTACTGGTGGCACACCAGGCTCACCAACGCCTGCTGGAGCAGAACTGGCACTCACTACCGTTACCGAAATATCAGGACACTGCCCCATACGAAGTACAGGGTAATCATGGAAGTTGGACTGCTTAACCTTTCCATCTTCAAAGGCTATCTCTCCCATCATCGCCAAGCTTAAGCCAAAAATCACCGCGCCTTCGGTTTGTGAGACAACTCTATCAGGGTTAACAACAAGTCCAGCATCAATGGCTGCAATTGCTTGCAGTACCTTAAGGTTTGTGTTTTCCACCTCCACCAGTATCGCTATAGCTACATAGCTATTAAAGCTTCGATGAACGGCAAAGCCCCAGCCTTGATTTGACTGGTTAGGTGCAAATTCAGCCATATTCCTTTCAACAATATCAATCACCTGGTGGTAGCGACCAACATCGACTGGGTGACGTGATAGATCCTCTCCGTAGTTTCCGTATTTGAACTGTTGACCGGAAAAGTCGATATGCCTAGGTTGGCCCAACATTTCTTTCCACATCTTTGGGCATGATACTTTGGCATTGTGTGCCAGTTCATCCACGAAACTACCAATACCAAAGGCGTGCTGAATATTACTCACTGAGCGCATCCAGCCGATACGGGTATGCGCCAATGCTTTAACCGCTTCACAACGATGACTTGGCACAGTAAATGGAATGTCGACAAAGCCAAGGTCCAGTTCTCCAGCTGAGGGGTACTCCACGTTCTCGGCAAAGGTAGTGCTAATAGATGGAAAGGCGGTACGTTGTAGTATTGCCGTTGGCATTTGATCGCTATCAAGTTTTGCTTGATAAAATTGGGCACTAATTGCGTGCATGTAGCCGTTTTGGATATCGTCCTCGCGGCTCCAGCTAACTTTAACCGGCCGTCCAAGCTTTTTAGACAATAGTGCCGCTTCCACACTAAAGTCAGGCTTTGACTTCCTTCCAAAGCCGCCCCCTAATAGCGTGACGTTAACTTTCACTTGTTCGTCATTGAGCCCGAGGTTTGCTGCTACATTTTGCTGCGTACTTTGCGGTGTTTGTGTTGATGCCCAGATTTCACAGCCATTTGGTGTAACTGAAGCTACAGCAGCAGGAGCTTCCATCGGTGCGTGGGCCAAATAGGGCACTGTGTATATGGCTTGCTGGGTAGAGTCCTCCGGCCAATCGGTGTTTTCAACTCCTTGTTGGCGAACTAATTTACCAGGCTCCTTGACCCCCTGAATTAACGACTCCATGAAACTTGTGCTGCTGTGGCTATCATTCTTACTGGCAGTCCAAGTTATTTCTAATGCTTTACGCCCTTGCAAGGCACTCCAGGTGTTAGTAGCAATAACTGCTACACCACCTAAAACTTGAAACTTAGGTGGTCCTTCGGGCACAGGTAATTGAATTACATCCACAACCCCGGGAACCTTGCGAGCCAGGGTATCATCTAAACTTTCTACATCACTACCTAGAACCGGGGGCCTGCTTATACTGGCATACAGCATGCCATCTATTTGAATGTCGTAGCCATATCTAGCTCTTCCGGATAGCATATTATCCATGTCGACAATCTTGTGAGATTTGCCGATATGTTTAAAGTCCTTGTTTTCCTTCAGTTTCACGTGGTTCAATTCTGGTATGGGCAGTTTCGCAGCAGCAACTGCTAGCTCTCCATAACTAAAGCTTCTGCCCGACTTTACGTGCACGACTTTATGATTCCTGGCTTCCACTTCTCCGACAGGCACTTGCCATGAGTCTGCTGCAGCTTGTTCCAGCATGGTCCGAGCTATTGCCCCCATTTGTCGCATTTTGTCATAATGCTTACGAATACTGCGTGACCCATCGGTATTCTGGCTTCCATAGCGCTTATCGGCTAACCCTTGAATCACAACGACATGTTGCCAATCAGCCTCAAGCTCATCAGCGAGTATCTGAGGTATCCCGGTTCTAATACCTTGGCCCATCTCTGAACGATGACAGGTAAGATAGACTTTATTGTCTTCGCCAACAGCAACAAACAGGTTTAACCTCGGCTCCTTTCCTTGTGCTATGGCCATCGGACTCCAGCTTATCCCACTTGCACCTAAAGCTAAGCCCCCGCCAGTTGCTCCAAATAGTTTAAGTACATCCCGGCGGCTGAAATTTTTTACGGCTGTAAAGCTACTCATTATTAAGTTCTCTTTTTAGCGGTGTCTTGAATAGCAGCTCGAATTCGTGTGTAGGTACCACAACGGCAAATATTTCCAGCCATGGCAGAGTTAATCTCTTCATCACCTGGTGATGGGTTTTGGGTCAATAGCGCAGCAGCAGTCATAAGCTGGCCAGACTGACAATAGCCACATTGTGGAACGTTATTGTCACTCCATGCTTGCTTCAATTCAGCAAATTGCAGCCCCTCGATGGTAGTTACTTTCTTGCCTTTTGCTTGCGAAACCGTCGTTAAACATGCGCGCGTCGGCGTTCCGTCCAAGTGGATTGTGCAAGCTCCACACAATCCAGCACCGCAGCCATATTTAGTGCCTGTTAATCCAAGCAAATCTCTGATTGCCCACAAAAGTGGCATCTCAGGTGCAACATCCAGTGCGTAACTTTCGTCGTTGATGGTTAAGGTTAACTTCTTATCAGACATTACCCGCTCCTTGATAATCCCGCTAGTAATTGCGTATCGGTGGCGAAATCGCCTCTTTTCGTTAACTGGCTCTGACTTAGAAATCTGTGTATCGCACAGCTAGTTTTACGGAAGTAATTAATTATATTGATACTCTCACTAAAAACTGAAAATAAGCCTAACTGAGATTCTCCACAATCATTTTTTGCCATTTTTCTATGTCAGCTCTACGATCTATATCTATGGCGACACCCTCGATCTCAACAACTGATAAAGCATCAAGATTAGATTTCTTTTTCAATAAGTGCTTTGCGCCCGTATCGCCTGTGAGAGATGCGAGATTAGTAAAATCTGAGGAGTTAAATACTGCAGGTACGCCAAAACTATTTTGATATTGGGCGCAGCAAGTTTGCCCATATGATTGCCACGCAGTGATTAATTGTTGATAATCATCCAAAGTTACGCCTATGTGATCAGCCAAGGCAATTAGTAAACCATCCACCTGAAGGGCCTCTGCTTCGATAACTGCTTCTTTAATAGAGCTTGCAATACCACTTTTCCAGTTAGGGTTAAATCGCCGGTTCACATCGGAAGACAACAAATTATCCAGCTTCTCTTGATGCGCTCCCAGAACTACCAATAACTCTACTTTTAGCCCGGTTGATGTTTTTGTGTTTAGGCTGGTTAGTTTATCAAGCGTTTGCAACAGCAGAGGCTGACTCTTAATCTTCCCATTTGAGTCAATCACATCTACTGTTGCTTGTAATTTTATACCATTAAATCTACGACTTTCTCCGGCAGCGAGCAATGCTACCAGTATCCGTTTTGAAGGTTGTCTAGCTGTCTCCCGGATAAATTTATTCACGTTGCGACCTTGTCTAGAGGTAACAATCTAGCTTGATGCAATACTCCGTGACATTGAGCCAGGATGCTCAAAGCAATGGACTCAGGTAGCTCACCACCTAATGCTAAACCTGCCGGTGCGGAAAAGACACCATAGAAATCACTTACTTTTATCCCCGCTCTATCAAGAACTTTATCACGTCTATGTGGAGGGCCGAGCAGTGCAACATAGTGTAGCTTCGTCAGGCTTACGGCTTGTAACGCCTTCGCATCCAAGTCCAAGTTGTGGTGCATCACAATCGCCGCATCAAACTGACTCAGCAGCGATGTGGTCAGTTGTGAATAGGGTTTCTTTAGAATACTTGCACCAGGGAAATCGTAATGACGGGCAAAACTTGCGCGTTCATCAATCACCGTAATGTGCCAGCCTAGTTCTTGAGCAATTTTGACAACTGGCTGAGCATCTAACCCGCCACCAAAAACAGCAATATGAAAGCGGGGTAGGCAGGGAATAATTAATCTCGGATGCAGAGCATTTGCTTTTCCATTTTGCAGTGACAGCGTAGCTTTGGTAGTGCTATCAATCTGGTAGCCCATTGCTTCTGGGGCAATAACTCTCGCAACAAGATCTCTTGAATTGGTATTTTGAATAGGTAACTCCAGTTCGTAGAAAGCGGAGTTTCCCGAGTTCAAATATTCTAAAAGGCAATGCAACTGAAGATATTGGTTTCTATACGTGAGGGGAAATAAAATTAGTTCTACAATGCCACCACATCCTAATTGATAGCTAGCATCCGACTCATCACTGGCATCGTAAATCACTTTAATCGAAGTATCATACTGAATAGCGCGTTGAGCGTATCGTTTTAAATCGGCCTCTAAGCAACCACCACTGACTAGGCCAATACTCTTACCTAGTGGGTGAAACAACATCATCGCTCCCGCCTTACGATAAGCTGAGCCCTGAACTTTGGTGATTACGGCAAGTACCCAATCATCCTCAGGCGATGCCTGCCATTCACTTAATAGGGCTTCAATATGGTGCGACATAACTCAGTACTCGAATACATGAAAAATGACCTACAAACCTATTTGGAACTTAGTAAGCTGTAAAACACCACAATTTAGCGATACTCCAAGAATGTGAATAAAATGCAAGGTCGTTCCCAGAAAATGCGGCAGTTGTGCTGTTAAGCGCGATAGCTGGAAATTGATGTGTGCTTTCGTCTAATAATGGGCAGCTTCTATAAGGGTAGAATCTGAGGCGAGGCAGTGGAGTTTTTGTCCTAAATGGCTCCTATTCGATTATTTTCTATTTTGACCGCCTCTGAAACAGTGGTGCCAGCTCACTAGCTTGTTCCGAGTCGAATCAGTAGCCTATTTCCTAGTGATACTTTGGGTAAGGAAAAGCTTAGTGCGTAGAGGTTCTTGTAATTGATCTTTGGTAGAAGAGTAGAGCAAGGCAAAAGGGTAATAGATGTAGAATGGAAAATTAGATATTAAGCTGCTAGTGCTGGGAAGCCATTGGTTAAGTCAATATTTATAAGGTTAACTAAACGTTAGTATTGCAATGCCAGGAAAATTCGAGATCCGTATGAAATTCTATCGATAGCCAGTCTTGTTTAAGCGATAAGTAGTGTTTAACTCAAAGGTTGTAACAGATAAGGTTAGAATGCGGTGAATTTTAAGTCCGTTAATCTGTGTTTTTGTGATGTGCCATATAAAGATAAATTGATAAGGATGATTATGAATGTCAAGTCGATTCTCAATTTCCTCATCGCAGGTATAATATTATTTGATGTTTAAATTTGTGCTAAAAATAGCGGTATTTGAAAGTGTAGAGTATTAAAGGTGTTGAATTGTCTATTTCGCCGTATCGTGAAGTTTTTTGGTTTTGGTTATGTAGTTGACGGGGAGTGTTTGTGAAATTTACACAAAGTTTATTGGTTAAGTATTGCCTTGTTTTACTTTTCCTTTTCTACAGTGCGGTAACTCTGGCACAGAACAATAAAATAGATTATTTGGACATTTTGATTCTTGATGGAAAAGTTATCGATGGTTCAGGTAATCCATGGATAAAGCAATATGTAGGAATGGTCGATGACAAGATAGTCTTTGTAGGGAACGCTGATAGTCTTAGGAGCAAGGCTAAATTAACCATTAATGCTGAGGGGTTATATGTTACTCCTGGGTTTGTTGACATGCATAGTCATGCAGATCTCAATGGCCCGCAGGGTAAAAAATTTTACCCCAGATATTTCAGGGCGTGACCTCGGTAATTGTTGGTATAGATGGAATTGGAAAGTATGATGTTCTAGAGTAATATAAAATCGCTATGGTTCCCTGAGAATTAGTTTATTAGGAAAACACATTGCTACTCGCCTATGAATAGATAGTTGGCTACGGTTGACCCGAGGGTGAGCCTTGCTTATATTAATTCGGATTTTGATTGGCAGTGTGTTTTCTACAGCAGTGGTAATTGGAAGGTCAGATTTGAATTGGTACTTGTAAGTATTTACCGGCTTAAATTATAGCTCGGGCTTTTTGCCATTTAGTCAGGGTTGGCTAATTCAGAAATCCAACCTCAGGTAAGTTAGCTTCCGAGTAAGGGAAGTTTTTCACCAATGTCTTTTAGCTATACCTCCATGCGAGCAGAGATTTCTCTCAATATAGGCGATAGTTTTGAGCTTTGAATTTTCGCAAGGTCCACTACGTAGCCTTGCAAAGCCTATATCGTCACCTATGTCTCCACTATAATATCTGTTTCATCTACTAAGCTCTATACCCCTTTAAAAGAGCATGGTTTTTCATACTTCATTTCGACGGCTTTTTGCTCGCGATATTGGCCGAGTAATGAGATACCTATTCCGGACATAATAATGATACCCCCAATGATTTGAGCGAAGTTGGGAACCTCTTGCAGGATAAGAAAGGCGAAGAAAGTACCGGCTACGGGGGTAATGGCTGTCGCGATAGAGATATCAGCAGAGCTGGCTCCTCCTTGGAGTCCTTTAAACCAGGTGATCTGCCCAAAGACAATAATGATTGCTCCGTATACAAGCATCCATACCCAGAGGAAAGGAGAGAAAAGGTCGTCAAAGTGGTGGGGGCCAAATACAGAGAGGACAATAATCGAAAACAGTATCACCCCTGCAAGCATACGAAAAACTGAGAACACGCCAATAGGGACGCGATCAAGCAGTTTCCGGCTTGCCTGAACCGCAATGACCCCTAAGAGTGTAGCTAAAGCGGTTAAAATTTCTCCAGCTTTGGGGAGGTCTTGAAGAAATTGGTTCATGGCTGGATTTCCAAGATTAAGCATTTTCATACTCATTGGATCGTCCATCGGGGGTTGGTGTAGGGCAAAAATTGCAATAACACCAACCGTTACCACAAGGGCGCCCACTATTGAGAACACGGTAGGCCTCTCCCGGAACATCAGAAAAGCGAACAAAAGCCCCAAGGGAGCATCTAGAGTTGCAATTAAAACGACATTGGTCACTTCTGTGAGCATCAGAGCAATAAAGAAGAAGGCGGGGGCAAGAACTCCAGACATCAAAATAAGCACGAACATGTAAAACCAGTCTTTGAAAGGATACTGCTTTAAGATGCTGAGGCGCCAATCTTTTCTATAGATAATTAAAAGGGTGATACCCGCCAAGAGATTTCCAGCGAACAAGAGGTTGCAAAAAGAGATAGGGTTGTTTCCATTAATAGGGTGGCTGGCACCTAGCTCCCCGATTTTCGCAACGACCGCGTTGGAGGCAGCAAAAATAAGAATTGAAATCCATAACCAAAATCGAGTACTTTTTACGGAGGGCTGATTTTCCATCTCATATCCCTTGAGCGCTATGGTAAGCCTTAATGAGTTTACCTCTCCCAAAGCAAATTGCGCCTTTACTATCTGGTTGTTAGGGGGAGCTAACTCTGATCTGGGTTAGTTTAGACCAAATCCAATAGTTGTCTGGAAAAGAGAATTTCATTGTATATAACGATATTGGAGTTTTGTATCTAGAATGGGGACGTTGGTAGGTATTATCTTTGTTTTAGCAACTTGCTGGATAGAGTGTGTCTATGCAATTCATCCTGAGTATATGGGAGTAAAATCTTTACCTACTTTACTAACAATGAAGTTCTATAAGCTCACCGTATGGTGAATTAGATTGCGCATTTACTGCTTTATTGGCATGTTACTATTAGGTATAAATATAGTGATAATACCTCAACGCAATGTATCTTTTCTTAGGTGTCATTCCATTTTTACTTGATCCTGTTAATGCCTAATTTACTTGTGATTAGAGTGTCTAAACTGAATTTTCCAGGGCCTGTAATTATTAGCCATATGAATAAAATAATATATAAAACTTGAGGTAAATAAAGAAACCAGCTCATCCAATCTAATGGTCCAATATCTTTAGGGATGACACTTTCTATTTCAACGGTAGTAATGGCAACAATCATTACAAAAGACAGGACGACGGCGACAAGTGTTGACAGTAGGCCTACCATTAAAAGTAACCCTCCGAAGAACTCCACAGAAGCTAAAAAAAATGCCATAAATTCATGAAAGGGAACTCCTATTTCACTCATTAAGTTTATAAGATCTGCATGCCTCTCAGGGATAAATAGCTTGTTGTATCCTGATACTGAAAAAAATAATCCCAGTGATACTCGCGTAATTAAAATAGGTAACCACTCCCATCCGGGATTGCCGACAAGTATTTTTTTAATTAGAGGAGAGGATTTTGTAAGCATCTTTACGCTCCAGTAGGGTGTTTTTTGCGCCTTACCTTGGATGGCCTCTATTTTTCATATAGTTACATATTGTTTATATTTCTGTGTTGTATATGAGTAAGATCTAATTGAATAGCTGAATCAGTCATTGTTACTGTACTTTTGTAAATTCTGGAGGGGTTGAGGTTTTACCGATAACAGTCGGTATAGTAGACATCCCTTTATTAACAAGCAAAGATAATGAAAGCGATGCTTTACATGACAGTAATTCATTCCTCATTCCAAACGAACCATTTGGGTTCGTGCTCACGCTGAATTACCACGAGCTAGCGAGATATTTAAAACAAAAGATACGATATCCAGATAACTAAAACATATTAGCTTACTTACACGCCAGGGCAAGCGAATTGATACTTGACCATAGTAATTACGCCAATTAGATAGTCCTCGGCCATTTGGTTAGCTTACTAACCATATTTGGTAGGAGCGTAAGATTACTTTATATAGCTGGCCAATATCTACTGATCATTGTCGGTTAAGGGAGCTTATAAGGACTCAAAATTGTTTTATAAAATGTTGGATGTTAATGGAGGAGCTGAATAGTATTCATTACTAATTGATTTACTTGCTGAGTATTGAAAAAACCCTAAGCTTGAAATTGGGGCCTATTGGTGACAGGCCGGCTACCGTTACATGTTTTTGAGTTTCTTTCTAGATATCTTATAGTGATATATGCCGTTAATATCACCCAAAATTTGTATTTATACCAACTCATTAAGTGCTTTTTCATTCTATCCGTAGTGGCATCTATACCATAAGAGCTTAAGTCCACAGTAATGAGATATGTGTGTCTTTTGATAGGACATACCTAGAAGATTTTCTTGTTCGGAACAGAGGCTATCAACCTGTAAAAAGTTATAATCTGCAAGCCCGGCTATAGAGTCTTGTATTCATTTGTTAACAAGCTTTTCTGAAGTAGGGTATCATCATGTTGTTAAAGGTGAGTGGGGTGGAAAGGAATCTGTACATGAGGAAAGCTAGCGGTTTTTCTGGAGGTTCTTGACAAGAAGGCAGTTCACTTGCTGGATTTTTCATGTGTTAGATGTACATGACTTCGCTATCGTCTCACAGTTACGATGACAGAATAGCTGTAGTTATCACAGCGTTGGCAAACAAGGATTGAGGTAATATTTAAGTTGGAAGACAGAATTATTGGATCTCTCGTAGGGTTAGCTTGCGGAGATGCTGTAGGTACTACGCTGGAGTTTGAGGTACGAGGTACGTTCGAGCCAATTAAAGATATGGTTGGAGGCGGCCCTTTTAGGCTACAACGTGGAGAATGGACAGATGACACATCTATGGCTCTTTGCCTTGCTCATAGCCTCTTAAGCAAACTCGACTTTGATCCAGAAGACCAAATGAATCGCTACTGTAATTGGTATCAATACGGGTATATGAGTAGTAACGGACGATGTTTTGATATCGGAATTACAGTATCCAAGTCCTTAGAGTAATACCTTCAAACTAGAGACCCATTTTCTGGAAGTATAGATATACGGTCATCTGGGAATGGATCGCTAATGAGGCTGGCACCAATACCTATTTTCTTCAGTAAGAGCGAAGAGCTTTGTATCAAATATGCTGGAGAAAGCTCAAGGACAACACATGGGTCTTATCTTTGCATAAGCTCTTGCCGGATGCTTTCACTATTGATTTATCGAGCTTTTAGAGCGGGAAGTAAAGATGAAGTTTTTGATGGGTTAGATCCAGCTGATTATTGCGAGGAACTTCGATCACTAACCAACAAGGATTTCTCCGCACTTGGCTATAAGGAGATAAATGGCAGTGGATATGTGATAGAGAGTTTGATTGCGGCTGCTTGGTGCTTTTATCATGGAAATAGTTTTCGCGAGTGTATCCTTTTGGCTGCAAATCTCGGTAATGATGCGGATACAACTGCGGCTATTTGCGGGCAGATGGCGGGTGCTTTTTATGGGTACTCCAACATTCCAGTTAATTGGCGAGAGGGGATTGTAATGTCAGCTGAGATAAGAAAGTTGGCGATTGACCTATATCATGCAGGTAGGACCATCTAACCAGTATATAAATCTCGTTTTAGCCACTTGTTTGGCTTTCAACGGGGCTGCGACATACTGTACGTTATGCTAATGATGGTGGGGTGAGTACGGTAAATACACTTATATGCTGCTACCTAAAAGGGTAGTGGCGCTTCCTTAGAGTTTGGCCCTCTATTCGGCTTGATGCTTTGGATAATCGACTACCCGCTTTTCATTCCGTGTAGCTCCTTCCTTTGCGGGAGGAGTGAGAATTGAGGGCATGAATGCCTATCTTGACTTGATTGCCATTCGCTTTTAGGAAGAGAAACCTAGTTGTTTATCACTGAAACTCTGGATATGAGTGTTCATTCTTTGAAGAGTGCCTTGGGAATTGGCTCTTGTGGACTGAATAAGCTGGAGGTGCGGAGGTGGACAGTTTGGTAGCCTTTAGAATTATAGAGAAGCGTGATATATATTCGCTGCTTGTGAGAGAACTGTTATATTTTAGAAGTAGATTAAGGAGTATTAATGTGGACGGAAATATCTATGAACAGCCCACATCTGAGCTTGAACGAAACCTAGTATTTTGTAGAGACTGCGGGTCCCAGATTTCAAGAACGGCACCCTCTTGCCCAAGTTGCGGTGCGGCTCAGCAGGTAGGCGGCAAAGGAAAAGTGGCTGCAGGATTGCTGGCTATATTCTTAGGTGGCTTTGGTATTCATCGATTCTACCTAGGGCAGTGGTGGGGATTGTTCTATCTTCTATTCTGCTGGACGGGAATTCCAGGACTAATCTCCTTTATCGAAGGAATTGTGTTCTTATGCACGTCTGACGAGAAGTGGTTAGATAAATATGGGCATAAAAATGGAGGTTCTGCATTAGTTTTAGTGCTTATACTCTTCTTTGTAGTAATACCTGTAATTGGAATCTTAGCTGCGGTTTCAATTCCTGCATATCAAGACTATGTTGAGCGCGCTCAGCAACAACAATTAGAATCTCGTTAGCTTTTAATAACTTAATGACGGTCTCTCTTAGTGGAGTCGTCATTAATGCTCAATGGGGTAACATAAATAAGCTTAGACCTTGAGGTACACTTTTTTAGAACCTTAAATTCCTATAGGATTCAACGCTTGGGGTCTAAGATAATTTAATGAAAAATTTCCAACACTTTGGCTTACTCTGTGAGCGCTCAGTAAAATACAGTTAAGAACAGTATTACATTAAGCATATGGCAGTAAATGTGAAGATCACAACTAGAGATGAACTTGTTGATTTTGTAAATCAAGGCAATAGGGTGAAGTATATCTTTTTCTGGGGGCACCAGGAAAAAGGAAGTCAAGTATCAAAAAGCTGTTTTAGTCAGTGGTATGAGTCAAAGTTCGTAGAAGATGGAAATAGATTTATCACTGCAGAGCATTAGATGATGTACCATAAGGCGAAGTTATTTGGTGACGACAGTGCGTGCAAGAAAGTTTGATCCTACCCACCAAAGACGGACACTCTCTTAAGCGATAAACTACGCAGCAGAGGTGCCCTATGACACGATCAAGTAAATCAACCAAAACCACTCGTAAAAAATACTCAGAGGAATATAGAAAAGATGCCCTAGCACTGGCGGTCAAGGTAGGGGTAAGCGTTGCCGCTAAACAGCTTGGGTTACATCCTTCCCAGATTTACGGATGGCGAAGCAAGGCTAAGTTACATCAGAGCCGAGGGGATGCCGAGAGAGAGCTGGCCACAGAGAATGCTCGCCTTAAGCGGCAGCTGGCTGAGCAGGCAGAGGAGCTGGCGATCTTAAAAAAGGCCGCAGCGTACTTTGCAAAGAGCCTGAAATGAGGTACGCCTTCATGCTAAAGCACAGGCATAAGTTCAGCATCAAAGCGATGGCTAAGGTATTGAGCGTATCTCGCAGTGGGTTTTACGATTGGGTGTCAAGATCGGCCGATCAATCCAAGCGCCAGCAGTACCAAATGGAGCTTGATGGTTTGGTACAGCAGCGCTTTATAGCCAGTAAAGAACGTAGTGGCGCCCCTCGCCTGACGAGGGAATTGGCCAGTGAGGGGAGTAAATATAATCAAAAAACAGTTGCTGCCAGCATGCGTCGACAGGGCCTACGGGCTAAAGCCGCCAAGAGATATAAAGCCACAACCTACTCAAAACATGGTCTGCCAGTGGCCCCAAATCTGCTCGAGCAGAACTTCAATACTGAAGCGCCGAATCAGAAATGGGTCGGGGATATTACCTACCTACGAACAGAAGAGGGTTGGTTATATCTGGCTGTAGTGATAGACCTATATAGTCGGCTGGTTATTGGTTGGGCGATGTCAGAAACGATGACAGCTACATTGGTCTGTGACGCCCTTCAAATGGCTTTATGGCGACGTAAGAAACCTACAAATGTTATCGTGCATACTGACAGGGGAAGCCAATATTGCTCTAAAGATTATCAATCTTTAATTACAGCTTATGATCTGCGGTGCAGCATGAGCGCCAAAGGTAACTGCTATGATAACGCCTGCGCAGAAACGTTCTTCCACTCACTTAAGGTAGAAGTAATCCATGGTAACCGCTTTCCTACAAGGTGCCTCATGCGGGAAACCGTATTTGAGTATATAGAAATAGACTACAATCGAAATCGCTTACACAGCGCCAATGGCTATCTCAGCCCTGAGGCGTTTGAGGAACAACTAGTCGCTTAGTGGTGTGTCCGTTGTTGGTGGGTAGGATCAATCTTCTGCTATCCGATATCCTTATCACCGTGAGAAAAATCTATAGAGGAGGATTATATCCAAGTGCTTTTAAGTGCTCGGCAGGCTCGCCGCGCGAGGATGAGTTTTATCATCTCAAACTTGGTCGTAAGGCAATTTACGCGCTAGAGCACCGGCTTAGGGAGTTATACTCTCGTGGGCTTGGCAATCAGTGGACTCCTTAAAGAAGTTATTAATGCTATAAATAATTTTGAGTAACTATATTGTGGTGAATTAATCTCGCGATAGATAGAATTAATGAGGGGCTTTCTTCTCAACTTGGAGATATTCTGATCCTACCCACCAACAACGGACACACCACTAAGCGACTAGTTGTTCCTCAAACGCCTCAGGGCTGAGATAGCCATTGGCGCTGTGTAAGCGATTTCGATTGTAGTCTATTTCTATATACTCAAATACGGTTTCCCGCATGAGGCACCTTGTAGGAAAGCGGTTACCATGGATTACTTCTACCTTAAGTGAGTGGAAGAACGTTTCTGCGCAGGCGTTATCATAGCAGTTACCTTTGGCGCTCATGCTGCACCGCAGATCATAAGCTGTAATTAAAGATTGATAATCTTTAGAGCAATATTGGCTTCCCCTGTCAGTATGCACGATAACATTTGTAGGTTTCTTACGTCGCCATAAAGCCATTTGAAGGGCGTCACAGACCAATGTAGCTGTCATCGTTTCTGACATCGCCCAACCAATAACCAGCCGACTATATAGGTCTATCACTACAGCCAGATATAACCAACCCTCTTCTGTTCGTAGGTAGGTAATATCCCCGACCCATTTCTGATTCGGCGCTTCAGTATTGAAGTTCTGCTCGAGCAGATTTGGGGCCACTGGCAGACCATGTTTTGAGTAGGTTGTGGCTTTATATCTCTTGGCGGCTTTAGCCCGTAGGCCCTGTCGACGCATGCTGGCAGCAACTGTTTTTTGATTATATTTACTCCCCTCACTGGCCAATTCCCTCGTCAGGCGAGGGGCGCCACTACGTTCTTTACTGGCTATAAAGCGCTGCTGTACCAAACCATCAAGCTCCATTTGGTACTGCTGGCGCTTGGATTGATCGGCCGATCTTGACACCCAATCGTAAAACCCACTGCGAGATACGCTCAATACCTTAGCCATCGCTTTGATGCTGAACTTATGCCTGTGCTTTAGCATGAAGGCGTACCTCATTTCAGGCTCTTTGCAAAGTACGCTGCGGCCTTTTTTAAGATCGCCAGCTCCTCTGCCTGCTCAGCCAGCTGCCGCTTAAGGCGAGCATTCTCTGTGGCCAGCTCTCTCTCGGCATCCCCTCGGCTCTGATGTAACTTAGCCTTGCTTCGCCATCCGTAAATCTGGGAAGGATGTAACCCAAGCTGTTTAGCGGCAACGCTTACCCCTACCTTGACCGCCAGTGCTAGGGCATCTTTTCTATATTCCTCTGAGTATTTTTTACGAGTGGTTTTGGTTGATTTACTTGATCGTGTCATAGGGCACCTCTGCTGCGTAGTTTATCGCTTAAGAGAGTGTCCGTCTTTGGTGGGTAGGATCATTCCGAAGGGTGCAGCACAAAGTTCGCTCCTTGGTGCAGTAGTGAATACTGCAGTAGTAAGTTCTGTGAAGTCATATGATACGATTAAGAGTGGAGCTAATTTAATGACTATTGCAAAACAAACTGGGATGAGAATAGAGAATTCTGGTGGTCCCTGTGTTGTGACATATAAAGGTAATTAACTTATGAAATGTTCTTTGTTTTTAATGGCAATACTAGTTTTGGCTAGGGAAGATAAGGAGTTTCGAGATTTGATAACCTCACATGAAAACAATCTCGCTTTTATGTACAACCTGCTTGAAAAAGGAATAGATCCAAATAGAGAGGCACAGTTATACACTAATTTACTAGTTGGTTGGATTTCTTTTGCATCTGTTGCTGTTAAATACAGCATTCAATCAGATATGCTAACACCTCGTAGAGTATGCGAAATGACTCAGCTGATGGATATGACGTATCCAAAGTTGTTGAATTCCCCAAAAGGCGTATATCCGATACAAATGGTTTCTTACGCACATAAATCCGCTATTTCTGCGATGAAGTTGATCACTTCAGAGTATCGCATCGATTGCGAGGAATACTTCAAAGTAAAAACAAATCTTAAAGGACGACTGGGAGAGCTTAAAGAGCACGGAGATTCTTGATTTTGCCTTAATTATAATAATGTGCACAAAAGGAAACAGCAGCATTAGATATCTACTTTTCATAACAAATTCCTTTTCTAAGCGGACTTGAAGTTGATCTTGTGGACATCCATAGATAAAGGTAGGGGGCCAGCTGAGGCGCAGGTACCCCCTTTGGCGACTGGTTTTCATAAATTGGTACTAACGCGTAATGAAAGACCAAGTATTATGCCTCGGATTTGAAAATTAAGGTTTTAGGCAAAATCTGAAAGGAATGAAGGCGGTTGGAGAGAGTTAGAATTAGCAGGGTGTTGCAGAAAGGTAGCGTTGGAAGTTGCTGATACTTTGTACCCTGTGTTTCCCGACCTTGATGCAAGCTTGTGGTATAGTCTCTGCTGATCCAGCAGGTCATTAAAACGGTATTCAAAATTACGACTGAGATACAACCAGTGTTTTGGTGGTATACCTAGGTGTTCGAGTATGGGGGGCGTTCTCATTAATGGAGCCGCACTTTCTGGGATCTAAATATCGACCGCTCCAGCCCGCTAGTTCCAGGTAGTGCTCCAATTGAAAGGGTAACCCCTTACGCATGTTCGCCTCCTTCAAATGGCAGTAGGTCTTTGGGCTGCTCACCTGTGGTTGCAACATGAATACACTGTAGAATGGAAGTGTGACTGGAATCTTTCGGGGTTTTGCCATTTTGGCTCGGATAGGATTGAGATCGACGTAGGTCATGTAGGCGGCAAGGGCTCTCTCATCCGTCGAAGCTTGGGACTTAAAGCACCCCTCGGAAAAGCGACCTGTACACTTCTCTTCTGCATTGGCCTGGCGAGCAATAGGTTCGTTAGAGCGATAAGCTCGTTGAGCTTTTCCATTTCACTGTGATCAAGGGGGTGACCTTGATCACAGCGTTGAGCCAGTATTGATGTACTAAAAAACTCGCTGCCAGAGATGAATGACTTTAGTATCGGACCAAGCTTTGGCTGTATTTGAGTCAATATAGAGTACGATATGGTAATGATTACTCATTACTACATAGGCTGCAATATCAAGGGCGAAAATGGCAGTTTTTACATTCCGACCTCAATCCAGTGACGTCGATACTCATAGTTTTTCCCAAGCTGAACATCTTTTCGGCAAAGAAATGCCCTATGTAAACAGCGAGAGACGCAGGGATAGTAGGGTATTGCATCAAGAGATATCTGTGAGCATCGAGATAGGGTCATGGAATTAGGTGAGGTGGCTGTTTTTGTATCCAGTACTTTGAGGAAGTCCCTACATTATGTCAATGAATTTGACATTTAAATATACTTCTTTGATGGGTGTCCGGAAATAGGGTTTAAACTATATCTGATCTGGCTTAGCCTTCAAGGCTCACGAGTTATTCCTAAGGATTGCCTTATTTTATATATTGTTTCTCGTTTAAGCTACGCGAGGCCCCTGGGATTTCATCCAAGCTGTTCCTCCACAATATCATTACAACTCCCTCAGATCATATCTTGGCCGGGAGAGGTGCCGGCGCTATCAGAAGAACCCTCCCGGACTAACGGCACTTATTATCCGAAACGAAGGGCGATTGGTCGGGAATAAAATCGAGTAAAAGATACTCAACAACACCGTCGGATGTTATGTAATCGAGTTCCGCTACACGATGACAGTCAGCTTTAGTTCCTTGTTTATATTTTATGCTCATTATTTATATCCTGAATAAACTATATACTCGACTTAATCTAACCTAACAGTTAACTTAAGTTCCCTTGACTATCGTATCAAATAACGGAGTCATAAGTAATGCACCTGCAGGACTCAAATGGTGATTATCGCTAAAGTATGAAACCTCGCCATTAGAAAATAGGCAGGTATTTTCTGGGCATAGAATCTGGTGAGGTAACATCAGTTGGTCACCCAATCTACTATGTAGGTAGTTAACAACGTCAAGATAATCTTCATTAAATTTTTCAATTCCTACAAAGAAATGCTTTGGATTATAGATTCCCATAGCCAACTTTCGGCTTTCAATAGATGGAAAATTATAGCCAGGTATTTGAATCGGCCCTAATACATACACTATCTTACCAGCTTTCTCCAATCGATTGACAAAGCTAATCGTAGCCTCAGCCAAGGCTTCCCTGGCTTTTCTACTGACAAGGCTACCTTCAGAGCTAATATATCTATTAGAATGCCAAGTTTGTGCGATAATTACCTTCTGTATTTCCTTAGTAGAAACAATAGCTTCATAGTTCTTTTTTGCTTTTCTCAAACAATCTTGACTTAGATTGACTCTAAGTGTTGGCAAGCAGCTATTTAAAGGGACAATTAGACCTTTCTCATCAATACTGTTTAATGCATTAACAAAAGCTGGACCATACATTTGTGCATGAGAATTACCCAAAAGTACTGTTGAATAGGGTTGCTTATTATCACCTGCGACTAAACAAGCTCTAGAGGCACCAAAAGGTAAGTATTCTCTAACCCCACAACGAAAGTTAGAGCTTATCGATTCCGAAAAACTATTTGCTAATGGAGGGTGACGCTTAGGAAATCCATTAAAGCTAAAAATTAGTGCGGTCGATGCGACGATCAAGATATATAACAGGGCAATCAATAGTATGGAAAGTTTATCAGGATATTTGTTGCGAAAAGGAATTTCAATAAATTTCCAGGTCAAAGCTGAAGCAAGGCATGTAAATAAGAATCCTAATATCAATACATAATTACTAGGTGGATCAACATAAACATATTTAATGATAGAGATAACTGGCCAGTGCCACAAATACATGGAATATGAAATAAGGCCTATAAAACGAATTGCTGATAAAGTTAAGATACAATATAACAAACTTTGCGAACCAATGGGTTGATACAACATTAGTCCTGCCCCTGTCGTTATCAAAATAGCTGGAATAATCGAGTTTTCGGGATATGAATACGCGACTATGATCATCCCAAACCCCAGGTAAGATAGCAGAATATTTATGTTTTTATTTTGCTGTGGGTTTCTATAAGCTAATAGAGCAACTAGGACGCCAATTGCAAGCTGCCAGATTCGTGTGGGTGTAAGAAAAAAAGCAGGATTTTCACCCCCGATAGAAAGAATGAATATATTTAGGCTGATGGATGTCAATATAACTAAGCAAGCTAAGATTATATAAAACTTCTTATTTTTGGATAATTTGGTTAGCATTAATAGCGTGCAAGGGAAAACAAGATAAAATTGCTCTTCGATACTCAAGGACCAAGAATGTAATAAAGGCTTCAGTTCATCACTAGCACCAAAATAACCACCTGAGCGCCAAAAGTATATATTGGAAACAAAAAATAAGCTTGTTAGCAGGCTTGTAGATAATCTGATTAAATCTGAAGAGATGAAAAAAATCAGACCAGAAATTAACACAAAAAGGAATACGACCAATGCGGCCGGTAAAATTCTCCTAATTCGTCGGATGTAAAAGTGAGCTAAATTGAAACTCCCTTTATCGGCATCTTTCATTATCAGCCCGGTGATCAAATATCCAGAGATCACAAAAAAAAGATCTACCCCCAAGTAACCCAGAGGCAGTGTGGCCGGATGATAGTGAAAGATAATTACGGGAGCAACAGCCAAGAATCTTAATCCGTCAATTTCTTTTCTGTATTCATGCATTAGAAGAATATTCTCATCTATAAGGAGTTAGAATATAAAGCAATTCCCGGTTAATGTTTTCAAGGGTAGAGAGAAATAAAGTCATATTGGTAAGTAGTTAGTTTTTTCTCGCCAAATAGGTAGTAGTTAACCCTTAGGCCCAAATGCAACGTTTACGCTATAAGGCAAGCCCTAAGTCAGACAATCCACAGCTAACTTCAAATAATATAATAGTATCACCAATCTTTCAAAGTCGGCTCATTTAGTAACGACCGGTAACCATCTCCCATATTTTAGCTCAAAACCTGGTTTCAAGCCGATCCTTGGCATACGCTTGAAGTAGTTGTGTATTAAAATCGTTAATTGTTTCCATGCCAGTATGAGTTCTAGAATTAACGTAGAGGGTTAAGAGCGTTCAATCACAGAGTTGCTTAATACTTTCCTTTCTAATATCACGTATCTTGGAAGTCGTCCAACATAAAAATCTTTATTGCCAAAAATTAGTAAAAAGTTGGAGGAAGGAAAAGTTGTTGTTGATTCAGATGATATTCATCCTAATAAAATTTCACGAAAAACTGAAGATTAAGTGGAATACTGTAATGTCAGATGCTATGCATAGCAGGGTTGTTTTTGTAACATTCATCATTTGTCAGTTTGCTTGCGAGTCAGTCCAAAAAATGTTCTGCTGGAACTTATGGGCGTGAATAAAGGAAATAGGATTTAAATCGATCAGCTGAGATTTATATCTGATGTACTCAATATGTCTATCAGTGATCTACGCATAACATTAAATAGGCCGACTTGAGTCAAGCTAATTACTCGCGACGGTCGAGATCTGTACCGGTTAACAAAAATGCCCTTGCAGAGCGTGCTTTATGGGGCGTTAGTAACAGAATAGCTTCTATTATAATAATTGGAGTCATAATTAGCTCACCTGCCTCCTCCCAAAGGGGGCACGTACTATTCGTGAATAATCATTGTTAGCCCTTGAATGGTATGGCTTTCGCTCCGGCCCCGACTGACTATAAATACACCCTAAAAATTCAAATATAACCATACTGAAATAACGGTGACACTAGTTTATCAAGGTTAAACACAGTAGAAGGGTGACTTGTTCATCTGGTGGTTCATGCGAAAAACAAGCTAATTTAAATGGGTATATTATGTTTTTGATGTATTTCTTTGGCATTTCATTTTTTGCAGCTGGAGAGTTGTTGGTTTTATAGTTCTCCGCATGGATCAATAGTATATGATATCTTTTCTTAGCTTGGTGAGGGATCTAAGATAGTATGAAAATTTTGGCTCGTATTTAAATGCATATAGAAATCAATATTTATCTGATGTGGATTTATAGGCTGCAACATTAAATGAGAATTTAAGCCAGTTTCACAGTAAGCATATATGTATTGAATGTTAAGTTAGAATAAGGGAGGTTTCAATGGATGTTAACTTTCTCTAAGGAAGACCCTCTTCTAATTTTAAGACCTATTACATTTATGTTATTTCTAGTAGTTTCGGTGAAGCTAATTGAGCCGCTGATCATTGCGACCTAGGGCCGCATCGAGGTGAGAGTCTGGAGATACTTTATGGTAAAGTGGATAGATACTTTGAATATCTATTCAGCAGCTTCGTAAGATTCCTTTTCAATCAATTCACCATCTAATGTTTCACTGCCACCACGATAGCGCATAGTCATTTGGCCGGTAGCAATTAAAGTTCCTTCACTGTCGTATACCTCTGTATATGAATAGAATATCTTTCGTCCAGTACTCGTTAGCTTACCTATCGCAGTAAGTTGATTGGTCTTTGCCTGACCGGTGAAGTTTGCTGTTAAAGACAGTGTAAGGGCTCTACGACGGCGGTTGGGGTGGGGGCAGTAGAGGCCGCAGTAAGAGCCAGCGATATCGATTAATGTTGTAATAAAACCACCGTGGGGTACACCGTGGGTATTCAGATGTTCCGGTTGTACTTCTACGCTGATTGCAACATGGCCTTCCTGCCAATTATCTATGGTTACACCTAGATGGTCATTGAACGGGGGTTGTTTCTTGTTCTGCCAATTCATCTAATTTCACCTTAGAAAGTAAGTTTATGATGGGTTGCTACAATTTGTTTTCTGAGTTGAAAGGTAGACTGTGAGCAATCCTGCACTGATAACGATCAGCGTCCCCACCAGTGCAATAGTGTTAGGTAAGTGCTGCCAAATGAGCCAACCTAGAAGTCCGGCAATAACCACACCAAAGTAACTGATTGGCGACACCACGCTGGGTTTTGCATAGCCATATGCTTTGGTGTACAGCCAGATAGCCAAGAGTACTGAGACGCCGTTAAAAATAAGATAGGGGAGTGTCCATAAAGGTATTGGTTCCCAATAATAGATACCCAGGGGCAGGCTGCATGCAAACGAGATTAATACGTAGTAAAACAATATAAGGCTGGGCCGGTCGGTACGGGACAAAATTCGTGTTCCGACCATAGAGGCAGCCAGGGTAAGCCCAGAAATCAGGCCGAACCCATGGCCGCTACTAATACCGTCTACGTTGGGTTGAAGAATCAAGGTGATCCCCAGTAAGCCCAGTAAGATTGGTAGCCAGTGGGTTATGGGGATCTGTGCTCGAGCCCAAAGCCAGGCAATAAGGGGAACAAAAATGGGAGCTGCATTACGCAATAGTCCCGCTTCCATTAGTGAAATTTTGCTTAGGGCAGAAAAATATGTGAAAAAGCATAACCACCCTGCAAAACCGCGTATTAGGTGGGTTCTCCAGTGTTGGGTGGTAAGGTGTCGAGGTGTTTGTCGCACTAGCCATGGGGTTAGCAGTATCAGGCAGATACTGTATTGGCTGAGCGTAATTAATGGCACGGGGACAGCGGTAGACACCCATTTGCTGGCTGCGGCCGCTGTACTTGCTACCAGCGCGGTAGCCAATGCAAAACCAATGCCCTTCCAGTTTTGGATATCCGTGCGGAGTGGCTGACTTGGTGGGGATTGTACTTCGACTAAGGCATCAGGCCTACTCATGGTGACACAACTTCTTTATTTGGCTGCAGCGGGTAAAGTGGGAAGCCAGTAGTCATACTGACTTCCCCTATAGTTTACAAGCTTAGAGTTTGCCATCAGCCCATTGCGCAAATGTTTTTCCCTCTTGGGCTAGCCGTTCCAGTAAAGGGGCTGGAGTCCAGTAGGTATCTCCATGCTGCTGGCGGAAAGTACATATTTTTTCGTAGATTTCCTTCAAGCCGATACTGTCGGCATAGTGCATAGGTCCTCCACGATGGGGCGGAAAGCCATAACCGTAAACATATACAACGTCTATATCACTCGGACGTTGGGCTATGCCTTCCTCCAGGATTTTGGCTCCTTCATTAATCAGCGCGAAAGTTAGGCGGTTTAGAATCTCCTCGTCGGAAATTTCCCGCCTTACAACCCCTTGGCTTTTAGCTTGGGCTTCAATGACTTTCAGTACTTCCGGGTCGCTGCTGCGAGCGCGAGTTTCGGGATCGTAGCGATAGTAGCCGGCTCCACTTTTCTGGCCCAGGCGGCCCATTTCAACCAGGGCATCTGCAATACAGTAGGTTTTTGGCTCTCCTCTTTCTGATTCGCTCAGGCCCTGGCGCGCCTTGTAGCCGATATCCAGCCCCGCTAGATCTCCAACGGCGATAGGGCCCATAGCCATCCCCCAAGACTGCATAACCGAATCAATCTGCTCCGGGGTTGAGCCCTCGATTAAACACAGCTGCGACTCTCTGCCATAGGGGCGCAACATACGATTGCCAATAAAGCCGTAACAGTTTCCCGCTAGTACGGGTACTTTCTTGATCGTTTTAGCGAGTTGCATGGCAGTGGCAATTACATCGTCAGCACTTTGCGAGCCGCGAACCACTTCGAGTAGTTTCATTACATTGGCAGGGCTGAAAAAATGCATCCCTATAACATCTTGAGGCCTGTTGGTTGCAGATGCGATTTGATCAATATCCTGGTAGGAAGTGTTGGTTGCAAGGATAGTACCGGGTTTGCAGGAGTGATCCAATTTGGCAAAAATTTCCTGTTTGAGCTCCATATTTTCAAATACGGCCTCAATGACCAGGTCTACATCAGCTAGGTCTGCGTAGTCAGTTGTGCCGGAAATCAACGAGAGACAATGAGTTTTTTGACCTTCTGTGAGTTTCCCTTTCTGCATGCTGATGGTGTAATTCTTGTCGATCACTGCTAGCCCTCGATTTATCGCAGTTTGATCGACTTCTACCAGCTTGACTGGAATACCGACATTGGCAAAGTTCATGGCGATGCCTCCGCCCATAGTGCCTCCACCGATAATGCCTACGCTCTTTATCTCCCTGGTGGGTAGGTCTTTTGGTAAGCCTGTGACTTTGGTTGCAGTGCGCTCGGCAAAAAATAAATGCCTGAGGGCGGCCGATTGGCTGGAGAGCAGGCATTCGATAAACAGGTCGAGCTCATTAGCAAGCCCTTTGTCAAAAGGCTGGTGAACTGCGGCCTCTATACAGGTGACAATATGTTGCGGTGCAAGCTGACCTCGTGATCTCTTTTCAAGGCGCTTGCGGAAATCATCAAATAACCCCTCAGGAATGCTGTCAGGATCTATTACCATGTCTCTGACTCGGCGCAGAGGAGCTTCATTTGTTATCAATTCACGGGTAAAGGCGAGGGCTCCCTCTAACAAGTCATTATCGATAACCCGGTCTATTAACTTCATACTTTTGGCTTTAGAGGCCGGTATTGGACTGCCTTTTGTGATTAATTCCAGTGCAGCGGCAACACCAGCCAAGCGTGGGGTGCGCTGGGTGCCACCGGCCCCTGGCAGTAATCCCAGTTTGACTTCTGGAAGCCCCACTTTGGCCGATGCTATTGCACAGCGGTAATGGCAGGCTAGTGCGACTTCGAATCCACCGCCGAGTGCCGTGCCGTGAATGGCGGCGATCACTGGTTTACAGGAGTTTTCTATTTCCTCAATCACTTCTGATAGGGCGGGCGCCTGTGGTGGCTTGCCAAATTCCGTAATGTCGGCACCAGCGATAAAAGTTCGGCCTTCACACACTAGCACCAGGGCTTTTGATGCATCACCTTGAGCGTTCTTAATCGCTCCCCAAATGCCCTCACGCAAGCCGTGAGAAAGGGCGTTCACAGGGGGATTGTTCAATCGAATTACACCGATATCGCCAATGAGTTCATAACTTACACTAGACATTGCTATCTCCAGATCTTAAGTGACAACTGTTCGGTCTCGGTTTTATTTACATCTAATCAGGTTCATATGCGTTCTATGATTACGGCGATGCCCTGGCCAATCCCGATACACATGGTGGCCAGTGCATAGCGCCCGCCGGTACGTTCCAGCTGGCGCAATGCTGTCAGCAAAATACGGGCACCACTGGCCCCCAGGGGGTGACCAACGGCGATGGCACCACCATTGGGATTTACCCGTGGGTCCGCATAATCAATTTCGAGCATTTTGAGGCAGGCCATAGCCTGTACTGCAAAAGCTTCGTTGAACTCCATTACATCCATATCCCCAAGCTCCAAGCCCGCCCGGGCAAGGGCTTTACGGGTAGCCGGTACCGGGCCCAACCCCATCACCCGTGGCTCTACTCCTGCAATGGCGCTGGCGAGAATTCGTGCCCTAGGTTTTAGATCCGCTGCTTGGCCGGCTTCGGTGCTACCAATAATGAGTGCCGCCGCGCCATCGTTGATGCCGGAAGCGTTGCCGGCAGTAACCACTCCATCTTCGAAAAGTGCGGGTAGGGCTTGAAGTCGCTCCAATGTTGCATTGGGACGGGGATGTTCATCTGTATCGATAAGAAGCGCTGGCTTCTTGCGTCCTTGGGGTACTTCGATGGGAATAATTTCATCGACAAAGAAGCCATCGGTACGTGCCGACTCGTATTTAGTTTGTGATGCCAATGCAAATGTATCGCACTCTTCCCGGCAAATATTCAGGTCTGATGCAATATTGTCTGCGGTCTGAGGCATGCTGTGGTTTCCATACTCAGCAACAATGTCTGGGTTGGTGAAGCGCGGGCCTAGGGTCGTATCTGCCAGTACCTGATTGCGATCAAAAGCACTGTTGGCTTTGGAGAGAACCAGGGGGGCGCGACTCATTGATTCGACACCTCCCGCGATAAATAGCTCTCCTTCCGAGGTGCGAATGCAGCGAGCGGCATCTGCTATAGCGGATAAGCCGGAACCACAAAGGCGATTTACCGTTATGCCGCCTGTGGATATGGGCAATCCAGCTAGCAGGCCTGAAAATCGGGCAACGTTGCGACTGTCTTCTCCCGCCTGATTGGTATTGCCCGCAATAACGTCCTCAAAATGTTGAGGGTTAAAATTGTTTCTTTCAGTCAGGGTCCTGATGACATGGGCAAGCAGATTGTCGGGCCGGATACAGGAAAGACTGCCCCCGTGGCGACCAAAAACACTGCGGCCGCCGTCATAAATATAGGCATGTGACATAGTGAAATTTCCGATATTGGAGTTCTAAATGCATTGAGTCATGCGGTAATTTCTTTTATTCAAACTCCAAAGCCACGGGTAAATTTTCCAGGGCTTCCTCTACATCGGCTTTACTGGAGGCTTGTTCAAGTTGAACTCTTGCTACCTGGCCAAGGGATGTATCGAAGTGGGCGGAAAACTTAGCGGTAATACTTTTTTCCTCTAATACCTGGCCTACGACATATTCGGTAGCGCGATTGCGCAGAGCCGGTTTGAATACTTTGGCTACAGCAGTGAGTGGAATCTCATCAATAATTTCCACGCGCTTAGGAATGGCTGCACGCTCAGAAATTTGGCTGCGGCAATAGTCAATGAGTTGTTCTTCTGTGGGCGGGTTAGTGGATGGGAACAGGGTAACGTAAGCTACTGGAACTTCTCCGGCATAAGCATCTGGTTGACCAACTGCAACGGCAATAGCAACGGCAGGGTGACGGGATAATGGTTCTTCGATCAGAGCCGGATCTATATTATGGCCGCCGCGAATAATTAAATCCTTGGCCCGTCCGGTTAAGAACAGGTTACCATCTCCATCGAGATATCCCATATCGCCGGTATTAAACCAGGACTTATCGACCCAGGCTTTAGCATTATCCTCTTCTGATAAGTAGCCAGAAAAAATATGTGGCCCGCGCGCGAGTACTATGCCCACCTCTCCTGTATTGCAGGTTCTAACCAGTCGGGTACCGTCTACTTCGGCAATTTTCATTTCCATATAAGGCAATCGCCGGCCAACGCTGCCTTCAGGGGCTTGCATATCGGTAGGAGGGCGAGCTAAAAGGCAGCTGGACTCCGTCATGCCGTAGCCATTACTGACAAGGACATTGAACTTCTCCTCAAAGGCATTCTTCAACCCCGTTGGCAGGGTGGAGGCTCCACAGCCAATATCTGTCAGACAGCTGATGTCATTGTCACCCACGGGAATTTGCAGCAATACACCGAGGATGGTGGGGACGGCGGCAAAGCCCTTCACCTGAAAACGCGCAACATGATGCCACCAATTTGGTAGGACATTGGGTGAGCGAAAACCAGAGGGTGTCATGATAACAATTGTGCGTCCGGCCAATAGGGTGCCAATACCCGCAACAACCGTACCGAAAATATGAAACAGCGGAAGTCCGCTCAGGGTAGCGAAGCGCCCTTTACTGGATGACGTATCAGCACTTAATTGAGCGACGAAGGCAATATTGCTGTGAGTTAAGCGGGCTATTTTAGGTCTTCCAGTAGTGCCCCCGGTGTGGAAATAACTAGCGGTTTCACTCCCCTGGATATAACGTTCACTCTTTAGATGATCGTCCGGCTGTTGGGATATAGCCGAGACAAAATTATCTGCGTGAATACCCGCTGGGACTGGAGTATTGCTAATTGGCTTTTTACTGATTAGTAACAGAGTTTTTAATGTGGGAACTTGCTCGAGAATTTGCGTTACTTTATCCCATATTTCCTCGCTAAGATCTTGGCCAAGAGTGACCAGGACTTTAGCCCTGGTGGTATTCATAATTTCGATTATATGTTCGGGTTCCAGCAACGGATTAATAGGGCTGGTAATACCTGCTGCCTGGCCTCCCCAAAGTGCAAAATGGGTTTCTGGCAAATTGGGTAGTAGTAAAGTCACTGTATCGGTTGGCTCAACACCGATGGAGTGAAGAAGATTGGCAGTCTGGTGCACTCGCTGGGATAACTCGGAGAAACTTACTTTAACCGTGTCTTCGTCAGGTGCGGCCGTTGGCAGGAATTCTATGGCTGAGTCATGTTGGTAGAGGCGGGCAGATTGCCGGATTAAATCAAAAGTGCTTTCCCAGGGGTATCGCTGCGAAAGGGGGACTTTTTCATACTCCCGAATTTCAGCAAGTGACTGCAACATTGTATCGGAGGATTGAATGGGCGTGATCGACATGGGGGCTTCTCTCACTTTGGTTATTATGGTGACGACCATAGCAAAAGTGAATACAGCATTCCACTCTGCGGAATAAGGTGTTAGTGTTTTACCTATTAAGAAGTGCCTAATGCATTTTTTAATGGAAAATGGCGCAAAAAAACTTATAAAAAACAAAGAGGCGCCATGTTGTTGAGGTTTTTCCTGTTTTATTTTTCGAGCTGTTGATTTGTGTGCCTATCTGGAGTTGATTGGCGCTAGAAATGCTCGGATTTTTATTTCCGATAAAGGTATTTTGCGCCAATAAATTAAATCGTTGGGATCGATTCAAAGGCAATTAAGTAACTTGTCGAGGTGAACCTGTTAAACACTAGTTCCGCCTGTACCGGGGATCTTAAAAAAAATTGCGTATTTTTGCTGCGCAAGATTGTGATAGAAGCAGTTTGTAGGAGCTGCTGTTCAATGCGCCGACTAATAAAGGAGCAGGCGAATGAATATAGATTTTTCTCCCGAAGAGTTAGCTTTTCAGCAGGAGGTCCAGCAGTTTCTCCAAGAGAAACTTCCTGAAGATATTAGAGAGAAAACCCTGAAGGAAATCCCCCTGGAGAAAGAGGATTTTGTTCGCTGGCAAAAAATACTCTATGAGCAAGGGTGGGCAGCTACGAATTGGCCGGTTGAATATGGAGGTACCGGTTGGACACCTACTCAGAAACACATTTGGGCAGACGAATGTGCTAACTATGGTGTACCAGAGTTGATTCCTTTTGGCTTAAAAATGGTTGCTCCAGTGATCTTTACCTACGGTAGTGAAGAACAAAAGCAACGATTTCTGCCTGACATCCTGGCAAGTAATGTCTGGTGGTGTCAGGGGTATTCAGAACCAAATGCTGGCTCAGATTTAGCTTCCTTAAAAACAACAGCTGTCCGTGATGGCGATGAGTATATTGTCAACGGCACCAAGACCTGGAATACCTTGGGTCACTTTGCAGACTGGATATTTTGTTTGGTTCGTACTGGTGGGCCTCAAGTAAAGAACCAGGCTGCTATCAGCTTTTTGCTAATCGATATGAATCACCCCGGTATTACGGTTTCGCCAATTATGACCTTGGGTGGTCACCATGAAGTAAATGAAGTCCATTTCAATAATGTGAGGGTGCCGGTAGAAAACCGTATTGGCGAGGAAGGGCAAGGGTGGACTTACGCCAAGGTTTTGCTAACCCATGAACGCACCGGTATTGCGCGGGTGGCAAAATCCAAGAAACGCTTACAAACGTTAAAGGATTTAGCCAAAGAGACCTGCGATGGAGAAAATAGTCTGCTTGAGAACCCGGCTTTTGCCCAAAAACTGGCCGAAGTTGAAATTGATCTCTTGGCCCTGGAGTTTACTGAACTACGTACGCTTGCGGCGGTAAGTACAGGTGGTGCCCCAGGAGCGGAATCTTCCATCCTTAAAATCAAAGGAACCGAAGTCGCTCAACTTATCGATGAACTGTATATGGAGACGGCGGGTTACTACGGAATGCCGTTTGTGAGAGAGCAGTTTAGGAGCGGGTTTGACGGAGAATGGGTGGGCCCCGGTATTATTGCCAGCAGTGTGCCTCGTTACTTAAATAACCGTAAATCCTCAATTTATGGCGGAAGTAATGAGATCCAGAAAAATATTATCAGTAAATGGGTACTTGGCCTGTAAGTGCAGCATCTAAAGAGGACTTGAGCGATGGATTTTTCCTACAGCGAAGAGCAGCGGATGCTGCAAAGCAGTGTGAGCAAGTTTATCCAGCAGGATTATGACTTTGACCGTCGTTGTAAAATAGTGAGTAACGATATTGGCTTCAGTAAGGAAAATTGGAAGCTATTTGCGGAACTCGGCTGGTTAATGGTGCCGTTTGGAAAGGATGATGGAGGCCTAGGAGGCTCCGCCGTAGACTTGATGGTGGTTATGGAGGAGTTTGGCCGAGGTTTAGTGGTTGAGCCTTTCCTGGCCAGTGTTGTTCTCAGTGGTGGTCTTATCGCTGACTGCGCTAGTGAGGTGCAAAAGCGAGAACTCCTGGGAATGTTAATGGAAGGCCAATTGCAATTGGCATTTGCTTTTACTGAGTCACAGAGTCGCTATAACCTTACTGATATAGCCATGACTGCGGTAAAGGATGGAGACAATTACCTCCTGAATGGACATAAAGCTGTCGTTCTAAATGGTGACGTAGCAGATAAATTCTTAGTTGCAGTGCGGACGAGCGGAGCAAAGCGAGATCGTGAGGGGATCACCTTACTACTTGTCGATCCTAATACAGAAGGGCTTCAGCGGCATGGATATGCCACTGTGGATGCACACCGTGCCGCCGAAATTAAATTCAATAACGTGAAAGTACCCATAGCTAATCTGATAGGGGAAGAGGGGGCGGCTTTAGGAGCTATAGAAAAGACTGTTGATAGAGCGACGTTGGCATTGTGTGCAGAAGCTGTTGGAGCTATGGAAAGGATCTATAAGAAGACAGTTGAGTACACTAAGACGCGGGAGCAGTTTGGTGTTCCTATTGGCAAGTTCCAGGCACTACAGCACCGCATGGTGGATATGTTTACTGAGTATGAGCAAGCGCGCTCAATATTGTTGATGGCTGCGCTACAGCTTGATAGCAATAACGGAGTTGCGCCTAAGGCGATATCCGCTGCAAAAAGCCGTATTGGTAAAGCTGCGCGGTTTATTGGCCAAGAGGCGATACAATTACATGGCGGTATAGGGGTTACTGAGGAGTTGGATGTAAGTCACTACTTTAAGCGTCTAACAACAACTCAGTACCTATTTGGCAGTACTGATTACCACACTTTACGATTTGCCAAGCTGTAAATCATAAAGTACTGACTATACGGCCAAACTCACTCTCTACTTGCCACTTTGCGAGGGCACACACATGGAAAAAGTTGTCGAGCACACCAGATCTGTGAGCATAGGTAAAGTAGAGGGTGTTTTTAAACTTCAAAAGGATGCATTTAATAGGAACCCCTACCCGAGTCTTCAGGAGCGCCTGGAAAGTTTAAAAAAATTAGAGCAATTGATCCTGGAAAACCAGAAATCCATAGCAAAGGCAATAAGCGAGGATTTTGGTAATCGTGCCATCCAGGAAACTAAAATTGCAGAGATCTATGGGTGCATCGAGGAGATTCGTTACACTCGTAAGCGCTTAAAAAGGTGGATGAAAATTCAGAAGCGTCATGTGCCTTTGCTACTTCGAGGAGTAAAAAATCGCGTATTACCTCAACCAAAAGGGGTGGTTGCTGTTGTTACCCCCTGGAATTACCCACTACTTCTATCTATTGGGCCCTTGGTGAGTGCGATATCCGCAGGGAATCGCTGTATGATCAAGATGGCTGCTAATTCGCGTGCCCTTTCTACATTATTACATCAGTTATTTAATAGATTCTTTTCAGAGGATCTGGTAGCTATTCTTCCTGGAGTGAGCGCTACGGAGTTTACAGCCCAGGCATATGATCACATGATCTTTACTGGATCTGGCAAAGTAGGAAAAGTGGTAATGCGGAGAGCTGCGGATCACCTAACTCCTGTGACACTAGAACTGGGAGGTAAGTCTCCAGCCATAATATGTGGCGACTTTGATGAAAATATTGCTGCGGAACGTATTTTGAGCTCAAAATTCTTCAATGCGGGCCAAACTTGTGTAGCTCCAGATTATTTATTGATTCCTGAAGAAAAACTTTCAGGATTCTTGGAATCGGCTAAGAGACTTGTACCCAAATGGTATCCATCTTTAAATTCAGAAGATTATACTTCGATTGTTGATGAAAAGGCGTTTAATAGGCTGAATACTTGTCTAACGGATGCTCTGGAGAAAGGGGCTACAGTTCTGCCGTTATTAGATGTTGAAAACAATAAGGGTTTGCAAAAAATTGCTCCCACCTTAGTGTTAAACCCGACAGAAGACATGAGTCTGCTACGCGAGGAGATATTTGGCCCTATTTTACCTATTCTTACGTATAGGAATCTGTCTGATACGATAGATTACATAAATAGTAAAGATAGGCCTTTAGCATTATATATTTTCAGTTCTAGCGGAGATGTTCAGGAAAAGATTATCAAAAGCACAATGTCTGGAGGTGTTTGTATCAATGACTGCGCGATGCATGTCTCCCAGGCAGACTTGCCCTTTGGTGGTGTTGGGGCGAGTGGCATGGGGCAATATCACGCTTATGAGGGTTTTTTGGAATTCTCAAAATTACGACCGATCTTTACACAAGCCAAAAAGTCAGCGGCGGTGCCTTTACGACCACCTTATGGCCAAAGATTTGATAAAATTTTCAACTTTCTACTGCGTTTCAAGCTGTAGCTGTACTGATTGAGAAGATCTGGAGTTTGAGTCGACTAATATCGGATTAACATAGCTTCGATATTACCTACCAGGTTTTTCAACAGAGGAGCTACTTCATTTTCTAAGTATTCCGGGTTAAGCCTAAAAGCGGGTCCGCCAGCATTAAAAGTATAAATATGACCCTGGCTTAAAGAGAGAGGTACTGCGATACCGTTGACATCGCGATTCCATTCGCCAAAAGAGCAGCAGAAGCCGCGCTGCTGGTAGCTGGTGACCGCTTCTTCAATACCGGCTTTGATCGTTGGCCATTGATCACCAGCTTTTTTCTCCAGGTAGCCATAAAAATATTCCCGTTCTTCTTGAGGGAGTGCTGCCAAAAAGGCTCGCCCGGAGCCGCTGGAAGCTATAGGTACGCGATTACCGATTTCATGGCGAAAAGTTGTGACATTTGCTGGAGCGCAGAACTCGACAAAAATCATATCCAGCCGGTCCCGATCAGAGAGACCAACAGCGGTACCAGTAGAATTAGCCAGATCCTGCATTAAAGGCTTGGCTACCTGCCTGACTGTAAGATTTGAGACAAAAGCATACCCAAGAGCCAGGACGCCACTACCCAGCTGATATTTCTCCATTCGATCAGAGTAGGTCAGATAGCCTAATTTGGTCAGGGTATAAGTCAGCCTGGAAACACTGGACCTGGGCAGGCCAGTGCGCTGGGCGATCTCCAAATTACCCAGAAAGCCATCGCCAGGTTGAAAGGCTCGGAGCACATCCAACCCACGAGCTAAAGCCTCAATAAATTTTCGATCTGGTTCGGTATCTTTTTTTCTGGGGAAGTCACTTAGGGAGACCATTGGTTTAGTCCTTCATGTTGAAGGTAAGTATACAAATTGTACTCCAAAATCTGAAGTAGGGAGTCAATATTTTAACTTCTATTCAGTTGAATACATAGATGCGACAAGCTTGATCTGACTTTAATAGTAAAATCAAGCTAAGCCTGGAGTTGCAATGGTACCTATGTCTAGAGAGGGTTAGGTAATGATGGCTACATATATGATCTATTGGCTCCATTGAACAAGTTGGTTTTGCTAAGTGGAAAGGTCACGTTGACTAAAATATTGGTATCAAAATAAAGGTACGAACTGATTCCATACGATCCTTATAGGTAAACCTTTGGCAATGTTCAAGGTGTTTTTATTGTGGTATTAATGTTTAGGATTGAGCTTTGATTGTAGAATGCGAGACATGCAATCGATATTTATTTCTTCAAGTGTTTAGGTCAAGAACGTTCTTTTATCCTTATAGTGTGAGTGTTTCGTGAGTGTTAAGTATAAACAGGACTTACTAAGCCCATTTGTGTCGACTTAATTTTTTGCTTAAATCAATTGGTTGCTTGTTCTTTAAGGTTAAGTAAAAATATCCGGCCAAATAATGCTGATTGTGGCGAGGTAATAATTTATCGGATCAGAGCTAATGAGCTAGCACCAAAGTATGATTTGAGAGGTGACAAAAATACTTTATCTGTCAAATTAAATTCAAAGATTACTCTCGGAATTTTAAATCTAGTGCATATGCTGCTCCCTATTTAATAAATACTGCAGGCCGGTTGTTAAATTTGATCGGTATGTAACTTGTTTCGTTAAATTATAAACAATGATTTGTTTTCTAGTCTGCTTTAGTTTCCTGTCTTTGTGATTGGGTATCAGGCCTTGCCTTTCAGAAGTGGAGAGCACAATAAAATATTTCCTGGGGTGTGATAAAGCATGACCGTAGTTGCTGCGCCAATATAATTTTCAGTGAGGCTATGGTTGCCCTGTAAATCATTAGCGTGATAAGTCAGATTTCAAGCAGGTCAGGTGAGTCAGGTAGGTCAGTTTCAATCGTGTTTGTTGGCGTCTACATGCTATATATTAGCTGCATAGACGGTCGCTGATTTTTAATAAAAATTTAGGGGTGTTTTATTTGATTTGGCTTGTAAATGTTCTACCACCTTTGGTGGTGTATGTTTATGCTGTTTAGGTTATATCTTTGATTGTTATACAAAAATTAATTGATTGGCTGGTATTTTTGGTCTTTAAAAATTGATAGCTTGGACGGTCGTGCCGTATATGTTTTTAAGGCTGTAGAAAATTAATTGTAAATATATATTTTGCTGTGTTAGGTTTTGTTGGTTCTGTGTTTGTAAATAGGTTATGGCTCTGTTTTTTGATAGGTGCTCTTGTGATCGATAAGGTTAGTGCTTTATGGTGTTAAGTTCTTGTCTCGTGGTTGGGGTTTTATCGTGAGGCTGGATGATTTTTACTTAAATAAATTTGGCTGTTTATTTGTTGGGCGGGTGTATTTTAGGTTGCTCTGTTTCTGTGTGCGAAAAACTATTTGGTTGAGCTGAGAAAATAAGAATGAAGCATTCCGTTTTAGCTAAAGGTTATTTACATTTTTTTCTATGTTTATTTTTGCTGTTTTTTATTGGGTCTTCCCGTTATAGCTATGCGTGGGACCCTAGCGGGATGAATTGGTACGACTGGGGAGATAAGGTCAACTTGTCTGTTTCTCCCTC
Organism: Microbulbifer maximicatervae (SeqCode); assembly: GCF_052467955.1. Lineage (NCBI taxonomy): Bacteria > Pseudomonadati > Pseudomonadota > Gammaproteobacteria > Cellvibrionales > Microbulbiferaceae > Microbulbifer > Microbulbifer maximicatervae (SeqCode). Next base: position 2,619,367 of record NZ_CP174329.1, read on the forward strand.
AGGTATAAGCACTAGTGGGAATTTTACGGTCAAGGGAACGTCAAATAGTGATGTTGGATGGGTAGGTATAGGCATGCCAATGCCACCACCACTCGGTCCAGGGAATTGCTTTTTTTATGAAAGTCTGAATCAGGGTGTTTCCTGGAATTTGATATCTAGCAATGAATGTAATTCCAATGTGGGCCGGATAGGTTCTCTTGAGTTTTTTAATAAATCTCTAACGAGGGGCAATGGCAGCTACCAATATAAGTTGGAAATTATAACTGGGTGCAATTCCTATGGGGGATGTGGTGGCTGGCGTCAAACAGTGTCAATTACAGTTAATACTCTGGTTAAGCCAGCGAAAGCAGTAATATCTGATGTTCCAACCGAAAAAGAAGCAGCCAGTGGAATATATACGTTAGGATGGAGTAAGCCTTCTGGAGATGTAAGTAAATATATTTTAGAGGAAAAAGTTGGTAGTTCTGGAGCTTACAACTCTGTAGCTCTTGATACGCCGACTGCACTTTCATATACAACGAATACGGCCAGAGCTAAAGGGAAGACTTATTATTATAAGCTAAAAGCTTGCAATGAAATAGAATGTGCCGATAGCTGGAGTAGTGAGGTTTTCGTCAAAGTTCGTACAAATGAAAATCCTACTATTTCTCTATTAGATTCTCCACACGGTGAAACCCATCGACCAGACCAGCTGCCTACCCTTTATGCACAAGCTTCTGATTATAATGGAATTAAAGAAGTAAATTTTTATAGGGATAATGGGAGTGGCTCTGGAGAATATTTGGTGGGTAAAGCTACCAAAGATAATAATAAGTGTTCTGATTGCTTTAGGGTAAACTGGAATTCAAGCCCTAAAAGTAATTCGGTAAAACTTTGGGCGGAAGCGGAAGATAGTTTAGGAGCAAAAAAAACTACATCCAAAATATCTGTAGCAGTTTTAGATAATACAGCCCCATCAGCTTGGTTAGATTCTCCTCCTTCAACCATCGTACAGTTTGATAATGTGACCTTAACTGCACATGCTCTAGATGATGATGGAACAGTAGATTCAGTGGAGTTCTTGCTCGATGATGCTATTTTAGGGTTAGATAAAACAGCTCCTTATGAGTTAGTGGGTTGGACGCCTGACTACTCTGGAAATTTTCAGTTGCAAGTAAGAGTGACTGATAATGAGGGCTTAAGCGCGAAATCGAACGGAAGCCCATTAACGATCCTAGCTTTATCCCCTCCGCAAGCTCCTTCAATGTTAACAGTTGACGAAGAAATTGCGCCTATTCCAGATAATACTACAGGCAACTTTGAACTAGAGTGGAATCTGCCGGAAGGTGCAGAGTACTTTCGTTTACAACAATTACAGCAAGGTATTGATAGCGATTTTCAAGAAGTCTCCCTTTCTAACAATAAACTCCCCGGACATTATTTTTCAAACATGGCTGCCGGTGATTATAGGTTTCGGGTTTTTGCATGTAATAGAGCGGATTGCAGTGACCAAGCAAGTCCTGAAATTAGTGTATCTGTTGTTAAAGAAGAGCCGCGCTCACCTGCTGGATTAATTGCTACTCCTTACAAAGGAGTGCAAGTTTTCACAGGCAATTACGAGTTAAGTTGGAATGTATGGGATTCTAGTGGTGACGATATACAGCCAAAGTATTATCTGCTTCAGGAAAAAAATGGAGGTCCAGAAGATCCAACTGACTGGGTAACAGTGAGTAATAACAGCATAAATAATAATTATACGGTGATAGATAAACAGCCGGGTGTATATAGCTACAGAGTAAAAGCATGTAATGCGGTTGGATGTAGTGATTCCAGTCAGATAGTTTCTTTGACCGTGTTGTCCCCAAGGTTGACTGGAGCTGCCCTCTCTTGTGATGATTCTTGTATAGAAATCTTAGGACTAGGGATTGACCCTGAAGCATCGCTTGTGCTTTCTGGTATCCATAATCCAAGTATTGAGCAGACGTTATCTTTCTCTGATTTCGACAGTATTTCTTCTTCTAGAGTTAAAGTGGAACTATCTCCAAACAGTGACATTTACAAAGCTCTTTTTGAATTGGGTGTGAGGGCGTCAATAGTAAATCCAAACAGTAGCCGTGCCGGTATCACTATCTATGGGAATAGAGCCACGGAAATCATTGGGGAAACACAATCAGCCCCAGCACTTGGGAAAGATGGAACCCTTTATGTTGGTGCGGAAAATAATCTATTTGCCTTAAGTTCGATAGACGGCAGTGTTCTGCCCGCATGGCCATTTGAGACCGGTGGAATTATTAAGGCAACACCACGGGTTGATGGTATTGATGGAACTATTTACGTCGGATCGCTTGATCATAGCTTATACGCGATAACTCCTGATGCTAATCAGAAATGGAGATTAGGTACTGGAGGTGAAGTCATTTCATCAGTAGTAATTGATGAAGAAAGAAATCTGTACTTTGGGTCAATGGATGGATTTCTATACGCAGTTAATGCCCCGAATGGCTCGATTAAATGGACCTATCCAGCAGGTTCAGGAATTGCTGAAACCCCCGTTCTCGCGGGTGGAGATTTGATATATTTTACTACAGTTGATGACAGTCAGATCTATGCGCTTCCGCGTAATAACTCAGGTACGGGAAAAATTATTTGGGAAAGTGTTGATGATAGCTTGCTATGGGAGGAAATCGGAGATTGGTATCCAGACTTTTCAAAGAAAGCAGAATTCCTGGCTGTTGCTAGATTGTATCGTGGGCTGTTACAACCCCCTTTGTCGTTAGACAAGAAGGTATTAACTTTTTGGACTTATCAGCTAGTAGGTAAATCTGTCAGCAAAGTTGATATCGCGGAAGCGTTTCTTAATTCCAATACTGGTAAGAGTAATTTCCCTCAAACGCAAAGCAATGAACGTTTCTTAGAATCGTTATATGAACGGATATTTCCCGGTCAATCTCAACCGAACTTCTTGTGGGGGGGGATCTCTTACAGTCATCAAATGCTCCTTGATATGTTAGCAAGTGGGTACTCAAGGGGACAGGTAGCGACTTTATTTACTCAGTCAACGGAATATACCGCCCAAACCAGCCAATTTTTGGGGCTGAGCTTTGATTATTTATATGATCAAGACTATAGCTGGGCAGTAACTGAATGTGATGATGGAGATGAGTATACACGGGATTGTGATGGCGATGGATTACCGGATTGGTGGGAAATCCTGTTCCTTGGCACCACGGAATATGATCCTAGTGATGATCCAGATGGAGATTTCGTAACAATTGGTGACGCGTTTGACCGAAACCTAAGCCCCTGCGCAGCTGGTTGTTACAATGGTATTCCTGATGAGCCACCGTTGCCTGCTGAGGCTCCCGCAATCAGTACTGTCGAGTTGAGAGACTCACAATCAATAGGCTTTCTTGCTGGCGATTTTAAAGTCAGTGAGACTGGCGCATCTACTTACTCTATCCCCATAGAGCTTCCCGTTGGAACAGCCGGTGTGACCCCTGAATTGGCACTCTCTTATTCCAGCCAACGAGGCAATGGTTTAGTAGGACAAGGCTGGAATATTGATGGCCTGTCATCAATTGCTCGTTGCCGACAAACATTGTCTCAAGATCAGAAAAATAGTGGGATATCCTGGGGACAAGATGATCGATTTTGTTTAGATGGAGCAAGATTAATACTTGTTTCAAATCATACTTATGGAGAGCCTAAATCCCAATATAGAACTGAGATTGATACCTATGTATTGATAACGGCCCATGGGGGTATTACTGGAAGCCCTCTTTACTTCACTGTTGAGGGTAAAGATGGGTCTATAAGATATTATGGGCATGGAAATAAATCTCATCAAGAATATAGTGGACTTGGAACGTTGAGTTGGATGGTGAGTCGTTTTGAGGATAGCGCTGGGAATGGGATTGATTACATATATGCTACAGATAAAGGCCATCGTATTCGTGAAATACAGTATGCTTTTGCAGGAGGAGGGTTGCCTGAAGCACGAGTAGCATTTGAATATGAAGATAGAATGGATGTGGTTAATGGGTATTACGCTGGAGCATACTTTTCTAGTGAAAAACGTTTAACTGAAATTAGTATATTGGGATCTAATGGGGAATCTTTACTTAGTTATGAATTAGACTATTTAGATACAGGACATGATTATTTAAGTAGAGTGGAACGAATTAGGAAGTGTTCGAATGGGTTTTGCCTGCCGGATACTGTTTTTGATTGGCACCTATTAAATAGGGACTTTGACCCAGATTATTCAAGAGCAATCACACTAAGTAGCCAACGAGATCGTACGGCACTATCACCTCGCCCATCCGATATAAACGGTGATGGGAATATGGATATAATTTGGCAGGAGCCAGACTGGGATGATGATGGAAGAATTCACGATCAGTATTTTAAATATGTTCTTAGTGATGGTAATGGATATGGAAGTGAGAAGTTAGCCTTCAAGTATGGAGAGGATCTATCTAGCCCATATCAGTGGGAGATGATTGATTACAACGCAGATGGCCGTTCGGATTTGGCTATCTATGTTCGAGAGCGCGGTCATTGGGTACTCCATATCAGCCAGGCCGACTCGATAAGTGGTGAATGGAGCTTACCTCCTTCGTCATTGCAGCCATTAGAACTTCCTATAACAGAGGAAAATACTCGCTTTATTGACATTAATGGAGATGGATTGGTTGATGCGGTTAGCGCAAGTGGATATCGGCTTTTACAGCGGGACACAAGTGCATCGGAGTCATCAAGAATCTTCTATCATTTCGGCGATCATGTTGACTGGAGCATAGTTGGCCTCGAATCTTGGTCAGGGATTGATGAAACTCGAGAAAGCACTTCACTTTATTTGGATCCGCAGGCATTGGGTGACTTTGATGCAGACGGACAAGTAGATCTAGTGCTGGTTAATACCAAACAAAAGTGGGATTCGGTAATTGACCCGATTACACGAGAAGCACCAGAGCTAGAGTCGGTGCATGCTCGTTTCTACCTGGCGCTAGTTAAAGATAGCAAATTAATACTGAATCAAAAGTTATTTGATTTTCAGCAGTCTGATGGTTTTAAAGGGGATAGTAGAAAATTTGAGGCTTTGCCAAATGAAAGGCATGGGTATCTTAATAAATCCATGCAAACTGTCGATATTAATTCAGATGGGATCGTTGATTTATTTATTCGGGACGAAAATCAAGTTTCGTATCAACTAAATACCGGTATTGATTTTGGGGGATACGTCAGCTTAGGGAGTTATGAGCAAGAGGATGATTTTAATTGGTTTGATTTTGAGGGCGACGGAGATCTGGATTTAATTATCAGGCAGCCAGGAAAATATATGGGGAGCTTATATTTGAGGCGCTGGGAGGAAAGGTCAAACAAGTATTTAAGCCCAGAGACATTTAAACATTCATATATATTTCCGGAAGGAAAGGATTTCTTCGTGGATATGAATGGTGATGGCGTTACTGATCATGCCGAGTTCTTGGGTAATATTCTTCATTTGTACTTGTCGCCAAATAGTAAGGTGGCACCAAATGTTATTAATGAAATCACCAATGGACTTGGAGCAAAAACCACGATTGAATATAGCTCTACATCTTCGAGTGCACACTATGCTCAGTTAGCAATTGGAACTCAGTTAGATAATTACTGTGATGAAGAAAGTAATAATTCTACTATTACTAAGGACTGGTGTTTAACGTATAAAGCATCAGATCTCAACGGTTTTTACACGGCTACTAACGGCGATTGGAGTGAAGATAATACACTTGGGAGATCTTCTGTGGTTATGGATATGAAGGGCCCCCAATTCCTAGTCACTCGTGTAGAAAGTACGGCTCCAGCCGCCGGTAGTAGTCCGGGTCTGGTCGATATTACCGCAACTAGCGCTGTTAGCTATTTTTATGGTCGGGGGCGAATGCAAGCGGGTGGGCGAGGCTATCTTGGCTTTGAAAAAGTGCAAACGCTAGATGAGCAGTCTGGTGTTACGACCACAACGACTTATCGTCAGGACTTCCCGTATATCGGTTATCCGGTTTTTACGGAGCAGCGTACGCGGGAAGGTATGTTGATGAGTGAAGCAAAAAATAACTGGAATCTTAATGGATGGCAGTCAAATTGGCCGCAGATTTCAATATCCAATGGCACAGCTGCTCTTGGAGCCTTACAGCCTTATATTTCTGAAAGTATAGAAAAGGTTTATGAGTTCAAAAACAACGGTCAGGTACAAGGGCAGCTTCTAAAAACAGTAACTACCGTAAATGAACAGGATGAGCATGGCAATGCCAAGCGTATCTATGTTGTTATCGATGCGCCTAGCGGGAATAATTTTTCAACAGAAACATTAAATGAGTATGGTGAAGGCCAGGAGATTAGCTTTAATAACCCTGATCACAACCTTAGTAGTTATGCTGAATTAGGGCGTCTCACCAGGACAGAAGTTATTCATAGTCGAGTTGAAGCTGGTGAATCTCATCAGGCGACACGTAAGAGTATTTTTACTTATTATGATAGCGGTAGTGAGGCGGGGCTACTGCGAAGCGAAGTAGTTGAGCCAGATAATGGTGGTTTTGATTCATTGGATTTACGACTAACTAAAAATTACAAGTATGATCATTATGGTAATAAGATTCTGGTCGAGCAAATCGCAGATAACGAAGAGAGCCGCCTGCAACGGTGGATTTACGATAATGGACGTTTTATAGATCGAGAAGAAAATAGTTACGGCCAGACGATCATGGCTGTGCTTGAACGTAATAGTATTGGTCAACCAACGCTGATTACAGATATCACTGGAATAGACACGTTTCTTTCCTATGATGCTTTTGGGCGTCAAATTCTAGAATACAATACAGCGGGTGCCCACAAAATTAACCTGCTTGCTCCAGCGGGGGCGCAGTGCCCGACTAGCGCCGTGTATCAGGCTATTGAGCGTGTAGCGGGTGGTGGGCAATCTATTGTATGTTTCGATAGTCTCACTCGAGAAGTACGCAAAGCTAATATTGGTTTTAATGGTGCCTGGAACTATATAGATACTGAGTACGACAAGCTGGGGCGTGTCCAGCATAAATCAGAGCCCTACCAATCTGGTAGTGCGAGTTACTGGACAACGCAGTTTTATGACTTATCCGGAAAGGTGATAGGTTCAAATCTGCCAGGCATTAGTAGTTCAAATGGCACAACTTATGACTTGGCAATGCTATATGATGGCTATACCGCGATTACTATAAATCCTAAAGGCCAGGTTCACCGAGCGACAAGTAATGCGGTTGGAGAAACCGTTCGAGTAGAAGACAATCTTGGGAATGTACAAGTATTCAAGCATGACGCCCAAGGTAACCAGCGATTTGTAGTAAACCATGGTAATAGTTCGCGAAATATAGTCACGGAGATTGAGTATGACCTGCTAGGTCGTAAGGTATTAATGTCCGACCCGGATAAAGGTATCTGGTCCTATCGTTATAATGCGTTTGGTGATTTGGTTCAGCAGACAAATGCAGAAGATCAAGGGGTGGTAAATCACTATGATCGTCTTGGACGCTTGATCGAACGAGTTGATATAGATGCTAACGGAAATCCAGTCGAAACCACTCAGTGGCGCTACAATAATAATTTACAAGCAGATGAATACGGTACTCCACCGGCAGCAATGAGGGAAGTAGAAGCTTTTAATTCTGGCTACATCAAGTTATATGGCTACGATAATCTAGGTCGACCTAACGAGACAATAACTAGTTTTGCGGAAGGAGATGATTATTTCGAGAAAAGTAATTACGACCAATATGGTCGAGCTTTCCAGATATTTGATGCTGGCGGTGTTGGCAACTGGGAAAGTAGTGCAATTCAGCATAAGTATAACGAGTACGGTTATCTCGAACAGGTTGTAGATGCTGAGCAGTTAAATCTTGCCACTGCTGAAGAGTTTTATACGGTACTTAAAATGGATGCTCGGGGAAATGTGACCGAGTACGTGACAGGTAATGGAGTTATTACAGAGAAGACGTTTGCCCCAGACACTGGGCGTCTTACCAACCAAGTTGCGCATGTTCTCGGGGTTCAAACTATTCAGGACCTCACATACTTTTGGGATGATTTAGGCAACCTTAAATACCGTGAGGACCGTAGTGGCGATAAAAATCTGCGTGAAGATTTTGTTTACGATGAATTGAATAGACTGAAACAATCCCAAGTCAGTGGGCGGGATACACTGGAAATGGAATATGACGATTTGGGAAATATTATCTATAAGTCAGATGTTGGCGAGTATCGTTACGGCAATGAATGTGCTCAAGCTTTTGGACCTAACGCAGTATGTGAAACTACGGATGGGGTCAGCTATGAATATAATCGAAATGGTAGCATGATCAGTGATTCTAGTGGACGTTCATTAAGGTACACCACTTTTGATAAGCCTTCGGAAATCACCAAGGATGGTCATAAAACTGAGTTTTTGTATGGTCCAGAGCGTAAGCGTTACCTTCGCAAGGATATCGCTAAGAATGGGCAAATTACTGAAACCCGTTATATCGGTAATGTTGAGAAAGTCACTCAAGGAGGTAATACCGAAATCAAGCGTTATTTGCCTGGCGGTGCACTGGTAACGATATCTTCTACGGGACGCCAGAGTCGCTACATTCACAAGGATCACCTTGGGTCTCTCGATGTAATTACAGATAGCTTGGGACAGATTGCAGAGGATGAAAATGGAAACAAACAGCAATTTAGTTTTGACGCCTGGGGCCAGCGCCGCAGCGCATTGGATTGGGGAGCTCTATTGAGTTCTGAGCTTACTGGTTTTGCTACAGAGATAACGACTCGCGGTTTTACCGGCCATGAAATGCTGGATCAAGTTGGCCTAATCCACATGAATGGTCGTATATACGATCCACGTTTAGCAAAGTTTCTACAAGCAGATCCCTTTGTGCAAGAACCGAATTATAGCCAATCCCACAATCGTTACGCTTATACTTGGAATAATCCATTAAATGCGACTGACCCAAGTGGATACGTAGTGCAAATGTTTGCGGCAGCTATGCTGGTTGCTTTTAAGGCAAAATCACTTTGGGTTATTGCCGTTGTGATGGGGGCAGCTGCATTTACAGATGCCATGCTGCAGGGGGCCAGTTTTAAAGATGCTGTGAAAAGTGGTCTTATTGCGGGGGTTTCTGCAGCGGCATTTGCAGGTATCGGTCAGGGTCTTCAAGCTAATTATGGTGGGAAATTTGCCGCTGGATTAACTAAGGAGGGCTTTGCACTAAAAGTTGCCCTTCATGGATTGACAGGCGGTGTGATGGCTGAACTTCAAGGTGGGAGTTTTGGTCATGGGTTTGCTGCTGCTGGTTTTACAGCTTTAGCAAGTAGCTTTAATAATTCTAAATTTATAGGCGGTGGTGGCTTTAGTTGGACTCGAGTTGCTATTGGAGCTGTTATTGGCGGTACAGTATCTAAGATTTCTGGAGGTAAGTTTGCAAATGGCGCTGTTACTGGCGCATTCAGTCAAGCATTTAATAATGAAGTTTCTGAGGAGATTACAGAGGAAGTAGTACGGAAACAAAGGCTAAAAATAGTAGAGGAAGCGGCAAAACTAAAAGGACAATTAAAGGGAGAGCCTGATTTTCAAGGTAGGGGGGTGGAGTATTCGCTAAAATGTAACATTGCGGTTGATGCTGCGTTAGAGAATGCAGGTGTAATTGATCCAGTCAATCCACATACGAAGATTCATCAACCTTTTGCAAACGATTGGGCAAACGCTTCTGCTGAAATGAATGCATTTTTTGAAAAAAATGGATGGGAGATAGTAAATGGTGCGCCAATGCCAGGAGATGTTGCTGCAGTTTCTTTTGGAGGCGATAGAATAGGCCATGTTGGTATATATGCGGGAGATGGGAAGTATTGGAGTGCTAACTATGATCAAGGTATGCAGTTGAAACGTTGGGGTAGCTCCTATACCGAAAATGCAGTGTACCGTCGCTGGGTTGGTACAGGAGATTAACTGATGAAAAAGTCCATTGTTTTATACATGGTAGTGCAATTTTTTTCAGAGTTTGTCTATGGCGGCGACGTAGACGAATTTATAAAAAAAATATCGGAAATCCCAAAGGAGAATGAACAATCTTCAAGCCTTCTAACTGATGTCACTGCTATAAACTCGGAGGAGTTTTCAAGGATCGTAGAAAATCCCCTCCGATATTATCAAGTGGCTAAAAAAATTCTGAGAGAGCCTTCTGTTAGCTCAAAAGTAAAGTCTGACTCTACCATAGTTGGATTATGTCTTCCTAGTGCTGAGTTTGAAAGGTACTTAAGTCTTACTTTTTCTCTGTACAAAAGTAATGAGATTGAATTAAATGTTTTAGAGGCTCTAGTGATAGTTCCTTTCAATTTTGAAAACGTCAACAAGTCTAGGATGGAAAACAAGAAGGTCCGGGCTTTATATCAGAAAGTTCTACAAGAAAAAATCAGTTCAAGACTTTCTAAATATATAGGCTTGAGTCTCAATAAGAATTTTCAGAGTGATAGTGAGGTTGGGCGCTTGTCTGTATGTAAATAGTATATAAAAGTGGCAAAGATTACTTTTAGTGTATTAGAGGAAAAAATGTCGCTAGATTGGTGTTGAATGAAGAAGCTCGGGTAATTGAGATGCCATCTGTTTCTGGTGGGTGGGATGATGTATCTGCGCTCTCCGAAGGAAGGTGGAAAATAGTGAAGTACACTGGTGCGAATGAAGGGTATTGGGGGTATTATTTTTCTTCATTTAAAGTCGATGGAAATAATAACAATCAATTTTTACATAATGGTTTTTTGATGAATGCTCTTCTTTGGGTTTCCTTGGTTAACAGGGATGCCATGGTAGTATTATGACTTGCCCAACCAATCTGCTTGATTATTAAACTGTAGTAGCTCGATGGGGTACTTTGAGAAATTGGATAAGGTTTAGATCTAGTTCACCCCCCCCCCTCATGCTAAATACATACAACACATGGAAAGCGCAACCTCTATCGAACTTGAGAAATGTGCTTAAAGAAGTTTCCGGTTGGAGTTTACCACAACTGTGTTAATGTCATGATTGGTGATTTAGTTGGTGGTTTTTAATATTTCTCCATTTTGGGGTGTATTTTGTCTCGTTAGTAGCTTGTGCATGCTTGCATGGAGTCGCGTTTTCTGTCTCTATGTTATAAAGTTGTCTTCTGGAAAATAATTACAATTATCTATGGTTGAAAATTAAAATGACCGATCTGTGTCCGTTTTTAATCTGGCTGTGGAAAGTAAAAGTGTTGCGAATTTTAATTTTGATTTGTGGGTTAATCTCAAGTCCTATTGTAGCGTCTGAGTCAAGTCCTGCTATATTATTCGATTCTCCACTAGATAACTCCCTAGTGACAAGCCGTTTTCCGGATTTCAGTATAGAGCTGGAGAATACCCAAGGTCTGTCTGATCTCCGTCTAAGAATTGGCAGAAATGGCTTACCTGAAAGCAACTGTTTGATCGATGAAGATTTGAGTATGGCTTTTTGCTCTTTGGCGATTAGCCTTTCTGACGGCTGGCAATCTATACAAGTCTGGTTGTTTGATGGCAGTGACCTTCTAGATGAGATTGAGATCTCCATAGCCGTAGATGAAGATAATGACAAGATCCCAAACCACGAAGATAAATGTTCAGGAACACTAGATCCACTAGCCGCAGATTTAGATGGATGTAGCCCTATTCAGCTAGATAGTGACGGGGATGGTATATCTAATGTAGATGAGTTTCTTCAGATATTACCGGCAATAAATATGCTTCTTGCCTCTTCCGATCAGGTGCCTGAAGTGCCTGAACCCATAGAAAATGCGATCGAGGATGGATTATTTTTTGAATCTCCAGTTCATAAGTCATTAGTTAGTACAGATAAACCGTCACTAAGATTGAGGGCTAGTTCTGGTCCGGATTTAGATGGCGCCTTATTGACAGTCTCTGTGGCGGGCAATGATGCCGCCTGTAGTTTTGACACCACAACTGGTGTCGGTAAATGTGAATTAGCTCATTCTATTGGTGATTATTGGGTAGATGTCGAAGCCAGCCTATTTAAGTCTGATGTCCTCATATCTCGTAGTGTTATTTCAATCGCGGCAGATTTTGATGAGGATGGTATTGCAAACTTTGAAGATCACTGTTCATTTACCAAACTTCAAGAGCAGGCAAATAGCTTGGGCTGTGGCCCTTCTCAAATTGATTCAGACTTTGATGGGATTTATGATTTAGAAGAAATTGCAGTTGGTAGTGATCCATTTGATATGAACAGCTATCCCGCAATAAATATTGATTTTTTCACAGCCTTGCCAGAAATAGTTTCACGGGCAGGTGATAGTGTTGGGTTGAGTTGGTCTGTTACTGGGGCCACTTCTATTTCTTTGAGTAACGATGCAAATGATTTGTCTTTTAGTCAGTTGTCTAATGAAGGGACCGCGCGTGTTGCTCCTCAGTTCGCTACAACGTATATGATTTCAGCTAAGGGACCAAGTGGTAGTGCTAGTAAAGAGGTTGGAGTTTCCGTTTCGATTTCTGTACCTGAGAACCAATGGGATGAGTCCCCCATAGATCAAGTTGAAGATGCAATTAGTGCCTCGTTAACTGTTACCGAAAATGGAACGGTATTTTTAGGAGCTTTTGATAATAATTATTATCGATTCACACCCAGTGGTGATCTAGATTGGACTTTGGAAAACCTCGGAATAGTGATGAATAAAGCTGCAACTTTTGGTGGATCCATTTATGTGGGTGCAAACAATGCTTCTGGTGGGAGTGTTGTTGCATTGGGAGCTGATAAAACTACAAAGTGGAAGAATGAAATGGCAGATGGAGTGATTGCGGGTCCTGTACTTAATGACGATGGAAGTGTCCTCTATGTTGTCACTTATAATGGCTCTGTATTTGGTCTAGATACAAATAGTGGTGATGAAGTTTGGAGTTATCAGTTGCCGGAAAGCGAGACAATTAGCGCTACCCCAGCACTTAGTGAAGATGGATCTATCTTATTTGTGCACGGAAATACTCATAATGTATATGCGCTAAAGGTCGGTACAACCTCGTCGATGATGTCACAGAATTCTCAGATGATGCTTAATAGTGATTCAGCGGGTGATAACCAAATGCAAATAGATGGGCCATTAATTTGGCAAAGTGATATTGGTTTGGATGATGAATGAGTAGGATTAACTGGGTCGGTTTTAGCTAAGACTTTGTTTTGACGTTTGGGCAATGCCATCAAATCTGGCAGTTCTCTTTGTCAATAAGATGTGTAAAGTTTGAGCAAACTAATTCGTTTCATCTTTATTTATGTGTAGTTCACTTAATCGTTCTACTATCTAGGTAAGAAACAAGTGTGCCACTACATCCGAGGGAGTCAGCTAGTGCTAGCTAGCTGTCCTAGTGTATGGGTGGCTAATTTTTTTGAATGAGATTCCCAGATTTTTCTAGCTTAAGGTTCATGAAGTCTTCGGCTAAATACAGCTGCCCTTTATATACGGACTGAGCTTCGTTTCTGATCGTCTCAATTGAGCAATCTGCATCGATATCTTTTTGATAGCGTGTACTAAAGTGGGTGAGAACTAAGTTAGGTATTGAAAGACTTTCTGCAAATGAAGCTACTTGGGTGGAGTAGCTATGCCCCACATGCCTTGCTTTTACAGCCATTTTTTTTGCATAGGTTGATTCGTGCACTAAAACGCTGCTATTAATACAGGTATCATTTAATAACTGCGGGTTATCATTATCCCCGCAAATTGTTACTTTTCGTGGAGACCTTGGCTTCAGAATGAAGTCGGTTGCAGCGTATGTCTCACCTTGATGGATGACATCGATACCGGCCTTTAGTTTTCCCCATAGGGGCCCTTTGGGGATACCAGCAGAAATTAGTCTCTGCGTATCAAGAGTAACCTCAATATTTCTTTCAGTAAAACTATATGCATAGGAAGGAACCCTGTGAGAAAGTTGTGCAGTGTCAATAGTGAATTGCCCGATGTCTACTTGGGGTAGATCTTCTACAGGAATGAAGCCGAGCGCAAATGGGAAATAGAGTTCGGTGATTCTTTGAGTTGATAGAAGCCACTCATAAACGGCTCGAGGGGCAATAAGTGTCAGTGGTGCTGTTCTTCGTTGCATTCCTGAGCTACCAAGTAGACCAGGGAGTCCGTAGCAGTGATCGCCATGCTTATGGGTGATAAAGATTGCACTTAGCCTATTTAGTGATAAGTTTGTATGTAGAATCTGCTGCTGGGTACCTTCCCCACAGTCGATCAAATACCAGTTCTTTCCCAGGCTTTCTATTAGCCCAATACCAGAAACATTCCTCTGCTTGGTCGGAGTGCCTGATGATGTCCCCAAAAACAGTATTTCCACTTAGTCGCTACCTAATTGTTTAGCAAAATTGAAGATTACGCTGGCTAGGGGTCTTCCTGAGCTTTGGCTTTGATTAACTTCTGATTGATAAGCAGTGTAGAAGATGAAAAAAAGCTATTGACCTCAAGTTAGGTTTAGGTATTAAGCTCCCGTCTATTGTTTATGAGCCCGGATTTTGAGGAGACAATCGAGATGGGTACCCCTGGTATTAACTTGCAGCAATATTTAGACCGTATTAATTTTGATGGAGCCCCGGGTGCTAACTTGCAGTGTCTACAGCAGTTGTTGACCCAGCACGTCCGTACGATTCCATTCGAGAACGTCACTTCATTTTTGGGAAGCCCCGTGGATATTGAGTTGGAATCTATTGAGGCCAAGTTGGTACAACAAAAACGTGGAGGTTATTGTTACGAGCAAAATGCCTTATTAGGGGCAGTGTTAGGGCAAATCGGTTTTAAAGTTACGAACCTCGCCGCACGGATACTGTGGCAAATTCCGATAGGGCATCAACCCGCTCAGTCGCATATGATTCTGATGGTGGAGCTTGAGGGTACACGCTTCCTGATAGATGCGGGATTTGGAAGTAACACTTTGACTGCACCACTCAATTTAGACTTCAGTGATCGTCAGAGCACACCGCACGGTGTTTACCGCTTTACTTTAATAGATGATGAGTACCTGTTAGAGGTTACAACCGATAGTGGTTGGCAACCTATGTACAGCTTTGACTTGAAACCTAAAACTCATGGCGATTATAAAATTGGTAGTTGGTATTGTTCAACGCACCCTAAATCCAGGTTTGTAGAGCACTTGATTGTTGCTCGGTCTTTCCCAGAGGGGCGGCATACACTTTTCAATAGACAGTTAAGCTATCAACCACTTTTAGGCTCCAAGAGTGTTGTCATGATAGCGGATGTTGATGAGCTTCGGGCTACTTTACTGGATATCTTTGGGATAGAAGTGCCGGCTGGCAGAGAAATTGATCAAAAGTTAGGCCGGATATTTGAGTCAGGCGGCATAGCGGAGAGAGTCATATGAAGAGGGTAGGTGTTGTTTACCATTCTGTATCTGGCTGCAGTAAAGTTCTTGCGGAGTCCGTGGTGGAGGGAGTTAACACGCTAGAGAAGTGTATTGGTGTTGCCCTTGAGATTCAGGGAGAGAGCATTCGTCACGGACGTTATGAAGACCAGTCATTATTAGCTCAGTTGGATCAATGTGAAGCCATAGTAATGGGTTCGCCGACTTTTATGGGTACTGTCTCCGCTCAATTCAAAGCATTTATGGATGCAGCAAGTGAACGCTATGGAGATCGGTGCTGGCTGGATAAGTTAGCTGCAGGATTTACTGTTGGTAGTAATTTTAGTGGTGATCAGCTAGGTACCATCAGGACTCTACAGGTCTTTGCTGCACAAATGGGCATGTTGTGGGTTCCCCTGGATATTCTACCGAGTCAAGATTCCCTGGGTAGAAACCGGGGTGGTTGTCAGTCGGGCTTGGTAGCTGTCGCTGAGGGGGCTGGTGAAATTCATCAGTTGGACCGACTTACAGCCGTACATTTAGGTCGTCGAGTCGCAGGCTTAGCACTACGAACTTCCGATTTTAGAACCGCGCTTCTTGACTAGCTTTTTGCTGTTCAAAAGTAGGCTGCTGATGCAGCCTATGATGACGACAATCCCGATTAGCTGAAATCCCGCTTGGTAATTGTAGAATTTCTGTGTTGGTTGTGGAGCAAAGTCAAAAAGTCTGGCTAGTAGATTGCTGAGGGAGCGGATATAAGCGAACTCTATATCTTGATCGAGTGAGAGCCCTATGAGGGTTTGAATTACCCCTCCTAAAACAAAGCCCCCAGTTACAATAAGGGCAGAGGCAATGGCGTGCGCCTTTTCAGGAAGTTCAGATTGCACTATCGAGAGAGATAGAATTGAGCTGCTGAGGCCAAACCCTAAGAGAAAATTTGCCGCCAAAGTCCAGGAGTCCGACAAGTGAATACTCAGTAAAGCTGTGACAGCAATAATTGAGAGGAAACTAAAAGTTCTCGCTGGAATTATATAATCTCCCCGATAATGAGACCAAGCACCGACAATAAAGCTGCCGATAATGATGCCCGTTGAAATCATCGCATTGAGTAGGGCACTTTCTTTGGATGTTTCACGAAAAAAATCAACCTGGAACTGGATATTCCATAAATCAGAGTAGGCGATAATTACGCCGAAAAGGCAGGAGTAGAAGGTGAGGGCCAGCCAAAAAGCTCTTGATTTGAAGCATGAATTTAGCTTGTCAAATTGAGTGGCTTTTTTGGCAGAGAGTTCATGGGAAGAGTTTTGATTGCTGCCAATAAAAATAAATAGCAGCACAGCAAGGCAAATAAAAAATAGCGCTGCGATGAAGTAGGGCTCCCGGAATGAGACTTCGGTATCGAACAAACCGATAAGTAATGAGAGTGAAGCTGCTGCGAAATTAGCTAGTCCTTGGCTAACAGCGGCCATTAGTGAAAACTTATTAGGTAAATCCCGTCCGATAACATAGATAACTCCCAAGAAGCTACTGGATAATCCAAGTGCGACTAAGAGCTGCCCTGTAAGGGCTGTTCCGAAAGAATGACTGCTGGCAAAAATTACACAGCCGCTAGCGGCGAGGGCGGCTGAGATACCCAGTAAATACCGTGGACTTATAGGGCCCAATAGTGAGCCAAGTGTCAGTTGACCAATAGAATAGGCGACAAAGTAATATCCTCCCAGCATCCCTAAGCTTTGATGGTTGAGATTGAGTTCTTGAGTGAGGCTAGGTGATAGTAGGGCAAATAGGATTGAGTTGGTTACGCTGGCGCTGAAAAATATGACTGCAACTGTCCAAGACGCGTAGCGGAAGTGTTTCTGCCCCATAGGCTTTTCTTTATCGGTGTCTATTGCCACGTCTCGGCCTTGGGCTTCACTCCTCAGCTCCTGCTTATGATTGCAGCGACCAATAGGGATAAAGCGCTAGGGTTTTAAATGGATATGAAACAAGTCGCATTAGATAGATCTTAGAGCAATTAGGAGTCGTAGCCCGAACACAAGTAGTTGATAGTAAGCAGGATTGAAATCGATCGGGCAGCTAGGTTTGATCAAAGTATCGCCAACGGCTGTTGAAGTTGAATGCTATTTGCTAGGCGGTGCCGTATTGAGGAGCTTTAATAGACTCTTTATTCAAAAGAATACACTTACAAAGTCGTTATCACGTGATTTCATCTCCCCAATAGAAACATTCCGTGGCTCGTTATCAGGTGGAAGGGATGTGAGCAGTGTGAACGCTGTTGGCATCTTGATACTGGAGGTGAGATCGTGCTTCGGGACTGGGCTTTAATGAGTATGCAACCCTGGCAATCGATGGTGGCCCATGCGTCGAAAGTCTTTCTTGGCTAGCCGTATTAATGCCGTGAGTGATGGCGTTTTTGCCATTGCTATGACGCTGTTGGTTTTTAATATCCAGATTCCCGATCTGGAGGATATAAAGCCGGGCGAGGATTTCCACAGCAATATTCTTCAGCAGTTGCCCCACTTTTTTTCCTGGATACTGAGCTTTGCGATTCTCTGTCGGCTATGGCTTACCCACAATCATCTGATGTCGGACCACCAATTTAAATCGGTTGCCTTTACCAGTTTTAACTTTTTGCTATTGGGGGCGGTGGCGTTTATTCCTTTTCCAGCAAGTTTGATGGGGGAGTATCCAGACCAGGTTTGGTCAGTGATCTTATTGTCAGCCAGCTACGCGGTGGCCGCTATCGCAATTGCGGGTATGTGGTGTGTCGCTGCGAACCGAACGAACGTATCCGCGCACCGTGTACTAGTGGTCAGCATGGTGATGTTGTGTACCAGTATCCTGGCGTGCTTGTTGACCCTTTTCAATCCCTATTGGGGGCTTGGGCTCTGGATAGTATATGTGTTGGGGATAGCGCCTTTGGCTCACTTTGTCGAGAAGCGCTATGCCCCAGTAGAGAGTTGAGATGGGGCTGGGCCTGCCATATGGGTGCTGGTGGCAGGCCTCAAAATGGTCAAATCAGGCCGCGCACCATTTTGATGTGGGGAATTCCCGCTTCGTAAAACACGTCGCCTTCCACCTCAAACCCAGCCTGCAAGTAAAACCCCTCGGCATGTTGCTGTGCATGTAAATAGACTTGCTGAAAGTTTTGTTCCTTCGCCCGCTCACAGATGGCCTGCAATAGCTGGGCCCCGATGCCGCATCCGCGTGAAGATTTCTGTACAGCCATACGACCAATTTTTCCGCCTTGGGTGAGGCGCCCGGTGGCAACTGGGATTGTTTCGCGGAAGACGAGGAAGTGCTGGGATGTCTCCTCTTGATCATCCCATTCCAGGTCCGCAGGTACCTGTTGTTCCTGTACAAAAACTGCTTCGCGAATTGAACGAATTGCGTCCCGGTCAGTGTTCCAATCCGCTAGGCGTATAGCTACTGGCATCTCAGAAATCCTCAGGAGGGTAGATCAAGGTGCCCTGTGCAACCAGCTGATCGAGAAGGGCGCTGTCTTCGGCTATTTCCGGGAAGGCTTCGATATCATCCCAGGAAATTTCATGGGATTCAGCAAACTGCTCGGCAAACGCCAGGGGGCAGGGGAAGGCTTCACCATCAACAAACAAAGTGGCTGGCTCGCGGCAAAAGGCGGTGCGGGAAGCGGGATTTAAAACCAGTTGTGCTCCCCGGGGCATTTGTTCGCGCCAGTCTGCAGCATCGTCAGCATCCAGGGCGACAGTATCCGGGTATTTTGCTTCGGTCATAACCGCACCAAACCACTGGGCGATTTTCTCCGGCTGCTGCAGCCATTCGCCGAGTTGTTGTTGCAGGCGGGCAACAGAGGCGGGGTCAATTTCCGCTGGGTTTTTCGCCACTTCAGCACCGGCATCGGTGTAACGCTGGCTGTCCGGCAAATCCATAGCGATTTCAGCGGCGAGATCTTCGAGGATCGCCGCGGCGGAAGGCGCGCGGAAACCAATAGAGATCGTGGTGCACCCACCTTCGGCTATTCCCCAATGGCTGTATTGGGGCGGCAAGTAAAGCATATCGCCGGGCTCTAGTACCCAGCTGTTTTCTGCTTCGAATTCTTTCAGGATATTGAGGCGCGTTCCTTCCAGGCGGGGATTGCTTTCATCCACCTTGGGGCCTTGTTGCCACAAACGCTTGCCTTCGGCCTGGAGAAGAAACACATCGTAGTGATCGTAGTGGGGACCAACGCTGCCCTTATCGGCGGCGTAACTGATCATCACATCATCCAGCCGCCAGTCGGGGATAAAGCGGAAGAAATCTTTTAGTTCAGCAATTTCTGACATCCACTGATCGACAGCTTGTACCAGCAGGGTCCAGTGGGTTTTAGGGAGGGAGAGAAAATCCTCTTCAGTGAATGGACCGGTGCGCAGCTCCCAGGGGCCGCTCTCACCATTTTCCAATACCAAGCGAGACTCGACCGCTTCCTCCAGGGCCATACCAGCGAGTTCTTCACCCGAGATGGGTGATTCAAAGTTGGCGAAAGCATTGCGTATCAGCAGGGGTTTCTGCTGCCAGTAGTCACGCATAAAAACTTCGATGGGCATGTCGCCAAGATGGGTAAGGGGGCTGGCCACGGTAACTCTCACTATCAGAAGGCTGGGGTTTGTATCTGGATATTCTGAGGTTCGGAAACTATCCAGCGTACTTTTGTATTTTTTAAAAGATGACCAGCCGCACTGGGTGCGGCTGGTAGCTGGGCTCGGTTAAATTTTGCGAGCTTGTTCTACGGCGTTACCGATATAGGATGCCGGAGTCATTTCCAGCAGATCGCTCTTGGCTTCTGCGGGAATCTCCAGGTTCTCGATAAATACTTTCAGGGTTTCACGGGTGATGCCCTGGCCACGGGTAAGGGCCTTCAGTTTTTCGTAAGGCTCTTCAATGTTGTAGCGACGCATAACCGTTTGGATCGGTTCTGCCAACACTTCCCATGAATTATCCAGGTCTTCCGCTAGGCGCTCGCGGTTGATTTCCAGTTTGCCCAGGCCTTTCATGGTGGCGGCATAGGCAATGGCAGAGTAGCCCGCACCCACCCCCATATTGCGCAGCACGGTGGAGTCTGTCAGGTCGCGCTGCCAGCGGGATACTGGAAGTTTGGCTGCCAGGTGCTGGAATACGGCGTTGGCGATACCCAGATTGCCTTCGGAGTTTTCGAAGTCAATGGGGTTAACTTTGTGCGGCATGGTGGAGGAGCCAACTTCACCGGCTACGACTTTTTGCTTGAAGTAACCCAGGGAGATGTAGCCCCATACATCGCGGTCAAAATCGATCAGGATGGTGTTAAAGCGGGCAACAGCGTCGAACAGCTCAGCAATGTAGTCGTGGGGCTCGATCTGGGTGGTGTAGGGGTTCCAGCTAAGGCCCAGAGAAGAAATGAATTCTTCAGCATTTTGCTCCCAATCAATATTGGGATAGGCGGACAGGTGAGCGTTGTAATTACCTACCGCACCGTTAATTTTACCCAGCAGCGGTACCGCTTTAATCTGGGCTACCTGGCGGCGTAGGCGCGCGGCCACGTTGGCAAGTTCTTTACCAACAGTAGACGGGCTGGCAGTCTGGCCGTGAGTACGGGACAGCATGGGTACGTCGGCAAAGTCCTGGGCCAGGCCTACGATAGCGTCAATCAGGGCTTCCATCGCAGGCAACATGACGTTGTCGCGGCCGGCGCGAAGCATCAGGGCGTGGGATAGGTTATTGATGTCCTCAGAGGTGCAGGCAAAGTGTACGAATTCACTCACTTTTGCCAGCTGGGCATTGCTGCTGATTTTATCCTTGAGGAAGTATTCAACCGCTTTTACATCGTGGTTGGTGGTGCGCTCGATTTCCTTGATGCGCTCAGCATCTTCCAGGGAGAAGTCGGCCACAATGCTGTCGAGCAGCTTGTTGGCAGCTTCGTCGAACTGCTCAACTTCGGCGATCTCTTTATGTGCGGAAAGTTTTTGCAGCCAGCGTACTTCCACTTCAACGCGGGCGCGGATCAGGCCGTATTCACTGAAAATTTCACGCAGGGGGGCAGTCTTGCTCTCGTAGCGACCATCAATAGGGGATACCGCTGTGAGTGCGGAAAGCTCAACTGTCATAGTAAATCTCCGGGATTAGTGTTCTATAGATTCGATATGTGCGATCAATTCGTTGGTCGCATTCAAAAGCTTTTTGCGCTGGAACAGAAGGTGCAGGCGACGCCCACCCAGCTGTCGCCATAGGGTTGCCGAGCGGATGCCGGCAAATAGCATGGAGCGAATTTGATTGGCAATACGCTGCTGTTGCAGGTAATTGAAGTCACCCAGTACTTGAATCCGGAAGCGGAAGGTACCTAGCGTATCGCTGTAGATGCTGGCGAGGTTGGAAAATACATTCTCGTGAGTCAGCTCGAAGTGCTCTGCTTGAGTCTTGGCCTTATCCAATCGGCTGCCAATGATTGATAGCAGGTCATTATTCTTACTGAGTTGTCGCTGCAGGTAGATCACCGAGAGGGCGTAGCGTAGACCGTCGGTATATTCCGGGTGTTGCCGGGTCTTTAGTATTTGCTGCGATACTTTTAAGCCGGGCAGCAGCTTGTCTGCACCGGCGAATATATCTTCAGTGCGATCAGGGTTTAGTTGGAAGAGGCTATATACCCCGGTTTCCAGCTGTTCCTGCGGTGCAGAGCCTGTTTTGGCCAGGCGCTCCACCAGTGTTGCGGATTGGAATATTCCTGCCAGTGCCAGTGCCTGATCCCGCCAGTTATTCAAAATTACTCCTTAATCTTTCTTGTATTTTTCCGGTACTGCGGCGCCAACTCCCGTGGCTTTCTCGATCACCGCACCACCGAGACAGGTTTCTCCATCGTACAGTACCAGAGATTGTCCCGGTGTGATTGCGCGTTGTGGCTCGTCGAACTCTACAACCAAATCGCCATTGTCCTGCAGGTGCACGGTGCAATCCTGATCTGGTTGGCGATAGCGGGTCTTGGCCTGGCAGCGGAAAGTTTTGCCCGGTGCTGCGCCATTAATCCAGTGGGTTTGTGTTGCTTCCAGCCCCGTTGCATAAAGCAGGGGGTGGTGTGCACCCTGGGCCACAATCAATACATTGCGCTCCAGGTTTTTTCCGACAACGTACCAGGGCTGTTCGCCTGCACCTTTGACGCCACCAATACCGAGCCCCTGGCGCTGGCCAATGGTGTGGTACATCAGGCCCGCGTGGCGCCCCATGACTTCACCCTCTGGGGTTTCCATATCGCCGGGCTGGGCGGGCAGGTACTGCTCGAGGAAATCCTTGAAGCGGCGCTCGCCGATAAAGCAGATGCCGGTGCTGTCTTTCTTGTTGTGGGTGATAAAGCCGTTTTCTTCAGCGATATGGCGAACCTCGGGCTTCTCCAGCTCTCCTAGAGGAAAGAGTGAGCGGGCAAATTCGGCTTCTCCCACCGCATGCAGGAAGTAGCTCTGGTCTTTGTTACCGTCGAGGCCCTTCAATAAATAGGTGCGGCCATCGATATCGCGGCGACGGGTATAGTGCCCGGTGGCTATTGCATCGGCACCCAGCACTTCGGCGTACTCAAGAAAGACCTTAAATTTTATTTCCCGGTTACACAGGATGTCCGGATTGGGAGTGCGCCCGGCTTTATACTCTGCCAGGAAGTACTCAAATACGTGATCCCAGTACTCCGCAGCAAAGTTGGCGGTGTGCAACTTGATGCCCAATTTCTCACAAACTGCCTGGGCATCAGCCAGGTCTGCCTTGGCGGTACAGTATTCTGTGCCGTCGTCTTCATCCCAGTTTTTCATAAACAGGCCTTCCACTTGATAGCCCTGCTGGATCAGCAGGTGTGCGGCTACAGAGGAATCCACACCGCCGGACATACCGACGATGACGCGCTTTGGCTGTTTGTTGTGGGTGGAATCAGGCATAAGAAGGACAGTCACTACTTCACTGGTATGAAAGGGGGGCGAATTTTACCTGCGAACGCCCCATTTGACCAAGACCGCTTTGATCTTCCGTTATAGATTATCGCTTTCGGCGCGGTCGATTGCGGTTGTGTGTCGGCTTTGTTCGGGGCTTGGGAGCGCTAAAAACCTCTTCCGTTCGATACTCGCCAGGCTTTAATGAGTCGAGCTTCCAGCTGCCTATCGCCACCCGGATTAGCCGCAGGGTAGGGAAGCCGACCGCCGCAGTCATCCGCCTTACCTGGCGATTCCGCCCCTCAGAGATAGTCAGCTCCAGCCAGCTGGTTGGGATCGATTTGCGTTCGCGAATTGGCGGCGTGCGGGGCCAGGGCTCCATATCAGGCAGGCGCTTGGCCTTGGCAGGTGCGGTTCGGCCATCCTTCAGGTCGACCCCTTGCCTGAGCATATAAAGGGCATCATCAGTAATTTCACCCTCCACCTGGGCCCAATAGGTTTTGGGCATTTTCCGCTTGGGGTGACTGATTTGATGTTGTAGCGCTCCATCATCAGTCAGTAGTAGTAATCCTTCAGAATCGTAGTCCAGGCGGCCCGCCGCATAGAATCCCTTGTGCTGGATAAAGTTAGCCAAAGTGGCGCGATCCTGATCATCTGTAAATTGGCTTAATACGCCAAAAGGCTTGTTGAGGAGAATAATCTTTGCCATAAGAAAAATTGAGTATTGTAATCCAACTACAAAAATTAGCCGAGGCTGCTATAATCCCGCCGTTTTTCATCCCCGCCCTAAGGTCCCGGGGGAGCGGTGCAAGCAACGCTGGACCTAAAAAGTCATAGAATTTTGGGAGTTTACGCAATATGGGTCATATCCAAGTGCCGGCAGACGGCGAAAAAGTTACAGTCAATTCCGACGGTTCGCTGAATGTTCCGAATCGCCCGGTTATTCCTTTCATCGAGGGTGACGGCATCGGTGTGGATATCACCCCGGTAATGCGCAAGGTGATCGACGCGTCTGTAGAAAAAGCTTTCGGCGGCGAAAAGAAAATCGAGTGGATGGAAATCTACTGCGGTGAGAAAGCGGCAGAGACTTACGCTGGCGACTGGTTCCCGGCTGAAACTCTGGAAGCGATCAAAGACTACGTTGTTAGCATCAAAGGCCCCCTGACCACTCCAGTAGGCGGCGGCTTCCGTTCCTTGAACGTAGCCCTGCGTCAGGAGCTGGATCTGTACGTATGTCAGCGCCCGGTGCGCTGGTTCAGCGGTGTACCTTCTCCGGTTAAAGAGCCGAACAAGGTAGACATGGTTATCTTCCGTGAAAACTCCGAAGATATCTACGCTGGTATCGAGTGGAAAGCTGACACTGACGAAGCTAAGAAAGTTATCAAGTTCCTGCAGGACGAGATGGGTGTTAAGAAGATCCGTTTCCCTGAGAACTGTGGTATCGGTGTTAAGCCGGTTTCTGCAGAAGGTACCAAGCGTCTCGTGCGCAAGGCTATCCAGTACGCTGTGGACCAGGATCGCGATTCTGTAACCCTGGTACACAAAGGCAACATCATGAAGTTCACCGAAGGTGCCTTCGCTGATTGGGGTTACGAGCTGGCTCGCGACGAGTTTGGCGCTCAGCCGCTGGACGGCGGCCCCTGGCACAGCTTCAAGAATCCGAAGACTGGCAAGGAAATCGTTGTTAAGGACGTAATTGCTGACGCTATGCTGCAGCAGATCCTGCTGCGTCCGGCTGAGTACGACGTAATTGCTACCCTGAACCTGAACGGCGACTACCTGTCTGACGCACTGGCTGCACAGGTTGGTGGTATCGGTATCGCTCCGGGTGCAAACCTGTCCGACGACGTTGCCCTGTTCGAAGCAACCCACGGTACTGCGCCTAAGTACGCTGGTCAGGACAAGGTTAACCCGGGCTCCCTGATTCTTTCCGCTGAGATGATGCTGCGTCACCTGGGCTGGAACGAAGCTGCTGACCTGGTAATCAAGGGTATGGAAGGTGCTATTGAAGCCAAAACCGTAACCTACGATTTCGAGCGTCTGATGGACGGTGCTGAGCTGAAGTCTTGCTCTGCGTTCGGTGACGAAGTTATCAAGCACATGGCTTAAGCTACATCCGTGAGGCCGGGCTGGCTTTAAGTTGGCCAGAGTCCCATGAAAAAAGCCCTTCACATTGGTGAAGGGCTTTTTTATTGTCTGTTTGCTGGGCTCGCTTAGCCGACAGCTTCCGCTTCCTTCTCCCTCGACTTTTCTGTGTGTACCGCATCAGATTCGCTTTTGCTCGAAGTGTTGGGTGAAGTGGTTTCGGAGGTCAATGCGGAGATATTTGCAGCGTGGTAGCCCTTGTCTCCTCGAATAATATCGAAGGTGACTTGCTGGCCGGCCTTCAGGGTTCGGTAGCCTTCCATCTGAATTGCGGAATAGTGCGCGAACAGATCCTCCCCTCCCTCATCTGCAAGAATAAACCCATATCCCTTAGCGTTGTTGAACCACTTTACAGTACCGGTAGGCATAACGATTCCCTCTAATTGCCTGAGTGGCCCCTGGCCACCTTACAGAGTTTTTATATTTATTTGACCTGCTGGTTAGTCGGCTGCGATCCTATCTGCGACTAACGTTTGATGTAGCGGTCACTACCTCTTGTAGTCAACAGCTGGGGGATTGTCAAGGTTCCCCGCTGACCGCTGTGTCAAAGGTCAAATAAGGTTACAATGTCACGTCATTGAAGGTTGCATTGGGTGCAATTTTCAGGCTCGATAGAATTCATTGATAATTGTTATGAGTACTTCGCGAATCATTAAACTAAGCTCCAGTGACTCCGATGGAGACAACCCGTACTTCGATGATTTCGATGGTGGGTTGGCCCTTGAGGAGGCGCCGCCGCAGCTGAAGCGGCCGCCGATGTATAAAGTCGTTATGCTCAATGATGACTACACCCCCATGGATTTTGTTGTTGAGACTTTGGAGTTGTTTTTTTCAGTAAACCGGGAGCGCGCCACACAGTTAATGTTGCAGGTTCACACACGGGGAAAAGCAGTGTGTGGTGTCTATACTCGGGATATAGCGGAGACAAAGGCCGCACAGGTCAATCAGTTCGCTCAAGAGAATGAGCATCCCCTGTTATGTGAAATTGAAGCGGACGAAAGCAAAGAGGATTGATTCTGACAAAAACTGCTTTGAACAAAGGGTCCCGTCACCTGAAGGGAATCAGCCAGGATATAAACGCCGGCGAAGGGTGCGCGCCTACCAGCGGAGTCGGCGGGAAATATTGGCGATTAGGGTTTGAGGTTTAGATGCTCAGCAAGGACTTAGAGGTAACGCTTAATCTAGCGTTCAAAGGTGCTCGAGCGAAACGGCATGAATTCATGACCGTTGAGCACCTATTGCTGGCGCTCTTGGATAACGAATCCGCAGCAGATGTTCTACATGCGTGCGGGGCGGATTTAAGTGCATTGCGCCGTGAACTCCTGGAGTTTGTGGACTCCACAACACCGTTGATCCCGGAGGCCGATACAGATCGAGAAACCCAGCCGACATTGGGTTTCCAGAGGGTCCTGCAGAGGGCCGTATTCCATGTCCAGTCATCCGGTAAAAAGGAAGTTACAGGGGCAAATGTCCTGGTCGCCATTTTTTGTGAGCAGGAGAGCCAGGCTGTTTACTACTTGAAGCAGCAGAGTGTTGCCCGGATAGACGTCGTTAACTACATCACCCACGGAATTTCCCGAGTTGGCTCCAGCGGTAACAATCACCATCACGGTTCCGATACTGCACCTGAGCAGGTAGATGAGGAAATTAGTGGGGGCGCTGAGCCAGGTGGTTCCGACCCCCTGGAAAGCTACGCCACCAACCTCAATCAAGAGGCAATTCTTGGCCGTATTGATCCGCTTGTGGGACGTGCACCTGAGGTGGAGCGTGTCACGCAGGTTCTCGCTCGTCGCCGCAAGAACAATCCACTGTTGGTGGGTGAGTCCGGTGTCGGCAAGACGGCAATTGCTGAGGGCTTGGCACGGCGTATTGTCGATGAGGATATCCCCGAACCTTTGAAAGAGAGCACTATTTACTCTCTAGATCTCGGCTCCCTGCTGGCGGGAACCAAGTATCGCGGTGATTTTGAGAAGCGCTTTAAGGCGCTGCTGGCGGAGCTCAAGAAGCGCGAGCACGCCGTACTGTTTATTGATGAGATCCACACTATCATCGGGGCCGGCGCCGCTTCAGGAGGCGTCATGGACGCCTCTAACCTGCTTAAGCCGCTACTTTCCAGCGGTCAATTGCGCTGCATAGGCTCCACTACTTTTACTGAATATCGCGGTATCTTTGAAAAAGATCGCGCGCTGTCGCGCCGTTTTCAAAAGATCGATGTCAGTGAGCCCTCAGTGGAAGAGACCGTGCAAATATTGCAGGGGCTCAGAAGCTGCTTTGAGGATCACCACAAGGTCCGCTTTACCGATGGAGCTTTAGATGCTGCTGCGCAGCTATCCAGTCGTCACATCACCGAGCGATTCCTCCCAGATAAGGCCATTGATGTAATCGATGAGGCGGGAGCCTACCAATCTTTGCTGCCTGAAGAGGACCGCAAAGAGGTTATTGGGGTCTGTGAAATTGAGATGGTTATCGCCAAGATGGCGAGAATACCTGCCAAGAGCGTGTCTGCTTCTGACAAGGAGCAGTTATCACGCCTGGATGACAATCTCAAAATGGTGGTGTTTGGGCAGGACAGCGCGATTGATGCCCTGGGTACGGCGATTAAGCTGAGTCGCGCCGGCCTGGGCTCTGAAGAGAAACCCATCGGCTCCTTCCTGTTTTCGGGCCCCACTGGAGTCGGCAAGACAGAGCTCTGCCGCCAGTTGGCGAAGGTGATGGGTATCGAGCTGATTCGTTTCGATATGTCTGAGTATATGGAGCGCCATACGGTTTCCCGCCTGATCGGCGCGCCCCCTGGGTATGTAGGTTTTGACCAGGGTGGTTTACTGACAGACTCGGTTACCAAGCACCCCCACAGTGTTGTGCTGCTCGATGAAATTGAGAAGGCGCACCCCGAAGTATTCAATCTGCTTTTGCAGGTGATGGATCACGGCACCCTAACTGATAACAACGGCCGCAAAGCGGATTTCCGCAATGTTATTCTGATTATGACTACCAATGCGGGCGCTGAGGTGATGAGCCGTCGTTCAATCGGGTTCTCCCATCAAGATCACTCCACCGATGGAATGGAGGAGATCAAGAAGATGTTTACCCCTGAGTTCCGCAATCGCCTCGATAATATTATTCAATTCCGTTCTCTGCCTCTGGATGTCGTGAAGACGGTGGTGGATAAGTTTATCGTTGAGTTGCAGGCCCAGTTGGATGACTCCAAGGTGACACTGGTTGTTGATGACGAGGCTCGAGAGTGGCTGGCGGTGCGGGGTTATGACGAGAAGATGGGTGCGAGGCCTATGTCCCGTCTGATTCGCGACAAGCTGCGCAAGCCTTTGGCAGAAGCCGTGCTCTTTGGTGAGTTGGCAGAAGAGGGTGGGCGTGTTTGCGTCACCATTGAAGATGATGAGCTGGCGATTAAAACGGCGGTGCCCGCCTAAAGTTAAATTAGCTTCAGTCAAGCAATAAAAAAGCCACCAAGAGGTGGCTTTTTTATTTCAGGTCAAATTGCCTTGCGGAATTTGGCCTCTGAGCGAATTAGCGCGCGCGGTACGTAATGCGGCCCTTGCTCAGGTCGTATGGAGTCAGCTCCACTTTCACCTTGTCGCCGGTGAGAATGCGAATGTAGTTTTTACGCATCTTTCCAGAGATATGCGCAATTACCACGTGTCCGTTTTCCAGCTTTACGCGGAAAGTGGTGTTCGGCAGGGTGTCGATCACCTCGCCTTCCATTTCAATATAATCGTCTTTTGCCATGCGGCAGCAACCTTACAATAACTTGATCAGACCTTTACCCCGGAGGCTCTTTGGCCTAGCCGCGGCTTGACGGGCGAGCATTTTGCACGAAAAGGCAAGATAGAGCAAAGGGAGAGTGTGTTGAACTAGAGCGATTTAAGGCTCCAGCGGTTTTCTTTTAACATTTCGATGGGGCGAAATTGGCTTTTATAGGCCATTTTGTGGCACTTCTCAATCCAGTACCCCAGGTAGAGATTAGGTAGTCCCAAGCGCCGGGCCCATTCGATCTGATAGAGGATGCAGTAACTGCCCAGGCTCCGTTTATCCTCATCGGGATCGAAGAAAGTATAGATGGCCGATAACCCGGCAGTCAGGATATCTGTTACCGCCACTGCCACCAACTTGCCGCGGGCTCTCAGCTCAATATAGCGAGTAGACCCCCAAGCCTGACTCAGGAAGCTGCGGTATTGTTCCCGGCTGGGCGGGTACATCTCCCCATCGGCGTGGCGCTGCTCGATATAGCGGGCGTAGAGTTCGTAATGCTCATCTGTATCGATGGACTCGATATGGAATATGTCCAGGTCCTTGTTGCGCTTCCAGCAGCGTCTCTGGTTGCGGTCGGGGACAAACAGGCTCACAGGTACGCGAGCCGGTATACAGGCGCGACAGGTCGCGCACTGGGGGCGATAGAGGTAGGCACCACTGCGCCGGAATCCCAGCTCTGACAGGCGGTTGTACAGACGCTGGTCCACTTCTGTTTGTGGATCGACAAACACCGTTGTTGCCTCCCGATCCGGCAGGTAACCGCAGGGGTGGGGCAGGGTGGCCAGTAGGCGCACTGAATCCAGCTGAGAGTATTTACCCATAAGTCCACGAAAGCTTCCAGGGCTGCGGGAAAGGCGGCTGCTTAACGCCGTCTGCCAGCAGTTGTTCGAAATCCTTACGACACATTTCCACCGCCCCAAGGCTGCTGAGATGAGGATTGCTCACCTGGCAGTCGATCAGTGGGCAGCCCCACAATTCTAATTGCCGAACGAGGTGGACAAAAGCGACTTTTGAAGCGTCTGTCTCCCGGTGAAACATCGACTCCCCAAAGAACACTCGCCCCAGCGCAATACCATAGAGTCCGCCAACGAGTCGACCGTCGCGCCAAACCTCCACAGAGTGGGCAAATCCCTGATGGTGCATGTCGATATAGGCGTCGCACATCTCATCGGTGATCCATGTGCCGGTTTCATCCGCCCGGGGGGCACGGCAGGCCTCAATTACCTCGGGAAAGGCTTGGTCGAAGGTGACCGAAAAGGTTCCTCGGCGCAATACTTTGCGCAAAGTGCGGCCAATACGAAAGTTTTGCGGGATAACCACGCAGCGAGGGGAGGGGCTCCACCACAAGATCGGCTGGTCATCTGAATACCAGGGGAAGACCCCTCTTTGATAGGCTTCAACCAGCCACTCGGGAGTCAGACCTCCTCCGGCTGCCAGCAAGCCATTGGGGTCATCCAGTGCGAATTCAGTTGGGGGAAAGTCTACAACGGTGTGGTCGAGCCACATCAGGCGGCTTTGGGTGTTCCCTGCCACGATCTGACTCCTGTCGGTAGAGGGGGATACCGGGCAGAAAAGCTCTGCCCGGGGATTTGACTTACTTCTCGGCGTCGAGGAAGCGCTCGGCGTCCAGGGCGGCCATACAGCCGGTACCCGCAGAAGTTACCGCCTGGCGGTAAATATGGTCGGATACGTCACCTGCGGCAAATACACCGGGAACAGAAGTCTGGGTGGCATTGCCGTTCAGGCCGCTCTCCACAATGAGGTAACCACCATTCATTTCAAGCTGGCCTTCAAAGATACCGGTATTCGGTTTGTGACCGATAGCAATAAACACACCGGAAACGTCCAGCTCTGTAGTGGTGTCGTCCTGGGTGTTGCGTAGGCGAAGCCCAGTTACACCGTTGTCGTCACCGAGCACTTCGTCCAGGGTGTTGTGCCAGCAGACATTGATATTGCCGTTTTCCACTTTATCCATCAGACGGTCCTGAAGGATTTTTTCTGCGCGAAGCTCGTCGCGGCGGTGAATCAGGGTCACTTCACTGGCGATATTGGAGAGGTACAGGGCCTCTTCTACGGCGGTGTTGCCACCACCGACAACAGCAACTTTCTGGTCGCGATAGAAGAATCCGTCACAGGTCGCACAGGCGCTGACACCGCGCCCCTGGAAGGCTTCCTCAGAAGGTAGGCCCAGGTACTGAGCTGAGGCACCAGTGGCGATAATCAGCGAGTCACAGGTGTAAGTTTCGTTACCTTTCAAGGTGAAAGGGCGCTGTTTCAGATCAACAGATTCGATGTGATCGAAGATGATTTCTGTCTCGAAGCGCTCTGCGTGCTGCTGCATTTGCACCATCAGGTCCGGACCTTGAAGCTCCGGAATGCCGCCCGGCCAGTTCTCGACTTCAGTGGTGGTGGTCAGCTGCCCACCCTGTTGCATACCCGTGATAACAACCGGGTTCAGGTTTGCCCGTGCAGCGTAGATAGCCGCGGTGTAGCCGGCTGGGCCTGAGCCTAGGATGATCAGTCGATGATGGTTATTGCTCATGAAGTACTCTTTAAAACTCTCAATTTGCGAAGTTTACCCAATGGGCTGGGAGTCCATATGCCCGTCCATTTTTTGATCAGGCGAGACTATTAAATTGGGCGATATAATAGGCGATATTTACCATTCGGCGAAATAGTTTGCCTTAATTTGTTCGATTGATCGTACCTATTCAACTCTCTTTGACCTTGCTAGAGGTTTGGCTCAAATCGGAGTTTGCGCCATAGTTGGCCGTAAGAGCTGGAAAAATGTAAAAAAGTTCCAATCTAACGCAGCTGCTGCTGGCACTGCTAGGGGGAGAATGGGGTGTCACAAATTAGAATTACGGATTGTTAGATGTATTGAGTGTGTGAGCGTCATAGGGGCCAGTGACTTCGAGTAAGTGCCCAAACCCCAGTGGGTTGAGGATCGTTATGCGCTACAAAAGAAAGTTCATACCCTTAAACCTGAAGCGAGAGCAGTTGGGGCATCCTAAAACTTTTCTGACCCTTAGTGAGGAGGCCCAGGCTTTCGTAGCCGAAATTATCGACGATAGTTATTCGTTGCGTTTTTCCATTGATCTGGAGCCCGATGGCGATCACCGGGCGAGCTTACATGGCCCACCCCACCTGCTGGATCTATTTACCGCGCTCAACTTGCAAATACGCTGTGAAATTGTCTCTGATGGATATGGTGATACAGGAGGTGGGGCGGTTACTTGCGCGGGTGAGCCAGAAGAGCTCGAGAAGTTTGCTATGGCGCTGGGCCTCAGCAATGGTTGTCGAGTTCTCGACTTGATGTGTGGCAGGGGAGTCCTGAGTAGCTACCTGCTTAAGTTTGCCAAAGCTCATGGGGTTATTATTCAATGTAGCTTGTGCGATTCCCACCCTTCGCAGCTTGAAAACCTTGACCCAAATATTCAATTGCTAGCTGCCGATATCACTATAGGTGATGGAAGAAACTTGCCATATCCCAGTGAATTATTTGATGCTGTGGCAATCAGAATGGGCCTGCACGAAGTGCCTTATAAAGATCAGCCCCTGGTTCTCCAGGAGTGTTATCGGGTTTTGAAGCCGGGAGGTCCGCTGTTGGTTTGGGACTTGATGCCGGCGTCTGCCGGGGTCCAAGATTTACTGTGTGCCCAAAAGCGAAAACTGTCAGCGCTGACACACCGTGAATCGTTGCTCTTGGATCGGTTCTTTTTGCGGGAAGACCAGTTGTTACAATTGCTCAGCGATGCAGGCTTTTCGCAAGCAGAGCGGGTATCCAGAACCTATTACCGGGATAGTACTCAAGACAAATTAAAAACAGAGTTGGGCGGGGATCAATACAAATTGGAAATTCTGAATAGTTACCTCCGCGAGAGAGTTACCCAGGCGATTATTGATGAGGTTTGCTGGGAGGATTCAGGGCAGGATATCTCGATGATGATTCCAAATTGCATCTATCGCACGTACAAACCGATAAATTTAGAAGAGAATACTGGCTAGGAAGCGCTCCAGGTTTTTCGATACTGCCGCCAAACAACAAAAAACTACTTGGTGTCAGGGATCGTAAGGCGCAATCTGAAAGCGTAGATTGTAAAATAGCCTGATTGAGTTGCTTTCTTCTGTAAGCAATACAGAATTTTGTCAGGCGGCATGGGGATTCAGGTCCCAGGTAGACACCGCCAAGTTCATGTGGACATAAAAAGTACAGCATTATTGAGGTAAGCCATTGAAGGCCGAAAGCGCAACTGAAAAAAGCCCTGCAGAGAGCAATGCATTGCCAGACTCATTGATCGCCCGACTCGTTCGCGAGGGGGCCCTGATCAGTTTGCTGGCTGGTGCCCTGTTGCTCGCCATTAGCCTGTTAAGCTTTAGCGCAGAAGATCCAGGCTGGTCGCAAACTGGCAGTACCCAACAAGTGCACAATGCCATTGGGCCAGCCGGTGCTTGGCTGGCAGATGTGTGTTTGTCTTTGCTCGGATGGATGGCTTACCTGTTCCCCTTGCTGATTGGTCTGCGGGCCTATCACATCCTTCGCGATCGCAATGCCCGCTTCCATTTGCCGCTATTTGCTTTGAGAGTATTTGGCTTGCTGCTTGTTCTTGTCAGCGGGGCGGCAATGGCGACTCTTTGTTTTGATCCCGCAGAAAACCCATTGCCGTTTACCAACGGAGGCATCATCGGTAGCGCGATGGCGTCTGCCCTGGGTTCTAGCCTCGGCTATGTAGGGGCAACCATTTTACTGCTTGCGATATTTGCTATCGGTGTCACTGTTTTTACAGGTTTGTCGTGGCTCAAATTGGCAGAGGCAATCGGCAAGAATGTGCTCGGCTTTTTTGCCTTGCTGGGCAGCTTCTATCAACGCTGGCGTCAAAAGCGCAATGAGCGGAGGGTGGCCAGAGAGGCGATTGTCGTACGCAAAGCCGCTGTGGAGGAAGAGAAGCAGCGAGTTGCAAAACGAATTCCCCCGAAGATTGAGCCCGCTGCCCCCAAGCCGAAGCAGAGTCCTCGGGCAGCAAAGGAAAAACAGCGAGAGCTTTTCAAAAGTGGTCCGGTTACTGGAACCCTGCCGCCACTGGGTCTTCTCGATCCAGCAGATCAAAACAAGAAGGCCGGTTTCTCCCGGGAATCCCTGGAAGCGCTGTCGCGTCTGCTGGAACTTAAGCTGAAAGACTTCGGTGTTGTTGCCGAAGTGGTATCTGTTCTGCCGGGGCCGGTAGTAACCCGCTTTGAAATTCAGCCAGCTCCCGGCGTAAAGGTGAGCAAGATTTCCAATCTGGCAAAAGACCTGGCGCGCTCGCTGGCGGTGATCAGTGTGCGTGTGGTTGAGGTAATCCCAGGCAAGTCGGTTGTGGGTATCGAAATCCCTAACGAAAATCGACAGATGGTACGCCTCAGTGAAGTGTTGTCGGCAGATGTCTACGATAATGCCAAATCGCCACTGACTCTGGCGCTCGGTCACGACATTTCCGGTCAGCCGGTGGTGGCCGATCTGGCCAAGATGCCTCACTTGCTGGTAGCGGGTACCACCGGCTCGGGTAAATCCGTGGGTATCAACGTTATGTTGTTGAGCCTGCTGTACAAATCCACGCCCGATGAGGTCCGCCTGATTCTGGTGGACCCAAAAATGCTGGAGCTCTCGGTGTACGAGGGCATTCCGCATTTGTTGACCCCGGTCATCACCGATATGAACGATGCCGCCAATGGTTTGCGTTGGTGTGTTGGAGAAATGGAGCGCCGCTACAAGTTGATGGCGGCAATGGGGGTGAGAAACCTTGCAGGCTTTAACCGCAAAGTGAAAGAAGCGGAAGAGGCCGGGGAGCCGCTGATCGATCCTATCTGGCAGCCAGATCCCGCCTCGAGTGTGCCGGAAGATGAACAAACCGCACCGGCCCTGAAAGCACTACCTGCCATTGTTGTTGTGATTGATGAATTTGCCGACATGATGATGATTGTCGGTAAAAAGGTCGAACAGCTGATCGCACGAATCGCTCAAAAAGCCCGTGCAGCTGGGATCCACTTACTGCTTGCAACCCAGCGACCATCTGTGGATGTTATTACCGGCTTGATTAAAGCCAACGTACCTACTCGAATCGGTTTCCAGGTTTCGTCCAAGGTGGATTCCCGCACAATCCTCGACCAGGGCGGTGCGGAGCAGCTGCTCGGTCATGGTGACATGTTGTACTTACCGCCTGGAAGTGGTGTTCCCGTTCGTGTCCACGGCGCTTTTGTCGACGATCACGAAGTGCATAAAGTTGTCGCGGATTGGGGCCGTCGCGGTGAGCCTGATTATATCGATGGTATTGTCGACGATAGTAATAACAGTATCCCCGTGCCCGGATTACAGTCTGAAGGCGGCGAGGATGAAGACCCTGAAGCCGATGCGCTCTACGACGAAGCCGTAGCTTTCGTCACTAAATCCCGCAAGGCGTCAATTTCCTCTGTGCAGCGTCAGCTGCGGATTGGTTACAATCGCGCGGCTCGAATTATTGACGCCATGGAGGCTGCCGGGGTGATATCTGCGGCGGGCCACAACGGCAATCGAGAGGTGCTGGCACCGCCGCCAGCCTGATAAGAGTTTGGCCCTTGGAGCAGTGGCGGGTTAAGCCACTGTTCACTTAGTCGGGGTTAATCTTTAAGGAAATCAATACGTTGGGACTCCACTATGAAAAAAATTCTGCAGGGTCTGCTGCTTTCAATCAGTGTTACCGCCAGCGCGGCCTGGGCTGATGCCACCGATGACCTGAGCGATTTACTCAAGCCGTTGGAGGCGATTTCGGGTAATTTCAAACAGACATTGATCGACGAGCGTGGTGAGGTCACACAAAAGAGCAATGGTAGCTTTTCTGTGCAGCGTCCGGGCAAATTGCGCTGGAAAACCGGTGAGCCTTATCCCCAGTTACTGGTGACAAACAACAAGACGCTCTGGCTGTACGATCCGGACCTGGAGCAGGTGACAGTTCGCCCGGTGGATGCCCGTATAAAAGATACTCCAGCCCTATTACTGGGGGGCAAAGTAGAGGAAATTCGGGGCTCGTTTAATGTGAGCCAGAAAGAAGGGGTTTATCACCTGACTCCCAAGAACCCCTCGGCCCCTTTTAAAGCCATGGAAATTCGATTTGCCAAAAATGGCTTGCCGTCGGCAATGACCGTGCGCGATGGTATGGGACAAACCACTGAAATTCAGTTCAGTGGTATGAAGGCGAACCCAAAACTATCCGCTTCTATATTTGATTTTAAGCCCCCGGCCGGTACTGACATTATTAAAGATGAGTGATCTGTTCGATACTCCCAAAACCCACCAACCCCTCGCGGCCCGTATGCGGCCGAACTCCCTGGCTCACTATGTGGGCCAGTCGCATTTATTGGGGGAGGGCAAACCTCTGCGGGAGGCCGTAGAGCGCGGCCAGCTGCACTCAATGATTTTGTGGGGCCCACCCGGTGTGGGCAAAACCACTTTTGCGCGGTTGCTAGCTGAAGAGTGCGATGCTCGATTTGCCACCCTGTCTGCGGTACTCGCCGGAGTGAAAGATATTCGTCAAGCGGTGGCCGAAGCTGAACAGCACCGGATACAGTCGGGCCGCCACACTATTTTATTTGTCGATGAAGTGCATCGATTTAATAAGGCTCAGCAGGATGCCTTCCTTCCTTACGTGGAGGAGGGCACTGTGACTTTTGTTGGGGCGACCACGGAGAACCCCGCTTTTGAGTTGAACAATGCGCTCCTGTCCCGGTGTCGGGTCTATCTTTTGCGCAGTATTCCCGAAGAGGAGTTGTTGGGGTTGCTGCGCTACGCCCTGCAAACCGACCAGCAGTTGCGCGAGCGGAGCGTCAACATTCCCGAAGAAGTGTTGGGTAAGATTGCCCGGGCTGCCGATGGGGATGCCCGCAGTGCACTGAACTTGCTGGAAGTGGCCTGCGATCTGGCCAAAGAGGAGGCCGGACGACTGATTGTCGATGAAGACGTGCTCGCCGAGGTGCTCAGTGCCGATGTTCGCCGTTTTGATAAAGGCGGCGATTATTTTTACGATCAAATTTCCGCCATGCATAAATCAGTGCGGGGGTCTGACCCGGATGCGGCGCTCTACTGGTTTGTGCGGATGCTGGATGGAGGCTGCGATCCGTTATATATCGCTCGCCGTGTCGTACGTATGGCCAGTGAAGATATCGGCAATGCGGACCCGAGGGCTTTGCAGTTGTCGCTGAATGCCTGGGATGTGCAGGAGCGCTTGGGGAGCCCCGAGGGCGAGCTGGCAATTGCCCAAGCCATTACTTACCTGGCGGTTGCGGCAAAAAGCAATGCAGTTTACTCCGCTTACAATCGTGCCGTGGCGGATGTTCGTCGCGAGCCCAGTTACGAAGTGCCAGTGCATTTGCGCAATGCCCCTACCAAACTGGCAAAAAGCCTGTCCCACGGTGCGGAGTATCGCTACGCCCACGACGAACCCGATGCTTTTGCTGCGGGAGAGAATTACTTCCCCGAAGAGATTGCTGAGCGCGAGTACTACCAGCCGGTTCCCCGAGGGCTGGAGTTAAAAATTTCAGAAAAATTGCAGACTCTGCGCCGACTGAATCGCGAGAGTGACAGGCAGCGTTACAGAAACTCTAAATAGATAGAAAGGAAGCAGCTAAATGCAGTGGCTGGCAGTCGCCCTGGGCGGCGCACTTGGGGCAGTTCTTCGCCACCTGGTGAGTATCTGGAGCTTTCCGGTATTTGAGGGTCGGTTTCCGCTAGGAACCATCATTGTCAATTTAACAGGCTCTTTTTTGATCGGTATTGTTTATGTACTGATCGCTCACCGCGCCATGTTGGGGGAGGAATGGCGTCTACTGTTGATGACCGGCATGTTTGGCGCACTGACAACCTTTTCCACTTTCTCCCTCGAAAGCCTGATACTGTGGCACAATGGCCAGCCGCTGGTGGCCCTTGGCTATATTGTCGGCAGCCTTGTTGGTTGTTTGTTGGCCACCGCTGCTGCTGTCGCTTTGGCGACACGGTATTTTTAATTTAACTTCTCTGTTGTAGGAGCCTGATAACAGGCGAACTGGAAACGATGCTCGATCCCAAACTGATTCGCACGGATATGGACCAGGTGGCCGCTGCCCTGAAAAAGCGCGGTGTAGAACTGGATACTGCCAAACTTGAAGCCCTTGAAGAACGCCGCAAAGAATTGCAGGTGCGCACCGAGAGTTTGCAAAACGAGCGCAATAGCAAGTCGAAAAATATCGGCCGTGCCAAGGCGAATGGTGAAGATATTGCCCCGCTTTTGAAAGAAGTGGAGTCCCTCGGTGGTGAGTTGCAAGATGCCAAACATGCACTGACAGAATTGCAGGGAGAGCTGGATGCAATCTTGTCTGCGATTCCCAACTTGCCGGATGCCTCAGTGCCCGAAGGCGAGAGTGAAGACGATAATGTGGAGGTTCGCCGCTGGGGCCAGCCGCGTACTTTTGACTTTGAAGTTAAAGACCACGTAGACCTGGGCACACACCTTGGTGGCCTCGACTTCGAGATGGCAGTGAAGCTAACCGGCTCCCGCTTTGCGGTAATGAGCGGTGATGTTGCGCGTCTGCATCGCGCGTTGGCACAGTTTATGCTGGATACTCACACCGAAGAGCATGGTTACCAGGAAACCAATGTGCCGGTTGTTGTGAATGCTGATTCCCTGTACGGCACTTCCCAGCTGCCTAAATTTGAGGAAGACCTGTTTAAGCTCGAGGATGATCGTGGTTTCTACCTGATCCCGACTGCGGAAGTGCCCCTCACCAATATGTATCGCGATCATATTGTTGAAGACAGTGCTAGCCTGCCGCATAAATTGGTTGCTCACACTACCTGCTTCCGCTCTGAAGCTGGCTCTCACGGCCGCGACACTCGTGGCATGATTCGCCAGCACCAGTTTGAAAAGGTAGAACTGGTTTGGGTGGCGCGCCCGGATCAGTCTGAAGAGGCACTGGAAACCCTGACGCAAAATGCGGAGACCATTTTGCAGAAGCTGAACCTGCCATACCGCACAGTGATTCTCTGCGGTGGCGATATCGGTTTCTCTGCTCGAAAGACATACGATATTGAAGTTTGGATTCCGTCCCAGGATAAGTACCGCGAGATATCCTCTTGCTCCCTGGTAGGTGACTTCCAGGCGCGCCGAATGAAGGCACGTTGGCGCAACCCGGAAACCAATAAGCCCGAATTGGTGCATACACTGAATGGCTCCGGCCTTGCCGTGGGTCGTACCCTCATCGCTGTTCTGGAAAATTACCAGCGCGAGGATGGCAGTATTGAGGTGCCGGAAGTATTGCGGCCCTATATGCGAGGCCAGGAAGTGATCTCAGCTTCCTGAGCGTAGCACTCCAAAAGGGCGAGCGTAGAGTTCGCCCTTTTTTGTTTGTAGTAATGAGTTTCACTTTGCCCGCTATTTGATGGAATAAGAAGTTGCGTTATTTACCCCTCGCATTTGATGTCAAAGATCATCCCTGTTTGATTGTTGGAGGCGGCTCCATTGCCACCCGTAAAGCTCGCTTATTGCACAAAGCGGGTGCACGGATATTGGTGGTATCCCCGGAAATTACCGATGAGCTTCAGCAAATGGTGACTGATTCTGGTGGGGAATGGTTTCAATCAGTTTATTCGAGCGAGTATTTACAGAAAGCGGGGCTGGTCGTTGCTGCATCTGATAGTGAGTCCGTGAATGCACAGGTTTCAGCCGATGCCCAGGCTCAGCGCCTACCTGTCAATGCGGTGGACGCGCCAGAGTTGTGCACGTTTACTTTCCCAGCCATTGTGGAGCGGGGAGATCTATCGATCGGCATCAGCAGTGGTGGCGCGGCTCCAGTACTGGCGCGCAGAATCAGGGCTCAGCTCGAAGCCCTGCTATCGCCGGGGCTGGGACCGCTGGTAACTTTGGCGGCAGGGATGCGCGATAGGGTTAAGGCAGCGCTTCCAGAGTCTCGGCGCAAGAATTTTTGGGAGTGGGTTTTTGCCGGCCCCGTTGCCAACCGCATGGAGGCCGGGCAACCAGCAGATGCCGAGCAGGCGCTGGTGGATGCGCTTCAAGACTGGCAGGGGAGCCCGAATCCGGTGGGTGAGGTTTACCTGGTAGGTGGAGGTCCGGGAGATCCAGACCTGCTGACTTTTCGCGCACTGCGCTTGATGCAGCAGGCGGATGTGGTGCTCTACGATCGGCTGGTTTCACCGGAAGTGATGGAGTTGGTGCGCCGGGATGCAGAGCGGATCTATGTGGGTAAGCGCAAGGCTTTCCACGCGGTGCCACAGGACGATATCAATCAGCTGTTGGTAGATTTGGCCAGCCAAGGTAAAAAAGTTTTGCGACTTAAGGGAGGCGATCCCTTTATTTTTGGTCGAGGCGGTGAGGAAATAGACAAGTTGTCAGAGGCGGGGATTCCCTTTCAGGTAGTGCCGGGAATCACTGCGGCCTCTGGTTGCGCCAGTTACGCTGGTATCCCACTGACTCACCGGGATCACGCTCAATCTGTGCGCTTTATTACCGGGCACCTGAAAGAGGGTGAGTTAGACCTCCCTTGGCAAGAACTTGCGGGCCCAGCACAAACCCTGGTTTTCTATATGGGGCTTACGGGGTTACAAACCATTTGTGCTGAATTGATTAAACACGGGCTCGATGCGAATACGCCGGCGGCCTTGGTTGAAAAGGGCACTACGCGAGACCAGCGAGTAGTTGTCGGTGACTTGAGCAGCTTGCCGGCCCTTGCTGAAAACAGTGAAGTTCGAGCGCCAACACTCACCATCATTGGTGGGGTAGTGAGCTTGCATGAAAAGCTTCAGTGGTATCAGCCAAATCGAGAAGATTAAGGCAGGGACCCAATGACGCCGAGAGTACCTATACTGAAAAGGTACTCTCAGAGTGGTGTTCAATATGCTGCTTGCATTTATTCGCTTTTATTGCACCAATGCTGTGCGCTTTTTTCTCCCACCGGTCCGTGAAATAACAATTCCTGCACAGCTAGACAGTCACACCCGGCGCTACACCTACCACTACCAGCAAAAGAAGAGTTGGGTGAGAAATCTCTGGATTACATCGGCGGCACTGATGTTGTGCTTTCCAGTGCTGCCTTTCGTTGTGAGTCTTGCCTTCTTCACCACGTTTCTGTCTTTTGCAATTCTCGATGAGACTGCCTGACTTTAGCGTCCCTGCGGTACCTCTAATTTAACGTGAGTCGGTAGCGAGGCTCGCGTTCAATAAATGATGAAGTGTTTCCCTTTACCCAATCCTGATGGCCGTTGCCGAAAAATGGTGAGAGTGGATGAGCACTTTGACCTGTGGCCATATGGAAAATACCGTCTGCATCCCGGCCCGGTGAAACCACTAAGCGCTGGGATGCGCCATGAGTGGGAGACTGGAAGCGGGGCATATGGGTATCTCCTGCGAGAGGCTCCGCAGGCATTGCCAGGAACCAGTTCAGCGGTGGTATTGCTTTGCCCAGTGGATGCTGGATCTTTGCCGTATTTTCAGCACCCCAGGATTGACGCTTAAGGGGCTGATTGCTGCGATTCATTTTTTCCAGTACTTGATCCAGAGCGGCGAGCTTTATCGCGTTCCAGGATTCAAAATCCGGGTTGAGAAGCTGTTTTGGCTCTTGCTGAGCCATTTCCCAAAGTGGGTATTCAAATTGGCGCTTGAGTTGGCCGAAAGAAAACTTGGGCTGATAGCGGCGCATGTAAGTCAAAATGGGCGCTGTCGTAAGCTCCATCAACTTCAGGCGATAGTTGCGAACGATGCGATAGCCTACGGAGTCGATGGCGGCTCGGCCTCCCCAATTTTGAATCTGTATATATACCTCGCGGTAGTCTTGCTGATCTTCAAGTAAGGTGAGGAGGTGTTGCTGCCACCGCTCGAGAAAAACTGCCTGATCGTCGAGCTGGATATTTAAAAGGTCCTGCTCATTGAATTTTTCTTGAGCGAAAAGCCGTTCGCGAATTTGTTGCTGACGTGCGCCGAGCGCATAGCCGTGGTTGCCCATGAGTTTGAGATAGTCCCCATCAACGATTCGAGCGTTGGCACTCCAGATTCGGCTTGACTCTGGGTTATACAGGCGGGGGTGCTCCTGGGGGCTTAAATAACCGTCCCAATAGGCACTACCATCTGCCCAGCTGACTGATCGACTGCCATCAAACCCGACTCGCTTGGGAATAGCGCCAGCCACAGTCCAACCAATATTGCCGTTACTATCGCCAACCACTAGGTTCTGGTGGGGGATGCCTATGGTGGGGCCAAGCTCCAGAGCTTCTTCGGCGGTACGAACAACTTCCATATCAATCAAGTTCATATTGCCGCCCAGAGTGTCGTGAGCAACCCAGCGGAATGCGAGAGGAACGCCATCGTGGTTTGTACCGATAACGGGACCCCAGATAGTTGTGCGAACTTCTATGGTTTTTGGGTCGCTGCCTTTGACGGCGATAGATTCTGTTTCATAGGCAAAATTCCTCCAGCCTTCAGGCGTTTTATATTGATTGCCGTCTTCGCTGAGTTCCAGTGGAATCAGGTCACTCCAGTCGCCACCGGTGTTGGTAAATCCCCAGGCAACTAATTCGTTGCTTCCGGCAACCATAATTGGGCCGCCTGGAAGGGTTACGCCACGAACAAATCGGTTGGTGCCTGGTATGCTCCAGCCTGCTCGGAACCAGATATTGGGAACACTCAGCCCGAGGTGCATATCGTTGGCAAGAATGGCTCCACCGTGCGCTGTTAAATTACCGCCGACCACCCAGTTATTACTGCCGTAAATCTTGTCATCACTCTCCATCGCCTGATAAACGATAGTGTCCTGTTCATCTAAAAGTGCAGAAATCGGTGTTTCTGGGAGGCTGACCTTTTCTCGTGCTTCTCCAAATAGTGGTGCGTCCCACCGCCCGCCTTGGGGAAAATAGAAAGCGTAGAGATCTGCTGGAAGCAATTCGGCTAAAGCGGTGTCGCGAAGTTCATAACTACCGCGTTCACTTTGTAGCGTCAGGTACATGCTGTAGATAGTTAACAGGCTGTCGGCAGAATTCCAGGGGCGCGGTTCCTGACCCAATAACAAATACTCCCAGGGTTTTGCGGGAAGCTGGTTGAGGCCAAAATTAATACCGTTGATATATTGATCCAGAAGGGCCTTTTGTTCCGCCGGCATCGCAGCAATGTTTCGCTCTGCTCGCTGGCGAAATTGATGCAAACGTACCTTTTGATCGTGTTTTATAGTGGACGCGCCCAGTAATTCTGATAATTCCCCGGCAGAACTTCTCCGCAACAGATCCATTTGGAAAAAACGTTCCTGCGCGTGTAAAAAGCCCAATGCGAAGGCCGAACTGTTTCGGTTTTCAGAATGAATTAATGGCACTCCCTGTGAATCGCGCTCGATAACAACTGGGTCTTTTAATTTACCCGTGGTAATGGTTCCATCGAGAATAGGCAAGCTCTGTCGGAGCCAGATCCAGGAGCCAATTAAAAATATAATTATCAAACCCAATAGGCTGATAATTAGTGCTGTCATATACCGCTTGAGAAATGGAAATGTTGTCATTGTGGTGGCCGCAAAATCTCTGAGTTAATGTCGGTAGCACTTTATTGTGCAATTTTAATTTCACTCGCAAAGTTACTAAGCGATACAAGGAGTAACTTTTAGTGACAAAACCCAAGCTTTAAATTATAGGATTTTCCTGTCATTCGCTGCTATTTCTCGAAGAACTGACTGGTCACAAGAAAAAAGTCATCGCAGGGTTTTCAATATGAAAACGCAACCGTAAGATGGCGTGCAATAACAAAAACAACAATAAATCGAAAACATCAGGCTGTATAACAATAAACGCGAGGACGCGATGATGCACGATGTTGGTAGAGATGTAACAAACCGTAGATTCAATCTTTCCATTCTTTCTGGAACCATTGCTTTCCTCACCGCTGTCGGCTCTCACGTTCACGCTGCGGAAATTGAGGAGGTTGTCGTTACTGCGCAGAAGCGAGCGGAAAACCTACAGGACGTACCTATCGCGATTTCCGCCTTCACCGGGGAAAATATAAAAGAAGCCGGTGTCAAAAATTTGACTGACTTGGGGAAATATACGCCGGGCGTGGAAATGCACAATGATACCGCCCTGCAAC
This sequence comes from Microbulbifer maximicatervae (SeqCode), assembly GCF_052467955.1. Classification (NCBI taxonomy): domain Bacteria; kingdom Pseudomonadati; phylum Pseudomonadota; class Gammaproteobacteria; order Cellvibrionales; family Microbulbiferaceae; genus Microbulbifer; species Microbulbifer maximicatervae (SeqCode). The sequence goes on from NZ_CP174329.1 coordinate 2,663,663, forward strand.
CAACGTACAGTATTCGCGGCGTGCAAACTAATGACTGGACCATAGGCTCTGATCCAGCAGTGGCGGTCTATGTGGATGGGGTTTATACCGGCCGCAGTGCAGGTGCCGAGATACCGCTGACCGATATTGAGAGGGTTGAAGTCCTCAAAGGGCCTCAGGGTACACTATTCGGTCGCAATGCCACCGGTGGTGCGATCCACATTATTACCACCAAACCGCAGGCGGATGATTCTACGGAATTAAATCTAACTGCCGGTAATTATGGGCGCCAGTCGTCGGATCTTTTGGTTAATCGCCAGATTAGTGACAACCTGTATGGCCGTTTTTCGGCGTCGACAAATCGTCGCGATCCATTTGCTGATAATTTAGCAAATGGATTCTCTGTAGGGGATCAGGATACTCAGACCTACCGCGCCTCTGTGTTGTGGGAGCCGGCGACGGATACTGAGGTGCTGTGGCGCGCCAATTACGGGATTATGGATCAAGGCAGCGCTTTGCGAACAACCATAGTGCCCAGCCTTAAAGATGAAACGGATGTTTTTGGCGACTACGCCCTGGATACCCCGACCATAGAGGATCGTGATTCCTTTGGCACATCACTGACAATTACCAAAGATTTCGATAATTTCACTTTTACTTCGATTACTGCCTACAGCGAATTCGATGCCCACCTGCAGCAGGATGAGGATGGTACCGCCAACCCGGACTATATGTTTGGGTCGGCAAATACTGATGATCAAAGCCAGTTCTCTCAAGAGTTCCGTCTCAATGGTGCTACAGATACTATCAAATGGACTCTGGGAGCTTCTTACTCCGAAGAAGAGGTGGATCACACCACTTATGCCAATTTCACTACCGGATCGGTGGAGTCCTTTGCCGTTTATGAAGGGGTAAAGGCTGCCTATCCGGACCTGACCCAAACTGAGCAAGAGGACTTAGCGGTTATCACCCGTGCGCAGCTACAGCAGGCGGGGTTGGAGGGAATTGCCAGCGCTTCCTTTGTCTATGACCTGATGCTGCAAACAGGCCAGGTGGATGCGTTACTCGCTCAGTTAGGCGCTGCTGGTATAACTGGCGATATGCTCTATGCGGAAGATGTAGTCGGACAGATGATGGCGGGCTTCAATCCCTGGATAGCCTCGGATGCACATTGGGGGGAGAGTGTCCGCAACACAGGTGATTACCGTTCCAGTGCTATTTACGGTGATATGACCTGGAGCCTTACCGATAAGATGGACCTGACTATCGGTGCTCGTTATACCTACGATCAAAAAGATTTCACCATCCAGACGGCTTATGGCAACAGTATTCCTCTGTCACTGTCCGGCGGAGATGTGCGCTTGGTTGACGGAGATGGCAACGTAATCGGCACTGTAACCCTGCCTGAGGTCGATTTGGGGTCCCAGTTGTTTGGCATTGTGTTTTTCAACAATGGCCAGCCGGTTTTGGACTCCAAATTGAGTGATAGCTGGAGCGACCTTTCCGGTCGTATAGTGCTGGATTACCGCTGGAATGACGATGTGATGACCTATGTCTCCCTGGCGGATGGTTTTAAAGCCGGTGGATTCAATAGCCTGAACTTTGGTCCCGGGGTTGAGTCGTCTTTCGATCAGGAAGATGTCGTTAACCTGGAGGTTGGTCTTAAGAGCAGCCTGTTCGACAACCGAGTACGCTTGAATACCTCTATTTACACCTACGAATACAACAATTTGCAGGAGTTGGATCTGGTGGGTACTCCTATTCCTAGTTATAACCTGCGGAATTCGGATGCAGAGGGTACTGGGGCGGAGATCGAAGTGCAGTGGGCAGTAACAGAGAGCTTGTTTATTGCCGGTAATTACTCCTACCTGGATACAGAGTTTACTGACTACCAGATCATCGAAGCCATTGGTGAGACTGAAGAGGACTCGAAAGTAGGTCAGTCTCGGGTATCAACGCCAGAGAATAAATTCAACCTAATGGCTGAATACACAGTGGACCTTGCATCTGGCGGGGAGTTTATTTTCCGTGGCGATTATAACTGGACAGATGAGCGAATTGGTTCGATTACTGATCGGACACGTATCGTGGAAGACTATCAGTTGTTCAACCTGCGGGCGGCCTGGAACAGCCCTTCAGATAGTTATTCTTTAGCGCTCTGGATACAAAATTTGACGGATGAAGAAATTGCTGGCGGTTATGGTGGTACCGGTGCAGCCATTGGTGCCAGTCCCGCTTGGCGCTTTATGCCGAGAATGTACGGTGCGGATTTAACTGTCCGATTTTAATTAACCCATGGGTTAATACGGCACAGGGATGTGCTGTTGTCGACCTTGGGAGGGCATTTAAAGGCCACAAGAGTATTGTGGGATTATTTAGAGTCCCTTATTCCGGCAGTAGCCTATAAAAAACGTTTAGATTGAGAAAATTGCGTCTAAATTTTGAAAGAAATATTACATAAAACAATTTTTGCTCTATTTTATTAAGTTATTCCTGTCAGCATGACGAGAGAGTGGGCCGGTTTATCCGGCCCTTTTTTTTATTGACCCTTCAAGTGAAAAATAAACTGGCGCATATACCCTTCTGTTGAATAGCTAGCCTCTAGGTTTACACCTAAAACTGCGTATGATGATTTTAATAGAGAAGAAATGTGTCGCAGTTGATTACTAATATGGCAATACACGTCGGTGAAGTAACTTTAGAGGAAGTACAACATCAACTTCTCAGTGATTACCAGAAAGTTCGTGCAGAGACAGAGAACCTCGCATTGCCGCTATCCCCGGAGGATATGCAGCTACAGTCTATGCCGGATGCCAGTCCTACCAAATGGCACCTAGCACATACGAGCTGGTTCTTTGAGACCTTTATCCTTGCCAACCGGTTGCGGGGATATCAAACGTTTAACCCACACTTCAACCACCTGTTCAACTCTTACTACAACAGTTTGGGTACCCCCTTTGCACGCCCTAACAGGGGGCTAATTTCGCGTCCGGATAGTGCCCAGGTTTATGAATATCGAAAGTTTATCGATGACTCCATGCACCGGTTGCTCAGTGAGTACCCGATTCCTGAAAATTTGGCCGCGTTGGTCCAGCTGGGGTTGAATCATGAGCAGCAGCACCAGGAATTGATATTGACCGATATCAAGCATGCTCTATCAACTAATCCCATGGCACCAGCTTACCGGGATATGTTTCCTGAAGATGAAGACGGGGCACTGGAACCACTCCGTTGGTTGAGCATACCCAAGGACTTCTATGGGATTGGGAGTAATGGCGATGCTTTCTGCTTTGATAATGAAGGGCCTGAGCATCAGCAGTTTATCGATGACTTTGTTATTGCCTCCCGACTGGTTACTAATGGGGAGTACCTTGAATTTATAGAGGATGGTGGCTATGAACAGCATCGTCTGTGGCTTTCGGATGGTTGGCTGCATTTGCAGAAAAATCAGCAAAAGCACCCATTCTATTGGCGGCTGAATAGTGATGGTTGGTATCAGTACTCCCTCTATGGGTTGCTACCCTTAAATCCAGCTGAGCCTGTCTGTCATCTTTCTTTTTATGAGGCAGATGCTTTCGCAACCTGGGCTGGAAAACGATTGCCTACCGAATTTGAGTGGGAGGCAGCTGCTTGCCATTTACGCCAGCCGAACCAGATGGCATCAGCTAATTTCCTGGAGAAACGTCACTTCAGGCCATTGCAGGCGCAGCGAGGACAAACGCAGTTCTTAGGGGATTTGTGGGAGTGGACTTCCAGCGCTTACTTACCTTATCGGGGCTTCAGAGCCCGGGAGGATGCAGTAGGGGAGTACAACGGAAAGTTTATGTGTAACCAAAAGGTTCTTCGCGGTGGATCTTTTGCAACCCCGGCTGACCATATCCGGATCAGTTACCGCAACTTCTTTTATCCACACCAGTCGTGGCAATTTACCGGTATCCGTTTGGCAGGAGACTAAATGTGAAAGCAGCCGTATCATCGATGCAGGAAAGTTCACAACAAGACCATGAATTTCTCAATGATGTGTTACGGGGGTTGGCCGGAGATCAGAAAACACTACCGTGTAAATACCTATACGACGAACTTGGTTCTCAGTTATTCGAGAAAATATGTGATGTAGACGATTATTATTTAACCCGTACTGAGGCTAAGATATTCAATCAGTATCTACCGGATATTGCTGAAGAAATTGGCCCAGGGGCGCTACTGGTGGAGCCTGGTGCAGGCAACTGCGAAAAAGTAGAGGGCCTACTGCATCTTTTAAAAAACCCTAGCGGATACTATCCCATCGATATTTCCCCGGAGATTCTCTATTTGGCGGGGCAACGAATTAAAAAAGGCTTACCTCATATTTCTATCTGGCCGGAAGTGGGTGACTTTACTCAAGCCGAAGTATGGGACAATCTGTCAAATATTGAGTCAAAAAAACGTGTGGTGTTTTTTCCTGGTTCGACAATTGGAAACTTTGAGCCGGATAGGGCGGAGCAGTTGCTGGAGACGTTTGCGGCGAATTTGAGAGCGGGAGACGGCCTGCTTATCGGAACTGATTTAGTTAAAGATTCCGTTGTACTGGAGAGGGCGTATCACGATAGTGAGCATATTACGGAGCAGTTTAACAAGAACCTCCTGCAACGAATTAACAGTGAGTTGGGAGGCAACTTTGATTTGTCATCTTTCTCTCATCGCGCTTTCTATCAGCCATTGCGAAAACGCGTAGAAATGCATTTAGTTAGCCTCCGGGATCAAAGCGTCGCAATCGCTGGGGAAGAAATCGTCTTTTCGGAAGGGGAGACTATTCATACCGAGAATAGCCATAAATATAAAGTGAGTAGTTTTAATACCCTGTTGATGAAAGGCGGCTTTAAGCCTGTTCGCCACTGGACTGATTCCTCTGAATCTTATGCTATTCACTATGCCCAGGCTATCTAGGGAGGTTTTAGCTCTCCTTCTCTCACTGGTGATATTGGCCGTACCAGCAAGTTTTGCTGGTACGGAGGAAAAAAAACAGTGGGATGCCGATAGTTTTATTGTGTATAAACACCCGCTTTGCTTTTGTTGTAACAAGTGGGTGGATTATCTACGGGGTAACGACATTGCTGTATCTACCAGTTCTGAGCTGAATATGGCCAAAATTCGGCAGCAATGGGGTGTTCCTCGGGGGATGGAGGGTTGCCATACGGCGGTGTGGCACAACAAATATGTTTTTGAAGGCCATGTTCCCGTCAAACATATCCTGCAATTTATTTCCTCTCCTCCAGAGGATGGAATCGGTCTGTTAGTACCTGGGATGCCAGTTGGCAGCCCAGGAATGGAAGTGGATGGAAAGTTTGAACCTTACAATATTTATCTGCTGCTGGAAGGGGGAGACTATCGCCCCTTTGTCCGAGTCGAGAAGCCCCAGAGTTAGCTCTTTTTTTTAGGTCTGTAGCGAGCTGTACCAAATAATATAGAGATAACTCGCTGCCACACTGATAACACTTACCGGCAACATCAATAAAAAGAACTGCCAGAAGTTAAATGGTTGCACACCAAATTTTTCCGCCTGCTGCAGCACTATTACATTGCTGGCTGCGCTGATGATAAATAGGTTACCAGCAACTGTAGATATGGCTGATAGCATCATAAGTGTTTGAGTGTCGTGTTCATGTAGAAGATTCAGGTAGATTTCCACTACGGGAACATTGGAAAACAGTTGGCTGGCAAAAAAACTGACAAAAGTTACGGTTTCAGGTTCAGCCAGATTAATCCCGCTCTCGTGCAGAAAAAACTGTAGTGATCCGGACTTGAGTAGTGAGCCGGTCACAATAAACATGGAAATAAAGAAAAAGAGAGTGGGCCAGTCTACTTCTCTCAGTATTCTTCTTCTTTCATGACTCGCCAGATAAATGGGTGAGCAGGCGACCAAGCCTATTTGACCCAAGGTTGGGTGGTAAATACCTTCTACGTTATGAAGTACACTGCCTAATGCAATTAGAATTACCAGAAGGGCAGCCGACAATAGAGGTGGCCATTTTTGTGCTATCTCATTGTCCTCTCGAGGCTGAATGCCTACATTGTGACTGGGTTCGTCAACTTTAAGAAACCTTTTTAACCAAAGAATCGACAGCAGCATGGTGATGGCTGCCGGGATAAAGATCCACTCGGCAAATACCAGAAACATATTGTCAAACTGCCCTGCGTTGGCAATCAAGATATTTTGTGGGTTGCCGACTGGGGAGATCATGCTGCCGATCGTTACGGTAGCGCAAAGTAAAATAAGTAGGGGTACAACACCCCATTTCATATCCCTAGCCATCAATAGAGCGATGGGTACACCAATCACTGCTGCAGCATCATTGGTGAGAAGGGCGGCACAGACGGCCATGATCAGGACATAGCTTGCCAGTATGGTATTGGGGTTTTTACGGGAGAGTATTCGCCTGCTGATTTGTGCTGAAATCCCTGTGTCGTATAGAGCGGATGCAATCGAAAATACAGAGAATAAGTAGAGGATTAAATCCCAATCCACAGCAAAGAATGCGTCTTTAAGTGTGATTTGCCTCAAGGCCAAAAGTGCTACTGCGCCAAGGGTCATGATGTGCCAGATACGAACGGCAGACGGTAGCCATTGGCGAACGGCTATTAGGATAAAGATGATTGCCGAGACGGTTAAGCTGATAGACATCTATCGTTATCCGAGTGTCGCTAGTCCCAACTGCTACTCTGGTTTTCAGCGTTGCTATTTTTCTGAGGCTCTATCCAGTGCAGCAGAGTGCCAACAAGGCCATTCATAAGAGTTTAAACAAACCTCTTCTCTTTACGAATTTCTTTGCTGGAGATGTGGTTGCGGGTTTGGGACCATACCTGGCGATTTACCTGCTCTCAGCCATGCACTGGAAGCCGGGAGATATTGGGGTTGTCCTGGCAATTGGCGGGGTAACCACTGTACTGCTGCAGACACCTGCTGGCGCATTTATCGATAGTACTCGCTTTAAGAGAGGACTTATTGCCACTTGCGGGATCATTATCGGTATTGTTTCTATCACTATTGTGGAATTTACCAGCCACAAGCCATTAATTTATCTCTCCCAGGTTTTGATGGGAGGCGCAATTGCCTTCGTGGCTCCCTCTATTGCGGCAATCACACTCGGCGTTACCAGCGATGAAAACTTTACCTATCAAACCAGTGCCAACCAGGCCTCCAATCATGCGGGCAATGTCTTTGCTGCTGGGCTTGCAGCGATTCTCGCCCTGACTATTTCCGGGCAGGGGGTGTTCTGGTTGATGGCGGTTATGGGTGCCCTTATGGCGATCTCGGTAGCCTTTATTCCGGGAAAATCTATCGATCATATCCGTGCTCGGGGCGGAGAGCACAAGGACGTAGAGGGCAAAGCGCAGCCTTCAGGCTTCAAGTCACTGCTATCTGACCGGCGCCTGGTCGCTTTGGCTGTCAGCGTGTTTCTATTCCACTTTGGCAATGCTGCGATGTTGCCCTTGGTGAGTCAGAAACTGTCGATTAACTCGAATGCTGATATAGCTATTGCCTTTACGTCAGCTTGTATCATCGCCGCCCAGTTTATGATGATGCTGATGTCCTTTCTGTGTGCGGCCAAAGCGGATACCTGGGGGCGCAAGCTAATCTTCCTTATCGGTTTTTTTATCAATCCGGTACGGGCGCTGTTGTTTATGTCTACGGACAATCCGTACTTCCTGGTAGCAATTCAATCCCTGGATGGCGTGGCTAATGGTATATTTGGCGTCATTATTATTTTAATGTGTGCCGACCTGACACGTGGTACGGGCCGTTTCAATGTTACTCAGGGCGCTATGGCTGCCTTGGTGGGAATTGGTTCGGCATGTAGTAATTTTTCTGCGGAATATATTGTTCAGTATTTTGGCTATGGCGTTGCTTTTCTTACTTTGGGAGCTATTGCTCTGATCGCCGGTACATTTTTTCTGATTTTTGTCCCAGAAACGAAAGGGGCAACAATCCCTAAATCATCAGCAGGAAACTGATAGCCCCGGTTGTTTCGACTATTGATAGAAATCTATGGTTAATTCTTTTTCTCCAGCCCCAGGCCTTGGCAATCGACATATTCAGACCGTATTCAGTCGTTTTCACCGCGCCACCCCCTGGATTGAGACAGATTGCCGCTGGTACGAAACGCCTGATGGCGATCGCCTTTCTTTGCATTTTCCCAGGCCGCTACGCAATGATCTCGATTATCCTCTGGTACTGATACTTCACGGTTTGGGAGGTTCGGTAGAGTCGCCCTATGTGCAGGGGCTGATGGAAACTCTTCTGGCATACCATTACCAGGTCGCTGTAATGCATTTTCGAGGTTGTGGTGGTGTGCCTAACAAGTTGCCGAGGGCCTATCACAGTGGTGACACTGAGGACCCCCGCTGGTTGATTAGTGTTCTTAAGAAGCAGTTTCCCCTAACTACAATTGCTGTGGTTGGTTTCTCATTGGGCGGGAATGTTGTTCTTAAAATGTTGGGTGAGGATGGTGGCTGCGGACAAGTAGCCGCTGGGATTGCAGTTTCAGCTCCAATGGATCTCCATGCCTGTAGTCGCTATATCAATACTGGTATATCCCACCTATATGAACGTCATATGATCAGCGGGCTTCGTTTGAGCCTGCTTCATAAGGCGAAAGACCCACAGTTGGCTGCGGCCTTACCCGATCTCAATTGCAGTGGGGACTTTGTCGATTTCAGGCATTTCGACAGTGCTTTCACTGCGCCGTTACATGGTTTTCGTGATGTGGATGAGTATTACACCCAGGCATCCAGTAAGCCTTTACTCAAAGATATTCGCACGCCGACTTTGATTATCAACGCCGTTGATGATCCTTTTATTTGTCCATCAGCGATACCTGTAACCAGCGAAGTCAGTTCTGCTGTCGATTTGGCGGTGAGTGATCGAGGGGGGCATGTAGGGTTTATAGAAGGGACGGTATGGAGCCCCAGTTATTGGCTGGAGAAAAAAATACCCTACTTTTTGGGGGCAGTCGTTGGGTTTCCAAAGGGAGCCCGTTAGGGGGCTCCCATTTCCAGGCTCAGGGTTAACAGCACTGGGTACTCGATTGATCCGCTTCGGGAGTGTCGCTGGCAAATGGCATTTCCTTGCCGCAGCCGGGAAACAGGCCAAAGTGCCGCGAAAAATCGCCAATAAACTCGAAGTGGGGTGCGAGACGGGTCTCTGCGAGCATTCTCCAAGTATTACCGCACACAGGGAATACTCGTCCGGTCTCAATAATGTGGTGTCCATCGAGAACGAATTGATCGGCAGAGCCCGGTAGTGTGCCTTTATAAATCACTGCTTGGCCGTAATCCTCACAGTCTTTTTCCAGTTGCGCTAATTTGAACAAGCGATAAGTGGCGGAAAAAAATCGAATTGAACCACAGCGCTGGGCCAGGGTTGGGTTGGTGATAAGTAATGGCCGGCTCTCCACCAGGCGTGGATCGCGGAAGCCGCTGCCCTGAGCAATTTCCAGAAAGTCATTCCAGTAGAGTGCGCCCCCAAGACACTCGCCAAACAGCTCGGGGTCAGAGCTAATTGCGGGGGGAATACGACGGTCGGCATAGACATCGGAGAAGTAAAATTCTCCCCCTTGTTTCAGCAGCCGGAACAAGCCTTTGAGTACAGCATCTTTGTCTGTGGAGAGGTTAACCACACAATTGGAAATGATCACATCAAAGCTTTCAGGCTCTAATTCCAGTTCCTCCAGCTTTTCAATGTAGCCGTGCAGGAAGCGGACATTGTCATAGCCAAACTTGTCGGCGTGATGGGCTTGGTGCTGCCTGGCCACAGCCAACTGCTCTTCCGTCATATCGACACCTACTACTTCACCTTTTGGACCTACCAACTGGGAGAGTAAGTAAATATCCCGGCCTGAGCCACAGCCAAGATCCAGTACCCGGCAGCCTTCCAAAAGTGGAGGGCAGACAAGTCCGCAGCCGTAATAGCGGGATAGGACATCGGGATGAATATTGGACAGCAATGGTTTTAGCCACTCTGGCATATCGCTGGGATCACAACAGGCATTGGTCTTCAGGTCTGAAGAGTTCTTTAGTTGGCGTCCGTAGTAGTCCTGTACTAAATCGTGCATTGGCTCTTTACCTATTGCGGGGGTTAACCAAAAAGGCGCAGTTGCGCCGGTATTGGCGCTCTTTGTAATTTTGTTGAGGAAGTGTAACAAGTCTGCGGTTCCCGCGACTAAAAACCAGAGGAATCACGGAAGAGTTGAGGAGTTAGAGGTTCTTCTGGCCAAAGGTTTCCGCTTTCGAAACTGATGCAGAGCTCTATACTGGCATGATATTTCGCTCATTCTGGCTCAAGATGCGGGGTAAAGCAGAAAAGTCTCAATTGGCACAAAAATACCAGCATGATGCACTAGATATTTCAGAATCAGCAAAATTGCCTTTTGGCGCCAGTGGGAATTGGTTTGTAGAGAATCGCATTATTTTCGTTAATATCGACTCTCTCCGCTTCGATATTATGAGGGAACGTAATTGAGCGATCACCTAGCTCCCAGTGCTTCGACAGAGTCCGCCGAGGATTCCTTACAGAATTCGCAGTTCCTGGTGGATTTGCGCCAGCAGATGCTGCGTTTTGCCAGTTTGCAGTTGCAGGATACACAGCTGGCTGAGGATGCTGTTCAGGAAGCATTGATGGGTGCCCTAAAGAACTCGCGAAGCTTTTCCGGTCGCTCGGCTTTGAAGACCTGGGTCTTCGCCATTCTCAAGAACAAGATTGCCGACATATTGCGACAGAGACAGCGCTTCGTAGATGCGGATCAATTGGTTCGTGGGGATAGGGAAGAATATGATCACGATGAGCTGTTTGATCAGACGGGGCACTGGCAGAAGGATGAAAAGCCCAAACGCTGGGCTGATCCTGAGTCGGCAATTCACGATAAGCATTTCTGGCGAATCTTCGAGGCCTGTCTCAGCCATCTTCCCTCGCGCCAAGCGCAGATCTTTATGATGAGGGAATTTATTGAGCTGGAAAGCCATGAGATCTGTGCTGCCATGGAGATTACCGTTAGCAACTTAAATGTCACATTGCACAGGGCGCGCCTTCGCTTGCGCGAGTGTCTGGAAGATAACTGGTTTGGTGTGGAGAAGTGACAATGATGAAGACCTGCCGGGAAGCCACGAGGCTGATGTCTGAGTCCCAGGAGAGGGACCTGCTCATTTCCGAGAAGGCGAGCCTGAAGTTACATCTGGCGGTTTGCACACCTTGCCGCAATTTCGGCAAGCAGATGAAGACCCTCAGGCATATCACTAAATCCTATGCTCAGGGTGGCCCCGAGAAAGCTGACAACGAAAAATAGCATTTCGCACTTGGGGCCACTTATCCAATATTGGCGTTCCTAGCGGGGAGGGCGAACCGGGCGGTAGGCGATATGGCCACCGACAAAGTGCGGTTCATACCAGTAGGACCCGCAGTGCTCATAGGTAACGTTACCAACAGTTACTGCAACACAGCTGCGAGGCAACGTATATAACCACCCGCCGACACCTACGGCTGCTGCCGTACCCCAAAATGCTGGTCCCGGGTAGGGCCAGTAGTGGGGGCGCCAAGGGGGCGGTGGGTAGGGTGGATGATGGGGGTGAAATGGGGGGTGATTGGGAAAGCGCCTTGCAAACTCCCCCGGGGCATAGCCACCGTGGAAGCCTCCACCCATCGGACGCATCCCATTAAAATGTCCCCCAATATTGAAATGAGCCCCACCACCACCAAACCGACCAAAGGCTTCGGCTGAGGGACTGGCCAATGCAGTCAGTAGTGCCCCCGTGACCAGGGCAGGCACAACCAGTTGTGCAAGGAAACCCGTCTTTTGACCGTTGCGATGCATCATGGTGTGGCCTCCTTATTGGGTTCCGCCTTCTTAAACTGGATCTGCTTGAGCTTGTCGGTGGAAGGGGTAAATTGCCCGGCGGCACCAGGTTTGGCTTCCATCCATTTCAAGGTGGCAATAAAGCGCGGCTTGGCGGGGTCGCGGGTATTCACTGTTGAAATACGCAGGGGCAGGGGCTTGTCACCAGCCTTGATCCAGATTTCCCAGTCCAGGTTTTCAGAGCGAAATGCCCAGTGCTCGGTTTTTTGGCCGTCAACCATAGGCCGGTTTACCAGAAAGCCTTCTTTGATACCGGACCAAACATTTTCCTTCCTTCCCCATTCGAGGAGGTCGGCAAAAGGAATCTCAATGCCGTAATCCTTGGCGGCTTTGGTCAAAACTTCCGCTGTAGGCTGGGGTGCTTCCATTTCTGCGAAATAACCATCGCGGGGAGCAATCACGGTGAACTTGTCGCCATTGTGAATAAATTGACGGGTAATAGAATCTGTTTTCAGGTCTACACGCAGTTGCTTTGGTGGCATTGCCATATATTTGACGGTACCGCCAATCAGGAGCTTTTCCTGATTTTCCAGAACGACTTCTGTGAATATATCGGCGTTAAACATCATCATTTTGAGGCTGGCGAGGTAGTCACCCATTCGTTTCAAGGTTGCCATCGCCTTGGGGTCTAGGGGCTCGTTTGATTCCATGGCCCCCATTTGGCCTTGAGGAGGTTTGCCTTGCTGCATTTGCCCTGGTGGCTGGGGGGGATTGCTGTCATCGGTCGATTGAGTGGGGTGCCCTGGTGGCGGGGTTTGGCCTTGGGAGCCAGTGCTATCGGGTTGCGGGGGTGGAGTCGGGTTTTGAGCGACAATCGCAGGGGCTAATGCCACCGTCGCTGCAAGAATCAGCGCCCTAGCCAAGCCACCAAAGGGTTGAAAAGCAAGCATTTACCGGTACCTCCCAATACATAGCCATAGTTGTGGCATCTGAATCAGTGTAGAGGAGAACCTTCGCGCCTGCTGTTGCGTCAAATCGAGTATTGAAACGAGACTGGCTATCCAGAATTGCTGGTCAATAAGCTGTTGTTTTACAAAACTTTTGCCGTATTCAATTGAGGCTCTGGGTTATGTTTGCTAGAGTCGGTCCATTATTGATACTAGCCTGCTCCTATGAATGTGGTTCGTCTGTCATTTTTACTGATTGCGCTGCTGATTTTCCAGACAGCTGGCGCCTTCTATGACAGTCATGATGAGCTAGAAGATATCACCATCCACTTCTCTTCAAATCATATTGATCAACTCCCGGGGGTAGCTCCTACTGACGAGCCTGATGGGGGTTCCGTCACTTTCTCGCTGCCTTCCTCCGGTGAAGAGCAATCTACACCGACGTTGGATTTCTGTAATCACTGTTGCCATTGTCACGGAATTAATGCAACCGGGCTTTTGGGGCAGTCTTATCAACCTCTTCTTCGGGGCACTATCAGTTACAGTGACACAATCAGTGCAGCTGTGCCCTCAGGTTATTTTTCTCCACTTTTACGCCCACCTATAACCCAAGTCTGATTAGTTAAATACTGCGTGTGCCGCTATAGAAGTATGTAGCTTTTGCTCGCACACGATGATCGAGTTGTGACTTGGGAGAATTCCATGGATTTTTTTTCCACGCTCTCGCTGAGCGTGATTGGTCGTACATCCTTTAGATTTTTGTTGACGACCGCTCTACTTATATCTGCGCAAGCTACCTCTGCGCAGAGGGGAGAAGTATTGACGCTGCCAGAGGCAATACAGAAAACTCTGGCACAAAATCCACAGATTGCAGTTTTTCCACTCCAGCAATGGGCATTGGATGGTGCTGAGTTCACAGCCGGCCTACGTCCTGCATGGGATTTTGGTTTCGAAGCTGAGTATGCGGTATACGGAGATGATGGTTCATCAAGCTCAAGCTCAAGCTCAAGCTCAGGCTCCCCCGGTCGGCCCGGTCCGCCAAGTGACGACGATGATGATGATGACAAGGAACTTGAGCTGACTGCTTCTTTGTCATCAGTTATTGAGTTGGGGGGCAAACGCCAGGCTCGAATCGATGTTGTCAATGCTCAGCGGGACCTCTTAATTGCCGATGAGCAAGCGACAGCACTGGATGTCTTGGCCGAGGTGGTTCGTGGTTATGCGCAAGTACTCGCTGCCGCAGAATTACTGATTCTGGAAAAAGAGAAGGTCTCGCTGGCGCAAGAAGCGTTGGACGCTGTAACTACAAGGGTCAATGCTGCTGCGTCCCCCATAGCTGAACGCATGCGGGCTGAGTCTGCACTGGCGAATGCCATTTTGGCCGCCGAGGCACAGGAGCGAATGCTGAGCTACTACAAGTACGCACTATCCGCGCTGTGGGGGCAACCTACCCAGGACTTTGCAGTTGACTCCAGCGTGCTCTTCCGATTTGAGCCAAATGCCAGCTTTGATGTTCTGTACGAGCGAGCTCAGGAAAACCCTTCTATTGCCCGTTTTGCCTCTGAAGAGCGCTTGCGCGCATCTCACCTGCATCTGACACAAGCGAAGTCGATACCTGATATTGGTTGGTATGCAGGCTATCGGAACGACAAAGAAGATGATGAGAATGCTGTCGTTGTTGGCTTTAACGTGCCGCTTTTTACCGGGCGACGTAACCGGGGTAAAGAGATTTCTGCAATGGCTGAGCTGGAACAGGTTCAGTTGGATAGAGAGGCGGCATTGCTAAAGCTCTATCCCCAGCTTTTCTTGGCGGTAACGAGCCGTGAACAAGCGCTGGCCATTGTTGACGAAATGCAAAATACCGTTATTCCCACATTGCGCAAGGCGCTTTCTGAGGTTGACCGGGCCTATCGCCGGGGGCGCTATTCCTATGTTGAGTTGATCTCTGCCCGCGAGGAATTGCTCGATGCTGAGCGCTCGAGAATTGTGGCGGCACGCTCTGTTCATGTGTATGGAGCGGAAATTGAGAGGTTAACTGCCCGGCCATTGGGTGTCGTGGTTGTCGAGAGCAGTAGATGAAGTTGAGTTTAAAAATGAGCAGATTAAATAGAACTTTTAAGCTAGCGATGCTGTTCCTAATCCTTTTGGTACCTCAAGGGTGGGTGGCAAATTTTAGTTATGCCAGTGGCTCCCACGGTGGAGAGCATCATCAAGAAGAAAGTAAAGGGCCACATGGGGGCCGCCTCTTAGAGCAGGGGGATCTTGTGGTTGAGCTAGCTCTGGTAGAGCGGAGTGGTAAGGCTGAGTTTCGCGCATGGATTCAGGAAGACGGAAAAGCGCTGGACAATGCAGAATTGACCCTAACTCTGGTTCGACTTGGGGGTGAATCGCAACATATTGCCTTATACCGTGATGCAAATATTGATTACTGGCGCAGCCAAGAACATCTGGCTGAACCCCATTCATTCGACATTGAGCTCTCTTTGATTCACAAGCGAGGCCGTGCCAAATGGCAGTTTGAATCACATGAAGGAAGAGTAAAGATAGATGAAAGCACGGCGGAAAAGGCCGGCATTAAAACTGCGATAGCCGCACCGGGAGTTATTCAAGAGCGTATTACCCTTTACGGTAAAACTACTATCGATCATCGCAGCCTCAGTCATGTTCGTGCTCGTTATCCAGGCACCGTTGTCACGATTGAGAAAGCGTTGGGAGATTCAATACAGAAAGGAGAAAAGCTTGCAACAATTGAGTCCAATGACAGCTTGCAAACTTACTCCTTGATAGCGCCTATCAGCGGTCAGATTATCGATAAGCAGGCCAGTCGAGGGGAGTTTAGCGGTGACCGGGTACTGTTTACGATTGCGAACTACAAGCAAATATGGGCAGAGCTTCAAGTATTCCCCACTCGCCGGGGACAAATTGCTCGCGGACAAAAAGTTTCTATTACCGCCGATGGGCTCTCATTTGATTCGACAATTGTCAGCTTGGCACCGGGGGGCAATGGCACGCCTTTCGCAATAGCCCGCGCGATGATTGAGAATCCAGAGGAAATTTGGACAACAGACCTGATGGTTCAAGCTGATGTTGTCACCAATGAGAGTCCCGCGCCTTTAGTGGTGGAAAATCAAGCGCTACAACCCTTCCGCAATTGGACCGTTGTGTTTGTAAAAGTAGGGGATGCTTATGAGATTCGCCCACTGGAACTTGGGCGGACCGATGGCAGGGTTACAGAGGTATTAAGTGGACTCAACTCTGGAGACCGCTACGTCACTGAAAACAGTTACTTAATCAAGGCGGATATAGAGAAATCCGGCGCTGCTCACCACCATTAATTGAGGCCAGAAGATGATTGAAAGCATCCTGCGCTTCTCCATTGAGCGGCGTTATTTCGTATTGTCCCTAATTTTTATTCTGGTGGGGCTAGGGGTTTGGAGTTACCAGAAACTCCCTATTGATGCGGTCCCCGATATCACCAATGTTCAGGTGCAGATTAATACTGAAGCACCTGGTTACTCGCCTTTAGAAGCTGAACAGAGAATCACCTATCCGGTAGAGGCGGCACTTGCCGGACTTCCCAACTTGGAGTACACCCGTTCGATTTCGCGCTACGGGCTATCCCAAGTGACTGTGGTTTTCAAAGAGGGGACAGATCTCTATTTTGCGCGAAACTTAATAAACAGTCGCCTGGGTACCATCGAGAGCAATCTGCCCCCGGGGTTGGAGCCGGAAATGGGGCCCATTGCCACCGGGCTCGGTGAGATCTTTATGTATACCGTGGAGGCTCTGCCCGGAGCAACCCAGCCCAATGGTCAGCCCTACGACGCCACGGCACTGCGGGAGATTCAGGATTGGATTATTAAACCGCAATTGTCTCTCGTTCCGGGGGTTACGGAACTAAATACTATCGGTGGCTATAACAAGCAGTATCACGTAACACCGGACCCCCGCCAGATGCTTAACTTCGGCGTATCGATGGAGGACATTGCCGAGGCTTTGCGTCGCAACAACGAAAGTCGAGGTGCTGGCTATCTGGAAAATAATGGACGCCAACTGTTAGTGCGTTCACCGGGACAACTACAGAATATAGGAGAAATTGAAGACGTAGTAATTACCAGCCGATCCGGGGTGCCGGTTAAAATTTCTGATGTTGCTGAAGTGGCTATTGGTAAAGAGCTGCGTACAGGTGCTGCTACGCGAGATGGTGAAGAAACCGTATTGGGCACCGCTATGATGCTGGTGGGGGAAAACTCCCGCGAGGTGGCGCGCAATGTGGCGGAAGCTTTGGAGCAAGTGAAATCCACTGTACCTGAAGGTGTAAAGGTGGAAGCGGTTTACGATCGCACGACGCTCGTGGACAAAGCCATCGCTACAGTACAGAAAAACCTTATTGAAGGTGCGTTGCTGGTAGTCGTCGTGCTGTTCTTGCTGCTTGGAAATATTCGGGCTGCCTTTATTACGGCCGCTGTGATTCCGCTGTCCATGCTTGCCACTATATTTGGTATGGTGCAAACCGGTGTTTCTGCCAACCTGATGAGTCTCGGTGCGCTCGATTTCGGTCTGATTGTCGATGGGGCTGTAATTATCGTAGAAAATGCGATTCGCAGGCTCGCCGAAGCCCAACAGCGCAAGGGCGGTAAGTTACCTCTGCAAGAGCGACTGGAGCTGGTATTCCAGGCCACCAATGAAGTGATTCGCCCGAGCCTTTTTGGAGTGTTGATTATCACGGTGGTGTATATTCCTTTGTTCACACTGACTGGTGTCGAAGGAAAGATGTTTCACCCTATGGCCGCTACTGTGGTTATGGCGTTATTGGCTGCATTGGTTCTTTCTCTCACCGTAGTACCTGCAGCAGTTGCTGTTTTTCTCACCGGGAAAGTCAGTGAAAAAGAAAATAAGGTGATTGTTGCTACTAAGTCACTGTACAAGCCGCTTTTAATTGCCGCAATGAAAGTGCGTTGGCTGGTACTATCAGGGGCTCTTGCTTTAGTACTGTTTTGTAGTTGGCTAGCTACTACTCTCGGTTCTGAGTTTATCCCTCAGCTTAATGAGGGCGATATTGCACTACACGCTTTACGTATTCCGGGGACTGGCCTCGAGCAGTCGGTGGAAATGCAGCGTCTACTGGAGCAGCGCATTAAGGAGTTCCCCCAGGTAGACAAGGTATTTGCAAAAATTGGTACTCCAGAGGTGGCTACAGATCCAATGCCTCCGAATGTGGCTGATAACTTTGTGATCCTGAAACCCAGAAACCAATGGCCCGATCCAAAACTGCCCCAGGAGCAATTAGTGGCAGAAATCGAAGCAGCCGTTCGAGAGCTTCCAGGTAATAACTACGAATTTACCCAGCCAATCCAGATGCGTTTCAACGAGTTGATTTCTGGTGTGCGTGCAGATCTGGGCATCAAAGTATTTGGTGATGACCTGGACCAGCTTGTCGCTTCGTCTAATCAAATCCTGGGTGTGTTAAATGGGATTGAGGGTGTAGCCGATGCTCGAGTAGAGCAGGTTGAAGGTCTGCCAGTTCTCTCTGTAGTCCCCAAGCGTATAGCGCTTGCCCGCTATGGTATCGACCTGAAAGCCCTACAGGACTTGGTATCAACCGCAATTGGTGGGGAATCTGCAGGGCTGATTTATGAGGGTGACCGCCGCTTCCAATTGGTAGTAAGGCTGCCGGAAGGGCTGCGCCGGGACTATGAAAACCTTGGTGACTTACCTGTATCTTTACCCGCTGGTAGCCCGCTAGGTAGCTATGTGCCTTTGTCTGAAGTAGCCAATCTTGACATGACACCGGCTCCCAATCAGGTCAGTCGTGAAAATGGCAAGCGCCGTGTAGTGGTAACCGCGAATGTACGCGATCGCGATTTAGGATCTTTTGTGGAGGAGGCAAAAGCCCGAATCCAACAACAGGTGTCTTTGCCTGCCGGTTACTGGTTGGTATATGGAGGTACATTTGAACAACTGGAATCTGCAAGTACGCGTCTTTCTATCGTTGTCCCGCTGACGCTTTTGGTAATCCTCGGTCTTCTGGTAATGGCTTTCGGCTCATTCAAAGATGCCTTGATCATTTTTACAGGAGTTCCCTTAGCGTTAACTGGCGGGGTGCTAGCTCTATGGCTGCGCGGTATGCCTCTATCGATTTCTGCAGGGGTTGGGTTTATTGCCCTTTCTGGTGTTGCGGTTTTAAACGGCCTGGTAATGCTGTCATTTATTCGTCAGCTGCGGCAACAGGGCGGTGAGCTTTTGGTTTCGATTATTGACGGAGCAATGATTCGTCTTCGTCCTGTACTGATGACCGCTCTGGTCGCCAGCTTGGGGTTCGTGCCTATGGCATTGAATGTGGGTACCGGCGCAGAGGTACAAAGGCCCCTGGCCACGGTTGTGATTGGGGGGATTATTTCTTCCACACTTCTAACTCTGTTTGTACTTCCGTTACTTTATCGGATTGTGCATAGCAGGGGAGGAGACGAGATGGCTAAAAACTCTATTAAGTAGATGTTTCTGCCTACTTCACCTCACAAAAGGTATGAGTGCAGGTCGTTCGGCTTCCTAATAAACTCCCCTATGAGTCTGTAAGATAATCTTAGTGTTTAATATACAGCCTGCGTATGGTTTAAATGCATTGCTTTTATGGCGCTGTGTTTTTGGGAGTAGTACATGCCGAAAGTGACTCGATAGCTTGAGACGCCTAGTTTATGTGGAGCTGATTCATATCAAATTCTTTAGAGTGTTGATATATTTTTCAGCAAAATTTAAAGCGTTATTTCTTTTTGTTAGTGGGTCACAGTATGAAAAGACAAAAACGGAACTTTTTTCTGTTGAATAAGTGCTCAATGATATTGGATGGGCGCCGTGAGTTTGGAGTGAGGTACCTATGATAGGTTCAAAAAAATTCATGTGCACACCCAGGGATTCCAGGTTACCCAAGTTGGATACGCATAATCCTTCAAGAAAGTAGGGATTGTTGGTTTCGTATTTTTCAACCCACTCAATAATATTCCCTAAATCATAGTTCTTGTGAAAGTTAAACTTACAATATTCGCCGGACTCTGCCTGCCGATCAAGTTCAATCTGTAAGTGCTTTGCCAGCTCCCAGGTGTTCTCGATATCGATATCTGGTGTAACCTCAAGAGTAGTAACTGCAGAAAAGGTACCAATAACGCTTAACTCGATTCCGGTGCCGCATAGGTCGCGGACATCCATGGGTAATAAGATTTTGATCCATTCTCTGTGATTTGGCAGTATGTTTGATGCCTGGATGGCAATAGCACAAAAAAGCGCACTAGGTCTTACTTTGTGTTTTCTGCCAATAGTTGCAACGTGAGAGAGTTCCTCCATAGGAAATTTGCGATATAAAACATGGCCCTGCCGTTCAGTAACAAAAGCGGCTTCTTCTACTGGCCATTTAAATAAATTTTCCTTAATTCCAGATGTTTGCTGGTTGGAGAAATGCTTGCTTGAATCAAAGTAGGTCTCAACAGGGTCGTATAACGGCTGTCTATCTAACCTGAATCTTCCTTGATCCAAAAAATACAAATCTAAAATATAGAATATGATCCCGGCAGACCGGCCGTCCAATGCAGCATGATTGCTGACCATAGATATGTAGTCGACTTTACCGAGTGAATTTAGATAGAAGGAAAGAGTATATGTACATGCTTCAACATTGAGTCCTGTTTTACCTCTGCGAGTATATTCATACTCAATATTAATGGGTGTTGAAAGCTCCTTTATTTCTATAGGAATATCCTCAAAGGGTACATCGCAATACCAGCGCAGTTGCTCAGCTGACTCAACACGAGCCTGTAGAAGGGGGTAAATTTCATGGATTAAAGAAAAGGCAGTTTTAAGTTGCTCGACACTCAGTGGAATTAGAACTTTATAAAAGGAAACCAGCAAGGTTCCCCCGCAAGTTCTCCTGGCTAGCTCGGTAAATAATGCTTCTTCAGGCCCCAGCACCCTGGAGGACTCTCGGCTGGACATAGGTGCTCTTTCCAAGAACAGATTGACTTAATGTCAAACTTAATAAAATAGAAGTTAAGATGCAAAAATATTGATACCTAAATATTGCTTGCTTATCTATATATACTTGTTCGGAATACATAAGTGCTGGCTAAGATTTGTCGTGGCTTGATCTAAGATTGACTGGTTTGAGGTGCATTACTTGAGTAGGGGTATGGGGCAATAGCTCCTTTGGTATACATGTATGCCTTTCAATAAAGCTAGTAACGTCGCCTCCTTTCGGTAGGTTACATTAAAAAAAGTACTGAATTTTATATGGTTTATTGGCTTAAGGTTGATGTTTGGTGAAATCTATGAGATGTATATGATATGACAGACTGTACTTGGTTGGCGTTGCCAATATTTCCTTGCATTGATTTTTGGTGGTCACTTGTAGTGACCAATTGATTCTTTGTTGGAGAATCGTACATAAGGTGAAATTGTTTGGGGGTAGCCTTGGCTGATTAGGGAGTAGTGGGCGCCTTTGCTTTTGTTCGTTTTTTTAAGTCAAGGGTTAGTTCTCAGGTTTTAAAAGCCTCTTGATAGTGTTGATGAATTTTTCTGCAAAATTCAAAACGCTATCTCGTTTTGTGAGTGGATCACAGTACGAAAATATAAATACAGAATTACGTACCGTTGAATAGGTTAGTAGTGAGATAGGGTGAGCTCCATGTGTTTGAAATGGAATTGCCGTGATGATTTCAAAGTGCTTCATTGCTGTGCCAAGCGCTTTCATGCTGCCTACATTAGATATACACATTCCTTCAGAAAAGAAAGATTTCTTTTCCTCATAATCCTGAGCCCATTCAATAATATCCTCGAGTTTATATTTCTTGGGGAACATGAACTTGAATGGTTCTCCTTCTTCCGCCTGTTTGTCAAGCTCAATCTGTAAGTGGCGCGCTAGTTGCCAGGTGTCTTCTATATCTATATTGGGCATGATTTCAAGAGTGGTTGCTGATGAAAAAGCACCTACTGCACTTAATCCAATTTCAGTGCCGCAGAGTTCACGAACATCCATGGGTAGTAAAATTTTTATCCAATCTTTATGGTTGGGTAATATTTTGGATGCTTGAATCGCAATGGCGCAAAACAGGGCGCTTGGCCTTACCTTGTGACTTTTCCCTATTTTTACCAGTTGTGAAATTTCTGCAATCGGAAATTGCCGATATATAGCATGACCTTCACGTTCTGATACAAAAGCAGGTTCCTCTACGGGCCAATTAAAAAGTTCATCTTTTTGAGAAGATGGTTTTTCATGGGCAAAGTATTTAGGGGAGCTAAAGTAGCTTTCGACAGCTTCATAAAGTGGTTGTCCGCCTAACCTGAATGTTCCTTCATCTTTAAAGAATATGTCCAAAATACAGAATAAAGTCATCACTGATCGGCCATCCAAAGCTGCGTGGCTGCTGACTAGTGAGATCCATTCAACTTCGTCATGGGAATTAATATAGAAAGAAAGTGTATATGTGCATTTTTCAACATCAAGGCCCGTCTTTCCCCGGCGATTGAATTCAGCCTCGAAATCAAGAGGCCCCTTCAATTTTCGAACCTCAATTGGAATTGACTCGAATGGTACGTCGCAGCGCCATCGAAGCTTGTTGCCGGACTCAACTCTTGCCTGTAAAAGTGGGTAGATTTTATGTGCCGATGCGAAACCACGTATCAATTTTTCAACGCTAAGAGGAGTGAGTACTTTGATAAAGGAGATTACTAATGTCCCCCCGCAAGTTCGCCTTGCCAACTCGGTGAACATAGCCTCCTCTGCACCTAATACTCTGGAGAGCTCTGTAGCTGGCACAAAGTACCTCCTTTTTAAAGCCCATCCATATCATGTAAAGTAACTTGAATAGGCTTGAATCACAAAAAACAATTGCTTAAAGGTAAATGGCTGTAGATTTGATTTTGGATACTTTGTTGCAGAAGAATAGTTAAGTGATGGTAAGTTGTACTAACAATAGTTTTATTGGTGCGGATTTTAATTTAAGGGTTTTTCCAGAAAAATTGTTGTTTATTGGTCTGTAGCGGGTTTAGTGAAGTTCTTTACATTTGCTTTTACCCTACTGGGGGGTAGTAGACTTACAGTTGGGTTTTGGACAGTAGCTTTGTGGCCAGCATGTTGTAGTTGATGTAAGCTGTGGGTGAATGCTCTTAGTATAGTGGGTATATTTGCGTATCCATTGGTTACCCCTTGCTGAATAAGAGAGTTTGCACATCTTATATAATTTATTCTGACTGGATTTTTAAAATATGCCGGAACAACTCTTTCCCCTTTTACTTTTTTGGCCTGCGATACTTGGAGCTGTAGTAATTTTTTTGTTAGCTAAGTCCATTGTGATAGTGGAACCGAAACAGTACCACTTTGTGCTATTTCTTGGTAAATATTGGAAAACTGCCACCCCTGGTTTCAACTTGATTATTCCCTACCTTTCCTGGGTAGACAAAAAAGCTTCAACGGCTCTACATGAAACCCCCGTTGAGTTGAGTCTAAAGACCAGTAATCATGTCACTTTTGGTTTGATTCTTAAGGTTCAGCACCAGGTATCGTCGGATGTGCAGCTTGCATACAAAGCTCTATATGATTTAGAGAATTACCAGGCACAACTGAAGTCTTTTGCGACAGATGCAGCTATCCCTGTTGCCAACGGCATTGAACTTGAAGACGTTTATAACAAAAAAGAACATATAGCTGATAAAGCCAAGGGGCGCCTTCGCCAATTTTTCCACGACTTTGGTGTAGAGATTGTCGATGTATTATCAGATGAGCCGCGGCTACCCAAGTCGGTAGAGGTTCAGGCTAACAAAGTTATGGAAATGCAGCGGGAGAAGCAGGCCGCTACCTACGAGGCTGAGGCGATTCGGGAGCGCGAAGTGGGTAAGGCTAAAGCTGATGGCGAGTCCGTAAAGATTCGTATGGAGAAAATGGGGGAGGCACGACGGGTATATGCACAAAGTGCAGCCGAGGCTATTAAGGTTCTTACCAGCGCTGGTACCAGCGCAGACGAAGCGTTGCGCTTTATGACTGCCATTGCAGATAATGATGCGCTGGTAACTGCTGCACGTCACGGTAGTACTGTGGTAATGGCTACCAGCCAGGCGCAGCAAGTACCTGTCGCTTTGCCGTTACCTGATAAGTCGGCTGCGGTAGCAAAACAACGGCCGCTGAGAGAGCCCGAGCCTGTCTAGTAAGGTCATCCGAGGGGTAAGCCTATGGGCTTATCCTTTGGTAGCTTCGGGGTATCTTGATAGTACTTTACTCCGATAGTTGATGTCGTACCGCTCAGCGCTACAGTACTTGATATTCTAAGTGGTACAACTACAACATTTTTCATGCTCTTGGCGCTGCTTATATTGCTTTATCAGTTGTCTTTGGTCGTAATTTGAGTCAATGGGCCGATATGATCTTTGCTAGGCATTTTACCGGCGAGTCCAAGCCGGCTAGTCCCGACTATGGTTGGCCCAAGTTAAGGTATGAATTGATTGTATTTATAAAAACACTGTTAGCCTGCGTAATCACCCTAGCTCTCATTCGAGCAATGACATGAATGATCGGTAATCTAGATAAATCATTTGCACTTTATATGTGGGATGATATTTTCAAAGCACTCTTATTTTTTTGGCTTATTTTTGGCCCTGGATGGAGGACTATGTTTCGCCTGTTTAGAAGGCCGTTGAAGAAAAGCTCTTAGAGTATTTTGTGCTATTGCTGTTTCGAAGTTCTATTATGACTCCTAATGTGTATTTGGTCTGCATAGTTAGTGGCGGAAAATTATACGTGATATCGTAGCTGTCAAGTTTTTACCTGGAAGATGATGCTCGTATTATGTCTCGGAAGGGCAAGGTATCGCTATTTTGTGGTTTGTTGGTATTGGGCAGGAGTATTGATGTCCACTATCGCGCCAGTATTGGTCTCACATGAATTGTTGCATTTCAAGAAGTTATTGGTAGGGTAATGCTTGGAGGGGGTCCCAGCTGCTAATAAATAAGAATAATATTTTTTTTGATTTTGACCTAAGAGCTAGGGTAAGAGGTGCAGCTATAGTAGCTCATATATATTATCTTGCCGCGGCTGCTTAAAGAACCTTATTTGTCGGGGGCAGAAATGCACCATCACAAATTATTCAGTGACAAGAGTGAGCTTTATAAGACTGCTAGGCCAACCTATCCTCCAGAGCTTTATAAGTGTCTCTCAAGCTTGGCTCCATCAAATAAACTTGCCTGGGATTGTGCTTGCGGTAGTGGTCAGGCAGCGATAGGATTGGCTAAACTATTTGGTAGTGTGTACGCAACTGATATTAGCGCCGAGCCAATAAAAGCGGCTAAAGTCCACCCTAATATTCACTATCAAGTAGGACCTGCTGAGCAGTGTGACTTGGCAAATGAGAGTTGTGATTTGGTTTGTGTGGCCCAGGCGTTGCATTGGCTTAACCTTGATGATTTTTGGCCCGAAGTTCTAAGGGTTTTGAAGCCAAAAGGTATTTTTTCAGCTTGGGGCTATAACTGGCCAGTCTTAGATGGAGATCTGGCTCAAATATTCAATGAACTTATTTTGGGTCCAATAGAGACGTGCTGGGCTCCACAAAACAAATTGCTCTGGAATCACTTTAAGGATATAGACTTTCCTTTTAGTGCTATACAGGTTTCGAAGCCAACTATGGAAGCAGTCTGGGACCTGAATGAGTTTTTTAATTTTATACATACTTTTTCGGCCGTGCGGAGATGTATAGATGGCATGGGTGGTGAATTTATGGAGCGGGCCTACCGTAAGGCTAAGGAGGTTTGGAAGATACCTCAAGAGAAAAGAGTGATAGCATTTGATTTTGTGCTCTATGTAGGGTGTAAGAAAGGTTGGTGATAGAGAGATATCGCTATCACTAGATCAGGGCAGTAGAAGTGCTTTGCAAATCTGTATTTAATTTCAATAGTAACTTATCAAATTAGAAAATACCGGGGAGTTAAAAATGTCTTATGCAGATGGATTTGTAGCAGCTGTACCCTCAAATAATAAAGAAGAATATATTAAGCATGCAAAAATTGCTGCAGAGGTATTTAAAGAGCAGGGGGCTCTAAAGGTTGTTGAAACTTGGGGTGATGATGTTCCAGAAGGCGAATTAACCTCTTTTCCTTTGGCCGTAAAGTGTGCTGGCAATGAAACTGTAGTGTTCTCCTGGGTCCTCTGGCCTTCTAAAGCGGTTCGAGACTCTGGATGGCAGGCGGTTATGGATGATCCGAGGATGAGCCCAGATCAAAACCCCATGCCATTTGATGGTAAGAGATTAATCTATGGTGGCTTTAATATTATATTGGATGAATAAGGCATGTTTGTAGGTCATTGCGGAATGTCAATAGCTTAGTTTGGGTTGCCTTTGAGGTAGTATTTTATCGTGAATTGAGTAGTGCGAAGGTTCCGTTAATGATTGATACGTAGTTGTATTTGGAGTGCAGCTACACTTGAAGAGGGTGGATATATTCTGCAGCTTAGTTGGGCTTCGTGATTCTCGAAGCTGGTGGCGACTATCCACTGCCTAAAGAAAGTGAAATTGCATTTCACGATTTCGAAGATGGTCCTAATTTCTTTAGTTTGGTATATTCGTCAAAAGCCCAATTTCGCAATGTGGTATTGTTCAGGTCCCTCCCAGAAAAATTGGGTAATCCTGGGTAATCGTATGACTATAATTCCCTCTAACCTTGCACTATTTATCCTGGTCATTTGGGGTGAATAGTGTTCGGCTGGTGGCTTTAATAGAGATGTTTCTCTCTTAAAGAGTATATGTTGTTAGGCACTTGCCTTCTCTACGGACCTGACGACCTTGGTTACAATTCATGCCGCCATGGTAGCCCCACGACGGACTTGTCAGGTTGGTGCTTGGGAAATGGTAGGAGTTTGTTCTCCATATCGAATGATCCGGAACATGTGGTTAGTGTTACAGCTATATTGCACGGTTGTGTATTTTATTCAATGCTCAGTAGATTTAGGGTGATTATTGTTATCGGTTTTATTCGGTTCATTATCGCTCTTTAGGATTTGAATGTACCTATATTTAGGGGGTAGGCTTGTCTAATATACATAACTCTGGAAGTTGCCAATCCACAGCTATTAAATTTCTTTTTTCCACTGTCTACCCCCATGATCGATCGCCCACGCTGTAAATGTAGGGATTATCTACAAGCACAGTTATTTGATACGCTAGAGGAATCGAAGACAGTCAGGGTCGGAAGTATTGGCTGTATTGGAGCTCCAAGTATTATTTAAATTAGTGCAGGTGGGATCGGCAAATGGGTCCAGCAAGTCGAAACCAACATTATCTGTAGATATATTGCCTCGAATTACATTGTCGACACTTCCTGACTGCTCTATATATATTCCCTGGTCACCATTATATTGGACTGTGTTTTGGAGGATTGTATTGCTAGAGCCGCTGTCGGAGATCTCAATACCATCATCACCATTATTGGAGGCAATGTTTTGGGATATATAAGAGTTGTTTCCATTAATGACGATTCCGCCACCATCATTGTTTTCAGAAATATTGAATGATATGGTTGCTCCAGATCTGTTTAGATCAATTCCGTCATCGTCACTGCCTGCAGTATAATTTTGGATGATAGAGGCTGAGGCGCCATTAATTTCTATTCCTTCGTCACCTGCCCCATTAATTATATTTTGTGTTACTGTAGTGAAGTCGCCACTGGCATCTATGCCATCATCACCATCCGCCCCATTACTAGTAATAATATTGCCCTGTATTAGATTGTTATTACTCTCTGCTCTGATTCCGTCATCGAGGAGAAAATTAGTGATTTGTGTGTGAAGAATTGAGTGTAAGCCGGAGCCGGCTACCAGAATGCCCCCTGGACAATTCTCTACGCTCCCACCGATAACTTGACGAGAGGTACCCTCAACCATTATACCAAATTGTCCAGTTTCTCCAGCTCCGCCGATGCATGTGATTCCGCCATCACCTGACATATACAGGTTTCCTGAGGGGCCGGTAATGGTTAAAGCGTAAGGGTTTTCTGGCGTTAACTCACATAGTAAATTTTCTGTAAGAGTGGTAGGTGAATTAATAGTATCAAAACATTCAACGGCAAGTGATTGAGGGGAAAGTATAACGGCTGAAGTGCTTACCATTAAGTAGATGGGCGCAGTCAAAGACTTAGATAATTTGATATTCATTGATGATTCCTTCCATGTAATAGGGTATTAGTGGGTTTAGTTTATCCTTGTTTTTTAGGTGTCCTGAAATGGTTTGTTTAGAGTCTTCAATGCAGTTTTATGGTTAAAGTGGGTGGTTGTTATTACAGCAACAATTCTGCTTTATGTGGTTGTTTTTTCCAAATATTTATTTGGAGTTTTGAGATTGTTGTAATTATATTTTTTTATAAGTCTTTGGGTGTTTCCCTTGGTCTATGAGGTTAGTTTTGCCCGGGAAGTGCTGGTGTTGATTTTTAATATTTATATGGAAATGTTTAGTGTCGGTTGCCCTATATAGATATTGAGAATTAGTGGGTGTAATTATCTTGTCTGATACTTATCACCTTAGGTAATACTTTTTGAATTCCTTTAAGGTCAATACTCCGGGTAGTTTTAAATGGCAATCTAGGTAGGGACTACGATCAAGTTCTGGGAGTGATAGGCTCTAATAACCAGGTGGTTCAGTGCTTCCACATGAATATCTAGGGGGTGGACAATTTTGTGATGCCTCGAAAGTCCCATAGGGAAGCCTTGAAGTCCGCAGTTGCTGCACTGTGACCCTGTTGGCATTCGTTGCATGCTGCGCCTAATGTCTGCGACCATCAATGCCTGCAATATACTGTAGAATTATTTTGAGGCCCCTATTAAAAATTGAATTATGGCGCTTTAATAAAAACTGTTCCCAGTTGTATCTCTTCATTTGATTAGTGTTATTTGACCTTCTGGTACCTTTCCGCCAATTTCGTGTTCACGATTAGAGGTGCCTTATGCCCTGAATTGGCTAAGAAGGTTAAACGGGATGTCCGGAAAACCGGCGCTGACCAAGCAACAGTGATCCACCAGTATTTTGAGTGTTAAGCCCAATACCGGCCTCTTTCTTTAAATATAATGGAATGGAGTGCTACCATCTTGCAATGAAATCTTTCGCGCTTCGGCTCCATATCATGCTCTCACTGGAATAGTTGACAAAAATGTAATTATCCATGATGGAAGTGGCTGTAATCTACATAAATAAATGCATCTTCGATGTTTTCATTGTTTCGTCAATATACCGAT
This sequence comes from Microbulbifer maximicatervae (SeqCode), assembly GCF_052467955.1. Taxonomy (NCBI): domain Bacteria; kingdom Pseudomonadati; phylum Pseudomonadota; class Gammaproteobacteria; order Cellvibrionales; family Microbulbiferaceae; genus Microbulbifer; species Microbulbifer maximicatervae (SeqCode). Next base: position 2,692,666 of record NZ_CP174329.1, read on the forward strand.
AAATATTTCGCGGATTGGATTGCAGTATTTGATAATGGTTATAGGGAGTGGTTTATTAATTGCGTCTTTTTAAAGCTGTATTTAATTGCTTATTAATATATATCTTGCCTATAGCTGATGGCCTCTTGCTCCTATTTAGCCGAGCTCTGAACTAATGCAGGTTTTAGGTGAACTGTGAAACGTAATAATTGAAGACTCTTGAATTATAGTGTATTGATTGTCGCGTTGTTCCATTTTGAATTCATAACACCTTAATAAAGTGATTGCCGCATGATACGGTCTTACAGAGTAAATTTTGATTGTAACCTTTTGATTTGACAACTGTTCAATACCGACAACATCTTGATCGGCGGAATTGAAAATCATTCTAGTCACTTCTCTTAGCGGGATTTCCTCAAAGTTAAGTTGCATGGTTTCCTTTGGCCAAGATGAGTCATCAGCTACTACATGTGGTGTTTAGGTTAGACCAATAAACCCTATAGTAAGGACAAGAAGGCCACCTAATGTTGTTTTTACTGTTGAGCTGTGGTGTTTTTCAAGCATGATAAATCTCTCTTTTTGGTTTAATAGAAATGCCATGGTGGAGGGGAGGATGTTCGCGTATAAACGTTTTGTTGATGCGCGAACATATTCTAAGCGTTCATTGTTACTGCTATTTTTTAGAATTCGATGGTCACATGCCAATTCCTGGTCTTCTCGGATTATTGGTGCAGCCATATGAATTAGTGGATTGAACCAAAATACGGCACGGACGATTTCATAGACCAATTGAACCCATAAATCCTTACGTTCTATTTGGGAGAGTTCATGGGCAAGAATACAGCGTTGCTGAATTTTATTATATCGTGAATAGAAATCATCCGGTAAGTATGCTGCAGGCTTTGATAGGCCTGTAACAAATGGAGCGGAAGGTGTGTGTTTTATATATGGCGTGGGCTTTCAGTGCTAATGGTTTATGAATTCTGATAATCTCTTCTACCGAAATAGATTGTCGATTTTTGCTTAAATGATTTTTAAGTGTGCGTATAGAAAAAAGTCTATAGATCACCCAGGCAGAGAAACCGATCAACCAAACCCAGATTAAATAAAAGTCGGGAGTAAGTACCGTAACATTTGGATTAGGATATATCTTTATTGAAATGTTATCAGCTGAAACGGCTTGACACTCAATAAGTGTAATTCCGACTTCTGGTTTTTGCCACATGAAGCATCTAACCAAAGGAATTAGCCAGAGTAGGAATGCTATCTGTGCGCCCGGATAACGCCGGATCAAACCTTTTATCAATAGAACTAAACCAATTAGAAAAGTGATTTTAACTGATGTTTAATATAGCCACTCAATAATTTTTCTTCTTCAGTTTGTTTGCAGTTTCTTTTAACTCTTATGTTGATATCTTTTTATGCTGGGCGAAGTGTGCAAGCAGGGGAGCCATTTTGCCATTGAAAAAATGTGACAGGGGTCTGTTAGTTTCCCCCTCAACAAGTTCATCCCTCGAAATAGCAAGAGAGTAAAAATAGCGTCTGCCATCTTTGCTTCTCTCAAGAGTTATCTTGGTTGCAAGCCTGTTCAGTATCGGTTTTACAGTATTTGGATGCCAGTCAGGCGTTTCTTGTGCCCGTTCAATAATCCGTTCTACTGTAAGAGGGTGACCTTTCCAGAGTGCTTCAAGGATTACTTGTTCAGAGGTCGAAATATTCATGATGTTAAGGATGACTGAAAATTTAGTCTTGCAGGCTACATGTGTAGTCTATTGTGGTTAAGTTTTGATTAAGTAGGGGTAAGAGATGTAAACCTTCTTGTAGTGGGCTTATATTGAAGAGGATTGCATCTGAATGGCGCTTTAGTAACTTAAATTCTGCTTGATGGGGCTGGCCTAAAGGCTATTGTGTAGATGCGGCTAAAAGAAAGTGAAGTGTTGATATATATGCCAGCGCGGTTGCAAATGCTTTATTCCGTTAATTTTTATACAAAAGCTTCGTTCGTGTTTTTTGGGGTAATATTATGTTGTGGCGCGATTTGTGATGAGGGAAAGCTGACGCTTAAACCATATCAGCAGTTGTCAACTGAAGGCTTTTTTGATTTTCAGTGGCAGGGGGTAAGTCAAAATACGACTTACATTTTACAGCTTAGTTTAGACAAAGAATTTAGTGATATAGAAAGGACCTATTCGCTACCTAAAGAAGGTGAAGTTGCCTTAAGTGGTTTTGAGAGTGGCTACTATTATTTCAGGTTGGCAGGTCAGGAAGGGAGGTATTTCAGTAACGTGGTAAGCGTTGATGTAGTCCATAGAAATATTGTGGTTGCATTAATTCTATTTGCCACTGGAGCTTTTCTTTTTTTGATATTAATTGTTTCTATCTATTGCTCAGGGTGGATTAGATAATAGTTACATTTAGATCGGATGGGGTGTATGACTGCAATTTCTACAACTACAGCATTGACAATTCTAATCATCCTTGGGGGAGGGTGGATACTGATGGGTTGGTGGCTTGGAAGGAAGAGCATATCACTTGAAGAGTATATGTTGGCGGGGAGAAATGTTGGTTTTGCTTTGGCCTCTTCTACGGCTCTCGCAACCTGGATAACCAGTAATACAACTTTGGTTGCTCCTCAACTAACCTATCAGTTTGGGGTTTGGGGGATGTTAGGGTATTCAATGGCGGCAACAGGGTTGATACTTTTTGCCACTCTGGCAAAGCGAATCCGGCGGTTGATGCCTCGTGGATTTACCTGCGGTGACTTTTTCAGATTGCGGTATGGACGTTTTGCCTGGGGCGTTTTTCTTATAGTTTCGATTTGTTATGCATTAGGTTGGATGGTCAGTTTAGGTATGGCTGGCGGAGTGTTGTTATCTGCTCTAAGCGATTTGGGGTACGCGCTAGGGGTGACAGTGATTCTTGTTATTTGTGTGTTCTACACAATGCTGGGCGGGCTTAAGGCAATCATCGCTACTGACTTTATTCAGGCTGTTGTAATATTGCTTGGGTTGATTATTGTTGGTTATGCCTGCATTGATAAGTTGAGCTTGGAGTCAATTTATTATGCCCTAGAAGATCTGAGTCCGCAGCTCTTAAATTTAATTTTCCCGGCGGCTATTATGTTCTTTTTTAATAGTCTTTTTTTTGGGGTCGGTGAAATATTCCACTCCAATGTCTGGTGGTCTCGGGCCTTTTCTTTCAAAAGCGGTGTTGGGGAGAAGGCCTTCTTACTTGCCGGTTTTTTGTGGTTTCCCATTCCTATTACAGCAGGGTTTGTTGCTCTGGTCGCTCCGCTTATTGGTGTTTACCCGCCTGTAGCAGATATGGTTGGACCGTTAATTGCTGCGAGTATCTTGGGGGGGGTCGGTGCAGCAGTAATTTTTGTTGTTGTTTTTGCTGCAATTGCGTCAAGCTTAGACTCTTTGCTTGCTGCAACAAGTGATTTGCTAACAAAAGATGTTTATGCAGGAATGATTAACTCAAAACTGGATGATAGGGGGTTAATTGTTGTTAAAAAAATATTTATATTGGCCCTTGGATTTTTTACATGGATAGTCTGCTTGCCTAGGATATCGACTTTGGGTGAAGTTCTGAACTTCATCAGTGCATTCGTTTCCAGTACCATTTGGCCTATTGTATTTGGGCTTTATTACATGCGACTGCCTGGCTGGGCTGCCAGCATGGCGATGATTTTGGGTAGCACCATTGGATTTACTGCCTATTTTTTAATTGGATTCTACGTGGCTGCACTAGTCTCAACCGGAGTTTCATTGATCGTGTGCTTGATTGGGGTTCTGTCAAATAAAAATAAGTTTGATTGGGTATGCCTGAAGGAGAGAGATAAAATCGCTTAACGGAACTATGATAATCAGTCTTGGTTATTTCCAACTTATTATTGTTATTGCATTTGTCGCCACATCTATGGCGCCATTTATCCTATTGCTTTTGCTGGTTATAGACTGGCTAAAAGGGAGGGTATGGTAACAAGGAAGTTTGCACTTGATTGTGTTGCGGTCTTTAGGAGGCGTCGATATCTAGGGTGGCTTTTGTTAACGTGTGTCTTGTCTAGTCCCGCTTTAGGTATAGCTGTCTTGTTAAAGATTTTTTCCCTAATTACTGTTCGTTTTTTGTAAGCCCTTGGTTGACTTTCCGGTACCTTTCCACTAGTTTCGCGACCACGATTAGAGGTGCCTTCTGCCCTGAATTGGCTGAGAAGGTTAAACGGGAAGTCCGGAAATCCGGCGCTGCCCCCGCAACGGTGATCCACCTGTATTCTGAGTGGTAAGCCCGATACCGGCCTCTTTTCTAAACACGATGGAGCGGAGGGCTACCATCTTGCAATACGATCTTTCGCGCTTCGGCGTGCCGCATTGCTATTCCTCCCTCGATCCCATGTGCTTTTGTCTTAGGGGTTGAAACTTGAAAAAATCTATATTGAGCCTGGCTGTACTGTCAGCCGTGAGCGCGCCGTCTTTTGCTGAATCCACTGTTACCGAATCTTCAATTCCAGGCCTGGAAACCGTGGTTGTTGTGAGCTCCCGTCAGGGCGAGCCGCTGCGCCAGGTAGCTACTTCAGTAACTGTATTGGATGAAGAGCAGCTAAAAGAGCGGGGATTGGTGTCCCTTGCCGATGTTTTGCGCAGTGTGCCTTCCGTGTCTGTTACCAATACAGGGGGTATGGGCAAGACAACCTCCTTAAGGGTACGTGGAGAGTCCGATTTCAGAACCTTGGTCCAGATAGACGGTATCGACATTTCTGACCCAACCGGTACCCAGGCGGGGGCTCATATTGAACATATTATGAGCAGCAACTTGCAGCGCGTGGAATTATTACGCGGTCCACAAGGTATGCTCTACGGAGCCGATGCCGGTGGTGTACTGGATATCTCGACTCGTCGCGAGGGAGAAGGGCAGCGCTTTGAGGTGTCAGCTGAGGGCGGTAGCTTCGATACTGAACGCTACAATGCCAGCGCTAGCGGAGCCAATGAAGCACTGGATTATTTTGTTTCTGCAGCGGCGGCAGAAACCGATGGTTTTAATACCAGTAGTTATGACACGGAATTGAGAGATGACGACGGTTACGATAATGAAACCTTGCATGGCCGTGTAGGTTGGAATATTTCTGAGCAGTGGCGACTTGAGGCTGTGGCGCGGGATACCGATGCTTCAGGTGAGTATGATCGCTGCGGCTGGCCCTCTCAGGATGATTGTAACTTTGATTTCAGCCAGGAAAGTGTTCGTGTCAGCTTAGCTCATAAAGGCGAAGATGGTCAGCAGGAGTTGGCTTATACACGTTCTGATTTGCAGCGTACCTATATCAGTGAAGGCGTGCCCTTTTATGAAGCGGAAGGTGATATCGAAAAGTTGAACTTCACCGGTTCCTACGGGTTTAGTCGCGAACATGGAATGGTCTACGGGGTAGAGCACCGTGAAGATACTTCGGGAGACCTGGATCGGGATCAGTGGGCAGTTTATTCCGAATATCAGGGAAGCTATGCCGATCAGGCTTATATCACCCTTGGCCTTCGCCATGACAATAACTCTGATTTTGGCAGCTACAACAGCTTCCGCGCCAGCTCAGCCTATTTATTTGAGGATGTTGCCAACGGTACGGTAAAAATAAAAAGTAGTTACGGCACTGGCTTCCGTGCCCCGAGCTTATATGAAGTTGACTACAACGCTACCGCATTCGACTGGTTAACTTTTACTCCATTAGAGTTGCCGTCTCTTAAGCCGGAAGAGAGCCGAGGCCTGGATCTTGGTGTTGAATACTTTGGTGAAAACTCTCTCTACCTGGAGTTCGTACTGTTTAAACAGGTCATGGAGAATGAAATCGGATTCGATATGGTCGACTACACAGGTTACCTGCAAAGCAGTGGAGAAAGCGTGTCCCAAGGCGCTGAGTTTGTTGTCGAAGCGCAATTGACTGACAGTCTATTGCTCTCTGCCAATTACACCTACACCGATGCTGAAGAAGCCGATGATTCTCCCCGAGCCCGCAGTCCCAAGCACTTGGCGAATCTCGGCTTCACTTATAAGCCTACTAGTGACTTGAGCCTTGTTATGAACCTGCGTTCCAGTGCGGATGTGGTAGATAGCGATGGCTCTTCGCTGGATGATTATCAAGTGCTGGATGCCAGTGTCCGTTATCAGCTGAACAACGCCACGACGGTATTTGTTCGCGGTGAAAACCTTACCGACGAAGATTATGTGGAAGTCACTGGCTATAACACTGCGGGCCTCGCCGGTTATGCTGGTGTGGAATTCAGCTTCTAAAGCACTTTCTTTTATAGGTTCTTGAACTGAGGTGGCCATGTCGGAAGACGAGCAGAAACGAAATTCCAAGCACAAGCAGGCAATGCAAAAACACAAGGAGAAGGTTGATGCCAACATTGCAGCAGCCGATATCCAGCGTGGAGTTGCTGTCCTGCTCACCGGAAATGGCAAAGGGAAGTCGAGCTCAGCTTTCGGCATGGTGATACGCGCACTGGGTTACGGGCAGAAAGTGGGTGTGGTGCAATTTATTAAAGGCGCACAGCAATCTGGGGAAGAGCTTTTCCTTAAAAACCATTGCCCGGAAGTTACTCTCTATCAAATGGGCACCGGCTTTACCTGGAATACTCAGGATCGCACCAGCGATATTGCTGCTGCAGAGAGAACCTGGGCAGAGGCAGAAAAAATGCTCACCGATACCACCTATGACTTAGTGGTGTTGGACGAACTCACTTATATGCTCGCTTACAAATACCTGGATGAGTCCAAAGTATTGGAGACTCTAGCCCAGCGGCCACAGGAACAGAGTTTGGTGGTGACTGGTCGAGGTGGTGGTAGTGCGCTACAGGAGCTAGTGGATACGGTATCTGAAGTGAAAGATGTTAAGCATGCTTTTAAAGCGGGCATCAAAGCCCGCAAAGGCGTAGATTACTAGGTTGTTTTCACTATGTCCGTGTTGATGGTTCAGGGCACGACTTCCGATGCCGGCAAGAGTACTTTGGTGGCCGGGCTCGCTCGTTATTTTTCCCAGCGCGGAGTCAGTGTCGCACCTTTTAAACCGCAAAATATGGCACTCAATAGTGCTGTTACGGTGGATGGTGGTGAGATAGGGCGGGCACAAGCGTTGCAGGCCCAGGCCTGTGGGATCGCCCCCCACAGCGATATGAACCCGGTGTTACTTAAGCCCGCTTCAGATACCGGGGCTCAGGTTATTATCCAGGGTAAAGTTCTGGGGAATATGCAGGCGCTGGATTACCACCACTATAAAGCCACCGCGCAAAATGCAGTGCTGGACTCCTTCGCACGGCTCGATGATCAATATGAGCTGGTGTTAGTTGAAGGGGCAGGTAGCCCGGCAGAAATTAATCTGCGTGAAAACGATATTGCCAATATGGGCTTTGCCGAGGCCGTTGATTGCCCGGTTATACTGATTGCCGATATCGACCGCGGAGGTGTGTTCGCCCACTTGGTAGGCACCCTCGAATTGCTGTCTTCCTCAGAGCGAGAGCGTGTCGTCGGTTTTGTGATCAACCGCTTTCGTGGCGATCTGCAATTACTTCAACCGGGGCTCGATTGGTTAGAGGAATATACCGGCAAGCCAGTTCTCGGAGTCTTACCTTATCTCCATGACCTCTACCTTGACGCGGAGGATGCCATTAGCACCCAACAGAGCGGTGCTGATGCTCGATTGAAAGTGGTAGTGCCGGTATTGCCGCGCATAAGCAATCATACAGATTTTGATGCGCTGAGGTTGCATCCGGATATCGATCTGCAATTTGTCAGTGTCCGTGAACCAGTCCCACAGTGCGACTGGATTATTCTTCCCGGCAGTAAAAATGTGCGGGCAGACTTGGCTTACTTAAAAGAAAACGATTGGCCTGCACAGTTGGATCGGCATCTGCGCTATGGCGGCAAACTAGTGGGTATTTGCGGTGGTTTGCAAATGCTGGGGAGCGAGGTACAGGACCCGGATGGGGTAGAGGATACCCTGGGCAACGAACCGGGCTTGGGTTATCTGGATTTCACAACTCGATTGCAACCAGTCAAAGCACTGAAAAATATTACCGGCTTTTTAGCTTTGGAAAATGAAGTAAAAGAAGCTACTCCTGTTCAGGGCTATGAAATCCACTGTGGTATAACAGAAGGTGTAGCTCTGCAAACTCCGGCGGTATATATCTGTGATAAAGACGGAAATTCCAGGCCTGATGGTGCAATAAGTGCTGATGGACAGATATTCGCGACCTACGTGCATGGGCTGTTCGATTCACCCGAAGCGCTGAGCGCACTTTTTGCCTGGGGTGGGTTGAAAGACTCTACGCCGTTGGATGTGGGTGAACAGCGGCAGCAACAATTGGACAGGCTGGCTGAGACTATTGCCGAGAATATCCAGGGAAACTGGCTCGAGCAATTTGAGGGAACCAGGGAGACGGCAGCGCTGCAAGAGGATACCCAGTGACTGTTACCCGTATCAAAGCATTAAATATTGCCTGGTGGTTACTGCCCACAGCACTTGCCCTTAGTTTTTCTGCTGCCGTTGCTATAGGTGCAGTGTATCTCTCACCCTCACAACTATTTGCCGCGATCAGTGGCCAGGGCGATGGTGGACTCGCTGGGGATATTGTTCAGGCAATACGATTGCCAAGGGCGCTGTTGGCGGCTGGAGTGGGTGCTGTGCTCGCCATCTGCGGGGCAATGTTGCAAGGCTTATTTCGAAACCCTCTAGCTGACCCATCCCTGATTGGTGTTACCGCAGGGGCTTCTCTCGGTGCTTGTTTGGCCATCCTGCTAGGAGCGGAGGTTGCCGCTGCGTTTGGGAGTTTGCCCGTTGTATCCATAGCTGCTTTTTTCAGCGGCCTTTTAGCGGTGACACTGGTCTACAAAGTGGCGAAAAGTATTAATGGCACTTCCGTGGCCACCATGTTGCTAATGGGGATTGCCGTTACCGCTTTTTCCGCAAGCCTGATCGGGCTAATGGAGTACTTTGCTGATAATGACACCCTGCGCCGTATGAGCCTGTGGCTTATGGGAGGGCTGGATGCAGCGAGCTATCCTCGCGCTTTTCTGGTTTTGGCCGTGCTGGGCGCTTTGCTTGCCAGTATGTCCCGCTTCGGCACCTCACTAAATGTTCTTTTATTGGGAGAATCCCAGGCGCGCCATCTCGGTATTGATGTGGAGCGGGTAAAAACCCGTTTGATAGTGCTCGTTGCGGCGGGAGTGGGCACTTCGGTTGCTGTAGCCGGCAGTATTGCTTTTGTGGGGCTGGTAGTGCCCCATATAGTGCGTTTGTGGGTAGGGCCTGATCACCGGCAGCTGCTGCCGCTTTCTGCCCTGGCTGGAGCCAGTTTATTACTAGTTTCCGATACCCTGGCGCGAACCATTATTGCCCCGGTGGAGATCCCGGTAGGGCTGATCACCGCACTGATTGGGGTGCCTTTCTTTGTTTCCTTGTTACGTAAAAGCAGGGGGGCAATTTAATGGCTCTGCTGCAGGTGGAGGGAGTTACGGTTAGTGTCGATAATCGGCCGCTGTTGCAAGATATCAACCTGGAGGTAGATGTCGGCGAGCTGGTTTGTGTGATTGGCCCCAATGGCGCGGGGAAGTCGACCCTGCTGCGTGCCCTTTGCGGTGAAGTCAGGATGGATTCTGGGCAGGTCCACTTTAAAGGTAACTCTTTTTCAAAGTTGTCCGCCCGCAATCGAGCCAGGCAAGTTGCCGTCCTGCCGCAAAATAACCCGCTGACATTTGCCTTTACTGGGCTGGAACTGGTCGCCCTCAGTCGAACTCCGCATTCCACCGGTACTGACCGGGACCGAGAAATCTGCCTGGAAGCCATGGCTGCGCTGGATGTTAGTCATTTGTCTGAGCGCCTGTACCCAACATTATCCGGCGGCGAGCAGCAGCGATTGCAGCTGGCTCGGGTGATGGCCCAGATTTGGCGTGCAGAGGATGGGGGAGAGCGGCTCCTCTTATTAGATGAGCCCGCTGCCAGCCTGGATATTGCGCACCAATATGGAATGATGAGAGCGGTAAGAGATTTCGCGCGAAGTGGCGTAGCTGTGGTAATGACGGTCCATGATCTGGCCCATGCCAGCGGCTATAGCGACAGAATCCTTGCCTTAAAGCAGGGGCAAAGTATGGCCTACGGAAATCCAGAGGATGTATTGACTGCGGAGAATATGCAGCAGCTTTACGGCTACAGTGTCACGGTGATGCCGCACCCGGTAACCGGTAAATCTCTGGTGATTGCCGATGTCTAGTGCCAGTGGTGTGCATCTGATACTAGGAGGCGCACGCAGTGGAAAAAGCCGGCTCGCGCAACAGCGCGCGGAGCAGTGGCTAAACAGCAGTAGCGATGGTGGACTTATCTACCTGGCAACGGCTACGGCGGGCGATCAAGAAATGTCTACCCGTATTGCTCGACATCAGGAAGACCGGGATCATCGCTGGCAGACCCTGGAAGAACCTATTGCACTGGCAGAGGCTCTGGTTACCGCTCCTGAGTCCCACTGTGTACTGGTGGACTGCCTCACTTTGTGGTTGAGCAACTGTCTTCATCAGGGCGTCTGGGAGTGTGAGCAAGAGGCGCTTCTGCAATGTATCGATCAGAAGCGTACTCTCGCTAACGGTAATACCCCAGCTTGGATTTTTGTCAGTAATGAAGTCGGTTCGGGTATTGTGCCCCTTGGGCAGTTATCGCGGGAATTTGTGGATGCGGCAGGTTGGCTTCATCAGGCATTAGCCGAGCGAGCTGATAGCGTCACTTTGGCAATTGCAGGTTTGCCGCTCACTGTAAAGTAGAGGAGCCTCTGAGACTGATAATGATGACAGATGAACTCAGTTGGCTCGATAAGCCTGCACCAACCCCGGACCAGAGTGCTCGCAATGCCGCGATTGCCCGCCAGAAGCAATTGATTAAGCCGCAAGGCGCACTCGGTCGGCTCGAGAGTATTGCCGTAGATTTCGCCGGATTCCAGGGCAGGGAGCAACCCCAACTGGATAAATTGTCGGTGCGCGTATTCGGTGCTGATCACGGTATTGCAGTCCAGGGAACTTCCCGATTTCCTCAGGCCGTCACTTCTGTAATGCTGAAACTATTTTGCGAGGGTGGGGCGGCTATTAATGTGTTGAGCCGCGAGCAGAATGCTGACTTTGCCGCAATTAATCTGGGTTGTGTGGTCCCCGCTGAACACCCCGACCTGATTGATGAAGTTATAGCTCCCTCTACTGCGGACTTCTCCCAAGGTAATCCCGCTATGACCCAAGCGCAGCTGGCTCTTGCTCTTGATGCCGGTCGCCGCCAGTCTACCGATGCAGATTGTTTTATTGGCGGAGATATGGGTATTGGCAATACCACTTCCGCCGCTGCCATGTTTGCCGCCCTTTTTGAGCTAGAGGTTGGCAGCATTACGGGGCGAGGAACAGGTATCGACGATGCAGTGCTCGCCCGCAAGGTGGAACTGATCGAGTTTGCTTTGGAGCAGCACCGGGCAGCGCAGGGCTCGCCACTTGCTATTCTGCAAACTTTTGGTGGCTTTGAGATTGCAGCCTTAACGGGAGCGTTTGTCGCCAGTGCCCAGCGAGGTGTCCCTGTATTGGTTGATGGTTTTATGGCGACTGCTGCGGCAGCTATTGCCGGTGCTATTAATCCGTCAGTGAAACCCTGGTTGCTCTACGCCCATCTCTCTGACGAGTCTGGTCACAAACTGGCCCTCGAGTGCCTGGGGGTGAAGCCATTGCTGAGCTTCAATATGCGCCTTGGCGAAGGCACAGGTGCAGTGTTGGCCATAAGTATTATCAAGCAAGCGCTGAACCTGCATAACAAAATGTTCACTTTCAGTGAGGCAGGAGTGCCAGTTGCAGATTGATCTTTTACGACACGGTGCCTGCGAAGGTGGAAATATTTTTCGCGGGCAGGTCGATGTGCCCCTAACCAGTGAGGGTAGGGAGCAGATGTTGCGAGGGCTTGCCGAGCTCGATGACTCCTGGGACCGGATTGTTACTTCACCCTTACAACGCTGCCAACGCTTTGCTGCTCAGCTTGCCCGAGAGAAAAAACTGCCGATTACTGAAGTTCCTGATATCCGGGAAATTGGTTTCGGGGACTGGGAGGGGCAGTCAGTCGATAAGATCTGGACTGAGCAACGAGCACTGTGTGAAGCCTGGGGGCGTGACCCGGAAAAGCACGCACCGCCGGGAGGTGAGCCCTTTCCCGTATTTCGATCCAGAGTTCTTCAAGCTGTTGATAATCTAGCCCAGCAATACTCGGGAGAGTCCCTGCTACTGGTTACTCACGGTGGTGTTATCAAGTTGTTGCTCGCGTATGCGAATAACTGGCTCCCAGTGAAAATGATTTCACTGCAAGTTAACTACGGGTTTGCCGCATCGCTGAGATACGACTCGGACAATAAGACCTTTACCGTTTCCTACCCTGAGCAGTCAGCTTATGTTTATTGCCCGTAAGTTGTACAACCTATCCCAAGCATTTCTGTATGCGCTGGTATTTCTTACCCGGCTGCCGGTGGCGGGCTTGCTGCGGGAGGTGGACAAGGAAACGGTGAAGCGGTCGATATATTTTTATCCCCTGGTTGGAGTGGTGATTGGTGTACTGTTATCCGGGGCCGCCTACCTTCTGACTCCTTTAGGTACTCAGTTACAAGCCGCAATACTATTAGGTTTCTGGGTGGTCCTGACAGGTGCACTACACCTCGACGGCCTTGCTGACTGTACTGATGCCTACTTTGCTGGACATAAGTGTGCCGATCCTGAAGAACAACGTCAGCATATTCTGAGAGTAATGCACGATCCCCACTGCGGCTCTATTGCGGTAGCAGCTGTTGTTGTTTTCCTACTGATAAAGTTTGCTGCAATAGCAACCCTGCTAGAGCTAATAAACCCGGTAACAAAAGATGCTTGGGTCTATCTGCCGTTAGTGCTCTCACCTATGTTAGCCAGGGCTGCGGCCCTGGCTTTAATAGGAGTTTCACAATACGCACGTGTTGAAGGCCATGTACCGCCCGCTGGCTCCGAGCGCCGATGGGACCTATTGCCGGTAGTTGCAATCGTAGTTGCTATTGGATGTTTAGCGGCGCCAACTCCCATTGCCATAGGCATCGTCTGTAGTTTGATTGCCCTGGTCTTATTCTGGCGTCGCCTGTGGGATAAGGCTATTGGTGGTTATACCGGCGATTGTTTGGGCGGTTTGGTCGAGATAAGTGAATTGTCGATATTGATATTATGGGTGGCAGTGGTTGCCAATGTGAATTACGGGGCTGTTTAGAAGCTCCTTAGTTATAGTCGAGTTAAAGAGATGTCTCGAAGCAGTATTGTCCGTGTTGTTTTAGCCTTGAATCTGTTATTGGTTAGTAATACTTGGGCGGATGATTCCGTGCGGGTAAAAGATGCCCGTGGCCAATGGGTTGAACTGCCTGCACCCGCAGAGCGTATTGTTGCGCTAGCGCCAAATATCGTGGAGAACTTTTACAGTGCCGGGGCCGGGGATAAGCTAATTGCTGCAGTAAGCTACAGTGACTACCCCGAGCAGGCTAAGCAATTACCGGAGATAGGTAACTATAAGGCGGTAAATTATGAAAGTTTACTATTGCTAAATCCCGACTTGATTGTTGCCTGGGGATCGGGAAATGGCGATCAGATGATCAATAAACTGGAGGATCTCGGTTTTACAGTTTTCGTATCTGAATCTCACACTCTTGAAGATATCGCTGTGAATGTAAAGCGCTTCGGTACACTTGCAGGCACAAGTGACTATGCAGATAAATCTGCCGGAGAGTGGCTTGAGCGACTGAATCAAATACAGCTCAGCCATAAGGATCTGGATCCGGTCAGTGTTTTTTATCAAGTTTGGAATGAGCCACTGCAAACACTTAATGGCGACCACCTGATTAGCGATGTTATTGAAACCTGTGGCGGCCGTAATATATTTGCCGGTGCATTGGTATTAGCACCGAAGATTAGTATTGAGTCTGTACTCGATAGAGACCCGAGAGTAATTATCGCCAGCGGCATGGGAGAAGAGCGGCCAGATTGGTTGGATGCCTGGGAAGCATACCCAAGAATTAATGCAGTTAAAGAGGGAAACCTGTTTCATGTACCACCGGATATCATCCAGCGACATACTTTTCGGGTGCTGGATGGTATGGAGATGGTTTGTGATGATTTGAATCGGGTGAGAAGAAGCGGTTAGTTTTTCTGCTTATCAGCAGGAAGACTCAGTCGCAGCGTATTATTTTGTAGATCAACTATCGAAATTGAATTTGCTGGCTAGATATTTTTATGGGAATATTTTTTGTTATTCTCTTTGTCGGAGGGCTGCTTGCAGTCCCATATTTGGCGATTAAACTAACCATACTTGAACAGGATAAAAGTAGTCAGTGGTCAACCTTCTGGAGGCTGGCTTCCGCAGACTATTATACAATGCAAAGTGTTGCAGCTATCCCAGGCACTGGTTTGTTATGTTATATATCGTTTTATCGAGGGGTGTCGACAGGAAGCTTTGAATTTATAGTAATTGCTTTTGGTTTGGCGGCTCTCATGTTGTTTTTAATTGAAGATCTTCTGAGGCAAGATTATCTTCAATTTCATATCAAAAATTTAAAGCTGTTATCGATAAGTATAACCTCTTTAATATTGACGGCTCTAGAGTTATCAATGGTTGCCACCACATTTGCTGGAGCTGTCGCTATGCTTTTAGTTTCAATTAGATGTGCTAAGAGATCTATTCTAAAATAGTCTATATCAAAGAATAACAAGTTGGTGTGAGCTGATTAAAAAGTCAGACTTAAAGTGATAGCCTTCGAGTAATCGAAGGCTATCATGTCAGGCTTGAACAACCATATTTTTAGGGTTATCCCATCAATAATAGAAATTTGCGAACTGGGATCCCTATTAGTCAGCTTCCTGATTCAATATCCACAACAACTTTCCCCATAGCTTGCCCACTTGCCAGCCGTTCATGGGCCTTGCCAATATCAGGCAAACTATAAGAAGTTTCATCAAGCACAGGTTTGAGATCGCCTGCTTCAGTAATGGCTTTTAGTGCTTTTAAAATATGTCCGTGTTCCTCACGGTGATAATTGTGTAGCATTGGAATTAACATAAAAATGACATGCAAAGACAAGCCTTTAAAGTGAGCAGACGTCAGGTCAAGTTCTACCATGGAAACGGTAGTAGCTACTTGGCCGTTGAGTTTTGCTGCCTCAAAAGAGTTCGTTATATTTGCACCACCAACTGAGTCGAATACTATATCGAAGCCTGCTCCGTTGGTGTACTTCAGTACATATGACTCAACCGATTCAGTCCGGTAGTTAATAGGCGTTGCCCCCAGTTTTTCAATCATTGCCAGTTGAGGATCTCCGGAACCTGTTGAGTAAACATCAGCACCAAAGTGACGAGCCAGTTGTACAGCTATATGACCCACACCGCCCGAGCCACCGTGGACAAGAACACTTTGTCCAGGCTTAACCCCCGCACGCTGTAACCCTTCGTAGGCGGTTATGCCTACTAAGGGCAAAGCTGCTGCTTCCCGCATGGTCAGGTTCTCGGGTTTCAGGGCAATTAAGTTCGCGTCTGCAACAATATATTCGGCTAATGTTCCCGGCAAGTCAGCCAGTCCACCTGCGCAGCCATAGACTTCATCGCCCACTTGATAATCGGTTACACCTTCGCCAATCTCTTCAACAACACCAGCGAAATCCATACCCAATATCGCCGGGGCTTTAGGTGAAAGGGGTAATGCAGGTCCCATTTGGCGAATCATGGTATCTACGGTATTGACGCTGGTTGCTGATATTTTAATCAGCACATGGCCAGCTTTGGTAGTCGGCTTGGGTACTTCAGCAGCTTCAAATACGTCCGGGCCGCCAAAGCTATTTACGATCATTGCTCTCATCTTGAACTCCCAAAAAATGTACTCTCTATAGAGTTTTATCTAAGGTCAGAAGTAAGTAGGGCACCGCAGGCTGTAAATCGTCCGATGCCCGATCGTTACTGCTAGTTTATTTTTTGTACATCCATAACCAGTTGGTTCCAGTTCCGCTGATTTTCAATATCGTGTTCCAACCCTTGTTCATCTGCGATAGAGAAGCGTTTTAGGGCAGGTGTCTTACTGGTTGCTTGATACAGCCAATAGGCCTCCGCTTTTAGCGCTTCACCGATAGGTTTATCGATTGACTCATAGACCGCCTGCTTACAGGCATTGATTGATTCCGCTGGAAATTGAGCAATTCTCTTCGCTAGGCTATCGACATACTCGCCAATTTCATCTGGCTCTAGTGCTTTGTTGATTGTGCCGAGGCTTTCCGCTTCGTCAGCATCGAAATCACGGGCGCTGAGAATAATCTCCAGCGCTTTACCCAGTCCTGTCTGCCGAGCCATCCTTGATGCGCCTCCCCCACAGGGGAGGATTCCCATACCCACTTCCATTTGCATGAATTTATATTTTCCTCGGGCTGCGAAACGCATATCGAGTGCCAAGGCCAGTTCATGGCCACCACCTCTGGCGAAGCCTTCTAGTTTGGCGATCGTTGCTTGGGGCACCTTACTGATGCGTTCACAGATAGCCTGTAAATCCAACAGTTGGGCTTCTTCGCGAGATACAGCTTCGTCAGACATATCTTTCAGTAACTCAGTATCGTAATGACATACCCAAACTTCCGGATTTGCCGACTGAAACACAACGACTTTGGTTTCTCGATCCCGTTCCAGGCGCATTGCCAGGCTGTTTAAGTCGGCCAGCATTTCCTGCCCTTGGACATTCACGGGACCAAAGTCAAATGTCACAGTTAGGATTCCGTCATCTTGCTTCGCCGAGAATGTGGTAAAACCTTCATATTTCATGGTGAATTCCTTTTAATTGATTGCGTTAACGTCTTAGGTATTTTTAATGCTGAGTTTGTCGAGAGTGTTCTCAATTTCTTCAATAAGTACCTTTCTCTTTTTCTCATCTAGCGCGTCTGGGTGTGGCTGGGACCAGTTGCCTATGTCATTGTCAAAGTATTTACCGCTAGCGTTTGAGAACTCATCATCGAGTGCCGCCCGTACCAATATATTGGCGCCGATACTTAAGTCTTTTCCTTGAGTTCCGTAAGCATCTTTCACCATTTTGCTACCCAGAAATGAGGCGGGATTGATTGCGATAAATTGCGGGGCCTTGTCGCCAAGTGAGCGGGCTAGTTGAAAGGTCCACATGGTGAGAGCCAATTTACTTTGGGCATAAGCGTCGCTGTCGGATAGTTGTTGGTGACCTTTGAGCGCTTCGATGTTTACAGTTGCTTGCGCTGCAGAGGATAGATTAATAATGCGGCCATTGGCGCTAAACAGCGGCAATAGCTGTGTCGTTAACAAGTAGGGGGCAATAGCATTTACGATAAAACGAACATCGTAACCCGTGTCGGTTATTGGGTTTTGTACTTTAAATACGCCGGCATTATTGATAAGAACATCAATACTTGAATATTGATCTTTCACCTTTGAAGCTAGTGCTAGCACCTCAGATATATTGGATAAATCTGCTCGGAATGTATTTATATGAACTTCCGGAGAGTTTTGCTTTATCACTTCTTTCGCATTCGCTAGTTTTGCATCACTACGACCATGTAAGAGCAAAGTTTGCCCCTTTGCTGCCAGTAATTTTGCAGTCTCCAAGCCGATGCCATCTGTACCGCCTGTCAATAAAATAGTCTTCTGCATTTGTTATTCCTTTACACTAAAATGTGGGAGAATGACTTCCGAAATTGCTTTAAGAGTTTCTTTAATATCTGCCTGGTTAAATCGGAGGTTCAGGGCAACGTGGTTAACACCGATCTCTTCTCGTGACTTTAGATATTTGCATAATTGATTAATGCCCAGTCGGTATCCCAAGTGTATGGGGTGCGGTAAAGCATCCGGGGTATCGCTTATATCAATATAGAGAGGCTCCATAATCGGCTTGTTAATAGTCGAGTTATTTCGCAACTGCCTAATAAATTGCTCTTGTATGGTATGTGAACGAGGATAGGTGATCCAGCCATCTCCGTTGTCACCTAGCCAGCCTGAGGATTGCTGAGACGAGCCTGTTATCAGTAAAGGCAGGCTTGTTTCTCTCGGCTTGGGCAATATGTCCAGATCGCCAGAAATTGCTCCAAAGCAACTCTGAAGTTGGGGGTAGGGCTCTGCTACACGGCGAATATATTTATAGCTCTCCCGGAACAGTTTCCCTCGCTCCTGATACGAAACATTCATCGCAGGATATTCTTCCAGACGATCGCCACTGGCGATCCCTAGAATTAAGCGTCCGCCTGAGATTTGATCAACAGAGGCTGCAGCTTTTGCGATATGCGCTGGGTGGCGTAAGGGCAAAATGATGCTGGCTACACCGAGGGTAATTTTCGATGTCTGGCCTGAGAGCAGCCCAAGGTAGACGAATGGGTCAAAAGTTTGACCCGCATCGCCAAAAGAAGGCACATTGAAGGGGACATCTCTAAGCCAAATCGCGCTAAATCCCAATTCTTCCGCAAGTTGGACTCGTTCAACATGATCAAGCATCGTTGGAACTGGGTTCGTTGCGTAATTCTCTATGGGCACCACAAGTCCCACCGAGAGCTTACCTGGCTTAAACAGGGCGTTGTAACCCGCGTTGATACTGGCAAAACCGCAGCCCTGATCTTTGTATTTAGAGTGCACCGTGGTAACTCCTATGCTTCTCTGATAGGAGAGAATTGGAGGCCAAAGCTGCTAGCCACATCACAATAGACGGCTTGTGTCTGGTTATTTTCTGCGCCGCCGTTCATAAGCACTCTTACACTCATCTTTTACCTCCCAGAAAGCCTAGGCCAGTCATCGATCGACGCTGGCTCGATCTGTGACTAAAGGCTAAAGCATTGGAATCTATGTATAAACGGCGTATAAATGGAATCAGAATTCGGTTTTTGGAGATAATAAGTGGATACAAATGGGGTTCGGCTATTCGTACTGGCTGCGGAGATGCTGAATATAAGCTCTGCGGGGCGGAGGCTTGGATTGGCCCCCTCTGTTGCCAGTGCCCGCTTGTCCAAGCTCGAAGTTCATTTGGGGGCGGACCTATTTCATCGATCTACCCGCAAGGTCTCTCTGTCGATAGAGGGGGAGGAGTTCCTGCCTTTTGCCCGGGAGATCATCGCGCAAGAGGATGCGGCTTTTGCTGCGCTGGGGCGTGGAAATTCCTCCGTGAGCGGAACGCTCAGGTTTGCGGCATCGAGCACTTTCGTTCAGCGCTTTATCGCGCCTATCCTGCCTGAATTCCTGGAAAGGTATCCTGGAGTCAACATAGAGCTGAAGCTCTCAGACACACAAGTCAACCTTATCGAGGGCGGCTTTGATTTGGCACTACGCAATTATGCGGTTGAAGACAGCAGTTTAATTGGTCGGAAGCTTGCGGATGACAGGCGAGTTCTATGCGCTTCTCCCAGTTACTTGAAAATATATGGTGTTCCCGAAAAGCCGGAGGAGCTAGTTGCACATCAGCTTTTGGCCTTTATCAATTCAAAACCCAGGAAACTCATATCTGCGAGCGATCAGACTACTTATCAATTCCCACCTTCAAACAGCAAATCTCGAGTGACTTGTGATGATGGCGCCAGCATGCGAATCGCTGCAAAAGCAGGGGTGGGAATTTGCATGAGTTCTGTCTGGAATATCCAAGCAGAAATTCTGGAGGGTTCTCTGGTTCGAGTGCTGCCAGAATATTATATAGATGATCAATCAGCCATTTGGCTCGTATACCCAAAGTCCAATGTTTTGACATCTAAAGTGCGAGTCTTTATTGACTACCTGATTGAGAAAATCGGAAAGCCGCCGGTTTGGGAACAGTAGATTGTTGCTTCATCAAAAGGATTCCACTTCACATGGGTTTGTACAAGCTCTGTTCTGCATAGGATAGGTAGGTTAATTTCGCTCCTTAAGGGGGAAGATCTCGGTGCTCAGCTAGAGGTCTTTTTTCTTTCAGGTAATGATTCACGGCTTGATGCGGCCTCCCTTTTCCAATCTGGTAAATTCTCTATCTGTTAAGAATATATCCATTTACAGGATATCTTATACGTCTAGTAGTGATACTTCAATTGTATAAACCAACCCCTCTCAATTTAAAAGGCCAAAATCTAAAAAAATATGCCCAAAACCTAAAGGTCGCACTGCGAACTGCGTGTAGGCTTCAGTTTTAGAACAAACTGGGAACCTTTTGGATACTTTAGGTCATACGATCCACGGACTTTGGTATTTTTATAGTCTTTCCTTTACGTATGAAGTTGGGGTAGGGCATTTTTCAAGTCAAGCTTCCTAAGAATTTGGCTTTATTAATTGGATTCAAAAGATTAATTCAGTTTGTGTTCACAGATACAGACCTATAAACAAGTCAGGGTTAAGGGTGGTGGGCAAGATCTTTACCTTGGCGTGTTTGATAATAGTAGGCGGACTAGTGCTTATTTTTAGAGGCACAAAATATAGATTTAGTAGTTTTACATTCGTCGTAATAAATTTCTATAAATAGCATTTATTTAGCCAGTCGAAATTTATATGTAGGCTACCCCGAAACAGGAAATTAATACATGGACCTTATATTTAACAATGCTGCATTGCGTCAAAACCTTATAGGCTGCCCGGCCTCTCATGCCGACGCATTTAAAACCACCGCAGCATCTCACCGTTGCGCTAAGTTTTATACACAAGTTTTTCCGGTTTTATTATGTAAATCAATAAGTTACAGTTTGACCTGGCATGAATTACAGATTTGATTGGATTATTATGCAGGACTGGGTCATGGACGAAGTAAAAAATCAGGTTATGGGTGATACACGCTTGAATAAGCGCTTGTCCAATATTCTTAGTAGTTTAAGTTCAGATCCAAAGAATAGCATTCCCTGTGCAAACAAAACTTGGGCAGAAACGTTTGCAGCTTATCGCTTTATCGAAAATGATAAAGTCAATTTTGACTCTATTATGAGCGGCCATAAATCGGCAACTCTTGAGAGAATCAAGGCGCAGCCCGTTGTTCTTATCCCTCAAGATACCACCTTTCTAAATTTTGCCACTGACTTAGAAAGTAAAGAGATGGGAACACTTAGGCGGAAAGAGACCAATCAGCAACTCTTGCACACCTCCATCGCTATAACGCCATCAAGAATTAACTTGGGTGTTGTTGAGGGTAGTATGTGGCAGAGAGACAAGGAATCAAGCTCTAATTCCCGTTATACCAAGTCGATAAAGGATAAGGAGAGTCGACGCTGGCTAGACCATTACGAAACGGCTTGTCAGATACAGGAGCGCTGCCCTGAAAGTACAATTGTGAGTATTGCTGATAGAGAGGGTGATATTCATGAGTGGTTTCAACTGGCTGAAGATCAAAGTGAACAGCGGCGGGCGAGCTATATCGTTCGAGCTAAGGCCAATCGCACTTTAGAGCTCGATGGAGAAGAAACGGTTTTGCTTTGGGATCATATGAATGAGCAGAAATCTGTCGGTCTATACACGGTAGATATTCCCAAACGGAATGGAGAGCCTGGAAGAAAAGCCAAGGTCAACGTATCCACTACTGAGATACGGCTACTTGGGAAAGGAAAATCTAAACGACCACTTTCTCTCTATGCTGTATTGGCTAAAGAATTAAACCCACCAGAGAGTGAAAAAGGCATTGAGTGGATGCTGTTAACTGATCTTCCAGTTGAAGACTTTAAGCAGGCAAGGGTCATCATTGAGTGGTATCGAAGCCGGTGGGAAATTGAAACCTATTTTCGGGTGGTGAAAGGCGGATGCCAGATAGAAAGTAACCGTTTTAGAACAGAGCAGCGCATGTTGAACTGCATTGCGATCTATATGATTATTGGATGGCGGCTACATTCGATAACTACGCATGCACGAAGAGTTCCTGACGCACCGTGTACAAGTGCCTACTCTGAAAAAGAATGGCGTATGATATGGATGATTCGAGATAAAACTACTCCACCAAATGAACCCCCAAGCATGAGGGAGATAACCCGTATGTTGGCAGGTTTAGGAGGTTTTTTGGGGCGTAAAGGGGATGGCGAGCCAGGGGTTAAAACCGTTTGGCAGGGATACACCAAGCTACTTCATTATATAGAGGCAGCAGAAGCTCTAAATGGACTTAAATAATGTGTATAAAACACAGCCGTTGCGTTATCATCGTTCGCGCAACAGGGCCAACGTGTACTCAATTACTTGAGCAGGGATATGATACAAAGGGCTTTAGGATTCATGGGAAGTCATGCGATTGGGGGCCGATGGCTGGTTTTGTTTTACGAGACCCCCGGTTAAATAAACACGGGATGAGAAAAGCGGCCTATAACCGCACCCAGCATCAAGAGGCATTCACTGATAACAACTCTGGCGCGGGATGGACTGCATCAACAACACCGCTTCGCTTGCATCAGGAACGGGTTGATTGGCTGATTCAGAACGGAAAGATCAATGTTATAAGAAAAACTCAAGATCGTTACGAAGGTATAGCCAGCCACCCCAGTGGCATTACTTTTCACTATTCTCTTATCAGGGTTAACACATGTTTGGGAGATATGTGGGGTGTTTATGTTGATAAGGAAAAGAGCAGACAGTCAGGTTTTATCCAGGAGCGGGGTAATATCGTTGTTCAGTATGACACTAAGTACAAAGACATGTATGAGCCGCTACTGGCGATGACCAATCCAGTGGAGCATCGTCATTTTCGAAATGAGCACCCTCTGAATGCCATTACCGGGGATTACGACTTATTTGCTATTTGGCCATTTAAGCAGGGGGCAAAGAGGTTTGATCGATATGGAGATGATCGCCGTATTCTCGGCACTGCTCAAGCTTGGTCGCAGCGCCAGCATATCGAAAATCAATTGGAGAGAAATTTCACTACCCAAGGGCAAGGCACTAAACTGGGTAATATAACTAATCGGATTTATGAAGTAAGCCAAACACTCAATTCCACAATTGGTGGCATTCGCAACCCGAGAGCTGGAGCTGGGCATTGGGGGCCATTCCCCAGAAGAAATGTACTATGGCACAGTGATGAAGCCGCACGCCCATATGTGAACGATATAGATTTACCCCTTATTGCATTTACTCCTGCTCGCAGTGAAGTGGTTATTCAAACTTTGCAGGCTTTTAGAGAATTTATCGCAATGTGTAGAATACATGGTGTCCATGTCACTTTGGCAGAGGGTTGGGCAATGAACCCTACCAATAATAAGCCCGACCGATTGGGGCAAGGGTACGGAAGATTTGTACCTCGCGACTGGCACTTTGGTCAGTGGATCGTTCCACCTTGGTACAATGCTTAATAGAGTTATTATGTCGATGTCTGTGGTTACTTGAAAAGTAGCCACTACTTCTCCGGAGGCTGGTTGTTAACAGCGTTTTTTGGAGCGGTCCTTTTAGGTAAAGTAGATGATTCTGTATATATTTGAGGTGTTCAATATACACAGAGAGAAGGTGTGCGCGGAAATAAATACATTTACCTAGGCGGCAGTCAAGTGAGGTGCTCCAATCTAGTCAAGCTCACCATAAGCTTGTGGAGCAATTCATAGAGCATCAATCTACTTGAAAGTCTGACAAGGGGTTTCTACTTCAGGTGGTAGCTCTCGTGGGATGCGCAAGGTTGTAAGGGGGGCGACGGAATAGTACTAAACTGACATCAAAGATAAAATAGGAATTTGTTCTCAATTTTTTGTGTAACTAACTTTGAGTGCTGTTAAGCCATTTAATAATTTCTTTATGTTCAACTTCTCCTATTGTATTCATGCTTGGGTGATATCTGCCAATAATTTTAATTAACTTTACATTGTCTTTTTTCAAGTTTTCATAATCCACATAAGGAGATATTTGGTCTGAATCTGAGAGTATTAGTAGTGTTGGAACCTTGGAGGACTTTAGGAGTGGTGTTATCTTCGTGTCATCCAGATTGATTTTGGCTTTCTCTAGAGCCAGAATTGCACCCTTGCGAAAGTCTTTTTCAGGGATAATTTTGCTAAGTAGTGGGTGGTCACGTTTTGCATAATTGTACACAGCTTCATCAAATGATGGCATTGGAGCCGAAAGAATAATTCCGCTAATGTCTTGTCGTTGGGAAGAGATATGGGCTGCCGTTAGTGCGCCCATCGAATTTCCCAGAATATAAATATCCTCATCTTTAATGACGCCCTCTTTTATTAAATTGTCAATGAGGTGGTTAATATAATTGCTGTCATCCACCCCGTATTTTTTATTGCCACCTGAATCACCATGACCGAGAAGATCTGGAACAACAACCTGAAACCCAAGAAAACGGAAGTATAAAGCTGAATTGATCATAAAATCTTTGGAGGTGCGAAATCCATGCAATAAGATTACGGTACCATCGTAACTCCGCTCCATGGAGTTTCTGGTTAAATCGATTTTAACATTGTTCTCTTTGTCGCCTTCTCCATGTTTTACGGAGTACTGAAGTTTGTTATCGGTTAAAGGTGGACCATAGTAATAGCTAATACAGTTCTTTTTTTGCAGAGGGCAATATTTGTCTTTTTTGAAGTCTAAGTCTTTAATTTGATCGGCAGTTAATCTGTTGTTAAAAGAATAATCTTCAGCGTTGTCTATAAAGCTTGCGATCCTTTGGGAGCAGGCTGAAGTAGCTAAGCATGTTAAGGTAATGGAGAGTACTTTAATTAGAGATACTTTGGTTTTCATGGTTTTTGACTTTAGGAGGTTGCCGTAATTTACTCGCAGGATTATTCGTTTTTCTCTTGCCTTTGATATGTGCCATATAGGCAACCAGTTCTTCTGCCTGTAAACCTGCTGTGAGGGGTACTTCGTTCATAATTTAGGGCTTTTCCAACTTTTGCCCTTGTTTTGCGAAGGGGGCTTAGGAGTCTGCTGAGGTATTGTGTTTCGAACCAGCGTACGCCCAAGATGAGTACTAATTACTTGAGCCGGCTTGTACTTCTTCTAGGCTAGCGTGTGCCACTTATGTTGGGAGTCTAGGGTTTTGCCGAATAACTAAAGTGACCACTAAACCCCTTCTTTGGTTGAGAAGGCTGTCGGCTATCCTCTAAGGCAGCATGAAAACCTCCATTCCTCAAGGTGCTACCGTGTTATATCTAGTCACAGCAAAGCGTGAGGCCGAGTATGGTGCTTACCTTTGCTTGCTGTAGTTGCGTTCCAGCATTTCCTGGCGACTTTTTTCTTCAAAAGAGAGTTCTGCAGTGGGCCTTAATAGCAGTCGCTGCAAACCGATCGGATCCCCACTTATCTCACAGTACCCGTAAGTGCCATCTTTAATCTTCTCTAATGCCCGCTGGATCTTGCGCAGAAGTAGATGCTTGCGGCCGGTAAAGCGTAGGTGTTGCTGGTTCTCCTGCTCTGCGGCCGCTCGGTCCAGGTCATCAGCTAAGGCAAGGTTCGTGGTTGCAATAGCCTGCTGTCCCTGTTCAACCTCTGCCATTAGGTCGCTTTTCAATTCCATTAGACGATGCTGGAAGAAGAATAGTTGTTTTTCGTTCATATAGTCTGAGGCGGGCATCCCCAGCAGTTCTTGCTCACTGATTTTTGGCATTCCATGAATCCCCTGTTCCATAGCTCACGTTGACTTGAAATATTAAATTGATGATATAACATATCATCATGTTGGCTGAAGTGTATGTGGTTGTCTTGGGTTCTCGTAGATTAAAAGGATTGTTGTGAGAGATACTTTAGGAATTTTGGCTTCTGGGCTTTGCTTGCTGCACTGTCTTTTGACTCCTTTGTTACCGGTATTGGGAGGTTTGGGGATATTGGGTGCTTTACAAGAGGACCAGTTTCTCCATTTGCTGTTGCTTGTACCCGTGGTAATTCTGGCCTTGGCCAGCTTCCCAGCCTCTTGCCGACGCCATCAGCGCTACGCGGTAATGATTGTTGGTTTCTCCGGGGCATTGCTATTGGTTGGTGCGCTATATATCGAGGGGGTATGGGAGCTAGTTGCCAGTGTTCTTGGTGCAGGCTTATTGATTGTTGCCCACTGGGTAAATCAGCGCTTGATTTATCGGGGCGCTCTTGTCGAATAGGTGAAGATCATGAGGCTTGCAGGAGCATTGTTCGTTGTGTTTTTTTGGGCTGGCCCGGTGGCCGCAGAGGTGGGAAGCCATGTTCACGGTAAGGCGATGATGTACCTGGTGGCCGAAGCAGACAGAATCAGTGTCGAGCTGGAGTCGCCCACAGTCGACCTGGTGGGATTTGAGCATGCGCCACGTAGCGATGTTCAAAAGCAGCGGTTAGAGCAGGTTGCTCACGAGCTATCCAAGCCAGATCATTTTCTTGAGTTTGTCGGTGCCCAGTGCAAACCCTTAAGTGTGGAAGTTAAGGCGCCATATAGCGCAGAAGTTACCAGTGACAACTCGGTGCACAGTGGTTTCCGTGCTAGTTACCAATTCAAGTGTGATAATCTGGCAGAGTTCAACAGTGTCATTGTTACCCTGTTTGAGAGGTTTCCCGGTATTCATGGGATTGCAGTGCAATGGATCAGCTCCGGTCGTCAGGGGGCTGAACTGCTCACTGGTAAAGACAACAAATTGCAAATGAAATAGGCTATGAAAGCATCCCAAATCAAACAGACCCTGAGTGTGGCGGAACAAACCTGTCGCAGTTCAGGTGCCCGCCTGACTGAAAAGCGTAAGAACGTTCTTACCGTGTTGTTGCGGTCAAAAACTCCGCTCTCTGCCTATGAAATAGCGGAGCATTACAATGGTGACTTTGGCGACTCAATTCCCGCCATGTCAGTCTATCGAATGCTGGACTTTCTGGCAGCAGAGAACCTGGTTCACAAACTCAATTCAGAAAACAAGTACCTGGCCTGTGCTCATATTGCCTGTGACCACAGCCACCAGACTCCACAGTTTTTAATCTGCAATCGCTGCAGCAAAGTGCGGGAAATTGGCATTAGGCCCGAAGTCATTGATGCATTGCGGGATACGGTTGAAAGTGCTGGATATCATCTCCAGACATCCCAATTGGAGCTGGATTGTGTTTGTGATGAGTGCAGCCGGGATGCAGCTTAGTGGCAGCTAGTCAGTTAATACGCGGGGTACCTGCCAACGTTATCACTGGTTTTTTGGGCGTCGGCAAGACAACGGCTATCCGGCACCTCCTGGAAAGTAAGCCCGCTGATGAGCGCTGGGCTGTTCTTGTCAATGAGTTTGGAGAAGTGGGCGTTGATGGCGCACTTTTTGAACCAGAACAGGAAGGCAATATTTATATTCGGGAGGTACCTGGCGGCTGTATGTGCTGTGCTGCTGGTTTGCCGATGCAGGTCGCTTTAAACCAGTTACTGGCTAAGGCCAGACCCCATCGATTAATAATTGAGCCGACGGGCCTGGGGCACCCTAGAGAGGTGCTGGCGGCTTTGTCTGATGCAGTGCGCGGCGGTGTGTTGGACCTTCGCGGTACGCTAACTTTGGTCGATGCTCGCTGTATTGAAGATAACCGCTACTTACGTAGTGAGACTTTTCGGCAGCAATTAGAAGTTGCTGATCTGGTAGTGGCGAATAAGTCTGATCTCTACGGCCCCGAAGACTTGCAAAACCTTCAGCGATTTCTCTCGTTCTTAGGTGGGGGCGCTGAAAAACCGCTGCAAGTGGTGGAGCAGGGGCGTATCGAATTGGATTGGCTCCAACTGCCCTGCAGTTTTCAGGTCTCGTCGGGGAGTGATCACCACCACCCAGTAACTAAGGCGGCGGATGAGATTGAGCTATTGCCGGAGTGTGGCTATCTCCGCTCAGAGAATAGCGGAGAGGGATACTACAGCTGTGGCTGGCGTTTTAGCCCTGAATTTATATTTGATTATGATGCGCTCTTTTCACTATTCAGTGGCACTGACGCTGAGAGAATCAAGGGGGTATTTATTACTGAGCAAGGTGTATTTGGATTTAATAAGGCTGACAAAGTACTTACAGTTTTAGAGCTGGATGACATATTGGAAAGCCGGGTAGAGGCGATTAACCAAGCGCGTTTGGATTGGGATGCAATGGAGAGCTCCTGGATCGCTGCCCTGGCGGATAACCAGGGTCCCGAAACAAAAGTGTTTTACGAATCCAAATAGCTATATGGCCAGGTATTCAAATCTGGCCTGGCTTATTAGAAATTTTTACAAAGAGCTGCTCATTTTCTTTAGCCCCGCTCTACGCGGTACAAAAGAAGCAGAGCTGCTCTAATAATTGGAAGCTCTAATATCAGTGGGAGTTTTCTCTACGAGTCTTTCGGGTTGGTATAAAAACAACCAAACTGAAGTATTCATATTAAAAATAGTTCGGACATTCTCAGAAAATGATATTTTAAAAACTTAATGTGATTGTCTTCCAATAAACTCCTGAACCTCCTCCAATCCTCGGATAGTTTCCCAGTTAAGATTTAGATCCGTAACAGGGATGCTGTCAGTTCCATCATACTCCTCTTTAGAGAGGTAATCGCCTATAGAAAGTTCACGCAGATTGGGCAATAAAGATAATGCAGAATAGTTTTTTACGTGCGTTCCTTCTAAAGATAAACACCACAGATCTTTCATTTCGTCAAGCGCAGATATTTCGCTTACCTCTGTTCGGGCCAGGTTAAGATTAGCTAAATTACGGTTGTTGACTAAAATAGAGCAATCATCAAAATAGGTATTCCGCAATCCAAGCATTATCAATGAGCTTAAGGATCTCAGTGGTGTAAAATCTTTAACTGGGCAATCGGAGATGTTTAGGCGTTGAAGTCTATTTTTTCCAGAAAGTGAGTCGATCGCGGTAAAGCTGCAATGATCAGCTCTTAGCCACTCAAGCATGTTTAACTTTGTCAGGGGAGATAAGTCCGTGATTTGTGTTTGATCAACTTGAAGTTCCTTGAGTTTAGTAAGATTCTCAATGGGCTTCAAATCTTTATTGGGGCTACGAGATAGACAAAGGATCTCTAATTGTTTGCAGTTCGCTATTGGTGTTAAGTCCTTTATATCAGTATCATTCAGGTATAGTTTCTTAATTTTTTTAAACTCACTCAGTTCTGATATTAATGTTTGATCAATGTGAAGCTCCTCAAGCTCAGTAAGGCTTTCGATGGGCTTCAAATATTTTGCCGGGCAACGGGAAAGGGAAAGAACTCTTAACTGTTTACAGTTTGCTAACGGTGTAAGGTCTTCCACCAGAGTATCCTCTAGGTACAGTTCTTTAACCTTTCTAAATTCACTTAACGGTGACAGATCAGTAAGATTTTCTCTCCCTGAGAGATCGATAACTTCTTCGTCTAGAATAGGTGTTGCTGGCATAATAGAGTTTCCAGGGATTTTCAAGTAATATAATTTATTAATAGCTCTATCTGAATTCTTACAGCAACGGATATGCTTGGCAAGAGCAAAGGAGGCTAGTAGATTGTGTGCTGATTTACTTCTGCACAAACAAACCAGCGGCCTAGGGAAACTCGTACCAGTAAGCAGCCCTGAAAGGGCAAGACCAGATAGAAGCGGTCAATTGATATAGCCAATAGGCTTGAGCCAACTTTCTTGAACCAACTTTCTTGAACTCCGGTTTAAAATTCAGGCGTATACTGTTTGCTACATATGACATCCTGCTTTATAGCCTTACCATCTTAGCGATGTGTCTGAAAGATTTAGATCACTATATCTGCAAAAAATTTTGACTTATCTGTAGATATTGCCCGACGAGAATATGTAAAGTTACCGCAGACGGTCCGTTCTTGATTGGAGTCAGCTGAGTTCTCTTCACTTGTGCAATGCGTTGCTCAAGGTATCTTTCTGTAGAGTAATTAAACTCAAGTTATTCTTCCGTTAGATAACTTCAACTAATGAAAATTATTTCCCGAGGTTCTAGCTGTCCTGCTTCCTGCTATTGAAGACGGGCCAATACCTGTATTCCTTGATCGTACAGTTCACTTCTCCGGTGTTGAAATGATGTGATGCATCACTTTGCTGATTAGTCTAGTAAGATAGCCTCCAGGTAGTTGGAGATAATCAAGCTTGAATCCAGAACCCACACAGAAATCTCAGTGGTTGTAGGGCGTTAAGTGAAGTTTATTGGTCAGTGCATGCCGGAACCGGAAGTGGCTTGCTCAAAGATTTTTTGAGGGCAAAACAGCTTGTCGCAAATTTCCTTCTTGTTGTCGCCATAATTTAGATCCGCCCGGACTTTACGACATTAAAATGATATTTTGTATCAATTACGTATCTATGGCTTGCCCCATTTGAGTGTATAAGCCAGTGAAGTAATATCGATGAAATACTGGTTTTAACCAAGAGCACAGTTTCGTGTCGGCCTACCGTCCTGGCGGGTATGTTACTCTGTCAGCCTGCCGTGTTTATGAGTGAATTTTCGGTGTACCGGAAAAGACAGGGTTAGCGTTGGGAAGTACCCAAAATTAACCTGTTATTTTTTAAATATTGCTGAGTAAATATGAAAATAAATAATTCTATTGTTTACGGGGTTGCAACTGCAGCATTATTTGCTGGAGCGAGTTGCGCCAGCCTCGCCGCAGAGAAAGAGAGTGTTTCGACTGAAGGCATGTGGCAACCTCACCAGTTGCCTGAGCTGTCCAAAGAGCTTCGCACTCATGGCCTGGAGCTGGACCCAGCCAGCATGACCAAGCTTACCGAATTTCCAATGAATGCGGTGATCAGCCTGGGAAACTGCTCTGCTTCCTTTGTCTCTCCCACGGGATTGGTGATTACTAACCACCACTGCGCCTACGGTTCAATTTCATACAATTCAACTGAATCCAAGGATTTACTGGCTGAAGGTTTCCTGGCCGGAGATTTGTCTGAAGAGCTGCCTGCTGCACCGGGCTCCCGCGTCTACGTCACCGTTGCAATGAACGAAGTAACGGACAAGGTTAACGAACGCCTGACAGATGAGATGGATGGTGCTGCACGTTTTGCCGCAATCGAAGAAGCGGAGAAGGCGCTGGTTTCCGAGTGTGAAAAAGATCCGGGCCATCGCTGTGAGGTCTATAGCTACTACGGCGGTTTGAATTACTACCAGGTTAAGCAGCTGGAAATCCGCGATGTGCGTTTGGTTCATGCGCCGGCGTCTTCGATTGGCAAATTCGGCGGCGATATCGATAACTGGATGTGGCCTCGCCATACCGGCGATTACGCTTTCTACCGCGCCTATGTTGGCAAAGATGGTAAACCGGCTGATTATTCCAAAGATAATGTCCCTTACGAGCCCAAGCACTATTTGCCTGTAGCAGCAAAAGGGCCTAAAGAAGGTGATTTCGTGATGGTTGCCGGTTATCCGGGGCGTACAAACCGTTATCGCACTGCCCAGGAAGTGGAAAGCAACTTCAACTGGTATTACCCAAACATGCAGCGGGTGCTGGGTGAATGGTCGGAAACGATTGGTGCGGCAACTGCCGACAATAAAGATGCAGAGTTAAAGTATGCAAGCCTCGTGGCAGGTTTGAATAATTACTCTAAAAACTTTACCGGCATGATGGAGGGTTACCAGCGTAGCGATCTATTGCAGCGTAAAGAAAAGCTGGAAAAAGATTTGCAAGCTTGGGTGGATTCAGACAAGGCCCGCGAGAAAAAATACCAGTCGACGATCGATGATCTCGAGGCGCTGGTTGTAGAAAAAGAATCAACTCGTGAACAGGACCTGGCCATCGATTATATGGATCGTTCAGCCATGCTGGGTGCCGCAAGCAAACTGTATCGATTGGCTAAAGAGAACGAAAAACCCGATGCTGAGCGCAAGCCGGGTTATCAGGAACGGGATCTAACCCGATTCAAAGAGGGCATGCGTCGTATAGAACGCAGCTATCACCCATCAGTCGACAAACAGATCTGGCTTTACTTCCTGGACCGTTACCAGGCGCTCCCTAAGGAGCAGCGTATAGCCAGCTTTGATCGTTACTTGAATATCGGCAAAGGCAATACTGACTTAGAGGCAACTCTCGACAAAATGTATAAGGAAACAGAGCTTTCCAATGTCGAGGTACGTGAAGCGTGGATCGGTAAAAAGCCCGAAGACTTCAAAGAGAGCAAGGATCCGTTTATCCAGCTGGCAGTGGCCATGTACGATGATATGCTTGCCCGTGAAGAGCATGAGGAATCCATGAAAGGGCGCTTCGCCCAATTGCGCCCACAGTATATGGAGATGCTGATAGATTATTACCACTCCCTAGGTAAGCCGGTCTACCCGGATGCAAATAGCTCTCTTCGCGTGACTTATGGCCTGGTTAAAGGCTATGAGCCACCAGCTGGAACAATTGAAGAGGCAGCAGATGGTAATGACGGTAAACAAGGCTTTGTACCTTTTACAACATTGCGTGGTATTAAGGCAAAGTATACCGGCGAGGACCCCTTTGATGCTCCTAAGGCTTTGATGGAAGCGATCGATAAGAAGAACTATGGCCGCTACTATGAAAAGCAGCTGGATTCAGTACCGGTTAATTTCCTAAGTACCGTAGATATTACGGGCGGTAACTCAGGATCTCCGACAATGAATGGTCGCGGCGAGCTGGTGGGAGTCGTATTTGACGGAACCTACGATAGCATCAATGCTGATTGGGACTTCACCGATAGCACCCGGGCGATTCATGTCGATATCGCTTATATTCTCTGGGTAATGGAGAATATTGACGGGGCCGGATACTTGGTTCGGGAGATGGGCCTATAGCCGGTATTAGCTGAAGTAGCG
Organism: Microbulbifer maximicatervae (SeqCode); assembly: GCF_052467955.1. Classification (NCBI taxonomy): domain Bacteria; kingdom Pseudomonadati; phylum Pseudomonadota; class Gammaproteobacteria; order Cellvibrionales; family Microbulbiferaceae; genus Microbulbifer; species Microbulbifer maximicatervae (SeqCode). Next base: position 2,725,293 of record NZ_CP174329.1, read on the forward strand.
TCCCCGGGTGAGCAGCGCTCCCCGGGGGGGTATTTTTTTATGGAGTTGAATGCTATTTACTTTTATACTGTAAGTCGCAGTGCCGAACTCGCTTTCTTTTATCACAATACTCCAGATAGCTTCAGCCCAATCATTCCGGGGAGTGAAACTCAATAGAGTGGTTTTTGGCAACTCAAGCCTTCTAAATCTGTCCGAAGTATTGTTATCCTCAAAGAAGGAAACGAAACAAAGAAAAATAACTTTCTTTGTTTCTTACTTTAGCTACGATCAATTGCCTTGTAACTGGGCGTGAGTATCGAGCACGCGCGCACTATAAGTAAGCGCAGCTCCAGCATTTAGGGCTATCGCAACACCAAGTGCTTCCGCAATTTCAGCTTCAGTTGCACCATGCTCCACTGCTTTTTGTGTATGAACAGCTATACAACCATCGCAGCGAGTTGTAACTGCTACAGCAAGGGCAATTAATTCATGGATTTTTGGTTCCAAGAGACCGCTTTTAGTTGCAGCATTGTCCATTGTTCCTAAGCCACGTACTACATCAGGATTTTTGTTTGCGAATTTTCTAACACCTTTGAGCAGGTTATCGCGGTATGCATTCCAATCTTGTATCATTTTGCATAATCTCCGAAGTTATTTATAGGGTTGTGTGGGTAATACACCCGTTTGATAGCTAGTTACGGCCAGCCATTACGCCACCATCGATATCCCATACTGCACCAGTAACCCAATCTGCCTTATCCGAAAGTAAAAACGCGATGGTATTGGCAATATCTTGTGGTTTACCAACACGACCAATCGGGTGAAAATCATTAAAGCCTTGCAATGCTTCGTGTACTTCTTCTTTAGGGATAAAGCCTTCATAGATCGGTGTTTGTACAACAGCTGGCGATACTGCGTTAACACGAATGTTGTATGATGCTAATTCCATCGCCAAGTGCTGAGTCAATGAATGTAAACCTGCTTTAGCCATTGAGTAAGCTGATGATGGCGTCGCTGCAATTGCTTGTTTGGCCCACATAGAGCCAACGTTTACAATTGCACCTGCACGTTTGCTTGCAACTAAGTTGGCTGCGACTTTTTGTGTAATAAAGAAGAAGGCACGGTTAATTTTCATGTATTGGTCATAATCGGCATTATCATGCTCCAAAAACGGTTTTGGGAAAAACACTCCCGCAGCATTGACCAATAAGTCAACATCCCCATGTTGTTCATCAATTGATCGTGTTAAGTTTTGGACACCTTCATCATTAGTTAAGTTGGCTGTTAATGCTTCAACAGAACCGAGTGATGACAGTTGTACACGCGCTTCTTCTGTTTTATCAGCTCGGTGACCTACGATAACCGCTTTTCCGCCCTCGGTAAGGATCGTACGGGCAGTTTCCAAACCCATACCACTTGTGCCACCAATAACTAATAGTTTTTTACCTGCAAATTGTGCGCTCATAATGAACTCTCTTTTTTAACTGTATAAGTGGGTTTTGTTGATGTTACGCCTGGATGGAACAGCCACTCCCACATAGTAAGCCTCAGTTGACTAATGCCTGTTAGTCCGCGTTTTAATTCGTATGCTAAAGAAAAACTTTCTTAAAAATTTAAGAAGTAACTCTGTAGCTACTGACGATCGTATAAGTTCTCTCTGTATTAAGCTTGATGTGTATTTTTTATGACTTTACATTCAGTTTCAAACGAGATAATCTATCCTTACGCTAAAGAAAAACTTTACTGGTATGAGATTCCCTATACACCTAAATGCACTGAGAGCTTTTGAGGCCAGCGCTCGATACAAGAGTTTTTCTGCTGCAGCAGAAGAATTAAATGTAACTCCAGCAGCTGTTGGACAGTTGGTTCGCTCATTGGAGGACTGGCTAGGTGCCCCTTTGTTTCACCGAATGAAAAGTGGAAAAGTCCGTCTTGTTCCTACCGAAACGGCTGAAATAGCACTTCCAGATATCCGGGCTGGTTTTGACAGGTTGGTTATAGGGCTGGAACGCCTACAGGAGAGTTCGGCAAGCGGTGTATTAACAGTATCTATTAGTCCAGCTTTCGCGGCAAAGTGGCTGCTGCCAAGACTTGAACGTTTTCAGAATATTTGTCCAAATACCGATGTTCGACTTGATACTAGTTTAAAACCGGTAGACTTTGCTGTTCAGCGAGTCGATGTTGGTGTGCGTTACGGTCTTGGAAATTGGCCTGGGCTGACATCGGAAAAGCTCATGGATGAGGAAGTGTATCCTGTATGCGCTCCAAACTTTCTACATAAGCGCGGTCATTTCCACCATCCAGATGATTTGGTCAAAGAAACACTTATTCATGATTTGTCCATGGATTCCTTTACAGGGTTCCCTACTTGGTCTGAATGGTTTAAAAAAGCAGGGATTATTGAGAAAGTAAGCACACATAATATCCAAATAAACAATTCAGCTGCGGTATTGCAATCAACTATTGATGGAAACGGTATTGCGCTAGCGCGTAGCGTCATGGTCAGGGATGATCTTGCTGCAGGCCGGCTAATTAGATTATTTCCAGAAATTGACTATAAATCACCCCTGGCATATTACATAGTTTATCTTCCAGAACTGGCTGAAGTAAGCAAGGTGATTGCTTTCAAGGATTGGCTTTTTACTGAATCAGAAAGCGTGTAATAAATTATGTCTACTCTATTAACAAAATTCCCTGGACAGTTGTAGTCCAATAAATCAGGTGCTGTAACTCAATAAGGTAGTCATTGGCTACTTAAGGCTACCTTAAACTTACGATAAAATAGTACCTTCGGTGCCCTAACCTTATAGATTCAGGGAACCTGGCCCTCTAAAGCTGACAGAAGTATTGTTTTCAGTGTTCTTACTTTCCCTTCTATAAAGAGTTGATACAACAGATAATCAAATATTTTCAACCTATATCGGAAATATAGATTTTGTAATTTCTATACTTATTCGCGTTGTTGCCTTTCCGGATAATTCGTGATCCTATTTCCAGGCTGCAAATTTTCCTGTCATGGGAAATGTTTATATCTCATGCCTTATAGCAGCTCACGAGCACTATCTAATAATTTTTCGTAACAAGGAAATAGTTTTGAATAGGATAATACTAACAATCTTAATGTTGCTGGGTAGCCTCAATATATTTGCTTCAACCCCGGATGTTGAGCAGGCTAAGGACTCTTTAGAGATTGTAAAAGAATTAACCCCATGGCCTTGGGAAGAACCGGTAACTCCAATTCTTGAGGAGTATATGGCAGCTGAATTTGATCAGTACTCGGGGATGGCAAAATCCCACTATATGGTTGAAGAATTACTGATGCACAAGTGGGGCCAGTCAATCACAGAATTTATTGTATTAGCTGAGCTTCTATACACGTTTCAGCCAGAAGATTACCAGGAGCAATATAGGCCGGAATTTGATGCCGCTATTGCCGACCTGAATCTGTTCAGATTGGCAATTAATGAGTTACTGCTTCCCCATGTGCCCGGTTATAAACTGAAACAGCAAATTTTGACTAAGCGCTTTGATGGCGAGGGTATGGTAATTGCTGTCTTTGATTTGTTTGATCCGACACGCTTACAAGAGCAGCGCGAACAGTATCCCAATATTGAAGCAGAAGTTGCATTTGGTGATCCCATTACTTTCCTTCATGGTAACACCGTAATTGATATCATTTTGGATATTGCTCCGAAAGCAACTATTGTACCCGTTAGTGCCGAGAGCAAAACTTATAATGATGCAATGGCCTATATGCGGAATCGAGATGACATTAGTGTGATCAATATGAGCCGTGCGTTCCATATCACCAATGACCAACTGGACCCAGAGTTTGCAGAGCATCTTTCCGCTATTTTACAAAGTAAGATCTTTACCAAGTCACTGGGAAATACAGGTACGGATCTTGAGCATAACAACACCGATGTGAGAGAGCGCTTGGAGCTACCGCCACTCGGCAGCTTCTTTACCTATGACCTGGATTTAATCAGGGCATTCCTTGCTCAGAATGAAGGTCAGGCCGGCGCTGAGAATTTGTTTTTTGCAATCAACCTCCAGCCATTCTCAAATGAGATTTCACTTACGGCGACGGTTCCGGGTTACAACCCCTTGGCTATTAAGCAGAGCTTTGCTATTGCCGGCGATGCAGTATATTCAGCTTCCAGTCAAAACTTTGAGTCTGGTAGCTCTTTTGCTGCTCCTCAACTAGCGGCTGTCAGTCTATTGCTCCTTGAAATGGCAGACTACTATGGCCTTAGCAGGGTAGAAGCTGCTCAACTAGTGAGCAAGTCATTGAAAGATAATGCTCGCCGCAGTTGGTTGGGTGATCACAACACCGGGCTTGGGTTCGTTGACGCCCACCGGGCTATGAGCACTATTCTGAGAGCGAATAGCAAATAAGCTTGATTTAGTCATCGAGTTGACTGAGAGTGCGCTGGCAGGTTGAATATTTGCAGCCTGCCAGTTACCAGTATAGATGGTACTGTGGGTAAAGGAAGTGAATAGGAATAGGAGTGAATATTGAACATACTTTCTGCTCATATGGGGTCCTCATTCAATGAATTATCTCCACTGTTGCAATTTGCACACACTGGGGTGAAGAGGTATGAGGGTTCTGTTGTAGTCAAGCGAGGTGGAGTTATTGCGAATACTATTTGTTCAATATTTCGATTTCCGAAGGCGAGTTCAAGTTCGCAGTTAGTTGTTGATTGTGGGCACTTTTCCGATCGGATGGATTGGGTGAGAGATTTCGATGGGTTCAAGATGAGTTCATCATTTTATTCAGAAAAAAGTTACCTGGTGGAAAGGCTCGGCCCTTTGGAAATGCAGTTTACCGCTCATAATGTCGACGGAGCACTTGAATATCAGTTTTCGAAAACGAAGCTATTAGGTATACCTTTGCCCAAATTTCTTTGGCCCAAAGTCAAGGCTTATGAAACAGAGAGTGAAGGGCAGTATCAGTTCAGTGTTAGTGTGCACATGTTTTTAGTGGGGTTCATTTTATCATATGCTGGCGATCTGAAAATTACGGAGCCCGCTTGATTTAAAATGCCATTAGGGAAGAGCGATCTCAGTAACAAGCTCTTCCCCAACAACAATACATGATTTACTTACCTGGTATTAGAGGCTTCCGCTAGTCCCTTCAGGAGTTTCTGACTATCTGTATGAGCGCCAAAGACACCTCCCTGCATAGTAATCATCTTGAGAGCCGACTCATGATTGCCGATGTCGGTAGCCCCAGTGCAGTCTGATAGAAGCAGGCACTCGAATCCTCGATCATTTGCTTCCCTCATGGTGGTGTGTACACAGACGTCGGTTGTAACGCCCACGAGAATCAAGTTATCGATCCCTTTAAGCTTGAGTATTAGCCCGAAGTCTGTAGAAAAGAAGGTACCTTTGCCTGGCTTATCAATAATGACCTCACCAGCTTTGGGCGCTAGTTCAGGGATCACGTCCCAACCAGGTTCCCCTCTGACTAAAATACGTCCACATGGTCCCGGGTCGCCGATACCCGCAGCAATTTGTCGTGAGCGCCAGCGTTTGTTTGGAGGGAGGTCAGAAAGGTCGGGGCGATGTCCCTCCCGGGTGTACATAATGTGGTAGTTTTCTGCCCGCATCGCATTCAATACTTGCTGGATGGGTTCGATGGGCTTGCGCATTGCCTCCAGATCATATCCCATCTTGTCGACATAGCCGCCGGGGCTGCAAAAGTCCACCTGCATATCAATAACCACGAGAGCGGTGTTTTCTGGCCTGAGATCCCCATTATATGGCCACTTGTATGGGTTGGCCTCGACAGGGCCATTCTTGTCCGATGAATCTGAAGTGCTCATTGTCAAGGCCTCTACTTATTGATAGAGAAAGTGATTGCTAATGGATAATAGCGTTGATTGAGAGCTTGATTGAATGGCAAGGCTTTATCGGGCGCACAATTCTTGCTTAGGTGAGGCATAGCTGGATTTGCATAAGTAATAAGTGCTCATCTGGTAGTGGGTTTAGGCGTATCTCTCCTATATCTTTTATTCATGAAAGGCCAAAAATATTGTGACATCTATTTTTGTGTATACGGTTCTCTTCAAGTATTTGATCAAATTTAAAAGGCGATTTTTATTCGTATATCTAGCATATGAAATTGCGAATGCGATTTTATTGTGCGCTAAATATCTACAAACAAGATCACGGTTGGATAGTTCAAGCTTACTTCTATATTACGGTTCAAAGAGTTTGTTCTACTGATATGTGGAAGTGAAGCGTCATACTTTTTTTATTGAAAAATTATCTATATCATCCTGCGGGTCATTTTGAGTGAATTTTAGCGGAGCTTACTTGGTACTCCCATCTGATTAAGAAATATAGGGATTAAAAAATGCCCGCTTTTGTATTCATCTTTGAAGTTAAGAACCGTTTTTGGATGTAAGTAGTTAAAGGAAAGTTTGTGGAAAATCTTAAGAAGGGAATTTTCGCTGGTGTTGCATTACTGATTATCCCTATCACCATGGGGACAGTTTTCACGGTTGACGAGGGTCACGTAGGAATCGTAAAGCGATTTGGCAAGGCAGTTTCACAGGTTGATCCCGGAATTCATACGAAAGTCCCATTTATGGATAATGTGGTCGAAATCGAAGTGAGAACCCGGAAAAATGTTGAAACGATGAATGCCGCCACCGCAGAACAAATGCCGTTAAAAGCAGTGACCGCGGTGAACTGGACGGTAACTCGCAGTGCAGCCATAGATTTGTATAAGCAATATGGCGGTTTGGAACAATTTGAACAGCGGATTCTCGATCCCAGGCTGAGAAGCGCCAGTAAAGCTGGTCTGGCTGAATTCAAGGCAGAGCAGATTATCCAGAACCGGAATGCAGCAATTCGACGGATTGAGGAACTCTTGGAGGAGGAAACCAAGGGGTTGCCTATGGAATTGGGAGATGTACAGATTGAGAGCATCAGCTTGCCTCCCAAGTACATCCAATCTATTGAAACCAAGCAGACAGAGTTGAACTTGGCGGCTGCCGAAAAGCATAAATTGGAACGTCAAAAGCTGGAAGCGCAACGTGAGGTGAATACTGCTAATGCGCGCCGTGATGCCACCAAAGCTAAAGCAGATGGTGAAGCCCATAAGATTCGTGTAGAAGCCGAGGCGGAAGCTTTTGCGATTCTGGAGAAAGGGGAAGCGGAAGCTGCAGCGATTAAAGCAAAAGCTGATGCGATTGCCAGAAACCATACCTTGGTTGAATATATCCGCGCGCAGCAATGGAATGGTCAGATGCCTTCAACTATTATGGGTGGCGATCAGCCAATTCTGTGGGATATGGGGAATAACTCAGACCGCAGAAATTAAGATAGCCCAAAGCTAGAGCTTTGCTTGCTTTTTACACAAAAGGTTTGGTGCTTATCAATAGGAAGCACCAAACCTAGTTTGTTCAGTTGGCAGTATTTCTTAAATTCTAAATGATGGTACAGTCATTACTTAATGAGGACTGTTTGTTAGTCTCGTAGTTACTTGACTTGCCAATTAACTCCTCCCAATATCCGAAAGGTACTTTTCGGTGTGCTTATTACCCGGTAGATCCTGATTAAATTTATTGATGTTCCTCGGGTATCACGCACTCTAAATCAAGGAGATTCCGGTTGAAACACTTTATATGGTTTATCACTGCTGCAATATTGGTTTTTGGTGTCAGCAACTCGGTGATTGCAGAAGATGGGGGCTCATGTAGCAAGTTATGTACTTTTGTGCTCAAGAATAGTCGGACCTCAGAATATACGGTAATTAATAGGGAGAGGGCAGCCAGGCAGTTCACACCATTCTCTACTTTTAAGGTTCCCAATACCCTTATTGCACTTGACTTGGGTTTAGTTGAGAACCTGTTACAAGAGCTAACCTATAATCATGACAAATACCCGGCTAAAGAGTGGTGGCCTACAATCTGGTCAGAAAGGCCTTTGACGATTCGCGAAGCATTTCAAAATTCAGCGGTTCCGATCTATCAGCAATTAGCAACGGAGATTGGCGCTAAGAGAATGAATCAGTATTTGGCAGGTTTTAATTATGGTAATCGGGATGCTTCGTCTGGTATTGATACCTTCTGGCTCAATGAGAGTATCAAAATATCAGCGTTGGAGCAGGTAGACTTCCTGGAGCGTTTATTTACTGGTCAATTACCTGTATCGCAGTCAGTTATAGATAAATTTAAAGAAGTGATGCTAGTAGAGGAGACTGATGCCTATAAGCTATATGCAAAAACAGGAGGAGGGCCATTAGCTAAGAATAAGGCTTTAGGTTGGTATATTGGAATTGTTGAGTCCAATAACAATATTCATTATTTTGCGATTAACATAGATGGCAGTAGTTTTCGGGAAGTACAAAAGAAAAGAATTGAAATTGCCAGAAAAAAACTATCTGAGTTGGGGATTATTTAGGCTCTTTATAGCGAAGCTGTGGTACGTCTGTTTTTGCCGCTGCCGATAAAATAACCAATTTGGATAAGCTTCTGCTTGTGTCAGGTTTCACCAAGCAGGTTGAGGGGTTTCCTGAGCTAGTAAAATCTGGATTTGCGGAAGGCGTACAGCAGGGTGCACCAATTTCTCAGGATAAACTGCAGAAGATTCTTGAAAGTGCAGATAATACAATTTTACCGTCCATCATTATGGATGAAGTGCGCTCGTCACTGAGTACTTCTCTGACCGATAAAGATGTTGGGGTCTTATTGGCTTGGTATGAGTCAGATATCGGTAAGAAAATTACCAAGGCTGAAGAGGAAGGAAGCTCTGAAGAGGCATTCCAGAATTTGATGGCTGACACAAAGCGCGTTGAAATGGCAACTCGTATTGATCAGCTTGTTGGTGCTACCGATATGGCGATGGAGATGCAGATCTCTACGGGTATTGCTGTCTATTCCGCAGTTACGGCAGTGATGGCTCCCGGCCAAGAGATCAATCTAGATGCTTATAAGGCACAAATGGAAGCAATGAAGCCCCAGATGCGTCAAAATGTTGAGCAATTTGTTACTCTCTCTTTCGTGCAAACTTATCAAGGCTTCGACGATACAAGCTTAGCGAAATATGAGGAGTTCCTGAGCCAGCCAGAAGCTAAAAAATTCAATTCCTCTTCAATGGCAGGGCTTAATAAAGCTTTAACACAAGTAATCGGCCGTTGGTCCGGTGATATGGCTTCTATACTTAAAAACGAAGCGAACTGATTATGGGATAGGGAGCTCCTGAATATCTTTGTGCTTCTTAATTTGATATTTAGGGGTTTCTTGACCTGTCGCCTGTTTCCATATTATCTGTAAAGGAAGCAGGCGGTATGACCATCACGCTTTAACCCCTCCACTCTATCCCCTAAAGTGAGTCTCACAGCCTCGTCAATTATTGATAAATTAACTTGTCAATTCAAATCATTATATTCTCTTGCACTTCTACAGTCCGATTAGCTGGAATACGATAATAGTCTATAGTACTACTTGAATTCCTTACCATGGCGGCAAAGATCCGCTCTCGCCAATTTGCCATTTTGCTATAACCGCCTTTAACAGGAAACACATTGTATCGGCAGGTGAAGAAAGAAGACTTACTTGGATCTATATCCAAAAGGTGCATTTTGTTGAGTTTATTTATGGCTCCTTCGACATCTGGGCGTTCCATATATCCATAGCGTAAGATTAGCCTGAAACATCCCTCTCTAATCTTGCTAATGATTGCTCGGTTCTTTGGGAGTACTTTTGGTGTGTTGGCCGACGTAACGGTTAGGAAAAGATTCTTTTCATGAAGGACACTATTGTGCTTCAAATTGTATATCAGGGCATGAGGTACAAAGAGTTGATTGGTTCCCACAAATATTGCAGTTCCAGGTACTCGTAATGGGGGATTATCAAAAAGTGAGTTTAAATAGGGCTCTAATTTAAAATTTTTCCCCTGTAAGTAACAATTTATCGCTTTTTTTCCATCTCTCCAAGTAATCATCAGCATCGCAATAAAGGCGGCTAAACTTATAGAGAACCACCCCCCGTGGCCTATCTTTGCCAGGTTTGAAGTAACAAAGGCAAAATCAATAAAAGCAAAGAATGAGCCGACAGCCAGGCAAATTATCAGATTGTATTTGAGGTAGTGGCGATACACGATTGCTGCAATGCAGGAGGTAATCAACATTGCGCCACTCACTGATACACCATAAGCACTAGCCAGGTGGACTGAGCTTCCAAAGAGAATTGCCACCAGTATTACCGCTGTCATTAATAGGTAATTGACACCGGGCATATAGACTTGTCCCGCGAGTGCTGATGACGTGTGCCGGATGGCAAAACGGGGCATCAAGCCAAGTTGGATTCCTTGTTTTGTCAGGGAGAAGGTCCCCGAGATACAGGCCTGGGAAGCGATGCAGGTTGCTACAGTTGCAAGAATAATCATTGGGTAGAGCGACCAGTCCGGGTACATCCGGTAAAAGGGGTTGTCTACCGCAGAGGTGTCACTAATAAGTAGAGCGCCCTGTCCCATATAGTTCAACACCAGGGCGGGGAATACCAAACCTATCCAGGCAATTCTTATAGGCATGCGTCCAAAATGCCCCATGTCGGTATATAGAGCCTCTCCTCCGGTAAACACCAGTAACACTGCACCTAATATCCAGAAGGAAGCCATGCCATGGTTAGTGAGGAAGCTCACAGCATGTAGGGGATTAATGGAGTGGAGGATTACAGGGTTTTGGAGCACCCAGTAAAGGCCCGCGAGCAGCAAAACTAAGAACCAGATGGCGGTAATCGGGCCGAACAGTTTCCCCACGGTTTCGGTACCGAAGCGCTGTACAAAAAACAATCCAAAGAGTATGCCGATAGAAATTGGCAGGATAAACGGTTTTAGAGTCTTATTGACTATCTCGAGCCCCTCGACTGCGGAGAGTACGGAGATGGCTGGTGTGATAACGGCATCACCAAAAAATAGTGCCGCCCCACAGATTCCGCCGCCGATAATGAGCTTTCTTAATAATTCTCGCCCTTTTGTCGCTTCCAGAGCCAGTGTCATCAGCGCCATGATCCCGCCTTCCCCTCGGTTGTCCAAGCGCATTACCAATATGACGTACTTAATAGTGACAATGAGGGTAAGTGCCCAGAAGACAGCAGAGACCCCACCAATAATGGTCTCGGTGTTATGGGGAATTCCAAACCGGGGGTGGAAAATCAGTTTAAAGGCGTAGAGTGGGCTAGTGCCGATATCACCAAATACAACCCCGAGAGCGGCAAGTGATAGAACCCAGTGTTTTCTTGCGCCTTCTGAGCGAGATTCCATTTGCAACTCTTATCATCCGGTGTCATACAAAGGCAGTGATTTAAGACTTATCAGGGGTTTTGCTGTCATCACTTGGACGGTGGATATCAGCGCGCAAGAAATAGTTTTCCCTGAGACTGATCTTAGCAATACATTGCTAAGGCACCATGTGAGCTACTGTGCAGGGTGCAAACTTACGAGCCGATAAAGTGAGATGTAAGAGAGGTATCCGCGTAATTGAGCAATTGTGTCAGGCAGTTATAAAGGCAGCTCTTTTGGCGGGGATCTTATTGTTAGTAAGGCGGGACTACAGGAGCCTCCCCAATGAAAGCATCGGACCTTTTTATTCGTGCCCTGGAGAAAGAGGGCGTTGAGTACATCTTCGCGATTCCTGGTGAGGAAAACCTGGATATGCTGGAGTCTTTGCGGGGTTCAAAGATAAAACTAATTGTCACGCGCCATGAACAAGGTGCCGGTTTTATGGCTGCTACCTATGGTCGGCTTACGGGCAAACCAGGTGTCTGCATGTCTACTTTGGGGCCGGGGGCCACGAACCTTGTGACAGCTGCAGCCTATGCCCAGCTCGGTGGAATGCCGATGGTGATGGTCACTGGTCAAAAACCTATCAAAAGTTCCAAGCAAGGCCAATTCCAGATTATTGATATTGTTGACATGATGCGTCCGCTGACCAAGTTCACCAAGACCATTGTGGGGGGCGACTATGTGCCAGCTCATGTCCGTGAAGCCTTCCGGCAATCGGAAGAGGAGCGGCCGGGGGCGACCCACTTGGAATTTCCTGAAGATATTGCCCGTGAACACTCCACCATGCCGGTCTTGGAACCCAGCTATAACCGCAGGCCAATTGCCGAAGAGAAGGCGGTGCGCAAAGCCGCAGAAGCGATTGCGGCATCCCGTAAACCACTGCTGTTGGTGGGAGCAGGCGCAAACCGTAAATTAACCGCCAAAATGTTGCGCAAGTTTGTCGACAAGCTGGGTGTTCCGGTGGTGACAACTCAGATGGGTAAGGGAGTAATTGATGAATCGGGCCCGCACTTTATTGGAAATACCGCGCTATCCGATGGGGATTTTGTTCACCGGGCCATTGAGCAGGCCGACCTGATTATCAATGTGGGTCACGATGTTGTAGAAAAGCCGCCTTTCTTTATGCGTCCCGGTGGCCCGGAAGTTGTACATATCAACTTCAATTCAGCGCAAGTGGATCCGGTCTACTTCCCGCAGATAGAGGTGGTTGGCGATATTGCCAACAGCTTGTGGCAGTTGGACCAGCACTTGGAACCCCAGGATCACTGGAGCTTTACCGATGCGCACCGTATCCGTGCCGCGCTTCAAAAGCATATCCAGGAGGGCTCAAATGCCACCACTTTCCCAATTCGTCCGCAACGACTGGTAAAGGATCTCCGCGAAGTAATGCCGGAGAAGGGAATTATTGCGCTTGATAATGGCATGTTCAAAATCTGGTTCGCGCGGAATTATCCTGCTTTAGCCCCGAATACCGTGCTGCTCGACAATGCACTGGCAACGATGGGGGCGGGCTTGCCTTCGGCAATGGCTGCCAAGTTGGTGTGCCCAGACCGCCGTGTGGTTGCAATTTGTGGGGATGGGGGCTTTATGATGAATTCCCAGGAGATTGAAACGGCGGTTCGTTTAAAACTTGACCTTATCGTGCTTATTTTGCGCGATGATGCCTACGGAATGATCAAGTGGAAGCAGGCCATGATGGAGTTTGATAACTTTGGTCTGGATTTTGGTAATCCTGATTTTGTCGACTATGCAAAATCCTATGGTGCTCATGGCCACAGAATAACGGCCACGGATGAATTTAAACCGATGATAGAAAAATGTTGCAGGGCGGGTGGGGTACATCTCGTGGATGTGCCTGTTGATTACAGTCACAACGACCGTATCCTGAATCATGAAATTCGCGAGTTGTCGAGTAAGTTGTAGAGGTAGCCGGCTCGGGTAAGGTAGTTGTAACAGGGAGGTGTTCGGCTTTCTTTTAAACAAGCTCCTCGGGCCCGAGTACTTTAAAGTAGGGGCCAATATCCAGCCTTATGGAGGACATGGCAATCTTGATCATTTCTCTGCGATCTTCAAGTATGTCCTCCTTAGCTATTCCATGTAGAACCATATAATCTTCATATTTCCCGGTAATAAAGTCCTCTTTCCGTATACCTTCGTAAGCTCTACATAAAACTCCATGAAGGTTCTCTATAAATTGGCGGCGGCTCTGCATTGTTTGTCGGGGCCCATGCTCGACTTCGAGTTCATGAGCATGTTCATAGTTGATATTCACCAAGCAAAAATTTGTTTTGTTCTCTTTCCATGCTCTTGCCGCCTGGTTGAGTTCTACGATCAGGGTGAAGGGCAGGTCGGCAAACATGGGATTGTGGTCAGTGAAATCGAGAAATGCGTATCCGGCCCTAAGGTAACTGCTGGCTCTTTCAGTGAGGTCGTAACTATGAATATCACCGGTACGGATTGATTCGCTATCGGTATCCATCTGGCAGTTGAGACACAAAAACCCTATTTCCACTTCTGAACTCGCGTGGCCGCAGGCATTACAAATGAGCTTTTCGCATTCCGTCACAACCGTCCAGCAATCGAACATAATATTAAAACCGACGATAACTTTGGAGTTGGAACTGTAGTGAGGGGGAAGGTTGACGCTAGATACAAACAACTGCGCTAATATTTTGTCGCTGTCTTTGTGATTAGTACAATTAGTATCCGATGCCACGCCCGTTAAGAGTAAGAAAAAATTCGCCAGTCAGAACTGGATGATTATCTAACCATGCCGACTGTAATAGATAATTCTGATAGAGTGTATGAAGCGATTGTTGTCAATTAAAAGAAATAGCAAGCTGAAATGAGCGATAAAGGTGATATGCTAGATTACTTGAAGTTTTACACCTATAATTTACTTCATTTTGCAGGCCTACAAGAGCGAAGGGCGTCTTTCTTAGTCCAATCTTAAGGTGGTGAGCTTCTTACGTTTCGCTGTTTTTACTGGGGTTGTATTCTTCTAATGTTGCTGTACTGCTGCCGTAGTAATATTTCTTGGTGGTTAACCTGCACCAAGCTTATTATTTGGGTGGTAGATAGGTCTCAAAGCCAATTCTTACCTGGTGGCATTCATTGACCCTTTAGTTCCCCTCCTGATACTATCCCCGCCCAAATTCATCTTGATAAAAACAGCTGGATTCTCCTGGTTGGTATAGATGCGGTAAGTGGCAAGGTTAAAGTACTGTCTTTTTGATCCGACTACAGGCCTTTCTGGATCTAAATCTGTAGAGATGAAAAACTGGAGTTCTGCACGGAGTATTTCTGGTAGTACTTATGAACAATTTAAAGCTTATTTGACAGGTGGAAGTGATTTTGAATACTACTTTAGCAATGGTTTAAATGATGCTATGAAGGGTCAATTTCAGAATGTTTTTAAGAGCTCTTCAAAGGCAAATGAATTATTTGATGCCAACCCGGAGTTCTTTATACGCCAAGATATTTCAGATGCTGACATGCTAATTGACTTAGCTAATAAAGGGCTATTGACTAATCACCCTTTATTGGATTTTGTACACTGATGGATAGGCATTATATGTATAAAAAAATATCTGAAATTAAATCTGTCAGCAAAGGCTATTCTTTAGAGGGTAGCATGCTGACTTATCAATCAGGATCAAAAATTTTTCAGTATGATATAGTAAGTGAGAAAGAAATATTTGACTCACATGTTGAGAGTGATTTCAAGGGGTTGGTAAGGATAGATGATGTTCTTATTGGTATTTCGGGTTCTGGATACGCATTTTTTGACTCTCAACTCGCCACTGTAAAATCGGTCACTATTGAAAATCCGGTATGTGATTTCAGTATATATAACGAAAAATTAATTGTAGTGAGGACTGACTATGACTACTCTCTTTTTCTGTCAAGGCAAGGTATTCAAGATATTTTTCTAGATAAGGTTATCTGGGAAGCGGATTTTGGAGAGAATATTAGGGTTGAGTCAAATATAGCCTTTACAGTTTCGCTTAAAGGAATTGGTAGGCGAGACCTTGAGTGTGGAGAAGTTAAGTGGTCTGTGGAAATGGCCAGTGGAAAATATCTTCCTGAATTAGTTGGGGCTGATAACAATATAGTTGTTTTTTGTTTTAAAGGGTTAGATAAAGTAGTTGCCTTTAATATTGAGACAGGAGAAGTTAAATGGGAGATACAAACTTTTGCTAGAGGGTTGTGCATTGATAAAACGAAGGGGCTCCTTCATCAAATGCTAGTTAATTATGCCGCTTATGATTTAATGACAGGGGAGTTAAAGGATAATTATCAAAATTTTCCATATTTTGAATCAGTAGGCATAGGGTCGCAAAGAAGTAATTATATTCTGGAAGGAAGTCATATACTTACCACAGACCAGAAAAAAGGTGTTATTGGAGCATTTAATACTGTTACCCATGAATTTGATTGGGTGCACAAAGAAGAGGGTGTCAGTTTTCCGCCTCCTACTCCTATTATTTATAGAGCTCCTTATTTGCTGGTTTATGATAACTTGGGCACATTACATGTCTTTGAAAAGGAATGCATGTGATATTGGCTATGCTCTCTTAATTTAATGTTGTAAAGTAATAAGCAGAATCTAAATCTTGTAGTGGGTGGTTCATATCTGCTCACTACTACTTCAAAGAGATTTAGGAAGTGCGGTCGCTTACTAATTACTTTTCATCTTATTAATATACAGATTCTCATGGCCAGAAAAGTGGTAGGTTGTTAGAGATATTGTTTCTGGCTATGAAGATTTGAATACTATTTTGATTGCTGATCCATTATTTTTGATGCATAGCCCTCTTTTTGTTATTTGCGTATATGGCAAAGGAGCCTGCGAGCTTTTTTTACTACGATTTACTAGCATTGGCCCCAAAAGGTTGTTTTCTTTAGTTAGATATTTAGATTAGCAAGTAGAGATAATGGGCTTCCAGCTACTATTTTACCCTAGTTATATTAAAGGTAACCCTGGAATATTTTCGCAGAGGCCCCATCATTAATGGCTTAATGGCTTAATGGCTTAATGGCTTAATGGCTTAATGGCTGCCAAGCTGGTTTACCCTGACCGCTGTGTGGTTGCAATTTGTTGTGGGGATGGGGGCTTTATGATGAATTCCCAGGAGATTGAAACGGCGGTTCGTTTAAAACTTGACCTTATCGTGCTTATTTTGCGCGATGATGCCTACGGAATGATCAAGTGGAAGCAGGCCATGATGGAGTTTGATAACTTTGGTCTGGATTTTGGTAATCCTGATTTTGTCGATTATGCAAAATCCTATGGTGCTCATGGCCACAGAATAACGGCCACAGATGAGTTTAAGCCGATGATAGAAAAATGCTGTAGGGCGGGTGGGGTCCATCTCGTGGATGTGCCCGTGGATTACAGCCACAACGACCGTATCCTGAATCATGAAATTCGCGAGTTGTCGAGTAAGTTGTAGGGGTAGCCGGCTCGGGTAAGGTAGTTGTAACAGGGAGGTGTTCGGCTTTCTTTTAAACAAGCTCCTCGGGCCCGAGTACTTTAAAGTAGGGGCCAATATCCAGCCTTATGGAGGACATGGCAATCTTGATCATTTCTCTGCGATCTTCAAGTATGTCCTCCTTAGCTATTCCATGTAGAACCATATAATCTTCATATTTCCCGGTAATAAAGTCCTCTTTCCGTATACCTTCGTAAGCTCTACATAAAACTCCATGAAGGTTCTCTATAAATTGGCGGCGGCTCTGCATTGTTTGTCGGGGCCCATGCTCGACTTCGAGTTCATGAGCATGTTCATAGTTGATATTCACCAAGCAAAAATTTGTTTTGTTCTCTTTCCATGCTCTTGCCGCCTGGTTGAGTTCTACGATCAGGGTGAAGGGCAGGTCGGCAAACATGGGATTGTGGTCAGTGAAATCGAGAAATGCGTATCCTGCCCTAAGGTAACTGCTGGCTCTTTCAGTGAGGTCGTAACTATGAATATCACCGGTACGGATTGACTCGCTATCGGTATCCATCTGGCAGTTGAGACACAAAAACCCTATTTCCACTTCTGAGCTGGCATGGCCGCAAGCATTGCAAATAAGTAGTGTGCCGGGTTTGTCGTAGTCACTGCCGAAGTGTAAAAGCTCCTTTCGACATTTGGGGCAAATCAGGTCTTCACCTTCCCTGAAGTCAGCTTCGCGTCCCAGGTAGGCGCAGCTGAAATGGTGCAGATAGAAGTCTTCGGTAAGGTTAGAGGATCTGCATACCGCGCACTCTTCACGGACATTAAACTGGGAACCTCCACAGCCGTTACAGATATGGCGTCGATCGAAAAACTTGCCCTGTAGAAATCCTGATTCGATCAGTTTTTCACATTCCGTCACAACAGTTGGGCTATCGAGGATAATATTAAAATCAACAGTCGCTTTGGAGTTGGGGCTATAGTGCGGCGAGAGACTTACGCCAGATACAAATAATCGCGCTAGTATTTTGTCGCTATCTTTCTGAGTGGTGTGGAAATCCAGGTGGACTTGCGCGCGCCGATAGTGAAAGTCGTCAATAACCTGGCTCACAACGGGCATATCCTGCGCACTAAGCTTTGAGCAATCCAGATCTACCTTCTCGCCGACTGTTCCAGTGAGATCAATAACCGGGAGTAGATACAAGCCACCACGCATATGCCATATATGCGTCAGGTCATCTACTGATGCTGGCTCCTCAATTAAAATAGCGTCTTTGGATTCACCGGTATGCGATGTCACCTTAGAGTCGCCGGGCCAGCGAAAAAAGCTATATTCGTCACTTAAAAAGGAGATGCTGATTCCTCCACACCTATATAACAGCTGGCGTTTGAAAGATTAACTGAGTGTTTTAGCTTATTTCATGCCAGTTATACGTAACTGTGTAACCTGTGGCGTATATGGCGTCCCTTTTACTGAATAGATTGTTGAGTATTTAAGAAAAGATAGGTGAAAAATTGGCAATAGGCAGGGATAGGTGCCCTACGTCCCTGGCAGGAATTAGGAATAACTGTATGACATAAAAGGTAGTCGTCATCTGGGGGGAGTTAATTAATAAATTTATCAATAATGACATCAATCCAGTCAATCTTTAGGGTTATGGTAACTTTCTCGTTCACCGGAAATTTTGATGGGTCAAGTAAGACTATTTTCGCTAACTGATTACGCGATGTGGGCTTGAATGTATTTTGGAACTCCTGGGGTAGTGCTGCTGAGAGGGGGATCATTTCTACTAGTACCCCTTTGTCTTTAAAGCGTCCACCAGTAACCAATACCTCCATTCCAGGCTTGATCACGAATTGATATTGATTGGGTAGATAGGCTAGGACATAGGCTTCCCCGGTGTAGATAGACATAAGGGGCTCCCCAGCATCATAAACATTGCCGACATGGGGGACTGAAGCCCCAACTAGACCAGAAGTGGGGCTTTGAATAATACCGTTATTGTAATGCTCCTCCAGTTTTCTTAGCGCTTGTTCGGAGCGATAAATTGCCTCATCAACAGATCTACGTTTTCCTTCCAGGGTGGCGCTTTCAACTTGTAATTTTACCAGGGTTTCACTGGCCTCGAAGTTATCTTTCAATACATCTTGGTAACCGACTTCGCTGACTACTCCTTTATTTGCAAGTTTATTGATTCTATCTACGATTCGGCCAATTTGTACTTTACGCTCCTTGGCGGGAGTGAGTAGTTTTTTAGCAGTCTCTGCCAATAAAGTGAATTCAGCAGAAATCTGTATTAGGTTAGCTTGGCGGGTGGAGAGATCGGCGATTCGCTCCAGTAGCTCCATTGATTCAATCCTTAAGAGTAGTTCGCCCTCTTTAACAGCTTGTCCTTCATCTACGGCAACCTCTACTACTTTTACTAGATAGCCCATTTCAATAACGCTTTGATCGCGTAGTACTAACCCATCGCTTCGCAGTAAAAACCAGTCACCCCATATATAGCGAATAACGCCAATACCAAATAAAATTAACAAAGCCAGATATATTCGTCGGCTGGCAGATCCTCGGGTTTTTCGCTGCTCGCTTTCGAAGCTATCTGGGCGTAGTCGTTTTCGCAGAGCCTTCATTCAAGCTACTCACGAACACGGTGTACTTTTAAAGGGGCGAAAGAATCTTTATAGGATGTTCTAAAGATCCATTCCTGAACATAAGCATACAGTCTTACGACTCGCATAAAGTTTACATAAAAGATGCTATAGGCAGGAATATAGGGCCAAAGGGGAAGTGACTTGACTTTTGGGGTTGCGTAAGAAGCTAAAGCAAAGGTAATTGTATCGAGTGCAATTAATACAACCTGGGCTCCCGCTAAAATAAACCAGGCATTGTCGCCATAGCGCACAAATATCCAGACTAAATAGATTGGTAAAGCTATTGCGGCAATAACATTGAAAACCAGGAATTCATATTGGTGAAAAAACTCTTTTAGCTGCATTCCTTGGCGGAACGGATTAATAAAATGCAGGTACTTGCGGTAGCGAAGACGAATCGCATCCCGTTCCCACCTAAAGCGCTGGCGCATTAGAACTGTGATGCTGGTGGGAACATCGGTATAACAAATCGCCTCAGGTGCAAATTCCACTTTCCAACCGTAATCCCGCAAACGAAAGGTGATATCTAAGTCTTCTCCTCCGCCGGCATCAAAGCCGCCAATTTGATTCATTGCGGATACCCTAAAAGCACTGAAGGCACCGGAGGCACAACACATTTGGTCGAGCATCGCTAGGGAGTGTCGCCCCAAGCAAATACTGATTACATATTCAATGGCCTGGAAGGAGCTGAGTATATTTTCTGTGGAGTTTCGGACAATTACATTACCTGAAACCACGCCAACCCTGGGATCTGCAAAGCCTTGCATCACGTATTTCATAGCGTGGCGATCGAAGGTGCAATCGCAATCAATTGAGGCTATAAAGTCGCCTGTTGAAAATCTCTGTCCTAAATTAAGGGCTGAGGCCTTGCCTCCACGCAGTTCTGTTGCATGAGCGCCATCCAAGCGACCTTTATTTTGCAGGTAGTGAATATCGTCCCGGGTTTTATCTGTGGAGCCATCGCTAATCGCGATCACTTCGTAGGGGATATAGCTCTGTTCCTGTAATCGCTCGCCACACTTTTCAATAGAGTTTTCTTCGTTGTGACCGGCGATTACCGCTGTGAGTCTGCCTAAAGACTCTATATCTTCTTCAAATTCAGGTTTGGAGGCGAAAAAAAATACAGAGGTAAAAAACGACATTAAATATCTGGGAAACTCCAACACCACGACAATCCAAAACATCGTAAAGAGAGTGGCGTAGCTCTGAGTGGCAAAGAAAGTAATTCCGTCATCGATCATTTCCCACATTTAGGTTTGCTCCCCAATAGGCGAGTGCGGACTTCGGCTATTGCTGTTACCTATCTGTGATATAGGAGCGAACGTATGTGGCTCACTGCTAATGTCTGGCAGTACCTCTTTGAGGAGGGGAGGGGATTGAGTGTGCGGAGTGGGTCTTACGCTTGGATTCCATTCATTGGTAAGGGCTCTCAACTCATTGCTTGTTAAGGCTAAGCCCAATTTTGATACCCCCTGACTTTGGCCCTTTGTTCATCAATCAATTAAGTGCTTGCAGACTTGATGTGTCGGTCCGAGGTGTCGCACAAGGAGATGCGTCACCTGAGATTGTCAGTATAGTCCACGGTTGTTTCAGGTGCCGAGTAGTGCTGAAGCCCAGAGCTACTGCGGCTTCAGGCAAAATTTATATGCCACTGCTAAAGGGGGCAGGGGACAAGAAGGCGTTTTTTAATTTCTAACGAACTTCAAGGTTAAGGTTGTATTGAGCAACCACACGACCTATGTAGCCCAGTTTTAGAAACGTCGCACTAATCACCATAAAGATATGTCCTGCGACCTGCGCGGGAATTGAAAATAGGTGCGATAGGGGATAGCAAATAACAATCGTCAGAATAAGCAGGGGAACTGACAGAAGCAGCGTAAAGTTACCGGCTTTTAGTAGAAGCTTGAAACGCTCACGCAGTAAGGGGTTTTCCGTATTCAGCATATCGGCCTCAGGTTCAAACGGCGTCAATCTATCTTTAGCAACTGCTATGCCAAATATAAATACCAATAAAAACAATGAGTTATGGTTTATTTTTGGTGTTTGTGTGTCAAATTGACCTTTATGGTTGCTGTGTCATAATGACTCTTAAAGGTCTTTTGGACTGACTTGGCTATGGTAGATACCAACGCAACCTTACTGCTCGAAGTGGCTCTGGACCTGGCTAATAGCCTTAACAACAGCGATCGTTTTGAGCGTCTGCTCTCTACTATCCGCAAAGCGATCAAGTGCGATGCTGTTGCCTTGCTTGGGCTCAATGGCGATACACTCACCCCCCTCGCAGTCCAAGGGCTTGCCCGACGGACCCTAGGGCGGCGATTCCTGATTGATGAGCATCCACGGCTAGCGCAAATCTGCGCCTCGGAACACCCGGTCCGCTTCCCCTCTGACTGTCAGCTACCAGATCCCTTCGATGGTTTGCTGTTGGATAGGGAGGGAGATCTTCCCGTGCACTCTTGTATGGGCTTGCCTCTCTATTCAGATAACCACCTGATTGGTCTGGTGACAGTGGATAGCATGACAGCAGATGCCTATGCCCGAATCAGTGATCGAACCCTGGAGCTGATAGCCGCACTGTCTGCAGCCACTTTGCGCACAGCCCTCGAGCTAAAAGCCCTGTCACACTCCGCCGAGCATGCCGAGCAATTGGTGAAAGACCTAACCCAGCAGGCACTGGAGCGGGATGGAGGTGAATTAATTGGTGAGAGCGCGGAAATGCAGTCCCTGCGCAGTGAGATAGAGCTGGTGGCTGGGTCGGATTACAACGTGCTGATTCTCGGTGAAACGGGAGTGGGGAAAGAGCTGGTGGCCCGTACCGTCCACAGGTTGTCGACTCGCAAGGAGAAGCCCTTAGTCTATTTGAACTGCGCTTCCCTGACTGAAACCCTGGCGGAAGCTGAACTTTTTGGCCATTCAAAAGGGGCCTTCACCGGCGCAGATCGCGAGAGGCCCGGCAAATTTTTACTGGCGAACGGCGGCACTATTTTCCTGGATGAGGTTGGCGAGTTACCGCTTGTGGTGCAGAGCAAACTGTTGCGTGTATTGCAAAGTGGTGAGATTCAGCCGGTAGGTAAGGATACGGTGCAGCATGTAGATGTTCGTATTGTAGCGGCGACTAATAGGGATTTACGCAAAGGGATTGAAAACGGTACTTTCCGAGCTGATCTCTACCACCGCCTCTCTGTATATCCCCTTGAAGTCCCACCGCTATGCCGGAGGGGTAATGATGTCCTGCTGTTGGCAGACTACTTCTTGGAGCGCTCCCGCAGGAAGCTGGGTTTTCGTCAGTTGCGTCTCAGTACAGAGGCCACCAATAAGCTACAGCGATACGCTTGGCCGGGTAATGTTCGCGAGCTGGAACATATTATCAGCCGCGCAGCCCTTAGGGCCCGCAAAGGTAGCTCTCCAGAAGCTATTGTTGCCATTACTGCAGAACAAATTGAAATTCCCGATGACCTGGTTATTCAGAAGCCTCCGCGGAAACCGGTAGAGTCGCTGTCTGAGGCTATTGATTTAAGGGTGGAAACGGAAAACTATCAGCGCGAACTCATTGGGCGTGCTCTAGCTGAGACCGATGGGAACTGGAGTAAAGCGGCCAAATTACTATCCGTAGACCGAGGGAACTTGGTGCGCCTCGCTAAAAGGTTGGGTGTTTACATCAAGAAAGAGGTTGTTCGAGGTAAGTAATCTATATGAAGCAAGGGGTTGCAATGTTGATTAGCGATAAAGGATTACGATTTTCGCTGGTTGTAGGGGTAATTTCCCTGGCTATCGGCTTACTGGCATTTGCGTATAACTGGAAAATTATTGGTGGGGGATGGCCGTATTTCGGTACATTTTTATTTCCAGGCAATCTTGTACTGTCATTCTTCTCTGAAGAAATAGACTTCTGGCCAAAGTTTGCGCTGCAGATGAGTGGCCAGTTTTTGGTTCCTTTTTTGGTTGCGCGCGGTATTATCAAATTCAAGGATTGGTTGAGGTCACAGCTTTAGGTTTGTAATTTTGCTCGTTGCACTTCTTTCGATAGGGTAAGCAATGAACGCGGCGCTAAAAAAGATTTTTCCACTTCTATTTCTAATCTGTATCTCCATTTTTTGGGGCTTATACTATAGCTCTAACGGCCCCCCTAAATGATTACGGTCGCGCTAATTACGAGTGGTTGCTACTGATAGATGGCCTTATTGTTTTACCTATTCTGTGTTTAATTTGTTCCGAAAATAAGCGGGACGCACTGCTAAAAATACTGGTCTTTGGGAGCCTGGTAGTATTGGTTGGAAGTTACATTATCCCTAATCAAAGTAAAGTCCTTTGGCCATACCTGGAGATGGGGAGATACTTGCTATTGGCAGGCTTGGTTATAGTTGAAGTGACGGCTATAGCTACAATGTGTTCGGCAATTAGGGCGGCAACTATCAACCATGACGATCCTGATATCGCAATACGCTCGTCAGTGGAGAAATATACCGGTGGGGGAGTGTTAGCACAAATATTGGAGTTTGAGGCCCGTGTTTGGATGTTCACGTTCCTTGGTCATCGCATTGACCCAAGCCAATATCACGGGAGTAAGCATTTTAGTTATCATTTGAGGGCTGGAGCAAAAACTACTGCTCTCGGATTCATTTTTATTATTTTATTCGAACTGCCAATAGTACATCTCCTTTTACACTTTATTTGGTCGCCAATGGCAGCAAATATTGTCAGCTTTTTGACTCTGTTTGGGCTTCTATTCTTGGTTGCCGAATATAGGTCAATGGGGCGTAGACCAATATCTCTTAATAATGACTGCCTCTTAGTAAGGTATGGCCTCTTTAATCAGAAGAATATTTGTCTAAGCGATATCCATTCTATTACTCAAAGCTCTGGTTACATTCCAAGGTCGAAAGCTGTAAAACGATTTAACTTTTCCGGTAATCCAAATATTCTTATCGAACTAAACAGGCAAGTTGGGCAGGTAAGATGGATTTATATTGGAGTTGATCAGCCGGCGGAATTAATCAGTGCTGTGACCGATGCTAAGAATAACTTAGAGGTGCCGCTCTCCAGCACT
This sequence comes from Microbulbifer maximicatervae (SeqCode), assembly GCF_052467955.1. Lineage (NCBI taxonomy): Bacteria > Pseudomonadati > Pseudomonadota > Gammaproteobacteria > Cellvibrionales > Microbulbiferaceae > Microbulbifer > Microbulbifer maximicatervae (SeqCode). The sequence continues at coordinate 2,749,713 of NZ_CP174329.1, forward strand.
GACTAACTTGAGTAGGATTGATTATTTTCTCATCACTCGGAGCCCATTAAAGACTACTAACAAACTGGTCCCCATATCGGCAAAAACAGCCATCCACATGGTTGCCTCTCCGGCAAAAGCAAGCACCAGAAAAACCGCTTTAATACCCAGCGCCAAGATAATGTTCTGCCAAAGAATATGGGCCGTTGAACGAGATAGTTGGATAAAGGTGGCGATCTTGCCCAGATTGTCGTCCATCAGGGCCACATCAGCGGTTTCTATCGCTGTGTCGGTTCCCGTTGCTCCCATCGCAAACCCTATATCAGCACGTGCCAAGGCGGGGGCATCGTTAATGCCATCGCCAACCATGCCAACCTGGCCTTTTCCAGATAGAGCCTCCACCTCTCTGAGCTTGTCTTCCGGCAGTAGGTTGCCTTCAGCCCGATCGATGCCGACTTGTTTGGCAATCGCATCTGCAGTGTGCTGGTTGTCCCCGGAAAGCATCAGTGTTTTCACGCCCAGCTTGTGAAGGCTCTCAATGGCGTGCTGGCTCGATTCCTTCACGGTATCGGCGACAGCAAATATCGCCAGTACGGAGTTTTCCCGGGTCAGCATCACAACAGTTTTCCCTTCTTCCTCAAGGGTTCCCAATTGGCGCTCCAGCTCGGCGGAGCAAATGCCCAATTCTTCAATAAGCCGGTGGTTACCCAGGTAGCACTGATCCCCCTGAATTCTGCCCCTGACGCCGCGCCCGGCCAGGGCTTCAAAAGTACCTACTTCTTGAAGACGTTCGTGGGGAATCTGAGCAAACTCTAGTACGGCCCTGGATACCGGATGATCGGAGCGTTCGGCTAGGCTCGCCGCCAGGGTTTGTACCTCTTCCGCGGGCATTGGCGCTATCACTTTAAAATCCGTGACGTTTGGCAGGCCATGGGTGATGGTTCCAGTTTTATCCAATGCCAACCAGCGAAGGTGGCGCCCCTGCTCAAGGTAGGCCCCGCCTTTGACAAGGATTCCGTGGCGGGTGGCCGATGCCAAGCCGCTTACGATGGTGACAGGAGTTGCAATCACCAGTGCGCAGGGGCAGGCGATTACCAGTAACACGAGTGCGCGATAGATCCATTCCATCCAGCTGCCGGCAAAAAGCAGCGGCGGTATTACCGCAGTAGCCAGTGCCACTGCAAACACCAGGGGCGTATACCAGCGGGCGAATTGGTCGACAAAGCGCTGGGTTGGCGCGCGACTACCTTGTGCGGCTTCCACCGCATGAATAATTCGGGCGAGCAGGTTATCGTTGGCAGCTGCTGTAGATTGGTATTCGAGTGCTCCGGATTCGTTGATACTGCCGGCGAAAAGTTCATCTCCAGGGCCTTTGTCTACCGGAAGGCTCTCGCCGGTAATTGGGGCCTGGTTTACTGCTGAATTGCCGCGTATTACCTCCCCATCAAGAGCGATGCGCTCGCCGGGGCGCACCCGAATGGTGGTGCCAACCGGAACAGTCTTGGCTGACATGGAAACCCACTCGCCATCTGGCCCCTGTACAGTGGCGGTTTCCGGGGCCAGGTCCATTAACTCCCGAATCGCATTGCGGGCACGATCCAGGGATTTGGCTTCTATTAATTCTGCCAGGGTGAATAACACCATCACCATTGCCGCTTCGGGCCAGTGACCGATAAGCAGGGCGCCGGTGACCGCGATAGACATCAGCGCGTTCATATTCAGGTTGCGATTGCTGAGCGCAATCCAGCCCTTTTTGTAGGTCGTGAGTCCGCCGCCAGCGATAGCGGCCAGGGCCAGTATCATTACCAGCCAATTGTTTCCCCCCTGTAACCAGAATACGACCTCGGAGGCAATCGCCGCCAAACCGGCAGCGCCCAATAACCACCAGTTTGCATGGGTGGTAGGTGGCGCGGAATCGATGTCATCTTCTGTGGCCAGGCGTGCGTCCAGGTCAAGGGGGGTCAAGGTATTGAGGATCTTGCTCTCCATACCGGGCGCGTGGCGCACCTGCAGGATTCGCTGCACCAGATTAAAGTCCAGCTGGTAAATGCCCTGCATACCGGAGAGCTTGGCACGTATTAGCCCCTCTTCAGTGGGGCAGTCCATCTTGCTGATGGAGAACAGGGACAGGTCACCTTTGTCGCTGTTGTTATTGCTGTTTTGAATCGGTGTCATGGTTGCGGCTTGGGTTGCCCCGCTGCAGCCACAGCTGGAATCGCGCTTGACCATTATTCACTCTCGGATAGATCAGTCAGTGAGCCAGTATTACAATCCCTCTAGTAACTATAGAGTCAAGAGGGAGTGGCATGGCTTACAAGATTGGTGAAGCAGCCAGGAGGGTGGGCTGCAAAGTGGAAACGGTTCGTTACTACGAGCAGGCAGGGCTACTGCCAGAGCCCGCTCGCTCAGAGGGTAATTTCCGGCTCTACTCAGAGTCTCACCTGGAACAACTGCGTTTTATTCGCCACTGTCGTTCTCTGGATATCCCCCTCGAGGATATTCGCAACCTGTTGAGATTAAAAGAGGCTCCATCGCAAAGCTGCACTGATATTGATAGCGTGGTTGATGATCAAATTCAAAGAGTCGAAAAACAACTGGAATCGCTCAAGCAGTTGCGAAAAAGCTTGGTAGATTTACGCAATCGATGTGAGGGTGGCCAGGCAATTAATGCCTGTGACATTATGCGGGAGCTGACAGATTGTAGCTGTCATGGCCATCCGGCAAATAATAATGAGTGTTAGTCGTAAATTTTGGGCCTTGTTTTGAGTAAGTGGCGTATAACTTTTATCGTATTATTTTGTATTGGTTTGTTGTTGGCCGTATGGGCATTTATCGTTGAGCCTGCAAGTTTCCGAATTAATGAAGATGATATTGTCGTAGATGCCTGGCCAAAGGAATGTAACGGGCTAAGGGTCGCGATACTTGCTGACCTGCATGTAGGTTCCCCTTACAAGGGGCGGAAGAGCTTACAAAACCTGGTTGAGGCTGTTAATAAAAGCCAACCCGACCTTATTCTCCTACCCGGTGACTTTGTTATTCAAGGGGTTGTTGGAGGTAAATTCGTTCGGCCGGAGGATGCAGCGGGAATTCTTAAAGAACTCAAGGCCCCGATGGGGGTGTTTGCCGTATTGGGAAATCATGATTGGTGGCTTGATGCAGCGCGGGTTGAGCAATCCCTTGAAAGCCAGGGAATTTCAGTGCTTGAGGATAAGTCAGTAAGTCTGGTTAGTAGCGAATGTAAATTACGACTAGTGGGAATCAGTGATTTTTGGGAGGGGCCTCACGATGTTAAAAAAGCAATGCAGGGGATAGATGAAGGTGAGACGATATTGGCCTTCACTCATAATCCGGATATTTTCCCCGAACTGCCTGCGGAGCTGTCATTAACTATCGCCGGGCATACTCACGGGGGCCAGGTCTACTTGCCGTTTATTGGGCGGCCCATAGTACCTTCAAGTTACGGGCAGCGTTTTGCTATTGGGCATATTGTTGAAGGTGATAAACACCTCTATGTAAGCCCTGGGGTAGGGACCAGTATTTTGCCAGTACGTTTCCTGGTGCCACCAGAAGTAACTGTATTATCCATATTTGGTCCTTGAGGTTTGATCTCTCAATGATGGATTTGGGTAGGTGGTTTGGTAGGAATGGAGCGGGGACCTTCACATATAATTCCAGCCCAGATAAGAAATAACGGGTTGATACGATGATAACAGTCAAACGAAAAGTACTGTTCGGGGATTGTGATCCCGAGGGAATCGTATACACCCCAAGGTTCTCATCGTTTGCACTTGAGGCAACCCATGATGCAATGGCTGTTCTGCTTGAAGGGCCTGCTATCGCCAGAATGAAACAACTGGGTTTTCTTACACCTGTAAGAGCTTTTAACCTGGAATTTCTATCCCCTGTAACCTGGGATCAAGAATTAAGTATCCATGTTTCTGTTGTGGATATTGGTAATCACTCTTTTACGTTTCAAACGAAAGGCTTTTTGGATAATGGGATACTAGCGTTCACCGCCAATATTACCTATGTCACCCTGTCATCCCCTGAAAAGCTAAAGACCCCATTACCTGGCTATCTTAGAGAGGCCCTGCTGCGCGTCAGTTAGCTGCCAATTCATTGGCAAGTTATTAGAGTAGGGTGCTTCCTAATTATCTTTTTGAAAGACCGTTGTCGGAATTCCCTTAGCACCAGCGTAAAAAATGATAAGTGTCGCCGGCTTGTCGCCTTCATTGCGCCCAAAATGCCACATATCGGTGACTTCAACGTAGGCTTTCCCCTCATCCAAAGTTAGGCTTTTATCCTGGTCAACGAGGGTAACTCTTAAAGTGCCTTCGGCAACATAGACGCTATTAGGTACGGGGTGTTTGTGCACTGGTAGCCGTGCGCCTGGCTCGATTGTCACACGCACCACAGAGAGCTCTGGCTGCCCCTCTGGATATTGGGGTAGGGTATCTCCGGCCCAATCCTTGGTCGATTCTACCAGTGTGTCAAATTTTACCCCCTGCATATTTTCCTGTAGATAACCCACCAAGGGGAGCATTAGCAATAATACTAGGGCAGCCATAGGCTTCCAGGTGTTCATGGGCTGATTCCTTATCGCTCTAAGTAAGCAGCCGTCGCCATACCGCCGGCAGTGCAGACACCAATAATTGCCCGATGGGCGTCGCGCCGGCCCAGCTCTAACAGGGTTGAACCCAGGTAGCGGATGCCCGACATACCGTAGGGGTGGCCGAGCGCAATAGCTCCGCCATTAACGTTGGTAATGTCCCAAGGGGTTTTGAGTTCAGCCTGGTTGTATAGGGTGGTTACGGCAAAAGCCTCATGTAGCTCCCAAAGGTCAATCATATCCTGGGTGAGTTGGTGGCGCTTCATAAGGCGACTGACCGCTGGCGCTACCGCAATACTCATCTCTTTTGGCGCTACCGCTCCCAGCTGCATACCGCGAAACAGCCCCAGAATAGGCAGGTTTCTTTGCGCTGCCAGTTCAGCATCCATCATGACGACCGCTGCGGCCCCATCGGATAATTGGGACGCATTACCGGGAGTTATCGTCCCCCCTGTGTTTACGGGCTCCAGCGCAGACAGGGCTTCCATGGTTGTGCCGGGGCGGGGGCCTTCATCTTCTGACAAGGTGACTTTCAGGCGATTGGTTTCGCCACTCTCCTTATCTTTCACTGCCATTACCGTATCAAACGGCGTGATTTCCTCGGCAAACTTTCCGGCCTTTTGAGCTTCGGCAACACGCTTTTGTGATTCAACCACATAGCGATCCTGATCTTCACGACTGATGTTGTATTGATCGGCGACATAGTCGGCCGTTTGGATCATGGTCCACCAAACTGCCGGCACTTTCTTTTGTAAGGGCTCATAGACAAAATGGTTCAGGTTCAAGTTGAACTGCACCAGGCTGATACTCTCGACGCCACCGGCCACCCCAATTTGCATTTCGCCTGCGGCAATACGGTTGGCCACAATAGAAGCCGCATTGAGGCCAGAGCCGCAGTAGCGATTTATAGTAAAACCCGGCACTTGAGACCCAAAGCCGGCAAATAGTGCCGCGTTGCGCGCGACATTGTGCCCAGTAGCCCCCTCGGGTAAGCCGCACCCCAACACAACGTCTTCCACTTCCTGTGGCGTTAAACCCGCCTTATAAACCACCTCCCTCAGGACATGGGCAGCCATAGAAATACCGTGAGTTTCATTCAGCGCACCCCGCCTGGCTTTGGCGATGGCAGTTCGGCAATAGGCAACAACGGCGACATCTCTCATGGGTGTAGCTCACACGATCGGGGAGGGGATGTGTTTACATTAGATCAGATAGAGGGGCTTGCAGGAGGGAGGTGAGTTTGGAGCTGCTTTCAAGCGTAACCGCTCCAAGGGGAGGGGTTGTTTTGGGCTAGATTCTCCTCAATTTTGGCAGCTAACACGTTGAGGGAGCCTGTAGTACCCATGATAATCTGCCATTCACAAAATAATGGTATGGCATCACAGTATTCTTCATGCGGAAACTTCCCTCGACTAACTTGCTGGTAACCTTTGATGCGGCTGCTCGGCACTTAAGCTTCAAGGACGCTGCACAAGAGCTTCATGTAACACCTTCCGCTGTTGGGCACCAGATACGAACGCTGGAGGCGGAGTTGCAAACCAAGCTATTTATTCGTTTCAATCGAACTATTGAACTTACGGGTGTTGGTAGGGAATACCATCTGAAAATTGCCAAGGCACTGGAAGTGATTCGACGGGCAACTTTGGATTTACTTGCGCGGGATCAAAATAAAACACTTACCATCCACAGTATTCCATTTCTGACCAATACAGTACTCGCCCCAAATATCAAATCCTTTAAAGCGCTATACCCCACAGTGTGTATTAGTATCGAGTCTCAAATCGCCCGCGCTAGCATAGACCCTGGCGAGCTGCAGGTTGCTATACGTTATGACAAGGAGTCGAATGATGATTTGTGTTACCGGGAGATCTCAAGGGTGCGAATTTCACCGGTTTGCGCGCCGGGTTACTTGAAGAACGATCGAGCAAATCAGATCCAATTGTCTACAGATAAGCTGGGTTGGCAAAGATGGTCGGCAGATTGGGGCTTATCAGTTGAATTCAATGAGAGGCTGACTTGTGATGGCTTACAACCCGTACTCGAGATGGCCGAGCAAGGGTTGGGAGTCGCAATGGGATACTTTCCCGCACTAACGCCTAAAGTCAGATCTGGAGAGCTTGAACTACTCTACCCTGAAAAATTCAGTGAGCTGGCTCCTTTGTATCTTGCCTTTAGCAAGTCATTGGAGGGTAACGAAATTATTGAAGGATTTGTTCGCTGGTTTATAGAAGTTGTCCATTCCCTAGAAGGTTAATCACCTAGCTTTATTTTCCCAGACAAGATTTTCTTGCCTGAGCCTAAGGAAAAACCCATTTGTCGCAGTGTTGTCACTTCCCTAGGATTATCTGATTGAGTATCTAAAGTAATCAGGTGGCCAGAGTATGATATCGGCAGTTATAGATGGCTTTGTGCCGAGTTTGCTTAAAAGTCAAACCCTTAAAGGGTACGCAGCTCACTCAAGAGATGGTATTCAGTTTATGGATTTGGGCTCTTGTGTGATTCGCTTTCGAAAGATAGGGCGAGGCAGCCGTGTAATTGTTTTTGAAGCAGATCCGCCAGTTGTTATTGAGCATTATGACTATCTTGTAAGCCAAGTTCCAAGTGATTTCACCGTTGTAATATTTGAACCACCTGGCTTTGGTTTTTCCATTCCTTCAACGAGTCTTGATTATAACTTTGCATCTTTGGTTAGCCTTACCGAGGTGTTTTTACAAAACCTTGCCCTTGGATGTGTGACGCTTGTTGCTCCATGCGTACTCGGCTTTGGAGCAATTGCACTTGCGTACAAGCGCCCAGATTTGCTTGACCACATAGTGCTATCTCAAGTACCGAGCTGGGGAGAAATGTTGAGATGGAAGGAGGGGAGAGATCCACGAGGATTGCTGAGCAAGCCAATTTTAAGTCAGCTGTTGCTAAAAGCTCTGAAACGTAAGCGAACACTTGCCTGGTTTGAAGCTGCGCTAGGGAGGAGTGAGCTGATCACACCGTTTAATGAATTGGCCCAACAAGCCTACCAACATGGAGCAACTTTTAATCTGGCGTCAGCTTTTCAACGATTATTAGTCGGCGAATCTCCTTTGCAGGGTACTCTTTTCTCCAAACCCTTAACAGTGAGAGCCTTATTTCTTTGGGGGGAGCGGGACCTTTCTCATAGATGTACTTGTAAGCATTCAAGTTTGAATATGATCCCGGAGGCCTCTCTACTACGCATAGCAGAAGCTGGACATTTCCCTGAGCTGGAGGCTCCGGATGTGGTGCTGGGCCCTCTCATAAATTTTGTATTAGACCAAGACATGGAGGTCTCAAGTAATGATTGAAGAATGTCGAATAGTAACTCAGGATGGCCTATCTCTCGGGGCAACGCTATTTTCACCAAAAGGTCTGCCTAAAGCGGGGGTAATCATAAATTCGGCTACTGCGGTCAAGCAGGGCTATTATGCTGAATTTGCAAAATTCCTGGCTAAGAATGGCTACTTGGTAGTGACCTATGACTATCGAGGTATAGGTAAGTCTGCGGTTGCCAATCAACGAGACTCCCGACTATCTATGAGCGCGTGGGGAGAGTACGATTTGGCCACTGTTATCGATTGGTCTACTAGCCAATACAAAACGCTAACCTGGCATTGTGTGGGGCATAGTGTAGGGGGCCAAATTATTGGCTTCGCAGATAACAATACCCAACTTGCTAGTGTCTACTGTGTATCCTCCCAAAGCGGGTATTGGGGTCACTGGGGATTGCGTCAGAGGCCCAAAATATTGTTTGCTTGGTTCGCTATGATACCGCTCTTATCAAATATTTTGGGGCAGGTTCCAGGCCTTTTCCTCGGAGGTGAAAGTTTACCCGCAGGTGTTGCCCGGCAGTGGGCCTACTGGGGGCGCCATAAAGATTATATTGTTGACCAGAGAGGTAGCCCCATACGAGATGGCTTCTCCCGTCTAGAGTGCAATATGAAGTTTCTATACATAGATGATGATATAGATTTTGCTCCACTGCAGGCTGTGAAGGCTCTCAAGGCGTTCTATTGTAATGCAAATACCAAAATACAGATTGTGAATGCTAAAGCCGTGGATACAAAGCCAATAGGTCATTTTGGTTTCTTCAAGGCGCGCTACGAAGATAGTTTGTGGAGGGACACTTTAGGTTGGTTGAATGCTGCGGCTTGAGCATCTAAGGGGACCATTTCTATTTTGATTTAGAAGTCGTCCCACTCGTCATGCTATTTACTCTTCTATATCAGGTCCTGCTGGTTAGTCTTGGGTGTTCTTCTTAGAGTGGGTTTTGATGACTGAATAACCTAAATTTGCGAAGAAAAATACAGTGCGTGCGGGATAATATAGGCTTAGATGCTGGCTGAAAGCTTATAATCACCTATTCACAGCGCATTTTGAGCCCACTGTATTCTCCTGTCCTTTACAGTTACGAAAGAGTTACCGTTAATGGTCGTCAAGAATCTAAAGAAAGTTATTGCCTTGCTTTTGACTGCGCTCCATTGTGGTCAGCCCTCAAGCGGTATGACTTACCGTGATAGGTCATTTATAGTTGAGAGCAGTAAAGTAAATGAAACATCAGAATACTTAATGGAAGTAGGTCTTTCCAATAGTGTATTGCCTAGACCAACTGACTGGTGGTCAGGTGAAAATACATGTAATTACCATGGGGTTAATGCGGGCAGATGTGCACCAGAAGGAATCTCCCAGTGGATTCTTACTATGAACGATACGAATAGGGCTAATGAAAGTAGCTCTAGTGTTGCGGTACATGGTAATTCAAAAATAAAAAACTACAGGCTTTTTGAACTTCATTCAAAATACAAGGGTGAAGATGTAAGGTGTCTTAAAAAATTTAAATATATGTGTCCTGCATATGTTATTTATTACACAGATGCCCAGCGAGAGGGGACGAAACTATCGGTGATGGACGGGAAGATTTATGACTCTACTGGTGAGCTTTTTGATACTAGGCGCGCACAACAGGCAGAAGATTATAATGGTAGAGCCGCTATCTATGTTATGGATAAGAATGGGAATATATATTCAAGTTATTTTTATCCAAAGCCAGTCTTTGCTCATTCGACGTTTCTGGCAGGAGATAGTGTTGCAGCAGCGGGTGAGATCGTAGCGGAGGGTGGAAAGATAGTTTTCGTTAACACCTGTTCTGGCCATTATCGGCCCACTCCAGTTGCCATTGATCAACTTCGTGCTCAGTTATTGTTGCTAGGATATACGGATATAGGCTTCAGTACTTCGACTGAATGTAGATGGCGGTGAAGGTTGTTTAGCGTATAGTTTTATTTTTGTCTAACTATATTCGAGTATATCTGGAGTGCGGCGATGTGGGTTTTCTAGGCGATTTGCAAGTTTCTTAAGCTATGTGAGCCTTGTTTTTGGCGTTTACGGCTATGATTTCTTTTGTGCATGCCTCGTGGTTATCTTGAATCGATTTTTATAGATGTTATGTGGCAATAGCGCTTTCTCATTCTATACTGTCGGCAGTGATCTCCCCACTGGGAAGAGCCTGCAATGAATAAAGTAAAACCTTTTCGGAAGCTTGGGGCTCAGGAAGCACTCTTTGTAGAGTTGACCGAAAAGTCTAACGGTGCAGTTCAACTAGCCGTCTTCTTCAGGACCTGTAGGTCTCTGGGTGTTGAGGAGTTACTAAAGGGAATGGAATATCTCCATAATCTGCACCCAATGCTCCGTTCTCGTGTAGAAAAAAATCATCATGCTTATTGGCTCTGTGATGTAGCTTTTAAAGCTATTCCTTTTGAAATAGAGCATGATGCATTGCCTTTAAATTATCAGGAAGAGTTTAAGCGATTAGGAAGTAAAGTTCTTGAGCTGGATAAATATGCTTATCGTTTCACGGTTTATGTGAATGAGTATGAAGAAGTAAAGTGGATTGCTTTTATGGTAAGCCATGCTGCCATGGATGGACGCTCCTTATTACTCCTAGTTAGAGATTTGGATCGGTACTTGAGAGGCGGGGCTGAAGATGAATCCTCTGCTTCGATCATGAAAAAATCGGTGGTGGATTATGTTAGTTCCATAAAACACCTTAATAAAAGACAGTTGGCAGTTGGTGACGGAAATGATATTCCTCCAAAGTGGCCTGTAGAGCAGGCAGTAAATGCTTCCCTTCGAAGGGGATGTTCTATGTACCGGGTCCTACCCAAAAAATTATTTTCTCTTTTGTATTTACTTTCAAAACATGAGAATGTGCAGGTCACCTCTATCTATAATGCCATTGCGATTATAGCCGCCCAGTCATTACCAGGTTTCCGCTCAACAGCAGAGTTAATGTTGCCTATAAATGCACAATGTTTGTGTAAGCACCAGATAGAACGGGATGTTATTGGGGAATGTACAATTGCGTTAACTATATCCTTATCATCAAATGAAACTAGTCTTGACTTATTGAGCCTCGCACGTTTAATTCAAAGAAAATTCTATTTGCAGGTGAGGCGAGGGAATTTTTTTAAACCTCCAATTGTGCCCGATTACAGCCTTGTTGATATTAAACATTTGGCTAAAGATTCTAGTACTGCTAAAGGTTACTTTCCCTCTGGGATTTGCGTATCCAATGTAGGGGATATAGGTGAGTATACGGGCCCTTTGGAGTTCTTTGACTTTGGTGTAGTTATGACGGTACAAACACATGGAGAACACCCGATCATGCTAGTGACTTGTACAATAGATGGAGAAGGCGTGTTCGTTTTTGGATATTGCGAACCGCTAGTTAGCAAAGAAAGTGCTCTAAAGTATGTAGAAAAATATATGAAGACACTAAGAGACTTTTCCGAGAGCAATGATTTACATATAAGTTAGTGATCTGCGAGGGATACTGTGAGATTACAAGATCTACCCACAATATCTATATTGAGATCAGAATAGGTCAACACTTGTGTTTTACTGCTTAAGCTATCCTCTTCATTAGTCTGGAAGCATCAGTTTTCAAAATAATTCAGGAGGCCTGAATGTTGAATGAAGATGTTAGCAGTGGTGGTAGTGGACCGGGTGTTGCGGTAGTAAGCGATATCTATATAGGGGGCATGTGCTTGCACAGTATTTGATCCTGCTGGTCCTAATGTGTCAATATTTGTGACGCTTTCGCTACGAATTGTGCGACTTTTTTTAATCTAGTTGGATTGTATCTGTACCATGGAATACTGATGGTGGTAGTAGGTTGCTTTGGAGGGCTTCCATATACTCTGTTAATAGTGCGATATAATTACTTTAGAAAAAAGATTGAGTTATGGGCAAAATCAAATAACGTAGAAATTTTAAGTATAGAAAATAACAACCTAATCAAGAGTAAGTTGATTTGGAAGGTGTCCGATATTCAAGATGTATTTTATTTGCAGGGGCGCGATGAAGAATATTGGGTGGCATGTGGGTCATGGTTTTGGGGGCGTTCAAGCGTGAGTTGAAAGTACATAGAGAGTCTAACGGGAGTTTAAGGCTAGTTGCTTCCTGGTGAATACAATATTTGACTAAAGGGAGTGGTTTATCCTAAATGATAAATCCAGGACACCAAAAGACTAGAGATGAGAGCTAGTTATATTATTGTTACCGGTATCGAGGGATGTTTCCCTTCAAGTCAGGGCAAAGGTATGGTAAAAAATTAAAAAACCTAGTTGTGTGATGGAACCCATTAGGTTCGATAAACGCTGCAAGGAGAAGTAACTAGAGGTTGGGGTGATAGTTAACAGTCGCTGAGGAAATGGATTGATATTTATGAACCTTAATAGGCTCTTATTGTTTTGTTATTGGTTGGTCATATTCTTAATGGTTGTGTTGATTGATTTAACAAATGTTATTGCACATGTGTATTCACTGTTTTTTGATTCAGAGAATGAAAAGGCAATCAACTCAATTCAGATGGGGTGCAAGGTCGGATTTGTAGTTGTTGCTTATCATTTGTTTGTATTTGTTAGGCGGAGAATATTGAGCGGCGTTGACAGTAAGTGAAAGTTCATGAAGGTCCTGAAAGATATCATCAATAAGTAGGTGGAAAGAGAACTCATTACCTATGGCGCCGAGATCTATAAGGTTTGTGTGAGTCTCGTGGTTATCTAGAATCGATTGTTATAAATGTTTCAAGGGTATAGCGCTTTCTCGTTCTATACTATTGACAGTGATCTCCCGACTGGGAAGAGCCTGCAATGAAAAATACAAAACCTTTTCGTGAGCTTGGAGCTCAGGAAGCACTCTCTGTAGAGTTGACTGAAAAGTCAAATGGCGCAGTTCAACTAGCAGTCTTCTTCAGGGTATGTAATTCTCTCGGTATCGAAGAATTACTAAAGGGAATGGAATACCTCCATAACCTGCACCCAATGCTCCGCTCTCGTATAGAAAAAAATGTTCATGCCTATTGGTTCTGTGATGTGGGGTTTGAAACTATTCCTTTTGAAATAAAGCATGATGCAATGCCTTTAAATTATCAGGAAGAGTTCAGGCGCTTAGGAAGTAAAGTTCTTGAGCTGGATAAATATGTGTATCGTTTCACGGTTTATATGAATGAGCAGGAAGAAGTAAAGTGGATTGCTTTTATGGTAAGCCATGCTGCCATGGATGGACGCTCCTTATTAATCTTGGTTAGAGATTTGGATCGGTTCTTGAGAGGGGGTTCAGGAAGTAAACCCTCTGCTTCGATCATGCAAAAATCGGTGGTGGAGTATGTTAGTTCCATAAAACACCTTAAAAAAAGACAATCGGCAGTTGGTGGCGGAAATGACGTTTCTCCAAAGTGGCCAGTAGAGCAGGCAGCAAACGCCTCCCTTAGAATGGGATGTTCTATGTACCGTGTCCTCCCTAAAAAATTATGTTCCTATTTACATTTAATTTCAAAGCGTGAGAATGTTCAGGTTACCTCTATTTATAATGCCATTGCTGTTATTGCTGCCCAGTCATTACCAAGTTTTCGCTCAACAACAGAGTTAACGTTACCTATAAATGCACAATATTTGTGTAAACGCCAGATAGATCGAGATGTTATAGGGGAATGTACAGCTGTATTAACCATATCCTTATCATCAGATGAAAATAGTCTCGACTTATTAAACCTCGCACGTTTAATTCAAAGAAAAGTTTATTTGCAATTGCGAAATGGGCATTTTTTTAAACCTCCACTTGTGCCTGATTACAGCCTTGATGAGATCAAACATTTGGCTAAAAATTCTAGTGCTGAGAAAGACTATTTCCCCTCTGGGATTTGTGTATCCAATGTAGGGGATATCAGTGAGTATACAGGCTCCTTAATGTTCTTTGACTTTGGTGTGGCTATGACTGTTCAAACACATGGAGAACACCCAATAATGCTAGTGACTTGTACAATAGATGGAGAAGGGGTGTTTGTTTTCGGGCATTGTGAACCGCTAGTTAGCAAAGAAAGTGCTTTAAAGTATGTAGAAAAATATATGAAGACACTAAGAGAGTTTTCCGAGAGCAGTGATCTTTATGCAAGTTAGCGATCGTAGGGCATAACTCGATTTTAGTAAACAGGGTGTGGGTACAATCGTCATATTCAAGCGAGCGCCTATAGATTCTTACGCTCCACCACCAATTTGAAGTAATTTAGGGCTGCCAACTACCCTTGTGCGATGACGCCCAAAGGGTTTGATATAAACCGCAAGGAGAAGTAACTAGATATTATGTGGGGTTACGTCTGGCAGAAAGGTAGTGCCGACAATCGCTTATGCTGTATATCTGTTGAGGCAGAACTGGGGACAGGATTAATACTCTTGATCTTAAAGTGGTCAAAGCTCAGATTTCATATTATGAAGTTCATATTTTTTGTTACAGGGAAACTGACGCCGGCAGGCAAGTAATTACTGCGCCAAACTCTTTGGCTTGCCCAATAGGAAATGAATCAATCGGGGGGCTAATGTTACATAGAGTCCTGCTCTGTAATGACCCGCCCGATACATAAATGAAGGCATCATTATTACCTCTCAGGCAGGTTTGACCTCTAATTGCCAAAGGTAGTGACAGTTTGCCATCTACTTATCAAAATCATTCCCTGGGTGTTGGGTTAGCTCTTCTCGGCGGAGTGCTGATGGGGTGTCTTGGTATTGCCGGAAAGCTGGGTTCTGGTGCAGGCCTTAGCCCATTTCTGCTATTGGCTGCACAGGTCATATTACTTGCTCCATTGTCGGGTATGTTTCTTCTGATGCGACAAGGGGTGGCGGGGATAAGGCCGGTGAATCCTCAGATCCTTGTCCTTCGCTCCATATCAGGTTTTGTCTATTTTGCTGCCTTTTACTGGGCGGTCAAGGGAATACCCATCGCAGATGCGCTGGTGCTGGAAAGCACGAATCCATTCTTTGCCATGTTGATGGCCCGAGTATTCCTCGGTCACCGGGTTAGTATCGCCACTATCTTTCTTGCGATACTGGCATTCTTGGGAGTATGCCTCATTTTGATCCAGCACAGTGTTCAGGGCATTTTCAATCCCTATTCACTCCTTGCGTTGCTGGCGGGAGTAGCGCGTGCAGCGGGTAGTATCACAACCGGTGTCGCAGGCCGGACGGAACCACCTGAGCGCATCATGTTCTATTTCGCTGTTGGGATGTTGGTCTTTAGCTTATCTATTGTATTCTGGGAGGGGGCGAAGGTAGAGACATCGTCGCTATGGATTCTCGCGATTCCAGCGCTGCTGTTTGTTCCACAGAATCTTGCTTACACGATCGCTAATCGTGTTGCACCTGCTTACCTCGTTGGGGCACTGTTTTACAGTGCGATCCTCGTCGGTGTGTTAGCTGATCGTTTTATGTTTGACACAGAATTCGGTATCCGTGGTGTGATAGGCATGGGTATTACGGTTGCCGCTGGTCTTGGGTTGGCTTGGTTGCGGGCGAAAGAGCTCAAAGAGTAACTTGGTGCTCAATACTCCAGCGTCAATCAAGTGCCTAAATACTCAAAAATCTATGGAAAAATTTGGTGGGTTAGGGAGCGGTTGTTTACTGGGCCACTTTTCTCAATGACAGAGGCCTCTCCAGAGCTTCAATTTGTTACCTTTTTTGCCTGGTAAATCGCTAAGTCAGCTATTAGACGATAGGAGTTTTCGGAGTAGCCGCCACTGGTTACGGTGACCATAGGCACATCCAGCGATTGAATCTGGTCAACCAGCCATTGGTCCCTTTTTCTGGCCCCATCGATACTGACCTGGAGCCCCCCCAGCTTGTCCTGGGCAATAATATCTGTGCCTGCATTGTAGATAACCAATTTAGGCAGCGGACTCTGCTTAATGAAGTCCGAAAATTCCGACTCCAACCGACTGAGGTAACCTTCAGTATCTGTTCCTTGCTTTAGGGGGACTAAAAATGGCCAGCGAGATTCCTGCTCATCGGGGTGCAAGCCGGGGTAGGCTTGCATATTGTACATATCAAAGATATGTATATTGGGGTCCTCCATGGCCCAGTCAGCAAACCCATTCCCTCTATGGGCATCAAGGTCAATTACCCAGATATTGTCATCTGGTGAGAGCAGGTGCTGTTTGCGGGCACGATTAATAGCAATGGCTACATCGGCGAAAGCACAGAACCCCTCACCGTGACCAGCAAATGCGTGGTGATAGCCTCCACCGAGATTTAAGGTAGAGGCTTTCTTACTCAAGGCTTCCTGTACCGCCAAGCAAGTGCCTTCAGCTGCAAAGCGCATTGGTTTCATGAAATATTTATTTAATACGCCTGCGGGCAGCAAGCGCAGTAGCGGCATCTCTATAACGCGAGCCAGTGTTTTCGATTGATGCAAGCTATCTAAATAGGGCTGCGTATGTACAGATAATAGCCAGTCTTGACTAAGAGGCTCTGAAACAACTTTTAACTCAATTTTCGCTTCTGACTCGGCATTAATCAGTGCCAATGCTTTCTCATATTTACAGCCATCAAAAGGGTGCAAGCTGGAAAGCAGCGGCAAGCTGATGTTGTAATTTGGCGAGTAGAATAGCGGTAGGCTCATGAGGTTATTTGGCTTCGAATTTGTAGCGCATAAGCTAACCCATCATTGGGCGTCCACATATCAATATGATTACCAAAAAAGCGTAACTGGAAGAGAATACGGTAAATAGGGCTCGCTGCCCAGTCACTGATCTTGATTCCACCTTTTCAGGGTGATGTGAATCCTGAGCCAGTCTCAAGTAGCCAGGCAACGACCGTCGAGCAATTCTGATCCTTCATATTGTAATGCTTCTGCTCGACCTTGAAGTTTTCCCAGGCTTCAATCATTTTTGTTTCATTCAGCTCATCGATAAGAATATTCTGATCCGCATCACCGCCCTCGAGGCGTCTATCAACTCGATAACCACTTGGAAAGGAGGGCTGTGCGATCGCGCGATTTTAAAGTCCTTTTTCCTTGATACTGAAGAGGGCCAGTAGCTGATATAGGTGTTATCAATAGTGATGGAAGCATGTCCGACATCCCCGGTCTTTTGCTTCCAGACATGAACAGTAATAGCCATTTCCTTATTGCTTAGCGACTTCTAAATTCAATACTCAATGAAGAAAGAGCGGTTCAGTTTTTGTAGTTCAGTGACTTATTTTATTTAGGTGGGAGGTTAGCATACTTGCATCTGGGTACGTAGTTTCAGGCAATTACACTGATCTGGTGCCGTATTATTCTGCCGATCCAGTAGTCATTGTGTGAAGGAACAATAGTTTTGAGTTTATATTCGACAAGGATTTGCCATCGATCGATAAATGGATGAATAGCACTTCTTTATCTTTGTAGCTTCTGGAGGTCTAACAGTTGTGTGATAAAAATAGAAAGCAAAAGCCTCTATTTTTATCACAGCTAGTTTTACTTTTTATGAATGAATCAATTGGCGCTATTTGAGTGGTAAATCATCGCTTGCCAAACGTTCTGCTTGCCGCCGCCGTAACTATCAATTGTAGGGTTCTTGATATATGACCAAGCGACTTTACCGTTGCCCATGAAGACAGGTTCGTCAAGTCCGCCCCAACCAAAATTCGTCAGCTTTACAGGGCCTTCCAATACATTTAGGTCTGCATCAATTTCCATAACATAGTAGGCTTTCGGAACAAGCATCCGCATTGCCCCATTTTTAGCGGAACTCCGGTTATAAGAAAGGTTGTCGGAAATACACTGAAATTGCGCATAGCCAAACAGGTAACGCCCATTTTTCAAGTCGATAAGTTGTGGATCACTGATTTGACAGTCGGGCTCTTCTACAAGCCATTTAAAGCCTTCCCCCTCGATACTTCCTTCACCATCCACTTTAGCAATACCAATGCGAGTCAGGGATGAGGATTCCAGAGCATCCCCACTGCGTAGCCCCTGTCTTGAAATGGTTGGATTATCGCTGTTTGACATGTAGGAAAAGAAGCAGTTCGTATCATCGGATGAGCATTGCTGGTCAAAAGGCCCTTCAGTGCTGGTATCAATGCCGTATTCGCTTTGCAGGAAGCGATTCATTTCCTCATCATCAATGTACTTGGGGGAGACGATGAGAGATAAGTTAGTATCTTCATCCACAGGGACTACAGTATGTCCACCTCCGTTAGAGAAAAATGCATTGTCGGAGGGGATCAGGTAATTGTAGTAACCTTCAAATCTACTGGTAGAAGAAATATCCTCCATTTTGATGGCAATAGTATTTAATCCGCGCGATTGATTATATTGACCACCATCGCTAGTGCAAATCGCTCCATATTTTTCGGTACCAGGATTATAAAATGCCCGGATATTCAAGACATGACCGTAGCCGCAAAGCCAATACCAGCCTCTGTTATTACTGCCACTCATATTTAAGGACCAGTTATCGCGATCAATAACAGTCATTCCAGCAGAATAGTGGGAGCCACCATAGCTGCTATCAAAAACCCGAGCAGTTACTGAGAAGGCGTAGCTGGTGCGGCCTTGGCTATCATTCTCGACATAGATAAGCTCTTGGGCTCCGGCGTGGCCACCACCGTGCATCTTGTTTACAACGTAGGCCGCAGGCTTCTCGCTAAGCGCTAAGTTATCCCACTCCATTAGCCAGATCTGATCATTATATTTATAGCCATTCTCGCGAATATACTCGACCATAGCGTTATAGTCGGCATCAGAGAGTTGATCGACAATGTAAGCCATCTCCTCTTGCATTTCGTTACCTTTAATTGTCTTAAAGGTTGGGGAATCGCCAAAATCGGTCTCGGGGAAATTTTCTTTTAGTCCAGGTAGGAAGTCCTCGAACTTCAGTGTGGGGTGGTCCGTAAAATAGCCAATGTATTGACTGTGATTGGTAGATATCATCAGGCCGATATCCCTTTCAATACGTCCGTCAATAGCACTGATATTATTTTCCATCTTCATCCAGTCGCTACCGTATTGCTCAACCAGATCTCCTTGTACGTCATAGCGCTCGTTTGCCTGGTATTCGGTGTTGCACAAGACGGCAACCCGTGAGCAATCAGCGCTAGCTGCGATACCATGGGCTTCGTAGCATTGTTTTAGAATTGTGGTATTGCCGGTTTGGTCGAAGCTTAGAGTTTCAGGATTATATTGCAGCTCATAAACAGTGCCATAAGTGGTTTCATCTTCTCCACTACCTTCGCTAAGGGTTTTGGAAACAAACATCCTGGGTCTATCAGTGTCGGTTGCGCAAGCTGTGGTGTAACTTCGCATGGGCACGGACTGTAGATTGTCATCCTGATTACTATCTGTTCTAGCTATATAGTGTGGGAGTCCATGGACTTCTTCGGCATTGGTTTGGCCATTCGGCAATGTGATATCCCGGGAAGTAATCTGGGCAAACCCCAGATCTGCTGTTTCTATATCGCCAACAGTCACGGTCCCAGGTTCGTTGTCTGGAAGGGTCCCCGATCCGCTATCCCCAGAGCCGCTACCACTACCTGAACCGCCACCATCTCCAGAGCCTTGGCCCCCGCCATTGTCGCCAGATGATTGGGCTGGGTCCGAATCTGAAGAAGAGCCTCCACCTCCTCCACATGAAGCCAGTATGACTGTAAATGCCAGTGCCAAAGTTTTCTTGCTGAATAGCTTGCTCATAAGTTTGCCCGTAAATGTGCGATTGGAATCGATTGTTATCTGTGAAATTGTCGACAAAATCTCATTTTTGAGTTATTAGAATTGGGAGCGCCATTCTAGTTCTCTGGATCTACCTTTCTGTGGATCACTTAATAATTTCTCTAAAGGGGCATTATTTTGATAGGAAATCTGGTGAAGCCTCTCTGTTTGAGTATTTGAAGAAGCTTTACATGGGATCACTAGAATTTTTGTCGAAGGCCAAGTGGGCCGTCCGCTATCTTAATTGGTATTGTTGATCCTATAGTTTTTACCAATGATTCTGGCTAGCGCTTTGATAAGGGTTTCAAGAGTGAAAGGGTAGGGGGTTAATCTATTATCGGAATAAATTCCATTAAAGCTAATGCGGCTGGAGGTAAATGTATTAAACGGTTTGAACTAAGTTACAGCGTGCGCAGGGGAGGAAGCATCGGCAATAGCCCGCGCTAAGATATCAGTATTTATTGAGGCAAATATAAGTTTTCTGTACTGCTCCCACTATCTCACAAAGTCTGCGCAAACCCTCAAAAAATTCCGGTTCAGAAATGGTTGGTGCCTGGTTGATATAGTGGGCTGTGCCGAGATAGGCGCTGTGCTCTCGGCAACACGGTATTCTTGTCTGAGGCCTACATGCCCTCTACCTTGAGTGTAAAATTCAATATGACTTTTTCGTGCCTATATTTTAATGGAGTTCCATCTTTAAAATTTCAATTACCTGCTGGCAAGTTTAACGCGGAACGAAGCCTTTCCTAATTTGAAGGTAGAGATTGTCAATGGCTAAAAATAATCTTTGCTACTTTGAGTACATAATGTTTGGTAGGCATGCATTAGGAGTAAATATCAATCATTGTGTTACTAATTCCCTATAAGTATGGTTCAGTCGCGTAATCCGAAGGGCTGGCAAGAGTAATTCGACCGGGAGTTTTTAAGACCACGATGGCTATTGCGAGCATCTGAAAATAGATGTTTGGAGGGGATAGACTATTTACTTCCGATCCGTTAAAAGCAACCCAGAGAGTAGGTCTAGCCTAGCCGAGATAGTAGATTGAAGTTTTGCCAGATAAAGCGAACCCCGATAATACAAAGCAATAAGGCAAAACACAGCTTTAAGCGCTTAGCAGATATCCTGTGAGCAACACTGGCACCAAGCCTGGCAAAGAGCACGCTGGTAAGTACAATTCCCAGAAAAGCCGGCCAGTAAATATAACCACTGCTCCACTTCGGTAGTAACTGATTGTCCCACCCTTGCACGGCAAAGCTGACTGAACCAGAAATCGCGATTGGCAGACCAAAGGCAGCAGAGGTTCCGACAGCGCGCTGCATTTTTGTACCGAAGTGCGATAAGTAGGGTACCACCAAGGCCCCTCCACCAATACCAAAGATCGCTGCGAGCCAGCCGATTACTCCTCCGGAACATATCAAAGGTGCTGCCCCGGGTAAGTGATCGCCATTTTCTTGTGAGGTTGCTGAGGCCAACCCACCTAAGCCCATACGCACAGACATAAATATGGCAAACACGCCAATCAATAGCTGCAACCAAGCACCAGGTAACAAGTCTGCTGTCACGCCGCCCAGCCAAGACCCCACAAGTATCCCTGGAGTCATAATCCAAAATAGGTGCCAGTCAACGGCACCTTTTGCGTTATGTGCCCAGACCGAACTGATTGAAGTCACGATAATGGTTGCCAACGAAGTCCCCACCGCCATATGGGTCAGCACCTGGGGGGAGATGCCCGTGGCAGAAAAAATCAACACCAAAGCAGGCACGATGATCAAGCCTCCACCAATCCCCAAGAGGCCTGCCGCTGTACCCGCGATGGCGCCGAGTAACAAGTAAACAAATAGCATTTCCATAGTCTAATAGTTTAGTCACTCTTAAAGGCAACCAAATACACTGAGTCGCGCTGTTTGATACATTAAATTGCTTCATAGGCTTTTTGCGTCCCAGCTAATTGACTTTTAAAAAATCTATTCGATCCCCCATTTAAAAATAGATGAGGGTGCCTCTGTAGGATTTGTACCTTTCAAGTTTGAGCTCTAGACGGGGTTTATATTGGACTGTAAAGGTGTGGTGTTTGGTTGGCACTTGAACTAGATCAGAAAGCTATTTACTCATTTCCTGGCTCCTAACTACTAACCCGGTGTGTTAGCCTCTATAAGTATTGAAACTATTGGCTATTTTTTGCATTTAATGAAGTTTGCTTTGATTATGTCTTTGTGTGGTTAGGTCTGAGCAAGGATGGGAATCATAGGCATAAGTATTTTGCCAGGATCAAAAAATATACTTACCTTTCCAGGCTTAAAGAAATTTGAAGCTTCCCTATCTGTATAATTCAAGATGCATTTCAGGTTAGAGTGAAGGTGATTTATTGAGTTTAATAAAGGTTGCTTTGAGTATTGAAATATTTACTTCTCATATAAAAGAACAATTTTCCATTGTGTTTAACGGTATTGGAACAGGGCAATGCTTTACTCAACAGGCTCAAACGATTTATAGCATGTTAAGGTTCTATGGGGCTACGTGGGCACATGCAACAGTATTCAGGATTGATCCAGGTGCAGTTGTTGAGTCACTTTAGAAGCTTGGTCTGCCAATTATTTAGATGGTGAAGCTTATCATCAGATAAGGCTTCGTTAGCTTTAAATTTAAGAAAATAATTTGATTAAACATGCGTCTTGCGACAACCCTGTCAGGTATCTATGGGCGTGTAGTTTTTCTTTAGTTATTATTTAGATATGGACCCCGGCGCATACATAGTTGTGTTAATGGTTGTTAGCTGATAATAACTACTTGTCTTATTTTATTCTACGTCCTCTTTATGCTAAGTTGCTCAAAGGAAAACCTTGAAGTAATTGTGGCCATAAGGGTAGTTGACTAAATTTAGATGGTATGTGATCGACTGAAGTGACAATCCCTTCCTTGTAAGGTGGTATCGTGGCCGATAAATCCAACTTTCTGTCCAGACTATTCACGCCGATAGAAGCGCCAGAGAGCTTTGTCCAGCAGCACTTAAAAGGTTATGGCAGTGTATCTACTCTGCTTATAAATGTTGTCACTAGAAGTGACCAGCGCGAAATTACTGATTGTCTAGACAAACTCTATGACTTAGTTGCATTGACTACCGCGCCTCACCCGAAACGCTTTTACTTAGAAAAGATAGAGGCGCTGAAGGAAGAGCTGACAGGTGTCGTTGGAAGGAAGGCCCTGTATAAGAGGTTGGAGGTTGAAAAGATCCCCTTCTACATACACTTTGATAGCACATCTGTATGCTTTATAGCAAATCATGACTTTTTTTCCGGTTACACTGGCCTGCTCTTTTCTAAATATGCCAATTGCTTGTTGAAGAAAGATCAGGAAAGGTCAGATGCATATTGCTCTTCAATAGTGCATATATATAAGGGTAATGGGCAATACTCAAATTTTCACCGAGTTATAGGGCTGGCTCAAGCTATATTTATAGGTTTAAGTCTGAGAATGTTTAATAGGAAGGAGAGCAAGCCAAATCCATTTCTCTTGGAGGAAAAGGGTTGTATAAAAGGAGATCTCGATGACATCGTATTGGTGTCAGCTAAAGTTGAATCTAGCGAGATATCTTTCGAAAATGTTTTGAAATCTTTTATAGATAATTTTGTCAGTACTTTCGAAAGACAGCGAGCAAATATATTGATTACCCAAGAGTTCATTCACAATATTCCGGATCAGGGTGAAAGACTGGCTGGGGTAGGAAATACGGCGTCTGGTTTCTATTTTTCTCTAAATAAACTCTCTAGGTATCAAATATACCTATTAAAAAGGTACCATATTGCATATTATGCAATGGTGCTCCTCAACCTGTTAAAAGTTGAGAAGCAAGTTACATCAAGTATTAACGAAGACTTTACATTTAGTTATTTGCCTGCTCGAGAGGTCGACTGTATTGCGACCTATTCAATCACAAGAGATGCACTGGTTTTTGTTATTAGTAAAGCTTCTGATGGTTATCATATTGAGGTTGCTGTTAATGAGGCTATTTTCTCTCTTGATAAGGTTGTTCTGTTTCTGAAATCTTTCTCTAGTGAGATTGAACTATCAGATATCTGATAGACGCTTGAAAAATGTATACTAATATTTAGGTGCGTTTAAGTTGGTCACTCATGTCAATTGCTAGCTTGCAGTAGTTGTTAGCCCAAATCGTTTGAATTCGCGATTACTAAACTCATAATAACCGGAAATCCTCTTGCAGATATATTGATAGTTTGGGTTGCTCAAATCTTTAATTTTGTTCTTCTTGCCATTGATTGTCTCTGTTAACTTTATGTTGTCCTGGTGGTAGACAATGGCTTCTTCCATAAAAATTGGCTGTACTTTGAGCTCATTGATAACTCGATAAGCCAGGTCTATGTCATCGTAACCCCAGGTTCCATCGTATTTTTCATCGAAAAAACCAACCTTGATGACATCCTGCCTTTTAAACACCATATTACAGCCATAAAAGTGCCCCCAGGGGTGTTCTGTATTGGGTAATTGCTCTATTTTCCCTAGGCGCCTATCTTTACTGAGTCCATAATTTGATGGGCTATTAAATCTAGGGCATGCGTCAAGGTACTTGCCGTCGCCGTCCATTTCTGCTGGGACAATATCTTTAGAGTGAATAAACTCCCTTATCCCGGTCATGCAGATACTAGGCCCATAATCATTGATTATTTTTTGAATCTCTGCCAGATAGTTCGGGGCGGGGATACAGTCACTATCTGTAAATATACACCACCCGTGTCTAGCAATTTTTACACCTAAGTTTCGCGCCGAGTTTAGTGCGAATGGGTCTGGTAATTGAGGTCTGAATAGTAAAGTTAAAGTAAGGTGGTTCTTAAACTGGTTGTAACATGACAGGATGTTGGGATCTTTTGAGTTGTTATCGACAATAATGATTTCAAAATTTTCCTTTGGATAGGTTTGTAAAGTGTAGCCTTGTAATAGGTTATACAGAAGGTCAGAATCATTGTAGCATGGCATAATAATACTGAATCGATCGGACATGCACCTAAACTTCCTGTTGTCTATAGCTCAAAATCATTTTAAGTGAATCAGGTGGAATATAAGGTAAGCGATAAATCGAATCCCCTTAACTTGGCGACTGGATTGATCGGCTATCAAACCTGATCCTTGCATTTTAGAGTACTTAGAGGTTTTAGCACTTTTGATAGTGAATATGAGGGTTATTGGCAGGATATATCTTTGTGCAGCTCACTTGGACATTTGCAGGTGAGGTAGTGGAAAGCTAGAGAAATAGTCTGCCATGTTATTTGACTTCTTGGTAAAGCTACCTCCTTTCAATTCATAAACTGGAACATCGAATCTCATTATATAGGGCGATATAATTAAGGCTTTTAACTTGCTCTAGTCTTTAGGGGGTGGTAAATGTCGAGAAGTGAATATTCAGGTCAATTTATTGCTCTTGGAAGGAGGAAATACCTGTTAGGGATCAGCTTGTTAATTACATCTCATGCGATAGACCGGAAGTATTGGGTGGAATTTTAACTTACCCAATAGTTTGTGTTGAATTACACGGGGGAACCTTTGAGTAAATGATTGAGGCTCAGCAAATCCCCACTAACGATGGGATAGTGCTTGGTGGAAGGCTATTCTCGCCGAGTGAGGTGCCCAAAGCCGGCATCATTATTAATTCTGCTATGGCGGTTAAGCAGAGCTACTATCGGGATTTTGCTTGTTTCTTAGCCCGGAATGGCTATTTGGTTCTTACTTATGATTACCGAGGTATCGGAAAGTCCGCTATCGAGAGTCAAAGGGACAAACGGCTGACCTTAAGAGCCTGGGGGGAGAGAGATTTGGCGGCAGTGATTGACTGGTGTAGCAAACGAGCTAAAAGCTTGGAGTGGCACTGCATTTGCCATAGTGTCGGTGGTCAAATTGTAGGTCTTGCATCAAATAACACCCGATTTGCGAGTGTGTATTGTGTTTCTTCTCAGAGCGGTTATTGGGGGCACTGGGATGCAAGGTATCAGCCAAAGCTGTTGTTTGGATGGTACTGCGCATTTCCTTTGCTATCGAATGTTTTGGGGTGGGTGCCTGGAGTACTTTGGGGGGGAGAGAACCTACCTGCAGGAATAGCTCGTGAATGGGCTTACTGGGCTCGACATAAGGATTACGTTGTCGATCAGCATGGTCGGCCGATTCGTGAGGGATTCGAGCGCTTGCAGTGTGATATGAAGTTCCTGCTAATAGATGACGATAAGGACTTTGCACCAGAGAAGGCTGTCTACGCATTGCGAGATTTTTACTGTAATGCGAATACAGATATTGAGGTGATTCAAACCAGCTCTATTGGAAATACATCAATAGGCCACTTTGGGTTTTTCCGAAAGGAGTTCAAGGAGAGTCTTTGGCGGAACGTATTAGGTTGGCTGGACTAGTCCCTCCTGGCGTTGATACGCCCTCGTATCAGAAATGATGCCTTTTTAAGCAACTCGAGTCTGTGGTCGTTAGCATGGAAAGACAAGTACTGTGTAGAGGCTTACAAGAACCAGAAGGGCCCATCTGTCTGCCTGATGGCCGCATTTATGTCACTGAAATGGCATCTGGACGGCACTGTATAAGCCGTATTGACTTGCAGGGTCAATATCAACAAATAGGCTATCCTGCTCGGCGACCTAATGGCATGGCAATCGATGGGTATGACAATTTATGGATTGCAGATGGAGGGGGTAAGCAGCTTGTTCGCATGGGGCTAAATGGGGATCTTATTGAATCTTATGACGGACCAGAAGATCAGCCCTACTTATGGCCCAATGATCTGGTTTTTGGTGAAAATGGCTTACTTTACATAACCGACTCCGGGATTGACCCGGATATTTTTGTTCAGGGGCAGGTGATTCGAGCTGATTGCCGATCTTGTCGCTACGATGGACAGGTATTAGAGATAGATCCTCGCAATGGAGATGTGTTGCGACAGCTTGATTCCGGATTACGTTTTCCCAACGGTATTGCCATTGATGATCGGGGCCAGCTGTATGTAGGGGAGACTATTAGCGGCAATATCTACCGCTACGATCTCGCTTCGTTAACGCACCCCAAGCGGGAGCTTTTCGGCAATGTGGTTGTTGGGGCGCCAGAGGGATTTGTAGGGCCAGATGGGATGGCTTTCGGTAGTGACGGGCGATTGTATTGTGCAGTGTTTGGTCAAGGTGACGTGACCGTTCTTGATGGTGAGGGAAGTGTGGCCGAACGTATATCCACCTGTGGTAAGCGTCCCACGAATATAGCCTTTTGCGAAGACTCGAGAGGTGGGGCGGTAGTAACGATTCTGGATGCAGGGTGCTTAGAGTGGGTAGGAATACCGTGCCGTGGTAGGCAGCTATATCGCCCAAAGATATAGACTGAGTGGATTGTCTACCTAATGATATTGTTTAGGGCCAAATAAAAGCAGCTTCAACGTCAGTTTTTAGATTTCTGTTGTATATAGTTGCGCCATCCATGAAATTGGGAAATGTCTTCTTGTTGCTGAGTCAAATAGTTTTCTCCTAATATCCCTAAAACTTGCCCGCCATTTTCTAAGACTACTTTACCCAAAGTTAGTCCCGTTGCCTCTAAATTAAGCACTTCAATTAAACTAGCCTTGGGTAAGGACCAAATTTCAATGTTGAACCATGTTCCACCAGTACGCACTCTCTGCATCGAAGGATATTCGCCTTTGATTGCCCACATCCGGTAAATGGCTTCTGTTTTAGCCTCCCTGACAAATGTTGCATTGTTTTGTATTAAGTTTTTATCTAACGCCAGGCCACGCATCAATGGTCCATTTACTGCGACTTCTGTATGTGTACTCATTTCGATTGTCTAAATCAAATATTTGATATTAGTGCTACTGACCGGTTTTATTACTACTCATACTCTCCGCATAAGCTCGCCAGCCATGCCACTTGGATATATCTTTCTGGTTTTGGACAATATAGTTTTCACCCAGTATGCCTAATACTTGTGTTCCATCCGCTAAAGCAACTTTACCTAAAACTAACCCTTTGGCCTCCTCCTCTAATAGATTGACCAAGTTGGCTTGCGGAATCGACCAGATCTCCAGTGTAATCCATGTGCCGCCGTTGAGAACTCTTTCCATTGCGGGGTATTTGTCTCCAATTGACCACATGCGATAGATCGACGCCGTTTTAGCCTCTCGTACAAAAGTGGCATGGTTTTTAAGCATATGTTTTTCGAGGGCGAATCCACGCATTAGCGTGCCATTAACTGCGACGTCAATAGATTCAGCATTCGCTAGTGACACCAATACCATTAAACTAGCAGCAATATATCTGAGTATCCTGAGCATTTATTTATCTCGAGTTGGCGCCTTATGAATTTAGCTTAGATATGGAGGCAAGAAGACACTAAATTATGCTTGTGCCTCCCTTATTATTTTAGAATGCTACCAGAGATATATTTTGTCGTTTATCAATAAAAACCAGTGGAAACACATTATGAACCTGACAGATTTGTTGTTACCTACGTATATACAACTATTGGAAGCACTTTCTAGTTGGTTGGATAAGGCAAAAAAAGAATTTCCAGAAGATGAGTCTGAAGCCCTCCTTAAAGCGAGGCTTGCCCCAGATATGTTTCCCTTATCATCCCAAATTCGGTTTAGTTGCTTTCAGGCGCAAGAGGCAATATTTCGATTGGGGCGGCGTGCGCTTCCAGATTTTCTGGAGCAGTTGGCACGTGAAGGGCAGGGAGCTGGTGAAAACCCCGGATCTATTTCCGAAGCTCAAGAGCGAATTCGAGAGGCACTGGTATTTTTAAGAAGCGTTACGCCAGAGACAGTGATGGTAGCAGTGGATGAGCCTGTGACGATTAAGCTCCCGAATGAGATGACTTTCGATATGACTAATGAGCAATATGCCAGGGACTGGGCGCTACCTCAATTTTATTTCCATATCAACACGGCCTATGCAATCTTGAGAGCCCAAGATGTTTCCTTAGGAAAAGCCGACTATGTACAGCACGCTTTTGCTTATCTCAGACCGGAGATGATTTCAGATTGCTAATGGTTAACAAGACTAAGTTTTTCAAGTTTATAGCTGATGGAGAGGGGGACTTTGCTTTTCTCCATCTGACTTTTGTGTATTAACTCCATAAGTGTTAATTTCGAGAGAAAAAGAGATTACTAGATAAAAAGTCAAACTTCTTTGTTGGTACGTTCTTCTATAGAATCCGCTCCCTTTCCGATTCTTCATGCGTACGATAACAGGAAGTTTATATATGACCATCTCCCGCCGAACCTTTGTCCAGGCTATGGGTGTTGCACTTTTGACCCCCTTTACGGTCCGTTCTCTCGCGGACACTGATAGTGAAACCTATGCACGTTTTGTACTGGGCGGCACCACATTTGCTGATCAAATTGACAACGACGGAATTGTTTTTGATTTATCAGTAGCCTCGGGAGATCCCAGTCAAACTGGAGTGGTCCTTTGGACGCACATTAACCCTGACTCCTATATCGCGGGTCAGTCTCTGTATGTAGATGTCGCGCTGGATGAGGAGTTTACCCAGCCAATTCTAAGTGCTGAGATTAATGCTAGCGATATCACGGCAGACCGTGATTACACCGTTAACATTGACCTGGAAGGCTACTTATCTTCTGACCAACGTTACTATTATCGCTTCAAATACGGGACTATCAGTAGCCGTGTTGGGCGTTGTCACACACTGCCTACCGGTAGCCTAGAGAATCTAAAGATGGCTGTGGTTACCTGTCAGGATTACACCACCGGTTATTACAACGCCTACAACCATATCGCGGACGAAGATGTACATTGCGTACTGCATTTGGGTGACTTTATCTATGAATATGCCCAATACGAAGGCTTTGAAAGCTCGATAGTGAATTCACTCTCCCTGCCTTCTGGCGGCTCTGTTGCGATGGATCTTGAGGACTATCGTCATATTTACAGAGAGTATCGCAAGGACAAGAACCTGCAGCGAGCGATGGAAATGCACTCATTTATCATCACCTGGGATGATCATGAAACTGCAGACAATGCTTACTGGGATTACGAGCGGGATACTCTGGGTGTGCCATCTCATCCCTACCAGACCGGCGATAATAACCCTGACCAGCTGCGCCAGTTGCGTCGCGATGCTCAGCAGGCCTGGATCGAATATGTCCCTGCACGGGTAAAAGTCGATGAATCCGCAAGCCACGCTTTTGACTACTTACAGATTTATCGTTCTTTCCAGTTCGGTGACTTGGTTGAGCTGTATATGACAGATAGCCGCACCTATAGAACCAAGGAGCCGTGCAAGGATGGTACAGCTTGGGAAAACTACTGGTGCACAGATTATGAAGAAGATACCCAAACCATGCTGGGTAAGACTCAGCGGGATTGGCTGATTGATGGAGTTGTTAACTCCAATGCCCGCTGGAAAGTGTGGGGCAACCAGACTTTGCTGGCACAATTGGCTGGTACTATTTTGGGGCGCTCGCTGGTGTACGCCAATTATGATGCCTGGGATGGTTACCAGTGGGAGCGGGAAAAGATCCTGTCATCTGTTAAGGACAGCAATGTCGATAACTTTGTAGTGCTGACAGGGGATCTCCACTCCAGTATCGCTTCATACCTGAAAGTTGATTTCAGCAAAATTAGCAACTGGGACTACGACAACCTGGTTGGCGTTGAGCTGATGACCCCTTCCATATCTTCTCCCAATATGAACGATACG
This sequence comes from Microbulbifer maximicatervae (SeqCode), assembly GCF_052467955.1. Classification (NCBI taxonomy): domain Bacteria; kingdom Pseudomonadati; phylum Pseudomonadota; class Gammaproteobacteria; order Cellvibrionales; family Microbulbiferaceae; genus Microbulbifer; species Microbulbifer maximicatervae (SeqCode). The sequence continues at coordinate 2,780,036 of NZ_CP174329.1, forward strand.
ATTGAGAAAGGTATTGATGTTGGCAGTGTGTTTACATCATTGCTAAATGGCGGGGTTCAGGTCAATAACCCACATATCAAAGATTTTGTTAGTAATATCTATGGATATGCAGTGATCGAATTCAATGTCAACGAATTAAACTGGACCGTATACAACATCGATAAGAAGAGTGATAACCCGGATACCGAAAAGGCGGTATATAAGAAGTTTAATTATGAGCCTGTTGGCATGTGGTTAACCGAAAAGTAGCTGGTTCCCAGTCAATATGAAGTTGTGGGGCGCTTGCCCCCAACTTCACAAGATTCCACTGTTTCGATTCCTTCTTCATCATATCTAGCTTGTACGAGTAAGAAAGCCCTTCCCCGATAACAAAACTAATAAGCCAATGAACACGCATTTGATATATACCTGCGGGTCATCTATACCCGACGATGGGCACAATGCTGTATCTGGCGTTGGGGCACTCTAGATAGATCAGACATCAAGTAAAAGGATATTACTTTGCTGCAAGAATCTTACCCTTACTACCTGGCCAATGAAGCAGTGCATGCCAACACCGATCTGGAAGTTACTGACAAGTATTCAGGGAGAGTAGCTACCCGGGTTGCAATGGCTGATGCCAAGGTTATTGACAGTGCCATCGACTGGGCGCTTTTGGCAGAAAAACCGATGGCTAATTTGCCGTCTTACACCCGCCAGGAAGTTTTACAGCATTGTGTTGTACGTTTTCGTGAAAGGTTTGAAGAGCTGGCCGAAGCGCTGTGTATTGAAGCTGGTAAGCCAATTCATGATTCGCGGGGCGAGGTGCTGCGTTTAATCGATACATTTCATGTGGCCGCTGAAGAGGCAGTGCGTATCAATGGTGAGATTATCAATCTTGAGATATCCAAACGCTCACGGGGCTATCGCGGATATATCAGGCGAGTACCGGTAGGCGCATGTTCATTTATATCGCCGTTCAATTTCCCTTTGAATCTTGCTGCTCATAAGGTGGCACCTGCCATCGCTGCTGGATGCCCCTTTGTACTAAAACCCGCTAGCCGCACGCCCATAGGGGCATTGATCATCGCTGAAGTTCTGGCCGAAACACAGCTGCCGAAAGGTGCTTTTTCTGTATTACCCTGCCATAGAGAGGGAGCAGAGCTGTTTACAGTGGATGATCGATTTAAGCTGCTGAGCTTTACCGGCTCACCGGCGGTCGGCTGGGACCTAAAGGCCAGGGCGGGACGAAAGAAAGTGGTTTTGGAGTTGGGGGGTAATGCAGCCTGCGTTATCGATCGGGATACAGATCTTGATGATGCTGTAGAGAGGCTGATTTTCGGTGCTTTCTATCAGTCGGGTCAAAGCTGTATCGGCGTCCAGAGGATCTATGGACATTGCAGTCTATATGAAGACCTGAAGCGACGTCTGGTTGAGCGTACCAAAAAGCTTAAGAAAGGCGATCCTCGATCAGAAGATACATTTATTGGCCCAATGATTTCTGAGGGAGAGGCTACCCGCTTGCATACCTGGGTGGAAGAGGGGGTTCAAGCCGGGGGAACCCTGCTTTGTGGAGGTACACGAGATGGCGCCATGCTTGATCCAACGCTATTGGAAAACGTGCCCCATGACTGCTCCATTGTGCAGCAGGAGGCATTTGGTCCAGTTGCAATTCTGGAGCCTTTCGATAGCTTTGATGATGTTTTAGACAAGGTGAATGACAGTGCCTTTGGTCTGCAGGCTGGCATATTCACTCGTGACCTTTACAAATCCCAGCAAGCCTGGGATACCTTGGAGGTGGGTGGTGTGGTTATTGGTGATGTACCCAGCTGGCGGGTAGATAATATGCCCTATGGTGGTGTTAAGGATTCGGGTCTTGGTCGGGAGGGGGTACGTTGGGCTATTGCGGATATGACCGAGGAGAGGCTGATGGTGGTGCGAACTCCAGGGTAGGGATTTAGAGCTTTCCTTTTTAATCGAGTCATTTAATTGCAGAGTGGAATGAAAAACTAAATCTTATTTCTGGTATATACCGATTGTGATATTGTAGATCTATCAATTTAATTTAACGCAGTAATTGGTACGCTATATATGTTTTCTCTCCTCTTTTGCCCCCCTGTTTATTATTTCTCAATTTGCTAAGTTTCTTAGAAGTCTTCATGGTGATGGAGTCTACTGGTTCTGATAATAATTAAAGTTGTACAAGGTTTTTATTCATGGAAGATCAGCTTAAGAAGAAAGCTAAGATAACACCAAGATCCCTACTGTTTTTCACTTTTTATCAAGTTATATTTATCAGTTTTCTATATCCTTGGGTGCTTTCGCCAATATTTGATAATGTCAGAATGTTAAATTGGTATCCAATGGATGCTCAACTGCTTGACGTTGGTATGGAAATTTACGAGAGTGAAGATGGTACACAAAAACAGGTTGTAGCTAGCTATGAGTACTCTATAAATGGAAAGACCTATTGGAATAATCGGGTCGATATACACTCAAAGCCAAACGATACCGAGCTTGCTAGCTATCATAATACTATGTATAGATTGCTCCAGAAACATATAAAGCAGGGGAGCATATTTAGCGGCTGGTATAACCCAAGAGATCCATATGATTCAGTGCTAGACAAAAACATACGGTGGTCGGAGATAATTATTCCTGGATTGGTATGTTTTGTGTTTATTTTTATAGGGTTTGTCGTTTATCTGGCCTATATTTTTCGAGAGCAGGAAAAGAGCCCCGATGTGGTCAGAAGAACACCATGGTTAGCAAAAAGTAAGTGGAAACCTGAAGGGATACAGTCAGAAACCAAAAAAGATATAAGAGGGCAGCTTTTGGGAGGCACGCTAGCAGCTTTATTGGGTGTGATTTTTGGCTATGTGGGGATGATGCTTATACTAAATAGAGCTTATAGTGGCCTGTTCTTTACAGTAATTGGAATGATTGGTTTCTTTGTGATGTTCAAGTCAGTTAGTAGTTGGCTTAGATTCAAGTCGATTGGAGATGTCTTCGTTACTATTACACCTTTCCCTGGTCAGATAGGTGGAAAAGTATCTGGATATATTCAATTTCCTCCACTGCTAGCAATAAGAGATAAATCTATACGTATATTGCTAAAGCAATCCAGAATTGTTACAAAGCGTACGGCTAATAGCAATAATAAAAGGGAGTTTGTAAACTGGGAAGCAGTTACTTTCGGCAAGCTGAAGGTTACTAAATTAGGAGCTCGCATATATTTTAGTTTCAATGCTCCTGATGACTTGCCTGAATCCAATACAGATGTCTACTGTGGAGATGGGGAATATTGGTTCTTAAATGTTAGTGGAGAGATACCTGGGGATCACTTTGAAAGACGGTATGAGCTCCCAGTGTTTAAAGGAAGCCTTTCAAAGAAAGCTAAAACTACCGAAAAAGAGAAAGACAGAAATTTCGGAAGTGATAGAGTTAATCGCCTGCTAAGTCCGCCTCCTAAGAAAGGTTATGCAAGTAATGCTGGCAAAACGCTAATTACCGTGCCTGTGGGTGAGCCAGTTAAGGATTTTTCTGGAGAACTGTCAAGGAGAGTTGAAATGGAAATGTGTGGAGCTACAACAATAATAAGGCAAAGGCCAGTTCTTTATGATTTTTGTTTATGGATGATGGGGGCGTCTCTCCTTGTTGTCTTCATTGCCAGTGTGATTTCCATTATAAAAGCTGAGTTTTATCTTTTTGCATTTGGGGTTGCATTCTTGATCTTTGCTTTGGCGATTCCGACAATATTTTCGATGAGGGAGGTACACATCACGCGAGACTATTTGATTCGAAAAAATATTCGCTTTGGCATTCTCCGAGATGTTGAGCAGGTACGGCGTGACTCAGTTAATGAGTTAGTGACTAAAAGTACTGGATACACAATTTATGTAGGAGGTCAGGCTCGAAAATACTACAACCTATTTGCCAGCAGTGAATATGGACGGGATATTTTGATCGCAGATTTTATTCCTGGTTTTGGAGTAGTTGAACAATTACGAAAAAGAGTGAGCCTAATAATTGGGCGGCGAGTACGCCAAGCAAAAAAGAGCCCTAGTAGCCTAGATTCGGTAGAGAAAGGTTAGCAGGCGGTAGTATGAGTAAGTTTAATAGGTTCTATTTTTCTTTCAATCCTTACTTATTTAGCATTGCAGGGATATTTTTTAGCTTTGCTTTTGCGGCATTTCTCTATGAAGTTGTTGGTCCTGTCCGAGATTTTCTAAAGATACATAGTTGGAAGACAATGTCAGCAGAGATACTCGAAGTTGAATTGGCAGAGAGTTGGGGAGATGGAGGTTCAGTAAGTTATCGAACTTTCTCAGCATATGAATTTATAGTAGATGATAAGGCTTACTGGAACAATCGAGTGGGTATCAATGATCGTTTTGAGAGCCTTGGGCAATACCAGATACATATTTACCATAGATTGAACAATGCCAAAGAGAGAGGTCTTCTAGTTGAGGGGTGGTATAACCCCAAAAATCCATCTGAGGCCGTGATTGATCGAAACTTGAGATGGATGCAAGTACTACCCTTGATCTTCTTTTGCTTGCCCGTAATGATTTTCGCACTCAAGGTTATGGTTGCTTCAGTAACGCGAAAAAGAGATGCCGATATCGACCTGGAATCAAGTGATTTCCTGTTTAAAGAAGAATGGAGGAAGAGCGGGATCTTATCGATAGAGCATAGAAGTCAATGGTTTATGTGGCTATTGATCATGCTCCTGAGCGCTCCGGTTATTACTTGCATATATGTTGCCATTGATAAGCTAACTAGAGGGGTATACGATCTTGAAATAATAATGGCGTTGTTTTTTTCAATATCTCTATTGATTGCGCTTTATCGCCCTCTTAAGGGTAATATACAGCAACTTCGATATGGGAGAGTGCCTTTGGTGCTAGTTCCATTTCCCGGTATCCTGGGACGTACTCTTTCTGGATACTTGCAGTTTCCGAGCGAAATTGATGCTAACAAACACAACTTTCAGTTTTCACTTCAACAGGTAAACACATATGAGAGTGGTTTGGGTGAAAACACTAATCTTCAGAATTCTGTCAACTGGGAAGCTGGGGGGATAGGTCATCTAGAGTTGGTCGATAATTGTTCAAGAGTCTATTTTGCAATTCAAGTCGCAGGTGATTTACCCCAGTCAATAATTGAGGGGTATATTGGAGATTGGTGGCGGCTTAAGGTCAAGGGCGGCATGTCAGGAGCTTGGTTTAATCGAACCTACGAAGTTCCAATTTTCAGTGAGGGCTATGAAGTTCAAGAGGCTGATGTGTTTAGTTCTGAGGTGTTGGTTAAAGTCCCACTTGGGCGAGAGAAGTTGGACTACTCTGAAGATCTGAAAAAACTTGTATCGATCGAAAGGTTAGATACCGGTTACCAGATCCGGCAGAAAATTCTCACCACGGTACCCACCGTAATTCAGTTCGTTGGCGGGCTGATCGTGTCTGCTGTTGGATTGGTATTAGTATTTACCCACGTACCATTTATTTTCGCTGCTATCTTTGCGATAGCTGGGTTACTTCCTATTAATTCTGCATTAAAAAGGACGGTCAGATTCTATCAAACATATATAGGAGAAAGTAAGATTACTTGCCTTTTTTCCTGGATGTGGGCGAAGCATGAACAAAAGGTATTCGAGAAGTCAAAGATAGTTGGCGTCTACATGAAAAAATATACCGGTTATGAAGGTAGGGACGACAGGAAAAAGGAGTACTTTGATTTTTACCTTGTTGTTGATAACGGGAATAAAGTGAAAATAATATCAGACTTGCTGGGAGAGCAGGTGGCTAATCTGCTGCTTAAACGAATTGAAGATTTAACTAATCTAAAGTCAATCAGTGAACTTGAGCTCCTCTCTCTTGAGCATAAAAGAAAACTTGAGGCCTGAACTTATCTCTCTGCGGGTATCCCGCTTGCTATATGCCTCTCCATGCAATTTGGAGAGGCAGTATTTTGAATGCCGATCTTACAAATGTAATTAAGAAGGTTTAATTTAGGTATTTGCCATGAAACCGAAGATGTTCCTCAATAAAGCTGGTGATAAAGTAATAGCTGTGGTCATAACCGGAATGGCGGCGAAGTTGGAGCGGGTAGTTGCTTGCTTTGGCAGCTTCTTCGAGCGTCTCGGGTTTCAGCTGTTCAACAAGAAAGCTATCGGCTTCCCCTTGATCCACCAACATCGGCACAGGCTTGTCGGCATTTTTGAGCAGTTCGCTGCTATCGTAGTCTCGCCAACTATCCCGATCTTTGCCCAAATAGGTTTCAAAGGCTTTTTGTCCCCACGGACACTGAGAAGGATTGCTGATGGGGCTGAAGGCTGATGCGGAAACATAACTTGCCGGATTGCGTAGGGCGATCATCAGTGCACCATGGCCGCCCATTGAATGTCCTGCAATAGCGCGCTGTGTTGTCACAGGGAAGGTGGTCTCGATAAGTGTCGGCAGTTCTTCCACTATATAATCATACATGTGGTAGTGGCGACTCCAGGGCGCTTGGGTGGCGTTGATATAAAATCCAGCACCTTGCCCCAGATCATAGGCTTCATCATCGGCAACAGATTCTCCACGGGGACTGGTGTCGGGAGCAACGATGGCTATCCCTAGTTCGGAGGCAATCCGCTGGGCTCCTGCCTTTTGCATAAAATTCTCATCGGTACAGGTCAGACCTGACAGCCAGTAGAGCACCGGAACCTTGTGCATTTGTGAAGCTTGCGGTGGCAAATAAATGGCAAAACGCATTTTGCAGTTAAGTGACTGTGAGTCGTGAAGGTATTGCTTGTGCCAGCCGCCAAAACTCCGGTTGGCACTGATATTTTCAATAGACATGATGGATAGCCCTAATTGGACCACCTCCAAGAGATGGCCCAATTGATTATTGCTGGTTATTGATCGAAGTGAATGACGGTGCGGATACTTTCGCCTTTATGTAACAGATCGAAAGATTTATTGATGTCATCCAGGCTCATGGTGTGGGTGATAAAGTCGTTGAGCTGGAATTCGCCATTCAGGTAGCGCTCTACGTAGTCTGGTAATTCGGAGCGTCCTTTAACGCCGCCGAATGCGGACCCGCGCCAGACTCGGCCTGTTACCAGCTGGAACGGACGGGTGGAGATCTCCTGGCCGGCACCAGCTACACCGATAATGACCGATTCACCCCAGCCCTTGTGGCAGCACTCCAGAGCGGAGCGCATCACATTGACGTTGCCAATGCATTCAAAGGAATAATCAACACCGCCCTCGGTGAGTTCGACAATGACTTCTTGAATTGGCTTATCGTAGTTGTTGGGGTTGATGCAGTCCGTCGCCCCCAGTTTGCGGGCTAATTCAAACTTGCTTTCATTGATATCGATGGCAATGATTCGTGAAGCTTTTGCCATAGTAGCGCCGATAATCGCCGAAAGGCCGATACCCCCAAGGCCAAAGATCGCAACGGTATCGCCTTCTTGAACCTTGGCGGTGTTCATCACAGCGCCCATACCAGTAGTGACACCACAACCCAGCAGGCAGACTTCCTCTAACGGAGCAGCCGGATTTACTTTTGCCAGCGAAATCTCTGGCAATACGGTGTACTCCGAAAATGTCGAGCAGCCCATATAGTGATAGATGGGCTTGCCATCTTTATAGAAGCGTGTGGTGCCGTCGGGCATCAGGCCTTGGCCCTGAGTTTCACGGATCTTTTGGCAGAGGTTCGTTTTGCCGGATTTGCAAAATTTACACTCACCACATTCTGGTGTGTACAGGGGGATAACATGATCACCCTCTTTGACACTGGTAACCCCTTCACCGACCTGCACGACAATACCGCCACCTTCATGGCCCAAAATACAGGGGAATTTGCCTTCCGGGTCGTCGCCAGACAAGGTGAAAGCGTCGGTGTGACACACTCCCGATGCAATGACCTTGATCAATACTTCACCAGCCTTTGGCAGCATGACATCCACTTCTTCGACCGATAACGGTTGGCCAGGCCCCCAAGCGATGGCGGCCTTCGACTTGATAAATTGTTCAGACATAAGATTACTCGCTGTTAAACCATGTCATTCAGGGCCTGGAGTTGGTTGGCCCCGCTGTGACGACTGGGGAGCCATTATATTGATTGCAGAATTGATTATAATTGGGTGTTTTTGAAACTTACTTTTACATATTTGCAATAATGAAAGACTGGGAAGGCATCACGGAGTTCGTTTATGTTGCTGAAAGCGAGAGCTTTACCCTCGCAGCGCAGCGGCTGGCTATTTCCACCGCTAAAGTCAGCCGCCAGGTCAGTGCTTTGGAAGGCCGTTTGAATGTCAAACTGCTATATCGAACCACGCGCAAGGTGTCACTGACACAAGAAGGTACGCTTTTTTACCAGCATTGCCGGGGAGTGCTCGATGGGCTGGAGGCGGCGGAACGAGCAGTAGCTCAATTACAGAGCCACCCACAGGGCAAGATCAAACTGACGGCACCGGTCACTTATGCTGAAAAGAAGGTTGCACCACTGATCAATAATTTTGTGATTCAAAACCCCAAGATTGAGGTCAATGCCTATTTCACCAATCGTCAGGTTGACCTCATAGATGAGGGTTACGATATCGCCATACGCCTGGGTAAGTTGCAGTACTCAACTTTGATGGCAAGAAAGTTGGCGGACCGGCGAATTCATCTGTGCGCCTCACCGGATTATCTTGAAGAGCACGGGACCCCACACTCGTTGTCTGAATTGAACAGGCACAACTGCCTGCTGGGCACACTGGATTACTGGCGATTCAATACCAGGGAAGGAGAAAAAAACCTTAGGGTCAAAGGTAGCCTTCGTTACAATAACGGCGGGGCGCTTTTAGATGCTGCGCTTAAAGGCCTGGGGGTTGTGCAGTTGCCCGATTACTACGTCGAGCAATATATCGCTGAAGGAAAATTAATCACCCTCTTAAGTGATCTCGAAGATAGGGATGAAGGGGTATACGCAGTTTACCCCGGCAATCGATATATCGCGCCGAAAGTCAGGCTGCTGATTGATTATCTAGCCGAGTATCTCACTTGAGAAAAGGGAGGAGGCAGATTAAGGGTTTAGTGTAGCAAAGGTTTCACAGTAGTTTATTGCTAACAGAGGTAGTTTTTTCAAGCTGTTGGCTTATCCACTTACTGCAGAATTCCGCAACCCGCTTCCATTTTGGCTCCAGCATTAAATAGTGGCCATAACCTTCCGCCCGGTAGAAGGTGGTATTTTTACCTTGCCGCTCCGCAATTAACTGTGATGTGGAAGGTGGAATTGCTAGGTCATCGGTTCCCGAAACCATTAAAGTGGGGGAATTGATTTTTTGATAGTCAATTCTGGTTGTTTTATTGCTGTCAAAAATCCAGAAGAACAATTCAAATAGGACTTGCCCAGATTCAGGACCTAATCGATGGAAGACCTTGTGCTGGTCGTCTGGATTAAGTTTATTCAACCCGAATTTCGCCATTGTCGCGAAATCCGGTAACAGGACATCATTCCAAAATTCACCCGCAGCCATAAACAACTTGCCCAGCGCACGCTCTTCTTCTGTGGTGGGCAGTATTCCCCAGTTTACGCTTCCGTTAAGCAGCACGACTGCCCTTGCCAAATCCATAGTTGCCAATTTTTGTGCAATAACACCGCCCAGGGAGTGGCCGACTAGAACAGGCTTTTCATCTAAAGATTGTACAAATGCCCTGATGTCATCAACGTAGTCGGCAATACTCAGTCCTTTAAGGTGTTGCTGATTTTGTTCTGACTTTAGATCTTCATGGTAGCGGTAGCTTGGGCTGTGACAATAGAATCCTTCCTCTTCAAAATGCTGGTGGAAGTTCTCCATTGTCCAGGGGCCGGCATTGGTTCCGTGGATAAAAACGATAGGGGTATCCAAAGCCAGCTCCCGGTTTTTCAAGGCTTCCTTAGACTTTAGATGCGAGGATATCCGCAGTCATAATTTGTGGTTCTGATGCGAGCAGTTCATCCGCTTTGCCAAGCAATGCTGCAGCGATCTTGCCGTTAAGATGTGCAGTTAAGCCGTCTTCATCGCTAAACGTGTCGAAAATAGCAAATCGCGTAGCGTTGATTTGTACGGCATACCAGCTCAGGGTTCCTTTCTCTTCCACAGCGAGTGGTTGGGCTGAGGTGAGCAGCGCCTTTACCTCATCAGCCTTATCCGCTTTGGCGTCGATCAGTGCTACGATGGCCAGTTTAGCTTCAGTCATTGTTTTCTCTCACGTTGTTTGGTGATGAGTATCTTAGGAGAAGCTTAGACTTGACTATCAGTGTCCAAAAAGACAATGATCAGACAAAATTCGCCACTTTGAGGATTTATGGCCCAGATAGTCATTTTGTCTATGCCTGGAGTTTTGCCGTCGGCCTTGGCTGGCGTTCAGGATATGTTTGCCCTGGGCGGCCTCCGCTTATCTGAAAGCCAGCACTCCCTGGAACCTGCTTATCAACAATCCTGGTCCCCCGATATCATAGTCGCCAGTGCTGATGGCGCCGACATTTTAGACGGGCAGGGCAGGTACTTTGCTGTAAGTCATGGGGTATCACAAATATCCAGTTGCGAAGCCGTGATAGTCCCCGGATTTATGCCCAACCAGTTTGGTGTGCCTCCTGAAAAGTTACTGGACCAGCCGACTTGCGAATGGTTGCGAACCCAATATAGGCGCGGGGCAATTATCGCTGGTTCTTGTAGTGGCGTTTTGGCGCTGGGTGAAGCGGGTTTGCTAAATGGACGACAATGCACAACCACCTGGTGGTTACACAATGAGTTGAAATCCCGCTTTAGCAATGCCTGCCCTCTATGGGCCAGTGGACTATTAGTAGATGAAAATATAGTGACAGCGGGTGGTCCTTTATCTTGGGTAGATGTGACTCTACAAGTGATCAAGATGCTAGCTGGCGATGAAGTCGCTACCAAAGTTGCTGATCTCGCCGTTGTGGACTCCCACCCGCGTTCGCAAACTTTGCATGTACCAAAAGGCTACCAGGTATCAAAAGAGCAGTTTCTGGTGGATGCTGAAAATGTGGTTCGTCAATATTTTGGTCAACAGTTAGGCAGTCATTTGCTGGCAAAAGAACTGTCGATATCCGAGCGAACATTACACCGGCGGCTAAAACAGTTAACAGCGCAAGCACCTAAACAATTTATCGATAGCGTCCGTATGGAGTACGCTCGCAGCCTTTTACTAAACCCAGCCAATAAAGTTGCCAGTGTTGCGCAGGAATTAGGCTATTCCGATGATGCAGTATTCCGACGTGTATTTAAGTCGCATGTGGGTATGAGTCCCAGTCAATTTAGGCAGAAATACCAGAAAAGCTGATTTTCTTGGTGATAGGAGTCAGCGCCCCAGGTTCCTGGAAAAAGCTAAGCTAATTTGGCGGTAGATAGACATTCACCGTCTGTGCAATCTCCTGCGATAGTTCTTTCCCAAATAAGCAGGTGACGAGTTCAAAAGCGAACTCGATAGCGGTCCCGGGTGATTGGCTGGTCACCAAATTCCGGTCGACAACCACTCTCTGATCACTGGTTTTCTTTACATATTGACTAAGTTCACCGCGAAAAGTCTTGTAGCAAGTGGCCTTGAAATTGGTAATTAACCCTTGCCGACCAAGAACGATTACCGGAGCAGTGCAAATTGCCCCTAGCCAGCGGCCCGACTGAAGTTGCTCTCGGATGAGCTTTATTAGGCGGGGCGAGTTATGCATTTGCTCAGCACCTTCCTTGCCACCTGGCAGAGCTATTAGATCCCACGTAGAGTCTAAACAATTCTCTATGGAGCAGGGGGCTTCAATAACAAGGTTACGCAGGGTAGTTATACGCCTACTTGGCATAATCGATGCCAAGGCCAGCTCTGCATTCGTTCGGCTCAAAATATCGTAGATGGCAATGGTTTCGATATCCTCATTACCATCGGCGACGGGAATCAATATGTTGGGCATTGATATAACTCCAAATTATTTAGATTATCTATACGCTTTTAAAACTAAAAATATACCTTTGTATCTTTCGTCTTTAATAATTTATAGCTAATGTGCATTGCGAAAATGTTTGCGCCAATTTGAATGCTATTTGAGTTGGATAAGGATTGCTGGTGTAAGTCAAACTAAATTGTAGTTGAGCAGCTGTATTTAGCTGATTTTTTGTACCATTTATATGGCTGACTATCATTTAAAGGCAGAACTAAAGGTAATTTTTAATTGTTTCATCATTAATGACATGAGTGGACTTATTCTTAAGGGGGGGGTTAAATGCAAGAATAGAATGCAAACCACTCATATTAGGAGTATGCAATATACTAACCATAACTGCCAAAATGTTCGAAGTGCCAAAATTTTTGGTACGGTTAATACAATTTGATACTTGAGGCCCTTTAAGAAATATAAGCTTTTATCTGATAGTATTAGACATTTAAAGTCAAAGTGATTTTGTTTCGTGGAACTAGGCAATTAAACCTTTGGGTCGACCATGCCGGCAGTTCTGTTATTCCTTTATATCTAATAAGTTGGGGCAGTTATGAATTGCATCTACAAGCAAGTACTTGTGATTTTAGCCGTTTTTCTTGTATCTGCATGCGGCGGCAGTGGCGGCGGAGATGGTGACGGTAATACGGGTGGTGGATCCAGTTTTCGAATCACAGAGGAGAATGCCAATGTGGTTGCTTCACAAGCCATGGACTCAACTGCCACTATATTAAAGCTTGGAATACAGCTACAAGAAGCTCTTGATGCCACAATTCTATCAGGAGAGGAAAGTCATGAGTTTTACTGTGACGGTTCTGGAAGTATCTCCATTGATGTGGTGAGCGAAGCAGAGGTGCTTGTAAAATTTAACAGTTGCGAGAACTCGCAGCTAGAGATTGGATTTAGTGGGCAGGCTGAGTTAATCCCCGAATCTGTATATTCTAATTCTGCTCAAGAAGTTTTCTTTCAAGGACGGGTCAATATTGATGAGGATTTAAGTTTACATGATAACACCTACGTATCTGTACTAGGTAGCTTCACCCTCGGTTTACAGGCAACCTGGTACGGTGATGTTATTGATGTGAAACATATTTCTGAGAACCCACTCAAACTAAGAGATGAGTCAAACAGTATTACTTTTTCCAAGATAGAGGCAAATATTGAATATGACCTAGATCAAGGTTTAAACATGTGGCCTAGGTCAAACTTCTTTGGCGAATATTCTGTGAAGTTAAATAGTAGTTTACTAGGAGGCGAGATCAGTTGTGATACCAAAGAGCCATATGGTATGGGAGCGTGGAATCCGAAAGATTTTGAAATTTATTGTTCTGACAGTAACCCTGATGTTTTGCTTCTTAGTGAGGGGTATGCTGGAGGGACTATGGATGTATCAATTCTTGACGCAGACAGCCAGGAGTATCGCCCAGTTTTAGGCATGTACTGGAATGAGTTTGAATCAGTTTATGAGTATCAACCTGGATTCCCTCAACCAACCTTTGAAGTTCCTGGACTCCCATCTATTGAATTCAGTATGGATATCAATGATGCGGTTTACGCCTCGAGTTCGGGCTATTTTTATATAGCCATACCTGACAATGGGTCAGAGTATGCCAATCACTTGATAGAGTATGAGCTATCGTCAATGAGTATCACCCGTAGTCTTGCACTAAAGGGGGAGGCTGGTCCGCTGGCAATATCTGGTGATGGAGCAATTTTGTATCTGGGTTATATTAATTTTCCTGAAGTGCAGCGTGTAGATCTTTCTGATTTTACCCTATCAACTTTACTTGATTTGGGAGAAGAGGATGGGAGACTGCATTACCCACGCAATATAACAGTATCTCCATCTGCTAACGATACGGTTGCTGTTACGACTTACCAACTAGAATTTGACTCGGATAGTAAATATTCGGCAAAAATAAAATTTTTCCGAGATGGGGTTGAGCAATCGGTTGTGGGAGACTGGTTTTCTAGTCCAACACGAATCACTTTTGATGAGGATGGAAGCAGATTAATTGCATACACAGATGATTCAACCGCCTATGATATTGACGTTTTTTCGGTCGGTATAAATGGGTTGGATCATGTATTGAACTTAAAAGATTATGCAAGTGGACCTTCCGACATTCTTATGTATGGCGGGGCTCTTTACAATGGAATTGGAACTGTAGTTAATCCAGACTCCGGGGAATTGTATGGTAGAAATTCAGTTGTTAACGGATATGACAATGAGGAATATCGAAAGCTTGCGCCTTTGATTACACCGGGTGGTGAATATACCTATATATTTGCTAAATATCTTGAGATATATGACCGGGATCGATATACCTACTTGGGAGTATTCGATCCAGGTGTAGAAGGTAAATTTCTACGTTTAATTAACATTAATGATAACAAATTTGCTTTCGTAACTGATGCTGGAGTTAAGATATTTAGTCATGAGGATGTTCCAGTTGATCGAGATGCGAATTGTGGGCAATATTTTATTCCCGATATGAGAGTTGATCTCGATATTAGCTTTTCCGGTTGTTTGTTCGGTGATGCAGCCTACAGTGCAGAGTATGATAAAATTTATGCATCAATTCCGGGAGTTGCAGGTGTCAATGGTAATTCTATAGCTGTTATAAATAGAGAAACACTGAATTTTGAAAAATATATACCTGTTGGTTCTGAACCCTACGAACTTGAAATAAGTAAGAATGACAAATTCCTTTACATTTCTTATCTGGGTACGAATAAATACTCTGTACTTAATTTAAACGATTTATCCCTCGAAATGAATGTAGACCTGGGAACAAGGGGTAACTATTCTGGACCAATTTTTGCTGGTGATCTAGAACCTTTCCCTACAGATGAAGGCAGTGTGCTTGTTTCTACAGCCAGGCAAGGGTATACCACAGACTTTGAAGGAATGGAGGTATATGTGGATGGCATTAAACTATCGACAGGATCAAGTGACATTCCTGCTGGAATCCGTGCAAATCGAATCCGTTTTGCAAGTGATAATTTAGTATTTGGTTATAATACTGATAGTACCGGTTTTGAAGTGAGCGAATTCAAGGTTGATTCTAGTGGAGTCACCTTCGTCAATGAGTATGATGATCTAATTTGGGGATTTCCAAATGAAATCGCTTATTCTTCCGAGAGACTATATAGCTCTCTTGGATATGTGATTAATACTGATTCCATGGAGCTAGTTGGACAGATGGAAGGCTTGTCGACAGATAATTGGACACGCCATCATTTTGTAATTGATGAAAACCGGGGAGTGATGTATTTGTATGCATCAATGTTGACATCTGCCAATGATCCAGCACTCAAGGTGTTTAGTCTGGATACATTTGAAGAGTTAGCTTCAGTAAAAATGCCAACATTTGCGATTCTTCTGGGGGAAGGCAGGGCGCTCATTGATCTTAATGAAGATGAATTACTTGTCGTGCTTGGGGGTGTTATGTACAAAATTAATAAGGATGATATTTTACATTAAACAAGAAAATGGGCCCGGCAGGGCCCATTTTAGTTACACTGAATAAAAATTAAGTACCTTATACTAGAGTACGCTGCATCCGATATCTTCAATCTTCCATTTTTTAGTGACTGTGCTGCCACATTGCGCTTAATGACACTGCCGGCTCAGTTGGTATGTACTTCCGGACCTTTGGCGATATCCAGACCGCGAACTGTCACCTCGGTGGCCAGCAGAATTGAGGCGCTCAGGCAATTGCGAGTCTCAGTGTTGCTCCCTTTCCCCTATTCATAATTCAGCAGTCCAGCTAATGCCCTTTGTAATAATAGCCAATCCAAGAGAGTGGCTGCCGAGGGTAGTCGTAAGCGGAAAGAAGCGGGCTAAATTTGTTAGTTGTGATTATTTATGATGTATTCCAGGTGCCTTGTATCAGTGCCGCAGCAGCCGCCCAATATATTGAACCCGTTATTCTGATTTAAGCGAAGCATAAGATTACCCCATTCTGATATGCTGTCGGAGTGCGTTGTTTTGCTGTTTTCTAGTTCATTGTGCGTTAGTGATGAAGCATTGGCTTGTATGCCGATTAGTCTGTCAGGTAATTGACTTGAAGCGTTTAGAAAAGAAGGATGAGAACAATTAATAAAGTACCCAGAAGGTTTAGGCGAAACCTGGTGATCAATATGTGAAATTGCTTCTTGAATGGTATGGCCATCTAAAAGGCGGCCATCTGAGCCAATGACAAAGCTAATAAAATATGGTTTAGAGTACTTTGACATTAGAGATGCAATGCCAAGTGCCTCTGGTATAGCTGGTAGGGTTACTCCCATGAGGTAGTCAGCATTAGAGGCTCCGAGCTTATCAATTTGCCAACGATGATAAGAAAGAGATTCTTTGTAAGTTAGGCCTTGTTCTGGTTTGTAGCAGTCATTTTTACAGCCGACTAGGCCTCCTACATATACATTTCCTTCTTTTGGCAAGATATTCGAAAGAAAATTAACAGCGTCTTCATTGATAGACGTAGGTGCCTTGGCTAGAGAAACTCTCTCTGAGCTAGCCCTCCATGTGGGAGTTGCAAGCAAAAGAGGGAGTTTTGCATTAATTGCAAGGTTTATGTATTCACTGTAGATTCGTTTAAGGCTTTCAGCACCAGCTTTGCTATAGATTAATTTAGCATGGTCGACATGGCTGCAAAGGCTTATATCTTTGTTACGCCTGACTCTTTCGAGTATGGCCGCTTCAGTAAGAATCAACTTTTCTGAAAGAATTCCTTGCATGATGCTCTCCGGTGTAAGCTGTCGGGCGCTGAAGTTGAACACCCAGTTATATTTAAACTTTATACTGCCGCCATTAAAATTGCCATGCAAGAAAGACTAGGATTAAAACCCAGCTACTGACAAAGTAAACTCCAACGAGTCATAAAGTGTACTTGGTACTTTTGGAGCGAATGAGCTGCACAACCAATTCCCACTAGCAAAACTAGCGAGTGTAAGGGCAGGAAATATGATTAGCTGGATGTCGTTAGTGGTTAAGAACTCAGCCCTAGATTTGAAAGCTCTGAAATTCGATATTATGGGCCTCTATCTCCTGACGTTCTTTAGCTAATCCAAGCTCATATTCTTCGCTATTTTCTAACAAGGATACAACTTTAGAAATTCCTATCTTAGAAAAATATTTGGCGTCTTCAGTCAACAATTTTGAAGAGGTTTTAGGCATTGCATGAAGCGTACCGTTACCAATCTTTGTCACTTCAAAAACTGAAGGGATCATAAAAATCCTTCTCACATAATACTTATGGATGCTCCAAGGGCTGGAGTATCCTGTCTGCGATTGTTATTGTTTATGGAATCCTGGGCACATTTCACGAAGTTGACTGCTTGCCAATTGCACCATACTCTTGTTGAAATTTTGAGCAAAGCTTCTGGCCTGCGCTATAAGATCTTCATGGTTAACACAATACTGAGAATCAGCTCCAACCCAAAGTATCTCCCATTTAGTATTTTTAAAAACACATGAAGTAAATGGAATATCGAAGCCTGGGCGAGAAGGGCCAATTCCATCTGCTACTACGATGAAGTAAACATTATCCTCTTTAAACGCCTTCTCTGCTAAGATCGCTGCAGTTTCAGGTTTGTAACTATCCTTTTTCGATTCAAAAGAGCAATCAGAAAGTGCCTTGCCAGAAGCCAACCATAGTAGAGCTAAAGTCAGTATTTTTTTCATGTCTGTACCAACGTCGCGAGTAAGAGCAGCCGAAGTAGAGTATAAGCAGCCCAACCATCGAGTGGGTGATCTTGCAGGGCTTGTTGAGTTAAAACGAAGCTATAGTGCCAGATTGTAAGAAAACTCTCAGGAATCGTGTGCTCAGGTAGAGGTTAATTCTTGCAGAAAATACAAGCCACCTAAAAATTGACTGCCAGAATAACGCTTAACCGGTTGAAACGGAGTTGTTTTTTCACGCTAGCGTAGTATTACGGAGTGAACGAATCCACACAGTGGAAGTCGGGTTAACTATTTTTTTAGCTGCGTATCCTGCCCGATAGCACAGCCTTGACAAATGGCCATTTGTTTTCAGTGTAGGCTTCACGGTCTTGAGGGTTATCTTGGGCAAGCTTTTGTTTTAATACTGCGTATTTCTGAGCGATGGTACGGTTATTACGCAATATATCGCGAAATTTAAGGCGCTCTTGCCAAAGATTACTTTTGAATGGGATAAGGTGAAGATGATGCGTGCGGTATTCAGGTTTAGGTTTACAAAACCAATGCATAACATCATCTTTGTATGGGTAATAGCAATAATTAATCACCGATAGGGCTTCAATAGCAGGTTTGGAACTGGGTAAGTCTTTTACCCCAAACATTATGTCGATGATGGGTTTTGCAGATAGACCCGGAACTGAAGTGCTACCAACGTGCTCGACAGCTCCGCACAGCCATTCGCCTGCTACATTTAGAAGGATTCCTTTCTCCTTCTCAAATGCATCAGGCCAAGCACTATTGTAGTTTTCTAATTCAATTTTCATTTCAAAGAAGAAGGGCTGTTGACGCCCGATTAATTGGTAGGCCGATATTGCCCCAAACTGATACGTAGCGAAAACTTCATAATATTGGCTTATCCATCTGAGTTGTTTGCTAGCAGTAAACTAAACCCTTACATCATTTTCTGCCGTTAACCTGCTTTCAGTACCGCCAGTGTTAACAACACCTTTAGGCTCAACAATCATGATTTGGCATTCATCTGTTGCAGATGGTTTATGTTGAACACCCTTTGGGATAACAAACATTTCCCCTGAGTTAATTTCAACCTTGCCATCACGGAGTTCAATAAGTAGTGACCCTTCAATTACAATAAACACTTCATCTGTTTCAGGGTGATTATGCCATACAAAGTCACCTTCAACTTTAACCAGTTTAAATTGATAATCATTCATCTCTGCGATAACACGCGGAGACCAATGTTCGGTAAATTTTGCGTATTTCTCTTTGAGATTTATTGCATTGAACTCCATTCAGAATCCTTTCTGCTAAGTGCCGCTAACGAGTGTGTAGAAAAACTCACCCCTCACTTTATATTGTACTTTTACGTGAAAAATAGCCTACTGACCAGTGAAAACTCAGCCAGAATTTTCGTAGAATCGCCACTTGAGGTTAATATTTGATCACACCTAAGGGAGCAAAAACACACATTAGTTTTCTACAGCCTGAACCACTGGATAAGGCACGCCGTACTAACGCACTAGTTTTATGTTAACTTGCGAAGCCGGTGAGCAACCCAAAAGCGAAGTAGAAATGTAGGCGTTGCCCCTCATTCATTATGTTTTTCAGCGCATTTCTAGATATGCAATCGACGTCGGAACCCTCTTGGGTTCAACGTGTGTAGAATGCATCTGCTGTAGAACCCATTTACTATCTTCCTTGACCACCACAACACTTTCCAGCCATACAACCTCCCGCGTACCCTCTTTAGAGGAAAACACAGCTTTATTCCAGTAATTTATAAGGGCAATATCTTCTCTCACATCAGTAGAGATAAGGCTGTAGTAGTTCTCCCTCTTGTATTCAGCAGGTGGAACAGCGGCGATAAGTTCATCAATACCCCAAACTTCTCCATTCTCAAGAAGCTCAAATTTGTCTGTTACGGACCTCTTCATAGCAGAATGATCAAACTTAGAAATAGCTGAAAAGAGTGCAACAACCGGTTCAAATACTGGATCTGATTCTGCTACAGCAGGTCCAGAGAACAGTGACAAAACCAATACAATTTTTCTTAGTGTTTTCATGGTTCCCTCTTAAAAAATAACGTTGCTAGCAAGAGCAGCCGAAGTGGCGCGTAGCTTTTCAAGCCCTGCCACCGCCCGCTAAATTCACAGGGAAAAATATCATACTTTTCCCACTAAATAACTATCTGATTGGATCTCCACAATGTGGAGCTGGCTTACTTGGTTTGTTAGTTTAAAACGAGGGTACTCAAACAAAACCATGATACCAGTTTCAGGAGGGATCATTGGGTAGTTGCGCTCAGGTATAGTATGGTGCTTGCTGAAACTAAAGAGTTTTCATTTTTTGGGGCAAAGCTTGCCTGGCATGATAAGTCTCTGCTCCAACTAAAATACCATTTTTGTCAGCTTGCTAGTCGATCCCGCGGTATTTTGATTGGCAAGACTCTGAAAGAGCTTACCGTGTTTCTCCGTGATTGGATCAATTGTTTTGGTATAGTCCAAGGCTATAAAAATGTATTGATTTGGACTATTGGATACGGCAGAGATTAAGAATGATTTATTGGAAGAATTGGCGCAGGGAGAGCGAAAGTCCGAAACTTATTGCGCATAGGTGTAAGTGAATCGCTGGCAGTTTATCAGCAATTGTTAGCCACTTTTTCGTAGTTGCTCACTATATATTTCCTGTATCACAGCATGGCCAACTACCTTTGAACCCTCTCGAACCTCTAGATTGGCACCTACCTCGAAGCATTTTAGATATGCCTCTGGTGTGGTGAATTTATCAAGCACCTGGGTGCGGCAACTCCTGTATCAATTAACCAATGAATTGTAGTTATGAGGTAGTCAGCTTTAACCTTATTATGAGGTCAGTATCCATTCTTTACGGAGAATTTTTTCCAGAAAAATAAATCTGTACATAAGTGCCAGGTTTCCAGTCCGGGTTTTCATTTCTATTGAAGTTATCATAAATCTCATTTAAGAGTTGAGTACATGAATTTCACTTGAACAATCTGTGAACGGTGCGACTTATCCACCCCTGATGTTTAGTCATTTCTTTCCTCACATAGGGAGAATAATCTTTGTCGTCGTTCTTAATGTGATTTGTCAACCAGATTTTTAAATCACTCATAAGTCTACGAGTTATATCCTTTCCGTTTTCGTGTTGCTCAACATATGAGTCTATCTGCGCAACAAAGGATCTGTGGACTTTCTTGTGAGTGTCCGACAGAGGATAACCTGATCTTTCCATCAAGTCTTCTTCAAAATCGAAGTGGGTGGACGTGTAATCGGCAAGGCCTATAAGTACTTTTGATATTCTTTCTTTATCATTTTCAATATGTGCCAAATCAAGCTCGTTTATATAATCTACGATTCTCCTATGCTGCTCATCAATGACGTTTATACCCACTGACAACGACGCATCCCAGGACCAATAGCTCATTTTTCTTCACCAAGTTTTTATGTAACACTCGACTTTGTAGCAGGCGCGGAGCCGCAAAACGGCGGAATAAGCATCCCAAAGCCGAAAACGCGACAACAGCTGCTTGTGAGTTCTTTTTTTGTAATTTTTCACTGTTTCTCAAAATTCTGATTTTCGTGCAGTGGGACAATCTACTTATTCGGCCAACTGACCTTCATCTAGTAATCTGAATTTTGACTCCCTGTTAATACTTGAAACTTATGAGGCCTTAAAAGCCAAGCCAGTTTCATACATTGGCGTGAAGCAATGCGGGTATACCAATTCGTATTCTGTAAGACCTTAGTTACCACGTTTATCTGGGGCGTACTTATGCGTCTTGAAGGCCTTTTTTACTTCACGATGCGAAGCCAGTCGGGATGCCTTTCTCGTACATACCTAGCCTGATTATGGCTGGCGTGTTTCAGGCAGACGACTAGCACTGTACTAGCCAACAGCTTGGCTGGCCACTGCCCAATATTTACGAGCAAAAAAATACCAAACTATCCCCGCCCAATTTCTTTCTTACTGGCACCCCGTGAAATTTCAGCGAATTGCCCCTATCTACCACGCCCGAGCGAACACTCTAGGAACGAAACCGCTTGACTTTCAAGCTGGCAATTAGCAAAAAGCTGAATGTCAAATTAGTACTTAATTTTCTATGTTGGCATAATCGACCATTTATATGGTCTGCTACCATAACGCCTCCACTAAGTTTTATACACAGACGTTTTGCGCTTTCTTGATGTAAATCAATAATTTGCAGTTTTATTTCAATTTAACTGTGTCTTATATGGAGTTGTTATGCAAGATTGGGGAACTGGTGGATTTAAAAATCAAGCCGTGGGGGATACTCGATTGGGCTCTTTATGGATTCCAGGGAGTTGGAGTTTTGAGATCCTATCAATAAAATTAGCTATTAACGGATGCCGGAGCAACTCATAGGCAGTCTGGTGGAGGCTATTTTTTGGTCAGAACGTACTTAATGACTTTGTTAAATGTTTTCGGTTGAAATTTTCTACTCTTCAAGACAGTCATTGATATATTCTTCAATGTTTGAAGCTAGCTTCATATTTGAAATGTCTTTGTGGTTAAAATCTTCTTCATGGTCTGCTATATATAGAGGTATCTTGTTGGCTTAAATTGATAAAATAATAATTTCCGAAGCCATCGAAGCCTATCGCAAAAAAATGATTTGGCCAATGATCTTGATAACAGAAATCATCTTCACGAAGCTTCCGATTAGTTTTTATAAGCCAGTCTAAGTCTTTTACAAGTTCTCCCTCAATCCGGTCTGGATCATCAGATTGTGGGAATGGATAATTTATAAGAGTATCGATATAGAAAGATGGTAACTCAATATCAAAGGCATCATTAATTGTATTTTTCATGTATTTGTGTATTGCTCACGTATAACATTTATATAGTAATCATACGGGTCACTATTATCCTGATTACAATTTCAGAATCAATTTCTTCGCTAAAACGAAAATATTGTTATAAGGTCATTGGGTTAAATTTAGTTGTCACGGCCGTGCAAACTGAAAAAAGGATCACTTTGACTATTATCCTATTTCTTATATCACCCTGTAACTCTTTGATTCATAGTTGATTATTATATTTTTCGTCAGTTCTCGAAATAACAATCAGGATAACCATGAACCCGAAGCGAGCGCAAAAGGGCAATCCCCCGGCGTCGCCAGGGGATATTCACTCGACTTAGCCTCGAATACGCCGCACCCGAAACTTACGTCCTTTCAACTTGCCGTTTTCTATTTTCTTCAGTGCTTGTGAAGCCACATTGCGTTTAATCGCAACATAGGCGGTCATGTCCAGTACGTTGATCTTGCCAACATCTTTACCGTTAATCGGGCGATCGCCGCCGGTTAGGGCACCGAGGATATCGCCGGGGCGGACCTTTTGCTTCTTGCCGCCATCGATTTGAAGAGTGGCCATCGGTGCCTGGAAAGGGGGTTCACTTAATATGCTGGCGGGTGGCGGTGTATCTGGATCGGATAGTGGGTCCTGGGTTAGGTCCATACGAACCAGTTTGTGGCCCTCTTTTTCAGCAAAAAAGGAGTAAGCGCAACCGCGCTCACCGGCGCGGCCTGTCCGCCCTATGCGATGGGTATGAACTTCCGGATCTTTGGCGATATGAAAGTTGATAACCGCATCCAGCTTGTCGATATCAAGGCCGCGTGCCGCTACATCGGTGGCCACCAGAATTGAAGCGCTGCCATTGGCAAATCGAATCAGGGTTTCGTTGCGCTGGCGCTGCTCCATATCGCCATGCAGGGCGAGGACATTGAAGCCAGCCTGTTTCAGATCATTGGCTACTTCATCGGTTTCGCGTTTGGTGTTGCAGAAAACCAGGGTATTGACTGGTTTATCATTGAGCAGAACACGCCGAGTCATCTCCAGGCGATCCTCGAAACTCTCAGTTCTGTAAAAGCGTTGTTCGATCACCTCGTCACTATGGGCAGAGTCAATTTTAACCATCACTGGTTTTTGCATCACTCGGGCGCTGAGCTTTTCAATTTCATCGGGGTAGGTAGCGCTGAATAGTAACGACTGTCGCCCAGTTGGCACCTGCGCCAGAATGGTATCGATAACGTCCTGGAATCCCATATCGAGCATTCGGTCGGCTTCGTCAAAGACCAGCGTATCGACATGCTCTAAGGAGAGTGTTCCTTTGCGCAGGTGTTCTTCGATGCGTCCTGGAGTACCAACGATGATATGGGCACGATGGGCCAGGGAGCCGATCTGCGGGCCAAAAGGCATGCCGCCGCAGAGAGTCAGAATCTTTATGTTGTGAATTGCCCGGGCCAGTCGGCGCAGTTCCTGCGCAACCTGGTCTGCCAATTCCCGTGTTGGGCACAGAATCAGCGATTGAATCCTAAAGCGGCTGACATTGAGCTGATGCAGCACCCCCAAACCGAAGGCGGCCGTTTTGCCGGAACCGGTTTTTGCCTGGGCGATTACGTCCTTGCCGTCAAGAATGATCGGAAGCGTTTTGGCCTGAACCTCGGTCATGGACTTGTAGTTGAGTGACGCCAGGTTTTTCAGCAGGGCGGGGTTTAGGGGAAGATCGGAAAAAGGTGCAGTCAAGGTGAATCCTGGAGTCGTTAAATGTCAAATACGCGTATTACACAAGCAGTAGGGAAAGTGATCGTCACCTACTTAGCCTTTGTGATCGCTGCAATTTTGCAGTTTGTGCGATACAAAATCTGTATGGAATTTTAACAGTTAACCCTGAAGAAACCTATGAATCACCTTGTTCCCGTCAAAGTCTCTTTTATCCAGATTATCTTCTTGTGAAATGAGAACTGAGGCACTGGGTAGCATAAACCCGGTGCCCCAATTTATTAAAGTCAGCTTTGCTTACCTTTGCGGGATTTCCATTGATAGAAAACCCCGGGCATCACTAACAACACAAACAGCAGTGTGGTTATGGTGCCGCCCACCATTGGTGCTGCGATCCGTTTCATAACATCTGCGCCGGTGCCATCGGAAACCATGACTGGTATCAATGAAATTAACAGTGTCAGGCTGGTCATTAGCATCGGGCGAATACGGCCAGCTGCCGCTTGGGCAACAGTCGCGGTATTGCCGCGCTCCGAGTTATTCCCAGCGGCAGATAAGTAGTGCAGCATTAATAACCCCATCTCAGCGGCGAGACCAGCCATAGCAATCATGCCGACCCATACAGCAACGCTCAGTTTGTAGTCGAGCAGGTATAACAGCCAGAAGGCGCCGATCAATGCCATAGGCATGGCGGTGAGTACAAACAGGGTGTCGGATAGCCTGCCTCGATGCAGATACAGGAGGAAGCACACAGCCAACAAGGTCAGGGGCACTAACCATTGCAGGCGGGACTTAGCGCGCTCCAGGTACTGGTATTGGCCGGCCCAGGCGATGCGTTGCCCGGGAATCAGATTAACCTGATCGGCAACAACCTGCTTTGCGCGATTAACATAATCTGCAACGCCGATATCGCCCTTCAAGTCGACAAATACCAAGCCCACCAATTGGCCATCCTCATTGCGGATCATGGGCGGGCCGGTGCGGAAGTCCAGATCAGCCAGCTGGTTCAGGGGCACTTGGGAACCATCAGAGGCGGGGACCAGGATTTGTTCCAGCTGTTCAGGAGTATCCCGGTAGTCGCGGGCATAGCGCACTAACACATCGTAACGCTCGCGGCCTTCGATAGTCTGGGTTGCGGCCAGGCCACCAGCCGCTGCGGCGATCACATCTTCGATATCCTGTACATTCAAGCCGTGGCGGGAAGCCCGTGCGCGATCGATATCAAAGTCCAGGAAGTAACCGCCGGTTAGACGCTCGGCGAAGACGCTTCGGGTTTGCTCCGAAGTGCGTTGGTCACTGCGCAGTGCTTCTTCGATGGCCAAAGCAGTCTGTTCGATTTCCTCCAGGTTATCCCCAAACACTTTGATGCCGAGCTGGCTGCGAATACCGGTGGCGAGCATCTCAGTGCGGGTTTGGATGGGCATCCACCAGATATTAGGCATGCCCGGATAGCGCAGCTTTTCATCCATTTCCGCCAGCAGGTCGTCCCAAGTCATGCCGGGACGCCACTCACTTTTAGGTTTCAGAGTGATAACGGTTTCTACCATTGAGAGCGGTGCAGGATCGGTGGCGCTGTTGGAGCGGCCAATCTTGCCAAAGACATGCTCAACTTCTGGGAAGGCTTTCAGTTCCTCGTCCATTTGTTGCAGCACCTTGCCCGCTTCGGTAACCGACATACCGGGTAGGGCGGTGGGCATATACAGGATGCTGCCTTCATTGAGCGGCGGCATAAATTCACCACCTAGCTTGCTAATGGGATAGGCCACGGAAACCAGAGCTAGCACTGCGAGAGTGGCTACAATTTTGCGTTGCCGCACACAGAAGTGAATCACTGGCTGTAGTGTATGGACTAAAACGCGGGAAATCGGGTTTTCCCTGGTGCGAATTTTACCGCGCATTAGCAGTACAGCGAGTGCTGGAATCAAGGTGATTGCCAATAGGGCGGCGAAAGCCATGCTGTAGGTTTTGGTGTAGGCGAGGGGTTTGAATAGGCGGCCCTCGGTAGCTTCCAGCGCGAATACCGGTAGGAATGAAACCGTGATAATAATCAGGGAGAAGAAAATACTCGGTCCGACTTCCTGCATTGCCCGAACGATTAGCGTTCTTTTCTCGCCTGGAGACAACTCCTTATCCCCATCGGCTGCCAGCTTTTTGTGGATGTTATCCACCATTACCACTGCCGCATCCACCATGGCACCGATGGCTACGGCAATACCTCCCAGTGACATAATGTTGGCGGTAAGCCCTTGTAGGGACAGAGGAATAAAGGCCAGTAAAACTGCAATCGGTAGAGTGATTACAGCTACCAATGCGGAGCGGGCGTGGAGTAGGAAAATAGCGATCACAGCGGCGACCACTAGCATCTCTTCAATCAGAGTATTTTTGAGATTGTCGATCGCGCTATTAATTAATTGTGAGCGATCATAAGTTACTACCAGCTCAACGCCTTCCGGTAAGCCCGCACGGATTTGCTCGATACGCTCTTTAACTCTCTCAATAACCTTGAGGGCATTTTCACCGTAGCGCATCACCACGATGCCACCTACGGTCTGGCCCTCGCCGTCCAGCTCGGCAATACCGCGCTGCATCGCAGGCCCCAGGGTAATATCCGCTACCTGATCCAAAGTCACCGGAATCTTTGCCGCATTGACCCCGATCACCACCTCTTCGAGATCGTCAACACTGCGGATATAGCCACGGCCACGCACCATATGTTCGTGGCCGGCGATCTCCAGTACTCTTCCTCCGGTGTCGTTGTTACTGCGGCGAATGGCCTCGACCACTTTACCGAGCGGAACCTTAAACATCTGCAAGCGATGGGGGTCGATTTGGACCTGGTACTCCTTTTCGTAGCCTCCAATGGAGGCAACTTCGGCCACGCCTTCAACAGAAGTGAGCCAATAGCGCAACTTGAAATCCTGTAGCGCACGCAGTTCTTGCAGGTCGTTGTTACCGCTTCGATCAACCAGCGCGTACTGGAACACCCAGCCCACTCCAGTGGCATCCGGGCCAAGCTTTGGCTGAACACCTTCTGGGAGCTGGTCGGCAACCTGGTTTAGGTACTCCAGAACCCGTGAGCGGGCCCAGTAAATATCGGTGCCGTCTTCAAAGATGGCGTAGACAAAGCTGAGACCAAAAAAGCTCTGGCCCCGCACATATTTGACTTTGGGCAGCCCTAGCATTGCGGTGGAAAGCGGGTAGGTGATTTGATCTTCGACCAGGTCAGGGCTGCGCCCCGGCCAGTCTGTCATCACAATCACCTGGGCGTCGGACAGATCCGGAATAGCATCCAGGGGGACACTGGTTAGCGCCCGGTATCCCGCCAGGGCTGCGATCGCTACAAGAATCAAAGTGATCCCCGGCTTACCGGCACAGGCCCCAATAATTCGGGCAATTAGCCCTTTGGGTTCAGAATTTACCACTGCTGTACCCCCGACTTCAGGCGGCTTTCCGCCGCGATCAAGAATACACCCGAGGTGACAATTTTATCTCCTGCCTGGAGGCCAGAACGGATAACAATCCTGTCGCTGTCGCCATAACCGGTGCGTACCTGCACCGGCTCCAGACGACCCTGGCCCAGGTCGCGGAAAACAATGCGTTTCTTGCCGGAGATCAATACTGAATCCCTGGGTACCACCAGGAGATTTCCCAGTTCGGCGGTTAACATGATGTCCGCAAACAGTCCCGGGCGCAGTTCACCATCGGTATTGGGCAGGGTCACACGCAGCCGTGCACTGCGGTTATTGTGATTAAGGAAGGGATCAATCTGGGTGAGGGTGGCTGGGATTTCCTCGTGGTAGACGTTGGTTAAACGCACTTTGGCCGGCATACCTTTTTCTATCAACGGCAGCTGATCTTCGTAGGCGTGGGCTTCAATCCAAACCTGGCTGAGATCGGCTATGCGCAGCAGGTTGTCGCCCTTTTCAAACGCAGAGCCCGCGACAATATTCTTCTCAATTATCACACCACTGGCGGGTGCAAAAATCGGGATATAGTCCTGCGCTTTTTGCTGTTCAACCAGCCAGTCGACTTGCTCTTCAGATAGGCCCCACAACAGTAGACGCCTTCGTGCTGCTTTCTCCAGGGCGTCGCCACGTCGGCGGGCCTTTAGATACTCGTCTTGGACTGCGAGCAACTCCGGGCTGTAAACAGAAAACAGTACTTCGCCGCGTTTAACCTGCTTTCCTTCAAAATCTGCATCTAACTCACCAATCCAGCCGTCGAAGCGTAGGCTGATATCGCGCAAGCGGGTTTCGTCATAGGTAACCTGGCCGTGTAGGTGAATGGGCAAAGCGAATGGCTGTCGCTCGACGATACCGGTTTTGATACCAATGGCCTGGCGCCGGCCGCTATCCACCACAATGCTGCCACTTTGCAGTTCATCGTGGCTCACAGGTTGCAGGTTCATACCGCAAATAGGGCAAGTACCGGCTTCGGCAGCTCTTACCGATGGGTGCATTGAGCAGGTGTAATAGGCAGTATCTGAAGCCTCAGGCGCAGATTTCAGGCGCAGGCCTTTGCGATTGGTGCTCATATCAAAGGCCAAATCGACATGCTTATCGTGGCCTGTCGCTACATCTACCACCATGGGCCAGGAGCCCACCATGGCCAGCTCAATTTCACCGGTGAAGATACCGGGGCTGGATTCACTGATATCTGCCACGGCACGCATAGCTGGCATGGCGCCCATGGCGGGCATCTCGGCTACCGCGCGAACTTCAGCTCCAGATATCGGCTCATTGTCAGCATTACGAACTTCAATTCGAATTTGGTTTTTACCCGCTTGGGGTTGCAACGGGTCGACAGACACGGCGATCTGGAAGGGGCCAGCTTGCACAAAATCGGCATTTGGAGCTTCGGCTTGTGCAGAAATTTTCTTCCAATAAAAGGCCGCGCCGGTAGCCGCTAACATCAGGGTAAGGGCGATTAAGCTCAATGTTTTTTGCTGGCTCATAGGGCACCCTCCTGAGTGAAGGAAAGGGGCATCTGCGCGCAAAGCACATTATCAATAAACGGGTCAACGAGCAGGCCACCAATGGCCGCTATAGCTTGTTGGGAAATCAAAAGGTTCACTCCTAGAACAATCTTTCTGAAGCCGCCAGCATGGGCTGGGGGCATATTTCGCTAGTCAGAGAGAAAGGGAGTGATCAAATACGCAGGCGCAAAGTGGCAAGCCAGGTTCGGTTGCCGGGGTGGGATTCTGTCGCAGTAGGAGATAATTCAGGCGTACCGAATGGCGGAGCCAGAATTTGGGGCCACTGGTAAGTTGGCGGTGGCGCCAACTGGGGAAGTTCCAGATTCAAGTATGCGGCGGTGACGGCAACTTGGTGGTCGTCCAGCGAAGTCTTCAGGGAGACTTGGGCGTCATAGCCACAACAGTCATCACCTGAGTCTGACCCCTTGGCCATATCATCGCAGCAACATTCCGCTGATGGCTTGGGGTCCTCCATCATTTCGCAGGCGAGCACGGTCTGTACCTGCAACATCAGCAGGAGCAGGGCCGCCATGGCTATCAGCTTGGCGCGAAATGTGGACGAATAGTTCTTCATTACTGATAAATCATACACCAGAGGCCGGTTGCTCGACAAAGGTTGCTTTCGCTATGTGACCAAGAGGTATTTCCAAGTTTTTCTTTCTTCTACTAGGGGTAATTACGGCACAGGTTAACCCTTCGGCAGAGATTTCTTGACGATAGTTAGTAGATTCCCTTCGATAAATGCGACTACAACAGCACCACAAGGTGTCTCTATGAAATTAACTCCCCCGGTTTGCCTCCTTCTGATCTTCTTATTGGCGGCACCTTCTTTTGCAGATTCTAAACGCACATCTCTCGAGGAGTTATTTGCGACTACCTATAAACATAATGAAGAGATTAACAGTGAATGGGTGCTGAGTAGGGAGCGGAACTGGGCTGCCTGGCAAAGAATGAGGGCTGTTAGGGAAGCTGCTAATAGAGGGGAGGACTTGTCATACCTCAGTAAGTATGGGCTTGAGAGAAAGTCCGCGTGGTACGAGATTGATTTAGGAAAGCAACGAGCGTGGCTGACGTCATTTAGACTGCTAGGGGTACTCTCTTCTTGGTATATGTTAAAGACGAATCAGGAGGAGCTTTATGAGCTTGGTATGACTGTGGCTGAAGTGGAAAAGTTGGGTCGCTATGTTATCGCCAATGACATCAAAGAAATAAACATCCAGGCAAGATTAGATTATTTCCACAAAGAGGAAGCTGGTTACATAGGCCGGATCCTTCAAGGAGGTGAGGACTTTGCCGCTATCTATTTAGAGCTTCAAGGTAATCTTGAAGCTCTTGAACACCTCTTGGAAACTAATTGGATCATAGATCTATTCAGTAAGTTTGATAGTGAAGCTCAAGAGATATTACTGACCTATAGCTTATCGAAATATAACTCACGAGAGGGAATGGGACGTAGTAGTTACAGTCTGGATCAAGAAGCCGAAATGTTTGTTGATAAATTTCTTTCTGGGGAGATAAACGCAATGACGAAGGAGGCTTTGGAAAGGCTTCAAGAGAAAAGGCTGGCTAAAAAAGCTAAGATCAATGTGGAATTTAAGCCCCCGGTTGATTCGCCCGTAAATGAGTGCAAGTGTCCTCCCGATCAATGTTCCTACAATAATTCTTGATTATACTTAATTTAATAGATTTCCCGTCATAATCGACCGCGTGGCATGGTCTTCACTTCGAGTGGTAGTTGTAATGACTGTAACAAGGATCTGTTTTTGGCTTGTCGCGCTTTTCTATTCCTTATCCCCCTTTGCAGATGAGTACATAGTCCAGAGCGAGGACTACGACCCGTTTACCCAGATGACAGAACTCTGGCTAAAGGGTGAAATTTCAAATCGTCAGATAAGGGACTTGGCACTTAGAGGGCGCTATCAAAACAGCTCTGCCGCTAATAGTGCTCATGTCTCCTTCTTTCTTGATGAAATGCAGGTGATTGCGCGGGGGAACTCTGTATCGGGTCGTTCGGCCCAGATATCCGTCCAGGTTGATGAGTCAATTTTTGACTTGGATTATGACCTTGTTTCTATGCATATGATGATCAATGGTCATGGAAATGGGTTATCAAGCAAGCAGAAATTCCTTTTGGTTACTTTTATGTACCGGTTAGCAGCAGAAGGCTGGAGCAAGTCTTCTGGAGTCGATGAAATGGAGAAACATCTTATTTATCGAACTCTCGATTACTTATCTGAAATGCCTGCAGATTATAAAATGTGGGTGATTGCCAAAGAAATACAATACCCGGTTCATTAGGTTGTTAATCTATAGCTTCATTAAAGTTTAAGTGGCTTAAATGGCCACAACAGACTTTAACTGAAGGGCTAAAGGATAAGATTCCTGGCAGTTATTCAGACTATTGGTAGAGGTTCAATTTATTCAGTTTTTATTGCTGTGAATAGCTATATATCAACTATTTAAGGATTTGTTTAATCTAAAGTTCCTAGTCACGTTGAATACATTGTAAAAAGGAAAGTTATGGATTTGTCTGATAAAGTTGCTGTTGTTATAGGAGCGGGAAGTGGACTAGGGCGGGCTTTAGCAATACGTTTGGCCGAAAAAGGAATGAAGTTGGTATTAGCCGGATATACCCTAAGTAATCTCGAAGCAACAGCCAAATTGATAGCACGAGAAGGTGCTGAGTATATTTGCGTACAAGCAGATGTATCTAAACTTGGGGATATGCAAAACATCGCCGATAGAACTTTAAATCACTTTGATAAGGTACACTTGCTCTGTAATGTGGCCGGTATAGGTCCTTTGGGGGCTATAGCAGAAACCTCTATCGATGAGTGGGAGTGGATTTTATCGGTGAATTTGTGGGGGCCTATTAACGGTATTCATGTATTTCTCCCTCATATCGAACAGAATGACGAGGGCCACATATTGTCTGTAGCATCGGAATCTGGCCTATATGGTATAGGGTGCTTTGGGGCCTACAATGTTTCAAAATTCGGTGTAGTAGGTTTAATGCAAAGTCTAGAGCGGGATCTTCGTTTGGCTAACTCGCCGATAAAAACTTCTGTATTTTGTCCTGGTGCTATGAAAACTAATATTCTCGACTCTTCACGTAATAGACCCGCAAGTGTAGCAGTAATTCACCCTGAGTCTGAAGTCGAGAAAAAAGTTAAAGCCAAAGTTGTCAAAGTGATTTCTGAAGGTATGAAGCCAGAAAATGCTGCTGATATAATTACTAGTGGTATAGAGAGTGGGCAGTTTTGGATTTTCTCCCATCCTTATGTACCCGAAACTGCATTTCAGCAGGCAAAGGCGATGTTGGATAGTAATACGTTAATTGATATTTAGCTGTATTAGTTCAGACCAAATCTGACACATCCTCTTGAAAAAGAGGGGTTTACCGGTTTTGATGAAGGTGCCTAAACCTAAAAGCAAAACCAAGGATAAATCCCATGATCCATACTAATGATCGCATCATCAAACACAAGACCGGATTGCTAAATCTGGCAGAAGAACTCGGAAATATCTCCAAAGCATGTAAGATGCTGGGTGTATCGAGAGACACTTTCTATCGGTACAAGGAAGCCGTTTCAAGTGGTGGCGTGGACGCCCTTCTTGAGAAGAACCGGCGTGTACCCAACCACAAGAACCGTGTTGACACAGTCATTGAAGAGGCAGTGTTAACTTATGCCCTCCAAGAGCCTGCCCATGGGCAGGTTCGAGTTTCCAATGAACTGCGTAAACGCGGTGTATTTGTGTCCCCTAGTGGCGTTCGGAGTATCTGGTTACGGCATGACCTAGCTAACTTCAAATTGCGATTAAAGGCACTTGAGGCCAAGGTCGCTGAGGAGGGACTGATCCTCACGGAGTCACAGGTTCAGGCTTTGGAGAGAAAACGGCATGATGATGAAGCCTGTGGTGAAATTGATACTCAACACCCAGGTTATCTGGGCTCGCAGGATACCTTCTATGTAGGAACCTTTAAGGGCGTCGGACGTGTCTACCAACAAACCTATATCGATACCTATGCGAAGGTGGCTCATTGCAAGCTGTACACCACCAAAACGCCAATCACTGCGGCAGACCTCCTGAATGACCGTGTACTACCGTTTTATGCCTTACATGATCTACCGGTGCTGCGTATCCTAACTGATCGCGGTACAGAGTATTGTGGCAAATTGGAACAGCACGACTACCAGTTATATCTAAGTGTGAACGAAATAGAACACACCAAGACAAAAGCCAGACACCCACAAACTAACGGGATCTGTGAGCGCTTCCATAAAACTATTCTACAAGAGTTCTACCAACCTTCATTACGCCGCAAGATCTATGGATCAATAGAAGAGTTACAAAAGGATCTGGACGAGTGGCTCACATATTACAATAATGAGAGAACCCATCAGGGTAAGAAGTGTTGCGGTCGAACACCGTTAGCCACTCTTGAAGATGGAAAAAGCATCTGGAAGGAAAAGCTCGTAAACTGAATTTGACCTGACAGAGCACCTCCTGAAAAACCGGTAACTGTCAGATCAAGTCTGAACTACTACAATTTAGCTTAATTAGGAAGCCTCTGATTAGTTTCGAGCCAACTTGGTAGTATTCCGCTATCCGTCAAGATCTTGCCCCTAGCTACCTTTGCCGAAGCCGCATATAATCTGAAGCGTCATGGAACTCCCCGCGAGAAGTTTCTTTCTCAGATGCATCCTCTCATCCCATGGGGGTGGCTAGAAGTCCATTTATCAAAGCTTCCTTAGAAAGGTCCTAGTTGGTACCTGCGATCAGAAAAAATATAGCGATTTCCTCCTCTTTTCCTGTAATCTCCACCTCTTTACATCTGTAACGTATTTTAGTTTTAAAAGGACTTATATGCAGGATCGAATATCACAGTTGGATTTGTTAAGGGGAGTCGCATTGTTGGGGCTTCCTTTAATGAATATGATAAATTTCTCTATGCCTATGGCGGCTTATTTGAATCCAAAGGCCTATTTGCCAAATGGCCCTTTGAATGATTTTCTCTTTAGCTTTTTCCATTTGTTTGCTGATCAAAAATTCATGGGGCTTTTTGCCATGCTTTTTGGCGCAGGCATCATACTTTTAGCTGAGAAACGTGAGCAGCAGAATAAGTCTGCTGCAAAAATTCACTACAGTCGAAATTTCTGGCTACTGTTGATTGGCCTTTGTCATGGCATCTTCATTTGGGAAGGCGACATCCTGATGATCTATGCCTTTATAGCCATGTTTGTGTATTTGTTACGCAAGTTACGCGGAAGCTGGCTGATTGCATTGGGGGTGATTACGCTTGCCTTATCAGCATATAGCTCATATCTGATAGGAGTTTTTATAGAACCCCTAACAGGAGAAGCTCGATATGCAACGGCAGCCATTTTTGCCCCTGATACAGCGCAGATCCAGCAAGATATAGAAATATATCGAGGAGGGTTCTGGGATCTGGTCGGGAGTCGATTAGTTGCTGGTAATTTAGCTTCTAGTCCGGAATCAGCAATCGTTATTTCCTACTTTAGCCTCTCCATTATTTTAAAAGCTGCCGCTATGATGTTGCTGGGAATGGGCCTGTTTAAGTTGGATATCCTACGTGGCCAAGCCAGTTCGTCTGCCTACAAAAAACTAGCTATTACTGGGTTGGCTATTGGGGTGACATTTACCGGTATAGGGCTTATCTGGAACTATAGTCATGACTGGAGTATGGATGATTACTTCACCTATGGTGCCATTTTTAATTTGGTAGGGTCCACATTTACCAGTATCGGTTATATCGGCTTGATCTGCCTTTGGTTCAAATTAGGTAAACACCTATGGATCAAAGGCAAGATCCAAAGCGTTGGGCGGATGGCATTTACCAATTACTTGGCTCAATCATTTATTTGCATTTATATTTTTTATGGCTTTGGATTGGGTTTGTATGGTGAGCTGACACGTATAGAAGTACTTGGGGTCTGTGTGCTGCTGGGCCTGTTTCAGCTGGCATATTCGGATCTTTGGCTTAAGGCATTTCGTATGGGGCCGCTAGAGTGGTTTTGGCGAACTTTAACATATTTCAGGTTTGCACCGCTGATAAAGGAAAGGGGCGTACCGGCGACCGAACAGCGCTTATAGAGTTCATAGCTAAAATTTGGCGGGCTGCTGTTAATCTTGAGAATAGGAGTCATCGGTAGCTCGTTACCTGTACCACAGATTGTTTATTACGAGGTCTTTTAAATATTTTTATAGGATGATGGGCCGTAAAGATAAGATGTTTTCACATTAAAAATAGGCATGATTGAACTTGATCTGACAGGGCTTCTTCTAAGAAGCGGGTAACTGTCAGATCAAGTTGAAAGTTAGTAGATCTCTAATTACCTAAAGCCAAAGAACCCTACAATATCTTTTTAGTAATCTACAGTTGTTATTATAAAGTCACCTTCAATTGTACCTTCACTATCCTGGTCAGTATAAGCAATCCAGGCTGCTGTCTCACTGGCAGCTGCCAGCTTACTTTTCAATGCGAGCGCTTCCATCATATTGCGAGGCACATCGAAGTGCCATTGAGTACCCAGTGCCTGACATTCACTTTCTCCATTCGACCAGGTAGACTTACTCGTAGTCAGTGACCACATAACAGGGTAATTGATAGCGCCATCATCTTTTAAGTCGTTTACATGCAGTTCGCCATTTAACCGTCTCTTACAAGCAAATGAATAGGAACGATCACATTGGCGGTCATTAAAGCGCCCGTCGCTTCTGATAACAGCGCAGTCCTCTCCGTTACCATGATCATTGGGTTCTCCCTCTCCCCAAGACCATAGTCCTTTATTTTGAAATCTGCTGTCTGTAGCACTGACATCATAGTGTTCTACGGTGTTGATGCCGTCATCCCAGTTATCCAGGGAATCGTCATCGCCACTCTTCCAGTGTCTGTCCAGTCCACCCCATCCATCGAATATTACATCGAATGACTCATTATCATCCCTAATATTGCTGTCATTTTTTGTCCAGAAAAATACGAATCTCTTTTTTCCATTTACACCATCATGTTTACGGACTGTCTCCCGTGATAACTCTTGAGAGGGGAGTGAGGTTCGTTTATAGCTCGTGACTTCAATCCCATTGGGAAAGTCCTCTCTATAGTCTTGGGGTGTGTAAATGTATTCCAGGCCTATCTGATCTATAAGATGATTTTTAAAAGTTACCTGGGCACCGGACGATACCGCATTTTCGATATGTACGATTACTGTACGGTTAGTGCCATATTGATCCTGCTTGTAAGCCCAATCCCTCAAATCTCCCAATACAGTAGAGATAGGAACGCGTTGAGGATCAAGCCAGAAATTACAATAGAATGAGCCATGACAAAAATATTGTTCACCACTGAACTGATGCAGGTCCAGCTCAATAATTTCAGCACCAATATCAATTTGGTCTTTAACCCTGGCAGATTGTTCAGAGCCTACCCAGATAGCACCATAGGCATCAGAGTTATAACTGTTGTGTGTTGCAAGGACTTGTGTATAGCGAATTGGTGTTGAGTAAGTCAGGCGCCGTTGTAGCTCGAGTGCATATTTTGCGTGGTCATTGGTACCTTGTTCTGTCTCGTAATCGTAATAGAGGTTGAATTGAACCAACATTGAATAGGGATCGGTCTTTGCAAATAGAGGTGTACTCATCAACGTTATATAACTAAATAGAGCGATACAAATCTTCTTTAGCCCTTTCGAGAGTGGCCATGAATAGTTTTTTTTCATTATTATTCCTACTGTTCGCCTGAGTTTGTTATTTTTTAAACAGATTTATTTGCGCTCTCTATTACGACTGCCGAGATAAAAGTAATCGCATGCAGCAATACTTGCGTCTCTAAACGTATGAAGTTTATTTCTACCCATCTCCCTTGTGAGGTCGGATATCAGGAACTTCAATAATCTTCAAATGTTTTAAGTATAAACCCCTGAAGGGCAATAGAGTGCAAAAGCAATGATATCGAAAAGATATAACCTGTTAGCCACTTTAAATGTATTAACGAGAAGCACCTCACAAAGTTATAGTTTTATAATGCTTAAATCAAAAACTATTTACTATTATTTAAAGGTTAAACACTTTCTAGCTAATACCCTAATAGTCAATCGGTGACGAAATGGTAATCAAAAAGCGAACTGCTCGTGGAAGTAGCGATAGATAGCATATAAGTAAAATAGGGTAATAAGGGTAGGGCTAGGGTTTTCTGGCCGATAATACCGAGAAATAGCCGAGTGCCTGGTATGATTGAGGATTTACAAATCCTGCTGTCTCAAGCATCCGATAAAGCGCTTTGGCTGAGTATAGTTGGGAGCCGTGGTTCATAAACAAATGAAAGCAGAACAAGCTTGGCGTTAAACGAGTATCATCGAAGAGCATATCGTGAATAAATACCTGCCCACCTTTTGGTAAAAGTGCGAAGGCTCTGTCGATCAAGATTTGGCATGTAGCATACTGCCAATCGTGCAACACATTGCTAAAGCAAATGCCATCGAACCCCTCAGGCCATGGGTCTCTAAAGAAATCCCCTTTAACTATCTGGATTTGCTGGTCTTTCTTGAACTTACTTATATACAATGCTGCTATATCGCAAACCGGCGGCAGGTCGAAGAGCAGCGCATTGCGCTCAGGATAGGTATCGCAGAAGGCGAGAGCAATGGTTCCAGAGCCTCCACCGGCATCGAGTAGGGTTTGAGCGTTTTCAAAAATACCGCAGGAAGCAGCCTCAACTGCGGAGGCAAACCCCTGCGAATGCATCAGATGAGTAAAAGCTGCTGCTGAGTCATCGTCCATGTCATTTTTTTGCCACATGTCGGTTACAGAGCGACCTTTACATTCCAGCTCATATTCTCTTTGTAAGCTGGTGAGTATCTTTTTATCCAGGTGATTGATGTCATAGATTTGAAAAGGATCGAGTAAGACTTCCCCCCAATAGTAGTGACTATTTTTGGAGAGGTAGCATTTCCCCAGCTCTGTATTTTTCACTTGTTGTTTGTCGAAGCAGATATACCCCAAATGACTCAGAATCAACAGAAAGAAGCCCATTCCTTTATTGCTGAGCTGCAATTCCTTACTGAGTGCTTCGCAGGAATCGTAACCGCGTTCAATTAGCCCGGTGATATCCAACCTTGCAGAAACCATCAGGCAGGCAAAATTATAGTTTCCCATAAGACGGTCCCACATAGGGCCGTCGGATGCACTAGGGGGAGTTATGATTTGAGTTCTACCGCTATTTCCCATCGCTCATTCTCCAAATTACCCGGGGAACTTTGTTGGTGCGTTCGATACGCTTAAGTCGATCGGCTTTTTGTACTGTGAAGGACTGAGGGTACTGTCTGACAACAGAGGCGAGGTTGTGAATGTTGTTCAAAATATGCTCACAGATGCTGTTGGCACTTGCCGTGCCTGTGAACTGAACGACTATTGAATCGGCAGACTTTTTTGTTTGGGGGTCGCCGCTGAGAAGTAGTTGAACTTCTTCGACGCCTTCACATTCATAGGTGAGCTCTATGATCTTATTGAGGTCCAGAAGGGCGCTGCATAAATCGACATTGTCATCTGCTCTCCCTTGAATAGATAGGCCATTAGGACGACCACAGGGACAAGTTGCTTTTTGGATTAGGTCACCTAACCGGTAACGCACTATCGGTACCGTCCACCCTGTACCTACACGGGTAAGCAGGGCGCCTTGATCGTCAGTTTCGATCAATTGGTCCGCTAAAAGGTGATATATGTTCAAATCACACCCAGGGGAATTGACAGCAATGCTATTGGTTTCTACCGATCCATAGTCGCACCACAGCCCAGCATCAGGGAAAGCCTTACGTATGACCTTCAACTTTGCTTTGGTCCAAGGTTCCCCCATCCAGATAATTGTCTTTATTGGGAGTTGGCTGCCTGAATCTAGTATACCTTCGGCAAAATCTGCCAGTCCTGTGGGTGCGCCAGCAAGTGAGTCCACATCGATGTTATGTAGAAGTTCCAGCCAATTCTCCACCTCACCAGATATAAAGGGGCCTGTAGGTGCAATGGTGCATTTGGAAGCCTCTGCCAGTGTTTGAATAAAGTAGTGTGCACCCCATAGCCGCCCAGGATTAAAGAGATTAAGAAGAACACTTTGAGAGCTGAGCGGGCGCCATTCCTTGAGCAATCTTTGAATTGCCTGGTGATAAGGTGTATAGGCCAGCTTCGGCTTTCCAGTTGTGCCGCCGCTAGACATGATAATGGCTCCGTGTTCCTGCGCGGCATTTTGGCTGATATGTTTCAGTTCAACGGGGCCACAAACGGGAATGTCATCGAGACAGACGGCAGAAACAGGTATATCTGGTCCACCGTAGAGTGAAAGACTGCGGGCGTGGGCGAGAATGGCATTCCAATCCAGGTGGCCGATGTTCATAGCGTTAAGGTAGCTCCCGTTCAATCCCGTCTTCCTGGGGTGGTGAGGTATCGGGTGGAACTGAGGAAATTGTAGTAACAGGGCGCCTAGGTAGAGGGTGGTCTGGCCAATTGGGAGTTATCCTCATCAGTACCGATGCATTTCAGCAGCAATAGATCACGCCAGCTTTTGCCAGGGACTCCACTTCATCTTGTGGGATACCCAAGTCACCAAGGATCTCTCGAGTGTTCTCTCCGTAAAGTGGTGCTTGCTGGAAAGGCACTGGAGGAGTGTCGGGAATAGAGAAGGGGGCGTTTATAAATTGTATTGAGTCACGGCTTGTACTGCGTGTATAAGGAATTGATACAGTCTTGTCGTTATCTTGGACATAGGGGTTGTTAAGCGCCTCGGCGATATCATAGACCGGGGCACAGGGGATTTTACCCTCCATTTGAGCGCACCATTCTTTTGTTGTTCTCTTCTGGAAGTGCTGGTCTAGAGCTTCTGTCAGCAGCTCTCTGTTTTGCATCCTGCTTTCATTGGTCAAAAAGCGGGCATTAGTTTGTAATAAATCGGAGCCTAGTTCGTGACAAAGCATTTCCCAGAATTTCTGGGTTAAGCAGGCCACGTAAAACCAACCATCTGCTGTCTTTACTAATTGGCAAGGTGCTTGGGATGCGTGGGCTGAGCGAGGTTGCTTCCCTGGGACTATCCCCTCGTTGAGAAACCATAACCCTTGGTAGCAGAGGCAATTTAGCGCAATATCGAATAAGTTAGTGTCAAAATCACCGCCTTTTCCTGTGACTTCGGTCCTCAGTAACCCTGAAACGGTACAGAGGGCTGAATAGACACTCCCCAGGAGATCCACTACTGACACGCCAACTTTGGTTGGGATCGATCCTGGTTCTCCAGTCACTGACATCCAACCAGTTTCTGCCTGCATAAGGAAATCATATCCTGGCCAGTGCTTTCTATTGTTGTCTCTGCCATACCCTGAGAGATGGGTACAAACTATTTTGGGGTTCGCCACTTTGAGGTCAGCATAGGTAACGCCTAACTCTTCGGGCAAAGAACCTCGAAAGTTGTCGATAACAGCATGTGAGTTATTCACAAGCTTCAAGAATACCTCCCTGCCAGTGGGATCCCTGATATCCAGGGCCAAGCTCTTCTTGTTGTGGAGCGTCGATTCACTTGTCTCATTGTCTTCGCGAGCTTCATCAAGATAGATAGATCCCATTTTTCTAAGTGGATTCCCACCTTGTTTGGGGTCTTCAATATTGACTACTTCTGCGCCCAGAAAAGCTAGTAAAGTGCCATGAAAGGACCCTGCGCCCCAGGTTTCGAATGAAAGAATACGCTTTCCGTGGAGAGGGAGCATCATGATATACCTGATTTGCGCAAACAAAATTAATGGCCAGCCAAGTTTTGCCACTTAGTTACAAGTGGGTATTAGTTTATAGTGTAGTGGTCTAATCCTTCCGGACACTTCGCTAAGATGGTAAAACTACCAAGCGAGGTGAAGTATGACAACAAAAGGTACACGCCGGTATTTCAAGCCGGAATTTAAGAAAGACGCCGTAGCGCTAGTCTCTGAGCAAGGGTATTCAATTTCTAAAGCAGCAGAGGCTGTAGGAACAACAGCCAATAACCTGCGACGCTGGATAAAGGAACTGAAGCAGGAAGAAGACGGTGTAAGGTTGGATGTAGGTGAGCGCGCAGAATTAGAGCGATTACGACGTGAAAATAAGCAGTTGCGGATGGAGAAAGAAATCCTAAAAAAGGCCAGCGCCTTCTTTGCGAAAGAAATGAAATAAAGTACAGCTTTATTGAAAAACAGCAAGGCAGCTTTCCTGTTAGGGTGCTCTGCCGGGTAATGCAGGTAAGTAAGACTGGCTATTACGATTGGTGTTGCCGTGGTAATAGCTCAATAGATGCTCAAACATGGCAACTATGCCATCGTTTGAAGGCCCTATTTGCAGAATCTAGACAGAGCCTCGGAAGTCG
This sequence comes from Microbulbifer maximicatervae (SeqCode), assembly GCF_052467955.1. Taxonomy (NCBI): domain Bacteria; kingdom Pseudomonadati; phylum Pseudomonadota; class Gammaproteobacteria; order Cellvibrionales; family Microbulbiferaceae; genus Microbulbifer; species Microbulbifer maximicatervae (SeqCode). The sequence continues at coordinate 2,821,562 of NZ_CP174329.1, forward strand.
TCGGTTAATGAAGCTGTTACGTAAAGAAGGTTTTGAAGTCGGGCGCTATCGAGTCCGCAAGCTCATGAAAAAGCTAGGCTTGGCAGTAAAGCGTAAGAAGCGATTTACAATAACGACAGACAGTAAACATCACCTACCGGTCGCAGAGAACCTTCTGAATAGGGAGTTCTCACCGAGTGCTAAAAATCAAGTTTGGACGACTGATATTACATATATTTGGACTTCGCAGGGCTGGTTGTACTTGGCGGTAGTGATTGATCTCTATTCGCGCCGGATTATTGGTTGGCATCTAGATCGGAAGATGGAAACGGCCCTGGTAACTCGTGCGTTGATGATGGCTGTCAATTTGCGTTCGCCCCCAAAAGGTCTCCTGCATCACTCTGATCGTGGCAGTCAGTATGCCAGCCATACCTACCAAACGTTATTGAGTCAGCATGGGATGGTGTGTTCAATGAGCCGTAAGGGAAATTGTTGGGACAACGCACCGACTGAACGTTTCTTCAGCAGCCTGAAGCGGGAGTGGGTAACAGGAAACCTTTATCCGACAAGGGAGGATGCGGTAGCGGATGTAAGAGCCTATATTGCTTATTACAACTCACGCAGAATACACACAACACTGGGAGACCTAGCCCCTATCGAATTTGAGAAATGTGCTTGAAGAAGTGTCCGGTTGGAGTTGACCACAACATAGATCACTGTGTAATTCTGATGTGGGAAAAGAGAGTACGAAGTTTGCATTGGTTATTAGGATCTATTGAAGTTACGGCGGACATTGAGTGTTTAATTATTCCTCTTAGGTTTGACTGACAAATAGTATCCCGATCCGAGAAATAGTTTTTACATAGTAGTAAGTCTAAGTATGCGCCACCAACGCACAACCGGGTATTGCAAACTAGACTCTTTGAGATCCAGTTAATGGCTTTTAAGGATGTGAATATGGATCGTTTTCATATCAGTAGGGTGGAGTTATATGCGATAGCCGATAAATGTGCGCCGCCAAAATGATATTGTTTTGCGTGACAACCCTGGACGCAATTTCGTATTCATTGACCGGGGTTGCCACAAAGAATCTTGATGCTGAGGTAAATGTTATGCCAGCATAAAATAGTTGGTCAAATGACATAAAACGGCAAGGGATCGCGGAGTGTCCTGATTTTCAGCCCTCCTCCTTGTGTTGCTCGGCATCAAAGTATGAATAATATAAGAGTATCGTTTTTGATTGTTGTTTATATCTGAAATTCAGAGTATTTAAACGGCGTGTATAAATCTAACGGCTTCGTTCTTACATTGTTGGTTTATGCCCGTTCATCACTTTGCTAACACCTTTCGCTACCCTGGCAGTAAATTGAGCCCTGGAAGTTAGGAGTAACTGCTATTTTTAAATTTATAGGAGTACAAATTTACTTTGAATCCATAGCTTTTCATTGCATAAGAACACCATTTGTCGATATCAAGATGGGAGCTTTGACAAATTGTTTTTTGTTCCGCTGTAAAGGACTTTTAGTCATATCGACAAATCAATGTATTGGATTCTGTGAGGGTCTTGAGTTGTGTAAAGCGACAAGGAGGTTACTATGCGCCTGCACTCAGCTGTCATTATTGGATCACTTATTTTTTCCATGGAGGCCATAGCTGCTGACTATGGTAGTCTAGAAAACCCGTGGGGGTTTCGTCCATATATTTCACTGAATGGTGGAGTTAATAGGCTGGAGGTTAAGCAGGATTATCGTACTGTGGGTGTATTTTATGACCCATATTTCTACTACGACTATTTTTACGAATATAGTTACTACAAAACCTCAAGTTCAGGAAGTGAGCCTTGGGGCAGCGTCGATATCGGGATCGACTTCAATGGCTACCCGTTTGAACTTCGCTTTAGCTATGGCAGAACAAATTTAGGGCGATCGATATCGGTAGAAAATATCGATTATATCGATGACGAAGTTACAGTTGTTGAGCGATACCAGGTCAATCAGAAACATCGCTTGGATGTATTTTCAATTACAGGAACTCTGGATTTATCTTGGTATTGCGACAGGTCCTGCATGTATTTGTTGTTGGGCTATAGTTTTGCGCAGCTGGACTGGTCATATACTATGGATGAATTTTACGCTGGTGGTAACTATTATGGGTCAAATGAATTCAGTAAAAGCTATTTCCATGTAGGTCTAGGTGCGCGATACAACTTTAATAATTCTTTCCGTATAAGTGCCGAATACATGCTGCATAATGTTGGTAAGGTGGGGGAGTATTATATAAATGACTTTGACCATATAGAATTTGATTTAAGGAACCTTAATGTGTTGCAAGTTGGTATATCCTTTATATTCTGATTTATACTTCTTGTTCATTTAAAATGAAAGTATGGGTTAAAGCCATACTTTCATGAATATGGGTGCTCAATCTCTCAAATAGTACTAATCGATAAGATCTAAGAGCTTCCTCTTATCAACTTTCCCGACTGCGGTAACCGGCAGACGAGATAACACTTTAAGCTGCTCAGGTAGCTTAAAGCTGGCCAGGCCCCTTTCGGTTAAGAAGTCGCGCAACGTTTGCAAGCTTGGCGCTTTATCCGTACATACGATAGTCGCTCCAACTTGCTCTCCCATCTCTTGGTCTGGCAAAGCAATGATAGCTGCTTGTTGGATGCTGGGGTGGGCGAGTAGATGCTCTTCAATTTCGTCACATGCAAATGTTTCCCCGCCCCGATTTACAACATCTTTGAGTCGTCCAGTAACTACAATATTGCCATTGTCCAGAATGCGTACACGATCCCCGCTGCAATAGAATCCATCTGGGGTAAAAGCGCGTCGGTTATGTTCTTCTGCACGGTAATAGCCTCTCAGTGTATAGGGGCCGCGAGTAAGCAGTTCTCCTTCTTCTCCGGCTTTCACTTCCTGCCCGTACTCATCAACCACTTTTAGAGTATCGAGGGAACTCATAGGTCTTCCTTGAGTATTGGTGATGGTTTCATTGTTATCTTCGCGATGGGTGTAACAAATCAACCCTTCGGCCATTCCGAATACCTGCTGTAGTGCACCGGGAAAAGCATCTATCGCAGCATAGGCGTCAGTTGGACTCAGTTTTGAGCCACCAACTTGAAGTAAGCGGAGAGAGCTTAAATCAGCATCTTCCCATTCTGTCGCTGCAGTCCAGACTTGAGCCAGTGCTGGGACCAGGGCTGTGGCGGTTACGCCGTAACGCTCTATCAGCTCAAAGCAGTAGTCCGGGCTTGCATCTTTGGTGAATATTACCTGCCCACCCATGGATAGCGTGCCCAGAATGCCGGGGCAACCCAATGGAAAATTATGGGCGGCGGGGAGTACTGCCAGATAGATTTCATCTTTTCCTAAATTACAAGCAGCCGTAGCGCAGGTAATGTTGTAGCGATAGTCATTGTGGGAGCGTGGAATAAGTTTCGGAAGTCCTGTAGTGCCACCGGAAACGAGGAATAGAGCTGGGGCGTTGGGGTCTACGGGAACAGGGGTGAAGCCTTGGCATTCTCTTCTGGGCAGGGAGGGGAATGTGTCATTTTCATCAGAACTGTATATGCCTCGAAAAGTCGGAGATTGCGAAGCAATTTGTTCTATCATGCTGTGACGGCTTGCATCACTTTCCGCTCCTGAAGTGATATAGATACTGGCACCCGAGACCTGTGCAAAATGGCATATTTCATTTTGGCGATGCGCAGGCAAAGCTAGTACAGGAACCAGTCCCGCTCGAAATAAGCCGAGCAGGGTTGTAATAAAACTGACCTGATTGCTCCACTGGAGTATTGCCCGCTCCCCAACTTTGTAGCCTTGTTCCACCAGGCCTGCAGCAATGCTATCGGCCTCATTAACCAATTCAGCATAAGTTAATTGATCCGATAGGTCCCGAACTGCGCATTGATTGGGAAAGTTTTTCGCATTACGTGTGATCAGCTCCCAAATAGGTTGGTTATCCCAAATTCCTTGTTGCTGATAGAAATCCTCTAGTTCCTTTGGGTGAGGCGTGTAACCATTAAGTAAATTATTTTCCATGCTGGTCTCCTGAAATGTTTGGGTGGAGCAGGGGAGTGTTTTTTTGAATCTTCTTCAGATTTCTAAATTAAGAATTAACAGTTAGTATTCACGGCTTCAAATTTCTTATTGAGATAAATCTATGTCCGGCGCTTGGCTACAAATCCCTCGCCCTCAACCTAAAGCGGCTATCCGACTTTTGTGTTTGCCTCATGCTGGTGGTACAGCATCACTTTATCGACCTTGGGCGAAATTATTGCCAGATTCCATAGAATTGGTGCTCGTATGTTTACCGGGTAGGGAGCAACGCTGTAATGAAACTATGCCCACAAATATGCAAACTTTAATTGCTTTGTTAAGTAGGGCTATCAAACCTGTCATCGATAAACCCTGGGCAGTATTTGGGCACAGTATGGGAGCTACAGTTGCTCATGAATTGGCTCTCTCCTTGTATCGCGAAAAATTGTGCGGTCCTGAACACATATTTGTCTCTGCGCGCGAAGCTCCACAATTTCAAAAGATTGGAAACGTACACCAGTTGAGTGATGAATCTCTGTGCCAACAACTCATTGAGCTTGGCGGCACCTCTCCTGAATTATTGGAAATTCCTGAGTTAAGGGCTCTACTACTTCCTGCTATACGCCAGGATTATCGATTGATCGAAACCAGCAAGATGTCCTCGGACCAACTTTTAGATTGTCCCATCACCGCGATGCTAGGACGGGATGATCCTGAGTTGAGCACCGATGAAGCTCGGGGTTGGCAGCAGTGGACCAATGGTGAGTTCCAATTGAAAGAATACGCAGGTAACCATTTTTATCTGTCAGATTGTCCTGATCTGGTGGTTGGCCATATTGTTCAGAAGCTACGCTTGGCCTAACTGCATGTAAAGTTAAGTTGGCCGTATAAAATCTTTCTGTTTCTTGTAACGCTATCGAAATTAATTGTCGGGAGAATAGGGCTGTTGAGCGGCCCTATATTCTCCATCGTTCAATAGATAGCGGATCTCTGCCTCGATTAATCCGGGATCATTATTTTTGATGATGTTCGAATTATTTCTCTTTAGTAACAAGTAGCACACACTCTCTCCACCCTGACGCCCAAATCCAAAACAAACATCCCGTTGATTTCGAAAATGATATGTTATAACGTTTCGTTATCGATGGGAAGATGAACAGCTTAGGTGATGGAGTTTCTATGCAAGCAACGAAGCTACCAATGGAGTGTGAAAATCTGAATGAGATCCGCCAAGGTATCGATTCCATTGATCGTGAGATCATCAGGCTGTTGCAGCGGCGTATGGGGTATGTTTTGTCAGCAGCCCAGTTCAAGCCGGATGAAACGAGTATTCCTGCTCCAGACCGGGTTGCGGAGATGTTGATTGACCGCCGTCGTTGGGCTGAGAAAGAACAACTTTCCGCAGATTATATAGAGCAGCTTTTTACCGGGATTATTCGCTGGTTTATCACTCAGCAAAAGCTGCATTGGCGCGCTGAGCGCGGCTTGCCAGTTGAGGAAGGTGTATGAAGGGCCGCTCTAAATATGCTGGCCTGGAAGCCTGTTTGCAGGAAGCCAAGTCCAGGGTAAGCCAGGGACAGCCAGAGGTTCTGGCATCGTTTTCATCTCCATGTCATAGACGCAACCCAATAGGGTTGTTTGCCTCCGGCTATCAGCATGAAAGGTTCGCGTCTCTGTGGGGTGTGCCCTCTAGAGATGAATATGCTGTGACCTTTGGCTCTGCCTGTGAATTTAGTTGTGCCCCAGGGGAATCTTGGTCTGAAATCCAAGCCAATTGGCAAAAATTGATGTCCTCCGCTGTGGTAAGCGGGGGGCATCGGCCGGTTTTGTGTGGTGGGTTTGCTTTTGATAGCCAAAAAGATTCCTCATCCTTGTGGCAAGACTTTCCCGCAGGGGCGCTTACGTTGCCCGAGTTGACCCTTTACTGTGAAGGGGATCGCAGTTATCTGGTAATGAATTTTATCGTTACCGATCAAACAGAATGCAATCAGACTGCGGAGCGGCTGAAGGCGCGGTGGCAGCATATTTTGTCTCGTAGCTCTGACCTTTCTGCGAATGACAATTTGTTTTCGATGGAGTCTGATTTTAGCCAAAATTATGCAGGCCAAATGGCTTGGCAGCAGCGTGTAGTAGGCGCGGTCGAATCAATCAAGCGCAACGAATTTCAAAAAGTAGTTCTCGCTCGTTCTGAATCACTGAGCGCGGATTGCTGCCCGGGAAGTATTCTCGGATATTTACAAGAATCTTACCCCGATGCCTATTTATTTGCCTTTTCCCGCGGAAAAAGTTGCTTTCTTGGGGCTTCGCCTGAGCGCTTAGCGGCTGGTAAAGACGGGCGTATTAGCACAGTGGCTTTGGCCGGTAGCGCACCTCGGGGAAAAGATCCGGCAATTGATTATAAATTGGGGATATCTCTGCTTGACAGCGATAAGGACCGATTTGAACACGACCTGGTTGTCCAACATCTCCTTTCTATTTTGCGCAAATACTGCCACAGCGTAGCGGAACCAGAACCGCCCCAACTCTGTAAATTAAAGCAAATTCAGCATTTGCTGACGCCTCTAGAGGGCTTGGTGAAAGATGGCGTAAATCTGTTGGATATCTTATCGGATTTACACCCCAGTGCTGCGGTGGGAGGCCTGCCGAGGAAAAAAGCACTGAAGTATATCCGTGAAAATGAAGGCCTGGATCGCGGTTGGTATGCCGGACCTGTTGGTTGGCTCAATGCCGAGGGGGAAGGGGAGTTTGCTGTTGCACTGCGTTCTGCACTTATTACTCCGGGCACGGTAACACTATTTGCCGGTTGCGGCCTGGTTGAGGCTTCCCTTCCTACCCACGAGTATCGTGAAAGTTGCATCAAAATGCGTGTTATCCGAGACGCAATAAGGAGCGTATCTCTTGTCGCCGAAGCCGCAGAATAAATTAGAGCCAATCAGCCCGGCCAGCTTGTTAAAGGATTTAGTTTGTCAGGCTATTGATGCCGATATTAATGGTATTCATCCGCAGGCTGACTTAATTGCACTGGGGCTCAACTCAGTACAAATCATGAAGATAGCTGGTCAATTAAGGCAGAAAAAGATCAAAGTAAAATTTGCTGATCTTATTGCAGTGCCTCAATTGGAAGCCTGGCTTTCTCTACCTCAGTTGGCTACTGGAACTGAAGAAAGTACCAGTGAACATTTATCTGTGCCGGGAGCCTTTGATGAAGGCACTCCCTTTGATTTGGCACCGATGCAACATGCCTATTGGATTGGACGAGACCCGAATCAATATTTAGGGGGCGTTGCCGCACATTTTTATCATGAGTTTGATGGTCAGGATGTAGTACCTGATCGATTGGAACAGGCTGTGCGCTCCCTATTCGAGCGGCATGGGATGCTGCGTGTTCAAATCCTCGATGATGGTCGACAGCAGATTCCCGCAGAAGTGAGCTGGCCCGGTTTAAAGGTTCATGATTTCAGGCATCAGGCTGCCGCAGAAGCGGAGCAGAGTCTTATCGCTGTTAGGGAGCAACTCTCCCATCGGCAGCTGGATATATCGCAGGGCGAGGTTTTTGATGTACAGCTCTCAATGTTACCTGCTGAATTAAAAGCTGGCGGCACACGCCTACATATTAATCTGGATATGGTAGCTGCAGATGCCTTTAGTCTGCGCGTGTTACTGAATGACTTGGCCAAGCTCTACCTGGAACCAGAACAGTCTCTGGTTCCGCTTAATTACAGTTATCCGCGCTACCAGGCTGACCGCAGCGCTCTTCACTCAAAGGAAGAGCGCCGAGCTGAGAAGCAGCAGGCCAAAGAACACTGGCAGGATCGCCTGGCAGATTTGACTGGTGCTCCTCAATTACCCACTGCAATAGGTATTGAGTCTAAAGACACTCGTCGCGTTGTTCGTCGCCACTATAGTCTGTCTGCTGATCGGAAAAACCAGCTAGCGGAATTTGCGAGTCGTCACGGTATTACTTTATCCATGACCTTGGCAGCGGCGCTTGCGGAAGTGCTTACGGCCTATAGCGAAGAGTCAGATTTCCTGCTGAATCTCCCCCTGTTCGACCGGGAATCCCTGCACCGGGATGTCAACTCTCTGGTAGGAGACTTTACTTCTTCGATCTTGCTTGCCTGGCAGGGCAGCCAGAGTGGAACCTTCGTTGAGCGTGCACAGCGTTTACAACACAACTTCCGTCAGGATGTAGCGCACGGGAGTTATTCCGGCGTAGAGGTGCTGCGTGACCTCAGCAGGCAACAGGGACAAACGGTGTTTGCGCCGGTTGTTTTTACCAGTGCGCTTGGGTTGGGAGAATTATTTGGCGAGTCAGTTCGGAGTGCCTTTGGAGATGTCAATTGGATTATCTCCCAAGGGCCACAAGTGTGGCTGGACGTACAGGTTATGGAACTCAAAGGTGGCCTGTCCGTAAACTGGGATGCGCGGGAAGCTGCTTTTGCTCCCGGCGTCCTGGATGGCATGTTTGCCGCCTTTACGCAGTTACTGGAATGCCTGATCGGCAGCCCGGAATTCTGGGCCCAGCCGATACCATCGCTGCTGCCAGCGGAACAAAAGCAGCAGCGCCAGCAGGTAAATTCCACAGCCAAGCCATACCAGCCTCACCAATTACACGAACATTTTTTTAGCAATGCCAAAAACTGCCCAGAAGCAGTGGCTCTCTATTGGAGCGGTGATCAAATCCGTTACGGGGAGTTGGCCCACAGTGCTTTGGCGATGGCCGCGTATTTACAGCTTCAAGGCGTTGAGCCCGGTGATTTGGTCGGTATTTTATTACCCAAGGGACCGGAGCAGATTATTGCAGCCTTGGGCGTATTAGCGGCAGGAGCGGCTTATCTGCCGCTGGGTATAGACCAGCCACCGCTACGTAGAGAGCGCGTGATAAAGCTTGCTGGAGCCAAGCTGGTTATAGATAACTTGTCTGTGCTCTCCGGTGTCGCGCCTTTATCCAAGCCTGTCGTGGGAGAGGCCAAAGGTCTCGCCTATACCATTTTCACCTCCGGCTCTACCGGTGAACCCAAGGGCGTAGAAATTAGTCACGGGAGTGCCTGGAACACAATAGCGGACATTAACACGAGCTTTTCGGTTAACGAAAATGATCGAGTGCTCGCCGTATCAGCATTGGATTTCGACCTTTCCGTTTACGATATTTTTGGGCTCTTGTCCGCCGGCGGTGCATTGGTATTGGTTGAAGAGGAATCCCGGCGGGATGCTGAGCGCTGGCATCAGCTGGTGTGCCAGCATGGCGTTACTGTGTGGAATACGGTGCCGGCGCTTTTGGATATGCTGCTGACCACGGGTGGTAATACCCCAGCTGGGGAGCTGCGCCTGGTATTAAATTCTGGCGACTGGATCAGCCTTGACCTGCCGGAACGATTAAAGCGCGTAAACCCAGGTTGCCGCTTTATCGCTTTGGGCGGGGCCACCGAAGCTTCTATTTGGTCGAACAATTTTGAAGTCAAAGAAGTTGATTCCTCTTGGCGATCTATTCCCTATGGTTACCCTTTGGCCAACCAGCAATTCAGAGTGGTGGATGCCCAGGGGCGTGATTGCCCTGACTGGGTGACAGGGGAGTTATGGATCGGTGGTGCTGGCGTTGCTTTGGGGTATCGCGGTGCTCCCGATATCACCGCAGCCCGTTTTGTGACAGACGAAGGCGAGCGCTGGTACCGCACCGGAGACTTGGGCCGCTATTGGCCGAACGGGTGCCTGGAGTTTTTGGGCCGCGCCGATAATCAGGTCAAGGTGCGCGGACACCGCATTGAACTCGGCGAGATTGAAGCGGCACTGACTGCGCACAAAGGGATTGCGCAAGCGGTCGCACTGCTGACTCAGCGAGGTGTGGTTGCGGTTGTCGTTCTGGAATCCAAATTATCGCAAGGGAATATAAATCCAGAAAAGTGCTTTGTTGATTTGCAGCAGTTGCAGGAACCTTTGAACGATTTGCGGGAGTTCCTGAGTCAACGATTGACCAGCGCCATGTTGCCCAGTGAGCTTTGGTGTCTCACTGAAATACCGCTTACCGCCAATGGCAAAGTTGATCGCGGCGGTTTACAGCAGTTTGCCGATGAATCCCTGTCGCAGTACCAGACAAAGCAGAACCCACCGCAAGGTAAATTAGAGCAGCAGGTGGCTGCCGCCTGGTGCAAATTCCTCGATGTTAATGATATAGCCCGGGACGATAACTTCTTCGCACTTGGAGGTGACTCCCTGTTAGCAACCCGTGTTGTGCGAGATCTGCGCGAGTCTGGCTTTGAAGGTGTCACACTGTCGGAATTATTTAGCCAGCCCAGCTTGGCCGACTTTGCTGCGACATTAGTTCAAGATCCAACTGAGAACCCACAGCGAAATAAAGACACTACCGAAATTACTGTTACACCCTGGCAATCGGATAAGGCCAATCGGTACGCCGCTTTTGAACCTACCGATGTCCAGCGGGCCTATTGGCTGGGAAGGGACCCGGAATTTGTTTTGGGTGGTATCGGTTGTCATTTTTATCGCGAATACGACGTTGTTGATCTCGATCTGGAGCGTTTGGAGTCTGCACTAAATGCGATGATTGCCCGCCATGAAATGCTGCGGGCTGTATTCGACAGTGAAGGTCGTCAGCGCATCCTTGCCGATGTGCCGAGATTTTCCATTGATGTTACAGAGGTAGACCGCGATCCAGCTTCTGCTTTTGCTCAACTGCGACAGGAGTGCGCTGAGCAGGTGTTTGAGCCCAGCCGGTGGCCACTGTTTGATGTCCGTGCTGTGCGCTGTGGGCGCAATACCCGATTGGCTATCGGTTTGGATAATTTGATTCTCGATGCCTTCAGTATTCTGCTGTTTTATCGTGAGTTAAATATTCTTTATCAAAGCCCTGAAACCCATCTACCTTCTATCGAACTCTCTTTCCGCGACTATGTGCGCAATGTATTGCCGCAAACTACCGCAGTATTTGATAGTGATCTTGCCGAAGGTCCCCTGGCTGCCGCAAAAACATTTTGGCAACACAAATTATCGGAGCTGCCTCCCGCGCCTCAGCTGCCCATAGTGCGGGAGCCGGCATCCATTGAGCGCCCGCACTTTGTGCGCCATCAACAGCATATTGATAAGCGGACCTGGCAAAACCTGGTTGCGCGCGCGGCTGAGCAGGGAATCACTCCATCAAGTCTGCTTCTAACAGCTTTTGCCGAGGTGCTTAGTCGTTGGAGCAGTCGCCCTGACCTGAGTTTGAACCTTACCCTGTTTGATCGCCGTGAAGTTCATCCAGATATCTATCGGGTAATGGGGGATTTCACCTCCCTGACCCTGGTGGGTTACCGACCTGAGGCCGGTGACAGCTGGTTGGTGCGAGCGAAAAAAATACAAGGGGAAGTTGGCGCGGCCCTGGAACATCGCGATATTTCCAGTGTTAGCTTGATGCGGGAATTAGCCCGCCGACAGAGCGACGCGGAAGCCACAATGCCCGTGGTCTTCACCAGTGCACTGGGTATTCCCGGTGGCACAGCGGCACCGGAGGATGGGCCTCTGCGGGAACCCATCTGGGCCCTGACACAAACGCCGCAAGTCTGGTTGGATCACCAGGTGGTCGAAGTCGAGGGAGGCGTTTTCTTAAATTGGGATGTGGTCGAAGCGCTTTTCCCTGAGGGGATGTGCGCGGAAATGTTCCAGGCCTATATCGGCTTGCTCCAATGGACGGGTGACGCTGAATGGGATTCCACACCGCCTGATTTATTACCCAAGTCTCAACGGGAATTGAGAACCCAGCTTGAAAAGCGTACCGCAATTGACCCAACAGATAATTTGTCGCAGCGATTTTTCCAGCAAGCAAAAGCGAATCCCGACAATATCGCCTTATATTGGGGTGACGATAATTCCCTGAGTTATGGCGTCCTGGCAGAGCGTGCTTTGCGTATCGCTGCCTGGTTATTGGAAAGTCAGGTTTCATCTGCCGAGGTGGTGGCCGTTAACCTGCCGAAAGGACCCGACCAGATTGCCGCTGTTTTGGGGGTACTCGCAGCGGGAGCTGCTTATTTGCCTGTTGGTATCGATCAACCGAAGGCCAGGCGCGAGTCAATGTTGCGCCGTGCCGATGTAAAAGTGGTACTCGACCAAAGTGCAATTCATCAGGCCGAACAGTTCACTCCTATTGGTGAACCGATTTCTGAGCCTATTGCAACAGAACCTGAGCAACTGGCTTATATCATTTTCACTTCCGGCTCCACGGGCGAACCCAAGGGCGTCGAAGTCAGTCACAGTGCCGCCTGGAATACCATTGCGGATATCAACGAACGTTTCTCTGTTGATGAAAATGATCGTGTACTGGCCATTTCAGCCCTGGATTTTGACCTCTCTGTTTTCGATATTATCGGACTGCTATCTGTCGGTGGTGCGCTGGTATTGATTGATGAAGAGGACCGGCGGGATGCCGAGTGCTGGCATCAACGGGTATGTCACTACGGCATCACCATCTGGAATACGGTACCGGCGCTACTGGATATGTTACTCACTGTCGGTGCAGGTACACCGCCTGGCAAATTGCGTTTGGTATTAAATTCCGGCGATTGGATTGGCCTGGATTTACCCCAGCGCTTAAAACAAGTACAGCCCGAATGCCGTTTTATCGCACTGGGTGGCGCCACGGAAGCTTCTATTTGGTCCAACAGTTTTGAAGTTATAGACGTTGCCCCAAGCTGGCACTCGATCCCGTACGGATACCCCCTGGCTAACCAGAAATTCAGGGTGGTGGATGCCCAGGGGCGCGACTGCCCTGACTGGACAACGGGTGAGCTGTGGATCGGTGGTGATGGTGTCGCCATGGGCTATCGCGCGGCTCCCGAGTTGACCGAAGCGCGCTTTGTTACGGTCGATGGTGAGCGCTGGTATCGCACAGGGGATCTTGGACGCTACTGGCCGAATGGATGCTTGGAATTTTTGGGGCGCGCCGATAGCCAGGTGAAGGTCCGTGGCCATCGCATAGAGCTGGGTGAAATCGAAACCGTATTTAATCGTCAGATGTTTGTGCAGCGCGCGCTGGTGCTAACCACAGAAGAACAACAGCTGGTCGCTGCCGTTGTGCTCGCACCCGAATGCCCACCAACTTTTAGTACTGATGACTTGCGCGAGTACCTTCGCCACCATCTTCCGTCTTATATGGTCCCGGATTTCATTGTGACCTTGCCGGAAATGCCCTTGAGTGCAAACGGCAAATTGGATCGGGCTTCAGTATTAAAGCTCGTGCATGCGGTGGAAAAACCGCAACAGGAAAAAGCGGCTGAGCTGGCAACAGATAACGAGCGCCTGGTCGCACTGATCTGGCAGGAACTTCTTAACCTGCCAGCGATAAACCGCGATCAAAATTTCTTTGAATTGGGTGGCGATAGTTTATTGGCCACCCGGTTTATCGACCGCTTAAAACAGCAACACCGCTTGCTGCTTCCCCTCAGACGTTTATTCGCCTCTCCGAGACTGGCAGATGTTGCCGGTGCCCTAAGTGCAATGAAACCGCTAGTGGATGTTGATCCCGATACGGTGGAAGAGGGTGTGATATGAGCTTGTTGGCAATTTTATTTTTCAGCGATTGGACGGAGTTTTAACCCCATGACGGCTATGGAACTGATCGACGAATTACAAGGGCTTGGGGTGGAACTCTGGACCGAGTCTGAACAACTGCGCTTTCGCGCGGCCAAAGGCCTGCTGTCGGAGCAGCACAAGCAGAGGCTGCGGGAACACAAGTTACAAATTATCGAAATACTGAGCGCTGCTCAAACAGCCGCTGGCAACGACCAGGATCTGGGAGTGGTGGTTGAGGCCGATAGGGAAAATCGGCATGAACCATTCCCTTTAAGCGATGTGCAGACCGCCTACCTGTTGGGTCGACAAAATGCATTTGGCTACGGCGGCGTTGCTTGTCACGGTTACCTGGAGCTGGAGTACCCGGGATTAAATCCAAAAGGTTTACAGGAAGCCTGGAACCAACTCATTGAACGTCACCCGATGTTGCGGGCGGTTATCGAGCAGGAGGGATACCAGCGGGTTCTCCCCCAAGTGCCGCACTACGAAATGAAAAGCCAAGACCTTACCGGTTTGGACGAGGACGCCCTGGAGCTTGCCTTGGAATCGGTGAGAGATGAACTGGGCCACCGCAACTACCCCATTGGTGAGTGGCCCATGTTCGAGCTGCGCCATAGCCGCACAGATAAGGGCCATATAGTGCATTTCTCTATGGATGCACTGATCGCAGACTGGGCCAGTGCAGGAATTTTATTTAATGAGCTCGATCTCCTGCTGTCTCACCCCGGTACAGCCCTGCCGCCAATGGAAATTGATTTTCGTGATTACCTACTGGCCGAACGAAGTTTATTGGACAGCCAGGGCTACCAAAATGATCGTCGCTATTGGTTGGATCGCCTTGAGCAATTGCCGCCCGCACCTGAGTTACCGGTTTTGCCGCCTGCTGCAGAAGCGGAATCTGTACGTTTTAATCGCCACCACTACCGCCTGGACACCGCGCACTGGCAGACACTGAAGCAGCGAGCCAGTACTGCCGGCTTGACCGCGTCGGTTGCCGTGCTGGCTGCCTACGGAGCGGTATTGCAGCGGTGGAGCCGCCAGCCATGCTTTAGCCTGAATCTTACCTTATTGAATCGGCTGCCCTTACACCCTCAGGTTAACCAGCTGATTGGTGATTTTACTTCGGTCAGTGTGTTGGCGATTGGTGATTCCAATGGAAAAACCTTTCGCGATTGGGCGGCAGGCATTGGCGAACAGTTGTTCAGTGATATTGATCACCGCTTGTTCTCCGGTGTGGAAGTACTGCGGGAAATGTCCCGTGCGCGAGGACCCGAGGCCGCATTGATGCCGGTGGTATTTACCAGTGCTATTGGCCTGGGAGATACAGAAAAACCCGCTAGCGGTAGAAAGTCCGGCAGAGGAATTACCCAGACACCGCAAGTCACCCTGGATTGCCAGGTAAGGGATGATGCCGATGGCCTGGAAATTAACTGGGACGTGCGCCAGGGCGTTTTTCCATCGGGCCTGGTAGAGGATATGTTCGCGGCCTTTACCGGCTTGTTGAATGAGCTCGCCGCTGGCGGCGACGGGCAATGGCTTGGCAAATCTCCGGTTTCTTTACCCGAGTGGCAGCAACAGGAGAGGCATCAGGTTAATCAAACCGATGGGCCTGTTCCTTCAGAGCTATTGCATCAGGGCGTATTTGCCCAGGCTGCGGCAACGCCAGAAGCTACCGCCATCATTGATAGCAATGGCAGTGTAAGTTATGGCGACCTGGCAAAAAAAGCGGCGGGTATCGCCAAATCGCTGAGCAAAGAAGGTTTCCAGCTGGGCGGCCGCGTGGCCATTGCAATGCCGAAAGGGCGGGAGCAAATAGCGGCGACCCTCGGTGTGCTCCTGGCTGGTGGTATCTATTTGCCACTGGACGCGGCACAACCGGAAATACGGCTCAATAAACTGTTGCTCAGTGCAGAGGCGGAATACGTCCTGACACTCAGCGACCTCGCCAGCCAAAATAAGTGGCCATCAGAAGTGCAGGTGATCAGTGTAGATACCCTGGCACCTGAAACTGAGATTCCGGTAGCCAGTAATGGTGACCCCGAGCAGCTGGCTTATGTCATCTACACCTCCGGCTCTACCGGCGAACCCAAGGGTGTGATGATTAATCATCGGGCCGCTTTAAATACGGTGCTGGATATTAATCGCCGCTTCGAAGTGGGCCCGGGCGATCACATTTTGGGTTTGGCCCAACTCAGTTTTGATTTGTCGGTCTACGATATTTTTGGCCCCTTGGCAGTCGGTGCGATTTTGGTATTGCCCGATCCGGCCCGCGGTGCAGACCCTTCACATTGGGCGGAGGTCATGGATGAGCACCGGGTGACATTGTGGAACTCCGTCCCCGCGCAGTTGCAAATGCTGGCCACCTATCTGGATACAGAACCTCGGCCGCTGTCTGAATGGCGATTGGCAATGCTATCGGGGGATTGGATTCCGGTTACTTTACCGGAACATATCAGGCGCCATGTGCCCGCACTCAATCTGATCGGCATGGGTGGGGCTACAGAAGCTGCAATCTGGTCCAACTACCACCGTATTGAGCGAGTCGATCCCGCCTGGAGCAGTATTCCCTATGGCGTGCCGCTGACGAACCAGGGCTTCCGGGTGCTGGATAGCCAGTTGCGCGATGCCCCTGTGTGGGTAGCGGGTGAGCTGATGATTACTGGCCTGGGGTTAGCCGATGGTTACCTCGGTGATGCGGCCCTCTCTGAACAGAAATTCTTCTCTCATCCGGTGGACGGTCAGCGCCTTTACCGCACCGGCGATTTGGGCCGTTATTTGCCCGGTGGTGAACTCGAATTCCTGGGTCGTGAAGACGGACAGGTAAAAATTCGTGGACACCGTATCGAACTGGGAGAAGTGGAGTCTGCATTATTGGCCCACCCCGCAGTATCAACAGCAGCGGCGGTGATTGAGAGGAAAGAGGGCGATTCGGGAGCGGACTTAAATCTGTTGGGCTTTGTGGAAAGTCGCCGGATGGATGATGCCGAGCCGGCGGTTATCGATCCCGAGCTGGTAAATTCAGTGCGTCAGTTTGCGCACTACCAGGCGGGCGAGCCGGAAGCTGTCAGTGTCGGCGACTATGTGCAGGCGCTTGAACAAGCGGCCCTGTTGTCGATGCTTCACGGCTTGATGGGCCTGGGGGCATTTACAGATTGCGAGCAGGGATACAGTGCAGAAGAAATTCTTTCACTAGCGGAAGTCCACGAAAAGCATCACTGGCTGGTGCGTCGTTGGTTGGACCTTCTCGTTAATGCGAAGCTGCTCAGCTTATCCACTATCAGCGCCGCTGCTGAGGGAAAATATACGCGTACCCAAGCAGTAGACATCTCTGCTGTTGACGAAGCGTGGAAGCGCGTTGAACAGGGAATTGAAAGCGGTTTTTGTGATCGGGAATTCCTGCAATATCACCGGGATCATGTCGAGTTATTACCCCAGTTACTAGCGAATCAACAAAACCCGTTTGAATTGTTGTTCCCCCAGGGCGACCAGCAGGTGGCTTTGTCCCTCTATCGGGACGATCTCATTGCCCGCTATAACAATGCCGCCGTTGCCGCATTAATTAACCGCATTGCCGCCCAGAGCGATAGAGGGTTAACGGTTCTTGAGTTGGGTGCTGGCACAGGGGCTACCAGTGCGTCGGTTATTCCCATGTTGGATGGATATGAGGTTGACTATCTATTTACCGACATGACCGCATTTTTCCTGACTGAGGCTCGCCGCCAATTTAAAGAATGGCCTTGGGTGCGCTTCGGAATAATGGATCTCAATACAGACTATCGCGCCCAGGGTTTGGCGCCCAATAGTGCAGATGTCATTTTATGTGCTGGGATGCTCAACAGTACTCGAGATCCAGACGTGGCTATTGCCAGTGCAGTCGAATTGCTGGCGCCCAGAGGCTGGTTAATCCTGACTGAGCCAACGGTGGATCACGCCCATATCTTACTCACCCAGGGTTTTATGATGGACCCGGCTGGCGATGATCGCGCTTGTGGTGCGACCAAGTTCCTGTCTATCGAAAAATGGCAATCGCTGTTAAAAGCCCATGGTGCCGGCCAAGTACTCTGCCTGCCGGAAGATGAGCATCCTTTGTCGGCTTTTGGTATGAACTTATTGGCCGCGCAGATGAAAATTGATCGGCAATATTTGAGTGCCGGGAAGCTGCGGGACTTTTTAGCGAATAGATTGCCCGCGCATATGGTGCCCGCTCATTTACAAGTTCTCGACCAGCTGCCGCTCACCGCCAATGGCAAAGTCGATCGCAAAATGCTCGCCGGTTGGCGCCCTGCGACTGGCGATGCACAAGAGGCCGCGCACTCAGAACAGATGGACCCTCTGGAAACGGCTCTGTGCAAACTCTGGGCTAATGCACTGGGCCTCGATAATGTGGGCCGACAGGACAGCTTTTTCGATCTCGGTGGTGACTCGCTGATTATGGCGCGGGTTGCAGGGCGCTTGTTGGAAGAGATTCCCGAGGCAAAATCGTTTACTTACGACGCCTTGTTGCGCCACATGCTCAATGGACCGACGGTTGGTGCATTGGCCAGAGCACTGAGAGCCGAGCCGGATGCCGCTGCCGAGGAACACGCAGACACTGATAGCGACAACCTGGTTGCAACTACCCGCGAGGGCAGCAACTCCTTGATGGTGCCTTTCAGCCGTAAGGGCGAGGGTAAAGGGGCATCCAAAGAAGAGGCGCCGGTGCGGATTATGTTCCATGCGGCCCTGGGTACCCTGGATTACTTCCAGCACCTGGGCAAAGCGCTTGCGGCCCAGGATCTGGGCCCGGTCATTGGAATTGCCGTCGCCGATACAGAAGCGTATCTGTCCATTGATGCCAAAGAGTTAATCGAGCGCACCGCCGATGATTACGCCCAGAGAATTATCGACGAGGGCTATCAGCGTTGCCAGTTAATTGGCTATTGCTTGGGCGGTCTGCTGGCGACGGAAGTTTCGCGCAGACTGCTGGAGCGCGGTGTCGATGTGATTGACCTGAGCCTGATCGACAGTATCCCAATGTTTGTGGATACCGATGAAGAGTTGGCTTTTGAAGCGATTTTTGCCCCCAACCTGAATCTCGACCCGGTAAAAGCGGTATTTGGTGAGCATATCGAGAGCGAAGATATTTCCCGCGCGATCGAGACCTTAATGCAGAAACACAACGGTCGTGTTCCCGCCGGTGCAATGGCAGAACTCGATGGTGATGCCGGGCTTAAAGCGGTAGCGGAAGCCGTGCGGCAGCGCTCTCAACTCACCCAGGAACAGCGCCTTGCCGATTATACCGAGATGGCCTCTGCCCAGGCGGGTGTGCCGGTTGAAGCCGCGATGATACCGGGGCTTTTCCGGGTGTGCCGACACAGTATGCGCGCTGCCTGTTTTGACCTGCCTCCCTATATTGGCGATATGACCTACTTGCGCTGCCAGGAGGAGCAATCCTTCGGTGTCACTGCCGGCGTAGGCCATATGGCTGCGCCTTATTGGCAGGATGTTTGTCTGGGTGATTTTGAATTAATCGATGTGCCGGGCAATCACTTCAGCGTGATGGAGCCGCCGCAGGTTGCCACTGTCGTTGAGCACTTGGCAAAACCGTTACAGCGCGGTAAAGCGGGCGAATAGATGGCTGAGCACATTTTGCCAAATTCCAACTTGCGAAAGTCCAACCTGCGGGAACTGATGCGTCCATTTCGTGGCCTCGTGTGGCTGGGGGTGGCGCTCGGTGCCTGTGGTGCACTCACTTCGCTGATCCCTTTTATTGGTATCGTTGAGTTGGCTCGCCTGTTCCTTGCGCCCGATATCAGTGATATTGCCGAGGCGATTATTCCCGTTGTATTCGCGATAGTTGCCGGGCTGGCGATGGGCTGGATTTGCACCGTAATTGGTTTGTGGTTAACCCATATTGCCGACCAGCGTATGCAGGCGGAACTGCGACGTGCCCTGGTGCGGAAATTGGGGCAGGTGCCTCTGGGTTGGTACAGCGAGCACACTTCCGGTGCGGTCCGCAAGGCCGTGCAAGATGATCTCGATGATCTCCACCATATGGTTGCGCACCATCAGGTGGAGTTGGCCGCTGCGTTTGCACTGCCGCTGGCGGGCTTGGGCTATTTATTCTGGCTCGACTGGCGCTTGGCCCTGTTAGCGGTAGTTACCCTGCCAATTTACCTAGTGTCCTACGCCTGGATGATGCGTGGTTTCGGGGAAAAAATGCAGCAGCTGGATAAGGACTTTGGCCGGGTCAGTGCTGCGATTGTTGAATTTGTCCACGGTATTGCGGTGGTCAAGGTTTTCTCTCAAACCGGTCGCGCCCACAGGAATTACCAACAGGCCGTGGAAGATTTTAGTCGCCGTTATACAAGCTGGGTTACACCGCTTGTGCGTCTGGAGGCAGTCACCTCTCTGGCCCTATCGGTGCCGGTCATCATGTTGGTGAGTCTGGGAGGGGGCGCCTGGTTGGTAGTGAATACAGGCATTCAGCCAATCGATGTTCTTGCAACCACACTGATCGCGGTAATGATTCCTCAGACCATCCTGACTTTGAGCCAGGGATTAACCGCCCAACAAAAAGCCAAAGCAGCCGCAGCCAGGATTGACCAACTATTGGAGGTTGCGCCCTTGGCTGTGACTTCTGAACCCAAAGAGCCCAAAGATGCAGGGCTGCTCTTTAAGCAGGTCAGCTTTGCCTATACCCAGGATCGGCCGGTATTAAGCGATATTACTTTGCGCTGTCGCCCCGGTTCGATCACAGCTTTGGTTGGGAGTTCCGGTGCCGGGAAATCCACCCTGGCCAAACTAGTTCCCCGTTTTTATGACGTGACCCAAGGTGCTGTGCTTCTGGGGGACGTCGATGTCCGTGATATTGCTCCAGACAATTTATATCGACATGTGGGTTTTGTACTTCAGGAGACCCAGCTGTTGGCTGGCACTGTGGCAGACAACCTGCGCCTTGGGCGCCCGGATGCCAGTGACCAGGAGCTGGAGGATGCAGCGC
The DNA here is from genome assembly GCF_052467955.1 of Microbulbifer maximicatervae (SeqCode). Taxonomy (NCBI): domain Bacteria; kingdom Pseudomonadati; phylum Pseudomonadota; class Gammaproteobacteria; order Cellvibrionales; family Microbulbiferaceae; genus Microbulbifer; species Microbulbifer maximicatervae (SeqCode). Next base: position 2,842,121 of record NZ_CP174329.1, read on the forward strand.
GCAGTGCCTGCATTCATGAACATATTTTAAGTTTCCCCCAAGGTTACCAGGCGGTTATTGGCAAGGATGCCTTTTTTTCTGGTGGAGAAGCGCAGCGCCTAAGTATCGCGCGCACGCTTTTAGCAGATGCCCCTGTGTTGATTTTGGATGAAGCCACAGCCCACGCAGATCCGGAATCCGAAGCGCAAATTCAGCAGGCATTATCCTGCCTGGTGCGCAATCGCACGGTACTGGTGATCGTCCATAAGCTGCACACCATCACCGGTGTCGACCAGATTGCGGTCCTGGACGGCGGCCGCTTGGTTGAATGCGGAACTCACCGGCAATTGTTGGCTGAGGGCAAGCACTACGCGGAATTATGGTGTTTGTACAACAGTGCCGAACAGAGTGAAAAAGCAATGAGTGGTGAGGCTCAGGTTATTAGCGGGGTCTCATCATGATTCGCAGTTTGCTCGCCATTCTCGGACCTGCGCATCGCCTTGAAGTTGGCATTTATGCGGTATGGCTTCTCGCCTATGGGGTTTTGCAGGGAATCGCGGTGACACTTCTGGTGCCTCTGCTCAGCTCACTGTTGGCCTCTGAGATGCAGGCGGTTGGCTTTTGGTTGATCGCTCTGTTCTCGGTTGTTGCGATCGCCTGCGTTGCCCGTTACCAGCAAACCATTAAAGGGGCTGCGCTGGCCATTCTGGTATTGAAAACCCTGCACAATCGATTGGGTGAACACCTCTCTCAACTTCCTCTGGGTTGGTTTAACTCCGAAAAAGTGGGTCGTGTATCTCGCAGTGCAACCGGGGGCACCTTGATGGTGACCAATGTCTTTGCACATTTGCTACCCCCTGTTGTCAGCGGCGTTGTCACTCCGCTTACCGTGGGGGTGGCGATGTTGTGGTTTGACTGGCGCTTGGGGCTGACCGCTTTGTTGTTTGTGCCCCTGATTTATATCGGCCATCGCTGGTCCGCCCAGTGGATAGGCGCCATGGAAACAGAAGTGGATGCTGCCGGTGCTCGCGCCAGTAGCCGGGTGGTGGAGTATGCCCGCAACCAAGCGGTACTCAGGTCTTTTGGCAAAAATGTCAGCGGTTATCCCCCGCTGGAAGAGGCGATTGCCGGGCAAAGCAGAGCCGCTGGGTCCATGTTACGGCAGACCTTCCCCCGTTTGTTTGCCGGTGGATTTATGGTGCAACTCGCCTTTGCCGCAGTGATTGCCGTGGGTATTTGGCTCACGCTCAATCAACAACTTCCCCCTATTGAATTGGTGGCTTTGCTAGCTTTGGCGGCCCGATTTACCGGTCCTCTGGCGGAACTCGCCGGGCGCAGTGGTCTGCTGCGCATGGCCGGTAATGATTTGCACAGACTGGCCGCTATCTTTTTTGAGCAGTCGCTACCTGAGCCATCCAGATCTCAGCCTTTTACCGAGCAGGGTGGGTTGGTTGAATTTTCAAATGTGAATTTTAGCTACGAGTCGGGGCAACCGGTATTAAAGGATCTTTCCTTTAGGGTTTCTCCGGGTACCACTACAGCGATAGTCGGTGCATCAGGCTCGGGTAAAACCACCATCACCCGTTTGTTATTGCGTTTTTTTGATACCGACCAGGGCCAGGTAAAAGTGGGCGGGGTGGATGTGCGGCAACTGCGCACAGAAGACCTGATGCGGCAGATCTCTATCGTTATGCAGGATGTGTATCTGTTCAGCGACACCCTGGAAGCGAATATTCGCTTGAGCTGTCCCGAAGCCAGTCAGGAAGAACTGGAACGTGTGGCGAAACTGGCTGGCGTGGATGAGATTATCGAGCGTTTGCCCCAGGGATGGCAGACGCAGGTAGGTGAGGGGGGCGCTGCACTTTCTGGTGGCGAACGCCAGCGGGTTTCTATCGCCCGTGCCCTATTAAAAGCTGCACCTATTGTTGTGCTGGATGAAGCAACAGCAGCACTCGATCCGCGCAATGAAAAGTACCTGAACAGTTCCCTGCAGCAATTAAAACAAGGGTCCACTGTCATTGTGATCGCCCATCAATTATCCACCATTATGAACGCGGATCAAATAATCGTACTTGAAGAAGGTGCGGTGGCTGAAGTTGGCAATCACCGCAAGTTGTTATCCCAGCAGGGTCTGTATGCACATTTTTGGCAACAGCGCAGTCAAGCTACTGGCTGGCGTTTGGTTGAGTCCGATATGGAGGTAAGCCTATGACAATTGCGATTTTAGGTGGTTATGGCGATGTGGGTGCAGCGGTTACCGGTTATTTACAGTCCCTCGAGTTGGGTGCTATGCGTATCGGTGGTCGCAACGCACATAAACAGCCGCTATCCAGTGATTCGGTAATTTCTTATCAGACGGTGGACTACCTGGATGCAGCCTCACTGGATCAGTTTGTATCTGGCTGCGAGGTTCTGATCAATTGTGCAGGACCTTCACATTTAATTGGCGACAGGGTTGCCAAAGTTGCGGCACAAGTGGGAGCAGCCTATATCGATGTTGCTGGCGATGAAGCCCTCTATGAGCAACTCGATGGATCCTATTACCAGAGCCATGGACTGACCGCAGTTTTATCAGCCGGCTTACAGCCGGGGCTCAGTAGTCTGCTACCACGCTGGCTGGCAGAGCAGGAGTTTTCACAGGTAGAGAGCCTGATCAGCTATTTCGGCTTGCGCGATCGATTTACCGATGTCGCCGCCGATGATTATTTGCAAGGTGCCAATGAACAGCACAGTAAACCCTTGGCAGCCTGGCGCAATGGACGCCGGGTGAGTGGAATATTGAAACGCCGTTCCGATGTCGAGCTGCCCTTTTTTCCTGAATCTACCACTGTGCTTCCGTATTTAAATAGCGAGGGCGAGCGCCTAGCTCAGGATTTATCCCTCTCTGATGGTGATTGGTATAACGCGGTTAGCGGCTCTTATATTTTATCCGCCTTTAATACTGCCCATGGTTTTAGCCGCGATGAAGCGCGTGCAGCCCTGTGTCGGGCCAGTGAACTGGATCTGGCGGGGCGCGATCCCTATGCGCTGATGCTTTTGCAACTTACCGGTAAATACAACGAGCAAGAGCGCACTCGCACAACTGCGTTGCGGGGCACTGGCAATGCAGATCTAACAGCAGCGGTAGCCGCAGTCACCACTATGGCTGTACTTCGCGATGAAATCCCACCGGGTTGTCATTACTGCGCCCAAGTATTGCCGCCGGCATTGGCGATGGAACGCATGTCGAAGATTGGGGCATTGAGTTTTTTAACCACCCTGGAAACAAGTATTGAAGATATGGTGTGCCTTGAGGAGGGAGCCATTTGAAAAACCTAACACCTCCACCCGCCGATACCGCCCATGAGGCTGGGCTGGCAGCTTTACCCGCTGAGCTTGCTACAGACAGTGGTTTGGCAAAACTGCCGGCTGCAATGCAGAGGCTTGAGTTCATCAGCCTGCGGGCGATTATGGAGTTATTTTCCTCCAGCGGAGCGCTGACTCCAGAGAGTGTTGGGCGCGGCAGTGAGGAAATTATTAATACGCTAGGTGCGGCCTGCCGACACCACTGGCTGGTTCGCCGCTGGCTGGTGGCCTTGGTTGAACGAGAGTTTTTGAGGCTCAGTAATGGCAACTACTCCTGGGAGCAAATTCCTGAGAGTGCAGTCGGAGCAGATAAATTACCGGAGGCCTACGGTGCGCTGGGATTCCCCCCTGAAATGGCCGAGTCACATCAAAAGCTCCTGACGCATTTGTCTGAACTGGTGCGGGATCAAGTCTCCATTAATCAACTGCTGTTCGAGAATGGAGAAATACTAACCGCATTGGCCGCCTACCAGAACAACTGGTTTACGACTTATCTCAATTATGCGGCGGCAAGCATTGTAAAACAGGCTGTTAAACCCGGCCCTATGTTAAGAGTGCTCGAATTAGGCGGTGGAGCGGGTCTAACCACTGCTGCAATTTTAGATACTCTGGCTGGCAGGCCGATTAATTATCGTTTTACGGATATATCGCCTCTTTTCACCACTGCTGCCCAGAAGAAATTCCGCAATCACATCGGTTTGCGTTGCAGCCTGCTCGATATCAATGCGGATTTCACTGCGCAGTCAATCCCTGCAGCCAGCACCGACATTGTTGTGGCTGGCAATGTTTTGCACAACGCCGCTCATATTGGCCAGACCTTACAGCGTATTCGTCGTTCTCTGGTCACCGGTGGCTGGCTGTTGTTTAGCGAATCCACTCGGGAAAACCATGCCATGTTAACGGCAATGCAGTTTCTTCTTTCTCCCGCAAAATCGGAGCCTCTTCTGGGGAGCGAAGACCGGAGAGGGGGAACCGACCAGGTGTTTATCGACAGCACAGCATGGCAGGAAGAACTGGTTAAGGCCGGCTTTGAGGTTAAGTGTTTCTTACCTGCATCGACATCGCCATTATCGGTCGCGGGTCAAACTCTATTTTTTGCGATAGCTGTTTAAGGAGCTGTAATGAAAAATGAAGTAATAACAGCGGAAATCTTAAGTGGATTAGAGCAGTTGGGAGAAGCGCCTGCATTATCCCTTGATGGTCATGAGTGGAGTGGTAACCAGGTACTGGCCTGGACAAAATTCGTGGCAGAAAACCTGAGTGAGCAGCTGGATATTTTGCAAGGTAAAGCACTGCTATTACCTGCCAATAGTTGCAAAGAAGAAGTTCGACTGCTTTTGCACTTGGTGGCGCTAAAGTTGGGGATCGGGTTTGAAAATGAAGCCCCGACTAATGCAGAGGGTGAGCCCCTGGCAATTAAAGTACAAACCCCAGATTTATTGAAAATTGATCTAGAAGAACTTTCCCTATTGTTAACAGACAAGGGGCTGATAGAGGCTGACACCGCTGAAGCATATTTCACACTGTATAAATCCCAACAAGAGTCGCTAAGGGTTCTTCAGGGCAGTGTAGGGGTATTTTCCGATCTCAATAAATTTTCTCGATTTGCCATTTTTGCAGCATGGAGTTGTGGGCTTGCGGTCTATTTGCAGTCGCCTGAAATCAATCCCGCAAAAGCACTGGTCGTTTTGGAGCGCTTGGGGTTTAGCGGGGTAACACTGCCGGCAACTTTATTAAAGGGGTTGGTCGCACATCCCGCAATTGCCCTGACAAACCTGAAAAATCTGCAATGTCTGCTCTATGAAACTGAAGTATTACTGGCACAACCCCTGTTACAGAATGCTCGGCGCGTATTAGCCAGTGAGATAGCTGGTTGGGTCTGTAGCGAGACAGATATAGAACCTGTTGCAAAGGCGGAGCAGGCGTTGACCCATAAACTTGCGGCCATCACCGAGAGTGTTGCGAAACATCCCGCTGTCGCCAACTCTGCCACTGTGCCCCTAACCGGGGGCGACCGCTGGGCTGTGTTTGCACAAGCTAAGGTACAGGAGAAGATACAGGACAAGCCTGGCATGCCCGATATGGCTGGGTTATTTGAAGGGATCAACACCGAGCTGGATACAGAATTTGCCCATATTGACTTGGAACATGCGGTAAAGGTTACCGAACAGCTTAACGCTACCGCTTTGCTATCTATGCTGAATGCCTTTAGTCACCTGGGACTGTTTTGTGATCAGCACTCAGTACACAGTTTGGCAGAGATACTCGAAATCCCACCGGTTGCTCAACAGCACCGAGCCTTGATTAAACGTTGGATCAGGGTTTTACAGGAGCAACAGTTACTTAGTGCTGACGGTGACAGCTGGCGTGTCGAGGTTGATCCTGATAACTACAGTGATACCGCTCTTGCTCAGGCCTGGGGTCAATTGGAACAGGATTGGCGAGCACTCTCTGGAGCAAGCAAAACGATCGATTACGCCCGCGCTAATGCGGAGCAATTGCCAGATTTGATTCGAGGCAAAGTCCAGGCTGTGCACCTGCTGTTCCCCCGTGGTAGCACTGAGTTGGCGAGTGCGCTCTACCGGGAGGGTATCGCTGCCAGGTACCAACAGCGTGCAGTCAGTGCTCTATTGAAGTCCATTTTAAATAACCGGGAAGGGCAGCCACAGCCCCTGAAAATTTTAGAGGTTGGTGCAGGCACCGGCGCGACAACCCAGGCCCTCTTGCCCGTGTTGGACGGTGCCAGTGGTCATATTCAGTTTGATTACCAGTTCACGGATATCTCTGCGGCTTTTCTCGACAGCTTTTTCGCACAACATGGTGATCAGGAGCAACGCCCCTGGTTGCGCCGTGGTTTGTTTGATATTGATCGTCCGTTGCGCAGCCAGGGATTTTCTCCCAATAGCTTCGACGTAGTTATTGCCGGTGGTGTTTTTAATGCCGCTCATAACACAGATGCCTCACTGCGAAGAGTGGCTGAGTTATTGCGCCCGGGAGGTTGGTTCATTATGACCGAGCCAACCAGTGAGGAGTTCTGGGTGATGGCTTCACAGGCATTTATGTTGGTCGATGCCGTCGACGAGCGCACGGATTCCGGTGCAACATTTCTGTCACTTTCCCAGTGGCACAATGCCCTGGAGGCTGCCGGATTAGAGTTGGCTATGGATTTGCCTGTATCTGAACACCCCCTATCCAGGCAGGGACATCGCTTCTTTGCCTGTAGAGCCAAGCAACATCAAATGCGACTGTCAGCAGATTGCCTGGCCGAATATCTCGATCACTTTAAGTCAGAAATTTATATCGAAGTTTTGGACCAATTGCCTTTGACTCTTGAGGGGCAGATAGATAAGGACCAATTAGAGAAATGGGCCGTGTCCATGGCTGAAAACCGGGGAGAGTCAAATGGGAATTGATAACCGCAAGCGGGTTGTCGTTGCAGGGACAGGTTTTGGTCGTATTTATCTCGAAGCCCTGACATCGTCCAGATTACCCGGCCGAGAACATTTTGAACTCTCTGGATTATTGGCTCGTGGCAGCGATTATTCCAGGAGCTGTGCCGAGCAATATGGAGTACCGCTCTATACCGAGGCAGAGCAGGTCCCCGATGATATCGATATTGTGTGTGTTGTTGTGCGTTCTGGTGCAACCGGGGGCGAGGGTTCTGAAATAGCACAATCGTTTCTTAAACGAGGCATTCATGTATTGCAGGAGCATCCGGTCCACACCAAGGAAATTACCGCCAACCTGCTAGCTGCAAAGCAGGGGAATTCGGCCTATGCCGTTAACACCCTCTACCCCAATTTGCGCCCCACCAGGCAGTTCCTGGCTGCGGCAGAATACTTGCGTCGGCACCAGCGCCTGGAAATGATCGATGCTATTTGCAACAGCCAGATGGCCTATCCGCTATTGGATGTTATTGGTCGTGCAGTGGGCGGGCTTCGCCCCTGGTCTTTTAGCGAGCCGGTGCAACCAGAGGGCCATCCTTTTCAAAGTCTGTCGGCTACCTTTGGTGGTGTGCCCATGACTTTGCGTATTCAGAATCAGGTTCATCCACAGGACCCTGATAATCATTCCCTGCTATTACATCGGCTTGCTATAGGTGGCGAGGCTGGGGTTTTGACTTTGACTGATACTCACGGCCCAGTGCTCTGGAATCCCAGGTTGCATTCGCCAAGGGACCAAACCGGCCGGCTTATTTTAAAGGGCGAGGGTACAGAGCGGCTGGCCGTTCCCAGCATGGTTACCCTGGGCGATACGGAAATGCGTAGTTACCACGATATTTTTGCCCTCACTTGGCCGGAGGCGGTTATTGAGGCTCTGCATTCCCTTTGTACTGATATCGCACAACCCGAGAAGCGCAAGCAAAGTGGTCAATGGGCATTGAGTGTCTCAATGGCGTGGAGTGATTTAACGGCCCGAATCGGTATGCCGACTTTGATCCAGCCAGGGGAACCGGAGCCGGTATCAGTTCAGGCACTCGCGGATATTGTCGGCCAGGCTTGCGACTAGAGTTTTAAGAAAACACGAACAGCACAAAAAAAGTGATTACGGAATTTTTACTTATAAAACGGGGTTAGGAGGAGAGATGCAAAATCAATCAGGGTTGATCATCGAAGGGCTCTTTAAGACATATAAAAATGGGGTGAAGGCGTTAAACGGCGTTAACTTGGAAGTTGGCCCCGGCATGTACGGATTACTTGGGCCTAATGGTGCCGGGAAAAGTAGTTTGATGCGTACCTTGGCTACCCTGCAAACCCCGGACAGTGGTCGGATCATGCTGGATGGTGTGGATGTGCTTGCAAACCCGGACTTTATGCGCAGTAAACTGGGCTATTTGCCGCAACATATCGGCGCCTATCCTGGAATTGCGGCGCGGTCATTGCTGGAGCGTTTTGCCTGGCTCAAAGGCTTCACCGAAACAAGCGCAAGGCGCCGTGAAGTGGATAGGCTATTGGAGCAGGTCAATTTGGCCGATGTAGCCGATCGAGCCGTATCAACCTATTCCGGCGGTATGCTGCGTCGTTTTGGTATTGCCATTGCACTGATCGGCGAGCCGCGCCTGATCATCGTTGACGAGCCAACCGCTGGCCTGGACCCGGCTGAACGCAATCGCTTTCACTGTGTTTTGGCGGATGTCGCAGCGGATGCCATTGTATTGCTCTCTACTCATATTGTTGAAGATATCGAAAACCTGTGCCAGCGCCTGGCCATATTGGCTTCTGGGCGTATTGTTGTTGAGGGCACAGCCCCAGAGGTAACAGACCCTCATATAGGCAAGATGTGGCAAGCACTGATTCCTCGCGGCGAATCACTTCCCGCATCCCTGCACAATATTGCCAGACCCGATGGTACCCAGGTAATTGTACACGGCGAGAAACCCGCAGACTCTCGTTTTACTGCCCACACGCCTCGCCTGGAAGATATTTATCATCTGGCTATTGAGCAGGTAAAAGACCAGCGGGAGGCTGCATGAACAAGCTGGCGCTTATTGCCCATGAGGCAAAGCTGGAGATAAGAGCCGGATTTAGCAGCGGCATCGTGGCTTTGGCCTTCTGGGGGCTGGTAATCTACCTGCTTCTGAATTTGGTCAATGCCGACTATATGCAGAAAATGGGGGCCACAGATATTCCCCGGAACTCACCGTCACTCATTTACCTGATGGGTGCGGGATGTATGTTCTTTCAGTTTTTTGCCTGGGCCTGGGTTTTCTCGCAGCCTATTTTGCGGGACCGCAAAGCCAGTCTGCATGAAGTGATCTATACAACACCGAATTCCCTGAGCGTAATGCTTTGGGGGCGGTTTCTTGGCGCTGCGGTAATAGGAGCCATATTAAGTGCATCTGCGCTGGTAGGGTTTTTGGTCTCGCCGGTATTGGTGTGGATGGGCTTGCTTCCCGAAACAGCGATTGGCCCAGCGCCCTGGAAAGCCCTTGGATTTGCATGGATCTGGTTACAGATTCCCGCGAGCATCGGTATTGGCGCTCTGTATTTTGTCGCTACGCTGCGAACCCGCAGCCTGGCCGGTCCTTTTGGACTCGCAGCGGCTTTAATGATGTTGTGGATGTTTGCTGTGATCGTTCTTCGGGGTGGCAATATTAATCCGCAGCTGGCTGCGGTAATGGACCCCTCGCTATTTACTTTCGTTTATACGGAGGTTACTTCCTGGACACCTCTGCAAAAATCAACTTCGCTATTGCCGTTTACTTTGGGTTCGGTACTGAATCGAATTCTATGGTGTCTTGTTCCTTTGCTTGCCTTGGCGGCTTGCCTGAAATACTTGCGAAGGGAAACACTGGTACTGGAAGGGGCTGCCAAACCTGCCCGGGCGAAGGCCGCTAAAAAGGCAGCCACTCGCAAGGTTAAAGATTTCTCTCCATCTAAGCCCGATACCGCATCGGTTGGCCGCTCTCTGCGTCAACTCATGCTGGAAGCCCGCTGGAGATTATTTCACGTATGGAGTAGTCGCGCTTGGTGGGTCGGTGTTGCGGTCCTGGTAATAATGGGGGTGGCTAGCTCGTTTACCCAGATCATCTGGCACGCTGAAGGGCCTATGGCACCGCGCTTGGAAATGCTATTGCCGCTTCTCAAGGATGTTATTTTCCTGGTTATTGCTTTTGTAATCGCCGCATTGACTGGCTTGGTGTGCCGCAGGGATCAGGTGCCTGGGTTTGACGACATGCTGTCTGCAACCCCCGCGCCCGACTACACACGATTATTTGGCGTTGCCCTTACCGTATTCGCCATGACGGTGCTGTTGGCCCTGTTGCCGGGTCTATCGGGCATTATTGCTGTGCTTCTCACCTCTCCGGCATCTGTCGATATCGTACAGGCGTTCACTTATCAATTGCTGATAGTGACAGCTCCTTTATTGGAGTTGTCGATGATGGTGCTTTTGGTGCATGCACTGTTCCGCCATGCGGGCTTTGCCTATTCCATGTCAATGTTTGTGACCTTTATTCTGGTCCTCAATCATGAGCTGGAGCTGGTGCATTACCCGCCCTATGAAGTGGGTATCACCGCTCATATTCAACTGTCAGCACTCAGTGGTTGGGAACCCTGGATCGGTTATTTATTGGCCTTGGATGGATTTAAAGTTGCGCTTGCCATATTGATGATCGGCCTGTCTGCTCTTTTGATTCCCCGTGGACTGGATAGCCGCATGTCTCAGGGTTTTGCCCTGATACGTTCACGTCTTATGGCCCCTCAGGGCGCTCTGGTGGCTTGTTCCGCTTTATTTCTTCTCGGTCTCGGTTCTGTATTGGGAGATAGGCTGGTAGTGCAGGGCGGGTATCAATCACCAGAGCAACTCAAACAAGAAGATGCCCTCTGGGAATCTTATTGGCTGCCGAAAGCGAGTGGGTTTGAGGTGTCCGGTGGTGAATTGAATATCAATATCAACCCGGATAACCAAACAGTAGAAGGTGAGTGGTTATTGCATAAAGTTCATGTCGAAGGGCAGGGCTTGCAGTTTGAATTACCCCACGGATTTGTATTGGTTAAGGCCTCAGTGGGCGGGCGTGAAGTCACACCGGATCAACGTTACGACCATATGTCGCTGCCAGTATCAGGCTGCTCTGATCAGGGTTGTAATATCAAACTGTTGTGGCAAATGAAGGCGCCGGGGTGGTCCGCAGAGGGAGAACCCTCAGGGCTGACTGCCAGTGGAGTCTGGTTACAAGCGAGCGATATTGTTCCGCGTATCGGTGTTGACCCCGAGCGTATCTTACGTGTGTCAGCGGAACGTGAAGCACTGGGCTTGAACCCTGAGTTCAGTCTGCCGACTTCGCAACTGGCCACAACCCTTGAGGGCGCGGCCCCATCGGGGGACTGGCGCTGGCAGATCCAAATCCAAAGAGATAATAAAAGTGTCTTTAGTGAGCAGGGCAGTACCCATGGCCCCTTGGATTTCTCCATTCAATGGGCACCCAATACGAAACTAGCGGTATTCGATGGGTTTGATATTTCCCATGATTCCGATCGCTCAAATATGGTTTCTGCCATTGCTAAAGACGTTGGGCAGATGCAGGCCTGCGTGAGCCAGCGGCTGGGTACTGATATCGAAATTAAACGGATTGCCCAATGGCCAAGAGGACTTGGAGAGACACGGGCCAGCGGTAATTTGCTGCAATTGTCCGAGGGGCCTCATTGGGATATTGCCGATGAAGGTACAGGGCGTTGGCTGCGGCGGGTCGATATCGCCCGTGCCTTGGCCCGTCAGCATCTAGTTGCCAAGTCGGATTTACGACGTATTGCTGGTTCTGCATGGTTAAGCGATGGCGTATCGGGAGCGATAGGCCTGTTGTGTGTTGCAGAAATAGACGGTATCGAAGTGCTCGATGACGTTCTGGTTCGCTACTCCGACAAAACGACTAGAGATTTGGCTGGCAGCGAGATCCCTGTTGAACGTTTAAGCACAGCGCCGATTTCTGGTTGGGCTCGCTACTACGCACCGGTCGCCGCACTGGATTGGACACTTCATCAAACCCCGGAATCCCTGTCTGCATTACTTGATGATATTCAGCAGCAGAAAAATATCGAGAGTGTGTTAAACGCCTATGTGGGCGTGACACGCACACAAAATATGCTCGGGGCTCCTCTCTCGTCAGCTTTGACGGTCGAATATTTGGAAACAGGCCAGATACGCCTGGATGGGCAGCGTTGGCGCTGGGAGAAAGGCGGGTGGCAGCCGGTTACCGAAACTGCCACTTACCGTTTGTTAGCCGATATCAACGAGATGGATGCAAAGGTCATCAATGGAAATGCACTGATCGATCGCTTGCCTTCCGAAAAAGTATTGGCGCTGGATATCTGGCCATCTTATCAGCGGGACCCTGCACAGAATTTACTGGCTGAGAGTTCTGAAGTTTTGAATAAAGATTAATCATGGAGCCTCTGAATAACTCCGTGATGCCTCTGGCTTACAGAGCGATTCACAATCAAGGCGCGGCTTCGCAGGAATGTCTAGACCTTTCAAGAAGTCGTAACGCAGAGTGTGATTCGCTCTGCAAGCCCCGAAGGGCGGGCCTTGAAGGCCACATCTGCTGCGTTGCAGCTCTTGCAAAGGGCTACGGCCATTCGTGGCGAGCTCCGCCTAACATCTGCAGCCTTCAAGACCCGCAGAGGCATTACGGAGTTATTTAGAGGCTCCCTCTAGGTAGAAAGGAAATTAATTCATGCTCAGCTTAATCCGAGATAAAAAAGAACTCAGTAAACAGATTTCATTGCTGTCCGCAACTTTAATGTACGCCTCTGGAGCCTATTCTGCTGCGGAAAACGCAGATAAAGAGAGTGCTTCTGAGAACGCGATGGAAGTTGTTGAAGTCACTGCACGGCATACAAAAGAGAAAGCCAAGGATATTCCCTTCAGTTTAAGTGTTATTGGTGAAGAGGAGATAAAAAACCGGCTGCATCTCAACGTTGAAGATGCTTTACGCAGTGCACCTGGAGTTGATGTCTACTCATCTAGTGGTGCGGTGGATGCAAATATCCGCATCCGTGGTGTTGGTTCACTCAACCAGGTAAACAAAGACGATGGCTCCGTCGTGGTTAATATTGATGGGGTATCTATGCCAGCAGGGAATGTATCCCTCGGGACCCTGGATATTGAACGCCTGGAAATATTGAAAGGTCCGCAAGGTACTTTGTTTGGTCGTAACAGTGAAGCTGGAGCGGTCAATATTACCACCCAGAAACCAACTGAGGAGTTTGAAGCTTATGGGCGCATTGAGCTGGGTGAAGATAACCAGAGCCTTTATGAAACTGTAATCAGCGGCCCGTTTTCTGAATCACTCCGAGGTCGCTTGGCAGTGCGTCATACCAGTGAGGATCATTGGGTTGAAAATACCACTAACGGTGAGCCAATGACCGAGCCTGAAGACCTGGCTTTTCGGGGGAGCTTGTTATGGGATTTGGGCCCGGAGACCTCTGCTTTATTTATCGCAGAGAGGCAGCACCAGGACGGCTTCCTGAACTTGCAGTTGTTGCAACCTTTTGGCGATGATCCGAGCAGTGAACATACCTTGGGGGCATTTGACGATAACGAGAAAACAGTTGAGCGTTTTTCCACGGAAATCAATCATCAACTGGGTAATAGTCAATTGACTTCAACCACCGCATTGGTCAATACAGATTTTAGTTACTTAACCGGATTTGATCAGGAGACAGCCGCCGCTGTTTTTAATTTCCCTGTGGAGTATCTTCGTGGCGACAGCCAGGATGAACAAACTATCAGCCAGGATCTGCGCCTCTCCTCACTGCCTGATGCATCTACTTTCTGGGTAGTTGGGCTTAACTTGCAAGATGGCGAAAGAAGCTTTGATTCGATTGATTTGGTGTCCTACGCCAACCAATACCGGGATTATGAAACTGATAGCCAGGCTATTTATGGTGAGACTACGGTTCCTTTAACTGAAACCATAAAATTTACTGCTGGACTGCGCTACACCCAAGAGAGTAAGGACTACGCCGGTGAGTACGCCAGCTATGGCACGGATGGGAATTTTTATGTCACCCAAGATCAAAGAACTTTGGATGATGATTATACAACTGGGCGATTGGCTCTCAGCTACTCGCTGACTGAGTACACTAACCTATACACAATGGCCGCACGAGGCCATAAATCCGGTGGCTTCAATGACTTTGCGTTACAGTCCGCTGACAGCGTGGCGTACAAGCCGGCAACCGTTGATAGTATCGAAGTTGGTTTCAAGAGAGAGTCAGACAGCTTGAATATCAGCGGTGCGATATTCTTTAACTCTGTGGAAGATGATCATTTGCTTGGCTTTGATTTCGCTTCCTACTCATCGGCTGCGGTGAATGCGGATACGGAAACCTTTGGAGCGGAGTTTGAAGCCGATTGGTTTATTACTGAGAGATTCAGTATTGCCGGAGGCTTGAGCCTCCTCGATACGGAAATTACCAAAGATGTGTACGGTGTTTCCGGTGGTGATGTTATGGCGGGTAATGAAGTACCTGATGTACCCAGCTGGAGTGCAAGTTTGGCATTAAACTACTATCAGCCGTTACCAGACTTTATGGGTTTAAGTGCACCAGCTCTCAATACCAATTTGACTGTTCGCCACGTGGATGAGCGCCCGGCAGATGCACAAAACCACTTCAACCTGGATGCTTATAGTAAAGTGGATTTACGTGTAGCCTTGCAAACTGACTCGATGGAACTCTACTTGTTTGCCGATAATCTGCTGGATGAGCAGTATCAGCTATATGGCTACACCAATGCGATATTTGCTCCTGATGCAAGAATTGGGGCACCGTCAAAAGGGCGTCGTGCGGGAGTTGGAGCACTCTATCGTCTGTAATGAGGTTACGACAGCTTAGTTAATAGCTGTTTTGTATTGCTTGATGGTTAATGGATCAATCTCTTTACAAGATTGATCCATTAATTTGTTTAATTTGCGGGGTTGATTTTACTTCCATGTAATAGAGTAGGGTCTAAATTTTCTTTCAGCCCGCTAACTTCTATGCCTGTGACTTTGGTTGTGGGACCGGGTTTGATATTAAATACTGAATCTTGATCAGTTAAACGTCGCACAGATTTCCAGTCCCGCTCACTGACTTCCATATGCACTTTACTCAGACCAGTAGCACCATTTTTATGATTTGTTTTTTGGGGGTATTGAGGTGGGTTGTACGGACTCACTAAGAATGGCAGTCGCTCAGAGCGAGGATAAACAAAGCGGAAACTGGTTTTTTCTCCGTTTGGCTTGGTGCGTTGCCAGGGAATTACTCGTCCGGTTTGAACCCCTTCACGGTTCATTGCCGAAAGATCATTATCGAAATCGTCACTGACTAAGGCAACATCACAAAAACCTTCTCCTTCTTGTGACCAACGTATCATCCTGCGTCCCGCGCCTCGGCCGGCAAAGATATCAATAAGCCATTTGAAATAGTGGGCATTGGATGGAGATGTTAATAATTCAATAATAGCCCCTTCACTAAACCAAATATGGGCGTGCTGGGCGTTCTTTTCTTTTGTGGCGTAATCCACGGAAAAACCGAGCTGACGGAAATCTTGTGCAGCTTGATGAATATCCTTCACCCAGAGTAAAACGTGGCTACAGCGTGTTTTCATAAGAGTGCCTTTTGTCTAAAAATAGTGTTGTTTGTTTGGTTTTTATTTTTGAGGCGGCAGTTGTTGGTTAAACTTTTTTTGTGGTTGATTTAACCATACCAGAAATTACGATAAGGTTAATTTAACTTTTGCCGCAATTTTAATAGTTATGAAAATAATAAAATCTACTTGGTGATTCTTTCAGGGGCTGAATAGGCCAATAAACAGTGTAGGGGGCAACGGTTTGTACTGCGAATCGGGTATCTATTTCTAAAAAATACAAAAGCTTGATGCGACTTGAATCGAACAGAAATCACTCTGAAACCTCAGGATTCATCCCCACGCAATATTTGGCGGGAACCTCATCTAAGCTAAATGCCTTCATAAGTTGTCTGCTTGCTCCCACATAGGACTCTGCCGTTGCACCAGACCAGTAACCCGTATCACAACTCAGGGAAACACAATCGCCTCCAAAAGTTACAAAAGACTTATCCCGTACAATCTTGCATGTGCATATGGCTTTGAGTGGATTCATCGGGTCGACAATGCAGGGTTGATCCAGGCAATCAGTCCACGGTTTACCTTCGGGGCAGGAAAGTACCGGCTTGGTGGGAGCCTGTGCGAAAGAAAATGTCGATAAGGCTTTTTTGACGTCGTTTGAGTCAGTCACAGGAGTCCGGTTTTTACATTCAGAAAACCCGAAGTTCAACCCCTTATTAACGTCACATCGGCAAATTGCATTTGAATCTGGATTACTGGGATCTGGAATGCATGGGGCAGATGTGCATAGAACATACTCATTATTACAAATGATGCCCTCACTATTCTTGATTGAGTTATGACCATCCTCTTCTGTTGCCGTTTTAGCTCCCATAAAAGCAAGGGCAATCAAAATTATTGTGAATAGAAGTGACTGTTTCATCATGAGCAGCTCTTTTATACGTTAATCGCCAAAATAGAATGAAAGCTGATATTTCCCAGATGAAGACGATTGAAGTGTCGTTTTTTTAGATTGGACCTGACTTCACTCTACTCGATATCTCATAGGCTATCAGCTGTTGTACGGTGCCTCCGTTCTATTCGACAAGGAATCTTTGCAGTTAAAAGATACACTGGGGCCGCTGTGGGAGTATGGTTGGAAGGCTGAAGGTTTTAGCAGTAAAATTTAGGATCGAACCCTGGCCCCATCCTTGGGGCCCCAAAAGAAGTGGGTAGCGGCTAGGTCAATGACATATAGATATAATTCAAGTTAGCTTGCGGTGGTTTTGACCAATTTCAATAGTCCAGCTTTCAGAGACACCGGAGGCTTCAGCGAACTGCTCCCAATTTGCTACCGCACTTGCGACCTGATCAATTATCTCCATTGGGCGCTTAATACTGATGGATTCCCCTATAGTTATTAAGTCATCTAAATTGAAGTGATCACGCTTTCCGTTAATACTCATCTGGTGTTGACTTGTCCAAGCTCCGCCAGGATTGTGGGCATAAGTCAGGTCAAAGGCTGGTGAAAGAGACCATTCTCCGGCTGGGTCCATAAGAAATGCAATATTCTTTGTATGATCATCTTGATTCCTGGCCAATACGTTGAAGACCATACGGCGATATTGCTGAACGGCTTCATTTTTAGGCAGATATAGTTCACGCATTATACTGAATACTTGCTCATAGGAGTGGGCGCCTGCCATGTTGAAATCCAAGTGCGCAATACCACATAGAGACTGCATATGAAGCTTTTGCCCGTTTACCCGATCAAAGCGCCGCGTCATAAAATGCGCTCGGCCATTTTCCTCCAGTAGCCTGCATTCCGCCATGTTGATACCCGCTTCGCGAGCCATATGATAATAGGCGTATTCAACCCGCCCATAGCCATCACTTGCCCTGAATTCAAGATCTCCCGCGCCGTCAAATTTTAGAAGCCAGTAGTCATAGCCTTTAGGGGCGGGGACCTGACCAGAGCGAATATCCCCCTTATCATTCATGGCAATAACTGCTTTTGCTCGAGCGCCTCCCGCACTGGTGCCTACGCGCAATATGTCCAGCAAGGAGCCTGATTTTTCAGTATCACTATTTCCAAATTGCGTGTTGAGATCCGTCTGCCTATTGGTAATTGCGGCAGCTAGTTTGACTAATTCTTCAACGTTCAGGTCGACAGAATCTTTGAAAGTGCCGTCCACCGCCGGTTGAAATTCAAGCGCTCCCATGCCACGAGTACCGGTGTAACAGAGTCGCTCAATAGGGTTGAAGCTCTCTGGAGTTCGCCCTTGGCGTGCGAGCCAGGCATCAATCACCGCATTGCCGAATTTATCAGGCAGGCAATCGGCGAGGAGTCCCGGTAATCCTTTAAATGTTTCCCGACTGAGGCCGCGAAATGTATATGGCTCATGTGAAGCTTCAATGGGCATGGTTATCGGAGCTATATCCAGCCCCCGACGCAAGAACTCTGGCGCATACTCGAATGAACCATAGCCACTGTCATCCCAGTGGACAGCGCCTACCAATTCGCCCCACAAGTGAACTGTTGCGGCATTTGTCTGGTTTACCATTCCGGCTTGCTCCTTTTTTTATTGTTGTTCAAGGGCAGGGTATCGCGCTGATTTTGTGAGCTTCGGCTGGCTCTCTGCCGCTGTTTGCCTTGAGTAGCAATTTGCATCGGACTTACTGCTAGTTCAGGTAAGAAGTTATCCAATGAATCAAGTTGGCGAAGTACTCTCAGCGCAGCAACAAGGCTATCAAGCCTGCCACGACCAGCCTCCAGCCCTTTAATGGTGGAGGTGGATAGGCCTGCACGCTCAGCCATGTCATCCTGGGTAAGGTTCATTCGTAAGCGGTACTTTTTTAGACGGTTGCCCAGCGTCTCAAGTATTTGCTTATCTGACTGACCGTGAAATCCCATAATAGTTGCCTTTCCACCCTTTGAGTAAGTTTTAGCATATTAGCGGGTGCTTTTTAAACTATTATAGTATGTATAGGTTAAAAGTGTTAATGGTTGGAAATGCAGCTATCAAGGCTTAATTTTATCGTTAACAGGTGTTATTCAGGCTGTAATCTGTATTAATTCTATTATCGATGGAGGCTCGCCTATACCGGAAACCCAACTTCTGCTGGCGATAAGAGAAACACCTGTTCTACATAAGATTTGATGCCATAAGCGGGCAGCGGGCGACTACTTTCCCCGGGGATGAATAGGCTCCACTGCTGTTATTAGGTTTCTTGCCATTGCCAAATGGAAACAACTTAGGGGTTTCTATGGAGATTTACATTAGATACTGCCATGAACATTGGCTCGCAAATTAACTAGAAACAATTTGTTTCCTTGTATTGCTCTATGGGTAAATCAACAGTAGTTGACCGTTACAAAATTTATCCCTGTTAACTTTAAGTTAGGAGGAAGGTTTTTGTATACGCTCACCTATAGTTTGTCGAGTAATTGAAAGTTGATCTATAGGTATGGTTGGGAGTTCTTTAGATTCGGGAGGCGATGAAGCTTACATATTGATAATTAGCTAGCAGAGCGACGGCAAGAGAAAGTACATAGATTAACGACGGGGCAATGCCTTAAATCAACTGCTGTTGACGCTCTCTAGGCCTTAAAACCTCTTGTACTTTTTATTTCTTCAGGTTTCATACCTAGAGACTCAAGAAACCTTTGGTGTTGTTCAGGTTCCATTTCCTCAAACTTATGGTGCCAAGCGAGCATAGAGGCTTCATCAAACCCTGCCGCTCTCATTATTTCTACCCATCGGTTCTTAGTGACCATTTGATCTTTAAGCAAACTTGGCTCCTTTAATAGGGCGACGATCGCTCTCTGTTGTTCTTTAAGCTTGTGGATTTCGCTCTCCAATTGATAGAAATGATTTTCCAGAATCCGAGACTGAGATGAAGTGTTTTGGCCATCAAGTAATCGTTTTATATCGTTCAGAGATAGGCCGTAGGAACGATAGGCAACAATAGCTTCCAGCCTTCTAGTCTCATTTTTTCCATACCAGCGATAGCCGTTATCTGAGCGCCGTGTGGGCGCAAGTATTCCTTCCCGTTCATAGTAGAGAATCGTTGCCCTGGTTATACCACAGTGCCTGGCCAGTTCCGTAACAGTTAGCATAAATGCTCCAGAAAGGTAGAGCAGGTGATGATGAACCCTAAACCTGTAGACAGGTCAAGTCGGAAGGCGACACCTTGAATTGCTCTTATGGAAGTGTAAAGGAGATTTGAACGGCTCCGTAGTATCCCTTCTTTTGTGTTAATGAAAATAACACTTACCGTAGGTTTGTGTATATGGCGAATATATGGTCATTTATTTGCTGTTGACTCGTCTATAGATGCAGGGTTCAAAGTTCTGGGCTTTAGCAATCAGCGAGAGATGTTTTTGGTTATGGGTCACTCAATTAGCAATATTAAGAAGTCACTATTCTGGCTTTTGGACTATCATCCGGAGGTCGAAAAATATCCCAGTTTGTTGATGAAGCACTGCATAGAACATACGGTGCTGTCTGAAAGAGCTGGCTTCAATAGTGTTTGGTGTGCAGAGCATCACTTCCAGCACCTGGGACATATTCCTAACCCTGCTGTTTTCCTTTCAGCGCTTTCCCAACTGACTGAAAAGATACGCCTAGGTTCGGGAGTTTCTATCTTACCCTTAAGGAATCCGATTCAGGTGGCAGAGGACTATGCCATGTTAGATATTTTGTCTGCAGGGCGCCTCAACATGGGAGTGGGTACAGGTGGGCAACTTCTGGAGTCGGACGGAATGGGGTATGACTTTTCAAGCAGAGGGGAGAGATTTAAGGGTAACCTAGCTGAGATTCAAAAGCGTTGGAAGCTGGCTTTGGAGGGCCATAGAGGAGTTGAGTCCTTAAATATATCTCCTGTGCAAAAGCCTTCTCCCCCAATTTACATCGCGAGCAATAACCCCGAAAGTGCATATGAAATTGGAAGGTCGGGATATGGCCTGATAACAATTGTTGCGCCTTCAACCGAGAATATTGATGTAATCGCTGTGCGAATTGAGCGGCATCGTCAGGGATTGGCTGATGGCGGCTTTGGTAAGGACCATGCGGAAACTGTGGTTACCATCTTCTCCCAGGTGGGGGAATCGGAAAAGGACGTGAGGTATTCAGTAGAGCCTGCATTGGCCCGAGTGATTTCTTATCTTTCCGGTAACAAGGTCTCAGATGCTTCGGGGATATACAACTGTATGCGTGATAAGGGAACAGGGCTTTTTGGTACTCCAGCGGAAGTTCAACAAATGATTGCTCGTTATCAAGGTATTGGTGTTGAACATATGGCATTTATCAATCGATTTGGTGGTTTGGATTGGTCTGTTGCTTTACGTAGTCTCGAATATTTAGGAGACATTTAAGAGGCGATCTATAAGCGCTGGGATCAAGATCTCAATAAACCGGCCCCTGATTAAGGGGCTCATCCCCTCTACTTAAGCGCTATTCAATAGAGAGTTGTACGCTTTCCTTCCTACAAACCCAGCTTGTTGCTAGTCAAAATTACTGATAAATTCAAAATGTGATCACATTTTGATTGGGCAAAAATGTAAATAAGTTAAAGGGAAGGGATAGTTTATGGTGGGTCCGATTGTAAAGGCCGGGGCGAAGCAGAGTAGTGAGGTAGCAGGACTGGTAACAAAATTGCTACAAGCTCTTGTCGGTCATAAGCGCAACATCGATCCAGAGGTCATGGCAGTAACGGCTAAGAAGCTACTTTCACAAGAAAATGGATTTTATGCTTTCCTATATTATGCCGATGGAGCTCCAGTGGGCGTTATTACCCTATCAAGGTCTGCCGCTATTTATGCCGGTGGCAACTACGGGGTAATCGAGGAGCTTTATGTTGAACCAGAGTTCCGTTCACAGTTTATTGGCAAGGCTCTTTTGGATGAGGTGATCAGTTTTGCAAAGGAAGAGGGCTGGCCACGGCTGGAAGTTAGTACTCCGGAAAGAGAAAACTGGCAACGAACAATTGATTTTTACCTCCGAGAAGGTTTCCTTGAGAATTCGGTCGGGGAGAGGTTGAAGCTGGAGCTGTAGCTCTTAACCTGAAAAGGAAGAGGTCGCTTTGGAAAATGAAAGTCGTATTGGTTGAGTTTGATCTGACAGGGTAATTCTAAAAGTAGCGCTGTCTGCCAGATCAAGCTTGAGCCAAAGGGCTCAGTGGTGTGTCAAACCAGAGCTGCGACTAGCCTCAAACAAAAACCATGACCGCTTTTCTGCCTGATCAATATACTCTTCCAGCAAGCTTGCGGTAGCAATATCTCTATGCTCATCACAAAGTTCGTGGACTTTACGCATACTTGCAATCATTTCCCGATTGTCTTCGCCTAGCTCTAACAACATATCTTGCGGATCTACATACTCGGCATCATTATCTGAAGATCGTTGTAGCTTGGCGATATGGCCAATGGAGCGAAGTGTAGTGCCTCCTAGTTTGCGCACGCGCTCCGCCAGTGCATCGGTCATCTCAAATACTTCATCGGCTTGATCATCGAAAAGCAAATGATAGTCCCTGAAGTGGGGGCCGCTAACATGCCAGTGAAAGTTCTTGGTCTTCATATATAGGCTGAAAGTATCTGCCAGCAGGGTATTAACGGCGATAGAAATACTGGCCCTCGCACTCTCACTTAAATCAGACGGGGCGGCTAGCCTGGATTGTGTGCCTACCGCTTCTCCAGTTGCTTTTCTCATATCAAACCTCATAAGTTATGACAAAGGGACAGGTGTGGCAGTCGGTGTCTCCATGGCACTAGATTAGACACCTATATGGCGACTAGCCATTCATAAAGGGTTGGAAGCCAGAGAGAACCAGCACAATATTTTTTTCATCAGTCTTATACTGGTTGATATATCTCAAGCGTATATGGAGGAGTCTGTTTGAGATATAAAGCGGATTAATCTGATTTTTTCAAAGGCTCATACGATAGGTAATGCAACTACGGAGAATTTCTAAATGGTCAGCAGCTTCAGTAAGGAGGAGTTATCCAGAGGATTGTGCAATCTTTTGACGGAAGCATATCTAAAGGTAAAAGACCTTGGTTATGATGAGATAGTTACTGAGTTTGACAAGGTTGAACGCACACATACCCCGCATATTCAAGAATATCAAGATTTAGTATTAGAAACAAAGCGGCGTATCGCTGAAATGAAATTCTTATTGCTCTCAGATAAAGGCTTACCTTTTGAAGTTATTCAAGGTCTTCACAAGGATGTGCGCGACTTGGGGTATTTAAGCATTGATAGCGAAGATACGCTTGAAACAATTTTTTGTCGGCACTGCTTAAACCACCAAAAGTATGCTCTTGCGATTGAAGTTGCTACTGCTCTTAAAAAGAGTGTTCTCTCTGAGCTTGATAGCTCTCGTGACAGCAAAGAGGCCTATGCCTATAAAGCTATAGCCAGGTGTGATCGTTTAATTTCACTAGCGAAAGAACACCTATAAAGACCAAGATATAGCAGCTATACAATTCGGAGGGATTAGATTTTCTGCTGATTTGTCAGGCGGTGAATGGTTAGCTCAAGTAAGTGGCTGATAACTAGTGTCGATTAAAGTAGTAGATTTTTTCTTTTCTTTCATGCTCGCAAGAGCGCCCATCCCTCATTGAATTAACTTACCAATCATTAAAAGTCATACTTAAATAAAATATTTTTGATGTGATATAACATCGCCTTATACTTAAGAGATAAGGCCGTATTTTTTGTCATAAGTGATCTGTTAATCCTCTTTGGCTGTGTCTCTCGTGAACCATTCCACACTTTTTTGCGGAAAAATATTTATTACCAAAGTTTTTTGTAGAGATTTAAAACTTGTCATCGCAGTCCACATGAGTTTCGAGATCTCCATTGAGGACAACAATTTCCGAGTCGTTATACATTTGTACCAAGTTGAAACAATGGTACCAATTTCGCTCAAGCTAACTAAATGATCCTAAATTCAGCAGTTTTTGGGCTTTCCCTTTATAGAATTTATTTAGCCAAAGCGGGGCGGTTTAGGAGTAACCGATATCGAATAATTTCTTGGTATTGGAATAAATATAACTTCGGAGAAACCACAATAATGAAATTATCTTTAAAATTTCTTTTACAAAAGACGGCTTTAGCAAGTGCATTCTCATTGCTATGCACTGCGCCTTTTGGTGCCTATGCGGAAGAAGCGGATAACAAGCTGCTAACTGATCGCATCATCGTTAAGTACAAAGAAAGCGCTAAAGTTGGACGGGCCGCTACTATGGCTCAGGAAACTGTGGAAAAAGCTTCCCGTCGCGCTGGCCATAAAATGCACCATCTGCGCCGCATAGCTACTGGCGCTCAGGTAATGCGCCTGGAAGGTCGAAAAAATAGAGCTGAAGTAAACGCAATTATCGATCGCCTGAGGCAAGACCCGGATGTGGAGTATGCAGAACCAGATCTGATCTTGAAAGCAGTGGCTGTACCTAATGACCCAAGTTACCTCAATCAGTGGCACTACTATGAATCTACAGGTGGCTTGAACCTTCCATCAGCCTGGGATACCACTGCGGGTAACGGGGCTGTGGTCGCGGTACTCGATACTGGTTATCGACCCCATGCAGACCTGGCAGCCAACATTTTGCCGGGCTACGACATGATCGACGATACCTTCGTTTCCGTAGATGGCGATGGTCGCGATAGCGATGCCACCGATCCGGGTGATTGGTATAGCTCTGGTACTTGTGGAGATAGCTCCTCAAGCAACAGTAGCTGGCACGGTACCCATGTTGCCGGCACTATCGCTGGCGTTACCAACAATAATCTTGGTATCGCAGGTGTTGCCTATGAGGCCAAGATTGTTCCTGTCCGTGTGCTCGGCCGTTGTGGTGGCTATACGTCAGATATTGCTGACGGCATCATTTGGGGTGCTGGTGGTTCTGTCAGTGGACTGCCAGCCAATGCGAATCCCGCCGACGTACTCAATCTCAGCCTTGGCGGCAGCGGAAGCTGTGGTACTACTACACAAAATGCCATCGATACTGCTCGCAGTCTCGGTGCGACGGTTGTTGTAGCTGCTGGCAATAGCAATGCTAATGCAAGCCAATTTACTCCTGCCAGTTGTGATGGGGTGATCTCAGTGGCTGCGACTAATCGCAGTGGCGGTCGTGCTTACTACTCTAACTACGGCAATGTAGTAGATGTTGCAGCGCCGGGCGGAGCACAGAGCTTCGCCAATGACTCCGACGGCGTCCTCTCTACCTATAACAATGGTGCTACTGACCCAGGCAGTGATAGTTACTATTACATCCAGGGCACCAGTATGGCGGCGCCTCATGTGGCCGGTGCCGCAGCATTGCTCTACTCTGTAGACCCTACCTTGACCCCAGATGAAGTTGAATCAATCCTCACCAGTACCGCACGGAGCTTCCCGGCTTCTTGCAGCAGCTGTGGCTCAGGTATTGTCGATGCAGCAGCGGCCGTAGCCTCGGCCAATGGTGGCGGCGGTGGTGGCGGTAACGACGGCGGTGAACTTGAAAATGGTGTTGCTGAGACTGGTATCGAGGGTAACAGTGGTGATGAAATTAACTTCACCCTAGAAGTGCCTAACAACGCTACAGACTTGTCTTTTGTAATGTCCGGTGGAAGCGGCGATGCTGACCTCTACGTTCGCCATGGCAGCGCCCCCACAACCAGTACCTATGACTGCCGCCCCTATACTTCAGGCAATAATGAAACTTGTGATATCGATAACGTACAGGGAGGAACCTATCACGTCATGGTACGTGGATATAGCTCCTTCTCTAACGTAAGTCTCGTGGGCAGCTATACCGCAGGTGGTGGCGGCGGTGGCGGTAGTGACAGCTGGGAAGAGACAAATCTTAGTGGTTCCCGCAACGGCTGGCAGCATTTCACTATTGAGGTTGATAGCGGAGCTTCAACGCTGAGCGCCGTAATGTCTGGTGGCAGTGGGGATGCAGATCTCTATGTTCGTTTCGGCCAAGAGCCCACCCGCACAGCCTACGATTGTCGCCCTTACGAGTGGGGTAATGATGAAAGCTGCAGCATCAGCAATCCAGGCGCAGGTACCTGGTATATCAGTATCCGCGGTTACTCTGACTACTCTGGCGTTTCTCTGAGTGCTAGTACTGAGTAAATGGGCTAACTCCCACTCGACAGGTTCCTGTGGGGTGGGTAGATAGCTGTTCTACTCAAATAATGCCAGTCAGTTAAGCTGACTGGCACTTTCATTTAACACGTTGATCTCTGCAGAATCCTTTCCTAGTGATATCGCCGGCAATATCACCAATTCTGTGATGATCATTTCCACTGTTCGATTAAAGTTCGTTTTATCAGAGTGAATTACCTTCAAGCTCCAGCCTTTTCTTTAAAGTTGATAAATTTTCGAACGGTATTTTGCAGCCTTTCTGTGCACAGTGATTGGAAAGCCCTTAGTTATCTCTATATCGGTGCAAAGACAGATAAATAAGTTTGTTTAGGTGGAGGCTGTCACAAGAATAGAAAGAGGCCGACAATCACCTAAGAAGGATACATCGGTTGCCACTACTATCCCTGTGGGCAAAATTGAAACACTGGTACTAATTTTGTCTCGATATCCAGCCATGACTTGCTCAGGCATATATCTTGCGTAAAGCCTAACGTGCCCTGTCACCACAGGGACAGTGGTACTAATGGTTAGGATGTTACACCCCGTCGGCTAAATCATCATGGAGAGATAACAATAATGAAGTCACTGTTGAAAAAATCCACTCTAGCAGGTGTGTTTTCACTTCTATGTACAGGCTCCTTCGCCACCCAAATGGATAACCTAAGTAGTTCCCCAACAACTGACCGGATCATTGTGAAATACAAGCAGGATTCCACGATCGGACGGTCAGCGAGCATGACTCAGGAAACTGTGGAGAAAGCCTCTCGCCGTGCGGGCCACAACTTGCGCCACTTGCGGCGCATGGCGACGGGTGCACAAGTCATGCACCTGGGGAGCCGAAAAAGCCAAGCCGAGATCAACCTGATAATCAACCGCCTAAAACAAGACCCCAATATTGAGTACGCTGAGCCCGACTTGATGATGCACCCTATGGCGGTCCCTAATGACCCCAGCTATTACGACCAGTGGCACTACTTTGAAGCTGATGGTGGACTGAATTTGCCCGCAGCCTGGGATATAACTCAGGGGGAGGGCGTGGTAGTAGCAGTTATTGATACCGGTTATCTCGCTCACACAGACCTCATGGACAACTTGCTGCCTGGTTACGACATGATTTCGGATTCCGATATCGCTGTAGATGGGGATGGCCGTGATAGTGATGCCAGTGATCCCGGGGATTGGTATACCGATAGTTACTGCGGAAACCCACTGTATCCCGAATTTGATAGCAGCTGGCATGGCACTCATGTGGCCGGCACCATTGCTGCCGTCACCAACAACAATATGGGTATCGCTGGGATAGCCCATAAAGCAAAAGTGCTCCCCGTTCGAGTACTCGGCCGCTGCGGCGGTTACACATCTGATATTGCTGATGGCATTGTCTGGAGCGCTGGCGGCTCGGTTAGTGGTGCACCAGCCAATGAAACTCCGGCTCAAGTGTTGAACTTGAGCCTGGGGGGCTTTGGCCTCTGTGGAAGCACAACTCAAAGTGCCATCAATACAGCCCGTAGCCTGGGCGCCACAGTTGTTGTTGCCGCAGGTAACTCTGGGCGGAATGCCTTCTGGTTTTCGCCGGCTAACTGTTCAGGAGTCATTACAGTATCCGCGACCAACCGCTCCGGAGGACTTGCTTACTACTCCAACTACGGCAATGTGGTCGATGTCGCTGCCCCCGGAGGTGAAACTAACTCGGTGGAATCCGATGGCGTTCTCTCTACATTAAACAGCGGCGCGCGAACTCCCGGTAGTGATAGCTTCGCTTACTACGCCGGCACCAGCATGGCCGCTCCACATGTTGCCGGTACAGCCGCACTTATATATTCAGTCAAGCCCGATGTTACACCAGATGAGGTTGAATCCATTCTCACCAGTACAGCCCGAAGTTTTACAGGCTCATGTCGGCGCTGTGGGTCAGGCATTGTTGATGCGGCGGCAGCCGTTGAGGCCGCTATAGAGAATTGAACTGTCGAAAGGCGCTAGCTTAATAAAAGACCGACATTTCGTCGGTCTTTTACACTTTCCCACTAAAGGATCTAGCCAAGTACAGGGGTGAGGTTAATATTCATCCTTGTTCCCATGCGGGAAATGGATCATTCAATGTCGCCCAGTATTCTTTGCCTCGTAGCACTTCGTCCTCGCTTAGCAGGCAGTCATCAAGCGCTTTTGTCATGCTGGTTTGATTCAAACTCTGGCCAATAAATACTAGTTCTTGCCGCATATCACCAAAGGGTTCTACCCATTGTTTTTCAATGGAGCTGCGATAATTTTCGTCTGTGGGCCAGTTTTCTTTGGGTATAGCTTTCCAGAACATCCCAGCGAAACCATAGTGGGCAATGCCTCCCGCTTGACTCCATTCGCCTGCAAACTCAGGGCGGGACGCCAGCCAAAAATACCCTTTGGAACGAATTAACTTGCCGTGCCTCTCAGTATTGTGCAGAAATTGATGAAATTTTTCTGGATGGAAGGGTCTACGTGCTTCGTAGCTGAAACTGCTAATGCCATACTCTTCCGTTTCAGGAATATGTTCACCTCGCATCTCTTTAAGCCAACCAGGTGCTTGCTGCGCGCGCTCGAAGTTAAATAAGCCGGTACTTAGAACCTCGTCAATATCGACTTGCCCTTGAGAGACCGGAACTATTTTTGCCTGCGTATTTAGAGTTCGCAGAATGGCCTCTAGGCGCTCAACATCAGAAGGGCCAGCTAAATCTGTTTTACTGATCAGAATGACATCTGCGAACTCGACCTGGTCGATCAGCAAATCAGTTACACTGCGTTCGTCGTCTTCACCTAATGATTCACCAGCATCCTGTAAAAATACGGCCTCGTCATAGTCCTTTAAAAAATTGACTGCATCGACCACCGTCACCATTGTGTCCAAACTGGCAACATCAGAGAGAGAAACACCATTTTCGTCGGCAAAAGTGAAGGTTTCTGCAACGGGTAAGGGTTCAGAAATCCCTGTTGATTCAATAACGAGATAATCAAACCGTCCTTCCTGCGCAAGCTTAGTGACTTCCTCCAGAAGGTCTTCCCGCAGAGTGCAGCAAATACAGCCATTACTCATTTCAACAAGCTTCTCCTCACTACGGTTAAGAGAAACTTCGCTCTGTACTTTCGTCGAATCAATATTGATTTCACTCATGTCATTGACGATTACAGCAACTTTTTTGCCTTCGCGATTGTTCAGTATGTGGCTAAGTACGGTAGTTTTACCGGCACCTAGAAAACCTGAAAGGACGGTGACTGGGAGTTTGTTTGTATGTGCCATTAGTCTCTCCACACTCTGAGTATTCATCCATGTGTACTAGGTTAATCAGATTGTGCGCAATGATATATCGTATCTTTTATGGGTCAAGCTATTTCATTTACATGAGGGTAGGGCGGTAGTATTACCGCTCCTCCTTTACCCGCTTACTCCGCCCACTTTCATGCCGCTCCCGCATATCGGAATCAATGTAGCGATCGGTCGTAGCCATACTTGCATGGCCCGCATCATCGCGCACATGCTCGCGGGGGCGGTACTTCACATCTTCAGAAATACCCGTATGGCGGAGCCAGTGCACAGTGGCAGCCTTAAGATCTTCAGCATCTTCCCCTAAGCCTTCTTCAACCATCCGTTGGTGGGCAGAATCAAAGCAGTTTTGAACAATCAGGCGAACCTGTCGGGTACTGGTAACCGGTCCCTTGCCACGGGACTTGTGCACCAGAGGTGTCTGCTCATTAATGCTGGGCAGAGCAGGGAGCTGCAAATAATTTCTGTAGCGCTTCAAGGCCTTCAACATTTGGTCGCAAACAGTGATCGCCCGGCCTTTGTTACCTTTGCCCGTAACGTGAAACCACCAGTTTCCGTCGCGATCTTTCTTGAAATCACCCATAACTGGTGCCGATCTTTCATCCGCAACCAACTCAGAGATTCGCAAATACATAGCGAATAGGGCGTTCATAATGAATAAAGTTCGCTCGTGATCAGTTGGTGATGTCTCGGCCATGATCTCAGCAGTCTCCAGGACATAATCCCACTGCAAGTTGCTGATTCGACGTACAACCTGGCTTTGTTGCTCACGTCGAACAAACTTACTTTTCTGGCGAATCAGTGCCACAGGATTGGCTGGAACCAGGCCTTCTTGATAGAGAAAATCGAAGAAAGACGACAATGCAGTAAAGATGCATTTGATCGCTGCCTGGGATGGCCGGAACTCCTTGGGGGAAGCCGTCTTGCCAGCACGAAACTCAACTTTGGATACACTGACTACGAATGGCCGCCAATCGGCATTCACAACGCGCTCGCCATTTTGTGTTTTGAATCTGGCAACATTCTTAGTTCCGATCCAGGCAATTGGCGGCTCAATGCAAAACTGCACAAACTCCTCAATGTGTTCGCGCTTCAGAGTCATTATTGAAGCTTCTTCAATGCGCCACGCCCATTGCAGCAAGCGCTCAAGTTCACGGCGGTAGCTGTTAAACGTTGCCTGGCTACCGTTGTAGCTGTAAAGAAACTTAAGCGTGAACTCCAGATCGGTATTAGCACCAGGAATCTGCTTGCTGAGATAACGGCTAGCTGAAAAGCTGGTGCAGCGGAATGGATTCTCAAGATTGCTCAGGTTGTCGATGATTGGTGCTGGTGGCCGGTTGGAAGCAGACATAGAAATATGGAGTTGTTGTTGGAATGCGGCAAATTATACGGAAAAACGGGCATTTATAAAATATCCGATATTCATTTGATATCGGATATTTCTTCGCAATTTTCCGTATAAAATCAACAACTTACGCCATTTGGGTGAGGGACTCTGTGAGGCTCGAAACCGTAGGGTTGGTTAATAATTCACCGCTGGCCAAAATGGCTAGCGCAAAAACGCTCGCGAGCGCGCCAAAATTCGTTGTGTGCTTGGCGGCGAGGCGTGCGAGGTTTTCGAAAGAGGGGGTGTTGCGCGACCTTTCAGCGGCAAGGCTTAAGATAATGGATTCATCAGAAACCCCTAAAAATTTAGCCGCAATCAATCCCTGTTCAAAAGTAAGTTTGCCTCCGTGGTGGCGCATTTGATTAACGCGATTCGGATGTACACCTAGCTCCTGGGCCACTTTGTAATAGCTGCCTAAGCGCTCTTTCATCCTGGCCAAAATGTCGATGGTACTCAGCATGATTGTCGCTCTCTCCTTAGATCGTTTTGTCATTATAGGTTTTATACAAGTCCGCAATTAGCCTCAGGCGACTTGTATAGGGTTTCTTCGCTTGTATACAGTGTTATTGCTCGCTGTTGAGTAGCCCCGCCAAGGAGTACCGGCGGGGCGTGTCGAACAGCGGGCCGACACAATACAGCAAGCAAGGAACTGCTTATGCAACCCAATAAAACATTATCGCTGGGGTTAGTTGAATCAAATCTGAATCGAGTAGGGCAACGCCCAGTCGCCGCTTACTTAAACGCCTTGAGTCAAGGTATAGACGAGCGAATCGAAAGTACCCAGCATAGTGAATCTTCAAAAAAGCACCCGTGCCCAACCTGTAAAGGGGCGGGGTGGCTTCTTCTCTCCGGCGATCTGTTCGCCTTCTCTCCGGACGATAAATTACTAAAACCGTTAAAGCGTGGCAGCGGTGGAAATATCGGCGCGAGCCTGCCTATCGAGTGCCCGCGCTGCTTGGGTACCCAAGTCGATGTTATGGCGATGACTAAGGGGGTGGCCGCATGAGCGCTGCCCGTAAGAGCGTCGATCCAAGCCGAGTTGCACGCAAAACTGTTCGCGATATAGAAAAGGTTTTGGCCTCGGTTCGTCACGGTAACCGCAGTCATTTAAACGATCGGCAGAAAATGCAATTTTTGCTGAATTCACTAGACGCGCTTGATGTGAATCTGCGCGATATGGGCAAAAAGGCTGAGGCGTTGCAAAAGCATTTTGCCCGTACTCGCCGAGATGTTGCCGCTGTAGATCATGGTGTTCGCTCTCACATGGATGATCACTACCGCACGCAATATGTGGCGGCTTCAATCAACCTTCTGCAAAACCAAATTAGAAATGCCCTAAAGGAGCTGGGGGAGATTCGCAGTAATGCCGGGGGTTCCCATGAGTGAGCAAAAAGACGGGCTTCTGTGCGTTCAGCTAATTTTCGATCGCTCCGAATATGAGCGCCTTCTTGCGGTGACAAAGGCTGTGCGTGACCGTCGCCCGGTAAGCCTTAGCTCTGCGGAGGAAGCCCTGCAAGCACTGCATTACGGCTTACGGGCTGCAAAGCCATTGGGAAAATAAGTTTATGGAGGAACACAGTGCGGGGACGAAGTAACAGGGGGTTGGGTTTTATTTTGGTCCTGCTTGTGTGCCTGCCGGGGATTGAGGCGGTAGTCCGTGGAAAAGATCACAGCATTAGAACAGTTCAACAACCGCATGCCGCCGGAAATTTGGCGGTGGCGGGATTCAGTTATCAGTCAGCACAAGCCAGTAGTATCAGACCTCGTTGCAATGTATGCGCGGGATTGCCGAGAACGTGGCTATGTGCAAGCCAACAAAAATTTGCGGATCGCTGGCGAGGCACTGGCCGCGCCGGTTTATTCGCCGCTGGCGATCAACTTAGACGCCACCGCATCCGCCACTATGGAGGACGAAGATATCCGGGCCTTAGCTGAAACAGCGGCAGAGTATTGCAGTCAGTTGCAGGGGGAGAGCGGCGGTGATTTGGATTCTCTGGGGGATGAAATTGAGGAGCATGTGCGCGCCCACGGTATTGAGTGGCCGGTACCTGACGAAATCCCTCATAGCTGGACGCGGGAAAAGCTGGACGACGTAATTAACCGGGCAATTCTCCGCGCTTGTGATGCCCGCTGGTGGCGTCGCCAATTGCGCAAGAAATTGGGCCGCCAGGTTGAGTCTGTACTGCGCAATGCCGGTAGGGTGCAAAAGCGATTGCAGCCCTATGTCAGCGATTGGGCTTATCAGCGCTGGCAGAAGTCACAGCACCGCAACCGCGCTCTTTTAGAGAGTATGGAAGCGGTAAACGAGCTGGGTGAGTCCGTCAGTCTTGCGGAGGCTCAAGAGGGAAGTGTGTCTAATCCGGTGAACCGTCGCCATGAGCTGATGGTTCGCCTGCGTGGCTATGAGGATATTGCCAAGGAGCTAGGTTTGACCGGGCTTTTCCTGACTCTGACCGCGCCTAGTTCCTATCACGCACGCTTACATCACGGGCCTATTAATCCGAAATATAACGGTGCTTCGCCGGATCAGGTGCAGCGCTATTTGTCTGGGGTATGGCAAAAAATCCGGGCTCGCTGGAATAAGTTAGAAATCCGCGCGTTTGGTTTCCGTGTAGCGGAGCCGCACCACGATGGTACGCCTCATTGGCATATGTTGCTGTTCTTCTCTCCGGAGGATGCGGAAACCGCGTGGACAATATTTCGCGCTGAAGCATTGCGCGAGGATGGCGACGAGAAAGGGGCGGAACAGCGCCGAGCTGACCGCGAGGTGATCGATCCGGAGCGCTCCGCGACTGGATACATCGCTAAGTACATTTCAAAAAACATTGACGCCGAAGGAGTGGACGTTGACGAAGAGGCAGAGCGGCCCGGCAGTGATGGTGCCGGTAGGGCTCGAGCTTGGGCGTCTCTCTGGGGTATCAGGCAGTTCCAGCAGATCGGCGCAGTCAGTGTGACTGTCTGGCGCGAACTGCGCCGCCGTCGCAAGCCCCTGGAAGACTGGGAACCGGAGGAAGTCGAAGCAATTCGCGCGGCCTGTGATGCTGGCGACTGGCGAACCTTTGTAGAACTCATGGGCGGCCCAACGATGACCCGCGAAGGTATGGCCTTACGCGCTTTCCATTTTGAGCAGGAGCCGCCGTCAATCAAAGACAAAAAAGAAATACCGCTTAATCAATACGATCACGGTGTTTGCTCTCGTTACGGCGATGAAGTTAAGCGCCTGCTGGGCGTGGTGATGCGCAATACAGGCCGGGTAATTTCCACGCGTCAGCATGTTTGGAATATTCGCCGCTGTGGTGGCCAAGTTCGCGAGCTGCCCGAAGGGGGCAGCACACATAGAGCCCGACTAATGCCGGGGCTAACTATGGATCAAAAGTCGCTAGATGAGCGTATCGAGATTCAAATTTCCGCCGCAATGCGGTGGGCGGAAGCAGAGAAGAAAGCAACGGACCGGCGCAGCCGTGTCCGCTCGGACTTGTGTCAATAACTGTAACCAAGGGGTGACAATGAGACGAAGGAACGTGAAGCAGCAGCAATCTGTAAAAAAGGCAAGAGAGGGCACCGTCAACCCTCGCCCAGTACCGGAGCGGCCGGCTGCACCTGCACGCCCGGCGCAAGCAGAAATACCCCCAGCCCCTAAGCCGGAGCCTGATTTCGTCTTGCGTATGCAGCAGGAGCTGGAAGAACTGCAGGGGCGAATACTAAGACTGGAGGAGTTTAAGGACTCCGAAAAGTTCGAAACCCTGGACGTAGCTGAAAAAGAGCTACTTCAAATGCAGCTTGGAGCAATGAACCAATACCGCTATTTACTTAGCCAACGTAGGAACCTGAACAAACTGAAAGAAGGGGGAGCAATTGAGCATCGAACAACAACCGGGCGATAAGCTGCGCGAGCTTGCGCAGTCGATCGAATCCGTAGAGATTCCAGCCGCAGTAAAAATGCTACTGCCAGGCGGGACTGATTTGAAGGGCGCGCGCTCTGTGCTGGAACAGGCCGCGTCTCAATTAGATCGGCTGGATGCACTGGAGGAGCGAATCGGCCAGCTAGAAAACCAGTTTAACTAATTCATAGTTTCGGCTCGTCGGGAGACGCCCAGTTATGGCTAAATCAGCAATGATTGGCATGATCAACTGCGCTCTGTGCGGAAATGATCAGGCCACAGTTCACGAACAAAGAACCGGCTCAAAAAAAGGCCGGCTGTATTATCGCTGCTACGAGAGTGCAGGTAGTAACACAATGCGCTGTGGCACTATTCAGTGTCTCGGGCCTAACGGTCAGCAGTACATCCAATCGAATATTCGGCCTATAGGTCAAACCGGGCAAGAACCGGCACCTATAGGCCAAACGCCGGCTTCAAATGAGCCGGCGCCCCCGTCAGAGTCTCCACAAACACCTATAGGTGAACAGCAGCCAGAACCGAAAAAACGCGGTTGGCTGGCTGGCCTATTGGCGGAGGATGATGATGACTGAGCAAGCCCCACAAATGCCTCCGGAGCAAGCCCGCCAGTTTGCGCAAATACCTATAGGCTCAGAGCCCCCTGGTAGCACCACCTACAACGAAAGCGGCGAACCTATAGCGACGCCTGCAATTTCCGGCGAGCAGCTAACAGGGGCCTTACTGGCCCTGGTCTTTGGGATGCTGGCCGATAGGCGCGGCGAGCACTGGCGGCTGACTGAGACGGAGACCGAGCAGCTGGCAAAAACTGGCGGCGCTCTTATGGATCACTACATGCCGCAGGGCGGCGGCCCTGGTACCGCATTCGCGTTGTGTATGGGTGTTGCCCTGGTTCCGCGCTTGATGACTGAGCGCGCAAAGATGGCAGAGGAAAAGAAAAAGCAGGAGGCCGCGCAGCTGGCCCAAAGTGAGGGCCAAGCCAGTGGCGATTAATCCCAATACGGCGCTACCCGCGCGCCATATGTTTCTATGCGGGGGCACTGGTTCCGGCAAAAGTTCATTTCTTCGAAGGCTCGGGCACTTCAGTGAATTCCAAAGGGTTCTACTTTGGGATCCGGACCGCGACCACCAAGCGCAGCATTTCAGCAGCCCCGGGCAATTTAAAAACGCGGTAATGCAATCTATAGCCAAACGCAGCCGCGACCGTATCGCATTTGTACCGGATCAAATCAATGAAGAGTCCTTTGAATTCTTCTGTGCTGTATTCTGGGCTGCGCTTGATGGTAACTACTTAACAGGCGGCATCGTTGAGGAGTTGGCGGACGTGACCGGAAGCGGCAAGGCGCGGGGCACCTGGGGGCAGCTTTCTCGGAAGTCTCGCAAGTACGGCGGAGTGATTCACAGTGTGAGCCAGCGTCCAGCAGAAATTGATAAGTCAATTCTGTCCATGTCGCCCTACAAATTCTGCGGGACACTAGAAACGGACGCCGAGCGAAAATACTTATCGGGTCTGCTTTCTGTGTCACCTGACCAACTAGCACAAACGCCGGCTAACGAGCCCGGGAAAGCGTGTAATTACTGGCTGAAAAAGCCCGGACCTGAGCCCGCACAACTCGGAAAATTTAACCCAGTATCGGGAACGGTTTCATTGTAGTCCCTCTGTGGCCGGTTATTTTCGGCCTATAGGCCGGTGGTGTTTTCTCATTGCTGCTGCGCCTTGTTTTTTTGCTAGTGGAGTGATTTGTTTCGCAACCTATGAACAGCGTAATCAAGCAAATCGTCATTGCCGTTGTTGCCGCTCTTATCGTGGCATGGCTACGCGATCAATTCATATCTAGCAAAACTGAGGAAACTGAAAATGTTCAGTAAAAATCGAATGATGACCGTGTTAATTACTTTGGTTGTAATTGCCGCGATCAACAAATTCGTTCCGGCTACAAAAAACCCGCTGAAATAAATCAGCTGCATTAACTGGACTACTCGGGAGAGTCTCCGAATGAGCAATATTCTTGCCAAGAATCGTTTTTCACTGCCTATGCCTGGGGCTGAGGGTGGGGCGCCTGGAACTCAGGCGCTATTCAAGCTTCCGACGGGTGCGCGCTATCATGATCTGTATTTAGAGTTTAGCGGTGTAACCTTAGCGCAAATGACCGAATTTCGCGTAAAGCTCAACGGTTTGGTTGTTCAGCGTTTCAGCGGCACAGAGCGCGACTTGCTAAATCAATATATGGGGCTGCCTGCATCGGCAGGGATTCTTCGAATTCCGTTTGATCGCGCTGGCCTGAAAAATCGCGACCAAGAGGAGCTGACCGCGATCAATACAGGCGTGTCGGATTCAGGGGGCAATAGAATTGCGGCGTTTACCTTGGAGATTGATATTTCAAGCGATGCCACTGCGCCGAAATTTGATTTGACCGCGGAGCAGTCGGATTCAATTGAGGGGGGTCCCGGAATTATCCCCTACATGATTAAATCCACGCGTTCGCCAGCAGGTAGTGGGGAGTTTGAAATTTCAGATTTTAACTATGGCCGCTCTGATTCGCTATTGCTAAATCGGATTACATTTTTACCAACCGCCAATCAAATTAACGAGGTAGAAATCCTGGCGGACAATGTGCGCATCTTCAAGAGAACGACCGCACTCAATGAGCGCATACAGTTCGAAGGTGATGCGGGCAGGGTGCCGCAGTCTGGGGCCTGGATCATTGATACCTCAGAAAAGGGCTACGGTGCCGCGAATATACCTCTAGCGGGCCGTTTTGATTTCCGCTATCGCCTGGATGTTACTGGCGCAATGACAATTACTGCGCTGCAGGAGTATCACGGCGTATTGCAACGCTAGGGGGCGCTTATGTCTTGGGGAGATATTTTTGGGGATGTCGTGTCTACAGGGCTCGACATCTACGAAAAAAAAGAGATGGCCAAGTTAGGGGTTTCGCCAGTGCCGGAAACTCCGAATGACGGTGTGTCAGGTACAGCGGCGGCGTTGCCGGATCAAGCGGCAGTTGCTCAGCCGCAGACAGTGGGGCCAGTGCCTCCCGCAGAGAGTGGCACTATCACTTTTGCGGGAATCACTATGAGTAAAACGGTTTTACAGGGAACTATTCTGTTGCTGTTAATCGTTTGGATTGTGGGGCGTATTACATGAATCCTGCGGCCTTGCTATCAACGGGGGGAGGTGGTTTCTCTGGTTCCTCCGGGGTTACTGACCAATCATCAACAGCAGCGACCAGTAGTACAGGAATTAAAAATATTGGGGCCGGGTCTAACCCTCATATAGCTGGCCGCGCAGCCGAAAAAATTTTTACATCACCTATATTTCTTCTCTCTGTTGTACTGGTGGTTTTCTTGCTTTTAAAGATGAAAAAGTGAGGGCGCCATGGGTTTCTTTGACAGTAAAAAGAAAACAACAAATAACAATGTTACCAATGATTACACAACGACAACCGTTGATAATCGCTATAGCGAGCTGGACTTGTCAGAGGGCTCGGTGGGTATCACTGGTGATGTTTCCGGTAGTGTTACTGTAAATAGCACTGACTACGGTGCAATGGCTAGTGCTCAGCAGCTCGCAATGGGTGCTTTCGATTTTGGGGCCGATGCTCTTGAGCAAGGGGCAGGTTTAGGTGTTGAGGCGCTAGCTGTTGGTAGAGATGGTTTGCAAATTGGCGCTGACCTAGGGGTTGAAGGGCTGGGAGTTGCTTCCGATGTCTTTAGTATGGCAACAGGGCTGTCATCCGAGGCGCTAGGGGTGGGGCGCGATAGTTTGCAAATGGGATTTGATTCATTGGATACAGTCCATGGATTGGCCTCTGAAACTATTGGGTTTTCGCAGAATGCTCTTTCTCAAACAATCGAACAGATTAATGCAAACGCTTCAGAAACAATCGACCAGATTGTCGACAGTGCTGAAACTTTTGCGCAGTTAACACAACGCTCGCTTGAAACAACACAAACGGCTTACAACCAAGCAAATACCAGTGAAGCGGGCCAGCTTTCGCAAAAAACTATTTTGTATTTAGCAATTGTGGTAGGGCTCTGGGTTCTGTCACCTGTATTAAAGAAACTATTTTAGGGGGAGGATGCCGTGTCTGGTTCTCATGGTGATAAGCCAATTTTTCTAAAGGCAAATAGCACGGTTAACGTACAGTCTCCAGGGGACTTTATTTTTTTGCGATCCGCAGATTACCCGGTGAGAGTGGTCTTAAATGGGGATTCTGTGACAATGGACCCGGGTGAGAAGCGTCGCTTAGATAGGGAGCTAGATAATCCTGAACTGCCGGCCTTTTCTGAGTTTGAAGTTCAAAACACGACAAACATTGATCAGCTTGTGACTTTTGTCGTTGGAGTTGGTGACTATGAGAAAGTGATTGTCTCGGGAGAGATGAATATATCCCCCTATGTCAATACAGTATTTGGAACTAGCGCTACTTTGCCAGCGGAATTCACCAAAACCATTATGCTGGAAAACGACGAGTACTGGTTTGCTGATCCCGATAACCCCTATTATCAGGATAATACTACTGTCACCAATGAGTGCCCCGACATTCGTGGGGCTTATTTTCACGGCATAAATTGCTATGTGTTAACCCATGCCGGACTTGCTAGATATGAGTTGGGCGAAGGACTGCAAAAAACACCGGACGCAGCTTTAACGGTCCCTACGGAAATAATTCCTTGGCGCAATGCTGACGGTACTATTTTAGAGCTAGAACATAACGACGACGAGACGTGGCATAACCACAGCTATAGAGTTTTGCATGGATTGCACATTGCCGCCAACGGTACTTTGTGGTTTTCGTATAATGGTAAAATTTGTAAATCTCATTTGGCGAGCATGGTCGTCGAGGTTTATAGCACCTTTATTTTTAACCCTGAAGATGGGAATAAAACCCCCTTTAGTAGCGCTAGTGAATTACTCTTTGATATTGCACTAGGTTATTCTAACGGGGAATATCACGGAATAATGCCGAATAATGAACAGTGGTACTCTACCGGCCCTGGCGATTCCGGCCCAGATCAGGGCGCAGATCATGATAAGTATTTAGTTTCTTTTAATCCACACACTAGAAAAGTGAGGCATAGGAATATAGGCAAGCTAGCCACCCATACGAACGGGGAGGGTTATACAAAATACGGATTTATTGACGATGTTGGCCATGCTGTAATCCGCGTGCAAAATGGGGATAGTGATTATAACTATTTCGTTATTGATACCAATTTAGGTATAGAAATTAACGATGAACATTATTCCTGGCAGTACAGTCCTCATGGAACAGTTAATGCGTCTTTTTTTGTTCCGTCGAATAATGGGTATTACAGGTGCGTTTTTTACGGTAGCGAAGTTAGAATAACCACTAATTTTATGGGTGGTATTTACGGGCTAATTTCGATAAAAGATCCCGGTGCTGATGATTCGACAAAGCTCTATTACTACCCCAAAGAGCGTATCCTCGCCATACCTTATAAGTCTGGTAATTTAATATATGGGAATATTATTAAAATGTTCCTGGGTGCCATGCTCCAGAAAACACCTCCTGGCAATTATCTGGATTATGTTACTAAGTTGATTAACGATACGGGACGTATAAAAGTTACTTACGATACCGGGACTAATTCTTTTTATAAAAAGGGTATAGGTGACGATAAAGTATCTTTTTTAAATGGAGATTATACCCTTGCAATTTTACCGGAGCTATTCGGGTGATGCGCTTAGTCGTGATTGCGATGACAGCACTTGCAGGCGCAGCATTGGTAACCATTGGAGGGCGCACGGTGACGCGACCAGAATTAAAATATTTCAAGCCTTCAGAGTTCGGGGTTTGGTATCCCTTTATGTCGGCAGAGTTATTGCTGCGAATAGATTCATTTCGTGAGAAATGGGGCGCTCCGGTTGTTATCTCTGATGCGGATGGTGCGCTAGGTCGGCATGATGGCGAAGACGGTACAAGCCAACACAATATAGACAAATGGGGAGAGGTTAGGGCGGTTGACTTCTTTCCTATGACTGCATCAGGCCGATATATCAATACGCCTAAGCAGCTTGCTCGCGCATATCAAGTAGCCGTGGCCGTAGGGTTTACAGGTGTTGGAGTTTATACAGACACGCAGCCCGGTTTTATGTTGCATGGTGATGTGCGCCCAATAGATAACGGTCATGCGTCTTGGTCTCGTATTAATGGCAACTACTACGGAGTAACAGCAGCATGGGTGTAAAAATTCGTGTTGATGGAATCATGCTGCTAGTTGTTCTAGTTTTGGTCTTGCTTGCCTGGATATGGTTTAAACGGAAGCAAATAGTTGACGCTGTTAACCCTGTGAACCCGGATAACGTAATTAACCAAGCTGCGCAAAACCTAGTTGGCGAGGGGCGCTTACAGTCTGGTTTTGATAAATATTTTGCGTTTTGGGATTTAATCAACCCATTTAACGAGTCAGATCATTACGCGCGGCAAGTCTGGGGCCTGGATGGCGGAACACCTGACGGAATCGACACATCAGAACAGGGCGCGAGTATTGCTGGTTATACCGGTGCCACATATGAAGCATGGAGAGGCTGAATAAAATGTGGGGGCTAATTGCTTCTTTGGTGGGTGGTGGTTTCAAGGATTGGTTACAGGGTCGCCAGAAGCTGGAGCAAATACGCGAGGAGGCAAAAGTTGCCCGTGTTGCTAATGGTATACCAGGGTGGTCGGATGAGTTCTTAGTCCTCGTTTGGTCTTATCCGTTTATTGCACAGTTTATGCCTGGAATACGAGAAAGTGCGCTTCAGGGACTCACAGCAGCTGCTGAATTGCCTGGTTGGTACATAGGCGGATTTATGTCGATATCGTTCGCGGTATTTGGGATTAATAAGTTGTTTCAGTGGAAGAAAAAATAATGGAATTTGATTTGGGGAGTTTCGTTTCTGCGGCGTTTGGAGCTGGTGCAGCCTGGGCAGGAATTAAAGCGGACTTAGCTGCTATGCGCCGCGATATTGACAGGCTAATGAGTAAAGTTTTCGACTGACCATCTCGGATCGGTGCACAGATATTTTTCATTTTGAGCCAAAAATTAGGTTTTTTCGCATTTTGTGAGAAAAAACACCATATATTTTTTTGTTCTTAAAACTGGCTAATATTTAAACCATTTGTGGGAAATATGGCTCAATTGGCGCGTATATGTAGGTTATTAGGCTCAGTTTGAAATTAGGCTCTTGACAGGTCTGAAATTGGTACTAGGACAGATGTTCTATTTATTCCGATATTCACAAATATCGGAAATAATGGGGCTCCTGGTGGAGCCTAGGTTTGAATTTTTTGGACGTCCAACTAATGAGCCTGTAGCCACAGGATTATTAACGTTCAGGTATTAGAATTAAAATTATAGGCTGTCGTACTATCTACGCTGACTGTATTACCAACGGCCCTACTCCAACGGTAATTGGGTCACCATTTTCATCAAAATAGGTTCCTGGCACTGGAGAAAAATTACCGTTCGGCCCCTTTTGTGCAAGAGAATTACCTATTGATCACCTTAGCTGAGCCAACATATACAACTGAGCAAAAAAACAACGCTAGAGTAAACCCTACCAAAAAGATTGTAATTCCATAAAGTAAACCGCTGCTACCGCCATATTCTGACATCGAGTTAGTAACCAAGCCCGACCATAAAAGGAGCACCCCAAAAATTAAAGAGGTAATAATTGATATAGCTATACCTTTTCCTCGTGATCGAACAATTACAACCGAGGCAGTGAAAGACAATAAAATGACCGCCAGTGATCTAATTAATATGTAGATAACATCTAAATGCCCACTTTCATCAATATAACCAGTGCCGGCTTGAGAAAAGCCAAACCATGAGACCATTGCCAAATTTAGGGTAATTAGAGTCCAACGGAAACCTAATTTGTAATTCATTGTTATTATCCTAGCCGATCGGTTAAAATTTGTGCGGCGAAGAGCTTTAGTTGATCAAGGTTGTGATAACTTATTGATTAATAACGGACTTTTATGAATACTGATTAAGTGCTTTACTTGGCAGTCCACTTTTTCTTGGCGGTTTTTTTTCCGATATTCACGTGTCCCCTTGCTGTGGGAATGCCTGGTTGCTGCCATGACACTCTCCGTTTGTTTTGGGTCCTGGTTAACCAGGTCGGTGTTTATGCTCGCGAGGTACTGCCGGTGCGGCTGAACTTCGTTAGCAAATATCGTTAGCTGCAAATCAGACATGGCTGGATTATCTACCAAAATTCCAGCTCCTGCACATCCGTCGCAAACTCTCC
This sequence comes from Microbulbifer maximicatervae (SeqCode), assembly GCF_052467955.1. Lineage (NCBI taxonomy): Bacteria > Pseudomonadati > Pseudomonadota > Gammaproteobacteria > Cellvibrionales > Microbulbiferaceae > Microbulbifer > Microbulbifer maximicatervae (SeqCode). The sequence goes on from NZ_CP174329.1 coordinate 2,884,468, forward strand.
ATTGTTGATCAATGCCTGTCCCTGCGCACGTACTACAAAGCCTCACAGAACCTGGACCATCATCAACTTTGGTCTTGATTTGAATCATTTCGGTCTTGCCGACTTTAGAGGAAGCTTCTTTGGAGGAGGCAAAATATAATAACAGAGTATATCTGGCGTGTGAGGCTTACAAGAAAATGTCAAACTAAAGGGGCCACTCTTTCAGCATATCACTAGTAATATACTGGTCAGGCTCATACTTACTTAGAAATCTTTTGAAATCCATCCCAAGCTTTCCCGGCGAGGATTTGGACATCGAATCTAAGTCTTTCAGTACAAAGCCTACCTTCACAGCCCCCTCGATATTAGCTTGGTACTTAGTCAACACTGCATTCCAGAGGAAGGAAATAGGACGAGCCCATTCTCTCAAATTGCCGCTATGAGATAAAGGTACAAACTTCCCGCTAGAGTCAAGTATCCAACCATCTTTTGCTTTTGATCGCCGATTCTCCAGAGTGACAAATGTCTGCTCGTCCAAAAAACGAGCCCCTAATGCTTTGAAGCTACTCTTTGTGTGCACTGTAATTTTTCCATTTAAAAAGCACACTACAGGAAATGTAATAACCGAATCCATTTATTATCCTCGATTACTCGCCCTTTCCAGCTTTAAGGCTTGCCCCAAATGGTAACGCATACACCATCAAATTTTCGCTCCTCTCGGTAGATAAGTGGCCCTCTGCAATGCACACTTAAATTCAAATGAGCCACTTTGCACTTGAGTCACATGTGTTTGGGTGGGTTGTGCCCACCCTATTTCGTTATGAATTATCTGACACGGGGTTACAGTCGATTGTCCTCTAGGTACTTTAGCGCTACATTTAATGCTTCATCAGGATTTGTATTGATATCGGGCTGCACCTTATATACCAGCTCGCCGCGTATCGAGGTTGACTGCCCCATTGGAATCGCAACTTTTGTTCCGTTTGTAAATTCAAATAACTTATTGGTAGACATTAAACCGGCTGTCTCTGATCCTATTAGAATAGTGTTTTCCCGATCTGAAAAAGCTTGGGCGAGCATCTCTGCTGCACTACCAATATAATCACTTACCAATAAAATTACTTTTGCTTCTGAGAGGGGACGGTGGTAGGTGTTGGTATCATCCCCTGGCTTGAGAGAATCTTGCATCATCTTTCTGGTTCCGAATTCAACGCTACCATTTTTTAGCCAGAAAAATCTTTCCGATCCGTCAACCAATTGGTATGAGAAGAGCTGCTGATTTGAGAAGAACTGTCTTGTAAGATTAAATAGCCTGATCAAATCGCCCCCTGGTTGTTCACGCAAATCAATAATCCAATTCTGTACTCCGTTTTCACTATATTTCTCGATTAGTGCGCTTGTGCGGGCAAATTCCTCCTGTTGAGCTGTTTCAGAACCAAACTTCTTGGGGAGAGAAATTAAGGCAGTTTTATTGCCAACTAAACTTAATTCACTCTTCAGTTGTCTTGTTTCTCCATACGCGGAGGTATCTGCCCGATTATAGATTGTAAGATGTTTATGATTGAGTTTTGAAAATAATGCAGTGAGAGCCGCATCTGCTTGATCATCGTTTTGAATTCCCATAAAAACGTCGTCTGCAAATTGTTCGAACTCTGTAATATCGATCGTGTCGCGCAAAATGTAGTGATCTTTGATTAGTGAAAGCGCATATTCTTTGAGTTTGTCGTAAGACTTGTTCGATTCAGCCTCAGTTTTATCTTGCAATAATTGCACATCTCCCAGCCACACTTCTCCAGATGAAAACATAAGATAACCGACTATTGCATTTGTCGCTTTACTAAGGCGTGGGATGCTCACGGAAACTGTGCGCCAATCGTGAGTTCCACTAACTGGATCATTTCTCATTTCGTATAGATAAAGGGGTGATCCATTGCCTTCAACCTTAACGATAAAGTGGCCAGTTTTAGTGACTTCATTCGCCTTGATTTTGAATTTTAATTCTGTTGGCCCCTTATGGAAAATTGATGGATCAATATCAAGAGTCATAAATAGTTGGCTGTCAGCTTGAGCTACTATATGCGCCAAAGCCCCTTCTGATGTTGAAACAATATTGCGAGCAGCGTTGTTAGTCTGAAATTTCCATTCCTCAGAAATTTGTAAGGTCTTCGAGTCTGATACAGATGTTGAAAGAGCATTTTGTGATAGAGCCAAAAAAGTCAAAACTGCAGTATTAATTATTGTTTTAAAGTGCATGGTCGCCGCCTTTCCTGTCGCATCCTAGAGCAAGGTTAAATTGATGCTATAGTTTTAAGAAATGGATATTAGAATAGGTGTGTAATCATCTAATCATTGCAGGATGAAAAGTACAAGATTTTATTGTGGTAGCAAATAAAGTTTTATTATCTGAAAAAGGTTCATTCGTACTAACTTATTGCGGTATATATTGATCCATTCTTAATCGGCACCTGGATTAAATTCTCATTTGATGTATCAAGGGTAGGTTTTAAATATTACTTCGACGCCACATAATAAAGGTCTTATGATATGGAATATCATCATATTAAATACGAGCAAATTGGCCCTGTAGCCATCGTTACTTTTAACCGTCCAGAGGTTAAGAACTGTATTGGTACTCGCGCTCACCGTGAGCTGGTGGATGCTTTCGATCGCTTTCGTACCGATGACGGAGCAAAAGTTGCGGTAATCACCGGTGCTGGCGATTCTGCATTTTGTGCAGGGGGTGATTTGAAAAGCAATCTTGCTGCAACCGAACCCACCAATCACCCCGATCCTGATGTGGCTGTTTTATGTCCTGTAGAGCCGGCTGATATTGCCCGGCATAATCGAGGTGAAGCTCCAGGGATTATAGGTCCATCCCGCTGGACCGATATCTATAAGCCTATCATTGCGGCAGTTAATGGAATTGCTTATGCGGGTGGCTTTGAGTGGGCATGTTTTGCCGATATGCGGATTGTAGAAGAACACGCATCCTTTGGAATGACCTGTCGTCGTTGGAATATCGGCTTAGCTGATGGTGGTACTCAGCGTTTGCCGCGTATTGTTGGTATGGGACGAGCGCTGGAGTTAATCATCACGGGAAAAGTTATTAATGCTGAAGAAGCTTATCGCATTGGATTGGCCAACGAAGTGGTGCCAAAGGGAGCCGCATTAGACCGTGCCATTGAGTTAGCACAGTATATCTCTACCCTTCCCCAGCCAGCGATTCACTCTGATAAAGAAGCTGCCATCCGTGGTTATGGAAAGGATCTTGATGAAGGTCTACGAATTGAGGCTGAGTGCTTTAACCGATTATTCAGCGACTCTGAATCCAGAGCAGAGCTATCCGAAGGCTTGAGGCGCTTTAACGAGCGCGATCATCCTGACCGAGTGCGAGGACAAGCCAAAACACCCGGCATTGTTCGTAGCGAAATGGAGTAATTGCGACAAGCCAAAAGAAGGCTGTCTTCAAGAGGATATATTGTTTAGGGGCTTAGATACCACGAGTATATCTCGGACAATGTAGTAGAGGCCCATAGTGGCTATATGGGCCTCATTACTTTGGTGAATCAGTGGGGTTCTTATCGTCACTTTTATGATCTGGACAGGCGCCCTCTTCCCAAGGCTCAGTCTTGATTAGACGCTTGAATCGGATACATGTTTTTTATTTGCCTTTACGCTCAATCATTCGAATCCATATCCTTACTCCAAGCCATTGGCAAAAACGCATCATCGAGACTGACATTCAGGTTGTGGGTAGAGTAATTCGAGAGTACTTTTAGACTAGTTCCAACTATCACCTCTAGAACCGTCTCTTTCGTATAACCTGCTGCAAGAAACGCCTCAACCTCCTCTTCTGTGGCCCATCCACGTTTCTCATTGATAATGACACTGAATGCTCGGAGCGCTTCGAGTTTAGGATCATCGAGTGTTTTGCCGCTACGCAGCGCCTTGATGACATTTTCATCTACACCGGCCATTTTGCAAACGGCGGTATGCGCAGCCATGCAGTAGGTGCAACCGTTTAGGCGGCTGTTTGTCATCAGGATTATCTCTCGCTCCGTTTCACTCAAGCGAGATTTATCAAATAATCCCATAAGTGTTAGGTAGCTCTCTACCATTACAGGTGATTCGGCCATGGTTGCCATTAGATTGGGTACAAATCCCATTTTCTTTTTAGCGGCTTCTAGAGTGGGCTTAGAGGCTTCTGGTGCTGTTTCAATTGTGTAACGTGTAAAATTGACCATGAGTCTTACCATATAAGTTGGGTTTTACGGTGCTCGATATCTATTTACATTGAGTGCTTGCACCTCTTTGGCGCCAGTCAGCGCAAAAGAGGTGGAGGTGTTTACATACTATGCAGTTGTAAACTGACTCAGCTTTTCAAGTACGGGAAATAAGTCGCTGGGTTCTGGGCGACGCGTATAGTCAGGATTCACCTCCGCATATGCGATTGTTCCATCGGTATCTATGACATATCTTGCAGGCATAGGTAAGTTCCACGCGCCGTCACGATGGATGGTCGGGAGTTCGACTTTGAACACCTTGTGGAACTCAATTACATAAGGTTGTAATGTCCAGCGGATACCAAACTTTTCAGCAAGCTTTCCACTTTGATCAGTCAGAATTGGGAAGCTTAGCTTGTTATCTCTCTGAGATTTGCGGCTTTCAGCGGGCCCTTGCATGGAAATAGCAACCAGGGTTGCACCACGCGCTTTGATCTCTGCAGTAACTTCTTCTAACGCTTGCAGCTCAATATTGCAGTAAGGGCACCACACGCCTCGATAGAACGTTAGAATAACGGGCCCTTTGGCTAGGAGTTCTTCCAGGACAAGGTCGTTACCTTCTGAATCTGGCAATGTAAAGTATGGGACTTTCTCCCCTACTTTAATCGAACGTTCAACTTGGCCACTAGCAGCCAATTCCCTGGATGATCTGGCAAAGGCTTCAAATGCTCCTTCCGGGGCCTGTTGTTTAAATACTTCTTTGAAAGCATCTAGTTTGTCTTGAAGAGACATAACCTATTCCTCTAATGGTTTAAAGTTTGGAAGCGCGAGCTTTGGGTAAGCCTTCGATGTGACCTGGCTAATTCTCCAATTAGTCTCTATGCAGGTACTTACGCCAAACCACTATTGGGAAGATTAGTTACTTTGATTTGCGCTATAAACATGCTATTTTGATGCTCATTGTATCCATTAGGGACACAATCTGTGTTTCAACAAGCCCATTTGAACGAAATAGTCGTATTTATTGCCGTAGCCGAACACGGAAGCTTTACAAAGGCGGCGGCATCATTGAACTCAACCAAATCAGGCGCTGGTAAGGCAGTGAAGAAGCTTGAGGAGGAATTGGGTCTTAAGCTATTCAACAGAACCACACGAAGTATCAGGCTGACAGAAGAAGGCAAAATATTTCTAGATGCTGCAAAACATGCGTTAGAAACAATCAATGAGGCCAGGCTTTTGCTGCATGCCAGGAAGGATGAGCCTGCTGGACGATTGCGTATCAATTTGCCAATAGGCATAGGCCGAACTATTGTCAGTGCTTTGAAGGGGTTCACGCAGTTGCATCCCAAGGTTACGGTCGAGGTCTCTCTTTCAGACAGTCTAGAGGACGCTATTAGAGGTGAATGGGATGTCGTCGTGAGGATTGGTGAACTGGAAGATAGTTCTTTTATCGCAAAAAAAATATGTGAAACCAGACGTATCCTGTGCGCTTCACCTGAATATCTTTCACAAAAGGGTATGCCAAAGACTTTGGAAGATTTAAAGGAGCATGATTCTCTTGTTTTCCGTGCACCTACAGGAAAATTGAGAGGCTGGTTGTTCCAAGAAGATGGAGGCCCAATTACTGAATTTTCCCCCTCACCGCTAGCAATATTCAGAGATGGACGAACTCTGATTGACGCAGTGGTAGCCGGTATGGGAATAGCTCAGGTATATGATAAAGCGCTTAGCTTTTCTGTTCAAAATAGTGAAGTTGTTGAGTTATTCCCAGAGAAAGCAGTTCCAGGACCGCCTGTTAGCGCACTGATTCCCAGTGGCCGAGCGATGCCGGCAAAGACCAGAGTCTTTATCGAGTTTCTAAAAAAGGAACTGAGTTAAGCCCCGGATTACTAGGTGGACTAGGAGCAACCTAAATTCCATCTAGTGCTGTTTCTATTGTTCTTTACAGCCCAGCTCTCGATAGTTGACGGTTCTTTACTGTTGTAAGACTTTAAAGTTCGATATTACTCTCTGTAACATCCGATATTAATTAATGTATCTTTGAACCCAGGCTCCAATAACATTACCGACATATTCAGCATCTGATTTTTTCATAAGCAAATGATCGGCTTTGTCTAAAGAAATAAAACTTTTAGGATGGTTCGCAGCAGCGAATATTTTCGCCGCATGCTCAATTGAAACAGTGCTGTCTAGTGGTGAATGCATTACTAGCAGCGCTTTCCTTAATTCCTTAAGGTTAACCAAGACGTCTGATCCTACCCACCAAAGACGGACACTCTCTTAAGCGATAAACTACGCAGCAGAGGTGCCCTATGACACGATCAAGTAAATCAACCAAAACCACTCGTAAAAAATACTCAGAGGAATATAGAAAAGATGCCCTAGCACTGGCGGTCAAGGTAGGGGTAAGCGTTGCCGCTAAACAGCTTGGGTTACATCCTTCCCAGATTTACGGATGGCGAAGCAAGGCTAAGTTACATCAGAGCCGAGGGGATGCCGAGAGAGAGCTGGCCACAGAGAATGCTCGCCTTAAGCGGCAGCTGGCTGAGCAGGCAGAGGAGCTGGCGATCTTAAAAAAGGCCGCAGCGTACTTTGCAAAGAGCCTGAAATGAGGTACGCCTTCATGCTAAAGCACAGGCATAAGTTCAGCATCAAAGCGATGGCTAAGGTATTGAGCGTATCTCGCAGTGGGTTTTACGATTGGGTGTCAAGATCGGCCGATCAATCCAAGCGCCAGCAGTACCAAATGGAGCTTGATGGTTTGGTACAGCAGCGCTTTATAGCCAGTAAAGAACGTAGTGGCGCCCCTCGCCTGACGAGGGAATTGGCCAGTGAGGGGAGTAAATATAATCAAAAAACAGTTGCTGCCAGCATGCGTCGACAGGGCCTACGGGCTAAAGCCGCCAAGAGATATAAAGCCACAACCTACTCAAAACATGGTCTGCCAGTGGCCCCAAATCTGCTCGAGCAGAACTTCAATACTGAAGCGCCGAATCAGAAATGGGTCGGGGATATTACCTACCTACGAACAGAAGAGGGTTGGTTATATCTGGCTGTAGTGATAGACCTATATAGTCGGCTGGTTATTGGTTGGGCGATGTCAGAAACGATGACAGCTACATTGGTCTGTGACGCCCTTCAAATGGCTTTATGGCGACGTAAGAAACCTACAAATGTTATCGTGCATACTGACAGGGGAAGCCAATATTGCTCTAAAGATTATCAATCTTTAATTACAGCTTATGATCTGCGGTGCAGCATGAGCGCCAAAGGTAACTGCTATGATAACGCCTGCGCAGAAACGTTCTTCCACTCACTTAAGGTAGAAGTAATCCATGGTAACCGCTTTCCTACAAGGTGCCTCATGCGGGAAACCGTATTTGAGTATATAGAAATAGACTACAATCGAAATCGCTTACACAGCGCCAATGGCTATCTCAGCCCTGAGGCGTTTGAGGAACAACTAGTCGCTTAGTGGTGTGTCCGTTGTTGGTGGGTAGGATCAGTCTGCTTCATTTATATCATCAATGAACTGCTTCTTTAGCGTAAACTCTCGCCCAGCCAGAACCACTCTTGCCTGACCTGTTTTATTGATGCTATCGAGTTCCTCTTTAAACATATGCTGGATGTGTTTAACATCACTTGGAGCAGCTATAGTAACAACAGCTTTAGCTGTCTTTATCATACCAGCGGCTTTCAAAACGGCAGCACCTCCAAAACTATGCCCAATTAACAATTTTGGTGCCTCGAAGCGGTTTTCGATTTCATTGTAAGCACTAAGTAAATCCTCAACATTGGATGAAAAATTAGTATTGGAAAAATCTCCATCACTATTACCCAATCCAGTGAAGTCAAACCTTAATACTGATATCCCTTTACTGGTTAATGACTTACAAATATTGCTTGCTGCAATAATATCTTTTGAGCAGGTAAAACAATGTGCAAAAATTGCATAAGCCTTTGGGGTTCCAACAGATTCCTCTAACTTGCCCTTTAATTCTACGCCATCACGATTTGGGAAGTTAAACTCCATGACGTTCTCCAATTTCAATTACTTATAGAATACTCTAATCTCAACAAGGAAAAACCCCTGTCTATCATAGAAAGGGGTATGTGAATATGTGATAGTTTTTTATATGTCAACTGATATAAGGTAGACCTGTATTTGCTTAGGCATCGATAGAATCTTCAGGCTTTATATAATCCATATTGGTTGTTCTAAGGCATTTACTTAATCCAGGTTCAGACCTGCGACAATATTGCTAGCTAGACAGTTAGCTTTCACTCTTCATGGGCCTATCGATAAGCTCTATGAGAGATTGATATTTTACCTCGCTAGGCGGTACCTTTGAGAGTTGGGTTAGCATCTAAAGTCTGCGACTTTGAGCCTTCAAAAACATGCAGAAACGTTGTCGGGTCTGGGCGTCTCCGATAATTGTCGGTCTCATCACCGAATATAACCGCACCATCTTCATCCAGTGCTATCACTGTGGCCATAACGGTATCCTTAGGGTACCCAGGCATTCCTGCAGGGGAACCGCCAATATCTTCAATGCCTAGAGCTTTAGCACCCATTAAGTTGTCATCTTGAAGAATTTCAAAATGACCAGGTAGGTCAAGCTTGTCGGCTAACTTCCTTGAGTTGTCGTAGCCTTGGTTAGAGATAAACTTTACCTTCACATCATATTGCTTAAGTGTCTCAGCATACTTCTTCACTTCTTTTAACTGGTTCATACAAAATGGGCACCAGTTGGCTCTAAAGAACACTAATAGTGTTTTAGATTCGTCAAAAGAAGTGGAAGACACAGCCAATTTATCTAATCGATTAAAATTCATTTCAGGCAGTTTTTGGCCTTTTGATATGGCCTTGCTCTTTCTGCGGTTGTAAACGGAGAATGACCAGACATACCAATGAAGGGATACGAAGCCCAGGGCAGCAGCTGCAATAGGAACGTACTGAGACAAGGACATTGGAGCCTGGTTCGAATAAGTTGAATAAGCAACCAGTGCAACTCCTAAAAAGTTAACGGCTTGAATAACTGGCAGCCTTTCTGATGTTCTTGAAATGCTGAACACATTTGTCAGAACCATCAAGAAAAATGGTAAAGGCAAGGTCGCTAAAAGTGCGCCGACCCAAACCGGATCGCCGCCAGACATATAGATCATGATGCCGGACCCTACTCCGCCAAGCATGTTTAATAGAATCATTGGTAAAATAAGTTTTGCTTTCATTTCAAGCTCCTGAAGCGTTGGGTTAATGTCCAAAACTTGCGATCTATCCTAGTACATCACATTGACTCAATAATTAGTTCAAATAGAGAAACAATGTTGCGAAAACGGATACAATTGGATTTATTTTATCGATCTATTAGTAGTGGCTGGCATGAGTAACTTACACTCAGTTCTAGCAGGAATTTAGTATTTCTTAACAAATAAAGGAGCGAGTAAGCTGGAAGAAGGTGTAAAGATATAGACAAGATCAGACCACGATCTGACAGATCGTCTTGAATAAGAAGGGTTTACCGGTTTTGATGGAAGTGCCTAAACCTAAAAGCAAAACCAAGGATAAACCCCATGATCCATACTAATGATCGCATCATCAAACATTAACTGCTAGGTGATTTCGATTGCAATACCACTCCAAACGTAACTATGCCTTCCAGCGTTTTGATGACGCAACGTTCGCCATCCAATATCAGCCCTCCAAACCGGTTGATCTTCATTCGGGTTATAATATTTGACTGTGGTCCCATCCTTGGCAACCAGGATATTATGGAAACCCATTTCATGAGCAGACCCAGGGGAAGGGCCTCGAAACATCATAAAAGCGCAATTGTAATAGGTGTCGGTAAGCAAGTTCCTCGGCATTCCCCCATTACTAGCTGGCTGTATGAGATTTGTAAACAACGCATTATAATCAACTCTATTGCCCGGCTGCGCGAATTGAAGGCACATGTCTTTCTGGGTCGCGTCATATAAAATCCGACCGGTACGCCCAGGGCACTGGGTATTCACATAGTTTCGCACACGCATCGGTGAACTATTGTTGGCCGCCACTAAGGGATGGTCGGCACCGTTTGGCATCGGAGGTAGGTCCCCATTCTGCCATTTGATAGCGCGCCACAGAGTGTCTTCCACAAAACTCTGTGGCCTTGGCGCACGGAGATCAAATCCTGACACTGCGATCTCGGTGCAGTGAGCGGCGCAAGAATTACCGTTCTGACTCGGTAAAGTTTTAAGATTCAACATCAAAATTTCCTTTTTCGTTGTGCTTGACAGTGAGAGTAGTGAGTCCAATGTACCAATTTGATAGGCAGTAATATATAAAATGGAGTGAAAAATAAGATTACGAGTTATTACGTAACCAGCAGTAAAACCGCGTACTTCCCTTTCCTGATTTAAGGGCCATTTTTTCAATGCCACTTTCAAAGGACTTCGAGACTGAAGCAGCTCTGTCTGAGTAGCAACACAGAGATATAAATTCTTAAATCAATCGCTATAGCAGTTCTACGGTCGTTAGTAACCATAGAAATTTTATTAATAAAAAAGGATAATGTTTTTAGTCAGCGTTTTATCCTCCACATCCTTGGCATAATCGTATAAATTTAATAATGTCGTTAGGAAGGGCTATAGATGTTTGATGTGGCCCCATACACTCCAAGCTATTTTTTTATTTATAGATAACGCAGAAGACGGGCCCTTAACTTTTCGAGCCATCCTAATCTTCCATCTATGACAGTTACCAGCTGGAGAATAGCCTCATAAGGACGAGATTTTCAGGAGTGTCAACTCGCTTTCCGTCAGTGCCTTCACTCTACCAATAACCTAATATTTTCTATCAAATTCATTTCAGAGTTTTTATAAACGTGCTTTACTGGTGTAAAAAGCTCGGTTATCCCCTGAGCCTCTTTATTCAGCATCACAGGTTATTGGCAGTAGTTCTTTTTGAGAATCTAACTGTTCTAACTTTACTGGTTGCACCACCTGCTCTCTAATCATGTCAGCAACTTCGAACATAGAGGCAGCTTCATAGCCAAGGGGTTAGGTTTGGCTGCTGAAATTTTCAGGGTGTTTTAGTGCCTCCGAAGCAATTGTTGCTACGTCACGTGCATCAACCAGCTCCATAGTTCTAGTTATCCTTCATTAGGCTCCGTTTGCCCTAAATGCGTTTATCTCATTTAGTGATCAGCGTATCTATCACAGGAACTTATATGCCTTTCTGATAGTCAAATTTTGCCAACTGAATTCTGGAAAGTTTTTGAATAGGTGTTGATTGCCATGGAACGACGTGATTTCGCAAAATTATTTCTTGGGGCTACCTCTGTATTTGCTGTTCCCCAACCACTCATCGCTTTAGATGCTTTATCAAGTCATCCAGTGAATGATGATGACGAGTTTCAACGTCTCATTCGCCATCGTATTCTTAAGCAACACGCGGCACATGCAGCAGTTGCAGGTACCCTAAATTTTTCTGATCGTCGAATTTTTACTGTCCGAGTGCCTGAAGCCAAGGATACTTATCAACTTGGGGACGATACGATTTTTGAAATTGCGTCGTTGACTAAGATATTTACGGCCTTGCTATTGGCTGTTGAAGTTGTACATAAGAGAGTGAAACTCGATGACCCTCTCCAGGATTACGTACCAGCCGGTGTAAAAGCTCCAACTTTTGAAGGGCAACAAATCACTCTCGCCGACCTGGCTACCCATGCTGCTTCTCTTCCTCTAAGACCAAATAATCTTGCTGCATCGGCGCCCGATGCACCCAATAAGTACGCTGGTTACTCCTTTGAGCAGCTCTATGGTGGCTTGCCAAGCTATCATCTGAAAGCTAGCCCGGGTACTCAATTCAGCTATTCAAACCTGGCTTTTGGGCTCTTAGGTCAAGGACTTGCTTTGAAGGAAGGCCGCTCTTTTGCAACGATACTGCAAGATCGTGTGACGGGACCTTTAGGGCTAAGTGATACCACTTTAGAGGATGATCCCAAGAAGTCTGCTCGGCGAGCTCAAGGCCATGACTTTTATCTCAGCCCGATCGGCCCAACAAGCGATGGGGTGCTCTCGCCGGCTGGCGGTTTACGATCTACAGCCAGCGACCTCCTCACACTTCTCGACTTGTTTGTCAACGGTCGAGGCCCTAAGGATTTGGTTGCAGCATCGCGGCTAATGCTGTCAATTGATAGGCCGGGGGGCAGTGATATCACTCGTATGGCCCTGGGTTGGCGCAGGACAACCACCAATGGAGAGACTTACTATTGGTCCAATGGCAGCAGTGACGGATCGCGTACATTTATGGGTTTTAACCCAGCGCGGAGAGCGGGTGTTGTTGCCTTGGCAGATACTGCCAGCGGTGAAGGTCTGGATGATATTGGCCATCACTTCTTGAACCCCGAGCAGACGGTATCTACTAAGGTTGTCCCTGTCCCAGATTTCATCACTTTACCAGAGGAGGTGCTTTTGAGAGGTGTCGGGCGCTATGGGCACGGAACAGATGATATTGTCGAAATCAGCCGTGGCTATACAGGTCTTATAGTTTCAGCGGAATATGGGGAGTTCGTAATTCGACCGCAATCGTCCACAATCTATGCATCGAAGATGGTCCCAGGGTTGACTATTGAGTTTGAGGAGGGCGATATGAGCCCTGCCCGCTCATTTACTCTTCGTCAAGGTGGAAAAGCTTATTCCTATAAGCGACTGCCCTAGTTCGAATGGTCGGTTAGTTACTACTGGGGGGGAAGGAAAGAACACATCGCACTCGAGGCCCGCTGTGAATACATCCCTGTAAGCTCCTAATCGGCATCCATGCCTCATAGGATCCCAAGCGCGGTGTATTTTTCCCTTCTCCCTTTTTAGTAAGTGCAGCCTAGGGGAATATTGGACGAAACAGTTTTAACTTATTGATAAATTGAGATTTTTTATGTCAGTCAGGTCATTGCTGCAAGTTGATTTATCAATACCACATCTTAATTGGGCTGGATTAGGCAGGGTTTCGTAGTGGCCGACGTTCAGTAATTACTAGCCCAGTTCAAAATCAGCAAAAATCAGCAAAAATCAGTTAAAGAGACTCAAAATACTGCGAACTACCTCAATCCCTCCACAATATTAATCTATGAGTAATTTCCAGAAGAATTACTACAAGACACTTTAATCCGAGGTGGATTGTTAAGAAGTGCTATTCCTGAATGATTTTAAGAATATTAATGTACAGACGTGCCAGGTAATATTATATATTCTATTTTGCTCTGGTTTGGCATCAGAGCAAAAACAGTGAATTCCATCGCTGAAAGTAGCAGGAAAAGGCAGGAGAATAATTATGACAAAAATAGTGAGCCGCAGTATCAACCGGGAAGTGAGTTTTACCGTGTTGGTAGAGGATAATTCGCCGATACTTTTTCAAACGAAGGTCAAAAAATCACTCGAAAACTGGCTGGATGAAGCACAAACTATCTTAAAACGAGCGATAGATATGTGCACTGTAGCGATTACATACCCTGATAAGGTTCCTGATAAGTTTAAAAATTTAGTCTCCTACTACTTCGGCCTTCCTATGGATTGCCCGCCACAAAGATATTCAAATTGCGTAAATGCGATACTCCAAAAACTCAGTAAAACCCAGATAGGCTTGAGTGGTGATGTGGAGTGTGCGGATGTAAAAATGATGCCCACCTTATGTAAGGTTCAATGCTCTACCATATCGACGATAGGATATCCATTTGGTATTGAGGACCCTTCGAAAAATGCGGCCGGGTTTGTGTTTGTGCCCTTTACGGAAAGTTGGGGCAGATCAATTTCAAACTTCTGTAAGTTGTCATGGGCCGGTGGAGGGCAACTTAATGGGGGGGGCTTTATGAAGCCCAATCAAAATCCTATCTGTTTGAGTTTTAGTAAAATTTGGGAAAAAGGTGAGGTTTTCTGCATTGTTACTCTGATCCATGAAGGAACACATAAATATGCGCAAACCGTGGATCATAAATATTTTAATGATGAAGGCATTGCGGATAAATTGGATAAAGCTATCAGTGAAGGTGGCGCTATATGGATGAAGTTCCATCAGGACAATGGTAAAACCCATGATCAAGCGTTCAAGCTTGTTGTACAGCAGGCATTCAATCAGTTACGCGGACAAGATGCAGCGGCAACACTTATGGCAGAGCTCACTGAAGTCAAAGCGGTGGAAAATGCAGACTCAGTGGCATGGTTCGCGTATGACGTAGCACAGCTTCCCTCTGAGCAGGAAGTTGGGAGAATTGTTACCGGGATGGTAGGTAAACGAAAAGTGCACCCAAGCCTACTTAATCACTAAAGGAAAACCCAGGGGGCAGTCTAATTAATTGAGACGATTACGTTTCCTGCAATTTGGGGTCCTATCCCGAAATCAGAGAACTGTCCCTGTAAACCCAAGGGTTTCTATATTTGGGGTGTAGATGCTCGGGCAAATGCGTGAGTGGTGAAGGATTGGTTGATATTGGTCACCACTTCCCGTACGCCGAGTACACGGTAACAATTTACACTGTTACTACCTCAGATTTTATCGCTGGAATTGGAGAGGTACTTTAGGGAGTTGGCTAACGCGTGCGAAGCAGGTAATACCATCGAAATCAGTCGTGTCCATGCAAACCCTATTGTTTCAACGGGATCTGGAGAGTTCGTAATTCGGCGGCAATCGTCCACAATTTATGCATCGAAGGTCGTATCAGCGCTAACTATTGACTCCAAGTGAGGTGACATGAAGCCTCGCTGTTCGCTTACTCTTATAAGTGTGTATCTTTATTTGGGTAAATGCGGCCCGCATATCGCTTCAGGCCAATACCTTGAAAGGAAAGATCAATGCCCTATCCAGAAGTTACGATGTCTAGTGACACAATCCACAACCCGAAAGAACCCCGACACCTTATGCGCGCCAAGATTGTGCCTAGGACAGTGCGTGTGCGTCGTGGTGGCAAGGCGATTGCCGAGAGTAGAAATGCTTTGAGAGTTACAGAACTCGCAAAAGATATGTTCGACCCCGTATTCTACTTCCCAAAAGAAGATGTTCTTGCTCCCCTCTCCCTTATAGAGGGAAAGACAAGCTATTGCCCACTGAAAGGCGATGCCAGCTACTTCTCAATCGATGATAGCGGAGAAGCTATTGCATGGGCCTATGAAGCTGCTTTTGACTTTGCCGGGGTGATCAACGGGCGTATTGCCTTCTATCCAGATCAAGTGGCAATCGAAGAAGTTGGAACTTCATCATGACCCTCTTCCTATAGACTCTTTTAGGTTAATGATACAAACCATGCCTAGAACCTGGTTGCACTAACACTCCGCCCTTTTATAGGCACTTGTAGCGAAGGACTAGTCCGCCCGTTTCAAGGGTATCTGCCCGCATCAGCTCAAAATTTTTCTGGATACCGTCAGGTTTGAAGAGAGGTGAGCCAGCTCCTAGTACGATAGGTGCTAGGCATATCCGGTACTCGTCTACTAGACCTTCTCTGAGCAGAGTAGCTACAAGATTCGAACTACCAAATACGAAGATATCCCTCTTCCCGGTCTCTTTTTTCAGCGCGCGAACATGTTCGGCCGCCTCGCCTTTCAGTAGACGAGTATTTGACCAATTGGCGTTTTCTAGCGTGCGAGAGATGACGGCTTTTTCAAGCGAGTTCATCATGTCCGCAATCGCCCCAGTTTCGTTTTGCCAATAATCGGCCATCCCTTTATAGGTGCGACATCCGAATAGCAAGGTGCCGATTTCATCACCCTGTCGAAGAGAGAAGGCTTCTAATTCGTCGCCCCACACTGTTGCGTGATGGTCCAATGACCATGGGGCGGTGCCTTCAAAGCAGCCGTCCAACGACATCACATTCCAAACCACTAACCGTCTCACAATCTGATCCTCATATATTTGTCTCTTGCATTGTCTGTTGGGACTGAGCTTGACGAGGGCAGTGTCACTTAGCTTGTTGAGGTGTTGTGCCAGTAGCTCAGGGTTGACGAGGGGATTTGCTCATGCCCGGTATAAATACTCTTTCGCGATATCTCTCTGTTACTTCAAACCGAATTTGTAGCAGCTTGAATTGTCGCAATATCGATCTTTCTCATGGTCATCATCGTGGTGAAGGCGCGCTTTGCCTTGTTACGGTCGGGATTCGTTGTAAGATCGAGTAGCAGTTTTGGCGTAATTTGCCACGAGTGACCCCAGCGATCCTTACACCAACCGCAGGCGCTCTCTTGCCCACCGTTATCCACAATCGCATTCCAGTAACGGTCAGTTTCCTCCTGGTTTTCGGTGATAACCATGAAACTAACCGATTCATTCGGAGTTAGATTTGGACCGCCATTCAGACCTATAAACTTGCGCCCAAGGACAGTCAATTCAACGGTTAGCTCACTGCCCTCATGGCCACCGGGGTAGTCGATGGCGGCCGCATTAACGCGGTCGACATGGCTGTTAGGAAAAGTTGCTGCATAGAATTCCGCCGCTTTCTTTGCTTCGCCGTAGTCGAACCAAAGACAGGTAACGAGTTCTGTCATTTTGATATCTCCTCGGGATTTAAACGGGTCGAATACTTACTCTGCTGAAAGGCTCTGGCATTGATAGTTATGTCGGGACATCTGGTGGGCGTTCCAGATCTGATCTTACTGCCGAGCGTATCGGCACAATGTGCGCAGCTTCCCTTGAATACCAAGTCAGTGATGGGCTCCATAACTTTCGAGTTCCTATCTCTGCTTATCTATCCCAAATTGCGCTTATACTGCCGGCCCTACTCTCGTTGCAGGGAGAAATTTCCAGTCGTGATACTTCCGCCTCGAACATAGGTCACACAAATTACACCGCTATCTGTCGTCATGGCTTGCTGTACATGGAACGCTGTAGGGATCACACCTGAACCGAAAAGGCGTTTTCCGTTACCCAGGACCAAAGGAAAAATCAGTAATTTGAACTGATCAATTAGGTCCGCTTTGAGTAGAGTTTGAATAAAGTCAGCACTGCCTGGAACCAACAAATCAGGGCCATTGCTAGCCTTGATTGCACGAAGCCTTGAGATTGGGTCATCCCCCAGCCACTCGCTGCCTTCCCAGGTAAACTCAGGTCTCGTGCGAGAAGCCACGTATCGTGTTGTACCGTCGATTTTTTGATCAGCTGGATTTCACTTTCATCAACACCCTCAGGCGGAGGGTCAGCAGCAACTTTTGGCCAATGTGCAGCGAAAATATTGTGAGTCCGATGGCCAAGTAGTAACTCAAATGGCGCTGCGAACACATTGCCCATGAATTCACCAACACCTTCATCAAAATAGGAAGCTACCCATCCACCAAGCTCAAAGCCCCCTGAAGAGTCCTCTTCCGGGCCGCCAGGGGCCTGCATCACACCATCCAGGCTAATAAATGTGTTTACAATTATTTTTCGCACAAGTTCTTCCCTGTTGGTTCTATTGGCCCAAATGATGCTGCGGGTTGTACTTGGACTGTTACTCAATGGCTATTGAAGCCCGAAGAGAAGCAATATTGCCCTTTTCTATTCGGCTTCTACTTTTCTTGCTTCCATGTATGCAGTCAGATTAGAAAGAGCGCGCTGCCACCCATTGCTAGTTCCCTCGATTATTCCCGAGCCGACCAGGGAGGCGATTTGTATCGTTACCTTGAGTTCTGTCACGCTTTCACTATTGCCGATCTCCACGCTAATCAAAGAGATACTCAGTGGAGAGCCATCCGTAGTTACACGTTCGGTGAACAGAAGCCGATGTGGCCTTCTGATTTCGTAATAGTGTGTTTCAACCCTGAATCGCAGATCGTTACTTTGACCGCATCGATGTATGTCAATGCCTCCTTCGCGAAAGTCATTTTCGAGAAATTCAATTGTTTCATCTTCAGAAGGAGGCCCCCATATCGAGCGGGCTTGCGGGTCTTCCCATGCGGAAAATACCCGCTCTCTCGGTGCTTTGATCGTTCTACTGATCGATATGGTGTCGTGGGATAAACCTTGGCTCATGCGAATCCCTCTGCGATGTTTGCAAAGCGTGAACAGCCGAGTGCAAAAAATAACGATAGTTAGCTTTTTGGGTAACTATAGTTAACAGTAATTGTTAGGTCAATGGATAACCCGCGAAAGGCTCCGCGCGGTTAAAGCTTCAGTGCTAGGTGGGGTGGAGGGAGAGAAATTGGTTTACGCCTGGGGGATCCGTACTGTTCGGGCATTTACCCCTTTTGTACTAAGTCATCCTGCTCTTCTGCATCAAGCGTTTCGACATAGCTCGCCATCCGAGCCATCCGGCCTTCCCATATAGCCGTTTGTGTATTGATCCATTTTTGTGCGGCAGTCAGTTGCTTGGGTTTTATCTCACAGGTTCGCACGCGACCGGTTTTCTTGGAGCGAATCAAGCCCGCATCCTCCAGCACACCAATATGCTTCATGAACGAAGGGAGTGCCATCTCAAATGGTTCTGCGAGCTCGGTGACCGACGCTGGTCCGCTTATCAAATGCTGAATGACAGCGCGTCGTGTTGGATCAGCCAGAGCTTGGAAAACAGTATTCAGGTTGTCGTGATTTTCTTCCATCTGAATAAGTATATCGGTGAAAAATTGTTAGGCAATGGCTACTGGGTGTAGCTGCGTATTAAAAGCAGCTTAAGGTTACTTGGAAACTGCTTATTCAGTCATTCGATTAGCCTCGCCACCTCAACGATAATGGATATGCTATAGAGCGTCTGCAAGCGCTGGTTTGGCTCCCTACTATGATCATAGAATCAGGTGGAGTCGATTAAATGGTGTTATAGGACAAAGATAAAATGTTTCAGTGTTAACAGGCTGCTGGAACCCCCCTACTTAAAAGAATAAGGTGCAACAGTGATCGATTTTACATATCAAAAGGATGTTCGAACCGAACTGATTGATCCTACCCACCAAAGACGGACACTCTCTTAAGCGATAAACTACGCAGCAGAGGTGCCCTATGACACGATCAAGTAAATCAACCAAAACCACTCGTAAAAAATACTCAGAGGAATATAGAAAAGATGCCCTAGCACTGGCGGTCAAGGTAGGGGTAAGCGTTGCCGCTAAACAGCTTGGGTTACATCCTTCCCAGATTTACGGATGGCGAAGCAAGGCTAAGTTACATCAGAGCCGAGGGGATGCCGAGAGAGAGCTGGCCACAGAGAATGCTCGCCTTAAGCGGCAGCTGGCTGAGCAGGCAGAGGAGCTGGCGATCTTAAAAAAGGCCGCAGCGTACTTTGCAAAGAGCCTGAAATGAGGTACGCCTTCATGCTAAAGCACAGGCATAAGTTCAGCATCAAAGCGATGGCTAAGGTATTGAGCGTATCTCGCAGTGGGTTTTACGATTGGGTGTCAAGATCGGCCGATCAATCCAAGCGCCAGCAGTACCAAATGGAGCTTGATGGTTTGGTACAGCAGCGCTTTATAGCCAGTAAAGAACGTAGTGGCGCCCCTCGCCTGACGAGGGAATTGGCCAGTGAGGGGAGTAAATATAATCAAAAAACAGTTGCTGCCAGCATGCGTCGACAGGGCCTACGGGCTAAAGCCGCCAAGAGATATAAAGCCACAACCTACTCAAAACATGGTCTGCCAGTGGCCCCAAATCTGCTCGAGCAGAACTTCAATACTGAAGCGCCGAATCAGAAATGGGTCGGGGATATTACCTACCTACGAACAGAAGAGGGTTGGTTATATCTGGCTGTAGTGATAGACCTATATAGTCGGCTGGTTATTGGTTGGGCGATGTCAGAAACGATGACAGCTACATTGGTCTGTGACGCCCTTCAAATGGCTTTATGGCGACGTAAGAAACCTACAAATGTTATCGTGCATACTGACAGGGGAAGCCAATATTGCTCTAAAGATTATCAATCTTTAATTACAGCTTATGATCTGCGGTGCAGCATGAGCGCCAAAGGTAACTGCTATGATAACGCCTGCGCAGAAACGTTCTTCCACTCACTTAAGGTAGAAGTAATCCATGGTAACCGCTTTCCTACAAGGTGCCTCATGCGGGAAACCGTATTTGAGTATATAGAAATAGACTACAATCGAAATCGCTTACACAGCGCCAATGGCTATCTCAGCCCTGAGGCGTTTGAGGAACAACTAGTCGCTTAGTGGTGTGTCCGTTGTTGGTGGGTAGGATCAGATCTCTTATACAGTCCGGGCAGTGCCAGAGAAGGTCTTTGATGCCTGGATCATACCCAACATGGTTGAAAAATGGTGGGGGCCTGACGATTTCACGACACGTGTACTCAACCTCACCGCCAAGGTTGGTGGGTGCTTTGCTTTTGAGATGACTGCTCCAAACGGCAGTTCCTGCATTATGTCTGGTGTGTATCGCAGCGTTGACAGGCCAAAGCGATTGGTTTTTGAAGTCCACGAGCATTGCAATCTTAATCTGCCAAACAGCACCGAGCCGCAAGAGAATGCATCTTTGGTCGAAGTTGTTTTCAGGGGCAGTGAGCTTGGTACCATCGTTACTCTGACACATACGCTTCTCAACACTGACTATGCAAAACTGGCAAAAGTCAGTTGGACTCAATCAATTCGTCAAATGGAAGCTGTACTTACCGAATCTTTCACGAGTTAGTGTTTTCTCTAATGGACTGGATTAATGAGTTAATGTAAGTTTTCTTTGGATCAACAATATAATCCAGCTAGCGATAACAAATGGTGCGGTTAATACAATAATATCAGCGCTCATAAAAGCCATTGCGATTGGAACGGTTAATATGCTCCCTGCAATTGGGGCTAGCCATCGCTTACGACCATTTGATAATGCAATAGCGCTCAAAGATGCATTGTAACCGAAGAGCCCGGCAAGAATTAATGTGGGTGATAAGGCCAGGAACATGGCCAGTGATGTGGCCAGCATTCCACCAATAATACTCCAACACGCATGAGATTTATTCGAGATAAAAATCCCAATTAAAAAACAAATACCTGTAATGGCATTGTTCTGAAAGATAATTTGACCAATACCTTCGAATATCCCCCAGGTTGAGGTGTTTTCGTTAACAAATACTGTAGTTGGCGCTAGATCTAGTGCTGGAGCCAATATCCATATAGCCCATATCACCAGAATGTAGGGTGCAGTATAAGGCGGAAGGACAAAATGAAGCAGCATAAAGCGCATAATTAAGACTGCTAAAGCACTTCCACCGACAATCAATAAAAAAGTCATTAGGGATGGAGCATATAATAAGAATATGACTACACCGATCAAAGCTCCATTGTACCCAAATAGTCCATCCTCAATTTGTTTTACGGGATAATTAAGGATATTTGCACAGGCAGTTGAGGTGATAACCCCAATTGCGACCCCTATAGCCATGGCAATAGAGTTAACTGTTACTCCGAGTATGAATAGAAAGCCACTCAAGGCGTTTCTTTGCAGGATGACCTGGCTAATTCCTCTGAAGAGACTGACAAGACAATTTCTGAGTTTTGTAGTTATTGGCTTTGTCATAGTATCTCTATTACAGCCTTAATTCGAATTAGTTAGTGTGGCTGCCAGATTTTGAGCCAAGTGAAATTAGAATATATTGTGTATGAAATTAGCAAAGGGGTTATCCATTATCTTTCTTAACCTGAATAAGTTGTAATTGACCCTACCCGCTCACTTGTTCACGGTCATAAATATACTATTAACTTTAGGTTATCCAGAATAAGCCATGGGCAATACACATTTACCAGGTAAGCTCGATATATTGTAGTGCTACTTAGTTGACTGTCACGTTCTGATCAGAAGCCTGTAGTCTGCTTTAACTTATTAAATTTTCTTCATACCTGTGATTAAATGTGCTTCCCCAAAAACCATCTACAATTCAACACACCACTTAAGCGCCGTGGGTAGTACTTTAAGCTATTCCGGTGTATATGGTTAAACGATACTTTCGGTAGTGAGGTAGCAAGCATGTTTAACAACGTAGGTTGGATTATCGAGGGAAAGATAAGAAAGGGACATGAAGCGGAGTTCAAAGCTGTTGTGAATGAGATGGTCGCAGCAACTAAGAAAGAAGGTGGAACCCTGAACTACCAGTATTACGTAACCGATGATGGAAACGTGCTTATCTATGAGCATTTCAAGGATTCCAAATCCGCTCATAAGCATATTGACTCGTGGGACAACTTTGCCGATCGTTGGATAGCGGCTGCTGAACCGACTCGCTTAGTCCACCTGGGAGATATGCCACAAGATCTTCGGGAGCGTCACTCAGGCCTGCAATCAACTCTATACCACCCTTACGCTGGATTTGAACGTTCAGGCGGTAAGGCTCACTAACCGTTTAGGGAAAAAAGTAAAGTTGTAAGACTTTCACCAGTTGAGTTGATAACTACATGTTTCAAGACAACTGGTGAAGGTTGGGTACCCTTTCATTTATAAAAAGTTACTCCAGCAGCTTCATGGAATCCCATATTTCTCAGCCAATCGATCGATTTCTGCTTGTGATCTGGAATTATCTGGACACTTCGCACCAAACCATGGGTTTAGATCACTGTCTGTATTTGTAGCAGGTAGCTCTTTAACATCAAAACAGCGGTCTCCAACTTGAACAAAGGTTCCTGTCGAGGTCTGGTATCTGTTTTCTGTAGGCTGATATCGACGGACTTTGTTGCGTTCCCTGGCTATTTTTCTCTCAAGAGCGGGATTGAATACAGACGGTTGTCGCCCTGACCTTGGCGCAGTTGGGAGATCCTCGGAATGGGGCCTTGCCTCTAATGCTCCTTCCAATTTGGGTGGTGGCTCTTCTATTTTGGCTGGCTTCACCTTATTCAAACTATCAGATATTGGTGGGCTAGTAACGGTTACTGCATCTGTCGGAGCGGTATCCTGCTCTGATACTACGCTCGGTTCTTCAGCAGTTGGCGGAGACGTAGAAGGCAGAGAAGTAAATGGGGCCAGTAAATTGACTTCTAGCGACGTGTTGGTTCTAGGAGTTGGACTTGGAGCTATTGATACTGGAACAACTATCAGTGCTATATGGGTTCCAATAGCAATAAGTACTGAGACTGCAAAGCGCCAATTTTTGGTGGTTTTGATGTTGGAGAGTGCAGGTGTCGTCGTATTAAAATCCATCTACTTCGTAGACCATATCTCAATAGACCTGGCCAAAATCCTTTTCCGAAAAACTCTGTGATTAGTGCGATAACAGGTAGGACTCCCACAGACCTTATAAGTTCTTTGGAGGCTCCAACTTCACCTGGTTGTTACTTTTTGACAATGAGGCCATCACCCTCCTCCAGTTAGCCTTCTTCGTTCCTGAATACACAGAGAATCGCCCCAGGGTTCCTAGTCAAACAAATCCTCTTAGCCTTACTGTAAGAAATTGCACTCCAATACGACCAAGATGGGTATCTAAACAGACTGTCTTCAAATTGGGGCTTATACCCTGCCACTAAGGATATGGATTGTATGAAATTTATCCGCTTAGCTCTTCGCACCTTGATCGCCGCTACATTAGTTTTTTCTATGCCATTCGCTCTAGCATCAGAGCCATTTTCCGAAGAACGATTCAAGGAGTTACAAGCCGCCAAACGACCCATTTTGATCGATGTGAGAGCAGATTGGTGCCCAACCTGTAAAAAGCAGGGCGAGATTCTGACGCAGTTTCAGAGGGACAATGCCCAATGTGGCCTTACGATCCTGAATGTGGATTTCGACTCCCAGAAAAAGTGGGTTAAGCACTTCCGCGCTCCTCGGCAATCAACGCTACTACTGTTTAATGGGGAGCAACAAGTGTGGTTCAGTGTTGCCGAAACTCGTGCCGATGTAATTCAGCAGAATATCTTCGATTCAGTTAAGGCTTGCACTGACAATGCTTGAGCTTAGCGCCATCCCCCTGGCTTTGATCGCGGGTACTCTCAGTATTCTCTCTCCCTGTGTTTGGCCATTGGTGCCAATGGTTGTCGGGGCTTCTAGTAGTGCCGGGCGCTGGGGGCCGTACGCGTTGGCGATTGGGCTGAGCTTGTCATTTGCATTGGCAGGTACGGTGCTGAGCTTTCTATTGGTCTCCTTAGGATTAGACCCAGAACTCTTCCGCTATATTGCCGCGATAATGTTAGTGGCGGTTGCATTAGTCTTGTTGATCAAACCACTTTCCGATTGGCTGACCTTGCGTTTATCAAAAATCACCGCAGGGGCGAGCATTACCGGTGATGGAGCTTGGGCTGGGCAGTTTGGTATTGGCTTCCTTACCGGAATCATCTGGCTGCCATGTGTTGGCCCTACCCTGGGTGCCGCTATAGCACTGGCTTCCATGGGCCAACAATTGGGGCAGTCATTTATGGTGATGTTTGCTTTCGGACTAGGTACCGGTACAGCGCTTTTAGTGGCTGGGGGGCTATCGAGGCAGATTTATACTCGACTGTCACCATCAGTTGGGGCTTTCGCGATTGGAGGCAAAACAGTACTAGGTCTTATACTATTACTACTCGGGATACTGGTCTTGAGTGGGCTTGATAAAGTAATGGAAGCCTGGGCTTTGAATTGGATTCCTGGGTGGACTTTCAGTTTTTGATGGTCTTTTAGTGGTAAGCCAAGCCATATTGGT
The DNA here is from genome assembly GCF_052467955.1 of Microbulbifer maximicatervae (SeqCode). Taxonomy (NCBI): domain Bacteria; kingdom Pseudomonadati; phylum Pseudomonadota; class Gammaproteobacteria; order Cellvibrionales; family Microbulbiferaceae; genus Microbulbifer; species Microbulbifer maximicatervae (SeqCode). The sequence continues at coordinate 2,909,201 of NZ_CP174329.1, forward strand.
TTTTACGGGCCGGGTATTCTTATTCGGCCTTCTTAACTTGGAATCACAAAATTAGCCTTACGACTCATTAGGTACTCGCTCCCTTCATCGGTGTGAATGCGCACTTTTCATATTGGAGGATTTACGGTGGTAGAAATCGAGTGTCTATGGGAGTGCAATGATGGATTGGGCGAGACACCGATTTGGTCAGCGGAAGACAAGTCTATCTATTGGGCTGATCACGTTAACCCCGAACCTGACCCCACTGACGCCCGGCCTCCATCCATAAGAAGTTTCAATATCGAAACAGGCGAACGCAAGACCTGGGAGATGCCTGAACAAATAGGCTCCTTTGGCTTCCGCCGTGGAGGCGGAATGATCGGAGGTGGATGCTCCGGTTTCTTTGCGATCGACTTGGAAAACAGGCGTGTCGATACAATCGTTAATCCTGAACCCGGTAGGCCCCACAGTCGTTTGAATGATGGCAAAGTGGACCGCTATGGACGTTTCTGGTGCGGTAGTATGGATGTGCGTTTTAAAGACAAATCTTCCTATCTCTATTGTTTGGAGCCCGATTTAACTTACCGAAAGGCCGATAAGGATTTTCGCTTTGTTGTAGCCAACGGCATTGCTTTTGACCCTGAAGATACGCGAATGTATTTCGGGGATACCTTTGGACATATGGTTTACGTATTCGATCTGGATATCAGTGACGGCCGGATTAGTAACCGGCGCCCTTTCTTCTCCATTGAAGACCGACAACCAGGAATTGTCGACGGTGCAACGGTAGATACGGAGGGGTTTTACTGGTTTGCGTTGAATCTTGGGAGCAAAATATTGCGAGTGGATCCCAAAGGAAGGCTTGATAGAGAGATCGACCTGCCGATTCGCAGCCCTACCTGTATCGCTTTTGGCGGTAATAATTATGAGACACTGTTTGTCACATCTCAGCAGTCATTCCTCACTAAAGGGGAACTGGCTCGACATCCTCAACCGGGCTGTATCTTAGCCGTTCACGGGCTTGGAGTTCAGGGGCTTCCTGAGCCAAAGTTCGGCAGTTAACTAGCTCTTAATTGCAACTCTTCAAATAGGCATCCCTATTCTTGCGTTCTGTCGGGCTAGAATCTTTGTGTGTGATAAATCTGAATCGCCAATTGGACAAGAGAGGTGTCAGTTGCGTATCCCTGCCATCCCACCAGAAGAGCTCAGCGAAGAACAGAAACCTCTTTACGAAGATATGAGTAATGAGATGAAGGGGTATTTCACAGGTTTCATCAAGAAGCGCAAGGATGGCGCTTTACTGGGGCCCTGGGCACCAGCACTGCAATATCCCAGGTTTGGAAAGCCCTGGTGGGACAATATCAAGGCTATTGCGGACAAACCCACGCTTCCTAAGGCTGCTCGGGAGGTTGCGATTCTAATCACCGCAGCTCATTTTAAAGCGGGTTATGAGTTGTACTCCCATACGGTTATTGGTGAGAAAAGTGAGTTGGCAAGGAGCAAAATTGCCACTATCGCAGCGGGCCAGCGTCCGATAGACCTAACTTTTGAGGAAGCCGCTGCTTATGATGTCGCCGCATCACTTGCAGCTGGAGGCCGCCTGCCAAAGGCTACTTGGGAGATGGCCGTGAGTGCTTTCGGTAACGAGGGCGCCGCCGAACTGGTCTTTCTCGTGGCTGGCTATCATCAGGTCTCTGCCATTTTAAATGGTTTTGATATTTCCATACCTGGTAACGGGAGTTAGGGAAAATCTCGGTTCGGGAGGGGGCAAGAATGTTCTGGGTTTATCCATCCCAACGACACACTCATCCCATATGTAAGTTGTGAAAAAAGTAGCGTCCTCTGAATGCTTGAAAGCAAATACCACTCTCTTCGAGAGTAATTGAGTGGAAGGTAAAGTGTGTAGTTGGGATAGGTTGCAGCGCCCTATTCCAGTGCTGTACAGATTCTATTGAGGTTACGAGATGGCATTCGCCATCTCGCAGGAAATAGCCCGTTATTGGGCGGCAACAGCTTGGGGTATATCTGCAGACTGCTTTGACTGGGATACCTGCCTATAGATATATCTGCTCGAATAGAGGCAAATGACACCCATTACCAGGGCGCCCAGGTCAGTGAAGACTACTGGCAAAGTGATGGACTTCCAGGGGACCAGCAGACCATTCCCAGTTACCAGCGCATTCAGCAGCGGGATGCCGCACAGTAGCAAGCCTGCACAAAGTGAGAGATCTGCTAATGCAGGTTTTATCTGGCGGCGCAACATCGCCCAGGCTATGGCCACTCCCCATACAGAGAGATACACCATTTCAATCCAGTGAAAGCGCTGATCGCCACCACCACCGGGAGGTAACAGCTTATTGGCATAGAAAGTAGCCGCGGTGGCGACAACCAAACCGGCACAAACCCCTACCGTGAGCAAACTGAGGAACCAGCCGGAACCTCGGGTATTAATATCACCAGAGGGAAGCTTCTGTCTCTGTGCCTTGCGAACCTGCCAGATAACGGTGCCCGTTACCATCATCAAACACAATGCCAATCCCAACACAAAGTACAGGGCTTTTATCAGGAAGCCACCGTAGAGTGCGTAGTGAAGCGGAGTCAGTGAAAAATACACCCGCATAAACGGACCTGAGTCCTGCACTGGGTTATTGATGTTAACTACTTCGCCATCTTCACTGCGGTATTTGACATCAACAAAGCGCACCAGCGCCTCGTTTGTTTGGCCCGAGACTTGGACAACCTGATTGCGATCCCCGTAGGCCTCCACATAAATGGCTTTGGGTTTCGCATTAGGCACTTGGTCCTGGTAGCGCAGCAGTATTTGGTTATAGCTACTGGATTCCAAAGGCTCGCCAGTTATCTCAGGATGTTCCCCCACTACCGAGGCGACTGCTGCTTCCACATTACCTTCAAAAGCAGAAAATGCAGCAACCTGAATCATAATGCCATTGAGGCCAAGTATTGCGCCGGTAAAAGCAATCACTATATGGAACGGTAGCGGCCAGACCCCTAATACTTTGTGCAGGTCTGTCCATTTGAGCCGCCTGCTGCGATCCACACGGAATTTAAACATCTCTTTAAAGATTTTCTTGTGAATGATGATGCCACTTAATATGGAGAGCAGCATCACCAAGCCCATCAGTCCAACCAGGTAGCGTCCAAAAGGCCTGGGAAACAGTAGATCAGTGTGCATATACGTCAATAGCTCAGCGAAATCAGAGCCGCTGGGCGGCAGCACTTCACCGGTATTGGGGTTTATATGGCGTACCTCGGTTTCCTCGCTTTCAGCATCAGTCCAGAGCACTTCCAGCATAGGATGGTAGTAGTCTGGCATTGAGATCATAAAAAAGCTGTCCTCACCGATATTTGCCTCAGCGAGCACCGGAGCGACCAGTTGATCTACATCCAAAGGCGCTTCAGCATCGAAGGCAATACGATGCTCGGGGCGTTCCCATTGGGTCAGCTCGTGGCCAAATAGTGCGACCACGCCGGAAAAGGAAATTACGAATAGCAGAATAGAAAATAACACCCCAATCCAGGAGTGAATTTCGTAAAAAAGGATATTGCTACGCTGTTGCATTTAAGTTGGCTAGACCGAAAATTATAAAAAAGAAAGAGCGCTTAGTCCGAGCATGACCAGCAACAGGGATAATAGGTATGCCGCTGCGCGCCAAGTGGAGGCGGCGAGTAACCCCATACTCATATACCCGACCCATAAAAGTGTCGATAACATAGATCCAGCTGCCATCCGTTCTGTTGGCTCGGCGGACGGCCAGTAAATCGACAACATCACCGTGCTGGAAAACATCAAGATAATGCTCAGCACAATGGTCAGGGCGACCTGTTGCCAACTGATTTTTATAGAAGCAGCCATAGAGTTATCCGATAGTCAGAAGAGCCTGCTCTAATACCAACAAGCCCACTACTGACAGTGGAAAATGGCGAAGCAGCCAATTAGGTTTGATTGGGGCGAGCAGTGCTTGTAATAAAGCGCAGAACATCGCGACACAAAGCCAAATGGGTATCCCTACCTCCCAACCATATAGGAATCCATAAGGAATTGAACTCACCGGAAGCACCCACCAGGCAATTCTTTGTAAGCGCTTAAAACTACTGAGCTGTAGATCTTTATGTCTGGTTACAAAAATAAGTAGTACAGCCAAATAAGTAAGTAGGAAAGCCACCAGGTTAGACATTGAAGTTTTCCAGCCTTCTTTGCTTAGAGGTCGCGGATTTTTTGAACATTGCGCTTATTCTTTACAGAAATGGAGTTTCGTAGTTGCAAATATTGCCTTCAATACTGGGAAGCTTTGTATTTAGCGATCTACCGGGTTTAAATTTAAGTCACAAATAATAATCATTATCAGTTGTAGTCTATCTTAAGATACATGTTTGTTCAATTGGCTTGAAAATGCAGACAGACTGGAAGCTAGTAAGGAAGAGGTGCTAAGTTCTTTTACCTTTCTTCCATATCTTATCGTTCATATCATGTGGATTATTGACTTCGAAGCCAGTGGCTTATCCAAGCAGAGTTACCCTATAGAAGTTGGCCTCTGCTCTGAAACAGTGGAATACCAGGCGCTAATAAAACCAATGCCACACTGGTCTTATTGGTCCGATGATGCTGAATCGATACATAACATTTCCCAATCAAAGCTGGAATCCAAGGGTATTTATCCAACTACAGTGGCTTATAGCCTAAACAGGATTCTTTCAGGCCAAGTTGTCTATTGTGATGCCCTGCACTGGGACAGTTTTTGGTGCAATGCCCTTTTTTCTGATACTGGCATTCATCAGGAGTTTGAACTCAGGGATATTCAGGAGCTAATTGGTGGCTCTGAAAATCACCTAAGAGCATTCATTAATGAGCGCGAAAAGCTGGAGGACTCTGACAAATTCACAGTTCATCGAGCACTGGATGATGCAAAAATAATCAGGAAGGCACTAGAAGTAGCATTAGCAGGCCGACATGAGTGAGTAGCTTTAGAGCTAAGTAAAACGGTCGTCCTCCTTAGACTAACTAACAGAGAGCAGTAATTAGGGAGCCTCTGAGTAACTCCGTGATACCTCTGGCATGCAGAGCGGTTCACAATCAAGGCGCGGCTTCGCAGGAATGTCTAGACCTTTCAAGAAATCGCAACGCGGAGTGTGAATCGCTCTGCAAGCCCCGAAGGGCGGGCCTTGAAGGCCACAGCTGCTGCGTTGCAGCTCTTGCAAAGGGCTACGGCCATTCGCGGCGAGCTGCGCCTAACATCTGCAGCCTTCAAGACCCGCAGAGGCATTACGGAGTTACTCAGAGGCTCCTTAGGTCTATTACTTCTGCACCTTGTGGAGGCACTAACTTTTTGCCGCAATAAAAACACCACTTCCTATAAGTAAAGTCCCAGAGCCGTATTTTAGAGCCGGGGTCTTTCCTGATTGACTGATTGTTGACCGTGCCTTGCAGGCAAGGTACGCATAACCGGCCATCACACTGCCTACGGCTAGCGTTGCAATTGCAAATATAATTGCAATGTCCAAAGAAACGACGCGAGTTAGATCGAGGAAGGCTGGAAAGAAGCTTACGTAGAAAAGAATAGCTTTCGGGTTACCCAGCGTGGTGACTAAGCCCAGTAGAAAACTTGAAAAGCTGCTATGGGAGTAGCTTGTAGCTATTTGGTTTTGGTCGACTTGTCTTTTCTTTGCTGAGAGAAAGATATTCACTCCCAGCCAGATAAGATAGGCTGCTCCAGCATATTTAATAACTATGAATAAGCTCCCCAAGGTTTCGGATAGCGTTGCTAAGCCAAGCAGAGCTAACAAAATAAAGAAATAATCACCTACAACAATTCCCACTACTGTAATTAACCCCTGGCGCAAGCCGAGTGTCACTGACCGGGAAACAACAGCTAATACTCCTGGCCCAGGTATCAGTGCTAGAACTAGCATTGAAATGAACAGAGCTAAGGATGTAGAGATTGTCATGAAGTACTCAGTGATAGTTAGAGCTTTTATGCATTGATTCTATATGCTCAAAAACTGTACGTAAATTGTGCTTTTGAGGCTTCTGGCTAGCAAATCCTTGGCAACTGCTCCCCAGGTAAACGCTGCAATAACCGATCACATCCCAAATTGTTTTTTAAAATAACCTGGGAGCTACCTCCTCCCCCAACAGTACCAATAACCGCAAAGCTGCTATCTGCGGTTGCTTTTCGAAGAATGGAAAGTGCCAACTTAACACCTGCTTCGGGGACAAAAGACACAAAACGCCCCTCATTCGCTACATAGAGTGGGTCTAGCCCCAGTAGCTCACAAGCGCCCTGCACGGCATCACAAACAGGTATCTTGCTCTCCTCCAAGACAAAGGTCCGTCCGCAGTTTTCCGCTAGCTCCACCAATGCGGTGGCTAGCCCACCTCGTGTGAGATCTCGCAGACAATGAACTTCAATTCCGGCATTGATCATTTGTGCAACTACACCATTCAGTGGCGCACAATCGCTGAGGAGATCACTTTCAAACTCGAGTCCCTCTCGGCTGGCCATCACCGCTATGCCATGGCGGCCGAGATCGCCGGACAGGATAATAGAGTCACCTTGGCAAATACGGTTGGGATCAATGGGTTGTTCTCTTATCAGGGTACCGATGCCACTGGTATTGATATAGAGCCCATCCCCCTTCCCTTTCTCTACCACTTTGGTATCGCCGGTGACTAAGGTAATTCCTGAGTTCCGGGCAGCCTCAGCCATCGAGATCAGAACCCGTTGGAGAGTTTCCAGGGGCAACCCCTCTTCGAGAATCAAGCCGCAGCTTAGAAACTTGGGTTCCGCGCCGGCCATAGCCAAATCGTTGACGGTGCCATAAACGGCGAGCTCACCGATGTTTCCTCCGGGAAAGAAAAGCGGTGAGATGACAAAGGAGTCGGTGGTAAATACGAGCTGATCCGGTTTCCATGGAAGTGTTGCACTGTCATGGGCCTGGGATAGCCAGGGATTAGAGAAGACAGGTTGAATATATTGATCGATCAAGCGTTGGGTCATCTCCCCACCGCTGCCATGGCCAAGGCGTACGACCTCGTCAGCGGTTGGTGGAATTGGACACTGCAGATTCATTCGATTCCACCTGATTCTGGTAGCGATAGTAGGCCGCGCAAGCGCCTTCAGTGGAAACCATTGGCGCCCCCAGCGGTTGCTGGGGTTGGCAGGTCTTAGCGAAGTGAGGGCAATCCCCGGGCTTCTTTAGCCCCAGCATAATATCCCCACTGATACATCCCCTGTTTTCAGAAATGCTCAATGCTGGAAGATTGAATGTTTGTTCTGCATTGAATCCTGAGTAATCGTCGCTCAATACCAGACCGCTAGCGGGAATTTCACCTATACCGCGCCACTGTTGTGTTGCTACTTTAAAAACCTCTTTAATCAAGTCCTGGGCAACGGTATTACCTGTTTTAGTAACCGCGCGCTGATATTGGTTTTCTACTTCACAGCGACCATTTTCTAATTGACGGACACACCGGAGTACGCCTTCAAGAATATCCAGGGGTTCAAAGCCTGTAATCACTATTGGAATCTGGTGTTTTTTCACCAAGCTGCGGTACTGACGATATCCGGTTATTGCACAGACGTGACCTGCAGCTAGGAAACCTTGAATCCGACAGTCTTCACGGGCACATATCGATTGAATCGCCGGTGTAACCAAAAACTGGGATATCAATGCGTAAAAGTTGTCGATTTGCTTTTGCTTGGCGAGGGACAGCGCTAGGGCATTGGCGGTAGCGGTCGTTTCAAAACCCACCGCAAAGAATACGACCTGCTTGGTGGGGTTCTGCTCTGCCATATTGAGCGCTTGCAGCGGCGAGTAGACAATACGGACATCGCCTCCGGCAGCTTTGACTTCTAGTAAATCTCGATCTGAACCGGGGACTCGCAACATATCGCCAAAGGAGCAGAAGATAACATTGGGCATTGCAGCAATCGCAATAGCTCTATCGATGATTTCCTGCGGTGTAACACAAACCGGGCAACCGGGTCCGTGTACTAATTGAATCTCCTCGGGCAGTAATTGCTGCAAGTTATATTTTGCGATGGCATGGGTTTGCCCTCCACAGATCTCCATTAGAGTCCATGGGCGAGTGGTGACTTTCTGAATCTCTGCCGCAATTAGCTTGATGTTCTCGCCGTTGCGGTATTCCTTGAGGTATTTCATTACAGGCTGACTCAACCCAATGTTTTGAGGTACTCGAAAACCCTATTTGCTTCTTCTTCTCTCAACTTGCTGATCGCGACTCCAGCATGAACGATCACGTAGTCTCCTACTTCAGCCTCCGGTACCAGTGATAAATTTACAGCTTTACTGATACCGCCGAAGGAGATTTTTCCAGTGCGCTCCATGGCTGATTGTTGCTCTATTAATTCGATTCTTCCGGGAACTCCCAGGCACACTAGGAACTCTCCTCTCCCAATGATTGCCCAGCAGCATCCATACACTGTGCGTAGTGGATCTGGCCCAGCGATATTCCGCCATCATTTGGGGGGACCTCACTGTGGCTGTGAACTGAAAAGCCCTGGCTTTCCAGGAGCGCAGTGACGGTTTCGGTAAGCCGCTTATTCTGGAAAACACCGCCGGACAGAAAGATATTCTTTTCACCTTGTTGCGTTGCAACTGCCAGTGCCATCTGCGCGAGTGTGTTGTGAAATGCAGCGGCCCTTTGTGGCAGTGATCGGTTTTCATCGTAGATCAAAGCACTAATGCAGGGTGTCCAATCCACTTCCAACAGGTCCCCTTTTTGAACAAGGCTAAAGGGGTAGCTGTCTTTAGAGCTGACGCCACGGGCACACTGTTCTAGAGCCATGGCTGCCTGCCCTTCAAAGCTGGTATGCGTAGTCAGTCCCAGGAGTGCGGATACCGCATCGAAAAGGCGGCCGACAGAGCTACACGGTGGACTGTTAATCTCACCTTTTAACATGGTGACCAGGTTTTGACGCTCGCCGCGGGTGAAGCAGCGCTTTAATTGTCGATTCTCCAGGGCGACAAACCCAGAGATTTCATACAGAAGTCCAGCCGCAGAGCGTCTGGGCTCCCGTACGGCCTTTTCACCGCCTGGCAGCGGGAATGTGCGAAAACTTGCGATGTGTTTGACAGGAGATTGTCCATTCCAGTGAAAGAATTCTCCACCGCGAACAATGCCACTGCGGTCGTAACCAGTTCCATCCCAGCAGATTCCCAGTGCAGGCCCTGAGTGAGCGTGTTCTGCCATGCAGGAGAATAGATGGGCAATATGGTGCTGAACGCCAATACGCACAGCTCTTTGCTTCATAGCCCAGCGGTGAGAGGTATAGCCTGGATGGAGGTCGTGGATTAATTTTTTCGGGCGGCACTGCTGTAGTTTGGTGAGGTCGCCAATAGTTTGGTTGAAGTGCTTCAGGGTATTGGCACTTCCTAAGTCGCCAATATGTTGGCTGGGATATGCCCACCCGGCGTGAGACAGTGCAACTGTGTTTTTCAGGTCCGCGCCCAGGGCCAGGAAGCTTTCTCGTTCACTTTCGCCCTTTTGGCCTGGTCTAGGCAAGGTAATGGGAAGTGGCGCGTAGCCCCGGGCTCGACGCAACATCAGCGGACGGTTATTGACCACCCTGAGTACAGAGTCATCCAGTGGGCGCAAAATTCGGCGATTGTGAACCAGGAAATAGTCAGCGATTTTACCCAAGCGCTCAAACGCCTCATCATTTTCTGTACAAATAGGCTCTTCTGCGAGATTACCGCTAGTAGCGACAAGAGGGGCTCGATACTTTTGCGCGAGCAAGTAATGCAAGGGTGATGCAGGTAACATCACCCCCAAGTCGGCAAGATTTGGAGCGACCAGCGGATGTATCCTGGAGTGATTGTCATCCTTCGCTTCCAATAGAACAATCGGTCTTTCTCGGGTTGATAGTAGCTGCGCCTCTTGCTCCGAGACGCAGCAATCCTGGCAGACACTTTTCAGCTCGTCATATAGAAGCGCGAACGGTTTATGCGGACGTTGTTTGCGCTGGCGCAAGTTGGCGAGCGCCTTACCATTGGAGGCGTCGGCTAACAGTTGAAAGCCGCCTACCCCTTTAAGGGCAATAATTTTCCCCTGGGCAAGGGCATCAAGGGCTTTGGATAGTGCCCGACTCTTCTTCGCAATTGTAACGCCGGCAGTATTACAGAAAAGTAACTGAGGGCCGCACTGGGGGCAGGCATTGGGTTCCGCATGAAAGCGTCGATTGAGGGGGTCCCGGTACTCCCCCGAGCATTTTCCGCACAGGGGGAAGTGGTGCATGGAGGTGTTGACACGATCGTAGGGCAGTTTGTAAATGATGCTGTAGCGGGGGCCGCAAAGAGTACAGCTGATAAACGGGTAGTCATAGCGGCGATTGTTAGGGTCTGACAATTCCCTGAGGCAATCATCACAGGGAGCCAGGTCTGGTAAAACGATGGTTGAACTACTGGCATCACGGACACTGGGTAAGATTCGAAAACCGTATTCTGCTTGAAGAGCCACCGGGTAGGATTCAATGTGAGTGATGCGACTGTAGGGTGGCTTCTCTGAAGATAACTTATCGATAAACTTTTCGATTTCCCGGCTTTTGCCCTGGACTTCAATTCTCAGGCCGCCGCTATAGTTGGCCACCCAGCCTTTCAATTGAAAGCTATCGGCCAGGCGATAGATAAAGGGCCGGAATCCTACTCCCTGCACCAATCCGGCGATTTCAATCCGGCGGCGTTCAGTGGCCATCAGTCTCCTCAAACTTTAAGCTCTCCAGGATTACATCCTGGGCTTCCTTGTGATTAATATCCTTAAGCTCATCAATTTCCAGCTTAATCCCCTCGAGAGAAGTCCCGAGTATCTCCCTGTCAAAATGCTCCCTCAGATGCGCTGCAGACATATGCGCCAGGGCACCCAAGCGTAAGCGAACGCCGATCGGCCTGCCGGGTTCATCAGAGGCCAGTTCCTGGATTTTATCGATCAGGTTTTTGATGAGATTCTGTTCGTGCATAGTGGTCTCCGCTGTATAGCGTTAGGTGCGCGATAATCATTTGCTCTGCTCGATGAGCTGCACTGGCCACTTTGGGTGATAAGCCCTGTCCTTTTGCCAGACTTTCTGAGTTGATCGCAAAAACATCCAGACGTGCCGGCAGCGAATCAATATGCTTTCCCATGGTCAGCGCTTCGGTCAGCCCAAATCCATGGCTTGATGTATTGCACATCGATGGAGCAAGAGTACCCTCAAGCCCATCAATGGCAACGACCTCCCCGATAGGGTGCTGATCGCTTACCATGGCGTCTACAAGGCAAACCCATCGACCTTTCCATTGAGTGAGCAAATGTAAAATATCGCCGCCGCTTTCGAGGTATTCCACCGCCCCTCCAAGTTTTTGGCGAAGCCGAGCGATGATATGTGGCCCTACTCCATCATCACCGCGCAGGGGGTTGCCCAGGCTTACCAGTAACCATGGATTGCTTACTTTGCACTTGCCCATAATTCAAATGTAGCTGTAGGAAGTGAGTGGAGCAGGAAATGCAAGGGTCGTAATTCCTTATCGCCCGTTCACATAGCCCCTGTAATTTATCCTCAGGAAAGTGCATAAAGCTCGGCAACATCAAGCGGAGGTCATCTTCGATGGTCTTCAGGTTTTGTGAGGTGGGAGCGACAATTTTTGCCGTCGTAATCTTGCCTTTCTCATCAATGTCATAGCGATGATACAGAAGCCCACGGGGTGCTTCGGTGGCTGCACAGCCGCTTGCGGTTCTCGGCTCTGTCTTTAAGTGAGGCTCGGCTGGGGGTTGGTATCTATCAATAATATGCAGAGCTTCCTCAAAGGCATGTAGTACCTCCAGGCTCCTAACGAGGATGCTTTGGAAGGGATTTAAACAGGGGGCGGTAAAGTTGATCTCCTCCGCTAATTGCAATGCTCGAGGCGACAGCTTGTCGCGATTAAGGTTGTAGCGTGCGATGGGGCCCACCAGATAGGCACCCCGCTCCCGTAAAGTACAGTGCAGCGCGGTGCTATGAGCGACGTGCTCTTCTTCAAAGTGGTTCTCATAGTCTTGGGCGCTAATATTGAGTCCCGCACTGGAGGTGATCCTGCCCTCGTTCATTGGGTATTCTGACGGGTGGGTTAGAGCGACAAATTCGTAGTGATTATCCCTTCGCCATTCGTAGCTGGGGAAAGGCAAAGCTGCGGACCAGCGCACCAGTCGCTCGGTGAGATCCCGGGCCATTTCCAGCTGCGCTACCAAGGCTGTGAGTTCACGAGCTTCCGGAACCTTGTAGAAACCCCCTACCCTCACATTAATCGGGTGTACTTCCCTGCCACCAATAAGGCGAACGAGGGCATTGCCCGCCTTTTTAATCTCCAGCGCGTTCTTAACAATCTCTGGATGATCCTTAGCCATTGCGACTGCATTGGGGTAGCCGAGGAAATCTGGTGCATGGAGCATGCTGATATGCAGCATATGGCTCTCGATCCATTCACCGCAGTAAAGCAATCGACGAAGCATACGCAAAGCGCCGTCGGGCTTTAGGTTCAGGGCATTCTCCATGGCATGCACAGCACTCATCTGGTAGGCCACCGGGCAGATCCCACATATGCGTGCGGTGATATCTGGGGCTTCCAAGTAATCGCGCCCTCTGAGAAGGGCTTCGAAGAACCTGGGGGGCTCAAAAATCTTGAGCTGTACATTTTGTACGCCGCTATCGTCGTAGTCGATATGGAGGGCTCCCTCCCCTTCGACCCGAGCGAGATAATCTACCTTAATCGTTTTGCTGCGATCCGCCATAAAGCTCACCTGGGGGCAGATTTATCACCAATGTTTGGGGGGATTAACGCTCCCCATCTTCTTGCCTATCTTCACTTTGTACTTTAAAAGAAGACGCTAGTGGATTGAAATTCCTAAGGTTTTCAACAATTAAAGTATTTTCTACATTTAGTTTTTCATCCCACCAGTGGCAAAGTGATTCGGTGTTGGGATTTTCCTTGGGACCGTAGCAAGCGTAGCAACCGCGGTTGTAACTGGGGCAAATAGCGCCACATCCCGCGTGTGTAACAGGCCCCATACAGGGGGTGCCATGGGCAACCCAGATGCAAACATTGCCGCGCAATTTACAGTCAATACACACCGAGTGATTGGCAACCTGGGGTGCTCGCCGGTGCAGGAATGCACTGATTACTTCGAGCAGTTGATGCTTGTTGATCGGACACCCCTGCAACTCAAAGTCCACTGCTACCCTCCCTGATATTGGTGTGGATTCCTTGAGAGTGGCGATATATTCCGGGTGGGCATAGACCACATCGGTGAACTCCTGCACATCGGCAAAGTTGCGAAGTGCCTGAATCCCTCCAGCTGTTGCACAGGCGCCAATACTGATTAGAAAGCGGGACTGACGTCTGACCTCTAGGATTCTCTCTTCATCTGCTGGCGTGGTAATGGAGCCTTCAACGAGAGAGATATCAAAAGGACCCTCTTTCACCTCACTGGAAGCCTCCAGGAAATAGGCGATATCTACCTGGGCTGCCAAAGAGAGAAGCTCATCCTCGCAATCCAATAGGCTCAATTGGCAACCATCACAGGAGGTGAACTTCCAGACGGCAAGCTTGGGGGTAGGATTACTACTAGCTATAGGCTGTTGATTTGAAACCATGAGCGAATATCCCGGTAGCAAAAGACAGGGCCATCTTTACAAACAAAGTTAGGTCCCCACTGGCAGTGGCCGCAGATTCCAATGGCACACTTCATGTTGCGCTCCATGGATAGATAGATATTGGATTCAGTCACACCTTTATGGAGAAGAACCTGTATGCAAAAGCGCATCATGATCTCGGGTCCACACACAAACACTAAAGCATCATTGCACTCCAAATGAGTGACACGCAGAGGGTCGGTAATCACACCAATATGCCCGTTCCAGTCTGTGCTGGCGTGGTCCACAGATGTCACCAGTTCAAATGAGCTGCGCCAGTGACCAAGCTCTGGCTGGTAAAGCATTTCTTCGGGGCGACGAGCCCCATAGAAAACTTGTAGGCTCCTGGCCGGCAAGTGCCCCTTAAGAAAGCTGTAGATCAGGGGGCGTAAAGGCGCTAGCCCAAGTCCGCCGGCGATAATCACTAAGGGACGATTTGCCGCCAGGTGAGTTGGCCACCCCTGCCCGAATGGTCCCCGGATGCCCAGTTGCGTTCCAACTTCCAGTTTGCAAAGCGCTTGGGTAGCAAGCCCCTGGCCTTTAATCGTATGGGTAAGTGGGTCAGCCGATGACGTGCTGGGGCCACTTAAGGAGATAGCAGCCTCCCCGGCACCAAAGGCATAAAGCATATTGAATTGCCCGGGCTGAATGGGTGATGGGCCCCTAGCCTCTCGTGTCAGGGATAGAGTGACAGTGCCAGGAAATTCTTCGCGTCGATGGGCAACACGCCATAATTCAGGGATCACAGCGAGGGATTCCCTGTGACGGATGTGGCCCGTAAAGGTCCAACAACTGTATTCGTGCTGCCTGCAATCGTTCTGTAGCAACTTTGGTAAACCGTTTCATCAATTCGAAACCGAGTCTCGGTTCTTTTTCGCACTTATCTCGGAGGCACTGCCCGCCGAGTTTAAGGCTGCGAACTGAGGTCAGGGCCCGGGCATCGAAGGCACTCAAGTAGGGAGGATACAGCCAGGACCAGCCGAATATATCTCCACCATGCAGTGTCATCAGGCAAAGGGGCCCATAGTTGGGGACAAAGGTTTCTACGGCGACACGTCCAGATCGAATTAAGAAGAAATGGCTAGCCGGAGTGTTTTCCCTGGCAAGGTATTCGCCTTCTTTATAGTGACTATTGCTTGTACACCCGGAGAGGAATGCCAGGTCCTTGTCTGCCAGCCCGGTAAAGAAAGGGTGCTCCTTGAGTAAGGTGGTGACAACTTTCATTTTTGTTCCTGGGCGCGAATATTCTGTATCTCTTCCGTGATATCGATGCCTACTGGACACCAGGTAATACAACGTCCACAGCCGACACAGCCAGAGCTGTCAAATTGGTCATACCAAGTGGCCAGTTTGTGAGTCATCCACTGCCGATAGCGGCTGCGGGTATCCGCTCTTACCGGGCCGCCAGACAAATAGCTCAACTCAGCCGTAAAGCAGGAATCCCAACGCTCCCAGCGCTGTGCTTCATTTCCGGTTAAATCTGTTGTGTCCTCAACGGTTGAGCAGAAGCACGTGGGGCAAGCCATAGTGCAATTGGCGCAGGAGAGGCAGCGCTCCGCGACTTTATCCCAGTTTGGGTTGTCATAATTGCGATAAAGCAGTGTCTTCAGGTCAGAGCTGTCAAAGCTGCGGCGACCGTTACTCACTTGATTTTCGGCTTGCTGAACGGCAGCTTGCCCCTCTTGTTTCTCCGCTTCTGATGCGTCAACAGTGGGTAATTGCTTTAACACTCTGTCGCCTTGAGGGCTTCCGCTGCGTATGAGGAAAAAGTGGGCATCGGAGGTCAGAACTTCGGTGATTACCAGATCACTGGGCAGTTGCACCTGCGGGCCTGTGTTCATTGAGGTACAGAAGCAGGTATTTGCTGCTGTTGTGCACTCCACAGCGATAGTGAACAGCTGTGCTCGACGTGCCTTATAGCTGCTGTTGGCGTAATCTCCCTGTGCGAGGACACGGTCCTGGATAGCAATGGCGTGTAGCTCGCAACTGCGAACACCCAGAAACGCTAACTTGACCGGAGGCTCTTCAATTTCCAGAATCTGAACATCTTCTCCAGAGCGGCTAGCGCTCCAGAGCTGGCGCTGGGGCAGCTGAAGAAACTGCTTCCAGGAGTGGGGGCCAACGGCGTAGCCAAAATAAGCCTTGTCATTGCGGTGCTCCACCCGGTATTGCCCCGCCTCTTGCTGATCCGTCCATCCTTGGGGCAGATCTGTGGAAGTTTCAATCTCACCATAGGTAATAGCCCCGTTATGCAATATCGGGCCAAAGAGCTGGTAACCTTCACTGTGAATTGCCTGAATCAAACAATCCAGGTCATTCGCTGCCAGTTTAAGTATTTCCACGTATAGCCGAGAGCCGGCTCCGAAAGAGCAGTAGTTGGTGACCTACTGATTTTTAGGTCTGTACTGGCTAATTGCACTAAGACAAAAGTGCCAAAATGCTAAGAAGAAAGTTTAGAGGAAAGCTATAGCCCTGACTACTTATTGAGGTGGGGTACATCCTTTAGGCAAAGTATTTCATAACCTTCTGATACTTATATACGACATACCATCTAAGCAAGATGATCGGCACACTGATTGCCATCATAAGCAATACACTGGCCCCAAGTTTGGTTAAATTAATGGCAATTAAAGTAAATTCAAAAATATCGATAAGGACTAGCACGGGAATAAAGAATATCCAGAGTTGCTCAAATCCTATTCTTTTAGCAAAAGCTAAACCGAAAAGTACCAGGTAGAAAAGAGAGGACACGATTAAACTGATAACCAGCCACCAATAAGGGATACCTTCGGCAGTATCAGTAAAAACTGTGTACTGCGAATATAACTCCAATGGACACAGGATAAAAAATACAATTTTCCAACCTAAACTAGCGGCATATTTAGGAGGACCATTATCGAGTTCACTCTCAGGTGCTTGATAGGGATTTTGCACACTCTGCCCTTTTGTTGCTTTCAAAATTTATGAGCTACTGACCAGTTCCATCCTATGAGCTTGTCAACTACCAAGCAATTCTTTACAACTACGCAGGACCTGAACCGAATAATCGATTGGCGAAATAATGAACGTTTGCCATTGAGCTTTTGCTATTTAGACGTATTGAATTGACATTGAGCTTGCCAGTTGATAACACTGTAAAGTGGCAGGTTGAATTGTCACATTTATGCGATGAGCTGCCTCACACTATCGGCAAACAGTTGTACCAAGTGTTGACTTTAAAATCGCAGGCAATATCCTCGCCTTTCAAATTTTGATAGTCATAGAGTATAACTAATAAGCAATGTCCACCTCAAATTAGCTCAGGGAATGGCGAGAAGTAACTTTCGGATTGGCAATTAGTGCCTGTTCGAATTAGTGGTAAATAATAGGGAAGTTTTAAGATGCAGAATATGTATCAGGCACCAGATAGCCTCCAGACAGACGCCATTCCACATTACAAGCCCAGTGTTGGCTGGAAGATACTTTTTTTTATTCTTGTGCCACTAGAACTTCACGCCCAATATAGTGGATTTTTCATTGACGAGTGGATACACCCTATTTGGTGGATGATTTTTAGCCTTTTGGTATATTTTGTTTTCTTTATTGCCTTATTTGGGCTGGCCTTTTCAAAAAGAATTGCTTTTCCAAGCGTGTGGCGTTTCTATTTACCCATTCTGATTTTCACAGATGCATATGAATTATTCTCCGCCATAGGGGATTTTAATATGTCAGTATTAAAAAATCAGATCATCATCATGATTGTGCTTTCAATGATATTTTTTACATGGTATATCGTTTACAAATATCAAAAAGTGCTACGATATTTCAATTAATCATTGGGATATTCCTATTCATTTTATGATTTCTATTGAAAGGTATTGCCAACATTACCTGTGCCAGTTTGCGTGGTTAATGCGATTTCACCACTGCCAACCTGAGAGGTTGTTTGAATATTGGAAACGCCATTTTGCGTCACCAGAATGCTGCTACTAATGCCGCTATGTTGATTAATCTGGGAAGAATTAGAATCACCAAACTGATTGAGCACCAGTGAACTAGTGAGCAAAGACCCGTCCTGCCCCTGATCTATTTGTGCTGTATTGGCTGAGCCATCTTGGATTACTAGAGTGGTACAGGAAATAAGTTCAATAGCGGCAATATTTTCGTTCCCTTGATCAAGATTTACCGTATTAGAAGAGCCGGTTTGCATTACTTCACCGCTGCTTGAGGTAATATTCTCCTGATCCACATTTGCAATGTTATTGTCACCAATCTGGGTGACTATCCCAGTAGCAGCTGAAACATCAGTTTCCTGTTCTATTCTTCCGGTATTCGAATCACCTATCTGCGTTATTATTGCAGTGCTCGTCGTCGTGACTTCATCCTGCTCGATATCTAAAAAGTTGGAAGAGCCAGTCTGGCTGGCCATAGCAAAGGTAAAGGTTACATCTCTATCCTGATCTATATTGGCGAAGTTGGAGTCACCAACTTGGGTGAACATGGCACTAGTGCTATCCACCCTTATACGCTGATCTAAAACCAATGTGTTAGACATTCCTTGTTGAGATGCAACAAGTGTGGTGGAAGTAACATCTTCCTGTTGCAGGACTTGGATGTCGTTTAAGTCTCCAGACTGAGAGCCAGTGAAGGAGCTGAGTTGAGCATCGTCTTGCAGCAAGGTCGCTGTATTATCACTGCCATTCTGGGTCAGGGAAGACGTAGTAAGTTGGGTTGCATTCTGTTGCACTGCTGAGGCCTGATTCAAATTTCCCGTCTGCACTAGTTCAATAGTGCTTTCAGAAGTGCCCGTAGTTTGGGATGCATCCGAGTCATTGAAATCGCCGATTTGGGTCTGAACAATCAAGTTGTTATGCACAGTACCATCGGACTGATCAGAAGTTGCACTATTGCCAGTACCTTCCTGGAATACCAGGGTGACATTATTATCAGCTAGAGCAGATACGCTGGCGGCAAATAGCGCGACTGCAGTCACAGAATTTGTCACTTTCATAGAGGTAATCCCTTATTGGTTAATTCTTATGGGGCGACTGCTTATAAGCCTCGACTGCAAGCCTGGATGAGCATCAAGTGAGTTGCCATAGGAAAAAATGGCTGAATAACTAAGAAGAAAGCTTGGGATTGTTGTTTGTTCACCGGGCCAACTTGCTGTATAACCATACAGCCCCAGAGTAACCTCTGCCTCATTGTTTGCATATCACGTCATAAGGAACTGGTGTGCGGTATCGACGATAGATAGATCGAAAAACTAGCGCTTGTGCCATGACCCAACCGATAGAATTGCCAACTGGCTATTACCTGGACAACTTCAAAGCGTTGATTGAATTTGTTAGCCAACATTATTCCCGGCTTATCACCACATCTGAGCAAAATTTTTTTAAAACCTTCCAAGAGTTGGATATTTATAGCCAGCGGCTCTATGTGCGTTTGCTGTCCCGTAAAGGAGTACCCTCCTCTAGAGGATCGCTTTTCCGCCAGGAGAAGCTTAGCTATGGTGAGATAGAGAGCATTGAAAGTGCTGCAGCTGTTTTGGATCGCGTTGGACTACTTTGTTTTAATCCGGTGCTAACGGCACAAGAATATCTACCACTATTTACCAAAGCTGAATTGCTTGCGGCAGGACCCTCGGGTATATCCAAGTCTCTCAGCCGGCCTTCCCTCGAGCAACTATTGCTTGAAGAATCCAGTTCGAGTGACTGGTTTGTGAAGTTGCTTTCTCAGCACAGGGTACTAGCCGTCCAGGGTGCTGAGCATTTCCAGACTTTCAAACTGTGTTACTTTGGCAACTTGAATCAGGATCTTACCGACTATGTATTGCGGGATCTTGGGCTTTATCGGTATGAATCCTATCCGCTGGATAAGCAAAATCTCCCCTTTCAAAGCCGAGCACAAATTGATCAGTATCTGCTTTACTATCAATGCTTGGAGCTGTTAGAAGAGCCATTACTGGAAGATGCAGAAGCCATAATAGCCTTATCTGCTCAACTGCCAGAAGGTATTGATGGTGACTCAACCCTGGCTCGTCGGCTGGACAGAATACGTCTTAAGTTGGCACGGCAGCTTGAGCGGCTCAATGCTCTTGAGCAGGCCGATGCACTATATCAACTTTGTAAAACCCCTCCCGCCCGTGAGCGCCGCGCACGCATTGCCGTAAAGCAAGGGTACGACACTCTAGCATTGGAAATATGCGAGGAAATAATAGCTTCCCCTATGGACCAGGCAGAAAGAGAGTTTGCTCTTGGCTTTGGTTACCGCACAGCCAAACGAAGTGGAGGCCTCAACAATTGGCAGGCACCTCATAAAATCCAAGCCCCCACTGAATTGATAAGTTTGGCGCAGGGGGAAATCTGTGTTGAGCTGCTGGTGGCAGAGCACCTTGAAGGTTCTAGCGGTGGTGAGTGCTTTTATGTAGAGAACACCCTATTCACCGGTGTGTTGGGCCTCTATATTTGGGACATACTATTTGCACCTGTGCCTGGTGCTTTTTTCAATCCCTTCCAGGTAGCCCCAGCTGATTTTCGCACCGCGGATTTTTACTATTCCCGACAAGCGCTATTCACCCAGCGATTGGCCGAAGTAGAGCATGAGTCCTTGAAGTCCCGCGTCCTCTCTACCTGTGCAGAGAAACAAGGTATTGCCAACCCTTTAGTTGCTTGGGAGGCTTTGTCTACAGAACTACTTGAGAAGGCGCTGGATAGAATCCCCCCAAGTCATTGGCGTTCAATTTTTACTCGCATGCTCAGTGATATCACACAGAATAGAAATGGGCTGCCAGACCTTATTTGCTTTACTCCCTCCGGTCACTATGAACTCGTGGAGGTTAAAGGTCCTGGGGATCGCTTACAAAAAAACCAAGAACGCTGGCTGGCGTTTTTTGCTGAAGAGGCGATCCCTCATCGGGTAATTCATGTGGAATGGCACTAGCTTTGGATAGCTTAGAGTCGGCTGAGACTTTGAATCTTTCTGTGGGAGAGCTAGTCGCTTTTTCCTGCCGCAGCGGGGATTTGATTCGGGAGCCAACTTCTGGGCCCTCTGCCCAGGAAGGGATTCGGGCTCATCAGAAACTACAAAATCAGCGGCCCAAAGGCGCTGAGGCAGAGTACAAGCTCAAGACCCAAATAGATTGGATGGAACAGCAGGTTACTTTGAGCGGCCGGGTTGACATTTTTCACCCGAAAAGTGATTTGCATAAACCGGCTCAGCTGGATGAAATTAAGACCACTTATTTACCCCCATCGAAGTTGCCCGAAGCCACCAAGGAATTGCATTGGGCCCAGCTAAAAATTTACGGCTATTGCTACTTGGTAAATGAAGACGCTATAGGTGATACAGATACAGTTGCCCTGCAAGTTGTCTGGTATAACCTCAAGGAGCGCAAGGCCTATCCAGAATGCATAGAGTACCGTTTTAGTGAGCTGGAGACCTTCACTCTTGAGGCTCTCACAAAATATTTGTGTTGGCACAGGGCTTGGCAGGAACATCGGAAAAAGCTTATTGATACGGCGAGACAGCTCGCTTTCCCTTTCCCGCTATACCGCCCCGGCCAGCGCCAACTGGCAGTGGAAGCCTACCGGTGTTTCCGGGACGGTGGTGAGCTGGTGGCTGAAGCTCCAACGGGAACCGGTAAGACAATCAGCACCCTATTCCCAGCCATAAAGGCAATTGGCGAGGAAAAACTGGATCAGCTGGTTTACCTGACCGCAAAGAATTCCGGTCGGCAAATGGTGCGGGAAACCATTGAGGCACTTCAGGCGAGTGGTTTGCAGTTATCTTTACTTGAAATTCAAGCAAGGGAAAAAACCTGTGCCTGTAACCTGGGGCTTTGTACCCGTGATGATGACGGCATCTGTCCGAGAACAAGAGGGTTTTATGATCGACTTCCAGTTGCAATGGATGCCCTGCTCGGCCGACCCCAGTTAACTCCCAAAGAGATTGCTGATGTGGCGGATCAGCAGCAAATCTGCCCCTTTGAACTCTCCCTTCAGATATTGCCTTGGGTAGACTTGGTGGTATGTGATTTCAATTATGTATTTGACCCTTTGGTACGCCTAACCAGTTTTCAGGACCAGCGCAATCGCCGCGCACTGTTAATCGATGAAGCTCACAATTTGATCGACCGCGCCCAGGAAATGTACAGTGCAAAGTTATCCCACCGTGATAGTCGCCGCGCAGCTAATGCTTGCAAAGGGCACTCTCCGACACTGCGGAAAAGTATCCAGTCTCTGGTTCGGGCAATTGAAAATTGGATCAAGCGATTGCGAGAAGTTGGTGTAGCTCAAAGCCGCAGTACTTTTGAAGGGGGTGAAGTTTGGGTCACTGCAGCAACAGGTGAAGCAGAGCATCCAGAATCGGTTTCCCGAGCAGTGCAAAAAGTGCTCTCCACAGTCAGCCAACTTATAGAAAGCTCTCAGTCGCCCCCGGAAGAAATAGCGGAGTGGTTAAGGTCTGTCTATCGTTATGCAGTTATTGAGCAGGAGCTTTGCGGTCAGCATAAAGTCGTCACACGGGTGATTGACCGGGATGCTCCCTGGCAGGAGCAGGAAATCAAGCTACTTTGTTTAAATGCTGCACAGTTTTTACAGCGATCCTACCAGCAAAACCAAGCCGCTATACTCTTCTCTGCGACTTTGCGCCCAGCCAGCTATATATATAGTCAACTGGGTGTAGAGCATGAGTCGCCCTACCTAAGACTGCCCTCGCCTTTTCAGCCGCAACAACAGGGCGTTTTCCTGTGTCCATATATAGATACGCGCTACCAAGCCCGCGACCGCTCAATAGAGAACCTCGTCGACATAATTTCCCGTACATTTTACAGCCGAGCAGGAAATTACCTGGTATTTTTTCCCTCTTATCGTTACCTGGAGCAAGTTGCTGAGAGTTTTAAGGCGAGATTCCCGGAAGTGTGCTTGTTACAACAGCTGCCGGGACAGGGAGAGACAGAGCGCGCTGAGTTTTTGTCTGGATTCAACGAAGGTAACAAGAGCCTTGGGTTTGCCATTATGGGGGGCATCTTTGGTGAAGGCATTGACTATGTTGGGGAGAAGCTGGTTGGCACTATTATCGTCGGTACTGGGCTCCCGCAAGTTAATGTTGAGCGGGAGCTACAGCGCGATGCTGCGGAAACCACTGGCATCCATGGATTTGATATCGCCTACCGCTATCCAGGGATAACTCGCGTACTGCAAACCGCTGGTCGGGTTATACGTTCCGAATCTGATAAAGGTGTGATCATTCTGGTAGATAGCCGCTTTTCGGAACCTTTTTATTGGCAGCTTTTTCCCGAGCACTGGCAACCGGCGGTTTGTCGCAACACCGATCAATTAACCGGTAACTTAGAGCAGTTCTGGAGCTTGAGCTAATCCAGGTTTTTAGGATTTGTACTCCTTCAGCCCGAATTTCCCCAACACCCAAGCGATAAGCGTGCCGCTCAATATCCCTGCCGTATTGGCCGCGAAATCCAACCACTCACCCGTTCGATTCACGTAAGGTTGAAGTAACTCTATGCCACCGCTCCACAGTACAAAAAATAACCCTATTAGCCACCAGTAACTAGGCCTGCGTAGGGCGACGGGGAACATCAGTGCACTATAGGCAATTAAGTGATTGGTTTTGTCGGTGCCGGGTATATTGGGTACTTCGGGAAGCGGAAACAGGGATAGGCTCGTAATAATGCACAAAAACACCACTGTTAGCAGAATCCAGTAGTTGTAGACGAGCCTTAAGGGAAGTTGAATTATCATTTAAACCACGCAAGAGTACGTCAAAAGGCCTGTAAACTTCTTTTAATATTACTTCGAGCTTGAGCATCAAAGTGACTGTGAAAGTAATCGGTGTGATAAAGCCTTTTATGAGACAAAAATTCCTTTAATAGTTCCCTGCGTTTCTTTTTGTAAATCATAATCGGTACCAGCCGATACTCTTTACGGACTTGTTTTTCATAAGCCTCGAAAACGCTTGTGCTGGCACCCAGGATCGTTAGGTCAATGTCGATAATTAGCTTTTCATCAATACTAACTGGCGTGTAATTGTGGCAGGTTGCCATAATCAATTGGTACACCCTATCCACTCCTGCGGGACAATACCCGGAATCGATCAGGAACTTTTTTGCCCATAGAGCACTGTTTTCTTCATTCTTAGAGGAAAAAGGCTTGTAAATCGCATCGTGAAACCAGATAGCCAGCTCGACCTCATGGGGGTGCTCGGCAAGCTCTGCAACTTTATCAAAGTGCTTCAGCATCGCATCAATGTGATGCCCTGTATGATAATGCCTGTGATTCTCTGCATACGAAGAAACTAACTTTTCGAAGCACTGAAGGGATTCAGAAAGATTGAGTGCCCCCATTAGGTTGAGCCATCTATTTTGGTTCATTGGCTAATCCTCGGAGCGTCAGCTTTCCGAAAACCCGTAGCTTGTAAAATGTTTTTCCCTGCCAATACCAAATAAAGCCATGCCTTTCTCCATCGATTCCCCAATAATACGATATGAATATGCCAGCCTTTTTCCCGTCGAGCACTATAACCACTGTAAAGTAGAGTATAGGCTTCTGGGTCACCGACTAGTGATTCGGCAATGCTTCTTGCATGCTCAATGCCAAGTGAAACCATCTCACTAACCTCCTCCTTACTTGGTTCTCCCTGGGATTTTGGAAAAACCAAGAGGTGGTAATTCGGTATTAAGTCTCTACGAACCCTGATCAACCGGCAATTATTCCCAGAGGCTAAGGTAATATTCGCTTTGTCTTCTGATGAATTGCCAAATACCTGCTGCTTCATAAATCCTCAGATACTTATTTACTTTTGTACCAGAGTGCAAATTGAGAACTGGCAAAGACGCTATTTGCGCCCATTCCGCATAGTAAGTATCGGGAGACCACTCTGACAAGCCGCTGGCCACTTCATTGGGGGTCAAGCTAGCTTTGGTAGGCAAACTTTAAAGGCAGTTAGCCAACTTTGCGGTTAACTCCTGAGTTTTGAGGAAAGCTCGTTTAATCGAATCCCGGTGCCTTTCATCAGCAAATTCTTGGTACTCCGCATTGATTTCATGGAACTCCTCAACCCCCAAATAGTGGCTTAAGGTTCGGATATGTGGCCCCAGATGATTCATTTGTTCACGGATTCCTCCTTGTCCAAAGCCAAACTCCCCGGCAGAGGTGATTAGCACCAGCTTTTTGCCAGACATAATAGGCTCTAAGGGGAAGTCACCACGGTCTAAATCAAAGGTGAACGTCTTGTTGATACGAACAACTTGATCGAACCAGGCCTTAAGTGCGGCAGGCATGCCGTAGTTATACATCGAAGTGGACATAACAATGATATCCGCCTGGGATAGCTCATCAATCAAGGTGTCAGAAAGCGCGACCAAGGACTGCTGCTCCTTGGTGCGATCCGCTTCAGGCGTAAAAACCGAGGCAATCCAATCTTGATTAATAAAGCCTGGTGGGTTTAAACCGACATCTCTATGGATAACTTTATCTTTAGGCCTCTTTTCTAGCCAGCTGCTTATAAAACTCGCGGCAACTGCTTTGGAGATTGAGGTATGCCTGGGGATATTCGCACTGTCTTGTGGTGCTGCTAAGCCGCTCCACTTCTGGGCACTAGCGTCAATATGTAATAGTGTTTTCATAGTCTGGAACCTTTACTAAACCGCCTGAAGGTTCATCTATGGTGATGCTGGGGAGTATCCTTGACAAACGAGTTATTTCTTCTTATAGATGAGGAAAGCTCATCTATAAGAGATTCTGATCGGTGTACCCAATCCTGCCCTCCCTCAACGCCCTTAAAGTATTCGATGCCGCCGCCAGACTGGGCAGTTTCAAGAGAGCTGCGGAAGAACTCTTTATAACGCCGACAGCCGTATCACATCAGATAAAGGGTTTGGAGGAATCCCTGAGCACAACATTATTCGAGCGCAAAACCCGTGCCGTACAGTTGACCAGTGAGGGGCGGATGCTCGCTCAAACTACCTCTCAAATTTTTCAGCAGCTCACTGAAACGGTGAGTGAAATAACGTGTTCAAAGAAAACGCTGACCGTTAGTACGACTTCAAGCTTTGCTGCTATGTGGCTTGTGCCCCATCTGGAGAATTTTTATCAGAAATTTCCAGATATCATTGTTTCAGTGGTGACCGGGGAAGAAGTGAGTGATATCGAGCGAGATAGACGTATCGACATCGCTATTCGGTACGGGAATTATGATGAAAGTACAAAAAATGCCCTCCACTTGGCCACCGAAACAATTGGTGTCTACGCTGCACCAAGCTACCTGACTCAGATTAGGGATATTTCTGAAGCTCAACTTCTGGAAACGAAATGGGTCAACTCATCACTTCCACCGCTGAACTGGCAAACTCTCCTCAAAAGAAAACTTGATGGCATTCGCGTGCGGCAGTTTGACCAGGAGCATCATGTAATCCAGGCCGCCTTGGCTGGCCAGGGTATTGCGCTAGTAAGTTCGCTTCTTGTTCAAAATCCTTTGCGCAATCAATGGCTGGTCCCCTACAGAGGAGACTCCAAGCTTTCAGGGATTGAGGGATTTACCTATTCCGCATTAATACCTAGCCGCCATTCAAGAAATGGAAATGTGTTGGCTTTCGTAACCTGGCTGAAGGAAGCACTTCGCAATGCTCCCTATAGTTAGGTACATCCGACTGGCACTGAACTCACCTTCGGACTTGCCGAGAGGAGGTATGTATCTAATCTAAGCCCACACCAAGAGCACAATATATTGTGTTCATCTATTAATCAGCGCGCCATATATAGTGATCTGGATCAATTGGTGTTCCTGTCTCTTCGATATGCTCTCCCCACAAATTGTGAGGAAGTCCAATGACCAGTACCGCTATACCCGACAGCGAAGCCGCACCAGCTTCAGAACAGATTTCGCAGGTAAGTTCAGATCAACTGTTGGTGCGTAAGCGAGATGGCAGGACACTGGCTTTTGATGCTCGCAGGATCACTTTGGCTCTTCTCAGTGCTGGCCAGGCAACGGAATCTTTTGATCAACAGGAAGCGGAACAACTTACCGAATCTGTCCTTAAGGTGATCAAGCACCGCTTTGATAGTGGTGAGCCCATTGATATTGAAGAGATTCAGAATATTGCTGAACAGGTATTGATCAATAGCGATTACATTGATACTGCCCGCGCCTATATCGCTTATCGGGGGCGGCATGCGCAAATGCGCACTGATCGGCAAACACTGGTGGATGTCGGTGCTTCTATTGAAGAGTATTTAGAGCAAGCGGATTGGCGAGTTGCAGCCAATGCGAACCAGGGATATTCCCTTGGGGGATTGATCCTGAACAGCGCAGGTAAAATGATTGCCAACTATTGGTTAAATCATGTTTATTCCCCTGAGATCGGCGCAGTACATCGGGATGGCGATTTACACATCCACGACCTGGATATGTTGGCTGGATATTGTGCAGGTTGGTCGCTGCGCACCCTATTACATGAAGGGTTGAATGGTGTTCCGGGAAAAGTCGAATCGGCGCCGCCGGCCCACTTGACCAGCGCGGTCGGACAGATTGTTAACTTTCTTGGAACACTTCAAAACGAATGGGCGGGCGCGCAGGCATTTAGCTCTTTCGATACCTATCTCGCGCCTTTTGTGCGCAAGGACCAGCTGGACTACGCGACCGTACGCCAGTGCATTCAGGAGCTGATCTTTAACCTGAATGTGCCATCCCGCTGGGGTACCCAGACCCCTTTTACTAATCTCACTTTCGACTGGGTTTGCCCCCAGGATTTGCGCGAGCAGGTGCCAGTGATTGCCGGTCAGGAAATGCCCTTCACCTATGGCGACCTGCAAGAGGAAATGGATCTAATCAACCGCGCCTATATCGAAGTCATGAGCGAGGGGGATGCGCGCGGAAGGGTTTTTACCTTCCCTATTCCCACATACAACATCAGCGAGGATTTTCCTTGGGAGAGCGAAAATGCTGAGCGGCTGTTTGCCATGACCGCTCGCTACGGTCTGCCCTATTTCCAAAACTTTATAAATTCAGACCTGAGCCCAAACATGGTTCGTTCCATGTGTTGCCGCTTACAGCTTGATCTACGCGAATTGTTAAAGCGTGGCAACGGCCTCTTTGGCTCCGCTGAACAGACAGGTTCGCTCGGCGTAGTAACTATCAACTGTGCCCGCCTTGGATATCTCTATAAAGGAAACTGGCAGCTTCTGCTCACCCAACTGGACAAACTGCTGATACTTGCCCGTGATTCCCTTGAAGTGAAACGGAAAGTCATCCAACGGCATATGGATGCAGGTCTATTTCCCTACACTCGCCGCTACCTGGGGACTCTGCGCAACCACTTCTCCACGATCGGGGTGAACGGCATCAATGAAATGCTGAGAAACTTTAGTGGCGACAACGAAAGTGTGGTTACGGAAGATGGGAAAGAACTGGCCGAGCAATTACTCGACCATATCCGTATGCGCATGACTGAATTCCAGGAACAAACCGGGCATCTCTACAATCTGGAGGCAACTCCGGCAGAGGGCACTACTTATCGGTTTGCCCGCGAAGATCGCAAACGTTACCCGGATATTATGCAGGCAGGTAGTAGTGAAGCGCCCTACTACACCAATTCATCCCAGCTACCAGTGGGCTTTACCGATGATCCCTTCGAGGCCCTGGCCCGACAGGAATCCCTCCAATCCCGTTACACCGGTGGCACTGTGCTTCATCTTTATTTGGGCGAACAGTTGCCTGATGCCGATAGTTGCCGCCGCTTATTGCGGCGTGCTCTGGAAAACTACCGCCTGCCCTATATCACCGTGACCCCGAGCTTTTCTATTTGCCCGGTCCATGGATATCTGAGTGGCGAACACGAATTCTGCCCACGCTGCGACGAAGCTCTCCTGGCCCGAGAGCAATCCTGTTGTAGCGACTAAACCATACTTTCAAGGAGAAAGACCATGAGCCAACAAGACACTTTATTGAGAGAAGAAGATCGCACCCGCTGCGAGGTATGGAGCAGGGTTATGGGCTACCACCGCCCAGTTTCATTTTGGAATCCGGGAAAACAATCCGAGCACCGGGAGCGCCAATTCTTTGTGGCGGACAACAGCAGGAATGCACTAAAAACTTATGAGTAATAAGTTACGTGTCGGTGGATTCACGTCGTTTACGGCAATCGACTTCCCCGGCGAGTTGGCAGCGGTGGTTTTTTGCCAGGGATGCCCCTGGCGCTGCCGCTACTGCCATAACGGTGATCTACTGCCTGCGCGAGCACCCAGTGCCTATGACTGGGATCAGATCCGCACATTTTTAGACAGTCGCCGGGGCTTGCTGGATGCCGTTGTATTTTCCGGTGGGGAACCCACCGCCCAGAGTGCCCTGGAACCGGCGATTGCCCAAGTCAGGGATCTGGGATTCAAGGTCGGGCTTCATACTGCGGGAATCTACCCCCGCAGGCTGGAACGCCTGATCCAAAGTCTTGATTGGGTGGGGTTGGATATCAAAGCAATGCCGGAAAACTACCCTTCCATTACGGGTGTTGATGGCAGTGGCGTGGCCCCATGGCAGTGTGCGGAGCTTCTCGCTCAATCCAATGTACCACTGCAAGTGCGCCTTACCAGGCATCCAAGCCTCACAACGAATACTGAGTTAAATCAGATCCGGAATAAACTCCACAACTTAGGAGTTGAACGCTTGGAGGTGCAGCGGTGTAATAGCGAGCAAGCTGTTGATCAGACACTAAAGTTGTTACCCTGCTAAGATTGAGTATCTCCTGGAGAGATGCTCGATATCTAATCTTTTAATTTTACGTGAGCTTCTCAAGTGGAGACTTCACCTAAAATAGGTGAGATACCGCTGATTACTGTATTTACAGCGGTTTTTATGAGCCACGGAGGCCATGAGAACTACTCAGCCTGATGCCCCAAAATAGCGGCGAAACGCTCAATCGCCCGGTAATTATTGATCTTTTGAATAAAATAAAAATAACCCTATAACCTACTTAGTACAACCGTACCTCCGCAGACCTATCCGCGCAGTATTAGGCAAAGGATTTTGCCTTAAAAATTAGAACTTAGTACAAGGAACGTTACTATGAATACTGATGTAAAGGAGATTGTCGGCCTCTGGGATAAAGGCTACTCTCTTGACAAACATACTGAGAAAAGCACTTTTACAGGTAAAGACCAATTTGGAAGGCCTACTTTTGATACTACCAGGACTTATGTTGGGGAACTATTATATCAACTAAAATATAAACAGGATTTTAAAAAAGTACACCCAATCGCACAATTGATGCATGAACAGATCGTTAAAAAATTCACTGACATTGATTTTATCATAGGAATGCCGCCCTCCAAGAAGAGGGACAGGCAGCCAGTGACAGCAATTGCAGAGAGAGTTAGCGCACTTTCAAACAAAGCATTGAGCAAAAACCTTCTACTTAAACCTCTAGCTACCACACAAGTAAAGAATATTGCTGTTAGGGAAGAAAGACTCAAGACATTAATGCACGCTTTTGCTTTACATAATGACGTAATTCAAAAATATCTAACGGCACACAGCTATAATGTTCTGATAATTGATGACTTATACGATACGGGAACGTCATTGGAAGCTGCAACGACAATTTTGAAGGAGTGTAGTAAAATAGACAAAGTCTATGTTGCTACCGTAACGAGAAAAAAATAGCATGACTAGAGTTTTTATATCGGGATCAATAACAATAAAGAGAGTTGATCTCGCCGTACAGGAGAGGATCAGTAGAATTATACAGTCGGGATTTATTATAATTCTTGGTGATGCAGCTGGTGCTGATAGTTCAGTTCAAAAATATGTCGATAGTGTTAACTATAGAAATGTAATTGTGTATTGCAGCGGTACAAAGGCAAGGAATAATTTTGGAGACTGGGATACTCAATGTATCAGCACGAGCCATAGAGCAGGTAGTCGAGAATTTTACCAGGCCAAAGATATGGAAATGGCAAACGATTGTGACTATGGATTTATGATTTGGGATAGGTCGAGCACTGGAACCTTGTCCAACGTAATTGAACTAACAAAACGTGAGAAATACTCTCTCATCTACATCAAAAATACCAGCGAATTTATTAAGATTAAATGCGTTGACGATATCGATAAACTAAGATTGTTAATGTCCCAGTCGGCTATAGATAAAGCTAACAAGAAAATAAAATTTGAGGATAGTCTAATTCAGTTAAAGAACTCACAATCTTCTTTATTTGGATAGAAATATACTGGGTAGTTCAATTTAATCTAATTTTCAAATACTATTTGCTGCGTATAATTTGTGATTTTCATATGTTGAGAGATATCAAACCCAACCTAAAATGAACCATCAGCGTTATCTTATTTGGGCCAATGCTTTGGTAAAAGCCGAATAACCGTCAATGAACTCAAATACAGCGCAGGCACTGCTTAGCTGCACCATACATGCAGCTATCACCTCCACAACATCGGCTCGGCTGACCTCAATGTTGAGTCCTTCAAATAAATTTCCTATGTGATCACCCCAATTCCAAAGAATCAGTAAAAGTGCTAGGTCTCAATATCTTGTATTCGAGACAATTTGCTCTACATATTCTTCCGCGATATTTTTGGCTTCCAGATCGAGGGATGGCGCACATGTATCTCTCGTAATCCCCTACGGATCATTGCGGTTACCTCGTGCCCTTTGTCGACAAGTTTACCCACAAGGATTTGATCGATTGCACCGTTAGCGCCCGCCACAAGTACTTTCATTGCTCTGCCCACGTCTATATTGCGCTACTTAGAAATACCGTATCATCTTTTGATTGACAAACTCTTTAATACCTAGTTCTCCCAGCTCCCGGCCATAGCCGGATTTCTTCACTCCTCCCATAGGCATACTGGCGTAGCTTGAAGCGGCATGGTTCACGAAGGCAGTACCACATTCCAGCTGTTCCGCGACACGGCGGCCCCTTTCATGGTCTTGGGTATAGACAGAACCACCCAGGCCAAAGGGGCTATCATTGGCCAGCTTAACCGCTGCCTCCTCATCGGGAACTACCCAAACACAAGCGATGGGGCCGAACAACTCCTCTACGGCTGCCGGGGAACCAGCGGGTATTTCAGTTAATATACCCGGCTCGATAAATGCGCCATTGCGCTTACCCCCCACTAGCAGTTGGGCGCCAGCCTTAACGGACTTGCTGACTTGATCCTCCAGTTGCTCAGCAGCCTTTTCGGTACAAAGCGGACCGTAATCTGTGCTTTCTACAAGAGGATCACCGGGTTTCAGCGCTTGGAACAGCTTGGTAGCTCGGTCTAGGAATTCTTCAGCAATGGGCTCAGTTAGAATGATTCTCTTCGCAGCCAAACATATCTGCCCGCAATTGCCCAGCTTTCCCTCCGCAAATCGCTGTATCGTTAAATCCATATCCGCATCTTCGAGCACGATAAATGGATCAACACCACCCAGCTCCATAACAGTTTTCTTTACATTGCGGCCAGCTTGCTCTGCAACCATTGCACCGGCGGCATTGCTGCCAGTAAATGAGATTCCTTTGACCCTATCGTCATCAATAATGGAGGCAGCCCCACCGGATGTGATCGGTAGATTGGTATAGACTCCTTCCGGTACCCCTGCATCAAACAACAGCTGTGCGAAGGCTTCGGCACACTGGGGAACATTAGAGGCATGTTTAGTAAGTACAACATTGCCGGCGATCAAGTTGGCGGCGGTAAAGCGAGCCGGTTGGTAGAAGGGAAAGTTCCATGGTTGGATGCCGTAGACCACTCCTAAGGGCTGGAAGACTAAAGTGCCCTCCCCTTCGCGGGTGGAAAGCTGCTGTGGAGCTAGGATTTTTTCGCCCTCTTCAGCGTAGTAGTCAAAAATTTCAGCACAAAGTGCCAATTCACCTTGACCATCACTGAGCTTCTTACCCATTTCTAACGCCATCAGGCGGGCAAGTTCTTCGGATCGCTCCTCAAATAGGTTGCTTGCACGCTTTAGTATCACTGCTCGATCACTAAAACTTCGGTTTCTCCAGCTTACAAAGGCTTTGTCTGCGCGACCGATCGCCTTGTCGAGATCCTCTTGTGACATTTCGTGATAAGTCTTCAGAGTTTTACCGTTTAAGGGGTTGACGGAAATCAGTGGACGTTTTGACTTTGTCATGAATAGACTTCCAACGGTTGCTTTAGGAACCGCTAAAGAACTATTTGGAATAGTACCAGTGCGGCATCTACGAGTGTTTGCAAAAGTGTAGTTGCTGAGGTTTGGCATACCACTGCTTGATGGATCAGCTAAAGTCACATCATTCTTTCTTATAGACAACTGATAGGCAGTAATCTTTGGTGAATAGCACTTAAAGCTAATGGAACACCATTAAGAGATTTAGGTGCTTTTACGAATACCACCGTGGCATAAAGTTCAACTGCGGAGCTTTTAGAGCATACCGACTGCATAAAATCGAATCTGCTCAAACAAGCTGCATGATATTCATCGTTAAGTCACAAGCCCTTTTGAAACAAGTTTTGATTCGCAAACTATAATCGCAGGGCTTAGTAGCTCTTACTTCCTTATCAGTGCTTAATTGCAGGTCTATGAAGTTTTTTGCTTATTAACGCCTTTGTAACAGGACCGTAAGAGCGACAGCAGCCGCTTCAAGGATCACAGTGTGGCCAAATAATCGGTTAATCTACTATGGATAACAACGCCCTGTATAAAAAGAAACAGCTAACACCTGAAGAAGCAGTTAATTTAATCCCAGACGATAGCGTTATTTCTATCGGCATGCGCACCGCTAGCCCACCAGCCCTACTTTCAGCACTAGAGAAGCATATTCGAAATGGATTTATCACACATTTAAAAGTCTATTATATGCGCTGTGGGAAGGTTGCGACGGAAACAATTTTTCAAGAAGATCTAATGGACCGGGTTAGGCCTTACTCTTCAATGCTAACTAAAGACGAAGTTAAATTAGCAAATGCTGGATTTTCAAAAGGGGAAAAATATATTAACTATGTCCCTATATCTTTTAGTCGATATCCTCAAATAATCAGAGAGCAAGTTAAAATAGATGCTTTTCTGGTAACTGTTGCGCCGATGGATAAGCATGGTTATTTCAACTTTGGCACTAATGGTGATTATGCTATTGAGTTGTCGCGCCACGCAAATCGATTAATTGTGGAAGTGAATGAAAATATGCCACGTACAGCGGGGGCCACCTTGTTGCACATTAGTGAAGTGGATGCCATTGTTGAAAACACTATGGAATTAGCGGAGGAATCTCCAAAAGAGATTACCGATTTAGATAGAAAAATTGGTGACTACATTGTTCCGTTAATACCTGATGGCGCAACTATCCAAATGGGTATTGGTGCTATTCCGAATGCAGTTTGTGAACAACTAACTAAAAAGAAAGATCTGGGCATTCATACCGAGGTGATAACACCAGGTATGATTAAGCTTATTAAGTCTGGAGCAGTAACTAATGCCCGAAAAACAATTAACCCTCATGTGAGCGTATTCACTTTTGCAGCTGGGAACAAAGAACTATTTGACTTTATAGATGGCAATCCATCTATGTTCTGCCTGCCAGTGTCATATGTGAATGAACCCCAAATAATAGCCCAGATCGATAATATGATTTCAGTTAACTCATTTATTGAGATTGATTTCAGTGGACAGGTTAATGCGGAATTCATTGGACATCAATTCTCGGGTGTTGGCGGGCAACTGGATTTCGTGAGGGGAGTTTACTACTCAAAAAATGGGAAGACTATTCTGGCCAGTAGCTCAACGGCACAGCGTGGTAAAACCTCCAGGATAGTTCCACGTTTGAAATCTATAACCACAGACTCTCGGTTAGACATCGATTACGTGGTAACCGAGTACGGATCTTGCAGACTGATGGGGAAATCAACCACAGAGCGGACCCTTGCCTTGATTGAAATCGCACACCCTAAATTCCGTAAGAGCTTATTGGAGCAGGCCAAAGAGCAAAACTTTATTTGAGCGATAAAATGATCAATTTAAAGCTTTTCCCCGCATTGTTATTCACCCCAGGAAACCAACCGGAACGCTTTGCTAAGGCGTCTGAAGTTGGGGCAAATGGAATAATTGTTGATCTTGAAGATAGCGTACCAGTGGAGAACAAAGGTAGAGCCAGGGATATCGCGATCGATTTTTATTCAAGGCCAAGCTCGAATGGTGTTATAAGTGCAATTCGGATAAATAGTTTGTCAACGATCAATGGAATAAAAGATTTGGCCGAAATTATTGATAAAAAGCCACTTATAGATGTGGTGCTTTATCCGAAAACAGAATCTCAACATGATATCAACCTTATCAGTGAGCTCTTGAGCGAAGCCTATAAGGATATTTCGATTATAGCTTTAATTGAAACCGCTCAAGGAACATCCAATTTATATGATATCGTTAACTGTAGTTCTGAAAAGTTGCAAGGTTTGATGTTTGGGGCCGCTGATTATGCAGCCGATCTGAACTGTGAATGTACCCCACAAGCACTCATATGGGCGCGTATGAAAATGGTCGAAGCTGCCGCACTCAAACAGATAGCTTGCTATGACTCCCCCTGTTTTAACTTTAAGGATGAAGGTGGACTAATTAATGAACTCAATGAGGCTCAATCGCTTGGCTTTAGTGGCAAGGCAGCTATTCACCCTAAACAAGTAAAAACTATCAAGTTATCTTTTAGGCCCACACTAGACCAGTATAAGGAAGCAAAGGAAATCGTTCGTATCTACAATGAATCCTCAGGTAAAGCCTGCCAATATGAAGGCCGAATGATAGATATCCCGATCTATTCTAAGGCTCAGCAAATAATCTCAAACTTTAATAGTCTTAGCTAAAGGCTACTCCAGCGCAAATCTGCCAGTGCTCCGGGTATATCCAAGCGAACTTACAATCACTCAATCAAGGAGGCAATCTTAAATGGAATTTAACCCCTATAAACAGATTGACAACAATCGATATCGCGAAGATTTTGGCTTCTACTTCGAGGACTTTGTAGAAGGTATCATTATCGAGCACCGCCCAGGTAGGACATTGACGCGAACAGACAATACCTGGATGACCCTGTTAACTATGAATACGGCGCAACTCCACTTTGATGCCCATTACGCAGAGAGCACTGAATGGAACCTTCCATTAGTAGATAGTACTCTGACATTGGCTATTGTCACGGGTATGACTGTAAATACTATTAGCAAGAAAGTTGTTGCCAATCTTGAGTGGGACAAAGTTAAACTGCTTAAACCTGTTTTTGAAGGTGACACGATTTATGCAGAAAGTGAGGTCATTTCTAAGCGTGAATCCAAGTCTAGGCCAACACAGGGTATTGTTAGCGTAGAAACCCGTGGTATTAATCAGCGAGGAGATACTTTTATGAGCTTTCAGCGAACAGTTCTGGTTTATAAGAAAGATCACTCTCCTAATTACGAGATCAGAAAGTAGCTTAGCAGAAGAGAATTCTCTACTTAAGCTGCAGCTAGCTGAGTAGCTAATGAGAGAACCCATCAGGGCAAGAAGTGTGGCGGTCGAACACCGTTAGCGACTCTTGAAGATGGAAAAAAATCAGGAAGGAAAAGCTCGTAAACTGAATTCGACCTGACAGAGCACCTCCTGAAAAACCGATAACTGTAAGATCAAGTCTGAACTACTACACATAAGCACTCACACCCTCCGCAAGACATATTTTTTCGTAACTTCCACTCCCGCCAGTTTGCATTCATAAGATGCTTGCTAGTCTAAAATAAAAATTAACACCTAACATGAAAAAAGCCCACTCAAACTGAATGGGCCTTTTGAAGGAAAAAAGAGATCGATACTTAAGTAAACAAGTACCAATCTCTCACAAGCTTAAGCGCTCACTTGCCAGGCAGAGGCTATAGCAGTATTCACTTGCTCCTGCTCTTCTGAGGTTAAAGTGATCTCACCACCTGAAGGTGCACCAAATGCCGCCATTGCATTTACCAATTGCTCAATTTCGCTGCTGGTAATCACTGCGTCATCAGTGCGAATAGTGTCTAGCTGGTTTGCCGCATCCGTAAACCAATCCTGAACTATCACTTGATCTTCACTGCCAAGCAGATTTACAACCAAGTCATCACCTTCCTGACCAAACCACAAATTAGCCTCTTCGATACCATCAGCAAATTGCAGTTCATCACTACCGGCAGAATTGGAGAAGTTATTTATAGTGTCAGCGCCATCACCAGTAGCAAAATGATAGATATCATCACCTTCTCCGCCAATTAGGTAATCATCACCTGTGCTACCGAATAGATGATCATTTCCAGCACCAGCATCAATGAAGTCTGCATCGGAGGAGGCAATGAACACTTCATCTATCGAGCTGCCAGAAGTTGTCGTTCCAAAGGAACGCTCATCCGGAAGCCCGCTATAGTCAGTTGACCCCTGGGTATCAGGATTGCTCATACCATACAATCCGAAGATTTGATCAGAAGATATTGTTTGCCCAGAAGTAAACTCGATCTGGTCAATAGCATGATCGCCACCCTTAAAGAAGTCCTTCACGGTGACCTGATCACTTGAACCGCTCACTTGTAAGATCAAATCATCTACAGACTTAAAGAAACCACTGGAAATATCACTAAAGCCTATACCTTCAAAGCGAAGAATATCTACTCCTCCTCCAGCATTATCAATTATGTCTTGACCATCCCCTGCGCTAAAGATAAAGACATCATCTCCACGGCCACCTATTAGCAGATCATTACCTGTGCCACCAATCAGCTCATCTGAACCGTTACCACCTTCCAGCTGATCATTCCCAGCCTCGCCAATAAGCTGGTCATCACCATTAAAACCACGGATCAAATCCGCGTTATCAGCCCCATTCAAAGAGCTATCGCTACCAGCGCTTCCATCTATAGTCTGGTCAAAAGTCTCTTGTGAATCTGGAATCGACATTTCAAATATGCTGAAGATGTCGGCCGCTGTCATTTGCCCCCCAGTTTCAAACTCGATGGTTTCAACCAGCGCAGCTCCACCTAAGAAGAAATTCTTTAGTGTAATCTGGTCTGGCCCACCGTTGACTTTCAATATCAGGTCATCACCGGAACCAACTAAGCCAGAGGCAACTTCATTCCATGTGATGCCTCCTGAGAAGCGCAAGGTGTCGATACCATTTTGCTCCTCCAGAACATCCTGCCCCCCAGTAAAGATATAGACATCATTTCCTTCTCCACCGTAGAGGGCATCATTCCCCTCTCCCCCAGCAAGAATGTCATCACCGGAACCACCTA
The DNA here is from genome assembly GCF_052467955.1 of Microbulbifer maximicatervae (SeqCode). Classification (NCBI taxonomy): domain Bacteria; kingdom Pseudomonadati; phylum Pseudomonadota; class Gammaproteobacteria; order Cellvibrionales; family Microbulbiferaceae; genus Microbulbifer; species Microbulbifer maximicatervae (SeqCode). Next base: position 2,947,093 of record NZ_CP174329.1, read on the forward strand.
TAAGTACTTCGTTTCCTGCTGTACCTGAGAGTACATCATTACCGCCTAATCCAGGTTCAGGTACAGGATCGGTATTTTCATTACCGGAGCCACTATCTGTATCACCTGGATCAGTATTACCCTCATCACTACCGGTGTCGGTATCTGTTGGGATATCGGTTAACATTGAATCGATATCCGCAGCATTTATCAAATACCCACCATCTGTTGGCTGAACATAACTGATAGCATAATCCCCACCCAGGAAGTGATTGCTCACTCGAACTTGCTGCTGCAAGTCTTCGTCAATCAATATCACCAAGTCATCGCCGTCGCGGTGGTAGCTAAGACGCGATCTATCAAGTCCATCGAGGAAGAAGATACCATCTGCACCACCACCACTATTGTCGATAGTATTTACCCCAGGAACAGCCTTAAAGTAATAGTGATCATCACCTGCTCCACCAGCCAGCTGATTATTTCCATCCTCGCCTATGAGAACGTCATTACCAGCTCCACCAATAATTACATCATCACCACTACCAGAGAAACTGCCATTACCTCCGTATAATTGGTCAGCACCATCACCACCTTCAATCTGGTCGTTACCTCCCGCACCGAAGATAGAATCTCCACCATCAAGGCCTTGAATAAGATCCTGGTCATTAGTGCCGCCTAGTTGCTCGCCAGCATCAGTACCAGTGATTACATTATCGAAATCGCCATTTTGCTCCCCGGCTACCAGCTGATTAATTTTAGTAGTATTAAATACTGAGCTACCGACTGGTTGCACCCAGTCTATTGCTGCTTCGCCACCAAGGAAATGATCCTTAACACGAACACTATCGCTACTACCGTCATCAATCAGTATTAACAGATCGTCACCGTCACGGGTAAATGTCAGGCGGTCTTCACTAAGGCCACTGGTAAAGTACACACCATCGGAACCACCATCACTATTGTGGATGACATCATGACCATCACCTGCGCCAAATACATACACATCATCACCAGTGCCGCCGGTAAGCTCATCATTACCCTCATCACCGCTTAGCTGATCATCACCACTACCGCCAAGCAAGGTATCCGAACCCTCTCCGGCCTCAAAGTAGTCATTATCAGCACCGCCATCCAATAGATCGTCGCCTTCACCTCCAAATAAACTATCATCACCATCTTGACCAAATAACTGGTCGGCTCCTTCATCACCTTGCAGGGTATCTCCCTCAAGACCGCCTTCCAGATAGTCATTTCCGGCACGGCCAACCAGATTATCTACACCTTCCCCACCGAAGAGGCGATCATCGCCCTCTTCACCATCGAGGTAATCATTTCCGGCTTCACCATGGAGCTCGTCGTTACCAGTGCGCCCCCAAACCTTGTCATCACCGCCACCGGCAAAAACTCTTTCATTAAGATCGCGGTAACCAGCCCAAGATTCAGCACTATCAGTGCCCAAGGTCACCATCTGGGCTTCAAGATCAGCATCGGTAAGTACCGTACCGTCAGAAAACTCAAATCGATTTACCTTAAAGTGATCATTTGGTTCGCGGAACCAATTATTGATAGTGATTTCATCAGTGCCATTGATATGGCGTATGTGCAAGTCATCTCCTTGGCGAATAAACTCCAGGTCAGCAGATTTAATATCTGCACCAAACTGCAAGGTATCCATTGAAGGGTCAACATTGCTATAGTTTTCACCTTCGCGACGTTCAATCAAGGTGTCTCTACCATCGCCAAGGTTAAATTGGTAGATATCATCACCAAAGGAACCGTACAGAGTATCGTTACCGGTTCCACCGGCTAAGGTACTTGCCGTGCCGGACCAGGTATCAGTATCCGCAACCAGGGTATCGTCTCCAGAGCCCCCGATTAATGTTGCGTCTCCCAACCCGTACAACTCGTCATTATCGGCACCGCCATCCAGTAGCCCCGTACCTTCAAGCTTATCTGAACCAGCATCGCCATAGAGTTCTCCAGAGCCGAACAGCTCATCATTTCCCTCTCCTCCATGAAGCTCATCAGTGCCACTATCGCCATACAGGGTGTCATTACCTGCATCGCCATACAGGGTGTCATTATCCTGGCCACCGCGAAGAATATCGTCGCCCTCTCCGCCATTCAGTGTATCTTCACCACTGCCACCGGAAAGATCGTCACTCTCTATTCCACCGTAAAGCGTATCTGAGCCGCTATCACCGACAAGGACGTCCTCTCCAGCATCGCCGTGAAGTTCATCATTTCCACTGCCACCATAAAGAGTATCGTTATCGTCACCTCCCCTCAGAGTGTCATTGCCAAGCTCACCATAAAGCTCATCATTACCCAGACCACCTTCAACTTGGTCATCTCCGTCTCCAGCATTAACCAAATCATCACCGCCTAAGGTTTGAATCACTTCTCCAGAACTAAACCCTAGAATAGTATCAGCGCTCTCAGACCCTGCTATTGCCTGGGCCATCAATGCCTCAAAGTCCCAAGTTATACCATCACTAAAAGTTACGGTTTCAAAGCTGGAACTTGCAGCAGTTAATTGCTCCCCAAGGAACTGGTTACTTATGGTAATGGCATCGGAGGAACCAGGAATACTTATGACCAGATTGGCCTCCTGACGACGCACCAAAACCTCACTAGAGGCAATATCGGTGAACTCCACACGATCTGCACCAGAAGTCTCACTAAAAGTATCGACTCCATCGCCGCGCTTAAAGCGATAAATATCATCCCCTGCACCACCGGAAATACGATCGTTGCCGGAATCACCCGAGAGAATATCGTTGCCCTCGCCACCATTTAGTTGGTCATCACCAGCTCCGCCTAATAACGTGTCGTTACCACCATTCGCATCCAGGACATCAGCACCGCCGTTACCTTCCAGAACGTCATCAGTGCTATATCCTATTAGATAGTCATTACCCTCGGCACCAATGAGAGCCATATCCAGTAGGGACTCGCGATTCCAAACGGTACCGTCGCTAAAGTGAATTTCATCTATTGCGTAACTACTACTACCTTCTTCCAGGAAGAAATTATGTACCAGAACCTGATCACCAGAGCCGTAACCCAATAACAGATTATTTCCATCGCGAGTAACAGCAACAGATTCTGGTGATACATCTGCCGTAAACACGACAATGTCTGCTCCACTCGTATCATTATTATCAATCTGGTCTTGGCCATCGCCGGCACTAAATTGATAGCGATCATTTCCCTCACCACCAATTAATATATCCTCACCGACACCACCTATCAGAAGATCATCACCTTCACCACCGATTAGGCGATCATTACCAATGTTTCCGCTGAGTTCATCATCACCGTCATAGCCATCAATGATGTCATCACCGGCCAGACCATCTACAATATTCGAGTTGACGTTACCGAAAATGTAATCCGCATTCTCAGTGCCTTCCAGCATTTTGCTATTTATTTCTTCTGCAGAAACATTCCAAGATGTTCCATATAGTGCTTGGTGAAACCCAATTTTCCTCCCAGCAATACCACTATAATCGGGGAAGTAATCACGGATCGTGATTTTGTCAGTCTCGCTCTGTTTGAAGAACACATTAAGGTTAAGGCCGTCACGGCGGAAGACCACGTCCTCGAGCTCAATATCACTGACATAAATATAAATGGTGCCGCTATCAATAATCGTGTCCTGACCATCACCGGCAGCAAAATAATATTTATCCTCACCAGCGCCACCTTCCAGATAATCGTTACCTTTGCCGCCGATTATTTCATCATCCCCGTCATTTCCATAAAGGCGGTCATCACCCTCTTCACCAAATAAACGATCTACCTCATCACCACCATAAAGCGTGTCTTGACCAAGACCACCTTGCAGTTCGTCCTCACCGCTATCACCATACAGGTGGTCATTACCTTCACCGCCAAGTAAAACATCATCGCCCTCCTGACCATGAAGCTCATCATTTCCGGCAAGACCACTCAATACATCATTACTGGAAAACCCATAAATGGTGTCATCGCCATTTGTTGCTTGGGTAGCACGTTGCTTAAGTTCAGATAAGTCCAGAATAGAACCATCGTTAAATCGGATTTCGGTCAGCGCATAATCGCCCAAGCCATCCTCTTCAAAATAATTATCAACCGTTATTTGGTCCTGCATATTCTGATGGTAAAGCACCAGATCATCACCTGAGCGGCGTATCCACAGGTCATCAGAAAAAATGTCTGGGCCAAACTGTAGGATATTGATGTCAGAACTATTGGCTTTACGATCTGATATATAGTCCCTGCCATCACCTAGGTTAAAGTAATAGGTATCACTGCCATAACCACCATAAAGAGTATCATTACCTATGCCACCGGTTATTGAATCATCGCCATTACCGGCTGAAACATAATCATCTCCCTCGCCAGCATCAATGGCATCGTTACCATCCTGGCCGCGTATGGTATCGTGTCCGGCGAGGCCTTTTAGATCGTCATCGCTGGCATCATACCCCCAAATTTCATCCTCTCCAGTTGTCGGAATTAATACCTTGTCTTTAACGGTATCTATATCCCAAATAGTCCCATCAGAAAACTCAATGGTATCTAATGCGTACCCGGCCATCGCATCATCACGAAAATAATTCGAGACAGTAATTACTTCTCCTGACGAATTGACTGTTAAAACCAAGTTATAACTAGACCTGGTTAACTTTACTTCAGACGGGTTAATACCATTTAACAATTTGAGGGTATCTAAACGCCCTTCGCTTGTATCGTAATTATCTATCGTAGTATTTCCATCACCTATTCGATATAAGTATTTATCGTTACCGCCACCACCTGATAGATAGTCCCCATAGCCGCCACCTCCACTTAGGACGTCATCACCCTCTCCCCCATATAGATAATCTTGTCCGGCCCCTCCAGACAAATTATCATCATTATTACCGCCATATATGCGATCATTTCCATCCCCGCCCACTAGAGCGTCGTCACCATCGTGCCCTTGAAGCTCATCATTACCCTCACCTCCAAGTATTAAGTCGGAGCCTTCCCCCCCAAAGAGGCGATCATTACCTTCACCGCCATATAATGTATCGTTACCAGATAGCCCCTCAATGAAGTCATCACTACCGTATCCTCGCAAATAATCACCTGTGCTATCTCCTACAATATGATCCTCACCTGCCCTAACTATACTTAGCATCGAATCTCGTATTGAGGGGTCTAGAGCTACAGTTTGCTTCTCCATTGAGGACGCAAATTGTTGAAATACTTCATCCGAATATGGGCTAATACCTTGGACAACATCGATAAACATAACTAGCTCTAAGCTAGCTGAAGCTTCATCAATCGCGAAATACTCGGAAAAGTACTCGCTAACTTTCGCAAAGTCACCTATTATTGAATCACCTTCACCTTCAAAAGATAACAAGTCAAACAGCTTATCAGCATGAGTATCAGCCATTAATTGTGTATAAACAGACCGCTCTAACCCTCGGTATACATCATTTAATAGTTGGGCATACTGTCCATTAGGCGTTTCTTGTAACGCAGGCTGCCCCCAAAAAGTTTCTAAAACACCGACGCTCCTCCCATCAATGTAATTGCCACGACTATTGGGATCCGTATTTTCTTCATTAGCCCATAAAACCAAAATTTCAGTTACTAGTGACTTTCGTTTATCAGAGTCCAACTCTAAACCAAATGCCTCCACGAGAGACTTAAGTTCTCCACTCTCATCTAGTGACATCGCTTGATGGAGACTGTAGGAGTTACCAAAGCCCACAGCATCTGGGAGTTGTGAAATATCTTCAGGAATATCAATCCCTTCTCCATTATGAACTTCAACAGGAATCGCATGACGCTGATCAGCGTCAAACCATAAGGTATTTGTTAAACCCACAGTTCCATTTTCTAACGTGAAATCACTCCGTTCTCGATGTTCAACATTATTCTCATCAACAAATGGATCAGATTCATAACTGATATTAATCGAAGTAATACTTAAATCTACCAATGTTTTCAATTCACCATCAGTAACGACTCCATTACTATCAAGGTCCTGCCATATCTGTAAACTTTCAAAAATTACATCCTGCTTATCAATAATACCGTCTTTATTTTCATCAAACTCCGCTAAAGCTTGATAACCATTTTCTGCATACTCCCCATTTGACAGTAAAGTTTCCGTACCAAATAACTCTGCCCCTCCATCAATTTGGCCATTTTGATTACGATCAAGTACTAAGAGTCCATCTGACGGAGCCACCCAGCTTGTTTTTTCAGCGAAACCACTGTTATCCAAATCAAAGAAAACGCCGTTATCTTTTGATATAGTTTCGATAACACCATTACCGTCTAGATCTAAGGTTAATGGATCGCGTCGTGGGACCGGAGGTGTAGGAGGGGCAGGAGGGGTTGGGATTGGTGTCGATGAAGATTCATCTCCGGGGAAAAGCCCCCCAAATAAATCCTCTACAAAAGATTTCCCATCTTCATAAAGGTCTCTTGCAGTATCAACTGCTTCATCAATGCCATCCAGAAGCGAGTCAAGTACATCTTCTCCAGCCTCCATAGCATCTTCAACTAGATCCTTGACATCTTCAATGACATCATCCAAAGTGTCCACAAATTCATCGGTATAGTCTCTAACTTCCTTATCTATAGTATCTAGAACATCCTGCTCCAAAATATCCCAAGCTTCCCCTTTATCCAAATCATCAAATACATCCGATTCCACCTGGCGCTCGGGATCCACCTGAAGAAAATCAGGCCAATCCACACCCGGGATAACATCTCCAACACTGTTAGTAAAAACACCATCAAAAGCGGTTTCTGGTGGTAAACCGTTACTAGTTACTGCATCCCGATAGCTCTGCTCAATCTGGCGAGTATCAGGATACTGACCTGTATCCCTCATTGTATCTAAATAATTATTCAGGTGATCTTTGGCAACATCATCAAACACATTTTCATAGGCACCCTCACCTGCAGTATTACCCCAATGCTGCTCAACAAGCTCTCGCATTGCTTCACCAAAAGCAGTGTCAGGATCCCCAGTTACATCTGCTGCATTATCAGCGTAGGTATCACCATACTCAGCAAGTTGCTGCCAAGCCTCTGAGTAACTACCTTGATCAACCAAATTTTGAATCGCTTCGACTTGCTCTTGACTTAAACCATGATCTAGAGACATTAATTTAACTTCCCTTTACTATAAAACTTTCTAACAAGTTATTAATTGCTTGATTTACCTGAATAACTTTGAACTTAAGACTCACTGAAAAATGAGATGAAACCTCCATTCCTAAAAAGTTAGAAACCAACTTACAAGATGGATATTTTGGAGAAGTAGACCTGTTCTCCTTGTCACATGACATATAAAATTGGTAGTCTCCATAAATATAGATATCCTTATCCCCACTTGACTCCTTCCCCCTAACAGCATTCTGTTCAAACTTACGAATTGGCTCCCCCCCAAAAAAACCCTCAGGAGTCACAGGAATTATATAGTTTTTCTTAACTCTACTTTTAAAATCAAATGGATGATTTTTCGAAACATATACCGAGACTCGATCCCCCCACCCATCAGAATTAGTATTATCAATGTCAAAAGGCTTCATACTAGGAAACTGAAAATCAAAGGAAAAGTAGTCTACATGAGAAATTTCTTTAAAGTGCCTTCCTCTAGATTTAGCCTTTGTAGAAAGCAGGTACTCTTTGTTAACTTTAAACTTATGCTCATTAATCACCAAGACTACAGAGTTGCCTTCTGTTAACGCACCCTGCCTATCATCCATAACCAATCCTCCAAACAAAATCAACAAAGTTAAAGTTCCAGCAATAGAGAGATATTGTTTATTATTCATATCATAATCCGTACTTATCTCTACCTTTATGTTAAATCCCTTGAAAAGTCAGTCAAATCAAAGTCAGCGTTCCCCAAGACCATCATTCTTATATCGCAATAAAGGGGATAGAAAAAACTCAATAATTCTTCTTTTTCCAGTTTTAATTTCAGCCATTACCGACATCCCAGGTGAAAGCCTTACAAACCTACCATCTACAGCAAGCCCCTTTTGCTGCAGCCTTAAGCGCGCCTTATAAACCAATCCCAGCTGCTCATCTTGAATAGCGTCACCAGAGAGATCCACAAGCTCTGCATCAATTACCCCATACTTGGTAAAGTTAAACGTATCAATCTTAATTTCCGCCGACTGTCCTTCATGTACAAACCCTATATCCTTATTAAGAATATAAGCCTCAACTTCCATATCACTTTGCTCAGGAACGACCAACATTAATTCTTGCGCGGGAGTTACCACACCACCAATAGTGTGTATGGCTAGCTGCTGTATTGCGCCATCAATCGGGGCAGTTAGGTGGTATTGCTTGCTTCGCTGCTCCGCTTTAAGCTTTTCCTCATAGAGAGAAGCCTCTCGAGTACGAATATCGTGCAATTGTTGTAGAGCTAACTTATATTGCTGATGCAAAAGTGCATCTTGCTGAGATTTATTTGCAGCCATGCTTGCTTGCAACTGAAGCAGGCTCGCCTGCTGGATACTGATATCCTGTTCTACTTCAATCTGGCTCTGCTTTACCTCTAAATACTCCATGCGAGCCCCAAGCTTTTTCTTCTGCATAATTTCGTAAGCGCTGACTCTCTCATTCAAAACTTCTAGCAGTCGCTTATTTTTCGTAACTTCTGCCTCAGTCATTTTGTACTCAGCAGCCATGCGTGCCGCCTCCCTCTGAAGAGACGTCAGGTTTGCAGTAAATTCTGCCGCCTCCTGCTGGAGGAGAGCTTCATATTTTCCCATATAGGGAGTGAGCTCTCGGAGCTGCACAGAAAGTCTGGGCAATGACTGTCGCTCAGAGGAAAACCAGTTAGTTAAAGCTTCTAATCGGTTGCGGTGCAAAGCCGCATCCCGCCACTCTTGGTTAAGCCTGCGAACATCTGCAGCAGTAATGGAGGTATCCAGAGTTATTAACGGATCACCGGCTTTTACCTTCTGCCCTTCTTTTACGTGAATGGCTGCTACCGCAGCGGTTTCCAGTGGTTGGATGGTTTTTACCCTTTCACTGGGAATCACCTTACCCTGAGCGGTAGCAACAATATCGATGCGACCAAAACAAGCCCAAAGAATCGCGATAATAAAGAGTGAAACAATGGCCCACATAATTGCACGCCCTAAAGGTGAAGGAGGTGTCTGCTCCACTTCAATCGCAGCCGGGCGAAAGCTATGGATTTCCTTATCACTTAAAATCTCTTTTTTATCTGAGGATGCCGGCAACCATTTCATAGCTGACCCTCGTCCAGTTTTGCCGCTTGTGGCACCGCCTTGAGTTTGGGAGTATGACTTTGATAACTATGTAGGCGAGCGTAATAGCCCTCCCTCTCTATTAGTTCCTCATGAGGGCCACTCTCTACAATATCTCCTTTTTCAACAACGATGATCCGATCGGCATGGCGAACAGTAGAAAGGCGATGAGCAATAATAAAGACTGTGCGGTTCTTACAAATATGACGCATATTCTCTTGAATAATACGCTCAGACTCATAGTCCAGGGCACTGGTGGCCTCATCAAAAATTAAAATTCGAGGATTTGTAATAAGAGCGCGGGCAATCGCAATACGCTGTCTTTGCCCCCCAGACAGGGAGGCTCCCTGTTCACCCACCTGAGTGTCATAGCCTTCTGGCAGTTCTACAATAAAATCGTGTGCACCTGCTAACTTTGCTGCCTGCACGACCCTTTCCATTGGCAAGCTTGGATCTACCAGGGCGATATTCTCTTTCACTGATCGGTTAAACAGCCTGTTTTCCTGCAGAACCACACCCACCTGTCGACGCAGCCAGGATGGCTCCATCTGAGCCAGGTCGATTCCATCAACCAATACGCGACCACTCTCTGGAACATACAGACGCTGCACTAGCTTGGTAAGCGTACTTTTACCTGACCCTGAGCGTCCAACGACACCAATAACCTCACCAGCCTTTACTTCAAGATTAAGCTGATGCAGGATTTGAGGCTGTCCCGGAGCATAGCGAAAAGAGACATTATCAAAAGCTACTTTACCAGTGACTCTTGGCAAGGTGGTTCGGTTTGGATTATGACCAGGCTCTGCAGGCGTATTGAGGATATCCCCTAAGCGCTCGATAGATATTCCCGCCTGCTGGAAATCCTGCCAAAGCTGGACCAGCTTAAGAATAGGGCCACTTACTCGCCCGGCAATCATATTAAAGGCGATCAACTGCCCAATACTGAGCTCATTGCTCATCACCAGGGTGGCTCCCACCCATAGAATCAATACAGTTACAATCTTATTGATTAGCTGAGCAACCTGACCGGATATATTCCCTAAGTTACTCGCCTTGAAAGATGCAGCAACATAAGCTGCAAGATTCTCTTCCCAACGCTTTTGCATTTGCGGTTCTACCGCCATGGCCTTAACGGTTTCAATACCAGCTATAGACTCCGTTAAGAATGCCTGATTCTCCGCACCACGCTTAAACTTCTCATCCAGGCGGTTTCGTAAAATCGGAGTGATATAGACCGAAAGTGCCACATAAAATGGTATAGAGCCTAACACTATCCAGGTGAGTGTTGGACTATAAAAGTACATTACCGCAAAAAAAACGATTGTGAAAAATAAATCAATGACGAGGGTTAAAGCCGAACTAGTGATAAAGTTGCGTATAGTATCCAGCTCACGTACCCGGGCGACGGTATTACCCACCTGCCGAGCAAGGAAATAGGCTACAGGCAGCCGCGTAAGATGATGGTATAGCTTTGCGCCAAGGGTGACATCCACCCGGTTGGTCGTATGTGTAAAAACGTAGTTGCGCAAGCCATTCAGCAATACATCAAATACTGATATGACTATCAAACCAAATGCCAATACATCCAGGGTGGTCACCCCTTTATGTACCAGCACCTTATCAATCATTACTTGAAAGAACAACGGAGTGATTAATGCAAAAATCTGGATAAAAAAAGATGCAACTATTACATCTCTCAACAAGTGCTTGTATTTTAGAATTGCCGGTATAAACCAGCTGATATCAAATTTCCCTTGCCCCCCAGGTAATAGTGATCGCTTGGCGACCAAAATGGTACGCCCACCCCACAAGGAAAGGAAAACCTCCTTATCTAACTCTTTAGGCTGCCCACCACGGGCAAAATGGATAAGTACCTTTTCATCTTGAACTCCTGCGAGCACAGCAAAAGTACCATCTTTCATTGATAAAATAGCAGGCAGGGCAAGCCTGGAAAGCTTTCCCCAAGAGGTATTAAAAGCACGGGCTTTGAGCTTTAAATATTTAGCGGCACGAATAATTTCTGCTTCGGCGAATTTTTCACCATGAGAACAAAACTCATGTCGCAACTGACCTGCATCGGCAGGGATATGGTGAAATCGAACCACCATAAGGAATGCAGACAAACCGGTGTCCACACTCCCTTCGGACCGTACATAATCCATTAATTACAACTTTCCATTACATCAATAACAGACAAAATTAACACAGCAAAAATTAAATTTTCAATCATCACCTTCTGGCGAATTATTTTTCTTTACATTTTATGACATGGTTCACAAAAGAAAGGACTAATTTGCAAGCTGACCATTAAAGAGTATCCTGCCTCTCCAGATTGAATCAAGACACGACCTGAAGGGAAATATATTATTTTCTGCACCTCCACGGCGTCACCTTTAATTAATATACATGTACCGTTTTGCACCTCTTAACTTAAATTCGACACCGCCCACCTCGTAGTAGAGCGAAGTCAATTAACAACCACACCCCATGCAAAAGTACATTTCCCCCAAATAGAAATCTCACTGATTTGAAGTATTTAGCAGTGGAGAGCAAAAGCTCCACCGTTAATTACTTAAATAACAACCACAAGGTGAGCTTTATTCTCATCGCTGCGTAGCGCCAATTACACAGGATATAATCAATGCCTAGTGTCGCCACCGACTGTATCGTTTAACCCTCCTATAAGAGAGATCCCAATTCCCTTAAAATACTTAGCAAGAGCCGATATAGCATTGAAACAACTCCATCAGCACATCGCATCAAAGCACGGATCTTCGCAGCCATAAACTTTAAAAGGGTAGGTCAACCTAACATTCTTTTGAACTGTATCTTACTGCAAACGATACTATGTCCGTTAAAGCTCAAAAATAGACTGGTATTTACATGCAATGTTTTATAATTTGGCAAGGGTGGTAATTAACTAAAGGTGACACGGTTTATGCAGAAAGTTAGGCCATTTCTAAGCGTGAATCCAAGTCCAGACCAACACAGGGTATTATTAGTGTAGAAACCCGAGGTATTAATCAGCGAGGAGATACTTTTTTGAGCTTTCAGCGAACAGTTCTGGTTTATAAGAAGGGGCACCCTCCTAATTATGAGATCAATAAATTGCCTAGAGGGAAGGTTATCCCATAAGTGCATACGCGTTTCTTTAACCCCATGTCCAATTAGACTGACTTCATTGAAAAAGAAGATATTGATATTATAAAAGTGAGAATACAAAAAAGTTGCGTTATAAAAATAACGGTTGTGCTAGATAGTTTTTACCTCCGTATATTTTTCGATTCTTGCCTCCGTAGCAAGAAGTGGAGTTAACTTTGCAATGAAGGTTTTTAAGTGGTCTCTATTCCAACCTGCGAAGCCGCGCCTTGATTGTGAACCGCTCTGCATGCCAGAGGTATCACGAAGTTATTCAGAGACTCCTTAATACGTGCGCTTTACTACCAACAGTACGCCAACAACCATCATGGCGAGACCGATAAGGCGCTTGGTATCCAAGCTGGTTTGCTGCGCACCCAGTAATCCAAAATGGTCGATAACGCTAATAGCGAGCAGTTGCCCTAGAAGAACGAAAGATACCGCATTACCCACACCATACCTTGGCGACACCCAAGTCACACTCAATATATAGAAAGCTACTAGAATCCCACCCAAGTAAAAGTACCAGGCAATTTCTTTGCTAAAAACAGCACTGGGTAACCCCTCCGTTTTCAAGAGATAGGCCGCGGAGATTACAAGTCCAACGAGAAATAGCAGTGTAGTAGCCAGGGCTGAACTACCAAGCTTAATACCGAGACCACTATTCAGCGTGGCCATTATCGGTATACCAATGCCTGCAATAAGCATTAGAGACGGGTAGATAACTGCATTTTGCACTACGGGACACCTCTACTTAGAATCACGAGCCGACCCCAGAGGGGCCGGCCAGGCCATGTATTAGCTGGCAAGCTGTTTGGCGATGGCAACACCAACACCGTGTGCACTTGCTGGGTTCTGGCCGCTAATCACTCGCCCATCTTCAATAACAAACTCCTGCCAAGGTTGTACTTTGTTGTAGCGGGCAGCGCCCCTCGCCAAAGATTCTTCCAGCAAAAATGGGATGTCATTAATGGTGCCGAAGTCAATCTCCTCCTCACGAGTGAAGCCGGTGACAGACTTGCTAGCCAAAAGCTTTTCGCCATTGCTCAGGGTGATAGGCAGGAAACCAGCGGGACCGTGGCACACTGCGGCCAATGTGCCACCCTTTTCGTAGATCTCGGCACTTAGCTTTGCGAAGTCTTCGTTAGTTGCCAAGTCAGAAAGCAGACCAAATCCGCCGGGGTAGAATACTGCATCATAGTCTGCAGTATTCAGCTGGCTCATAGGGATGGTGTTATTGATACGGTTTTGGAAATCTGAATCATTAAGCACCTTTTGGTTGATGTCGTCACCTTCGATGTCAGTGCCATAGAGTGGTGCTTTCCCCCCTTTAATAGAGGCGATGTCATAGTCGAGTCCACTCTCCATAAATACGTGAATCGCGTGAGTCAACTCAGGTGAGTAGGTGCCATTTGCCTGGTCAGTTTCACCAAGGGTGGCGTGGTTGGTCACTGGTATAAGTACTTTCTTCATGTTTCTTTCCTCTGTTGGTCAGCATTCAGTGGGGAGGGATTGTAGATTGTCCCTCTTGTGCTGATAATGCGTAAAATCTGTTAAATACCTTTGCAGAATGGCAACAATCGAGATTGAGAAACATGGAAAATTTTGACGGCATAGTCGAGTTTGTAGCGGTGGCAGAAAGCCAAGGTTTCTCAGCGGCTGCCAAGCAACTTGGCTGCAGTACTAGCCATGTGAGTAGGCAGGTCTCCCGTCTGGAAGAGCGCTTGGGCTCATCCCTTTTGGCCCGCTCAACACGTCAGGTAAGTCTGACCCAGGCCGGGACCGCCTATTACCAGCGGTGTAAAGAGTTAGTGATTGGCCTGCAACAGGCGAATGAGCAGGTTAGCCAGCAACAGTTTCAGCTCAATGGAACACTAAGAGTTAGCGGAGCTGGTATCTTTGCTGAGCAATATGTTGCCCCTGCCCTGATGGACTTTGGCTTGAAACACCCGGGATTGAAAATCGATATGGACTTCAATAGCAGGATGGTCAATTTCGTCGAGGATGGGATTGATTTTGCCATACGCTATGGTCGCCTTGAGGATTCCGGCTTAGTTGCTCGTAAACTGGCCGACCGCCAAATGATGGCTGTCGCAAGCCCGAGTTACCTGAAAGAAAATGGTATACCCAATCACCCCGATCAACTAAAAACGCAGAGTTGCTTGGTGGCTAACAATGATGAATGGGTTTTTGACCTGAATGGAGAGCCTGTAAGCGTAAAGGTTAGTGGGCGCTGGAGAACAAATAATGCCCATGCGATCGTTAAAGCTTGTGAGCAAGGCCTGGGTATAGCTTATATGCCCAAAAGCAGTTTCAGTGGTTCAATTCAACAGGGCTTACTGGAGCCTATCTTGGAATCTTTTTGTGGGCGCGGAGCCAGTAGCTGGATCGTGTATCAGAATCGTCGCTTTTTACCCATGCGAGCGCGAATGGCGATTGACTATTTGGTTGATTACTTTTCTGACTGGGTTGAATAGAAATCAATTGGGTTCGTTGAAAGGAATAGAAGCACTTCCCATTTCTTGCAAACCTTCAATCCAGAGGATTAATATCCAGCCTCCTCCAATCGACTGGCATTGATTATGGTCCTGACCAGGGCATTTTATCGCAGTGGTCACACTGCAACCCAGCAACGACAACCCGTTTCGTTTGTGGATGTCAGGAAGCGATTCGGCTTTCGCTCAATTGCTGTTGGCCGATGGCTCACTCGCGAGGAGCACGATCGGGCCGCAGGGCTTTTTTATGATGCACTTGTTGATCTAATGACCATTCTTCAAGGACCGGAAGCGTTGGTATCTCTACGAGGTACATTGTCTTTCCAATATGGAATCGGCGGGCGCCCGGGGATGGCTGCCTTTTATGACCCTACTGCCCGGAGCTTTTCTCTTGCCAAGAATGCGGGGCCTGGCTCTATTGCCCATGAATGGTTTCATGCATTTGATCATTACTTGGCCCAAAAAGCGTTCAGTGATACGCCCAGTACCATGTATGCCTCAGAGGCCTGGTTGCGGAATGCAACTCCAGTGCCCCACCCGCTCAATGACTTACTTTTTACGTGCTTTAAAACTGTGATGCTGGATGAGAGTGGTAATAACCCCAGTGACTTGGTGACTGCTTCCATCAGTGCCGATAAAGCAAATGGTTCTGTCTACTACAGTGAGCCTGTAGAGCTGAGTGCTCGGGCTTTCGAAGCATTTATTCAGGATGCCAGTATCAACAATAATTTTTTGGTTGCTGGCTCAAAGGCTAGTCAAGAGGCAAAGTTGGGACTATATCCACAGGGGCAGCAACGCAAAAGAATTAACCAGGCTTTCACAGCCTATTTTTCCTATTTAGGACGAAGCCTTAGGGCTTCCACAGGTAGAGACAATGACGTCAACTCTTAGAAATACCTTTCTTCTGGGCACGGCCCTTCTCGCTGGTGTAGTCGCTTGGGTATGGGCTGAGCTTTCAAAAAGCTATGAATTGATTGCAATAGCCAGCGATCCCGTGTTGTCAGCGGAGCGTGGATTCTTTGATGCGGAAGATGATTTCACTCATAAACGGGCTAAGTTCGTGGATGTTTATTCTCCAGGGGTTGGCCATGTAACGCCCGGGATACTAGAAGAAGACTTGCAAGGTAAGTATGCTGAATTCAGACCTCAGGAAACATTTTTCTTATGTGGAACCGGCTTCCATATTGAAGATTACGCTCTGGATAGCGAGCAGCACAAACACAATAAATTTTACGCTCAAGCATACAATGCCAAGTTACTACAGCTGATTACCCATTCAGCTTCAGAGTGATCATTGACCGGCTCCTGATCAATTCAACTAACCATATTTAGCCATTGCCCATTGTGGTAATTTGCTCTGCATCATTTTGCAAACAGCCAGTGTCTTCATGAGCCAAAAATTGCCCTCACAATTTAATATCCTAATCGTCGAAGATGATCGAGGCCTAAACGACCAACTTAGTGAGATGATCCAAGATGCAGGGTATCAGGTGAATACCTGCTTTGATGGGCATACCGCGCTTTTGAAAGCTACAAAGCACCAACCACAGTTAATTCTGCTCGACTTAATGCTGCCAGAAATGGACGGGATTTCCCTACTCAAGATTTTACGCAAAACCAGTCAGGTTCCAGTGATTATCCTCACCGCGAAGGGGGCAGAAGAAGAAAGAATCACTGGCCTGCGCCACGGGGCAGATGATTATGTGGCTAAACCGTTTAATCAGACTGAACTCTTGTTGCGCATTGAGGCGTTATTGCGCCGCAGTCAGCCGGCGCAGACGGAGAACGTCGACCATGCCGAGATCGACAATCTACTGCTCGATTTGAATACCCAGCAAGTTTTTGCAGGCGACTCTCCAATTGAATTCACAGCGATTCAATTCAAATTGCTGTGGGAGCTAGCGATACACCGCGGTGAAGTATTGAGCAAGGCATATCTTTCCCAGCAGGTCCTCAACCGCACTTTGGGTGCCTACGATCGCAGTTTGGATATGCACTTGAGCCGGGTCAGACGCAAACTAACGTGTGTAGGCTGGCGTGGAGACCGCTTACAAACGGTGCATGGCAAGGGATACTGTTTGAAATGAACCGGAAACTTTTTTGGAAACTCTGCTTACTGACTACTGCCGGTATCGTTGCCCTCTTCTATCTGATCAACTCCCTAACTATCCGCACCGAGGAACAGATGAGCCTGCTAGAAACTTCTCACCGGGAGGAGTTAAAGCAGTGGGGCAAAGATGCGGAGATGTACTTTCTCACTGGCAACAAAGCTGAATTGGAGCAATGGTTGTATATGCTCCAGAAACGAGAGAATACCTGGGCCACTGTTACTCAGTATGAGGTAACCCACATTGCAGGAGAGAGAGGGAATGAGCATCGCTACATCGGATATAACTTAGGCCGCGATGTAGATTGGAAAGTCCACCTCTATTTTGCGGACAATCCGGTAATGGAGATCCCATTTGAAACAGAGAGAACCAGCTTGCTGGTACTGCTTCCCGATAGGATGCGCCCTGGTAGCTACTGGCAAACTACCCGACTGGCACTGCAAATACTGTTACCCATGGGCATTCTAGCTTTCATTTCCCTGATGCTATACCGCCACATTATGAACCCCCTACGGAAGTTGGAGCAGGCAACAAGGGAATTCAGTCGAGGAAATTTTGATGTTCGTGTCCATCGCCAGTTAGGCAATCGCAACGATGAGATCTCTGAACTTGCCAAAACTTTCGATCAGATGGCCACCCGAATTGGCGAGCAAATCGTCAACCAGCGCCAGTTGATTGCTGACCTTTCCCACGAACTACGAACGCCCCTAACCCGCTTGGACATTGCCATCGAAGGTGCAGGTAACCGTTATTCAAGTGATCGAAATATCCAAAGGATTCAGCGGGAATCCTCTCATATCCGACATTTGGTTGAGGACACCCTCACTCTCGCCTGGCTAGATAATGAGCAACCCACTATGGGCAACGAAGACCTGGACTTGGTAGACCTTATCGACGTTATTGTTGAGGATGCTCGTTTTGAATTCCCCAACCGCACTATCTGCACCCACTTGCCGGACTCGGCGGAAATAAGACAATCCAACCATCAAGCTGTTGGTCAGGCCCTGGAGAATATTCTACGCAATGCGATGCGTTATACCCCGAAGGGGCAAGCTGTTCATGTTCTTCTGGAGCAGACCGCAGAAAATAAAGTCATTATTGATATCGAAGACTCGGGACCCGGAGTTCCAGAGGATCTGTTGGGTAGTATCTTTAAGCCCTTTTTCAGGGCGGATCAATCACGCACCTCAAAATCAAAAAATTTTGGGCTTGGTTTAGCTTTAGCACGACGCCAACTGAAGAGTGTTGGTGCAACTGTGGAAGCCTCCAATCGTCCCGCAGGGGGCTTGTGCATGAGAGTGACTCTTCCCTCTCAATTTTCTGGATGCTTAGAGCCAGCTTAGGCTAAAGCGGACATCAAATGTAACAAATGCAACACCGCTGTACTTTGCGAGTCGCAATAGGAATAATTCGCATTTGCAAATAAGTAACTCTGCGAAGGACAGCCAAATGGCCCGCAACATTTCTCATAGCAAACACGCGTTACTCCCCTTGATGGTATCCAGCGTCCTGGCTTCTGGCATTAGTCAGGCACAGGAAGTAAAAGAGCGAGAGACTACCACTGAACCCCCTTTGGAAACCGTGGTCGTTGTCGGCGTCGCTACAGATACCGAGATTACACCTGAAGAACTCGACATCCAGCAGGCAAATGATCTCAGCGATATATTTCGCCAGATACCATCCGTATCTGTTGGCGGGTCACTGGGTATTGCGCAAAAAGTCTATGTCCGCGGTATGGAAGACACACTTCTTAATGTGACTGTTGATGGTGCTCCACAAACAAGCACCCTCTTCCATCATATTGGTCGGGTATCAATAGAACCGGAGCTATTGCAGAAAGTTGAAGTGCAAGCTGGTGCTGGTGAAGCTACCAGTGGGGCCGGTGCCATTGGCGGTGCTATCCGCTTTAAGACCAAAGATGCGGATGATCTACTAGATGACGGTGAGCAGTTTGGCGCAATAGCGAAAGGCGCTTTCTTTAGTAATGATGGTGAGAAAGCCAGTGCTTCGGTATATGGGAAGATTACTGACAATTGGGGGCTGCTCGGGTCATTTGTGACCGTTGATCGCGATAATATGGAAGATGGCGACGGTGACATTATCCACGGCTCAGCTTCCGATCAAGATCTCGCCTTTATAAAGTTGAGTGGCGATTTGTCTGAAAATCAAAAACTGAGTATCAGCTTTGAACAGCGGGAAGAATCAGGCGAGTTCAGTAGACATCCCAACTGGCCCGCCCTGCAAGGCGAAACTCTTTACCCGATGGAAGCCGAACGCCAGACCTTTGTCATAAACCACCAATTTGCCCCCAGTGCACTGGTCAATTTAGAAACAACGGTTTACCACACCACATCAGAAGTTTGGCGGGAGCTATGGGACTACGTTGCTTCCGTGGAATCCATCGGTTTTGATTTACGTAATACCAGCAGTGTTGGTCAACATACCATCACCTATGGCATTGAGGCCCGTGAGGATGAAGTGGAGGGAGTGGAGGGAGGCCTCAACTCCTGGCTTGAAGAGGGACATGTTCGCGGAGCCTATATCCAGGATCATTGGCAGGCTACAGACGCGCTATTGCTGAGTTTTGGACTGCGTTACGATGAATACAAGCTGGAGCAAGTGACTCATGATGATGAGACAGATAGTAAGGGGTTCAGCCCCAATATTGGAATGAGTTATTCGCTTACCGATGCACTCACCTTTACTGCGGGTCATGCAACAGCGATGCGCGGCAAGGAAGTTGGAGATGGGTTTACTTTGTGGTCGGCAACTCTTGATCCTGACCTGGATGCTGAGACGGTCGACAATACCGAGCTGGGACTAGAATACAGCCTGGACGGCCTTCAACTAAGAGCCGCTGTCTACCGCAGCACTATCGATGACGTTATTTTTGATCAGGTCGGGCGTCCCGTTTATTATGAAAATATTGGTGAGTTGGAAACTGAAGGGTTTGAACTCAGCGCCTCATATGTTTGGGATCAGTTAACCATCAGCGCCGCATTCAGCCATAATGATTCGGAATTGAATGGAGAGACTGTAGAGGGGTATGAGCACAACGGTTTAGCAAATGCTCGCGGCGATACATGGAACCTGACCACCAGCTATGCTATTACACCGAAATTAGAGTTGGGCTGGAATTTTACTCTTGTACAAGACTTAAATGATATTGAGGTTTTACACCGCTCAGTAGAGGTCGACGACGATGTCGACAGCATCCAAGAGGTTGACAAGCCCGGTTACCAAGTACACGATCTTTACTTGCATTGGGAACCACTGGCAGATGACAGTCTGAATGTGAATTTAGCGGTTCAAAACCTGTTTAATGAGCTCTATCGGGATCACTCCAGCGTAGCAGATTATACAGATATTACCGGGTTTGGTAGCGTAGCCGGAATTTATGAGGCAGGCCGGGACATCCGACTGTCAGTAGACTACCGTTTCTAATTTCTTTTATTTGTTTTATTTACTATCAGGGCGCAATGCATTTGCATTGCGCCCTTTGTTGCCTATGAAATCCAGATACCGTTTACTGTGGATCAAGCTCCACACCTACTTTTCCTGCTTTTTTTTACCCATTGCCATTTTGTATATCGCCACGGGTGTGCTCTATCTATTTGATATAGAGGGGGGCGTCGATGAACAATTTGAGTACACAGTCTCTCTACCCAAGGGCCTACCCAACAATGAGCAAGAAACTTTGGATACCATATCTCCGTTTGTTCAGCCCACAGAAGTATCATTGCCGGCAGATTTCTATTTGGAAGATGAGTGGATTGGTTGGTATGGCTACAAACGTCAAGTCTATTTGGAGCCAAGCCAGGATAAGGAATCAGCGATACTTCATGTAAAAGAACATGATCTATGGCATCAATTCCTGCTGATACATAAAGGCCATGCCGGCCCCCTCTTCTGGTTCTCATCCATTATGCTTGGTGCGAGCCTGCTATTTAGCTTGATTAGTGGATTAGTGGTTGCCTTTGCGGTACCAAAATTCAGGAAGACTTCTATACAATTTACTTCTCTCGGGCTTATTGCCCTGGTAGTTGCCTTTTTTATTGGGGGCTGAATGAGGAGCTTTTAGCCAAGGGGCCTTGGAATAGTTCTGAATAATCCCTACGGGTCTGAAAGGTCCGCGATTCAGATGTTTCAGAGTAACTCACAGGCCCCAAATCCAGTCAGGTGACTTCAAGCCAGTTGACAAATCTTACCCTCTAACCGCTGCTTAAATTGATAAAGATGAATACCATCTAGGAAACAGTGGTTCACTTCAATATACATCGAGGTGATAAGGCGCCCTTCCTGGCGATGGTATTTCCCCCAGGCAATAAAAGGTATTCCTGGGTCACAGTTTTCTTTCTGTACCGGTTTTACCTGTAGGCTGGAAAAGTCTCCCCACGGGTAGCTGCTAATATTAAGAATATCATGGCGGTTTATGAACTTCTCGACAGGGAGGTGCTCAGTTTGTGACAATGAAAGCTCTTTTGTTTTGTGTACGAACTCCGCCAGACTCTTCTCCATTCCAGCCATAACGAGCTTAAACAACTCATCCTTGCCCCCTAAATCAGCAAATAATGGGTGCACCATATCGTGCTCCATGGGTTGGCTATCGACAATACGGTGTCTAAAACCCGCTATTTCATTTGCGACCTGAGTGACCAAAAAGATAAGGCTATAATAAAAAGGGAGTGTATTTTTTTTACAGAAAGATACCAGATTTGTCACATCGATCGGCTGGGTTAAGCCTATCCGAGTTGACCCTGCACTGCTCATAAAAAATTCAAAGTGGGCCTTTCTATTCCAGCGTTCGATATCAATAGGAGTCATGGACATATGAATATCGAGCCTTCAATGGATATTCATAGTTTAGGGTAGATTATAAGCAGCATCGGTGTTGCTAGTAGCTTTTATCTAGTTAGGACACCTGGAATATATTTAGAGGCATTAGCTACCATGCTGTAATCGCCATATCAAAACGCTCTTCCCTTCAGGCTAATACCATTTTAGCAACGCTACCATATACCTCTTTCGCCCCTGCTAGGACACTAAAATAAGTCCCAACAACAGACTGTGCCACCTCATAAACAGCGATCATCTGTGCATAATTTGCAAAAGTGATGTTCCTGCTTATAAGTTTTAAGAAGGATACGACTCTCTATAATAACTTCCAGTTTCTACAGCGAAATATCATTTAGATAACCAGGACTATTAACTATGACTGCCAAGTACGAAAATGCCGTTTTGGATGATCAAGCATTGATCGAGGGACTTAAGTCTATTAACCCGGTATGGGGAGATCTAGCTGTACGAGTCGCAGGCGAGGTATGGGGAAAGCCGCTTCTGGATCAGAAAACCAAAGCACTAATCACTATCGCTATTGACCAAATGGCGCTCAATGTAAATGGTGAAGGTAACCCGTTTGGAGCCCATGTTGATATGGCACTCAAACAAGGGGCAACGTATGAAGAGATTGAGGAATTGATTGTTTTTGCCTCAATGTATACGGGCTTCAATAAAGGGGCTACCACCATGGGCGCACTGAATAAGCTTCGCCATGATCGAGGAGATATCTAATGGCGATCCCCGGACTTAAAAAAGCAGATCATATAGGATTCACCGTTCCGGATGTTGATTTGGCCGTTGAGTTCTTTAGTACACACTTTGGCTTTGAGTTGGCTTATACGTTTGGGCCATTTGCCTCAGACGATACCTGGATGACGGATCACCTTAATGTAAATCCTCGTGCAGAGATCAAGAAAATTGCTGTTATGAATGCGAACAGCATCAATCTGGAAATATTCGAGTATGCCGACAACATAGATCGAAATAAGGTGGCACCAAACAATGCTGATGTTGGGGGGCATCATTTAGCATTCTATGTTGAAGATATTGATGCTGCGGTTGAATACCTCAAGAAGCAGAATATAGAGGTACTCGGCGCTCCTACGGTAATGACTGAAGGGCCAACTGAAGGAGAGACCTGGGTGTATTTCATGGCTCCATGGGGTATGCAACTTGAACTCGTTTCATACCCTAATGGAAAGGCCTATGAGCATTTGACTAACGTACGTTTATTTGACCCTCGATGAATATTCTCGCCACTATTTTGGTTGTTATCGCAGGTATGGGGCTCTCCGTCGAGGCGGGACTGTTAGGGCCCCTAGGTATGCAGGTTGGTCACTTGTGGGCCACCCTAAGCATATTTGGTGTTGGGACAGCCCTACTTTGGCTCATCAGTCTATTTGTCCCCAGTGCAAAATATATAAGCTGGCGAGAGGTTCCAAAGTGGCAGCTTTCAGGTGGCTTGTTAGGACCTGTTTACGTTGTTGTTCTAACTTTAGCCACTCCTATACTTGGAGTAGCTATGACCATGATCGGGATTCTTGTGGGGCAAACAGCCAAAAGCTTCCTAATTGACTCCCTGGGGTGGTTTGGGGTGCGTAAACAGCCCATCAATCTCCTGAGAATATGTGGGGCAACATTTTTATGCCTTGCATTATATTTTACCTACTTGGGAGCCAAATTATGATTGGGTTGATGTTGCTCGCAGTACTATCCGGCGTAGCGTTGAGCACCCAGGCGGCAATTAACGGAAAATTTGGAGAAAGTGTAGGAGTTGTCCAAAGCGCCCTATTTACCTTTGGTATCGGAGCTGTAGTGATGGGCTTACTGGTGTTTTTCTTTGGAAAACACAGCGGCCCATCAATTCTTTCCGTGCCTAAGTGGCAACTAACAGGTGCACTTTTTGGTATCTTCTACATGATAGTTGTAGTTGCTGTTGTTCCCAGAATTGGTGTGGCATCAACAACAATTGCAACGATTTTTGGGCAGATGAGTATGAGTTTGATTATTGATACCCAGGGATGGTTTACGAATCCGTCTATCCCGTTAAGTTCCTGGCGAATTGCCGCAATGGTTTGCGTAGTTCTAGCGTTGATCTGTAATTACCTTGCTAATCGGAGAGCGCCAGTTCGTAGTAATGAGGCACTGCAGCCCGCTATCCAAAGTTAGCTGAATATACAGGAGTAAAGCACTACTCAGAGGGGCCATAACATCAGTCAACAGTTACCCACTATCGACCGCTAGCTAATGAATTACGATATATCAATATTAGAGTTAAAACTGTTCTTAATGACGGCCCAATTGGGTAACTATTCTGAGGTTTCCAGGCAGCAGGGAATGACACCGTCCTCTGTATCGCGAAAAATGGCTCAGCTAGAGGGGAAAGTGGGAACCAAACTACTGCACCGTCATACCAGGGCAATATCACTGACGGATGAAGGTACGGCCTTTGCAAAGTATTGTAGCGATATTGTTCGTCAGTATGAGCTAGTGTGCGGGCAAATTGAGCAAAGAGCCAACACACCACGGGGGGTTGTTAAAATCAGCGCCCCCGTTGCTTTTGGGCGGCTTCATATTGCTCCTTATATTCCAGATTTGTTAGAGCTTTATCCGCTGCTTAGGATCGAAATGCAGCAGACAGATAGCTTTATTGACCCTGCTAAGGAGGGTATTGACTTACTTATCAGAATTGGAGCGCTCCAAGATTCAGGCTTGAAAATGAATCGCTTTGGCAATCATAACTTTGTATTGGCAGCCAGCCCGGAATATCTGAGGGTAAATGGGGTTCCGGAAACGCCAGAGCAGTTAATTGCTCACAACTGTTTGGTATTTAAGGGAACCAATGGGCTACAGCGCTGGTTTATTGGTAAAGATGGTTTGACACCCTATGAAGTTAAGGGATCACTTTACAGCAATAATGCAGAAACACTGGTTTCCAGTGCTATAGGGGGAGCTGGGGTTGTTATGTTCCCAACTTGGTTAATCAACGAGGAGATTCGCTTGGGCAAGCTGGTGCCTGTTTTGACTGACTACCGCGCATCTTCATCGGCAGAAAACCAGACTATCAATGCACTCTACTTACCTACGGATAACCTGGCTCCCAAAGTACGTGTTGTTATTGATTTCCTTAAGGAGAAATACGGTAGTCCCTGTTATTGGGATGCAAAATAGAGAAGACTTCTTGCTATGACTCAGTGGGTATCTTGTACATTGTACTGCAAACAGGTTTTGGTTACAGGCAGGGGCTTCTGCCTCAGCCTGTAACTTCTGCTTGGTATTGACTAGCCGGCTAGTCTAAATAATCTACACTCATCAAATATCGTAAGAAGAGTTAAAATTTATAACTCACCATCAATGACGTACGTCTAGAACTATCAGTGTCCACGATTGGGCTATTACTAATCTCATCGCCATACCAGGTTTGATATACGCCCCCCATAAGAATAAGGTTTGGGCTAATGTTGTAACCCACTTGTACGCCTAACCGGGTAATGATATCTGCATCTGCTTCATACGCTGCCCTATCTTGAGTTACTTCATCTAGGTCCACGCCATAGTAGTAATCCAACGCACTATCACTTTGCCAGCTAATAGTGAAGTCGGGTTTGATGATCCACTTTTGGTGCTTGTAAGGCAGACTATATCCAGCCGATAGACTGTATCCGTCGTGGGTATCACTGATATCTTGTGAGATGCCAACATTCCAAAGGCCTACAGGGCTTTTATAGTTTATAGATAAGTTGGCAAGAATCGCCAGATCAAGCTCTTCCATATCGCTGAGCTTATCACTGTCCCCTCTATCTCTATCGCCCGCCAGGTCACCGCCAATGCCAAACTTCACTCGAAGTTTATCGTCGTGGTACAGATCAGCACCCAACTCAAAACCCTGAAAGTAAAAACGCTTGTAGCGGGCTGAGATCAATGGAAATATGTTGTTTTGGTCCTCACCATCAACGTAGATTGACTCAACGCTAAAGGTTCCAATACCTACAGAAAGTGCTGTCTCATCCTGCTTTGGCGGCTTCTGGGTAACTTCATCTGCAAAAGCCAGGCTGGATAATGCCGAACCCACCAGCGCGGTGCACATACTCAAAGTTAATGGCAGAGAACTCTTATGGTTTTGATCTCGCAAACTAGACATATTGAATCCCAATTTGAACTGGTTGAAGTTCCGTTATTTCTGGGGGGGATTCTATGCCGGTAAAGGTAAACGCCAGGTAAATAAACTCATGCCCAGGCCAGGTTAACGGTTAGGTATTGTTCATTTTTCGTGTAAGAAAATATCCATTGCTGCTGATCGGCCACTTGCTTCAGGATATGAAGGCCTAAACCAAACCCCTGCCCTTCCCCCCTGTCAAAATGCACCTGCTGCTCCGGCAGTATGGGATTCTGAACCCGAATTCCATTTGCATCAAAATTAATATCGATACTTCCCTCAAGAGTATGCTCAAAAGCATTTCTGAGCAGATTGGTTATGGCGATATCCAGTAGCACTTGTACTTGCTTCAAGTTGATCGAACTATCCGAATTGAGATGAACTTGTACATCTCGCTGACCCAAGAGGTATTTGAGCTGCTCAACTCGAGCTTGAATCATATTACTAAAGTCAAATTCTGTTGATTCCAGATTTACCTTGCTTTGAGATAGCAGCAGAAGCGCTTGTGTTAGCTGGGTCATCTGCTCATAGGAGCGCTCAATTTGCTCCAGTTGAGTGTCGATTGGCTTACCTTTTTTTTGCCTTACCTTAACTACATGCAAGGCGCTACCAATGGTTGCCAATGGAGTTCTCAGTTCATGGCTCGCATTCTGTAGAAATTGTTTTTCCTGCTCTTGTTGATTCCATACCTGCTGTAGCGACTCTTGCAGTACTCGTCCTACACGACCAAATTCATCCTTCCTTTGCTTTAAAGATTCCGGGATCGGAGTCAACTTATGCCGGCTATTTTGCGCAAATTTCTCCAGGTCTTTTAATGGCGATATCACTTGTCTTGCAAGAATAAGAGGCACACTTAATGCTAAAGTAAGGGCTAGTAAGATACCGATAAGAACTTCAATTTCTACCTTTTTGTACTTGCTGGGTATTGCAGCTTCTTCTATTTCTAGCACGTAGTAAGTTGTCTTAAGTGCGCTTTCAGCATAAGGCATAATTGCTAAATAGTAGCGATCATCAATTAAGTCTTTGCTAAAGTGCACCCTTTTTTCTTCGCCGTCAGCTTCCTCTAACACGCGCTTTGCCGTATTTGGCAGTGAACTGTACTCATCATATGTTTGTAACTGGGCAAAAAAAGGGTCATCAATAACCCCTCCGGCCTCAATGATACGTTTTTCAGCTACAGATATCAGTGTCGCACCTAAAGCGTGCTTCACCATTTTCACTTTGGATCTCTCGACGACAACTGCACTGCACGCCACAATTGCGGCAAGAATCCAAATATAGTGAAAGAAAAACTTTCTGCGAATGGAGCGATCAAAGGCTTTCATCACGCTTCCCCAGGATAACGCCCTTCCCTCTGATCGTGTGCAGTAGTGGAAAACTGAACCCCTTATCAATTCCCTGCCGCAACCGATACAGATGTACTTTGATTACGTCGGATTCGGGGGAAAGAAACTGCCATAAATGCTGTTCAATTTTTTCTTTAGTAACCAGCTTTGGACTCTGTTGCATCAAAAACACGAGCAATTCCCAACAGATTGGGGGCAGATTTATAGATTTTCCCTGCCTGGTGACTTCATGGGTCTCTAAATTAACTTCCAGGTCCTCAACTTTATACCGGGTTTGGGTAACGCGTCGTTTTATTGATAGAGACCGAATCCGTGCGACCAGCTCAAGCATTTCGAAGGGTTTAACCAGGTAGTCATCCCCTCCAGATTGGAAACCGGCAAGTTTATCGTCCAATTGGTCCAGCGCGGTCAGCATCAATATTGGTGTCGAGCTTCCTGCATTGCGCAACTTAGAGCTCACTTCGAAACCACTTCTACCCGGCATCATGACATCAAGTACGATTACATCGAAGTCATACTTTAAGGCCAGCTCAGTGGCCATTATTCCATTGTCAGCGAAGTCACATCGAATATTGTACTCTTCGAGGCTCTCAATAATATTGGACGCCAGTGCGTGATTGTCTTCAGCTAAGAGTACCAATAATGGCGTTTTGCAGTCAGGCCCCATTGATCTAGTCACTCAAAAGTTCTCGATAGACCTGGAATAATAAAAGCCATTGGGTAAACGGAAAGTAAATAAGTGTAAGATTGTCCACTTACTGATCACCTATGGGAAGCTTGCCTGTGACAGCTACTGCCATATCTAAAAATGTTGGGGCCATCGCGCTTGACAAGAAATGACCCTATCAAATCTTCAGAGGCTCTTGCAAAAAGTTGCCCTCTGGCGCCCCTTATTGGTACTACACCCTTCATTTGGATTGAGTTGATCCAGGTAGATCTGTCGTCGAGTTAAGAAAGCTGGGAGGAATTCGAAAATGCGTGATAGACCTAAAAAGCTCGGCTGTCACTACAAAAAGAGAGAGGTTGTAGCAAGGGGGATACCTCCCCAGCACTTACTGGCTGGGGAAGTGGACGGTCTCGCCCCTTATTGGGGGCGAAGCCTAAAGTTTACAGGCAGACAATGTTTTCTGCTTGTGGGCC
This sequence comes from Microbulbifer maximicatervae (SeqCode), assembly GCF_052467955.1. Taxonomy (NCBI): domain Bacteria; kingdom Pseudomonadati; phylum Pseudomonadota; class Gammaproteobacteria; order Cellvibrionales; family Microbulbiferaceae; genus Microbulbifer; species Microbulbifer maximicatervae (SeqCode). The sequence continues at coordinate 2,975,581 of NZ_CP174329.1, forward strand.
TTTAGCGCCCTGAGTCACGGTAAACTCTACCTTCTGGCCTTCGGCCAAGGTTTTAAAACCGCCACCGGAAATTGCGCTGAAGTGAGCAAAAACGTCGGGACCGGATTCCTGGGCGATGAAGCCAAAACCTTTCCCTTCGTCAAACCACTTAACGGTACCAGTAACTGTATTAGACATAATAGATATCCTTGATTGAACAATTGCGCTCCAATTGAATGGAGTTGTGCGGGCAAAAAGTATTATTTTAAACGAGACCGAACGAAGGATTATGACTAAAACTACGAGGTAAACTGCAATAAAAAATGGCTTTTAAACCGGCGGACGAATAGTAGCACTAGCCTGTCACCTATGTCCACTTTTGCCTCAACTCACCCTCGAAATTGATACTCAGACCGCCGTCCACTGCCGCATAAAGGCGCGATGAACCGGAGGCACTGAGGCGATGCAGTGGGCCGATAGCCACAATGCCGATTTTGCCAAAGGATTGCTCGAGGAGATCAGCTTTCTCGCCAGCTCTGTTTTCTTAACCACAGACTCCCCTGCCTCATGCCGGGAGGTAGAGTAGCTATCGACCGCACCGTTAGCGATAGCAGATGCTGCGGCTATGGCATCAGCCATGCCCAGATTCATCCCCTTCCCTCCCACTGGAGAGTGGCAATGGGCTGCGTCTCCAGCCAACAACACCCGGTGCTTTCGGTAAGTTTCTGCCTGTCGGATGGAGATTTTGAAGGCTGCGGTCCTTCGGATGTTGGCGATTTCTATCGGCAGCCTGAGGGTTGCCAGGGCATCTTCGGTTGATGATGCGATGCGAGCGCGTCGCCGTTCGATAGGGAGTACCAAGGTGAACTCACCTTCCCCGCCGTACAGGTCCAAGGCAATCTCTTCCGGATCGAAGCTTCCTCTCAAATCCACATCCGCAATTGACCACTTATTGGGCAGATCAATGCCAGGGTACTGTATTTTCAGCTGCTGTCGTACGGCGGACTGTATACCGTCTGCGGCAATCACCCAATCAAAAGAGGCGCTGGTATTGTCTGAGAAATTGACGGCCGCCTTGTCTGGGGTGGTTGTGATGTTAGTGACTGAGACCCCGTACTCAACTTCGACGCCCCTCTCGGCAAGAATGTCCCTGAGGATTCCCTCGGTCCGATTTTGCGGCAACCCGAGAGGCACCCTATCGCGAAACTCATTCCCGCTGTTGTCGATATAAACCAGGGTTCTCTCATCGCGCAATATGTGCATTTTCCTCAGGGGCATTGCCTCTGCAAGAAAGGGGGCTGCGGCGCCCAGCTCCCGAAGGGCATCAATGGTGGCTGGCATAATGCCAACAGCGCGAGAGAGTTCAGAGGGGCTGTTTTTGCGCTCAACAATACGGCACTTCAGCCCCACGGAAGTGAGGGCGACTGCAGCAGTCAATCCGGTCGGACCGGCACCAATCACAAGGATGTCCATCGATACAATTTGTAGCCTGAAAGCTCAACCGGTCGACACAGAATGCCTCGATCGCTACAGGGAGCTTGCTGCTGCAAGCTTAGACAAATTTCTACCGCTGTAGAGGGGGGTTATACACGCTAAATGTGTGCATAGCCCCTCTTCTCCGGTGTCGCTACTTAAGTACTTTTATCTCTGTCGGAGGAGTCGGGGATGTCACTGTAGCCCAGTGCCGTTGCGGGCTTATCCATTGAGGCACCCTGGCGATCCAGAACACCGATATCCAGTACTGGGGAGGCATCGATATGCTGAGCGTCCATCATTTGGGCAACGCGCTGTAGTGAAGCAATAATCATGCTTTGCTCCCAGTCTTTTAGATCGCCAAACTGGCGAGCAAACTGGTCCTGAAGCGGGATGGGAGCGTCGCGCAGCGTTTCAGTAGCCTCTTCCGTGAGGTAGGCGTGCACCTTGCGCTTATCGGTTTGGGAGCGCTGGCGGTAAACAAACCCCCTCTTCTCTAGGCGATCCAAAATATTGGTTACTGTTGCCTGGCTCAGGCTAACCTCATTTGCAAGTTCGCCAATAGTCACTTCACCCTTATTGCGAATAGCCTGTAGCAACAACACCTGCGGGGCGGTTAAGCCGGTGGTTTTAGCCAGGTGTTTGGAGTGCAGGTCCGTGGCCCTTATTACCCGCCGCAGGGCCACTAGCACTTGTTCGATACTGTTCAAAGTTACCTCTCAATCATGGAGTCAGGGTGATTGCCGGAATTATATCGCCGTACCCCTCAATCACTAAACGCTTATAACCCGACTGCGAAACATCACCCCCACAAAAGCCTCAGGCTCCATCACAAAACTGTCCATTTTATGGTCAGGCGATCTCTCAGCCGGTATGTCCAATAGAAAATTTTATCGACCTCAAAATATTATTTTTACCTACCTATAGGCTGTATATCCCACATATCCAGGCATTTCTAGGTCAAATATTGTGACTTGATTCGCCTCAAGCATCCTGGACTTTGAATTTAATTTGTGTACGATATTTAGCGTTCAAAGCATTTTTACTAGTAACCCGGCATAAAAATGCCTCTAGAAAGCTATATTTACGCCATTTGCTCAACACTTGTGCAGGTAAATATTTAGAGGTGAAAAAATATTTAGTCGGTTGGGAAGGTTTTTTGTCTAGCTCAGAAAATATTTTGTTGCGCAGTCCAGTGATTGAAGATGGGATGGCCACTTACCGATTGATCAAACGTTGCCCTCCCCTGGATACAAACTCCAGCTACTGCAACCTCCTCCACTGCAGCCATTTCGCCAACACCTCAGTCGCCGCAGAGGTTGATGGAGAGCTGCTGGGCTTTATTTCCGGGTATATCATCCCCGACCGTACAGATACCCTCTTTGTCTGGCAGGTGGCCGTCGACGAGAAAGCTAGGGGGCTTGGACTGGCCTCCCGGATGATAAGTCACATCCTTGAGCGCCCTCACTGTGGTTCGGTCAGATATATCGAGACCACGATTACAGAACACAACCTGCCGTCTTGGGCGCTCTTCCACAGTGTCGCCGATAAATTATCGGTCGATCTTCACTCCTCACCCTGGATGGACTCTCAAGCCCACTTTGATGGGCTGCACGACTCCGAAACCCTTGTCCGCATCGGGCCTTTCGCCCTCGAAGAAACACCATAAAAGAGAAAATCATGAAGATCTTTGATGAGATTGAATCAGAAGTGCAAAGCTATGCCCGCTCCTTTCCGCGAGTCTTCAATCGCGCAAAAGGCGAGCTGATGTGGGATGAGGAGGGAAATCAGTATCTGGATTTCCTGGCGGGTGCCGGCACGCTCAACTACGGGCACAACAACCCGCTGTTCAAGCAGGCACTGCAAGATTACATCGAGGCCGATGGAATTACTCACGGCCTCGACATGCACACCAGGGCCAAGGGTGAATTCCTACAGGCACTGAATGAGAAAATTCTCAAGCCGCGGAATATGGAGTACGTGGTGCAGTTTACCGGTCCGACTGGGACGAATGCGGTAGAGGCGGCGATGAAAATTGCCCGCAATGTAACCGGGCAGCAGAATATCGTCACCTTTACCAACGGTTTCCATGGCGTAAGCCTTGGCTCGCTGGCCGCCACCGGCAACTCGCATCACAGGGATGCTGCCGGTGTCAGCCTCAATGGTACGCACCGCATGCCCTTTGACGACTACCTGGGCAAAAATATCGATACCACAGAATACCTCGATAAAGTCCTCTCAGATTCCAGCAGCGGTATTAATTCTCCCGCAGCAGTGATTGTTGAGACAGTTCAAGGGGAAGGCGGTATCAATGCGGCCAGTATCGAGTGGCTAAGAAACCTTCAATCCGTCTGCAAAAAACACGGCTTACTTTTTATTGTCGATGATATCCAGGCTGGCTGCGGCCGCACGGGCAACTTTTTCAGCTTTGAAGAGGCCGGTATCGAACCCGATATCATTACGCTATCCAAATCCCTCAGTGGCTATGGGCTGCCATTTGCGCTGGTGCTAATGAAACCAGAACTGGACCAGTGGAAGCCCGGTGAGCACAACGGCACTTTCCGTGGCAACAATCTGGCTTTTGTAACTGCGAAAGCCGCTATCGATCATTACTGGTCTGACGAAAACTTCTCACGGGAGATTAAACGCAAGGGCAAATACATTTCCGAGCGTTTGAATGAAATTGTCAGCCGATATGGTGAGGGTAACTTCACCACCAAAGGCCGGGGGATGTTTCAGGGTATCGACTGCATCAGCGGCGAACTTGCTGGAAAGATCACCAAACTGGCATTCAAGCAGGGGCTGATTATTGAAACCAGCGGAGCCGATGACCAGATCGTTAAGCTCCTTTGCCCACTGATTATCACCGATCAAAACCTTAAAAAAGGGATCGACATTATTGAATCCGCTATCCGGGAAGTCTGTGCCGGAGAGCGGGATATGCCTGAGGAAAGAGTCTTTTTTGAAGCCTGCTAGACTTTAAGGGCCTCTGAAAAGGTTCACGTAAAAGACCCAACTGTGCAGGCTGCAAACTAAGAATATTGCTGACCAGCCAGACTCGAATACACACGAAACAGCGAAATACCAATGATTGTCAGAAGTTTACAGGAAGCTAAAAAATCCGGCCGCCGGGTTGTTTCACCGGATAGCAACTGGGAGAGCACCCGACTCCTGCTTAAAGATGATGAAATGGGCTTTTCTTTCCATATCACCACTATTTATGCAGATGCTGATTTCCAAATGCACTATCAAAACCATTTGGAAGCGGTTTACTGCATTTCCGGCAGAGGTGAGGTAGAAACTCTTGAGGATGGCAAGAGGCACCCTATCGAACCTGGAACTATCTATATTCTCGATAAGCATGACCGGCACATTTTAAGAGCCTTTGAAGAAATGACTATGGCCTGTGTATTTAACCCCCCTTTGAATGGCAAGGAAGTACACAATGCTGAGGGAGCCTACGAACTTGAGGCTGACAAGATTGATGAATAATTAGTCAGTCATAGGGCAGTATCCATGAAGTACCTTCCAGATAGCTCAAGTGTTACCAGGGAAGATTGCTACCCCTCCCGAAAACCGGGCCTTCTGGGTGGTACCAGGGTGCGCAAAGATCCAATTGTGTATGGGGACTGCCAGTCCCTCTCCCCACTGGCACCATCGCAACTCAAGCGCTATGCAGAACAGGGCTTTGTTGTACTGGAGAATTTGTTTTCCCAGGCGGAGATTAACCTTTTTACGCAAGAGCTGGCGGAGATTAAACAGCGCAGACACACTGACAAGTCGGAAGAAATTATCACCGAGCCTGAAAGTAACGAAGTGCGCTCAGTCTTTCGTATCCACAAAAGCAGCCAAATTTTTAACCGGCTTTCCAGGGATCAGCGACTATCAAGTATTGCGAAATGTATTTTGGGTGATGAGGTTTATATTCATCAGTCTCGCGCGAACTACAAACCTGGTTTTCGCGGGAAAGATTTTTATTGGCACTCCGATTTTGAAACCTGGCATGTCGAGGACGGCATGCCCCGTATGCGGGCACTCAGCATCTCCATTACCTTAACAGAGAATCATCATTTTAACGGCCCGTTGATGCTGATTCCCAAGTCCCACCGCCATTACATTGCTTGCGATGGGGAAACACCAAAAAAGAACTATCTCAGCTCACTGAAAAAGCAGGAGCTTGGTATTCCCTCAGATAGCCATTTGAGATCCCTGGTATCCAATGGTGGGATCTCAGCTATTACAGGCAAGCCCGGCAGTATTGTTGTGTTTGACTGCAACTTAATGCATGGCTCCAGCAGCAATATCAGCCCCGACCCGAGGTCTAATTTGTTTTTTGTTTTTAATGCCTTGAGCAACAAGGTGGAGGCTCCGTTTTGCAATCTGCCTCCCAGGCCGGAATACATCTGTGCGAGGAAATCAATTTCTATTATCTGAAGCAAATCTCAATTCAAAGCGCTCACCCAGTTTTTAAGAGAAAGAAGGACCAGTAAGAGACGATGCATACGATAGAAAAGATTGGCGGCACCTCTATGACGGACTACGAAGCGGTCCGGGATAATATTATCAAAGGTGACTCCAAGGGGATCTACAATCGTGTTTTTGTAGTCTCTGCCTACGGCGGTATTACTGACCTGCTTCTAGAGCACAAGAAAAGTGGTCTACCGGGTATCTATGCCCTCTTCTCCAGCAGTATTGAGGACGATAGCTGGCTGGTTAAGTTTGATGAACTTCGGGCAGCACTGCGGCAAATCAACGAACGCCTTTTCGGGCATGGCGATCTTCTTGCGGAAGCGAACTTGTTTTTGGATGAAAGGCTGGAGAGCGCGAAAAAATGCCTGAGAGACCTGCAAAGCCTCTGTCAGCACGGCCACTTCTCCCTCGACGCCCACTTGGGCACGGTAAGGGAGATGTTAGCCAGCCTCGGCGAGGCCCACAGCGCATGGAACACTTCGAAACTGTTGCAACGTGATGGTGTAAATGCCTGCTTTGTCGACCTGACTGGCTGGCGCACCAACAAGCACATTCCCCTGGATGAGCGTATCCGGGATGCCTTTGCCACTATCGACTTAAGCAAACAGCTACCCATTGTTACCGGCTATGCCCATAGCGATAAGGGCCTGCTGATCTCGTTTGATCGGGGCTATAGCGAGATGACTTTTAGCCGTCTCGCCGTCCTCACCGGGGCAAAGGAGGCGGTGATTCACAAAGAGTTCCACCTGAGCAGTGCAGACCCCCGCCTGGTGGGAGAGGGAAATGCAGTGCCCATCGGCCGCACCAACTACGATGTGGCCGACCAGTTGGCCAATCTGGGGATGGAAGCGATTCACCCCAAAGCCGCCAAGGGGCTGCGCCAGCAAAATATCCCTCTCAGGGTAAAAAACACCTTCGAGCCTGAGCACGCCGGCACCCTGATTACCGGTGACTACATCAGCGATTCTCCACGAGTGGAAATTATTGCCGGCTGTAAAGGGGTTTACGCCCTGGAGTTGTTTGACCAGGATATGGCGGGCAGCATCCACGATTACGATCGCGAAGTGCTATTGGTTATCAAGCGCTTCAAAGCCCATATTATTTCCAAAAACACTAATGCCAATACCCTTACCCATTTCCTCTCCACCAACTTGAAAACAATCAAGCGGATTCAGGCTGCATTGGAAGAGCATTTTCCCGAAGCCGAACTGAACCAGCGCAAAGTCGCCATAGTTTCAGCCATCGGTAGCGATATGCAAATCCCCGGCGTGCTGGCCAAAGCGGTGCAGTCGATGTCCAAAAGCAATATCCGCGTGCTCGCCATGCACCAGTCCCTGCGTCATGTGGATATGCAGTTCATCGTTAACGAGCCAGACTATGACGCAGCCGTTCGGACACTACACGAGGCACTGGTAGAAATTTACAATCACGGGACGGCGATATGCCTCGCATCCTGAGCCTTTGTGCCCTGCTCTTTTTATTTACTTCCGCCACCTCTATTTCCCAGGAAGCGGAAGAAAAGAAGAAAGACAGTGCGCAAAGCGAGGTCGACACCCTTGAGAAGCCCTTATACACACCCTTCGTCGAGCGCTATATGCTCGACGAAATTAAGCAGCTGCGAATCGATCAGGCTAATGCCAAGCAGGAATTGATTCAGCAAATTGTCGATCGTGAACACAACTCTGTCGATCGAGCCGTAGCCTACGCAACCGATACGGTTACCTACTTTTTCTACTTGATAGCCGCCGCCACTTCAATTTTGGTTTTAGTTGGCTGGCGGTCATTCCAGGACATTAAAGAGCGGGTACACTCTCTGGCCGATGAGGAGATCTCAAAGCTGGTCCAGGAATACGAAAAGCGCTTGGAAGTTATAGAGAAGCAGCTTCAACAGAAAACACAACATATTGAAGAAAACCGCGAGGAAATCGAGCTAACCCAGGAAGTACAGTCCCTGTGGCTGCGCGCTCAACAGGAATCCTCAGTGGCCAATAAAATTGCCATTTACGACGAGATTTTGCGCCTCCGCCACGAGGATGTAGAAGCCCTTACCTATAAAGCTGATGCAGTGCTGGAGCTCAATGAACCCCAGTGGGCCGCCAATCTTTGTCACCAGGCCCTGGGTATTGACCCGGATAACAGCCATGCCTTCTACCAACTAGCATGCGCCCATACTGCCATGGGTCAATTTGATGAAGCGCTGCGTTATCTGGCGGAAGCCATTAAAAGGCGGGAAAGCTACCGCGATGAAATCCTGGTTGATAGTGCCTTACAGCCTCTAGCGGAAAGTGAAGTATTTGAGGAACTCGACCAGGTTATTGCCAATACTCCCTCGCCGCAAAGCGGTGGCAAGGGGAGCTAGAAATATTCGGATAACCTCTGAAGACCAACCCATAAAATAATACGGGATAAAAATAATAGGATTGCCGATGATCTATTCATTTCTTGGTTTTTTACTTTTGTTCACTCTGGTCGGCCTCTCTTCTGCGATGTTCAGCCGTCAAACCAAAGCCGACTATTACCTTGCCAGCAGTGGTGTCTCCCCCTGGCTGGTGGGGTTGTCTGCCGTGGCAACGAACAATAGCGGCTATATGTTTATCGGGGTTATCGGCTATACCTACACCACTGGGTTGGCCTCCATCTGGTTGATGGTGGGGTGGATTGCCGGTGATTTTCTGGCTTCCCTCTATGTACACAAGCGATTGAGGACCGCTACCAGTTCAAGTGGTGAAGTCAGCTACGCAGGTGTTCTCAGTAACTGGCACGGACAGAAGTACTCAGCCCTGCAGCGCCTGATCGGCATCATTTCCCTGTTGTTTTTACTAACTTATGCCTCTGCCCAAATGGTTGCCGGCAGCAAAGCCCTGCACGTACTGCTGGATTGGCCCCTGTGGTCCGGTGCTGTAGTAGGAGCTGTGCTTGTATGCCTCTACTGTTTAGCTGGCGGCATCCGCGCGTCCATTTGGACTGATGCGGCCCAATCCATCGTTATGATGGGGGCTATGGCAGCACTCCTAGTTGTCGCCCTTGCCAACTTGGGTGGTATCGCCAGTGCGGCGATACAAATGCAGGCTATCGAAGGTTTTACCCATTGGTTTCCCGAGGGGCTCGCCTTTGCGGGCTGGGGCGGGGTGATACTCTTTGTGATCAGTTGGGGTTTTGCCGGATTGTCTGTGATTGGACAGCCCCACGTAATGGTCCGATTTATGACCCTGAGGGATTCCAGCAAGATGAACCGGGCAAGGGCCTGGTACTATCTGTGGTTTATCCTTTTCTATTGCATGGCCACCGGGGTCGGCCTGCTATCCAGAGTGTTTATTGCCGATACAGGGAGCTTTGATGCGGAGCTTGCTCTTCCCACCATGGCTATGGATTTGTTGCCCCCTGTTTTTGTTGGGCTGATCCTGGCCGGTATCTTTGCCGCAACCATGTCCACCGCAGACTCCCTGCTGCTCAGCTGCTCCGCAGCCATTACCCACGATATTCTTCCGCACAAGATTGAAAAAACCTGGTTTCTCAAGCTTGTCACAGTTGCGATAACCGGCGGCGCATTGCTGTTGGCGCTCGCCAACAGCCAAAGTGTGTTCAGCCTGGTTATTTTCGCTTGGTCGGGACTTGCCAGCGCATTTGGCCCCCTACTCCTGGTATTGTGTTTTGGGGGTAAGCCATCCCAGGCAACCGCTATCGCAGCAGTGATTATCGGCTTTACAGCAGCGATTACCTGGCGGCTACTGGGGTATCACGGCGTGATCTATGAGGGATTGCCGGGTATTGCAGCTGGGTTAGCAGTGCTATATCTGGCCAGCCTGAACCGCCAAACCTCCACTTTACGCGAGGCAAACAGTTAAATTCACTCAACGTAATTCTGGGGAGGTAGAGCCTCCCCACCTGCCAGACCTTCACCAGCTAGAGCCTCCTCCCCCAAAAGCGACAAATTCTATCTCCTGCCGCCCGAAGCCCCCGCCTTTCGGGCACCTGACTTGACCCCGAGATAGCCAGATTGAGCAAAATTTATACAGTGCTTTTTATAGAGTTCAAATGAGATTTTTGGCCCAACCCAGCCCACTTTTAACCCTTGAAAATACGGATTAACTCTGTAGTCGCTGAAAAATAAATCCTCCTACGAATCCACCAGCTTTGTTGCATTGAGTGCTAACAATTAGAGTTCAAATTAAAAATATGTTACATTTTGTGTCATATCGCTCGATAAACGACTATCGAGCCCGGGCTGGAATCTGACGATTAGGGACAAATGTCTTCGTCAGACCGGCCCTTTTTTATGATGACTGGACCTTCACGATCGGCCCATTGCGCCCTTCAAGTCCATCGCCAACGAACAACCGACTGACCCTCTGTTAAAGCAGTATGGAGAGACAGATGTCACTGGACAAACAACGGAATTTTGTAGACGGCCGCTACCTGTCGAATGAGAGCGGCGAGTGCTTTGATGTATATAACCCGGCGACCAACGAAGTCAGCTATCAGGTTGAGGTTGCCGACGAGAAAGTATTGGCAGAAACCATCGAGAGCGCCAAGCGCGGTTTTGCCCAGTGGTCAGCGATGATGCCGGTAGAACGCAGTCGCATCCTGCTGAAAGCAGTAGCACTTTTGCGCGAGCGCAACGACGAACTGGCAGCTATCGAAGTGGCTGATACCGGCAAGCCCTGGCAGGAAGCCAGTGTTGTCGACGTGGTGACTGGGGCCGACTCCATCGAATTCTTTGCCGGCCTGGCTGCAGGCATTGAAGGCAATCAGCAGCAAGTCGGTGAGGACTTCTACTACACCCGCCGCGAGCCCCTGGGCATCTGCGCCGGAATCGGTGCCTGGAACTACCCCTTACAAATTGCTTGCTGGAAAGCCGCCCCGGCCCTGGCCTGCGGTAACGCCATGATCTTCAAGCCTTCCGAAGAAACCCCCAAAGGTGCTTTGAAGCTGGCCGAAATTTTTATTGAAGCAGGCATGCCTCCTGGTGTGTTCAACGTAATCCAGGGTGACGGCAAGGTCGGCGCTTGGCTGACCAACCACCCGGATATAGCGAAGGTATCTTTTACTGGCGAAGTAGGTACCGGTAAGAAAGTGATGGCTGCGGCCGCTGCGAACCTGAAAGAAGTCACCATGGAGCTGGGAGGCAAGTCCCCGCTGGTGATCTTTGATGATGCCGACCTGGAGCAAGCCGTTTCTGCTGCCATGCTGGGCAACTTCTACACCCAGGGTGAAATCTGCACCAACGGTACCCGGGTATTTGTACACCGCAGCATCCACGATCAGTTCCTTGCTCGCCTGAAGGAGCGTGTTGAGCAAAATATTATTGCCGGTGATCCGATGAATCCGGACACCAACTTCGGCGCCCTGATTTCTGCCAAGCACCAGCAACTGGTGATGGACTACATCAGCAAGGGTAAAGAGGAAGGCGCGACCCTGTTCTGCGGCGGCCACACCCTCTCACCTGAGAATTCACCTAACGGTTACTTCGTTGCTCCCACTGTATTCACCGACTGTCATGACGATATGACCATTTGCCGCGAAGAGATCTTCGGCCCGGTAATGTCGGTACTGGTCTTTGATGACGAGGACGAGGTGATCCGCCGCGCTAACGATACCCGTTTGGGCCTCGCCGCCGGCGTATTTACCCGTGATATCACTCGCGCCCACCGTGTTATCCACCAAATGCAAGCGGGTATCTGCTGGATTAATGCCTACGGCGCTTCCCCGGCAGAAATGCCGGTAGGCGGATACAAGTTATCCGGAATCGGACGCGAAAATGGACTTGCGACCCTGAACCACTACACCCAGCTAAAAGCGGTGTATGTGGGCCTGGCACCACTGGAAAGTCCATTTTAAGCGGTACCCTGTATGAGTGAGTTTGACTACATCATTGTCGGCGCCGGCTCTGCCGGTTGCGTTCTGGCCAACCGCCTGTCTGCCCAGGAAGATAAAAAAGTCCTCCTGGTAGAGACAGGAGGTAGTGATCGCAGCATCTTTATCCAGATGCCCACCGCACTATCTATTCCCATGAATACCGACAAGTACGCCTGGCAGTTTATGACTGAACCAGAGCCGTACTTGGACAACCGCAGCATGCATTGCCCCAGAGGCAAGGTGCTCGGGGGTTCATCCTCGATTAACGGGATGGTTTACGTGCGCGGGCACGCCAAAGACTTTGATGAGTGGGCACAGCACGGCGCCGAAGGCTGGGACTATGCGCACTGTCTGCCCTACTTCAAACGCTCTGAGACCTGGGCTTTCGGCGGTGACGATTACCGTGGCGACGAAGGTCCTCTGGGGGTCAATAACGGCAATGAGATGGCCAACCCCCTTTATGGAGCCTTTATCGAAGCCGGTAAAGAAGCTGGCTACGACTACACCGCAGATTACAACGGTGAGCAGCAAGAGGGCTTTGGCCCCATGCATATGACGGTAAAAGATGGAAAGCGTTGGTCTACCGCCAACGCCTACCTGAAACCGGCAATGCAGCGCCCCAATTTGACGGTATTGACCCACGCCACTGTACATAAGGTGATTCTGGAAGGTAAACGGGCAGTCGGAATCAAACTTGAACGCAAGGGAAAGATCTTGGAGTTCAAGGCGCGGCAGGAAGTCATCCTCAGCGCAGGTCCCATCGGCTCCCCTCACCTTCTTCAGCTCTCCGGAATCGGAGATCCCGACACACTGGCAGAAGCCGGTATCGAACTCCAACACGAACTCCCCGGCGTCGGCCAAAACTTGCAGGATCATCTGGAGTTCTATTTCCAGTTCCGCTGCAACCAGCCGATTTCCCTGAATGGCAAGCTCGACCCCTGGAATAAATTCCTGATCGGCGCCCGCTGGATACTGAAGAAGGATGGCCTCGGAGCCACCAACCATTTCGAGTCCTGCGGTTTTATTCGCTCCAAAGAAAATGTGGAGTGGCCGGACCTGCAATATCACTTCCTGCCGGCAGCCATGCGCTATGACGGCCGCGAAGCTTTCGACGGCCACGGCTTCCAGGTGCATATCGGGCACAACAAGCCCAAGAGTCGCGGCAGGGTCAAAGTGGTGAGCAGTGATCCCAAGCAATCCCCTTCCATCCTGTTTAATTATTTACAGGAGAAAGAGGATGTTGAGGGTTTCCGCGCTTGTGTACGACTGACTCGAGAGATTATCAATCAGCCGGCTTTCGACGAGTACCGGGGCGATGAAATCCAGCCTGGCACCGATATCCAGACTGATGAACAAATTGACGCTTTCGTACGGGAATCCGTCGAGAGTGCTTACCACCCGTCCTGCTCCTGCAAGATGGGCACTGATGTAATGGCAGTGGTAGACCCGGAAACCCGCGTACACGGTTTGCAGGGTTTAAGAGTTGTAGATTCCTCCATCTTCCCAACCATTCCCAACGGCAACCTGAATGCGCCCACCATTATGGTGGCGGAGCGGGCTGCTGACCTGATTTTAGGGCGCCCTGTATTGGCGCCCTCCGAGGCATCGGTAGCGACCAAAGCTACCAGCACTCAGCGACCTGGCCGCCCTGCGCGCTCAGTGAGCTGAATTTACGTCGGCGCTCTGGCAGAGATTTGACTGCCCCCTTCAAATGCGACGGGGATACTCAAATCTCGCACAGCAACGCCCTTGAGGGGCGCCGGCATACCAATAACTAGCTGGAGACTCAGCATGACAGCTTGGCTTTCTGCGGGATTATTATTTACCTTCACGGCAATAATTTTCTCGCTGATTAAATGGGGAAATGTGAAGATGGTCGGGGTGACCCCGGTTAAAACCTTCACTTTTATAGCGATCCTTTTCACCTCCGGCCTCGATGTAGGCCTTATCATGTTCCCCCTCACCGAGTTCGGTGGCTATGCAGACCTAGCCGCAAACCCAGAATATGGCTTCACCAACGCACTCGCGATTGAGTTTGGTTTTTGGGCCTTCCTGATCTGGGGTTTCTACTTCCTCACCTGTTTTTACTTCTGCATTATCGAGCCCAAAGTTAAATTCTTTGAGATCGGCCTGGTAAAGCTGATCAACAACGTGGTGATTATCGGTACCTGCGCGTTTACCGCCTACCTGCTGCTTAGCAACCTGCCCTGGTATCTGCCACAGGTTGGCGATGGTGAAACCATTGTTGGTACCTTCTACCTGATCGTATTTGCCGTGATCGCCGCTGCGGTCTACTCATCCACCAGCCTGCGCTATGTGCGCTTCCTCAGCCTGGCGACTACCTGGATGTTTATTGGCCTGATCGCGGTAATGTGGGTCGGTGCCTTTACCGGTGAAAACGGTAGCGTTGGCGACTTCGCTTCCACCTTTGCGCTGCTCGGCGGTTACTTCGGTAATATCCACCAGTTCGTGCTGCCGCTGAATGACTACCACGAGTTCTACCTGTTCTGGTGGTTTGCGTGGAGCATTATGATTGGCCAGTTTACCTCCCGCTTTGTGGGCGGTCTGCGCACTTACCAAGTGCTGGCGGCGATGCTGATCTTCCCATCCATCCCCATCGCACTGTGGTTCACCGTGCTTTACTACTATTCCAGCCAGGGCCTGGATACTACTGGCTTCTATAACCTGGCCATGATCATTGTGGGTGTTACTTTCGTGATCAACTCACTGGACTCCCTGATTCGCCTGTACACCGACAACCTAGGTATGACCGTTGCGCGTCTGGGTAAGTGGAAATACTTCGTACTGAACCTGGCAGCGATGAGCCTGCTCACCCTGTTGTTCAAGCTCGACTTCCTGCAAATCCAGTGGATCGGCGCTCTGGTAATTGGCATTTTCTTCTGCTGCCTGGGTTACATCCTGGTGAAGCGCTTCAGGGCGGTAGCAGCTATCGACTCCTCGCCTAAAGAAAACAAGATCGACTTTAGCAAGATCGAACTGGCGAGCTAACTGTTGAAATCCCCCGCCTGGTTTGGCGGGGGCTACAAAATATAAATAAGTGGTATTTGAACAATGAAATCAACCTTGAAACTTTCTGCACTGACCTGTGCTTCCCTGCTGGTGCTTGCCCAACAATCCCAAGCGGAGCTGTCTTCTACTGTTAATCTGACTACTGACTACACCTTTAACGGCGTCAGTCAGACTCAAAACGACCCAGCACTGCAAGCCAGTCTGGACTACGGGTTCGATAACGGCTGGTATATCGGCACCTGGGCTTCCAACGTAGACTTCGGTGAAGATGACGATACCAACTTGGAGTGGGATTTCTATGCAGGTAAGTTCATGCAGCTTACCGATAAAGTAAGCCTGGACACTGGACTCGCTTATTACACCTATCACGGTGATAGTGACCTTTCTGAAGAGTACGCTTACCCGGAAGCTTATGCCAAGCTTGGCTATAGCTCTGCTCTAGGCGAATCAGAAGTCAATGGCTGGTACAGCTGGGATTACTTTGGCCAGGGTGGCGGCCACTACATTATGATGCTGGCCCATACCTTTGAGTTTGCAGAAGGACACAACGTTCGCTTCAGTGCTGACCGCTCTACAACCGTCAATAAAGACAACTGGACCTGGGAAGGTAAAAAATCTTACAACCACTACCGAGTGGAGTATATGACTTCCCTGGAGGGTTTTGATTTCAATATTGCCGCCGAGAATACCACTCTCGACTCAGGCACTGCTGACGAGCGTATCGTCTTCTCTGTTGCCCGCACTTTTAGTCTTTAAACTATAAATGCAGCCGGGGCTTTAGACAGCCCCGGCATATCTTACTAGTCTGCTCTTAAGGCGCTTCTTCTTTTCCGCCCCCGCTAATCTCCTCTGCAGATCTCATCACAACTTGCCCTGATTCAGCATTTCCACTCCAGGCACTTTCCTCAGCTACCCCTACCAAAACAATTTCCTTTTCAAGGATAACTGGGTGTAAATTCAAGTCATGCCGTGCAACTTTAACCATTGAGATACAAAGCAAGAGGACAATTAGCAGCAAAGGGACACCAGCGATAATGCTTGCCGCCTGCAATGCTTCCAGCCCGCCAATAAGCAACAAAGCAATAGGCATTACTGCCAGCGCGAAGGCCCAGAAAATTCGATTCCACCGAAGCGGCTCGCCATGAACCTCTTTCTGCACAACTGCGGCAAGAATATGAGATATGGAGTCAAAAGTAATGACCGTGAAAACCAGTGCGATCAGCGTATACAGCAACACAACTAACTGGCTCGCGGGCAACATATCCAAAACGGCAAAGATCACGGTATTGGCCCCCTGCTGATTCAGTATTTGCACCAAGTCCAGCTCGCCCGAAAAATGCAAGTAAACGCCGTAGTTGCCTAGCACCATAAAAAACAAGAAGCAGCCAAAAGTTCCAAAAAATAGTGACCCAAGAATCATCGCCTTGATAGTCCGCCCTCCGGAGATACGCGCAATAAATAAGCCAATACTCGGAGCAAAAACCAACCACCAAGCCCAATAGAAGACAGTCCAGTCCTGGGGGAAGCGAGTACTGGGGAACTGTTTAAAATGAGAGAAGGACTCAGTCCAAGTGGCCATTTGCAAGAAGTTCTGCAACGCTCTACCCAGGGAATCCAACCCACTATTGAGCATAAATAGTGTCGGCCCTGCGATAAACACGAAGAGCAGCAAGGCAAGCGAGAGAAAAATTGTAAAGTTTGATAGAACGCTAAGGCCCTGCTTTACCCTGACAAGAGCACAATAACCAAACAATAGCGCACAAAATATCAGCACCCCGACCTGAAATCCCACCCCAGTAGGAATTCCAAATAGCTTGTGCAATCCCAAAGTAATCAGCGGCGCTGCGATACCAAGCCGTGTAGCCGCACCTCCTAGCATGCCAAATACCAGAGAAGTATCGATAAGCTTGCCAATCGGCCCGCTCACTCTACGATCACCCAATACTGGCGCGAGCGCTTGGCTCAACTTGAGAACCTTGCGTTTACGCACATAGTAGTAATAGGCAATTGGTAGTGCGGGGATTAGATAGATAGACCAAGCCAGTGGCCCCCAGTGAAAGATGCCGTAGGAAACTGCCCAGCGCGCAGCTTCAGCTGAGCTTGCTTGAACCTGGAACGGCGGCTGTTGGTAATAGTAGATCCATTCAACCATCGACCAATACAAAATAGAGGCGCCAATACCGGAAGAAAACAACATGGCAGCCCAGGATAGAGTTGAGAATTCGGGGCCCTCTTTCCCCCCTCCCAACTTTATCCTGCCGATATCACTGAAGGCGATATACAGCACAAATAACATCGCACCTAGGCCTAGCAGGAGATAAAAGACCCCCAACTTCTCTGTTACCAGATCTTTAACTGCCAATAACCATAAAAAACCCGCCTCGGGAAAGAGGATCAAGGGCACTGTCGCCACTAGTAGCAATGCAAAAGAGCCCCAAAAGGTGGGCTTGTCTATGAGATCCTTTGTTCCCTTATTCAACAAGGGTTCCTTCTGAAAAGATGTTCTTACAAAACGGGAAGGAGTTGGGAGCTAAATCAATTACAGTCTGGCTATTTTTTGACCAGCCGGAACAAAGTTGCTGAAACTAAAGACGCCAATCTTTAAGGCGAGCACTGCACTGCCATTTACCAACCGCTGGCATGACGTGATTAGCATCCTTTTGAGTGCTGATTTAACAGGCCAAATGCAATTCAAGTGTGAACAGGATGTGCATACTCAAATACTATTTGAAACGGGGCTTTCCCAAAGGAATACCGAGAAGCGATATGTATAAGAAGGCTATCGCCGCCATTGTGGGCCTGGCGCTATTTGCATGCACCAAGGACAAGGATAGGAATATCAATGTTAATGATTTTGAACCTGAAGCAAAGATAGGGGTTTACGACATTTCCCAAGAAGACTGTGAGCTGATGAAGCTCCGGCAGGTTCTTCGGAACAACTCCCCTATTGGCTGTGAAAGGCTGAAAAGAGTCGTCTTCAACTATACGCCTCTCTTAGATCCCCCTGCTCAGGATAATGTTGGCATCGAAGCTGATCTATACTGCAGAGGCGCTGTTGTTGTACTTGATATCGTTGCCGAGAACGTCCTGTCTCTATTTGGCGAGATCTACCGATCTCGCTTTCCAATACAGTCAGCCATTCCTGTCGAATATTTTACTCTGCAAGAGCGAATGGCAGATGATCGAAACAACACGCTGGCTTTTGATTCCCGGCCTATTACTGGCGGAAGCAGATGGTCTGAGCACGCTTATGGTGTTGCTATTGATATTAACCCCCTACAAAATCCCTACCTGTATATTGATAAACACACCCGAGCCAAAGTAATCCCTAAGGATGCAACAGAAGGATATTTAAACCGGGCAAAGTTTCGCCCGGGAAAGCCAACCCGCATGGGGATGTCTGAAGATGTAACCACAATCTTTGCCAGGCATGGCTTCGCTGTCTGGGGTGGAGACTGGAATGTCCCGATTGACTATATGCACTTCCAGGTTGGTTCCCGTCAATTCATTAACCGCCTTGTAACTTTGCCAAAGGAGAGTGCAAAACAACTATTTAACCGATATACACAGCAATTGAATCTCTGTTTTGAGGAGAGCAACTCGATAAAAAGCGCTACTCACCTCAGAAAACATTGTGTCGATAAAGTGGTATCAGAATTTGATGGAGAGCAGGAGTGAAAACGGCCTCCTCCTGCTGCCCAACTGTTAAAGTCGAGACGGATGGCTTCCCGGATCGCCCTCTATATGGGGTTTGTCATCGTGGGATACGCCGTGCTCCGCCTGGGCCGGAACCTCCCAATTCCCCTCTTCTGTCCACGGATCATCCTCTGGAAACTCTTCAATATAGATTTCCTTCTCTTCATAGCTCGGCTGGTAGCGCAGGTCATAGTGAGCGGCTTTCACAATCGATATGCACAGCAGCAAAGCAACAACTAAAAGCGGCACGCCACCGATCACGCTGGCAGTTTGCAGCGTATCCAGGCCGCCCAAAAACAGCAGCGTTATCGGCATCAGTGAAAGCGCAAATGCCCAGAACAGGCGGTTCCATCTAGCCGGCTCTTCATCGACCTCTTTCTGCACAACAGCAGCAAGAATGTATGAGATGGAATCGAATGTAGTTGCAGTAAAGATGAGGGCGAGTACCGTATATACCAGAATCACCAGTTTACTGCCGGGAAGTGTCTTGAGTGTGGCAAAAATTGCGGCAGTTGCGCCCTGCTCATTTAGCATCCCAACCACATCCAGCTCACCGGAAAACTGTAAGTAGACGCCGTAATTCCCCAACACCATAAAGAACAGGAAACAGCCTAAGGTGCCATAAAAAATGGAGCCGACCACCATGGTCTTAATGGTTCTCCCCCGCGAGATACGCGCAATAAACAAGCCGACACTGGGAGCGAAAACCAACCACCACGCCCAATAGAAGATGGTCCAGTCTTGGGGGAAATGGGTGTCGGGGAACTGTTCAAACTCTGCAAATGGCTCAGTCCAGGCGGCCATATGGAAGATGTTATCCAGGACACGACCCAGGGCATCCAAGCCAGTGTTCAACATAAATAAGGTGGGGCCAACCAGGAAAACAAACAGAAGCAGCACAATAGACAACCACATATTCAGGTTGGAAAGTGCGCGGATACCTTTCTTAAGCCCAACAAAAGCGCTATAGCCGAAGATTGCCGTGCATATCATCAGCACTACAACCTGGGTTCCCAGCCCGGTGGGCACGCCCAAGAGTTCATGAGCCCCCTGAGTAATCAGCGGCGCGGCTATCCCCAGGGTCGTAGCGCCACCGCCCAACATGCCAAAGATAAAAAGCACGTCGATCAACTTACCAATCCCACCTTGGGCACGCTGCTCCCCCAAAACGGGCATCAGTGCCTCGCTAATTTTCAGCACGCTGTGATTTCTAACGTAGTAGAAGTAGGCAATTGGCAGAGCGGGAATCAGGTAGATGGACCACGCCAGCGGGCCCCAGTGAAAAATGCCGTAGGCAACAGCCCAGCGCGCAGCTTCGGGTGTACCTCCTTCAACTTGGAAAGGTGGGGTTTGGTAATAGTAGATCCACTCGACCATAGACCAATAGAGAATCGATGCGCCGATGCCGGCACAAAACAGCATTGACGCCCAGGATATGGTGGAGAACTCAGGGTTTTCTTCAGGTGTTCCCAGCTTGATCTGGCCGATATCACTAAACACGATATAGACCATAAAGAGAATTGCCCCGACACCCAGTGCCAGATAGAAAACCCCCAGCTTGTCAGTGACGAAACCTTTAGCGGCTAAAACCCAGGCGGCACCAACTTCGGGGAACAGCACCAGTGGAATTGTCACTGCCAACAGCAGCGCCAGTGAACCAAAAAAAGTGGGTTTATCGATGATTTCTCTGAAATGACTAGACAACACTTGCCTCCCAAATGCCTTGCAAACCGCGGCAAATAAAAGCAAGGGGGACTTTATATAAGGAACTTTATTATGCGGTGTTAGTGAATAGAGCTTATATAAGGATAGGTAGGTCAACTACAGCTAAATTTGCTTTTACTTATCTTTAATAGTACCAGCTAGTCAAAGTATTTCAATTTGACAGATGTCACATCTGTTTAGGTGTGACAACCAATTGAACTGGGGCTATCAACTGACGACCGCCCCAGCCTGCAGGTTCTGAGCTACTGCTTACCCAAAGATTTTTCCAGTTGAGCAAACTGTCCTTGTAGCATTGCCTTCTCCTGTAGAAGGATACGATTCTCGTCTGACAAGGCCTCTATCCGGTCTTTCGTAGCACCCAGTTCCGCATCCAGTCTTTCCAGAGATACTTGCTGAAGCTGAATCTCTTTCGCTTGTCCTACACCGCTGCTCTGGAGGCGGGCAACCTCATCCTGTAGTCGTGTAATTTCAGAAGATTGGGATTCAGCGCTTGCTGCCTGCTCTTCAGCCTGCCGCTTGTAGTTTGCCGCTTCGGCTTGAGCCGCGCCTATATTTTCACGCAACTCCTGCTTTTCCCGATTGAGTTCAGTAATTAATGCCTGTCCCTGTTTGTACAGGAGATCCTGCTCAGAAATTCTCTGTTCCGCCAACCCAAGTTGCTCCGTCAGTGAGGCCGCCTGCCCCTTAAGTTGCTCACTGGAAGATCGAAACTGATCTCGCTCGTGCTGCCGGTCTGTAGCTGTTCGTTGCTGGAAGTGCTCAAAGTGCTCGCGCACATCGCGATTCTCCTGCTTCATCTCTTCAATTGAGGCCTTCTGCTCCTCAGCTCGAACCGAGGCCTGCTCCAATTGAAACTCACTTTTTTCCAGTTCTGACTGAGTTTCACCCAGGGTAACTTTGAGGCGGCGCTTCTCACCTTCAGAAGCTGAAAGCTTCTGCTCCAGCTCGCGAATCAATGCGGTTTGCTTGCTACTGGTCTCTTGAGCTTCATTTAGTCTCTCTGTTATCTCCAGCTCTTTCGCTTCAAATTCCTGCTGAAGCTGCTCCACTCTTTGGTCCGCATCGCCCTGGATACGCTGATGAAGTCCTTTCAGTGCCTCCACCAAATCTTTAGGCAAGCCGCTGACATCAGTGCTGCTGGAACTCTCGCTTTTCCACCGCTTCAGAAGCGGCGCAATTGTACTTTTACTCCCAGTCCCCAGATGAGCGCGCACTCTATCAACTGTCGGCTCCTCGCCCCGGGCCTTAATCGCTTTTGCTGCTTCAAAAATGTCCAGATAGGTGACCCCTGTGCGCGCCATTAATCATTCCTCAGATTATTTTGTACCAAATTACGTATTACGTAATAATACATAATATTAAAAAATAAACCAATTCTTGAATTAACCTAACTAACCTTCGAT
Organism: Microbulbifer maximicatervae (SeqCode); assembly: GCF_052467955.1. Lineage (NCBI taxonomy): Bacteria > Pseudomonadati > Pseudomonadota > Gammaproteobacteria > Cellvibrionales > Microbulbiferaceae > Microbulbifer > Microbulbifer maximicatervae (SeqCode). The sequence goes on from NZ_CP174329.1 coordinate 2,997,213, forward strand.
AATGATTCTTATCGAAGGTTATAGAAGTAAGAAAGCCCCCATTTAACGTACTCTCAGTACAAATGGTGCTTTTCAGGTGACACAAAATTCATGAAAAAACAGCCTCTAACCTCAACCAAAATCCAACCTCAATCCCCGCTCAGCAGTACATCTAACGGGGCTGGAGTACTTCTGACTGAGGATGACATTCAGAAGTACCTGCGAGCAGCGACTTCAGACAGCACTCGCAAAGCCTATCGGTCTGCCATTCGCCAGTTCGAGAAATGGGGAGGCCGACTCCCCGCCGATAGCCATTCACTGGTTAGCTATCTATTAAGTCGGGCCGAGCAATTGAACCCACGCACTCTGGATTTGCACCTAACCGCCATAGGCCAGTGGCACCTTTATCAAGGCATTGCCAACCCAGTCGCTGAACCGCTGGTGCAGAAAACCATGCGCGGTATTCGCCGCACCCACGGAAAGCCCAAGCAAAAAGCCAAGGCGCTGAGCCTCGAACACATTGCGGCCCTCACCCGACAGTTGCGCTCTCAACCAGATTCCAAGAAGAAGGCCCGTGACTTGGCGTTGGTGCTGGTAGGTTTCTTCGGTGCCTTCCGGCGTAGTGAGTTGGTGGCGATCCAGGTAGAAGACCTGATATGGGAGGAGGAAGGCTTGATCATTCGCCTGCCCAAATCAAAAACGGATCAAAGTGGTCAAGGAATGATGCGCGCCCTTCCCTACGGGCCCCCTGAAATCTGCCCCGCACGAGCACTTAAGTCCTGGCTAGACGTTAGTGGCATTAGAACTGGGCCAGTATTTCGGTCGGTCAATCGCTGGGATACGGTGCAAAGTCGACAGTTAAACCCCACAGCTATCAACGATCTACTGAAAAATCTCGGGGAGGTCTGCGGCTTTGACTTTGTTGCCGAACTCAGCAGCCACAGCTTTCGCCGAGGCCTGTCCACTTCCGCAGCGCGAGAAAAAGTTGGCTTTGAGGTGATCAAGAAGCAAGGTGGCTGGAAGAGTGATGCCACTGTCTGGGAGTATATTGAGGAGGGGCAACAGTTTACCGACAACGCCTCAGCTATCTTGATGAAGAAGATGTCGGAACTACTATCTTAAGAAGCTGTTATTGACCTGCTGGCAAGTCCCGCCTTTCAGGCGGGCAGTATATGTGCGGAAGTAATCAGTCTGGCTGCTGGGCGCTTGTTACGACACAAACTTAACAAGTGTGTGATTTTCACCTTCAAGTTCATTTTCTATGATGTTGGAAATTACCTCCCAATCTCCACCGGCAAGCCCCGCACCTATTAGAGGATACCCAATCTTCTTTCCCGGAAAATTTTTCTTAACTTTGGTGAATACACTGCGTATAGCCTCATAATCAGCCATTACCCCCTTACCTTTCCAGTGAAACTGAGTGTAAGCATTGACGACCGTAAAACTGGCCTCTAACTGTGATATGTAAGCACTTGAATACGTACCCAGCTTAAGTCGTGAGCCTTTTTCTGTACCCAAGTCTGCTGCGTAGGCTTCAGGGAAAAGCTTCTTGATAGTTAAGGCTATCCCCTTTCCCATTTGGCACTGGCAATTGCACCCATGAACAATGACATCAAAATGGCCCTCAAGTGCCATTTTGATTAAATCACCTTCTACTACATTCATTCACCATCTCCCAGAACCCGTTAACTCCTCGGCATTCTTCCACTCACACGGAGTGAAGCAACATGCAAGCTACCTATCAACAACGCGAATCTTCTTATCTACATGATTCACTTATTGCTTGGCGCTTCTACCCGCTGAACATATAAATAACAAGCTTTTCACTTGGGCTCACAACAATCAAACCAACTCGCCCATAAGCATAGTAATTTCCCGGACTGTTTATTATAGCGTTTGACTGTTTTACGATTTCTTCATCGACATCAATACAGAAGCCGTATCTGCATAGATAGTTATAAATACCAAGGCTCCCTCCCTCTCTTTGCCTCCAGTACTTTTCCTCTTTTATTGGTGTTTCATTCCAAGATCCATAGACTTCACGTTCCCGCCTAACTCCCTTATTTCTATTTGCTGGGAGACTATTGAAGTATTCAATACCACCTTCTGTAATTTGATTTGCGATTTCTTCAGATAGTGGATAGACCCTAATGCCGACCTCATTTCCGCCTGGGCCAAAACCCCAAGCTTCCCCTTCATTATAAGAAATTGAGCTGACCTGGAGGGCATTCGGAACAAAACTGAGGTTAAACCTTTGCTCATATACCTTGATAACTACAACTGATCCCATAAAAAGTATTGAGAGCATTAGAAGAAAGTGAACGCGAACCAATTTTTTGAACGCGAATATCACCCCAGTAATGATTGCGAATATTGTTAGCAGAAAGAGAGTTAACATATAGCTTGTACCACCTGCCACCTACTTTCTCAATATACTTTTGGGTAGAGAGATGCCATCTCAGAGCATATATATGAGAATTTTTCAGACTCCTATGAGCCTACCCAACCAATATTAATAAGTCACACTTAACCCAATCATAAACATTAATACCCCTGTTGCATATCCCGAGCCTGGAGAATAGAAAGAGCAATGCCTCAGCCTGCAAATAGCCAACATGACCTAAGACATCTTACAGCAAGAGTGCGTACACAGCTTCATTTTGAAATCGTATTTAGAAGCATTGATTAACCATATAAAGTATCTTGAGATTTGATAACAAACACACCTGCTCAAGTGTTGATACCAGCGCATCTATTGCTTGATATGGGTCTCATTGAAGATTGATTCCCAGTCCTGATCAAAGGTCTCGGGTATTGACGAGGAAGTCCTCCGAAAAAACAACACACCAACATGAGCTTCATGACCCTTCTTAGCGGTACTATCAGCAGTAACCTCCTCGATAAAACCTCGCATAGTGCCACTGCCATCGAGAGTCAAATTTGTAACGCTCTCATCGGACACATCAACAGCTACCACTTGAATTCTATTGCCACTCTTCATATAGGCAAAGATACCGATATCCTTAGCTATAGTGGTCTCATTCACCTTCTCTTCAACTGCAGTTAGTTGGTGTTTAACATCCGGCTTCTTCGTTACCTCAAGATAGCGACCACCACCTCCCACCCCTGTTTGCTTGAGAACTTTAAAAGTTCGGCAAATCTGCCCCTTTTCTAAGGTAAAGGCGTCTGGGCTGTGCTCGTAAAAAATAAACGACTCACCTTCAATCGCACACCAGACCCCTTCCAGGGAATCTTTGGCTTCCGATTGGGCGTTGGCGTGAGTAGCAACAAGAGTCAGAAGCACTGAGGGCAACAGAAGTGATAGCTGATTGATTATTTTCATGGTGACTTCCAAGGTGGTAGTCAGTCAAATATAGGCGCATCTTTACGGTTAGATAATCCCAGGGCAAGCCGAATCACGCCAATAGTAATCCCTGGATGGATAAGTCGAAGCCTGATACCCGTAAGTTATATGGACTAACACCGTGTCGCAGATCTATTTGGGTAAAGTACAACGGATCCTCTTTGAAATCACCGGATTAGAACTCAGGCTATTATCTAAGTGGTGGCAAGGAGGCCCAAAATGACGACGTTAAATCAAAAGCAAATTGAAGACTGCAAGTCTAGTGCGTCGGACTTCTCCGACCTCAAGGCGCTATTCCTCAACTGCACCCTAAAACCTACGCCTGAACTCTCCCATACAGACGGTCTAATTCGCATATCCAGAGAAATCATGGAACGCAACAAAGTCTCAGTTGAGGTTTTACGCCCTGTTGATCACGACATCGCTTTTGGTGTTTACCCGGATATGACGGAGCATGGCTGGGACACTGATGAGTGGCCACTGCTCTATCGCCGGGTTGAAGACGCAGACATCCTGGTTATAACCACGCCGATCTGGTTGGGAGAGAAATCCTCTATCTGCACCCAAACTATAGAAAGGCTCTATGCGAACTCAGCTGACCTGAACTCCAAAGGCCAGTACGCATACTACGGCCGGGTGGGAGGTTGCCTTATCACCGGCAATGAAGATGGCGCAAAGCACTGCGCCATGAATATTCTCTACTCTCTACAACACCTTGGCTATGTTATCCCTCCCCAGGCAGATGCGGCATGGGTGGGAGAAGCTGGTCCCGGCCCCTCGTATCTTGACCCTGGCTCCGGTGGTCCACAAAACGACTTTACCAATCGCAACACCACCTTTATGACCTGGAATCTGATGCATATGGCGCGAATGATAAAAGATGCTGGGGGCATTCCCGCCCACGGCAACCAGCGCTCCGCCTGGGATGCCGGCTGTAAGCCCGACTTTCCTAACCCGGATTATCGATAGAAACATCCTGCATTTTTAACTTTACAGAGCTAAGCAGCCTAAAGTTGTTGCTGTTTGGCCATGTCCATCCGTATTTACAAAATCCTATTTACAAGATGTAGCACCAGGGATAAATTCCCGCCTTCTTTGCTCCCATTAACACCCACCTACACGGCATAGCACTGTTATCTCCATAAAGGGATGCTAGGCGTTGCCATATGAATTGGTGGTCAAGTAATTTCTGTGAGGTCCCTTTCCCGAATGAAACCAGAGTTCTTAGCGCATATCCTGGATAGCAAATTATTTATCACCATATGCCTGATCTCAGTAGTGATGTTATTACGTGGCCTGCTCACGCTAGTAATAGCACGAAGTAGTTGGCAAAAAGCGGATAAGCGCCGCCGTATCAATACCGTACATAACCTTGGCAACTTGTTGTTGGTAGTTGGCCTGATGGCAATTTGGGTAAGCGAACTCCGGGACTTTGCCCTATCCATTGCCGCTTTCTCTGTGGCAATTGTATTGGCACTTAGAGAGGGGGTGCAGTGCCTCGTTGGTGGCTTGTATCAGGCAAACATGCGCTCATTTACTGTGGGAGACTGGATTAAAGTCGGCAATCAATTTGGTGAAGTCACCGATAGTGACTGGCTAAGCACCACCCTTTTAGAAATCGATCCGCACGGTTTGGGCAATGGCTATACAGGAACAACTCTGTACATCCCTAACAATGCCTTCTTTACCCAACCGGTAAAGAACCTGAACTTTATGCGCCGGTATATCGAGCATACCTTCTCGATTACCCGGGAAAGCAAAGGAATGAATCCATTTGAAGCCAAGAAGTTTATCTCTGAGCGACTTAAAGAACACTGCGAGTCCTTCCGTGAAGTTGCCGAACGCTACTGCAACCTGATTGAGAATCGCATGGGCGTTGAACTCTCGGGGCCGGATGCCAAAGTCTGTATTACGACTAATGAACTTGGCCACGATGTAACCACGGTAACCGTTTTTTGCCCCAGAGAGGAAGCCACCAATATCGAACAGTTGGTGACTGAAGACTTCTATAACTTTTGGTTCGAGAAAACCAAGGAAGTAAAGGCAAGTTAGCGGTTTTGGCAATTCAATGAAGGTGTTGGTATATATGCTCGCTAGTGCCCAATTCACACTGTTGGAGTTAAACAATTTGTTAGCGAACCAATAAGGTACCTTTTGGGGTTTTGACAGCCAACAATTATACTATTTAGTCCCTACGTCAAGATGCGGTCCCTACTTCCAGCCACCTGCTAACAGGAAGTAGGGACCGCAACTAGTATTGAGCTATCAATAGATTTGGCTAACTCAACTTTTATCACCGAGTAATCACAGTGATAAAAGTTGGCCATGTAGCGCCATTAATCACACTCGCTCTGTTTTGATAGCTCTTGATCGCTTCAATTTGCTGTGAAACGCTCTCCTGGAAGTAAAATCGATCATTTTTACTATCTACCTTCCTCCAGTATCCCACCCCTTGGTCCAACAAGATCTTAGTGCTCTTGCCAGATTCCCATTCTAGAATAAGGACTCGACCATGGGACATGTCCCTTGGGTTTTCTTCCATAGACACATTCACATTTGCTCCAAGGTTATTGCCAAGCCACTCGGCAATAACACCGCGCTGATCATCCGGGTCGCTCCAGTTTGCATCAATAAAGGGGGATGAGGGTTGCCTTCGGACACTGAGCGTCTGAATCTCTACTTCCCCCTCCGCTAAAGGGAAGCTCGATAACATTTTTTCCAGTAGCAGTATTGTCCAAGGGGACTTCAGGTAGCGATCGCTATAGTTTATTTTCTTAACCCGATCATTGTTAAATTGTTGTTGAAGTGTGGGCACCTTTTCTTGTAGAAACTGAGCGAAGCGCGTATGAAAGTTGATCATCCGCCCATTCAACTCGCTGCTTAACTCGATAACTTGCGCCCCAGGAATATTGACACTTAACATATCACCGGGAATAGGCGTAAATTCGAATCCAGAAAACTCTTCTGTGGAGATCAATACATCCTTTGAGCTCCCTCGCAACCACCCTTCTCCCGGAGCCAATGTGCTGGGATGATGGCTCACCAAGGTAGCTACATCGCTGCCGTTTCCAACCTGAAGCCCCATATATACACTTTGCTCTTTGACAGGCGAATGCATCATGGCAATTTCAATGCCTAAGCGATGTAGCAGCTTTAAGTTATGTTTAAGCTCATCAGACAAAACAACTTTGTCCTCAAGCAACAATCTAACAGTAACTTTATCAATGACTTTCCATCCCAATATCAGGTCACGGAAATCCTTATGGCTAATATCAACCTCTTCACTAGGCACACGTACAGTCACTAGATTAGCGCCGCTTTGAAGTTTTGTCCGCATCCATTCCATCGGACTTATGGCGCAGTGCCGAGCTCCCGGAATCGGGTTAAACTCCGAAGGGATCTCAAGGTGTTCGATTAGTTTTATGGAGTTGAGCCAATCCAGCGTGCTATGGCGATCCAAACTCTCCAACTCTACGCGGCTATCTTGTCCGGTCAGGCAAGCAGAACAGACATTTTCACAATTTGCCGAGCACAACAGGCGCTTGTACGCGCCGGTCAGCAACTGCGCAATACTGCCAACCTCAGAGGTGCAGAACCCCCCACCTCCACTGACACGATCGTAAACTTGGATGACAAAACGTTCGGCGCCCTGGTCTGGGTCTCGGTCTTTTCGAAATCCAAACCCCATTTCGGTACTGTCAATCCCAAGCCTTGAAGCAATTTCATCTCGAAGGGCGACTGCAATAGTTGCGGCTATGGACTGCCCTTCATTAGTGTTAGGTAGCCACTCACCATTTGCAGGGTTCTTAAGGTAGACCTCAAGTACATCTGTCGCAGTTTGATAACCAAGATAAATATTAGGTTTTACTTTTTCGTTACTACAGGTTTTAGATTTATCCGCACCTTTTTTTCCGCCCAATGGCCGATGATAGGAGCCAGGCTGCAGCGCCTTTGGTATTTTTCCATTGGCCAACATGGATTCCGCACGCCCGCAAGCCATACAAATCGCATAACCATTCTGGTTTTCGCCAGATGAATGGTGGAACACTGTTCCCTCATGGCCATACTGGATATAACCTAATCGGCTATCCGGTAAAGTGATACGAGTACCTGTTACACTGATGCGGGGAGGTTCTACCCTAATGTATTTTTGGGAGGTAATGTCATTGGTCGTATTCTCATAAAAGTCAGTAAGGAAGCCAGCCGGCCTCAACACCAACATTTTCTCTGAATTAGCTACCGGATGGTTACAACTCCGGCAATGGATTTCATTACTATTACTAAAGGCGTTTTCCTGCACTCCTGAGTCACCGCAACGCTTACACCGCCAGGAAATATCAAACTTCTGGGCTTCGTTTAGCGCACCCCCTGAGTGCCAGTGTAAACTGACGCCTGCGCTGCGATAGACCCGCCCATCGATAACAATTTCTCCACCCGGTGCATACTCTCGAATCGCAACATCCAATCCACGACTCGGCTTTTCTTTATAGCAAAAGATATTATCTTCTCGCGAAGCATTGGTCTTCTTAGCTTTACGATTCCTGAATTCTTCATAATTATAAGTATTAATATTGACAACATCTGTCGGAAATCCATAGCCGGGCAGATAAGCTCGAGCTGCCAAGTCGCGCAGCAGGTATTCCTCTTCGTGCCGCTTTAATTCTAATGTTAGAGCTTTTCTATAAGCCTCATCACTTGCCGCAGTTTGCTTTGATATCAAACTTTCGAATTCACTACTCCAGCGTTGCTGAAGTTTTTCCAACCTGGCCGTAGATTCAGAAACAAGTAACTGGGGTTCAACACCTGCAAGCACTGTACCCCACAGCAAACGCTGTATAGGTTGCTCAAGCTCTACGGGCAAAGATTTTGTCCAGGCAATATATTTTTGACACGGTGATTCTTCTTGCCCATAAAAGAACCACTTAACATTGAGTTTAGTATTATCAGTAAATGTCAGTTGGAACTTTCTTAAGAATATTCCTAACATCAAAGAGTGTACATGCCGTTGAACAATACGTTCAGAGCTGAGGGTGATTGTGGGTGCAGGAATCGCCGATACAAAAGGCCACTTGGGGTTTGCGAAGGCCCGCTGATTATGCGGGTCATTCTTACAAATCGTGTAGGCAATTGCTCTCGATTCACTACGGCGACCAGCTCGGCCGGCACGCTGTAAATAGTTTGCCGGATGTGGTGGTACGTTGTTCATCACCACTGCCGATATACCTCCAATGTCTACCCCCATCTCCATGGTGGTCGAGCAATTCAGTACGTTTACCTGTCCACACTTAAACAGATCCTCATAACTCTTAAGAGCGTCAGATGACTGTTGCGCAGAGTGTTCCGCCGTACGGTAATAGTACCCCCCCTCTGCAACACGATCAGATAAGTTGGACCACACGCCCTGCGCACGTAAGTCTTGCACCGTAGGGTCAGCGTTCAATAGCTGGCGAACATTGTTAACCTTGTCCTTGCCACTCTCTGCAGATTCCAGCTTGGTCCACTCTGGCAATGTCAGCGGAGTGCAATGAAAACTTCCTTCTCTGTATTTTCGCGGTAAATAGGGCGTCAGGCCAACAAAGGCCGTATCCAAAAGCTTGCCAGTAACTGGACACTTCCAAGCCTGATTCGGCAGTGAGAAGTTCAATTTACGCAGTTTCAGCACATAGCCAGCACCGCTCTGCTCCAATATTCGCGCTTTTATCAGGTCTTGCCAGGCCTGTCTCAACCATAGGTTGATTACATCTAGGTCAGCTTGTTGTGAAATATCCTTATCGGTTGCTAACTCCAATAACTTAATCAGGCGAGAACGATGCGGCCCCGATTTTGCAGTGGGCCACTTTCTTACTCGAGTATTTTCTTCTATCTCTGCATCGGGCGACACCAAAGCTTTAGGGGTAAAGCGGGCCCCCATCCAGTTTCGAAGGTTTTCCTCAAGTGCCAAATAGGTATTTTCACGAACTACGAAATCCAGGGCTACCTTGAGAAAGTCACGCCAATCACTGAGGTCTAATCGACGCCTACTCACTCCAGGCGCTTGAGTTTCTGCATCTTGCCAATATTCTGGGCAACACTGAATGCTATCCAACCCCTTATAGCCAACTTTAATCATCCCCAAGGTTTCAGTACTGTTCTGATTTTTGGGGCGACGGGCGAACTCTCTGGCCAGCAATAGCCTCCCCATAGTGTTCGCCTCGTCGCCACTACTAAATAATTCGGGGTTGGCATAGCGGTTGTAGCGAACGATACCCTTGCTAACTGTTGGATTTTCCGCAAGCTCCTGAGCCAATAGATCAAAGTTCATAGCCGTTTCCGGCGTAGTCGATTGCTCTTTTTGTAATTCTGCTTGCTGTAGAAGAATCTGCTTTATAGCGGGGTCAGGTATAGCTTCAGCTTTGGCTAGAAGCTCCTCGTAGCTAATGACCGGAGACGTTTCCTTGGCCAGCACTTCGGCCTCCGCCTGTTGATTTCGAAGCGCTTCGAATACAAGCCCACGCAGACTGGAGCGCTCAGCCTCTTGCTGCATTTTCACGGCGAGCCGCGCAGTTCCCTGGCGACTATCAGTAAAGGTAATCAACCTGCGGCCACGGCCAGGCAATTCCTCTGGTGAATAGCCCTTCAAATCATTCTTATCCGGGTCAGGACAGTACTCCAGGATTGTAGGGACAGCATTGCTAATATAAAAAGGGGCACCGAAATAAGATAAGCGATAGAATTTTCGATCAGCAAAACCCTTGTTTGAACAGGCCCCGCAACCGGCCTCTTGTTCACTAGAGTATAAAAAATTAATATTTCGCTCCGCTGAGAGCATATTAACTTCTAAACTGGTGGCATCAACTCTAGCTTCGGTATAGATTTTAAGGGCTTGATTATTTTTCCCAGCCAAACTACCAGCGGTCAAAGGCGAAGCGATCACCCATTGTGAATCCGGGGCCTGAGATTCATTCAAAAGGCTGTTCGCTTCCTCATCCTCAAATGTCTGCTCGACTGATAATGCAAACTCATCTTGCACAAGTACACTGCGCTGCTGAAGAAATCCTTTATTGTCCTCAGCCAGCAGATGGGGGGTTGAGCAATCGTTACAGAGAGCAACTTCATATACTGGCGCATCACATTTACAACGGGCCCTTTCAGTAACGTACAAGTTACCAAACGGCCATCCCTTAAGATGGATGGATTTTTCTGGACAGCTGGCATCAATACAGGACCACAACCCGTGTAGCATGCGCTGAAAGAAATGGGCCCTCAGTTTCAAAAATGGCTCGCCACCATTTTCCTTTTTAGTACCGCTCATCAAGTCGATCCAAGCCAGGACTTCCCTTTGTAGGGCCTGCTGTCCCAATTCCGGTAACAACCCCTTAACCGCTGCAACTAACTCGTTGAGTGTCTGTGGTTTCTCCTCTTTATTTGACACTATTGAGTTTCGCAGACGAGAGGCGATAAGAGAGTGCGAAAGAGCCTCATAGCGGGCGGGAGACACTTCACAGTTGTGCTCGATACTACTGATGCTATCGCGCGTCGCCAACGTAGCTTCACCAGTAATCTCTAATTTCGGAATACTGCGGTGGCCACCAATCACCACCACCTGAGACTCACTCACTCCGGCCAGGCTAGCCAAATAGGACTTCAATTTGGTTTCCGCATCCTGATCGGCAATTGTGGCGGAGGTCGCTACAAATCGTACGTCTTTGGCTTCGCGGCCGAAAGCGTGAAGTACCCTGCGCAAAAGCAGGGACAATTCCGCAGCCTGGGAGCCGATATAGGTATGCGCCTCATCCAAAACAATCCAACGCAAAGACTGCGCATCGCGAGAGATTTCCAAGATGGGCGCATCTTCTTGTCGCACCAGCATGTATTCCAGCATGGTGGAGTTGGTCAGCATGATTGGCGCCGGTTTTTTTCGCATGCGCTCGCGTGAAAGAACCTGATTGAGTCGCTCACTCTGCTCTTTACGCACCTTGGACTCAAAATGTTCCGTATTACCGTTATACAAACAAAAACGAATGCGCTCCTGGTAGTCTCGTGTCCAGGCATCCAGGCGCTCTTGCTGAGAATTAATCAAGGCATTGAGCGGATAGAGAAATAGAGCCCTAACGCCAACTAACGGCCCCTCCTGCTTAGTCTCGCGGATTAAATCGTTAAGAATTGGAATCATAAAGCACTCGGTCTTCCCAGAGCCGGTGCCACTTGTAACTACAGCCGATTTTGGTTGATCGTCCAGGAGCGTATTCCACGCAGTCAGCTGATGCGTATAAGGATAGATATGGCCGGGCAGCCCATAACCATTGCCTGCGTTAGCAAGTGTTCCCACCAATTCCGGTTCCAGCAAACCACCAGAGAGGCTATCGAGGCTGACATCCGCAGGCGCCCAGCCGAATGTGTGCTCAAAAACAGGGGGTGCTAAAAAGCAACCTTCAGCACCCAACTCTTCTGTCATCTGACTCTCAATATGAGCTCGCCAATTTGAATCACTGATCCCCAAAATGCCAAGGGTAGACTGCTTAGCGCGACTGAGTGACTGCTCGACTAAACTCTCAAAAAATTTCATCGTACGCTCTCCCTGCTATCATTCTGTCATCAAATATGTGGTTACCGAGGCATGAGCGGGTATAAACCACCCTTGCCGATCGAAGTCCGCAATTGCCCGAATAGCGAACTTCATAAAATCCGGGCTTACCTCCAAGTCCTCAGGCTTAGCTAGCCCTGCTGTTACGTACCCAAGAAAAACGGGCAAATAAGCCAGCGCATTGGTTTCATGTGTATTCGAGTAATCGTACAGCTGAGAGTCAACTTGTTTTGCTAAAACCCACCGTCTCAAGCTTGAACCCAGATAATTGGGCCAACTATCCACTTCAGTATGGTTTCTGCGTAACTCCTGGAAGAAATGCCTTAACAGTTCACCAGTTGCTACCCTCTTCAGATCACCACAACCGCCTCCCTGGATATAAGGTAACACTTCTCTGTAGCCAGAAATAAGACTCTCAAGAATCTGGCTACGCTGTGTCAAAATAGTGTCGACGACGGTTTGTGGGACACCGCTACGCTTTATCCAATTGGAGTATCCCTGGTAGCACGTTCGCCAAGTGGACAGGGGAATATATTCCCAAATGATCGAAAGCTCCTCTTGGAATCGCAGCGCTTTCGCCTCATCCAAATTTAGCCGTAGGGTTGCGAGTGCCAGGGTGCGGAGATTCCGAGCCAACGCTTTCCAGGCCTCAAATGTGGAAAGTGGCAAGTGATCAAAGTTCTCTAACAACTCCTCCAAATAGCTCCAGCCACTGTGGGATAGATCTTCAGCCATACGCTGGATCTGACTATCAATAACAGCGGGATTATCCCTGGGGTGGAACGCTTTGGCCGCAGCGTGTAGGGAATGGATGTCCCTCTCTTGCGTATCGACTTGATTACGAGGTACAAGGACCGGGCGAAACTGGTCAGCAGCGCCGGGTTTTGGATAAATCAGCCATGGGCCATCGCTCTTTATTTTGGCAGGCAGTTCAAATGCCCCCATACCCACGCCACAGGTAGTTGTCTCTTCCAGCTCTATTGGCTTCATTGCCGGATCGGACAGCAGCATTATTTCGGCTTTGCGCGGCTCCCCTACTCGCGTAGCTCGCGCTCCTTGGAGGCGAAAACTATCGTGGCCTTCCCGTTCGAGACGACCATTAAATCGGCGTATATCAAATCGCATTAGAGGCTGTTGCGAATCAATACTAAAACGGATATAGCTGTCTTGGTCTCCTGTAGCTCCCAGGATTTGGCGAATATCATTGGTAAAGGCAAATAGTGATAAGGCCACGGGGCGATCACATGCGACTACCGAGTAGTAGCGATGGATCTGCGCACCACTCCCCGCGAGTTGCAACTGAATATTGAATACTTGCTGTCCCATTGCCCCATTGGTCAATACCAACTGGCTGCCTAATAATTCCTCAAGCAACAGCTCTGTGGGAGTGTCTTCTTCTCCACTAGCGGAAATGAAACGAACACCCTCAAATGGAAAATCCAATTCAAGTTCAACTGGAGCCTCGCCATCACTGCAAAGTGACAAGCGAAACTTGGCTGGTGGATTAGCGCCGCGATACTCTAAGGGTGCGGTTATGGCCCCGTTGTTAAACTCACCTTTACAGGGATCGATGCCCTCACCGCTTACCCGGACCTGTAAATTTGCAGATGTTTTGACTCGAACCTGGGCCGGAGTTCTGGCATAGGCCGGGAATGAGCTGAGTGTTATATCTTCAGGCAAAACACCAAAGCGGCGCAGGAGAATCGTCTCGCCCTCACTATTGGCGACCTTATAACGGAAAGCGCCATAGCGATCCGGCGCGCTCTCACTAACCACTCGCTTACCATTGATGTAGCGTGAATATGCTGTGCTCTTGCTAGTGATCGTATCCAAAGTCAGCTGTGGCCAGCCACGGTACACACTTCCTGGCAGGGACTTGTCCAGCATTACCCGGCCCTTGAGCTGCACCGCACCAGTCTTTGAACCTGGCATCCCCGGAGAGAAGCGATAAAGCTCCTCTCCCAATCGAACTTGAATACTATTCGTTACCGTGAGCCAACGCCCGTGGCTATCCTGATGTTGATAAATAGCACCCTCACCTTCGAGCTCAGCAGTTAAAGGTACCCACAAAAGGGCTTCCTCGGCGGCGAATCGGCATGAGCCGTCACCGCTCAAAACCCAACCCTGATCATCTCTCTCGAATAACAGCGGTACCTCAGAAAAAGCAACCGCACTTTCCGCGATGGTTTCAGCATAAATCTCTTGGCCATTAGCCAAAAATGCTAACTTCAGAGGCAGAGAATACTGCCGCCGAGAGAGTCGATAGTATTGACGGGGAAAATTAACTGAAAGCTTAAGGCCCTCCTCCCCCTCGCCAATTAGTTGGCCGTATAGTGCCCCCGCCTTGTGAAGCAGTGTCTCCCCTTCATAGAAGCCCAGCTCAAGGCGGGTACTCCGCAGAGACGACGGATTCACTGTAAAGCACAATGTCTTAGATAAAGTAATTTCTGTGATCAAAGCCTGGCTATAAAAATGATCCGGGTCCAGCCAATGCCTGCACGCTATCGAGGGCTGCGCTTTTGCCTTTTGCTGGCGCTCGCCCCGGCTTCGATCAGCCCTGCGCAACCAGTCATTCACCAGCCGCTTGCCATTTTCTTCCCCCAAGGGAATGGGAAAACCGTGCCGCCAAGCCTCTTCATGTTTATCAAGGTAGCTTGCCGGGTCTTCTTCATCCGTGATGGGATGGTTTTCTACCAGAGCGACTAACTGCTCAACAATCCCCGCAAGCAACTGCCGTGTTTCCGTATTGCGAAAGCTTTGGGGTAAAGATGCGAGGTAATCACCAAGGAACTCTGCGGTACTGCGGCCTGCATCGCGATTTTCATAAAAATTCTTTAGGCCCGCACGTACCGCCCGACCGAATCCATGGTGATCATGCTGTACCAATTTCCAGGGCAGCCCTCCCTCGGAAAATAGCGAACCAAGAATATCCCGGCCCGCAGTGCGCCTGCGGATGGGACGCCCCCAATACTTGACCAGCCCCTCTTCCACGGCTTCGCTGCGCTGTGACGGCGTCAGGCTAATACCCAGCGCCCGCTCAAAACCATTCCACGACCAGCCCCCTTCACTCGCGTCGTAATTGCGGCGAAAGGACTCGGCCACATACAAACAAAAACAGGCGTACCAATAAGACCTTTGGATAGGACTGTGGCGATCAGCAAACCCTTCCGTTAATACTTGGGCAAGCTCGCTATACTCATCACCGGTAACATGGTATCCAAACAAAGGGCGGCCGTCGGGAATCTTTGCCCCACCGACTCTGCGTAAAATACGAAATGTTACCAGCCACTCTTTCGCTGGTACTGCGGCGACTACGCTCATTAAAACCTCCATTTAATCCCAGTACATCACTGAGAAATCCAAGAAATAGAATTTAACTGGATAGCAACTAGGCAACAAACACAAACTTGTCTTTTTGCAGTATCTGCTCACCATCAAAGCGGTAGGCGACCAGCCTGCCATTTCCCGCTACCGAGTAATCTAGACATGCAACATTATCCGTTAGGGGAGCGGGTACACCTTTCAGCCAATAGTGGCCGATAAAACAAGGCTTTTCCGTTTTGAGATAGTGAGGAGTATCGAAAGGCACTGGCAAGCTAGCGGCGGAACCGATATCAACACCACGCGGCAACGCTATCTCCCCCAGCGCTTTTCCAGAAGCGTTCCACCATTGAACGCGGACAGCAGAGCGGCGATTACCATCCTTATCCAGAAAACTCACTCCTTGAGGCAGTTCAATTTCACACCCTTTGAGCAAAGTTTCCACCGCATTGAAGGCATCACTGCCCGGGGAGCTAGCTTGCACTAAAAGCTCAGACGTTAACTTGCCCCTACCTGTATTTGATGCTAAAAAATTGATTTTCTTCTCATCCCAGCAAGCATGCACCGCGCGCAAAGGGCCCAGATCAAGCCACAGAGGCAATGACCTGAAGAAATCCAATACTTGAGATTTTTCTGGATCGTTATCAGGGTACTCATTCAAAAAAGCCTGGTGCTGTTTAGTATTTTTATCGGTATGTGGGCGCAGGGGCTTGCCATTGACTTCGGTGTGATAAGCCAGGGCGTTAAACTCGTGATTGCCCATAATCGCTTTGGCATGACCATTTTCTACCATGCTCATGACTATCTTTAGGAGCTTGCGATGCTCCACCAGATGCTCTCCTCGGTCGATAAAATCTCCAAGAAAGATAACTTTGCGTTCTGGGTGCGCATAACCACTGCTTGTTTCCCGATAACCCAGAGTATCGAGTAACTCAATCAATGCACTACCGTGACCATGAATATCGCCAATAATGTCGTACTTGCTGTGCTCCATGCGGGTCCTATCTCCTAAAACACAAGGACGTTTCTGTATTCCACCCCCCCCTATATGTACCATATTGAGATTAATCTGCGCACTTTTCCGGCGCATAAGAAAGCGCACCGGATTGGAAGCGCTTCCTCAATGACCGCCAGATACTTAGAGGTGGCACAAACAGGGGAACGTCCACACTATCGATAGATATAAAGTGGTTTAGCTGGAAGCCGTTACCTCATCTGAAGCTATTGCAGCTTTGGCCATACTAATCGCCACTGCCGTTGTCACTAACCTGCGCCCAGCATTTCCGGCGGCCAGGGCAAAACCCAGAGCGGCCAGCGGGAACACCGTGCCGGAAGTCAACTCAAACGCAGACATCGATTCAGTCAGTAGCAGCTTTGCCAATACAAAAATTGCGGCGCACAGCAGTGAAACCGTTGCGGCGTCCCGGTAGAGCAAATAGGACTTGTGCGTAGAAGCCACCTCATGCTGGTCAGCTACAGGTCGATAAAACTCTCGATACCAGTAACTGTTTTGCCCCTTGTGGTCCGACGAGAGGGATTCACAGTCCGGCACTTTCTCTTTGAGCAACTGGGCATCTATACGCGGGTCGGCCTCCACCAGCTGAATAAAGCGGTGGCCGGGGAGCACATTCCGCAGGCGTAGGAATACCAGGGTGTTCTTTAGGCCAGTGGGCAGTAAATAGCTTAGCCAGCTGGCCAAGACGCCAATAGCCAGCATCACCCCGCCGGCCTCCTTGATTGAGGTGAGTAGATTGATATCGAATGAGGCGGTATTTAAGCAGTACACCACTAACAACTGAAGTAATACCAGTAGAGCCAGCGGAGCAGTATTTTGCGTTTTCGGAGAAAGGCCAGCCATGCTTAAGCCTCCTCATCTTCATAAATGTAGTGATAGGGCTCTGGCTCAAGGCCACCCCACCCCTCTCTATCTGGTGCATGGTGGTGATGCCGTATGCCCTGGCCCCGAGTGGCCAATACATTGACTCCGCGATGGGTAAACGCATTCATCACCGCCTTTCTCGGGTGTTTTGGCTCGCCCTCTTTTGCCGTTGAGGCAATAGCGGTAATGCCGCGAGACTCTCCTTGTATTACCGGCTCGCCAATCAAGCGGTTCAAAACCGTGGTGCCGATATTCCGCTTGCTGCCGTGATGGGGGATCTGCATCAACTTGAGTTCGGCACCGCTTGTGCAACCGTCCACTTGGTCCGCCGCCATTTCAAGCGCCTGAATCCCTGCATCCCCGGTAAACAGTAACCTGCGCCCATCGATAACCAGCTGGGTGATCACGCTGGAGTTATTTTTCGCGGAAGTTACGCCCTCGTCATTGATCTGGTCATCACCCCAGGTCGCGAAGAAGCGTTTGATAGCGGCCACAGCCTTATCAAAAATACTCTGTGCTGCTTCGGTTACGGGGGCCCGCTCCGGCATACCTTCAAAATCGGGGATTAGAGATTCGTAATATTCGAGGGACGGGCCCAAGACTTTCAGTATGCCGCTGGTATCCTGCTCACCGGTAAAGGGCTCGCGAATAACCACCCCCTTTGACTCGGCGAGCTGAACCAGTGACCAAGCCTTTTCCAGGTTTTGTTTTAAGCGTTCGCTAAGGCTGTTGTCGCTCACCCGGCCATCTTTGAAGTGTTGGGCCAGCCCCTGGTTGTGCTCCCAGGGCTGGTGAATCCACAACTCTTTCACATCCAGCTCATCTAACACCGTCTCCAAGCCATTAATATGGTCCTGGTCTGGGTGAGTATTGATCACAATATCCACCTGATTCGTGCCGAAATGCTCCTTGATATGCGCCACCAGCGTCGCCCCCGTATCTTTAAAGCCCCCGTCGATCACTACCACCGTCTGCTCGTCCCGGCCGCCATGGAGATTGCCGAAGCGGATCGCAATCGCATCCCCACTTTTGGATTCATCACCCACACCGAGAAAATCAACTTCGTATCCCATAACTTTTGTCCTTTTTTGATTAAGTTATGAGATAACGGTCAACTTCTATGCCAAGTTGGTTTTTGTATATAAATCAGCAAGTTAGATGTAAATCCAAAAAGATCGACGGCAAAATAAAATAACTTAATTTATACATAGATAAGTTTTTTTATATTCGTTACTAAGAAGCGCACTGGAGACTACCTTTGCGGAATTTGAATGGCTGAACTATTGCGGGGCTGCCCAACTAACAGAGAATCATTGGCGGAGGGTTTAAGATGTGCAACTGAATGCGTGAAGTTGGGGCGAGCAACAAAGTATCCGCTTCCGACCGGATAAGCTTGGCAGCGAGGAAGCTAGGTATTCAGGCAGCGGCTAAGACAATGCCGCTATGGAGGGATGGTTCTGCGGCTGGGAATGCGGGAGAATGTCGCCTCTTGGGTATGGCTTGCAAGGAAGGCCCGTACCAAAAAATGATAGGGCACTTCCCACCGAGGGCCAAAACATCACTTGATTTACTATCTTAGTGTAGTTAGCTAGCAGCGTGTTAGACCGCTACAACCGCCTCCAGATACTAATGGTGTGTTGATTGCACTGTTTCCAAAAATGTAACCGGCGCTAAACCAATGCTCTGAGTTACGCCAAAGGAGCGGAAGCTGGCCGAGAATAGCGTTATTACTTTCATGTTTTTTATAGCTTTCCTGAGAAAGCTTTTTGGCTTAGTGAAGAAAATAGATCACCACTAACTGCGTTTAGCTCACTGCTTTTAATAGTGTGAACATCCAATTTCCTACATATCTTCCCAAACTTATCCTGAAGGGCTTTGGGGGGCAGTATAACTTTTACTTTCGATAAGCCATCTTGATCTATCGTTGTCATAGTCACAGTTTTTGACTGTTGAAAAACACGCTTTCTTACATTAGGCATTCGAAGCTGATAATTTAGAAATATAGGATTAACTTTTGATAAATCTGGAGGCATGCGAATTAAATGGCACTCAAAAAGCGCCTTATCATCCTCTCCAAGATACACATTATTAAATCCAATTCCTTCAAGCTTTAGGGATGACCTGCAAAATAATATGTCGCCATATTTCATTCCATACGAATTCAATTCCTTTTCGGTAGGATTTATGAAGTTTCCATCACTTCGAAATGAAATATGATTTCCTCTAAATAGTTCACTCACCCATGCAACAGGTATTTCACCACCATATTGATCATTTTTTCTAAAAACCCCATTATTCATCTTTCTAGATGACAGGTTTTCCAATGTTACCTCATCATAATCATAAGGGTTGGCCCCCGGATCACCAAACATATCCAGGAAAACGGAGCGGAGGAATTCGTCGGCGAGCTGGATGGCTTGCTGGCGTTTGCGGCGCAGGTTGTCAGCTTTATCCAGAATGGCGGCGATGCGTTTTTGTTCTTTTAGGGGTGGGAGGGGGATTTCTAGTTCTCGCATATTTCCCAACGAAACAAATTTCTGTGTTCCTCCTCTCGACTTACTTCTAAATTGCTGCTTTGCTAAAGCGCTATTGAGAAAGTGGAAAATATATCGATTAAAAACCGAATCATCTTTAAACTTAAATAACGCTACGTTTTTTATAGAAAATTCGTGTATTTTATCAACAATTACAGGGTTTCCTATTGTTCCAATCATTGCATATAAAATATCACCATTATCTACAGCGGATCTTCTAGATATTGCCTCATGGTCTTCCTGGCTGATATATGTACATGTTGAAAAGTCAATCGCCCCATTAACTAAATTTTTTGATGTAACAAGTGGAACCCCGTCATCTACTGGCGCTGGAGAGTCATGAGTTCCATCGCGGACATCTATAACATCTTGCGCTTCCACCCATCGCCATCCACTAGGTAGCGATTCATCACAACCCAGCTTAATCACAACATCGCCTCCAGCTCTTTCAGCTCCTTCTGAATCTCCACTTCCAACGCCTTTAAGCGCTTTAAAATTTTCTTGGGCGGATCGTATGTTTCCTCCTCATACACCACTTCCTTGTAGCGATTAATAGAGAGGTCGTACTTATTGCTGGCAATCTCGGCCTTATCCACCAGAAATGCCTTGGCGGTTTTATCGGTCCATTTCTTGACGGATTTGCCGGCCATGGCCTTGGCGCTGTACTTATGCCACTGGCTAATCAAGTCCGGCAGATCATTGCTGCCTTTGCCGGTAAGCGGGGTGCGTTTATCGTCCAGTGAAAAGCCGTCCGCTTGCAGATCGTAGAACCAGACTTTGTCGGTCTCGCCCCCTTTGGTGAAGATCATGACCGCTGTGCTGACACCGGCATAGGGCTTAAACACCCCGCTGGGCAGGCTGATAATGCCCTCCAGCTGGTTGTCTTCGATCAGGGTTTTGCGCAACTGCTGGTGAGCCTTGGAGGAGCCGAACAGTACGCCGTCGGGTACGATCACGGCGGCGCGGCCACCGACTTTAAGCATGCGCAGGATCAGGGCGACAAACAGCAGCTCGGTCTTTTTGGTTTTCACCGTGCGCAGGATTTCCGGATCGACATCCTCCTCATCCAGGCTGCCCTTAAACGGCGGGTTTGCCAGTACCAGATCGAAGCCCTCTTTGGCCTCTTTAGGGAAACTGTCGATAAAGCCCTGGCTCAGGGTGTCCTGGTAGTGGATATCCGGTTGGGCCACGCCGTGCATCACCAGGTTCATGGCGGCGATACGCAACATGGTGGCATCGAAGTCGAAGCCGTGGAACATATCCCGGTCCACATGCCGGCGGTGCTTGGACAAAAGATCACCGGTATAGAGGGTCTGCGCTTCTTGCTCACCTTTTTCATTGGTGACCCTCTCGGTAATGGTGCCCTCTGGCGAGCTGTACTTTTGCAGGATAAATTCGTAAGTGGTGCTTAAAAAACCCGCCGTGCCGCAGGCTGGGTCGCAGATGCGGTCGGTTGCGTCGGGGTCCATCAATTCGATAATGGCGCGAATAATATGGCGCGGGGTGCGGAACTGGCCATTAATACCGGCGGTGGTCAGCTTGCTGAGCAGGTACTCGTAGAGATCACCCTTGGTATCCCCTTTCTCCAGCGGCAGGTCATTGACCATATCCCGCGCGCGCACCAGCAGCGAGGGCTTCTGGATCATCAGCTGGGCGTCTTTCATAAACTCCGCAAACAGCGTGCCCTCGTTGCTTTCGGCACTGCTCTCCTTAAAGTAAGGGAACAGCTCATCACGCACGGTCTCCAACAATTTGTCGGCGGACTCGATATGCATCAGCTTTTGCCAGCGCAGGTGTTGTTGCTTTCTGTTAAAGCGGCGCTTAAAAGTCTTGCCGGTACGCCGGGACCTTTTCTCGTCGGTGGTCTCGTTCATATCCAGCAGGCGTGCGTACATCAGGAAGGTGATCTGCTCGATCACGGTGAGGGGGTTGGTGATCCCGCCGGTCCAAAACTCTTCCCAGAGTTTGTCGATATTGCTTTTTAGTGCGCCTGTAATCATGTTACTTCTCTTACTACTGGTTCGGAAGGACAGATCACACTGCTCTCGAGACACGCTGTGAATACATGCCTGTGCGCTCGTCATCGGCGTCCATGCCGCATACGGTCCCCAGGGCAGCGTGACCTTTCCTTCCGCTTTTTTAGTACAACTCTAAATTACTCAACGGGCTGCGCTTGCTCTGAAGCTTTCTCTGCAGTTTGGCTTGGCACGTTGAGCTGTGATTTCTGTGTTTCTGTATCGACAGTGAAGCCTGCCACAAAATTGGCAATCAGCTCCGCTTGGTGTTCCTCGAACAGCCCGTCGATTCCGTCCTGGTGCAGGCCTTTGAACGGTTGCTCGTAGAGATCTGCAACAGTCATCTGCCCTTTGCGGCAAATCTCGCTTTTAAGCAGCCCTAAAAAGCGTTGCTGGAGGGCGCTGAGATTGATGTGATGCGCTTGCACAAACGCGGTAAATTGCCTCTCAATCGCCCCCACGTCCAGGCCGATAATAGTGCGCAGCAGCTGATCGACGCCGGTACTGGACTCCGGGTAAAACTCAGCCAATAGCCCAAGGTCGACGCTGGGGTTTTGTGTGTGCACCAATGCATTGAGGGTATCCAACTCTGCGGCTGTGACCGGCTCTCCGGCACGGATTTTTTGCAGCACCGGGTCTTTGTCGAAAAGCGGCGTCAGTGTTTTTTCCACTTCTTGCCGGTAGATTTCGTAGTCGACAGTGCGAATATTGGTTTTGCGCTCCTCCACCTGGTAACCCGCGCTGTCCTCTTTGATATCGTAGATAGGGATCGGCGCCGTTGGTGGCACCGCGCCCTTGTCCCGCAGATGGATAACTGTGCGGAGCTGCTGGCGGCTATGTTCCAGCTTATCGAAGTCCGGAGCCGCCCAGTATTCATCTTGTTGCAGCGCGTTGACATCCGAGGCTTTGCTGCGCACCTGGTTTAAGTGCATGGATAGGCTGCGCACTTTGCTGAGCACCTGCTCTCTGACGGGCTCCAATAATTTGGGCTGGCAGAGCTGGGCATGCTGGGCCGCAGCGATATCGAGATCCCACCTTAAGGCCTCGCTCTCGCCCTGGATATTACGCCATTGCATCAGTGGGGCCATTTTTTCATACAGCAGCGCTTTAGTGGCTGGGGCAAACTGCTGCAATACTTCGATCTGACTTAGCTGTTGCTTGAGCTTCCAGTTATCTTTGATCGCTATGGTGTTGTCATCCAGCGCATCGATGTCCTGCTTGATCAATAGGACCATTTTGCCAAAGCTATGCATCTCGCCGCGCTTGAGGGCCTCCTCTGCATATGCCAGCCGAGCTTCGAAGAGTTTTTGACTGAGCGATTTACTTTGGCGGGGCTCTTCCTCCTCTGGCTCCATTTCGAAGTATTCGAAATTGCCCCAGTGGTCAAAGATCAGGAATTTCTTTTTGTCATCGCTGCCATCGGTGGCGGGGCCAAAGAGATTCGGGCACAGGCGGGTGCCCCGCCCCACCATCTGCCAGAATTTCACTTTAGATTTTACCGGCTTGGCGAAAACAAGGTTGAGCACCTCGGGCACATCGATACCGGTATCGAGCATATCTACGGAGATGGCCACAGTAATTTCGGAGTCTTTACCATCGGTAGCCTTGAAATCATCGATCAGCTCTTCAGCTCGCTCGTACTTGGAGTGGATCACTCGACAGAAGTTACCCCCGTACTCTGGATACATCTCGGCAAAGAGCGTGTTGAGTAATTCCGCATGCTGAATATTGCGGGCAAACACCATGGACTTGCCCAGTGTTTGGTTGTCGGCCAGGCGCTGACCGTTCTCCATTAGGTTGCACAGGATGGCGCGGTTGGTATCTTTGTTAAAAACGGCTTTATCGATTGCAGCCGCTTTAAAATCCAGCTCATTGGGATCAAAACCTTGATCTTCCAGCTCGGCAATTTGCTCGTCACTGAGCTTGTCGCCCTGAATCCCCTCGCGCAAAAATTGGGTGGTATGGGTGACGACTTTAAAGGGGACCAGGTGCTTGTCTTCAATCGCCTGTTCCAGCGGGTAGTTGGCGGTTGGCATTTTGTAATCACAACCAAACAACTGACTGGTGGAACGGCTGATCATTTCAACCGGTGTGGCGGTGAGGCCCAGTTGAAACGCATCAAAGTACTTAAACAGATCGCCGAATACGTTGTAGATAGAGCGATGTGACTCGTCGGCGATAATCAGGTCGAAGTAGCCGGGATCAAACTCCTCCATGATTTTCATCATGCCGGGGTAAGTGGCCACGTAAATCTGCGATTTTTTACGGTGCTCTTTTTTGCTCTTGCCGACAATATAGAGCGGTTCGTTGGTAAACTCGTTGTAAGCCTTGCCGGCCTGCTTGCGCAGTTCTTTGCGGTCGCAGAGAAACAGTACACGCTTGGCCCAGCGGGCATCAATCATACGCTTGGTGAGTGCGATAGCAACGCGGGTTTTGCCGGTCCCCGTAGCCTGCACAATCAGGGCTTTGCGGTGACCTTGGCTAAATCGCTCGCACACTCTTGAAATGGATTCGAGCTGATACATCCGGCCAGCGATATCCGTTGCCACCGGTGTGGCGTTGAGGTCTTGCCGGGTGCTGCGCTGGCCCACAAGGTATTGCAGACTGCTCTTGGAATAGAAACCGTAGAGCTTGCGGGGGGAAACATCTTGCGCATCATCCCAGATAAAGATGTCGTAGCCGTTGGTATAAAAGATGACTGGGCGCTGGCTGTACTTTTTCTCTAGGGAGTCGGCGTAGAGCTTGGCTTGCTGGCGACCCTTTTCAGCTCTCTCTCGTGTGCGCTTGGCTTCGATAACTGCGAGCGGTTTTCCGTTATCGTCCCAGAGTACATAGTCACAGTAGCCGGTGCCGGTAGCGGTGGGCTGGCCGTCAACCTCTTCCTCAAAGCTCACTTCATCAGTGTTCTTGCCTTTAACAAGGTCGATATCCCAACCCCGGCTGTGCAATTCCGTATCAATCAGGCGGCGGCGAGTTTGCGCTTCGTTGAGTTCCAGCTGATTTTTAGCATCATCACTGGCTTGTTTGTACGCACTGATTGCTGCTTTATCGAGTTGGGCTTTAAGCTTGGCCGCTTCGCGCTGCGCTTTAATTTCGGCCTGCTGTGCGGCTTCAAGTTCGGTGATGGCCTGCTCAAGACGAGCTTTATGTTCAGCTTCACGTTGTTTACTGGCCTTCAACTCTTTCACGGCGGCCTTGCTTAAGGCTTCAGGCGAAACGGTTTTGGCAGGCTCTTTGAAAGGCGTTAAGTCACCTTTGCTCCCCTTTTTAAGAGACAGCAGTAACCAGCAACTCAGAATATGTGTTTCCTTGAGCAACCAGGGGCCACTACCTTTGCCAAACTTGCCCTCGTGCGCTGCCTTATTGCCCTCTTTGCGAATCGCATGCAATTTATCGATGATGGCCTGGTCGACTACCGAGGCAAAGGCGTGGTTTTCCAGGCGATCAATAAACTTCTCATTGGGCAAACTGGGCAGGCGCCATTCCCGGTAGACAATACCTACCAGCTTCTCGGCAAAACAACGAAGCTTAATCAGTGCGCTTTGCGGGTCGCTATAAATGTATTGCTCGGCGTGGCCCGCTAAACTGGCAAGATCTGGCCAGTAAGGTCTTAAATGCTCAAAATTCTGTGACTGCATAAATTCTTTTATTTCCATATCCCTGCTAGTGCAGGTGTCGTGCCAACAACTTAGCGACCATTGATTTACACTGAATTTTCCATCCAGGTGATCAATACCTGAGGTCTCTTCAGCCTCAATAGTTGCGCCGCTTCCTTCTTTACACCACCACTTTCGTCCTGCGAACACTCGCTATAGTGAATGTGAAATCTCGAAATAAACTCTTTAATATCAACAAGTTGAAATAAAACCCTATCTGCGCCCCACCTCAGGTTAAATACTGTACGCCATCACCCAGCAGCTTAGACCGCACCCTACAGTCCCCAATGGAGACCTGAAAAATGATGGGGCAATCCCACAAACACCAAAAGATAACGTTTTTTACCTCAAAGTAAACTTATTTACTCTTGCTCTACTTTCTTACCCCAGCCTCTAGCCAAGTTTCCCAGTAGTTAATACGCCTACACCTATGCTCCAACTCTAAGCTGGCAGCAGCTAGCTAATGCTCAATTTCTTCACTTTATTCTCAAGGGTTTGGTAGCTATTGAAACCCAACAACTCCGCTGCCTTGGTTTTCTTGCCTTGGGCTACGTCGAATGCGAGGGGAATATAATGCCGCATTACATCATCACATAAGCCCTGTAAATCAATGCCTTTCGATACATCTTTATCCAGCAGTCCCGAGTTTTTCTCGGGCATCTGAAACAGTGCCTGACGTACATCCTGTGCACTAATCGTATCCCCCTGACACCACAGCGCTGCTCGCAGCAAGCTGGACTGCAACTCCCGTACATTGCCCCGCCATGGGTGCTTGATGATAAGGTTCATCGCACCGGGAGATAGTTTTTTACCCCGTAAACCCACATCTTGCTCACACAGGGCTTCCAAGATTACGCCGGCTAGCAGTGAAAGATCCCCTTCTCGCTCGCGCAATGGTGGCAAGTGCAGTACGCCAACGGCAATGCGGTAGAACAGGTCTTCCCGGAAAGAGGCATTGGCAACGGCCTCCATCAGGTTGCGATGGGTTGCGCTAATCAGACGGACATCCACCCGCTTTTCCCTAGTGCCACCAACAGGAACAAAAGTACCCTCCTGGAGTACTCGCAATAGCCGTACCTGTACGCTGGGCTCCAGCTCACCGAACTCATCTAAAAACAAGGTGCCACCATGGGCCTGCTCGAACACCCCAGCCTTATCGGAGGCTGCACCGGTAAAGGCGCCCTTGGTATGGCCAAACAAAACCGAGTCCACCAGTTCCGAGGGAATCGCACCGCAGTTTAAGGGAATAAAGGGCCGACTTGCCCTATCACTGGCATTGTGGATGGCACGGGCAAACAGCTCCTTGCCAGTGCCGGTCTCACCGTAGATCAATACCGGGACATTGCGCTGGGCCAAAACCTGGGCCTGTGCTTTCAGCCTCTGCATGTCCGGGTTGCGGGTAATGATGCTGTCAAAAGCGGCATCTACCGGCGCGACGGCTTCTGCTAGCTGGCTGATTTTTGAGCTGCTCAATTCTTTAGCTGCGGGAATATACTCCGCCGATAATTCAAAAGGCAGGGTTACCTCTTCAACGCCCTCCTCGATCGAGGCTCGATAGAAACGACTGGAATAGCGCGTTTTACCCAACAGTATCCAGATAGATTGCATAGCCGGAGTGCCGGGGCTCAGCAATATAGAGAGCTCGCAGCCTTCGTCTACAAGCCTGGCCAGGTGTTTATCGGCCGCCTCATAGATCGCCGAGAAATCCACCGGTGAGACTAGCGACTCAGGATAGGCCTTAGTCGGTATTTCGACCTGCTGGGAAAGCCAGTGCAAATAGGGATTAACCTCAGCTTCCGGATAGCTGTACAGCAGTTCAACCGCATCAAATGAATGAGACTTTAGGGTGGAGGCTATAGGCCCGAGGGGCCGCCCATCTACTGCACCGTTAGAGGTATTCTTCAAATCGTTGGCGCCTATCCAACTGATCATGACCTGGCGTTTACTACGGCTCATCTGCGAGCTCCAACATATCGCTAATATCACACTGGAATAGGCTGCAATGCGTATCCAGGGCTTCGATGTCGATTTTTTGTACGGTTTCTTTGTATATCAACTAACGGCATTACGGTTGAAACAGATATCATGCAAGGTATCGGCAATCTTCATTTTCCACTTCTCTATCACGCGAGCGAAGTGGCAACACAGTTAACCAAACCTATAGTGAATACAGTAAGAGCGATCATATCTAAAAAATTGAAGAAATTTCAGATGAAATGAAATATTTAAGTGGGAAGGCGGAGTAACTGATGAATTTTTGTACGAGTCTATTCAAGTTGATGGCAGAGTGACGAAGGCTTCTGCAGGCTTAAATTTTAAATAGAAGGCTAAGGCCTAACATTGTAACTGGAAGCAACTTCGTTCATTAAAACCGCTAGCAGTTCTGCATTGCTAGCGGCTATTGTATGAATTTGCCGTTAACTTTCCCCATCGACCCGGAAGTTGGCAACCTCCCAGGCGCGCTCACGGATAACCCGCGCATTATCCTCTAGGTTGGAGGTGCCTGTAGGGTCTCCATCTATTGTGATATCCGGGTTGGACCACTGCTGAATTCTGGGGCCGCCTCGATCCGATGGGCAATTGTAGGCCATCACACTCCTCCAAGTTGAAGGGGTGGTATTGCAGTAGCCGTGGCCATATTCAAACGGCTCCATATTCGAATCACTGTAGATAATATGTCGGGCTCCCAGCAGGTGGCCAATTTCATGGGCAAAGCTGAAGTACCCCGTTGCACACCCTTCCCTTGCGAAAGCAAAGGCTGTTGATTCCGTTGCGTAGATCGTCTTAGCCAGTCCACATGATCCGCTGTACAAATCATTGCCGGTTAAAACAATCATTACATCTGCACTATACAAGTCTCTAAGTTCGTATAGTTCTTTAGTTTCTGGGTATGCGTCATTCGAAAAGTACTCGCGATCAACATAGAAGCTGCCGCTCTCTGCATAGCTCGTTCTATAAGCGTGAACAATTTCTACCGAGGTATTGACTTCACTATTGGCAAATGAAACATTGGTTTCCTCTTCCAATAAGTCCATGTAGGCGGGTACATCACCGGCGTCTGCCTCAAAGGCATCGGTATAAGCAACTATAACGGTTATTTTTCCACCAGAGTCAGTAGTCGCAATTCCTGAGGTTGTGTTTAGCGCACCAACCTTGGAAGTAAAATCCATTTCTTCAAAGTAGTTACTATCATGGTCGACAAGTGAATTGTCTGGAACCTCAGCGATTGTAACCGCACCGTTTCCGGCAGGTCTCACTTTGTAGAGCCTACCTTCAGATTGTATTGAGCCAACAATTCTACCGTTGTTCTCGGCTAAGGTGATAAACCCTTTTCCATCCTCAGAAAATGCAGATAGTGAAGCCCTATTTTTTGTTGAGCGAATATTTTGCAAGGTAAACCGTTGCTTGCCGAGCTCACTGGGAACCTCAAGGGTACTACCGGGCTTCAAGCTAAAAATCTTGTTATTTAAACTTTTTTTAGTTCTATTTGATATTAGATTTGATCTACTTTCACTCATGGGAGATTCAAAAACAACATGCACATTTTCTTCTGAATGAGCGCCAAATGTAGAAAATAGCAACACGAAAGGCGCAAAAATTTTAAAGCTTTTCACAGACATACTCCCTGTATCTGCTTCTCGGAAAATCAATTTAGAAAGATCCGCACTAAAGATAAAAATAAATCTATTAATGCAGCCTTTAAAAGACTGAATAGAAATATTTATTGAAATCCACAGTGCGCGGCTACTCTATATGATTCTTAACTAAAAAAATATTCTTACGCCTACTAATAATTTAACTTCGCAAATTTTTGACAAGTTACTATCTGAAGAGCAGATAACTTTTTGGAAAATTAAATTCAAATGAAAGCTTAATCACAATCCTTTAAATGGAAACTGAAAATATTTTACTTAACCACTCAATAAATGCTCTAACCCTGGGAGATAAAAAGCGATTCTGGGTGAACACAACCGATACCGGCTCGCTGGGCGGGCGAAAATTGGGCAATATTTCAACTAAATTTCCTGCATCCAACTCTTTTTCTACATGAAACTTTGGAAACTGAGCCAAGCCGAGCCCCCGCTTAACGCCATCCAAGTAACTCTCTGTCCCAGTTACCGTCAATTGCGCCGGAACTTGCAACGTCTCTATCCTATCGCCAAGACAAAAAGAGAGCGGCGTAGACTTGCCAGTCGTTATAGAGCGAAGCGCTACAACACGGTGACCATTCAGTTGTTCCAAAGAGCTTGGGTGGCCGTAGTGTTCCAGGTATTGCGGCGATGCGCATGTAAGCCGTTCCAGCATGGTTAAACGCCTGGCAATCAGCTCACTATCCGCCAAGTGTCCATAGCGAATAGCACAGTCGACCCCTTCTTGGACTAAGTCCACCCATCGATCCCCCTCACTCATTACCAAAGAAATGTCAGGATACTGGGCAAAAAATTGGGGGAGTTGTGGCATAACAAAATGACGGGCAATAGTCCCTTGTACGTCTACCCGCACCTCACCGCCTGGCAATAAACCTGTAAATGCCCCTTCTGCTTCCTCTACGTCCGCAAGTATTGAAATACAGCGCTGATAATACAGTTCTCCATCCAGTGTTGCCCTGACCTTGCGAGTCGATCGCTGCAACAACCTGACTCCCAGCCGTTTCTCTAGCCGGTTGATCACCTGAGTCGATGTCGACCTCGGAATCCCAAGATCAGTAGAAGCGGCTGTAAAACTGCCCCGCTCCACAATCCGCACGTACAAGCGCATCGCATCCAGCTTATCCATATCGCCCTATTGTTTGTTTATTTGGAACAATAGATTCCATTTTAGCCGGATTATCTACATGAATAACACGAATAGTATGGAAATACAGCCAAATCAGGGAGCAGCAAGGGCAGCTCCAGTAATCACTACGGAGATCATTATGGAGAAAGTGGCACTGGTAACAGGAGCTTCCCGTGGCATAGGCGCGGCGATCGCCTCTCGCCTGGCAAAGGATGGCTTTACCATTCTGGTGAACTTTAAAAGTAATATTTCAGCTGCCGAAAAGTTGGTAAACCGCATTGAAACCGAGGGTGGCAAGGCGGTTACTGCCCAAGCCGATATCAGTGATCAACAGGCGGTTTCACGCCTATTCAACTCTGCAGAAGTCACCTTTGGCGGAATCAATACTGTCATTAATAATGCGGGCATTATGAAACTAGCCCCTCTGGCAGAATGTGAAGAAGATGATTTCGATCGTCAGGTAGCTGTAAATCTTAAGGGCACCTTCAATGTCATGCGTGAAGCCACCGCAAGGCTTCAAGAAGGCGGCCGGATTGTCAACTTATCCTCGAGTGTCGTCGACTTGTGTATGCCGAATTACAGCGTATATGCGGCGACCAAGGCAGCTGTTGAAGCTCTGACCCAGGTAGTCGCCAAGGAAATGCGCGGGAGAGATATCACCGTGAATGCCGTCGCCCCAGGGCCCACCGCTACCGAGCTATTCCTGTCGGGAAAGACCGATGAAATGGTGAGTACTCTTGCCAAAATGTCACCACTTGAACGGTTGGGCCGGCCCGAAGATATTGCAAATACCGTTGCCTTTTTAGTCAGTGAGCAAGGTGGCTGGATCAATGGACAGGCCATACGAGCTAATGGTGGACTTGTCTAACCTCACAACCAATCGCCCTTCTAATTAAAATTCCCCAGCTAAGCGTTATACGAGGTGGGATGATTTAGGACTAAAAGCCAATGACCGCTCAATCACCGGTACTATGGGGTAAATACATCAGGGACACCCTTATCGCTGCAACCGTTGCTAGTGCAGCAGCATTTACTTGCTATATGCTAGAACTTCCTCCCTGGGCCATGTTTGTTGGATGGGTTGCTTTCTTTACCCAGCCAAATTCTGCCTCAAGTGCAATCTCCAGCGGGATTTGTATTGCTCTGGGAATATTGATGGGAATGACAGCAGCTATAGTCAATACCCTTTTGCAGCCAGTGGTAGGCAGCATTGCCTTTGCAGTTACAGTTTTCTCTGTTGCATTTGTGGTGGTATCGCTAAGAGGACTGCCACTTGTAGGTAATATCATTGCCTGGTTTTTAGGGTTAATCACTTTCTTTGCAGCCCATTCAGGAAATGCTCTTTCTGGAGTGATTGGGCTGACAATAGTGACCGCTCTAGGCATCCTCGCTGGCTATTGCTGCTCCTACCTACAATCTCTTACTGGAGAAAATAAAGCTAATTGATAGTCAGGGAGTCTCGGCATAATTCAACATTATCCCTGAGGGCCTTAAGAGGCTCCCTGATTAGAACTAACCCCAACATATGTTCAAAACTAGATAAATTGAGCGCTAAGTCATATCCTCTCTCAATTCACACCGCAGATATCCAATATCTTATTCATTAGATCATTATTTCTACTGCTTAACATACGCGATATAGTATAGTGGTTTTTATTTTTCAAAAGTAAATATTCGCACGAGCTTTTCGTTTGCTGTAGCTTCCCACAGTATCTTTTTGACTGATCAATAAATTCCGCAGTCTCATCATCACCTACTGCAACAATCGCTTTGGTGAAACATCTAATATCGCCAAAAATGGGACTCAAATTAGTAACGTCATCTTCTGATAAACGTAGAGATTCATTGAGATAAGATTGCCTCATCTTTGTTAAGTCATAGAGCCCGCTTAACATAATAGCGCCGCTAATTGAGCTACGGACTTCAGGTGTCCACTCAAATTCTAAAATTTTAGCCACAAGGAATGCCCCAACAGAGTGACCGCAGATCACAATATTATTGGGATTGCCATTCCAGCGATCAATATTTTTATATATCCATAAGAATGCCTTTATATTTTGCTCAATAATTTCTTTAACACTGACGGCGGGCGCCAAATCATAGTTGACCAAAGCAACTGTACACCCGGCCTCTACAAAGGGCTTGGCAATATACCGGTATTGCTTTTTATCTAGCGCCCGGAAGTACCCTCCGTGGATGAATACAAATACCGGTGCATTGGGAGATCTAGCAGGAAATATATCTAATTTCTCACCGGAATTATCTCCATAGCTGATATCCAGTGAGCTTCTTAGGGATTGCGTGGCAAGATAGCTTTGTAGCTCATTAATTAACAGATGGAGTCTACCAAATGGGTGCCGCTTACGTAGATTAAACTGATCGTCATATTCACTCATTTCCTGTGTCGGCTCCGCAATTACTGGCTTAAACTGCCTATTTTACACCAATGGGGCTCCCTAGCGTCTGAGGAACCGCTAAACAAATTCGTGACTCCCCTGGCTTATGGAGCAATTCATGCTGAGGCGGGACTTATCTCTCAGGAAGTCGCAAGTTTATGGCGCACTCCTAAATACACTAAGAATGAGCATTGAAAGCACTTTCTAACTGATACCCCCACATGAGCTAGGCCAGCTTAATGAATGCGTATATCTACTATTTGCAGCTCAAAGAATAAGTATATTTCGTACAAAAGCTATTCAACAAAGAAGGACTCCCTGTAACAATCAAGATCTGAAGAGTATTTAACAAGTAAATACCTGCCAACTATATTAACAAATCAGATATAGCGTACAAAATTTAGAAGGCCATCTCGCTTTTGTTAACCCAAAGAAAGAAAATATAATTTAGTCAGGTTTTCTGATCTATATATAACGCCTATAGTTAAACTTTTAGTTTTATCCTACAAATTTTGAACTACAGATCCGCAGAGGACCAAAAGAATGTTAAAGCGTTTAACCGTGTCTATTCTAACCCTCATTATACTGTGCGGCGTACCCTTCGTATCATCTCAAGAAAACCCAAAACCTTTTGTTTTCACTGCCATTCCAGACCAGGACCCGGAGCTCTTACAAAAACGCTTTGGCAAAGTTGCACAGTATTTGTCCGACGCGCTTGGGGTTGAAGTTAAATACTTACCGGTCAAATCCTATAGCGATACGGTTGAGGCCTTTAAAAATAACAAAGTTCAATTGGCGTGGTTCGGCGGATTTACTGGGGTACAGGCCCGTATTGCGGAGCCTGGCGCCAAGGCCATTGCCCAGGGAGAAGGAGATCAAAATTTCACCTCCTATTTTATTGCGAATAGAAGTACTGGGCTCACTCCTTCAAAAGAGTTCCCCCGTGGTATTGAGGGCATGAGCTTTGCTTTTGGTTCAGAGCACTCCACTTCTGGACGGCTAATGCCGGAGTATTTTATTCGAAAAGCACTGGGCAAGCCCCCTGCCGAGGTGTTCAGCCGTGTGGGCTTTGGAGGTGACCACTCCAATACCCTGGATCTTGTGCAATCTGGGAAGTATCAGGTTGGCGCCCTAAATCACAAGGTGTGGGAAAATGAAAAGAAAACCGGCAAAGTGGATGAAAGCAAAGTGCAAGTGATCTGGAAAACCCCAGGATATCCAGATTACAACTGGACAATTCGTGGGGATGTCGATGAAACCTGGGGCAATGGCTTCTTAGACAAGGTCCAGCAAGCGATTTTGAATATGCGGGACCCTAAACTACTTGCCGCATTTCCCCGCAAAGGGTTTATCAAAGCAGACAACTCAATGTACCAGCCAATCGTCGAGACCGCTCACGAAATTGGCTTGTTAAATAATGAGTAAGCGAATCAGGTTCAAATTGTCCCTACTAACCAGTTCATGGCCTAGCTAAGAAGCCTCCGGGGGTGTCAGATCCTGCAAACGGTCCCTAATAATAGCCGCCAATCTCCGTGCGCCGGGACCAATATCGTCCCTGTTAGGAAAGATCAGGTACATAGGAACCTCCCTTTTGCTTCCCCCCTGAAGGGGCAAGGGCTTTAAGCTTCCTTCAGCGAGCTCATTCAGAATTTTGTCTTCTGGTAGCCATGAAAAACCGTAGCCTTTGCAAGCGGCGCCAATCAAAGAAGACATGCTACTTAGAGTCCACCGCTTAGCCACTTCAACCGTGAGCGTTTTACTACCACTCTGGGGGTTCGTATCCCGAACCACCAGGTGACGATGATTGCGGAGATCATTCATAGTTAGCGGGCGGCCCAGCTCATGCAGGGGGTGCTTGGGATGGGCCACCGGGATTAGACGTGCAGGAGATGGTAGTAATTCACCGTTGTAGCCCAGGGGAATTCTGGGGCTGATTGCAAAATCAACCCTCCCCTCATTCAAGGCTTCTAAAGTTCCACTAATCACCATCTCATGCACTTCAATACGAGTTTGAGGGCTCTCTTCGCCAAAAAGCGCTAGGCAATCCAACAACAACCAAATTGGGAATAGCACCTCCACGGAAATCGCAATCTGGGACTCCCATCCAGCCGAGGCCCGGCTGGCGGCCTGCTCCAATGCAGAAGCATCCTCCAGTAATTGCTTTGCGTGACGGTAGAGCATCTCACCTGCGGGAGTCAGAATCGCCTTGCGTCCACTAATGGTGAAAACCGCTACAGCCAGTAGTGATTCCAACTTCTGCACCGAATAGCTTACCGACGACTGACTCTTGTGCAGTAGCTCGGCGGCCTTTGCATACCCTCCCCCTTCAACTACCGCTATCAAGCAACGCCACTGCTCAAGAGTGATCTTTGGGTTTGATAATTGCGTTAACTGTTGTTTCATGATCGAATTTTTCGATATAAATAAGCAGATAATTCTAATTTTTAATCAATTTAATGAATGTTTCAATAGCGTCATACAAAGTTAGTTACGAGGAAGCAGTCATGGCAAAGGTACTCAACATCAAGTCCAGCCTCTTTCAAGAGAACGGCCAGTCATCTCAACTTGCGGACAATTTCATAGCGCGCTGGAAGGTTAAGAACCCGGAAGATGAAATCATCCATCGTGACTTGGTATCCGAGCCTGTACCTCATCTGAGCCTGGAGCACTTTCAAGCCCACAATACGCCAGCTGATAGCCGTTCAAACAAGCAAAGTGAAATTGCAGAACTTTCGGACAAGCTGATAGAGGAGATATCATCGGCAGATCTGCTGGTGCTAGGTATTCCGATGTATAACTTCAACGTCCCGTCTAATTTGCACACCTACTTCGACTTTATTGCACGTGCCGGGGTAACGTTCCGATATACCGAAAACGGCCCTGAGGGCTTATTAAGGAACAAAAAGGCCATCATCTTCATTTCACGGGGTGGTGTTTATGGTGATGATCATCCCCAGAGTAATTACCTTCGACAGTTCTTGGGGTTTATTGGTATTACTGATGTGGAGTTTGTCTATGCTGAAGGCTTGGCAATGGGAGATGAAGCAAAAGAGAAGGCGTTGGCTACGGCAAGAGAGCGTATTGCTGAGCTAGTGTGAAACGTGACTTGGGGGGCAGATTCCCCCCCCTCTGCCTCAATCAGAAAAAATAGCCCGCTACGTTGTTAAAGCTGAACATAGCAAGTCAGTATCAACTTTCACCAGCTTGACTCATCAACGAAAGGCAGATCTCTTTCTTTTTTTATAGTGCCAATTCTCTCCTTCATTTCGGTATAGCTAGATATCTCTTCTAGGGCATTCTCCTCGGCGTGACCGGCTTTTTGCTCCACCGTGCCGGTTATAACCTGGCTCCCTTCCTCAATTTTAGAAAGCTTCAAATTTTCCATAAAGCTCCAAAGGGGGGATTTGGCGAGCTTCCCAGATTTCCTGGTATGAGAGTGATACCACCCATCTAAACCGAACTGATCATCGTTGTAGGCGACGTGAAGGAAATGTTTGGTTGACAAGCAGGTATAAAGATCAATTTTTCCATAATCGTCATATCCAACTTTGTACCAAGTCCTCTCATTAATCTTGAACCCTTGAGTATTATCACCTTTCGAGTGGGGAATGAGCATACCAAGAATAAACTGCTTGAATTGGTCCCCATCAGGAAGATAGTGGATTCGAAGCATAGCTGGATCACATAACTGAATCACTCGTACATCAAAGAAAACGGTCCCAATAGTTAAAGCGCAATCCTCCCCAAACTTGACGCTGCATTGAGCCATAATCTGATGAAAATTAAACCATACGTATGAACTTTCATCCTCCCACCGAGCCTCATCACCATTAAACCTCGGGTAACTTTCATCATCTTGTATAGGCGTAGTATAAGGGGCACCACCAGTGCCCGCTTGATCTTGTAGATTCCTTTTTCCAGAAAATGAGAGATGCCAATCACCTAGGTCGTAGTGGTGCACCGGCGCTCTATCAAATGGCAGCCAATGGATATCATCAACTTGCAATATAATTGGGAGATCTAAATCTAGTAAGTCCGCACTATCCACCCCTCTTGGCCACTCTTCTTCAATCCTGGCGGTATCGTTCTGTAGAGTGCTGGCTTCTACTTGTAAACTTTCATCGGCACTAGAGAGTTCCAAACATTGCATAAAACTCCACAAGGGAAGTTTACTTACTTGCAAAGCTTTTTTACTAGGCATATGGTACGGTGGCCAGAATTGGTTAACTATATATGCAACATGAAGAAGATGCTTATCTGACAGGGGGGTGTACAGGTTAAAACAGCAATTTAAGTTTCGATTCCCATCAATAATTTCATACCAATTCCGCCCATTGATTTCGTGCTCTTGGATTTCATCCATGTTACCCGCACTAAAGCAACCTAGATGCCCCATACTCAGTAGCAGGTCTTGCTTGTCACTATGCTGCTTGATAATATACGATTTCAACTGGCTACGATCAGAAATATCGATCGTTCCAGGCTTGGCCGGTTTTCGTATCTGGATTACTCGGATATCCAGGGCAATAGTTCCTATCGTCCAAGCTTCATTCCATTCAGGTCCTAAACTAGCAATCGCCGCAATAGGATGAAGCCTAAACCAAATATAAGGACTCTCATCATCCCATTGAGGCTCCGTATCATTGAACTTTGAATAACTTTCTTCACTGTGAATAGGAGTATAACGTGAGGTATATCTAGAGTTCTCACCAGGTTGCGCTCTCGATTCTCCATAAAATGATAAATGCCAGCCACCTAAATCATACTGATATTTCTCTGAGGAACTAAATGGACAGCAATATATGTCATCTATCTGCTCAATGATCGGGAATCTTAAGTCCAGAGAATTTACATCAAACATATTCAGTTCCAGCAAGTTCTAAATTCGCTTAACCCTGCTTACACAAGTAGAGTCACTATCACTATCTCAAATAGATTTTTTATTATAACTTTTTATTCAGCAGAACCTATCTATCGAGAAAGCATCAATAGGCATCCAACCTCTACCTCTAAGGTATAGACTTTATCACAGGGAAGTCCTTCTTCACTTTGGACAGTTTCAGGTTATCCATAAAATCCCACAAAGGGGATTTGCTGATTCGTAAAGCTTTTTTACTTGGGGTATGGTACGGTGGCCAGAAGTGGCTCGGTTCATAGGTAATTTGTAAGAGGTGCCTGTCTGACAACTGGGTATATAAATTAAAGCGCCAATTTAGATTTCGGCTTCCATCAACAACTTCATACCAGCTTCTCCCCTTAATCTTGTGCTCTTGTATCTCATCCAAACCCCATGCAGTAAAGGAATCGTGATAACCCTTTTCCAGCAATTTATCACAGCTTTCATTATGCATTTTGAAAATAAACTGCTTTAGTTGATTATGGTCAGAAACATTAAAAAGCCTAGATTGAGTTGACTCCCCTACCTGAATTACCCGAAAATCAAAGGAAGCAGCTCCAACAATCATAAAATCAGCCAACCCCACTTTCACACTACAGATCGTTGAGAGCGGGTATAGGCAAAACGAGATATAAGAAAACTCCCTCCCCCACTGAGACTTCATTTTATCGCGCCTGGAATAACTATGGCTCTCATCGATAAGGGTAGCAACTGGCGCATACTTGCTGTTGTCAAAGACTTTTTGCCGTCTCTGCCCGAAAAATGAAAGGCTCCAGTCTCCCAAAAAATATTGAAATGATGATGCCCTACGAAATGGAAGCCAATATATGCCTTTAACTTGTTCGATAAGGGGATAACATAAGTCTAAAGGATTCATGTCGGCCACAATTATCTCCCACCACTGTTAGTTTTATTTCTATATTCTCGACTACATGACAGTACTTGCTCGTAGAACTAAGATTTTTAATAATCCAGATCTTTCAACCCTTTACCTCTGAAATGGTCTGTTCTTCTCTCTAAGGCACCAGTAGCAATGCTTGCATTTACACCTTTTTGAAATAGAGTGAAACCCCAAGCGCACCACCATGATCCGTGAAATCCAGATAGCAATTTGACATAGCCTCCCTTTGAATCAGAGAAAGTAACCTATTTAAATCATAGTTATTCATCTGCATTCTTGGAGCCATAAAAGGATCGCCTTTAAGAAGGTTAAGGATATTCCCTGAAAAAGGCACAGTACTGCTCAAAAATGAAGTCAACCTTTTCAGTTTTGAAGTTTTGGTGTATGAAAAATGGGCAACGCAAACCCCACCCGATTCTAACTTATCAAGCAGAAGACGAAACAGTCTTTGCCCTTTTTTAACAGGAATATGTTGAAACACTATAAAGGAGTGTATGAAGTTGAATTTCCCTTGAGCAAGAGAAAGCTTCTCATCAGCTTTCACAAATTCAATATTCTTTAAGCCTTGCTCATGACTATTTTTTCTAGCCTCCATAAGCATCGAATCAGATATATCAACACCTGTAACATCTTCAGCAATATACGCTAAAGGGATCGCTACTCTTCCAACTCCACAGCCAAAATCAAGCGCCCTTTTGACGACAAAGCCATCATCTACATGCCGTTTCACTTTTGTCAGTATATTGTGAACATGGCTTTGTCCCGTTTTAAAGAAATCTTGCTTTGCGCTATCTGTTAAGTTTTCCTTCCTAAATTTTTCTTCGGTTAGAACACCGTAATAAGCATCTTCTTTGCCAAACTTTTCCCACTCTTTGTCAGAGTCAGCAATAAACATCGACATTCTCCCGCTACTACCTCACTCACTCCAAATCTAAGGCCATTTGAAATAAGCAATTCCATTTCACCACGAATACGAGACGATTGTATCAAGAAATGTCTTTCCAAAACGAATATTTATAGGGTACCGGTGTACCACTTCCATCCTCAAGGAACTCAAAGCATATTGACGTCTTTGGTAAGTCAGCTTCATTCAGGTTAAGTATTTCTTACAGAGACCCCAATCCTGTTTAGCTGCAACTTGATTCCACAATATATGGTTGATAGATAAGTATAAGCAACCCACCAAGGCACTGCATTTTGCCAACTGAACTATCAGAAATAATGAGCTTTTACTAAACGAATAGAGTTGCCTTCTCGATATAATTCAATGCGTTGAGCCCCTGCAACTTTAATTAGGGGCTATAAGTTTGAGACGGTTATCACATAAAAGGATATTTGTTTTTGAAATGTAGTAAAAAGACTATTATTTAGCTGTTCACCGCATCATCCATATACTTCACTGCCTCTCCTATAGAAATAGTGAACACTCCGGCATTGCCATTAATATATTCACGCTTCCATGAATTATAGCCATCCTCATAATCGGGTATCTCACACTCCCCCATTAGTTCAGATATGCTTGCCCCTAATGCCTCAATTGAAAACGGCATATGAGTAATTTCCTCAATGATCTCTCCACTATTAGGGTTATAAATTTTAATGCCTGAAATCTGAGCATGTACCACCATTGAATCGTCCTTAGACTCTTCAATTTTTAATATGATAACCCGCGAATCCTCCTCGCCCTCTCGATTATCATATTTCCACACTTGACCTTCTTTAACTTTTAAATCCATCCCGACTCTTCACTTTAAATTATCTGCTAATAACATTTATGCAATATCGGTGGCCCCATAGAAGTAATAATCTATGAACGTCCATATCAGGCTTCTATACTGCACT
The DNA here is from genome assembly GCF_052467955.1 of Microbulbifer maximicatervae (SeqCode). NCBI lineage: Bacteria > Pseudomonadati > Pseudomonadota > Gammaproteobacteria > Cellvibrionales > Microbulbiferaceae > Microbulbifer > Microbulbifer maximicatervae (SeqCode). The sequence goes on from NZ_CP174329.1 coordinate 3,037,336, forward strand.
CTATCTAGCTTGGAAGTGAGGCTCAATCATGTATGGATAGCTACTCACCTTGCCTGGGATTAGCATTTTGACTCCAAACACTATTCGGCTTCTTGATTTAAATCATTGCTAGTGCTTCATTACTTCAGCGAATAATTTAAGGAGCCTCTGAATAACTTCGTGATACCTCTGGCATGCAGAGCGGTTCACAATCAAGGCGCGGCTTCGCAGGAATGTCTAGACCTTTCAAGAAGTCGCAACGCGGAGTGTGAGTCGCTCTGCAAGCCCCGAAGGGCGGGCCTTGAAGGCCACAGCTGCTGCGTTGCAGCCCTTGCAAAGGGCTAGAGCCATTCGCGGCAAGCTGCGCCTAACATCTGCAGCCTTCAAGACCCGCAGAGGCATTACGGAGTTGTTCAGAGGCTCCTTAAAACGATGACATGTTGGCGGAGCTGGAACTAAAGAGGTTCACTTTGTATCTTGAGACTCGCAGTAGCACCCTATTCAGGGATCTTGTGGCTTATGGTGGACCAGAAAGTAAAAAGCCAGGCCCATTAACCTGGCCTGGCTTTATTTACTTTATAGTTAAAGCGCTTCGGCCGCTTCTGCTCTCTCATTTTTTTCTGACGAAATGTCTTGTTTAGCCAGCTCCACTTCCTGCTTATGCACTCTCTTGCCAAACAACCGCTGCACCACAACAAAGAACAGTGGGATAAAGAAGATTCCCAGTAGAGTTCCAACAATCATGCCGCCGAACACACCGGTACCGATTGCCCTTTGGGCACCTGAGCCAGCTCCGGTTGCTATGGCTAAGGGCAACACCCCCAAACCAAAAGCGAGAGATGTCATTAAGATCGGACGCAACCTGTCCCGTACAGCTCGCATCGTAGCATCCACCAACTCCATACCGTCTTCCAAATTCTGTTTGGCAAACTCCACAATCAGGATGGCGTTTTTACTGGTTAGCCCCACTGTAGTCAGCATCGCCACTTGGAAGTAAATGTCGCGCTCCATGCCCCTTAGGCTATTGGCCAGTACTGCACCCAGGATTCCCAAAGGAGCCATCAATAGTACTGCTGTCGGTACTGTCCAGCTTTCATAGAGAGCAGCCAAACACAAGAACACGATCAAAAGGGACAAGGTATACAGCAATGGGGTTTGTGCTCCAGCAGAGCGCTCTTGATATGAGAGACCGCTCCACTCTATGCCAATACCAGCGGGCAGCTGTGCTACTAGGCGCTCAACCTCTTCCATTGCCTCACCAGAACTGACTCCGGGGGCAGCCTGCCCATTAACCTGCATTGATGGAACGCCGTTATAGCGCTCCAAGCGGGGGGAGCCGTACTCCCAACCAAAGCTTGCAAAGGAAGATAGCGGTACCATATCGCCTAGATCGTTACGCACTGACCACAATTGGAAGTCTTCCGGGACCATTCTAAAAGGAGCATCAGCCTGCATATACACGCGCTTTACTCGTCCGCGATCGATAAAGTCATCAATATAAGAGCCACCCCAAGCCGTACTCAAAGCGCTATTGATATCATCAATAGAAAGACCGAGCGCTGCTGCTTTCGCATTATCAATTTTCACACGAAATTGCGGAGTATCCTCCTGGCCATTGGGGCGAACATTCGCCAGAAGTTCACTTTGTCCGGCCATTCCCAGAAACTGGTTCCTGGCTGCAGTTAATGCCTCATGGCCCAAACTGCCATTATCCTGAAGGTAGAAGTTGAAACCACCAGAAGAACCCAACTCAGGGAGTGGCGGAGGTGCAAAAGCGAAAGCCATCGCATCTTTAATTTGCATCAGGGCGCCCATCGCGCGCATAGCGACCGAAACGGTGCTTTGCGTTTCCTCTTCCCGCTGGGACCAATCTTCCATATTGACGAAAACAATACCGGTATTCTGTCCGCTACCGGCAAAACTAAAGCCTTGCACGGAATATACAGACTTAACGGTGCCCTGTTCGTTATCCAGAAATTGGTCTTCCACTTTCTTTATGGAGCCCATAGTACGCTCCTGGGTTGCGCCCACCGGCGCCTGCACCATAGAAAAGAGCACGCCTTGGTCCTCATCCGGCAGGAAAGAGCTCGGTAGACGCAGAAACAGAAAGGCCATTGCGGCGGAGAGCACTGCAAACAACAACATAAATCGGCCGCTGCGTTTAAGAATACCTTGCACCCCGGTCTGGTAATGCTGACTACCCTTTTCAAAGTTTCGGTTGAACCAACCAAAAAATCCTTTTTCTCCGTGACTCTCACCCTTAGAAATCGGTTTGAGCAAGGTTGCACACAGCGCTGGTGTCAAGATAATCGCCACCAACACTGACAGCGTCATAGCTGCAACAATGGTGGCGGAGAACTGACGATAGATCACACCGGTAGCACCATCCATAAATGCCATAGGTACAAACACTGCCGATAGCACCACGCCAATTCCGATCAGAGCCGCAGTAATCTGCCGCATCGACTTCTTGGTAGCCTCTTTCGGTGATAGCCCTTCCTCCTGCATCACGCGCTCGACATTCTCCACTACTACGATGGCGTCATCTACGAGGAGGCCGATCGCAAGCACCATGGCAAACATGGTGAGCATATTCACCGAAAAGCCCAGCGCAGCCAGTACGGCAAAAGTGCCCATCAACACTACTGGCACTGCAATCGTTGGGATTAAAGTGGCGCGGAAATTCTGGAGGAATAAGTACATCACCAGGAATACCAACACGATCGCCTCAATCAAGGTACTGATAACCCCCTTAATCGAGACCTCGACAAATGGCGTCGTATCAAATGGAACTACCGAAGTGAGGCCACGCGGGAAGTAAACTTCCAGCTCCTTCAGCTTGGACTTTACTGCATCCGCAGTTTCTAAAGCATTAGCCCCAGTCGCCAAGCTAATAGCGATACCTGAAGCGGGCTGACGGTTATAGCGGGAAATGAACTCATAGCTCTCAGCTCCCAGCTCAACACGGGCAATATCTCCAAGCCGAAGCAGAGAACCGTCCCCATTGGCTCGGACGATAATATCTCTGAACTGCTCAGGGGATTGCAAGCGTCCCTGGGAAGTAATCGCTGCATTCAACTGCTGCCCCGGGATTGCTGGCGCAGCGCCAAGGCTCCCCACTGTAACCTGAGCATTTTGCGCTCGTACTGCGTCAGCGACATCACTAGGCGCGAGGCCATAAGTGTTGAGCTTATTGGGATCAAGCCAAATCCGCATGGCGTACTTGGAGCCAAACACTCGAACATTACCGACTCCCGGTACTCGACTTATCGGGTCAACGATGGCCGAGTTGATATAGTCTGCAATGTCATTGCGATTCATGCTGCCGTCTTCAGAAACAAAACCGGCAACCATCATGAAGCCGCCCCGAGACTTACTAACATTCACACCTTGCAGCTGAACTTCCTGGGGTAACAGCGGCATTGCCAGTTGTACTTTGTTTTGTACCTGGACCTGGGCCGTGTCTGGATCAGTTCCATTCTCGAAGGTCAGTGAAATGGAAACGCCGCCATTAGACTGACTGGTGGCAGACATATAAAGGAGGCCATCCAGCCCCTTCATATTACGCTCAAGAATTTGGGTCACCGAGTCCTCAACCACCTTGGCTGAAGCCCCTGGATAATTTGCTTCAATACTCACCGATGGAGGGGCAATATCCGGGTAGCGCTCTACTGCTAACTTGCCGATGGATAGTACACCTGCCAGCATCGTGATAATTGCCAGCACCCAGGCAAAGATGGGCCGATTGATAAAAAAACTTGCCATAACCCCTACCCTTAAGACCCCTGCTGTGCAGGCTCTTCGCCGGCCTGTTGATCACCTTCAGCCGCCGGCAGCTGCTCATTTTCGCGCTCGCTGGCCTGTACCGGGGCTCCCGGGCGAATTTTCTGCAGCCCGGCAACTACGACCCGGTCCCCGGCCTCGAGCCCATCTTCCACTAGCCAGCGATTGCCAATCGTACGACTAACCCGCACAGATCGCTGTGCAACCACATTTTCCTCATTAACAACCATGGCTGAGGTATTGCCCTTAGGGTCCCGCGCAATTCCCTGCTGAGGTACCAGAATTGCATCTTCACGGACACCACTACCGATAATTGCGCGCACATACATACCCGGCAACAGCATGGTATCCGGGTTTGGGACAACTACTCGCAATAACACGCTGCCCGTTGAGGGGTCGACACTGGCTTCGGCAAATTCCAGCTTGCCCTGGTGTTCAAATTCGCTGCCATCTTCTAATAGGATTGTCACAGGGAGATGAGTGGCGTCGGCCAGTGTGCCGGCTTGAAGCGCTCGACGGAGGCTAACAAGCTCAGCTGCCGACTGGGTAACCTCAACGTAGATCGGATCTAACTGCTGCACAGTAGCCAAAGTCCCGGCCTGATTGGCCGTTACCAGAGCGCCTTGAGTAACAGTAGATTTGCCAATTCGGCCCGTAATCGGAGAGGTGACACGCGCATATTCCAACTGGATTTCCGCCCTCTGCAGCTCTGCCTGAGCTGCGGCTACGTCGGCTCGGGCCTCCTGAAGGTCGGCCTCTGCAGCATCATTTTCCTGTGTGCTAACAGCACCATTACCCACCAGGTTCGCGGTACGCTCGGCTTTGAGGCGAGCGATGTTCATAGCCGCCTTTGCGCCTTGAAAATTTGCTCTGGCACTATCGACGTCAGCACGATAAAGAGCGTCATCTAGCTGGTAAAGCGGCTGATTTGCACTGACTTGGCCACCTTCACGGAACAATTGGCGTTTTATGATGCCATTAACCTGCGGGCGAACCTCGGCCACTTTAAAGGGTGAAGTCCGCCCCGGCAGCTCCCTGGTAAGAGTGACGGATTCCGGCTGAAGTGTGACTACGGTCACTTGGGGGGCCATTCCCGGTGGAGCCGAAGCTTCTTCGTTACATCCCGCCAACAATACGGAAGCGACCAAAAGGCTGGTGAGAGCTCGGGCTTTTAACATGGTTACCTCTAAAAATGACTGCGCAGACAAAATATTGGCAGTTAGCGGAATTTTTAAGTGACAAGGAAATCTGAGCAAAGTAGCGTGGCATTTTATGAGTACGTAGGAAACAGGATCAACTGTTCATAATCGTGCAATTTTCATCTAACATGCACTTTCATCCAGTATATTCAGGGGTTTGCACATAAAACCCCTTTGCACACTTGCGGTTAAACGCTGCAAAAATGAGCCAGAGTGAAACTAATAATTGATTAAAGAAGCCGCTGTTCCCTATGACCAAACGCAGAAATGAGCAAATTTTGACCACCCGTGAGCGTATATTAAACGCCGCGCTCAATGTGTTTCATGAATATGGAGTGTGTCGCCCTTCCCTTTCCGAGGTTGCAAAGCTGGCTGGAGTTAGTTGCGGTGCTGTTACCGACCACTTTCACAGCAAAACCGGTTTGCTACTCGCTCTGACAGAACGCATGGTACTACCCGGCGAACAACTTTGTCATAACGCCGGCGAGCAACTCAACGCCAATCCCCTCGGTACACTGCGAACCCGCTGGGTGTGGCTGTTTCAGGAAATTGCTTGTAACCCAGAGTGGCAGCAGGTACTTGAGATTATCTTCCATCCCTGTGAAGAAAAGGTTACCGAGAACAATGAAGCCCACTTGCGTATGAAGCAAGGGCGCACCCGCGGGCTTGAGCGAATGGCACAACTGATTGCCCTCGCAGTATCCGAGCGCCAACTGCCCGAAGATCTTGATACAGACCTCGCGATGCAGATGTTACACGGTGGCCTGTTCGGTGTGATTGAAACTTGGCTCTTATCCTCAAGAATTGAAGATATCGGCGAACTCGGTGAACGCTATATCGACTCTCTAATCGATATGATCCGCTTCTCCCCCACCATGCGCTTAAGTTCACGGTTGGTCCACACCCTGCACTAACGCACCCTATCCTTATCTACTTCGGTGGGGCATACTGCTTTGCAGTTTTCACCTCACCATAAGTACCTTTTCTCTTTTATGCTCATTGGAAGTCCCAAACTGGTTATTTTGGCCCTGAAATCATCGATTACCGCAATGTCAAACTTCTTTTTTCAGGCAAAACATTTAACTATTACTCATTAATCCAATTTTGTTGAATCAGAAGGCAAGTACTCTACCGGGAAACAGGCATGCTCTCCTTCCCCAATAGCCATAAAAAAGACCATGGCGCTATCCTTATCCAGCTTCAATAGGCTCTCAAACTCTTCATCATAAAAAGCGCCGGCTATAAACACGTCTTGTTTTAGGGAATGAGCGTAGAGAAATATATTCTCAGATAAATGACCCGCTTCAAGGTAAGCCATCCGATAGATACGAGAATGACGATACTTAGACCAGAAACGATTAAATTTGCATACAAAGCAAATATTAACTGCGGCACCCTCGGCATAGGGTTGACCTACCAACAAACGACGTATCTTATCATGGCTAACAGCATCGCCGACTTTGGTTAATCCATGATCAATCGGATTATAGAGGTAAATGCCAGGATCAATTCCCTGTACCGAGTGCACTATAAGATATATATCTGTAGCTTGTAAGGCGCCGCCAGCAGGGCTACTGCGAAAATATCCAAAATAGTTTATTTTGTTTGAGTGGGCCTTATAAAATTTTTCAACAAACGGAGAGGTACGAAATTTTACACAATGAAAGAGTATTTTTTCCAAAAGCTCACGTTTTAAAGTGGTACCCGGTACAAATTTTCGTGAAGAAAACCGGGTCCCAAACACAGATTCCAGCTGATTGGTGATAGGAAAGCTATTCAGTGGAATATCCACTTCTGGATAATTGTACTTGCCTTTAGCCTTTTCCGGCACTTGTTTACAGTAGTCAACATACTGCCCTACCCAAGATACCCTGGGATCTTCACTGTCCCCTTCTTTGTCCTCAGTTGAGGGCGGTAACGAAAGCTTGGTGCCATAATGGTAAAACCAAGATAGTACATCCCAACCCCATTGTTTCCGGGCTAGATCACCACTGATGAAGGCCCCATTACTTTGAAGAAAATCTGCTGCCTTAGTTTCTCCTGTCTGCACATCGGAATAAAATTTATCCAGAATATTTATGAGGGTTTCTTTATCCAAAGCCCACTGATCGTGATGAACAACATCCCACAAGATGACTTCATTTTCACTGAAATAGAGAAAGAAACTATCTAATAAAGCGGAACCTTTCTTCATCGCTTAACCATCATATTTAGTAATATTGGTAAGAAAACTAGAACGGCAGAATCTCTGAAATCTAAATTAATTTTTACTACCCTCAAGTGAGACGTCCCTATATTTAAGAGCCATCTCACTTTTCAAAATAACTACCTTCTATTAACAGGTAGTGTAGACTGCGACAGCAACTCCCAGAGCATAGGGTGCTGTGTCTTCTATATATACTTTAAACATGACAAATCCCTCCATTCAAACTACTTTAAATTACTCCTCCACTTGAGTGATCCTACCCACCAAAGACGGACACTCTCTTAAGCGATAAACTACGCAGCAGAGGTGCCCTATGACACGATCAAGTAAATCAACCAAAACCACTCGTAAAAAATACTCAGAGGAATATAGAAAAGATGCCCTAGCACTGGCGGTCAAGGTAGGGGTAAGCGTTGCCGCTAAACAGCTTGGGTTACATCCTTCCCAGATTTACGGATGGCGAAGCAAGGCTAAGTTACATCAGAGCCGAGGGGATGCCGAGAGAGAGCTGGCCACAGAGAATGCTCGCCTTAAGCGGCAGCTGGCTGAGCAGGCAGAGGAGCTGGCGATCTTAAAAAAGGCCGCAGCGTACTTTGCAAAGAGCCTGAAATGAGGTACGCCTTCATGCTAAAGCACAGGCATAAGTTCAGCATCAAAGCGATGGCTAAGGTATTGAGCGTATCTCGCAGTGGGTTTTACGATTGGGTGTCAAGATCGGCCGATCAATCCAAGCGCCAGCAGTACCAAATGGAGCTTGATGGTTTGGTACAGCAGCGCTTTATAGCCAGTAAAGAACGTAGTGGCGCCCCTCGCCTGACGAGGGAATTGGCCAGTGAGGGGAGTAAATATAATCAAAAAACAGTTGCTGCCAGCATGCGTCGACAGGGCCTACGGGCTAAAGCCGCCAAGAGATATAAAGCCACAACCTACTCAAAACATGGTCTGCCAGTGGCCCCAAATCTGCTCGAGCAGAACTTCAATACTGAAGCGCCGAATCAGAAATGGGTCGGGGATATTACCTACCTACGAACAGAAGAGGGTTGGTTATATCTGGCTGTAGTGATAGACCTATATAGTCGGCTGGTTATTGGTTGGGCGATGTCAGAAACGATGACAGCTACATTGGTCTGTGACGCCCTTCAAATGGCTTTATGGCGACGTAAGAAACCTACAAATGTTATCGTGCATACTGACAGGGGAAGCCAATATTGCTCTAAAGATTATCAATCTTTAATTACAGCTTATGATCTGCGGTGCAGCATGAGCGCCAAAGGTAACTGCTATGATAACGCCTGCGCAGAAACGTTCTTCCACTCACTTAAGGTAGAAGTAATCCATGGTAACCGCTTTCCTACAAGGTGCCTCATGCGGGAAACCGTATTTGAGTATATAGAAATAGACTACAATCGAAATCGCTTACACAGCGCCAATGGCTATCTCAGCCCTGAGGCGTTTGAGGAACAACTAGTCGCTTAGTGGTGTGTCCGTTGTTGGTGGGTAGGATCAGAGTACTAGTATAAAATGCACACATTTCCTAGATTGAATTGATATATGAGAGCTAATAAAATACTCAATTGCGCCTAAACTGAGTACGCTGATATGAAATTAAAAATTTTCAGAAAGGTGCGGACACATCCCTGTGTCCGCGTGACTGGGTGGCAATCAGGTTAGAAGCTATAAGTCAGCCCCATATAGGCTCGTCGCCCTGAATATGAGGAGCCCCAAACCCTATTTTCCTCGCCCCAATATCTATCCACCTTCTCTTCGGTAAGATTGATTATGGAGGCGGTCAATGTCAGGTTATCCATCAAACGATAAGACGCATTAATGTCCAACTGATCGTATTCATCAGTGAAAGTGTTCATGCCATTGTGGAATCCGTCTGCGTAGTCACTGCGATAATTGTAAGAAGCGCGAATGCTAAAGTCGGTATTTTCATAGTAGAGGGACAAGTTATATTGGTCCTTCGAAGTGCCGGCAATTTCTGTTTTGGTTTTGATACCTTCAGAGTCAATCTCAGCTAGCTCTGTATCTGTGAAGGTATAGTTTGCATAGACTCCCAAGCCACTATCAAAGGCATACTGAACAAACAGCTCTACACCTTGCGCGATAGCATCAGTGCCATTGACCGGCATAGACATAGACACTGTCCGGGTGACACCATCGATATCCCTTGTCACCATGGAACTGCCGTTGATTACAAACGAAGCAATATCTTTTCTGAACAAGGTCAGTCCTGCAGCAGAGGCATCATCGAAATACCACTCCAGACCCAAATCAAACTGATCAGCTTTATAAGGCTCCAATTCAGAATTGCCCGCATACCCCTGACTGACTGTTGAGCCGGGCAAAGGAGCGTGGATCACTTCTGAACCACCGAGATTATCGTATTCCACTCTCGCTACGACTCTGGCGAGAGCTGCGCGCATAACCAGTTCATCGGAGATATCCCAAGCGATATTAGCACTAGGTAAAATATCAGTATTGCTGCTGTCACGAATATTGGGTTCGTCCTGTAAGACCCCATCAATATTGTCGTAGGTGCTCGCATACTGCTTGGTCTGGACTGCTCGAATGCCAAAGTTTCCGCGCAGGACTGCCGAGGCAAAATTCTGCTGTACATAAGCAGCCGTAATTTCCTCACCAACACGGTAAACCTGATTTTTCTCGATGATTACCTTAGGGTCACCATAGGTTGCGTATAGAAACTCTTTTAACTTATCAAACTCCAGATAAGCGAAATTTGGCACATTCACACCGCCGATAATATTATCGAGAGGGCCGTTTGAAAGGATATCGATTGTGTCGGGCACACCATCGGGGTCAGTGTGGAATGAATCACTTGGCCACCAGGGGTAACAAGCTCCATCAACATCACCCCAGTTAATCGTTGGACAGGGAGGATTATCATCATCCCAGGATTGTTTGGTGATGCGGCGGTTTATCTCATGGTCCCGGTACTTAACCCCAACATCCAGGGAGGTAAGCCAGGCATAATCCATATCGATGGAAACGTCCAGCTGGTAGTAACTCTCCTCGTCCTCGCTGCTGGTCCAATGGGATGAGAACCAGTCATATAAAGGATAAGTGTTGGGATCTCCCAGATCTGCACTGGTATCAATTTCAGCAGTACCACTGCTGAGATCCCAGCTCCAATCGGTTGCAGTGCCATAACGGGAATTGACTGATGCAAACAATTTCTCAGAGGGGCCGCCCTCTGCACTGGTATTACCGACTACCAACCGAGCACTATATCCATCTCCCTCGTAACTGATATTGAAATCCAGCGTATCCGAAACATATTCCGCTCGAGTGTAGTCACCAGCTACCTGTGGAGACTGTAACTCTGCCTGGCCCCGATCGAGCATACCAATGCCGAGAAGAGTATCACCATCTTCATCAAACTTGAGACTGCCCGGCGCTATTGCATCCCCGTAGTTCCACTCAGGAAATACGATACGATAATTCTCTGAGTTGCCGCCCAGCTCAAAGCGGAAATAATTGACACCAAATTCCAGCTGTTCTACCGGACGCCATTGGGCACTTAGCTGCATGCCATCCCGGGTCCGATCCTCTTCCAAGACACTACCGACAACGGCTCGCGGCGCATAGAAATCCCGGTATTCATTACCACCGATATCCACCATCGCCCCCCTGGCCTCTACGCCAGCCTGGGGGGACTCATCTCCCTGCCAACCCCAGTTTTCTACCGAGGTGCTAATTACCCGGTTCTGACGATCCTGCTTTGAGTACCCAAACAATACACCAAAGGTTTCCTGATCATTTTTCCATGAGTAAAAACCGGTGTACTGAGGTTCGTACTCCCCAGTAACATCAGCATAAGTACTCTCAATGGATAACATGCCCTCCCCGGAATCCAGGTCCAGTGGCTTGCGGGTGTGTAAAATTACAGTACCACCTATCCCGCCTTCATCCAGTTTTGCTTCTGGACTTTTATACACATCCGCTCGGGATATCATCGCTGAGGGTAGCAACGCGTAGGAAAATGATCGGGATGGATCATCACCGGGAGTGGCTATATAGTTTCCATTTAGCTGGGTAAAAGTGAGCTCAGGTGCAGTTCCTCGGATACTTACCTCCGCACCTTCTCCGCCGCTTCGAACGATGGATACTCCCGGGACCCTCTGCAAAGAGTCCGCAACATTCTTATCGGGGAATTTACCCATATCTTCAGCGGTGATTGAGTCTACCACCGCATTGGAAAAACGCTTTACATCGAGATTTTTCTCCATGCTCCGGCGAATACCCAATACCTCTACTTCCTCTAGCACCAGACCCTCTGTATCAGATTCACTGGTGCTCTGGGCATTTGCCATACCAACAACACTGCACAGCACTAGAACACTTACAGATGTCCGCAATAGATCTAGCTGGCGATTTGTATTTAAGGGTATCTCTCTCATTGCTCAAATTTCTCTTTTATTATTTTTTTCTAGCTTTCCGTTCACCCTAAAAGCCCGACATATCATTTGCCGGGCCACCGGAATATGCCCTACTCTTATCGATCCAATTCTGTCTCGATATTTTTATATGTGCGTATAGCGCTAAAGCAAAAAGCGTTTTAGCTATCCAAGCCAAGTCGCTTGAGAACTTCAGGGGGCGCTCCAGGAAAACTCGCCATTGGTCGGTTACCCACATAACCAATATCCGCCATACCTTCCTCGGTGGTATAGAAAGCGGTGGACACGAGAACTCGAACTTTGGCAAAGAAACGAGCACCAGCCTGGAACTCTGGCTTCGCCGTGCGAGTCCACTTGATATCCTCACAGATGGCTACTTTTTGAGGTTCATTCAGATCGACAAAGGAACCTCCAAATCTGCGCTTGGACTCACCCTCCAGCCAAACAACCCCTCCCCGAATCGTGACAAGATCTGCTTTGTTATTGGAATATGGGGCGCTGACATATTCATTGATGTAGTGATGGGCCCCTACTGAAGAGGCACTCGGAGAAGTTTTATCCGCGGGAATAATGACGTCGCAAAGTGCTGCCAATACCGCTAACTCACCCATTTCAAGCTGCATCTCCCAAGGCACAACGGGATTAAGGAGATCCGGATCTGTCGGCGTACCCCTGGCCAGAGTCTGCTTCGGGGCATCCAGGTTCTTTACTACCGGTTCAGCCGCGGGCACCTCCTCTTTCACTACAACTTTTTGCGCTACTTTCTCAGAACAGCCAATGACTGGAACTGCAGCAGCGGTGGTAGCAATCAAACGCAGGGCGTTGCGCCGACCCAGATTGGTTTTTTCCTCGCTCATATCAGATATTCCTCTTCTTGAACTGGTCCACGATGTAGTCGCAGGTGCGCCAGGCCAGCGCCATAATGGTCAGGGTTGGATTCTTATCAGCATTGGAGACAAAGGGTGCGCCGTCAGTAAGGAAGAGATTCGGTACTTCCCAGGACTGGCAGTAAGGATTGAGCACGGAATCATTCGGATTTGAGCCCATGCGCGCGGTGCCGACTTCGTGAATAATCGCACCGCCGTTGATAATTGCCTTGGCACCGTCGGTTTGCACGGTAGAGGTGACCTTACCGCCCATACCTTCAATGATTTCAGCAAAGGTTTTGTGCATGTGAGCGGCCTGGTTCAATTCCTGGTCACTCCATTTCCAATGGAACTTCAACACCGGGATGCCCCACTGGTCTACCTGATCCTTATCAATTTCACAGTAGCTGTCCTCGTTGGGAATCATTTCCCCGCGACCGTCAAACCACACAAAGGAGCCGTAGTAACGCCGGCAGGCTTCTTTCAAGTCTTTGCCATAAGCGCCACTGGTAAAATCACCCATACCGCCGAAAGCACCTGCGCCCGGCATACTGCGACCACCGCCGAATTCAATGTGGTAACCACGGGCAAAATCCAAGTCACCACGTAATTGTTCCTTGTACAACCACCAGGGCATATACATGTGCATCGCCGATGCGCCGTCCTCGTTGTGGGCAGGCATACTTTCCAAAGCGGGAATCTGCCCGCCGATACCAGCTCCCACTGTATCCATCAGGTATTTCCCTACGGCACCGCTGCCATTGGCGATACCATCGGGGAATAAAGTGCTTTTGGAATTAAGGAGAATGCGCGAAGTTTCAGCCGCACTGGCTGCAACAACTACAGCGCGGGCACTGGCAAATCTTTCCTGACGGGTATCTTTATCAATATAAATAACCCCGTTTGCCTTACCTTTTTTATCAACGGTAACTTCACGCACCATGGCATCAGTAATGATATCCAGGTTGCCCGTCGCTAATGCCGGTGGCAGTAGTACCGTCGTGGACTGGAAATTCGCCTTAATTGAGCAACCGCGCCCACAGGGCGTGGCCCAAAAACAGGCTGCGCGAGATTTCATTGATTCCCGGGTGACGTCCTGGGCCAATTTATTGTCCGGGAATAATTTCTGCGGAATCTTTTCGTGATCTAGACGCTCGCTAAGAATAGCCAGGTGAGAGGGAATTACAGGGATCCCCAGCCTATCGCACGCTTTTTTGGCTAGAAGTTCATAGGCACGGGGCTTCGGGGGTGGCAGCAGCACTCCTTCGGAGGAGTCAGGAGTGTTTTCTAACCCCTCGTTAGTGCCATAGACACCAATGAGCATCTCGGTTTTATCGTAGTAGGGAGCGAGATCGTTGTAACTGATCGGCCAATCAAAACCGAGTCCATCCCTTGAGTAGGGTTTAAAATCATACTCACCCATTCGCAGGGAAATCCGTCCCCAATGGTTCGTGCGGCCACCCAGCATACGGGCACGCCACCAGTCAAAACGACGGCCTCTTTCTCTGGAGCCCTGAGTGTAGGGTTCGCCGGGTACCTGCCAACCCCCGTCAACCGTTGCATCATAGAAACCGAACGGCTTTTCCGGTGTGCTCCCCCCACGCAAAGGTGCATCTTTTGGGAGGTTAAACATTGGGGTTTCCTTGACTGGGTCATAGGATCTCCCCGCCTCCAGCAATAGAACCTTTAGCCCTGCAGTGGCTAGTACATAGGCAGCCATACCGCCGCCAGCACCAGATCCAACAATCAGTGCGTCATACTCTTTCTTCTCGAAGTCATCATTCGGCATCGCCTCTCTCCTACTTCATCAATTATTTTTGTTTTACTCGTTTAATTTTAATTAACTTATAAGATAAATCTGTAACCGGTTACATTTTTTGTCAAAATTTTTTATTTATCCGTTACATCTAATGTCTAACTTATGTTTTTTAACCAAAGAGATTAATTTTTATAAACATTTTTAACGAACCCAGAAATCCCTAAATATTCTGATCAAAAAATGAGAGTAACCGGTTACATTTTTAACCAAATAATTATTGCTTACTCACTATATAGATCACCCTGTCGCGCCAAGCGCAGCAAAAGCTCTTTCGTTGCTTTGATCCCCCAGTCTTCATCGCCGGCGCCTTCATACTCAATCCCGATATACCCCTTGTAGCCCGCCTTTTGAATTATCCGCAGCATCCGGGCAAAATCCGTATTGGTCTCATTTCCCCGCTTATCAAATGAAAAACTCTTTGCGCTGATTCCGCGGGCAAAGGGCATCAACTGCTCTACTCCCAAGTAGCGGTCGTAGTCACCAAAGTTTCCAAAGTCTGGCAAACTTCCACAGTTCGGCATATCCACTAACTGTAATAACTGGGATAACCAAAGTCCGTTTGCGGAATAGCCACCGTGGTTCTCCACCACAATATTGATGTCGAAATCCAAGGCAAACTCTGAGAGAGCCCGCAGCCCATCTCTACAAGCGGAACTAACCTCTCTGCTACTACCCTGTCCGCCAGCATTCACCCTGATAGAGTGGCAACCCAAATATTTGGCCGCTTCAACCCACTGGAAATGATTTTCTACCGCTAGTTGTCTTTCGCTAGCATTTGGATTGCCAAGATCACCTTCTGCATCAACCATAATCAAAAGGCTTTTAACCCCGTGATCTATTGCACGCGCTCTCAACGCTGAAAGAAAATTCTGATCCCTGGCCTTATCGGCAAAAAACTGATTGACATACTCTACCGCGTCAATTGCAAATGCCTTTCTTGCCTTAATAGGGAAATCCAATACCTTGAGAGCGCCACTTCGCAATTGCCGATGCAGGGACCATTGGGCCAGGGAAATTTTCACGGGGCCACCCGGGGCATTGGTAATGATTCGCCCACTATTGCCAAACAAGGGTGCGGTAAAAGCAGCTGCAGCCAAGCCGGCACCAACCTGTAGCAAAGTTCTACGCTTCATTCCCGCTCCCCTGCTTGGAGTAGATTGCCAGACAAGTTACCTGGGGAATCTTCTCTAGTGCCATCCTTATCGCTTTGATGCAATGAGCGGCGGAAACCACTAATCGCTCCTCCAAGGTCTTCTCCCAGACGGCGGATCTTGCCACTACCAAATAGTAGAACCGCTAACACAAGAACAATAAGTACCTGCCAAATACCCACGCCTGAAATACCCATGATTTACAGCTCCCGAATTCTGATATTGCGGTACCACACTTTGTCGCCGTGGTCTTGTAAAGCAATAAAGCCGCTCTCACTACGGGCAAAATCGGGGTAAGAGGAAAACTTACTGCTGGCAAGACGTGTATCCCAATCTTCAGACCAGAGTTCATAGCTGACAATCATGCTTCCATTCAGCCAATGTTCAACCCGACCATTCTCCACTCGAATACGCGTTTTATTGAATTCTCCTGCCGGCTTTACCTCCTCTTCGCTGGGTGCATACAAGTCGAAGACTGATCCTGCGCTGTGGCTCAGTTTTTCCAGTTCGGGAAAAGCACTGTTATCAAGCACCTGGTATTCCATACCTGACATCCAGACTGGTGCATTGCCACCAGCTACCCGATAAATAATGCCGCTGTTGCCGCCTTCGGATATCTTCCATTCCAGTTCCAGCTCAAAATCAGAAAACTTCTCTGCAGTGACGATATCCCCTGCTCCACCCGCAGTGAGCACCAGGTTGCCATCAACGACCTGCCAGGCCTCTCCTACATGGGAGCCATTGGCACCGGTCCAACCCTGCAACGTTTTACCGTCGAATAAATGCCTCCAGTCCTTATCCGCTTGTATACCGGACTTTTCCGGCATCCGTTCGCAACCCCCTAGTGTGACTAGTAGTGCTGCAGAGGCCAGTAAAGACGTGCAAAATTTTGTCTCAGTGAATTTTTTCATCGTTGTTATCTCCACATGAATTGGTGTTTATCTAATCAGTTCGCCGTGATGGTTTTACATCCGTACTTTATTAATCCTGATAGCGGGCAGTACTTCCCCTTGCCACTAAATCAAAGGGCAAAATAGTTCGACTCGCTTTTAACTGTTTTCCGTCAATAATGCGGCGTAAGGTTTCCATCGCATATCTGCCCAGCTTCTCTGCAGGCTGGTCAATTGTTGTCAGGGGCGGGTCCGTAAATTGCGAAAACTCAATATTATCGAAGCCCGCCACCGACACATCCGCAGGCACCTGCAAACCCATTTCCTTCGCTTGATGAACAGCGCCAATAGCCATTTCATCATTCATACAAAAAATGGCGGTAGGCGCAGAGGCTAAAGAGAGCAGTTTTTTTGCACCCTCCGCACCAGACGGCATAGTGAATTCTCCGTTTACAACCAGGTCAGAATTCAATTCAAGACCGTGCCGTTGCATCTCCTCCTCAAAACCGGCCAGGCGATCACGTACAATCGGACTGTTAAGCGGGCCGGTCACTATGCCGATCCGGCGGTGACCCAGCTCAATCAAATGGCGAGCCATGGCTTGCGCCGCGCCGGAGTTATCCAGTTCAACAACCGGATAGCGGTCGTCTTCAGCAATGCGCTCACACGCATTTACCATTGGAATCGACGCTGCTAAAGCTGCATCTTTCTCTGCAAATGGATAGCGGCTATCCAGTTGAATAAGCCCATCTGCCTGATTCGTCAGCGCCATTCCCGCATAGAACTGCTCATGAGCTGGTTCGCCCTTGGTATCTCCCAGCAATACGGAGTAACCCTGGTCTTGAGCTGCCTTTTCTATCCCTCGGATAACTTTGGAAAAAAATGGATTGGCGATATTTGGGACCAGAACCATCACCGCAAATGACTTACCGGAACTAAAGTTTCTCGCCAGCATATTGGGCCGATAGCCGGCCTCTTCCACCGCTTTCAGCACCCGCTCCCTGGTCCGCGGAGAAACCATTTGCGGGTCTTTCAGGGCTCTGGACACGGTCGCGACGGAAACACCGGAGCGACGTGCAACTTCGCGAATGTTTGACATACTTTTCCGTTACTTTGTTGTTAGTAGTCGACTATTTTCGCACAAATGGAAAACGCCTACTGGTTGCCTACTGCAGTAACACCTTGCACTTTGCTCGCTGCCTGCCTGCGGTCCCAAAACCAGATAAGCGCAAAAATCGGCAGCAAGATAAGGGGAACCACGGCCAGTGACTGGAATGATTCGATAGAGGCGGTTGCCAACACAGCATCCAGTTCATCGCCCGTTAACTTTTCAAAGGCTTCCAAACCACCGGCAGCCTCAATCTTGGCGTTGTCGAAAATTTCTCCAAGTTTCGGCAGTACGAATTGAATAGACATTCCCCCAGCAAACCCCAGCAGCCCCAAAAACAGTGCGCCGCCGCGTACAAAACGCTCGGATACCGTAGCGAGCATGGTAGGCCACATATAGCAGACACCGATGCCCCAAACTGTTGCCGCTAAGAATGCAGTTACCGGAGTTCTCGCCATTCCTAAGCAATAGAGGCCAACAGCTGCAAGTAAACTACTGAGCCACAAGAGTCCAATGGGAGAGAGTTTTTTGGCCAGCCGTCCGGCAAAGTGGCGCATTACAAACATCAACATGCTGACATAAACCAGAATGAGAATGCCCTTCATACCGACTACTCGAGAGAGCGTCAGGTCAACCCACTGCCCTGGAGCCAGCTCTGTTGCAGCGGTTAGCCACATACAGATCCATAGCACGATAAACATCGGCTGCCTGAAAACTTCTTTAAACATCTCGCCATAACTGATGCCAGAGGAAACCCGTTCAGTTACCGGGAATTCTGTTCTGGACACAAGCCACGCCATGACCACAGCCGGTAGGGCCAAAACAATCAGGTTCAACTGCCAGGGAAGTTCAAGCGCAGAAATGGCTAACCCAAGTAATCCGCCCACCACAATCCCGGCAGGCCACCAGGCATGTAGTACATTTAGCCGCTGAGTTTTATTTTCAGGATCAACCGCTGCAACCATTGGGTTGCTGGCGGCCTCCACTGCCCCCCAGCCCAAACCGGTAAGTAACAGCCCCGCAAGAACCAAGTTCTCAACGCCCTCCCCGGGGGTTACCAAGGATGCTGCAATAATAAGCAGGCTGCCCAACACGTAGCCTATTGATGAGAGCATTAACATCCGTTTGATACCGACCAAGTCTACCAATGCGCTGCCAAATAGCAGGGTTAGGGCAAACCCTGTAAAGGTAAATCCAAGCGCTTCTCCAAGCATTGCGGTGGAGTTGGCAAGATCAATATGATCATAAATATCCGACTGTAAGTTGCCGGCGATCGAAGCCCTCACAGCAAACCCAAGGCCAATCATAAAGATTGACAGATTTCCCACCAGGAAGACGTTCCTGTGCAAAGCCTTTGTCTGTGTACTCATCTATCCAGTCTCCGCATGATTTATTGTTATTCGTTGTTCACTGGGATTGGCAAAAACTAGTCCAGCCCTAAAATCCTACGATTTCGAGCGCGATCTGTTTCAGCACCGGCAAAATCATCAAAAGCTTTGTCAGCCACGGTTATCAGGTGCTCTCGAATAAATGGCGCACCCTCGCTGGCCCCCTGCTGTTGATCCTTAATGCAACACTCCCATTCCAATACCGCCCAGCGATCGTAACCGTACTGGGTCAGTCGGCTAAAAATCCCACGAAAATCTACCTGACCATCCCCCAGGGAGCGAAAGCGACCAGGGCGGTCAATCCAGGGGGCGTAACCGCCGTATACTCCAGCCCTTCCACTCGGATGAAACTCCGCATCTTTCACATGGAAAGCCTTGATTCGCTCGTGATAGATATCGATAAAGGCCAGGTAATCCATTTGCTGTAAAAGCAAATGGCTCGGGTCATACAAGATGTTGGCTCTAGGATGATCTTCCACCTCGTAAAGAAACCGCTCGAAGGTCAAGCCATCATGCAGGTCTTCACCAGGGTGCAGCTCATAGCAGACATCGACCCCCGCGCTGTCAAACGCATCCAATATCGGACGCCACAAACGGGCCAGTTCGCGAAAACCTTCTTCAACCAACATCGCTGGGCGCTGGGGCCATGGATAAAAAGTGTGCCAGAGTAAAGCGCCGGAGAAAGTTGCATGGGATTTGAGCTTCAGGTTGGCACTGGCCCGAGCTGCAAGAACTAACTGATTGCTCGCCCACTCTGCACGGGCTTGCAAGTTTCCGCGTACTGCCTCTGGAGAAAAAATATCCAGCATTTCCTTATAGGCTGGGTGAGCTGCGACCAACTGCCCTTGCAAATGCGTAGACAATTCAGACATCTGTACCCCAGCCTCCTCACAGATTCCCAGTACATCATCACAGTAAGCTTGGCTTTTACTGGCCAGCTCAAGGTCGAAAATCCGCTTGTCCCAAGTGGGAACCTGGATGCCTTTGTACCCCAGGTCTGATGCCCAACGAGCCATAGATTCAAGCGAAGCTGGCTGTTCGCTCGATGGGAGAAACTGGGCGAGAAAAATTCCGGGCCCCTGAATTCTGGGTGCCTTCATTTATTGTTATCCTTTTTACTGCTGTACTTATTAATTCTGCAACCAACCCTTTCCAAGCGATTGGTTTGCACCTTTTGAGAAAACTCTTCAAAAGGTAACTGGCCGCAGGCCGACACCGGCACCTCCCTGTGCCGTACTAGCTGCCGGACGCCCACCCTGCCAGAGATACCTAAATTCTGTGAGGTTGGACCTAGCCACTCACTTCCAATAAGGTGCCAGGGAAACCCATGAGGATTTTGCGCGACTGCTCTCCAGCACACCGCGCACAAATGCCATTGCGCGAACACCTGCATCAATGTTGCCAACGGCAGGACTGTTCTTCGAAACTACCCCCTCGCGGCGACCTCGGACTTGACCAGCAAAATCGCGATAGATATTGGCGAAGGCCTCTATATAGCCCTCCGGGTGTCCTTGAGGTGTCCGGCAGAAAGACCTGACGTCTCCATCCAGATACTCACAATCCGCACCGGCTTTCCAAATCGCCACAGGCTGCCCCCTGCGCTTTACTTGCAATTGGTTTGGGACTTCCTGCTCCCAAAACAGCGAACCGTCTTCACAGTAAACGCTGATATTCAGGTTGTTCCCCTCTCCTCCACAGACTTGACTGGCTGTAAGTGTTCCTCGGGCGCCCTGATCTAATTTAAATAGCGCTGCACCGTCATCATCCAACGCTCTTTCATCAACTACCGCTTGCACGTCTGCGCAGACTTCAGAGATATGCTGGCCAGTAAAAAACTCCACCAGATGATGAGCATGGGTGCCTATATCCGCAAAGCAGCCACTTTCTCCCGAACGTGCAGGATCTGTTCGCCAACTCGCCTGCTTACTTCCCGTGGAATCACCGGCTAGTGCCAGCCACCCCTGCGGATAGGCAACGGTAACTCGTCGAATAGACCCCAACTCTCTCCTGCCCAGGATTGCTCTCGCTTGCATAACCAGAGGGTAAGCAGCATAAGTGTGGGTCAAACCATAAAGATGCCCGCTTTGCTCCACTTCCTTTTTAAGCTCAAGTGTTTCTTCCAAAGTGGAGGCGGCTGGCTTGTCGGAGAGGACATGGAATCCCGCCCGCAACGCAGCAATAGAAACGGGTAAATGGAGATGGTTGGGAGTTACTACAGATACAAATTCAACTCGATCATCAGCGCTGCGACGGGATTCCTCTTGGAACATCTGTTGATAGCTTTGGTAAATCCGGTCCGGGTTTAGCCCCAGCTTTTCACCAGTTTTACGACTGCGTTCGGAATCGCCACTAAAGCAGCCGGCGACTAGCTCTATCTCACCGTCGAGAGCTGCTGCCATCCGATGGATTGCACCAATAAAAGCACCCTCTCCACCACCAACCATGCCCATTCTTATTTTTTTAACCAAACCCCATCCCCTCGGGCCACTCAAAGAACCAGCTGAATAAACAGCCTATTTATTTTTATTTCCGTGTTTTGTAAGCGGACACGCTGTTTCCAGATCGCGGTTTTCGAAGCACTCCACCGTTTGAAACAGAATGTAACCGGTTACATTTCAATTTAAGATACAGAAAAAAAATGTCTTTGCAAGCGAAATACGTTGTTAATATCGCCTTATTGGACTCATAGACTGATGGCTCTACGCTGAAATACTAAGCAAATCACCTGATTGGCAGGCCCATTTTCTGGACAAACTCAGCCCAAGAGTGCCACTTCAGTTCGTCGCTTTGCCATTTATTACAAATAGCTTGATGACCAACTGACTGCGACAGCAAGCTACCTATCGCTTCAGGTTGAGGATGCCGAGGCTTAGCTTTTGAGCGAACCCATTTCCCGGCCTCCTTTGCAGCTTCCACGGCGAGACCCCAGTGATTCGGCCAAACCGCCAAGAAATTGGCTATATCAAAGCTGTGGATGTGGTATGGACGCGGATAGTTTAACTGCACAAGAGCATCCCCATCCGGCCCTGGAGCGTCAGTTTTCCAACCTGCGTAAACACCCCAATGGCAGCCGGCTGCCCAATCCTCAAACCCGGTCATACAATTTGCCAATCTATCCAGGGTATCCCGGATTAACGCCCTCTCTATGGGGGGGGCCACCCTCATGTCAACCACACCAGAGCGAAATCTGGGGTGCTCTGGATTGAGGGTGAGTATCCAAAGTCCCTCTCCACTTTCCAGCGGGTGATATGCCACTACCATGTTCATCAGGAAGGCTGAGATTGGAGGGGTATTAGCCCCCTTAGCCAGCAACATATGTAGGGGCCGAACAACTTGGCTATCCCGCACACCTTGAGCTGGCACTCCAAGACTTTCGAGTATTGCTGCATTGCCCGCCCCGCATGCTGAGAGAACCAACTGGGGGTTTATTTGGTGAGAACTACCACCGATATCGGCAGAGACCTCAGTCACGCCACCACTATCTTTGTCGAATTTTCGGATACTCCCTTTCACCAACTTCTCGCTAACAGGAGCACTAAAACGACGATAGGCTTCAGCGCCGTCAAACATAAGGTCATCAGCAAATCGAAAGCACTGATGCGATGGCAAGCTAGTTGTTACCAGTGGAGCTGGTATCGGCACCTCTTCCACTGGAATACCCGCCGCAATCCAGTTGGGCTCGACAGTATCTAAAAATTCTCGGGGAAGCGCAGCATAGAAATCTGTTATGTGGCTATCAACACCATCGCTCTCCAGTTGTGTGCGCCAAAACTGTGCGGCCTTTAAGTAAGCCTTTGCCGCACTTGGGTGTGCCGCATTCCAACCTGAGGAGAAATAGCCATGAAAGTGTAACGACTCGGCATCGTCTAACCCCTGGTCTATTGCCAGCACAGAAAAATCTGTTGATAGCTCTCGCAACAATGAAATCGCTTGAATTCCGCCCCCTAATACCAGGACGTCTACGTCTACCGTTTTAGCCATGGTCAGCCTCAAACAAATCCTATCTATCACCACTTAGCAAAGGCTGGCCTTCTGTCAACTTCTAGGACCTCAGCTCATTCACCTAGGTGACACTTTTTTGAAATTCAGATTAAACACAGAACTTGGTTAATCCGTTCCAGTTATATCCCCGTAAAGAGATTGTCGCTTAGCTATGAAGCTGGCGGCCTAAAAAACTGCGAACACAAGGAGCGAGGAAATGAAGAGTTTATTGAGAGGTATAGGGATTGTACTGTTTGCACTCAGTACCCAGGCCGTTCTGGCAGATGATGAACTGGAAACGGTTCCCTATGTCGATGTGAATCAGTATCTCGGCAAGTGGTATGAGATTGCCCGGCTACCGCAAATTTTCCAGCCGGCTTGTACTGCGGTAACAGCGGACTACGGCCTCAATGATGATGGATCTATCAGCGTTTTCAATTTTTGTCGAATCTTACACCCAAAATATGGGTTCCCGATCAGTGTTCAGGGTACTGGAGTCCCCATTGATGAGACGAACAGTAAACTCGCTATCACCTTCTTTGAGGGTAAAGCTGCCGGCGACTACTGGATACTAGAGCTAGATCCTGGCTATCAGTGGTCACTCGTTGGTGATCCGGACCGCTCCAGCCTCTACCTGTTAAGCCGCACTCCCCAGCTGGATGAAGCTATTACAGATTATCTACTAGACCTGGCAGTTACAAAGCATGGTTACAACATTGACCACATCATCATGACCCGCCAGCTTACTGAGTAAACAAGAAAGCGGGTGTCACACTTCTGGCACCCGCCACTTAACAAGCTACATTAACTTTTTATTAATTCTTTATAATCAATAGGTTAACTCATTATATTAATGTATTTTCTTATGTTTTTGTGTGCTTTATGTTCGCCAGAGCATTCCCGTCAGCTAACAACCCATATCAGTTATAGTTACCACTCCATTTAATAGAGCACCCCATACTTGGCAGCTGCTTTTCCGGCCCTGCCCCAGTCTCTGCGATCAACTTCATTGTATTGACCAGCTCCCTGGTTCGGCCTGCCGGGTTTCCCATTCCCGCATCATCGATTCTGCCTCGATATTGGAGCTCTCCATCCTTATTCAGCCCGAAGAAGTCCGGTGTACATACCGCTTGGTAAGCTTTCCCTACGGATTGATCTTCATCAACCAAATAGGGGAAAGTAAACCCATGGTCTCGGGCAAACTTCGCCATATAAGGAGGACTGTCAATCTGGTAATCGCGATAATCGTTTGACATAACGGCCAGAACATTAATGCCCAGCCCTTGTAGTTCTCGCACATCCTCAGCTAAACGATTTGCAATCGCCTGAACATAGGGGCAGTGATTGCAGATAAATGCAATCAACAGCCCCTTGCTTCCCAGATGGTCCGACATTCGAAAGCTCTTGCCCTCAGGGTCTTTCAAGGTAAAGTCTGGGGCTTTCCATCCGAAATCACATACTGGTGTATCTAGTAACATTGCCCGATCCTCTCTTGGGTTCTAAGTTAGCTTTCGATCTCAAGTACGCTCTTGGCAAAGGGAGCGTAAATTTTTGCGACCTCTCGAGCCATCTCATCTGGATAAACAAAAAAATCACCCGTTGTTAGTGCCTTCATAATGCCATCGAATACGATGCTCGCTGGAGGGGCTCCCTCTCCCATGCCTGCGGAGTCAGCCATATCCGTCTTGATTGGACCAGCAATAACACTGATAACTTGAGTCCCCTGCTCGACCCAGGCCTCCCTCAAACCCTGAGTTACTGCATAGGCAGCCGCCTTTGAGCCGGAGTAACCAGTAAATGGGAGAAAATTTTTGATGGATGCCAGTGAGTTCATTTGGACAAAGACACCCCCACCATTAGATTTCAAAACAGGGCCAAACGCTTTGGCCAGGTTTATCAGTGGGTAAACATTGCCCTCCATTTGATACTTGAAGCTCTCCACAGCATCATCGTCCAAGGGTGTCGATAGCTTCACTACGCCCGCATTAGAGACAACCAGATTGACATCACCGGCAACCTTTACAGCGTTTTGAATGGTTTCTTCACGTGAAAGATCAAATTCAATGGGGACGACCCTTTCACCATACTTTTGAACGAGCTGCCTCACCGAGGCTAGGTCGCGAACAGCGGTATACACTTTAACCGCGCCCGCATCCAACAGCCCCTCTGTAATGGCCTTGCCGATACCTCGATTTGCCCCTGTGATTAATGCAGTGATATTGCTAGCTTGAAGAGTCATTTCGTATACCTCAGTTACTTAAGCCGAATAAATTCAAATTTCGATTCGCAACACAGTTGCGGGCTCCGCTACGAATTGTTGATGGCCACCCCATGTCTCCTCAGTGAGGGCTGGATGGCCAATCAAGCCCAGGCCAGAAATCAGGCCACTGCCTCTCCTTCGGGAGTCCACTCATTAACTGCAAAGGCACTATCTAGGGCAGTCTCGGCAATGTGATTTGTATAATTCGACATAACCTTTAAAGCGGTACCTAGAACCACTTCCAGTACGCTCTGCTGCGTGTAGCCAGCAGCAAGGAAAGCGCTAACTTGTTCCTCCGACGGCCAGCCACGGCTTTCATTCACTACCGCAGCAAATGTACGTAATGCCTCAAGCTTTTCATCTGCAATCGGTGTGTTACTACGCAATGCTTCAATAATTTCCGCTTCAACACCGGCCATTTGGGAAATGGATGTGTGAGCAGCCATACAGTAACGACACCCGTTCAGGCGGTTGTTTGTCATTAAGATGATTTGGCGCTCTGTCTCGGAAAGAATGGTTTTATCGAAAATTCCCGCCAAGGTCGTATAACCCTCAAGTAATGCGGGGGCCTCTGACATAGTTGCGAATAGATTGGGCACAAAGCCCATCGATTTCTTAGCGCCTGCAAGAAGAGGCTGAGCAGCAACAGGAGCGGATTCAATCGTGTGAGTCTTGAAAGTAGCCATCATATTTCCTAACTAGATAGTTTCACTTGTTTGTAGCGATCGGTCCAAACCTGGTTAAAAAATAAGGGGAGACACCCCTGTAAACTGTATGTACCGATTGCTACAAACAATGCTAATGAGTTTGTACCGATCGGTAAAGATTATTTATATAACTATTTGCTATGCATTAATGCCTACTGAGAATGAACAGAAAAAATATGAAGCCCTATCCAGTGCAAAAATTGACAGGAAGGATTAATGGAGGTCAGGAGAGGGAAATCACAGTGCAGCCCTGGCAACCGAGAGGACGGCGCCAAGACCCTACGAAGAGCTTTCAACGCCAGAAGAAAGATCAGGTCAACGCAGCAAGTCTAATGCCTGTACCTTAATTCTGGAGAGGCTTTCCTTATTAAAAACTCCACGTGCCAACACTCGCAAGCCGACTAAAAGAGTCAGTAAACTATTGGCGCAGACTTCCGGGTCTACTCGATCAGATATCACACCTTTCTCTATCCCCAGGCGAACCTGCCTTGCAAAAAATGACTCAGTATCCCGCAAGCCCTTTTTTACAGCATCCCCAATATCGCTATCCAGGTTAGGCATATCAAGTGCGGTATTAACCAAAAAGCAGCCCTTCTTTTCCGGATCTGCAAGGCTTTGTTCAATTAGGGAGTCGAAAAGCTGACTGATAGCGCCGATAGGATCTTCCAACGACTCAAGCCGGGCCATTACGTCGCGCCGCTGCTCTCTCTCATACTTGAGTAAACTCAGGGTAAAAAGCTGCTTCTTACTGCCAAAGGCATTATAAAAGCTCCCTTTAGTCAGCCCAGTAGCTTTGAGCAGGTCGGCCAGAGAAGTCGCTTCAAAGCCTTTTTTCCAAAAGGCTTCCGTCGCTTTATCGACTGCGCTATCGACATCGAAACTTTTCTCCCAAGGCATAAGCACCTCACCTCAAACAAATCTACTGGCCATGTTACCACTGTTTGGACCAAGTGGTAAAAACACGATTCGCAGATACAGATACTGGCACTCGCCCGATATTCGCCTATTGCTCCGAAATCAAAACACCATTTTTGCGGTCACATCGATTATTGGAGCAACACTTCCAGCCGAGGAGCGCTCATTCGAATTAATAAAGTGGCAACTGGTGCAACTTCATGACCCTAAAAGCCTTCAAAGTCACCAAAGTGGTTCTGACCTATTAGTCAAAGTGCTTATTTTTAACGCTTTTTTACAGTTGCAGTTACACAATAGTTATGATGACCATACATACTCAAGCCTTCAAAACGAGAAAAAATGCCTCAATTTCACACTCAATAGGAAAGCTATTTTGCTAAATACAGTGTTAAAGAAAAAGATCCATCTCTGATTAGAGGTATTTCATGCCCTTTGGAGCTTTCAGCCTTTATACTTGTCCTAAGCTATAGGTCGCCGAGCCATAAGGGCCGGACGCCTATGAAGTAGGACGTATAAAGAGACTCCCTATGCTTACCAATCGGATCGCCGCTTACTTTTCCGGCTTCTTGGTCATTGGCCTTCTTTCCACAAGTGTTCTGGCAGAGCCAGAGCGAATAGCCCCCGAAGAGGGTCAAGGTGGTACTGCACAAGAGATAGTCAGCAAACTTGAAATGCTGCACTACAACAAAATCAAAATCGGCGACGAAATGTCCGAGAACTTGTGGAACGAGTATATCGATGCACTCGACCCCACTAAAAGTTACTTCCTCGCCTCTGATATCGACGAATTCCGCGCGTGGGAAGCGGAGATGGATGACCAGCTTCGCGCTGGTGATGTCACCGCTGGGTTCAGTATCTACAACCGTTTCCGCCTGCGTATGGGGGATCGGCTAGATAATATCCTGTCCCAACTAGAGAAAGGCCTGCCCGCCTATGACTTTTCTCGGGAAGAGACCCTTGAGCTGGATCGGGAGGAAAGCCAGTGGCCCAACTCGATCAGCGCTGCGGATGAGCTTTGGCGTAAGCGCTTAAAGAGCAGCATCCTGAATCTGCGCCTTACCGGTAAAACCGATGAGGAAATCCAAGACCTTCTCGTACGCCGTTACAAAGGCCAAAAGAAGCGCCTCGAACAACAGAAGAGCGACGACGTATTTGAGCTCTATATGAACTCACTGACTCGTCTCTACGATCCACACAGCAACTACCTGTCACCGCGCTCATTGGAAAACTTTAATATGAGCATGTCCCTCTCCTTGGAGGGTATCGGTGCTGTGCTGCAGGCAGACGAGGAATACACCAAAGTTGCTCGCCTGGTACACGGTGGTCCAGCCGATCGCACTGGCAAGATCAAGCCCAACGATAAAATCGTGGGTGTTGGCCAGGATAAAGAAGGCGAAATGGTCGATGTAGTGGGCTGGCGCCTGGATGATGTTGTTGACTTGATTCGCGGCAAGGCCGGTACCTATGTTCGCCTGGAGACCATCCCCACTGGTGGCGACGGTACTCACAAGACTATCTTGATCAAGCGCAGCAAAGTTAAGCTTGAAGATCAGGCGGCCAAGAAGGCAGTGTTTGAATTCTCTGACGGCAGCAAGAGTTATAAAATCGGTGTAATTAACCTGCCGACCTTCTATATCGACTTCGATGCCTATCGCCGCCGCGACCCCAACTATAAGAGCACCACGCGAGACGTTGCCCGTCTTCTGAGTGAACTTAAAGAGGAGAAGGTTGACGGTATTATCCTGGATCTTCGCAACAATGGCGGTGGTTCACTGCAAGAAGCCACCATGCTCACAGACTTGTTTATTGATCAGGGCCCTGTTGTTCAGATCCGTCATGCCAATGAGCAGATTTCCCGCCATAACCGCTCGCGCTCCCGCGCCATGTACCGCGGGCCGCTGATGGTATTGATTAATCGCTTGTCGGCCTCTGCATCCGAGATTTTTGCCGGTGCAATCCAGGATTACAACCGCGGCCTGGTAGTAGGCAACCAATCATTTGGTAAGGGTACTGTGCAAACTATGGCTCCCCTGAAGGAAGGCCAGTTGAAAATTACCCAGTCCAAGTTCTACCGGGTTTCCGGAGACAGCACACAGCACGCGGGTGTGAAGCCGGACATCGATATGCCACAGTTGATTGATGCCGAAAATGTCGGTGAAAGTGCTTACGATACTGCCCTGCCCTGGGACCGTATCCACGCTGTGCCTCATGCGAAGTATTTCAACTTGAAGATGCTGATCCCGAACTTGATTACCAAGCACAACAAGCGCACGGAAACAGATCCAGATTTTGTTTTCCTGCGCGATCAGTTCAAGTTCGACGCCGAGCGGGCTGACAAGAAGTATGTCTCTCTCAACGAATCAACTAGAGAGAATGAGCGCAAGTCCGTTAATCAGCGATTGCTGGATATGGAAAACCGTCGCCGCAAAGCTAAAGGCCTTGAACCCTACGAGAACTTTGAGGCATACGAAGAAAGCGAATCTGAAGAGGTGGCCAACATTGGTGGTCCTGTAGAGATCAAGTTGGAAAAAGATCCAATTTTGAATGAAGCGGGCTATATAATGGCGGACTTTATCGGCCTGGCCGATAAGGCCAGCAAGGCCCCGCCCCAAGTTGCTAACTTCTAAATACTGATAGGCACTGGGCGCGGCGTGCGCCCGGTCCGCGAACTAACTCTTAGGTCGGGCTAGCCCGACCTTTTTTATTTTGGGGGAAGAGATGAAGGTTGTTTCCTTTAACGTCAATAGTATTCGCACTCGCCTGCACCAGATGCAGGCCCTGGTAGACAACCATCAGCCCGATATCATCGGCCTACAGGAAACCAAAGTCACCGACGAAGATTTTCCAGTAGATGCGATAAAAGACCTGGGCTATGAGCTGATTTATTTTGGCCAAAAAACACACTACGGCGTTGCCCTGCTCTCACGCCTGCCCTTTATTGATCGCGAATACGGTTTCCCAACCGATGCCAGCGACGCCCAGCGCCGTATGGTTGCCGGAAAATTTGATATCGGTGGTCCTGAGCTTCTCACGGTAATCAATGGCTATTTCCCGCAAGGTGAAAATCGCGAGCACCCGGTTAAATTCCCGGCAAAGCAAAAGTACTACGCCGACCTGGACACCTACCTGCAAACCACGTGTAAGCCCGAAGCGCCTGTATTGGTTATCGGCGATATGAATATTTCACCCAGCGACCAGGATATTGGTATTGGTGAACCCAATCGCAAGCGCTGGCTGCGCGATGGCAAATGCAGCTTCCTTCCAGAAGAACGCGAGTGGCTTCAAAAAATTGAAGGCTGGGGGCTCACCGACACCTTCCGCGCACAAAACCCAGAAACAGACGATGTATTCAGCTGGTTCGACTACCGCAGTCGTGGGTTCGATCGCGAGCCCAGACGCGGCCTGCGTATCGACTTGATTCTAGCCACCAACCCTCTTCTGGAAAAATGTGTCGGGACTGGCGTGGACTACGATATTCGGGCTATGGAACGCCCATCAGACCACGCTCCTGTATGGGCCGAGTTTAAGCTATAAGCACAGGTTACAGCCCGCTGGTTCGGTGGGCTATTTTTAAGACTGTGAATATATGGTTTTCCATATATAATTGGTAAAAAGCCAAATGGAGCCCTCCAATGAAAAGGCGTGTTCTGTTTGTTTGCGCCGGGGACTCTGCCCGCTCACTGATGGCTGAGGCACTGTTGCGGCATTTTGGAGGCAATTCATACGAAGCCGTTGGCGCCGGAACCAATGTCCACACAGTGGACCCACGCGCTCTGCAAGCGCTGGAGCGACTGGGGGTTTCAACAGAGGGACTCATTCCCAAAGTTGTAGAAGATATAGCTGACCAACCTTTTGACCTGGTCATCACACTTTGCGACAAAAGCCGGGAAGAATACGTACCCTCCCCAAAAGTTGACAAGATGATTGCCTGGAATTTTAAGGAACCGACAAAGCGGCGCTGCTTCTGCCCTTTTTACACTACGGCACGTGAGTTGAGCACTCGCATCAAACTACTGGTCTTGGCCCAAGCCGAGGCGGATTTACGAAAAAGAGCAGCATGAACCCAGTACAGTTTTACAAATGCCTGGCCGATGATACGCGGCTACGCACATTGCTCCTTATTGCTCACGAGGAAGAGCTTTGCGTATGCGAGCTAACGGCAGCCCTCGAATTGAGCCAGCCGAAAATTTCCAGGCACCTCGCCTTGCTGAGAAGTTCAGACCTGCTCCAAGACCGCCGCCAGGGGCAGTGGGTGTTTTACCGAATCAACCCGGACTTAAATGCCTGGGCAAAGTCTGTACTGTTCGATACCTTGCAGGCGAACCAGCACTTTATTACCGAAGACCTCAACAACCTGATTCAAATGGGAGACCGGCCAGAGCGCACAAGTCTGTGCTGCTGATACCACCTTCTGACCTAAGATTTAAACTATCTAGATATATATGATTTTTCATATGTGTCTGGCAAAAATGGAGCGAAATTAACAATGACTATCAAAATTGGGATCAATGGATTTGGCCGAATTGGCCGACTGGTACTGCGCGCAGCTTGGGATTGGCCTGAAGTTGAGCTTGTCCAGATTAATGACCCTGCCGGTGACACAGCCACACTCGCCCACCTGCTCAACTTTGACTCTGTACACGGGCGCTGGCACAGAGAGGCGAAAGCCGTTAATGACACAATTCAGATTGATGGCAAAACAATAACCTGTAGCCGCAATACCGCTATTGCAGAGACCAATTGGAAAGACTGTGATCTGGTAGTAGAGGCCTCCGGTAAAATGAAAACTACCGAACTTCTTCAGCCCTACCTGGATCAAGGGGTAAAGAAGGTGTTGGTCTCTGCACCAGTTAAAGAGGCTGGAGTACCGAACATTGTCCTTGGAGTGAATCAACATATATACCAGCCGGACAAACACCGGATTATTACCGCCGCTTCCTGTACGACTAATTGTCTTGCTCCAGTAGTAAAAGTTATTCACGAAAACCTGGGTATCCGCCACGGCTCAATCACCACAATCCACGATATCACCAATACCCAGACCATCCTCGACGCACCCCATGGAGACCTGCGCAGAGCCCGCGCTTGCGGTGCCAGCCTGATTCCCACAACAACAGGATCAGCTACGGCTATTGCCACCATCTTTCCAGAGTTGTCCGGCCGCCTAAACGGCCACGCAGTTCGCGTTCCCCTCGCCAACGCATCCATTACCGATTGTGTTTTCGAAGTGGAAACCGGCACTACCCCGGAGGCAGTAAACCAGTTATTTAAGGACGCTGCAGAGGGTGAACTAAAAGATATCCTCGGCTATGAGGAAAGGCCCCTCGTCTCCGTGGATTACAAAACCGACCCCAGATCGAGCATTATTGATGCTCTATCGACCATGGTCGTTAACGGCACCCAGGTAAAAGTTTACGCCTGGTATGACAATGAATGGGGTTACGCCAACCGCACAGCGGAATTGGCTCGAATGATTGGCACCATGGGCTAAGCAGCCAAAGTACAACGGGGCCAGAAGGAAAGAACACTCTGCACCTGAGGGGGACTCCTCTCCATGAGCTCGTATTTTTTCCTCCCGCTTTTAGTAAGTAGCAGTACACAGAACAAGATCATGCAGTTTCTTCACAATTTATCGTCGCCAGTGCGCCAATACCTGCTGGTAACAGGCAATTACTGGGCGTTTACTTTGACTGACGGCGCTCTGCGCATGCTGGTGCTGCTGCACTTTCACGGACTCGGCTACAGCCCTTTGCAAATAGCCTTGCTTTTCCTTTTCTACGAATTCTTTGGCGTAGTCACTAATCTTGTCGGCGGCTGGCTCGGTGCCCGGATTGGACTCAACCGGACCATGAATTTGGGGCTGGCCTTACAGGTAATTGCTCTTTCCATGCTGCTGGCACCCAGTCAGTATCTCTCGGTCCCCTTGGTTATGGCTGCACAAGCCCTTTCCGGTATCGCCAAAGACCTGAATAAAATGAGTGCAAAGAGCTCAATCAAGTTACTGTTGCCCGATCAGGCCAGTGGCACCTTATATCGATGGGTCGCCCTTCTTACCGGTTCGAAAAACGCGCTAAAAGGCTTGGGCTTCTTTCTCGGCGGTGCCCTACTCGCCGCACTTGGCTTTCAAGGCGCGATTGCATCAATGGCCCTAGCTCTTGGAATAGTTTGGATATTGAGTCTCAAGTTTCTTAAGCGGGACTTAGGGAAAGCCAAAGCAAAAAGCCGATTCAGAGATATCTTTTCCAAGAGTCCCGCAGTCAACATATTGTCAGCCGCGCGCTTACTCTTGTTTGCTTCCCGGGATGTTTGGTTTGTTATTGCCCTACCGATTTTCCTTGCCAGCCAGTTCGGTTGGAGCCATTGGCAGGTAGGTGCCTTCCTGGCATCCTGGGTGATAGGATACGGCATAGTGCAAACCCAGGCCCCAAAGGTCACGACGGCACGTTCAGCCCAGGCTCCGGATGGTCGAACCGCACTATTCTGGGCAATAGCGCTCACTGCAGTGCCCGCATTAATCGCAATCGCATTACACAAAGGGGTGGACCCACAGCTCGCCGTACTGGGTGGACTTTTGATGTTTGCTGTACTCTTCGCCGTAAACTCATCTTTACACAGCTACTTGATAGTTGCCTATGCTCGGGAAGATGGCGTCTCTATGGATGTGGGCTTCTACTATATGGCAAATGCCGCTGGGCGATTGCTCGGGACACTGCTCTCGGGGTGGGTATTCCAAACTCAGGGGTTGGTGGCTTGCCTGCTTATTTCCAGTGCTTTTCTTCTGTTAACCGCACTGGTTTCACTGGGTTTGCCCAGACACAAAACCGGGGCTCAGGAGGTTGGCAGCTTAAGTAGGAGCTGATCCGATAGCAGTATGAGTGCTACTTGCCAGCAAAGACTGGCAAGTAGGCTGAGGGACCATTTCGACCTGCACGATTCGATACAGTTTGGACTCAGGTATGCACCCCATTTGAAATAGAATCAAAGCAAGGACCAAATACCTCATACAACACCCACCTCAAGTCCAAGTGCACAGCTCCACAGGAGCTGCAAAAACTCGAGATTAAAATGTCTGGATTTGGCACTCAATGCCTAATTGCCACTACTTTCTGCCAAAACCATCGCAAGAATTATGACTTTTTAGTCACAGTCATTCTTAGCAAAGTCCGATCCTTTTTGATGTAGTGGTGATATAGAGCGGCCATTACATGCCCCAGGATTAAGATCCAGACCACCCACTCTCCCAGGATCTCTTTATGGATAAAATCGACCGGCTTCTCAAACTGTTCGAATGTCATCCCCATCCGATCCTGAACTATCGCCACAAAGGCTTGGGTACTCTCAAACTTAGGAATTTCAAACAGGAAAAAGTAATCCGTATCCACACCTGTTCCGATATACCCTGTTAGCGGAGCGACGATCATAATCAAGTAGAGAAGAACATGACCGGTATGAGCGGCAAAATGTTCCAGGGAGCTACCTGGTTCTAATGGCGGTGGCGGATTAGTGAGACGCCATACGATTCTTAGGATGACGATCACCCCAATGGTGACACCAATAGATAGATGTAACTGCAAGGCAGTCCAATTCGCCGGTGTTTCCTCTTGGGTAAACCACTGGCGGTAGTAGACTGAAATATAGGAACCCAAAAACAATAAGGCCGTTAACCAATGTAGCCACTTGGCTACTACTCCATAACCATCAGGTTGATTCCTTAAGCTCATCTTCAACACATTTCCTTAACCAGAGTTTTCTTTATGATTATTACTTCGCAATCTATTTCTTCAAATAGAACTTGTGCAAGCCCAAAATAAAAAATATGACACCAAGTGCCTGAATAAAATGATAAATTATATTGTGATTAAGTTCCCAAATGATATTAATTGACAAACTCCCATCTAGCTGGACAGCCATTGCAAAAATGCTAACCACAGAACCAAGAGCCATCAACCAACCGCCACACAGTGAATTTTGGCGCTTCGCAGCCAAAACAATATACCCTACGAAAGCCACTGCGGTGATCGAAAACTGATATATGGCAAAGGCAAAAATTTTATCCTTTAGGGAGATGGAAAATACAAACACCATCAGAAAAATTAATAGTACCGGCCAAATAGCTCGCTTGGAAAAATTTTCACCTATCAAATCCACACTAACAGCCAAAACAAAAACAGAAATTAGTAAACCGAGTAAAGCAAGCACTACATACCATAAACAAGCTCTAAAGTAGGATGGGAATGCAATCCCATGATATACAGCCGCCACTACTGATGCAGCAAACATAACACTGAAAAAGATAATCCACACTTTTTTCTTCCAATGCTTATCATTTACAAACGCCAGGAGATAAAAAGTTCCAATCAATGCAACCAGAGCTAATCCGAGATTAGTAATTGCAGTTAATAGGTCTATTTCGCCATCTTCTAACTTCATACTACCTCGGGTATGGTCGTTACTGTATCGCGGGCAACCTTCATCGCTGCACTATTACGGTAAATGTCAACTGAACTCAGACAAATAAATTTCCGTTAGATCATTTATCGCTAATTCTCCCCAACCTCCTTGATGATGAGATAGGCGTACGGTTTGAAAAAAGTTACAGAAGTTAAGTGGCAGGGCATCTTTATACTTCAAAGCAACACTGATACATATTTGACGACTGAACTTTTCGGTTAATGACTTCCAAGCACGCTATCCAGCGATACAACTACTTTACCTTTTGCACGCCCTGATGAGAGATATGAGAATGCCTCCTTACTCTGCTCTAAAGAATAGACCTTGTCTATCACAGGATAAAGAATTTTCTGCCGGTAAAGATTTCCTAGTTCAGCCAGCTGCTTTCCATTAGCCTCCATAATAACCATCCGATAAAGCGCGGACTTTTCCTTTGCTGCCTTCATTAGCTTTCGCGACTTAAGCGCCAATAGCTTGCGGAGCAACCAACCTAGCCCAAGCTCTTCAGCTGTCTGCGGATCTAAAGCCCCTTTAACTGAGACAACACGCCCACCGATTTTCAGGACCTGAAATGCATCCAAAGTATACTGACCACCCAAAGTATCGAACACGACATCCATATCAGATAGTAATTGCCGGTAGTCATCTTTTTTATAATCAATAACAAGGTCGGCACCGAGTGCTTTCACCCACCCCACATTCGCGCTACTTGTTGTAGTCACCACATAGGCGCCTACAGACTTCGCCAATTGGATCGCCATAGAGCCAACACCACCTGAGCCGGCATGTATCAGCACTTTCTCGCCGGACCTCAAGCCCGCAACTTTGATCAAAGACTGATAGGAGGTCAGCCCAACGAGCGGAATACCCGCCGCTTCACTGTGTGACAAGTTTTCGGGCTTTGCAGCCAAGTGGGAAACACTAACGGTGAGATATTCTGCAATAGTGCCCACATGATCCTCCCCCACCCTGGAAAACACCAGGTCCCCTACACTGTATCCAGTAACATCATTCCCCACTGCTACAACTTCACCGCTGACATCCCGGCCAATACCAACCGGAAATACTTCCCTTCGTACCGATTTAAGCTCCCCCCTCAACATCATGTTATCAACTGGATTTACGCTAGCCGCATGCACCCGAAGCAAAACTTCACCAGCCCTGGGGGTGGGAACCTCAGCTGACTGAAACTCCAGGCTGCTATCAATATCCCCATAGCGAGTCATTTTCAAAGCTTTCATTGGTCATCCTAACAATCGGTTCAACAAACATTGAAAGCGATAGTGCCCATACTGCGAGCATAAAAACAGGTGGTAATAGGTATAAGTCTTTTGTCATTTTGGCAATAATGGGGAATATTTTGAGCCGATGACAGACAGTTAGAAGTTGATTATGGACAAAATCAGAGCATTGCGTTACTTCAAGCGGGTGGTAGAACTGAATAGCTTTACTGCAGTTGCTGAGGAATTCGAGGTTCCCGCTTCATCAATCTCTCGCCGCGTAAAAGATCTGGAGCAGTCCTTAGGAGTGGAGTTACTGCAACGCAGTACCCGCCAAGTCAAGGTTACTGAGCTCGGAAAACTCTACTATTCGATGATAAGTAAAGCAATTCGCCAGCTTGAACAGGCTGATGAACTGGTTAGCCAGACTTTTGAAGCGCCCAACGGTCTGATACGCATCAGCTGTCTCCCAACTTATGGAGAGCAGCATTTAACCCCCCTTCTTGAGAAGTTTGCCCAACGTTACCCCAATATCGTATTCGACTTAACCTATAACGATGACCTCTCCCAGTTAGGGAAAGATCCCGTTGATATTGCGATTCGCGGAGGGTTTGCCCCGGATGAGCATGTTATTGCCAAACGCCTATCGGATAATGAGTTCACCCTCGTGGCCACACCGCAGTTTATCGACAAGTTGGAGTATAGCTTCCCCTTAAACAAGTCGGCGATTGAGTCAATTGCCACCTTGCAATACCGGGGGCCGCGTGGCGTCATTGAGTGGTACATACTCAATGACGAGCACTGGGAGCCCCTGAAGTTGACTCCAAAAGTTATCAGCAATAACGGTAAAGCATTAACAGCAGCCGCCCTCAATCACCGCGGTATGTTCTGCGTACCTTCCTGGAGTATTTGTAACTATCTAGATACAGGGGAGCTTGTACAGGTACCTTGCGAGGGTAAAGTCTCAGTCAGCCCCAGTGGCGATCTGGGAGTATTTCTTCTTTATGAGCGCACTAAATACCAAATTCCCAAAATAAAGCTTTGCGTAGATTTTATCTATGAAAATTTGAATGAACGATAGAAGAATACCAAAATTTTTCGCATTGCTACTTAAATTATATGGGCCAACAATACTAGCTTGAACAAATCTGCCTTTAAAAAAAAAACTCCACCCTCTTTATTGTTCGAAAAAATTTATATTCGACTACAGGCTTATATCCCGCACCCTGTGGACATATAAAAACCTCATAAAACTAAAAATTGACCTACTTCAAGCTGCCCTTAGATTTATTTGGAGGCATATTGATAGGTATGCTAGTTTGAAAAGTAGAAATCATGCCAAAAGTACCTTTAACTATGAATAACTAAATGGAGGAGTTAGCACTGATAAAACCAGGTCAAACCGCTTATATCAGAACAGCCGGCGACATAAGGATTGAGCCATGCCAAGTTATGAAGACTTCATCAGCCTATTAGAAAAAGACATTGAATCAGCCTTCAAAACCTATGAACTTGATTTTAATACGGAGGCCTTCGACAACAAAGCAGGAGCCTACGAAACTGAGTTTGATTTTGAATTTGTAAAACCCAATAAAATCATGATGGTAAAAAGCGGAGATTCTGGCAAGAAAGCAACATACCTCACCTGGGCTCGACAAAAAGCTGTGCCTGTAACTCTAGATAGTAAAAGCCCCCCTTACTTCTTCACCTCTCATCTCAGTAATTGTCGAATGACCTTCAAGTACCATGACGACCAAAGCAA
The DNA here is from genome assembly GCF_052467955.1 of Microbulbifer maximicatervae (SeqCode). NCBI lineage: Bacteria > Pseudomonadati > Pseudomonadota > Gammaproteobacteria > Cellvibrionales > Microbulbiferaceae > Microbulbifer > Microbulbifer maximicatervae (SeqCode). The sequence continues at coordinate 3,075,442 of NZ_CP174329.1, forward strand.
AAGTGTAACGGTTATCCATGTTGCAGGTGATGTTTCCCAGGGGGGGACCATCAAGGGGAGCGAACAAAGAGATGAGTTGGAGAAGATGGTGAAAACTCCCGATGCAACCAAGGAGAGGAGACTCTCAATAGGTGGCCCCAAAGGGGGTAGAAAAGGAGCAAGCTTCAAGAAAAAGCAAGCAAAACTTGGTACCTCATACTACGATACTTGTGCACGGGTATTCGGGGTGAGAGATGGAAACGACCAGTGGGCATTTTATACGCAAAATATCGGTCGTAAGGATGAGCTGCTGGGCTTTTTCGAAATCACATAATTCTTGCAACAAACAATCTAAGCTCAGCCCCAAAATCTACTCGAATAGAGCCGCACGAAAAAAATCGTCGCGGCTGCCCCAATCCCCCGCATAATGGAAACTGCATTACCAGCATTAGAATGAGTTAGCGAAACTCCCTCTTGGCAGTAGATCCCCTATCAATTTCTATACTATTGAATAAATTCCCCTAAATGCCATCAACACTGAGATGGGTGACCTAGATATCAAATAATGCCTACCCCCCCTTTAGACTTGTGAGCACCCTCATCAGTATAATGAGGGTGTCGATCAATACATTGAAAGAGAATGCAGAATAAACATAACTCTTATATCAGGTATCTAACTCTGATAAAAAATGCACTATAAATATCTAGTTAGCTAAATAACTGTTTTCGAGCAACGACCACTCTCTAAGAACTGCAGTAAGGTTTCACCAAGTTCTTCATCGGCATCAAAAAATGGAAGATGATGGCTATCTTTAAGTATAGTGAGGCACTTTGGCCCACGATATCGCGCAAAATCATCTTTAACTTGAGAAGGAGTGGTTATTGTATCCTTTTCACCTACCATGAATAATGCTGGAATCTCCAAGCTATCGACTTCAGCATTAACATTTAACGTCTGAAGCTCCCTCTCCATTTTATCCGCCAAGTTTCCCCGCTGCTGTTGCCACCCAGGAAACTGCTCATTTATCTTTTGATTTGCTATAAAGCCATGAATATCTACCCCGTTTGCGATACCATCATTCGCCCTACTTGCCCACTTTGCGAGTAAAAGATGGTTCTCTTCTGGGTTCTCTTGATATTGCTTCAATTCGTGCATTGCATGTTCATTATTTTCCTGCATTGCCCATTTTAGGGTTGCATCAAGGCTCGTTTTAGACTGAACCTTTCCATTTTGGAATGAGGAGATAAATACTATGCCATCTAATTCTTCTGGATATTTCCCTGCATAGAGAGCAGCTAAAGCGCCACCCCATGAATGGCCAATCAGAGTAAACTTGTCTTTTTTATAATGGGTCCGGAGAAAATTAACTACATTGCGCACATCCTCAATATTATTATCAATCGTTAAGGTATCTTCCTTAACTTCAGGGGATTTCCCTGCCCCCCTTTGATGCATATAAGCAACTAAATAATCATCTTCCAGAGTTTTGCCAATTTTTACCTGAAATGGAACCAACCCCAACTCCACATCCCCAGGCCCCCCATGTAAAAATAGCAATAAAGGCTTGCCTTCATCTTGCCCTGCAACTTCCACATACAAATTTGTATCATTACTTTTAATACTCAGGATATCATTTACTTGCTCTCCAACCGCCATATTGGAAAGCAAGGCAACAAATAGAGGAACTAACCGAGCATGCTTAAACATCGATGTAATCACCATATCAACTATATCCTTAAGCAAATGACCTGAAGTGCCATTCGATGGCACACTACCTTTTGTGAAGAGTCTCACAGTTATATGTCAAAGATATAGGAAAAAGAGTCGAGTTGAACTACTCCAAAGATAAATAGTAACTTCAAGCCTCATAACATCAAAGGGCAACCTTACTAGAACACCTCTGAAGCCCTACTCATAAAATAGATTAGCATCCAACGATAATTGATTAAATGCACATAACTAACCCACTAAGTTTTATACACAAGTTTTTCCGGTTTTATTATGTAAATCAATAAGTTACAGTTTGACCTGGCATGAATTACAGGTTTGATTGGATTATTATGCAGGACTGGGTCATGGACGAAGTAAAAAATCAGGTTATGGGTGATACACGCTTGAATAAGCGCTTGTCCAATATTCTTAGTAGTTTAAGTTCAGATCCAAAGAATAGCATTCCCTGTGCAAACAAAACTTGGGCAGAAACGTTTGCAGCTTATCGCTTTATCGAAAATGATAAAGTCAATTTTGACTCTATTATGAGCGGCCATAAATCGGCAACTCTTGAGAGAATCAAGGCGCAGCCCGTTGTTCTTATCCCTCAAGATACCACCTTTCTAAATTTTGCCACTGACTTAGAAAGTAAAGAGATGGGAACACTTAGGCGGAAAGAGACCAATCAGCAACTCTTGCACACCTCCATCGCTATAACGCCATCAAGAGTTAACTTGGGTGTTGTTGAGGGTAGTATGTGGCAGAGAGACAAGGAATCAAGCTCTAATTCCCGTTATACCAAGTCGATAAAGGATAAGGAGAGCCGACGCTGGCTAGACCATTACGAAACGGCTTGTCAGATACAGGAGCGCTGCCCTGAAAGTACAATTGTGAGTATTGCTGATAGAGAGGGTGATATTCATGAGTGGTTTCAACTGGCTGAAGATCAAAGTGAACAGCGGCGGGCGAGCTATATCGTTCGAGCTAAGGCCAATCGCACTTTAGAGCTCGATGGAGAAGAAACGGTTTTGCTTTGGGATCATATGAATGAGCAGAAATCTGTCGGTCTATACACGGTAGATATTCCCAAACGGAATGGAGAGCCTGGAAGAAAAGCCAAGGTCAACGTATCCACTACTGAGATACGGCTACTTGGGAAAGGAAAATCTAAACGACCACTTTCTCTCTATGCTGTATTGACTAAAGAATTAAACCCACCAGAGAGTGAAAAAGGCATTGAGTGGATGCTGTTAACTGATCTTCCAGTTGAAGACTTTAAGCAGGCAAGGGTCATCATTGAGTGGTATCGAAGCCGGTGGGAAATTGAAACCTATTTTCGGGTGGTGAAAGGCGGATGCCAGATAGAAAGTAACCGTTTTAGAACAGAGCAGCGCATGTTGAACTGCATTGCGATCTATATGATTATTGGATGGCGGCTACATTCGATAACTACGCATGCACGAAGAGTTCCTGACGCACCGTGTACAAGTGCCTACTCTGAAAAAGAATGGCGTATGATATGGATGATTCGAGATAAAACTACTCCACCAAATGAACCCCCAAGCATGAGGGAGATAACCCGTATGTTGGCAGGTTTAGGAGGTTTTTTGGGGCGTAAAGGGGATGGCGAGCCAGGGGTTAAAACCGTTTGGCAGGGATACACCAAGCTACTTCATTATATAGAGGCAGCAGAAGCTCTAAATGGACTTAAATAATGTGTATAAAACACAGCTAACCCATTACTGGAATAAGTAAAAGCGAAAAAAGACATTCCTAGTGGATATATAGATCAACCATTCTATCCATTGCTAATCAAACTAGCGTAAAGCAGAATACCAAAGCAAGCATGTCAATCACTAGATAGATGGCTTCTACCTGCACAGTACCATGTAATCAAGCTATAGGCCTGAATAAGTTAAAGAATAAAGCTGACCCGTCATCAATTGATAACTTGAAGGCCCGGCACAGCTATGCCATCCGGGTCATGTTTTTCCTACTGCCTAAGAAGCTATTATTCGGTGCTATTGAAACAACAATACAGCCCAACTCTCCAGTATAAGGCTTGATAATACTATCCAATCAAGCTTTTAAGTAACTTGATTTGAAAGAGGTACGCAAGTCCATGTGGCAGGTATTGCCAGCCATCGTCAACTACAAATAAAGGACGCTTGATAGCTGGCATGTATTGGAATTACTCAAAGTTATGGTTCAAAGCATCCTCAAATGATACAGACTTAATCACGCTTCTAGCCGTAAAACGATTCATCCTTGCGGTATACGTTGACTTACATCTCTGTGAAGTCCCCAGGTCCCTAGCCTTAATCTCATTGGCTATAGCCCAGTGCCATTGAGAATGATATTTAAAAGTTTTATCGGCCAGCTTTGTGCAAAGTTCCCAATCACCAAATCGCTTAACTCTAGTGTCCGGCTCTCCAAGAAAAACTGTACAACCAGTGGACAGAATCGAGCCCGATATGACCAAAACCTTTAGAATTCTCATACTCAATAAACCCAAATGATACTTCAAGGATGAGCTTTTCGATATCCTGAACCAGATCATAGGATCGTACGACATCGCCAGCCCTTATCCATCTCAATTACTACCAGATGCTCGTAGGCTACCTATAAGCATTCTAGGATTTCATGAAAATATTAACATATTGTTGCTATTTGGTCATTTGATTATGCCTAATATGCCTGAGGTATTTACATACCCAATTTAAGTGTTACTTCGGTGGTTAATTTTAGATAGCTACTAAGTCTAGTAAGCGGCCCTTATTAGCTGTCCCATCACGCCACTGAATCGCATGTTGCTCAACACTTAAGTCAAAGTAGGTGACTCTAAGAGTGACCATTAAAATATCGGCATTTAGCTCGCTATTTATCGGTTACTTGGATAAGCGCAGAGAAGCAATATATAAACCCCTTTTATACTAATTCATTAATCTAGCTAATCTCTTGAGAATCGAGCCGCCTTAATTCGCCAAGTTACCATAATTAGTCACAAACTATATAATCAGATTATTGTTTTCAACATAATTATCAGCAAGAAGTCAAAGGTCTATCAGATTCCAGCGAGCATTATTTTGGCAATCAATAATCTGTTGATCAATGGCGGCTATTCGACCCCGAATACGCTCCCAATTACTTTTCTTCATTTTCAGCTCATCAGTAATACTTGCACTGTAATCAATAGCTTGATTATCAGCTAAACTTGCCGTCCGAGAGTCATGGTGTTCTTGCCGTATAGTAATCCAAATATTAGGGTCCAGCTCCGATGTATATGTGATGGCCTGACGGAGCTTCGTGGGTACAAATTCTGCTCTGACGTTTCCATTTCGATCCGTAAAGTTAAGTACTTTTTGTTTGTCCACATTGACAATATAGAAAAATTTACGATTTTGGTTTAAGACCCAGTTCGCAATACCCTCAAAGGGGATCATCGCAGTATTGAGACCATGACTGCCAATGATCGTATTGTAATTAGAGTAACGGCGTTCATGTAAAATACCCGCGCTTACTCCAATTAGGTGAAGTCTCTCCCAGCTGCGCCCCAATCCAGAATCTCGATCCCCAATTATTGCTCCCAAATCACCGCTAATTAGCCCCATTGCGGAGCGAGCCATATCTCCTGGCAATGGACCTATAACTCCTGCTTGGTTATGCAGTGATCTATGCACAATCCCTTGTGGAGGATTGAAAGGCTTAGAGCTCGCAAACCAATCAATATCGCCTGAAATATCATACCCCGCAGAACTAACTCTAAAGTACATTATGTCGTCCCTATAATTGAGGAAATTCCGTTAGCAACTAGTTGTCAACTTATAAACTTGGAAAGCGAGGGAAACTATCTGCCTGAAATCAGATAAGCAAATAGTTAAACTGGGGGAAAACTAACAATCCCTCCCATGCCCTGAATATAATATCAGCAATCCTGAGGACACAACCACCTGTGTACTGCGCCGTAAGAAATGACTCAAATTTTGTCCGGCGAAAACCAATATAAACACCGCCGACACATTATTGGGTACCTATTTAGTTTGACCCAATAACTGCAATAGAGACATTATACGCCGACGCTTTTTGTAGAAATTAAAGTTCGCCCACCGACTTTAGCAATGACATTCTCACTACTGATTTGGCATGCTGATCATTATCGGCCACAACAAGTATCGTGGCCGAATTTCATAGGGTTTAAAATTTAGAGGAGTATCCAAAGTGCGGCTATTAGATTCAGTGACATCATTATAAAGTCAGTGATAAAGATAAAACGCATCACACCTTTAACTTGCCACGGCCCTTCACCTTTTCGGTTTTGTAGGGCTACCGGAACATTGTAAATAAACTGTGTTCCGTGAGTGACAGCAAACACCAGCAGCAACGTAGCGCGTTGCACCTCCGTAGCAAATACTGAGGGGCTGATTAGCAGTAGTATATTGAGTAGCGCCAACGACAGGTTAAAACCACCCAGAAATTTTCCCGATTCTGCCAAGATATTAAATACGGGGGTATCCCTTTGTTCCCTGGGTACCAGTAACTTCGCAAATATATGGTTCCTCAAAGAGAAAACGTTAAATCCCATCAGAAACCAAATCGTGTTTAACACCAAAACAACTTCATAGATCATCAATATCTCCAAGACTTGTTGTATACCCGTCACTAAGGTCAGTACGTTTATTAAACAAGTTTGTACTTACTCCATTGCAGGAGCTGAATCCTCAGGAATTACTCATTACCGGCCAGAGATCCACTATCTCGCCTTTGCTATAGACCGCAATATCACCAAACTGCAGGAACACGGACTCACTCTGTGTGGGCCGGAGAAAGACCCAATCGTCTTCATTCAGCAGTACCTTTTTTGAGCCATTCAGCATTTCTTGGTTGCTGGAGCGGCCATAGATGGGGTTGATAGACAGACCTTTAGGTGATTCTGGCTCCGCCTTCCAATAGCCGCCAGATATAAAGAAGCTTTGCTCCCGATTTGGGTTCAACCAACTAAAGGGTCCGGTGAGCCCTTCTATGCCGGGTATCTGTGTCTGTGACAATTTCTTCAATACCGGACTTGCGATATACGCCGCTGGTAAATGATCAGACAGAGTGGGAATATCAAAGCCCACCGGTTTAACCAGGCACGAGCCAGCGGCAATCTCGTTACAGGGAGCCCGGTCTGCTCGGGATTTGTACAGTTGGTAGGTTGGGCTACCGGCAGCGTTCAAAGTGGCCACCTTCGGGAATGCACTTCCCAGCTGGATCTTAGCTTGCTCCACCCTGCTTTGGTAAATATCCAACCCCCGAGTGATTGCCTTTTCAGGTCCACCGAGAACACCTGGCATTTTTGCGGCGTGGGCGTCGTAACCCATAAAACCGGAAAATTCCAAATAGGGTTCCCGCTGAATGATACCGAGCATCGCGGAGAGATCTTCCGCACTGGCAATGCCACCCCGGTGTAGGCCTACATCAATCTCGATATTAATTCGCAAGGATTGTTTGAGCGATCGCGCCAGATCGGCGTATTGATTAAGTCTGCGGGGGCTGTCAACCAGCCACTGTAACTGCCGCGTAGGATCAAAATGATCCGCCCTAGTGCTAAAATAAAAGGCCTTTGCCGCAGTAATCGGGAGAGGTTTACCCAGTAAAATATCACTCGCTGGATAAGATTTAACTAGTTGCTGTAAAAATGGCAGCTGGAATACCATGATGCGATTGGTATTTGTTCGCTGAGTAATAGCGTCCAGCAGGTTTAGCGAGGGCAAAGATTTAGCCACTACCCGGTAGTCATAGTAACCCCTGAGGTGGCCGGCTAATATATCGGCGTTCTTTTGCAGATTCTCCAGGTCTACGACTAAGGTGGGACCAGAAAAACCGGCATTATCCAGAGCTTTAGAAACACTGGAGAAGTATTCGCTGTGCCCTCCCTGCCCTTGCGCTTTAGGGCGAAGAACGGCGACACCTGCCACCGCTCCTAACGCGACCCCACCTAGTATTAGCTTTCGTCGCTTGATATCCATTGTGCTTTCCTCTTTGAGGGTTCACTGCTGAGCAGCGTTGCTCAGGTAAAAAGCGTTTTCAGATAGGGGTTTAAGAACTTACCACTGGGGTCTAGCTCTCGGCGAACCTCAAGAAAATCCTGCCACTGAGGGTAGAGCTCGGCAAAGTCCGAGCCTTGTAGCTTGTTTAACTTGCCCCAGTGCGGGCGGCCCCCATATTTGCGCATAATGGGCTCAATGGCCTGGAACAGCGGTAGGTGGTCCTCTTCAAAGTAGCGGTGTATGGCGATGGATACGGAATCTTGCTTATAAAACGGGCTCAGCCAGATATCGTCAGCTTTAACGAAACGCACCTCGATAGGGAAGAAAACATCCAGGTTATTTTCCTCAATCGTTCGACGTATTTCCGCGAAGGCTTTCAAACCGTCCTCGCGGGGCAAGTGATACTCCATTTCATTGAAACGTACGTTTCGCTCACTGGCGTAATTCCGCCAGGAGGACTCGACAACAACTTCCCTCTCGATATCTTCCATCGCATTTTGCAACGCAAACTGACGCAACTTCGGTGACCAACCCAGCCAGTCCCGCACAGATTTCAGGGTCATTACTGCTTCATTAGTATCTTCCCGCTCCGTAGAGAAGATTTCCTCTGTGGTCGGCTGGTGGGAATCAGCCATGCACATCCCAGAAAACGGGATATAGTAAAATTCAAAGTTCCGATTGGCTTCTGCCAGTGCTGGAGCCTGATCCAACACCTCTTCCAGGGGCGCTACCCAAGATTCACGACGCAAACGGTAGCTGGGCTGGTTCTGCATACGCACCTTGGTCACCATACCCAGGCTGCCAAGAGATACTTGCGCTGCCGCGAACACCTCGGGGTTTTGCTCACCATCACACCAGAGCGTATCCCCTCCTGCGGTCACCAGTTCCATACCCGTTGCATAGCTGGACATACAACCCAAGCCTGCACCTGTTCCATGGGTCGCGGTTGCCAGGCAACCACCTAAAGTCTGCTCATCGATATCCGGTTGGTTAATCAGCGCTTGACCGATATCCTCTAAGGGTTGGCCAATGTCTGCTACACGGGTGCCAGCGTAGATTGTCGCCTGGACCTTGTCGGAATCGTGGTCGGCGACGCCAGTAATACGGCCCAATGAAATAATTGTATCGTCAGTGGGTACCAGTGCAGTGAAGGAGTGACCCGCACCTACCGCCCTGACCGTACCTTGCGCTTCCGCAATTATCGTTTGCAGTGCAGAAATATCTTTCGGTGCCAGACGATGGGCCGGCAGACACTCTTGTGAACCAGACCAGTTCCGCCATCGAACACCCGCTTTTTTTGTCGGTGGGGCTGCAGCTTGCAATAAGGTGCGTGCAACTGATGAGATGGGCGCGGCCGCTAATGATGCGGAGCCGATCGCAATAGAATTAATAAACTGGCGACGATTGAACCCCATATCCTTTACTCCGCTGTAGCCATAAAGACAATCAACTGTTCAAACTGCTCGGGGGAGCACTCAAAACAAAGGCCTAGTGGCGGCATACCCTGGAACCCATTGATCGCATTTTCCACCAACACATCCATCCCCTTCTCCATACGGGGCTTCCAGTTGGCCAAATCTCCGGTAAGGGGTGCGGCGCTGGCGCCAGTGCTGTGACAGCTGCGGCAAGTGCGAGTATATATTTCAGCGATTTCCGGATCAGTGGGCGCAAGAGACAGCGCTCTTTGGGTCAAAATTGCCCGGCTTTTTTCACGATCCTGTGGAGGCTCAGAACATCCTTGAATGACATTTAGTACCAAAAAAAGAGACAAGAGCTTAAAGCTCCGGCGCAAGACTTCCAGTTCCATATGCGTACACCTACTACATTATTGTTGTTTATTTCTTTTTGGCTATTGCCAAAGCTATCGTGTACATATCGCTGGCACTATTGTTAATCATGATGACTGCTAAAACAACTACTTGAGTTGCCTGTTCTCAATTATTTCTATCGTAATTTATTTGCGTACCACTTAGAGAACCAAAGCCTATGCACATCTCGAAGTTAAAATCAGCATTTATTACAGAGATAAAATGACTCTTGTTAACAGTAGACAGGCTTTGCAAACATCAAAAAGAGCTATTTATATTTACGAATATATAGCCATAAATAGAAACCCCCGACCAAAGTGCCCAGCGGAACATTTAGTACACTCACTGTTGAAAATATTAAAGCTAATTCTGGGGCATACCTTTTATCCAAAAGGACAGCAATGCCAGCAAAGACCCCCAAAATATTCAAAGACGCAAACAGTATTATCATCAACCCCATAAGACTGAATATATTGAATGGCATACTTAAAATTGAATTCCCAAAAACTGCGTATAGGAATAACAATATTGCGCTGGATATCAATAACATCAAAATTGAGTAAGTAATTATCAACCAGCCGGAAACTTTTTCCTCGGTACTAACCATGCGGTGCTCCTGTGAAGGTAAAAGCCCAAGCCTCTTTAGTGATCCTCAGAACATCAGGGCATTGAGAAATGACTCTAAAGTTGCTCCGGTTTCAGTTGTCAGCTAGCTCAACGATCAACATGACTCAATGACATTTATGACACCGATGGCGACTTTGGGCTGCCTACCCTTCTACTTTAGGCGTTGAGTATCAACAGGAACAGGAATACCCTAATGCTTTTCGATCAGGTAGGTATTCAGTGGTTAATAGAGTGCTAGCTTCTCCAAAAGGACCAGAACTGTCAGAGTTGGTCCAAGGCTACTGGCGTGTGAGTGATTGGAATTTAAGCCCTCAGGAGCGCCTGACATTCCTAAAGCAACATATAGATAAAGGGGTTACCACCGTAGATCATGCTGATATTTACGGAGATTACTCCTGCGAACAGTTATTCGGCGAGGCCCTTAAGCTGGATAGATCTGTTCGCAACCACATCGAGATTGTCACCAAATGCAATATCAAATTGCTTTCTGAAAAATATCCAAACAGAAAAATTAAGTACTATGACTCCAGCGCTGAACATATTCAGCACTCGGTTAATAACTCCTTAGCCCACCTCGGTGTAGAGCACATCGACATCCTGCTTCTTCACCGACCTGATGTTTTGATGGATGCAGATGAAATTGCCAGCACATTCGCCGAACTGCAGAAGTCCGGTAAGGTATTACATTTCGGCGTTTCCAACTTTACCTCCCAGCAATTTGATTTGTTGCAGTCCCGCCTGAGTTCACCACTGGTGACAAATCAGGTCGAGATTAATCCTATCAATTTTAGCGCTGCGGAGGATGGAACTCTGGATCAACTGCAGCAATATAGAATTCATCCTATGGCTTGGTCCTGCTTAGCTGGAGGGGAAATTTTTCGTGGATCAAGCACCCAGGCAACACGGTTACGAATCACCCTGGAAGATATCAAGGAGGAAATCGGGGCAGCCAGTATTGACCAGGTAATCTATGCGTGGGTACGACGCTTTCCCTCCAAGCCCCTAGCAATTATGGGGTCGGGAAAAATTGAGCGCGTTCAGTCGGCGATAGAAAGCCTGAAACTCAATTTGAGTAGAGAACAGTGGTATAGAATATGGACCGCCTCTAAGGGGATTGAAGTTCCCTAGATCCAGCTTTCAGCCTAACAAATTATTGATTACTTGGCTTACGCAAAAAATAATTTATTAAGACTAATCTCTTGCTTAACAATTGGGTGGTGTAACTTTAATTCGGTTACACCACCCATCAACCAGACAAGTATATTTATTCTACGGCCCCATCTGGCTTGACCACTGCATCAAGCGCCCCTGGGACATATTTTTATTTTTCTCATCCCCATTATTCATAAAAGATGCCAGTTCGGTTACCAGATTTGCCTTTCGCCACTCATAAAGAAAGCTTGCAAGCACATGGAAGGCAGCATCTGAACAGTTGGAAATGACTTGCAGCTGACCATTATTATTCCCTTCCAGGGAACTCAAACGCTCCATCCACTTCCCTGGGGCAAATGCATAATGGTATGAGACTCCGATATTATTGAGGTGGGGCCCGAAACCCTGGGTACCCAAAAGATCTTGCTGCAAAAAATCTCTGAAATTATCATGCTGTGTCTGGCTAACTTGCAGGCCATAATACTGAGCTGTTGGGTCTGCATTCATCCCTGTGTCATCACGCCAACGACCAGCAATAGGCCTCATACTATTGTGACGCCCGCCCACTGAGCCTTTAAATGCATCCCAAGAACTGTTGGGGTCCCAACCTACAATAGTATCGATAACACCATTGTGACCTGATATTAATGCCGTGTGACCATTCCATGTTCTACCCAGAGAACTTTCCACCCCACCATTATTCCACCACTGCGCGTAAAACCTGGAAAAAAGAGAACCGTATGACCTCAAACTGGATACAAAACAAATACCTGCAAAGTATCCTCCACACGCCCTAGGATTAAAACCTCTTCCGCTCATCGCCCACATCCTCCATAACGACTATGAAATTTTTTGCCAAAATTGTTATTTAATATTTTGACAATTCAAGAACTCTTTCAATTCATCGCTAAAGCCACTGAATTTTTATTTTTATTACTCAGGACCTAATGAAAATTGACAGACTTTCTATATAACTCGATATTATTTGATACCAAATCTGGCACTACCGTGTCAACACGGGAAATATTTCAAGCTGAAGAGAAGAGATAACTGAGAGGCAAAGTAAAATAGGAGTTATGCATCCTCTAAAATTTATCAGAGAATCGCAAACAACCCAATGGGTCCACAATAAAACTCAAGATATGAAAGGATATAAAGTAGTTATTAGATATTATTTGCTTATCACCAAGTATAGTTGAATCATGAAAATTATTAGGAAATTACAAAACAACAACCATAAGAGAACTCACATACTAAAAACTCCCGTATAAAGGACTCCTTTTATAGGCATACCTGTATAAGGAAGACTCAAAAGGCTGAGGGGAAGCTACTCTAAAGATCCTCTCTCTCATCCACAATCGCCTTTAACTTTCCCTCTCCAACCTGCTCAATCGCATTACTCACGAGCTACTTGAGCTAAAGATTTCACTCCCCCCCTACTTACTTGAGCAAACATTTAAATGGGGATAGTGATTGCAAATTTCAGCCATCTTTCGAAATGGATAACTTTACATATCTACAGTTCTAGGCAATTACCAACTGCTTATCGGACAAATTGATGACATTCCAATTAATTAACCAATAGACATCAAGAGAACAAAGATAAAAGAGGAAAATTCGACTGGTTTTGAAACTTCACTTTTGGCTCACCACAGCAATTGCGTAGACTGAGGCGAGCCCCAAGAAAGAATTTACTTATTAGCCACATCGATCGCAGGGTTACCAAGTGCACTGTTTAGAACAGAGGCCAGGCGAACTCCCCCCTGCTGCAAACGCTTTTCAAGGGAACCCTGACAGCGCAGAAAGTACTTTTCCCCAAGTTGTGTTTCGCTGGTATAGGCGAGACCATGGGCTAAGTGATGAGACTCCCGGGCCCAAACTTCGGCCGAGGTAGACTGCCAGATCTGCCTCTCAGCCGCACTAATTTTATCCGTTTGCTCCTGAGCATAATCTTGCCAGTCTAAAAACAAACGGGCGACCATATGGATGTCCCAGAGCGCGTGTAAATTCGTTTCGACCCCATAGAATTGGACTTCCACATCATTACCCCCTTTATCTGAAAATAATCCGGTATGTAATGGCTGATGAAGGTCGCCAACAAAGTGGGCGATAAACATCAGTGCTTCTGCACGCTCCGTCTTGGTGCGCGAGCGATCGGCCAATACTTCCTGATATCTTTGAATCGCCTTCAATATGCATCCTGCAGCTGGGCAATCCCGCTCCTCAACATAAGCAGACCAGTCTCGAGACAAGTTTATATAGTGAAGCGGCGCAGCCCAGTTATAAGTCTCATCAGACCTAATTCGATCAGCCCAAGTTGTGGATTCAGCTAGGTGCGGCTCACCGACTTCATCAAGGAGCAACTCTATTTCGGCGGCTACCTCCGGGTCCAGGTAATGCCATGCAATTTCTCCAACGACCCTGTGACCATCATCTCCCCAAGCGTGTGCTTGTGTCATAGCTGTGAGTCCAAATAATGCAACTGCTATACGGGCAATTATCAATCGTATGCTCATTGGGCATGTCCGCCAGAGTGAATTTGCTGCGTACTTTAACGCCAGTATGTGACAAGTTCACGGCTGTAATAATTTATTTATATGTGCACTACATAATCGCTTCAGCTCTTAGACAGTACCCAATAAAAATCACATAACAGTCTCCACTGGAACTTGGAACCTAAGTTGCAAGAGCAAAACTCGATAATTACTTGGGCCACTTGAGTTGGCAATTCTTTAGACCAGGAAAACCCTATGAAACCTTCTCTGTTCCCGCGCGTATTACTATCTGCGGCGATTATTTCTGTTGCCAGTATGGCGCAGGTATCTCAGGCACAGGAAACTGCAGCCGGCATTCGCGGCTCTATTTCCGGAAGCAACGGTCAAGCAATTACCAATGCGACTGTAACAGTGGTTCACACCCCCTCCAATAGCCGCCGTGAAGTAGAAGTCAGCGACGCGGGGCAATTTAACCTGAGTGGCCTGCGAGTGGGTGGCCCCTACACCGTCACCATCGATTCCGAGGAAGGCCAGAGAGTTATTGAAGATATCTACCTCTCCGTTGGTGATATCCTCCCTCTGAGCCTAACCCTCGGCACTAGCAATCTGGAAGAAGTAACCGTATTAGGACAAGCGCTCAGCACCTCCCGCTTAGCTGTAGGTCCATCTTCGCACTTTAACAGTGACGACCTTGCCAGCGCCCCTTCCATTAATCGCGATATCAAGGATGTGCTACGTCTCGATCCGCGAGTTTATGTGGATGAAGCCAATGTTGATGCTATCCAGTGTGCCGGCGCCAACCCTCGCTTCAATAGCCTTACGGTTGATGGCGTACGCATGAATGACAACTTCGGCCTGAATAGCAATGGCTACCCCACTGAACGTATGCCGTTCTCGTATGATGCTATCGATCATGTCGCCGTCGAACTGGCGCCGTTCGATGTTCAGTACGGCGGTTTCAGCGCTTGTAATATCAACGCAGTGACCAAGTCCGGCACCAATGAGTGGCATGGTTCATTTTTCTACGACTACACCGATGATGGTTTCCGTGGTGACTCCCTGGAAGGTGACGATATCGATGTGGCCAGCTTTGATGAGAAGCGCTACAACGCAACTCTCGGTGGAGCCATTATCGAAGATAAACTCTTTTTCTTTGCAGCCTATGAGAAGCTGGAAGGCGTTGCCACTTTTGACCGGGGGCCGGCAGGGAGTAGTTCTGCCACCGAAGTCCAGGGGGTTTCCCAGGAGCAGCTCGATGAGATTGTTCGTATTTCAAACGAGGTCTATGGCTACAATCCAGGAAGCCTACCCACCAGTATTCCAGAAGAAGACGAAAAGCTATTGGTGAAACTTGATTGGAATATCTCTGACGACCACCGCGCTGCGTTTACTTACAACTACAACGACGGTTTCTCTATAGCCGAGGCCGACAGTGACCCCGATGAGCTGGAATTGTCCAACCACTACTACAAGCGCGGAGCCGAATTAAACTCCTATGTTGCACAGCTTTTCTCTGATTGGAGTGACATATTTTCTACAGAGATGAAAATTGGCTACTCCGATTTGGACAACCGCCAAAACTCCCTGGGCGGAACTGATTTTGGTGAAGTTCAAATCACCACTTACAACGATCATGACAACGACGGCAATGACTCCCGTGCGACAGTCTATCTAGGTGCTGATGATTCTCGCCATGCCAACAAGCTGAGCTATGAAAACCTGACATTTAAGCTCGCCGGTAAACTGCTGCTGGGTGAACACAACATAACCGCCGGCTATGAACATGAAAACTTCGAGGTCTACAACCTGTTTATACAGGAGGCTGCAGGAGAATACCGTTTCGATAGCATCGAAGATTTTGAAGCCGGGATTGCCAACCGGGTAACCTATGAGAATGCAGCTGGCACCAACAATATTTTAGACGCCGCCGCTGAGTTCAGCTACAGCATCGATACACTATACGCCCAGGACGAATATACCTTCGCAAATCTGGACCTGACAGTGGTTGCGGGACTGCGCTACGACCACTATAGCAGTGATGACAAGCCAGTAGCTAACGCAGACATAACCTCTACTTATGGCTTTTCCAACCAGCACAATATGGATGGTCTGGACCTGCTACAGCCTCGCCTGGGCCTGAGCTGGAACCTTGACGATAACCTGGAGTTACACGGTGGTATCGGCCTTTACTCCGGTGGGAATCCCAATGTATGGATTTCCAATAACTACTCAAATAATGGTGTTCTGCAAATCGAAGCCCAAGATAGAAGCGGCACCCCCCTATTTGATATGGACTGGACCAATAACGGCGATCCGATCTATGAAATCCCACAAGACCTCTATGATATGGTCGCAAATAGTGATGGTTCTGTAGGTGGGGTCAACCTGATGGATCCGGATTTTGAACTGCCATCCATCTGGAAGTATGCAATCGGCGGTAGCTACGAATTTGAATCCGGTTATTTAGCATCTGTAGACTATTTGTACAGCGATTATCAAGATGCCGCAATTATTCAAGATATCTCTCTTGAGCAAGTTGACTCGACTGCTGATGGGCGCCCGATTTACGACAGTGCCAATGGTCGCAGCGAAGACTTCATGCTGACCAATGTGGATGGCGACTCCGGTTATTCCAGCGTACTTTCTCTCGGCCTCAGCAAGTCTTTTGATTTTGGCCTGAGTATTGCCCTTGGCTATGCCTTCACCGAAGCTGAAGATGTTAACCCCATGACCAGCTCGGTGGCTTACTCCAATTACACCAAAATCGCTACCGCTGATGCACAGAATCCAGGCACTGCAACATCAAACTATGTAGTTCCCCATCGCTTCACTTTGAAGTTGGATTACACCCAAGAGTTTTTCTCAGGCTACGAAACACGATTCACCTTGTTTGGTTCTGCCAATGAAGGCATTCCTTACAGCTACACGTTTGGTGATCAGATCTTTGGTGATGCGGGCTGGGGTCGAGGCCTACTCTACGTACCCACGGGCGCCGATGATGCCAATGTTGTATTTGCAGATGACTTCGATACTGAGGCCTTCTTCTCCTGGGTTGACTCTGAAGACCTGGATAGCGGGACTATGGAACGCAATTCACTTAACAGTGATTGGTGGACCAAGTTCGATTTGCGTATCGACCAACAACTACCGGGGTGGCGCGCGGAAGACCGGGTTAACGCGTACTTTGTTATTGAAAACCTGGGCAACCTGCTAAATGACGAATGGGGCGTTATGTATGAGGGCGGATTCCCTCGTTACCAGTCAGCGGTTACGGCCAGCATCGATGACCAAGGGCGCTACGTATTTGAGGAATTCCTGGATCCAGCGGGGCAAACCCGGGTGACCGATGCCTCTCTATGGAGTGCTCGTATGGGAATTCGCTACGAGTTCTAACCCACACTTTATCGAATGGCCGCAGCATTTGCTGCGGCCATTCCTATTTCCCCTAACCAAAACCGTTTCTCGGTGCCGATCATTTGAATAGCGACTGATAATGAGTCTTTGGAATAGCACTTTTCCCAACTTCCAAAGCCACAAGACGCCCACCTTGAGTAAATGGGAAATAAAAAAACCGCACTGAAGTGCGGTTTTTATACTGAATATCAAAGCAAGCTCTGTAAGCTAAGCACTACCCAGCCAACGCGCCAAGGTTTCCCGAAGAAGATCCTTGCTCAGAGGCTTAGTCAGAAAATCATCCATACCTGCTGCCAGGCAACGGCCCTCAAATTGCTCTTCAGTAGTACTGGTTACAGCAACAATAGGCAGGCGATCATCCGGGCGGTGCTCAGACTCCCAGCGACGCAGTATCTCGATAATCTGCGCACTATGATCCGTATTTTGCTGGCAGTCCACTAACACCAAATCATAATGACCTTCAGACAAGCGAACTAAAGCATCATCCGCATCTACCGCTATATCTACCTGGTAACCCAGGGCCTGAAGCATTTCCTCAGTCACCCATTGATGAGGCCTAGACTCCTCCACCAACAACAAAGAGTAGTGACGCGGCTGATCCGCCCCACCGGTAACCACTCTTCGACAACTTCTTTTCGCACCGCCAAACAGTAATCCCACTAACGCATCGTGCAGTTCTTTACGGGTCACCGGTCGACTCAGATACTGTGACGATGGTAAGAGTTGCTGCAGGTGAGCAAACTCACTTTTCTGGCCAAAGCCGCCCAGGCATACCAGGCGACTCTCCTTTTCACCAGCTTCTTGGGACTCTTCAAAGAAAGGCGTAATGGAGTCGAAAAGAGTCGAATCCCCCATTGCCGGTGCCATCATTACCAATTGGTTGCGTTCTACCGCTTGGCGAAGCAGCTGCTGGACTTCGCACTCACAACCTTCACACCAGCGGATCGACTTTACATCCATCCCAAAAGAACGCAGCACTTGCACCAGACCTGAAATAAACAGGCCCTTCTGGTGAATTAACAGGACTTCAATATCCTGTAATTTCCTATCCGGTGTGAGATAGGTTCGCTGATTTGGCTCTGTAGAATACTTGATCACCACCTGATAGCGGTTGCCATCCGGCGTTGAATGCAGCTGTAGATAACCGCCCATCGCTTCAGCTAAACCTTTAGCTATCGACAGCCCAAGGCCAGTTGTAACCTGGGTGGTATCCATACGGGAGAAGGCACCGAAAAGCTCGCTCTCATCCGGTAAAATTTCTCCACGCCCATCATCCATTAAGGTGATCGAGAGTTGCCCCTCTACTGTGGTAATCGGGTTATAAGATACCTCACCCCACAGTTCGCCTCTCTGGGCAATGCCTGTAGCGGAGTCCACCAGATTGCGAATCAGCTGGGCCGTTTTGCGATTATCCCCTGTCACCATCACAGGGAGGTTGTCATCAATCTGGAAGTTGAACTCCAATTCCTGACTATGGGCCGCCCTCGCTGCAAACTTGAATGACTTTTCTACTGTCTTGACCAGGTTAAAGGGCCCCTGGCGCAATCGGATATCCTTCCTAGCCACACGGGTAAACAACCCTACATTATCAACCAGTTTTAGCTGCTGACTACTGGCGGCCTTGGCCAACTCCACCCATTCGCGCTGTCGCTCGTTTAATGGCTCAGCTTCCAGTAGTGCCAGAGCACCGAGGGAGTCAGACAGCTGACTGCGGAATTCCTGGCCGATATTGGCAATAAACTCATTGGTCAGTTCAACTGCAGCTTCAGAGTGTTTGCGGGCTGCAGCCAGGCTACTCGCTCTCTGTTGCAGCTCCTGCATCGCAGACAAACGCTCCCAATAGTTCTCCGATTCACGACGGCCCTGGTGGGCAGTCAGCCAAATAAAAGCGAGGGTGAGAGTTCCGTAGATGGTCCCCAGGATCATGCCCGAGAACAGTGCCATTAGCGCTGCTGGCAGTAATGAGGTTGCGGTGAACCAAGTCAGGAAACGATGGTAGGGGGAAAATACGGTAGTGACACTGGAGCAAAAGATTACCGAATAGATCCACAGGAAGTGGGTCTCAGGGGCAAACCCCATTAAATAGACAAAGTAAAATAAGGTGATGCCCCACCAGGCTGAGCCGATAATCGAGAACAGAAAGTAACGATTGCGCCAACGATTTGGCCCCGAGCCATACAGGTGGTCGAAGCGAAAAACGTAGTAGCCCCTGATCAGGGTTAGTACTACCAGGCCGATCCCCATTGTTAATAACAGGCGCGGAGCTTCTAGGCGCATGTCGCCAATAGAGGCTGCGATTAGAAAAGCAAAAAGGGAGAGCACCATGCCGCGCCGGGTATATTTAGCGATACGCATATCAGTTGCGCGGCAAATACGTCTGTCTTTTTGAACCTTAAGTTCAGGGCGATCAAATATAGACATTGCGACCTTCCCTGAGAGACTGGGTATCCGGTGCCATTGAAGCTCCCTAGCCTATCCCGAGTACTTCAACCAAAACGGTCTTTATTAGAAACCCCAGCAATCCAAGCCCCAGAGCGAGGAACAGAATAAATGTCCCAAATCTACCAGCCTTGGAGTCTTTTGCCAGGTTCCAAACAATAAACACCATAAATAGAATTAGTGCACCGATTCCCAACCACAGGGAATACTCTTCAAACTGCTCAAATGTCATGCGTGCATTCGCTTAAAAAATTGGCGCGCATTGTACAGTGCTTGAGGGCAACTGGTAAGTCATTGGCAAAATCTAGTCGACCACCGTACCATTTGGTAAAACTATAAATTCAAGCACCCTGATAGTAGTCGCCATCCTCTGAAGCGTGAGTGCCGCAACGAAGCCTGCGAACCTCTTTATCCCGGTAGCGGCTATCATGCCAGCATCTAGGAAGTGGCTCACCAGAGAGGAAGCATAAGTCAGTTTTATCGAAGACTTCTGGGTCTTGAATCTCTTCACCCCACAAATAACGGCCCACCACAGTCAGCTCGTAGGGATTCGAAAGTGTGACAATATCAGCCACTTCTACCAAATGCTTGGTGGATATGTCTTTAAAAAGCATAGTGGCACCTTTTTCCTCATTACTAAACCAGTATAGGGCTAAAGATGACATTTCCGCCTAAAACCGCCCTCCTTCTGTGAGGGTACACACGATTGGGAGCGTCGATGACGGAGTGCGGTTAAGAGGTGAAAGGGAGAGGCAGGCCCGAATTCTATATTCGAGCCTATCAGTAGGAAGGTTACTAGCCTTCGATCGTCAATCGAGCGGAGACCATACCTTCATCGGCGAGGGCATCCAGATTAATCGTGCGAACAGCCATTTTCTCCTGCATTAGGCGATTCAACCAGGGCTGCAAATCCTGATAACGGACTTCTTCAATCCACAATCGGATACGATTTTCACCCTCAGGCTCAAAGCGCTTAATCACAATCTGGTTTTGTTTGGCCGCACCAGTAACGCGCTGCAAAAGAGTACCTGAAGCACTACCAGCACCACCGCCTGCGGGCTTTATTCGCTCCAGCGTCGGGCGCTGGCCCTCCATCCAGTTAACCAGCTCACGATTTTCTTCCGCTCGCAAACGGGACTCATCAAAGAAGCCCTTTGCCGGGGAGTACAGGCCATAAACAATAAAAATTACGGCTCCGAATATACTCAGCAAACCCAAGGCTCTCTGGTCATTGGGCGGAAGTGCCTGCCATTTCTGGCGCCACTGTTCGATCTGTTCTTTCATTATATTGCTACCACCAATCTCTTCTTACGCTTGGCTGCTTTATATAAAGCGCTGGCTCTAACGTAAGCGAATACGGCCTGAAACGCCTTTTTTCAACTCGTTCGCACCTAACAGGTCCGCCTTGATCCCGCCGCCAGATAGCTTGCTGACAAATGCATCGAGATCAGACAGGTTTTCTGCCTGAAGCTGCAACACCATTTCTCCACGCTGGCCATCAAAACGAAGGGATTGCAATTTTAATGCGCCCCCTTTGTGAGCAATCCAGACTTTACTCAACTGCTGCATCTGGGTAGAGAAAGCACCACCCTGATTACCCGCGCCTTTCAGGAAACCTTCAAGCTGTCGGCGCATCTGGGCAGACGGTCGAGTATTCGGGAATAATTCCGTAAACATCGCCCGGGCCTGCTCTTCAGACTGGTTGCCCTTCCACTGATAAAAAGCACCGGCACCAACGAAAAACAGTAGCTGGATAACAAAACAAGCGGCAGCAACTTTAGCCGGGCGTATCCACCAAGCCGCAGCGCTCTTATTACTCGATAACTGATAATCTCCAGTTAGCAAGTTTGTTAGCAGCCCCAGTTTGAACCGTTCAATAAAGACTTCTTCCGCTGAGCGCTGGTTCAGCTGTAAGCCATCGCCAAACTGGGATTCCAACTCAGCAATCAGCAGCCCATCCTGCTCGCCAGCCCCCAGCAGTACTACCTGTTTGTTATCGATCGGCTCGCCGCTTTCAGAATCATCTTCGCCTTCGGATTCATCACCTTCATCAACTAATAGCGAACCGAGAAGAGGCTGTAAAAAATCGCGATTAACAGTTAGACCCTGCCCGGCATCTTTCCAGATATGCGCTTGGCCGCCATCCAGCCACAGGCGAATGTCACCTTCGATCAAGCTAAGTAATTCATACTCCGGCACAACAGCAGCCAGCGGCCACTGGAGCCGCTCCAACTGGGAGTGAAGCGCTTCTATTTTTTCAACATCAATGGCGTATACGCTGCAGACATCACCGGTGCGGGGTCTGCAGGCAAAGTGTAAGTCCTCGACATCCTGGGCCAAATGCTCCTCAACCATGTAACCAATGGCACTTGCCTGGCGACGAGCTGCCTTAGGTATAGTTTCGAGACCGCTCCATACCCAGTTACCAGGCACCATCAGTAGCGCTTTGGCTCCCTCAGGGAGGTTGAGCTGAGGGAATTCAGGCTGCTCTTCGACGGCTTCAAATTCGGGATTAAATGCCTGAGCAAATTCTGAATCCAAGGCTACTTGTTGCCAATTACCCTCTTGCCACTGATGCAGGCGCAGAGTCAGGTCAGCAGTTTCGCTCAGCCGCAGCAGAACCAGGGACGACTGAGGAGGCGCTGTAGGGGCTTCAATCTCGTTAATGCTTTTCTTTTTAAACATACAATTTCTAACTATTCGCTCTCTTCAGTGCTTTCGTACTCGAGCAACTCCTGCATCATTTGACCAGAAAAGGCCCGGCGCTGGCGCTGGCGCACCCGAACCTTGCCATCTGTACTATTCCGAACCAGGGCGGACTCCCAATACTGCCTGTATTCGCCATCGCTTCCGAGTTGGACAGCAATTCGCGCCAGAAAGTGCTGGCTTTGAAAAGTAAAAGGCCCCGAGTTAGCGATTTCATAATCTGCATATTCACTCGAGTCACTGATATAACCGCCCGACTCGCGAAGTTGCACCAACTTGGAAACACTTGCGGAAGGCTCAATCGCCTCGATTAACTCCTCGGAAGCCGTGTTGATATTCACCAGGGTTCCTGTCTCCGGGAGGGCACAAAGGAAAGGCACAAGTTTCTCCCAGTCCTCTAATTCCATATCTACTACCGATGACAACTCAGTAATATCAGTGATCATCATGTCCGGTGTTCTGTGGGCAAGTTCCCTTCCCAGGTAGCCGTCATCCTCTGTCCCCGAGGTTCGCGGGGTATCGCCATCGTCCACCCAATCTGCAATTGACTTGGCCAGGTCAGACTTGCCGGTAACATTATTCACCAGGCGCTGGAAGATCTCGAATTGATCACTATCGCTGCTATCAGACAAATTATTCACGTTAAAACATGAGTGTAAGTCTTTGATATTCATGCGAATTTTGCCATTATCAGGATTGAACTGCAGAACGGGGAATGCCCAGGCCTCCAAGGCATGGTCTGCGGTTTCCTCCTCTTCCTGGTCTTCTTCGAAATCCTCCAACAGCGCTACCCGTGTCCAGGCCTCAGCCGCTTCAACAAACTCTGCCAACTGTGTGTTGGCCAACAGTGCACCGCTGCGGGAAATCGCAATCTGATCGCGCAAGATAGCGTGGGATACCGCCGCGATGGCAATCACCATCACCAGCAGTACAACAATCAGAGCCACCCCTTTTTGACGAGCCAGCGACCTCGGCATTTTTCTACCTTTCATCGCCTAACGCTCGTCATCATCATCGTCGTCAGCAGAGGAACTGTCTTCCGCTGCCAGTATCTGGAAGACGCGACGGACCTCCCCGTACTGTCGGGTAACGATGACAAACTCAATAGCTTGCGGAAGCCGTATATCCGCTTCTGTTTGGGAACCGTCCGAGCTGATCGGTGGCCACTGGGCAACCCAGGCATCAGTGTCTGGGTCCAGGTATTGAAGGCTTAAACTTTCGACTCCCATTAGCAGAGGCTCGGCGATGGGCACAGAATCGGGAGACCGATCCAAGACCTGCCAGCGACTGCGCAGTAATAATCCACCTATATCGTCCTCGCCCTCCCGGCCAGTGCCGGTGGTCAGGGAGTCGATCTCAAGATCCTCGGCGTATCCGATGCTATAACTCAAACGCAATAGCTCGCCCCGAGGTTCCCCGGTGAGATTTGCCGCACCAAGGCGCGTAAATTCCAACTCATCTTCATCACCACGTAACGCATGCTCATAACCGCTGTAGGCATTCTTAACAGCGCGGGCAGTTACCTGGCGAAAATCATTGTCTATACGGTACATCGCCATAGAAAAGCGACGTAGCTGCTCGGCCCTCTGGTCCACCATCTCTTCCGTGTCAAAAAAGAGTCCCAACAGCGAAAAGGAACCGACACTGATAATGGCGACAAGAACTAAAACTATGAGGACTTCAATGAGGGTAAAGCCCGACTGGCTGGAAAGGCGCAAAGACATATCAGTTACTCCTCAGCAGCCCAAGCATCCAGGGTCAGAGTTGGGTACTCAGCATCCAGGTGGCCTACTTCAATAATGATATGGCGCAAGCGCTCATTACTGGTGGCCTCCACTCGGGCACTAACCTCCCACTCCCTTTGCCCCAAGACCACCTGATCTGTTTGTTCCCCTAAAGGAGGCCAAGGAGTTTGCACGCGGACTTGGGAGAGCACTTGTTGGGCAACCCAGTTTGCCGAGAGACGATCCTCCATCACCCGCTGCTGGCCAACACTGCGCTGCATTGCCTTCAGAACACTGGCGGCAATAACCCCAAAAATAACCAGGGCTATCAAGACTTCTACCAATGTAAAACCGCGCTGGGCTCTCTTAAAATTCATCGGCCTGCCACTCTAGCTGCAATCCGTTCAGGCTGGTGTAAGAAATAGTCGCACCTCGAACGTCGTCGCCATTCTCAACAAGGTACATGGCAACTTCTACGGGAAGTACCTCTCCACTGGAGAGAGCAACAAATTGCGGAACGACTCGATCTTCATTGGTCTCTTCTGCAAATTCCGTGGATTCTGTCGACGGCAGCTCCGCCTCAGTTATCACTTCAAGGCGAACAATTTCCGGTAATTCATGGGTGGCAAAACGCGCAGCACGCCGCCCCGACGCAACCGAATCTATCGGCAACCAGGTCATTGTTTCTTGCTCAAAATGCACCACGCTATAAGTGCCCTGCTCAAAAACAACGCCGTAATGCATTTTGTCAATCAGGGCTCGATCCGCAACCAACTGCAATAGGGCCGACAAGCGCTGGGCTTCTTTTTGCCACATGCGCGCGCCGGAATTCCCCATCGATAGAGTCGCCATGCCCGCCAGAGAGGCGATGATGACAATCACTACCAATAGTTCGATCAGCGTAAAACCACGGCTTCGACCGATGCTATACATCAAGTGCAAATTTCAGGTGTTACAGGTCAGTAACGTAGATATCAGCAGCTTCGCCCTCACCGCCCGCTTTGCCATCGGCACCGAGCGTGAACAGGTCGTAGGCACCGGCACTGCCTGGGCTGATGTACTGATATTCATAGCCCCAGGGATCTTTCGGCGCTTTCTTCAGGTAGGGCTCAGTCCAGTTCTTCGCTTCGGGGAAGCCGGACGGACGGGATACCAGTGCCATCAAACCCTGATCAGAGCTGGGGTAGACAAAGTTATCCATACGGTAAAGGTCTAGTGCAGTCTCGATAGCTTTCAGGTCAACCCTGGCCGCTTTCATTCGAGCTTCGCCGGTCTTGCCAAGAACATTAGGTACAACCAGTGCACCAAGCACCCCGAGAATTACGATCACCACCATAATTTCAATCAGGGTAAAGCCACCACTTTTACGTAGGGTTTTCATTTTTCTCTCCTAGTTCACTCTAACTCTGGGAACCCCAAGGGTCACGATACCCTTCGTGACCCCAATTATTTAAAAGTCACCAAATCAGTAAATTACACGATTCCCCAGCCTAAAGCAGCAACATGCCCAGCAAAACTGCCGCTCCCAGCCCAACAAGAATCTTCGACGCCTCTAGCAGTGTAAAGCCGGCGCTGTTGCGCAAGGATTTCATACCAACCTCCTGAAGCAGCTACGCAATTTCTCTTTGACCTACATCTAATTTGAGCATTAAACAACCAATTCGTTCATGCTCAGAATCGGCATCATAATAGCCATAACGATGAACAACACGATGGCAGCCATTATCAGCAGCATCAGAGGTTCAAAGATGCTCACAAAGGCAGTTACCGCACCCTGCAAATCCTGTTCTTGCGAATCCGCCGCACGCTGAAGCATTTCATCGAGAGTGCCCGAAGATTCACCACTTGCGATCATATAGATCATCATCGGTGGGAAATAGCCTACATCTTCCAGGGCTTTACGAAGGCTCCCGCCCTCGCGCACGCTCTTTTGAGCCGCATCGAGTCGGTCTTTAAGGAAGGTATTGGTCATTACTCCACCGGCGATACCCATGGCTTGAACCAGCGGCACACTGCTGCCCGTAAGAATCGCCAGGGTCCCTACATAGCGAGCACTCTGTGTCCCTCGCATCATCCAGCCAATAATTGGCAGCTCCAGCAAACGGTGGTGGAAACGATACCGAATTGCCGGGCGCCGCAGCATCATCACAGCGCCAAAAATGAGCGCCCCAAGTGCCGGCGGCACCAACCAGCCCCAGGCAGAAATAAAATCGCTCATGGAGACCAGGATGCGGGTAGCCAGCGGCAAAACCTGCCCGGTGCCGGTAAATACCTCGATAACATCAGGTACCACGTACACCATCAAACCGGTTACAACCAATACACAGATAAATACCAAAACAACTGGGTAGATCAGAGCCAGCTGCACCTTCTGCCGAAATTGCTGCTGCCCTTCCGTATAGTCACCAAGGCGATCCAGCACCGCATCCAAATGACCAGAGTGCTCCCCTGCTTCAACCGTAGCGCGATAGAGTTTGGGGAATGCCCGTGGAAAACTGCTCAGGGCCAAGGCGAAACTGTGCCCTTCAAGAATTTTGCCCCGAACAGCCAATACCACGCGTTTGATTTTTTGGTTGCGTGTCTGGTTGGCAATGGCCCCTAGGGTTTCTTCCAGGGGAATTCCCGCTCGAAGCAAGGTGGACATCTGCCGAGTTAGCAGGGCCAGGTTTTTAACACTCAGCCCAGGGCTACCAGATAGAAAGCTGGCGCCGCCCTTCTCTTCTTTCTCGGTAGCTGCACTGACTTCCAGGGGCACCATGCCTTTCGCGCGCAGTTGCTGCCGCGCAGCGCGCGCGCTATCCGCCTCGAGCGTACCGCGACTCTTGCGGCCGGATGCTGCCAGCGCTGTATACTCAAAAGCTGCCACAATCAGGACTCCTGCGTAACTCGTAGTACTTCCTCAAGGGAGGTCCTACCCGCCAGTACTTTCTCTACTCCATCGTCGCGGATGCTGGGGCCAAGCTTGCGGGCTTCAGCAACCAACTTGCTTTCTGAAGCACGATCGTGGATCAATTGGCGCATCACTTCGTTGAGCGGCACCAATTCATAGATACCGATACGACCGACATAGCCACTGTGATTACACTCTTCACAGCCATTAGGTCGATAGATGATGGCTTCCTCATCAGGCCCGACGCCTAAAACCTCACGCTCGCTGCTGTCAGCCACATGAGGTTGCTTGCATTCAGGACACAGAACTCGCACCAGGCGCTGGGCAAGAACACCAATCACGCTGGACGACAGAAGGAAAGGTTCAATTCCCATATCCACCAGACGGGTTACCGAACCCAAAGCCGTGTTGGTGTGCAGGGTTGAGAGCACCAAGTGTCCGGTTAAACTCGCCTGGATTGCAATCTGCATAGTCTCCAGGTCTCGAATCTCACCGACCATCACTACATCCGGATCCTGACGCAGGATCGCGCGAAGTCCCCGGGCGAAAGTCATATCGGCTTTGGTATTTACCTGAGTCTGTCCAACCCCTTCCAGGTTGTATTCCACCGGGTCCTCGACCGTCAGAATGTTCTTCTCACGGTTATTGATACTACCGAGGCCAGCATACAAGGTGGTGGTTTTACCGGAGCCCGTTGGCCCGGTCACCAGGATAATGCCGTGGGGATGTCCCAACAGGTCTGTCATCACGCGCAAGTCGCGATCTGCCATCCCCAGCTTACTCAGGTCCATTTTGCCCGCTTGCTTATCCAGCAAACGCATTACCACCCGCTCACCCGCCGATGACGGCATGGTAGAGACACGTACATCTACCTCTCGGCCAGCCATCAAAAGGGAGATCCGGCCATCTTGAGGCACGCGTTTTTCGGCGATATCCAGTTTTGCCATTACTTTAATACGGGATACCAGCAAGGGAGCCAGAGCTCGCCGGGGTTGCAGTACTTCACGAAGTACGCCATCGACCCGGAAGCGCACGACAAGGCGCTTCTCAAAAGTTTCAATATGAATATCCGAGGCGCCCTGCTTCAGCGACTCGGCAAAAATTGCGTTGATCAATTTGACGATAGGTGCATCGTCTTCCTGTTCCAACAAGTCCTCAGTCTCAGGCAGCGAATCGGCGACCGCTGCAAGATCCAGGTCTTCACCCAGGCCTTCGACTTCGGAGAGGTTGCCACCCTCCCTGTTTTCATACAGGCGCTGCAAAGCACCCTGGAAAACATCTTCCTCTACAGCCTCCAAAGATACAGCCGCACCACTGATGCGCTGTACTTCGGCAACCGCTGATGGACTCAGCGGCGCCACATATTGGCAGAGGGGTTTGCCTTCCTGCTCGGTTAACAGAACCTTGTGACGCTTTGCGAAAGCGTAAGGAAGGCGGCGAATTGTTGGAGTCCCTGTTCCTGTTTCAGCCGTCATTTAGCTTCTTCTACCTCCAACACCTCAACCTCAACATCCACATCTTCTTCGACTGATTCAATGGCAGCACCATCTATAGAACCATCTACTGGCGCAGGGCTCTCGTTGTAGGTGCCTGTTGGCGGCATCAGGTCAGGTAGTACATCACCGCGGTGCCAATCCCAGATCAGGCTGGTGCGGTCTTTCAGGAATATTTGCTTCTGCTGCATATCCATGTAGCGCTTGCGCGTCTCCTCATAGCCAGCAACTTGACTACTGAGGATTCTGGGACGCAGGAACACCATCAGATTAGTTTTGCTAACACTCTTCTCAGTGTTTCTGAACAAGCGACCAATGCCGGGAATATCACCGAGGAGAGGCACTTTGGACACGGTTTCATTCACCTGATCTTCCATCAAACCACCCAGTACCAGGATCGCGCCATCATCGATCAATACTTTTGTGCGGATCTCACGCTTGCTGGTAACGATGTCGGATGCACCTTCCGCTGCAGCCGTAGCAGAAGACAAAACGTTTTCAACCTTTTGCTCGATCTCGAGAGTTACCGAGTTGTTGTTATTCACACGGGGAATCACTTTAAGAGTGGTACCCACATCCTCACGCTGGATTGTGGTAAACGGATCATCGTTACTACCAGACAGCAACTGTTCACCGGTAATAAAAGGTACGTTCTGGCCCACCAAAATCTCGGCTTCTTCATTATCCAAAGCCATAATTGTTGGTGTAGAAAGGATATTGGTATTGCTCTCTGACGCTACGGCATTAATCGCAGCACGGATATCACCGCCACTGAGGTAGCCCAGGTGCAATGCCCCAGCTCCCACCAAATCAGTCACAGGAAGTGAAAATGGGTTGGGTTCCCCATCGGAATCCGTACCTAACTGGTTATTCCAGCCGGCAACAGCATTACTGCCGGAACCAGCAATCCAACTAATACCCAGTTCGCTACCTGTACCTTCAACTACCTCTACAATAATTGCCTCAATCAAAACCTGCGCTCTGCGCACGTCCAACCTGGCAATAACACCTTTCATGGTTTCAAGGAGAGCGGGAGGAGCAGTTAACACCAGTGCGTTGAGCGATTCGTTAACTTGAATGCTGACTTCAATATTCGCCGCTTGCTGGTCTTTCTCTGTGTTCTGGATGCTACCGCTCATACCCTCGAGGATAGGCTTCAGATCTGCTGCATTGGCATACTGGATATAAACAACTGCGGTGTTGCCTTCGCCATCCAGCGGTGCATCGAGACGGCCTATTACCGTCTTAATCTGCTGGCGGGTAACAGGGTCTCCGGTCAGGAGAATACTATTGGAGCGTTCATCAACAGAAATACGCAGCGGTTGCACTTCCTTACCCGCTTTGCCTCCACTCGATTGAAGTAGATCGGTAAGAACTTGCTTTACTTCCTTCGCAGAAGCAAACATCAACGGCACCACTTCAATATCAATAGCGCCGGCGCGGTCAAGTTGCTTCACCAGGCGAATAATCTGGTCAATATTCGCAGCGCGGTCAGCAATTATCAGAGTGTTGGTATCAGCATAAGCAGCCAAGTGCCCAGTTTGCGGAATCAGCGGGCGCAACATAGCAATCAGCTGTGAAGCGGAAATATTCTCAACCCTTATAGTGCGAACAACCAGGGATTCCGCGGGAGCTCGAGTGGCCTCATCTGCGACAGGTATCGCCTGCTGCTTGGCCAGCGCATCGGGAACTACTTTCCAGGTTCCGCCCTGTTCCACCAAACTAAAGCCATTGACTTGAAGCACCGACATAAATACATCAAAGGCTTCATTGTGAGTCATTGGATCACCGGCAACTACGGTGACCTTACCCTTAACATTCGGGTGGACAATAATATTTTTGCCAGTGAAATCAGCAGCCCAATTGATCAGATCACGAATGTCTGCATTGTCGAGAGAAAGGGTAACCCGCTCCGGGCCCTGAGCCAGCGTTGCAGTACAAACAAAAAAAC
The DNA here is from genome assembly GCF_052467955.1 of Microbulbifer maximicatervae (SeqCode). Classification (NCBI taxonomy): domain Bacteria; kingdom Pseudomonadati; phylum Pseudomonadota; class Gammaproteobacteria; order Cellvibrionales; family Microbulbiferaceae; genus Microbulbifer; species Microbulbifer maximicatervae (SeqCode). The sequence goes on from NZ_CP174329.1 coordinate 3,105,860, forward strand.
TCAATCCGACCGCAAGCAGCCGTCGATAAAACATCTTCATCATTATTTATCTGGCTCTAGTAAATGTTCAAAAAATCAAAACAATCTAGGTAGATAGTTTTTATTTAGGCTCACGCTGAGCACGACGCTCGCGGGCCAATTCACGCAGCTGCTCCATTCTCTCCCGAATGTTCTGCTGGTTCTCATCTCTTTGAGCAGTTCTTCTGGAGGAGCTGGAACTTGACGTTCTCTGTCTGGAACTGCTGACGCCTCTCAATGGTACGTTTGGCCTTCCGTCCACTTCTGGGTATGTCAGTTTTTCCATCCTGCCATTACGACGAAGAACCACATGGTCAACCTCAACAGAATAAAGTTCGGCGCCACCCGGAAGCCGATCACCGACATACAAACGCTTGGAGGGTTTACCTTTCTCCGACACCAGGGCACTGGCTTTGGTTTTATTGGAGCTGTCAAAAACACCGGATAAAACAATATTCAGCTGGGTCAGAGGAATATTTTCGAGGTCGACTTCAGGGACTTCTGTAGCCTTTTTAGGTTCAGCACGTCCAAAGAACGGCGTGCTGGGAAGACTGGCAGCGCTGGGGGGAGGAGCACCTCTCGGGCTTTTACGCTCCGCGAGCAGGGATTCCTGAGGATCGCTTGGGACCAATAGGGAGCCATAGGCAAACAAATTGCCAGACAACCACAACAGGCCAATAGCTGACGCCGCCATAGTGCCACGGGAGAGACCTTTGCTCGACTCGCCCTGGGCAAACTTATTGCCAATTGAGCCAACGGCTCGCGCTAGAGGGGACATGAACATACCCACATACAAGTTCAACTTTCTGAGGTTATTGGTTTTTGACGCCTATTTTCTTGCCTCAGCCCGGGAAAGGCAACGCTCTTTCAAGTTAAACGCCGCAAACCCTCATTTCGTCCCTTAAATTGCACACTAGTTCCGCAGGTTGTCACCAAAAAACGAAAAAAGGCGGCATGACGCCGCCTTTTTCAATGCCCGCTAGTATAGCAATCGGACATTACAGCTTTGTTTCAAGCTCTGGTACAGCTTCAAACAGGTCAGCTACCAGACCGTAGTCAGCAACGGAGAAGATCGGTGCTTCTTCGTCTTTATTGATGGCTACGATAACTTTGGAGTCTTTCATACCTGCCAAATGCTGGATCGCGCCGGAGATACCAACGGCAATATACAGGTCAGGGGCAACGATCTTACCGGTTTGACCAACCTGCATATCGTTAGGTACGAAACCTGCATCCACAGCAGCACGGGAGGCACCAACTGCAGCCCCCAGTTTGTCGGCCAGCTTGTACAGCATTTCGAAGTTTTCGCCATTCTGCATGCCGCGGCCACCAGAAATGACTACGCTCGCAGCGGTCAGCTCAGGACGATCGGATACAGCCAGCTCTTCGCCGACAAAAGAGGAAACACCAGCGTCATCCGCGATATCTACAGATTCAACCGCTGCACTTCCACCTTCAGCCGCCACGGCGTCAAAGGCAGTGGTACGTACAGAGATTACCTTGATGGCATCGGAGCTCTGTACAGTGGCAATGACGTTACCCGCATAAATCGGGCGCTTGAAAGTATCTGCACTTTCAACAGCGACGATGTCGGAAATCGGCTGAACATCCAGCAGCGCAGCAGCGCGTGGCAGCATGTTCTTACCGGTAGTAGTGGCTGGAGCCAGGATATGACCGTAGTCTTTACCCAAGTCCGCTACCAGCTTGGCAACGTTCTCAGCCAACTGGTGCTCGTAAGCGGCATTATCTGCCAGCAGTACCTTGGAAACGCCTTCAGCTTTAGCAGCAGCCTCCGCTACAGGGCCGCAGCCAGATCCAGCAACCAATACAGCAACATCACCACCAATAGCCTTGGCAGCAGCGATGGTGTTGAGCGTAGCGCCCTTCAGTTCGGCGTTGTCGTGTTCAGCAATAACCAGAATGCTCATCAGATTACCTTCGCCTCGTTTTTCAGTTTCTCTACCAGTTCAGCAACGTCAGCAACCTTAATGCCTGCTTGACGCTCAGCCGGCGGCTCAACTTTCAGGGTTTTGGTGCGGGGAGTAATATCAACGCCCAGCTCATCCGGGGTCGTGGTATCGAGAGGCTTACGCTTTGCCTTCATGATGTTAGGCAGGGAGGCGTAACGCGGCTCATTCAGGCGCAGGTCAGTAGTAACAATGGCAGGCAGTTTCAGTTCAACAGTCTGCAGGCCGCCGTCAATTTCACGAGTTACCTTAACAGCGTCGCCTTCTACGGCAACTTCAGAGGCGAAGGTACCCTGCCCCATGCCAGTCAAAGCACCCAGCATCTGGCCGGTCTGGTTGTTATCGCCATCGATGGACTGCTTGCCCAGAATTACCATTTGAGGCTCTTCTTTCTCAACAATCGCTTTCAGGCATTTGGCTACTGCCAGAGGCTGCAGCTCAGCATCGGTCTCAACCAGGATACCGCGGTCGGCACCCAGGGCCAGTGCAGTGCGGATTTGCTCTTGGCATTGCTTGGAGCCCATGGAAACGGCGACTATCTCGCTGACAACGCCTTTTTCCTTCAAGCGCACCGCCTCTTCTACTGCGATTTCGCAGAAGGGGTTGATAGACATTTTGACGTTGGCTGTATCAACGTCAGAGCCGTCCGCCTTGGGGCGAACCTTGACGTTGTAGTCAACAACGCGTTTCACAGCTACAAGAACTTTCATGGAAATCCCGTCTCAAATATGCTTTTTAACAGCCGCGACTGATAATTCACGTCGCGAACGGATACGGTGTTCTGGTCAAACAAGTGTTTGAACGGCGTGTATGGTGGCGGTTCTATAGCGCAAAATCAATAGTCAAATGGAAGTCCCTCCTGCCATTCACAAAATCTATTTCCGGGAATAAGAACCACCTATCCACCCCCAGTAAGCCGTTGAAATACAGCGCATTTGCCATAGCAAATGAATAGTCATGCAATTGGTAGGGTTGATTAAACGCCTATATAATCCGCCAGCAATATAAATGATAAGGCCGGATTGGCCGCAAAAAAGTTGAATACAACTGCTGAGGAGAGTGCCGTGGAACGCGAATCAATGGAATACGATGTAGTGATCGTGGGTGCCGGCCCCGCTGGATTGGCCGCGGCCTGTCGTATTCGTCAGCTCAATGAAGACGTCTCTGTATGTGTCGTGGAGAAAGGCTCAGAAGTAGGAGCTCACATCCTATCCGGTGCTGTATTTGAGCCCACCGCCCTTAATGAACTCTTCCCCGACTGGAAAGAACGTGGAGCCCCCCTCAATACTGAGGTAAAAGGCGACGACATCTACGTCCTGCGCAGCGAAGAGAACTCTATAAAAGTCCCCAACATGTTTGTGCCCAGCACCATGCACAACGAGGGCAACTACATTATCAGTCTCGGCAACCTGTGCCGTTGGCTGGCAGAACAAGCCGAAAGCCTGGGAGTGGAAATCTTCCCTGGGTTCGCCGCTGCTGAAATTTTGTACAACGAAGATGGCTCTGTAAAAGGTATCGCTACTGGCGATATGGGCATCGGCATGAACGGAGAGCAAAAAGACTCTTACATGCCGGGCATGGAGCTGCATGCCAAATACACTCTCTTCGCTGAAGGTTGTCGCGGTCACCTGGGCAAGCAGCTGATCGAACGCTTTAAGCTAGACGAAGATGCCGACCCACAACACTACGGCATCGGTATTAAAGAGATTTGGAAAGTCCCTGCGGACAAACACCAGCAAGGCCTGGTTGTTCACACTGCTGGCTGGCCGCTGGAACAAAGCTCCACCCACGGTGGCGGCTTCCTTTACCACCTCGAAGACAACCAGGTTGTTGTCGGCTTGATTACTGACCTCGCCTATAGCAATCCCCATGTGAGTCCATTTGACGAGTTCCAGCGCTATAAACACCATCCGGTAATCAAGCAGTACCTGGAAGGTGGCGAGCGCGTCGCCTACGGTGCCCGCGCCATAGTAAAAGGTGGCCTTCAATCTCAACCGAAAATGACCTTCCCTGGCGGCCTGTTGATCGGTGATAACGCCGGCACCCTGAACTTTGCCAAGATCAAGGGCAATCACACCGCGATGAAATCCGGCATGATCGCGGCTGAGTCTGTAGTTGAAGCCCTCGCCGCTGAGCGCAATAGCGAAGAGCTGACCGACTACACCACCAAGTATCGCGATAGCTGGGCCTGGAAAGAGCTGCACATGCAGCGCAACTTCGGCCCGGCCCAGCACAAATGGGGCAACATTCTGGGATCTGCCTATGCATTTGTGGATATCAATATCTTTAAAGGCAAGCTTCCCTGGACCCTGCGCGACACCAAGGCTGATCACGCCCAACTCAAGCCTGCTGCTGACTGCGCTAAGATTGACTATCCGAAGCCCGACGGCGTACTCAGTTTTGACAAGCTATCTTCCGTGTTTATTTCCAATACTAACCACGAAGAAGACCAGCCTTGCCACCTGACCCTGAAGGACCCAGAAGTTCCGCTGAGTCACAACCTGCCGATTTACGATGAACCCGCGCAGCGCTACTGCCCTGCCGGTGTTTATGAGGTTATTGAAGACACCAACGGTAAGCGCTTCCAGATCAACGCTCAAAACTGCGTACACTGTAAGACCTGTGACATTAAGGACCCAACCCAAAATATTGTTTGGGTAACCCCTGAAGGTGCCGGCGGCCCCAATTATCCAAATATGTAATTGGGTCTACACATAAAAAATGGCGCCGATGGCGCCATTTTTTATTGCTAGCTAGGGAGTTTCAGCAGCAAATTGCCGCTATCGAAGAATCCAAAGCGAATCGACAACCGGTATTGTATAGCCCCACGGGCTATTTGAGCATCCATCTAACCAGACACCCACCTTCTTTTCTGCAACCAGTGCTGTCAAAGCAACACTTAGCTTTTGATCTGCACCTTCAGTTTCTCTTCTAAGTAGCACCCTATCAGAACGGTCACAACCATCGGGATTTGAGAAATCATTATCAAGAGCCTCAAAGACAATGAAATCATCACCGGGTAAACGCACCGCATTCAGATTTCTTTCCCCCCCACTCCCTTTAGCGTACGCGTAAGACGAAAGACCTAAACATAGCGTTACCCCTACCACTACCCCTCTAGTTTTATTTTTCAATATAGATGCCATTTATAGATATTCCTTTCTAAATATTGCTAACACCCCAAGTTTACTCGAAAAAGGGAAGGCGAGAAAAGGGGATACCTCCAGTGCACCAACTCCTAAGGAATCACAAATAAGACAAGATCAATTTGGCTGAGCAAAAATTTGTTATAACCGATCCGTGCATAGCAATTTGACTAATTAAAAGCCATGAATCTCCAGGCCAATAACAAAAGCTGTGTACCGATATAGATTCCTACATATAATTTACCGCTAGATGCCAAGCACGCAAAAGCGCGCTTGGCATCTAGCGTGACCGATATTCCGCTTTAAAATTTATACTGAGCACTCAGCGCAAAAGTCTGCCCAACCTCCTCTTCAAAAACGGTGACACTCTGCCTCTCAATTTCAATGACTTCACCCAATAGGTTCTGCACTTTCGCCTTCACCGTCACCTCATCAGTTGGATACCAGAAGTAAGTTAAATCCAGAGAGTGGAATGGCTGCTCAAATGAATCGGGATGAGGATCTCGCCCCGCTTTGTAAAGGCGCTCACCAAATACGTTGTAAACCAAGCTGGCAGAATGGTTCCCGTCCGGGCTATCAAAGCCGAGTAGCATATTAACCACATAATCAGATGCCCCTGTCATTTCGCGGACTGCATTAGTCGGTGCATCAGCCTCATCACCGGCAACAATTTCCGAGTCTTGAAGCGTAATATTGCCCTGCAGGAAGAAGCTATCCATTGGGTCAGAGATAAAGCCAAGGCTTTTCATACCCTCTATTTCTATACCGGTAATCTCACCAGACTCAGCATTTATAATCTCTCGCGCAATATTGTCATCACTTGAGGCAGCTTCAAAAAACTCAATAGGATTAACAATATCCTTATAGAAAGCCGAAATAGTCAGGCTATCGCCGCTATCAAAAAACCACTCTGCGCGAATATCGTAGTTGTCGATCTCCGACGGCCGAACACTCGAATTCCCCCTGATCTGATCATCAGTGTGCGGATCTATATAAATAGCGTCGGTAATTTCACGCAAGTCGGGCCGAACAGCGGTCTTGGATGCACCGAACCTCAACTGGAATGTCTCCGCCCAAAATGACCCCATATAGGTCAAGGATAATGAAGGATAAATATCATCATCCGTATATACCGCTTCAGCCAACTCCCCGGGGTCATTCGTAATCTGTGGTTCACTTTGCGAGAAACTATAGGGGTTCCACTCTAAAGCAGCTTGACTATAGTCCTCCCATCGGGCCCCGGCTGATATACGCCAGGTTTCCTCAAGAGTCCAATCGAACTTACCGTAGATCGCATCTGTCGAAGTAGCGGCCAAATAACTTTGCTTGTTACTGCCAGACTTGGCAAAAACAAAGTTATTTTCATCGTTAGTGATATTGGTATCGCTAAACACATCACTCAAAGGGTCATCAAGAATTGAGGGGTCAGCCACACTGAAGATATCCAATCCAAATTCAGTTTGCTTATAGGAGCGCCCCTTCTCAATTCGAGCAAACCCACCACTCAACTCCAACGAAGACGAGGAAAACTCAACGGGCAATGTTGCGGACCAACCGTAGTTTCGGACCTCATCCTCCAGCTCGGTAAATCGAAAACTCGCACTCCGCGAAGCAATATCCACCGTTGAGTTAATAACCTCTCCGGTTTCAGGGTCAGTTTCGGTGTTAGCAATCACCTCAACCTGATTGGGGATATCTGTCATCGCCGTTGAATCGGAGTAGAACCAGTCAACCACCAAATCCTCAGGCACCCAACTTAGGGAGCTGACGGACAGCAGGCCTTTTGTTTCTGGACCAAGAGAGTGACTTCCCTTTATTTGATGAAGCACCAGCTCCCGCTCTTCATACTTCAGGTCATAATTTCTCGATCCAGCGCCATCAGACAATAGACGATTTGAGTCAAAGTAATCCCTGATTGAAGTCTCATCGTCCGTATTCCTCAAATACAAACTGATACTCTCAACCGAATGCTCGTCCGCAAAACGTATACCTAGGTTTAAATTTCCACTGATATCTACGGAGTAAGTAGACTCGGTTCGACGGTCAACCTGCTCCTGTGGGTTACCGTAGTCACGAATAGTGCGCTCACTCTCCCTCCACTTACTCTTGTAGGAGGCTCCAGCCAGGAAACCGAACTCCCAATCGTCCCCGTAGTAGAAGCGATTCCCTACACTAGCCTTGTAGTCTTGGTCAGGATCGCTAGATTCCTCTTTAATAGAAATATCACGATTCAAGCTTAGGGCGAGTTCCCTATTTAGCGCTTGAGCCGCCTTTTCCGCCTCCTGGTTACTTGAATACTCATTCCCCTCAGCAATCAAGGTATCACGGATATCCGCAACTGTAATATTACCCTTGAAGCGTTGCAGTGCCGCAGATATCTCACCCGGCATCGCCCTGGTACCATCATCAGCACCCCAAATATCATCATCTCCACCGCTGTAGCTGAGCACATCACCATTGACTTCACTATTGGTGCCCGTACCAACTTCAATAGCGTAAGTCAGATCATCAGGTATCCCTTTGGTGCGGATATCGACATTACCACCTCCAAACGAGGCAGACTTATCAACTGAGTAGCTCTTCTGTACCGCTAGCGATTCCACGATAGAGGTCGGGAATAGATCTAGTGGGATGACATTTCTGGTCAGATCCGGGGATGGCACCGTCGAACCATTGAGAGTTGTACTTGAATATCGCTCACCCAAGCCCCTTACGTAAACGAACTTGTCACTTACCAGGGATAATCCGGATACTCGTCGCAGCGCTGCGGCTACGGTAGAGTCCCCCACCCTGCTGATCATCTCAGCCCCGAGGATATCCGTAACTACCTCCTCCTCCAGGCGCTCGCTGATTAGGACTTCAGCAGAGTCCTTCAGCCGCCCCTGGACTACAACCTCTTCAATCCCAGGAGTGGCACTATCAACCAGTTCAGCATCCTGTGCATACACTCCAGCTGCAAATGTGGAGCCCGCAGCTACCGCCAAAACAAGCGGCGCCCTTTGAAATCTTTCGCACTTAACCATCTCTCAGGCCTCTTTTCATTCCTAAGAATCACGGTCTTAAATCAAATAAGGCGCCGACTCCATCAGCGAAGGCGGCGCCTTAATTGATTGGGATTAGCATCCCCAACCGCTACCTCGATCTATTACTCAAACCAGAGAGGTTGAGCGCGATCACCCTGGTGAAGACCGTAAGTCCAACCCTGAGTCCAATCGGTACCATCCTGCTCAAGCGCACCCAAATAGGCACGACCCAGTTCGGCAGAAACCGTAGGTGCAACGCCATCGATCACTTGAGCAGATGCATCAACTGTGAACATTGCAGGGGAACCGCCGAGCAAAACAAAGTCAGTATCGGCATTAGAGGTTGGATTAACTTCACCGGAGATAGTGGCAAATTGGTTCCCGCTATCCACAGCCCAAGTCTCAACATTGAAGCTGTCTTCATCGGTTTTAGTGCGATCTTCACAGGCGAAAATGTTGGAAGTCAGAGCCACCTCAGTCCCAGCAGATGCTTCGCCGCGAGTTTGAGAGCTCTCAATACGCAGGCAGTAGTTATCGCCGGCCACGCCAGTCTCATCAGCAAAGAAGGAGGCCACAACTATAGAATTAGTGATCATTGGATAAATACCCTCACGCAGGCGCCAGCCTGCACCGGGGTCATGAGTACCCTCTTCTTGAGCGGAAACAATACAGGTCAGCCCGTCAATTACTGGTCGACTGTTGAGACCCTGGCTGATCAAGGTGGAATAATCAGCTCCATCACTATATGAACCGATGCCATCGGCCTCTATACAGTGATTGCCGTCAGTCTCACTTTGAATCACCAAAGCATTGGTAATACTTCCACGATAACCTTCATCAATATCAATGGAGTCATCGCGAACGTAGAGTGCAACATAATTTTCGACATCTACAGCGCCACCGAAGAACTCGATACCGTCATCGTAAGTTGAGTATGTTTGAAGGTTACGGATCGTTGTGCCATTACCTACAGCATCAAAAGCAATTCCGTTCAACTCATCACCACTAGCAACTTCTGCGCCAGTGTGTTTGACAACAACGTACAAAAGCTCTCCCGAGTTATCGGCATTGTTGTCACCGCCGTAGTAGGAAGTATTGTCATCAGTGGATCCTTCAGCAGCTACGTGACACTCGCCATCAAGAGTCAGATCACCACCACCAATAGAACCTGTATATTGGCATTTGTTCGTTACACCAAAGCCATTAATAACCATTCCACCCCACTGTGAAACATCCTCCGGACCTACAGTGCCAAGAACATCAGTTTCTGACGTAAAAGTGATGGGAGATGTTTCTGTACCGCGAGCAAAGACTTGCGATCCACGGTTTACAACCATAAATGCTGAATTATCTTTAAAAGCGATAGTGGCGCCCGCCTCAATTTCCAGTTTTACGCCGTCACCACCCTCAGAAATACCGGCTGCTGCTAGGTCAGAATCGCTGGAGTAACTTTCTCCAACAAACAAACTGCCGCTAAAGACATGAGCTCCATTGCTATCCAGCGCAGTGAGATATAAATCTTCAGTTAATGGGTTTGCAGCAGAAACAAAATCAGTTGTGTAATAGCAGCTACCACCGCTAAATTCACCTTGTACACTTGAACTTTCTATAGTGGCACATGGATTTTCATCAGTGGAACCTCCGCCAGGATTTGTCACTGAATTATCTACCGAGTTGTCCACCGAGTTATCTACTGTTTCCGGCTCGATACTCACACCGCCACCGTCACAACCCGCTAATAGCGCAGCAATCGCAGCTGCCAGTAAGAGCTTATTCTGTACTCGCTTCATGTTTCCCCCTATAGGAATTTCAATCCAAAACTTTAATTGCTTCAACTCCGCCATTTTTAAAAAAAATAAATGACAACAACCAAGCAAATAAAAACTATATTTTTTGTTTCGCCGTAGCGATTTGGACGGAGGGAAGTTTAGAAATGCACTGTTGCGGATTTGTTACTTATTTAGATATTTCCGTAAATTATCGAATTAATATTCTATTCCTTTCAGAACAAATACACTTATATTTCCATAAGATTTCAAACACTATTTTTTTAATAGAAATGAAATACAGCAACACCACAAATGAATAGTACGGACATGTATATTCCCGGGCTATTTTCCGGATTCAAGCAAGCACCGGCACAATCAAGTATAAATTCCACAGCGGTAATCAAAATACAGGAGCGATAGTGGCATCCACTAAACAGTTTGACACCAAAGATATAAATAAGGAAAGTTCGTCGAGAGAGTAAAGTCAGGAGCTATAGGGTCAAGCAAGTACTTTCTAAACTCGAACAGTGAGGAGCAAGGCTATGAATTAAAGCCCCAGCTACAAATCAGCGCTGAGGCGCGAGGAATCCGCCAGCAGGAACCGGGAGCTATCTAATTGCAAGAACCCAGCAGGAAATCTTTTCCGTCACTTTGCACATAAAGCTTATCGGTATCGCGATCCCCTTCAAGCGCCCAGTCTACCAACTGGTAAAAAACATCACGGGAAACGCGAGCCTGTAACCCCCCTCGAATCTCCAGGTAAGGGATTGGCTGCGGCGGAGCACCAAAGTCTCTAAGTTGCCACTGCCCCTCTTCCGACAGCTCAACAACGTCGCCCACATTTGTGGTGAAAAGTAGCTGCTGATGAGTACTTCCGGGGTTGCGGGCCACCTGAGTGATTACAAATGGAACATCCTCCACTGTGATTCGCAGCTTTTCGACAGGGGTGACAAGGAAGTATTCATCCCCCTCACGCTTCAAAATGCTGGCAAACAGTTTCACAAGAGGATGACGACGAATCTCTGTTCCCTCGTGGATCCAACGGCCATCAGATTTGATGACCATATCCATGTCCCCACAAAGCTCTGGGTTCCACCTTTCTACAGGTGGATGCCCATGAAATTCAGCCTGTAATTTTTGCAGCTGCTGGAACAGGGGCTCAGCCAAGGGCGGACCCCGCAGAATCGCTGTGATGGCTTGTCTGGCTTCCCTCTGGCGTTTTGCGAGAGGACATATCACCGATATGCACACCCACATCCATAATAAACTCCATCAAACCTTCCCTGTCCTCTATTACATTGGCAAAAGACTTGGAGTGATAAAGCTCTACCGCCCCTTGCACAAGCGCCCAGTATGTTGAGTAATAGAAGTATGCAGGAACGTTCTTCAGCATGCCCTGCTCCATACGGCGCTCAAAGACCCGATTGAGAGAGGTAGCATTGGAATTACGAATATTGTGGAGCTCCGCAATCATTTCTGGAGCCAGGTTCAACGCGATAATCTTCTCCTCCAGGCGCTGGAAGAGTCTATCTTTGCCAGGATCGGCCATACGAGATTCAAAATAGGCGCGGGCTGGAGCGGTGATATCACCTTGCTCGGCCAAGGCTACAGCGGTCTTGAGACGCTCAGCGAGGGATTTTTCATAATCCATCAGCAAGCGCATGTAGATTTCTGTCTTGGAAATGAAGTGCTTGTAAATCGTGCCCTTACCGATATCCACACGCTCGGCAATCTGTTCGACCGTGACTTTCTCTTCACCGTGCTCCAACAGAAGCTCCAGAGCCGCATCCAGGATACGCTGCTCCCGCGCGCGGAACCGCTGAACCTTCTCTTTTGCCTTATCCATACTTCCGACCTTCTTTGCCCGTAAAAATGGGGACTGAAATTGACTATTCATTCATGAATGATAGGCAATTCAAGTCGGTTGGAAAAGTAAATCGGGGAATTAGACTGCCTAATATTAAAAATATTAGGCCATTTTGCTCAAAATTTACTCAAAATGAGCCAATTTTAAGCTGAGAACAGACCTTTTATTTTAGCATGTGGTGACGTTTGGCGAGCCCAAGCATTGCACATAACACATAAAATTCGACGATTGAGTGATTGCGGGGTAGTCCATTACCCCAATACTTCCGAATGAAATCAAGAACTACACCAGAACACAAGAAGCCACTATTAAACGGACTTCAGCTTTAGCTCCAACAGAGGCGCGACTACATCGTTGTCCTGCGTGCGTATCCAGAGCATTTCCTCCTCTGAGTAAAGCTCTGCAACAATCGCATTAGCTAATTCACAATCATGAGAAATCAAATGCTGCGCCAACCACTCTGCAGCAAAGGTACGTTTTTTACCGAGCGTACCCTGTGAACGCTTGTACAGGTTTTTTACTGCCTTGCGCGCATATTCTACTGAGGCGATTCCCGGAGTCGCTTCAACCATCTTGCGATGCAACTTTTTGCTTTTCTGTTCGATGATATAAGGAAGCACTTGGCCTGAAACATAGTCGTGGGCGACCGATCCTTTACAAGGACAGCTATACGACTTCCTGTTTTCATAGATTTTTTTTAGAGCATTGAGGTGATTATTGGTCTTGTATGCGGATCGGGCCGCCAAACCAGCGTAACCAATGGACAATGCTGTTCCAGCAACAACCAAACCAATACCCGTCGCAGAAGTCGCAGCCGCTGCACCGGTAGCCAGGCCGGTTAGTGTGGCACCTGTAGCCGTCTGTGCACCCCACACCCCATAATAAGCAGCAGAGCCAACTCCTCCAGCCACAGCCTTTGCGGTACGGTGCCGACTGACAACCTTGCCGAAATTCAGTGGTGGACGTATATCAATATTGTCGTGTGGCACCTGTGGTATCTCCTACTTCTTTTATTCAATCTTTGTTGGATAGCTGCAAACGAATTAGTCCAACTGTCCCAACAACTATTGGCGCTTTATACCACAGAAATAAGTAAGAATTCGACATGTCGCAATAGTCAATAGCACAGAGTTTCAACTTGACTGAGAAAATCAGTAGCCAGTGTATGGAAAAGAGCTGGATAGCTATACGAGGTGGCACCTGTGACCAAAATGGGCCTAACGTTCAAAATATGAATGGGGTTAAAGGGATTTGCTGTTATTATCCTTTTGATTAAGAGCGCAAAGCTCCCCATCTGCAAACTCTGTTAAGTGGAATAGGTAACGGGCAAAATCCCTTATGTTGGAAAAATTAGGTAAGTTATTGGATGTTGAAGAGCTGGATCGAAATCTCTTCCGCAGTCGTCATCACGTTGAAAATTATCGCAAAGTGCTTTTTGGCGGGCAAGTTCTGGGCCAAGCACTGATGGCAGCAACTCGTACCGTTGAGCATCGCCTACCCCACTCCCTTCACGCCTACTTCCTCCGCCCTGGCTCTAGTGAGCTGCCGGTGATCTACGAAGTAGACCCAATCCGCGATGGCGGTAGCTTTACCACTCGTCGCGTAGTCGCCAAGCAGCGCGGGCGCGCGATCTTCAATATGTCCGCCTCCTTCCAAATTCGGGAACCCGGATTTGACCACCAGGCCGACCTGCCTTGTGTCGAGATTCCCTCTCCTGAGAGCCTGAAAAACACCCAGGAGCTGGCCCTGGAAGCTGGATTGGTTAGCCCGCAGTACGATCAGCGGCGCTATATGATCGATTTTCGTCCGGTAGACCCGCAAAGCTACTTTGGCGCTGAAACCCGCGAAGCCAAATGCATGTTCTGGCTGCGGGCAGAGGGCGAGATGTCGGACGACCCGATGGAGCACCGGGCAGCACTTTGCTATGCATCCGATATGGGACTCCTGGGTACCTCTCTACAGCCGCACGACATATCCTTATTCGATCCCCAATTGATGCCCGCGAGCGTTGACCACGCGATGTGGTTCCACCGCGATTTCCGCCTGGATCAATGGCTTCTCTATGTAACGGATAGCCCTTCGGCAACCGGTGCCAGAGGCTTTACCCGCGGCCAGATTTTCACCCGCGACGGAACGCTGGTAGCGTCTACCTGCCAAGAGGGACTGATTCGACAAATAAAAAATTAAATCAGTGGTTTACAGCCGAAAAATTGCTGCTATAGTGCCGCCCCTTCGCAAATGATGCGAAACAAAAAACGGTGAGTAGCGCAGCCTGGTAGCGCACTTCGTTCGGGACGAAGGGGTCGGAGGTTCGAATCCTCTCTCACCGACCAGATTTTCAAAGCCCGCTTTTAGCGGGCTTTTTTGTGCCTGAACTCTTTAGCTTGAGCTGACGATAAGCCGTTCAGATTACCCCTCACTTTCCCCCAGTGCATCGCACCAGGAACAGTACAAGCAACTCCTGCATGTTTACCTTGCCGGGCTTAATGCGGAAGCGCATTAAAAAGTTAAAAGCGATGGGGACAAATAAAGAATTAGCTTCAGAAGTACCGAAGAGGCACGAGGCTTTGAGCATGGCTGGCTTAGCTATTTACACCGATAAGCAAGTAAGAGATAACACCCTCAAGGCAGCTGTGTAATTGCCCATGTAAGCCTTTAAAGTAAAAGCGCTACCAGGAATGAAATCATAAACACGAAAAAGCCCGCATAAGCGGGCTTTTTCTTTTTATATGGTCGGTGAGAGAGGATTCGAACCTCCGACCCCTTCGTCCCGAACGAAGTGCGCTACCAGGCTGCGCTACTCACCGAGGCCGCGAATACTACTCATCCATTTTTCAAAGATCAAGTAATTTTTGGCGCGAATGTCATCATTGATCATTTTGCCGACACAACCGATCTTTGAGTTGTCCTCAAAGGCAGTCTAATCCGCATTATAGCTGGACCTCCCCGGCTCCAAGCGCCTCTTTCTACACTGGAGATTCAAGCTTTACGGTTGCTAGTAATTGCCCCAATCTCCGACATATCCATTTAGTCTGCCAACTAACAACCAATCCCTTACTCGTCCTGGGGTCGAACACTTTCCACCGATTTAGCCACTCTCTGAAACCCTCTTCACGTATACGGCAAACTGTGGTCGCCAAAGAAATACCGATATTATTTCTATCCACTTTCTTGTATTTACGTATCTTCAACGACTATCAAGTACTTTTAGTTTTGAGTGCACACGTATAAAAAATGCAAAGCTCTCCACAGAGGATGCAAGAGTTTGGAGCAGAAAAAACCAAGAAGGGCATACAGTGCGAGGCAATAGCAAATTACATTGAAAAGCTGCTAGATATCGTTTTTTGATATTTTGAGTAAGTAGATCTTTACATAAAAGCGAACTGACAAGCTCGTTAAGCTGCTTTTCCAAGACATCGATATAAACAGTTACCTTTAAATTCCAGTTCGCTATTTACGGATATTTCTACAAGTGCCGCTATTTTTCACCGGGCACCCGAGGGGATTTTCCCCGAGCCCTAACACCAATACAAGGGAGCAGCACCCTGCACGCCACAAGAATATTAACCACTCATTTAAGTAGAAAATCCCGAGTAAGACTTTATTTTTTAAAAAATATTCCTTTTGGGAAAATTACAGAATTTTAAGAAAAATGGTGACTACAATTGCGCCCCCATTACCTTTTTGTTTCCCGCTCCATTTTTTTTCAAACTTTCCCTGTGCTTCTGAAAAGCTTCTCTATACTCAGATCAGCCGGCTGAGTGTCCGTCGCAAGATGCAACAACTCGAAAGCTCATTACCGATTTATTATCAGCAGGCTGATCCTAAAAACGGGGCTCTATCAAGCTCCAAAATTCTCACCCGTAAACCATGAAATAACCTGGGCGATAGCCCCCTATCGTCATTGGTCTACTCGAGGAGTACGTTCATGTACCAACCATATGCATATGCTCAAGGGATCTTTGGACAACCACAAAACTATGCCGTACCTCCGATTAATCCGGTCGTCGGACTCACTCCCCCCCAGCCATACCTACCGCTTCAACAGTTAGCACCACAAGGATTGCTGGGAGAGTTTATTAGCCGTGCAGCCCCGGTAGTTGGTGGCATTGTCGGTGGACCACAAGGTCAATTGATCAATGCACTCGGCGGATTGGGCCAAGTACTGCCCATCCAGGCCGCACCGCAGCTTCCACAACAGTTAGCGCCCCACATTCCTCAGCAGCTTGCTCCACAAATTCCACCTCAGTTCGCTCATCAGTTTGCCCCCCAAAACTATCTCAGCGAATTGATAAACCGCGCGGCCCCAGTTTTGGCCAATTACATCAATAACCCTCAGGCACAGCTAATCAATGCAGCCGCCCAACTAGGGCAGCTCTTACCCTATCAAGCCGCTCCGCAACTGCCACCGCAAGGTCTCCTCGGTGAGTTGATTAGTCGTGCCGCACCTGCTCTTGGCAACTACATTGGCGTACCTCAACAAGGTCAACTCCTTAACAACTTGGCGCGCCTCAACCACCTGCTGCCCTACCAGGCCGCACCGCAATTCACGCCACACCTCGTTCCTCAGACCTACATCGGCCAACCGGTAAATCAACTGGCACCTGTGGCTCCGGAGCAGTATGGATCGGTTCCCCCGCAGGCTTTTGCACCACTGAGCCAACCGGTGCCATTCCAGGCTTTCCCGCAACCACCTCAGCAACCCCTCCAGAATTTGAGTGGCATCGGGCAGCCACTGCCCTATCAGGCAATGCCGCAATCCAACTCAGCCTTTCAGCAACAGGCTTATCTGCACTAAAAATGCAAAAAAAGGGGCTTCACGCCCCTTTTCCTGGGGGTGGGTTCGACCCTGCCCTATTTTGGATGGCGCAGTCACAATGAGAAGAAAATGAAGAAGTTTGAGCAATATGTAGCCGTACCAAATCGTAAGGTATCAGCTAGCACTCTGGAGCTAGAGGAGCTGGTGAAGGAAGCTTCAAATTGCCCCGATGTTAAGGACGTTACTTTGCGCAAAAGCAACGTCACCCTTGTGGCTACACCCGATGCCGTCGACGACCTAAGAAAGAAATTGAGAGGCAAAGTAATTATTGATCCGGATCAACCTGTCCACCCTCTCAATTGAGACTGAAACCCACTCGATTCACCACTTTCAGACGTTTCACACGCGTACTAAATCAGTACCGCACTGAAAGCGAAGGAACATGAACATGACTGAATCCCGACAAGAAAAGGCCGCAGGAGAACCTTCGGTCGAGGTTGCAGAGAAAGTCGAGCTACTTATTTCACCCCGCCGCAGCCTGATGGCTAAATCCATGGGCGTGCAGCCATTGAGCTCGGGCTCAATGCACCATGTGATTTCCACTATTGCCAGGCAGGCAGGTTGTGAGGTGCTTCGTGAAATACGCCCCGGCAGAAAACTAAAAACGCTGTCTTCCGCCGATGAGGCCACCAATATTTACAAAGTCCGTATGGATGTGGATGCTGCTGCGGCACTTTACCAGACCACTCCACCAAACGTCGCCGTTGAACTGGACTCACTTCTCTCTTACGGGCAAGCGAGTTATTCGCCGACCTTTTCCGCAGTTTTTGCACAGCAACCCGGACTATTGCGTGAATACCATGTCCAGGCACAGCAGGTGCACTTCCGCGTTATCGGCGCAAAAGGTGAGCCCATACGCGACGCTCAAATAATTGTTGAAAGCGCGGGCTTTCCCCAGGAGGGGGTCACTAACAATAAAGGGGAGGTTGCGCTCAGTATTTTTGCGCAAAGCGGCGGCGCTCAAGTGAAATCACTTCTGATCCGTCCCGCCAAAGATTTCTGGAACAAATATATTCGCAGCCCCTCCCTATCGCTCACCGGTGTGAACCTGGTGAAACTCCAACCTCTGAGCGAGGCCATACCCAACTTCCCCAATGATGCCTCCTATGGCTGGGGGCAAAAGTACATGGGCCTGGACCAGCTACCCGATGAATACACAGGCAAAGGTATCAAAATCGCAATCATCGATTCCGGTGCGGACAATAAGCACCCAATACTGAGCCATTTAAAGAATGGTATCGATGTCACCAATAATTACGATACCGATAGCTGGGTAGAAGATATCGTCGGCCATGGAACCCACTGTGCGGGAATTATTACAGGCCAACCCTCTGGCTCCGAAGCAATACGCGGATTTGCTCCTGAAGCCGAAGTCTATGTATTCAAAGTTTTCCCCGGCGGGCAATTTAGTAGCTTGATTGATGCGCTCTCACATTGCATAGAGCTCGGCGTTGATGTGGTGAATATGAGCCTGGGCAGCTCTGATTCATCAGAGGCTGTTGAGCAGCAAATCGAGGAAGCGGTCCAACATGGTATCGCCTGTATAGTTGCCGCAGGCAACAATGGCGGGGCAGTCCAGTA
Organism: Microbulbifer maximicatervae (SeqCode); assembly: GCF_052467955.1. NCBI lineage: Bacteria > Pseudomonadati > Pseudomonadota > Gammaproteobacteria > Cellvibrionales > Microbulbiferaceae > Microbulbifer > Microbulbifer maximicatervae (SeqCode). Next base: position 3,124,050 of record NZ_CP174329.1, read on the forward strand.
TCCAGCCAGATCCCCAAATGCTATGGCTGTAGGCGCTCTTGGAATGCTCAATGAGTTCCCCAAAGATTCCTGGGAAGCGCAAACAGTAATACCCTCAACAGCATCAGCCGACGGTCTATTTGTTCCTAGGTTTAGCGCTTTCGGCCAGGAAATTTCTGTTGCCGCACCTGGTGTGGGTATCGTTTCGTCTGTGCCTGACAAAGGCTTCGATGTTCAGTCAGGTACATCAATGGCCGCGCCGCATATTACCGGTTTGGCAGCTCTACTACTTGCCCACCATCCATTATTTAAAGGTGCGCTCCGGCAGAAAGATGTATCCAGAGTGACCGCCTTATTCCAACTGATCCAATCCTTGGCCGCACCAATGCCCCTCGGGGCAGAGAGAGTTGGCGCAGGTGTTCCCAAGCTTTTCGGTATCAACTCCGCTTTTGAGTCCGCTAAAGAGCAAGCAAGGGCCGCGGGTACTCATGCCGCAACCGCGCAAGGCCCCTCCCCAGCCACTCCATACTCTGGATTTACCATGAGTCCGTTACAGGGCTACCCCCCTCAAGCTACACCCAGTTGGCAGGGGCAGTTTGTGCCGGGAGGTTATTACCCTTCCGAAATAGCCGCGGTTAACCCCCAGCAACCAATGGTAAGCAGTTTTCCAGATGGATTTGCCCTGAGCGCCTACGCTATGCAGTTCGTTGATCCCCGTGCAATCAGATATTGGTAGCTCTGTCGCCATCGTTAGTTAGACTGCAAAAGACCTTTCAAGACCGCAGCTATGCTGCGGTCTTATCCTTCGTAGCGCTCAATTCCCACTTAGTCAGCATGCCTGCCCACTAGCCCAGCCCTCTCAAAAGATGTTTGTGACGGCCCACCCATATCTATCTTCTTGGTTACTTATACGGGAGATGCTTACTAGTATGTGTGGTTGTATGATAACGACTTTGTAAGTGTATTCTTTTTAAGTGGTACATATCTGAAAACCAATCCAATGAAACCTGACGGCACAAAACTGTCACCTCATAACTGGCTAGCTTGTGACCAGTTTGCTTGAAGATGACACAAGGGCACCTGTAGGCTTAGATACTGTCGAAACGACTAATTGTTGGATTTCCCGCTGAAGAAATGATGCTTAAACGATTACTAACACTGCCGCTATTACTCGCCACTCTATCCCCTGCTGTTCAGGCTTATGAGATTCTTTACAGTGCAGAGATCTCACCCAACTCCAAGCTGGCTGAGGTGGAAATGGCGCTCAGCGGTGATGATATGCCAAGTAAGCTCGTTCTAAACTTGCGCTCTGGCCGCTATCAGGACCTGGAAAGTGACACCCCCCTAAAGATCGAGGGCGACAAAGCAACCTGGCACCCCGAAGGAAAGAACCCCGCCCTCAAGTACCGCTTTGTCATAGACAACCAGCGTAGCAACGGTGGCTACGACTCACGGATCACCAAAGACTGGGCAATTCTCCGCAGCGATAAATTGATTGCACCGGTATCGGCAACCAGCCGTGGCCGCTCTACCGCCCGCCTTAAGCTGGAACTTCCTGACCAATGGTATGCGGCCCTACCCTACCCTGAGATCGAAGATAACCTATACGAGTTATCTGACCCCAAGCGTAAGTTTGTAAGACCCAAGGGCTGGATGATTGTAGGGAAAATTGGCAGTCGGCAGGATATGATTGCCGGCACTGAAACCCGTGTTGCAGGCCCTAAAAATGAGAACATTCGGCGGCAAGACATCCTGGCCTTCCTAAATTGGAACCTGCCAGAGCTCAAGAAAATCTTCCCCCTCTTCCCTGACCATCTATTGATCGTAACCGCTGACGACCCCATGTGGCGCGGTGGACTGTCGGGGACACGTTCTCTGTATATGCATGCTGATCGACCATTAATTAGCGGCAACCGCACCAGCAGCATGATCCACGAGTTAGTTCATGTTGGCACGGGAATTCACGGCGACGATGAGAGCGATTGGATTGTAGAGGGACTGGCTGAGTTTTACTCCCTGGAGATTTTAAGGCGAACTGGTGGCATCAGTGAAACCCGCTATCAGGAGGCAATGGATAAACTGATTAAATGGGGTAAGAAGGCTCCTTCACTATTAGTCGAACGCTCGTCCGGCCCCATTACCGCCCGTGCGGCCGGGGTAATGCAGCAACTGGATAAAGAGATTCGCGAGGCCAGCAATGGCAAGGCAAGTATTGATGACGTGGCACGAGAACTGGCTCGAACACGCGGTGAAGTGACTCTGGAAAGGTTTAGATCCCTGTCTGAGAAAGCAGCCGGTAGACCCGTGGATGCATTAGCCACAGAAAACCTGACAGACCGGGCGAAAGGCTCCAGTAAATAGCAGACAAAAAAAAGCCCTGACGACGGGGGGGGAGAGCGTCAGGGCCAAGACCATTAGGAGTGAAACTTGGAGGATTTCATCCTTGCTTCCGGGTGGTAGCCATGTGAGCCACCCTACCAGCATTACTAAACACGTTGGGGGAGATGTGTTAGCCAGATAAAGACAGTATCGAACACAGGTCACAGATTGCCAGCACACCTGAAGATTAATTTAGAACAAATGGAAATAGGTTCTTGAGCACCAGTGCTAAAAGTTATTACAGCCCTCCCCCACCATCAGAAGGTAACTTTTCCTACTTTTTTTCACTTGATTGCAACATTGATGAAAACAATGCTTGACTAATCCTCTAGAGTCCCTAAAATGGCGCCCACTTACACAGCGAAACGCACGTAAGTATAAGAAAACGCTAGGATTTTTCAGATTTATCAGATAGAATTCGCAGCGTTCTTTTCCGCCAAAGGCGGATAAAAAAGGCTAGGTGGCAGAGTGGTCATGCAGCGGACTGCAACTCCGTGTACGCCGGTTCGATTCCGACCCTAGCCTCCATTTTCCTCTTCATTGCAGTATCCTGTTGAATGCAATGAAAGTGAGAATGAAGGGCAACTATTAAACATCGCCCTCTCTCGCAAAGGATCTGCCCGGGTGGTGGAATTGGTAGACACAGGAGACTTAAAATCTCCCGGCTTCACGGCCGTGCCGGTTCAAGTCCGGCCCCGGGCACCAATCAGATCTTTGAAATCAATAATTTACATATCTTTTAGTGCAAACTTTGTGCGCTAACCTTCTCTCTCCTCGAGCGATACAAATCTAGTTAGAGTTTTTGCTGAGCGAAGAAAATAGAGCCCCTACTTCCCATTACTGATAGTTTTTAGGTCTAGCGATAAATACAGCTTGAGCATTAGTTGTGAGATTCTCATCAAGACGGCTGACTACTCTTTATGGTCATCAGTAGGCAGGGGAAGCACCCGATTCCGAAGGAGGTTGCAGATTTAATAAATGCCCACAAGCACCGCGTTTCGAGCAAGCCTAAAAAAATATATGCTGACGATCTCTAGGCTGACAGCTTCAGATTAATGAAGGCAGAATTGAGTTGGAGTAGCACTTCACATCAATAGAGTACGAAGGAAGCTTCATTCATAAAGCAACTGAGTTTGGAGTTAAGCATTACAGCAACCCAAACCCTACAGCGCTTGGAGTCAGCATCCCCCCCCCTAGTGGACACTTATCAACCTCCCACCAGCTGGCATGCAGCGGTCTACTAAACCCAGACACCAATATAGGTGGTGAAGTTGTCAATAAAATAGATACTCGATGAGCCGGCAACGTCGAGCCTCTATCAATTTCAATACGTTAAGACGAGGGAATGGCGCTAACCCCAAAGTGAAATACTATAATGAAAAATCGTATTTAATTACTTGGAAACGCGGGCGAGTTCCCTGTTTTTGATAATACCGGAGCCAAGATCAATTCAATTCTAGATTTTTCTTAATTGTTTCGCCCTTTATGGCAAGTAACCCAAAGTACAGAGGCAATCCAATTTATGTTCAGGCCCTTGGCTCTACTAGTGTTCGCATCAGTCCCGATACTATTATGGATATCTTTTCCAGCTATCCGACTCCTCCTCCCTCAACTTAACGGCGTTAATTGTAATGGCCCTGTTTGCGTTGAAGATAAGAAAAGACTCGCAGAAGCAACCGTTCTATATCGTTCAGCGAATGATTCACTGAACAGAAACAGTATTCTAGTAAATAGCCAACCTACTTTTGTTTATTGTTCAACTGTCGAGTGTTACCGTTCATTTGGCGGTGGGCAAGAAAGGGCCATATCTTTTCCTTACTCAGGCACTGTAATTGCGCCGAGTTCCTGGCAGGTCTATATTACTCAACATGAAATGGTGCACTGGTTTCAATTTAAAGAGATAGGCCCACTGAATACAATGCTTAAGCCTGAATGGTTTAGAGAGGGAATGGCGTACCTATATAGCGGCGCTCCCGATTCAGATATCCCTGACCACTATTACCCAATGATTCAGCAGTATAAAGAATGGCACTCAGATATGGAGTGGAATGAAGTTATCTGCGCAGCGAGAGAGCTTTAAGGAGCCTCCAAATAATTCTGTAATATCTCTGCGAGCCTTCAGAGACAGAATTCTGGACACCCGCAAAAGTCGTTGCTTTAAGTGCCAGAATTATTGACACGGTAGGGACTACAGGATACAAATACTGTATAAATATACACATCACCAAAGATCAATGCCCTTACCTCGTAGCGCACAAGTCTCGTTAGACACTACTCCCTATTACCATTGCGTCTCCCGCTGCGTACGAAGAGCGTTTCTGTGTGGTAGAGATATGAAGTCTGGTAATGACTATGAGCATCGCCGCGAATGGATTGAATCCAGAATGCATAATCTAGCTTCAATCTTTGCCCTTGATATCGCTGCCTATGCCGTTATGAGTAACCACTACCATATCGTACTTTATATCGACAAAGAGAAAGCGCTGAATTGGCCGGATACCGAAGTCATTCTCCGTTGGCAGAAGCTATTCAAAGCTTCCAATTTGGCCCGTCGCTACCTTCAAGGAGACATTCTCGATCACTGTGAGATGAGAAAACTAAAGGAAGTCGTCGCTCTATGGCGAGACCGCTTGATGGATCTTAGCTGGTTTATGCGCTGTTTAAACGAGTCTATCGCCCGTCAGGCCAATGCTGAAGATAATTGTACAGGCCGCTTTTGGGAAGGTCGTTTCAAGTCCCAGGCTTTATTAGATGAAAGAGCTCTTGCTGCCTGTATGGCCTATGTCGACCTCAACCCTATCCGTGCCAATATGCAAAAACGCCAGAAGACTCTAACCATACCTCGATCCAACAACGCATTCGTGCAGCAATCTTAGGTGAGCAGCCCAAAGACTTACTACCGTTTGTTGGCAATGAGCGCCTGAATATACCTAAAGGGCTTCCCTTTCAGTTGGATCACTATTTAGAACTAGTGGACTGGAGTGGTCGACATCTAGCCCCCAGAAAACGAGGCTTTATTGCTGAAAGCACGCCACCTATCCTCAAGCGACTAGGTATCTCACCAAAACACTGGCTATACCTCAACAGAAACTTTGAAAGTCGCTTTAAAGGTTTGGTGGGATCAGTGGAGACAGTACAGCAAGCCTGTATCCAGCTCAATAAACGCTGGATGCACGGTATAGACGACTGTCGGCGCTTCCTTTCTAGAGCATCCTGCTAATTACCATCCAACCTATCGATACCTCTCCTCCCGGCTTGTATCCAAACCATGATTTTCCAACCCCAAGTATATTTCCTCAGTCTTCCACTGCACCTTAACACTAAATCAGAAAGAAAAAGTCGCTAGAGCTGGTACTAAAAACACGGCTCGCACTTCTTTCCAATCTTTGGGTGTCCAGAATTAGCTTTCCATGCTCATATATTCTGCGATAGTAATTATATCTAGCTGACTTAACTGAATAGGCGTATCGGATCCTTCCTGGACACCTTTAAAAACTTTAAATCTAAGTAACTCGTAGCGCTGTTTCCACTTCTCTTGTGCAATTACTCCCTACACTCAATAAGAACTTCCGTATATCTTAATTTATCATTTACTTTTTCTTGATCTGCACCAACTGAGAGGGGGGCTAGTTTAAATTCCAAATAGTATCTATAACCATAACCAACTTTTATGCTCTCAACCTGTGAGACTTCAAAATGACCATAATCGATATTTCTTCCATAAAATTCTAGTGAAGCAACATTAACGGGAATATCAAATAATTCCCAATCAATATCAAAGTTATTGTACGCATCCTCAGCGTACATCAATCCAACTCTTGAGTGCTCTACTCGATAATTTGAGAAATTACTAAGTACATTTTCCACACCACTCCACAACTGCTCCAATAACACTTCGTCTTTAGATAAAGACTGCAAATTAGAACAAGGGGCTCTAGTAGCCGAATTAAACTGAATCACAAAATACAATGCAATTAGGAATAGCCCGAGAAAAAAAATAACAGTAAATTTAATAAGCTTATTAATCATTTACATCATCACTTAATATTGTAATAGTCTCGACCAAATCTTGACCAAAGCCCCCCGGTTTGTGCCTGATATAAATTGTAGCTTCCTTTACCAGCAAGAACATCATTTACATTCCAAGCGCCTACGAGTGTATTAAGAGTAGCTTCAGAAAATCCATAACGCCCAGCAAATACACCAACACCAATATAGTTTATTTCGCCCCCTTTGAAGACCCCAATATTATCAACATAAAATTCTTGATTAGCATATCCATATAGAAATGTATCCGCCTTGCTAATGAAATTTTCTGAAAATTCAGAAATATTTAGAGGGTTAACTCCATCAGCCTTAATGCTCATATATTCTGCGATAGTAATTATATCTAGCTGACTTAACTGAATAGGCGTATCGGATCCTTCCTGGACACCTTTAAAAACTTTAAATCTAAGTAACTCGTAGCGCTGTTTCCACTTCTCTTGTGCACTAGCCTGTCCACTAGCCACCTGATTCGCAGCAAAAGCAAAAGCCGCCGTTATGGCCCCATTGGCAAACTTACCACCAGTAATCGCACTAGCTGTACCACCGGTAATCACCGCAGCCAGGAACTGTCCTTCTCTACCCAGTCCAGCCTCTAGAGCCCCAAGGCTGGCGCCTTTAGCCAGACCTGCAGACACAAAACCATGGCCAAACTTACCGCCTTGCAGTTCAGATAAAATACCGCCTGTAACAGCATGCGCAGCCACCTGCACTGCATAATGACTGCCGGAAAATACCTGACCCACCCCATAAAATGCCGCTGAAGAGATGCCGGCGTAAGCACCGGATTTAAGGGCCGCACCAAAATCACCTGTTGTAGCATAAGTAGACTGTGCACTGGTGTACGCGGAAACACCAATAGAGCAAGGCCCGCAATATGCAGCTGCAACTGCGGTAGCTACCGCATTGATAAAAACATGTACCTGCTCAGGCAATATCCTGTAAATGGCCTGATCCATTAAGACGCCAAAGATAAAGCCACTGGGGTCAGTGCCATTTAAAGGGTTGTTCTGCCCATAGCTATACCGGTTGTAGCTCTGGACATTGCTTGGTGCCTGCACAATAGGGTCCGCCTGCAGGAACCTAGCCAGGCGGGGATCATAAATTCGCCCATTCATATGAATGAGTCCTACCTGATCCAGCATTTCGTGGCCAGTATAACCGCGGGTGGTAATGCGGTTATCAAAGTCAGTTAGAGCTGTACTTGCCAATAGGCTCCAGTCCACGGCGTTGCGGCGTTGTCCCCAGGCATCGAAGCTGTAAACAGCCTCGCCATCATTGGCAATCTCACCTTTGCTGTCAGTAATCACATCCAGTGAGCCTAGATGATCCTTGTGCAGGTACTGGGTGCTGCGATTACGGTATTGGCCCTCATTATCCCCATCGTTGACTGTCAGACTGATCAGGGCTCCGCCGGGGAGGTAACGCTTGATCTCGGTAGTACCGTCTTTGGTTATCTTCTCGACATTGCCGATGCTGCGGGTCTCGGTAACCTTGCCGCTCTTGTCGGTGTCGATGCGCAGATAGCGCATGCGGTCCGGGCCGTATTTAAACTCGGTTTTATGACCCCCCTTTTGGATTTCGTAGGGCTTGTCGAAGGTGGTGTATTTCAGCCTTCTACCACTGGAGTCCTCGGTCATATTGCCATTGGCATCGTATTGATAGCGCACACCATCGGAGGTTTCACAGACGGCGTGGGGGCCGAAGCCTTGATCACACTGACTTCCGTAACGGTATTCACCCACATCGGATTTGAAGGTGATATTGCCCAGGTCATCGTAGCGCAGAGTCTGCGCTTCACGGCCTGCCACCTGGGCACTGGTGAGACGGTTTAGTTCGTCATAGAGGAAGTCTTCGCGCAGGTTTTTCCCCCCACTTTGTTCCACGCGGTTTTCGAGATTGCCGACGTCATCCCAGTCGTAACTGAGATACTGGAGGTCGCCAACACCCAGCACACTGGCTGTCTGACCCCGCAGAAGGCCAGTTGCGGGATGGTAGTCTTTGATGGTGGTAATGCCATTGCCACTCAGGTGCTCGGTCACATTGCCACGGGCATCCATTTTGACGACCGTATAAAACTGCTCGGCGGTAGCGAGGTTGCGCAGCTCGGCGTCTACAACCTGGGCGAGATAGCCGTATTGGTTGTAATGGTGGCGGATGGCACTGCTTTCCCAGCTACCGTCGCCACCGGCATCAAAGATCTGGAACGGCCGCGAGAACTGGTCGTAGTTGGTTTTTTCATAGTGGTCGTCGCCCCCTTCCAGAGAGAAGCTGGTAATGGTTTCACTGGGACGGCCATAGTGATCATAGCTATAGAGTTTGGCGTAGCTGTCTGAGCTATTGCTGGGATCGAATGCCTCCACTCGGATCAGTGCTGCCGGAGGTACGCCATTTTCTCCAGTGCTCTGGTCGTTGTTGTAAAACCACTTCGTGGTTTTTACGGCTTTACTGGTGTCAAAATCTCGACGCTCGGTCAGGCGGCCGAGAATGTCATAGGTATTCTCGACACGCTGACCCTTAGCATCGGTTTGCTGTTTCAGTTCTCCGTAGCCGTTATAGACATACTCCCAGTCCCCTTTGTCTGGGTCGGACATGGTGTCTTTGCGGCCGAGCAGGTCGTAGGTCATGCGGGTGATCAGGTTGCGGCTGCCGTTGCCTTTATTGATCACTTGCAGCAGCTGGCCCTCGGCGTCGTGGGTAAATTCGAGGGTGTTATTGGCGTTGTCCTGAGCCCGTACTTTTTCCCCAACCACATTGCTGGTTTCAACCTTGCGCTGCCCCTTGGGGTTGATGGCGGTGGTGGTGGTGCCTTGGTATTCCAGAGTGAGATCCCAGCGAGTACCTCTGCTGTTACTGATCCCCGGCAGGTCGGTTCCTATCACGCGACCAAGACGATCATAGTCGTGGGTTGTCCAGTAAGCAGTAGCGCCTGCTTTGTAGGGTTCTGACTGGTGTTTTACCCGCCCCACATTGTCGTATTCAATATCGACATAATTCCAACCGCCATCGAAAGCGCGGGTGGCTTTGCGCACTTCCCGGGCGATGAGGTCGTAACAGGTTAGGGTTTCACCGCCACCACCGCTGTAATCGCGTTGCTGGGTGCTGGCACCACTGGGGCACTGGGCACCGGCTGGGGCCAGAAGGCTGCTGCTCTGTGCACCTGTACTGCTGTAGCTGTGCACCTGGCGATTAAAGACATCGTAGGTGATCTGACTGACCACGCCGACGATATCCTCAACCTCAGTGGGGTGACCGGCACTATTGCGTTGCAGCACCCGACTGAGTGTCTGGTTATAGCCGTTTACCTCTTCATCTACAAAACGCCCATTAGAGTTATATACCCAGCGCTGAGTGCGTGGTTCTTCGTTAGCGGTGGATTGCTCGGCAAGGGTTTTATTACCAAAGTCATCGTATTCGTAACGGGTGGTCAGTTGCAGAGAGTCGCCGGGCTCCAGGATTTCCTGCTTGAGAAGCCCTGCCTCATTACCGCTGTCGTAGTAGGTGAAGGCACTTTTACGCACGGCCTCTTGGTGCTGACCCCCTTCGCTACGGCTGTGGGTGACAGTGGTATTGAGCAAACGTCCCAGTTGGAGATAGCTATTAAAGTTGTGTTCTGGATTCTGGAAACTGACCGCTCCACTGCCATAGACATTGACGGTCTCGGTGCTAAAGCGATCCCCCTCAGGCGTTTCGGTGACCGCGTGAACACGAATGACGTTGCCATCATTATCTTTCTCGGTGGAAGTGGTAACGGTTTTCAGCTGCACGCCTTGAGCTTGGCCATCGTTAACAAAGTCGTAGGACTTTTCAACACTGGTGGCGAGAACCGGCATGAGTGGCCCCAGTTTGATTGTGCCGTTGAGGGCTGTTGACGGGAAGCTGGATTGCCAACCTTGTAGTATCCAGGTGTTGTCGGATTCACCCAACAAGTAACCCTGGGGTGTGCGGGTTTCTGTGCGCAGAGGGTAACCGCGGAAGGGGAAATCCTGGCGGTAGTGGGTGGTGGTTTTGATACCGCTCTGCGCGTCGATGGTGCGCAGACTTTCAAAACCCAGGAGTCCGCGACCACCGGCCTGCAGGCGCGCGCCACCGTACATATAGCTGATGGTGCTGGTGGCCGCCGAATCTACCTGCCCTGCAGTGTCGGCATTAGTTGCGGGGGCACTGCTATCGACTTGAGTGACCAAAAACTGGGTGCCGAGCATTTCCAGTACCGGACTGGTTTTGCCGAGGGTGTGCTGACCCTGCCAGTCGCTATTGAGCGCGCGGTAAAAATCGCTAGTGGTGCTGACCCCGTACTGGGTACACCAGTCCTCAATGGCATCGGTATTTCCACTTCCACAGTGGGACTCGAGCACAGCTCCAATATCCAGGCGCGCATAGTGGCCAGAGGTAACGCTTGAGCCGAAGGTGATATGGGTTTGCGCTCCCAGGCCATTGGTGATTTTCTCAATCACGTTAGGGGCCACTTTGCGGTCTGGTGAGTGATAAATACGCAGATAATCGTCAGCGAACTCCATCCAGTCGGTAGAACCATCGCCGTTCATATCCAGGAACATATCCAGGCCACCTTTGCGCGCAATGCGGAAGTTCTCTTCTGCGCTATAAATCTGCTGGTCGCTCTGCCAGCGGCGCAGGCGCAGCTCTTCCCGATCTCCCTGCTCTCTTCGCCAAACCAGGTCGAGATCCCCATCTCCCTCATAGTCCAACCAGCTCGGTTGGGCATCTTTGGGGAAGCTGCCCAAGCTGACTGGAGTGGCGAAGCCGGCCCCGGTGTTGAGCCGGTAGGAATAAGGGCTGTTGCCCGTGGTATCTTCTTGAACCAGATCCACTAACCCATCGCTATTGATATCGACGGCCCGCAGCTTACGGTGCAGGTAAGGATGACGCTGTAGAGACGTTGCACCCGTTTCATCACTACCACCCTTAAAGCCCCAGGTTTGCTCTGTGCCATCCGGAGAATCCATTACCTGTTGGCCGAGAACCAACTGGTTGCCTTGCACTTTGACAACATGGGCGCGAGTCCACTGGGACTCCATATCACCCTTATCCCACCGCATCAGAGTCTGCATCAAAATCAAATCGACCTGACCATCCCCATCAAAATCCCCGATCACATCCGGGTTCAGATAAGTTTCTAGCGTCTTGTCGTCCCAGGACGGTGGGTTAAAGGGGGGTGGCGCGGGCATTTGCCAGGATTGCAAGGCACCAAAGTGATAGAAGTTGGCGGAGTCTGTGGATGCTCCAGAGGGCTCTAACAGCTTGTAGCCAGACGAGGTCACAGCATCTGCCAAACCGTCACCATTGATGTCCACAAAACGGGTGTTTTTGTCCAGGGAAAGCTCTATGGGTGATGTCGAAAGACTCCAGGCTCCGTTGCTATAAACCGACTGGTGCAGCTTCCAGATACCTCCATCTGCCCCTGATCGACGGAAAAGTGCTACATCGGCACGACCATCGGCATTGTAGTCAAATACCTCCCAGCGATAAGGGCTGAGCGAACTGCCACCGTAATGGCCCGCCTGCTGTTCGGGACCATAACCCTGTTCTGTGGCCAACACATATTTGAGGTATTGATCGCGGATTTTAAGTTTGCCATTCACCTGGTCCCAGTCCACTTCAAGCCAGACAATATCCATACGTCCATCGCCGTTGATGTCCGCAGGTCTTGGTGAAACAGTGCGATCTTCCTGATCGTTCAGCTTTACTGTGCTGGCAGAATCGGTAGTGAAGAAGATGGCTGGCAGGCGCCATTCAAACACGGTGTCGGGATGGCACACACTGCCCACACACTCGCGTATGCGCTCAATTCGGCTCAGCACATCCTCTTCGTAATCGGTTCTGAGGTAGTCCAGCTCATAGCGTCGCAGTAGCGCGCTTTGCACCCCATGCGTAGTTATGGCTTGCAAGCGCTGGTTATTGGTTATTTTTGCACCGGCAACATGGCTACTGATGACATCTTCGCGCGCTTCATAGTCGAATGTTACTGAGGCGGCGGGGCTGCTGCTGTCACCATAGGCGTAGCGGATTTCGCGGATACGGTGACCTCCGCTTTGATCGTAGAAATACTCTACGGGATTGCCGGCACTGTCTTCCGTGCGGCTCACCACCCAGCTCAGAGTACCAAAACCTGCGAGGGACTGCTGGGCATTATTTCCGTTGGTGTTTTGCCCGTAATAGTTGATAGAACCGTCTTTACGTTCAAGAGTAAAGTAGCTCGGTTTACCGGCGCTGCCACCGTGGGCAGTAACCAGAGTAAAGCTATCGATCTCGGTGCGATACTGACTACCTGGGGCGCCATAGCTGCCCCCATTGACCAGTAACAGACGCTGGCCATCCAGGCAGAAACGATCCTCGCTTCCCCAGGTAATCGGCCGGTTTTGGCCATCCTGCCCCAGAGTCTGGCGACAGCGGGTGACGCTGGAGAGACCACTTAAATTCCAACCCTGCCCGAGCAGGCCATTGCCCCCCTGGCTCGAGTAGTTGAGAGCCAGTTGTGGCGCGACACCGGCGGTGCCCACAGGCAGGCTCAAAGGTATTGAATAAGTAGCAGCCCCAGCTTCATTGACCCGGAACTGCCCTGGCAATGTACCCGTCTCTGCCGAGATAGCCATCGCCGTAGAATCCGGTAGTATCGATGCGGCAGGCTCTGGAGGCGTTTCCACAACGCCGTTGTAACAACCATTTGCGCACGGGCTGGTACGGCTGTTGAATGCCACTATATTCGTGACACCATCGTTATCAGGGTCATCGTCAGCGCCGTAGGAAGTGTCGCCGAGAAAGAGAATTTCCCACCAGTCTGGAAGGCCATCGCCATCGCAATCGCGGGTGTATGCATCGCCGTCGTCACAGCTTGTAACCGCCCAGCTGTAGTCTTGTTCATACAAATATTTGAAGCTGCGGCGGAGCAAGGCATTAGTGGCGTAAACGTATTCCTCAGACTGCGCAAACAAGGTGGCAGCATGGGCGAGCGACAGACCCTCTGCGGTATCAATCAACTCGTCTCGGCTGTAGCTGCGTCCACCCCAGGTCAGATTCGGCTGCCCTTGCTCAGGGAACAACCTCTGATACAGGGTATCGACAAAAGCCTCTGCCCGCGTCCGGGAATCGGAGTGCTTAAAGACCTCGGAGAAATTAGCCTGACCACTGGTGGATACTAAAAAGGCTTCAGCAATATCCTTGTGGGTAGTATTGCCGCCGACCAACTGGTAAGTCCAGAAGGTCAGAATCTTTCCGCTAAAGGGCAATTCGGGTTGTAGCAGGCTGCGATAGAGGCGCGCCACACTGAGATATTCCGGTTCTCTAGATGGATCTGGAGCCCAATTACCGATCTCTTCCCAGAGAGCTGGATCGCCAACACTTTCCCAGATCAATTTACCGGGACCTTCATTATCTCGGGTCAGGGCATATATCTGATTATTCTCGGCTGTAGAAAAATACAGGGTGTTTTCCCCTGCCAAAACCGGTTCTTTAATGATGCCGCCACTGGTGGGGTAGGTCCACTTAACCCGCTCCCAGGGTTTGGTTGCAGATGCATTGACGGCATAGAGTATGCCTTTCTCTTCGTCTCCAGTCCCACTGCCCTCTTCATTGGCCTCGGCTTCACTGATGATGGTGCCAAAATAGAGTACGCGGTTTTCGTCCTGCACCGCTCGAGAGACCACTTTTCCTCGGGTAGGTAGGCGCCACTTTTCCAGAGCATAAGGCGTGATAGCATAGAAGTTTTCGTCCAATGCGCCCACGTAGATAGTGCCATCGGTGCTATCTATGCTCGGGGTGGCACGGATAAAACCATCGGCTGTAAAGGGCCAGCCCAGCTCTTTGACACTGGTGCCATCCTGTTGTTTTAGGGCGTGCAACTGCTTGCCGACAGCAACATAAACAACGCCGTTGGGACCGATGGCTGGTGAGGAGCTGGATTCACCAATAAGTTCGGTGTCACGGTTCCCATAGGCTGTCATGCCAGCAATGGCCCCATTAGGGTTGGTGACCCTTGCTCGCACTCCGAGTTTAAACAGCTGGTCATAAAGTGCACCGCCCGGCGCAATACTGACACGCAGGCTGGTAGTGGAAACATGCTCAAGCGCCTCAGCGCCCGCGGCAAAGGTTTGCTGTACCTTTGGATCGGCTACTCCAGTTAATGTCAGGGACAGGTCAGGATCCAGCCCCAAGCCGGATAGTGCAAGACAGCCCTCACCACAGGATAGGCTTGCCGCCGTCAGTACAGGGGTCAATACAGAAACCAGAACCTGATTACTCGGTTCGCTGCAGACTTGAGGATTTTCTTTGTCACATGCCAGTACCTGGTAGGCATATTCATTAGAGCTTTTATTTTCTATAAGAGCGCTGGTCTCAGACCCTTGCTGGATAAGGTTCCAGGCGGTCTGAGATTCTGCACCACCGGGCTTTTCCTGAAGATGGTATATAACTTCTTGGTTGCTTGTGGGATTCCAGGCAAGGGTATAACTGCCAGTGAACTGCGGATTAGAACTTCCAGACTCTGGGTGTGGACGTGCGGATAATGCCCGGGGAGCCTCCAGGGTATCTACAGTAATGGCAATCTCGTCACTGGGTGCACCGCACCCAAGGGGATTGCAGGCTCTAACCTGATAGCGATAGTGTCCCGATGATTGGTTCGAGAAGAAAAAGCCATCATCTTTAATGTTTTCTTTAAATAAGCTAAAAGGTGAACCGTCTTTGCTTTGCCAGATCTGATACTCAGTAGTGCTCGCCACTGGGACCCAGCGCAAGGTGTAGTTACCGGTGCGGTTAATTCCGGGTTGCGTCTCTCCGCCAATGGTTAAGCCATTCGGCGCAGGAGGTATTGTGGCTGCGGTCACGCTAAGAGGCTGGGGAAGAGAAATTCTCGAGCGCCCTTCGTTATCGGTTACCTTAACAGATAAAGTAAAGTCACCGGAAACCCCCTCTCCCGGTGTCCAGACCAACTGATACTGCTTTTTTTCGCCTTTTTCGTTTGTATCAAGAGGCAAGATCACCACTGGGCCTAAAGAGGAAATCACCAACCACTTGGAATTGACAGGTTTCGTGACTGTACCTATCCCGGCACCACTCAGCAAAAACTCCACCGAGGCCACGCTGCCATCAGGATCTTCTGCTTCTGCCTTTAAGGTAACTGTATTGTATTGCGCAATAGTTTTCGGTGGATTGACCAAGCTACCTATTGGAGACTTGTTCGAATCTACATCAATAGTGACCCTCTGATTATAAAGAGAATTACTTGCACCAAGGTTATCCGTTGCAACAGCCCAAACCTCAAATTCACCTTCACTCGGAGTCCAATTCAGGCGAAAACAATTCTGGCACTGGCTGGTATCTTTTGTAGCATTTCCAATGGATTGCTCCGTAGTACTACCGATAGGCTGATAAAAAAATTCGACCTCTCCAATAGAACCATCATTATCGTCCGCAGTAACATAAAAAGTTTTCACCTGGCCATACTCGACATGGCCACCGTTGTCGCCACTTTGCCAGTTAATACTGGGGGGTTGGTTGGAAGTTACCTTGGCAACCCTCTCCGGGGATAGAGGGCTGCACTCCAGGCTGTTACAGGCCTGGAGCTGATAGGAATAGCTACCTACAGGTTTATTGGAGAACGTATAGGATTCTGGTAGTAGTGTGCCCGTCCACTGCTTTAGTGGGGAGGTGCTGGAATTTTCAAAAAGGCTAATCTTGTTAGCATTATCAGGGTTTTCCCAGCGCAAAGTGTAGCTTCCACCTTCAATCACCTGACTGGGTGTAATAGCAAAAGAACTGGGGGCGCTTATAGGATTGGATACTGTAGCACTTGCACTGTCCAGGCTTTCTGACTCGGTGCGCGAAAGACCAAAGCACCTACCATTGTGTTTTATAGGACCACTTGCCTGTGTAATATTCCCAATTGTTTTGGACTTGGTTTCGGCATTGCCGGAAGAAGGAGCGGCTAACATTATCTCGGCATCACCACTACATGGGTATTCCTCACTGAGAATTGTTTTGTAGCCGATAAGAGAAAACGTCCATCTGCCTTTTTCTGTAACTTGTAGCGAATAGACGCCTCCGCCCAGATGGGTTCCCAGCTGGCTAAGAGTACCTTTGGACCTATAAACTCCATCAGCCAATAATGAAACCCGCACCTCTGACCAAGAGCGAGGGCAGTTTGCATGATTTCGCCCACAACTCGTTGTGTACGTGCCTGCTCTAATACTCAGGGAGCCATCTTTACTGTTTGTTGGCGACACCGTTATTGTATTTGCGTGTGAGTAGGCTCCCATACATAACAGCAACAAGATACTGAAGGTTTTGAGTATGCCAATCAGAGGACTAGAAAAGCTGGTCATTATGTTCATTTTTTGTATTTGTTGCACTGATGCCAAAATACCTTCTATCGGACACTCGCCATTAGAAGGTATTTTTATGGAATAATATTTAAAAAAACTGGTTAGAGTTTCCTTGCTCGCGGCACATTTTATGGCTGTAGATCCCGTTGCCACAGTAAAACGGGTTGTTGCAGCTGCTCTGGTAGCGCTTCGGAATCAGGTGCAGGAAAGGCTATCGTCGGCCCATCAGGGATTGGGTACAAAGTTTCGGGAGAGGTATTTGGTACAAACCCATTCTTGAGCGCAAAAACTTTGTGGTTTGTACTGTGGATATAAAGCACTGAACCATCCTCGCTCAGGGTCGGTGCGGTACTCACCGTTTCGCCCCCGGGCAGTTGGTAACGCCATTGTTCACTGCCATCTGCGATATTCAAGGCGTAAATTGTGCCACTATAGCTCACGGCATAGATCATGCTGTGATCGGGACTCAGTATGGGGCTGGCAATCACACCACTCTCTGTGTGTACCTGCCAAAGAATGGATTTATCCGCTTTTACGGCAAAAACTCGCCCGCCTTCAGCCTTATTGACACCTACATAGGCAATGCCATTTGAAACCGCAGCCTGGCTCATCACCACGCCAATATCGTCCAGTGTCCAGGTCAATTCACCATCGGCAGAAAAGTGATAGTAGTTTCCGTCAAAGTTGCCCTGATAAACACTGTTATCTTCCAGTGCGGTGAGTGAAGCTCCGATAGATTCGGGTTGTAGCTGAACCTGCTGAAGGGATATATGGCTGATCATGCTCTTTGCTGGTGGGCCGCTTTCCCAGAGATTGCTTGGTTGTCCCGAAGCTAGAGTAACTTGTATTTGTGCAGTTTTGCTTCCAGAGGGGCCATTGGCGAACAAGGTGTAGGTGGTAGTAGTTGTGGGGGCTACTCGCACGACTCCCTTGGCCTGCAGCCCTTCAATCCGGGTTCCATTGCTATTATTGATAAGGGTTACAGTTGTCGCTCCAAGCACTGACCAGCTAAGCCCGGAACTATCTCCCGGTTGGAACAACTTTTCGGGGAGTGCTGAGAAAGCGCGGATCTCAAGCTCTGCCCCTCCCTCCGGTGCAGACAATGGCGACTCCGAAACGAGTGCCATTTCTGCGGCATCAAGCTCTTCAGAAGATAATCCCAAACATACAGCTAGAGCGAGAAACCAGACAGGTAATATTCGTAACGAAGGGCATTGTGAAGAGAGCTTCTTACACTCTGACCAAAAAGCTATGAGCAATGGGTCCATGCGAAGTATTTTGTCCATAAATAAAAAGAGGATCCGTTCACAAACTTTTAGTTATCAATAATTTGTTTTTCGACACTGCCAAAGTGGCGCTTTACTCATCTTAACTTAATGAGTGGAAATTTCAAAATACTTCACATAGATTCTTGCCGAGCTTAAAGCTTTTAAAATTTCAAAACACTTCACAGCCTGGAAAAAATTATGCAGGAGGGTGGAGTAACTGTTGATCACAACAGTTGATGTCGACTTAAGATTTAACACCCTTCGCCAGCGCTGCGACATGGACATTGAGTTGTTGCTTGAAGTCTTTATTGCTCATTGATTTTCTCATGAGCGCTCCGATATAGCGCATGGGGCATGAGCAGTTGCACAATATAGACTACACCCTCGGCTTGACTGAACATATATTGATAACTCACAACTCTCAGTCAAGCCTGATACTACATCTATTATTATTTATTTTTCTAAGGCCAATGCCTGCCGCATGACAAGCATCATCACTCAAGGGGCATCTGAATAATTCTGGGCCAATTTGGTAATGTTCATCTCCCCATAAAGACTTTAAAAAATCATGCACCAAGTCACTTTTTCCGAAGCAGAATGTAAGCTAAGGAACCTCTGATCAACGAAGCATTTTTCTAGAATGAAGCCAAACTGTTTGAAAAATTCACTTTATTACGCACAAACGATTAATAGCCCCCTAATTTTTCACCCGAAACCCTTAATAGGCGAATTTTAGGCACGCCACCCCGAGGTAGTCTGGTATTTTCTCCCTATAAATAAGTTGGTAAAGCCTGCCAGCAAGCACAGTCTCTCAGTATTTTTTACCAGTTCCCGATAGCGGACCTTGTCATAACCAAATACCCGTTTGACGTAGCAAAAGGGGCGCTCGACCTTTGCACTTATCTGCTTCCGCCTTACGGAATACATCACGCCCTAGAAGAGTTTTTAGCTTGCTCGGCCTCATTAATATGTTCCAATCCGCCTCCCGCTCTTCCAACTCTTCACGCTTCTCCGCACCAATGCACCCAGAGCCTCCCCAGATTCTTTTCTCCTCCCTGTGGAGGACTCGCTCTGTGGTTGTGACATCATGCAAATTCGCTGCTGTTGTATCTATTCTATGTGTTACCCCGGGCACATCATCAACCTCGATATGCATCTTGTTGTGCTCAACTCTAAAATCCCACTGACTGCCTTTCTTTATTTGATGCACTCCTGAATTACGTTCTTTCTTTTCATTCTTAGTTGAAGTTGGTTGCAGAGATAATAGTGGCATCTACAATGGTGCCTTCACTCAGTACCATGCCATTCTCAGCAAGATGTTTGTTGATTTCATCAAAAAGAGCTGTACCTAGCTGATTGAACTCCAGTAAGTGGCGAAAGTTAAGAATCGTTGTTTCATCGGGAATTGGGTCGCTCAAAGTCAATCCAGCAAAACTACGCATGGATTCAATTTCATACAGTGCATCCTCCATAGCGGGATCACTGAGATTGTAAAATAGCTGCATGCAATGAATACAGAGCATGACACTCAATGGATATGGCTGTCGGCCACGCTTGCCTCGTGGATAGCAAGGGGTGATCTGAGCTTCTAGTCGCTGCCATGGGATGAGGGCTTCCATTTGAGAAAGTAACTTCTCTCGGCGAGCTATGCGGCGCTTTAGCTTATATTCTGCTTCGGCAAAGGTGACTTGGTGCATGATTCATCGTAGTCTTTATGGGTAGATGAATATTACCAAATTGGCTCAGAATTAATCAGAGGCTCCCTAGAAAGGGCCATATCTTTCCCTTGCTTAGGCACTGTAATTGCACCAAAACCCTGGCAAGTCTATATTACTCAGCATAAAGTAGTTCACTGGTTTCAATTTAAAGAGATCGGCCCACTGAATACAATGCTTAAGCCTGAATGGTTTAGAGAGGGAATGGCGTACCTATATAGCGGCGCTCCCGATTCAGATATCCCTGACCACTATTACCCAATGATTCAGCAGTATAAAGAATGGCACTCAGATATGGAGTGGAATGAAGTTATCAGCGCAGCGAGAGAGCTTTAGGGAGCCTCTAAATAAATCCGTAATATCTCTGCGAGCCTTCAAGGCTCATCCATGGGGCTTTCAGAGCGATTCACACCCTGCGTTGTGACTTTTTGAAAGCTCTGGACACTCTTGCCAAGCCGCACCTTGATTGTGAACCAGAGGCATCACGGAATTATTTAGAGCCCCCTAGACCTAGCCCAGATTGTTTGACACCAAATTTATAAGAATATATTCCTATGAAGATAAAGACATCACCTATAAATGCATTAATTTCTGCACTTTTCGCTATTACGCTTTCCAGTTTCAGCTATGCAAAGGACGATGAGCAGGTTGAATTTCTGAACCCAACAGGATCAGCCTCAAACCTGCCGTTTTCAGAGGCTGTAAAAGTTGGCAACCAGCTATTTCTTTCTGGCCAAATAGGGCTTTCACCGGAAACTAAGCGGTTAGCCCAAGGGGGATTCTCTGCGGAGACCAAACAGACTCTAGACAACATAAAGCAAACTCTGGAGCGCTACGACTACGAAATGAAAGATGTTGTTAAATGCACGGTCATTTTAACAGATATCAAGAATTTCCCTGAATTCAACAACATCTACCAGAAAGCTTTTGCCTCCCCCTACCCTGCAAGGACTACTTTTGCAGTGGAGTCCCTAGCGCTGGACGCCCAAATTGAAATTGAGTGCATCGCTGCCAAGTAGCTGTTAGTTGAGATCTGAGGTGGTAAAATCATCCACCTCGGATAGTTCGCGTTTAATTCCGAAGGTGTTTGAGACAAGCCATATAGCGCCTTCATCAAGGCTGATTAGCCACGCGTAAGCTCAATTGTTTCCAAAATTCTTTTAAAGCTCTCTGTTATCCTGGCCATATCTTCATTCGTGGAATTAACAATAAGCCAATAAGCATCTTTCCTTCCAACAACAAGGCTCAACATTTGAACGGATTTATCCCCTTCACTAAACCATTCTACAGTCTTGTAGCTCACCTTTAATCCTGACTTTGTTGTCAGCTCCCCTTCATTTGAAGTTCTTACTTTTTTTTGGCCCGAAGATTTCTGGAATTCCTTTAATATCATTCGCCAATATAGTTCATGCTTCTGCCCTCCTCGCTCACGATCAGTAACAACCAGGTAGTCCAGCTCATCGCCATTCCAGCTCAGAAGAATTTCTTCATCAGGACTATAATCAGGCACAACCTGAAAAGTTAGATCCATCTCTGAAGGTGGATTAACTTTAATATACTCTGCAATTTTCAGCTCTTCCGCTTGAGACGCGTAGGAACTAATACAAAACAATACAGCAATGAATATCCGCTTCACCAAATTTACCCTAAAAAAATGTAAAACCACACCGTATATCTATGACAATACAGTTACCTACTATGAGCTTAATTATTAAAAATAAAGGAATCAACTTCTTTGCGCACGGAGCCACTCATTTGTGATTACATAATACATCCGTAACTCTGACACTCCCTCGCAAATGGTACGATATAAATAACACAGGGTCGCCTAAGCGACCCTGTGATACCTAGACAATAAAACAACCCCACTAACTTATCTAAAAGTTGAAATCATCCAGCTTCCACCAGCAGTGCCCATCGCCAGGTATATCAAAGCCAGCTGGTGTAATTCGGCCTTAAAGCGGTTGTATCCGTTAAATACAAAGGAGCCAAAATTGGGGTCAAAAAGTCTCCAGGTATTACCATTCTGTACTTGAATTGCAATTGCATGGCCGCTGTTGGGGCCCAGGAACCCTATCAATGCAAAACCTTGATTAAGGCGGGCCATCCCCTGCCGTATCCATCGCAAAAATGTGGAAAAAGGCTCAAATGGGTTCAACTGATGCCCACGGGCGATACAGTGCTCGGTATACCCATCTGCCCGACAAATCGTCCTTAACCCTGACGATATACCCATCACATTTCCCTGGATCTGCTGCTGCGCGGAAATTGCCCTTTGCATTGTATAGATAGGCTGCCCAAAGGTGGTGGTCGACCCGCCAACAGCCCTTAAAAACATACCTGGAGTTGCTCTGTTGAGGGCGTTTCCAATTCCCGTATTATGGTAACGCTGTTGCAGTCCTGCCTGGAGATGCATATTTATATGACCGCCGGGTTGCAAGCCGAGTCTCACCCACATGTAGGATAATGCGTAACAAACTCCGCGCCTGACATCATTGTGGACACCGGGTTGGATGTAATTTGCCTGATCCAATAGAAATTCTGTTTCTGTTAGTTTCGGATTGAACATGGAGGTCTCCCTATTCTTTAGAGATAGTGGACTTTTGCCTATCCGCGGTATCGCGGCCCATGTTCTATTTTTCTCACCTACAGTTTTATCTCTATCAATTTTCTTGTGGATTTTTTAGCTTTAAGTCATTTTAAAAAGTAAACCGGAAATTGATTACACTTAATTTCAATTGGTTTTTCAGGACGTTAAGGTCAAAATATGATATAAATTTCCAGTTTAAATTGCGTTTGGATAAGTGCAGAAAGTAAATTTATTTTAATCATATGCGAGCAAGTATTGCGCTGGTAATAACAAACTCATTAGAACAGTGAGCTATCAAATACCAGCGCTAATATATCTGTTGAGAAGGCTGCGGAATCTAAATTCAACCTTCCTATATGATATTAACTGGGAAGTTGAGTAAGGAAGAAATCTCTCAGGTTCTCACCCATTACTTTACGGATCTCTTCTTCAGTAAACCCTTGCCGAAGCATTTCTGCGGTAAGCACGCCCAGTTCACTTACGTCAAATGCAACCTTTACACTACCGTCATAGTCCGACCCCAATGCGACATGATCCACACCCAGTGTATCAATGGCATAACGAATGGATTTAACAATGCTCTTGGGGCTTGTATCGCAGACAGCACCAGGCCAGAAACCGATTCCAACCAAGCCTCCTTTGCCCGCTATCTCCTTCATTAGCTCGTCACTGATATTCCGGCGTGAGTTACACGCCCCTTGAAGCCCGGTATGGGAAACAATCACTGGGCGCTCGGCAATATCCAAAATTTCGCGGACGACCTGCTCGGAGGAGTGGGCGACGTCAATCACAATAGAGCGCCTTTCCATCTCCTGCACTGCTTCCCGGCCAAATGCGCTCAAACCCTGCCCGCTTTCTCCATGCAGGGAGCCACCCAGCTCATTGTCAAAAAAGTGTTGCAACCCCATCACCCGGAAACCAGCATCGTATAGGTGGCCGATGTTTTCGATCTTCCCTTCCAAAGGATGGGCACCTTCAGTGCCAAGGAGTGCAGCCAAAACCTCTCCGCCCTGCTTCCTTGCTGCAAGCACCTGTTGTAAATCTGCCGCACTTTTGACGATACGTATTTGGTCAGGCGCAGATTGCTGTATCGCATTAACACGCTCTGCATGATAGAGCGCCCGCTGATACAAGCTGCCCCACGCCTTTACTGGCCACGCCTGAGCAATTGCCAACAAGGTTATATTATCGCCAGCTTTGCTGGAGTTCTTTTGATAGTTCTGCCCCCGGGGAGACTTGGTAACTGATGTGAAGACCTGGATACCCAGATTACCTTCTCTCGCCCGGGGAAGGTCCAGATGACCATAATCGGCTCGCTTCCTCAAATCCCTGGCCCACAGGAAACTATCTGCGTGGAGATCACCTACCAATAGACTTTGGTGTAGCGCTTTAGCCTCAGGTGACAGCGCTGCAATTTTGCCCGGCTCTACTTTGTTCATCGACTTTTCAATAGCTGGAAGCAAAAGCCATTTCCAGCTGGCGAACAATATCACCACCATTGTTGTCAGAAGAATGAGCCACTTGTTCATCTATTGTCTCCATTAGTAGAAATCCATGGGGAAGTTTGCGCAGAGGCAACAACCTTCTTCGATCCATCAGGATCGCAGAATGAAGCAATTGGAGCGGTTGCTCAATAAGCAAGCAAAAGAATTAAAATTGTGGTGGTCGTGGAATAAGCGCGGGGGCACCAACCTCGCACTTATCAGAAGAGAGAAAAATGAAGGACAAACAGTGATTAAGCTTTTACAACTGAAGTTACTCGTATTATTCGCTCTATTCATGGGTGGTTGCGCCGCTTTATCGCCCAATTTTCAGCAGCCCGAGGTTGAGATTATTGGGCTGGAGCCGCTTCCTCCTGCCGTCGGCAGCGATCTGCGCTTCAGAATCCATTTGCGCATTTTCAACCCCAACAACCAAGAGCTACCCCTCTCCGGGATCTACTACAAGCTCAGTCTTGCCGGCCATAAAGTGATGACTGGAACCTCAAACAACCTATTGCCCATTGCCCCCTATGGCCAGGATGACATCTCGGTAGACGCAACTGCAAGCTGGGTGGGGTCTCTATTCGCCGCCGCTGAATTAGCGAATAGAGGGCAGCAATCGGTACCCTATGAACTTCAGGCAAAGATTGGCCTGAGCAGGTCCCTTGTGCCTTCCATTACAGTGCAGCGAAGTGGCGAAGTTCGACTGAACCAGAATCTGGGACTCTACCACTAGTCCAAGCCTACTCACCTTGGAGCTAGCATTTTAATCTCCCCAGTCGCCGACCTTGTCGGCACCGGGGATTTGATACTCGAGATAGTCTTCAACAGTGAATGGCATCTCACTGATGACTGAGCGCACGCGCTCACCAATAGCCTGTGTCTCAGGGCGCGCATTAGCTAGCCCGGTATAGGGTATGCCTTTGCCGCTGGCTACGTCTGGATATTTACGTTTGAATAAACGGTGGCGGGCCACCATATGATTGAACTGGCCCTGGGTGTAAATTAACGGCACCAACTGCGGGGACTCCTCCCGTGGATCCATATATAAATCGTAATAAGCCTCCGGCATCCCCGACCCTGCCACCTCCCCCGCTCCCAGCCAATGCCTCTTATATCGCCCCTTTACTGTTGCCCCCAATTCCTTACCCGTATAAATAAATACATAATCCCGACGGCCATGAGTATCGCCGTTTAGGAACAGAGCGGTCTGGTCGAGGCCATCAACGACGCGATCCGTGGGAATAGCATCAGTTGCTCCACCCAAGCGAGCGAAAGTCGTATACAGGTCAGTGATATGAATAATATCTCCTGCCGTTTGTCCCGCTTCGATAGTTCCTGGCCACCAGGCAAAAGCAGGTACGCGAACGCCGCCCTCAGTAAAATCCCCTTTGCCACCCCGATACAACATGGGCAGCATTCCCCACCCCGCCGGCGGACTGTGGACCATAGGACCGTTATCCGCCATTGCAACGAACAAGGTATTTTCAGCGAGCCCTAAGCTTTTCAATTCTTGCATCAGCACCCCAACAAAGTTATCCATCGCCGGGAAAGCATCGGCAACCATCAGCCCGGCTACCGAGCGCTTGGGGTTATACATCGCCATGAAATTAAGGAGATTGGGCCAGTAGGCAACGAAAAACGGTTTCTTCTGCTCTGCACTGCGACGAATAAAGGCCAGCGTTCTCTGTTCTGCTTCTGGATCAAACTTAGCGAAGCACTCGTTGGATGTTCCGCACCATTCCCGCCCGGATTGTCCCTTTTTCCCTTCAATATTCATTACCCAGCCAGCGGGAATCAGACCAGGGCTGTCCAACCGATAGGGATCAGGTGGATAGATTTCGGGGAACATGCCCAGCACCGCATTTGCTACATTTGCCTGGGGGTTAAACAGGGAGGTAATCTGGTTCATCGGAGTGAACAACGCCTCATCGAACCCCTGATTGTGTAAATAACTCTCCTCGATATCTCCAAGGTGCCCCTTGCCGAAAAAGCCTGTCGTATAACCCGCTTGCGAAAGTACCTCGGCAATAGTGACTTCTTCTGCGCGTAGACCGGAAAACTCATGGGGCATACCCACTTCACCCATGCCATAGCGCACCGGTAGCCGTCCGGTGAGCGCAGCAGCGCGGGTTGGTGTGCATGAGGGCTCAGAGTACATGCGGGTAAAGTTGATACCCTCTGAAGCCATCTGATTTAGATTTGGCGTTGAGTAGCCAAAGTTCTTTTGTAACGCAGGAAAGCCAACAGCTCCAAATGCAGTGTCATCCCACAGCAGGAATACTATATTCGGTGGCTGTCCATATTTCTGCCGCAACTGCTGTAAGCGTTGCTCAAGCTCCGCATCCTCTTGATCCCAACGTTCGTCGTTTTGCATCTTGAGAATATAAAACTCGGCATCATGTACAACTTGCCCCTCGACATTGAGAGTGATGCAAAGCAGCCAGATCATAATCAGGTGGCTTTTGACGGACATGAGCTTCCTATAGATTGCAGAAAAGTATCTAACAATTTAGAGGAGCGCAGGGGTTTGGAAGAGGAAGAGCGAGTTTAAGCGGGGTAAAGAGCGCCTCGTTTTCCAGCAAATGCCAGAATCGAGGCGCCAATTTCGTGAGAGAAGTAATTCCCCTCTATCTACTTATCCCGGCT
This sequence comes from Microbulbifer maximicatervae (SeqCode), assembly GCF_052467955.1. NCBI lineage: Bacteria > Pseudomonadati > Pseudomonadota > Gammaproteobacteria > Cellvibrionales > Microbulbiferaceae > Microbulbifer > Microbulbifer maximicatervae (SeqCode). The sequence continues at coordinate 3,150,492 of NZ_CP174329.1, forward strand.
GTCGGCCATAAGGGCCGGCCATGCGGCGCGCAAGTACATCACCATTGTCCACAAGGTGAGGCCGGCAGCGATATAGAGCAGCAGATATCCAATAGTTTCCATCACCGGAAACTCTCTAACATCGAAGGCAAGCAGAACAAGAATTGCTGCCATCTGTGCGGTGGTTTTGACTTTGCCTACATAGGAAACGGCAACACTGCTGCGCTGCCCCAGCTCAGCCATCCACTCCCGCAATCCAGAGACCGCGATCTCTCGACAGATAATCACCGCCGCAGCAATCGCAAACAGCGGATTGTCATGCAGTCCCACCAGCAAGACCAATGCAGTAGCCACCATTAGCTTATCGGCAACCGGGTCCAGAAAGGCACCTAGGGCAGTACTCTGATTTAATTTTCTGGCGAGATAGCCATCAAGCCAATCGGTAATTGCGGCAACAGCAAAAATTGCAGCAGAAGCAATGTAACTCCACTTGTACGGCAAATAGAAAACCAAAACAAAAAATGGGATCAAAGCAACACGTAACAGCGTCAGTTGATTGGCGATTGTCATACTTTTCTCTATTCTTGCGGAGGGCGTACGTTATCAAGCCATCGCGCAAAATGAAACGCTTTGGAAAAAACTGGCCATTTAATCGCCAGCTCAATCCTGTTCTACTCGTGGTGTAGTGCCGAGTATATATCCTGAGCCAATTTCCGGCTGATACCATCCACGCTGGCAATCTCCGTTACTGTTGCGCGCTTTAGCTCCTGCAAACCTCCGAAATGTCGCAGCAGCGCCCTGCGGCGAGTGGGCCCTACTCCTGCAATACCTTCCAAAGGAGACTCCCTGCGCTTTTTATCCCGTTTTGCCCGGTGGCCAGCGATAGCAAAGCGGTGCGCTTCGTCTCGCACCTGTTGAATTAAGTGCAGTGCTGATGAGTCGGCGGAGAGTACAAGCTCTTTGTTACTGGAAACCACATGTAATGTTTCAAAGCCCGCTTTTCGTGTAGTTCCTTTGGCAACACCAATAATTTGCACTCCGACGATGCCCAGCTCATTCAGAGCTTCAACCGCTTGTGTAACCTGGCCCTTCCCCCCGTCGATCAACAGGATATTCGGGAATTTGCCCTCACCACCGGAAAGGCGCGTATAGCGCCGCTTTAGCGCTTGCCCCATTGCCGCATAATCATCGCCCGCCTGGATACCCTCAATATTGAATCGGCGATAATCCGACTTCACCGGGCCTCCGGTATCAAATACAACACAGGACGCAACCGTGGCCTCACCGGAAGAATGGCTGATGTCAAAGCACTCAAGCCTCTCCGGGAGCTGCTCCAGTTCTAATACTTCCTGTAGCTTCTCGAAACGGTTGTAGAGTTTTTGCTGGGCTGCAGTTCGACTAGTCAAATTCTGTTGTGCTGCCTGTTGCGCCATCTCAACCCAAGTGGCCCGCTTGCCACGCAACTTATGGGTGATACCAACATCGCGACCACACTGCTCGCTAAGAGCCTGTTGAAGTGGTTCGAGATCCTGTAAGGCCTCTGACACTAAAATCTCACGGGGGATCTCTCGGGGACTGCCCAGGTAAAATTGCGGGACAAATGCGGAAAGTAGCTCTGGCGGTGTGAGTCCCAGGCGCTCACTGGGAAAATAACTGCGACTCCCCAGAATTCGCCCCTGCCTGACAAACAGAACGTGTACGCAACAGCTACCGCCCTCACTGGCTATCCCCAGCACATCCACATCGCCACTTGCACCCTCAGCTACCTGATCCGCTTGTAGACGACGCAGCGCGGAAATTTGGTCTCGCAGTCTCGCGGCTTTTTCAAATTCCAGCGCCCGGGATGCCTCATCCATTTGATCGGCCAACTCCTGGATAATGCTGTCACTTTTACCCGTGAGAAACATCTCTGCGTGGCGAACATCCTGGCGATAGTCCTCGGGAGAAATAAAATCGACACAGGGAGCAGTGCAGCGCTCTATCTGATATTGAAGGCAGGGCCTTGAACGGTTGCGAAAAACACTGTCTTCACAAGAGCGGATTCGAAAAGTTTTTTGCAAAAAGTTCAGGCTGTCGCGAACCGACGATGCATTTGGAAAAGGTCCGAAGTATCGGCCTTTCTTGCGCTTGGAACCACGGTGGAATGCAATACGGGGAAAAGTGTCATTGCTGGAAAGAAAGATATAAGGGTACCCTTTATCATCCTTCAGCATCACATTGTATGGGGGCCGCTGGGACTTGATCAGGCTTTGTTCAAGCACCAGGGCTTCGGTTTCACTGCGCGTAACGGTGACTTCGATGTTTCCAATACGCTGCACCAGCGCCATGGTTTTTGTCGTTAGTCCGGAGCTGCGAAAGTAGCTCGACAACCGATTGCGAAGGTTCTTGGCTTTCCCTACGTAGAGGATTTTATTTTCGGCGTCGAACATCTGGTAGACGCCGGGTTTGCGAGTTACTGTCGCGAGGAAACGCTTGCTATCGAACATCTGGCAACCGGCCTCAATATTTTAAGAAATCAGCCACTTTTCAATTAAAGTGCAGCATCTGGGTCGAGAATTTGGTGTTTAACAGCGAGGATCGTCAACTCTACATCACTATTAATATCCAACTTCTCAAAAATCCTGTAGCGGTAACTATTCACCGTTTTGGGGCTTACCGAGAGAGACTTTGCAATATCCGCAACCTTGGCGCCATTGACGATCATGTCTGCAGTCTGCAATTCCCTTTTAGATAATTTTTCAAACGGAGATTGCTGATCATCCTGGCCACTGACACTGCGCATCGCCATTTTGGTTGCCATGGAATTACTGATAAAAACACCACCTGAAATAACCGTCCGTATCGCTCGAACCATTTCTTCAAGGTCCGCGCCTTTAGTCACGTAACCCATTGCCCCAGCCTGCATCAAGCGGCCCGGGAATAAATCATCATCGAGTGCACTAACGGCAACAACCTTTGCCTCCGGGCACCGCTGCAGCAGCTTTCTAGTCGCTTCAAGGCCGCCCATTCCTGGCATTTTTACATCCATCAGAATGACATCAACATTAGACCGGCGAACGAATTCCAGGGCCTCCTCGCCACAGTTTGCCTCTCCGGCGACTTCTATATCCTCAACATCACCCAGCATGCGCGAAATGCCCATTCGCACAAGATCGTGATCATCCACCACTAAGACTTTGATCAAGCTATCCCCAACTACGGATAAGTGCAGTAGCTACGCCGCGTATACATCCCCAACGCACGAGCTCTATAAACTGCGTTCTTCTTTTTAGCTCACGGTGAAACTACCCCGTGTAGGCCCCCCCGGAACCCAACCGCAACATACCAGACAAAAACGCTACTGCAAAGCAGAAGCACCGTTTCAAATGCTGCCGAACAGACAATTGACCATAGGATCTTGCTGCCTTTATAACATTTAATTATAGCGTAGAAACGTACCAATTAATTTTTCTGCGATCAAGATGAGCACTTCCGCAAAATTTGCGATAGAAGATTCAATTTATCGCAGAAACTATTTATGAAAGAAATCGGAATATGAGAAAATGTAAGAGGCTGAATTCGTTATAACAAAATAATCGTCAACAAATAGAACAATTCTCTACTGAGATTCAGGCTGAAAACTGCCAACCCCACCCAATAATTCGCACTTTTCTATTGGATACTTCCTAACTGTAATTCAGTGAAGAATAAAAGAAGGGGTTGTCCGCACTCCAATGCAAACAATCTTAAATAGATTAAGGGTAATAGCGCGGCTCGGGCTCCAGGGTAACACCGAACTTATCCTGCACATCAGAAGCGATAGCGCGAGCCAATCTTGTTACATCATCACCGCAGCCCCGGCCGGGATTGACCAAAACCAATGCCTGCTGGTGGTGAACACCAACCGCTTCTTGCCGCCTACCCCGCCAACCAGCGCGATCAATTAGCCAGCCTGCGGCCAGCTTCCAACCCTCACCGCTGGCATAGGCTACTAAATCCGGATGTGCAGATTTAAGGTTTTGGTAAATGTCCGCATTCACCACAGGGTTTTTAAAAAAACTGCCCGCGTTGGGAATTTGATCGGGGAGCGGCAATTTACTGTTGCGAATATCGATAACCGCAGCGGCAATTTGTGCGGGTGTTAAAGAGTCACAATCCCAACCCTGCTGGCCAATAAATTGCTGCAGCGCCGGGTAAGCTACCCTGGGCTGCCAATCTTGCTCAAGGCGAAGATTAACCTGGGTAATAATAAACTGGTCACGCAACCGCCCTTTAAACACGCTGTCCCGGTAATCAAACTCACAGTCCGACACGGAAAAGTTATGTAGTGCACCTGTAGAAATTTCCATAGCCTGCAAGCTGCAAAAAAAGTCGCACAACTCGACACCATAGGCGCCGATATTTTGGATTGGGGCTGCGCCCACCTTACCAGGAATCAGCGCGAGGTTTTCCAAGCCTCCCATACCCTGTTCAACAGTAGACATAACCAACTGGTGCCACTCCTCTCCGGCCGCCGCCTCAATCGTGCCGCCGCGACCATTGGGAGTAATAGTTAGCCCTCGCAACCCGACCTGAATAGCAAGCCCGGGAAAGTCCCCCGTCAATACAATATTACTGCCCCCACCTAAGGGCAGGATCGGCAAACGCTTCTGCTGCGCAAAGCTCAAAGCCTCACGCAATTCATCCAGTGTTTCCACACGCGCAAAAAAAGCGGTGTTTGCCGAAATTGCCAGGGTATTGTGGGGCTGTAAATCGATATTGACTTCAATCATTAGCTTCTACATCAGGCCAGGGTTTCTCGCATGCGCTGAAGATCCTGCTCAGTATCTACGCCACCGGGCACTTCTGCGCAGGCATCCGCTACATGAATCTCTTGATCGTGGTAAAGAAAACGCAGCTGCTCCAGAGCCTCAAATTGCTCTAGCGGGGCCATAGGCCAGGAGACAAACTGACGTAATAGCGAAACACGGTAAGCATAGATACCGATATGACGGCGAGGTTCCAAGCCATTTGGTAGTTCACTGCAATCCAACGCGAAGGCATCTCTGGGCCATGGGATTGGCGCTCGGGAAAAATACCTGGCCAACCCGGACTCTGTTGTCACTACCTTGACGATATTCGGGTTGCGAAAATCCTCCACTGAGGTGATGGGTTCCGCCAGGGTTGCAACGCCGGCTCGCTTGCTAGCCGCCAGGTTTTCAGCCACTTGATTTATCACCTCGGCGGGTATCAAGGGTTCATCGCCCTGCACATTGACCAAAATGCGGTCCTCGGCAAGGCCCAGGTTCTGAGCCACCTCCTGAAGCCGGTCAGTTCCCGAAGAATGCTCGGCAGATGTCATACACACCTCGGCGCCGAAGCCGTGGGCCACCTCCGCTACACGCATATCATCGGTGGCGATAACCACCCTCTGGGCATCGCTCTCACGGGCACGCAAATAAACATGCTCTACCATCGGCTTGCCGCCGATATCAGCCAAGGGCTTACCTGGTAGACGACTGGAGCCATAACGTGCAGGAATAATGACATCAAAAGAAGAGTTACTTTTCATTTTCACTAAATTGTTGCAGGTGCTTATGCACTTTTTGGTAGAAATCGTTTGGCAGTTTGGCTCGTACTTCAAGGGCCCACCAGTGACTTTCCCAGAAATCGCGGCACTTCACCGCATCTTTCATAGTCATAATCACTGGAGTTTCCCCGTCAAAGTGCAGCTCCTGGGGACTGAATTGATGGTGGTCATCAAAAGGCTGCTCGGTAACCTCAAATCCCATTGCTTTCAATGAACGGAAAAAGCGCTTCGGATTGCCAATCGCCGCAACACCGTGACAAGGCCCCACCTCCGGCCCCGAAGACAACTGCAATGTGGATGTTTGGTCGAGGTTAAACTGGTGCCAGCAGGATGGTTCCAGTGTCATTCCAAGCTCTAAAAGCCCGTCACATTGATCTTTGACACGCACTTCAGGCTCTCCATTACTCACCAGCATGTCGACACTTTGCAGGCGACTCGCCGGCTCTCTGAGAGGCCCCCTCGGCAGCAGGTGACCATTGCCCAACCCACGATGGCCATCAACCACACAAATCTCAAAGCTGCGCCACAAACTATAGTGCTGTAGCCCATCGTCAGACAAAATAACATCGCACTGATGGTAATCGATCAAAGCCTGGGCCGCCTCAGTGCGATTGGGAGAAACCATCACCGGCACACCGGTGATCAGATGCAGCATCAGTGGCTCATCACCAGATTCCAATGGGTGGGATTGCGCTGTCACCTGATAAGGGTATTTTTCTGCACGACCTCCATAACCGCGACTGATAATTCCCGGATTTCGCCCGCGCTCTTTCAGCCAGCGAGCCAACTCCGCCACTAATGGTGTCTTACCGGCACCCCCGACAGTAATATTACCAATAACAATAACAGGGACAGAGAGAGGTTCCGGTGGAGTGCGCGAGCTCAGTACCCGGCGCCGCTTGCTGACACCCCCATAGAGTAATTCCAGCGGAGTGAGCAGGGAGAGCGAGCGACCTTCACCCTTTTCCGGGTACCAGCGCTTGTTAAACCAGTCTTCCAGTGACATCCAGGTGCCCTACCCCGTTGTTTGCTGCTGTAAAAGAGACGCGTATCGCCCACCCTTGGCGAGCAGTTCTGCGTGATTCCCACTCTCTATAATTCGACCTTTCTCCATCACCAGGATGCGATCGGCATTCTCAATCGTGCTTAGACGATGGGCGATAACAAACGTAGTGCGGTTTTTCATGACTTCAGTCAGAGCCGCCTGAATATGGCGCTCCGATTCATTATCCAGTGCTGAGGTGGCCTCATCCAAGATCAGTATGGGCGCATCCTTAAGCAGGGCGCGGGCAATAGATAAACGCTGGCGCTGGCCGCCGGAAAGCATCTGCGCATTATCCCCCAGAACCGTACTCGACCCCTCAGGTAGCTCTTCAATAAATTGAGCCGCATGTGCCTGCTCCATAGCACGCAGAACATTTTCCTTGGGTGCATGTTCCAACTCACCGTAGGCAATATTGCGATATACAGTGTCGTTAAACAGTACGATATTTTGGGAAACCATACTGATATGACGGCGCAACTCTTTAAGTGGCACCGTGGAAATATCAGTCCCATCAATCAGGATACGTCCACCTGTCGGCTCGTAAAATCTAGCCAGCAAACTTACCAGCGTGCTCTTGCCGGAGCCAGATGCACCCACCAGGGCCACCGTTTCTCCCGGACTTACCGCGAAACTGATGTCGGAAAGTACTTTGGGTGCTGCCGGGTCATAGCTAAACTCAAGCCCTTCAAAAGCTACGGTGCCATTCACAGGCTTAGGTAGCTGAGCTTCACCACCCTGAGGCTCTCTGGGAGCATCCATTACCTCAAAGATACTCTCCGCTGCCGCAATGCCCTTCTGGATATCGGCAAAAATCTCGGAAAGACTGCGCACCGGCTTGGCCAGTGATGCAGCCGCACCAATGTAGGCGGCAAAAACCCCAGCAGTCATGGACTCAACCATACCCGGTGCAAGAGCCAGCCAGACAATAGTTGCTGTAGACAAACCAACCAGTATCTGAATCACAGAAACACTGGCATTGTTTGCTACTACGAGCTTCATAAACTGCCGGCGGTTATTGTCGCTGGCAGAGAGGAAACGGGATTTCTCGTAATCCTGCCCCCCATACATCCGCACCACTTGGTAGCCATTGATCGCTTCCTGGGTGACATGGGTAACGTCGCCCATGGAATTCTGAATGCGATGGCTTAATTTGCGGAAACGCTTACCCACGATGCGCACAATAAAGGCGATCAAAGGGGCAAAAAGGAAGAAGGTTAAAGTCAGCTTCCAGTTCACCAGTAACAGGTAGGTCAAGAGACCGATTACCGTAAACGACTCGCGGAAGAGCACCTTCACCGCCTTGGTGATGGAGTTGGTTACCTGCTCAACATTGTATGAGACCTTTGAGATCAGGTAAGCGCCGGTATAGCGGTCAAAATAGGAGCTGGGAAGCTGGCCAATTCTCTCGAATAGCTGTGTTCGCAACTCGTGGATCACCGCCCGCCCCACATAGGCCAGACCATAACTTCCGACAAAATTGCCAATAGCCCTGAGGACAATAATCAGCAACATTGCAAGCGGTACAAGCCAACGAGCAGTCTCCTGGGGCATTACTCCATCGGGGTAATAGGATGCTACAAACTTTGAGAGAAAGCCGCGGCTCTCCTGGATACCAGCTCCCACTGCATCGAGCAACAGCTCAGTCACAGCAATCAGGCTGACGCCCATGATCGAAAACAGGAAGAAGCCCAGTACCGCAACCCCGAAAATCGCCATGTGCGGGCGGGCATAAGTGAGCAATCGACGGTAAGTTTCCGCCCCATTTTGCGGTTTGCTGGGGGGCGCTTTTACTTTCTTCATACAGACCAATGAATGGACTCGCCCCTACTGGGGCGAGTGGGCACAGAAACCGAAGGTAAGTCAGCTCCCTACAGGGTTCCGCGCTAGTTTTCTTCCGGCTGCCGTGTAGTAATGCTTAGGTTGACAAAGCCTAGCTGTCCAGCGGCATCCATTGCCCGAACCACGGCTTGATGATGAGCGGTGGCGTCGGCGGTTATAACAAGCGGGCGATTGTACTCGCCTGCGGAAACTTCCGACAGCGCAGATTTGAGGGTGTTGATCTTCTTATTGATCAAAGCTTGTCCATCTACTAAATAAGAACCATCAGCACTGATCAAAATCTCTACAGATTTTGGTTGGTCAACAGACTGGGGGCCTGCTGCTTCAGGCAGGTTCAGCTTAAGATGGCTTTCCTTGGTGAAGGTTGTAGACACCATAAAGAAAATCAACAGCAGGAATACCACATCGATAAGTGGTGTCAGGTTAACCCCTTCCTGCTCTGTGGATTGGCGGCGGAATTGCATCGCTTGCTACCCCGCTCAAGCCGCATCTTCGATTTTACGATCGCTGTGCAGAGCATCCACAAGCTTGACGGCTTCCTGCTCCATTGCCACAACAATCGTGTCAACGCGACGCTGGAAGTATCTGTGCGCCATTAACGCCGGAATAGCGACAGTCAGACCAGCGGCAGTGGTGATCAATGCCTGGCTGATACCGCCGGCCAGTACGCCTGCATTACCGGTACCCTCCACCATAATCGCGGTGAATACCTGGATCATACCGATCACAGTACCCAGCAAGCCAATCAGCGGTGCTACGGCAGCAATCGTGCCCAGAGCACCCAGGAATCTCTCCAGTTCATGCACGACCTGGCTGGCGGTTTCCTCGATGCTGTCTTTCATTACTTCGCGACCGTGGCGGGAGTTGGACAGGCCCGCAGCAAAAATTTTTCCCAGTGGGCTGGAATCGCGCAGCTCCTTCAACTTTTCCGCATTGACCTGGTTGTTTTTAAGCCAGCCCCACACCTCACCTAATAAAGTACGTGGTGCAATATGCTGCGAGTGCAAAGTCCAGAAACGCTCGACACAAATAGCAATAACCGCTACAGAGCAAAACAGGATTGGCCACATCAGCAGGCCGCCGGATTTTATTATCTCAAACACTTTCTTAGCCCCAGAAAACCAGAGGGAATTTTTGGAAAATTATTACTGCGTCCTCGACGCAGAGCAGCACTTTATCACAGCTGGTGCCGGCGGCTAAGTCCTCCCACGCATCCTTATTCCCTGTTGTGACTCGCATACCAAAACCGTGGTGCCAAACGAGCCTGTAAAATTTGCGGCTCTTGATCTCCAGCTCGCCAGAAAAATTCTACCGCTCCGCTCTCCGCAGTACTGAAAATACTGGCACCGAAGTTTTGGTAGCGCTCCACAACATCGGTGTGAGGGTGACCAAAGTGGTGGCGGAAACCGGCACTAAATACAACCCGTTTAGGTCTTGCCCACTCGAGCAAAGCGGCCGATGAGGAAGAGCGGGAACCGTGATGAGGCGCAATCAGTACGTCAACAGCGGGAAATTGTGGATACATTTTAGACAGTTGATATTCAACCTTACGACTGATATCCCCAGTAAGCAGTAAACGCACCCCCTGCCATTCAGCCAAAATTACACAGCTGTGATCGTTCTCCTCACCATCCAGTAATTCCTCTCCCTGTGCCGTTAAGGAAGGCCATAACCATCGAAATGATATATCTCCCAGTTGCTCTTCCGTTCCTGCCCGACACTGCTCAGTAATCGTGGTTGCCGATAGTGGTAAATTGCTAGCTAAAATCCCTGGGGCATAGAGCTTTTTTGCTTCAATGTTTCTAAGTAAACCCGCCACGCCGCCGGCATGATCCCTATCTCCATGACTGACGATTAGTACATCGAGTTCACTACCCCCGCTACTCATCAAGTAGGGAGCCACTATCGAACCTCCCGCGCTCCAGCCCGAGGGGATTGAAGGCCCTGCGTCGTAAACAATACGACTTTTTCCAGTGCTGATAACTACTGACAACCCCTGACCAACATCCAGCACTGATAACTTCAAACGCTCATCTGCCGGCGCCAATGTAGAAAGCCAGGGCTGAGCAACTGGAAGAAAAAATAACCAGCCTAACTTGCGTCCTGGCAACCCTTTAGGCAGCAAAAGTAGCACCGCGCCAAGCCCAGCGATGACTATCACCAATGCAGTGGAGGCAATCGCAAAACCACGGAACCCCGGTATCGAATGATCGACAATATCGAGCGCAGTCATCAGCAGATCCAATTGCCAACCTGCAAACTGCAGCAGCCAAACACCCAGCTGAGTATCAATAAATACAGCACCTAACATAAGTGATGGCAAAATAGACAGGCCCATCCAGGGAATCGCTACAAGATTGACCAATACACCTGAAAGGCTAAAGCCAGAAAAATATATTATCGATGGGATAAACAGGCCAATTGCAATCAGCCACTGGCTTCGCAACAGCTGCCATAACGATAACTGGGAAAATCGGTGCTGCCATGAGGTTACAGCACCAGGGGCCTCAGCCTTCGGCCTCCATTGCGGCTCTCGACTTAAGCTAATTCGCCCACTGAACCCCAAAAGCAGACTGCCGACGGCCACAAAGGACAACCAAAAACCAGCACTGTAAAAAGCCAGTGGCTGCAGGGTAAGCACTATTGCCAGAGCCAATGAAAAAGCAAAACCCGCTCCCAGTCTGCGCCGCCAGTGCCAACCCAGTAATAGCACCCAGGTCATTACAAGCGCCCGTTGTGCGGATAGAGGAACGCCGGCGATCAAGGTATAAACAAGGCTCGCCACCAAGGCGAGTCCTATCGCAATACCAAAACGGCTGGTGCCCGTAAAAAGCCCAATCCCTTTTGCCAGTACGGTGCCCATCAACAAAATACAACCGGCCACCATGCCCACATGTAAGCCGGATATGGCAATAAGGTGGCCCGTACCTGTCCTTTTAAGCAGGTCGGTATCACCTTCGCTCAACTGACTGCGATCTCCTAGTAATAACGCCGCTATCAGGTCCGGTCGCTGGATCGGTAACTGACTAATTTGGGAGCGCAATTCATCCCTTAGCTCGATAATGCCATTCCCCTGCCCCAGCCACTGAGGAGGATAATCGCGGGGGCGAACATACCCTGTTGCCGTAATCCCCTCTCGCAAAAGCCAGCCTTCATAGTCGAATGTATGTGGATTCACACTTCCCCTAGGGCTTCTCAATCGCACAGGCAATATCCATTGAGAGCCACCCCGCAGACGAGCTAGAGCCTCACCGTCAACTCGGTACCAGGTTAGGTTGAGAAGGCTACCGATAGATAGCTCTGGCGGTGCTAACTGGCCACCCTCTTCACCTAAAGAACTGAAAACAATATCCACAACTCGAGCGCGAAAACGCACCGTTTGTAATTCTGAACTAGCGCCAAACCCTCCCCCCTCAGTTAATTCAGGCAGCGAGACCAGGTTCAACTGAAGTACAAAGTCCGCACCATGTGCACCGAGGGGGAGCCGGCGATCCAGCGATGATTCATGAGAGTGGAGTGCCCAGGTCGCACCAATAAAGGAGAGAAAGATCAGAGCAAGGGGGCGCCAGCGGCGTATTACCACCCAGGCAAACAAAGCTACAGAGAGATACAGTGCCCACAGAGTGCTTTCAGCGGGTAATCGGGCAGAACAACCCACCGCGATAATAGAAAGCGAGTAGACCCAAAGGTATGTGCTGGGCCCCGTGTAGCCGAGAATGCCTCTCGCCTTAGCCAGCAGGCGAAAAAGCCCGTGAATTCGCCCCCCCAAATTCGATAACTCCATCCGCAGCGCCATCCCTTACACCGCCCTTTTTGTTCAACTATTGACCACCTCTACTCAAATCAACGATGATTGCGGCCCGCCGCTTGAAGCGCCTAAAACCTCACTACAACTAGCTTACCTGCCATTCGTAGCACCGACCAGTCACATATTTTTAAGAAAAATGCCATTTTTAACATGTTTGTAATATTCAAAACGCAGAATCCGCACCAAATCGAAAGGCAGCCAACTAGGACGACACGGAAGGCACCTTTCACCCAAAACCATAAACTGTGCGAGACGATTATGAATAAGACCGCTCTCTCTCTGGCCATCGTTGCCATGGTACCTGCTCTGGCCAACGCCCAAGATGAAGGCGATGTACTCGACTTTTACGGCAAAGCCAATGTCACTTTCCAGGCAGCCGACGAAGGTGACGATTCCGTCACTGACGTTCAGAGCAACGCTTCCCGCCTGGGCGTTAAGGGCGAAATCGCCCTGACTGAAGGCGTTAAAGGTATCTACCGTATGGAATACGAAGTAGATATGGACGGTGACGCTGACGATACTTTCTCCCAGCGCAACATCTACGCTGGCCTGGAAGGCGGCTTCGGCCAGGTAATCGCTGGTAAATTCGATACTCCCTTGAAGGTTGCCCAGAAGAAAGTTGACCTGTTCAACGATCTGGAAGGCGACATCAAGAGCCTGATCACCAACAGCGATAACCGCGAAGAAGACGCGCTTCAATACACTACCCCTTCTTTCGGTGGCTTCAAAGCTTCCGCTGCTTTCATCAGCAACAAAGAAGAAGTTATTGACGACGTAACGGGTGAAGAGCGCAACAACGGCGTATCCATGTCTGTCGCCTACGATAACAACGGGGTTTACCTGGCCTACGCTATGGACCAGGACGTTGAGGGTCAGGACGTTGACGTTCATCGTTTCGTGGCCCAGTACAACATCGGCCCCGTACAGGTAGGCGCCCTGTTCGAAGAGCAAGACGCTGACGCCGGCGACTCTGTTGATGGCTGGATGAGTTCTGTTGCTTACAAGCTGGACCAATGGACCCTGAAAGCCCAGTATGGCCAGTCTGACATCAAGGAAGAAGGCGGTGAGACTTTCAGCCTGGGCGCAGACTACAAATTCAACAGTGCAGCCAAAATTTTCGGCTTCTACACCGATGAAACTGCTGACGACGACTACGATCGCAGCTACGCCGGTGTTGGTGTTGAATACAAGTTCTAATCATTCCTGAGGTGCGGCGATCCAATTTGGGAAGTGCGATTCTGTCGCATTGGGAAGATTGAGCAGTGAAAAAGGCGGCCTATGGCCGCCTTTTTCACTCTGGAGTTTCCTGAGGAGCCTCTAAATAACCAATAGATCCATAAAGCGATTAACTGACAACTGCTTTAATCCATGAAGATCATTAATAGCTGCAAAAATTTTGTTAGCCCGCCCTTGTGGGAATCGCGTAGCTAAATTATTACGGAACTTATCTTCCAATAACGGAATCCCCTCCCGTCGGCGACGACGGTGTCCCATCGGATATTCAACTTCAATCTTTTCTGATGCGTCACCACTTTTAAAGAATACTTGTACCGCACTGGCTATAGAACGCTTATCTGGGTCTAAATAATCTTTTGAGTAACCTTTATCTTCTATCACTTCAATCTTGTCCCGCAAGATATCGATCTCTTTGTGCTCACGATGAAAATCATCTTCATAAAAACCTGGCTGTAAATCACCAAAAATGAGCGCCACTGCAACAATATATTGCAAACAGTGATCACGATCTGCCGGGTTATTTAATGGACCTGATTTAGTGATGATGCGAAGGGCTGATTCATGTGTGGTCACTACGACCTTAGTAATGTTATCGATACGGTCTACAACCTGTGGGTGTAAAATAATTGCCGCCTCACAAGCTGTTTGACCGTGAAACTCAGCCGGATAAGAAATTTTGAATAGGATATTCTCCATGACATAGGAGCCAAAACTTCTAGGGAACTGAAAACTGCGCTCTGAAGGTGGTTTCAATTGCTGCTCAGCATTCGTCTTGCTAAAAAGGACATCATAAAAACCCCATTGCTGTGCCGTAAGTACTCCGGGCACCCCCATTTCTCCACTTATCGCCAAATCAGCCAAGCGAACCCCACGGGAACTGGCATCACCTGCAGCCCAGGACTTGCGTGATCCAGTATTCGGGGAATGCCTATAGGTCCGCAAAGCTCCACCATCCGCCCACGCCTGAGACACCGCGGCCATTATTTCCTCCCGCCCAGCACCTTTAAGCCAGGCAGCCACAGCGGCAGAAGCAACCCGCACCAGTAGTACATGATCGAGCCCAACCCGGTTGAAACTGTTAGACAATGCCAAGACACCTTGAATCTCGTAGGCCTTGACCATTGCTTCGAGTACCGTGCCCATTTTTATTGGGCTTTCCCCCTTAGCTAATTGATCTTGCGATAAGTAGTCACAAACAGCCAATATTGCCCCAAGATTGTCAGAGGGGTGCCCCCATTCAGCCGCCAACCAAGTGTCGTTATAATCGAGCCATCGAATTGTACAGCCGATATCCCATGCGGCTTTTATCGGGTCCAAGCGAAACCGGGTGCCAGGTACTCGGACCCCATTCGGCACCCAGGTCCCCTCCACCCAGGGCCCTAACAACTTTGTACATTCAGGAAAGCTCAGCGCCAAAAAGGCACACCCCAAGGAATCCATCAGGCTAAATCGAGCTGTTTCCCAGGCATCACTGGAACCCACTTTGAAATGAAGCACATAATCTGCAATATCCTGTATCACCTGATCGTAATCGGGGCGGATATTCGGAGCGGAGTCAGCAATCATGATTGAATAGCCCGTGAAAGTGTCGGAGGGCAAAACAGATGGAGTAAGGTTAGCTGCTCCCTAAACTTCAAATAGATAAACAAACGACCGAAGAATTCTATATTGTTAGGAATCTCTGAAAGCAGGAATCAACCCACTTGCACCGAACTAGCGACCCAATGAAAAAACTTCGATTCCTCAAAGAAACGGTATTATTCCGACAAGGGGATTCTGGTCCCCAGATTTATTTTATTCATGCCGGCTACGTCCTTATCCAAAAAGTGGACTACTGTGGCAACCTAGCCATTGTCGATCTCTATGGGCCCGGATCATGGTTTGGACCAGGTCTAACTGGGAAAAACCTGGACCTTCAAGCAACCGCCAAATCCGACAGTGAACTGGAAGTTACTTCCGCTCAACATCTAAGCGTCATGATGGAGCGCCATTCACAGACCCACGATGGGCTGTTGCAACAACTAGCCACAAGGGAGTCTCAGCTTCAGCAGCGTCTTTTCCTCCACATCACCGCCCCCTTACCGGTCCGGTTGGCCAACTTGTTATCTCAGCTATTTAATTACCGGGGGCAAGCCTGTGGCCATGGACATCAACTCGACATCAAGTTGACCCAATCCGAATTGGCCGCCATGGCCGGTGGAAGCAGGCAAACGGTCAGCCAGCTCCTTAAACAGTGGAAGTCTGATGGAGTTATCGACTATACGCGCCAATATATCTGCCTTCTCGATCAAACCGCGTTAAAAGGCCTGGCAGAGAACCAAATATATGCGCCAGTGTCAGCCAGCTGACAGTTTTACCCTTCCCGCCTTCATATACTTTCCAGCAGCTGAAACCCGGGTATAGCTCTCCCACATCAACAGCAATGGAAAAGGATTATGCGCAGCGCCTACTTATTTACCTCTTTAGCTCTGACACTCGTATTGGGTATTTCTGCAAAGGCCGATGAAAACCTCAATTCAACCTATAAAAGCATGGTTGATAGCCAGGGGAATATTACTTTGCCGGATAATTACCGCCGGGAATGGGTCTTCCTGGGCTCCTATCAGGTAAAGTCCTCGAGTGGCGATGGATGGGATACTCATAATGTTTATACCCAACCTCAGGCAGTAGAAGGGTATCGCAAAAAGGGGAAGTTTCCCGATGGGACAGTTTTGGTAAAGGATGTTAATAGCACCCAATCGGAGCCCTTAACCACAGGGTTGGCTTATTACTCCTCAGACCTTCAATTCACTTTTATGATGGTAAAAGACGATAACAACCGCTTCCCAGAAAACCCGGCTTGGGCCGAAGGCTGGGGATGGGCTTTATTTAAGCCAGAAATAGCCAAAAGTGAAACTGAAACCTGGAAAGGCACCGGGCTTAACAACTGTTTTGGATGTCATTTGCCTGCCAAGAATAATGACTGGGTATACACACAGGGTTATCAGCAGGTCCTGCAGAACTAAAAAGTAAACAGCAAAAATCAGAGGTTAGAGGTCTATTATTCGGCTAGAGTAACAGCATAGATTCCCTCCATAACAGCTTATCACCCCCACCCCAGCGCCAATTGATTTATATCAATTAGCGCGATCTTGAATACCGTTAACATGCGGCCGCGTCCGACTATTCCACTATGAGTTTTTCCGTGTTTAAACCTGAGTTACTGTCCCCCGCAGGGACTTTAAAAAATATGCGATATGCGTTTGCCTATGGAGCCGATGCCGTTTATGCCGGCCAACCCCGCTACAGCTTGCGTGTGCGCAATAATGAATTTAAAAATATTGAAACCCTGCGCCTAGGCATAGAAGAAGCACACCAGCAGGGAAAACAGTTCTATATCGCCTCTAATATCGCCGCTCACAACGACAAAGTTCGCAGTTACCTGCGGGACCTGGAAGAAATTGTCGAAATGGGGCCTGACGCCCTGATTATGTCCGACCCAGGTCTGATAATGATGGTAAGGGAGCGCTGGCCTGATCTGCCAGTCCACCTATCCGTACAGGCCAATGCGGTAAACTACGCGACCGTAAAGTTCTGGCATCGCCAGGGATTATCTCGGGTGATACTTTCCCGGGAATTGTCCCTGGATGAGATTGAAGAAATTCGCCAGAAAGTGCCTGAGATGGAGTTGGAAGTCTTTGTCCACGGTGCACTCTGTATCGCCTACTCCGGGCGCTGCTTGCTGTCCGGTTATATGACCCATAGAGATGCCAATCAGGGCGCCTGCACCAACTCCTGCCGCTGGCAATACCAAGCTCATGAAGCCAAAGAGAATGAAGTTGGCGAATTGATTCATGTGCAAACCCAGGAACCTATCCAGGAGTCCAACCAGCAACCCACCTCCACCAGTGACAGTACTTCACAGGCCTTTTTATTACAGGAAGAAGGTCGCCCTGGCGAATATATGCCGGCCTATGAAGATGAGCACGGTACCTACATCATGAATTCCAAAGATCTGCGGGCCGTACAGCACGTCAAGCGCCTCACGGAAATGGGGGTTCACTCTTTAAAAATCGAAGGTCGCACCAAATCCCACTACTATGTAGCTCGTACAGCTCAGATCTATCGTCGCGCGATAGACGATGCAGCAGCAGGAAAAGACTTTGACATGAAGATGATGGACGAATTGGAAACCCTCTCGAACAGAGGCTACACGGAAGGTTTCTACCGTCGCCATCCACCAGCAGAATACCAGCAATATGAAAAGGGATTGATATCAACTCCGGGCCAACAGTTCGTAGGCGAGCTTATTGATGGCAGTCCTGAGTATTTGACGATTGATGTTAAAAATCGCTTTGAACGCGGTGATCAATTGGAGTTAATGACTCCCAGCGGTAGCTTGTTCTTCCCCTTGGAGCAAATGGAGAATACGGAAGGCAAAGCGATCGATATAGCTCCAGGATCCGGGCATATCGTGCAAATACCCCGACCAGAGGGGGTTGATGACGATCAACTTCAACAGGCGCTATTGGTCAAAGCTCTGGGATAACCCTCGGCCTGTAATTTGCACTAAGACTTATCAAGCCCTTCGTTTTACAAATATATTTTGTTAAAGGTGTAGCGGTTTAGACAATCTACCGGATTCACTAAGCCACGACACCTTTATTCCCACTACATCTCCACAATTTTACTTGTGAACCTATCCTCAAAATGCATTGGGTAATCGTTAAACCTCTCAAGTTACTGCCCACCTCACAATATTCAAACCATCCTGTATTTCCCCACCATTCACCGCAAGCAACTGGTTCTTGTACCAATTTTCCTGCATTTTCAGCCTCTCCTAAAACCCTTTTAAAGCCCTGAGTTTTGATCACAAAAATATGCTCGACAGTACTAATTACAAGATAAAAACCCACCCTCCCTCGGAGTTCCAACAGGAATACACCCGTTTTAAATAGTTATGATTTTCCACCTCTAACTCGCCCCCGCATCAAGGTTTCACAGTAGAAAAGCGTGCAACGATTGCTTAACCAAGGAAATGCCGCAATATGGATATTATTAAACCTAAGAAACGCCCCCTGATTAAGCACCCTTTAATGCTAGGTGGTGCTGCTCTTGCTTTTGTGGCATTTACCAGCACCCTCTTGTTACTTCCTGACAGCGCCTACAAGGTTGAGCGGGAACAGCTAATGCTAGGCACCGTCCAACGGGGAGACCTACAAGTTGTGGTAGATGGTTATGGTAGGCTGCGTTCAGACAAGCAGACGTTAATTACCGCTCTAACCGCAGCGAATGTTGAAAAAATCATGTTGCGTCCCGGTGCAGAAGTACAAAGTGATAGCATCATTATGCAGCTGAGCAACCCAGAATTAATGCGCGACCTGGATGCAGCCGAAACCTCCCTGGAACAAGAGGAAGCTAATCTGCGGCGGCTTGTTCTGAACAATCAGCGCGATGTTCTCGCGGAGGAAGCCATACTCGCGGAACTGAACTCCAATTACCAAGTAATCAAGTTGCGTCGCGAAGCTGAGGACGAGCTGGTAAAAAGTGGAGTGGTTTCCCAGCTCACCTACCAAACCACCGTCTTACGCCAGGAACAGATGAAAAAACGTGTGGACCTGCAAAAACAGCGTATCAATCACTTGCGCAAAGTCGCCGTCGAATCAGAGTTAATCCAGCGCGAGCAAATCAACCAAGCCCAGACCCAACTGCAAAGTATCCAGCAACGAACAGACCGACTGACAGTACGTGCCGGTCTGGACGGCATACTGCAACGACTACCGGTAGAGCTGGGGCAAGGTGTCAATCCCGGCCAGGAGCTGGCGCTGATCGGCAGCGAGACAGATCTACTCGCCTTGGTTCAAGTACCACAATCCAAAGCAGAGCAACTGGAGGTTGGTCAGCCCGCTGAAATTGATACCCGCAGAGAAAAAGTCGAAGGTATGGTAACCCGTATT
Organism: Microbulbifer maximicatervae (SeqCode); assembly: GCF_052467955.1. NCBI lineage: Bacteria > Pseudomonadati > Pseudomonadota > Gammaproteobacteria > Cellvibrionales > Microbulbiferaceae > Microbulbifer > Microbulbifer maximicatervae (SeqCode). The sequence continues at coordinate 3,169,883 of NZ_CP174329.1, forward strand.
ACTCCTGAAGTTCGGGACGGCAATATTGAAGTGGAAATTGCTTTTAGCGCGGGCGCGCCAGAATCTGCCAGGCCACAGCTCAACGTCGATGCCCGGATCTTCACTGCCACGATGGAAGATACGCTGTTCGTCGAGAGGCCTATCAATGTGCAGAGGCACAGTGAGGCCAATCTCTTCCTGATTAATGAAAACGGGGAGGAAGCGGCACTCCAGCCCATCAGCTTCGGCGAGGAGTCGGGTCGATATATCCAGATCACCCAAGGCCTCAATGAAGCGGACCGTATCATCCTCTCGGATATGGCCAATTTTAATGCAGCTGAGCATATCCAGATTATTGACTAAAGCCTGAAACCTAAAGCGAGAAAGGGAGTTCGCTATGTCCAAGCCAATCCTCCATATGGCCGGGATCACCAAGGTGTTCAGCACCGCAGATATGGAAACTCACGCCCTGCGAGGCGTTGACCTGAGTATTTACCAGGGGGAATTTGTATCTATCTGCGGCCCCTCGGGTTGCGGTAAATCCACACTTCTCTCGATTCTCGGCCTGCTGGACCTCCCCACCAGTGGTAGGTATCAGATTGAAGGCATAGAAGTCGCTCAATTGTCGCTGAGTGAGGCGGCGACTATTCGCAACGAGAAAGTAGGCTTTATCTTCCAGTCCTTTAATCTGATTGACGAACTCTCTGTCTACGACAATATCGCCCTGCCCCTGCGATACCGCCGCAATCCCATTCCCAAGTCTGAAGCCGACAAAAAAGTGAAACACTGTCTGGAGAAGGTGGGGATGAGTCACCGGGCCGCTCACAAACCTAACCAGTTATCCGGTGGCCAACAGCAGCGAATCGCCATAGCCCGGGCGCTAGTTGGCAATCCGTCCCTACTACTGGTGGACGAGCCCACCGGCAACCTGGATTCCCACAATGGCGATGCAGTAATGGAAATGCTGCGGCAGCTCAACAATGAAGGGACCACCCTGTGCATGGTGACCCATGACCCTCGTTATGCAGACATGGCCAGCCGCCAACTGCATCTGCTGGATGGAAAAATCTCAACGCCGCAGCCCATACTAGAGCCCCATGAGATGGCCCTATGATCACCACAAAGGACCTGTCCATTGCCCTCCAGTCCCTCAATCGGGCGCGGAGCTACGCCACCACTATTATTCTGACCCTGGGTATCACTCTCGGCGCCCTGGTAACACTATTTAATCTCAACTACCAACTGTTAGCCGCACCCCTACCCTACCCGGACGAAGATCGGCTGTATGTCGTGAATGGTAATCTCTACCAGAACAAGCAGCTGCGGCTGGAAAACAACAGCCAATACCCTGCCCTGGTTGAAATCTATAAGAACGATAGTTTCTTCGAGTCCAGCGCCCTGGTGTACTTCTGGGAAGATGTGGCTCGCAATTTATCCGGATCACCACGGGTTAATGTTTCCTATGTCTCTCCGGAATATCTCCAGCTGGCTGGAGCACCCCTGGCCTTAGGCAGACAATTCAATGCCGATGAAGGGCTCGACAGCCGAGTCCCTGTGGCGGTTATCAGCTATCAAACCTGGGAGCAGATGTTCCGGCGCAACCCAAATGTCTTGGAGCAAAGCCTGCAATTTGGGGAGGTGGACTTTCGCATTGTCGGCGTCACCGCCAAAGACTTCATTGAACCCCAAATCTATAAGCAGGGCCGGCAAACGGCGGTCTGGCTGCCCTGGGACTTTAACGATACACAAGTAGAGCGCAGAAATAATTGGAGAGGCTTCCTGCCTTTCCGCATGCTCACAGGAAAGCTGAAGCCGGGCATTGACCCCGCCAGTGCGGGGCATGAATTGAGCACATTAATGGATGCCCAGTATCAAACGGCCCTAGCGAGAAGGTCCTCTTCGGTAGAAAGGTCCGTTGAATACCGACTCACCCCCTTCGCCAATAAAATACTTGGCGACAGCGCCACGCGAACCTTAATGGTAATGGGCGGTACACTGGTGCTTCTGTTAATTGCCTGCGCCAATGTTACCAACCTGATTCTTTCTCGCGCAGCCAAACAACAACGCAATATGGCGATACAGGTCGCGTTGGGCGCACATAAAAAACATATCTTTTTGGCCCTGCTATGTGAAATCGGCCTACTTATGTTAGGGGCTGCATTACTTTCTCTACTTTTAGCCCTGGGATCGACGGAAGTATTAAAGGTGATGGCTACGGAACAAATTCCTCGCATTCAAGAGCTCACCTTAAACTGGCAGACACTGGTTTTTGCACTGTTGTGTGCCTTACTGCTCGCCCTGTTCTTCTCAGCCATAGTCAGTCGCCAGGTTAATTACCGCGCACTGAATCAAATGCTGCAGAGCAGCGGCAAAGGTTCTGGCGTACAGATCTCGCCTCTAATCCGCAAAATCCTCATCAGCAGCCAAGTGGCGATGACCAGTTTGCTTATCGTCGCCAGCTTGCAGATTTTCCTTCAAGCTAACCGACTGATTAACCAGCCCTTTGGCTTCCCCTTGGACAACGTTCAAGTGATGACTCTGAATATCGGCAATCTTAGGAGTGCCCCCACTGCCGAACGAGAGAGTTATCTGAAGGCCATCAGGCAAAGATTGCTGGAGCACCCTAAAGTACAAAATGCCAGCCTGAGCCTAAACACTCCTATCTCCATCAGCCGGCCACTCTGGACCACATCCCTGAGTCATTATGCCAGCCGACAAAACCCGGTGATGGCCAAGACCACAGTGGTCGACGAAAACTACCTTTCCATTTTGCGTATGCCTTTGATAGCTGGCCGCCATATCAATGCGGCTGAATTTTCCGATAACAATCGCATGATGCTCGTCAACGAAACCCTGGCCCAGCAACTGGAGCCGGATGGAGAAGTATTAGGCAATCGCTACTACTGGCGAGGTGACTTGCCCTACCAAGTGGTCGGTGTAGTACGCAACGCAAGCCTGCCCGGCAAAAAGGAACCCGCCCGCTTATTTGTGCGCGGTATCAACGTGAGCTATCCCCTACTCGTACTTAGACATAAGCCTCACCAACCGCTCAGCACCACAGAGATTAATCGGGAGTTTGCCGAAGTAAACAGGCAGTACAAAGTTTCTGAGCTATTCACCCTGGAGCAGGCGCGAGACCTACTCCTAAGCAATGACCGGGTCTCAGTTTGGGTAACCACCGCCCTGACATTACTGGCACTTAGCCTCGCTGCCATCGGTATCTTTGGAGTGCTCAGTTACAGTGTACAACTGCGGCGTACTGAGCTTGGCGTGCGCATGGCAATCGGCGCCCGCCCAGCGACGATTTTCTATCACACCCTGATCGATAGCCTGATTCCCGTCGTTATCGGTATCGCTGTAGCGACTTTGGTCCTCGTCCCTCTGGCGCTTTGGCTTGAGCAAAGCGAGTTCAGTATTGAAACCAGCCTATGGGGCTGGCTGCTACCACCATTGCTTATTATCGGCCTAACCGCCTCGGTGACCCTGCTTTCAGTATGGAAGATAATCAACAAGCCCGCGATTTACGCATTGCAAGGAACAGGATAATTACTTTCCACCTGTAGCCGCTGCTTGAGGTTGCGCGCTCATCGTGCAATCTTTACAGCAAATACAACAATAAGAAATGGAACAGCCAATGCAGCCTCAGCAGTGGTTATCAAACGGAAAGATTTTTGATTATCAAAACCACCAACTCTTCTATGTCGATAGCAACCCAAGCTGCCGACATAAACCAGTGCTGCTTTTGATTCACGGTTTTCCAACCAGTAGTTATGACTGGCAAAAGGTATGGGCCCAACTGACAGCGCACTATCGCTGTATTGCTATGGATATGCTGGGATTCGGTTACTCAGACAAACCCAAGCAGCATAACTACAGTATCCACGGGCAAGCTGATTTACATGAAGCTCTTCTGCAACATTTAAACATCAACAAGGTCCACCTGCTGGCCCATGACTATGGGGATACCGTTGCCCAGGAGTTACTCGCCAGAGCCAATAGCGGTGGTACCACGAGGTATGCCTCAGCATGCCTGCTAAACGGAGGTCTATTTCCAGAAACTCATCAAGCGCGTTTCGTACAAAAACTGCTGCTCTCTCCCGCAGGCTTCCTGATCAATAAACTGATGAATTACCGGCAGTTTTGCCGCAGCTTCAGTGCCATTTTCGGACCAGAGACACAACCCTCTGACAGAGAGTTGCGAGACTTGTGGCAAATTCTCCAATATAAGAATGGCAACCGGCTCCTTTATAAACTAATCAGCTATATGCGCGACAGGCGCCAACATCGTCAGCGCTGGGTCGACGCCCTAAAGCAATACCCCGGCCCCCTATTACTAATCAATGGCTCATTAGACCCAGTTTCAGGGAAGCATATGGTGGATCGATTTCGGCAACTGATAGATCGGCCAACGGATATTGTTGAGCTGGGAACGATTGGGCATTATCCGCAGTGGGAGGCTCCTGAAAATGTTGGGAATGAATATCTAAAATTCCTAAAAATACACCAGAACAACCCTTTCTTACTTTCTACACTATCGGAGTAAAGTAAACTACTAGGGTAATGAGAGCTAATCATAGTAGCAATGCCGACACACTAGCCACTAGTAGTAATAACTAAGACTGGAATCTTCCTGTTTTAATTTAGTAAATCACCCAATTACAGAGCACAAAAGTAGATAGAATGATCGAAAGGATAAACTACCAAGACCTTCCCCAAGCTGCAGGCCCTTATGTACACGCAACAAAGCACAACAACACCCTATACATATCTGGCCTTACAGCGTATGAAACCGAAGTACAATCTTCTAGCTTGATTGCTCAGACTACTGAAATACTTTCCCAGCTTTCAATAATCCTTGATTGCGAGGGACTGGTAAAAAATAATTTAGTCAAACTAACAATCTTTGTTCGCGATATTGGCAGTCTAACATCCATTCGAGAGCTACTTTTTCAATTTTACGAAGAAAGTTTACCCGCTTGTTCATTGGTGGAAGTTTCAAAACTAATACACCCAGATTTACTAGTAGAAATAGAAGCTATAGCAGCCCTTTAGCGATGAAACTTACAAAATTTCACAACATTTATCTTACACTTCACGCACGAAAAGCGAGACCCAACATTTGAGTATGAGACACTTAACGACAAAAGCCATTACTATTCTATATTGCATTTCGGCCCAATATTCTATTGCCAGTAATGAAGTAACAATACATAAAATACCAAAGGAGAAGGTTGCACAGGAAAATAAACTGCTCACTGATTTATTCACCCAAGACCAAAGCGCGCGCATTGCCCCCCACCGTGACATTGACTGGGAATCACTAAATCATGAAGACAAAACCCGGCGGATAAAAGTCTTAAAAATGCTTGAGAATGGGCATATTAGAACGTCAAAGGACTACTATCATGCAGCACTTATCTTCCAGCATGGTAATAAATCAGAAGATATAAGACTGGCCCATGCTCTTGCCACTATTGCAGCAACCCTGGCAGAGGATAAGAATAAAGCTAATTGGCTAAAAGCGGCCACTTGGGATCGCTTAATGATGAATCTTGGTCGGCCACAGTGGTACGGCACTCAGTTTGTTAAAGATGACTCTGGAAACTGGAGCCTTTATAACATTGATTCTGATATAGTCTCTGATCAGCAGCGAATAGATTGGTCCGTTCGTACACTAGAAGAATCAAAGGCCATGGAAAAGTCGCTAAATAGTAAAAAGAAAAGTTAGCATTGATAAAGCTTTACAGAGCCAGCCAGCGGGTATCTGGCTAGTCAGTTCACCACCAATCTCTGGCCAATGCTATCAAACATAGGGAGAGACAACAGTATGATACGAGCAGTTAAAGCTTCTGACTCTGCTGGGATTGCTAAAATCTACAATTACTATGTGGAGAATACCTGTATCACTTTTGAGGTAGAGCCAGTTTCTGCAGAAATTATCGCCGACCGAGTCGAAGAATGCTCAAAAAACAATCTTCCCTGGTTAGTTGCTGAGAATGAGGGCCGTTTAATTGGCTATTGTTATGCCAGTAAATGGAAAGGACGCTGTGCTTACCAGTATTCGGTGGAGGCTACCGTGTACTTGGACACGAACTATTCCTCTAAAGGCTGGGGCTCGAAGCTCTATAATGAACTGTTTAAACAGTTAAGTGAACTCAATGTCCACGCGGTAATCTGCGGTATAGCTCTACCAAATGCAGGCAGCGTAGCACTTCATAAGAAGTTTGGAATGGAAAAAGTTGCTCATTTCAAAGAGGTCGGCCGAAAATTTAACCAGTGGATAGATGTTGGTTATTGGCAGTGCTTACTCCCCTTAAGAAAGGAGAAAGCATGAAATAAGTACTTCATGAAGGAGTACATTTTAAGCAACTTTTATGTACCCACATTAACCCCACTAGGGAATTTTAACCTAAATTTTACCAAATCCTCTCTAATCTAGGGTCATAACTGCGCGCTTTTGCGCAGCAAGGGCTATTACATTGAGTAGCCGAGACTTTATTGAGGGCACTGATTCCCCCCCCCATTATACCAAAATAAAAGTGGACAACTTACTATAGAGAAAGTTGCAGCAATTACTGGATTGCTTTTAATTTAGCTCATATTCCATCAAAAGTTACTGGCCTATATGATCATTACACTTTTCACCCCGGAACCCTACCTCATTTAATGTAAGATAAAAGCTAAAACCCAGAAAAGGTACGGTAGCTAAAAACAAACATTCGACCACCATAAAACAATTAAATATATTCGCATAACGGATCCAGGTTAGGGTAAGATCACCAAAAGAGCCAAAAATATAGGTAATTATAATTAAGGGAGTGATATGATTTTTTCAACTACAGAAACAGTACCAGGAAGAGAAATATCGGAGGTACTGGATATCGTTACGGGCAACGTTGTTCAATCAAAACATATCGGCCGTGACTTAATGGCAGGTATAAAGAGTATTGTCGGTGGAGAGATACGAGGCTATACGGAAATGCTGACCGAAGCGAGAAACAAAGCTTTTCAAAGATTAAGTGACAGTGCCCGGCAAAAAGGCGCTGATGCCGTGGTAGGAATTCGTTTTACTACAAGTGCAATTATGGATGGCTCCTCAGAAATTCTTGTTTTTGGTACAGCTGTAAAACTAAAAAAATAGGTTGGAATGCCCCTAAAGTTCTACCGCAAACTGCCCCAGTTTTCTCCGCACCGCAGGAATAGAACTGGCGGCAGCGATTAACGCTCGAAATTCAAATCTTGCTTTCAGGGATTGTCCAGTGATCATTTTCCGGCCACGCTCAGTAACCTCAATAACCTTTTTATCTTCTTGGTGGCGCAAATCAGAGTAGCCTAGGAGCTGCCCCTCAGTGATCCGTTTTGCCAATTCGGCTGCATCAGCTATCCCAAGGTTCATACCACGACCTCCAACCGGAGAGTGGCAATGGGCAGCATCCCCAGCTAGATGTATCCTGCCCTTTGAGTAAGTTTCCGCTTGCCGAATTGAGATTTTAAAGGTTCCCTCCCGCCGAACCCTCTTAACATCCACCGCCATCGGAAATGCTTTAATTGCATTATCACAGCTAGCTACCAGACGGTGTCGGCCTTCTCCCAATGGCACGGCAACAGCGACCACGCCAGATTCCATTTTGACCAAGGTAAACTTTCTTTTAGGAGGCCAATCCCCTGTATCAACATCCGCGATTGACCACACTTCTTCCAAGTCAAATCCAGGATAACTGATACCTGCAGCTTCACGAACAGTACTGCGAATACCATCCGCTCCTACGACCAGGTCAAATTGCTCCTCTTCACCATTATCAAAAAAAGCCACTACCCCACTCTTTTCCTCGGTAAGGGTTTTGAGTTCTTTCCTATATTCAACTTCGACTCCCATACCAAATAAAACCTGAGCCATGAGAGCTTCAGTTCTGTCTTGAGGAAGTCCAAGAATGGCGGGGAAATAAGTCCGATCGGAATGAAGGGGGAACTCTAGTGCTAAATGCGTATTTAGGTAAATGCATGCGCTCTGAACAGCGATCCCCTCAGCAATCAACTTTTCAGAAACGCCAGAGTGAGAAAGCAACTCAAGGCTGCGAGAAGTAACTCCCACTGCTCGACTAAGGGTTGACGCGCTATCCCGGCGGTCCACAATTCTTGGCAGTAGCCCTCGCCGAGCAAGCTCGACCGCTGTTGTAAGGCCCGTGGGCCCAGCCCCAACAATCAGTACTTTCACAGGCTACCTCAAATAACCCCACCTAACAGTAAGATAGTACATATGAAAGAGTAAGGGTGACTAGCTGGTCTGAGGCTCTTCATAAAAAACCTCGGCCGCTATCTGTGATCTCTTCACAGCAATACCAGTCACCGCTTGGTGAGTACGTGCTTAAACTTGCGAAGTCGAAACCTCTAATATCTGGCAACGATCTACAGAAGACTCGTCTTGCCAATAAGTACCCACTGTTATATCGATATTTTTTATGTTTCAGCTCTTGGGTATAATTTCTAAATGATTACACCACTTTACGATGATGTACATGGACTCGCACTTGAGATAGTCAATAAATCCGCCTCTGGGGATAAAGCTGGGTGCCAAGACTCCCTCAACTCGCTAGAGAGACTATGCGCAAAATATGCCGGAGGCGAGCTAGACCATCCCCTACAGTGGGAGGCTCTGGGTGATTTTTCAGAAAGCTGTGAGGATGCAATACAGGCATACACCCAGGGACTTAACTGCTCCATAAAATTAGATCTCCCTTTGTATTCAGCTTCAATTGCCCTGGAAATGGCTGAATGTTTTTTGAGACTAAACAATCAAGATAAAGCCTTGAAATTTGCCCATAAAGCACGTATCTATTCTGTCAGTACAGAGGATTATGAACTACAAGAATCCATTAACAATTTCCTTAGAAATCTTATACAGGTTTAGTTTACCCTTAAAGACCATCCAAGCTGAGTTATCATAGTTAACTAAAACAATGATTCTAAGATCACTGATTACTTCTATATTAGTCAGCCTAAGTTACACTCTGGCTGCACATTACATTTACGATAACTCTTTTGGTGAAGGTGAAATTCTGAAGATCCAGGCCTCCATATTGATGTTTCAAGCTTTAGTCGTTTTCATACCTACATTCACTGCCTGCTTACTAATCACACTCTGGCTAAGCAAGATCAATAGAAAGACAAAATAAGACATTCTGTATGCCCCCAACTTCAAGCATCATGGCTACCGCTTCAAAAATCAGCCTTTGCCTTATAGCAAGTTCAATAGCAACTCTTATTTCCATTATGGAGTACTGGCGAGGGCTTAATGGTAACGAACTTCTTTTAGCCAGAAGTGTCTCCGCTGTAACAACTGCCGGGAAAAACGGCCCCAAGTATATAGAACCGACGCTAGCTGCCGGAAATGATGGCATTACTGAAGTTCAAGTCATCTTAATGGCTCTAGGCTTATCGGCACTTTTGGCCTTAAGTTCGCTGATAGTGGTGACGATTTACAGGGTCAGGCACGGCCATCACAAACTCTATCTGCCTTTAGCTTTCTGTTCTACAGTTCTATGCTTGGGCATTATTTATGTTGGGTTTAAGTCCGGTATTCAGTATAGTCTTTGAAGTAGGACAAGCTTAGGCTAGTACTGAGGCATAACAAAGGAATATCAAAGTGAAAAGAATTGCCACCGCACTGCTATTTTTATTTGCGGCGATTGCCTGCTACGCTTTCGGAGTCCCTGTGGGAGGAGTAATCTTCCTTGCTCTTGGCATTATCTTTGAAGGAATCTTCTGGATTAAGCTATTTAAACGTAAAAAGAAGCCAACATAGGTGTAGTAATACAACGTTACTTCGGCTAGATTCAATTGAACTAGTGATTATCGAATAAACTACACGCCTCAACCTGGCACCATAGAACAGGAAGGTCGCTTACTCCCTAAGCCACCTAATTGCCATCCCATCATTCTATAAATTTATTTTCCAGCCATCAGTAACCCCCAACTCACTATTGATACACACTGGCATCAGAAGTAGATACCGAGCACGGAAACCATGGAGGAAACTTGAGACATATTTAAAGACGGACTAAATTGTGCGCCGTTAAATGGATTCTATAAGGAAATACCCATGTCCCTTCACCGCTCACCACGCTGGATTGCGGTCATTCTTCTTTGTCTTATTACTATGGCTTGCTCACAAGAAAAGCCAGAGAAGAAACTCGCTGACACCCCCAAGCTTGCGGAAGGCGGGAGCGTTGATGAGGGTAACAACCAGGCACAAGCTCTCAACCCCACCGAGAAAGTGCATAAAAAAGAAGCGGCCTCTTCTAGTGAAATAAGCTCGAAATCTGATGAAGTTCGGCGCACTTCTGAAAGAAATTCTACTGATCTGACAGAGAATGATGCTACCCCTTCACAAGTCACAGCCAATGCCAGCACTCAAATCTCCGGGGATCACTTCCTAAAGGTCCTCCACATTGGGGAGCGGACATTTAAAGATGCAAGGGCCATCGCAGTTATCTTTTCTGAACCTTTACTGGGCAATGCCCATTTTGGCTCCTACTTGAATCTATCCCGTGACGATGGCGAGCGTGTAGATGGTGGTTGGGTTCTATCCGATAACCAGAAAATTCTCTATTTTCCTCATATTGAACCAGATACTCGCTATAAACTCACCGTGCTCCCGGGTCTGCCCGGCGAAAACGGCTTGGAGTTACAGGAAGAGAAACAGGAGAGGATTCGCACCCGACGGATTGAACCCAGTATCAGCTTTGCCAGCAATGGAAGTATTTTTCCCGCGACGGTAACTCCCGGCCTACCTGTTACTGCAGTCAGTGTTGAGGCTGCACAGATTCACTTCCATAGAGTGAAACCTGAGCATTATTCCGAGTTCTTCAGGCTGATCAAAAGCCAGTCACTAAAATACTACTATCGCTTAAAGTCCCTCAATCAAGTGGCCGATTTTGTCTATAGTGCCCAGTTCGATCTCACCAAGGAGAAATACGTCCAGCGAGATTTCGACCTCTCTATCGGGCATATAAAGCCCCTGCAACAACCAGGAATTTATGTCGCGGTTATGCAGCCGGCAGGCATGTATGACACCAATCTCTATGATGTCACCCACTTCTCTATCTCCAACTTAGGCCTTCATGCGCGGTACTATCCAAACAGTGTTGACCTCTATGTTTCATCTCTGGATGAAGGGCAGGCTCTTAAGGGCATTGAGGTTGAGCTGCTCAACAACAAAGGGGAGCTAATCCAGCAATACACAACCGACCAAGACGGCCAGGTGCGCTTTGCTCTGACGCAGGAACAGGAAGACTCACAGCGCTTCTTCATCGCAAGAGATCCTGATACCGGTCACTTCTCCATACTCGACCTACGTGAACCTGCATTGGACCTTTCGGATTTTCAGTTGGGCCAGCGCCCTTCGAGACCGATGGAGTTTTTCATGTATGGCCCGCGAGATCTGTATCGCCCCAATGAATCGATCCAGGTGAGCGGGCTGCTGCGCAATTATGACGGTCGCTATATCAAAGACCTGCCGATCAAGGCAGAACTCATAAAGCCGGACAATACCAGCGCGCGCGCATTCACATGGCACGCCAGCGCGCCCGGATACTACGAAAAGCTTATCCCACTTCCACAAAATGCACCTACCGGTGACTGGCGCTTGGATGTTGAGCTAGCCGATGGGCGCAAAGTGAATTATCCATTTAAGGTAGAAGAATTCCTGCCAGAGCGAATGAAGTTGGTTTTGCAAGATGGTGAAGAGCGCAGTCTGGTAGAGGGCCATAAAAAATCTTTCGAACTTCAAGTAGAAGGTAGTTATCTCTATGGTGCGCCAGCGGCAAAGAACCGTCTGGAAACTCTGGTGCAAATTAGCCACTATCGCGAGCCCTTCCCCCAGTGGAAAGGGTTCTTATTTGGGAACACTAATGAATCTTTGCCCACGCGACAGTTTCATGCCCCAACGATTGAGCTCAATGAGGAAGGGTTGAGCAATCTGACCTTGCCCTCCCGTTGGAAACGAGCAAAGAGCCCGCTGAAAATCAACTTGGTTTCCAGCCTGTTCGAATCCGGCGGCCGCCCGGTAACTCGCCAACATCCAGTCCTGGTATGGCCCACACACCCGGTGGTAGGTATTCGCCCAAATTTTGGAGAGGAAAACCCATCGGCCAGCAGCAGGCCTGAATTTGAAATAGTGGTTGCCGACGCACAGGGCGAGCCTGTTATCGGGCGGGATCTCAAAGCGGTGTTAATTTCCGAAGACCGCCAGTACTTTTGGGAGTACTCTGCAAATCGGGGCTGGCACTATGAATACTCAAGTGCTGAATTTGAAACTTTCAGTCGCCAGCTCCAATTCACCGAAGAGCAGCCTCTGAAGCTCACAGTACCAGTGGAACATGGCCACTACCGCTTAGAAGTCACTGATACCAATACGGGGGCAACCAGCAGCTTACGCTTCCACGCCGGCCGGGACTGGTATTACTGGTGGCGTAAGGACCAAGTAGCCAAAGGCCAGGCTGCGCGTCCAGATACCGTGGCCCTGTCACTGGATAAACCAAGGTACTCTTCTGGAGATCTGGCGCAACTCACCATAGTACCGCCCGCTGACGGAGAGGCGTTGGTGTTGGTGGAGAGCGACCAACTATTGTGGTCCAAACGACTACCTGTAGAAAAGTCGGGCACCAATATCGAAATCCCAATCTCTCCCGAGTGGGATCGCCACGACACCTATATTTCTGTTACTGCTCTGCGCCCTGCGGACAAGAATGAGCGTATCGCCCCCAATCGCGCTTTTGGTCTCGCCCACCTGCCCCTGGAACGTGATCCTCGGCGTCTGCCCATTTCACTGGAAGCGCCCACGAATGCCCTGCCCGGCTCGGAAATTGAAGTTACCATTTCTGCCGACGAAAATTCTATCGAACAAAACGGGAGCAAAGCCTGGGCCACCCTGGCCGCCGTCGATGTCGGTGTACTCAATATCACCCGCTTCAAAACCCCGGATCCCTTCGAGGCCTTTTTTGGCCAGCGCCGTTACGGTGTGGATGTAAGGGATATCTATCATCGCATTATTGAATCCAACAGTGGCAAACTGGTGGAGCAACGTTTTGGCGGCGATGCGGAACTAGCCCGAGGCGGCGACGAGCCCAACTCCGACGTTCAAATAGTATCTTTATTCTCAGGACCCGTTGAATTTGATACTCAGGGCCAAGCAAAGGTCGCGCTACAACTACCGGTGTTTAACGGACGGCTGCGCCTGATGGCGGTTTCTTTCAGCAAAGACCGATTCGGTAGCGCCGACGGAGAAGTAACAGTCGCCTCACCGGTTGTCACCCAAGCCGCCTTGCCTCGCTTTATGGCCCCTGGTGATAGCAGCACACTGGCCCTTGATCTCAATAACTTAAGTAGCCACCCCCAAAAACTCACTGTAAATATGCAATCAGTGGGCGCGGTAGATTTGGAAATGGGTGAGCGGATGCTGGAACTGGCGGATGGTGAACGCAAAACTTTGCGCTTCCCAATCACCGCCAAAGATGCCACCGGAGATGCGGAGTTCAAACTGGTCGTGCAGGGTGCCGTCGATAAAGATGGAAATAATATCGATATCGAACAGCAGTGGCGCCTGGGCGTGCGCCCCGCTTGGCCGGCAACCACACGCAACCAGCGCAGACTCCTGTCCCAGGGCGAGAGCTTCAGTGCCGATAGCAGCTTCCTGGATTCTCTAATGCCTGGAACTGTTCAAACCCTGGTATCCCTGGACAGCCGACCGCAACTGCAGTTACAGGATCACCTATCCAACCTGCTGCAATACCCCTACGGCTGCCTGGAACAAACTTCCAGCCGGACCTTCCCGCTAGTCATGGCAACGCCGCAGCGACAGCAAAAACTGGGCCTTGAACCTCTGGATGAGAATGAGCGGGCCGAACGTATCGACACAGGTATTGAACGCATTTTCAGCATGCAAAAAGGGAACGGCAGCTTTGGCCTATGGAGTTCCGAGTCTTCCGAAAGCCAGTGGCTAACCGCCTATGTAGTCGACCTTCTATTGCGGGCCCGGGACCAGGGAATCGTATTTGACGATAACCGCCTGGAATCCGCACTCAAGCGCCTTCAGGATTACGCCCGTGAGAGCGGTGCTTTCTATCAGCAACGCTATAGCTATAGTCCCGATTTCTATGCTTATGCCTCAAGAGCTTACGCAGCCTATGTGCTCTCACGAGTACAGAAAGTGTCTCTCGGGCAACTGCGTACCCTTTATGAAAGCGGCTCTAGCCTGACCCAATCTCCCTTACCAAACCTGCATATGGCAATCGCTTTGCACACCATGGGCGATGCCACCCTGGCCCAGCAGGCCCTGCAAAAAGCGCTTGAAATCGAGCGCAAACGCCGCAGCTACTATGGCGATTATGGATCAGACCTACGGGATACGGCCCAAATGATCTCCCTGCTCCTAGAGCACAATTTCGCTGGTGATAAAACGGAATCCCTGGTGTTCGAACTGGCAGATCTTCTCCACGGTCGCCAATATCTCAGCACCCAGGAGCGCAATAGTGTGTTTATGGCTGGAGCACAGTTGCAACTCAATAGCAGTGCAAACTGGTCTGCGACTTTGGCCAGTATTGATGGCTTGCGCGAGCTCAATAGCGATAACCCGCACAGCGCATTATTCCGCGGGCGCGAAGCCGCCAGCGCACTTGAGGTAACTGCACAGAAAGAAAAACTCTATGCAGCAATTACCATCAATGGTTACAGCAAGAAGTCACCTGAGGCGGAGATGGATAAAGGTGTCAGAATTAAACGCAGCTACCACAATTTGGATGGCACGGAAGTCATTCCCGATCAAGTTCGTGAGGGCGAGCTTTACCTGGTGCGTTTGCAAATTGATGCGGACCAACGCCTGCCCGACCTACTTGCAGTGGACCTATTGCCCGCAGGTTTTGAGCTGGAGAATCAAAACCTGGCCGACAGTGTCAAAGTGGATGAACTCGAGTTCGATGGCAAAAGTATTGCCCAGTGGCAGGACACCCAGGACAATATCCAACACACTGAATATCGCGATGACCGCTTTGTGGCGGCACTGGATCAGCTGAGATACAAAACCACCAATCTCTTCTATATCGCCCGCGCAGTAACCCCCGGCAACTATCAGGTGCCCCCACCCTACGTAGAGGATATGTACAAACCGGAACGCTTCGCTATCGGTGAAAATCCCCTAACGCAAATGCGGGTAATCGGTAAACAGTGAAGCTGTTGGCCACTATCCAGAGAGCCTGGCAAAGCAGCAGTCGCAGAGTTCGCGCACTGCTGCTTGCGCCCGCCGCCCTCACAGCGGTACTGCTACTGCTCGACTTTGCTTTCCCTCCACCTCTTCCCGAAACTCAAGATTTTGCACGGGTCGTTGCAGATCGTTACGGTAAACCACTACGTTTCTTTGCCGACAGTCGCGGAGTTTGGAGATACCCAATATCTCGGGAAAATGTATCGCCGCGCTTTATCGAAGCTCTTCTCACCTACGAAGACCGACACTTCTACCGTCACCCAGGCGTAAACCCGCTCGCCCTATTGCGAGCTTCAGTCCAATACCTTCGCAATGGACGAGTCGTTTCCGGCGGTTCCACTCTCACCATGCAGGTAGCGCGACTACTGGACCCACACCGCAAAACTCTGCCGGGCAAAACCAAGCAGATATTGCGTGCATTGCAGTTGGAATGGCATTTCAGCAAGGATGAAATTCTCGATCTGTACCTGAACCTCACACCTTACGGCGGCAATATTGAAGGCGTGGAAGCAGCCAGCCGTCTATACCTGCGTAAATCAGCCTCCGACCTTACCCATGCGGAAGCTGCACTGCTAGCTGTACTCCCTCAGGCGCCGAGCCGCCTGCGGCCAGATCGGCATCCTCTAAAGGCACAAAAAGCCCGGGACAAAGTTCTGGATAGGCTGCAGTCATTTACCGTCTGGAGCGCAGAGGATGTTGAGCGCGCTCAACTTGAGCAGGTCTATGCGGAGCGCTTGGAATTCCCGCAAAACGCCCCGCACCTAGCCCGCAGGCTGGTGAATACCATCAGCGATCAAGAAGTTATCCGCACCACAATCGACGGCAACATCCAGCGCGGATTGGAAGATTTTCTGCGCGATCATATGGATAGCTATCCAGCCAAAACATCTGCAGCTGTTGTAGTTTTGGAGAATTCCGATTTATCCGTGCGAGCCTACGTGGGAGCTTCTCATTTTGGTAACGGGCGCCGCTATGGCTATGTGGATATGGCCAGGGCTGTACGCTCACCGGGCTCTACGCTCAAACCCTTTTTGTACGGACTTGCCATTGATGAGGACCTGATCCACAGCGCCTCCCTGCTCAGCGATGCGCCCCGCATCTACGGCGATTACCGCCCTGAAAATTTCCATCGAGGCTTCGCCGGCCCTGTCACCGCCACCGCCGCCCTTCAGAAATCTCTCAATGTTCCTGCAGTTCAGCTACTGGAACATTACGGCCCCGGTCGATTGGCCGCAGCCCTGGAAAATGCCGGACTAGCACTAGAGTTTCCCAGTGGCGGTAGACCCAGTTTGGCCATGATTTTGGGGGGAGTAGGTGCTCGTCTTGACCAGCTGGCAGGCATTTATGCCGCACTGGCACGGGGAGGCCAGACTGCAGCTCCCCGCTATTTACCCGAGGAGCCCGTACGTGAAAGGCATCTGATGTCTCCTGAGGCAGCTTGGATTACATTTGAAATGCTCGCTTCCAATCGCGGAGGTTCCCGCCGTTGGCGCAATCTGGTGCGGCAAAACAAGGCAGATATCGCCTGGAAGACAGGCACCAGCTACGGCTACCGGGATGCCTGGGTGATTGGCGTAACTCCCGGCTACACCGTCGGCATTTGGGTAGGCCGACCGGATGGCACTCCCCTACCCGGTTACTATGGCTCCATTAGCGCCACACCTCTGTTGAACGCAGTTATCGCCGCATTACCAGACAACAAACAACAGCACCTGAAAAAGCCCGACTTAGTAACTCAAGAGACTATTTGTTGGCCGCTTGGGGGCCAGAAGACGCTCACACAAACCAGCCACTGCCATCTGCAACACAACGCCTGGTTAATCCAAGGGCGCACACCCAGAACACTATCGCCGCAAGGTGAGCCTCTGCGGGCAGCACAAACCTTTAGTTTCTTTGCAAACCGGCAAGGTATGCGGGTAAAGCCCAGTTGTATGGATTCTTCTACTCAAAGGCATAGCTTAGCCCTTTGGCCAAAAGAACTGGAATCCTGGCTACCTGAAAACCAGACCCGGGCCCAACAAATTCCTCCGACGGCTCCCGAGTGTTACACCCCGACTGCAACAACAGGGACTCCACTAAAGATTATCGGAGCTGGAGATGGTAACCAGTATCGACCTACCGGCAAAAATGCCCCACTTCCGCGTTTAACTCTGAGCGCGATTGGCGGACAGGGAAAGCGCTATTGGTTCCTAAACGGTGAGCCCAAGGGCGAAACCCTCGGAAACGAAAACCTGGCACTATTTCCGGGAAGTGGTAAGCACCAAATTGCTGTACTGGATGCTAGCGGGAATGTCGATCGGATTGAGATTTTTGTAGGAAACGACAACTGATTTTCATAAAGCAGAAGACTGCCATGTCGTTTCTCTCACAGAACATAGCCCTTAGTGTCACCCTATCGGCAATCGAGTGTCAGCATTGGCGTGGAACATCGTAGTTCGGGCTCAATTTTAGTAACTCCACCAACTTACCCAAAATAGGGAAGACGCGAATACACAGCACACCTTAAATGCAGTATATCTTTCCGGCTTCTCCAGCAGTAACACTCACTCGCTTACTACTTTCCTCAGATTAAAAACCCCTCCGATCTTAATCCAAACAGGCAGGTTCAGCTGTTACATGAGTATTGGCAATCCAAGTATTACTTCCACTGCAAGTTGGATCGGTAGGATCACGTAAATCAAATGCAGAATTATCAAGCGATGTATTCCCTACCACCACATTATTCTCATTATTGAATCCAGCGATATTGATACCGGCTGTATCAGGCGAGCCATTTGTCCCATTTTCCATGACTATATTTTGTATTATAGAAGTACTTGATACATCCACATTGAGTTCAATCCCATTACTCGCACTGCCGGTAACAAAGTTCTGAATAACTGTTGTGTTACTTTCATTAATATCAATTCCGTTATCACCATCAGTACTACCGACAACAGTATTTAGCTGAACCAGTGTAAACACACCATTTACCGTAATTCCCTGATCGCCGGCTGATTCAATATAATTATTGATAATTTGGTTTCGATCGCCTCTAACATCTATACCATCATCATTGCCAGTATCAATAATTTGATTCCCAACAATATTATTGGAGTCACTATCAATAACAATTCCCTCTCGTGGAGAATTTAAGATCATAATTCCATCTATGGTATGAAATCCATCTCCCTCCAGGTTTAAACCATCTGGGCAGTCGGTTATCGTCCCACCATAAACGGCACCAGATAATCCATTAACCAAAATTCCAGCAATACCTTCTAGATTTGGGTTATCACAAATAATTTCCCCGCCCTCTGCCATCGTAAGGCTTCCACCGGGTCCAGTTACTGTTACCGCATAGGGATTCGCCAGGCTCAGTTCACAATTCAGCGTTTCCGACAGGGTTTCAGCTGTTGTTATTACATCGCCACAATCAACAGCCATAACTAGTGGTGATGAGAATAAAGTAGCACTTGTGACGAAAGCTGTGACTAACTTGTGGTAACAGGTGTTCATGGCAGGTCCCTCTCATTGATATAAGAAAATTGTAGGCATAAGCCACACTTCACGTTTCCAATATCAATGAAAAGAACTCATTCTGAGCCTAAGGGAGCTTTCATTATATTGCTCTATCTCATATCTATTATTTGAAGTAGGCAAACATAACGAAACTTTGATAACGTCAGCAAATAGACACTGTAATTGCCTTTACAATTTACACAATTAATCCTTGAGACTTACTAAAAGAGCCTCAATAGCGATTCACCCCTATTTCTCATCACCTTAAAAGCTATTCTCGAACAGGACGTCATTTATCGACAGCTGTCCACCACGTCCATTCGCAACTTTTGCCGCTTTTCCAATCACTATCATCATCCCGATCAAATAACCTTCGGGCAAATTGATCAGATCAGCGACTCTCTCTGGGTCAAATCCAACCATTGCGCCTGTGTCATATCCCATAGACTTTGCAGCTAACATCATGGTTTGTGCTGCCAATCCACAGCTTCGAATAGCCTCGTCCCGCTGTAGTTGCTGCTTACCCTTGTAGAATTCAGTTAGCATTGGCACTAACACATCCCGAGCCTCTTTCGGCGCATCGGCCCAGTACCGCTCCGGCCGATCGCTCCAGGCATTAATATCTGCACAAAGTATGACCAACTCAGAAGCATCTTCTACTTGCTGCTGTCCCCAGGCTGCATCTTTAAGCTGGCTACGGAGGGAAATGTCAGTGATGCGCAGGAAACGCCAGTGCTGAATATTGTAAGAAGTCGGCGACAACATGGTCGCCTGGACCAGACGGGTGAAGTCCTCGGCAGGCATCTCTGCAGTGACATCGAAATGCTTAACCGAGCGGCGGGATTCAACAGCTTTAAACAATTCCATAAGTTTCTCTCTGACTATCGTTCGTTGATTGAATGTCGATGAGAAGAAGCTTATTGGGTTTCCCTATCGCTGATAATGGGGTTCGGCGGAGACTTACTGTTGACGAAAGGTTAACATTTTACTGATCCCAGTAAGGTGTATCGCCGCCAAAGTACTCTATTGCAAAGTCTATAAAGGCGCGGACTTTGGCTGGCATAAACTGCCGCTCAGGGAAAACCGCGTAGATAGACTTTGCAGGCATCTGGTACTCCTCAAATAGAGGAATTAGCTTTCCAGCCTCAATGTCTGGTCCTGCCACGAAGGTGGGCAAGCGGCCTATCCCTACACCCTGAAGAAGAGCTTCCCTCAGTGCCTCACTATTATTTACCTGGTAGTTACCCTTCACCTCGATGGTATGTAAGTGATTGTCTTTGATAAAACCCCACTCTTTCACATCCCTGGAATAAGTAAAAATCAGGCAATTATGGGCGCTCAACTGTTCCAGTTCTGTGGGCTCCCCGAATTCCTTCAAGTAGGAAGGTGACGCACAGAGTACACTTTTCAGAGGTGCAAGTTTGCGGGCAATCAGGCTGGTATCGGGAAGGTCACCTCCGCGAATAGCGATATCAAAGCCCTCCCCCACTAAATCGACAACTTTATCGTCCAGTATCATGTCGATACTAATCTCAGGGTAACGCTTCATAAACACGGGAATTAAGGGAGCCAGGTGCAATCTACCAAAGGACATAGGAGCATTGATCCGCAAGCGCCCCCGAGGCTCCCCCTGTAGCTGCAGAACTGCGTCTTGTGCATCTTTGGCCGATTTATAAGCAATGCGTGCGTGCTCATAAAAATGCTCCCCAGCCTCCGTCAGGCTCAACTTTCGCGTAGTTCTGTGCAAAAGCTTCACCCCAAGCTGCAGCTCCAACTGGGTAACCCGCTTGCTTACCGCTGATTTTGAGATGCCAAGTAACTTTGCCGCCGGGGAAAAGCCACCGGTTTCTGCCACAGTCACAAATATTGGAATCGCTGCAATTGTCTCCATAAGCGACTGTTTCCTTCTCCTCAACAGTGAGTGTCTATAATGCTGGATTATCAGTTTACCAGAAACGACATACACTTATCTCTCGCTAATAGAGGGAAGAAGCATGAGTGAGCTTACCAGGGGCATAACCCCATCAACTACAAGCCCCAACGCCTCGCTCTGGTGGGTTCACTGCCTGATGATACTTTGTACACTACTGGTCGCTGGATCATTTCCAGTTGGGGAGTTAATCGCCGATTCACTCCCGGCGGATTCCATGATGTTGATTCGATTCTTAATTGCGGCGGGACTATTTGCACCCTTCATATTTTTAAAGCACGGGATTCAGCTTCCAGAGCCCAAAAAACTACTGGGGTATGCTCTACTCAGCATTCCACTGGTTATCTTTTTCTGGTGTATGTTTGAAGCACTCAAATACACCACCGCAGTGAATACCGGCGCTCTTTTTACAACCGTCCCGGCGATGACTGCCATCTTTACTTTGATCATCAATGGCGAGCGAAGCAGCACCCGCAAAGTTGTCGGCCTAACCCTTGGGACTCTGGGTGCAGCCTGGATTGTATTCAAGGGGAGTATCACAACAGCGATAACGCTAGACCTAAATAAAGGGGATTGGATATTCACCTTTGGTGCTATATCGCTCAGTTTATATAACCCACTTATCAAGAAGGTTCACTCAGGGGAGCCTACAGAGGTTATGACGTTCTGGGTTATTCTATTTGGCGCGCTCTGGTTACTATTGCTCTCTTTTCCAAACTTGAACCAGATAGAATGGCGAAATATACCCACCGAGACTTACGGCGGACTATTCTATTTAGCCTTATTCTCAACTTTAATTAGTTTTTTTCTGCTGCAATTCAGTACATTAAGGATCGGGGCAACTAAGGTTGCAGCATATAGTTTCTTGAATCCGATATTTGTACTAATAGTGGCCATAGTATTGGAAATGGCAAGCTTTAATATCAGCTTTATACCTGGAATAGTGTTGGTCTTTGCAGCCATGCTATTTATCCAGGCGGAAAAACCTAAGGAATGATATCTCTGAACAGCTTATAAGAGATAGAATGGTGCTGCTATCAATAAGTGCAATATTTCTAGTCTACAGGCTTTTCTATCTCATAAATTGCATCAGAAATATCCTCCAACTTAGAGGACACTATTACCTGAGCATCATGTAAACCCTGATTATAAAATCCAGCCCCCATCTCCTTTGCAAGAAAATCAATAAAGAACTCCGCTTCAAAACCGCCAATTTCCAGCTCAAATTCTTTAGACAAATAACCCCTAACCTTTTCGATTAGTTCTAATTTCCGTCTTTCTTCCAGCTCTATTGTAGACATTACTTATTTTCCACCAATACACAGATTGAGAACAAACACCCAGGCTCGTAGGAGAATAACACAAATCTTGAGTCTCCTTAATGAAACCCAAATGAGCAGATTGCTTACGAACATTACTTAACAGCTCAACTACCTACTGAAGAGATTAAAGTTGTATTCCGCAAACTCCAGTTACTTTGCCTGCAAGAGATAGAGAAAGAATGCACTATATTACATTCTAGTCTCAGTAATATTGAAAATCCCTACGGAAGGATTCACTTTAGAATCCACCTCACCCGGGTTGATAAAATCATTAAACTGGCATCGAAACAAGGAGGAGTGATACAGCAAGAAACCAAAGCAGAAGATTTACACGATGTCATTATCGACAACCAAAAGCGCCTTGAAATGTTACTCCAGTATCAGTCGAGGCTTGTAGAGCTGAAACAAAAATCTGCCAGCGATATCGATACTCTAATCAAGGTTGCTGAAAAGCTAGCATCGGTACAATCTGATATTGAGTATTCACAGGGGAAAAAGCTAAACTGTTCAAGCAAACTCAGATGGATGCGGTTCAAATTGAGTTACACTCAAAATCCTACACTTCTTTCTGGGCCCCCATATCAGACTCCCAATCTCATTTTGGTGAAAACTTGTCTGACGGGCTATCTGAAGCAATCACTGCAATCGCATACCTTTTACCCTGGACACTTATCGCCCTATTTTTATTTATATGATTCATATAATTTGGCATAAAACCAGAGCCTAGCTACTTACATAACCCCAAGATACTTGTATGTCTTAACAGGGCTAAAGAACTCGTAAGAGGCTTTGACACCACACGCGAGATATAAAAAAGCCAGACCATTTAAAATGGTCCGGCTTTTTTATTATGGAGTAACAATAACTACCTAGAAGTTGTAGTTGAAACGTACACCATAGTTAGCTGGGGTAGAGAATGGTCCAGACACCAGAGCATCACTACCTTCCGCGTAGTACGGAATAACTTCATCGGTCAGATTGTAACCATAAGCTTCAACATTCCACTGATCGTCGGGGCTTACGTACTTAATGGAAGCATTAATCATCCAGAACGGATCACGGCTATCATCAAATGCAGAGGTATCACCAACCGGGAAGTCATGCTTGTCAACATTCCAGAAGGTCAGGTATGACTTATCTTCCCAGTGAACACTGATGAACGGAATAATTGCGCCACCGTGAGCCAGCTCAAAGGTATGGTCGTAGTTAATAGTGAAGCTGTACTGAGGCGATACCGGCAGTTCGTTACCCTTCAGGTTACGGTAGAGCTCAGGGTTGCTATCATCATGAGCCGTAGCCCAATCAGCAATCTCAAACAGCGACGGGTTGTTATAGTTCCAGCGGTTTACGAAATCGGACGTGATCTCTGTTCGCATCCAAGTTGCAAAACCACTGATATGGCCATTTGGATATGGAGCCCAGTCAAATTCAAACTCAAATCCTTTAATTTCTGAATGCGCAGCATTCTTGGTTCGATAAATTACCGCGGGCTCTGAAGTGATTTCCCCTGTAAGTTCGCCTGCATCATCAACCTCTCTCACCAAAAACGTATAGGCAACATCTGGAGCGGCCAGCTGCATATCTTTATATTTTGAGAAAAAGAATGTACCGGCAAGATTCAAACGACCATCGAGGAAACTACCTTTGGCCCCAAACTCCCAGGTGTCAACCGTTTCTTCATCATAATTCGTTTTAAAAGTCTGCTCTACAACACGATTGCCATCTGCATCGAGAATATCTTCGGCAGTCTCAGGGTCCTGCGCGTATTTATAAACAACATCACCCAAGCCACCAGACTTAAACCCGGTTGCGAAATAAGCATAGAGCATTATATCGTCAGTCAGATCGTAATCGACCCCAAGACGATAATCGACATTTTCCCAATTATCATCGACATCATTGTAAGTATCGATGGAATAAATGGAGTCATCCGCAAAGTAGTCGGAGGGTAGCTCACTGAAGGTCGAATGGTTATAAGCAGGAAAACACCCGTATTCGCCAGTTACTTCAGTATCCAGTGACCAATCACGGCGGCAACTTAGGTTATTACCCCCCTCATCACTTTTTTCATCATAAGTATAGCGAGTGCCAAATGTGAGGTGCAGAGTGTCTGTGAGGCTATAAGTCGCCTGAGCAAATGCCCCAAGTGCATCAACATTTCTCTCCGGTTGACGCCAGAAAACGGAATTATCCAGTGATGCCAAGAAATAGCCATTTAGGTCGTTAGACTCATGAAAATAGAATAGACCTGTGATCCACTCAAGGGGGCCATCATCAGTAGATTGGAGCTGTAGTTCATGAGAGTATGAGACATTTTCTGCATCAGTGATGCTCATGCTCATATCCCAACTATTACGACCAGCATCAGCATCAATCAAATTACTGCGATTCTGTACCGCATAACCTGCGTTATATACAAACGCCATGCTGTCACTAAAATCCCAACGGAAGTTGGAACGGAATGCATCCATGGTTAGGTCGAGCTTGCCGGGAACGTTTACTGCTACTGTGTACTCATCAGCACCAGGACCATAATAAGTTTCACAGGTTGTTCCATCTGTCCGCTTCGCGGCCTTTTCACAGTCAATGGTATTAATACCACCGGCACTTTGATCCTGATAATGTTCGACAACGGTGTACCAGGAAATATCCTCCGTTGGCTCCCACAAGGCGCCAATACGAATCGCCTGTTGATCAACATTACCGTAGAAGTCTTCAGGGTCGGCTTTTACCAGAGAAACATCCTCAGATGTCCACCAGTTATTGCTTTGAATAAATGTACGCTCAGCATCATCAGCGAGAGGGGTTGCGCCTAGACTATCCGCGCTGAAATAACGATTGTCATATTGGTTAGCATCGTAGTAACCAGTAAGGTAGGAGTCCCGTGTTTCGCTCATGGCAGATACACGAAGAGCGAAGGTGTCGGAGACGGGTATGTTGATCACCCCTCTTACCATTTCTCGATCCCAGCTACCGTATTCAACGCCGACGTTGCCTTCAAATTCGTCGATTACTGGCTTCTTGGAGAGAACGTTTATGGCACCAACGGTAGAGTTGCGTCCATATAGGGTACCCTGAGGTCCGCGCATGGCTTCAACCCGCTCGGAGTCAAACATCATTGCCATTGCAGACTGGGGACGCGCTGAGTAAATGCCGTCAAAGTGTAACCCTACCGCCGGATCACCCAATTCACTGGTGTTTGTAGAGCGTACACCACGCATGGAAATTACTGGGGAGGACTGGGAGGCATCGTAGCCGATATCCACATTGGGGATAGTGTTGCCCAGGTCCTTAATATTTTTGATACCCTGACGGTCCAGCTCTTCCTGCGTAAATGCACTGATTGCTACGGGGGTTTCCATCAGGTTGGTTTCGCGCTTGGTTGCGGTAACCGTTACTTCTTCCAGCGCCCAATCGTCATCCTGTTGGCTATCTTCCTGAGCCCAAGCCGACACTACCGCGACATTTGCCATTGCAATTGCAAAGGTAAGTGGTTTTTTAATTCTCATTGATGTCTCTCCAATCTGCTGCAAAAGGAAAGCCACAT
This sequence comes from Microbulbifer maximicatervae (SeqCode), assembly GCF_052467955.1. Classification (NCBI taxonomy): domain Bacteria; kingdom Pseudomonadati; phylum Pseudomonadota; class Gammaproteobacteria; order Cellvibrionales; family Microbulbiferaceae; genus Microbulbifer; species Microbulbifer maximicatervae (SeqCode). Next base: position 3,195,418 of record NZ_CP174329.1, read on the forward strand.
TTATTTTTTAATGAATGGCCATCCCATAGGGCCGTCGGCAGTACGGCGGCTAGGCTAAAATCTCAAAAAGAAGGGACGTAAGAAACTCAGATACGATAGAGCGGATCGCGACTAGGACAAAGAGGACTAGTTCACAATTTGTTGTCACTAGCTGCGACTAGCAAGTCAAGTAAGTACTGAAACCGTAGGATTCATACACCAGCTTTCTACGAATGTTGGGAGTTTTTTGGAGTCTATCTGCTTGCCCACCCAACGCCTCGCATCCCAACAGCAGGCCTTAAATATACGTACGCTGAGCAATAAAGGCTATATCTAAACAGACCTAGATGTGACTATTAAGGCAAGCCCTGTCTCACAATGATAAAAACACAGCATTTTTTTCAGATAAAAAACCTACCGGAAAACACAGGAAAACCGGAAGAAAAGTTAATATCAGGATGACTGAGATTAATATTCGCCTATAAATTTAAATATATAAAGAATATAAAACTCTATTGGAGTAAAAATTTAAAACAGATTCCTAATCATTTTTAAGAGAAGGAAAATAAAAAGGGGCCCAAAGGCCCCCTATAAAGAAATCACTAAAGCCCTAAAAGCTATCGCCAGGTATTCGCACCCAACCTTCCATTAGGATTCGAGCGCTGCGACTCATAATAGCCTTGGTAGCAGTCCATTGCCCTTCAGCCTCTTTGGCTTCAGCACCCACACGCAAGGTACCCGATGGGTGGCCGAAGCAAACAGAGCTGCGCTCACCCCCACCAGCTGCAAGGTTAACCAATGTGCCCGGGATCGCTGCAGCGGTGCCAATGGCTACTGCTGCCGTGCCCATCATGGCGTGGTGCAACTTGCCCATAGATAAGGCGCGCACGAGGAGGTCGACCTCGGAAGATGCCACTACCTTACCACTGGATGCAGCGTAATCCTGCGGTTTAGCAACAAAAGCAACCTTAGGGGTGTGATGACGATTTGCAGCTTCTTCTACGGTAGAAACCAATCCCATCTTTACCGCACCGTGAACGCGAATGCTCTCAAACATCGCCAGCGCTTTGCTGTCACCATTAATGGCATCCTGCAATTCAGTGCCGGTGTAGCCAATATCTTCTGCATTGACGAAAATCGTCGGAATTCCAGCATTGATCATGGTGGCCTTGAGCACACCTACATCGGGCACTTCCAGATCATCGACCAGGTTACCAGTAGGAAACATGGCACCCTCACCGTCGGCAGGGTCCATAAATTCCACTTCCACTTCAGCCGCCGGAAAAGTCACTCCGTCCAGCTCAAAGTCTCCGGTTTCCTGAACTTCACCATTGGTCATAGGTACATGGGCAACAATGGTCTTGCCAATATTGGCCTGCCAGATGCGCACGGTGCAGATGCCATTTTCTGGCACTCTCGCGAGCTCTACAAAACCGCTATTGATCGCAAAGGCACCCACGGCGGCGGTTAGATTTCCGCAGTTACCACTCCAATCAACAAACGGCTTATCGATAGAAACCTGGCCAAACAGGTAGTTCACATCATGATCGGCTTTATCGCTGGGCGACAAGATTACCGTTTTGCTGGTGCTTGAAGTAGCGCCACCCATACCGTCGGTTTGCTTACCGTATGGATCCGGGCTGCCAATCACGCGCAGCAGCAAGTTGTCACGGGCCTGCCCCGGCACTCGTGCAACTTCGGGCAGATCTTGTAAGCGGAAGAAAACACCCTTGCTGGTTCCCCCGCGCATATAAGTCGCGGGGATTTTTACTTGAGGAGCAAACTTCATAACTCAGGCCGTCGCTTCTGCTTCGAGGAAGTCTTTGGCAAAGCGCTGCAAAACACCCCCAGCCTCATAAATGGAAACCTCTTCTGCAGTATCCAGACGACATGTAACAGGAGCCTCAATCGTCTCACCGTTAGCGCGGTGGATAAGCAAGGTCAGCGTGGCATGGGGAGTGCGCTCACCGATTACATCGAAACTCTCGGTACCGTCGATACCCAGGGTTTCACGAGTAGTGCCCGACTTAAACTCCAACGGCAATACACCCATACCGATCAGGTTGGTGCGGTGAATTCGCTCGAAGCCTTCGGCCACAATCGCTTCCACACCGGCAAGGCGCACACCTTTCGCAGCCCAGTCACGGGAAGAACCCTGCCCGTAATCAGCACCTGCAATGATAATCAGCGGCTGCTTCCGATCCATATAGGTCTCGATGGCTTCCCACATACGGGTAACCTGCCCTTCCGGCTCGACACGAGCCAGGGAGCCCTGGCGGACCTCGCCGTTATCATCGCGCACCATTTCGTTGAGTAGCTTCGGGTTGGCGAAAGTTGCACGCTGGGCAGTGAGGTGGTCGCCACGGTGGGTCGCGTAGGAGTTAAAGTCCTCCTCCGGCAAGCCCATCTTCGCCAGGTATTCACCGGCAGCGCTGCTGGCCAGAATGGCATTGGACGGAGACAAGTGATCGGTAGTGATATTATCACCCAGCACCGCCAGCGGGCGCATGCCCTTCAGGCTGCGCTCGCCTGCCAGGGCACCTTCCCAATAAGGTGGACGGCGGATATAGGTACTCATCGGGCGCCAGTCGTACAGTGCGTGGCCCTGCTCTTCTGCGGCATCCCGCTCTTCGAACATGGGAATATACACATCGCGGAACTGCTGTGGCTTCACGCTCTGACGTACGATCGCATCGATCTCTTCATCGCTGGGCCAGATATCTTTCAGGGTAATCGGGTTGCCATCGGCATCGTATCCCAGCGCATCTTTTTCAATATCGAACCGGATGGTGCCGGCAATAGCGTAGGCAACGACCAGCGGCGGTGACGCCAGGAAAGCCTGCTTGGCATAGGGGTGGATACGACCGTCGAAATTGCGGTTTCCGGACAGGACCGCAGTAGCATACAGATCGCGATCGATCACTTCCTGCTGAATTTTCGGGTCCAGGGCACCGCTCATGCCGTTACAGGTGGTGCAGGCGAAAGCCACTACGCCGAAGCCCATCTGCTCCAGATCCGGTAGCAGGTCGGCCTCTTCCAAATACATTTTTACCGTTTTGGAGCCTGGAGCCAGGGATGACTTGACCCAGGGCTTACGGGTCAGGCCGAGCTTGTTCGCATTGCGGGCAATCAGGCCTGCGGCAATCATATTGCGCGGGTTGCTGGTATTGGTGCAGCTGGTAATCGCGGCAATAATCACAGCACCATCGGGCATCTCACCGGCTTTCTCTTCCCAGGCTTTAGCGATTCCACGATTAGCCAGTTCTGAGGCCGGCAGCAGCGCGTGGGGGTTGGAGGGGCCAGCAAGGTTGCGACCCACTGTATCCAGATCGAACTTCAGTACGCGCTCGTATTCGGCATCCTTCAAGGTGTCGGACCAGAGGCCCGTCTCTTTGGCAAACTTCTCTACCAAAGCTACCTGCTCATCATCGCGGCCGGTGAGTTTGAGGTAGTCGATGGTTTGCTCATCGATAGAGAACATGGCCGCAGTAGCGCCATACTCTGGAGTCATATTGGAAATAGTGGCGCGATCGCCCAGGGTCAGGTTGGAAGCCCCCTCACCGTAAAACTCCAGGTAGGCGCCGACCACGCGCTCGCGGCGCAGGAATTCAGTGAGAGCCAATACCAAGTCGGTACCAGTAATACCCGGCTGCAACTTTCCAGTGAGCTCCACTCCAACAATATGCGGCAGACGCATATAAGAGGCGCGGCCAAGCATCACGCTCTCAGCTTCCAGGCCGCCAACACCCACAGAAATCACACCCAGAGCATCTACCATCGGCGTGTGGCTGTCGGTACCGACACAGGTATCCGGGAAGGCCACGCCCTCGCGCACCTGCACCACCGGAGACATTTTCTCCAGATTGATCTGGTGCATGATGCCGTTACCGGGGGGAATCACATCGACGTTTTCAAATGCGGTTTTTGTCCAGTTGATAAAGTGGAAGCGGTCTTCGTTACGACGCTCCTCTACCGCACGATTTTTTTCAAAAGCATCCTTCTCAAATCCGGGGTGCTCTACCGCGAGGGAGTGATCCACAATCAACTGGGTGGGAACAACTGGATTTACCTTGGCGGGATCACCGCCTTTATCGGCAATGGCATCGCGCAGACCGGCCAGGTCTACCAGCGCGGTTTGGCCGAGGATGTCGTGGCACACCACTCGGGCTGGAAACCAAGGGAAGTCCAGCTCGCGCTTGCGCTCAATAATCTGTTTCAGGGAGTCGGTCAGTTTTGCCGGCTCGCAGCGACGCACCAGGTTTTCCGCCAGAATACGTGAGGTATACGGCAGTTTGGCATAGGCTCCGGGCTGGATCGCGTCAACAGCGGCTCGGGTATCGAAATAATCGAGGTCTGTACCGGGCAGTGATTTGCGGTAATCAGTATTCATAGCAGGTAAATCAGTCGAATCTTTTTTTAAAATCGTGTCTCTTCTGAGGGTGGCTCCAGGCCACTCACCAAAGGCAACCTGGAGCCGGCACACCGGGTGTGCCTCATTTCAAAAGTGAAATGAAAATTAACCGCGCTCAGCGATTGGAGTTACTGTACGGGGTTCAACACCTACGTACTCCGCACTCGGGCGAATAATGCGGTTATCAGCGCGCTGCTCGAATACATGTGCAGCCCAGCCGGTAACGCGGGACATTACAAAAATCGGGGTAAACAATTTTGTGGGAATACCCATAAAGTGATACGCGGAAGCGTGGAAGAAGTCTGCATTACAGAACAATTTTTTCTCACGCCACATCACTTCTTCACAGCGAACAGATACCGGGTACAACACGGTATCACCAACATCTTCAGCCAACTTTTCAGACCAGCCTTTGATAATCTCATTGCGCGGGTCGGACTCGCGGTAAATGGCGTGGCCGAAGCCCATAATCTTTTCTTTGCGCTCCAGCATGCCCAGCAGTTCTTTCTCTGCTTCGTCTGGATTGGCGAAACGCTCGATCAGTTCCATTGCCGCTTCGTTGGCACCACCATGCAGAGGACCACGCAGGGTGCCGATAGCACCGGTAATGCAGCTGAACAGATCGGACAAAGTGGAAGCACAAACGCGAGCGGTAAAAGTAGACGCGTTAAATTCGTGCTCTGCATACAGAATCAGGGAAACGTTCATGACCTGCTCGTGCAGTTCATTAGGCTTCTCATCGCGCAGCATATGCAGGAAGTGGCCGCCAATGCTGTCGTCATCGGTTTCAGTTTCGATACGCACATTGTCGTGGGTGAAACGGTACCAATAGCAGATTATGGAGGGGAATGCGGCCAGCAGGCGATTAGCTTTATCCAACTGCTGGGCGAAGGATTCTTCACCTTCCAAGTTACCCAACATGGAACAACCTGTGCGCATTACATCCATTGGATGGGCATCAGCCGGAATGCGCTCAAGCACTTCTTTTAATGCCTGCGGCAGGCCACGCTTGGCTTTCAGCAGCGCCTTGTACTCCGCCAGCTCTCCCTCAGTGGGTAATTCCCCATAGAAAATCAGGTAGGCAACTTCTTCAAACTCACAGTGCTGGGCCAGATCTTTAATATCGTAACCGCGGTAAGTCAGGCCGGAACCGGATTTGCCCACTGTAGAAAGTGCAGTTTTACCTGCTACCTGGCCGCGCAGACCAGCACCGCCCAATGCTTTCTCTACCATCTTCTTATTTCCCCTGTTGTATACACATTTGCTGTGTTCATCCAATTGAAAGCGCAGCGCCCGGCTTTCGCACCGGGCTGCTTGGGAGCCTCTGAATAACTCCGTAATGCCTACTTATTGAAAAGTTCGTCCAGCTTCTGTTCAAACTCGTGATAATTCAGGTAATCGTACAGCTCCTCACGAGTCTGCATGGTGTCGACAACCGCTTGCTGATCGCCATTTTGCAGGATACTGGTATAAACATTTTCCGCCGCACGGTTCATCGCACGGAACGCCGACAGTGGATACAGTACGATATCTGCGCCCGCTTCGCCCAAATCTTTGGCGTTATACAGCTTGGTTTTACCAAACTCGGTAATATTCGCCAAAATCGGCACATTTAGCGCGTCCTTAAAGGCACGATAGTGCTCAAGTTCAGTTACCGCTTCCGCGAAAATGCCGTCGGCGCCAGCCTCAATACAAGCCTGGGCGCGTTCAATAGCCGCATCGAGCCCTTCCTGTGCAAAGGCATCAGTGCGAGCCATTACAAAGAAATCGTCATCAGTACGAGCATCTACCGCCGCTTTGATACGGTCGACCATCTCCTGCTTGGAAACAATCTCTTTATTCGGACGATGGCCACAGCGCTTCTGCGCTACCTGATCTTCGATGTGTACCGCAGCGGCACCAGCGCGGATCATCTCTTTAATGGTGCGGGAAATGTTGAAAGCGCCGCCCCAACCAGTATCGATATCCACTAAAAGCGGCAACTCACTGGCAGCAGTTATACGCCGCACATCCTCCAGTACATTATCGAGACTGGTCATACCCAAGTCCGGCAGACCGTAGGAGGCGTTGGCAACACCGGCGCCAGACAGGTAAATCGCCTTGTGACCAATACGTTCGGCCATAATGGCGGAATAGGCGTTGATGGTACCAACCACTTGCAGCGGTTGATTCTCGGCGAGTGCAGCGCGGAAACGTGCGCCAGCAGAAGGCTTTTGGCTCATGCTCTACCTCAGTTTCTTTTCAATGTTTATTCTCGAGGCGCGGATATGCCGGCGCATTAATAGCTCCGCCAGCTCACCATCCCCGGCCTCAATGGCCTCAATAATATGGTTGTGCTCGCGGAAAGCCCGCTGGGCCCGGGGACTGGCCATCCCCAATTGGTAGCGATACATACGAACACGGTAATAAAGTCGATTGCACAGGGTATCGATCAGAAGATCATTCTTTGATGCCTGCACGATGCGGAAATGAAAATCAAAATCCCCTTCCGGCTGGAAGTACGCCTTACCGGCCTGCAGCTCTTCCTGCTGCTCATGGTGGTAGAGCATTTGGCGCAGCTCAACCAGGTCTTCCTCGGTGCGCTGTTCCGCTGCCAGACGGCAAGCCATACCCTCGAGGGCTTCGCGAACTTCATAGAGTTCCAGTAAGCCGCGCTCACTTAACTCTACAACCCGGGCTCCGACATTGACCTTACGTTCCAGCAGTCCCAAAGACTCCAGGCGCATCACTGCTTCGCGCAAACTCCCGCGACTGGCATTAAAGCGGCGCGCCAGTTCCGGCTCGCTAATTTTGCTGCCAGAGGCGATTTGCCCCTCCACAATTTCAGCGCGCAAAGTCAGAAATAAGCGTTCAGCAAGGCTTTGACGCTCCTCTGAAGCTGAACCGGCAGTACCAACTACAGTCATGCAAGACCTGGATTGTCGACAATCTTAATGAGGCATGACATTAAATCACCAGCATTCTCTCGTCAACTGCAGGCATCCCCGATTAAACATTAAGGATTGTTGACAATAGGGCAAAATAGGTGACTTTCAACAGAGCAGTAGTCTTGCCATGTTTAAGTGGGCATAATAGCGCCCGCGCCAGATGAGCCTGTTCGACTAACGCGAGCGCTCTATGCTTTATTTGGGGCTTAGGGAAAATCCCACAGAAAGAATATCCAGGCCTCGGAACAGCGCTTGTTTTAGGCTGCCACCACCCAGGTTACAGACAGAGTTATGCCGAAGAGTATTATCAGGCGATGGCTGCCAAGCCCCGAAGAAGTTAGAGCCAACAACGGCCTCAAATTTCTGGGGACTCTTCTCCACGACCCCAACCTTTTTCATTTGAACCGACACTCAGTCTCGGTCGCATTTGCGGTTGGCGTATTTACCAGCTTCCTCCCTTTGCCAGGGCAAATGGTTATTGCCGCTCTGCTCGCACTTTGGCTGCGCTGCAATCTACCTTTATCGATGATTCTTGTATGGATCAGTAACCCGATCACCATGCCGGCTATTTTCTTTAGCACTTACAAGCTCGGCGCCTGGGTTCTAGGGGCGCCACCGGTGGATTTCAGCATCGAACTGTCGTGGGAATGGTTGACCAGTGAAGTCGGGAAGATCTGGCTGCCACTATTTACCGGCTCTCTGATTGCCGGGGCATTCTTTGCGACAGTGGCCTATTTTGCCATGCGTGCCCTCTGGCGCTGGCACGTTGTGAAAAGATGGAAATTGCGAATCCAAAGGCGATCAGCGGTCAGTTAATTTTTCCCGCTGTAAACCCTCTGCAGACTCCAATAGGCAAAAGCCCCTGAGGTAATTGCCAACAATGCCTGCAGGTAATACTCGGTAAGAGCACCTAGCACCAGAGCTGCAATAACACCAACAAATAAAGCCTTGCGGGCCACCTTGACTTCGGCGGTAGCCGCAGCCAACGCTGCCGCCCACACCACCATAAACGCTGAAAGCACCGCTCCCAGTGAAACAATCCAAATGGGCCAGATCTCCCACCCCTCTGCGTAGCAAACTGAACCACTACGCATGCCTGGCGGACAAAAAACCCTTAGGTACCACCCATCCAGCATCAAGGTAAAACAGGCAGCCAGCACCCAAGCCAAAATTGCGGCGGGCACCGGCAGATATCTTCTGAAAATTGAGACCCTACCCAAAAGCCCAGCCCGACTTACTCATTGCGCAAGGCTGCTGCCGGCTGAACCCGACTGGCCTTAAAGGCCGGATACAAAGTTGCCAGCAAGCTAAGCAGAAAGCCCGCCGCCACAACCAGTGCCACGTCTGCCCATACCAACTGGGACGGCAAATAATCCACGGGATAGACATCAGACTTTAGGAACTGAATGCCGAGCATTGATTCCAGCCCCGCTACCAATTTGGTCACCGTCAGCGAGCCCAACACCCCCAACGCACCACCAACTACAGCCCCCACAAGCCCGACCAGCGCCCCCTGACTCACAAAAGTCAGCAAAATCTGCCGGGTACTGGCACCCATAGTACGGAGGATGGCGATATCAGCATGCTTATCGATAACCACCATTACCAAAGTGGAAACCACATTAAAAGCGGCAATCGCAATAATCAGGAAAACCAGTAACCCCACCAGGTTGCGGGACATCTGAATAGCCTGGTAGAGGTTGCCGTGGGTTCGGCTCCAATCAGTGCCGTAGAAATTGCCCCGAGGCAAGTCTTGCAGAAGACGCCGCATAATCCAGTTGGCCTCGAGCATTTCATTGACCCGCAACTGGACCCCTGCCCCACCGCTACCTCCAGCCAGAGTCCTGGCCTGCTGCCAGGCAACCAGGGCGAGAGATTGATCCAATACAGTGCCAGAGTGAAAAACCTGCGCCACTTTAAATCCAGCAACCCTGGCTGCCTTGCGTGCACCGGTGGCACTATCGTTATTTGGTACAATCAGGGAAAGGTAATCACCCGCCTCAACCCCCAACTTTTCCGCGAGCCCTTTACCCAGAACCACACCCGGTTCAGACGGGTCCAGCAAGGCATCGAAGGATGAGGATTCAAGGAAGTCCCCGATATTGGAGACTTCGGTAATTGTCTCCGGGTTGACCCCCTGCACCAACAGCGGCATCACTTCAGCCCCACGCCTGGCAAGCGCATTGACCTGCCACACTTCTGCCGCGGAGAGAACCGCAGGGTCGGAAACCAATTGTTGGCGCAACTGGGCCCAATCCACATCAGGGCTCCCATTGTAAATAGTGACATGGGGCATGATTCCCAGGATTCGCTCGCGCAATTCCCGGTCAAAACCATTCATCACCGACATCACCACAATCATCAAGGCGACACCGAGGATCAAACCAATCATCGATAAACCGGAAATGAATGAGACCAAACCGGCCGAATCGTCATTTCTGCGCTGGGCACCGGCATAGCGAAGCCCAATATAGGCGGGAAGAGGCTTAAACATGATCACCCTGGTGCCAGTCAGCAGTCAGCCGCCCATCGATCAGATGCAGACAGCGATCCAGGGCTGCCGCCAGATCCGGGTCATGGGTAACAATCACAAAGCTAATTCCCATCTCCTGATTCAAGCGATCCATCAATTTATGGATCTCTGCCGCCGTAGCCCGATCCAGATTGCCGGTGGGTTCATCCATCAAAACACAGGCAGGCCTTGTCACCAGTGCCCGGGCAATGGCCACCCGTTGCCGTTCACCGCCAGAAAGCTGTGATGGCTTGTGCCCCATGCGCTCACCCAGGCCTACCGCCGTGAGCATCGCCTCGGCCTCTTTGCGGGCTTCGGCAACTGAACGCTTGCCGATCAGTAATGGCATGGCGACATTTTCCAGGGCGGAAAACTCGTTAAGCAAATGGTGAAACTGGTATACAAAACCGAGACTGCTATTTCTCAACCAGCCCCGCTCATTGGCGTTGAGTTCAGCGAGATTCTTACCCGCAACCCAGACCTCACCGGAGCTTGGGGTATCGAGGCCACCAAGCAAGTTGAGCAGTGTCGATTTACCAGAGCCAGAAGCGCCGACGATGGCCAATTTCTCGCCCCGCTTTACCTCAAGCTCAACACCACTCAGAACCTCCAGGTCCCGGCCTCCCTGGCGGTAATGTTTGCACAATTGCCGACAAGCCAAAACAGCACCATCCGGGGCCGGAGCTGGCTGCGCTTTTTCCGTATCTATTTCCACTCGACTGTTCATCAAATTATTCGCTGTCTCTCAACATCTATAAATCACACCAAAACAGGCCGACTTATATAAATTATTCGTAACGCAAAGCTTCCGCCGGCTCAATCTGTGCCGCTCGCCAGGCAGGAAATATCGTTGCCAGCAGGCTCATACAAATTGCCGCCGTTAACACCACCACTGCATCGCCGGCACGGAATTCAGAAGGCAGGTAACTAACAAAGAAAACACGGGGATCAAATATCTTGGCGCCTACTACCGACTCAATCCAGCTCACCATTTCAGTCAGGTTCATCGCTATCACGATGCCTAAAACAGCACCGGCAAAAGCGCCGATAATGCCAATGGCACTGCCCTGAATCACAAATACCGCCATAATCTGACGGGAGGTCAGCCCCAATGTTCGCAACACTGCAATATCGGAGCGCTTATCCGCAACCATCAGTACTAATGCGGAGACAATATTGAATGCGGCCACGGCGACAATGATCATCAGCATCAACGTGACAACGGTCTTTTCCATTTTAACTGCCTGGAAAAGACTTCCCTGGGAATCCCCCCAATCTTCACCCTGAAAACCCTCGCCCAGCTCATTTGCATAAACAGAAACAAGCCCCAGCGCATTGTCCATATCGTCAAAGCGCAACTGCAGCCCCTGGACCTTACCCGTCATCCGGGTCAGGCGCGCAGCATCTTCAATATTGATCAGCGCGACATTCTGATCCACCTGCGCACCCACAGAGAAAACACCGGCGACCGTGAAACGCTTTGTTCTGGGGAATATACCGGCGGGGGTCACGCTGACTTCTGGCAGGGTCAGTATTACCGAATCTCCGGGAATCACATTGAGCTGATGGGCAAGGATTCGTCCCAGAACCACCCCGTAGCTGCGGGGCTCGAGCAAATCCAGGTTACCCATCACCATATGCTCACCGACGGTAGACACCTTGCGCAGCGCTTGCGGTTCCACACCTTGGAACTGGGCACCGTGACTGCTGCCATGAGCACTCAAGAGGGCGTAGCCATTCACAAAAGGGCTGGTCGCTTCGACATGTGGCTGAGCTTCCAACTGCCGTGCAGGTGTCTCCCAGTCCACAAGGCCGCCTTCCCGCTCGACAAAGCCGTGAGGTACAACACTTAGTATTCGGGTTTTAAGCTCACGATCGAAGCCGTTCATAACAGAAGCGACAACAATCAACGCAAAAACACCAAGGGCCATTCCCAGTAGAGAAAAGCCATTGATAAAGGAAATAAACTGCTGCCTGCGGCGGGCAGCCACGTAGCGCAGACCAATAAATAGGGGAACAGGTTTTAACATAGGGTCGATTTAAACGGAAAAACGTCAGGAAATCCAAAGATTTAGGCAAGTTTACCGAACGTTGTAAGTCTTGAGCTGGGCCTTCAGGCGCTTCAACGCCTCATCATCCCACTCCTCTGGCTCTGTAAGGGCGAGCCACGCTAAGGTGTATCCCCACGGGGTATACCGATGGCCAAAAGATAACGGAGCGAGCCCTACATTTAAGTCTGCCAGCAGCTGCAAGCCGGTAACTAGAGGGTACCACTGGAGATCCGGCGATACATCAGGTCCTCTGGGATGGTTCAACCAGTCGGGCCTTTCCAGCGCCCAGCGCACACTAAAGAATACTATCGGGTCACTGGCGTGCTGCAAAAATGCAATCCTGAACTCACCCCATGGCTCACGGCCAATATAGCCTCCGTACTGATTACCAAAGCGCACCACCTCTCCCCCTTTGAACTCTGGCAACCAGGCGGGAGTGCCCGGATCTCGATTTCTGACAATCCGGCTCCACATGCCTACACCGAGGGGCGGCCCAGCCCAAAGGGCTCCATCAATCGGGTCATCGATAATGTCATAGAAGTCGAAGGAGTCTTCGGAAAGTTGAGCGCCAAGACTGAGGCCAAACAAGTAAACTCGGGGCCGCTCATCTTCTGGCAACTCAGCCCAATAATCATAAATGACCTTAAATAGTGCTCGCGCCGACTCGAGCCCCTCAGAATCATCCGCCATCAGCGCTATCGGGCTGGATAAATAGGAATACTGCGCCGCAACAGTGGCGGTATTACCTCGATATAAAAACTCTAAAGAATTTACAGCACCGGGATCAACCCAGCCGGCGCCGGTTGGAGTTGCCACTAATAAGATCTCACGCCGGAATGCACCAACCCGCTTTAACTCCTCCAGCGCCAACTGAGCGCTCTTCATGGGCGTCACAGCACTATCAAGCCCAACGAAAACCCTGATGGGCTGTACTGCAGAACCTGCCACCTCTTTTATTTCTTCCTCTGTCGGCCCCAGCGTTAAGAACCGGCGCCCTTGATTGCCAATGTCATCCCACTTAATCAGCGAATTGGCGCCACCAGGAAGATTGGGGTCTGCCGGAGGGGGAATACTCTTCGCATAAGAATTATCTAGCCGCTGATAGGTCGATGAAATCACATGCAAACCTGCTTTCAACAGCACCCCATTAAAAACAGCCCAGTAAAGGAGCACAGCCGCCAACACACCCACAAGCATCGCCACTCGCTCGGGCACATGCTGCTCCACATAGCAAGCCACCAGGAGGACTATTCGCTGAAACCCTTTCCCCAGGCACCACAACACCAGGAACATAAGGAGAGATATTACAGCAATCGTAATAGGCTCAACGGATCCAACCTGCTCCATACCCATAAGGGCGCGGATAGAATTCTGCCACTTCACTCCCTGCCAGAGAGAAACAAGAAAAAGAAGGAGACATACGGCTAATACACTTCGATCAAATAGACGTCTTTGCCATGTGGAAATCGGCAGATTGGGGATACCCAGGTATTTCCAAAGCCAACTCAGAAAGACGCCGAAAACATAGCCGACAAAGAATGCGACGCCGCCCAGTATTCCCTGCATTACATCACTGCGAGGAATAAGGGATGGCGTAAGGGAGAGCGCAAAGCAGATAGAACCAATAAGAAGGCCGAGAATTGAAAAGGTATTAACCAGCCTCATTCTTGTCCGCTCGACAAGCCAAGCATAATTAACAGCCTAGCATAGGCGCTGATACAGCCAGCCAAGCCGTCTTCTGTTAAATCGCATCAAAATTCGAAGTAGTAGCGCTGCAAGAATTTAGCCATCAACTCATGGCACCTAACATTCCAAAGAGGCGCATTTATTTCTATTCTTGGCGAGAAAACGTGAAGAATAACAGGAGCATTGGCGGAAATTCTGTTTTAATGGGACGGCTAATGGAACATCTACATCGGAGAACAAAAAATGTTCAGCAGACTCCGCAGCGGATTGAATTGTCTCGCTGGCTCAATGGCTCTACTTCTTACTTTTGGCGCCCAGGCGACAACCATTGAAGTACCCGTAGGCACCCAGGGTGGGGAGCTCACCATTGAAGAAGTCCGTGGGCTTAAAAAACATGATGTGACCTCACGCCTGGGAGAACCCCTTGGTATTGAGGGGCCAATTGGCGAGCCCGCTATCACGCGCTGGGAATACGGCGAGTTCTACGTTTTCTTTGAACAGGACACCGTCCTACACACAGTAAAAAAACCCAGCGGCTGATCTAGCACATCCCGGCAGGCGCTCAACTGAAGCTGCCTGCCTCACCCAAAGTGAAGCACCCCACTCTAGCTGCAGCTGCAAGATAATTCAGCCCCGCCCTTTTGCTGATTCGGAAAATTTATATCACAGCAACCTGAATCAACCACCTCCAACCGGAGTTACAAGCCGTGCGCTATATCGCCATTCTGCTTTTTACATTAACCACTATTGCCCAGGCTGAAGTCACTCTGGTGGAAGTGATTAAGTCCGAAAACAAAATGCACTTGCTCGATGGCGACAAGGTTATAAAGAGCTACCATGTAGCCTTCGGCGGGCAACCCCAAGGACACAAGCAGCAGGAAGGCGATGAAAAAACCCCTGAGGGACACTACACGCTGGATTACAAAAAAGAAGACTCCTCTTATTATCGGGCAATGCATATCTCCTACCCCAATGCCGAAGACCGCGCTCAAGCTGAGGCTCGGGGAGTCTCGCCAGGTGGCTTCATTATGGTCCATGGCCAGCGCAATCGACTCGGCTGGCTCGCTCCAATCACCCAACGTTTTAACTGGACTGATGGTTGCATTGCCCTTACCAATGACGAGATGGATGAGTTTATGGCTCTCGTAAAAATCGGCACCCCCATTGCAATCCGCTGGTGAGACATCACCAATATAGAGGCCATAACAGCTCTTCAAAGTCCTTAGGGAGATTTTGAAGAGCTGCCCGATAGCCAAGGGACTGGATTTCCCCTCTACAACCAGTCAATATGCCCGCCGTAACTTCACCTTGGTGGGGTGGTCAACTTTTAGGCAAGCTGACAGAACACCACCTTCCGGACTAATGAGAAACCGATAGAAAATGACAGTAAAAGTCGAATCCGTAGATAGCCTATTGAAATCCAGCGGTCGCGAGGGCGAAGAAGTCCGCGTTCAAGGCTGGATCAGAACCCGCCGCGACTCCAAAGCCGGCCTCTCTTTCCTGGCCGTACATGACGGCAGCTGCTTTGATCCGATCCAGGTCGTTGCTGAGAATCACCTGCACAATTACCAATCAGAAGTGCAGCGCCTGACTACCGGCTGCGCGGTAGATATCCTCGGTACCATCAAACCATCCGAAGGCAAGGGTCAGTCTATCGAACTGCTCGCCACCGAAGTCCAGGTTGTCGGCTGGGTGGAAGACCCGGATACCTATCCCATGTCCCCCAAGCGCCACACTATGGAGCACTTGCGCGAACACGCTCACCTGCGCCCGCGCACCAATGTCAGTGGTGCCGTAGCCCGCGTGCGTAACTGTATCGCCCAAGCAATTCACCGTTTTTATCACGAGAACGGCTTCCTCTACGTGCACACCCCAATTCTCACCGCTTCTGACTGTGAAGGTGCTGGCGAGATGTTCCGGGTCAGTACCCTGGATATGGAGAACTTGCCGCGCACAGATAAAGGTGCGGTGGACTACAGCAAGGACTTCTTCGGCGAAGAGAGCTTCCTCACTGTATCCGGCCAGCTGAATGTTGAGAGCTACTGCCTGGCCATGTCCAAGGTGTACACCTTCGGCCCCACCTTCCGTGCAGAAAACTCCAATACCACTCGCCACCTGGCAGAGTTCTGGATGGTTGAGCCGGAAGTTGCCTTTGCAGACCTGGCAGATATAGCCGACCTCTCCGAGCAAATGCTGAAGTATGTATCCAAGGCGGTACTGGAAGAGCGCGCCGATGATATGGCCTTCTTTGCCCAGCGCATCGACAAGGAGGCTATCAGCCGCCTGGAGAATATCGTCGACAACGATTTCGCCCGCATCAACTACTCCGAAGCGATTGAAATCCTGGAAAGCTGCAAAGAGAAGTTCGAGTTCCCTGTATCCTGGGGTATTGATCTGGCCTCTGAGCATGAGCGTTACCTGGCAGAGAAGCACTTCAAAAAGCCAGTTATCGTGATGAACTATCCGAAGGATATTAAAGCCTTCTACATGCGCATGAACGACGATGGTAAAACTGTTGCCGCAATGGACGTTCTGGCACCGGGAATCGGCGAAATTATCGGCGGCGCCCAACGTGAAGAGCGTTTGGAGAAGCTCGATGAGCGTATGGATGAAATGAATGTACCCAAGGAACACCTGGACTGGTACCGCGACCTCCGCCGCTACGGCACCGTGCCTCATGCGGGCTTTGGCCTGGGCTTTGATCGCATCGTGTCCTACGTGACCGGCATGGGCAACATCCGCGATGTAATCCCCTTCCCGCGCACACCGAAGAACATCTCGTTCTAAATAAAAAGCCCCGCGTTGCGGGGCTTTTTATTTCACATACAAATCTTCAAGCGCTCAGCCCAGTTGCTGTAGCAATGATGTCATCGCTCGCCTTTTCACTGATCATATAGACCGGCACCACAATAAAGAAACCGGGGATTCGGGGGAACACCGAAGCATCCACCACCCTTAAATTATTGGTGCCGTGAACCCGGAATTTACTGTCGACAACTGCCATAGGATCACTGGCAGGCCCCATTTTATTTGAACAGGAAGCGTGATGTCCCCAAGCTTGGTTCTTAACAAAATCGCCAATTTGCTGATCTGACTGAACCTCTTTACCGGGCAATAATTCCCTGGAGACCTGCTTGCTCACAATAGGGCCCGACATAATATCCCTGGAAATTTTTACCCCCTCAACAACTGCCTGAAGGTCTTCTCCCAGAGCATCATTACCCTCACCAAAATAGTGGAAGTTGATCTCCGGCGTGTCCCTGGGATCAGCAGATTGCAGGGTCACACGCCCGGCGGTATTGTTCGTATGGCCTTTCAGTACAATCCAGGAGAAACGGTCTTTGTAGTCCCGCAACACCTGGGAGTACCCGGGAAAGTATCCATGGAAATCTGAGGGCACTCCGAAAATAAACAAGTCGGGATCTTCCAGCTCCGGCTTGGAACGTTTGACCAGAGACAATACTGGACCATTTCCACTGTAGGGCCCCTGATTGAACCAGCCATAGCGATAGCGATTTAAGCAGGGATCATTCCCCTCTCCCCAAGTGCAATCTTTAAGAAGGGCAAGATCCTCACTCATCTCACTAACGATTCCGACCTCATAGCGATCCTGGAGGTTCTCTCCTACCCCAGGCAGATCTACCAGGGGCTCTATGCCGTGATCGCGGAGCTCATGGGCGGGACCAATTCCCGATAACTTGAGAAGTTGCGGGCTATTGAAGGCCCCTCCAGACAAGATAACCTCGCGATTTGCCCGCACTTGCCTCAAGACTCCGGCAGTACCACTTTCGTCATGGTAAGGGTCTGCCTTATACAGGCTCGCCCCTTCTAAAAACTCCACTCCAACAGCAGTATTCCCCTCAAACAACACACGAGTTGCCAGTGAATTTGTACGAATATGAAGCAAGTTTGGGTAAACTGACTGGGTATCTAAGAGGTATTCGCGCACACTGGTACGGCGGTTTCGACTATCTGCTGCCATAGGGGCGATAAAAGGCCCTTCCTGGCCACCGGCCACGTCCCAATGATTGATATCCAAGCGAAGATTGCCGCTGATAATTTTTTCCAGGGCCCCTTCGAGCCCATACTTGGCCAGCGCAGCCTGCGCAACTTTCAAGATCGCCGGGTCTTCCAGCAACAACGCGGGGTTGCCGCGATTCGTGGGCAGCCAACCATCAAAACCGTGGCGAGATGGATTGGAGAAAATTGGGCGGGGCACATATTCACAACGCTCTAAACGCTCAAAATATCGCCGCATATTTGCGCTATCCCAGGAAATATCCCCTGTATCCCGTGCTATGCGGTCAAAATCATTGTTATGTGGATAGACCGTAATCAGTGCGTGGTGCGTGGTACAACCACCGATAGTACTCGCCCGTGGGTAGAGGATTCCCTTCCCGGAAACGTATTTTTCGTCCAGTTTCTGCTGATTGATATCTGCATAATGCTTAACAAAAAAGTCCCAGCTCAATTTGGGGTCTTCAGACGCGAAGGGGTGCCATGCTGGAATATTATGGGTGTCATCACTGGGATCGTCAGCACCAGCTTCCAACACCAAAACAGAAAATCCCGCCTTTGCTAAATTTACCGCTAATGGCCCCCCACCCGCACCCGACCCAACAATCACGTAGTCATATTGATCATAGAAATTCCGATCCAACATTGAGAGAGCGGAAACCAATCCTGTCGAAGCCGCGCTGGCAGCAATACCCAGTTGCACCGCTCCTTTAGTAAAATTTCTACGGCTAATTTTTTTGCTCGACACTTTCTTGTCAATCGAATCCTTCTCTTCCATAGTGCTTATCCATTTTTATACGTTGTATCCGAGATAAGCATTATGCACGCCAGCTTTTGCAATTCTGTCTTACAGGGATTGCTTTAATCTAAAACTCGACCTACTTACCAGCGCGAGGATGTATCACATGCCTAAAAGATATATCGACGCAAGACTTCTTAAATGAAATTAAATAAACCTCTCCCATTCCACCTGGAGACCCCAGAAGAGAAGCACCTGTGAGGCATCAAATAAAAGGAAAACGAGTTTTTAAGCTAGCCAAAATCAAAGGTCACGCTTCAAAATTCAATCAGCCAGATAAACCTTCAAACACCACCTCAAAAAGGAAACATAAATAAATTTGAATAACTGCAAGGCAGTTTATTATTTTAAGCATTACGCCAACGCTTAAAATAATAAACCCCCCAGTCCGGCAAGTAACAAACTCAGATCACAACGGCGGTTTTCGTGAATTTTCTACACAATCAGTCGCTGGAATATTCTTAGCCCCCCTATTGAGAGCTTAAAACATTGCCCAAAGTATCAATCTGTCTATATGATGCAATCATCGAATTTGATTGCGATTCTTGGAATAACAACTAGATTAATAAACACTAAAAAATAAAAGCGATCCGATTCAACCCAAAATCCTCAGGAGCATCGGACACAAGTTTTAGTTGATGACCGTGAGAAGGAGATCAGAATGTCTGGAAAAGAGCTCTATATCACCTACGAAGAACTTTTAAAACTCGAGAGTTTTAGAAAACCTAACTCAACACCAAGAAAACCCCAAAACATTGATACCACCCACCTTGATGATATCGAAGTAATCATTGCTAACGGCAAAGGAATTCAAGCTCTCGATAGAGAAGCTATCAACAAACTACCACTAACAGGATGGGTTTGTAGATTTCCCGCCCACATTCACCCCCCCAAAGGCTTGAAACTCGTTCAAGTCAGCGAGCACCTATTGAATATTGCTCCGGCTAGAAATATGCCGTTGCAAAAATTTGAGGCTTTAGTCAAGGAACTCACTATCAGCGCCATCACAATATTCAAGAAGCAAGGTCGAGCCGTCTGATATATGACCATGATCACAGCCGACTGCAAAACGGTATGCTATTGAGCTGCCGTTTTGCTATCTCTCCACTAAGTACTTACCCCCTAGCCTATTAATTTCTGAAATGCGATTAACTTCCTGATGTAAGCTCGCATTTCCGGAGTATCAAATTTCCCCTGATAACGATCAGGATCGTTGACTGAGCGCCCCTTAATACCGGGACAGCCGCCAAATCGTATTAGTGTGGAAAAAGCAGGCATTAACTGCAACTCTTCTACCGAAGCCTTGATTTCTAAATCCAAATGATCTGAGTACTCTTCAATATATCTGGAAACCGTCCCCATACCTGAAAGTGTTTGTGCACAAACCATATTCCCAACTGTCCCAAACTTGGGGAATCGATGAACTTCTTTAAAGTCCACCTTATCAAAGCTGGCCAATAGATTTTCCTTCAATACCAACTCGGCAAACTCCAGGTGCTCCCCCTTTTTGGGTTTCAAGCCTGTCACCTGGTAGTGGAGCGCCTCAAAGGGAACAAAAAGATTGCTCCACCCCTTTTCAATTTTTGAAATTGCATATTCCTTATAAGCAGCTTTTTCCTGATACTTATCGATAGTCTGAAAGATTGAAAGCGCCAGACCAACAACTGCCACCCCGGCTGCAACACCGCCTATCCTGGTTACCCTTTTCAGGCCAATTTGGGTTTCATCCCATGTCTTCCCATGAATTGCCAAAAGAGCCGCGATAGCTGTAAGTGCATGCCCTAAAATAGAAATAGTCAGATCCATAAGCTCCCCCAGAAAAAAATCAAATTTCAATATGCACTAAAAATCAAATCTTGGTATCACTATCTACCGATACCAGAAAATTTCAACACAGTAGATACACGCCACATTGCGAAAATCACCGCCAGGCTATCTATTTTCATTAATGGGCAGGAATAAATAGAAATATACACTTACTCAGAAAAGCTAATCAATAAGTTAAAATTACTATTTTTAGACTGGAACTTTATAAAAAAACCAAAACAAAACAATCGTACCCATTTGGATTTACCTCATCGCAAAGAATTAAATAGCAATATACGGAGCTTGTACTTTTCCCGTAGATTTAATTAGCAAGTAGGCAAAGCAATAAGGGGCAAAGGTTGACTCACAAGATAGCGGTTTACTAACCACACTATTTAAGTCAAATCTCCTGACTCCATACAATCAGCAACCACCCGCATAGCGGGTGGTATGGTGAAAGCCCCCAGAGGGGGCTTGTTACAATCCCGCCAATTGCATCTGCTCTTGCCGGCGTTCTTCAACCTCTTGATTCTTGATGTACTCTCGAATCATCTGCTCATCAAGCCCTACTGTACTCACGCAGTAGCCCCGAGCCCAAAAATGTCTTCCTGTGAAATTTCTCTGTACATGCTTGTACTTCCGAAATATCCGGATCGCAGATTTCCCTTTCAGAAACCCAACCGTATTGGAAACACTTAACCTGGGAGGAATCATTAACAACATATGAATGTGATCCCTCATTGCGTACCCCTCGACCAACTCAATGCCTTTTTGACGACACAAGTCTCGGAATATTGCTCCAATCTCACGTCTCAATGCCCCAAATAACGCTTTCTTTCGATACTTGGGCACAAATACCACATGGTACCTGCAATAATGTTTCACGTGAGCTTGGCACTGCCAATCTCGCATATGGTGCCGGTTCATGGAGGCCATATTTTTACTCTGCACGCCGGAACGGCAGAGCCTTGTCAAGTCTCACCGCCAGAGGCGGTGGTTTACCCATGTATTAATTAATAAATTTAAAGGCCTATTATAACAACCAACCCCCAACTACCTGCCAAACATCTCCGTTGCGACCCAAAGGCTACTATTGGGAACCTTTTTAAAACTTGACCCTGAATAGCTAACGACTATAACTATTCACAAGGTTGTATAACTCGCAGCATCTACTGACCAACTGGTATCCATATGATACATCTATTTGTACACGCAAATGTTAAGGACTTCAACGAATGGCACAGAGCGCTAAAGGAGTTTATGCCTATAGTTGAGCAAATGGGTGCTACTGCCACATCCGTATACCGGGAAATTGATAATCACCATAATGTGACCGTGATCCATGAATTTCCTTCGAAGGAGCATGCCATTAAATTTGTCAATAGTAGTGAACTTGAAGAAGCCAAGAAGAAGGCTGGCGTGCTTGTGACTCCAAAAATTTGGTATACAGAAAAATTATAATTATTCCTTATTTTGGCATAGAAATTTATAAAGCTATCTTCACCCCCAATAGGCCTATCCATTCAAGGGGTGTATCTTGATCAATGGCTCTTCCTTTATAAATAAGCTGACTCTAGAGTATCCCTCCACTAACAGTACCCATATAACAATACTGATAACCCCTGCCTTTAAAGTAACTTCATATACTTGACTGGCACATGATCAACCAGCCACACATTATTAGCCGAGCGATAAAAATCAAAACCATCTCGATGCATGGATTTAGCCTCCACCCTTAACAGTACGGGCTTGCCATACCTGGCACCAACAGATCGAGCAACAGCCTCAGATTCTGACAAGTGAACATGATGCCTTTGCATTTTCTTCAGTCCTTGCGCGAGGATATCTTCAACAAAACGCTCTGCAGTGCCATGGAGAAGCGCACCTGGTGGTTCAAGGGGGCTTAAATGTAAATTAATATCTACAGAATGTCCCTGATTGGCTCTGATAGAAAGACCATCATCACTTATAGAAAACCGCTGCTTATCATTGGTTTCCACAACGACAGAAACCAAATCCCTGTTTAGCTCAAAGTCTACAGTTTTCTGAATCAACTCATCATCTGCCACCCATCCATTCTCATCCATAAACAAGCCGATGGCTTCAGGCTTATGCCTGAGCAGGTAGCTGAAGTATTTTGATATCCTACTCAGCTCTCTACTGAACTCAGTATCTCTATTCAATTCTAATATTCCACAACTAAGAATTTAACTCGAAATTTTATGATGGGACATTCACCTTGGCGAAAATGTACTCATCAAAATAAATACCCCCTTTTTTTACTGAGCAGCTTAAAGTCCCTTCATGCTTATACCCCGCCTTCTGTAAAACCTTCATTGATCCGACATTTCCAGAAAAGACAGAGGCATAAAGCCTGACAATATTTTGTGAAGAAAAAATCTCACGAGTAAACTGAGTCAAAGCAATAGTAGCAATTCCTCTCCCCCAAAATTCTCGTGCAACCCAATATCCAACCTCACCGGAGTGAGAATGCTCAAACAGCTGCTCGCGCATACTTATAATCCCGCAAAAGGCCCCTCTGTACTCTATTGCCTTTACAACCCCTTCCTTCTTACAACCTTTATCAACCCACCAAGCAGCATCTTCCAATGTATAAGGGTGAGGAATTCTCGATGACAAATACTTAAGCACAGACTCATCATTTAAGTACTCAACCAGTAGTGCTTCATCATTCTTTTCAATGTTTCTTAATTCAATCATTCGAACAAACCATCAATTCCCTAACCTATTACTGACACCCTTTCAATGAAAATCAATGCTTTTGAAAGCTAGGGTTCTCAGCTATCAACTCTTCCTACCTACTCTCCAATCAGCACAATAGCTTTTTATCTTCCTGCGACTGCCTCACAATTATTACTACATCTCAAAAATTTCAGCCATTATCAATTATAATCGACCCTATTTGTACGGAATGCTATCAATATGTACCCTCAACAACTCAACTTGGCAGTATGGGCCTCACTAGCCCCTGCTGCGTTGGTGTCTGCCCAGGAAGTAACTCAAACGGTAGAAGAAGTTGAAGTTATTGGTAGAGCCCAACAATTTTATCTGGACTCTCATACACAAGTTGGAACTAAAACTGACGCAGACTTATTGAATATTGCAATGTCTGCTCAAGTACTAAGTGAACAGCTTATTGAAGACCAGGCTGCCCGGGATATCACTGACTTGTACCGTTCCATCGCAGGAGTTAGTGAATTCAGCTATTCCGGAGTCACATTTCGGGGATTTCGAGACAATAAAAATATATTTTACGATGGAGTCCGCGGCGATCCCTATTCGGGGTTTAGTGTTCCTCAAGTATCAAATGTAGCGCGCATCGAGGTACTAAAAGGGCCATCCTCCGCCCTCTATGGCGGCGGTGAGCCCGGAGGGATGATTAACTACACCTCCAAGAGGCCAACCTTCGATGAGCGCCGTGAATTAACAGTCACCTCCGGAAGCGAATCGCTAAAAGGAGCTTCTGTCGAGCTAACAGGCGGTGTAATTGGAAATATCGCCTATCGTTTAGGAGGCTTCTATGAATCTCAAGATAGCTTTCGCAATAATGCGAACAGCGAGAACATTGAACTTGCCGGGGGACTACTATTTGACCTCTCAGCAGACACTCACCTGACGACCACCTTCGAGCACATAGAACAAAACCTAGGCGGTAACCGCTTGCGCGGCGTACCCGTTAATGATGACGGCAAATTCCTGGTAGATCCCTCCTACAACACCAACGAAAAATCTGATTATCAAAACCTAAAAGCCTTGGTTCTTCGAACTAAAGTCAAGCATAAGGTGACAGATAGCCTGAACTTTAACGCAACATTGCGTTACATGGAAAATGAAAGGGAGCAGGCTTATCACGAATCACGCGGTTGGGTAGACATCAATGGTGATGGAATGGCCAATGCTGAAGATGGAACCATCCGCCGTGAGTACCGCGATCAGTACCGGGCAAATGAAGAGCTGAGCCTTACTTTGGACTTTGTGTATGACACAGACATTTCAGGTATGAATCATCAGATTTTGCTTGGTGGTGACTATCATGATGTTGATACAAAATATGACTATTGGCGAGCGCGCCCTGGAGCAGACGGTGTTACAAACCTCAACATCTACGAACTCAACTACGGCATAACTGACCCGTCAACTTACAACCTTATCAATATGAATAAGGATGGTACGGCCAGCATCCGTACCAGCATTTATATCCAGGATACTGTGGAATTGACCAATCAGTGGTTCTGGATGCTAGGTGCGCGCCTTGATCAGTTCGACGAAACTGAAAAAGAAAGCGGCAATAGCTACAAAGATAATGATGCAAGCTACCGTACAGGCATCACTTATAAGCCCGTAGATACACTATCCCTCTATGCAAATTACTCCCAGAGCTTTAATCCGGTGAGCGCAGACGACTTTGAGGGCGGCGCTGAGGAGCTTGAACCCAGTACTGGCAGTCAAGTGGAGGTTGGTGTAAAGAAGGAATGGCTGGATGGGCGTATCCTGACCACTCTAGCCTTCTATCAGATAAAAAAAGCAAATATGGCCCAAAGTAACCCCGCCTATATCAGTGCCGATGAGACCCCGAATGAAGCCGAAATTATCAACCTCGGGCAGGTTCAAAGTGGTGGAAGCGAGTTCACCTTAGTCGGTGACATAACTGAGAGGCTAAGCATAACAGCTAATTATGCGTACAACGATACGTATATCGCTGAGGGTGACTCACGCAATGTGTCAGACTCAGGTCAGTTCGTAAATGCACCCAAACACCAAGCAGGCTTGTGGGCCCGCTATGACCTCAGCATCTGGGACTCAGCGTTTGCCATTGGTGCCGACTATGTGAGCGATCAAATAAGCTTCGATGATCAAAAAATAAAGGCCTACACTGTACTCGATGCCAGCTGGGCAACTCGCTGGGATGATATTCAGCTGAGTATTAACGTAAACAACCTTTTGAATAAAACGTATGCAGTGAGCGGTTTTAATGAGCGGCAAGGACATTTTCCCGGCCAACCACGAGAGCTGATCGCCCAGCTTTCCTATGACTTTTAGCAACCTAGTAATTTATCGTCAGCGGATTTCCACTGGCGATATCATCTTGTTTTATACAGGAAGGAAGTTCTTTGACGATACACTCACCAATATATCCCCGCAGATTTACCCACCTGTTCAGCCCCTCTTCTAAACTTAGATATTATGAAAACGACACTGATCCCCCAGATTGAATTTCTATTGGCAAATATTCAATCCGAGGTAGCACCTTCAATCAAGACGAGCACAGGCCGTATAAATTTCGATCGAACAATCTTTCCCTGACGCTATACAGGCAAAAACTACGATTAATCAAGTTGGTATTCAAGGTCGTAGTAATGAACTCCACCATCCATCTGAATAGACATTTTCCCAGAGAGTCCCACTAGTTCTCCAGTGCCAGAATCAGGCACAACCTCTAAAATAAGGAAGTCCTCTCCCTTCTTCATGGTCCCAAAGTGCTGTAAAACAAACGTGCCTCGCTTACCACCTAGAGTACCGGCAACTTGCTCTATGGCTACATACCCCGCAGATCCTTTTACAGGAGTCATTGCACTTAGCATTTCTCCTCGACTCTCTCCTGAAAGATCACCGTAAAAGACTTTATTAATTGACATACGCCCCAAGCTGTTTCCTTCACTACCTTTCGCATACGGATCCATCGGCTTTACAGTAACCTCGAACTTTCCTGAAATTTTCATATTTGCTCCTTTGCGAATTTAGATTGAAGTAGTACGTGTCTGGCTTTACCAGTAACAACTTAGGCTCTAAGGGAGTCTAAAGTGCTACTTATCGGTTTTCCATTTTAATATACAAAACTGTATATTTATACACCCAAGATGGCATAGTGAATGACTATGGGTTGAGATGTTTATGAAGGTGCGCAATTAACACTCAAAAGTACTAATGTCCATTAAGCGGTTAAGAGACATAAGCGAGAAATATTGGAACCCACCGAAGCAGTATGGGCTTTTAGCACTTCCAATCTCGTCGAGAAGATAGTTCATTATTATTTGGGACCAGGTGGAAATACGCTTGTCGATTCTACACAGAGAGAAATTAAAGAAATCGCTAAAACGGGATTACAAGAGTTCAGTGAAGCAAAGCCGAAATGACGATGCCCCCAAAACTATTTTGGAGGCTATGAGTTATTATTTTTTCTATACTAGTATTGGCAAAACGATAGATCGTAGATCTGTGGATTGATTAGCCCAAAACACTGACTGCCCAACTTATTAGCACCATTATTAGGTGTAATAAGCTAGGTATATCCCAGGAAACCAGCTTCCCTTCGTATAAAACGATCAACTACTTGGCGCAGTTGCCATAGGCGCCGGTACTAATACGTCTTCGCCATCACTATCTTCTTGAGGTTCAGTAAACCCAAAGTCCTCCAGTATTCCGTATAGTGCCGGTAGCACCAAAAGGATCAGAATAGTAGAACTGCTGATACCAAATACAATACTGGTAACAAGCGGCACCAACACCTGTGCCTGCAGACTGGTTTCAAATAACAGTGGCAACAGGCCTGCAACTGTGGTCAGTGAGGTAAGGAAGATGGCTCGGAAACGATCGCGGCTGGCTTGACTTGCCGCGCTATGCACATCCATTCCTTCACGCACTCGCCGCTTCACAAACTCCACTAACAATATTGAGTCATTGACCACAATTCCGGCGAGAGAGACAAAACCCATCATGCTTGGCATAGACATATTCTGCCCCATGATCAGATGCCCCCAGATAACACCAATCAGCGCCAAAGGAATAGCCACCAATACAATCAACGGCTCCACATAGCTGCGGAATTGCATGGATAGGAGAAGGTAGATACCAATGGCACCTATTAACAGGGCCCGACCAATGGACTTACCGGTAACCTCACTATTTTTCATTTCCCCTTGCATATCAACGCGCAATCCTGGGAACTCACGGGTAAGCTCAGACAGGAACTTCTCCTGGGTGTCACCTAGTACCTGTCCAGCATTCGCTTTCTCAGTGAAGACATCAGCAAACACACTCACTACCCGCTCGCCGTCAATACGTTGAATTCGCGCATACTCCCGATTCATTTCTATATCGGCAACGGCAATCAGCGGAACTCGTTGCTTGGTAGCTGGATGGATAATGACTAATTCATCGAAACGGCTCAGTGCACCGCGGGAATTTGCATCCATACGAACCTGAATCTCGTAGGTTTCCCCCCGATATTGAATTTCATCTATCTCCATCCCCTGGTAAGCAGCTCGTAACTGATTGGCGACATTGCTGGCGTCCAGGCCAGAGGCATAAGCGCCTTCACGCATTTTGACAGTGAGTTGCGGCTTGCCAGGACGCAAGTCATCCACCACATTCACTACGCCGTCGTATCCACGCAACCAATTCTGCAAGCGAATGGACGCTGCCTTTAGCTGATCCAACTCCAAACCGGCAAGTCGCAAGTGGATAGCACGGCCGGCAGGGCCTAAGGCCGGTTCTTTATAAAGAATAGCGATTGCCCCTGGTGTGTCGCCGGCAGCCTCACGCCAAGCATGGCGCAATTCATCCATGCTGGTATTGCGGCCTTCAGCGGCAAGCAGATCGACATTAATTGTGGCCACATGGGGCCCCGATTCAAAGGCATCTCCGTTAACACCAAAAGTGACACTCGTATGGTTTACCAAAGGTGCTCTTTCATTTTCAGAAAACTCTGAGGCAACTTGATCCAACGTCTTCAACTGCTTATCGACTAATTTCTCCATATCGACCAAAGACGTGCCTTGAGGCATTAAGATCCGAGCTTGCAATAAATCGCCCTCCAAGGTGGGAAAACCCTGAAACTTGACGATCCCCGATGTCATCAAACTAATAGTGACCAGGAACAAGCCAAATACACCCCCGACAAAGGCATAGCGATATTTAACAGCCCAATCTGCTGCGCGCCCCATATTTTCTCGCCAACCATCAAAACGTTTGGCAAAAGCCTGCTTCCAGGCAGGGGGGCGACTTTTATGCTCAAGGGCATGCCGCAAGTGTGCCGGCAAAATCAGGAAAGCTTCGATCAGGCTAATGAGCAATACAGAAATCAATACAATGGGGAGCACCTTGAGGACCTGCCCCATATCCCCCTTAATAAAGACCAGTCCTCCAAACACCATTACCGTAGTTGCGAATGAAGACAGTACTCCACGAGCCACTCGCTTGGTGCCATTGATAACCGCTTCCAACGGCGACCTTCCCTCACGGTGTTCACTGGCAATACTCTCCGATAACACAATGGCGTCATCCATCAGGATACCAATGGCAATCAGCAGTCCTACCAGACTGATCATATTAATGGACACGCCCATGGCCGTGATCAGTGCAAACGAACCCAGGAATGAAACCGGCAAGCCCATGACCACCCAAAAGACATAGCGGCCACTGAAAAACAGATAGAGAGCCAGCGCTACCAAAATCAGGCCCTGCCAGGCGTTAGCCATAATCATCTGCAAGCGATCCGCAACGATAGAGGCGCTGTCTTGGGTTAGAGTGAGTTTCATACCCTCAGGCAGATTTTCATTTTCACGGTCGACAAAGTCGCGTACGGCTTCAAGCACACGCAAGCTATCATCCACACTATTCTTCTCGACATTGAGAAGCGCTGCACGATGACCGTCAAAAGTAATTTTGTCTTCAGCCAGCTCAAAGTCATCGTAAATTTTTGCAATATCCCCAAGTCGAACTTCCGCTCCATCACCACCTTTAATCACCACCAGGTTTTCCAATTCTGCAACCGTGCGGCGCTCTTCGGTAAAACGCACCTGGTATTCTCGATCCGGCGTGGATACCTTGCCGGCGGGCATGTCGATCGCTTGCTGGTCAATAATATTAGCCAGGTCCATCACGCTGAGTCCGTACTGGCGCAAGTTATAATCTGAAACTTCAATCTGAAGCTGGTGGTCAGAAAAACCGGAAATGCGCACAATAGGAATAGCGGGATCGCGGAGTAATTCGCGGCGGTAGTGCTCCGCCAGCTGGTTTAATTGGGGCAAAGGAAGGTCAGCACTGATAGCAATACTAACCACCCCCTGAGTGCGGCCCAGTTCTTCGATCACCGGGCGCTCGCTTTCTGCAGGAAGCGAATCGATACTGTCTACTGCGGACTCCACATCAGCAACAAACTGGTCCATATCACCCGCTTCTTGCATCTTGAGGGTCATCAGGCCCAGATTATCTTTTGCCTCACACAATCGCTCATCAATAAAGCTGATTCCATCGGTGGCCTCCTCCAAGGGAAGACAAATACTATCTTCCACTTCGGCTGCCGCAGCGCCGGCATAAGGTACCGAAACCTGAACCTCAAACTTATCGATTTCCGGCATCGTTTCACGCTTCATGCTGGGCAGAACAAAAAGCCCGCTTAGCATCAGCGCAACCATCAATAAATTGGCCGCCGTTGGGTGACCGGCAAAATAACGTATCACTGCTGGGTACCTCTAGCACTCGCCGCAACGGATTGCTCATCACTGACGACGGAAACTGCCATTCCATTAATCGCAGGAATTACATCAGTCACAATAACCTGCTCACCGGGATTCAATCCCTCGCGGATCACAGTGGTGTCGCCTTGGTGGTAGTCAATCTGTACAGGGCGCACTCTTAGTTGACCATTTTGTACCAGATAAACCTTGCCTTCATGGAGGGCGCGGCGGGGTATAGCGAGTGCTGGTGCGGCGGGAGCCAATAACTCTACACGGGCATACATACCGCGAAATAGCGGTGGTTTTTCACCGGTCACCGCTTTGCCATAGGGGTCATCCACAGCTACAACAACGGAGAGTGTTCGACTGGTGCTATCCAGGGTTCCACCCAAGCGCACTACCCTCCCCTGCCACTCACTATTCCCCGGGCCACCCACCAGGGTGATCCGAGCTTCCAGCCCTAACAACATTTTGGGTAGATCATCAGGAGTCGGATTGGAATCGATGCCAGGCCTTAAATTGCGCAAAAGTGGAGCCACATGAACCATAGGAAGCTCTGCTGCAATTTCTACTTGGGCAAGGCCGCTTGCATCAAATAAACGGGCATTGCCAGCAACATATTGGTTTTCTTCAACATGAACTTCGCCAATACGAGCATTAAATGGCAGGATCACCTGGGTGCGCTCCAGGTTGTATTTACTGTCCCGTACCTGAGCTTCTGAGCGAGCTATCTGGGCTTCAATCACTTTACGGCGGGTCGGGAAAAGGGAGAGCTGGCTGCTCTGGTTCTGCACTTCCTGGCGCAAGCGCAGCATATTTTGCTCTTCAGTATCTACGGTCGAGCGGGAGACGGTTCCCTTGGCAACTAACTTTTGCTTGCGAGCGAGTTCTTTCTCACCCAATTTGAGGGTGCGCTCGGCGATGTCCAAAGAGCGTTTACTATTGGCCTCTTCCACGTCCAGCTCTTGCAAGTTAGCGCGATTTGCAGCCAAGTCACTTTCAGCCTGCGCCAGGGCAAGCTGGTAGCTGGTATCATCGATCTTCAACACCAGTGTACCGGCAGAGATAATATTTCCCCGCTCCAATTCCGGAGCTGTATACACCACCCTACCACTGACTTCTGCATTGGCTTCCAGGAAAGTACTGGGTTTCACCTCACCATATGCAATAGCTTGAGCTCGCAGCGGTAACTCCTGCACTTTAATTGCGTCTACCACCGTTATAGGAGCCTCAATAGCATCGTGTTTAGGCTCACCTTTAGTGACGACCAATGCCATAGATATAAACACCCCCGCCGCTATCAAAGCTGGTAATGCCAGCCGGCGATTCATCAGTGCTTTCATATGAGTCTTAATTTCCATTGCCGACTTCCTCGCCTTTGGTCACAGATTTATTGGAAACGCCACGGAGTAAGAGTTGAACGGTATGGTTAATCCATCTCTCCCGGTTTTCCTCCCCCAGAGCAAAGCCAAACCCCTCCTTCAAGGGGTCGCCAGCGATGAAGGGAAAGGCAATCAGACTGATAAAAGAGACTGGCATCAGGTCAATATCCAGGTCCTCTCGCAACTGGCCGCTGGATTGGAGAATTCCCAGCAACCCGCGCAGCTTTGGCACCAGTTGTGAGGCTAACCTGTCAACAAAGAGTTCGCGCATTCGACCAGATTTGGAAGCCACTTCATCAGCAATCAGGCGCGGAATCCAGGGCTCCTTGATGTATAGGCGTATCATTCGACTCATTGCTTCTTTCAGCAACTCTAAAGAGGGCTCCCCTCCATCCAGCCCTGCACTAACAAACGCGGGGCCATACTGCATGATTTGGCTCCGAACCACCTCGATAATTAGCCCCTCCTTACCGCCAAAGTGGTAACTGATCATCGCAGAATTCACCCCTGCTCCCTGAGCAATCTCCCGAATCGAAATATCACGGAAGGCCTTATTCCGAAGTAGAGAGTAGGCTGAGTGCATAAGTGCCTCACGCACCTGGGATTCACGCTCAGGATCTTTTGGGCGCCCGCGGCCTCGAGTGGATGGATTGTCAGTCACAGGCATTTATCCTTAATTAATCAGTTGATTAATTAAATAGGAATTACACCCATGCAACAACCCCAAAATCCGACCAGTCAGTCAGGTTGTGCCGGGTTAATTTCTGATTCACAAGCTAAGCATCTCGGGACGCAATACGTGCCAATGATCAAGGGTTTGACGGGGCTAGCAAAATAGGTTGTAAAATTGACCTCCTGCAAGTGGCCACCTTTACTAAATTCAGCAGTACTTACCGGGAAAATTCCAACCACTTAGATTGGTACATTTTCAGGCCAAATATCCAAATTTCTACTTAAAGCGGCCTGAATGCGAAACCAGGAAAGCCATTCAGCTAGAGCAGAAGAAAAACGTCGCAATCTCATCCTCTTCCATATCCGAACGCCAATCCCAACAAGACTTTCTGTATAAATGATGAGTGATGAATAATTTTAAGCTTTAAATAAAGCATTACTACAACCAACACCCTCCTCAATGTTAGTATTAGGCCGTTTCAATATGAATATTCTACAGACCCTATCTATTTCAAGAATAATTTAACCTTCAAAGGGCATATAACTTATGGTCAAGTATTTGGCTCTCATCTCATTTTTTCTTATGGCTACTTTCGCAAAGGCTACAGACCTTAAGAGTTCTCCCCTGGTAATTGGCGACTCAATTAGTTTTCAGTCAAAGATATTAAAGGAAAAGCGCACCTTAAATGTCTACTTACCCGAGAGCTACCATCGTGAACCTGAAAGAAACTACCCCGTAATCTATCTTTTAGATGGCTCCTTATCCGAAGACTTTATCCATATAGCGGGAGTGCTCCAATTCGGCTCATTCTCATGGATTAATATGCTTCCAGAATCCATTCTTGTAGGCATAGAAAATATTGATAGAAAACGCGACTATACATTTCCATCCAAAATAGCTTTAGATCAAAAAGAATTTCCATCATCAGGCGGATCAAAGGAATTTATTGATTTTTTGGACAAAGAGGTTCAACCCATTATTGCGAGCAATTTCCGTACAAAAGAAAATTCCACACTGATAGGTCAGTCTCTGGGAGGACTTGTAGCTACAGAAATCCTGATAAAGCATACGGACCTTTTCGACAACTATATTATTATCAGCCCAAGCTTATGGTGGAGTGGAGAATCTCTTCTGACAAGCATCCCTGAAGACTGCTGTGAGGACAAACAGATCTATATTGGAGCTGGAAAAGAGGGGGAAGTGATGGAGCGCCTAGCGCGAACACTATACAACAAGCTAGATAATAAGAAGAGCAACACAAAAATACACTTCGGCTACTTTGAACAACTAGACCATGGTGACACTCTGCATCTTGCTGTTTACGATGCGTTTGGAAAGCTGTTTTCAGACAAAGCCCCTAAAAACTAGAAACATTTTTCAATTTAAAACTGGTTGCTTTCGTTTCAGGAAATAGAATACAAAACCTGCGGGAGCAACACACCACTTACCTCACCATCAATCAAGTACACAATTACCATAGCGTCAACCTCATTTCAGCGACGTTCTGAAAGAGAGGCGGTGTGACATTTACAGTAAACACCGCCAACACCCTACATTTTCTAAACCTACGTCAAAGCTGCACGACGGAAGTTGTACACAGCCACCTGAGACAGAATAAATAGTGTAAATGTCACTACCAAGCCAGTCAGCATTACTGGCTCGTAGCCCTCAACCAATACAGAAATAAGCCGCGAAGAACCATTAAATAGAAAGTACATCGAGGCAGGAAGTATTAATAACCACTCTTTGCGAAAGGCACCAATTGCCGTAATGATCGCTAAGCTAAGCGTGGGGGCACTGAGAGTACGTAGGTTAGTGAAACCGTAGTTAGTTGTGGCATCAAACCCTGCTGGACCATTAATAACTTCAGGGAAAAGCATGGTCACTAAGCCAGCCGAACCCAATATAAGTACAAATATACCGGAAAGAAATTGTGCGAAACGAATCATATTAAATATTCCATTTGGTTGATTAAATGAACAGAATGAGAACTCAAAGATCTCTAAGAAATTCCTTATCATCTCTGCGAGACCTCAACAGGCCCTTAGCTCGGATAACAGACCAAGGCAGTGCTACTAATTGACTGTATCAAGTTTCACTATTTTTGATTGCACAGGGGGCAGAGTGATTAGCCTTCAGGCTTCCAGCAAACATCAGCAAGTAATGAAAAGTGACTGGTTTATAGTCTTCAGCGGTATCAGCTATAGTTCGCCCTAGGAGGGTTCTAATCAAACCACCAGGACGATAACTAATGCTCGTCGGGCTAAACGCAAAACCAACATCACCATTAGCACCAGCAATGAGCATGTATTCATTCTTTAGCCCCTCAGTAACAAGAGGGTTTAAATATAACGACATATCGTTAGAAAAGTACGCCGTTAAGACAAGGACTAGATTAACCAGCAAGCCAACACTTTACTTGGAACATCCAGTCAAGGATTTGTACAAATCCGTCAAATCGCCTTTTTACGCATTTGGGAAGGGGCTACTTGATAGTGCTGTTTGAACACCCGGGAGAAGTAACTAAGCTCATCAAAACCACACTCCAAAGCAACTTCAGTCAGGCTAAGATCGCTATTGAGAATCAGCTGCTGTGCTTTCTCCATCCGTTTCGAGGTAATATATTTCGTGGCACTACTGCCATAGACTTGCTTAAATTTACGAGTAAATGTTGACTCGCTCATATGGCATAGAAAAGCTAAATCCGCCAGCTTCAGAGAGGAGTATAAGTGAGCTTGCACCACTTCCTGAAGTTTAGGCTGTTGCCTGATGAACAACTGCCCCAACATCTTCACAACTGTTCCACTGCTATCGCAGCCTGGGGATGAGCTCTACTAATTCTCGAACCTTTAATACCACCAGTGGCTCACTGAATACTTCTGGCTGCTGGATATAGTCAATTATGCTACGCATATAATTAGATAGCAGTACAGATTCCTGCAGGCGCTCAGCCGAGGGGGGCTGATTATTGGACTTATTATCCTCCTTAACAGCAGCCCTTCTTTCGCCATTATTACCAAAGACATCAGGCATACCACTTGGGTAGAGTCTCTGTAATAGCTCTGACGTTAGCCGAAAACCGATGAAATTAATTTCATTGTTTATTCCATCTTCATGCCACTGATTAATAAAATTATCTGTCTTCATTAGCACAGTGGCACCTGGACTCAAGGTGAGGGTTTCATCACCACAAACCAGGGTTGAACAGCCACTGATAACGTAAACCAACCTTGCCTCATCAACCAAACGGTCTTGATAACTTAACGGTGCCCTGAATTTACGCTGACCAATTACCATTTTCCCTTGTATTTTAAATACAACTGATTCTTCACTATCTGGCATAAATTATTATCTTTATCAGGGACCTAGTCATTTGCAATAAAACATGAAGCATATCAACTTTTCAATCAGAGAAAACGTCCAATCGGAAGTGATTGCCATAGCCTCTCTGGCAGGGAACCAAGTTGAATCCAGGGGCGATAAAGAACATGCTCTACAAAGAATCTTCTAAACCTAAGGGACTCAAAAGCC
Source organism: Microbulbifer maximicatervae (SeqCode) (assembly GCF_052467955.1). Classification (NCBI taxonomy): domain Bacteria; kingdom Pseudomonadati; phylum Pseudomonadota; class Gammaproteobacteria; order Cellvibrionales; family Microbulbiferaceae; genus Microbulbifer; species Microbulbifer maximicatervae (SeqCode). The sequence continues at coordinate 3,230,671 of NZ_CP174329.1, forward strand.
TCTGAAAAGAATAAAACAACTTAAGGAACCACTGAACAACTCCGTGATACCTCTGGCATGCAGAGCGATACAGTCAAGGCCGCTGCTTCGCAGGAATGTCTAGACCTCTCAAGAAGTTGCTACACCACCGCGTTAACTTCTACCTTATTCCCAACTGGATCAAAAAATACTAATTGCCGTACATTGCGTCCGGGCACATCCATTAGGTGATTGGCGACTCCCAACGCATCCAGACGCTGCTTAACCGGCTCAAGCGCATCTGTACGGAAAGCTATGTGATCCAGGTAGGGTTTCTCAGGCTGGTCACCACTCACCTCACCATCTATTAAATGCAAAATAGCCCTACCATTGCCATAGAGCCAAAATCCATTACGCTTGAAATTTGGCCTCTCACCCTCGGTCAGACCGAGAACCTGGGCATAGAAGTCCCGTACCTGCTTTAGGGTTTCCATAGGAGCAGTAATATTGACGTGGTCGAGTTCCATCTGTTTTCCCTAATTTCCAAGGCACATCCTTGTTCCTGATTATCAGCAAGTTATCTGTCTATAACTTACACAATACTCTTGTTCCGCAACTCTTCTACTTGCTCGTCACTTTTACCAAGCAAATCTCGCAATACTTCCTCAGTGTGCTCACCCAATACTGGCGGCGCCTGAGTGTAGTCGAGTGCGGACTCGGAGAAGATTACAGGGTTGCGCACGGTCTTCACCTTTCCAGCTTCCGGATGATCCTGCTCAACCACCATACCTCGGGCCTGTACTTGAGGATCAGCAAAAACCTCCTCCAATGTATTGATAGGCCCACAGGGAACATGAGCATCACTAAGATGCTGGAGCCACCAAGCGGATTCGTGCTTACGAGTCGCAGCTTCAATCTGAGGCACCAATTCTTCACGGGCCATAACCCGCGCTGAATTAGTCCCATAGGCGGGGTTTTCTGCCAGATCCTGTACACCAGCGATTCCACAGAAGCGTTTAAACTGGTCATCATTACCCACTGCCAACATAAAATAGCCGTCTTTTGAAGGGACTGCCTGGTAGGGGACTATATTGGGATGGCCGGTACCCTGTCGCTCAGGGCTTTTACCAGAAGTAAGGTAATTTTGGGCTTGGTTAGCCAACCAGGATACCTGGGTATCCAATAAGGCGAGGTCAATATGCTGGCCAACACCCGTATGCTGCCGGTGAACAACAGCTGCCAATACAGAAGATACCGCGTACATCCCTGTCATCAGGTCGGCTACTGCCACCCCCACCTTTTGCGGGCCCGCACCCGGTTGCCCTTCCGGCACACCGGTAATACTCATCAGACCACCCATTCCCTGGATCATCGCATCATAGCCTGCTCGATTTTTGTACGGGCCAGTTTGCCCAAAACCTGTAATCGAGCAGTAGATAACACCAGGATTGATCGCCTTGATGGATTCATAATCCAGGCCGTACTTTTTCAGCCCATCTACTTTGTAGTTTTCAAGAAGAATATCGCAGCGGGCTGCCATCTCCTTGATCAAGGCCTGGCCATCTTCAGTAGTGATATCTACGGTAACTGATTTTTTTCCGCGATTGGCACTTAGGTAGTAAGCGGCATCGGCAGTGTCATTTCCCTTCTCATCCTTTAGGTAGGGAGGGCCCCAGTGGCGAGTGTCATCCCCTCGCTCCGGGCGCTCTACTTTAATAACCTCAGCCCCAAAATCAGCAAATACCTGCCCAGCCCAGGGTCCGGCGAGAATACGACTTAAATCGAGTACCTTTAAGTGTGCGAGTGGACCTGCCATAACTTCCTCATATCGCTTACTTGCGGGTTAACCGCATATTTTTGCGGCAGCCTAACAGATAATTTGTGCCCGCGCCCTGATTGGCGTCTGTAGATATTCGTCTTAAACTTAGGAGTCTCTGAATAAACCCGCGATACGGCTAGCTTACGGAGCGATTCATAGTTAAGGCGCGACCTCGCAGCAATGCCTGGACCTTGCAAGAACTCGCAACGCAGAGATATTACGGTTTTGTTCAGCGGCTCCCCTGATTGTGCAATAAAAATAAGGAGGCACAGCATGGCCGCAATAGAAGCGCAAAAATTTGAATCTTTTCGCGAGTTTTATCCATTCTACTTACAGGAACATAGCAACCTCACCTGTCGTCGGCTGCACTTCTTCGGCACCAGTCTGGTGTTCGCGACAATAATTGTGGCTGTAGTAACTTCCAATATGTTGTGGCTAGCAGTTACTCCTGTCGCAGGCTACGGGTTTGCATGGATCGGGCACTTTTTCTTTGAAAACAACCGCCCGGCAACCTTTAAGTATCCGTTCTACAGTTTTATCGGGGACTTTGTTATGTTTAAAGATATGCTGATCGGACGAATCGACCGCTAAACAAACTATTTTTTATTGGCCGACAAACCGTATTTCCGCAATTTGTTGGCCACAGCGGTATGAGAAATACCCAGCTCCTTAGCCAGCTCCCTGGTTGAGGAGTGACCTTTGATAATGTCCGCCAGCAACGCCCTCTCCAGCTGCTCCATCATTTCCTTATAGGTAAGTCCACGGCTCCAGTCCCGCCAGGGAAGTTCCGCCTTAACCATTAAATCCGGCACATCCGCACAACTGATCGACGCCGCCCCTCTAATCAAGCATTGACTGGATGCGGCCATTAAATAGTCCCTGAGGCCGTTGAAGTTATCCGGCCAGTCATGGAGTTTGATCAACTCCATCACCTCGCTATCAAAATTGAGCTCACTAGCCTCTGGAGACTCCTGGCGCATTAAAGTACTGGCATAGCGCGGCAGAACCGGTCGCATATTTCGCAACGGGGGCAAGGACATCGCTAACGACGAAAAGAGCTGCGCAAGTGGCGGCGCAATAGATTCCCTATCAATAGCGGTGGCCACCAATCTCAGCGATACCGGCAAATTGCGGAGTTTTCTCAATAAATCAACTTGAGCTTCTGTTTTGAGAGTATGTATATCCTCAAGAATCAAAGTACCCGTTCGACGAAGATGTGAAGGCAGCTGCATAGTCCCGTCACGGGGGATAATTCGATAGCAATCAGCCCTTGAGGCCGATGGGGAGAGGTAATGCACCGCACAGGCAAACGTTGTCTTTCCTGTGCCCCGCTCACCCAGTATCAACAGAGGTGCACTGAGTTCAGATAAGTCCTGTAACTGGAGGCAACTCCTTCGACGCAAATCAAAATCCCACAACACCATCGGTCTTGGCAGCTCAGTGACAAACTCGCTGCTATCCCAAGGCTGTAAACGCAGTACCGCCCCAGCCAGTGAGTCAACCGCTCCGGGATTTCCCTCCAGAGTGATTGGGGACCAGTCCACACGAAAACTCTGCCCCCTTACCACCAGAGGCAGTCCGTAGCGAGGCACTGCAAAATCCCGCAGCAATTCTGCGACCTGCATAAGCGGCAGGAATCTCTGCAGCTGTAGACCAGGCACCTTGTCCAAGCTCACACCGAAGGCCCTTGCCGCTGCCAGATTGGCAGCGACCACCCTGCCCTCGCGATCCACACTAAGAACCGGATCAGTCACATGACTCAGCAAAGTGTCCAACTCGAAATGACGTCGCTCCAGGGGCAGTAGAGAGATCCTCCGCACCCGCTTAACTCCAGGAACCTGGTGCAGGGACTTCTCGATTGTCTGGTATTGAGTGGCAAGCATCCCGGGCGCTATCAGATAGACCTTATCTCCACTGTCACCCCCGAGCTCACCAGAGGTCACATTTATCCGATATTTTCCGAAAATTTGCATTATTTCGTGCAAAATACCGACACGATTTGCACAAGTAATCTCTACCCGCACAGCTTCACCTGTAAAGAAATGTTTACAGAAAGTGTAATTTGAACTCCCCGGAAGGCGCAATAGCTCGCCGCTGCCTCTCCCCACCGAGGGTACGCCTGGCTAAAAATAGAGGTCGAAACATAACAACAACAGGTTCAGCGGCAGGTGCTGGGCACTGGGAATCAGCGAGAGCTACCGAGCCGCAGGAGAGACATCCATGAAGAAAGAAGCAAAGAAGGCAAGCAAGTACGTTGCCCGGGAGCCCAATGAAGACGGCTTTATCGAGTATACCGACCTTGAACACCAAACTTGGCAGCGTCTGATTGAACGCCAACTGGATGTCTTACCTGGCCGCGCCTGCGATGAATATATGCACGGCCTGGAGCTGTTGGACCTACCGAAAGACCGTATCCCCCAGCTCGAGGAAATCTCCAGCGTGCTGCGCAAGGAAACTGGCTGGGAAGTCGCCCGGGTTCCCGCCCTTATCGGCTTCGAAACCTTTTTCGGTCTTCTAGCGGATCGCAAATTCCCAGTTGCTACCTTTATACGCACTCCCGAAGAGTTTGATTATCTGCAAGAACCGGACATCTTCCACGAGATTTTTGGCCACTGCGCCATGCTCACCAACCCAGCATTTGCAAACTTCACGCAAAAATACGGACAACTGGGCCTTAAAGCCTCGCCCAAAGAGCGCGCCTATTTAGCCCGCCTCTATTGGTTTACAGTGGAGTTCGGTCTGCTGAACACCGACGATGGTTTGCGCATTTACGGTGGCGGCATTCTGTCTTCCCCGAAAGAGACACTCTACGCACTGAGTCACCAACCAGAGCGCTACGATTTAGACGCGGTTACCGCACTGCGCACCCCATATCGCATCGATATTGTTCAACCCATTTACTATGTCCTCAACAGCTTGCAACAGCTGCAGGAACTGACAGAAATTGACCTGATGGCCAAGGTCCGCGAGGCCATTGAGCTGGGACTATTCGAACCCCGCTTCCCACCCAAAGACGCAGCCTGATCTGCATTCGAGATTGGGCGGCCAACTTCCGCCCAATCTCACCTCTACTAAAAAGCTCCCCCAGAAGCGTTGCACATCTAGGGAAATTCCACTACCAGCACTCCCCCCCTGAGCCTATCGTATCTGCAGTAGGTGTGATGGTAGTTCGATGACATTCATCCAATAGCCCCCACACCCACTCGCCCAAATACCGTTAGGGGTAGCCAGGGAGGCAATGCAATCAGCGCAAGGACACAAAACCCCTACCTTATAGGGAGCGCATAGCACTATGTCCTCACTTGACGCGATTGATAGAAAACTTCTTGCGATTCTGCAATCTGACGTCAGCCTTTCGATCGAGGAGCTGGCGGAGCGTGTGGGCCTGACAAAAACCCCATGCTGGCGCAGGGTGCAGAAACTGGAAAAGAGCGGCATCATTCGACGCAAAGTCGCCTTGCTTAATGCCGAGATTTTAGGACTTCCGGTCTCAGTGTTTGCCCAGGTTAAAACTGACCAGCACACTCCGGAGTGGGCCGACAACTTTGCCGAACATATGGCACAGTTGCCAGAGGTTGTGGCTTGCTACCGCATGGCAGGCGACTACGATTACCTGTTGCGAGTGGTAGTTAGCGATATCACGGCCTACGACCGTTTTTACAAGGAGTTAATCCGGCATGTCGGCATCAGCGATATTGTCTCCAACTTTGCCTTGGAACAGATCAAAAGCACTACCGAGTTACCGATTCCATCCGGTGAGTAAAGTCTCAACGCAACCACTTGGTAGGCACATAGACCTTTCAGCTGTTCGCACATCTATGGATAATGGTTAAATCTCGCTCACACACAAGGATGGCCTGTGGCGGACAGCTCCCTTTTCCAATCATTCTTCTTGATCTTTAGTGGCGCAGCAATTGTTGCCTCACTGGCTCTTTTTGGACGACAACCGCTTCTGGTCGCCTACATCGCTCTCGGTGTTTTACTCGGCCCATCCGGCTTTGCAGTAATCGATAACCTGCAACTTCTATCTGATATGTCCAGCGTTGGGATTATCTTCTTACTCTTCCTGTTGGGGCTGGATATGCAGCCTCAAGCGTTGGTAGCTGTATTGCGCAAAGCTACATTTGTGGGGGTTGTAAGCTGTGCGATCTTCCTCGGCCTTGGCTTTGGCATAGGCTTGCTGTTTGGATTTACTACCGTTGAATCCTGGGTAATTGGCATGGCGCTGATGTTCTCTAGCACCATTATCGGTATCAAACTGCTTCCCACGACCGTACTTCACCACAAGCACTTGGGTGAACTTATGGTGGGACTTCTTCTTTTTCAGGACTTTGTGGCAATAGTCTGCCTAATGGTACTGCTGAGTGATAACACCGGTGATGAACAGATCTGGCAATTGGCTCTCTCCTTTGGATCGCTACCACTGCTGATCCTTTTTGCCTGGTTAATAGTGAAATATATTTTATTGCCACTTTTTACCCGCTTTGACCGCTTCCACGAATACGTATTCTTAATGGCACTTGGATGGTGCATGGGAATGGCAGAGCTGGCAGAAGTTGTTGGCCTTTCAAGAGAGATCGGCGCATTTATTGGTGGTATCACGCTGGCTGCCAGCCGGATTTCACAGTACATCGCCCTCAGCCTTAAACCTCTGCGAGACTTCTTCCTGATCCTGTTCTTTTTCAGCCTCGGAGCGCAATTCAAGCTGGCCATGCTGCCCGAAATTCTACTTCCTGCCCTGGTCACAGCCGCCGCAGTTCTGGTAATAAAACCCGTTGTATTTCACTTCCTACTTGGAAATCGCAGTGAGCACAAAGTGCTCTCGTGGGATATTGGATTTCGACTTGGGCAAATTAGTGAATTTTCCCTATTAATCGCCCTGCTCGCTTATACGCAAAACCTGATTGGCAGCGCAGCATCACATTTAATCCAGGCAACCGCGATCCTTACATTCCTGGTGTCGTCTTACATTGTGGTGATGAACTTTCCCAATCCCATTGCAATCAAGGATGAGTTGCGAAGAGACTAAACCTCTTAGTCTCTTCCTGTAGCAGGATTTAGCAGACCACTGCAATCGACTAACAATGGTGACAGCTTATTAAAGCTGAAACACCCTTTCAGCATTCTTATATAAGAAGAGCTCGGCAACCTCATTCCCCAACTCCAGAAAGTGCATTTCCTTTAAACACATCTCCGGTGTCAGCATGGGATAATTAGTCCCGAACATCACCTTATTCTTACCGTGAGACTTGATAAATGAAACCAACTCGCGGGGGTACCTTTTTGGCTTATAAGCAGAAGTATCTATGTAGACATTGGGAAACTTGGTCGCAAAAGCGATCATTTCATTGTGCCAAGGGTACCCAATATGGCCGCAGACAATCTTTAGATCCGGAAAATCGAGAGCAATCCGCTCAATATGAGCAGGACGGCCAGAATCAGAGCTGCGCAACGGCCCGGTAAGGCCCACTTGCAAACAAACTGGCACATCCAGCTCAACACAAGCCGCATATAGCGGATAATACAAAGGGTGAGTACAAGGCAACTCCCAGAGCCACTGCACAATACGCAGCCCTTTAAAGTCATGTTCCAAAACGTACTTGCGCAAGGTTTGCACAGCCTCTACTGGCTTTCGCAAGTCCACTGATGCCAGACCGCAAAACCTGTCAGGATGAGTTAAAGTAAGATCCAGTACTTCATCATTGCTAATCAAGGCCCCGCTCGGCCCATGCCAAGCAGAAATCAATGCCTTGGACACATCTGCCATATCCATAGCTGACAGGGTCCACTCAAGGGGCACTTCTTTAAAATCCTGCCCCATCCAGCGCTTCAAAGTATCAAAGAAAGGTTCAGCAAGAAAACGTTCTGTAGGATGCTGGGCCCAAACATCAATCACTTTCATGTTAGCAACTCCCTGCTATTGAAATCCTTAACCGGGAAGGAGGAGCACTTATCCCTCCCTCTATTCTCTGGTAGCACAAGTATTGCCAGTGAACAGCTGCACCCATTTAAAGAAATATCATTGACTACCTACTTGAGAGGCATCGCCAAACTACTAAAGAAATCTCTTTCCTTAGAAAAGGAAAACGCTAAAGATGTAACTTTGCCCATAACCCTATCACGGTCAACCAAACCCCAATATCTCGAATCCAAGCTATCGTTGCGATGATCTCCCATGACAAAGTACTTACCTTCTGGGATCTCAATAGTCTTCCCAGTGTATGGCAATGTCTTATTACCACTAAGCTTGAACTGATGTTCCCTGCCATCAATGACTTCCCTACCCAGGATGTCCGAACCCACCCCACTTTCCAGGCGATACTCAAGCTGAGCCCCATTAACAAACACATTCACCCCTTCAATACGTAAGCTATCACCAGGGACGCCTATTACACGCTTCACATATAGTTGATCAGTGTGAGGTGGCAAAAAGGTAATAACATCTCCCCTGGAAGGGTTCCCCCATTGAGCAACCTGCTTATTGAAGAAAAATAAAGTTGGCCCATAGCTCGTCTTATCTACCCACAAAAAGTCACCAGGATGAATAGTAGGCTCCATAGACCCACTTGGTACTGGAGACCAATCGGCATACGCTGACTTGAAAAAGTACATAAGAAATAGAAACAATATTGCACCGCGGTTGTTTCTTACCGCACCCTTAAAACTAAACCTGCTCATTCCCTAAACTCCTTTCCCAGGACAACACACCACTTAAAACTGATCACTCAGAAATAACAGAACCTCTGAAAACTAAAAAATCAGCCTCTAGCTTTCATTAGGTGGGACATTATCCTTATCAGAACGTTCGAAAAGGATTACTCTTTTTGCAGCACATCCGTACTAAAAAAGGGAGCCATAAATATCAAAGGGCACTCGTATTACACGGTGTTTATAAACTCGGATAAAGCTCCAAAATCTTTTCCCTTAGCCAGCGATGAGCTGGATTTGTTGTCTGCGACTTATGCCAGGTGAGCTGAAGTACTACCTTTGGAAATGCCATTGGCAGTTTGAGCATACGTATGGGAAGCTCTTTATAATAGCTTGAAATCATCATTCTTGCTGGTACAACGCCAATTAAATCGGTTGTGCAAACCACATAGGGGAAAGACGAGAGGTGTGGGACTCGTAAACAAATATTACGCTGTAACTTTCTGGGCCTGGCTAGCCTTTCCATTGGAGAGCCCATAGGGTTTCCTCTTAATAGGGATACTTGTGGCAGCGATTGGAATTTTTTTTCACTGATTGTCTCACCCACATTTTTATTATGTTTGCTGACAATAATCACAAGCTCTTCTTCTGCGATAGGCTGGTTAACATAGCTGGGGGAATTGACTGGTAGGTAGTCAATGATTAGGTCTACTTCCCCATTACTCACCATTCTGGCTGTCATTTCTGACTCATCGGGGAGTACAGTAAGCCCGATGCCGGGTGCAAATTCTCGAAGCCATTTGCTGAAGCCAGGGATCATCAGAGTTTCCACCACATCGGGCATAACAATGGAGAATTCCTGCTCTGCTTTCCGGCAATCAAAAGACGTTTGCTGGAAGCCTGAACGGACGGTGTTGAGTGCCTGGTGAATAGAGGGGTGCAGTACCAGTGCGCGTTCAGTGGGGCGCAATCCCCTAGCGGTCCGTATAAAAAGCTCATCTTCATAAGTAGCTCTCAACCGCTTGAGGGCAGCACTGACGGCCGGTTGGCTCATATGCAGTTTTACTGCAGCTCTGGTCAGGTTTCGCTCAATCATAAGTGCTTCAAAAACGGGAAGCAGATTTAAATCCAGCGATCTAAGATGCGTAGACATTATCAACCTGATGAATAATGCATTTAATAATTATTTATTAGACGATACATGATGTCCCTAATTATATTTATCGTCAATAGCATGAAAAACCGCAAATACTATAAAAAGTCAGGTGAAATATGTCGAACATGCATGATACGGCGGCTTTCAGAGAGCAATATAGAGCCTATGCCCATAGCCGCTATAGCGGCTGGTTCCATTTAGGGAGTATTCTACTGATCAGCCTAATCGGTGCTATTTACTGTATTTTTCAGATAAGTGAGCTGAGGGCGCATGAACTGCTAATAATTCCACTGGGAATTCTTGCTTACAACGCTGTAGAGTATGCCGCCCATCGCTGGTCTGGGCATAATAAGTTGAGATTTACCAAACTGTTTTACAAGAGGCATACTGGCGATCACCACAGTTTCTTTTCTGCACCTTTGCTGTCTTTTGAATCAACTCGTGATTGGCGTATAGTGCTGTTTCCAATCTATCTAACAGCTGTTATCACTTTTTTTCTGGCACCACTTTGTGGTTTTTTTCTATCCTGGGTGGCTTCAGGTAATATGGGATATATCACAGCGGCAACCATGATATTAAATCACCTGGCTTATGAGCTAATGCATATCGGTTATCACCAACCCAAGAGTCACTGGTTTCATAAAGTGCCTGTGTTTCGTGAGTTAGCCCATTTACACAGAATTCATCATCACCGTAAACTAATGAAAGTTTATAATTTCAATTTAACATTTCCGCTATTCGACCTTTTATTAGGCACTTTCTATTGGGAGCCGCAGGATTCCTTTGACGAATTTCGCGACTGATAGTTTGTAGATTACTTGTACCTTATTACGCACTAGGTTCTGCCTTTGATCTTGATCTTCTTCCTGTAATCTTGCCAGCGTTAACTCTCTGATAATTGGCACTGGCGCATTACCAAAACTTAGAAACTCCTCATGGAAGGCCATGAAATCAAAATTTTTCTAATTTTTCGTTTGATTTCCTCACACAGAGAGAGAATATCTGAGTAATTGGCAATATAGCTGGCTAGCTGTACCTGGCTCAAGGTGACCCGCTGCCACTTGTCTTCAGCTCACTTAAAGTAGAAGCAATTCATGGTAACCGCTTTCCCACAAGGTGCCCCATGAGAGAAACCGTATTTGAGTATGTGGAGATAAACTACAATCGAAATCGCCTACACAGCGCCAATGGCTATCTCAACCCTAAGGCGCTTGAGAAACAACTAGCCGCTTAGTGGAGTGTCCGTAGTTGAAGGGGAGGATCAAAATGCTTCGATCATGCTACTACGAACACAATAAATAGAGGGGGTTTGGTGGTATACTCATAATTCTGCCCCCAAAATCATTGAAATTTTCGTGTGCAGACATAGTTTTGGAGGAAAGGTATTCAGCCGCAGGCTTGCTTTATGAGTAAGACATATCAATCGGGTGCTTTAACATCCAAAGGCTAACTTGTGCGACCAACCTAGTACGATAACAGCCTGCCCCTCAGAAACATAAAGTAGTCTAGGACCTATATGTAACGAATGAAATTTGCCTCCTCATGATCTCTAAGCGCCAACTCTAAACTTCCCAATCCATTACTAATGGCATAATCAATAGCAAGTATTGCCATTTAGCATATAAAGCCATTTAACTTTATGTAATTTATCTGCTAGCCAATCTTTCAGTACGTATTAGATAAGCCCGCCTATAGACCGCATAACCACCCCAAGCAGCACCTGTTGAAGCAATACAGAAAACCATATAAAAATCAGATAAGATTTGAAATCTTACAAGAAAGCCGACTGCAGCAAGCATACATAGAGCTACTAACGCAGCCCATTTCATTTTCCTAGTAATTACTGCATAACCTCTATAAACAGATGAATGATATAGCCCAAAAATTACAGAAACGGCAATACAAAAAACCAACCCCTCAATATCGAAATTGGGGCTAGCCAAAATCAGGAATGGAAAAAGGCACCCTGAAGCTGATATAATTTTGTCTCCTTGAAAGCCAGCCTCACCCCAAAAAATACTATAAATATGATTCGGATCTCCTTCTGACTCGGTTGACATCTTTACCCACAATGGAATCAAGAAAATGACTCCAAGCAGCCCCAAGATAAGAAGAACAAATAAAACCACCCCAAAAAAAATAGCAGTCATCACTTAATTCACTCACAACACCTCAACCACCCTTTACAGAGAAGTAGCACAATACGGCATAAACTATCAGGCTACAATTGTAAAGTGTATTGATCTTCAAGAGGGTTCTATATGAAGCCTCCACTCAGGTGAAAAAATTGAGTAACTATAACCCTCTGAGTATTCACTAATATAGCTGTAACCTGGGCCACGCCCAGCTAGCTTGACCAGAAACCGCTGAAAGCTAGCAAGGATGCCAGCACTTCCGTACACCCTTAAAATATTCCGGCTATTCCAATCATCCATTGAAAAGTAATCGTTAGCTTTGTTCTGAAGAGCCGTGAAAAGCTCCTCTTTTGTCTCATCACAAATAATCTCGATTGATATTTCTGACTCAGATATCACTAGCACTGACTCATTTTTCCCAATGGCTTTTCCAACAGCATCAGCGAACAGCAAGTAATCTTCTGACTTCGCACTTAAGACAAGATCATCAATCAATCCATTTGACCGAAACATTTGCCTTACTTCTATCTTCACTATTTTTTACCTAACTCGCTAACATACCCAATACTTTCACTTCAATGTCAGTTTTTTCTGTTAAAGCTTAACGAATTACCACTTTAGCTGCCTAACTTTTATGCATCTTCAAAAACTCGTAGGGCCTTCTCACCCAGCCAAACTACGGTACCTACCATTAAGCAGCTCATGCCGCCACCCAGCACTGAGGTAACTAATGCACTAACACCCTGCACCTGCTCACCGTTTGCAGTGACAGTTCCAAAGCCAAAAAAACCAAGAACTCCGAGAACCAACCATAATAACCCGATACTGCAACAGCATGCTAAAAAGCAACGTTTAAACGTAAATTGATTTCGGCTTTCATCAATCGCTCCTTGCCGGGGAATTGATCCTGACAGCCCTGCAATCCTATTATTCAGCTCTTGGACTTCCATCTTTTTCTTAGAAAGTTCAGCTTTCAGATTACCATGCCTTTCTGGATATTTTCCCTGGTCCATTCCATCAATGGCTTCTTGTAACTCTTGAATAGTGTAAGTTTCAATTTTTCTCATACTAAATACGGTAGCAACCATAACACTCTATATAAGGGTGGCCGGGGTTTTGGATATTTTACAATCGACCCGGAAGATACCCTCTAAATCATAAACATTTCACATCGACTCTCCAAATAGCTCTTTACAGCATTTCCAGCCCCCTACTTAACAACACATACATTCCTTGAAAAAAACTGGAAGCATAAATCTAGCTTCAGGAAAAACAGGATGTTCACACGAACTACACATAAAACCGAGCTCAGGCGCTTACAAAAAACCAACCGCCCCGACTATCTCAACGCAGCATCCCAAATTGATTTAAAGATCAGGCACTCAAGATGTAACTTTTCTTAGCGAGTTCGCAACTAGTACATCGATAAATCATACTGCAACAATAAATATCCGTATAAATCTACGAAATAGCTACTCTTAAATAAAACAATTAGAGCAACACCCAAAACTGGCAACAAAGGCACCAAAATGGCACTTAGTCGACTGAACGGCGCCACCTCTAAATATGCAAAACCACTGACTTTTGGGTTAACCCGAACGTCAACAACATCTCCTGGCCGGTATTTTTTGGTAAGGTAAGATTCATATTCCAAACTCGGAAACAGGTCATAACCTCGCAAAACTGGCGTTTCGGATTTATACTCTCTTCCTCTAAATTTATAATTGAAGGCAATTATTGCTTCAGTTACCTTTTTTCCATTGGAATCCAATTGATTCAGCAATCGGGAGTGAGTGATCTCTCCAACTACCACAGGCCAATTGCCGAATGTTTTTCGCATCCTCAGATACACAACCGTCTGGAAAAACCCAAATAAAATCATAACCGCAGGAATAAGTAATTGTATAGCTTTAAAGATCATTAATTTATGCTCCTAATATCGTGAGCAGCGGCGGTCTATTCTGGAAACTTTATGCGTGCCGATTGCAATGAATCTACAATGCAAAATACATATTTGGCATCCTACAACAAGGCTCACAACCGATACATTATCAATCACGGCCCTCCCAAATTGGGAAGCCGAATTACATTTGAGAAATTTTTGACTTTTGCGGAAGATAATCAACCACCAGCGATCAAACTCACGCTGCACCATTAGCCTGAGCACTCAAAATGCTCTACCCTGTTATAATCCGGACTTGTCTCTATCCTTCTTGCGGAGTTCTATTAACTCCTCCAATCTCATCAACTTCCTTTCATTCCTTTCCACGAAGTACTCTATTAACTTTAAATTATCTTTTTGCCACGCATCCATATGCAGCTGTGTTGCTTTCATCGTCACTTCATTTATACGATCTAGCTTTTTAAAAACTGGCCTTTGATTAATCTCCCTTAACTCCAGCAACTCTTCAAAAGTGAGCATTGAAACAATATTATTAACTAGTAATTCCTCAAGCTCCTTGGGGTCGAACTTAAATACATTGGAAGACACCACATCCATGTACAACTGTTCTTCCATGGCAACAATTTCCGGCGACACTTCACTAACCCCATAGAGAGGCTCATATAACTTTATAAAGTCCTCTCTTTGTTCATCGAAGAGTTCTTTGAGGTCTGCAGATTCTTTTTTGGCGACATCATCGATAAATATTTCTCGAGCCAAATCTTCACTTGATTGAGAAAAACCTACCCCCGGTATACACAGGCAGAATAGAAATATACTCTTAATAACTTTATTCATTTGACATTTAACTTAAAACTTCGACCACATACTTTTCAATAACCGCACCCACCGATAAAATTATATGGGCACCCAAATCTCATCACGCCCTACATTTCATATCTGGTTAAGCCTCAGAAAATAGAGGCTTTAATAAATAGAAGATATTGACGATAGAGTCACAGGGCAGATAGATAACATCGGCTCGACACCTACCCACTTCCCCCACCTTAGAAAACCTGCAAACTTCATTGAAAATCAATGAGTTAGCCAATTTCAAAATAGTGCAAACCAATGAAGTTGGTTTTGGCTTTAGGTATCTTGAGCGGATTAGGCTAAAAACCTAGCTTGATGTCAACCTATAAAAATATGGAGATGTAGTCGATGCTGGCGTTTACAGCTGATGGCTGGTGAATTAATTGGAATATATTTTTATGAATTAGATATTTTATAAAAAAGCAATCTGGTTCCGGCAGCAGATTGATTAGGAGGGAATACTTCACCTGATTTCAACGAGCAGATTTCTGCTCGTTGAAACATACATAAATACTCAAGTCTAATGAGTCACTTTTCAGTTTCCAGATTCAAAAAGAACGCCCCAAAATACGCTTGGCAGCATCCATCGCAAAATCCTTATAGTCCGCCTCTACTTGCGCCATCTCCAACTCATACTTGAACTGTTCTTTACGCGGCAGTTCTTTCCAGTCTTTAAGAATTGGGATATGACTGGTTTTCTCTGCGATGGTGTAGAAGGCCACAAACTCTTCACGGACTTTATCTTCCACCTGAAGCGCATCCAATAGAACGCGAATACGAATCGAAGCTTCGGTAAGCCCTACTCCATCATCCAACAGGGTGCGGGCAATAATCTGGATGCTGTCGTTTACTCTTTCGCGCTGATCTTCGGCAGCTTGCTCTAGCTCCGCCAGTTGTTCGGCCTGTTTCTTTTGCGCTACTGATAGTTTGCGCAGATAGTAGCCAGCCACAATAGCGAGAGCAAAAATGATTACTGCTGCAAGAATAAGCAACCAGGTTGGGAAAACGGTCATTAAAAGTACACCTTAAGCAATGCCAGCCCGATACTGGCAGTAACAACAGAAAGCAATGTGCTGAGCCCCACAATATTCGCCGTAAGCTGGCTATTCCCGCCCATCGCATGGGCCATTACAAAGGCCGAGATCGCACAGGGAGCACCCGTCATCAGGATCAAATATCCCAAGTACTCAGGGCTCATGCCCAATGCCAAACCAATCAACAGGCAGACAATCGGGGCAACAACCAGTTTAAGTAATGAGGCCGCCAGCGCCGTAGGGGAACTGCGCATCAGTGTTCGCATTTTCATGCTGGCACCAATACAAATAAGCCCCAATGGCAAGCCCACAGATGCAAGATACTGAATGGTATCATGCAGCACCTCCGGCAACCTTACAGCCAACAAACGGCACACAATGGCTGCGATTACACCGAGGATAAGAGGGTTCTTGACCAGCTCCCACAGCATCACCCGCCAGCCAAATTTTCTGTCCTTATTGTAAAGCACGAAAAGAGCGACGGCGATAACATTAAACTGAATCGTAAGTGCCGCTACCAACCCTGCGGAATTAGAAACACCCTCACTTCCGTAGGCTTTTTCGATCCAGGCAAGGCCGACAATCGCCACATTTCCACGAAAGGCTCCCTGGATAAATGCACTGCGATCCATTGGCGCTACCGGCCTTGCCAGCAACCATGCCAACGGGAGCATTACAAAAGTGCCGAGAACCCCTGCTACCAGTAGGTCTATTTCTTGCGCGGGGCTGGTATCCGAGGAATAGATATTAATAAAAAGCAATGCAGGCAAGGCTACGTGGAAAACAAGCCTTGAAGCATCATCAATAAAGCTGTCCCGAACTATCCCTTTATACTTGAGCAGGTATCCGCCAATAATCATCAGGAAAATCGGCCCTGTGACTGATAGCGCGAATACAAGATTTTCCATAAAAAGTTATTCTTCCGCAGCAGTTTCCTCAGCCTGTGGCAATCCCTTTACCTCAGGCTGATCCGCTCGCTCCCTTAAGTCCGCAGAGATCTGTTTACGGGTTTTAGCACCCAACTTACGCAAGCTGTCGATACGCTTCACCGCATTACCACGCCCTGTCGCCAGTCGCTTGTAGGTCTGCTGGTAGGCGTCATCCGCTTGGCGCAGGCGGTCACCAAGAACATCCAGTGACTCCAGCACCATAGCAAACTGATCGTGCAGCTTGCCGGCTTCGTCAGCGATTTTTTCCGCGTTCTTGTTTTGTTTCTCGTAGCGCCAGATATTCTCGACGGTGCGCAGGGTCGCCATCAGGCTGGTGGGGCTCACCAGGACAATTTGCTTCTCATACGCGAAACGGAACAGGTCCGGGTCCGCTTGCATAGCCAACATATACGCAGCTTCAATGGGCACGAAAATAAAGACGAAATCCAGGGTGCGCACACCCTCCAGCTGCTCGTAGGCTTTCTTGTTAAGGCCGGTGATATGGGCGCGCAGGGAATTCACATGCTGTTTCAGGGCTTGGGTGCGCTCCTCATCGGTTTCCGCCGAGCTGTAGCGCTCGTAATCCACCAGGGAGACCTTCGAATCGATAATCAGGTCTTTGTTTTCCGGCAGGCGCACAATCACATCCGGCTGGCGCCTGCGGCCATCACTCGTCAGCGTTACTTGCGTTTCGTATTCGCGACCCTTCTGCAAGCCGGACTCCTCCAGCAAGCGCTCCAGCACTACTTCACCCCAGTTACCCTGAATCTTGCGGTCACCTTTTAGGGCTGAAGTCAGGTTCAGGGCCTCATCACTGATGCGCTGGGTTTGCTCGCGCAACGCTTTAATCTGCCCCAGCAGGCTGTTGCGCTCGGCATTTTCGCGATCGTAGACATGCTCTACTCGTTTGCGGAAATCCCCCAGCTGACGCTCCAACGGATCGAGACTTTTGCGCAAACTGTCCTCACTGCGGCGCACGAAGCTCTGCTGCTTCTCTTCAAAAATCCGGTTGGCCAGATTCTCGAACTGCTCACCCATGGCAATACGCATTTGCTCCATCAGCTTGCGCTGCTCCGCCAGGGCCGCCTCCCCTTTTTCTACCAACACCTGGCTTCTCGTGAGCTGTTGGAGCTTGTCCGCCAACTCGGTACGCAGGGATTCCACCTCAACCCCAAGTTGGGATTCCCGCTCGCGGCTGCTATCAATACGCGCCTGAGCCACCTGCAATGCGGCTTCGCTCTGTAATAAAGCGCGGCGGCTACTGGCTCGCGCCAACCAAAACACCAAGCCCAACAGAAACAAGATGGCAACAGCCGCCATCACCGCGTGATCGGCATTCAATTGCAGCGGAAACGCTGGCATAGAGTGGTACTCCCAGACCTGGAAAGAGAAGGATAAATCAGGATTTTGCCAGGGGCCTCGCCCGCTGGCCTGCCCGGGATACCACCCAGGCGAAGGCGCCATTCTACCAGCTTGCCCCTGGAAAGTACCCCGCGCCAGCCCGGCCGATAACCTCAGTATCAAGGGATAGGTTTGCGCCCGAGAAGACCCAGCGGGAATTTTTACGGGGTTTTAGGTATTCTTGGAGGATTGGTTTCGATGTTGGTACTCCAGAACGCATGCACAAACACAGCGCCCTCCCAGACAGCCCAGCCCCCAGCGCCCTGATCTTTGATTCCGGCGTGGGCGCCGTCAGCATTGCGCGGGAGATCCGCCGCCTGATGCCGGGCCTGACCTTGCACCTGGGTGTGGACAACGGCTTTTACCCCTACGGCAACAAAAGCGAAGAAGAACTGCGCCCCCGGATCGTCCAGCAGGCCCAAGCCATGATGGAGCACTGCGGTGCCGATATTTTAGTGGTGGGCTGCAACACCGCCAGCACCCTGGCCCTACCCCAGCTGCGCGAATCCCTGAAGAAACCCGTAGTGGGCGTTGTACCCGCTGTGAAACCCGCCGCTGCCGCCAGCCGTTCCCGCACCATTGCCCTGATTGCCACTGAAGGCACCGTCAATCGCCGCTACACACGAGAGCTTATCGAGCAATTTGCCAACGGCAACCGGGTAATTAATGTGCCCGCACCGGAGTTGGTGCATCTGGCGGAAAGCAAACTGCGCGGCGAAGCCATCACCGCAGAGGATTTGGAGCCGGTCTTGCACCGCGTATTCCACACCGCCGGCGGTGACCAAGTGGATATTGCCGTATTGGCCTGCACCCACTTTCCCCTGCTGCGGGAAGAACTGGACCAGTTCGCCCCCCGCTCAATCCAATGGCTGGATTCCGGCGAAGCCATCGCCCGGCGCGTACGCTGGTGGCTGGAAGAACTCGGGCTGATGCTGCCGGATGCCCCAAATACTGGCCGCCTGATCACCAGCACGGTTGACCTAACCGGCAATATAGAGAGGGCCTTTAGCGAGTTCGCCCCAGTTGCCGAACCCCTCGCACCTAACCCCTAACAACAAGCCATTAAATGATGAGAACCGCGCAACAGAGTTGACAGTTCCGTCACAAACCGCGACCGTTCCCCGAATAACACCCTAACCGGTACCCGAATTCATGCTGAAGCCGGCATTTCCCGCTCTCGAAATATTTGCGCAGCTGCCCCCCGGCGGACTGCTGCTCACCCCCAACAACCGTTTGCGCAACCGCTGCCAACAGGTGTTTGCCGCGCAGCAGTCGCCCGGTGCCTGCTGGATGCCGCCTCCGGTGGAATCCCTGCGCAGCTGGCTGGACAAACTCTGGTTCCAGCTGCAACAGCGCAACTGGCAGCCCGCCTTGCAGCAGGTATTGAATCGCGAGCAACGGCAATTGCTCTGGCAGCGCGCCCTGGATGAATCCCTGGACCGGCAACTGCTCAACAGCCAGCAACTGTGCCGGGATGCCGATAGCGCCCTGGCGCAGCTACTCCAATGGCAACTGATCTCCGACCTCTCGCAAATAGATGAAGCGCTAACTCCCCTACTGGAACAGTTCGCACTCTCTATGCGCAGCGACGAACTGCCGCTGTGCGTCATGATCAAGGCCTTTGCTACTGAGCTTCAGGCCCACAGCGCCATCACCCCAGACCAGCGCGATCAATTGATCCTGCGCGCATTCCAGGAAGGCATTCTGGAACCCGTCGAGCAAATTGATACCGCCGGCTTCGCCCAGATTTCGCCCCTCGCCAATGCCCTGATTCACGCAGGTGCAACAGCCGTTAATGAAAGGCCGGGACTCACCCAGCAGAGTGAATTATCCGTAGCCGCCTGCGCCGATTTGGATGAAGAGCTCTACCAAGCAGCTCTTTGGGCCGGACAAAAGCTCGCCGAAAACCCCGGCCACAGCATCGGTATAGTGGTGAACAATCTCGGCCAGTGCCGCGCCCAGGTGGAAGCGGTATTTTCCCGCGTGCTCGAGCCCCAATACCTGGACCCGCAGCAACCGCGCTACACACTGCCGTTTAACTTTTCCGCCGGTACGCCCCTGGCACAGACACCGGTCGGCAGCGCCGCCTTACAATTGCTATCGCTACTGCAAGACGAATGGGATTACCCTCAATTGCAAAATATCCTGTTCAGCCCCTTCTGGGGTGACGACAGTGAAACCTGGCTGCGCAGCGCCCTGTTCCGCCGTTTACAAAAACTGGAACTTCGCCGTATCGACGGCGCCACCCTGCGCTATTGGGCCGAACGCACCGCAGAAGTGCTCCACTTGGAATCGCCGCAACTGCCCCGCCAGCTGGAACAAATGGCCGAACGCGCCCGGCGCTGGCAGCGAGCCCCCGCAGAAATTTGGGCCGCGCGCTTTTCCGAAACACTTAGCGCATTAAATTGGCCCGGCAACCGCAATCCGGACAGCCAGGAATACCAGCAGCTGATGCAATGGGAATCCATCCTGGAAGAGTTCGCCGCACTCAGCGCCTGCGGTGGCAACCTCACCCTCACCCAGGCCCTGCAATTGCTGCGTCAGATTGCCAGCCGCACCCCCTTCCAAGCGGAAACCCGCGATGGCCCCCTGCAAATTCTCGGGGTACTGGAAGCCGGCGGCCTCGCTTTCGATCACCTGCGCCTGGTCGGCTTCGGCCAACAGCAATGGCCACCGGCACCGGCACCCAATCCGCTGTTGCCGATTCAATGGCAAAAACACTGGAAGATGCCCCGCGCCAGCGCCGAGCGGGAATTGGAACTGGCCCGCGAACTCACTGCCGACCTGCTCAATGCCAGCGGCGATATCGTCGTGAGTTACACCTGTGAAGAAGACGGTGTGCAGCAGGGGCTGAGCAGCTTGTTTGAAAGCCCGCAACAAGCCCAGCACTTTGCCGAAGGCGCCCTGCACAATCACTACAGTCAACTGGCGCAAGCCTGCCAGCTGGAAAAAATCGAAGACAAAAAGCTACCGCCACTCACCCCCGCCGAATGCGAACAAGTGCGCGGCGGTGCCTCGGTACTCAAGGCCCAGGCCCTGTCCCCGTTAAATGCACAATTGCGCTTTCGCCTCGGCGCCAGCAGTTTTACCCAACCGGATATCGGCCTCGGCCCCGCCGAGCGCGGTAATGTGGTGCACCAAGTGCTGGCGGAATTCTGGCAACAGTGCGGCACTCTCGCACAACTGCAAGCTATGGACGACGAGCAACGCCAGGCGCAAATCGAGCGCGCGGTGGAACGGTCCCTCGGCAGTGTGCGCAAAAAATATAATCACCTGCCGATCGGATTTTGGGCTATGGAAAAGCAGCGCCTGGAGCGTCTGCTGCAACAATGGCTATCCGTCGAACTGGACAGGCCCAATTTCTCCGTAGAGAAAGTCGAATGGGAACAAGCCGTGGAAATCGGCGGGCTGCACTTTAACCTGCGCCTGGACCGACTGGACCAACTCGCCAGTGGCGAGCAACTGGTGATCGATTACAAAACCGGCATTCCCAGTATTCGCGACTGGCTTACCCAGCGCATCCGCGAACCCCAGCTGCCGCTCTACGCCCTGTTCCAACCGGACGCCCACGCTATCGCCTTCGGCCAGGTGCGCAACGGCGACTGCAAATGGAATGGCTGTGGAGATCTGGAGTACCCCATCACCGGCATTAAAGCCGTGGGCGATACCGAAAAAGAATCCCCCTACGGCACCTGGAGCAATCTGGTGGAGCACTGGCGCTACAGCCTGGAATCCCTCGCCACAGAATATCGCAGTGGTGTAGCCACCCTCGCCTTTGATCGCCCCACCGATAACAACAGTGAACTCTGGCCCCTAAACCGCTGGCCGGAAAGGGAGCAAATAACCGAATGAACGAAGTCGTGACCACTCCCGCCCTGCGCCGCCCCATCGATGCCGACGCCCGCAGCCAAGCCCTGGATATCAGCCGTAGCTTTGCCGTATCTGCCCCGGCGGGCTCCGGTAAAACCGGCCTGCTCACCCAGCGCGTATTAAAGTTGCTCGCCACCTGCCAGCAACCGGAAGAAGTGCTGGCCATTACCTTCACCCGCAAAGCCGCCGGTGAAATGCGCGAGCGCCTGATCGACGCCCTGCACAGTGCCCGCGACCAAGCCCGGCCAGATAACCCTCACGATGCCATCACCTGGGATTTAGCCCGCGCCCTGCTGGAGTGGGATCGCGAACTGGAATGGGAACTGCTGCAAACACCCCAGCGCCTGCGCATTCAAACCATTGACGGCCTCTGCCGCAGCCTCGCCAGCCAACTGCCGATCGAAAGCGGCCTGGGCGCACCGGGTGAACCCCTGGAGCGCACCCAAATCGCCTTTGAGCTAGCGGTGGTGAACCTGCTCAAGCACCTCGATGGCGAAACCCCAGACACAGACCTACAACAGCTACTGCTCCACCTGGACAACGACCTGGGCCAGCTCAATAAGCTACTGCGTATTTTGTTGGACAAGCGCGAGCAATGGCTCGGCCCACTTTTGAGCGTTAACTTCTACGGCGCCCAGGATTATTTCCATTTTGTCATCGACGAACTGGTGGCAGAAAAGCTGCAAGACCTCACCACCGCCCTCGGCAGTGTCGCCGGGGAACTGCTGGAGCTGGCCAGTTATGCCGGCAGCAATTTACAAAAGGAAAACCCCAGCCACGGCCTGTGCCTCTTCGCCGAACTGGACGATTTCCCCAGCACAGACAGCAGCGGCCTGCCCGCCTGGCTCGCCCTCGGCAGCCTGCTCCTCACCACCACCGGTGATCTGCGCAAAGGCGGCGGCATCAATAAAAAACTCGGCTTTGGCCTGCCAGATAAAAAAGATCCCGAGCGCCCCGTCGCCGAAGAATACAAACAGCGCATGCAAGACCTGCTGGCAGAACTGGCCGGCAACGAACCACTGCTCTCTGCACTGCGGGAAGTGGGCAAACTCCCTAACGGACTGCAACAGAGCCAATGGCAACTGCTGCAAGGGCTCGCCCAGGTATTGCCAAAACTGGTCGCCGAATTAAAATTGGTCTTCCAACAGCTGGGCGCCACCGACTATACCGAAGTGGCCCAAGCCGCATTGATCGCCCTGGGCGATAGCGATAACCCCACAGACCTGGCCCTAAAACTGGACCTGCAAACCCAGCATATTCTGGTGGACGAGTTCCAGGACACCTCCCACACCCAGCTACAACTGTTGGAAAAACTCTCTGCCGGCTGGCAGCAGGGAGACGGCCGCACTTTATTTATTGTCGGCGACGGCATGCAGTCCTGTTACGGCTTCCGCAATGCCAACGTGGGTATTTTCCTGGATGCGCGCAAACGCGGTATCGGTGAAGTCCCCCTGGAAGCCCTCGACCTCCAGGTAAATTTCCGCTCCGAAAGTGGGGTGGTGAACTGGGTCAACGAAACTTTCCAAAGGGCCTTTCCGCAAGCGGACAATATCGGGCGCGGCGCCGTGCGCTATCTGCAATCCGAAGCTTTTAAAGGCAGCAAATGGGCCGAGCCCTCGGTCAATTTTTACGGCTGCATCGATGACGAAAACCGCAACCGTGAAGCCACCCAAGCGGTTGAACTGGTGCAGCAATTACAAGCGCAAGACCCGGAAAGCCGTATCGCCATTCTGGTGCGCAAGAAAAAACACCTACAAAAGATTCTGCCTGCCCTAAGTGCTGCCAATATTGCCTTCCAGGCCCCAGAGCTGGCGCCACTCGCCAGTAAAATGGTGGTGTTGGATTTACTCAGCCTCACCCGCGCCCTGCTCGATCCCAGCGACCGAATCAGCTGGCTGGCCGTACTCCGCGCCCCCTGGTGCGGACTGCAACTGCCAGACCTTTACACCCTGGCCAACTGGGGCAATGGGGATATCACCGTAACCGATACCAGCGCGCGCCCATTATTAATGGCCTTGCAAGAAGTGGAAGATATCGCACTACTCAGCGATGAAGGGCGCGCGCGCCTGGCCCAAGTGGCTCCCAAACTGCTGCACGCCTGGCAACAGCGTGGCCGCAAACCCCTGCGTACCTGGATTGAAGGCCTCTGGCTGGCACTGGGTGGCCCCGCCACCGTAGCGCAAAAATCCGACCTGAATAATGTGCAGGATTTTCTGCAATTATTAGAAGCCTTCGATACCGGCGGAGCCATTACCGACTGGCAACAGTTCACCTTGGCCCTGGAACAGCTCTACGCCCGCCCCGCCCAGGATGCCAAAGTGCAGGTGATGACCATTCACAAATCCAAAGGGCTGGAGTTCGAACACGTACTGATCCCAGGCCTGGACCAAGGCGGTAAACCCGGCAGCGATCAACTGCTGCGCTGGAGCGAATGGCTTAGCCGCGAAGGCGAAAGCCGCTTCCTGCTCGCCCCCAAAAATGCGCGCGGCGGCCAGGATCCGGTTTTTGAATACCTGAAGCACGACAACAGCGAGCGCGAACGCCTGGAAGGCACCCGCCTATTGTATGTAGGCTGCACTCGCGCTATCCGCTCACTGCATCTTTTAGCCTGCATCAACCGGGATGAAAAAAAGGGCCACCTAAAAACCCCCGGCAGCGCCGCCCTACTCGCCGGCATCTGGCCCAGTGTTTTGCACCACCAGAAAAGCGACTGGTGTCACTGGCTGGAAGCGGAAGAGCCCCTACTCAACCAGGAAGATACCAGCAGAGATCACGACTACCTGCTGCGCCTGCCCAACCAATGGCAACCCCAAGCCATGCCCCGGCAGGAATGGCTGGCCCAATACCGCATGCCAGACTACCAACCCAAAACAGAGGAAGAAGACAATATTCCCGAGCTGGGCCAGGTAGCCCTGCGCTGGCTTAAACACGCCGGCACCGTAGCCCACGAAACCCTCGCCACCATTGCCGAGACCAATATCAACGACTGGACACCCAGCAAACTGGAAGCCCAACGCCCCCTATGGCAACTGCGCCTGAAACAATTGGGGCTATCCGCCACCAGCCTGGACCGCGCCGCCGAGAAAGTGGAAATCGCCGTACGCAACAGCCTCAACTGCCCAACCGGCCGCTGGCTATTGGATGGCTCACTAAGGGAATCCGCCTGCGAACTAGAACTCCACAGCGGCGGCCGACAGTTACGGCGCTCTATTGTGGACCGCACCTTTATCGATAACGAAGGTATCCGCTGGATTGTCGATTACAAAACGGCGGAACCCAGTGGTGAGGAAAGCCAGGAAGAGTTTGTTGCGGCTCAGCTGGAGCAGTACCGGAATCAGTTGGAGAATTACCGTAAGCTCTATTATGCGCGGGGAGAGCGGAATATTCGGTGTGCGCTGTATTTTCCGTTGATGCAGAGGTTGGTGGAGTTGGATTAGGGGTAGTTTGGCTTGGCAAAAAGCACCTCCTTTAATCCAATATGAAAATGGCAAAGGATATATGGTGGTAACCGAAGGTCCTTCTACAAAACTTCGAAAATGTTTCCGCATAGATAGAGCTGCTGCTCAGGTTGTGTACCACCCTTTCCCTGCCGGGTAACATCCTGGCTCAAACAATGAGGGCAGCAGACCTCCTCGGACCAACGACACTGACGAATTTGTTCACAGCATTTTGCATTATCGAGGAAATCATAAAATCTCATATTGAGTCTGTTTCAAAGACATTTAGCTACTGATACCATTAATGATGTCTCAAACTCTGGACTCCCCGGAATCCATAAAGAGGCTATAAAAAAATGTATCTGTCTCATTTAATCTTATTCGAAAGCCTACGCTACATAGTCAGATGATGGGCAGCTTTAAAATAGTTTCGTATTTTATTAACTATCTTTTTGAAGTTGATTTTCAAAACACAACGCAGAAAAGCTTGAGGATTAGGATCAATAAAGGTTTATGGCACTGCTAGCACCAAAGTATCGAAATCTCCAACCCACCTCAGAGTACTTATCAGATAAAGTGGTTCTGGCACAGGCATGGAAGAAAGCCCATCAATATATACGCTCTACCAACTGGTTCAGCAATCAATTTAAGTGACCACTTGAATTCCTGGCTTAAGGACCTTTCAGGCAAGGACTTTAGCTTTGATCCCTTAAAATTAGTGCCAGCGCCAAAGTCATCTCCCTGGTATTTTGAAAAGTGCCAAGATAATGAGACTGACTCCACATCTAACCAAACCAAATCGACTAAAGTATCCAAGAAAATATCCCATCATTGGCAGCCAGAAAGAGATAAAGATTACCGAGATGGCATTAAACCTCTGAGGCCTCTGGCCCATATTTCCATTCGCGATCAAACCCTGCTTACGGCTCTGATGATCTGCATGGCTAACCAGGTGGAGAGTTTACAGGGTGATACCTCTACTGAATTTGATGAGGTTCACTCCAAAAAAGTTGTTAATTACGGTAATCGGCTCTATTGCCAATTTAGTAATGGAGAAGCCGATTTCGGTTGGGGTAACAGCACAACCTACAGCAAGTATTTTTCTGACTACAGGAAGTTTTTGCGTCGGCCAGCTCATTATGGCTATCAGGCCATTCAGCACAAGATCAGTGATGAGGAAGTTTATGAAGTTCATGTAGACCTTGAGAAGTTTTACGACAAGGTCAACAGAGGCTTGCTTGTCGAAAAGATACGCAATTTAGTAGATGCAGAGGATAAGGTTGTAGAGCGCTTACTTAAGCAGTTTGTGTCTTGGAAATGGGGTGAAAGTTGTCCTGACTTGTATGAAAAAGTTTGTTCAAACGGTGATACCAGCATACCAAAGGGGATTCCTCAAGGGCTGGTTGCAGGCGGTTTTTTCGCCAATATTTATCTTCTCGAGTTCGATGAATGGCTGGCTGGCCATATCGGCACTGAATTATCCGATGGCTTAAGGCTGGTTGATTATTGCCGCTACGTTGACGATATGCGGTTCATTATTGTGGCGGATTCAAATAGTGCGTCTTCGATTCAGACTGCCATTGAGTCAGTCCTAGGAACTCAACTGAAAGAGTTAGGTTTAAAACTCAATTCTCAAAAGACAGTAGTTGAACCCTATAGGACAAAAAGATCTGGAGTTTCAGTCAAACTGCAGGATATTCAGAACAAATTAAGTGGCCCACTCTCTATCAACGAAGTAGATGAGCAGCTTGGTCATCTTGAGGGCTTAATCGGTTTGGCGGAAGGGCTCCGTGCAGATTCAGTCGACAAAGATAATACTAACCCTCTGGCGATCATAGAAAGCCCAAGTAATGATGTCCGAGAGGATACGTTGCTACGTTTTTCTGCGAATAAGATCCAAGCCCTGCTTCGTCAGAAGCGGAGTCTTGTCGCGCAAGAAGTGGATGATAATGGTAAGCCGGTACCCGGAACTTGGGACTTTCTTCAAGAGCGCATAGCTAGAAAGTTTATTGCCTGCTGGAGTCGTGACCCCTCTCTAGTGTTGCTGTTAAAGAAGGCTCTAGAGTTCTTCCCTGATATCCGGTTGCTAAAACCGGTAGTTGACCAGCTGTTATTGGCGCGGGATAGGGAGAGCCCAAAACAACGGCAAATAGCCGAGTACTGTCTTTGCGAGATATTTCGCCATACCGCTACGGTAATATACAACAAAGATCGATGGGCTTTGCCGGCTCATGCAGATGTTGATACCTATCATGAGTGGTTACAGCAGTGTGCTATCAATGTCATCGATCCGGACTTTACCGAGAATGACTATTTAGGCCAGCAAGCCCGCTTCTATCTACTGGTTTGCAACGATTCTCCTCTAGACGAAGACACGGAGGATCAAAACTTCAACATTATCATTAAAATAATCAAGGGATACCGGAATGTGACTGCTGAAATGTCAGCTTCTCAACTGGTAACCAATTGCTTATTGGCCTACCAATTGGGCAAGGATAAGAAAGCTGTATTGCGCTCGGTCAGTGCTCTTATTGAGAAAATTGCCAAAATTGAAGGGGGTAAGAGACCTTCAAAGCGTCTCAATGCCCGTAACCTGAATGATATTGGACTAAAATTTATCAGAGAATCCATGTCCTTTTTCGAAGCTCTCGTCCTTTATGCTAAGGGTAGCGAGTGCTATTGGGTACAGCACCTTTCAAATCTCATAGCGCGGTCATCTACTTTCGTTCCCCCTATCAATGGCAGGCTTGAACGTTTTTCGGCTAAGTCCTCCGAATTAATCTCTTTAATGGGAGTTATCAAACGATTCGATAATCCATTTGCACATGAAAATGCGCTGCTTCAGCTGCTCCATACTATCCTGGATGAGGAACCCTCGGCATTTAGTTCAAGCATTGATCTGTCGAACTTTAAAGTTGGGTGCTCGGACTGGGGGAATATTCAGCGTTTATCTTCAGATTTAAAGATAGTTCTGGTTGGCAGTAATGATGGACTTTTTCCGATTCCTGAGTGGATAGAAAAACGGCACAAACCCCTTTACCGAGCGGGGATCTTTATCCGTAGCTGTTTGTTAGGTTCTATCGATTGGTCTGTTTCCAACTGCTTACAAATAAATGAGGCTAACTATAACGGACTCAAAACCAGTTTTTATAAACGTCAGCTAGGAATGATGCATTCACCTGAATCCATTGGTGGCGAAACTGCACCAATGAGTGGGTGGCTGTCAGGGTTGTTGTCACACTTGCTTCAATGGCCAGGGGTTAAGCTTCATGATGGGGGCTATCCATGGCCAAAAGAGTGGGATCTAGATACGCTGAAAGACGAAGTTGCCAAACGAATCGACGAGCAAAGGGGGCTCTATTTTGCAGCCTCTGGGATGCCTGCTTACACCGAGCGTGTAATGCTAGATTGGCCTACAGATAAGGCTGATCTTAAAGTAGTAATGGTTCAGTCGTTACTACCATTAAAGAAGGACTTTGCCGAGCATGGTTTCCTTCTGGACTCTCCGAAGTATCGAGCAAGGCACAGGAGGCATGTTGCTTCGGTGGCTGAATTGCTGTTACACAAAGTCTACAGCCAGAAAAGCATTGACGATGAGCGCTACAACTCCAAGCCAGATATTGATCTTATTATATGGCCCGAACTGTCTGTTAATGAGGCGGACATCGACATTTTAAAGCGCTTGTCAGATAAGACCGGGGCGATTATTTTTACAGGCCTGGTTTTTAAAGAGCTGGCCGGGGTCGAAGGCCCTAACAATGTCGCTCAATGGATTGTTCCGAAGAAAAATGCCAGTGGCCGTCAATTCTTAACTCGGTTGCAGGGCAAGTTTAACCTTATG
This sequence comes from Microbulbifer maximicatervae (SeqCode), assembly GCF_052467955.1. Taxonomy (NCBI): domain Bacteria; kingdom Pseudomonadati; phylum Pseudomonadota; class Gammaproteobacteria; order Cellvibrionales; family Microbulbiferaceae; genus Microbulbifer; species Microbulbifer maximicatervae (SeqCode). The sequence continues at coordinate 3,259,654 of NZ_CP174329.1, forward strand.
AAAGACGAGGTAGGTAAGGCCAAGCAATGGAGGCCTTATCAGCTCATGTTGGAGCTTGTGCATCCAGTTTTCCCCCAGGAGAAGGGTTTTGTTCTCACTGGATCTATTTGCTACGACGCCACTGACATTAAGCTTAGTTCTGATTTAAAAGATAAATCGAATGCCTACATCATCTCTGCTTTGAATATGGATGTCGCTACATTCGACTCTATGGTGGATGCGCTCTATTACCATATGTATCAGCATGTAGCCTTGGTAAATACCGGTGAGTTTGGAGGTTCTGTTGCCAAGGCACCATACAAAGAGCGTCACGAGAAACTAATCACTCATGTTCACGGAGCGAATCAAGTATCTATTAGTTCTTTTAATATAAATATGTTTGATTTCAGAACGATAGGTAAATCTTTACGTTCTGGGAAGAAGCTAAAGACCAAACCTGCTGGCTAGCAGGAAGACTCCATGTATCAATGATGTTTTGTCAGGAGTGGGCCGAGTTTGAATAACTGAGGAAAAATAAGAGTAATTCTGGACGAGAGCAACCCTTGACACCAGCCTTTCAGCACAGAAGCTTAGAGAAATATAGGCGCGTAAATTTACTTATTGGAATATATTAAGTTTTATTCAGTGTCACGGCTGAGTAAACTTAACAGATATCTATCTGCATGACGGGTTGCGATCAAGTAAATTTCTACGATTGCTGCTCTCTAACAAAGATCCCCAAATTTTTGAAGCGTCCACACTATCAATAAGAGAACCACAAAGTGAATTAAGAGTAGAGAGAAGGCGCTGACCCAAGGTGCTGCAACACCAGGGGCCAGCTAACCAAATTGATAACAATCCTATCAAGATGGCTGTATGCATACTACGCTAGAAACCCGCTCGCCTTCAATAAAGTGGAGCACAACCAGCAGCTTGGGGCGACTCCCCAAGCTCTGGGAGCCTAGCGCCCGCCTTTTCCTATTCTGCGCCCACCGCCCCCGCGCCCCACCCCACACTACTTCCAGGCATCACTTACCAAGCTTCCCCACCAAGGAATGCCCACCCACAGCTTGAGTATCGGTAGGAAGAAAACATGTTGATCCTAAAGCGCCGAACAGGCGAAAACCTAAGAATTGGAACCAATGTCTCAGTCACAGTTCTGGAAGTGAAGGGAAATCAAGTAAAGATTGGTATCCGCGCTCCTAAATCCCTTCCCGTTCATCGTGAAGAGATCTATGTACGTATCGAGAGAGAACAAAAAATAAGCAATGGAAGGCGTTGAGAGAAGGTTCTCCAGGGAAGGAGGCTACACCTCAATAAAGACGCTATTAATAGCTAGTTATCTTCGAGGTATAGGGCAGTGAACTTAAACAGCCCTCTTCACAACTACAAAAAGTCACCTCTCCACAGAAAGGTAAAAGTCAACACAAATTGGATCGAACAAGCAGTATAACTAGCTCGCAGAAAACTGAGGTCATTTTTCAACCTATTCTTCTTCATCACTACGATCTATTAGGTTTTCCGGTGAGCCCAAAGTGCTATCTTTTTCAAGCTCTTCCTTAATGTCTTCGGGAAGTGGCTTGAACAACTCTTTTGCCCTCTCTTTGGCTTTCTTTTTTGCCTGTTCGTATCTTTCTTTATCGTTCATAAGTCTCTTACCAGATAATGTGGATTGCCTTTCTTTGAACCAACCAATTTAAACCCACCATGAGACATATAGTACTTTATGAGCTTGTCATTCATAGGCTCCATGATGCGCATTTTCTTTGCACCAATTAGATCCCCATAAATTTCATACGCCAATAGAGAAATACTGAACATTTCACCGGCGTATGGATAATTCTTAGGGGCTCTCTCTATAAAATCTAAACGCATTTCGGTGCCCTTGAATGTAGGGCGACCAAGGGACATTGAACATAAAGTATTTCCTAACCAAACTGACATATCGAGTGACTTCGGATAGAAAATCTTATAGCTCCGGGAAAATTCCCAATCCCATGAAACCTTTCGTTCAGCGGTATCCTTCCAAGCCTGGAAAGCATTTAAGGTTTTGTGATCTATACCTTCAACATTTAGAACGCCCTTCAGGTTTCCGGGCAGGCTTTCTTTTGCTATATCTCTTGCTTGCGCTCGAAATACATCATACCGTTCTAACGTTTCCTTATGTGACGGTTGCATTTCTTCTTCTTGAATCTGCCTGTTGAGATCCGCCTTTAGCCGTCACTGAAGGCAGTATTTTCCCGGTTCATTGCGGTCCGACCAATCATGGACATTAATAAGTGAAAGCCTGATATGGATGGGTAATGATAACGCGAATGACCATTTGAGCCTAGCGCCCGCCTTTTCCTATTCTGCACCCACCGCCCCCGCGCCCCACCCCACTCTTCCACCAAGTATCACTTACCAAGCTTCCCCACCAAGGAATGCTCACCCATTGCTTGAGTATCGGTAGGAGAAAACATGTTGATCCTAAAGCGCCGAACAGGCGAGAACCTAATAATTGGAATGGGTGTTTCGATCACAACACTAAAAGTGAAGGGAAATTAAGTAAAGACAGGTATCCCCCCCCTATCCGCCGTGAAGAGATCTATGTACAACTCAATAACTAACAAAAAACAAGCAATGGAAGACATTAAGGGCAGATTCTCCAAGGAAGGAGGCGCTCGTACTTGCTCAATAGAAGTTTAAACTGATTCTTAAGTGGTATTTTGAACCGATTCCGCTAGCTCATGCCTGTAATTATTGCTCCTGTATTGGCTAGCCATCCCATTTTCAGATTGCTAAACCCAAGGGCCAACTGAAGCAGCACAGCCTCAATTGACAGTTCATGCTCATCTATTAAATTTCTTTTTGCCGGACATAACTATGCCCACTTTGTGGAAAGTAGACAATCTCATTTGTTTTTTTATTAAAAGCGGCACAGTTTCTTGAACCGCAATAAAGGTACAATAGCTCCTTTTTCGCGCCGTTAATTTGCACTATCACTCTACTGTTTTTATCAGTCTTGATATTTTGCAAAATTTTTCTTGCCTCTTGCACACCCTTCTTTTCAAAATGAGCCATCCCCATGATAAAAATAACTACCCCAATGAGGATGGACCATGAATTTTTATATTTTCTTTCATATTTTAAAACAAGAGGCCTATTCTTTTTGGTCGGCAATTTGATCTTTTTTTTAAAATTAACTATATTCCTTGCGCTTGCAGTGTCTTTATTTACATATTCACTAAGGCAAATTTTGTACAATGAATAAAAAGTCACCAAGCCTGCCGCCACTAACGGAACATATAGTATGGTCCATATATTGAGAATCATTCCATGATATAGAATTTGATGAAAGTTTCTGTCCAGGATCTCTCCATCCAAATCTAAAAATTGAAAGAATCCGTGTGTAAACGCCGTGCTAGCCGAGTAAAGAAATGCTGTAATACAAGCTAAAATAACTGCACTATCTAGAAACTTAATAGTTCGCCTCCCTTAAATATATTGATTAACCTAAAACTTATTTACACCACTCCTCACTATAACTTTAAAAGCAACTCAATCAAAGTACCTAGATAGATTAATTAAATGCTTGTGGCTGGTGTATTTGTCCAGTCAAAATCCTGCCCTCTCCAAATTAGGCAAAAAATAGGGGCCGTACCTACCCACGGCTTGAATTCCAAAGGGAAGTAAATAGGTTGGCCATAAAGCACCGAACCGACGAAAGCTCATAAATTGGAACAAATATCCTAGCTGCTGTACTGGAAATGGAAAGCAATCAAGAAAAGATAGGCATCCATGCCCCCAAATCTTGTAAGCGATCAAGCAACCTCATCTAAAAATCAGCCAACTTTTCTCTACTCTCCTGATTTTCAATAATCAGGAGTTCTCAATGAACCCCCAGAGAAAATCCGAATTTTGGAGGAGCATATCAGTGCCAGGAACAACAGCGATTTTCCCAGACAGTATATTGTCAACAACACGATCTGAAACCCAGAACCTATACTTATTGGCACAACAAGCAGAGCAAGCGACGACCCAAGTTGATCCCGGTGACTATAGCGGCTTTTCAGGCTTCTGTTGATTTGACCTTGCCCGATAGCATTCAGATGCAGCTGCCGGTCTCTGAGCTGCCACCTCCTGCGGGAGCAACATTGATGCTACGCCCAAAACAATCCGCTCATAGGTTCCTCAGGTACTGAACTCAGATTTCCGTTACTGAAATGTTCAGATCCAGGTGACTTGAAGTCAGCTGATTTGTTGGATCTCTCGGGTGGTATGCGGTAGGTACAACCGATATTGACCACGTTCTATCCTCTAGCTTACATACCGCAGTACCTAAATAACCCCTCTTTGACAAATCAGAGATTATTTGCTGATCTTCAGCTAAGCCTGAGTTTCGATAAAACTTATGAAGTCTTTCAGTAGCAATACTTGCTGATCGCATAGCAACTTCATCAGAGGCGCCTAAAGACTTGGCGAAAGAGGCCGATGTAACTGCTGCCCTAACTCCATTATCTCGCAAAACTTGGATTTCATTGGAACCAATGGAATAAAACTTTCCACCTTTTACTCTACAATAGCCACCTACATCATCAATTGGTTTTCTAATTGATTTAGTATTAACGAATGTAAAGTAAGCCCGATAATTAATTACACCTGGCGACTCTACTTGAGATTCCCACTCATCAAATAGTTGATATGAGCCAATTTCCTTTTCAACAAACTCCACTAAATTAGAAAATTGCTCTGCACGCTCGATAGTGATTGGAGGGTTGGATGTAATTGAGCAGGCAGCATTGCCCCCTGTAAATAATATTAAAATTATAATTTTCCCTATTTTCATGTTTCTTCCTTGTTTTTACAGTAATGGGGGCATGCCAAATAGAAGTATAAATCGCCTCGACCATTGACTAAAGGGGATAGATAGGAAAAATGCTAGGCACCCAAAAAAATTTATATTCCTCAATGCAAATGTATTAAAGCAAGCAGCATCTAAGATTATCTTTTAGAAAATTTGTTGGGCATCCAACAAATAGTGTAGAGAGCTAGAGCTATAGGCCTCGGCTAGCTTAGTTAAAATCGTATTTAAAAAACGGAGTTAATTTTACAGGTTGTAGCGCCCGCCCTTTTCTATTCCGTGACCACCGCCTCTGTGCCGCACTCCATGCCGCCTCCAAACATTACTTACCAAGCTTCCCCACTAAGGAATACCCAGCCAAGACTTGATATATACATGTTGATCCTAAAGCGCCGAACAAGCGAGCACCTAAGAATTGGAGCGAGTGTCTCGATCACAGTACTGGAAGTGAAAGGAATTCAAGTAAAGATAGGTATCCATGCCCGGACTCCCTTGCCACTACAATGAAAAAATCTACGTGGATCTCAAAATAGAAAAAATTAAAAAATAGAGGGCTTTGAAAATAGATTCCTAATAGAAGGAGAATCTCCCATCCTAGCATCCAACTTTTGCTCATAGTAATCGCGCCCATAAGGACACAACAACTCCAAGATAGATACGTCGCTATTTTAAAGCTATCTTTACATGTGTCCCCCGCTCTTCTATAAATCAAGAATCGACTCTAACTGGGACGGTCAGCTGAGTTTATACATTGCTAGCGTTAATGCAATCTGCTTAGACTAACGTCTATCAGTTACCTCCCCCCTTTAATCGCCATAACCCAATGAACGAAAATAGACCATCAGAGGATTCATAATTTACTCAGGGGTGTACTCACTACTCTCACCCTGCTTCTCATCTTGCCTATTAGACTCTCCGGCAGCGCTCTGGAAAAAGGCCATTCAGACAATATAAAAACAGATTGGCGTCCCTTTCCTTCCATTAGATATTTAATGCCTTTCGTGTACGATCTTTCAGAGATTCCCCGAAATGAATGGCATTAACTGACTTGGCTTGTGGCCAGTAAGTAATTTCTATAGAGCTTTCCTTATCAGCGACCTTTTCGACCCTAAAATCAATTACTGTAATCACACCGTTATGCATACGAGTATCCCTCATGTGGTAATACATAGATGGCATAATATCGTAGTGATACTCAAAATTCTGCATCTTTGTACTTGCCAAGCTACCAAATTCTTGCTGGATTTCACTGGTTGATTGGTATTCAAATTCTCTTTTAATTTTCATGAACACCACGTCCACATTCACAGGCACGGTAAATGCGATTTTATGATTAGTAGGCTTATTGGCAGATGTATTCACCGCAGTTTTGTCGGTAGTGCTTGTCTGCTCCATCTGGGATTCCTGTGCAGCTTGTTGCTGGCGAGTATTTCCATCGTGATTGATGGGGTCGCCAGTAACCGGATTATTCCAGCAGGTAAGACATTTACCGTCTGATGAGTAGATATGCTGATTAGACGCACATCCGCTCACGATAGAAACCAGGGCCAAAGAGAAAATAAGTGTTGGTAGCTTCATGAATGCTCCCCTAATGAGAGTGTTTATTTAAAAGTTACTATGAGATTCCAAGCTAGCAACCGAGTATACCGACTCCCTGTATTAACATCGAGCAAGGAGATACTTTGTACACGGAAGTCTTGGAAGGATCTGTTTAGTATTGGATTATCTCGCTCTCTGTATAGAAACCAAGAAAAAATGGCTGTGGGGTTGGTCCCTTTCTAACGCTAGTACCTAAATTAAACTTTCCTTTAGAAGAGACACTGTTGCGTTTAACATTGATCAGTCGTTTTCGACGAACCCTGTTCCAGTCTAACGTTCTTAGTGACCAAATCCTTTCTGATATCATGTTCAATTTCTACGATCCTCCCTGAATATAGATATTGATGGTTCTTTAGGTCGTTATTATGGAGCATAATACCCGGTGCGTCCGCCAGTAAATCATCATTTAAAAACCAATTTTAGAAAATCTTAAACTAAAGCACCGTGCAATATTGTTGTGGCCTAGTAAGCAAAATAACACAAAACTGTAAAAGCTTTGTGAATTCAACCACTTGTAGTGATTCCTCAAACTATAGGAACTTAGCGCCTATGCCATTCACACTTTACTCCGTTCTACCTGTAACTTCTGAAGCAGGGAATGCCCAGCCACAACCTTAAGTATTGGCACTAAAAAATTCTGATCTTAGAGCTTCCTAAAGGTGAGAGCATTAAAATCGGTACAAATGTCTCGGTTACATTACTGGACGTAACCGGCAACCATGTAAAGCGTGATATCTACAATACCCAAATCTCACCCCATTCATCGGGAGAAGATCTTCGTGTATTTTGATAGGAAAAGATGACTGGGGCCCTGCCACCATAGAGCCTATTAATCTTGAGAATCGCGGGGGCCCTTAATTAATAAAATGAGCCCCCTCAAGAGTTAAGCTAAGCGATGTTCAAACCGCACACCAGTAAGATGATTTTATTGAATAGACTTTTTAAGGATATCTGTACAAAAAGCACAGGTAAAAATATTAAAAGCTGATTTGAAAATAGCCTTTGTACCAACTTCCTCATGAGAAAAAACAATGCGCCAAGGAATACCCACCCACCACTTGAATATCATCAGGAAACAAATATATTGAGCCTAAAGCATCGAAACGGCGAGAGCCCAAGAGATAGAACAAATGTATCAAGTAACATACTGGGAGTGAACAGTAATCTCTATCAGCCCATAGTGGAAAGATCTATGTGCGCATCAAAAGAGAACAAAAAGTAGGCACTGAAAGTGCGGTGGGAGCAGATTCACAATGGAGGGAATCCCACCCAAATCTCCTCCCCTCTTTCATCATCATAGTGGCACCTTTGAGCGCACACTATTTCTATGATGAGAAATGTCACAGCCATACAGTTACTTCCAAATGTATTAGAAAACAGCTGCACACACTCTATAAGTGAAAATCGACACTAACTGGGGAGATCAACTGAGTTCAAGACATAGCTAGCATTGCTGCAATCTGTTCACACTAATTTTTATCAGTTACCTCTTCCCATTCATCTTCATAACCGGCTGAACGAAAATAGGCCATCAGCGTAATGATGATTTTCTCAAGGATATATTCACTACTCTCTCCTTGCTTTTCATCTTGCTTATTAGACTCACTGACAGTTCTCCAGAAAAACTCAGCGAAGTGAATAGCCTCTTCTTTACTAGCCAAAGATCCTGAATTGATAATCTCAAGGCTTTTTTTATCATTGAGTAGCTCTGCATAATGCAAAAGAAACTCTCTCTCCTCGGGCAATTTATAATTAATCATCCTATCACCTTCGTACCATCTCTTATTACACTCATACGATCAGCAACCATCTGGAGCTTTTGGACTAGTTGAGAAACCGTCATTTTCCTCGTTATGGTTAGGAAGTAGTGTCTATTATCTTTCTGATCTTGCACAAATTTCAGATCAGGCGGCAAATCTGACTTCTCCAAAACCCAAAATACGTCGACATTTTTCCCAGGGTTTTTAGATGCTTTAAGCTTATATATTGATTTGAGGTGCTGCCAGTTTGCCGAAAAGCTGAGTCCCATCTGATTATGAGGAATCACCCACTCGTGCTTCCTCTATAGAGATTTAACTTTGGTGTATCAAACTTTGGTTACCGTACTATCGCCATAAAGAGGCGCATAACGTTGATCGCCGACTGTAATACCCTAGTAAACTCATAGTAGTTCGCGTGAAAAATTAACTATATTTTTTCCGTATTTTTCAACTGCCTTTTCTTTAAGAGGCTTTAGTAGGAGCCTTACTTCAATAAGATCATTACCAACATCCGCGATCTCATCTTCATTATCCGATGTTTCGCAAATATTGGACATTTTTTGTTCCATTTCTATCAGCGCTTCCAGGATAATCTTGAGCTCTGATTCTACTAGGCTTAATTGAAAGTCATTCATACCACTCTACCTTCTTTCTTAAAAACTCTTGTGGCGCTAAGGGCCATTTCTTCGAGAAGTCCTTTAAATTTATCAACCGGCATATTCTGGGTGGGAGATATGCAATAGTGATGGGCCTTATCTTGAACCATCTTGAGGCCCATTGGTGGTTTAGTATTTGGTTGAAATCTCCAAACCCAACCCGTCATCGGGGATTCATTAATCCCTTCCCGATCAAAAACACTTATACCCTTGCCGTTAGCGATAATTACTCGAATGCCATTGACCTCCATTGTATCAACATCCTTTGGTCTAACATTTGATAACTTTGGGCTTGTTGAATTACCGAGCCTAAATAGCTCCTCTGGAACAATGAAGAATTCCTTTGGGAACATGATGATCTCCTTTTCAAGATACTGAATTAATCCTGGCCCCACACCGAACAAAAGTATAAACCGCTAAGGCTATTGGCTGAAGAGGATAATTATACAAAAATTTGGTATTTACGATCTCTTATTCGACAATATTAAGCTTTTTACCTCTAAGGGCAATTCTGGAAAGGTCAATTCTGGACACCCACCAAGTAGAATAGCGAGCAGAGCAACAGTAGCCGGATAAGAAAATTGGCATTGATGAAGAGGAGGGTCAAACAAAATAATAGGAGTTAGCTACTTAAAATGCCATAGACACTATGGCGATAAGGTACATTTATCAGCTTGGATCGACTCCCCAAGTTCTGGGCGTCTAGCACCCGACTTTTCCTATTCTGCGCCCCGCGCCCCACCCCACTCTTCCATCAAGTATCACTTATCAAGTTTCCCCACCAAGGAATGCCCACCCACGGCTTGAGTATCACTAGGATACAAATATGTTGATCCTAAAGCGCCGAACAGGCGAGAACCTAAGAATTGGAACAAATGTCTCAATCACAGTACTGGAAGTGAAGGGAAATCAAGTAAAGATAGGCATCCACGCCCCCCAAATCCCCTCAGCCCATCGTAAAGGGATCTATGTGCGAATCGAAAGGTAGGCAATAGAAGGAATTCTCCAAGGAAGGAGACTCTACCCCAATAGGGCTCCAGAGAGGCGCTATTGATAGCTAGCTATCTTTCAGGTAACGGGCGGTATGCTCATAGAATCCTTTTCACACCTACAAGGAATTACCTCTCTACAAAGCAGAAAAGACAGTACAAGTTAGAGTGAACAAGTAACCTAGCTACTCAGCAGAAGACTTTGATCGTTTTTCAACCTACTCCTCCTCATCAATACGATCTATTAGGTTTTCTGGTGAACCCAAGGTACTGTCTTTTTCAAGCTCTTTCTTGATATCTTCAGGAAGTGGCTTGAACAACTCTTTTGCTCTCCCTTCAGCATTCCTTTTTACTTTCTCGTACCTTGGTTGGCGCTTCATGAAATTTCTATCAACAAATTAAGGTTAATATAGTTAACGAATGAACCTGAGGCGGAGCTTATAAATCAAGCAAGCAATGCAACTAACGAGCGTGTGAAATATCGACTACCTGACAGTTTTCACGGTGTAGTTTCACAGTCGGCTGACCACCGCCACGTCTATACTTTGATTCTTCCTTCGGAATCACTAAATAGAAACTGCCATCAACAATCAACTTGTAGTCCCCAACTTTTGCGCTTTTGGCCGGAAACTTTGTAGCAATTTCGGAAACCCCTTTTTCAAGAGCTAGTTCATGTGAACACAAGCAGGCGCTTGCAATGTGGGAACAAACTGTCAATACCATGAAAACTATTATTTTTACATTAAAATTATAGAATACTTTAAACATAGCAAGTTACCTTGTATGTATGGCTACCCATTTAGTAATACAGCCTTCTTGTTGGAGCAAAACTAAAAGCGAGTCTATCAATATACACTCGTTAAGACTCATTGACAGATGCCATTTCCTCTAGTTTTCTTTTCGCAAACTTACCCCTTTCTGATACAGGGTGAGACTCATCTGAAGCAAACTTGTTAGCTAACTCCTTAGCAATAACTGCTTCAATTTTACCCAGCTCTCGTATCAAAATCTCAGCTGAAACTCGTCTAACGATAGACGAGCGATCAGTAGATGATAATTTCAAAAAATCGAGTATAGGGAGCTTGATGTCTAGTTTTCGTTCACCTACGATGGGCCTTACCCTACCTTCACAATAGCGTATATCTGTCCATTCCCATTTCCGGCCCTCCATCCATACAATACGGCCTTCAAATAAACTACGATATGCCTTAGCTCTAACCGAAGGTTGAATAGCTAATCTCGCTATTTCCTCTAAATTCTCATCAAGAATAGGTGTGCGCCCAAGCTGGGAAAAAAGTGATGGCATGGGCCCAGACGCAGACAAAATTAACTTACGCCGAAGCGACTCTGCTATATCTTTTTCACAAATGACTTGAAGAAGAATCTGCTTGTCTTCTTCCTTGATTCTACCCCATGAGTTCCAATTTGATAGTGCAATACATAGTGCTTCAACTACACATTTTGGATCAGTTAATTTTGCTATCTCAGGAAGCTTTTCTCTTGCAACCTCACGCACTTGAGGCACCCAATCATTCAGCCTACGAACGGCAAGCGAGAAAAAGAATGTATTTGGCGCTCCTCCCGAAAGAGCTCGTAGAGCTTTCTCTCTTTTGTAACCATCCCAACTTATTAGGTCAAGCCAAGTTGTCAGCTCCTTAGGTTTTGACCAAAGCTTCCACTTGGAAGGCGTGGATTCTCTTAGTGCTGAAGAGAACTCAGTGCGTATAAACCGTTCCCAGTAGTCAAAACTGGAAAGAGATAACTGACTCGTCACATCAACTAATGCAGACATATCAGCTACAACCTTGCTCCCCGAATTTATCGAGTTCGCAAAGTCCTTAACTGCTAAAATAACTTTCTCTTCCATCATCTTCAACTGTTGCACCTATTTCACTGCTTGATAACGCCCAAATCAGCGGAGTTTCAGTTCCGCTGTATTTTCTTATTACATGCCCTACGCCATCTCTCTTAGCAAGTGAATAGATGTATTTTTTGGCAACCCCATTGAGCTTGCCAAACCATCTATACGATTAGCCACCATGGTAATCTCTGACTCGGCCACCCCTATCGCTTCATACACAGCCTGATAATCAACCTCAATTTTTCTATCTGTGGCGGGGATGAATGGCTCGTCATCAATGCACTCAATTATTACTTTATCGCCCTTTCTAAACGCACGCGAACTTGGATGCCCCTCAATGGCTATGTAGAGATCGGATTCCGACCTCAATCGCACCCAGGACTCAAGATCAGCTATAGTCCCACAACATTGGGGAAATAATTTATTAACTCCATTTATGACTAGAGCAAAGCCGCCAAAGAAGGCGCAACAATCTTTGACTTCAAAATCTGATATATGCAGTTCAATTGCGCGCGCCAAATTGTTGTCATCAAGCTTACTTAATGAATGAAATTGATGATCAGCTGAATACCCGACCAAGTCTCGATATCCACTAACTGTAAGTAGCTCGTCTCTTGCAGTCGAGCTGCATTCTTTCCTAAGATCGTTAGCCTGATCTGATATTGGCAACTCTATTAATGCTTCTAATTTTACTTCCATATTTGTGCAATTCTGGGTACCCACTAAATTGAAAGTATAAACCGCAAGAGCTATCAGACTGAAGAGTAGACTCAAATAAAGCACCGTGGGACAGCTGGCTCTAGAGGCCTAGCTTCGCATATTCTTACTCTGGACCTACCACCTCCTCACCCACCCCATTCCTCTAAGGGCTTCACTTATCAAGCTTCTCTACCAAGGAATGCCTACACACAGCTTGAGAGCCAGCGCGAGGGGGGGAGCATTTTGACCATGAGCCAGTAAGCCGGCGAAAACCTAGAATCTGGTACGAATGTTTCTATTGAGTGTGATAAACCCGCAATAAGTTGCTTGTCCGAATGGCAAATATTATGCTTTTACAATCAATACCATCGAAATGGAATTCAAAAATAGGTAAAAAGAAGATACCTTTCAAACATCAGCTAAAAACTGTACAAGACATTACTGACCGCATATCCAGAATCTATTTAGAAGCACTGGAGTGAAAGGAGAGAGCATTCTTTAGAACTGTCATAGATCCGAATGAAGCTATTATATAAGGAAGGCTCACATGGTAGAGGCGGGATAAGTAAAGGGGTTAGGCATTGTGACGACAAATTCTCAAATTCAGATCCTATGTGGATTGAACCCCGTGACGAGCACGGTTTGTCTTTCTCTTCAACGGTTAAGCATGCTGTCTCAACAATGGGATTTCTAGGCAGATTTTAAGAAAAGAGAACTAAAGTTAACTGGGACTATTGGATTATAGAAGACAGTCAGCATATCCCTTCCGGGATGAAATTTGTATAAGCCCCTGATAACCCTGCTCATTATTTACGGGCAGTGACAGAACGTATGCAAGTTGATGAACTCGTTTTCAAACTTTGACCTATATCCGATAGAATGGCCATCATGTCAGACCTGCAGCTGGAGGCTTATAAAAGTGCTTAAATTTAAAGAATCTGAGTCTGATGCTAAAAGCCTCGCTCTACATTACGCTAAAGAAATGAATGATGAACTTCTTGAAGGGTTTATAAATTCAAAAATACAAATTAATTCGAACGAAATGGCAACCTCATTGACAGAATCATTTTGGGAAATGACAGACTTAGCAATCAAAGATAATGAAGAGCAAAAAGTCATAGAGGGAATTACTGATATAGAGTTCTGGATGCATAAACTCTTTAACAAATTTTCTGGCTACATGCTTATTAATGGTTTTGAAGAAGTTTGGGAAAGTACATCAAGCAAGATACGTGCTAATTAAAACCTGGTATTGCCTTGCTCCAATTTAAGGGAGCATAGGCTTTCCCACACCCCCTTGGTCTGTCAGTATTTAGGAAGTAACTACTCTTGTACTTGGCGATTCCCATGTACTCTACTTTGTTTAGAGGCTAGAGTTTCCAACATGTTGACTACTTCCTTTGCATGAATTGTGCCCGAAAATGCATCCCCATGCCCCCTATCACCAGCATCAAATATCCCTCTAACTAAAACATATTTTCTATCATAACTCTCCAATTCAAGAGCAGAATCTTTGTCCTGGCCTATCGATCCCCCATATACTGTCTTTTCAGACTCATGAACCCAAATTGAATTTTCTGTTAATCGACCTTCTGCTAAACTTTTACTTAGAAATAAAGCTCTACTTTCATTACGAATACGTAAATATCCTCTAACTAGAATTTCCTCGCCGTTAAAGCTAGATGGATTACTAATTACCTGAATCATAGAAACATGCTTAACATGACTCGAACCACAACTAGTCAAAGTAACTAATCCAATACATACAATCATGAGTCTACGAAAATTCACTCTGAAACTTCCTTACTTAACTTAATCTTCAGCTCTAGCTTATTCGTCTGGTAGAGAAATACCAAAAGGTCCAATCTCATTCGGACACTTAAGTGCCCTCTCGTAAGGCCATCATACTTGAAAAAAATCTGGGTACCTAACAAATAGGGCGGCTCCCTAATCACTAAACCGGCGAAAGCCTATCAATTGGTGCGTATATCTCGAGTACAGTGCTAGAAGTGAAAGGAAATCAAGTACAGCTTAGATTCCATGCCCCCTGGTCCCCTCCCGTTCATCGCGAACAATTCGATACTCGCATTTAAAATGGACAAAAAGTAGGCAGTGAGGAGAGTTTTCTATGGAAAGAGGCCCCAATAGAACCCCAATCTCTATAGAAGATCCGCCTTATTAGGCAACGGTATTTTACGCCGCGGTTATCGTACTAACTTATTTAAGTTGAGAATCTGGTTTCGGCATCCTACTGACCTAACTTGTTAGCCGCATATCTTCCTGCCCATAGTGAAGCGTAAAAATATAACCACAATAAGCTGGGTAGAACCATCCAAAAGTAAGCTTCAGCGACGCACAGAGCTACGATGACCGCAGTTATAACCAGCAAGAACAAGTAAAAATAATTAGACCCCTTAATTTTCTTGAATGAAATTATTCCGCCCACTTTGAATTTGCCATTCATGGCTAGTAAGTTAAGTAGTGCCCAGCCAAACAATATAATTGCCAGGAAAGGGATACTCATAAGCGGTATTCCTATCGAGTCAGCCCACCAAGGATATGAACCACGACAAAATTCAAGGAAGATATCACCAACACTCGCTCCTACGGTTAGGGTAGCCGCACAAAAACCAATTAGCGCTATTCTTCCTTTAGAAGATGGTGCATTAATTAGTTCTCCCTTTCTAAAAAGAGTAAAAACAGCTATACCTAGTATAAGAAAAGTAAACCCGTAATCTTGATACCGGTATTTCGGAGAAAGATACTCGTTTCGTAAATTATAAAACTGATTTGACGCATTGCTACCACCTAGTTCCTGCCAATCAAGTGCCATATACTTTCTGTGATACTCTTCCTCATTGGTATATGCAGGAATAGAAAATGAGTAAGCAATACTCAATAACGACAAAATTATAATTCCAATAGATATTTGCTTCATAGTAAGTTACAAATAATGTTTTCTTATCCAGCTACTGTGCACTTAGCAAGTATTAGACACTCTCACACTTAAATTCTCTAAATTCAAACTTATTGGTTTCGAGATAAGTTTTTAAGCTAGAGATCGGTACGCCGTGAGTAGGAAAATAGAATCCTCCCTCAAGTCTTACATATTTTGATTCTTGAATCTTAGGATACGTATCCTCTAGTGGTATAGCTAGCTCTCGATCTTTTTCCTGATACTTTAGTGGCCTTATCTGTTCATAAATAGAGCAAGGAAACCACCACAGGTCTTCCTTTTCGTACACTGGAATTGCAAGGTCGCCGTTAATAAGCTTGGCTAATGGCATACGGTGATATCTAGGTAATATATGTGAATTAGACTGGGAGCCAATAAGTATGATTTCAGGTTTGTGTGACCTGAAATCAAAGCTCTGTAGCCCAAAATGCCCTGTTGTTGCCACCTCAATTCTTTGCGGCAACTCTTCTCCAAAGATTTGATCAATAACCACATAACTAATTACTTGTGGCGGAGGATCGAGGCATATAACATTCTCCTTCGTGCACTCTTCAAACTGCTGCAAGTATCTACCCTTTAAAGGAACAGCAACAATCACTGCTGGTGAAAGCTCTTCTTCTTCCACTTCAGGATATTTCTGCACTTTGGAAGCACAACCCAAAAGTGAGCATTCAATGACAATTAGCAGTATAAGAACTCTTTTCATGGGTTTGCCTAGTGTATTGCTCAGCTGCCATCTAAATGACGCTGCTTTGTGTTAGCTTAGCGTACAACACAAAGTGCGCGAAGTATTGTCGAATAAAGCAGCAGTTTGTTAGGCAGAGCTGTTTTCATCAACCTCTTCCCAAACTGCTTTTGAATCCAAAAATAAATGCTGCTTTACTTTTAGCCTCTCAAAGCCAGTGTCAAGCAAGCTTACAGGAACGTACATAGCCTTATCATCGTTCTTCCCAGGTAAGGATGATCCACATTCTGAACAAAAACTTGTTTGCCAATCATGATTTGGCTTTATCCATGTTTTCATATGGTCTTGACCAGAACCCCACTCAAAACTTTCATTAGCAATCACCGTTACGGCTATTCCGCCTCCACCTGTAGCTTTGCGACAAATAGAGCAATGACATATATATACATCTTCAGGGATTACGCTAATTCTGAAATTTACTGATCCGCAGTTACAGGAACCATTCGCTATTTCAGTCAATTGTATCTCCTATGCGCCTAACAATTAATTCAAAAGCTACATCTATATATCACGCTTCTCTATGATTCCAAAGCGCGTCAACCCGATGATATATAAAGTCATCAGCTGGAAGCTATTCTTTAAGCTTGGTACCCTATTTCCTGTTCTGCGCTCACCACTCCGGCGCCCCACACCACTCTTCCAACAATCATCACTTACAAAGCTTCCCTACCAAGGAATGCTCACCCACGGCTTGAGTATCGGTAGGAAGAAAACATGTTGATCCTAAAGCGCCGAACAGGCGAGAATCTAAGAATTGGAACGAATGTCTCAGTCACAGTGCTGGAAGTGAAGGGAAATAAAGTAAAGATAGGCATTCGCGCCCCCAAATCCCTCCCCCCCTATCGTGAAGGGATCTATGCGCGTATCAAAAGAGAACAAAAAGTAAGCACTGAAAGGTGGTGGGAGCAGATTTACAATGGAGGGGCCCCCACCCAAACCTCCTCCCCTCTTTCATCATCATAGTGGCACCTTTGAGCGCAGACTATTTCTATGATGGGAAATGTCGCAATCCTATATTTATCTACACATGTATCAGAAAGTAACTCCCCACCCTCTATAAGTGAAAAACCAACACTAGCTGGGACGATCAACTGAGTTCAATAAATAGTGAGCGTTACTGCAATCTGTATACTCTAATTTTATCAGTTACCTTTTCCCATTCATCTTCATAACCGGATGAACGAAAATAGGCCATCAGTGTAAAGAGTAATCCTGGACACCAACCAATTAAAAAGTATAACCCCCAACCCTATCGACTAAAAAGTTAACCAGCACCAAATGATGCACTTTGTAATGCCTTGAACAATTGACCAGAAATTTTTGTCGGCTGTTCGGTATGGCGATTAACAAAGACATGCGTCATAGAGCCATGTGCACATGCATTTTCTTGATTTTCTTTAAAAATCGCGACACCATATTCCACCGAAGAATTGCCTATTCTATTAACCCTAAAAGCACCAAGTATTTTTTCAGGGTAAGAAATGCTGGCCAAATAATTACAATCAGATTTGACTATGTAACCAATGTTCTCACTGGTTTTAATATCTAATTCAGCCTTATTAATCAAAAAGCTGTTCACAATGGTGTCAAAATATGAGTAGTAAACTACATTATTTACATGCCCATACACATCATTATCCATCCATCTGGTAGTTAACTCTTCAAAATAAAAATAATCTGTACGTAACACAGCCTGCTTACTCACAAAGCCTCCTCATAAGCAGCCTGATAAATCAGGAGTGCATCATCATGAGATAGAGGTTTCGGATTATTGATTAGTAAGCGAGTTTGTAGCATTGCATCAGTGGCGAGCATCTCTAAATGATGCTCGCCAATATCAAATTGCTTTAAGGTCCGGGGTAATTTTAATCGTTCAATTAGCCGCTCAATAAAGACAATAAGATCAGAACACACTTTTTGATCTGATTGAGACGTATTTATGTGCTCACAAATATATGGCGCCAATTCACTATAGAGCTTGGCTGTATCACTCTGATTAAAGCGCATTACATGTGGCAATACTAACGAGTTACCTAATCCATGAGGTACATGAAAATGCCCCCCTAATGGGTAAGCTAGAGCATGTACAGCGGCAACTGGTGCATTGGCAAAAGCTTGACCTGCAAGGCAGGCACCCAATAACATATTTTGTCTTGCTTCTATGTCTTCGCCATGATGTGTAGCCTGTTCTATATTTCTTGATAGCAATAGCAACGCCTGCTTAGCTAGCATATCTGAATAGACATTTTTTTTATGCTTAGACGTATATGCCTCTATGGCATGCACCATGGCATCAATGCCAGTTGCAGCAGTCACATGAGCTGGTAACCCTAGAGTTAATTGTGCATCTAATAAGGCAACATCTGGTAATAATTGTTTAGAGACGATGCCATCCTTGGTGGTTTCTCCTGTTGTTAAAACCGCGATGGGTGTTACTTCTGAACCGGTGCCAGCAGTGGTAGGTATTAAAACCAAAGGTACGCGACCTCCTTGAACTCGTTCAAGCCCATATAGCTGTTCTAGAGATTGCTGAGAATCCATCATTACGGCAACAACTTTAGCGGTATCCATTGAACTGCCACCACCAAATCCAATTACACCATCAACATTATGCTGCTTTGCTAAGGCTACTGCCGACAATACGATCTGCTCTTTAGGATCAGCACTAACTCCATCATAGATAATGGTCGCAAATTTACTATGCAATTGCTCCTTCAGTTTCTCAACCAAGCCACAATTTACAATACCTTGATCAGTGACTACTAACAACTTAGTTATATTTATTTGGTCACATATCTCACTAATTTTATTTAACCCGCCAGGACTATTTATAATCGATTTTGTGGTATTAAATTCAAAACTTAACATAGGATTGTCACCGCCTTAATTATTATGTGTCACAGTTTCGTTTGGCAATAGTTCCATTTCAAATCCTAGGGAACTTCTGATTAGCTCAGAGTGAATTTGGTGCTAATCAGTTGTCAGTCAAGACTACGATAAATTAACCACCAAGTCACCAGTGTAGATACGTCGATTAAAGGGCTACTCAATAGTATTGCGAAATAAAGATGTAGTTGATACCGGTTGTATTATTGGGCTTACTGAATAGCCGGTTTGGCTGAATAGGCCCCATGCAAAGCCTTATAACGCAAACTCCCGACTGCAAGTCTACAGAGATGTATTCAAAATGTTCCGCAAGATGCCCATATTCTTTACTTTTGCTCCAGTAGCACCCCTTATAGTAACGGTCTTTCGTTAATTCTAGAAATATTACCCCAAGCAGAGATATGAGGTTAATAAGATTCTCTGACGTGTCTAGATTATTTGGCAGCAAAAACTCTCTCCAGCCCCTCATCCAGTGTGAGCGCACGCGTAAATTGCCACGAACCAGGGCAAGCAACGGAAGAGGGCCAGGGGATGAGCCCGTCCCGACCGCGACACAGCCATCTCTCTCGCAAATGGCCAGAAAAAACATTTTGCTACCCCGAGGGCCCCTGTAAGTAAACTCAAGAAAAGGAATAAACCAGAATGATGAAAACAACAAATACCACAACAGTACATTTATGGGGAAAGGATGGAGCCTTGAAGGATGCTCTAGCCGGTTGAACGCAAAGCCAAAGACAACCATCTATCATCGAAACAAAGGCATGAATTACGACAGCAAGAATCCAATCCCATTATGACCACCTTTAAGTGCTGGCTGGATGAGCACTCTCCGCAAGTGCTACCCAAATTCCCGCTGGGTAAGGCACTAGCTCTATACCCATGTTTCGAGCGTAAGTGAGTGTAATTAGGTGTGGTTGAGTGTGATTAGGTGTGGTTGAGTGTGATTTATTGCACTTTTTTAGTTTGTTAATGTGGCTGCCATTAATTCGAGTTAAGTATATTTTACCATGAAACATATGACTGTAAGAGTTGATGCGATCAACTACTTTAACGATCTAAAGGAATTGAGAGAGGAAGTGACACGGCGCAGAAAAGATATCCTAAAGGCTAAAGCAGAGGCTGCAGCAGAGGCTGAAGCACAGGCTAAAGTTGGACATTCTGCTGGAGCACAGGCTAAAGTTGTACTTTCTGACCCCAAAGACTTCCTTGTCGTCCAACTTGAGATGAATTGTGATGGAGCAGGAAAGAGAAAAGTAAATTTCTATTTAGATCCTTACGATCTTTACCTTGGAGGTTTTAGCTGTAAAGACCAAGGAGGAAATGCTTATTATTTAAACTACATAAAGTCTGGGATTTTTGCAGATAAAAGTTATGTATCTTTACGTATGGACGGAACTTACGATGATTGTGGAATTGTTAAGCAACCGCCTAAGGGACTGTACCATCCTGACAATTTAATTGGTCTATCTAGTTTTCATAGCTCCGTAGTTAGTCTTTCTCTGGTTGAGAACAAATTTGATGCTGGTAAAAATGACGAGATTTATCGTGCATTCGGCAAAGCAATAATCCTCATTAGTGAATCCATTAGGTTCCATTCGATTAGTGAGTTTTGCAATGAAATAATTGTGAATAATGCATACGGATCCCAAATAGATTATGAGACATTTCTTGATGTTGTGCAAAATTGGGAAAATAGCACGAAGGTTGGGAGTGCAGATGTAGCAATACCGTGGATGTGGAGGCTGGAAAAAAGCGAGGATTTAAAAATAATACTGCAACACTTAGAAAGTTTCGAGCGTCGTTAAATTAAATAGCCTCATAGGCTGATGTGTTTTTCCAAGCGCTCTGGGAAGTGGATCGTCAGCTGGGACAGCGTTAAATTCCAGTTTTGAATCGGATGCGTCCAGCGCTCAGAGGCTTTGAGTATACCGGCGTACAACAGTTTAAGTAAGCCGTTCTCGTTGCGGATCTGGTGGATGATGCAGTGCTGGATCTCGGTCTTGGGGTAGATACTCTCTATGGCCTCAGGGAAACCCAGCAGGCCATCAACACAAGCAATGAGGATATCTTTGACCCCACGGTTGTGGAGGTCGGTCAGAACACTCAGCCAGTGATGTGCGCCTTCCTGGTCAGACAGGTAGAGTCCCAGCAACTCCTTCTTACCTTCTATATTGAGGCCAAGAATCGTGTAAATGGCCTTGCTGGTATAACGACCATTTTCCTTGATCCTGTAATGGATAGCATCGAGCCAGACAATGGGGTAGACAGTCTCCAGGTGGCGCTCACGTTACAAAGAGCAGGGCATCTTTACCGCTCTCATAAGAACTAGACACTGGAAGGTGTTGAGAACATACTCTTCAAGGAAGGAAACTCCAGCCGAGTCTTATCAATAGAAGATAAAACTGTATTAGACAGTAAGATACAGATATCGCACAAACACCTAAGTCAGTAACTGCATTGTTTACCGGCTGATGCATTGACCGATTATGCCTTTTAACCTAAAGGGATGAAGTCGATTGGGGTTTTAGACAACTCATTGTGTAAATCTTGATCGATTTTACCAATCTGATTTCTGCCATTCTACAATCTATTCGAATGGATATGGTATGAAATATTCTACCTAAAATCTTCATCGTCGATTAAACCATCATTTTGCATTTGGTTTGCAAATAGCTCAATGTGCTCTTTAATCTCGTCGAGTGCCATTTGCATCACTGGTCATTCTGTGGATTCACTTTTGCGTTAACCGCGAAAATTACTCAACCCGAAAAGAAATATATTGCCTTGCATCAGAGACTATACGAGTGAGTGTCTATCTAAGTAAAATTTCATACTGCACTGCGATCTAGTGATTGATAGAAGTGCATAAAGGCTCCTGAAGGACACGTCGCAAATTTTATAAGTTTGTATTTCGACGAAATTTCACCGTTTTCAAACAAGCGTTTTCCTTCGCCAACAACTACTGGAAAGGTCCAAAGTCTAAGTTCATCTACCAAGTTATGCTTAAGAAGTAACTGCACTAATTGCCAACTACCGTGAACCTGTAACAGGGGCCCATCTATTTCTTTAATTTTGGCGACCTCTACAGCTGTATTAGAGCCCTTTAGTTTGAATGAATTATTCCATGTTAGGTCATCAGCACCTGATGTCACCACGTATTTTTTTGCCAGATTTAATTTGTCTGCTACTGGATTATCAGGTTCGGCACTGGCAAAATTTGAGACAAACAAATTATATGTATTACGTCCTAATAGTAGGTCATACGGTTCCTTCATTGCCTCCTTTGAAACCTGTTCCATAACGTCATCCCAACAATCTTTTGCCCAACCTCCATGACGGAAGCCGCCGGAAAAATCTTCCTCGGGTATACTGGGTGCTTGCATTACACCGTCAAGAGTTTGAAATATCAATATGGCTAAATTTCTCATTGACTGATTCTCTCGAGGGGTAAAGCCTTTATGGCATCTTATGCAGGCTTACTCGTAGAAATACAAATCTTCAAACGTTGTATAAAACGCCGCTTAATAACAATCTCAAACAAGCAGGAACGTAATAAGCACCCACTAGACATAGCTCGAACTGTCTTGTAGGCCTCTAGCCAGAGTGACTACAATCACATCTTTGGCACTTTTTCAATCTTTGTAAATCTGGGCCCATATAATCCCAAGGTTCGCCGCTACTTTCATATACGATCATCGTAGGGTTGAATTACTCCAAATCATGAAGACTTCCGGCATGGACAAATTCTAACCACGGCATACCACTGTTTTCTGCATAATTATGCGAACCGGAGCGAGGACAAAAACCCCTCCTTGCTGTATTTCTACTATCCGCCTGCTTCTCATGAAACGCAAGATCACCGTTTATGATTAAATTCCGCGAGGAACAGCAATATCTGAAATGTGCCCTGCGACACTAACTTTCTGGCAATCTGTACATTGGCCATGCCCCGCCATTACAGGCTCTTCGGAGCAATTATAACTAATAAAACGGTACAAACACTCTCCGGATATTTTGGGCATGAATTTCCACCATTGCTTATGAAATTAAAGTCACTAGTCTACCATTTCATTTTTTATGTATAAGTGTGCGTGTATGAGCCCTGACGATCAACTTATCCGTTCCGATTGCCCTATCTTGAATGGACTGGATGTATTTGGCGATAAATGGACGCTAGTTATTCTAAGAGACTTGCTATGTGGTAAAGAAACCTATAGCGAATGGAATACTTGCCATACATTAATAATAAATGGATTAGCAAAATAAACTGAATACCAATACCCGATGACACCCGCCACCCAAATTAGGTGATCATTTAATCAGAAGGCGAAATCACAAATTTCAAATATGATGCAGACGATATTTTAGTATTTAGACTGGAGAGTAGTCAGTCATGGCCCACTTTAAGTTAATTACCCCCTAAAACCTGTCGGTCGCTTAGATACGTTGATGCAGCGAAAACTTTCGTAGTATCTGTTTGATAGATGGTACATAACTGTAAGATTTTTTAGACCTTAGGCAAAGTATGGGCTACTTCATTCATTACTTTAAAGGTTGAATCATGCAGAAAACTATTACGATTATTGGCGCCACAGGTCATTTAGGTCGTCAGGTAGCACGAAAACTGGATCAAAAAGGTGTAAAGGTAACTGCGATCGTGAGGGACGTAATTAGCGCTCGCACTATCCTCCCGGAGGGTATCCAGCTTCTCGAAGCAGATGTCTCGGACAAAGAGAGCTTGGTCTCGGCACTGGTTGGTACCAAAACGCTTTATATTACCCTGAATACTACGTCACTTGACCCTAGCTTACCCTTTCACACTGAACGTGAAGGAGTGATTAATATCGTTGAGGCTGCAAAGATCAATGGTGTGCAACACATCATGCAGATTGCTGGTATTGATTATCTCCACCCAGAGTTTGCGGACAAGGGGCTTGAGTACAAGACCAATGTAATCCGTAAGCCAGGGATAGAGGCCATTAAAAGTTCGGGCATTGATTTCACCTTCTTCTTCTGCTCGTTCTTCCTGGACTCTTTCCCCACATTTATAGAGAACGGTCAATTTTCTATCATCGGCGATCATGTCCACCCTATCTACTACACCAATACAACAGACCTGGCAGAGATGATCGGTAATGCTATCGGTAATGAGATGGCCTACAACCAGAGTTTTTCAGTTCAGGGTACAGAAGGTATGTCTTTACCAGAGGCGGCCAGAACGTTCGTAGAGGCATATTCTCCGGGAACAGAAATTGCCGTTCACCCTATCGCAGCCATTGCAGAAATGGGACTGCCCGAAGAACAGGCAGTATTTATGGAACATATGCTGACTTACGTAGAACAGCTAAAGGAGCAACCAGTGAGTCAAAAAACTTGGCAGGTGTTAGGTAAGCCAGATACAACTATCACAGATTTTGCCCGAGGTCTGTCAAACGCTTCATAGCGACTGATCCTTGTTCAGTATTGCGTCCTCTGTGCTCAGCCGCTTCATCAAGTCAGTGGCTGCAGGACCCAGTGGACGCTTACTGGACCAGATAATATCTACACCGTGTGACAACTCTTTCTCCTGCTCAAATACTAGCGGGAGCTGTATCAGTTTTTTCGCCGCTATCCCTTTCGCAACCACGTGTAGTGGCAATACTGCCCAGCCCAAATTGGCGTTGACAAGGTCAAGTGCATCATCGACACGTGACACACTCCACACGTCGGGAGACACCAGCCAGCGAGTTTGGCTGGATATCTCAAACTCCTGCAATAAGATTTGACGGTATTGTTTCAGGTCTTCCCAGGTTACTTCAGTAAGTTGTGCTATCGGGTGCTCAGCACAGGCGACGCCAGTGAGCTTCAGATGGCCCAGGGCTCTGAAATCACATCCAGTGGGCACATCTTCTTGCTGCGTGATAATCCCGAGTTGGGCCACATCCCGTTCGACCCAGGTCTGTACATCCTGAACACTTCCCGCTCTGAGCGTAATTTGAACATTTGGATATTTGGTCTGAAACTCTTGAAAGAGTCCACCCAGGTTTTTAATTCGCACATGCTGGGCAATAGCTAACGTCAACCGGGCCTCGACATCCAGAGACAACCCCTGTGCGATCGCCATCAAACGCTCGCGTTGCTCGATAAGATTCCGTGCGCGTTCCAGCAGTGACTCACCTGCGTCCGTCAATCGCGGGTATCGCTGACTTCGATCAAATAGATTGACTCCCAAGTCAACTTCCAGATTCGATACCAGTGAGCTGATTACCGACTGCGCCTTTCCACATTTACGTGCAGCCGCTGAGAACGAGCCAGCCTGCTCGGTTGCTACAAATGCTTCCAGTTGCTCAATAGAAACTGCCACGCGCCCAACCTATCTGTTCAAGGTATAGTATCTAACTTATCCCACCTAAAATAACTATATATCATTCAGGCATATTTTCTCAACCAGAGTGAGTATGGCTGATGACTAAATCATTGAAGAATCGTTTATTCCATGCGATTTCCTACGAGTTTTTTCTGCTGCTGACAGGTGGCTTACTGGTGGTGCCAGTGTTTGATCTGAAGGTACACCAATCGCTAGTACTTGCGGCTGGACTATCACTGTTTGCGCTGGTCTGGAATATGGTTTTCAATCACGCTTTTGACTGGTACTTATTGAATATACGTAAAAACCCGGAGAAGACATTTATCGTTAGAGCCATGCATGCGTTATTGTTTGAAGGGGGTATGTTGGTACTGACGTTGCCAGTAATCGCCTGGGGCTTTAATCTGACTATCCTAGAAGCATTTATGCTTGAGATAGTCATGGTGATATATATCGTGATATATACCTATGTATTCAACTATTGGTTCGATAAGCTGCATAGTTCGTTTCAAGTTACTGAACACAAACGTTAAAGGTCTTCTCCACTTTCTATTTTAGATGAAATGCAGGACCAGTTAAGATACACATCGCCGGAATCACCCGATGGGGGCAGAGATACATGCTTTTACTATGTGCTTAGCTCAATACCGATACATCTTAAATTTGTTAGCAGTTCTTTATATTGATCGGACTTGGAAGATAAGTATCGTAACTTACGATGCCTTTTAACTTCCCAATTACCAATGACAGAGTCAATTTTTGTACCGGATGCCGATGGTTCATCATCGAAACCAAACTCAAATCCGCAGCTACATATCTGAAAAGAGCCACTACCATCCTCTAAGTAAGCAGGAGCCCCCAACTCAAGGCTACCACATACAGGATAATGCCAACATCCATTAACTCTTTAACTCTTTAACTCTTTAACTCTTTAACTCTTTAACTCTTTAACAAACTTTCTGATATACAACCGTGGACACCCATCAAGAAAAAGTATAATCCGCCAAACCTGTTGGGAAAAGGCTGAACTCTAGAAAGTACAGATTATACAGCCATAATAGTTAGAAGTTTCACGTGCAGGTTGTGGATATCTTGAATGAATTAGGCGGTTTATACTTTTCATTTAGTGAGTGTCCGCAATTCCCGCCTATTCAGTGATACTCCTTCCTATTTCAGACTTGAGTTAATAATTTCTTTTAACTGCTCACTATATGGGTGGACCCATTCATCTCTCGAAAACGCCCTCCACTCCTCATAACCATCAATAAAATCATTGGTTACCACTCTACTTTCATCCATCCTTGTCAGGCTATTTTCAAGACTAGACTCGGTTACAGCAACGGCAAGCCCCCCTGCATACGGGGCACTTAAAATTTTATGCTCTATAAAAACATAATAAATATTTTCATTGACTTCCACCTCTCCCAAACTCTTTAAAAAATATCCATATAAAATTTGTACCCGAGAATACTCTTCACCTGGGTTTGTCCTATATTCCCAAACCGTTTTTAGTTGAAATTTTGGTTTTTTTAACTTCACTATACTCTCCTCTGTAGTAGCCTAATACTTCCCCAAAAGCAATTCTGGATACCCACTAAGTAGAATAACTAGAAGAGCAGTAGTGGCCATAGAATAGAATTGGCACTGTAACCATGAAAATAGTTCAAATCCAACTAGTAACGTTAGTTCTCCAACTTAGGGAGGCTATCGCCCACACTTCCCTATTCTGCATCAATACGGCTGTTCTCCACCCTCAAAACATCATTTACCAAACCCCATCACTAAGGAATATCTAGCCACAGCTTGAGTGTGAGTATGAAACAAACAAGTGGACCACAAAGCACCAACCAACGAAAATCCATCATCAGTTGGCTCGAATCACCTGTCGTACTAGAAGTCAGAATCAATCACATAAAGTTAGGCATCTGCGCCCCAAATCCCTCCCCGTCCAAAGGGAAGAGACCTATGCCATGTCAAAATCGACCAAGAATTAGTCAATTGAACGTTAAGGGCAAGTTCCCCAAGAAAGGAGGCCCTACCCCCCCCCTCTGGTGAAATTAAACTTTGCTTGGTAACAAGATACGATTATCTGTACAAAAACTGCACAGCCTTGTCAGTCATGCATTAATGCTTACTCAGGCATTACTTTTGTATAAACCTGGAGCATCGATTGAACTAGGTTTGATGTTAATTCCTTTGATTAATAACCATAGCCCAAATGTGATTTCAAAAAACGCGCCTGGAAGCATGAAGTGTTTCAGTATTTGGGGCGGCTCGAGTAACAAAATATTTGAAAACCCATAAACCACCATCGACATATAAGTGAAAGCCCCCCAAAGAACCAACCACTTAGGCACGTAATTTGAAACGTAAAATAAGTACATGAAAATAGTCGCGCCTATGCCCATTATGATTAAAAGAACATCCCACATCGAACCACTCATATTCACAAATATACTCGCTAACGCATGTAGCTGCTCTTCTTGAAATGTATTCGAATATTCCTGGTTTCTTAAAACTACTATAACCGTCAATGTAATAATTGTTGCTACAAAGCCAAGAAGCCCTTCTCCAAACCTGAAAAGCAATGCCAAAAAAGCAATATTTTTATTGATTGTTTTTGTAACCAAGTACTGCGCCCAAGATGCCCAAATAACAGCGATAAACATAATTATATCTATAATCTGAGCGAACCTGAATCTCACCTCTGTCTCAGCAAAAGCCCCAAAATCATATATTCCTTTCTTGACAAGTAATGAATTGAGCATCCCTAAAACGATATAAATTAAGTATGCGGCACCTAAGTGCTTCGCATATAAGCTAAGTGATGATTGTGTATTATCCATCAGTAATTATCCTTTGGCTCTCGCATACGACGAAAGTCCTAATCTTTATTTCAGGTGCGAAGCAGGCGCCACCTGAATATAGTTGTTAGAGTTCTTGCTCCAGTGTGCCAATACTGCTTAAAAATGACGTTAGCTGAGTTGCGGAATCCTTTAATGACTCGGCTACGGCAGCGATCTCTGCCTTCTTTATGGTTTCATTGAAATTAGTATCACCGAGTTCTTTGCGGGCAGAGAACTCGTTACTTGACACAACCGTAAATGGCACTATACCTGACCGAACATCAAGTAAGACTACTTCCACTGAACAGTATGCCTTTGTTTCATTCGGATCAATAAACTTATACTTCTCAAAAGTACGGCAACTTGAACGGTAGGCTAATAGTAAATCAGCTTGGTAGCGTGCAGCAGCTTCTCGAAGATAAGGCACAGTACGTTGCTCTGGAACGAGCATACTTGGTAAGAATGAAGCATCGTAAACCCTTTCAGACTCTCTCAACTGCCCTACAAAGTCCCTAGCAATAGTTTCATTTAGTTGCGTAAAATCATTAGAGTAATGGCGCCAGTAGCTATCATTGGACAACTTGAGTATTGCAATTCTATTTTGTGCAGGAAGCTTTAACTCATAGTTGAGGATGCGGTCTATGTCTATATCCCCTAACGATTCACCAGTGGAGCCAAATAGAGGCTCATTATTCGCTTCATTACCCCCAGCCTTATAGTAATCGCTTGGTCGATGAGATGTAGCTACAGTAGCGCAACCTGTAACAAGTATCGCAATTATAACTATCAAGTACTTTGTCATTTGTAATCCTTAGGTGGCAATTATTAACTCTTAATAGTTAATTCAAGTACAGCATCTATATATCACGCTTCTCTAGAATTCCAAAGCTAGTCCAGTGAGATAAAATCAAGAGGAGCAAAGAATAGCCTTTAACTGGTACAAATGTTCAACACAAAATACAGATTGAGACATCCATAATCCTGAGACCACCCTACTTTATATCTTATGATGACGCTCCACGAGTTATGGAAAGACTCGTCCTATCCAAGAAACAACGGTAGCTGCGCTTATATTCTGATGATAAAACCACCTAAAAGACGTCTTTTAGCACTTCAAATATGAATTCCTTTCCTATTCCGTAACCAAGAATCACCTACTAAACCACCCCATTAAGATTATCTCATATGCCAGATTTGGAGGCTGCTATTCAGTAAACCCGATATCAGAAAAAAATAATAGAACTACAATCTATCGTTTTATAATTTTATTAAACACTTACAGAAAAGCTGCTCTTTTTCTCATCTCGTGACTGCCGTTAGATTTGGTTAAGTCAATTACGGCGAGCATATCTTCTCCATCATCATCCATTCCGACCTCAACAAAACCGAAACTAGAATAAAAAGCTTTTGCAACGGGATTATTAGGGTTATAACAAATTTCAATCTCTTGAAGTCCCGGGACGTCCCGAATTTCTCCTAAAGCAAGATCCAGAGCTATGCGACCAATACCTTTTTGTTGGTAATTTTGATCAATCATAAACCGCCAGATTGAGATTTTTTCTAAGCTTTCTTGTACCCACATTAGAAATCCAACGGCTTCATTGTCCAAGTAAATAGCACGAGTTTCATAGCCTTCGTTAAATATCGATTCAACTAGTGACCACATATTGCAGGCAACGTAATCTTCTTGATCCGGTGCAACATCAAGATCACATACTGCTTCATAATTCTGTTTGGTAATCTGACGAAGTGATACTTCCATGGTCTAACCTTAAAGATCTAATAATCAATCGACAAGTAACACCTATATATCACACTTCTCTATATTTCCTAAGCTTATCAGCCTGATCGGAAAAAAAGAGACAAATGATAAAGAAGCTACCGTTAGGTGGCACTAATAATCAAAGTAAGATGTAGAGCAGCGTCTATTGAATTTTGATATTCATATCGTAGCGTAATCAACGAAACAGCTTTTACCCATATTTTTGAGGCGTTTTAGTCCCCCCTCTAATCCACACCAGTAAACCCAGCTACTCCGTTTCCAAAAGCCGCTTTCCAAGCTTGTCTTTCAAAGATTCTGTACCCATAGATCGCATATCAGTAAAAAAATATGCTGACCTAAGAGACCCGAACTTACGGAATCTAAGATTTGGAATCAATCTGTCAATCAAAGTACTATTGGTGGATGGATGCCAATTAAAGATCGGCATCCACGCTTCACCACCGTCATCAAACGGATAGAATCTTACTGCATATATAAAAGAAGTATTCAGGGAACAGCCTCACCAAAGGAGGCCTAGTACAGCTTTTTCTTAAGAGGTTTAACTTTATGCGATAACAAGTAACAACGAGCTTCGATTATTTCGCTCTCGCACAGATCAGATCCGTCAAAGCCTCATCTGAATTTGCTTGCTGGAGAGTCACTCCCGCATGTATAAAGCTTCAATAGTACTTTCCGCCAAAGAGTTAGCCTTAACTATATAGCCAGTTAGTGCCCCTGATGCATCGCTTGGTAAATCTAGTTTCTTTGATAGCGCAAAAACGGTAAACTGATACCGATGCGCACCATGCCCTTTCGGTGGGCAAGCACCACCAAAACCTCTTACTCCATAATCATTTACTATTTGTACACTACCCTGTGGAGTGCGATTTTTTTCTGAGTTTCCTGCGCCAGCTTCCAGTGAACTTATATTTTTGGGAATATTTACAATTTGCCAATGCCACCAACCACTGCCTGTTGGTGCATCAGGATCATATGCAAAAACAGCAAAAGCTTCTGTCCCCTTTGGGGCATTTGCCCAAGATAATTGGGGTGAAATATTATTACCAGTGCAACCGAACCCCTGGAACTCATGCTCTTTACTCATATACTTTCCAGTATCTATATCATTACTCGAGAGCAAAAATGATTCTGCAGAGGCTACGCCGGATATAAGCACTGTAAAGACGGCACATTTAACTTTACTAATTAGGCTAAACATATTTACTCCAAACATATTAAAAATGATTACTTATCATAGGAGCATTATGTTCAGAGTAATATATCAAAAACAGGCAAACTTTCGCCTCAAACGTTCACTCGTGTTTTTCTCAGCTCTATAGGAGTTATACCAAAAGATTTTTTAAACTTATCTGAAAATCTAGACTGGGATTTATAGCCACATCTTTCTGATATACGGCCTACTGGCTCAAAAGTCGTTTGAAGTAAGTGCAACCCCAAGCCAAGCCTGATGTCATCTATAATGACTTTAATGCTCGTACCTTCGCTATTTAACTTTCTTCTTAATGTTGACTCACTCATTGACAATTTTGAAGCCAACATATCCACTCTTAAGTCCGCAGCTGGATTTTCACTGATAATTTTATATAATTTTCGGCTTACACTTGTCAATTCAAAAAAAGAAGCTACTTCCTGGTATCCCAAATAGAGTAATGTTTGTAATATTTCCTGTCTTCGAATATGCCATAGATCAAAAGGAACGGAAGAACTCCATTCCATAAACTGATGAAGGGCTAACTCTAAAGTAGAATCTATATCTCCCGTAAAATATTTTTCTTCTTTGTTTCTTACAGGCGTTAATCTATCGAAATCGTTGCATTCAAACTCAATAAGTAATGCGAAGTATTCTGAATCACCTGGGATATTTCGCATATCAATTTTAGGGCTATTAGATAAAAATATAAACTCCCCTGTTGAGCAACTCTTTTGCCTGTCACCACCCAGCTCTTTGCATCCATCAAGCACACATATCAAGGTCGGATTAACAATAGGAACACTAAAAATATTTTGCTCTTTATATGAGGAATATACTGAAAAAGGTAAATTCTTACTCTCCTTTAGTATCTGCTTTGCTAATTGCTTAAGTTCATGCATAAGTTGATTGAGCGCCTAATAGTAAATTCAAAACAGAGTTTATATAGCACGATTATCAAAAATTACAAAATATGCCTACCCAATCGCACACAATAAAATCGCCCGGATCACGACCATCAAAAACGCCTTAGTAGCGATTTCGAAATGGGACCTCCCTATTCTCCGCTTACTATCTTCCAGGTACACCTATTGCATACGTACCAAGCTTGCCTGTCAAAGCAAGATCAATTGTATGCTGGAGCAGCATCCGGTATCGAATACTTTGGTACGAAGCAGCGAACTAGTAAAAGCTGAAGAGTCGGTACAAATGTATCTGTCATAGAGCAGAAAGTGAATAGAAATCAAGTAATAGTATACAACCACGCCCCACAATTCCCTGTTGGTCCAAAGAGAAGAGATCCGCGAATGTACCAAATGAGACCAAATATTAGCTAACACGAGGCATCTGTGAACAGATGTCATATATAAGGATGTAGTCGAGACCAGGCTAGAGACTAAGTATTGCTAGACACAACTGTCCAGGTACAGGATCCCCTTTCTATCAGTAGAAAAGATTAAATAGCTCACTCCAGCCTCAAAATCATATTTGCAAGAGCAAATATTTCCAGAAGTAACTAGCTTCTTACCTGCGATATTTCCCTTTATTGACTCTTCAACATCGAACAAAGTGACTACTTCTGAAACATGTCCGCCCTTACCACTACCCTCAGCGATTACTTCTTTTCCAATACTCTCAGCGCTACCTATAAAAATTATTCTGCTTCTATCAACAACAAACTCTATTTCAGAAGTACCTCTTTCACGTGAAACTGCCTTGTCATGTAACGATATCCAACAACTCGTAGAATAGGCATCAAGTGAAATTGCCAAAGCAAATAAAGCTAGTGTGTATTTCATGTATTATTACTTTAATCTTAAGTAGGCTGCATGGCTGACGTAAGCAGCAATAAATTTTAAGGACTTCTCATGAAATTTACCACGCTTGAGAAATATATTTAAAGCATGCTTTGACTCAAACAGCAGATCACACCACTCTTGAGAGAACTATTTCGAATCTGGCTGAACTCTCTCCCAGAATTTATTTACAACTAATAAAGATTCAATTGCTTCTCTCACAAATACCTCTTTATTAAATTGAGTTATTGAATTAGCATCAAACCATTCACCCCAGAATTCAAGGTTAGCGATTGCAACATCAAATCTAAATTCATCTGAGAAAAATTCTAGAACTTCGATGATCCTATTCCTGACTCTTTTCTCTATACAACTCTTCTCTTCAGGTTTCATATTTGAGATATCTTATTCTAGCCTTATGCATAACGTCGCGCTAAACGACAGAAGTTAAGCCGACTTGAACTCCTTTTTATATTTTAGTACTCATTAAGTATTCCGGGTGACCAGTATGCTCATCTCTTTGTTCTTTTACTACTTTAAATTCTTGAGACAAGTAAAACTGATAGCTAGAAGCGTTCTCTTTGTAAACAGAAAGTATCAGCCTATCTCTTTTCGATTTTGCATGGTTAAGGAGCTGTTTGCCTATTCCTCTTCCCTGTAGAGAGGGAGAAACAAATATAGCTGCAAGCGTATCGCCACTAAGTGAGTAAAAGCCTACTGCTTTACTTTCCATCTCATAAACATATGTCTCTGATGTAGGAATGTAAACATCTCTCATATCACTTAACTGTGCCTCCCAGAAATCTGAAGGCATGAAATCATGAGCTTGAATAGAAGCTTGCAACCAAATATCCAATATAGTAGGCAGATCGTTACGATTATATAACCTAATCATTTTGATAAATTCGACAATATTGCTTTTATTTCAACAACAATCTCAGTAAGGATAGTCGCATGAGTGAGTTTTATATTTAACAACGCTCTTTAAATAACCCTGCCATCTAGTGATTTGTAAAAATGCATAAAAGCCCCTGAGGGGCACTTCGCAAAATTGATGAGTTTGTATTTTGATGAAATTTCACCGCTTTCGAACAGTCGCTTTCCTTCTCCAACAACTACTGGAAACGTCCAAAGCCTAAGCTCATCTACCAAGTCATGCTTTAGAAGTGACTGCACCAACTGCCAACTTCCATGAACTTGTAGTAAAGGCCCATTCATTTTCTTAATTTTTGTTATCTCGACGACCGCATCTGCCCCCTTTAGCTTGAATGAATTATTCCATGTGAGATCATCATTACCTGATGTTACGACATACTTTTTTGCTTGATTAAGTTTGTCTGCAGTTGGATTTCCAGGTTTGGCATTTGAAAAACTTGTGGCAAATAAATTGTACGTATTACGCCCTAATAGCAGATCATAAGGTTCCGCCATGGCCTCCCTTCCGACTTGCTCCATAACTTCATCCCAATAATCCTTGGCCCAGCCTCCATGACTAAAGCCACCTGAAAAATCTTCCTCAGGCACACTCGGTGCTTGCATTACTCCGTCAAGTGTTTGAAATACTAATATGGCTAAATTTCTCATTGGTTGATTCTCGCGAAAGAGCCGAATAATTTGTGCCAAATAACGCTAAGATCAGCTATATAGGCGCAAATACACCGGAAGTGAATATAGCGCTGAATTATAAAGACCACTAACAACTAGAAAAAGAAACACGGCAGGCATTTACTATACATGAGTTCAATAGCGATATGAATCTCAAGCACAAATAGTAACGCAGCGATAGCTTATCTTATACAGCTAATATCTTAAGCCAGAGTACATTTATGCAGCACCTTGGTTTTGCTTGTTAGGCCAGTTCTTTGAAAGGAAGCGAAATACAAATACCGCACCTATAAAATTGATTATACTAGCAATCAAAATACCAATCTCATCATCTACGCTCTCAGAACAGTTCTCGAAGCAACCTCCATATGAAAATGCGAGCAAAGCAGAACAAGCGGCAATTGTGATACTTAAATATACACCAACCGAAAAACGGGCGAATTTAGAGAATTTTGACAATCCCTTCAGTCCTATCGGAGCAAAAAGCGTAGCTAACAGCAACGCTCCTAAAGACGGGAAATATATATACGAAATCATGTGGTCTAGAAATTCCTTATTCATGCAGTCCTCTTACAACTATTAACTAAAAAGCAGTATCTATATACCATGCCTACCTATAATTCTAAAGCTTCTCGTCCCTACAGTAAAAAGAGCGATAGATAAAGGAATCGTATTAAGTTGGCACCTATGTTTACCAACAAAAAAACTATTCCTCTCCAATTTTTACACATGCCCACTCTTTACTTTGAGAGTAAACAAGTAAGATACATATCTTTCTTAAGGAGCTAAAGCAGACCTCCCCTATGGATGTTGAAATTAAGTAAGAACAAGTTATGTGTACCACTCAGCCGTACTAACTTGGAAAGAGGCTGGAATTAAAAACCACAAAATGGAGAAATCCATATCAACCGACTGTTAACCAAGCTTCAGAAACACAAACCCTTATGATTTCCTACCTGAGGTTCGCACGATCTCATCGCTTCCATCAATCCAGTTCAGCATACCATTAATCGATAGGAACCATGAAAACTCCACTTCTATTTCTTCACTATAAATGACAGCACCCTCCCTAACAGCCCCCTAACCCAATGTATGGCATATAAAATAGAAAGTAAATATTATAAATGCAAGAGAAGCATCAACTACTTTTAGTTCTAACCGGCTCTCTTCCCAGGTAACTTTTTAACCAAAAAATTTAAAAGGAATTGAGTTTTATATTGTATTTTAAATACGACAACTGATGAGAAAATTGCTACCAAAATGGCACCTAGTATATCTAAAGGATAGTGAACACCAACAAAAACTCTGGATAAGCCACTAACAACACTCAACAGGCACAAAACAGCACCGATTACCCTAGTTGATTTGTTAAATAGAAGCACTATAGCTATCGAAAAAATAAACGTAGTATGGTCTGAAGGAAATGAAGAGTCCGGCGCATGTTCTACTAATTGCGTACCGAGATTATTCACAAATGGACGAGAATGATAATAAAAAACAGAAATAATATAGCTCATTAACATACCGAGCAACACAGACAACCCGCAATTCAGGCTGGACCTTTTTCTTTCTATACTTGGATCAAACCATAGATAGAGCATCACGAGCATAAAAATATAAGGCATGACCTCTGCTGCAGCTATTAAAACAGTATCTAAAATTGCACTTTTTCCTGCAAATTGATTAATAAGAACAAAAGTTGTTTCGTTGAATTTTTCCATTTAACAACCTCTAAACTCCTTCAAAATCTTAATATTAAGCCTTTATCCAGGCGAAACAATGTGTACCCAGCATGGTACAAGCGGTAGTTTTTGGGCTGGAATTCATTAGTGTATGTAGCCAGCTGCTTTTATACTTGGAAGACATAGTACTGTAATAGACTTTAGTCTTTGTAGTGCTCTAGTTGCTCAATAGCTTCAATCCATCCCTTATCATAGTTCAGGAGTCGAGATACACCATAATTCCCCCAAACAGGAAGAATATAATTAACACTAATATTTTAAATTGGAAGCTCATTACTCATATCTATTTACCCTCAAGGTAGTAGTGTAGAGAATTTTCTACTTTTACTTATCAAGCGCTATTCTTTAACAATTTAGCACTGGAACATATGTACTTTCGCTGACTTTAAATTCGATTGGCGGGATTGTAACTTCTTCACCATTTACAAATAGAGGCGGCAGTTTTACCGTAAAATACTCCAGATTTTCAGGAGATATTACTACCTCAGGTCCCCAGAACCCATAAGACTCATCAGATGGTATTTGGTATGGCTGTTGAAAAAATGGCAGCTCAACTTGGGATTCACTACCATCAAGAAAAATGATAGTAGCTACAGCACTTGAGAATGAGATCTCGATATGTTGGGATTTGCGTTCGGCGATTAAGCTCTCTTTAGTCTTCTTTTCTTGCTCTGAGGGAAATAATGACCAAGTGCCATTTGGCTCAGGATGTCTATACAAGACAGGCCTTACATAGGCAATTAACTTTGTACCTTCTGGGTGGCGCTTTGTAGGTTGTTTGGCCAAGACTCTAAATATCAGCCAATCGTAATCAGGAAGACTGAACTCTAGAACTTTTTCAGCCCCATAACATGCCGGGTTTTCGGTGCTGTACCACCCTATTGGAGCACTCGGTTTCAAGTATGGTCCGGTACTACAACCAGCTAAAATAAAAGCAGCACAAGAAAGTAGATTTATTCGCTTAATACTCAAATACACTCCGATGTATAACAGTTAATCCATCAGAAGCTTATATATCATGCTTCTATCTAGTTTCATAGCTCATAAGTCGAACCACACAAAAAGTTCTGAGAATTAAAAGCTCATTGTAACTGATACGGTTGTTCAAATCAGACATTGGACAAGACCCGCTATAATTCTATCCTTTCCATTTTCTATATTTTTTAGAGATTCTAGTTAGGTAAACGAGCTAGTGAAATAGCTGCTATACATAATAAAGTATAGCCACCAATACTGCTTCCACTCTCCTCCCTCGGGTGATTAAGCACTTTATCCGCTGCCCCTTTCATACTATCTAATCTCGCGCCCACCTACTCCGCCCCAAAGAGCTAGTTTACCTACAAATTGGAACAAATCTCTCAGTCGCAGAACTGGAACTGAAAAGAAGCCATACGTTGTTTCTGGTGAATTTACTCGGAAAGCTATCTAATGAGCTGCGGCGAAAAAAGCTATGAAGTTATCGGAAGGGTTCGCTTCAAGTCTATTTGAAATGGATCTAACACCGATGGAGTTGTTTTTGAATAAAACACCTTGAGGTTTATGGTGTTGAATGTTAGCAAAATTCGCCGAGCGCTTGTGCTACTAAATGTCCATCTCAACCGGCGGTTCTGCTGACACAGGCCATACCAGTCCAGCTCTTGTTACTAGGAGCAATAATACAAAAGACATCTCCAATGCGAGAAATATACCAATAGGGTGATTAGGAACCCCGCGTATCATTAGGTAGAACAAATAGCTCGTAGTAAGCAAATTTACCGTGAGAGTAACGTTGAGGGCATAGCGACGTTCTTGCCAGAGTGGCTTACAGAGCAGGAGGTTCAACACCGCCGTGCCGGCGAGCATCACACCGGGTAACATCAACAACAAACGACGGAATAAACCGATACCATCGCTGGTTACCAACGGCCAGATGGCAACAAAGTGGCCCTGGGCTCCAAGGAAGAGAAACAGCCCCAGAACCACAGTGCCACAGGCGGCAAGGCGATAAAGTGCATTGCGTTGCAAAGCGGGCTTTGATCTAGAAGCCGACATCACGCTCCCCCACGGTGGCTAGGCCACATTCATAGGCGAATACGACTGCCTGCGCACGATCGCGCACCTCCAATTTTGACAGCAAACTGGAAACGTGGGTTTTCACGGTAGCAGGGCCAATAAATAGGGTCTCGGCAATCTCTGCATTACTCTTGCCTGCGGCGATGGCTTCCAGTACTTCACGTTCCCGGGTGGTTAGGCGCTCCAGCCGCTTTGCCAGGTTGCGCCCAGTTCCCAGTTTCTGTGCGAACTGGCTGATCAAGCGTTGGGTGATGCCCGGTGCAAGCATGGCACCGCCCTCTGCTACGGTGCGCACTGCCTGTACCAGCGCCTCTGGGGGAATATCCTTGAGCACAAAGCCACTGGCGCCAGCCCGCAGCGCACGAAACACGTATTCATCAGGATCGAACGTGGTCAAAATAATGACACGGCAAGTTGCATCACTAGCTTCCAGGATGCGCGCTGTGGATTCCAGCCCGTCCATCTCCGGCATACGGATATCCATTAAGATGATATCCGGCTGGTACACTCGCGCGGCTTCAATTGCCTCGACGCCGGTACCGGCCTCGGCGACCACCTCGATATCGGGCTGGTTATCCAGAATCAGGGCAAAACCGCGTCGCACCAAAGCCTGGTCGTCCACTACCATCACTCGCAACATTATGTTTTCACCATTCCTGTAGGTAGTTGTGCATATACCTCAAAACCGCCACCATCGACTACCCTCGCATACAGATAGCCACCGAGCAGTTCCGCACGCTCGCGCATTCCCGCGATGCCGTGCCCACCGCCTGGCTGACCATCAATAGCTATTTCCCTCATGGGCCGCTCGCCGAGAGTATTTCCATCATCGCGCACTCGAATTGTGAGAGTGCCGAGGTCTGCGCGCACACTCACTTGCACCCGAACTGCGGCACCGACGTGCTTGATGGCGTTTGTGAGGGATTCTTGAACAATACGATAGGCGGCGAGCGCGACACTGGTTGGCACTTTCTCCAGTGCGCCGTTGGCCTCGTAGTCAACCTGGGTTAACACCTGTCGGACCTTTTCAATCAGATCTGGCAAATCGCCGAGTTCTGGTTGCGGAGTGAGCGCAGTGTCGTTATTAGTCGGTCGCAGTACACCGAGTAAATGACGCATTTCTGCCATGGCCTGACGGCCAGCCGCCTCTACAGAAGCCATAGCCTCATTGGCAGCTTGCGGGTTATTGCGGCTGATAGCTCTGGCGGCACCGGCCTGCACAGTCATAAGACTCACTTGGTGCGCCACCACATCATGCATCTCACGGGCGATTCGAGTGCGCTCGGCTACAACTGCGCGCTCGGATTCGGCATTGCGCTCGCGCTCCAAATACTTGGCCCTCTCTTCCAACAAGCGCAGATATTCGCCGCGAAAGCGCAGCCGGCGGCCGATATACCACAGCGCCCATACCAGCATCACTGTTACTGTGCCTGCGGCAGTTGGCTGAACCGGAATACCTTGGTCAAGCGCCACAAAAACCAGCGTCGCGATAACGCCAAAAAAGCTAGCCCGGGTATTGGCCTCGTAACGACCGAGGCTATACAGCGAAATCGCCATAGCCACGATGCCATCTGCCGGCAAACCCAGCTCCAGCAATATTGTTGCGCCGAGAATAACGGCCTGTACCTGCCAAGGGTGGGTGCGACGCCACAACAGAGCGAAGGAGCCAACGAATGCACACTGGAAAGCAACAACATCCCACAGGCTCTGTATGGATAGTACTTCGGGGGAGCCGTTGCGCGACCACATCAAAAGCGTCAGCAAGAACATAAGCAACGCAATAAACAAGTCGGTCAGGTGCGGCCATCGCTCAAACGGCCCACGTAAGGGCCGCCACATAGGGAGCTTCGGCAGTTCCGTGCTGGTATTGGGCGGATTCGGCGCAGGCGTACTTAGGGACGAAGATTTCATTTCCGCATGCTAAACCAGGGGCAACCAGCTGTCATGGGACTTTCGGGGGAGACGGATACGGCAAACTCTCCACCTTTTGGGGGAGTTCGATTCCTGCCTGCGGCCGATGTGCGTAGGTCTGAAAAAGCAGAACATGCTCGGCAAGCACACTCAGACCCAATGCGGACCATAATCGCCTGGAGAACCCCATGAACGACGCTGTACTCAGCCAAACACTACCGCGACCATTCGACACCCGGCGGGCAGTTAACCTGTCGGTAAAAACCTGGTTCTGCATCGCGGCTATCGGCCATGCGATCTTCTTCGCCTATATCCTGGCCGTCTTCTACCCACCCATTGCCGAATCAGGAGTGCATGGCTTGAAAGGGCTGCACCTGCCGGCAGGCTTCCGCGAGGGAGATATTTTAGGCAACCTGGCTTCGGTGAGCCACGTGCTATTGGCCGCGATTGTCATTGGCGGTGGTCCACTTCAGCTAATCCCTTCGGTGCGGCGCCATGCCCCTAACTTCCACCGCTGGCTGGGACGCAGCTATCTGCTGACCGCTGTCATAGCCAGTATTGCGGGGCTCTACATGACCTGGACGCGGCACACCTTTGGCAACCTGGTGTCGCAGATCAGCATTACAATGGACGGCATACTGATTCTGTTATTTGCCTTTCTGGCAGTGCAGACTGCGATGGCCAGACGCATTGCTGAGCACCGCCGCTGGGCCTTGCGTCTTTTTATGGCAGCAAGTGCAGTGTGGTTTTTTCGTGTAGCCTTGATGGGCTGGGCAATGCTAACCGGCGGCTGGGGGATTGACTGGAAATCCTTTACCGGGCCTTTCCTATATGCACTGGGCTTCGGCCAATACCTGCTCCCACTGGCCATGCTGGAATGGTATTTTCACTGTCAAAAGCGTGGAGCCGCACAGGGTACCCAGATTGCGTTTGTCAGTACACTAGTGCCGCTGACCGTGTTTATGGCCATTGGTATTTTTGCTGCTACGATGGGAATGTGGCTGCCACGGATCTAAGGCTACCTGGGCTGGTTATCGTGAACTTCTTGTGCTGATTTGGCTTTAGAGGTTCACGACTTGGAAATCCCGCTCTGAGCGAAGAATTAGAAACTAGAGTACTAAATTAATTTTGGCACTATGCATTTGTGTGATCCGAGGAGTTACCTCGTACTGACAGCTCGGCACCCACCTTCCCCTATTCTACACCCTCAAGCTATTTTAGATGCCTGTTAGCCTGGCTCTCACTTCCATAAGTGCGAACCCTAAAAGATTAAGGCCTTTCCAATCGTTAGGATTTTCTGACGCAGAATGATCTTGGGCCAGACCAATGCCCCATATTCTATCTACTGGACTAGCCTCAACTAATACTCTGTTTTCTGTATTAAGCAAAAATTGCTTTAGCTCAGAATTTTGAGAAAACTTGGCAAGATTAGCATTTACCACAATCTCAAATCGTTTCTCATTCCATATTTCTTGCTGGAATCCAAGTACCCCGCGACCAATTGCCTTAGCCTCTCCAGGAGTGCCAGCAAGGAGAACTGATCCTACCCACCAACAACGGACACACCACTAAGCGACTAGTTGTTCCTCAAACGCCTCAGGGCTGAGATAGCCATTGGCGCTGTGTAAGCGATTTCGATTGTAGTCTATTTCTATATACTCAAATACGGTTTCCCGCATGAGGCACCTTGTAGGAAAGCGGTTACCATGGATTACTTCTACCTTAAGTGAGTGGAAGAACGTTTCTGCGCAGGCGTTATCATAGCAGTTACCTTTGGCGCTCATGCTGCACCGCAGATCATAAGCTGTAATTAAAGATTGATAATCTTTAGAGCAATATTGGCTTCCCCTGTCAGTATGCACGATAACATTTGTAGGTTTCTTACGTCGCCATAAAGCCATTTGAAGGGCGTCACAGACCAATGTAGCTGTCATCGTTTCTGACATCGCCCAACCAATAACCAGCCGACTATATAGGTCTATCACTACAGCCAGATATAACCAACCCTCTTCTGTTCGTAGGTAGGTAATATCCCCGACCCATTTCTGATTCGGCGCTTCAGTATTGAAGTTCTGCTCGAGCAGATTTGGGGCCACTGGCAGACCATGTTTTGAGTAGGTTGTGGCTTTATATCTCTTGGCGGCTTTAGCCCGTAGGCCCTGTCGACGCATGCTGGCAGCAACTGTTTTTTGATTATATTTACTCCCCTCACTGGCCAATTCCCTCGTCAGGCGAGGGGCGCCACTACGTTCTTTACTGGCTATAAAGCGCTGCTGTACCAAACCATCAAGCTCCATTTGGTACTGCTGGCGCTTGGATTGATCGGCCGATCTTGACACCCAATCGTAAAACCCACTGCGAGATACGCTCAATACCTTAGCCATCGCTTTGATGCTGAACTTATGCCTGTGCTTTAGCATGAAGGCGTACCTCATTTCAGGCTCTTTGCAAAGTACGCTGCGGCCTTTTTTAAGATCGCCAGCTCCTCTGCCTGCTCAGCCAGCTGCCGCTTAAGGCGAGCATTCTCTGTGGCCAGCTCTCTCTCGGCATCCCCTCGGCTCTGATGTAACTTAGCCTTGCTTCGCCATCCGTAAATCTGGGAAGGATGTAACCCAAGCTGTTTAGCGGCAACGCTTACCCCTACCTTGACCGCCAGTGCTAGGGCATCTTTTCTATATTCCTCTGAGTATTTTTTACGAGTGGTTTTGGTTGATTTACTTGATCGTGTCATAGGGCACCTCTGCTGCGTAGTTTATCGCTTAAGAGAGTGTCCGTCTTTGGTGGGTAGGATCAGATGGCATTACCGTGGATTTAAGCGTCTATTTGTTTAACCCAAAGATTACAATGTCTTGCAAGTTATGCTCTACTCTGTAATATCACGTAGAACAAAAACCAGGATTATTGTCAGAAATATCATTATGTATCAGTTTACGTATGAGCCTACCCCCAAAAATGTCCTACTGGACC
This sequence comes from Microbulbifer maximicatervae (SeqCode), assembly GCF_052467955.1. Classification (NCBI taxonomy): domain Bacteria; kingdom Pseudomonadati; phylum Pseudomonadota; class Gammaproteobacteria; order Cellvibrionales; family Microbulbiferaceae; genus Microbulbifer; species Microbulbifer maximicatervae (SeqCode). The sequence goes on from NZ_CP174329.1 coordinate 3,302,864, forward strand.
TGATGGGCGTAAACAAGCGACACGAGCTTGGAACCAGTCAGCTCAGCTTTATATCTGATGCATTTGACATTTCTATCAATAGTCTACGAGTAACATTAAATAGATTGGTGAGTACCGAATTGGTCAGCCATGATGGGCGGGGAGTGTACCGTTTAACAGAAAAAGCGATCGCCAAACGCGCTTTTATCAACCGCTGGCAACATGATACTTTTCATTATGAAACTTGGGACGGTAGTTGGCTTACTTGTCACTTACCTAAAGGAATATCACGTACGGTTCGTAGAAAGTCATTATCGGTTCTCCAATGGTATGGTTTTTCCGTAGGCCTCGATCACCTGTGGGTACGACCCAACAATCTAAAACTCGCCCATACTGAAATAATCGCTTCATTAGATACTCTTGGACTTGAGGTAGGGGCTAACTGTTTTGTATTGCATGAGGTTCCCGATTCATTAGTCTCTCAATGGGCTCACCAGCTATGGGATATCGAAAGGCTTGATAGCGAATATGACGATCTCGTGCGGTCCCTTGAGAACAGCCTTAAGACTCTGTCAAATAAACCTATTTATACAACATTATCAGAAACATGCCGGTTGGGTGGTGAGGCCATTCATCGCCTAGCGATTGATCCTCTACTCCCAAAGATAATAAGACCGCAAGAGAAGTACCAAGAATTGAAGAATATCGTGCGTAAGTACGATCGTGTTGGCCGTAACATTTGGCTGGAACAGTTGAAGAAGTTAGGTGTTGACTAATAATCACAACAAGGTACTCCTCAATGAACATCCCAATTAGCAAAGAAGAACTCAAGCCTTTTCTGCAGCGTAGTGATGCCAGAGCTTGGTGGATAGTAGCAAGCGCTTGGATTAGCATCGTTAGTATTTTTGTTATTGCAGCACTATTACCGTATTGGTACGTATATATTGCAGCAGTATTCTTGCTTGCTGGGCGTCAACAGGCCTTAGCCGCAATCATGCATGAAGCCAGTCATAAAACGCTTTTCGCAACCCGGGCCTATAATAAATTCGTTGCTAAGTGGTTATCTTCACCATTTTTATTGATGGATGGTGATACCTATATTAAGAGCCATCTAAAACATCATCGAAATGCCGGCACAGATAAAGATCCGGATCTGAAGAACTATAAAGATTATCCTGTAAGTAAAAGGAGTCTAGCGAGAAAATTCATTAGAGATTTTTTGGGAATCACTGGTTTAAAGGCAAACCTATATCTTTTTTTAAGCGGTCGAGATTTGTTGAGCAGAAATAAGAGAGTTAATTATCAGTTGACACGGGGCCTGTTTGTTAACGGTATCATGTTTGCGGCGTTGTGGGCCTCTGGCTTTCCGCAGTTGTATATCCTATGGGTGATAGCCTACTTTACAGTCTATATGGCCATCATTCGAATGCGTCAAATCGCTGAGCATGCCGGGGTTAAAGATCTCTATCATCTGGAACCAAAATATAATACACGATCGGTTCCAAGGGGAATTTTAGGATTACTCTTTGTCAGCCCCACCGATGGATTAAGCTACCATTGTGAGCATCACGCTTTTATGGGTGTGCCCACCTATAACTTAAGGGCACTCCATAAGTTTCTTAAGGCCCGTGGGTACTATGATGATGTAGAGCTGGCTGATAACTACCTTGGCGTGTTAAGGCAGGTGTTAAGATAGCAACTGAAACTGAATACTTCGCGGCAAAACAGCTTAAGATAAGTATGATACTTCCGCCGTATTTTCCATACAGGCAGCAGCAAAAGCCATACTAACCTATCCGTGAAATGGTTTTTTGCTTTGCTGCCATCTAAATCCATACATTAGAGCTTCGCTTTATATGTTATAAATATCGATCGAGCACCTACTAATGCGCTTACCAGGAATATTCTGCACGTCCAACAGCCAACCTAATTGCTGCCTCCGCCAATAAATAATTGGAGTCCAATGTAGGCAGAGGGGAGTTGGAGTCACTAACTATTAGTGGTATTTCTGTACATCCAAGTATAACGGCATCACAACCATTAGCCCTCAAACTTTGAATTACCTCTTGAAAGTAAGTTACTGAATCTGGCGTCGAGACACCACAGACCAATTCTTCCATAATTAAGCTGTCTATATTGTGTACCTGCTCATTTGTAGGTCGCAGCCAAGCAAGGTTCTGCCCTTCAATTTTCTTTGGGTAAACATCACTTTCCACCAACCATTTGGTGCCTAAAATACCAAGCTTTTGATAACCGCGAGATTTCGCACTCTCTGCTACAACTTCAGCAATATGGAGCCAAGGTAGCGGTGATAATTGTTTTGCATACTCAAACGCCTGATGAATGGTATTATCTGGACAAATTAAGAAATCAGCACCCTGCGCTTTGAGCTTTTTAGCTGAAGAAAGCATTAGGTCACCAACACCCAACAAATCGCTGTTATTCAATCGATCCACATAGTCTGCCAAAGAGTGAGTATGCATGGAGATTTCCGGGTGCGCATACTCCCCCAAAATTTTGGGGCTTTCAGTACATATTGTTCTGTAGCAAAGGGCGGCCCCTTCTGCGGAGCATCCAACTATACCTATATGTTTAGGCAAGGTTTTCATATTACTAAACTTCTATCTATTAGAATTAATCCGCCACTTAGAATTGTGGCGGTCCCTTATGATACGCACTACTATCGATACTCACTTTAGAGTAACTAAACTTAAAACCCAAAGGCTATATCTCTACCGATATCAATATTCCCTTCACATAACTTTTCAGCAAAAGTAATTTTGAAGACACAGCTAATCAATGTAACGCCTATCTCAAACGCTAAAGTACGCACCTTTTGATGGGGCAAATTAATTACTTGAGTATAGCGCTATTGATATCACGCTATTAGAGCGAGATACAGTATGGTTTGAAAAAATCTGACAAGATAAACGGAAGGGATAATACTGGTTTTTTGGCTTTGTGGGCTAGGTGAGCGTAGATAAGACTTTCAGCAGGGAGGCCTTATCTACGCACTTGCTATCGAGTATGATTTTTAATCAGCGCAAGTTATCTCTCTCTTCCTTCATGCGCTTACCTATCGCTAAATGCGTCGCTGGATCAAAATGGTAATAACCTGAGAGATCATCTGTTTCATGAGCCTCAACATTGTAGGTGGTATCGAGACAATTCTGGACACCCACCAAAGTAGAAGCTTAAAGCGTCAAGTCAATTGACACAACACAGGCAGAATGATCAAAATACTGGAGTCAAAGATAAAAATCCATGACTCTTCCGCGCAGCACGCAAATCTCTCTCGATGCGACACCCTATTATCACTGTGTCTCCCGCTGTGTGCGTAGAGCGTTCCTTTGCGGTAGGGATGCTAATCCGAAAAAGACTATGAGCACCGACGCCGGTGGATTGAGGCCAGGATGCATAAGCTGGCCTCAATCTTTGCTCTCGATATCGCTGCCTATGCGGTAATGAGTAATCACACCCATATTGTGCTCTATATCGATACCTACACAGCAAACTCATGGTCCACTATCGAGATAATTGAACGCTGGCAACAACTTTTCAAAGGTTCTGCGCTAAGCAAACGTTATCTTCGCGGTGAAGCCCTGGATGCCGTCGAGCTGGAAAAACTTCAGGAGGTGACATCCCTTTGGCGCGAACGCCTGGTCGATATCAGCTGGTTTATGCGCTGCCTGAACGAGTCCATCGCCCGCCAGGCCAATGCCGAGGACAGCTGCACCGGTCGTTTCTGGGAAGGGCTTTTCAAGTCTCAGGCCTTGCTGGATGAAAGAGCCCTTGCCGCCTGCCTGGCTTACGTGGACCTCAACCCTATCCGTGCTAGTATCGCTAATCCGATTACACTTCGATCCAGCAACGCATCCACACAGCCATCTCAGGCCAGCAGCCCAAAAGCCTACTGCCGCTGGTGGGCGGAGAGCGCCGGGATATGCCTAAAGGCTTGCCTTTTCAGCTGGATCACTATTTAGAGCTGGTAGACTGGAGTGGCCGGCAGCTGCACCCTAAAAAGCGCGGCGCTATTCCCGAAAACATCCCACCTATTTTAAATCGGCTGGGTATTTCGCCAAAACACTGGCTCTACCTAAACCGCAATTTTGAAAGCCGCTTTAAACGCTTGGTGGGCTCGGCGGAAGCGGTACGCCAGGTCTGTGCGCAGCAAAATAAACGCTGGGTACACGGGCTGCCCGATTACCAGCGCTTTCTTTGCCCCGCCCCCTGCTAGATTACAGAAATCCGCTTATCAGCTGCCCCTAGATTCCATCGCTCCCGACTCTACACCCCACCTGATTCCCTATGGACTCCCAAAATGATCTTTTAACGTCAAATTGCCATCTATTTTGAGACAGATATACCGGCTACCAAGTGGTGGCGAAAAAATTCTTGTCTAGCTTCCGACTCTCCATTCTTTGGATGTTCTTTGGATGTCCTGGATTAATTTCTCTGGATTAATTTCTAATTCCTGGATTAATTTGAGGAATTATTCAGAGACTCACTAGATTCAATGAACTGCTATACGCACGAGATATACAACTTGGATATAGGAAGATTCTCATCATCAATTAATGCACATTCCAGATTTCAGAGCCCACATATCAATAAAATATTGATAGCTATTTACATACCATCAACTCAGATTTTTATTGAGCGCAGAAAGTACTACTCGGGTTGTGGCTGAAACCTCTTGTTTAGCACAATAGCCATATCTTTTGACAAGTTCGAGATAGACGGCAATAGATAAAGGAAAGAGGAAATAATAAACACAAATCCAGCAATAGACCACGCAATAGAAATACTAAAATAGTGAGCTGTATACCCTGCCACTAAAGCCCCTGCCGTCGCACCCCCTTGTGCAATTAAAGATTTCACCGATAGCATTGTTGATCTTCTAGATTCTGGAATTTTCTCGTGAAACATTGCCGATCCTGGAGCCATCGAAATCCCAACAACAACATGCAATAGTAAATATACAACTATAAAACCATACAAATCACTTTGAATTGCAAATATAAAAAATAGTAGTCCTGTACAGAACTCAAGCACCAATAGCATATTCGAATAATTATTTTTAAAAACTCTTGACAAGGGAATGGAGCATCCCTGCCCTACCGCCATACAAACATAATTTAACGCAAATAGAATACCAAACAACCAAAGACTTTCCTTGCTGTCGACTAAAGTAGAAAGCATTGGCTGCCAAAGTTGCTCTAAACTAATGAACGCGACCCCGCTTATGAAGTCAATTAATAAAAGTGGTTTAAAGACTGGATTCTCAACAATCACATCAAAAGCACTCTTAATGGTACTGTGAACCTCGCGGAAAAAATTCGAACCAACTGGCTCCCCCATAGAATCTGATTCACCAACAAAATAGAAAGTACAAAGCATATGTATTAATATTAAAGGAACAAGAAAGACAAAACCCACCTCATAAAACCCTATAAAATCGTAGCTATCACTTACAAATGAAAACCATACTGGGATAAGTCCTGAAAATACTGCCCCAACAGCTAAGCCAATCATCTGGAAAATATTTACTGAAGCTTGGGCTTCCATCAAGTTTGTTTCACCATCTCTAGAAACCACTTTAAACTGCTCAACAAAAAGTGCATCAATAGTTCCAGAGAAAAGAGCTATAGACAATCCATTAAGAATCATAAATACAATCAATTCCGCAAAGCTAGACGACCACCAAAAACCTATCACTACAAACAGTAGAACCAGCTCGCCAGCTATAAAGGTCTTTTTTCTCCCGTATCTATCAGCAAGCGCTCCAAACGGGACCTCTAAAGCAACAGTGGATATTGTTGCTACTGCCAACAATATACCCATTTCATGAAGCTCGATTCCTTTACTCATAAACAACAAGAATATAATCGGAGCAATCATCCCACTTATAGCTGATATTCCAGCCTGAACAAGACCAAACTTAATTATTAAAGCATGTACCGACCTGCTCATCTTTATCACCATTCCTGGTTGAAACGCCGCCATCGCATAGCAATAAATTATGGCTATGCCTAGCTAAAATTCATACTCTAACCTACTGTGATGGGTCAGCACGATTACATACAAGTACAATTACAACCTCACGAATCCATGTTAGGTATTAAGGGTTGCGATTAGATCAATTCACAAATGATATTCATAACTTTCTATTAGGATAGAAACTATTAACTCTTCACACCTAGGAAGTGAGGATTCCTAAAATACAACTCACGAGATGTTAAAGATCAATTTGCCCCTTGTGATTCAATACTCCAACGCTCACAGTATCAACTTGAATATCTGAAGAGGGTGAGTAATTCGAAAATTTTTAACAAAATTCCCATATGTCATTCGCCTCCAGTTGTAGAAGTAAATAATTAGCCGCATATATAAAGATTAAACTCTAGTCGGGCTGTGCGTTTTCACAAAATAAAGTAAAGCTTGTTTTGCTTCGCTACGAGTAGTAAGTGCCATTAATCAGGGAAAATTCTACTGGTAGCACTACCACCTTTCCCGGTCCAGAAAAAGGCAGCGATGAGTTGAAGGAATTGTAATAATGTGAGGAATGAACGACTTAAATTAGGTCTTAGGTACCTCGCTTGGCCTAGGCAAAGCGATATACCAAAGCAAGGCAACCTGAGAGTATATTGGAGTTAACTTGTAAGCCTTTAAGGCAAAGCCAGAGCGGATAAAACCTTAAGAATGATGGTTTTATCCACTACTTAACCCCTGTAAATGAGTCCTAAATCAATGTAAGTTATCCATCTCTTCTTTCATTCTCTTACCTATCGCTAAATGCGCCGCTGGATCAAAATGGTAATAACCTGAGAGATCATCTGTTTCATGAGCCTCAACATTATAGAGGTTGTCTGCAACAGACTGTTGGGCAGACTGGATAGCTCCACTGGCATCACCATAGTGGCTTTTAGCAATAACAATGGGCAAGTCATAATCATTTAGCGCTTCCCGTAGGCCATTCACCAGACAGGTCAAATTCGCCTCATAGTTGTTTTCATTTACACTTTGCCCTCCATCATTCCAACCCTGGAACCAGATAAAACTATCGATTTCAATCGACTTATTTTCATACTGCGGAAAGTAACCAGCCAAGACTTCAGGGTCGCGCAAGGCCTCAATCTTCTCCAACATCGCAGTGTAAAGAGACTCCTGATTTTCCTCATCTTGGGTCCACTCATTAGCGGCGGAGTCATGGCAGCCAGGGACCTTCCAGTCAACTCTCAGGTCAGTACCACCCTGAACCACTTTTAAAAGTAACAGATCGTTCTCAGTCTCTTCACCGAGATAGTGCCCTAAAGTGAGCTCTGGTCCATAGCGGTTAGTAGACACGCCGTAATTGGGGAACAATTCACCATGGCGCTCAGAGAAGGAGAGAGAACCGGTATCATTCAATGAACCCTGATACTGCAGTACAGTAATATCGTCTCGTGTACCTTCAAGAGCTGCGTCCAGGTGACCATCAGTATAAATCTCAGCTACCTCCATAGCAGTACTCATTTGCATCCAGGCATCGTAGTTGTACCCATAGGAGCCATCGCTAGAAGAGAAGTAATATCTACTGATGGTGGCAAAGAGTCGGTCAGTCAGATCAAAGTTACGGCTATCGCAGGTTTCACCTGTATGGGAGTCGAGACTGCCTGCACGGCAGAGGAATTGCCCGAGCTTCTGCACCACAGGATCTTCGTTATCATCGCTAAGTCTCTGGTTATAATCGGCTAGCGAATCACTATTATTGATAAACTGCTCTGTTATCTGGTCATCACTAATCGCCGTAGAACCACAGTCGACATCGCCGTAGGTGTAATCTGCATTGGCATGGCAAATCAGCTCTTGCAAGCGATCTAACCGGGTGTTGTTGCCTTCCATATTGGACTGGCCTGCCATAACCACAACTTTTACAACATCCTCATCTGAAGTATCACCCACTGGATCGGTATTTACGTCGCCACCAGATGGATAGATAGCAAAATCATAATCATAAAACTCAAAATCCCTGAAGGTGTCAGGAGTTGTGACTACGAGAGCATAGAGTTCATGATTGGCAGGTACCGGTACTACGGTACTTGAATCTTCCCCGGAGCTATCAATATCAAATGGATAATAACTACGAGAGCCGGTAGATGGGTTGTAAACCACTGCACGACCACGGAAGTCCGCATGAGCTGGGTTATTTTCAGCATCAACCCTAACCGCAATGGTGTAGTTACTGTCTTCAGTAATACCTTCTACCTTAAAGGCATTAAAAGCCCAAGAGCCTGGTACAAAACCGGTATCCATATCAGTCCAGCTGTTACCCGTCCCCTCCTGATCAAATGTTTGAGTGTACTTATTATCGTGGGTGCTGGCATCAGGGTGCTCACTCAACATTCGACTCAAAGAGGCCGCCTCCGACACCTGGTAGGCCTCACTCTCAACCATATCCCAGGTCGTGATTTGTGCGGCAAAATCTGCAAACAGGGCCTTCATGTCGTGCCCTTGGGCTGTTAGATAAGCATCGGCTGCTTCCAGGTCGTTAAGTCCATCCCTGGAGTCACGGAATACCCCCCCCATCAGGTCCTTACTCACAGCATAATTAGTCAGCCAAGACCAGAAAATATAAGCGCCGTATTGATGCCCACCTTTAAAGTCATAACCATATTGGTGATCGACGGGAGAGTCTTGAATGGCCCAAAGGGTAATATGTGGGTGGAGGGTGTAGTAACCCAGCAAGCTATCTTTAACGCCCGGGATATTGTGATCCGCGCCCCAGCTTGCGGAGGATTCCAGGGTGTACTTACCACTGGACTCACCTGTAACCCTGTTTAGCTTACCCTGATAGGAGTGGAAGTTCTCATGCATCCAGTGCTGAGCGTTAGATTGGGTAAGCGGGTTATCCTCCAGGGTGTAATTCTTAACGAACGTATTACTGATTGAGTCATTGAGTTCTAAATCACGGGTGGAACCTTCATCACTGAAGTAAGTGCAAAGCTCGCCTTTTCCATACATGCCGGCTTCAAAGATATTCCTTTCCCATACCCGCTCTTGAGCCACAATATAATGCTCAAAATTAGCCATGGTTTTGTCGGTATCATCCGACCACCATTGGCACTGGTACGTTGAACAAAGATAGTTGTTGTAACCATCATAGGGGCTGGTAGCAATCATGGATTCATTGCACTTACTGCCACCCAGGTCCATGACTTCATCGTATGTCAGCACACGCTCATAGAGTCGCGCATCCCAGATTTTTCCCGCAAAGGGCCCAAATTGCAGCATGTCGCCCAAGTAAGGATAGCTATCACCATCAACAGATATCGAAGAAGAAGCTTCACCGTTTACGTACACGGTTAACGTGCCATTGTCCACCGTAACTGCGACATGATTACAGCTACGGGTTTTTAAAGTACTTTCTGCGTTAGAAAACTGCTGGCTGTCTTGGCCGCCCAATTGCCCTACAACAACATCATCACTGATGCCTATATAAAAGCTGCCGGAGTTATTATCACCATTAGGATCGGCAATTGATCTCACCATCACTTCATCGCCTTCAGTACTATCCGGGATGAACTTAAAAGACAAGCTAAAATGCGCGAGGCCATCTTTCTCAGGAAGAGCCACCGTCATGTCTGCATTATTAAAGTCGTTGCGACTGACAAACATTGTGCGCCCTTCTACATCTGGATCCGAAGATGCACTTTCTGTTAGCGCAGTACCCTCAACAATCACAGAAGTTCCACCCGCTACATCACGGAATTCCAAGTGAGACGGAACATGCACCAGAAGGCTGTCAGCTGGTCCATCCAGGAAATCGCTGGCACAATCATTTGCCGCAACTTCAATAGTAACTGTCGCAATATTACTAGCACCACTACTATCTGACGCTAGATATGAGAAGCTATCAGTACCCGTAAAGTCTGTTGCAGGGAGGTACTCCCAGCGACGCCCACTTCCTGTTAAAGTGCCATGCGCCGGCTCCGACTGAATAGAATATTCTAGATAATCCAGATCTTCATCATACGCAGCAAGAAATATAGATTTTGCAAGTCGGCCGTGTGCGGCCATCTGTACCAACTGATCATTGGCAATGGGCAGCGTGTTAGAATCATCACCTTCATCCGGGGTATCTACCACTCCCCCACCCGAATTTCCACCGCCTGAATTCCCACCACCCGAGTTATCACCGCCAGTGTTCTCTTGCGGTGTCGTCTCATCGTTACTACTACCTCCGCCACCACAGCCAAAAAGTAGTGCGCTTAATAATAATACGAGGGGGGCCTTAAATGCCTTTTCGGAGCGATTTGTTTTGCTGATACGTATAAACATTACTTGTCATTTAGAAATACTGAAATTAACAAACCAAGCTTATCTGTATCTCCTCGCGGGTACCGTGAACCAGTTCTTTGATTGAGTCACCCTTACTTAAAATTAAAGCTACCACTAAAATTTATTGACTTACTTAACTTTTCCACGACGGCTCTTTTTGACTACCAAGACTTACAAATCTATTGGCTATTTATAGAACATAGAAAATTATCAGTCTTCTCTTCAGGCTTGATAACTAGCTATGTAACGAAAGCAAGGAGCTATAAGTGCACTTAACTTAGCTTTCCCTTGAGTTAACTTTCCATGCTCATTAATCAAGTAATTAAGGCATACCTTGAGTACTTCAACACCTACCAGGACACTGGATCCTAAGCTTGCTGCCAATATTAGAAATATATTTGATATCAGAAGGAGTACGACAAGACAGGTTAGGCGGTTAGCCAAGTCACACTTAAAAAAACGCTTCTTTATCTCTCAGGTTTTGCAAACCATATCACAGCATTATAAACAAGGCTCTTGCAGTAAATCGTTTGCAAAGCTTTGGGCATAACTTCTCTGGTTATTCAGAACACAGCCTAGTCAATTAAAAGTAAGAAGGTATAAATTTTGCTTAACCAATACAGGAAAAAGACACAACCCCAGCTTCAAAAGATTGAAAATATAATTATGCTCTTTTCACTCGCAATCAAAAAGTAATTATTGATCACGTGGATAGAGGTGAGTGTCCACAAAAGTTAACACTCCTATTTTTGCACAATACGAAACCCTAACCTCTTACAAAGAAAAGGCGAGCCAATTTTCTACATTTTGTAGGAAACGATCCTCACCGAAAAAGAAAATTTATTCGCAACAATCATCAACTTGACTACGTTGTAGCTCTTACATAAAGCCCAATTTGATATAAGCACACCTTTATGTCTAGCAGAGAAAATTCTCATCAAATTAGAATCTGTAATGCTCAGAAATGACAATTGCTGTTCACATCGATGCTTGCCATCACTTCAAAATTAGTTGAAAAGACTTACGAGCCCTTTTTGAAATGCAAGACATAGCTGATCAGTTTATTATTTCGTTTTATGGGGAAACTTTGAGACTCATATAGGAGGCAATAGCCGGCTCTATTCTCGAGCACTAGCTTCGCAAACTACACAGATATAATCCAGGGATTCACAGACAGCTTGCCCGCCAATTTCAACGCCCGTGTAGCTTATTCAATGATTTAGATCGCTAATTTAGCTAAGGAGCCTCTGAATAACTCCGTGATGTCTCTGGCATGCAGAGTGGTTCACAATCAAGGCGCGGCTTCGCAGGAATGTCTAGGCCTTTCAAGAAGTCGCAACGCGGAGTGTGAATCGCTCTGCAAGCCCCGAAGGGCGGGCCTTGAAGGCCGCATCTGCTGCGTTGCAGCTCTTGCAAAGGGCTACGGCCATTCGCGGCGAGCTGCGCCTAACATCTGCAGCCTTCAAGACCCGCAGAGGTATTACGTAGTTATTCAGAGGCTCCCTAAATCAAATACCGCCCGGTGACGTCAACTATCGAGCATCCTTAATCAAAATTGTCCGCGGCTTGTCTCGAGTGCCTCCCACTCCTGGCACTCGCGAATTGTTTTCAGCTATTACTCTGTAAGGAGCCCTCTGAATACTGCGCTTCTGACTGCATACTCCATAGAAGCGCTAATGCCATCTGCCACCATTTGGCTGCTAAAGATGGCGGCAATGGGCACTCTCTACTAACGGATTGCGCCAACCTGTTTAAGGGGCCCTAGTAAATGGCCATCCCAAAAGAAGGCCAATTATTTGGTTGCAAATGAAACCCTCGCCCTATTCTTGATGGCAAAGTAGGATAGGTACTCCGCCTGCAGGTGCAGCGCGGCACTAAGGAATAGAGAAACCAGAAGACGCCATGACCACACAGCAGTTCGACGACTTAAATGTTGTCTCCCAGGAAGTACTAATCAGCCCGGAGACGCTGAAAGCAGAACTCCCCATTAGCGATGCCGCCGAGGCGACTGTCGCTGGAGGACGCGCCGCCGTGCGCGACATCCTAGATCGCAAAGACCACCGCCTGATGGTGGTAATCGGGCCATGCTCCGTTCACGATGTGAACGCCGCAATGGATTATGCCAAGCGCTTGAAGGCGATCGCGGACAAGGTTTCCGATACCCTGCTAATTGTAATGCGCGTCTATTTTGAGAAGCCCCGCACCACTGTTGGCTGGAAGGGCTTGATCAACGACCCTCACTTGAACGACTCCTTTAAGATTGAGGAGGGGCTGCATATTGGCCGCAAGCTGCTATTGGATGTTGCCGAGCTAGGACTGCCTACTGCAACAGAAGCACTAGACCCAATTTCCCCTCAGTACCTGCAGGACCTAATTTCATGGTCTGCCATTGGCGCGCGAACCACAGAGTCACAGACTCACCGGGAAATGGCCAGCGGCCTATCCTCTGCCGTGGGCTTCAAGAATGGTACCGATGGTGGCCTGGAGGTGGCTATCAATGCCCTGCAATCGGTCGCCAACCCCCATCGTTTCCTCGGCATCAATAAGCACGGTCAAGTTGCGATTATCCACACCGCAGGCAACCCATACGGTCACGTTGTACTTCGCGGGGGTAATGACAAGCCAAATTACGATTCAGTGAGTGTTGCAATGTGCGAGCAGGAGCTGCGTAAGTCTAATATCGTGCCAAACATTATGGTCGATTGCAGTCATGCCAACTCCAATAAAAACCACGAATTACAGCCCCTGGTGGTCGACAATGTGACTCACCAAATCCTCGATGGCAATCAGTCGATTATTGGCATTATGGTGGAAAGTAACCTGAAAGCCGGCAACCAGAAAATTCTGCCAAACCTGAGCGATATGGAGTATGGCGTTTCGGTAACCGATAAATGTATTGATTGGGAAACTACTGAGTCCCTGCTGTTAGGCATGGCCGAACAGCTGCGCGAGCCCCTCAAAGCACGCTCCTCTTAGATCTCCCTCTGGAGAGGCCCATAGCGGGCCTCTTTCCTGCCGAAAAGACAACCGCCACAGCTTGATCTCCCTACAAATTACGCTATCCACTTGATAAAGCCCCTACAAAAAGAGTACTTTTGCCCTGCCGTAACAGATAGCTGTCGTATGCTTCCTTCAATCAGCTAAATAAAAATAAGCGGCCTACTAACTGAGGTTGAAATCTGGCACCTAATTTTACATTTATGGGAAATAGGAAAGCAGCACATATGGAACTGCAGTCCAACAAAGTACCAATCTATATCTTTGGTGGGTTTACTCTGACCTGGCTACTTGTCAGCCTAAGTTTTGCTCTCGATGGGGGCTCCACCATCTCCTGGCTGGCCACCGCTCTCTGCACTCTTCTCGCAGTAATCACATTCTCCTTTCGGGCAACACATTACATTGATGGAGAATCAAAAAGCTATGTTTCCAAGAGACAAGCCCTCTGGCATAGCTGGACCGAGAGGCAATCGCTAGCGGCGTTCAAGGGGGTTAAGGTTGTCTCCTACTCACCCCATACCACAGACCGTAAAAGTAGTCACTCCAGCTGGCAGGTAATATTGGTCCCCCGCCAAAGTAACGGTAGCAATAGTATCCAGGCGCAGGCCTTCCACTCCAAGAATGATGCACTGGCCTACGCGCATGAACTCGCGCTCTTTACCGCGCTCCCCCTACTGGACTAAAGAGCCAGTACTCTTAAGGCACAAGTGGGGATATAGCCCTTCTCACCCTAACCTCCTTTGTTAAAGCTGTTGCCACCCAACTCCGCAGGGGCGCACAAATCAACTCTACTCGACCCTCTAGTCGAGACACAAAAACAGAGGAGCCTCGAAATGGACCCAATTCAATGGGAAATGTCGAGTTCCACCATCGTTCGCAAGTTGGACGAGGATGCACACCAAGTAACCTTCCCGCCCCCTCACCTCGATAAGGTGAAACAAGGCGAGCTTCTGAAGTTTCACGCTCATATTAATGTCGAACAAATGCCTGAGGGGCATCATCTAAAAAAAGCCACCATATTTTCCAACGTTCCTAATGGTGGAACATGGGAACTTATCTGTGATGAAGGCACAGCCGTCGGCGGTAGAGGCAGCGCCCCATCTCCAATTATGTACTTCTCTGCAGGACTAGCCCTTTGCATGATGTCTCACATCGAAATGCTGGCTAAACTTGGCGGGATCAAATTAAAAAGTGTAAGGCTAGAGCAAAAAACTGAGTTCTCAACCACTTTGAATTTTTGGGGTATCAAACCGGAAGAAGTCTTTGGCAAGGGGGACAGAGTGGAAATACATTTGATTGTTGAAAGTGATGAGCCAGAAGAAAAACTTGTAAAATTTATGCATTGTTGCCGGCAGGCCTGTATGTCACTTCAAACTGTTTCCAGTGCTACACCCGTTGATACCCAGCTCTTTATCAATAGTAAAGCGATTGAGTTCAATTAAATACCCTGGGATGGCCTCACAGACGAAGAGGCCATGGCCTATTAGCGCTTGTTACTAATCATTTTCTACATCTTCAATCCGGGCTTTAGATAAGGCAGAAGCGACAAGACCTGTCGGAATTGCAATCACCCCCAAACCTATCAAAAGCACAAAGAAAGTAAATATTCTCCCACCAAGAGTAACTGGATACATGTCACCATAACCCACAGTGGCTAAGGTTGTAACTGCCCACCACAAACTGTGAAAGATAGATTTAAATTGTTCCGGCTGAGCAGCGCTCTCAAAATAATAGATACCTACAGATGACAAATAAAGCAAGATCAGAGCTGTTACTCCAAACAATACCAGTTCCTCTTTAACCATACTAAATGCACGGCTAAATCGAGCAACTGCCTTACTGTAGCGCAATAGCTTTAAAACCCTAAACACTTGAAATAAGCGAACAATTCTAAGCGCCCTTAAATCCATTCCTGAGGCTATATAAAATGGCAAGAACGCCATAAGATCAATCAAACCATAAAAACTGAAGATAAAGCCTAATCTATTTTTCGCCGCGTACACGCGACATATATATTCCAAAGTAAACATAATCACTGAGAACAACTCGAAGTGATCCAATACAGCTCTCTGTTCTGGTGTTAAATCAGGGATAGTACCCACAGAAAAAGAAATTAGCGATACAACTATCAGACACTGAATAAATATGGAAAAAAATCGCCCCTCTTTGCTCTCATAATTATCAACCAGCTTTCTAATTCCCTGTTCCACACAATCACCCAGCTCGTATCATATTGAATATATACCGCATTTTAACACTACCTACTAATGCACATGCATATTTGGCTTTATCATTTTGTAAGTTGTAAGCGATACATCAAACAATAAAAATTATGATTAGAGAGGTAATTCGAGTAATGGAGTTGAAACATGCCAATACCAATAAGTCGGCCTAAACACTCTATTTCAGCTCCCAACAACGACCTCATATGCTCGCTTTTATACAGACATACTTACAAAAATATCCCCAAAAAAGCCATCCAATGTACAGTATTTAGAACATCAAATGGCTCTTCCTTTGTATCTTTGTCAATAAAACTTTTACGCACTACGCCAGTATTACGAATTACTGGTTTGCCCGACTCAAAGACCAATGCTTTTGGTACATACAAAGTGCTATCCACCAAGTACACTTTACCCTGGAACTTGGAAGCCAATTCTTCCTGATGGCTATGACCTACCACAATATAGCTTACGTCAAAGTGCTCCATAGTGGCATTAACTAACTGCTGATCGGCCTCCGGATATTGATCCATCGCATAGGCATAGCCACGATATTGCGTTGGAGAGTGAGGCCCAACTAACAGGCTATTATCTATCTTGGCCCCTGTTAAATAGGCTCTATGGGCACCATTAAATTCGCTGGTGCTCAGCCCCTGCTTGAGCATCTGAGGGCTTATACCTCCATGGGTAAAAAGTACTGATCCAAGCTTCAGCATTACATCTTTACTCCTTAGCCAAGCTCCTAAAACTGTATCTTCTGCCAAAGCTTGATCATATGGCCTCAACTGCTCTATAGCCCATAAGTGTTCAGCCTCTACAGATTTAATTCTATAAGTAAATGCATACTGTTCATGATTTCCTAGTAGAAAATGTACAGCTCCACCACTATTGGCCGCTTGCTCCTCAAGATGATAGATAAACCAGAGCAAATCATAAACATATCGCCCCCGGTCAAAGACATCACCTACAATCACTAATTGGCCTGAGCCATAAGACCATTTTTCATCGACATCAATAATACCCAGGTTTCTCGCCCAATTTTTAAAGAAGTCTAGATCTCCTTCCAAGTCACTCACCACAGCTATAGGGCTTATTCCATCATAGGGGACAAACTCAACTTCACCATCCCTCAAAGAATAAGTTCTTTGATCGCCCCCACATTCCAATACAATTTCCTTAGTAAGGAACCTCTGCTCTTTAACTTTATCGTCACAGAACCACCGTGAAATATAACCATCTATGCTTTGAATGATCACCGGCCCCTGCATCCTTTCTAGAAGCGGGTTTTCAGCAATTCTACTCAAGTCGGCACGCCATCTAATAACCGAATCACCAATAGGAATCTTAATCCCTTGAAAGACTTGTCCTGTAGTTTTAATAACCTTACTACCACTTAGCAGGTAGGTTATACCTGCTACCCCAAAAATAAATATGACGAAAAATAAGGTGATAGCTCGCTTAACAACCGTTCCGACCACAAAAAAAACCTTTAACATAACCTGAATCAATTCGAACATTATCAAGACAAAGATTTTCTGAGTCAAAATCATTCAACTCATGGCAAAATTTAACCTGCACCTCAGTACAAATTAATTCGATAGAAACTCTCTACCAGCCAAATACAAGTCGAGTAAATTTGAAAAGAAAAATACTGTGAAAACGGCCAAAAATATGCGGTATTATGCCAAGCATAAATGAAATGGAGTTCAAAGCTATGCCGCTGCAAGATCAACTAAATTCGCGTAATGCATTGAGAGAACTGAAAGCTGACCCGCAAACTGCACTACAAAATTATCGGTTGCAAGTCGGCCTCCAACCTGGACATCAAACGCAGCTGGCTCGAGTTCCATTCTCACTCAACTTGGGAAATATCAATATCGGTCCAGGAGCACCAAATAACGACAGTAGAATCTACATTCAGGCTCTCACAACCCCAACGCGAGGGCACAGTTCTGTGAATCGGTATACCGCACTATTACGGCCCAATACGGCAAATGCGGATTTTTGGGTAACCGAGCGTCAAACTGGCTGTAGCTTAATCATTCTTGACTGGGGTGGTGGTCAGCTCTCTATGGGACACTTGCAGCCCCACCCCTTTAATAGTTACAACCAGGTAAATCAAACTATTATCAATAATACACCTCTCAGTGTATTTGCCAGCACGCAGAGAAGCTACTTACGAACAGACGTCACTCAGCTAATCGATGCCTCTAAAGTTGGTGGCCTGGACCCGAATCGTTATATTTTGATTCAATCAAACTTTGCGGCCATTAATCTGCAAAATAAAAATGTAATAGGTGTTAAGGAAACGGGCCAATGGAACTTTTACATGCAAACCAATGGTGTGAATAGAACTGTCCAGCAGCTCGTATGGACCGACTGGAGTTCCTACCTGCCCTATTTTGCCTACTAATAACCAGGTTTCTAAAAAGACCAGATTGGTTGAACAGAGTATCAATCTGGCCAGCAGCGGGTCACACATAGTATGTACGGGAAAGGATACCTGATTGGCATTGTTGCTGCGCTTATCTTATGGCTACTGCTTAGATATGTCGACAAGCGCTACTACCAAGAGAAAAGAGGATTAAAAAGAAAGAAGCTTCAGGAAATTCAAAAGAAAAAAAGAGATGATACGTAAAACCCTGCCATATTTGCTTTTAAGGCTGAATTAAATCCCTCTGCAAGCCCTCAACCAATGCCTGCCAAACTACCTCTACCGCTTTACTTCTTATAGACCTTCCCAAGCACACTAGATGGATCGGTTGCAGCTCAGGGCTTCTCCATTGCTGAAAGATAGGCATCAACTTGCCCTCCGCTAATTCCCGGCGCACCAGAAGAGGATCAATCATAACTATACCTTGACCCATTGTAGCTAATTCAACCAATGTACGGCCATCATCGACTACCATCGCCGGATCAATGGCAACAGTCTTTATTTCGTTACCATCGTTAGAAAAGTGCCAGTGGTCAATGGTTGTTGTTTGGTTACTAAACACTAAGCATTGATGCTGGCTTAAATCATCTGGAGAATTAGGTTCCCCCCTACTCGCCAAATAATCCGGGCTGGCAAACCACCCCCAACGCTTTTCACCTATTCGGCGCGCTACCAATGAAGAGTCCGGCAAGTGCCCAGTGCGAATGGCAATATCAACGCCTTCATCCAGTAAGTTCACAACCCTATCGCTTAAGTTCACTTGAAAAGTAATTTTTGGGTAGCGTTGCTTTAGTAATGGTATGGATGGCAATAAGTACCGCTGCCCCATTAAGGTAGAGCAACTTATCTTAACTCTACCAACAGCTTCATCCTGGTGGGAGAGGATCAGGTGTTCGGTATTGCTCATTAGCTGAGCCATAGTCTCCGTTGCTTCCAACAAAGCAGCACCGGCATCCGTAAGGCGCAATTGCCGCGTACTTCTGTGCAATAGACGCTGATCAACAAACCCCTCCAGCTGTGCCAGCTTCTTGCTGACTGATGAGCGAGGTAAGCCCAGCTGATTAGCAGCCCCCTGAAAACTGCCTTGCTCAATGACCAACCGGAAGACGTACAAATGTCCCAAGTATTGATGTAGATGCTGCATTCTGTCTCATTGCTTCCAAATTAGAACCAAAGTGTTGCCCTAACGGTGCCTTATTGATACCGGTCTAACAACATATCCTCCTAAGCCTAATCTTGGCAACTGCCATTCATTGCACCATTACAATCGCAAGAGAGGATCTATGGGACACCAGCAGAAAACAAAAACCATCGCAATCACTGGTGGCACTGCCGGTATTGGACTCGCAACAGCTAAGCACTTTTTATCCGAGGGCTGGCAAGTCATCATCACGGGCCGAAACGCTGAAAAACTGGAACAAACAGCCGAGGATATCACGGGCCTCTTTGGGAGTAGCGGCCAGCTGACATGCCACCTATGTGATAGTGGAAAACTCGACCAAATTGAGCAACTGGGAAAAAAATTACAAAACGATGAGGTTAAACTGGATGCCCTTATCTTGAATGCCGGTATTTTCAGGCCTGGGATATTTGAGGAAACCGATGAGGCCCTCTTCGATCACACTTTTGATATCAATGTGAAGGGACCTTTTTTCACACTGCAAAAATTACTACCGGTGATGAATAACCCCTCCAGCGTGGTTTTGCTTTCAAGTATTGCCGTAGAGAAAACCTTTTCGGGAACTTCCGCTTATAGCGCGAGTAAGTCTGCCATTGAAGGTTATGCCCAGGTCCTGAATGCAGAGTTAGCGGTGAGGGGTATTCGTATAAATAGCGTACGCCCCGGAGTCACACTGACCGAAATCCAGGAAAAAGCCGGCATGAGCCAATCAGACATTCAAAATCTCACAGAGAGTATGATGGTAACGCCACTGGGCCGGGCCCTTGAGGTAGATGACATAGTGCCAGCAATCCACTACCTGGCCACAGATCACTCAGCCGGTATGCGAAATGCACACCTGAAGGTTGATGGGGGCTACTGCCTCTAACCGGCCTGAAAGTGCGCAAGTGGGGGCCAAGCCCTCCACTTGTGCGAATGAGTACCTTTTGCCGAAGCTTTCTTGTAGTTCAACCCGGCACACTTAAAAATGGGAAATAAGCTACGCAACGAGCCCCAATGCAGCGCGATTACAATATGTAGCTCGCACGATCTCGCGGACCTCTACAGAAACCATCTCCACATCGGGCACGGCTGCACATAGGGCCTTGGCTAGTAAATGAGCCAAGCTTTGTCGCTGCTCAATACTTCTACCTGAAAGCAGACTGCACTCCAGGTGTACAAACGGTGCTGGTTCAGGTCCAACCAAATAGTGCTCGACAGGTAACAAACGAACTTTAATATCCCCCGGCTCAAAGAGTGCAGACTGATCTGCAGCGGCATGGATAGAAGTCAGTAAGCTATCAACATCTACCGACTCAAGTAGGTTAGAAGGACACTGGATAACACAGTGAGGCATAAATACTCCCAGGTAAATTTTGAAAGAAAAGCTACATGACCGGAGCGGGTAGTGTATCCGCTGGCAGTAAGCGATTGATGCTCCAATTCAAGATATGGGACACCCAAAGTCCGTCGTCATCCACATAGATCCCATGTACGAAGCCAAATTGCTTCTGTCCCCGCCCAGGCTGGCCCTGATAGCGCATCTTGAGATCACCAGACAGGTCGTACTGTCGCACTTCCTCGGCCCGCGCATCTGTCATCCACAAAGCATCACCTTTGAGAAACAGGACATAGGGGTAACCTATTCCTCTCCATTGAGTTAAATATTTACCCTTTGAATCAAAGATCTGTACCCTGCGGTTTTCACGATCGGCAATATATAACTGCCCCTCAGAATCAATCACAATGGAGTGAGGGAAATTAAACTCTCCAGGGGCCTCCCCCTGACCACCCCAGGTGGTTACCAAAAGGCCATTCTTATCCAGCTTTACGATGCGGCTGTTGCCTTTATCCACCACATAAATAAATCCATTTCTATCCACTGCAACATCTTGGGGCTGATCGAACAGCACCAAGTTGTAGTCGCGATCAAACCAGCCTTCACTGGCTGCACCTCGCTTCCCCAATACCATGGCTACTTCGCCATCAGGTGCAAATTTCAATACCAGGTGCGTGGCAGTATCGGTAGTCCAAATATTGCCCTTATGGTCTATACGAAGACCATGCGGATTTTCAAACAGTCCCGCGCCAATTTCGCGAACAAAACGCCGCTGTCCATCGAACTCCAACAGCGAATGAGACCCTCGATGAAACACAACAAAGTGGCCATTCTCCCTGCGGACCACCCCCGCAACCTCCCCAAAGTGCCAACCCACTGGCAACTTAAAATCACCCCCCTTGACGTGAAATGGCTGGCTGTTTGGCGGTGCCTCGGCCAGCGTAAAAGCGCTGGGAACCAAAATCAGGCATAGCAATACAATCACTCTCATCAGAAACCCTTCTTAACTTGTCGATCTGCCAAGATATTGTGACTTTTTCCTATAAATGCGTTAATAGCATAATTTTGATATTCACTTTTTCCTGCCAGGAAATTATTGGAGGTTCCTTTGGACCGGTTCCACTTAATTCAGGTGTTCACTACGGTGGCGCGATTGGGGTCATTTACCCGTGCCGCCCGGGAATTGGGGTCCACGGTGTCCGCTGTGAGCAAGGCCATCCAACAGCTTGAGCAGCGACTGGGTACTCGGCTAATTCACCGTACTACCCGATCCCAAAGCCTTACGGATGCGGGGCGGGACTACCTGGAAACCACAGAGCGCGTCCTTAATGATCTTAGGGAAGTGGAAGAGCGCCTAACCAGCTCCAAGGGGCAGCCCTCTGGATTGTTGCGGATTACCGCCCCAACGGCTCTGGGGCAGTTCTGGCTGGCACCTAGGCTCCCGAAGTTTACAACTGAGCACCCAGATATCCGTTTGGATCTGATTCTGGATGATCAGCTTCGGGATCTTACCGGTGAAGGGTTTGACCTGGCATTGCGCTCCCAACCTGCGCAGCCCCAGTCAACGCTCTACTCTCATCAAATCGGCCGGCACGATCGGCTCCTGGTAGCATCTCCTGAGTACCTGGCAAGGATTAAGTCTTTTTCCTCCCCCGACCAACTCAATAAATTCCAACTACTGTGTTACAAGTACAGCCGCGATCCACTTTCCTGGACTTTTCAAAAGGGGCAGGAATCGATCACGATTGCCCCCAAGCCCTACTTTTCCAGTAATAACTACTATTCCCTCTACCAAGCAGCCCTGTCTGGCGCCGGTATAGCTTGCCTCTACGATTATTTGGTAGAGCGGGATATGACGGCGGGTAACTTGGTTCAGGTTTTGCCGGATTGGCAGCAATCAAGCAGGCCACTTTTTGCGGTGTATCAGCAGAGAAGGGCCGCCTCCGCCAAGCTGGATGCCTTTTGGAGGTTTCTGGAGGAATGTTTTGAGAACAACGCCTGCTGACACTCCTGTAGCATAGGCGTTTGTGTATTTAGTTGGCGCTGGGGGGGCGAACCATCTCATTGGCAAGTACAGGGACCCCGCTGTAGGTAGTTTGCAGCTCCCTGGTCACCACAAAACCATATTTGCGATACAGGTTTTTCACCGGGTCGTTGGTTTTGGCAACCTGCAGGTGTACAGCGCCACTGATTTCCCCTAACAGGTACTCCAGCAACTCCCGCCCTACCCCCTGACCTCTAAACGAAGGATGCACAAACAGTGCACGAATCTCATTCTTATATCGCGCGCCATAGCCAAGAACATCACCTTTTTCGTACACATAAATATCCGACTCCATCAGCTGGGCCAAACGTTTTTGATCTTTATCCAGCGGCAGCAGATTGAAACTCCGGCTTTCAAACCGTAGCTCATCGAGTTTTGAACGGGCATATATATCCAGCACACTTGGATAGTCATTTTTATTGTATTTTCTAATCATTTTGAGAGTGAATCTGTACAAAAGAAGGCAAGTTCAAATTTATCTTCCTGATTATCAATTGAAGTAAAGGGGACAACAAGGACTATTCGCTACTTATTCCGTGACGTACATGAAACATTCGACTACTTAAACCAACTCCGAAACCCTATATTGGATACTCGTACAAGTGCGCTAATTAAGAATTGATGAATAATTCTTCCCGGAGCTCAAAGTATTACCACTGCTTTCTCTTTTATCTTCCTTCTTCTACCACTCATTCCAGCTATTTTTTCACTTCAACAACCAAGATTATCTGGGTGCTTTAGGTCGTAGAAGCGGCGACATCTTCAGGTAATCGATCTAGCGGCTCCTGAATTCGCTCAGTTAAGCCAAAGTCCTTAAGAATGCCATAAAGGGCTGGCAGGACTAACAGAATCAAAACGGTTGAACTACTTATCCCAAATACAATACTGGTCACCAGTGGAATCAGTATCTGGGCTTGAAGGCTGGTTTCGAACATCAGTGGCAACAATCCGGCCACTGTTGTCAGTGAGGTAAGGAAAATAGCCCTGAACCGGTCGCGACTGGCTTGACTCGCCGCCGTGTGAACGTCCATTCCCTTTCGGACGCGAAGCTTCACAAACTCTACTAACAGGATTGAATCATTCACCACAATTCCAGTGAGAGAGACAAATCCCATCATGCTGGGCATCGTCATATTCTGCCCCATAATAATATGTCCCCAGACTACACCTATTAAAGCCAGGGGAATCGCCATCATCACAATTACAGGTTCGGTATAACTACGAAATTGAAGCGACAGTAGTAAATAGATTCCTATTGCCCCGATCAACAGGGCCTTACCCATCGATAGACCTGTAATGAGACTATTTTCAATCTCTCCCTTCATGGTTACCCTTAGGCCCGGAAATTCCTGCTCCAATGGTGCAAAAAAGTTCTGTTGGGTATCCAGCAGAATTTCACTGGCATTGGCCCTCTCTGTAAAAACATCTGCAAAGACCGTAACAACACGCTCACCATTTATTCTCTGGATACGCGCATAGTCCCGGTGCATTTCAATATCAGCAATTGCCATCAAGGGTACACGCTGCCTTGTCTCAGGGTGGATAATGACAAGCTCGTCAAATCGTGACAGCGCACTGCGAGATGGCTCATCCATTCGAACACGAATTTCGTAAGTCTCTCCCTGATACTGCACTTCATCAATCTCTGTGCCCTGATAGGCAGCTCTCAATTGAGTGGCCACAACACTGGCATCAATACCAGAAGCATAAACCCCCTCCCGCATTCGGACCGTCAGCTGTGGCTTACCAGGACGCAGGTCATCCAGTACATTCACCACTCCTTCGTAACTGCGCAGCCAGTTTTGTAGACGTATAGATATTCCTTTTAGCTGATCAATATCCAGCCCGGCCAAGCGAAGGTAAATAGCTCGTCCAGCTGGACCAGGCGATGGCTCCTTATACAAAATCGCGATCGCACCAGGTATATCGCCAGCAACCTTACTCCAGGCCTGACGTAACTCACTGATACTTGTATGGCGAACCTCTGCAGCCAGCAGGTCGACATTTATTGTGGCTACATGAGCTCCACTCTCAAAAGCATCGCCATTCACACCGTAAGTAACACTAATGTGCTCGATAAGTGGCGCTACCTCTTTCCCTGAGAGGTTTTCAGCAGTTAAATACAGGGCCTTCTTCTGGTACGCCACCAGTTTTTCCATTTCTACGAGGGAGGTTCCTTGAGGCATTAGAATTCGGGCCTGTAGTAAATCTCCCTCCAATGTAGGAAACCCTTGGAATTTAACTAAACCCGCTGGAAGAAGACTCACCGTAACAAAAAATAGCCCCACTACGCCGCCGACAAAAGCATATCGGTATTCCACCGCTTTATCAGCGACACGCCCGACATACTCTCTCCACAACTCAAATCGCTGAGCAAAAGCGACTTTCCAGGCTGATGGGTTTTCCTTGCACGAAAGAGCATGACGCAAATGGGCGGGGAGAATAAGAAAGGCTTCAATCAGGCTAACCACTAGTACAGAGATTAAAACAACTGGCAAAACTTTGAGGACCTGCCCCATGTCCCCTTTGATAAAAGCTAATCCAGAAAAAACGATCACGGTAGTGACAAATGAGGAGATAACCCCCCTTGCAACACGCTTGGTTCCGATAACCACCGCCTGAAGAGGTGTACGGCCATCCCGGTATTCGGTGGCGATACTTTCCGAAAGCACAATGGCATCATCCATCAAGATGCCAATTGCAATCAGCAGCCCCACCAAGCTGATCATATTGATGGATATACCCAAAGCAGTAATCACAGCAAAGGCGCCGAGAAATGAAACGGGCAGGCCCATAACCACCCAAAACACATATCGCCCGCTAAAAAACAAATAAAGGGTCAGCGCAACAAGAATAAGCCCTTGCCAGGCGTTGGTAATAATCATCCTTAAACGATCAGCAACAATTGAGGCGCTATCCTGAGTAAGAATCAACCGCATTTCTTCCGGCAAACGGGCATTTTCCGCTTGTACAAATTCGCGAACCGCTTCCAACACCCTCAAACTGTCATCCACACTGTTTTTCTGAACAACAAGCAATGCGGCTCGCTGCCCATCAAAAGTGATTTTGTCCTCCTCCTTTTCAAAACTGTCGTGGATAGTGGCAATATCGCCCAAACGCACCTCTGCGCCATCCATTCCTTTGACAACAATAAGTTCTTCAAGCTCTGCTGCGGTGCGCCGCTTTTCGGTAAAACGAACCTGATACTCCCGATCAGGTGCAGTTACCTTACCGGCGGGCATATCAATTGCCTGCTTATCGATAATTGCGGCAAGATCGGCAACACTCAGTCCATACTGTCGCAAATTGTAATCTGAAATTTCCACTTGCAATTGATGGTCTGAAAAACCGGAAATTTTGACAATGGGCACCAGCGGATGACGAAGTAACTCTCGGCGATAGTGCTCGGCCAATTGGTTGAGCTGGATCAAAGGCAAATCTGCGCTTAGGGCAACACTCACCACCGGCTGGGTACGTCCCAGCTCTTCTATGACTGGTCTTTCGCTCTCAGCCGGAAGGGAATCTATTGCATCTACCGCAGATTCAATGTCGGCAAGAAACTGCCCCATATCACCTGCTTCCTGCATTTTCAGTTTCATCACGCCAAGATTGTCTGCAGCTTCACATCGGCGCTCATCAATAAATGGGATGCCATCCGTTGCCTCTTCGAGGGGGAGGCAGATACTGTCTTCGACCTCAGCGGTAGCTGCACCAGGATAAAATACTGAGACTTGTACTTCGAACTTGTCGATTTCTGGCATAGTCTCTCGCTTCATCGTCGGCAATACGAAAAAGCCAGCCAGCATTAAACCGACCATAAGCAAATTGGCAGCAGTTGGGTGGATCGCAAAAAAGCGAATCACTCGCCAACTTCCTCTACTGCCACGGTCAGGTCTGAAACTCCCATTTTGACATCGATGACAGATACTGCCGTCCCACTGATTGCCGGGATAACATCAGTAGTTATCACCTGATCTCCAGGCACCAAGCCAGAGCGAACAACAGCTAGATCACCCTGGTAGTAGTCCACCGTTATGGTGCGAATCTTCAATTGATTATTTTCAGCCAAGTAGACCCGCCCTTCATGCATGGCTCTGCGAGGGATAACTAAAGCTGGCGAAGGAGGTGCAATAAGCTTAATCCGGGCATACATACCACGAAATAGGGGCGGCCGACCCTCGGCTACTATATTTCGATAAGGGTTATCCACTGCAACCACTACGGAGAGAGTTCTGCTTGTGGTATCCATGGTACCTCCAACTCTCACTACCCTGCCCCGCCATTCCACCGGTTTAATACCACCTACCAGTCCAACCCTGGCCTCCAATCCCAATAAGGCATCTGAGAAGTCGTCAGGCGAGAGAGTTTGATCACTGGGAGATTCAATACTCCGAAAAAGAGGCACTATTTGAGCCATCGTCAGCTCGGCTGAAACCTCCACCTGATCCATACCATAAGCGACAAAAAGCGGTGTCCCATGGGCAACAGACTGGCCAGCCTCCACATAGACATCACCGATCCGCACGTTATAGGGCAGGCTTATCCGGGTTCGCGATAACTGGTAACGACTTTCACCAAGCAGCGCTTCAGCACGACTTATCTGGGCCTTTATCACCTGCCTACGAGTGGGAAATAGGGAGAGATTACCCTTTTGAAGTTCAACTTCTTGTCGCAAATTCAATACCCGTTGCTCCTCCGCATCAGCCGCTGAGCGAGAAACAATCCCCTTAACCGCCAACTGCTCTTTTCGCTGTAATTCCTGTTCCCCTAATTCCAGTGTCCTCTGAGCTATTTCCAACGAACGCTGGCTATTCGCCTTTTCAACCTCCAGTTCTTGCAATTTTGCGCGATAAACAGCCAAGTCACTCTCCGCTTGAGCAACGGCCAATTGATAGCTGGTTTCGTCAATATTTAGGATTGGTGCCCCGGCAGATATTATTGCGCCAGGTTCCAAATCAGCCGACACTGAAACCACACGACCACCAACTTCAGAGTTTGCCTCAAGGATAAGGCTCGGCATCACCTCTCCAAAAGCAACAGTTTCAGCTCTAATAGGCATTCGCTTCACTTCGATGGCTTCCACCAGCAGCTCCGGAACTTGCCCTTCGTATCTTTGTGGTTTCTGTCGACTGGCCACCAGCGACATAGCCATTAAAATTCCACCAAGTATCAAAACGGGTAGCATTCGACGACGCTTTAGTAAGGCTTTGATTGCGCTACTTGTCATAGTTTTACCCATAAAGAACTGGCCGAACCAGACCTTAAAAAGCCTAGTGCCACTAAAACCCAGCAGTTGAATACTCTATTAAAGTTCGCAGAACGCACAACACCCTGTAAAGCTTAAAGTAGTTACTCAATATATTTATTTATCATGTAATCTGCGCCAACTCATATCAATCGACTATCAATATTGAATCTAATCCCACTTCGATTCGCTCCCCCCTTAAATTCACTGAACTATGCTTGGGCTACCAAATTCCGACCTAACTGACAGTGGGACAAAAATGGCGAACAATCACAAAGAAACATCAAAAGCGATACTGGAATTGTGGGGGGACAACTTCCCCGACAAAGCGACAGATTATTTATCACCGGATTATAAAAATCACCAAATGCCCTATGCTGGCGGTTCCACGTCGGTTTTATCGATAAAAGACTGCCTGGATCTAGTCGCTGAATTTCACCAGGGATTCTCCAACACAAAATTAGAAATTCTGGTACAAGTTGCCGAGGGTGATTATGTCTGCACCCGCTGGAGGATTACCGCCACCCATACGGGTAAATTCCTACAGTATGACGCGACAGGAAAAACCAGCAGTTGGACTGGCGTACATACCGATAGATATAAAGATGGAAAAATGGTGGAAAGCTGGGTGGACTGGGATAAATACACTTTCCTGGAGCAATTAGGTTTAGTTGAATAGCCGACCACGAACCAGTCAAAGGTAGCCTAGACAACGCTACCTTTGACAACTAACCATATATCAACCTTTCTGTGCCAATTTACGATAACATCTCTATGGCAAAAGTTTTATTGACTGGCTTTGAGCCCTTCGGTAACACACCGATAAATCCAGCAGAATCAGTTATGCGCATGCTGGACGGAACACGGATAGCCAGTGGTGATATTCATGGTCTTTTGATACCCAACAACTTCTTTGAAAGCATTGAAGTTGTCACGGATGCTATTGAAGAAATAGAACCGCAATTAGTGGTGATGTTAGGAGAGTACAGTGGCCGTGCAATCATTACGGCTGAGAGAATTGCACAAAATTATAATGATTCCACCAGATATAATTTGAAAGATAACCGGGGAGTTGAAATGCAGGGTGAGCCGACTGTACAAAATGGTCCTGTCGCTTATCACAGCACACTCCCTATCCGCGCAATGGTTATGGCAATGCGCGATATTGGTGTTCCTGCCGATATTTCTGATACTGCGGGTACTTTTTGTTGCAACCATATGATGTATGGCGCGCTTCACTATATCGCGACTAATCAGCTGAATATCCCCGCCGGCTGGATACACCTTCCTCAGCTACCCCAGATTGCCGCACTGCCCGAAAATATCGGCAACCCCAGCATGTCAAAAGAAACTGCCGCCCTTGGGATACAGGCTGCCATTGAAGCCGCACTAGCTAACCCGCGGGACACTGACGATCCGATCCCTTCTCACTTACAAATCTAATTAAATTGAACTGTTTAGGGGTATAAAGTGAGGGGGTTCCCCTCACTGGTTCTCTAGGGCCCCACTTTTATAAGCCACTAGAGAACGTTGAAGTATCAATTTTGTACTGTCTCACTCACAGCGCCTCTTTGTTCTTCTAAATCCGCCTTAAAGGCTAGAGAAAGCTCCCTCAGCTTTGGCATAAAACTTTGCACCATCTGCTGCGAAATAGCCATTGAGTCATTCATCACCGCAGGCATTTTAACCAGCATCGACTGGCCAGTTTCAGTACGGAAGAATGCCAGCATATCTTGAACCTCTTCTTCGGAGTAATGCTTCAGATAAACATCAATCATTGGCTCCTTAATTTTCTCCCAATTCATTTCATCCTTCATTAAAGCTACAACTTTTTTCATATGCTGATCAAAAAGCTCCCGCTCTGAAGGCTTTACTCCCAACTGACCAGACATACCTACAAACATCTGATCCATTTGCGCATAAATCGTATCGACCATAGCCTCAGCATTTGAGGCTTCCAGCAGCTCTTCAACACTTTCTCGTTTACTATCTTCTGCCAGCACCCCAGATGAAAAAATGCTTAAAACAACGCCCAACAACAACTTCTTCATTAAATCGTCCTAATTTTATTCTATAAATATAAACCTTACTTTCGACGAAGAAAGTAAGGTCATATTAACCCTACTAGTAATTTTTATGCAATCAACCTGCAGATCCAGAAAAGAAGGAAATATCAACGAGATATCTCAAAGTACCAAGTAGATCAATAAATGCTCTTACCGCACAAAAAAAGGCCATATAGACACTATAAAACAACCCCTTCTACTACTAATTTATAGCAACATCATCACTATATTTATCTCCTCCGGACAGACCCGACATCACAGCTACTGTGCCCGTCCAAAGAGTATTTCTACAGAAGAGACAATCAATGTCATTAAAGTGATGCCCCTTTTTCGCCAAGGTATCCAAAACCCACTTCAGGTTTACAGCTGCCATAAACTGTCTATTTCTTATGGTCAGAATACTGGGCGGCTGAAAGGACTGAATGCTATTTGCCTTTGCAACCATTCCAATATTATTAGCATTCTGAATTCTGCGCCTTCGACTATCACTATCATTGTGAGACATAATCGCATTAATCGAAGTATAAGTTTCATTGTTAGTATTGTGTCTATTAGTAGCGCTACTGGTATACTTCGTCAGGATGTAGTTAAAACAAGTATCATTTAAACCTAAATCTTCAACAGAATTGGCCCCCCGATCATAAAACCTCCCAAGTCCAGGATCATTCACACTGAATTTATCACGCGAGTAAAAATGCAGGTTAACATTGTGCTCTATTTTGAAACTGGATGTAGTTCTGCGATACCCGTGAGCAGTTACAATTAACCGGTTTGTTGTCATTCCACGAGGAGTCCACAACCAAGCACGACCATCAAGATCTATACACTGATAGCTCCCTGCCACCGCCACTTCAGAATCATCAAAGGTATGCCAAAGTGCTGTTGCCTTATTACCAAAATAATCCTTTAAAGCACTTTTGACATTACTGAAAAACTCCTTTGCAGGCATAAACCCTCCCCAGCTCTCAAAGCCTAAGTTAACAAATAAAATTATCTCGAGAAAAATCGTATTCCACTCAACAGCCGAAGTAAATGTTTAAAATATGCGATTTTTTAATCAAAAATAACTTTCAATAGCTACAGGAAATATGATCCGGAGTCTATCAGGCAAACCATTAGACACTCACTCTTCAGGAGCAGGAAGCAAAGAGTCGACAGTTAATATAAGTAATTTTGCGGGATCTGTTTTGGAGGGATTAATCGTACAATGCCCCTGCTGATCAATAGCTATACCATTAACAGGCGTATCTCCCCCAAAATGAACATCTCCAGGCCTATATGTCACCTCAACACCGTCCCGGGTTGTCGTACGCCAACAGCCAGATAATGTAATAACCCATTGAGGGTTCGGAGTAGAGTGAAAATCGCTTTTCCACCCAGGAGGCAAAATTGCAAACTCACTTCGAATAACTTTAGGCAAATCACGATAGTGATATTCGGGCACAGGATTGGAGTATTGAATCAATTCAAAATCTGAAAAATGTCCTACAGTGGTTCTTGACCTTCCTCTTTTATCATACCAAAGATGATAAAAATCTTGGAGAACGATTTCTTCTTGCACTACGAGTATCTCACCTCATCAGCAAAAGCTAAAAATTGCTTCATAAATAAATCACTAATTAGCCATAGGTTATCCCTAGTTTCAGACAATCCAGTTCACCTACTTAGAAACTGTAACACCGAAGAATTTGTCTTCCTCAAGTATTGATCTACAGACCACCTTCTGCCGCCAGTTAACACAAAAGACAAACAAATGAAAGCCCAAAAAAGAGGGTATTCCCACCCCCCATAAACGGTTTGTATATTTCCACTAATATCTATACCACTGACATGGCTTGCCCATGAAAAACCCGCGAGATAATGCCGCCCTTCAAATAACGCAATTATCAAATAGAGAGCAGTTCCAACAGCGGCAATTCGCGTAAACAAACCGAAAGTAAATCCAACAAATGCAGAGAAAGAACAAATACCAGAGATAATCACCATAAAGGATGAGTATCCAATCCCCTCAAAATAATGAACAACAAAATTGTAAGCGTCTGCGCCCAGCAGACCAAACTTCTCAGCAAAATGATGGGTAAAATTGAGACCGATATAAATCCGAATCAAGGCCAACTGTAAATCAGCTGCAGTCTCATAACTTTCGTGCGTGCTCTGCTTCATATAACACTTCCTTAACACACAACTCAACCACAGCCATACCTTCCCTTTTAAGAGATATCATATAAGGGTTTACAGTCATCTATAATAATAGGCCAAGCCCACCCTGTTGAACCGCAAAAATTGCCTAATTTGCAACGCCGTATATATTATTGCGGTAATTCAGATTTACCTAAATGACAAGAGAGACCCTTCAAAGAATGCCCCAAACCTATTCTCTGGAGGAGGCCAGCAGCTCATCGATGCACTTACACCGTAAAACCAAATTCACCGGCCTTTCTCTGAGCAAAGCCCTCCTATAAAAGCTTCAGGAAAAAGCTACTGCTCAAACACAGTGGATTTTATAGTAATTAGAGCCGTACCCATAAATATCAAAGCAACTCCACTCACAGCGTATACGTCAAACTTTTGCTGCCAAATAACCACAGAAGCTGCACAAACAAGAGCAATACCGACGCCAGACCAGATGGCATAAGTCATTCCCACATTCATATTTTTTAGTACAAACGCAAGAAATAGACTCGCCAGAGAATAAAAAAAGATAGAGGCCATTCCCAGCCACCACTTTTCCCAACCGTTGGAGGCCTTAAGTAGTAGGGTAGCTGTAACTTCGGTAATGATCGCAAAAAATAAAAACAAATAGGTCAAGTTCTACTCCATTAGAATTTATTGTAGTCAAATCACTTGATCAGCTAGATACTATCAAATTTATGACGAATAGCGCTATTGGAAAATAGCGGGGATTCTGCTATTTACTATGCGGCTGTACGAAATACAATGCTGGACTTTACAGTCAACAGTCAGCCCTCTGGCTACCCAAGATAACTCATGTCTTCCCATTGACAAATCAGCAATAAAAGAAGAGCTAGATTTCAGCCCCGACAACTACCTAGCCTATCGATACCAATAGATCTAATTGTAGTATTACAGCTGTTTCTTATACTCCTCCAGAAACAATCGTGACTAATTTTACACTCATATTGGCCCCATACCTGCGATTACTGACTTGTTGAAAAATACTCAATGTGTGCAAATATTTATTAAACAGAGGAGTGCGGACCAAATAACATCTACCTCACGTAGCAGGCAAGTTGCATCGAGCAACAACTAAACGATATTTGGGATATAGGATTGAAATATCGTGAAACCGATACTTGGTATAATTTTTGTGGTTACACCCTATATCGCCAATGACGTACCCCTTTTTAGACCTGTGTTACTACAGGCATACAATCACGATAATTACAAATTTCTCGATTTAGCGTTTAGAGCGCAAAACACTTTTCTACCAAGCTATCGACAGAGCAGTATTCTTAGCACCTACCAGCTGAAAATCGTATCTTCTATTTTTATTAGAAGGGCGGTAGATAAAATACCCCCCCTACTTCACAAGGGTATTGAAGAAACTAAGTAGTATGGTCTCAAAATGCACTGGAATTGGTTGCTCAGAAGTTGGCTGCTCAAAATATCGCAGAAAGTCCTACAGAGATTTGAGGCATTACGAACATCAAATCCTTCCACAGATTTCATTACACATAATGATTGCTTCAAGTTACTGGATCCAGGCAATCTATGTTCAAGCCCCTTACAGGCAATCTCGGATATCGAGGCAGACCATCAGCAACAAATGAATACACAGCAAAGCGGCGATACTTATGCGCAACATTATAGTCCGTTCCGTAACGGGAAACTCTGACGAGGCCTGGTCTGATTGGCGCTGGCAAATGCGCAATCGCATCAGCACATTGGATGGCCTAAAGCGATGGATCAATGTTTCTACTTCTGAATCTGACGCTATCCAAAAGCTAAAAGGAATCTATCGGTGGAGTATTACACCCTACTACGCCTCCTTAATGGACCCTGATGACCCTAATTGTCCAATTAGATTGCAGGCAGTTCCCTCACTAGAGGAAACCATCGTACCCGACAGTGCAGACATTGACCCTGTAGGTGATCAGTATTTTCGTAAAACCAACCGCGTCGTACATAAGTACCCAGATCGCGTCATCTTTCTGGTAACGTCTGTTTGCCCTGTTTATTGCCGTCATTGCACAAGGAAATTTCACACCACAACGGTGGGCCCGGAAAGTTATTTTGAACAAGGCGAAGCAACCAGCTGGGATGAGGATATTGCTTACATAGAATCACATCCACAGATTCGCGATGTATTACTCACCGGCGGCGACCCACTGATGTATTCCAACGACCGCTTGGCCAAACTATTGGAGAAGCTGAGAGCAATAAATCATGTGGAAATTATTCGTATTGGCTCACGCTTTCCCGTACTGGCCCCCCAACGTATCACCGACGAATTGTGCGAAATGCTCGCATCATTTCATCCGGTGTGGCTGAACACGCACTTTAATCACCCCAAAGAAGTCACAGAAGAAGCCGCCGCTGCATGCGACCGCTTGCTGAGAGCGGGCGTTCCGGTGGGAAATCAAACAGTGCTTTTAAAAGGCGTAAATAATTCACCGGATGTTATGCGACAATTGATGCTCGCTCTGGTAAAAATACGAGTCAGACCCTACTACCTCTATCACTGCGATAATGTGGTCGGTGTCTCTCACTTTATGACAAGCCTGAAGGAAGGACAGGCGATTTATGAGTCATTGCAGGGGCACATCACGGGTTTTGCGGTCCCTCAATATGTACTTACTACTGAGCTGGGCAAAAACCCGGTCATGCCCTACGAATATGTAAAACAAGGCGATATCGAAGGCGAATGGCACATTCGAAATTTCAGAGGGCAAACGGGTATATATCTGGAGTAACAAAGTGCTAACTACCAGAGAAGGCAATCATAAGTCACAGATTTATTGCGCTGATGCCTTTTGGATGCTCCTGAGATATCCAAAACACCAAGTGTTTGGCAACGGTAGTCTGCACCACAATATATCGTAGAGTTTTACAGGATCCAGGATAACTATAAATGACTGCTAATAGCTGATTCCACAATGCGGTTGATCATGGCCCCATACTGAATACCCGCCAATTCACACATCACGGGCAGTTCAGAAACTTCAGGCCGCAAACCGGGTAGGACATTGACCTCCATAACCATGGGGGCTCCCTGTGCATCATAGCGAATATCAACTCGACCACCATCACGACACTCAAGTACTTCCCAAGTCTTCTGGGCAATTGCTCGAACCTTTAGCGCCTGATCACCGTCAACCAGCCGGCCGGGGAAAGCTCCATCATACTTGTAATAAACAGGTTCATCGCCCAATAACTTTTCCATCACGCCAATGCACTCGGCAGTTGCACCCGTCCCCAAAAAGCCCACAGTAAACTCTCGGCCAGGTAGGAATATTTCAACCAGTACTGGCTGATTAAACCGATTCAAAAGGTATTCACAGCGGTTTTTCAAAGCTGCCTTGTCCATAACTTTGGACTCAGGCGATACCCCCTTACTGGTTCCCTCCCTGAGCGGCTTTGTCATCAAGGGATATTCAAGCTCTATTCGATTGACATCTGTAACGCTTCGAACAACTGCAAACTCTGCCGTTGGTATACCCATATCCCGCAATATGCGTTTGGTCATCTCCTTATTAAGAGTCACTGTGTTAGCAAATGGATCAGAAAATGTGTACGGTATCTTCCAGGCATCCAACAAAGCGGGAACCTGTGCTTCACGCCCAGTTCCGTACATCCCCTCAGCAACATTGAACACCAGATCCCAGGTGTTACCCTCAACCAGTTGCTGCGCCAACCTGTGAATATTGCCGACCCGTTCGATATGGTGGCCTGCGCAGGTAAGCGCATCGTGAATCGCATCTATCGTCTCCAGGTGATCAAGTTCAGCGACGTCCTCTTCACTAAACCCCATCCCGAGATAATCATCACGAAGGTCGTAGACTATACCGATACGCATCAATCATGCTCCGCTGCCACTACACAACCTATCGAATGCCGGACTGGAATATTAGCTACGCAACTGGTTTTCACTTTAACGCCCCCCCAGCCTCTACCCGGAAAACTGCACGTAAAAAAGAAGTTAATAACCTTCATTAGTCCTGAGTTTTGGATAGGGTTGAAGTCGAAAGTATTTGCGAAGTGACCATTATTAAAGACAACTAACCAAATGCCGTATTACCCGTAGAGCTAATTAGCACAAAAGCTATCACGCAAGGTTCTTCACCTCGATTGACCCAATTATGAACTGTCCCCCGCTGGACAAGTGCATCTCCCGCAGACAGCTTCACAACAACCTCATCTCCCATTTCCATCTCGATATTCCCAGACATCACCACCGCATAATCAATGCTGTCAGTTTGGTGAGATCGTGGCGTAACTCCCGGCCCAAATTCTACGACCTTAAAAACCGAGCCTCCCGGAATCGTAGTTCCATAAAATTTTCTCCCGCCGTTGTCTCTACCATCGTCAAAAAGCTCTACGGGCAAGTCCTGGGTAGTCCATAACTGCTGCTGAACCATATGAGGCCGCCAACTACTGGTATGCAAACCCTGATCATCTATGAGCACTACTGGCTTTCCCTCTGGGTCGTGCCCTGTAACAACTCGCCGGACATTCACACTCATCGCACTCTCCTTTCTCCTGGGAAGCAACCATCTAGTTACGGGAGAATATAGTTCAGCCAGCAGCTAGCCAGCTTACCGGACAGTGCTGGTATCACCGATGTTGCGAAATCACTATAATCGCGCCCATGTCTGAGTTACCTATTCAAAGTATCCTCCCCGAACTGCTCCAGGCCTTGAGAGGGCATAGTAATGTCGTGCTCCAGGCGCCCCCCGGAGCGGGTAAAACGACCGCCGTACCACTGGCATTAATAGATGAGCCTTGGTTGAGCGGAAAGAATATTATAATGCTGGAGCCGCGACGTTTGGCCGCTAGAACGGCAGCGGCGCGCATGGCTAACCAGCTGGGTGAGAAAGTTGGTGATACCGTTGGATTTCAGGTCCGGGGCGAGCGGAAGTCAAGCAAGAAGACTCGCATCCTGGTTGTAACCGAGGGAATTCTCACGCGCCTCTTACAGGCTGAACCTGAATTGGCATCCAGTGCTCTGGTCATATTCGATGAATTTCATGAGCGCAGCCTGCAAGCCGACCTCTCCCTCGCCTTATGTCTTCAGTCCCAGGAGTATCTTCGCGAGGATCTCAAGATTCTGGTGATGTCTGCCACCCTGGATACCAGCGGCATCTCCTCACTACTAAATAACGCACCCATCATATCCAGTGAAGGACGCAGCTATCCCGTCGATATTGAATACTTAAACCAACGAGAAGAGCCCGAGGACAAACGACAAATCCCAGCTTTGATGGCAAGTAAAGTTGTCGCATCCTTAGGCAAACAAGAAGGTAGTGTTCTCGCCTTCCTTCCTGGTGTCGCCGAAATCAAACAGGTTGAGAGCTTATTGGAGGAGCGACTATCTGAGGAAACCGAAAAGGGCCGCATTATTATTGCACCGCTTTTTGGGGATCTGAGCCGTGAGCAGCAGGATCAGGCGATAGCACCAACGGCACCAGGCACGAGAAAAATCGTACTGGCTACAAATGTGGCCGAGACCAGCCTGACGATTGAGGGCATCCGAATAGTTATCGACTCAGGATTAATGCGTGAATCGCGCTTTAATCCCAACTGTGGCATGAATCGTTTGGTGACAAGCTCGATTTCCCAGGCCTCAGCTAACCAGCGCACAGGGCGCGCCGGGCGCCTCAGCGCCGGCTACTGTCTGCGACTCTGGAGTGAGGGCCGGCAACGGTCATTGAGCACCAAAAATACAGCGGAAATCACCCGCAGTGATCTGGCTCCCCTGGCACTTGAATTAGCCAAATGGGGGGTTACCGATGTCAGCGAGCTCAACTGGCTCGACACACCACCCCCAGGACCTATGGCCCAGGCCCAACAGCTCTTGCAGCAACTGGGGGCACTGGATGACAAACTGCGTATTACCCCTCACGGGAATACCATGCTGGCTTTTGGCGCCCACCCTCGCCTCGCACATATGTTAGTTGCCAGTGTCAGCTGGGGATTGCAGGAACAGGCCTGCCTGCTAGCAGCGCTACTATCTGAACGGGATATTTTTCGTGGCGAAGCCCGATGGGATAGGGACATTAGCAAACGGATTCAGGCTCTGCAGTCCCAAGGCAACGATCGGCGGGTAGATCGCGGTACTGCTCACAGAGTACGCCAGCAGTCTAAAACCTGGCTCTCTCAATTAAAGAAATTTGAGTCAAGTTCAAGTCCTGCACCACAGAGTATCGATCACTCCGATGAAACTGGTGCCCTGCTTGGACTCGCCTACCCAGACCGTATTGCGAAATCGCGCAGTGATACCGGCCGCCGGTTTCTACTCTCCAGTGGCCGAGGCGCACATTTCTCCCATGATGACGCCCTAGCTTTAAGCGAATACCTGGTCATTGCCGAACTGGATGGCCAGGGCCGAGATGCAAGTATCCAGCTGGCAGCAGAGATTTCCCTGCCCGCTTTGAAGTCGCATTTCGCCGCCCAGATCAAAGAAGAGATTTCAGTTCGCTGGGACGAGACTACCGGCCGCGCTGTCGCCCTACAGCAAACGCAATTGGGGGCGCTGGTTTTACACCAGCGGCCTGCAGCAGATATTCCACCGGAGACCCTCAGTCGCGCATTATTAGAAGCCGTACGAAAGAAAGGTCTCTCCTCCCTCCCCTGGAACACAGAAGCTAACCAGTTACGTTTTCGAGTGGAATTTTTGCGCCAAAGTGAAGTGTCCGGGGATTTTCTCGGCGACACTCGAGTACCAAACTGGAGTGATGAGGCTCTATTGGAGACCATGGAGGATTGGCTGTTACCTCATTTGCAGGGGTTCAGCAAACTTGAGCAGCTAGGGCAGCTTGACTTGCAAAGCATCTTGCGCGGACAGCTTGAGTGGGACCTGCAACAAAAACTCGATGACTTGGCCCCCAGTCACTACCTGGTTCCCAGTGGCTCCCGGATAAGAATCGACTACGGAGAAACCCCACCTGTTTTGGCTGTGCGCCTGCAGGAGCTATTTGGATTGGCACAAACTCCAACAATTCTAAAAAACCGCTATCCATTGATGATTCATTTACTCTCTCCGGCACGGCGCCCCGTTCAAATTACCCGTGACCTGGTGAATTTCTGGGCCAATACTTACCAAGAGGTGAAGAAGGAGTTGCGTATCAAATACCAGAAACACTATTGGCCCGATGATCCCCTGACGGCTGAGGCTACTACTAAAACGAAGAAGAGAATGGATATGGGACGGTAGTTCTTTTTTTAGATTTACTGCCCCTGGGCAGCAAAATTATCTTCTGGGCGGCGGTTAAGTTAACATTCAGCAACAACCGGATAGCATAAGCTGCCGCAAGGGATAGGAACTCGCGCCAATAGAGATAGTCTGAATTATTTTGGCCCGCAGCGACGCCCCAAAACCAGAACAAACTCTAACTCGTAGCAATGGAGATGTATTTTGCGCCGAATACTCTTAGCCGCTCTCAGCCCATTACTGATATTTGGCTGTAGCCTTGATGATCTTCCCGATGATTTGAATCAGTCAACTATCAAGTACGATAAGGAAATGCGTTACCTGGTAGAGGATATCAGCGCCTACGCCAAGGGCATCAACCGTCACTTTCTCATCGTACCCCAGAATGGGGTTGAGTTGATTACTACGACAACCACTACCACTGGTCCAGTCGATGAAGCCTACCTGGATGCCACAGACGGCATTGCACAGGAGGCCCTCTTCTTTGGCGCAAATGGTGTTGTCAACGAGCCCACCAGCGAGTCAGAAACCAAGCGCCTGCAAACTTACCTGGACTTGGCGAAAGATGAAGGGGATACAATCCTAATCACGGACTTCACCAATATTGAGCGGGATATTGATGAGTCATATGAGAATAACGAAGAAGCTGGGTATATTTCTTTTGCCGCAGATAGCGAACTCCTGAACGATATACCGCTATACCCCGATGAGCCCTTCAATATTAACTCTCTGGACATTGATGACCTTGAGGAAGCCAAAAACTTTGTCAATATTACCAATACCAGCAACTACTCTACGCCTCAAGATTTCATCGATAAACTGAGTGAAACCGATTACGACATATTGATAATCGACTTTTTCTTTGACGGTGAGCCTTACACAGAAGAACAAATTGAGCAGCTCAGGGTAAAAGAAAATGGTGGGCGCCGCCTAGTGCTGGCCTA
This sequence comes from Microbulbifer maximicatervae (SeqCode), assembly GCF_052467955.1. Taxonomy (NCBI): domain Bacteria; kingdom Pseudomonadati; phylum Pseudomonadota; class Gammaproteobacteria; order Cellvibrionales; family Microbulbiferaceae; genus Microbulbifer; species Microbulbifer maximicatervae (SeqCode). Next base: position 3,343,004 of record NZ_CP174329.1, read on the forward strand.
TGTCAATGTCGGCGAGGCACAAGACGATCGTTATTACTGGAAATCCTATTGGTACAACACCCCTCCCGAATGGCTACTGGGGGAAATATCCGACGAGCCAGGTAATTACTACGTGAAGTACTGGCAGGAGGGCTGGCAAAAAATTATCTTCGGCAACGATGATTCTTATATTTATATGATCGTTGATGCAGGGTTTGATGGGGCCTATATGGATGGAATCGATGCATTTGAATACTTCGATTCCGACGATGAGTAATCATTAGGCCCCAACGCTTTAACTCAGCAGGCATCAGGCCTGCTGAGTTTCCTTATATTGAGTCACATATTGGGAAAGTCGCCCGGACATTTCCTCTGCCAATTTTTGCAGGGCGTTGAGCGGGCGTATCATCACCTCAAACTCAATAATCTTGCCTTCATCATTAAAGCGGATAATATCCAATCCCTTCAGGCTCTTATCACCGATGGAGGCTGCGAATTCAAGTGCCAGATCGTGTCCCGATTCGGTAGTAAATTCACGGTCGTATTCAAAGCTCTCAAAAACCTGCATCACCGTATTAAGAATCAAGCACACAGCAGCGGAGCTGTGGTAGGGCTTAAAAAATGCCGGTGAACGGAAAACAGCATCTTCTGCAACGATCGCTGGCAAGCGACTCAGATCTCGCGCAGCGACCATCTCGTGCCATAGGGCAATAGATTCCGCTATTTTATTATTGGAATTGTTCATTGGAGACTTCCTCTTCACTCACTTGTTTTTGTAAAAATTCTCTCCCATCAGCACACCCCAACTCGTAAGTTTTTTGGGCTAGCTCAGGATTTGTGTAATCCCAAACACTGATGAATGGCGGTTTCGAGGGCTGGACATAAGTCCAATCCTGATCGCCTTTGCGCTGTGTAAATATGTCCGGGAACTGATCGTAACGACGGGTCAACAACACCAGCACCCTTCCCTTTCCATTATCCAGCCCTGCCACCGGGATGTTATCTACCACCCCTCCATCGAGTGCTGTTCGCCCCCGCAACTTAAGTCTTGGAGTGAATGGCGGCGTACAGGAGGAGCACAAAATCAGGTCCACCAACTCCTCAATACTGGAACAATCCCGGGCTCGATAAAATTGCTGCTTAAAACCTAAGCGCTGGGCGATCTTTGGGTGAAGGCTGCGTAAAAAATGCTTATCGGCATAGTAGGCCATGGCCCCCACTCCAAAAGCCAAACCTCCAGATAGGCCTTTTGGTGGGTGAACAACCGCAATTCGCAACTCTGCGCCCTGCTGAAGGGTCTCCAGTCCATCGCGAAACAGCTCTAACATCGCATTGCGGTAGATTCCATATTGGGGGAACACAGATTCTTTACCAAAAAGGTTTCCCCAATAAGCATTTTTTTCATTAGTCTCGAACGCAGTCCAAAAATATTCACGAGCCTCCTCCGTCTTACCCATCAGCACCAGGCTCGACATTAGGCCCCCTGCCGAGACTGCAGTAACCACTTTCGGAGAAAGACTAATTTCGTTGGCTATCGACTCCCAAAAACCAATCTGCCAGGTACACCGCCCACCACCACCGGCAAAAACAACTTGGTCAAACATGATCGCGCTTCCCTGCAGCAGCCTTCCGACTGGAACTTCCTGAGTCCATTCTGTGTTTTACATCCTCTCAAGTGCAGTTTCAGGCCGCTCTTTGCGTTACCGCCAACACTTTTGACCAATTAGTTTCAGCCTTCATGATGACATATTGATGACGACAACAATATGCAACTAATTGCATAAGCTAATCGAATCACAAGCATTGTGCAACTGATCGTCTTGATCCTGAACTCACTGAATACTCAAATTTCCACCAGGCGTTCCTTACCGGACACAAGCGCATCAAGAAAGGCATAACCGTCTGCAACCCCAATTTTCAAGGTGTGCCTCATCGCACTGGGGTCAGCAAAATTCCACATCCCGATGGGCAACGGACTGGAAGGCTGAACATAAGTCCACACCTGATCCCCCCTTTGCACACTGAAACTGTTCGGTAGGTGTGGAAAGCTCCCTGTATCCAAAATCAGAACCCGCCCTTTGCTAGCATCCAAGCCGGCGACCGGAGCATTACCTACCAGAGCTCCATCCAGCACCTCTGCACCATCAAGCGACAACCTTGGGGATATGGGGGGGGCGCAGCAGGAACTCAAAATAAGCTGCTCAAGATCTGTCCCATCTTTGCATTTACTCACGGGGTGAAACATTTGGCGGAACCCAAGATGTAACGCTGTATTTGGATGCAAGTCGTGAAAGATGTGTTTGTTAGAGTAGAAAATTGCCAGCCCCAGCGTTAGAGCGAGAGGCACAGGCAACCATTCCGGGGGATAAGTCACTGCAATTCTGAGGTCGGCAGATTGACGCAGAGGCTCAAGACTATCGTGAAAAAATTCATGTACCCCTTTGCGATAGATCTCAAAGTGCGGAAAAATTGGTTCTTTGCGGAATGAATTATTCCAGTAGAAATTCCTTTCATTTTTTTTGCAAACAGAGTGAAAGTAATTAACACCCTCACGGCAGCGATCCGTAAGCATGAGTGCCGCTACCATGCTGCCTCCGGATGCAGCACAAACAACTTTCGGCCGGATCGGTAATTCGCGACTTAGGGATAACAAAAAACCAAGCTGCCAAGTGCAACGGCTTCCACCGCCACCAAAAACCATTTGATCAAACATGACGACACCCTCTAAAAAAGGCTATCGAAATAGATACGGGTATTTTTGATTTTAGGCAGGAGTTTTTGTCTCTATCGCCACCAAGCGTTAAAGCGAGATCACAGTTAATGGCTCTCTCCCAACTATTACGCATCACAATCAGCAAACCTGCCAACCACCTTGATACAAATAGATATAAAAAAGGCTTCACTTTTCAAACCAACTAGGCATTGAGACTAAAGGTGTCTTTATCTCAACACTCAGTGCAAACCTATGAGTAACTTTAAGATCGTAACCTTCCAATCAGTAATTCAAGATATCCCCAGTCACATCAGGGAGGACTCTCAATTAACCGCCCTTCGCCACTCAGTGCCGCTAAAAATGCACGGCCATCTGCAATCCCCATACGGAAAGTATCTTTCACCTCTTCCGGACTGGCAAAATCCCATACATTAAGTGGAACATGTCCAGAGGGCTGAACATATGTCCATTCCTGGTTAAATTTGTGTACCGTAAAACGGTCCGGCAGCTGCGGGAAACGTCGGGTTAGCAAAATAAGCACCCGTCCTTCACCAGTATCCAGCCCACCAATAGGCACACTATCTACAACCCCTCCATCCAATACCTCCGCACCGCCCTGCTTCAGACGCGGTGTCAGAGGTGGCGTGCAGGATGAAGTAATAACCAGCTTTTCTAACTGGGACGGATCTGAACAGTGACGCACTTTATAAAAAGATTGGCGGAAGCCCAATTTAAGTGCAGTAGTGGGGTGAAGGTTCGGGAAAATATAAGTATCAGAGTAATCAATCGCAGCTCCAATCATTAATGCGATTGGACCAGGCAGCCATTTCGGCGAAGTACTGACTCCTATACGTAGGTCTGCGGCTTCCCTAAGTTGATCAAAGCCTCCAGAAAATAAGTCGCTTAATGCTCGCCGATAAATTGTATAGTGCGGGAATACTGGGTCCTTGCGAAACATATTGCCCCAATGGATATTTTTCCCATTGGACTTAAATGCCGAAACGAAGTAATCCACCCCATCGAGTGACCTGTCCATCAGAACCAGGCTGGCAACCAGGGAGCCAGCGGATACTGCACTGACCACCCGAGGTGCCAGATCAATTTCCTTTGCAACCGACTCCCAAAAGCCGATCTGCCAGGTACAGCGCACGCCGCCACCGGCAAACACCACTTGGTCAAACATAGATTGTTCTTCCCTGGAGTTGGCGCACAAGCAATCACTAGCATGACCAATCACTGGATCGCTGCACCGGCACTTTACATTGCCCCAGCGCCTCAAAAGCACCGAGGAATATTTCAAATATATACAGTGTGGGAGTAGTTCGTAGGGAGGCTTACGCGGGATCTAACCTGAGAGGTTCACTGCAATAAAAAAGGCGAACACAAGGTTCGCCTTTTTCTTTTGAGCCACTTGGCCGACTCAGAATGGTCTCAGGAACTCAGTAGTAAGCCTGGGACTTGTCGGTGTGGTCAGTAATATCTTTCACGCCTGCTAATTCGGGGATTTTCTCTTTGAGAGTCTTTTCCACGCCTTCCTTTAAGGTCATATCAACCATGCCACAACCCTGACAGCCGCCACCAAACTTCAACACAGCAAACATATCCTCGGTCACTTCTACCAGGCTTACCTGGCCACCGTGAGCTGCCAGGCCCGGATTAACCTCGTTGTACAAAACATAGTTAATACGATCCTGGATAGGGCTGTCGTCAGTAATTTTCGGCATACGGGAGTTGGGCGCGCGAATCGTCAACTGCCCGCCCATCTTGTCCGAAGAGTAATCGACCCGAGCATCATCCAGATAGGGAACGCTGCGCCCTTCGAAGTAAGCTTTGAGACCGTTCATTTCCAACATCACATCACCTTCTTCCTCCTCTCCCGGGCGGCAGTAGGCGATACAGGTCTCGGCGTTAGGCGTGCCGGGACTGGAAACAAACATGCGAATGGCAATTCCCTCACAGTCCTGTTTGGCCAACAGCTCTTTCAGGTATTCCTGAGCGGGTTCAGTAATAGTGACATTCAAATCAGACATATAGGCTCTCAAATAACCAAGCTTCTTTGTCGGGTATTCTACTCTCAGAAAGACTCAAGGGAAACCGGTCAGTTGGAACCCTTTCGACCGACCGGCCTCACCACTCTCCTAGGTGGGGATAAATCCCATAAGAGTCTGGGCGGTTTCCTCTGAAGAGGCCGGATTTTGACCAGTTACCAGTTTGCCGTCTACCACTACGTAGGGTGCCCAATCACCACTTTTGGAGTAGTTTCCACCATTTCCCTTGAGCATATCCTCAACCAGGAAAGGCACGACATCCACCAGTTCAACCGCAGCCTCTTCCGAGTTGGCAAACCCGGTCACACCTTTTCCCGACACCAGGTAAGCGCCATCCTGACGGCGTGTATGACGGAAAATGCCCGGAGCATGGCACACAGCACCGATCGGCTTGTCTGCGGCAAAAAAGTTCTCAATCAGTGCAATTGAGACCGGGTCTTCCGCAAGATCCCACAAGGGACCATGGCCACCGGGATAAAAGACTGCATCAAAATCAGACTCATTCATATCAGCCAATTTGTGGGTATTGGCCAGAGCCTGCTGAGCATCGGCGTCAGCCTGAAAGCGATGAGTCGCCTCCGTCTGAAAATCTGGCTCATCACTCTTAGGATCGAGAGGCGGCTGCCCGCCTTTTGGAGAGGCCAGGGTCACTTCAGCACCGGCGTCCTTGAAGGTGTAGTAAGGTGCGGCAAACTCCTCCAGCCAAAACCCCGTTTTCTTACCGGTATTCCCCAGTTCATCGTGGGAAGTCAGAACCATCAGTATTTTCATATTTCTGTCCTTATAAACTTTGTCAGCTTTGCTTCAATCATCATTTCCTATGCGCACAACTAACTTGCCGAAGTTCTTTCCTTCCAGAAGCCCGATAAATGCATTGGGTGTTTCTTCCAACCCTTCGACCATATCCTCAAGATATTTAATACTGCCTTCCGCAACCCACTGGCTTAATGTACGCACCGCTTCATGAAAACGTTCGTAGTAATCGAAAATAATAAAGCCTTGGATTTTCAAGCGTTTGGTCAGAACATCCCGCATTAACAAACTGGTGCGATCCGGGCCTTGCGGCAATGAGGTTGCGTTGTACTGAGAGATAAGCCCACATACAGGAATCCGCGCAAAATCATTTAATAGCGGTTGCACCGCATCAAAGACCTTGCCACCAACACTTTCAAAATAGATATCGATACCGTCAGGGCAAGCCGCAGCCAATTGATCGACAAAATCTTCGGCGCGGTGATCCAGGCACAGGTCGAAGCCCAACTCCTCTACCGCATAGCGACACTTTTCCTCACCTCCAGCAACACCGATTACCCGGCACCCTTGCAACTTGCCGATTTGTCCAACTGTTGCCCCCACAGGACCGGTAGCAGCTGCAACTACCAGAGTCTCTCCTTCTTTTGGCTCCCCAATTTCCAGCAAGCCAAAGTAGGCGGTGATTCCCGGCATACCCAGCACTCCCAGGGAGAAGGAGGGGTAATCCGGATTTTTACCCAAGTTAATCAACCCCGTACCATCAGAAATGGCATAGTCCTGCCAGCCGCTATAACCGAGTATCCAATCCCCCTCCTCGAAGCCATTCAATCGGGACTCAACCACACGGCTCACCGTCCCTCCAACCATGGTCTCTCCCAGTGAAACAGGCTCTGCGTAGGACTTCGCATCACTCATTCGCCCCCTCATATAGGGATCGAGCGATAGGAATACTGTGCGCAACAGCACCTCGCCGACCTCCGGCTTGACCACAGGGGCATGCTCCAGGCGGAAGTTATCTGTTGTCGGGGCACCTTCAGGGCGGGATGCCAATACCAGGCGGCGGTTTATATCGCTCGATTGCATTCTCTATTCTCCATAACTTCATAAAACGGAAGTCAAAGTCGCCAAATTAGACCGGTCGTCTAGAAAGGCGCCATAAAAATACCCGCAACGGTTTTCCCCTCGCAGGCTCAGTAAAAAAACTCAGTATTTCCCCAGTATCTCCTGGGTCGCCAGCATCGCCTCTGCCATTGGCGTATCGTTGCGGTTTAGCTTGGCCAACAGGCTGGCTCCCAGCCACAGCTGGTACAAGAAAGCTGCGGTGGCGCGGGCATTGAGGGTGTCTGGTAGAGAACCGTCTTCCCCTGCCAGCTCGATACAATTCTGGAGCTTCTGAATAATATGCTCAGTCCCATCTCTGAGGATAACCCGCATCGATTCAGACAGGTCTGCCACCTCAGCGCTAAGCTTAACCACCAGGCAGCGGTGTGCATCGTAACGCTCCCCACTACTCTTCTGCCAAGCATCAAAATAGGCCAATAAATTATCGGCGGCAGATTGATCCCGGGAGGAAAAGCCAACGTCCATCTGTTCCAGGTAGCTGCGAAAATAATCTTCCAGCAGAGCCTCGCCAAATTGCTCCTTGGACTTAAAGTAGTGATAAAAGGATCCCTTTGGCACACCGGCGGTTTTGAGAATTTCACTCAAACCTACACCGGAGAAACCTTTTACGGCCATCACGGTGTAACCGGTATCCAACAAATGTTGGCGAGTATCTTCATAGCTGCTTTTCATGCCTATCACTCTACGCAAAACTAGACCGGTCGTCTAGGGATTTATAGTGATTAGGCGCTGTGAAGTATCTATAAATTGCTCAACTTTATTCAAAACTGCTCTGTTATTGTGGTGGAACAACCAAAAAGGCGTAAGTCGCAGCCAGTGAGTGGGCGTGACTGTGCTAAGATTGGCGCCATTCCCACCATCGGCTAAAGATCGACAATATAAGGATTGGTAAATGTCCCAGCAGTCCCGCGACCAACGTCTCGAGCAAATTAATGCCGCGCTTGCGCAGCGTATCCTGATCCTGGATGGCGCTATGGGGACGATGATCCAGAGGGAGAAGCTGGAAGAGGCCGATTACCGGGGTGAGCGCTTCGCCGACTTCCCTCGCGACTTGAAAGGCAATAACGACCTGCTCAGCCTGACCCGCCCGGAGCTGATCGAAAAGATTCACCGGGAGTACCTTGAGGCGGGCGCGGACATTATCGAAACCAATACTTTTAACGCAACCCAGCTGTCCCAATCTGATTACGATATGGAACACCTGGTGGTAGAAATCAACCGGGCCTCCGCAGAGATCGCGCGCCGTGCAGCAGATGCACTCTCTACCCCAGAGCGCCCGCGCTGGGTAGCCGGGGTCATCGGCCCCACTTCCCGCACCGCCAGTATTTCACCAGACGTCAATGATCCAGGGGCACGCAATGTCACTTTCGATGAACTGGTAGAAAACTATGTAGAAGCGGGCCGCGCTTTGGTCGAAGGCGGCAGCGACCTGATCTTAATCGAAACCATTTTTGACACCCTCAATGCCAAGGCCGCTATCTATGCCATGCAGCAGCTCTTTGAGGAGCTGGGTTTCGAACTGCCAATTATGATTTCCGGCACCATTACCGATGCCTCCGGCCGCACCCTTTCCGGCCAAACGACCGAAGCTTTTTACAATTCCGTTGCCCACGCAAAGCCAATTTCTGTGGGGCTCAACTGTGCCCTGGGCGCCACCGAATTGCGCCCTTATGTGGAAGCCTTATCGGGCGCCTGTACCTCTAATGTCTCCGCCCACCCCAACGCGGGATTGCCCAATGAGTTTGGCGAATACGACGAAACCCCTGAGCAGACCGCCGCAATCGTAGCGGAATTTGCCCGCAGCGGATTTATTAATATCCTCGGCGGCTGTTGTGGCACCACCCCCGATCATATTCGTGCAATTGCCGACGCAGTGGCCGATATACCCCCACGACAGCAGCCGGAAATAAAACCTGCTCTGCGCCTGTCCGGACTGGAGCCATTTGTCGCCGATGAAAACGCCCTATTCGTCAATGTGGGCGAGCGTTGCAACGTCACTGGCTCCGCCCGATTTAAGCGCCTGATACTTGAAGAGGACTACGACACCGCCCTGCAAGTGGCTGCCGCCCAGGTGGAAGATGGGGCGCAGGTAATCGACTTCAATATGGATGAGGCGATGCTGGATGCACTCGCCGCTATGCGCCGCTTCCTCAACCTTGCCGCTACCGAACCGGATATCGCCAAGGTGCCATTTATGGTGGACTCCTCCAAGTGGGAGGTGATCGAGGCCGGCCTGCAATGCATCCAGGGCAAGCCCATTGTGAACTCCATCAGCCTCAAGGAAGGCAAAGAGGAGTTTATCGAAAAGGCTCAACTGTGCCTGCGCTACGGTGCAGCTGTGGTGGTGATGGCTTTTGATGAAGATGGCCAGGCGGATACTTTCGAGCGCAAAATTGAGATCTGCAAGCGCAGCTACGATGTGCTGGTCGATGAAGTCGGCTTCGATCCCACCGATATTATTTTCGACCCAAATATTTTTGCTGTCGCCACCGGTATTGAGGAACACAATAATTACGCGGTGGACTTTATTGAGGCGTGCCGCTGGATTCGCGCAAACCTGCCCGGTGCCCAGATCAGTGGCGGCGTCTCCAATGTTTCCTTCTCTTTCCGGGGCAACAATCCGGTACGTGAAGCCATTCATTCAGTATTCCTGTTTCACGCTATTAAAGCCGGCCTGAATATGGGTATCGTGAACGCCGGGCAGCTGGCGGTCTACGACGAACTCCCAGAGGAGCTGCGGGAAAAAGTTGAGGATGTGATCCTCAACCGCAGCCCGGATGCCACTGAAGCCCTGCTGGAAATTGCCCCCAAATACCAAGGGGATGGCGGCGGTGCCACACGCAAAGAGGACCTTAGCTGGCGCCAATTGCCCGTGAAGGAGCGCTTGGCACACTCCCTTGTGAAAGGCATTAACAACTATATCGAGGAAGATACCGAAGAGGCCCGCGCAAGTTCCTCACGCCCACTGGATGTGATCGAGGGTCCACTGATGGACGGTATGAATATCGTCGGAGACCTGTTTGGCGAAGGGAAAATGTTCTTGCCCCAGGTAGTGAAATCCGCCCGGGTTATGAAACAGGCGGTAGCCTACCTGCAACCCTATATTGAAGCGGAAAAAACCGAAGACAGCCGCTCCAACGGCCGTATCCTGATGGCCACTGTTAAAGGGGATGTGCACGATATTGGCAAAAATATCGTGGGCGTGGTGCTGGCCTGCAACAACTATGAAGTGATCGACCTCGGCGTGATGGTGCCAGCGGAAACCATTTTGCAAACTGCAAAGGAAAAGGAGTGTGACATTATCGGCCTGTCCGGCCTGATCACCCCATCCCTGGATGAAATGGTTCACGTAGCCGCCGAGATGGAGCGCCAGGGGTTCGATATCCCATTGTTGATCGGCGGAGCCACCACCTCCAAGGCCCATACCGCCGTAAAAATTGATCCTCAATTCCACCGCAACCAGGTGGTGTATGTAGCCGATGCATCCCGCGCCGTAGGCGTGGCCAGCAGCCTGATTTCCAATGAGCTGCGCCCAGCCTTTGTGGAAAAAATCCAGGCAGAGTATGACAAGGTGCGCACCCGCACCGCCAACCGCAAGCGCAATGACACCCGCTTAACCTACGAGGAAGCGCGGGATACTGCCCCGGAATTTGATTGGAAAAACTACCAGCCAGCGCGACCCAACAAGCTGGGCCTTACCATGATCGACGATTTCCCTCTGGAGAAACTGCTCGACACTATGGACTGGACGCCTTTCTTTATTTCCTGGGATTTGGCGGGTAAATTCCCGGCAATCCTTGAAGACGAAATTGTGGGAGAAGCCGCAGCCGATCTCTACGACAACGCCCAGCGTATGTTGAAAGAGATTATCGATAAAAAGCTATTGCGCGCACGGGCCGTATTCGGCCTATGGCCCGCCAATAGCGTCGGCGACGATATCATCGTCTACAAGGATGAAAGCCGCAGTGAAGAGCTGGCTCGCCTTCACCATATGCGCCAGCAGGTACAGAAACGCGGTGGCGATGGCCTGTGCCGCTCCCTGGCAGATTTCGTCGCGCCGCTGGAGTCCGGCCAAATAGACTATGTGGGCGGCTTTGCGGTTACCACTGGCATCGGCGCAGACCAGTTGGCAGACACCTACGAAGCCAAGCACGACGATTACAACGCCATTATGGTAAAGGCCCTGGCAGACCGTATGGCAGAGTCCTTTGCTGAGACACTGCACCGTTTGGTGCGAAAAGAATATTGGGGCTATGCCGAAGACGAAACCCTCAGCAATGAGGAGCTGATCAAGGAAGCCTACCAGGGCATCCGCCCAGCCCCGGGCTATCCAGCCTGTCCCGATCATTCGGAAAAAGCTACCCTGTTCAAATTGCTACAAGCGGAGCAAAATGCAGGCGTCAGCCTTACCGAGCACTTTGCCATGATGCCCGCAGCTGCGGTGAGCGGTTGGTACTTCGCCCACCCCCAGGCAAAGTACTTCAATGTGGGCAAAATCGGCAGGGATCAGCTGCAAAGCCTGGCTAAACGAAAAGGGGTCAGCGAACCGGAATTGGAGCGCTGGCTACGTCCTAACCTCGAGGAGTGAGCCTGTGGAAGATAATAATAAGAAAGCGAAAAAACCCAATTTCGGCCAGGTGGTAGTCAGTACCCTGGCCGCCGCAATTGGCGTGCAGAGTGATAAAAACCGCGAAAGGGATTTTCAAAGCGGTAGTATTATGACGTACGTTATTGCCGGCGTTGTTTTTACCGCCGTATTTGTAATCGGATTGGCTCTTATTGTGAAAATAGTACTCGGCAATATGGGCTAAGATCGCAAAGTGCTTTTCATCAGCGAGCAGCTACACAAATAAGCTGAGCGAAATGCTAATGCCCGGGACTACACAACTCCGGGCCAGCGGCGGGCTAGCGCGTGGCCACCCAAAAAACACAGGTGGCTACGAAAATTGCGACCAGTGCTACAGCAGCAATTGCATCCACTACATTATCGTCTTCAGAAACTACAGCTACTTCATCATTCATCGAATCTCTCCGATCGTTCTTTATTGTTATTTAAAGTAGTTGGGCCGCTGGATGCGGCAACCCAAGTAGAGCAAATCAAGTCATCAGTTGCAAGGCGGGGCCGGCAAACAACTTACCAACCCAACTGCCACTCTACGCCTGCCCGGAATAGAGAGCGATATGAAACCCTCCGGTGAGAGCCTGGCCAGTCTTAGCAACCTGTGTACGGCTGTTAACATCGACATTCAGATTGCCCCATTTATTTGGGGAAACTGACATAATTCCATTAACACCTTTGCCCTTGTTAACACTCGTCATATTGCAAAATACCACGGCTCCACCACCACTCTTGTTCGTCGCCAGAGAACCTGGACTCGGGCTTGAGCCATCGGAAATCAGAATATGTACATCGACAGTTTTACCACCCAGCGAGTTTTTTAGAACCCTATTGTTATGATCCAAGCAAATATCAATGCCAAAAGTTAAGCCCTTGTACGAAAAAGTACTGTCACTTGCCTTGGTCGAGAAAGCGTCATCCGTCTGATACTTACCATTGCCAACTTTATACTTCTTCAGCAGGAAATTGCCACCGGCCAGGATAGGAGCAATGCTCAAGTAAGATGCTGAAGAAAAACATCCACCACCTTTTGTGTAAGCAATAGTCCCTGCAACAATCAGAATGTTCGGGTACTGACGGGAAGCTCTGCGCAGGCCGGAATAAATATCACTCTTGGAGCCCTTGCTTAAAGAGTCGATGTGATTAGTTTTTGCTTTAGAGGCATACCCTGAAAAGTAATGCTCCGGCGCAACCAACATCTTGATATATTTATCGTCGGAGTACTCTTGCATCATGGCTTTAGCGCGAGCCAACGCCCCCTCAAACACATCGAAATTACTGTTACTCACACCAGTAAACTTTGATGAATCATCAAACTCAATCATCGCCGCAAGGATATCTTTAGCCATCCCGCTTACCTCTTATATTTTTTTAGGAATTCACTCACTGACTTAGCCACTAACCAGCCTCATATGTGACTGGCGATTCGCACTTTATATCACCGCAAGTAAACTGAGAGGCGGTATCAATTCACAGCAAACCGAATTAGCGTCGATTTGCCAGGGCCCCGAAGTGGAGTCGCTACACTCAACAGGTAAGTTGCGGCTAAAAAACAGACAGGACGGCATAGATAGCCATTACTGCAACGCTCCTCGAATCTGCAACAACAGACAAGCATTATGCTGATAAATCTCTCTTATAACTGTTGGTTACAGATATAGCGGAAAATATTGTTATTTATTGCATAAGAGCGCTGGTATGTTATGCGCCAGCGGAGAATCGTCCGGGGCCCGCCCCTTTCTCCACCATCAGCGCACAAAGGCAATGGAATCAAGCTGTTATGTATCGATACGACGACCGGGACCGCGCCATCATCAACGATCGCGTAGCCCAGTTCCGCGGCCAAACGGAACGTTACCTTGCCGGCGAGTTGAGCGAGGAGCAATTCCTGCCGCTGCGCCTGCAAAATGGCCTCTATATTCAGCGACTGGCCCCCATGTTGCGTATTGCCGTTCCCTACGGCCTGCTCAACAGTGCCCAGTTACGCCGTCTCGCCCGCGTAAGCCGCGACTACGATAAAGGCTACGCCCACTTCACTACGCGCCAGAACCTCCAGTACAACTGGCCGCAGCTGGAAGATGTACCCGCTATTCTCGATGAGCTAGCGGAAGTGGAAATGCACGCGGTACAAACCAGCGGCAACTGTATCCGAAATACCACCTCGGACCCCTACGCCGGCATTGCGCTCGACGAGATTGCCGACCCGCGCCCCTACTGCGAGTTGATTCGCCAGTGGTCTACATTCCATCCGGAATTCGCTTTCTTGCCGCGCAAGTTCAAGATCGCGGTCAGTGGTTCAGAACAGGACCGCGCGGCCATCCGCGTACACGATATCGGTGTACAGATCGTCAAGCGCGGTGAAGAGATTGGCTTCCAGGTATTGGTAGGTGGCGGTCAGGGCCGCACACCGGTTATTGCCGAGACCATCCGCGACTTCCTGCCGGAAGAAGACCTGCTCTCTTACCTTGAAGCGATTGTCCGCGTTTACAACCAGCTGGGTCGCCGCGACAACAAGTACAAAGCGCGCATTAAAATTCTGGTCAAGGCCCTCGGCCCGGAAGAGTTTGGCCGCCGCGTGGAAGAAGAGTGGCAACATATTAAAGACGGCGCTGAAAAGTTAACCCAGGAAGCATTGGATTGGGCTAAATCCTTCTTCACAGCCCCAGAATATCGCGAGTTTGACGGATCAGCTGCTGAAGCTGCACTGCAACAACAAGCTGACAGCGACAAAGCCTTTGCCCGCTGGCTTGAACGCAACACCTACCCTCACCGGGTACCCGGTTATCGCGCGATTAAGTTGTCCACCAAACCCACTGGTGTACCCCCAGGTGATGTAACCGATGCCCAACTGGAGGCTCTTGCCGATCTAGCCGATACTTTTAGCTTTGGTGAAGCTCGGGTAACTCACGACCAGAATGTGGTACTCGCAGACGTCGAACAGGACAAACTGTTTGAACTCTGGCAACAGGCCCGCAAGCACGGTTTCGCCACACCGAATATCGGCACCCTGACCGATATGATTTGCTGCCCCGGCGGTGACTACTGCTCACTTGCCAACGCCAAGTCCATCCCGGTGGCCGAAGCCATCCAGCGTCGCTTTGACGATATGGACTACCTGTACGACCTGGGTGATCTCAACCTCAATATCTCTGGCTGCATGAATGCCTGTGGCCACCACCACGTGGGACATATCGGCATCCTCGGCGTCGACAAAAAAGGGGAAGAGTTCTACCAGATTCAGCTGGGCGGCAGTGCATCCAACGAGGCCAGCCTGGCCAAAGTATTGGGCCCCAGTTTCTCCCGCGCTGAAGTGCCAGACGTGATCAGCAAAATCCTCGACCTCTATGTCGAGCAGCGCCAAACGGAAGAGCCCTTTATCGACACCTACAACCGCATCGGCCTTCAGCCCTTCAAGGAGAGAGTTTATGCCAAAGCCAGCTAAACTGGGCCCACAGCCGGGCAACCCTGCAGAACTGATCATCGATGGTGAAGTAAAGACCAACGAATGGCAGCTGGTACCCCAACTGGAAGCTGGAGAGGAGTTGGACCCAAGCACCCTGCCCTCCGGCAAAATTATCCTGCCACTGCGACAGTGGCTGGCACATCGCGATGCGCTGTCATCCCGCAGTGACGAAGTCGGTGTTTGGCTGGACAGTGAAGAAGGTGCCGAGCAGATTGCGGAAAAAGCCGCCAAATTGCCGGTAATTGCCGTGCACTTCCCAGCATTTGCCGACGGTCGGGGCTTTACCGCCGGCCGTATGCTGCGCGAGCGCTACAGCTTTACCGGAGAGTTACGCGCAGTAGGCGGATTTATGCGAGACCAGCTGACCTATTTACAGCGCTGCGGCTTCAATGCCTACGCATTTGAAGGCGAGCAGCCTCTGGCAAGCCTTAAAGACTCGATGAGCGATTTTGGCGATAGCTACCAAACAGGGGTCGACCAACCGCTGCCCATGTTCCGTCGCCGCTTCTAAAGCTCAATTTAGACCTCTGAATACTCAGAGGTCTAAATTTCCACTTCCATCACGCCTCCAGCCCCAATCCATTAAGTGCAAACTCCAAAGAGGGTTCCACCTCCTTGAGTTCTCGCCCGGATCGCAATACCGATGCTGTGCCATGCAGCAGGGTAATCAGGTACATAGCGCACTCCTCGGCACGCCGATCAAGCCCTATAGCCTGGGACTCTTTATCAAAACGAAACAAGTCAACCAGTTGCTTTACCGCTTCTGCGTCAGCAGCTTTTAAAGCGTCAATGGCATCAGAGGGCAAAGCGTCACCGGCAGTTTCTGATAATCCAAACGCCAGATAACAACCCCTCGGGGTTCCCTCCCCGGCCTGTCCTTTAACGGTAGCCAGCAAATAACTATGCAATCGCTGCCGCAACGGCACTCCCTCTTCCGTTAGGAACTGCATACGATCTTTGGCATATCTATCCAAGTATTGCCCCAATGAAAGAACAAACAGTTTCTCTTTATTGCCAAAGGAAGAATACAGACTGGGCTTATTAATCCCCATAGCCTTGGTCAGGTCAGCCATTGAGGCGCCCACATAGCCCTTTTTCCAAAAGACTTTCGTTGCTGATTCCAGCGCATGCGCCTTATCAAACTCCGGCTTGCGTCCCGCCATTGGCAATCTCCCAAAAATTGTTTTGACAATATTGTACCGATCGGTAAGACTTAGCTCAAACCTTACCGATCGGTACAATATTGATCAACCCTTCACAGGAGAACGGAATTGAGCATTTCAATCGAAGGAAAAACTGCCCTTGTAACTGGAGCAAACCGCGGAATTGGCAAGGCAATTGTCGAGCGCTTTCTCGACGGTGGCGCAAAAAAAGTCTATCTGGCCGTTCGCAACCCGGAGACAACGACAGAACTGACAGAAAAATATGGCGACAGAGTAATCACATTGGAACTCGATGTGGCAAAAGCCCAAAGTGTAGGGGCGGCGGCAAAGGCGATTCAGGAATTGGATATTCTGGTGAACAATGCCGGGGTACTTGCGCCCGCAGACCCGCTTAGCGACCATGTGGAGGACTCACTTAAGCAGGAACTGGAGGTGAATACCTTTGGGCTTGTCCGTGTAGCCAAGGCATTCACCCCCCATTTGGAAAAGAGCAAAGGCGCCCTGGTACAAATGAATTCGGTAGTATCTTTGCGTACCTTCCCACACGTTAGCACCTATTCCGCATCCAAAGCCGCCAGCTATGCAATTACCCAGGCACTTCGAGAAACGCTTCAGGAGCGAGGCGTACAAGTTTTGAGTGTTCACCCCGGCCCCATCAAAACCGATATGGCCAAACAGGCTGGGCTGGAGGACGGAGAATCCCCCAGTGCAGTGGCTGAGGAAATTGTTGGCGCGCTAAAAAATGGGGATTTTCACCTCTTCCCGGATGCCATGTCGCAGACTTTTGAAGCCGCTTATCAGAGCTTCTCTGATTCGGTGATCACCGCAGACCTTAGCGAATAACACGACCGAAGATTGTCTGAGTAAGAAGTAACACAAGCCTCGAAGGAACCCGATCTAGGGTTCTTTCAAGAGGCTGGAAAATTCCTCTGAAGCCATAACGGGTACAAACTCTGTAATCGTAAATGTCGACGCCCCATGTTTTGTGAAAGGGTCTTCTTCCAGAACCTTTCGCAGCACTTCCTCAGAGGGATGACGTGAAATAATTATCGCGCCAGTTCTAGGCTCTTTCGCCCCCCCAAAAAGCAGGTCTCCCGATTTATAGTGTCCCTCCAGGTAGCTCACATGCTCCGCCATTAACTCTGGGGTCAGTTTTTTAATATCCGGGAAATTCAAGTTCACTAAAAACATAACGTCTCCCCCCTCCTTAGGGGCTATATATCAACTCTTTACACCACTTTAAGCTTGCAGAAATAGCCTCCACCAATCTAATAGATAGCAAATCTTTCCACCTTGGCGATAGAGGATAATCCCCAAGCAGTAGTTTAAATGGAAACCATCGGAGATTGATGATCGGGCATCATTTAATTTAATGGTGCCATCAAGTACCTTTCTTCAGGCAATAGTGCTAACTAGACGATACTTAAGATTAATCAAGTTACATGTGGCCTGAAGAGCTTCATCTGCCTTCCAGGCTATGGTATCCCCCTCAAAGCCACATACCAAACTCCCCTCAAAACATTTAGGGATTAATGAGATGGCACTCCGTCTTTGAGCTCACTCTTAAGACTGTTAATGCGAACTCATCTTTAGAAGGTGTAAAAACTGTTCAGAGGCCATAACAGGCTCAAATTCGGTTAGCGAATAAACTGCAACTCCACTTTTTATAAAAGGGTCCTCATCAAGCACTCTCCGCAATGTTTCTTCACTGTTGTGGCGAGAAACAATAACCCCTCCAGTCCTGGGATTTTTCCTTCCTCCAAAGAGCAAACTTCCAGACTTATACTCTCCTTCCAGATAAAGCCTATGCTCCGCAGTCAGTTCTGGGGTTAGCTTTTTCATATCCTTAAAATGCATATCCACTAAAAACATACCCATTCCCTCTTCTCTAAAAACACTATAAGATTGCTACTGATTTCGTAGCAACTGTAACGCTACTAATTTAGAAGCGCAAGAACCATGACAACTCCTCTACCGAAAAAAACTGTCAGAGGCTCGACTAGCGGCATAGCCATTATGGCTGTATTCGATCTGCTCGGGCGAAAATGGAATATGAGAATACTGTGGGAACTGAGGAACACACCCCGGAGCTTCAGGGAGCTCCAAGCCCAGTGTGATGCCATGTCCCCTTCGGTACTAAATACAAGAATCAAACAGTTGAGCGAAGCTAAATTGATTAATAAGTGTACGAATGGATATCAACTGACAGATCTGGGAGTTTCGTTAATGGAAACCCTTGATCCACTGAGGGAATGGGCTAATAACTGGGAGGAATCCCTCAAAGCCTAATAGACACTCTGTAAAAGCCAAAACCCAAGAGCTTTGCAGCCTAGAGGCCGCTGGGTTCTTGGAGGCAGGCCAACTATCGCGACAAAATGGACTGAACCGATGGGGCAATCTCTTTAGAAGTCAACAAACCACTGCTCTCAAAGGCACTCTTATGAGTTACTTTTTTGTGCCCGTAAGCAGCGAGTCATGGGGATTGCAGGGAGATAAATTGAGAGAAATGTGATTTTCAGAAGTTTCCTCAACCCAAAAACAGCTGTGCGCTGCATCCCCTACTTTTGATTGTTAAGTTCACATTTCTGGCATTTTTTCAAATTTTTGTAATTCCGGGTCCATATAATCCCAAGATGCGCCACTACCAGCATATACCACCATTGTCGGGTTGAATTGCTCCAGGTCATGAAGACTTCCAGCGCGGATAAATTCAAACTGCGGCATACCGCTATTTTCCGCATAAATATGCGAACCGCAGCGAGGGCAAAAACCTCTCCTTACTGTATTGCCGCTATCTGTCTGCTTCTCATGAAATGCAAGATCGCCACTAATGGCTAAGCTTCCGCGAGGAATAGCAATGTTAGCGATGTGTCCAGCCCCACTAATTTTCTGACAATCTGTACATTGGCAATGCCCCGCCATTACCGGCTCTTCGGAACAAGAATAACTAATATAACCGCACAGGCATTCTCCAGATATTTTGGACATAGATTTCTCCCGTTACTTACGAAGTTGAAGTAACCTTAGCCTAAATCAATAACTTCAATTTCGCAAGTAACTAGGCTAGTATTTCATTTTCTGGCAGTAAGAGTGTGAGCATGAGTCCTGATAATCAATTTTTACGTTCGGGATGCCCTATCGTGAACGGACTGGACGTATTCGGCGATAAATGGACATTAGTTATTCTAAGAGACTTACTGTGTGGTAAAGAGACCTATAGCGAGCTAGCTGACTCACCAGAGAAAATACCAACCAATAGACTAGCAGAAAGATTAAAAATGCTAGAAGCAGAGGGAATATTGGTGAGGGAACAATATCAATCAAAGCCTAAGCGATATAAGTACCTGCTAACACAGAAAGGCAAGGATGTCTTACCGATTCTTCAGGCAATCGCCAAGTGGGGAAATACATATTTTGAAGGCTCATGGATTCCCCCGAAGTGGTTTATGGAAACCTAACCCTTTGATTCCGGGCCAGAAGCGTAACAATACCGTAGGGCCAAGCTAAGCTGAAAATTTAGCGATAACAGCAACTTTTATGCATTTTTACTTTGTAATTGCTCTCTATAAATGGCCAGAAGCTTATGATATTGACTCTGCCTGTTATGCTCCCCCCCCAATCTCATTAAGAAACCCTCCTGAATCACTAACGAACCTGGCGGCAGTTGATACTAAGAGTATACTGTTTTACTTGAACACTTTTGCCCCTAAGGGCCCGGCAGCTCAGTGCCGCCAGGCTCTATGGATCAGCTCATCTATAGAGACAAAATAGACTGAACCGCTGCGACAACCTCATTATCACTCGCATCATGTGCTAATGAAAACGAATGATATTCATCGCCCCGCAGACCAAATCTGCGATCAATTTCAACCAAACAGTGCACCTGTTCACCATCAACGATAAAGGAGAGTTCAATCTCTTTTGAAGCCAACAAGCCACTACTCTTAAACTCTATCTCCTGGTAGCATCCAGACTGGGAGACAAAATTGCTTCCACGCAAATGCCCCTTTTCAACATCCGCTTTTACCATTTTAAAGCCACTTTCCTCGATCATGGAAAGTACCTTCTCTACAACGGGCAAAGGTCTTATCCGCAAGGGATCCCTGTCTTTCGGATCCAGCGCAAAATCAATATCCAGGGAAGTTTCCAGCCACACATAGCTTTTATTTCTACGGGTGTTTAAAACAGTAACTGGCGTCTCTTCATGCAACGCCAACTGAAAAGGAACTTCCAGGCTCTCTCCAGCGCCAATAGTGAAAGGGTCCTGTACCTGTAATTCATTCAGTACAAAACGCTCATGGCTTACCCCTTCATCGGTCTCCACCTTGATCTCGGTGCAGAGCTTTAAACTTATAGCATCCACCTGCTGGTCGATATCACCACCAATGATATGGATAGCCCCTTCAATGATTCCACCCTGAACTTGCTCAGAGTTTTGTAGAACTGTATCAACTTTAGCTGCACCAATACCTATTGACGCTTTGAGTTTTTGAAACATAGACATACTTGGGGTACTCACCTAACCAAACAACCTAGCCTTAAAATATGGACTTTAACCTATTTCTTAGCCCAATAAATAGAGTCCAACATTAACATAAATCCAATTTAGGTAATACCAGGCCCAACAAGTTCATTTATGCCTTGAACTTCTACATAAATAATTGATAACACCCATACCTACCTCTACCATGCTCAGGGAGAGCTTGCCTGATTAAAAATAGATATTTTTATTACATATTTCCCCCAACAGTAAAAAATTTAATGCTTGAATAAGGCCACTTACTTTTTCTGAATGTGTCATTTTTCGTTGGAATATCGGCAAAATCCTAACTGTTGTTAAGAAAATTCCAGCAGTACCATAGTATCTGAGCCCTATTTATACCGAAGAAGTAAAAATATGATCAGAAATAATTTCAAAATTACACCTTCTCACACCTACATCATGCTGCAAGGGCTAGACCACTTTCTGCAGCATCAGAAGTCGATAACAAACCAAAGGTAGATTGTAAGTTTAAATCTGCAAATTGAGACTCTCCATCTCAGCCACTAAGTATAGAAACTCCATCTACAGAAAATTGAGAATAATCAATTTAGGGTACTCCTATTCACTTAGAGCCCCCTAGAAACATTTCTCAAACCATTAAGTAAGGTTATGCACATTTTAATTATTTACGATGGAAAACCGGGCCATCTCAGTCCTTCACTGGGGCTATACCAGCTACTCTCCCGTCACTCCAAGGGCAAATATTCTTATGAAATCACCACCAGTAAACCAGTTTTAAAGGCCCTAAATAAACCAATAAGACTATTGACTCGACATCTCGCCAGAAACGCACACAAATTTATCATGCTCTTTCACAGAAACCCCTCCTTCAAAAGAAAACCAGATCTAATTATTTCCTTTGGTGGGAATAGCGTTGCTGCGAACGTTGCACTAACCCAAAAAACACAATGCATGAATATTGCCATAGGAAATATTTACAGCTTCAGGAAAACCGACTTCTCTCTAACCCTATCTACCAAAGAGGACATTAAGAAATCTAGGCAATACCTTCCATTTAGCCGCATAGATGTAAATTTATGCAAAGCATTGGGCGACAACTTAAAGAAGAAACACCACAAACCCTTTTATACTTTACTTATCGGAGGCAATGGAAGCGGCTATAAATACACACGGAAGGATTATATAGACTTGATAGAAGAGCTAAAAAAAATAGCGACTTCTCAAAACATATCATGGCTAATTAGCACCTCAAGAAGAACCCCTAAATATGTGGCCGAGCTAATTGAAAGCAACATGCCATTTGATACATGCTTTAACTTGCTAGATTATGAGGCCCCCAATGCCAGCCTCGAAGAAATACTCGGTGCAAGTGAAGCTGTCTTTATAACCGAAGACAGTTCATCAATGATTTCTGAGGCCCTTGCCCTATCTAAACCTATATATACTTTAGTCCCCCAAGAGAATAACATCTACGGAGCCCACAAAACTCTCATCAATAAACTTTACAGTGAAACTTATATAAAGAGGATGGAGATTTTCGAACTGGCCAAGACCTTTAATGATTCTCTATCAAAAGATTTCAACTTAGATTATGGATACCATTCTAAAGCAAGATACGATGAAATTATCTCTGCGCTTGACATCAGCAGCAATGGTAGGTGAGCGATCTCAACCCCTTAAATTGACCATCATGACGACAGGGACTTTAACACAAAGATCTATTGATATATAACCTGAGACAAACTTTTAACGACAAGAGATCCTGCACATTCAAACTAGTCAATTGCAGTAGCAAAAACTACTAGCAGAAAATAATATTCTCTCTAGCCTCACCAAGCGAGTAGAACTTCATCAAAAGCCAACCTAAATTTTAATCTATACATCAACTGCCAACTCACAATTAAAAATACCGCTCTAAAAAATACAAGCAAGTATTTTGCGTGGAGAGCCAACCCCACACCACCCTGCACACTGTTAAAATGAGCCCATATCTTCCAGAGACCTTCTCAACAACCCCTTAATATAGTTGATGCGGCCTCCAAATTTAATTATTTCAATTTCTTCTTGAGAAAGGTCATTTTCCAACCAAATCCTAATACCTTTAGTCACATTTCTCAGCTCTAGCATCTTGTTACCCCCTGTACAGCTTGAGAGATCATAAAATTGAAGTTGATCATCTTTACTAAAGGCGTCAAAATCGCTTGGATTACAAAATGTTAAAATGAGAATTCCGTGGTCAATAAGATTCTTGCGATAGAGTCCAGCTACACTTTTGGCTATGACGCAGCGCACTCCCAAGTATCGCAATGTAATTGAGGCATGCTCCCGGCTCGACCCATGACCTAAACTGTTGCCAGCAATAAGAAATATATCCTCCTTGGTGCTCAAAGCCCGCTGATAAAAAGATTCATCTACACTTGAAAAAGCAAAGCGGCTTAACTCTGGAACATTTGACCAATAAGGCAAAGCATCCGCACCTCCGGGAATAATATCATCGGTTGAAACATTATCCTCCAGCTTTAAAAGCGCAGGGCCTTCGATCACACTTAACATTTTTTCCAAAACTGGCAAAGGCTTAATGTTGGGGCCCTTTCTCACCTCAACTTTCACTGGTATTTCCTGCGGTGACTCCAATAGTGATCGCATATCCATTAGATGTTCAGGCTCTTCAAATACCGGATAATCCATGTCTAAATTTCTGGGATCAGTTATTTTTCCCTTCAGGGCGCTGGCCGTCGCAGTTTCTGGGCTGCATAAATAGACGCTATCTTCTTTAGTTCCCGAACGCCCAGGGAAATTTCTCGGCACAGTTCTAAGACTATTGTGCCCACTAGCTGGGGCTTGCCCCATACCGATACAGCCACCACAGCCGGTTTCATGCAAGTAAGCCCCTGCACCAAGTAGTTTTTCAAGGTCACCATTATGAGTCAGCTCATGAAGTAGTTGGCGCGACGCGGGATTAATATCTAAAGAAACCTCGTGCGGTACAAAGAGACCATTTACCATCCGGGCGGGAATGGAAAAATCACGCAACCCAGGGTTAGCCGAAGAACCTATATAGCTCTGAGAAACTGGCCTACCTTCAACTTCACGAACTTTAACAACCTTATCCGGCCGCGAGGGGCAAGCGATCATTGGTTCAATTTTCGATAGATCTAAAGTTGCAACTTCATCATAGGTTGCATCATTATCGGCAAGCAACTCGACAAAGTCGTTCTCGCGCGACTGCTGCCGCAAGAAAAGCCTCACTTGATCATCAGCAGGAAAGACACTTGTTACGGCCCCCATTTCCTGCCCCATATTGGCGATTACGTGACGATCCATTGCTGTAAGGTTTGCCAATCCAGGGCCGTGATATTCAACGATCTTGTTCCAGCAACCTCTCAATGTATATCTACGTACAAGCTCCAAAATAACATCTTTAGCGCTTACCCATGGCTGTAGCTCCCCCTCTAAACGCACCCCCAAAATAGTTGGCATTACCAGAGAAAGCGGAAATCCCATCATTGCAAGCGCAACCTCAATTCCTCCGGCTCCTATTCCTAACATACCTAACGAGCCAGCAGCACATGAGTGGCTATCCCCACCTAAAAGGGTTTTACCGGGGATACCAAAACAAGCCATATGGACAGGATGACTAATACCATTTCCTGGTCGCGAGTACCATATCCCGTAGTTACGACAGGAACTTTGCAGGAACACATGGTCATCACCATTCTTATGATCTGCCCTCAATACATTGTGATCCACATACTGAGCACAGATTTCTGCTTTCACCTGCCTCGCCCCCAAAGCTTCAAGCTCCAACATCACTAACGTGCCGGTGGCATCCTCACTGAGGACTTGGGAGCCTCTGAATAACTCCATGATACCTCTGGCATGCAGAGCGGTTCACAATCAAGGCGCGGCTTCGCAGGAATGTCTAGACCTTTCAAGAAGTCGCAACGCGGAGTGTGAATCGCTCTGCAAGCCCCGAAGGGCGGGCCTTGAAGGCCACAGCTGCTGCGTTGCAGCTCTTGCCAAGGGCTACGGCCATTCGCGGCGAGCTGCGCCTAACATCTGCAGCCTTCAAGACCCGCAGAGGCATTACGGAGTTATTCAGAGGCTCCCTTGGTCAATTTTAAGCTCGATAACACTTTGGGGAGCCATATTCCCTTTGACCAAATAACTTTCAATTAACTTTCTAGCTACGTTTAGGCCTGCCATTAAGTTACACTAACGAACTCTAATACTTACCCACCTAGACAACTTATTGGCCTAGCAATTCTGTTTTCGTTATCGATATAACTAGAAATAACGTATTAGTATAAATAAATATCCATTAGAATAATTAAATATATTTAGAAGCTTAAATCAAAGAAACTATTTTTATCTAAAACATGCACACCCAACAGCCTTCACAGCAACTCAAACCACCTCATGCGATAGAAAACTTCACCTTTCGGCACTACCAGATTGCTTGTCCCGTACAAACATCAAGAAGAATTACCCTGGCTGAATGTCATATATAGAGAAATACTCAACATAAGCATGTTAATATTCAATTAATAGGAAATTCCAGCAGGATATTCGGAATTGAAAGTTTTACTTCTACCAGGACTTGATGGAACAGGAACACTGTTTTCAGGTTTGAGTAAGGCACTACCAAAGCAATGGACAACCGAAACTATCTGCCTTTCCAAGCTCCCAGGGGATAGTTACCTGACTCAAGCTCAATCAATCGCCAAGAGCTTTCTCAATGAGAAGACTCACATTATTGCTGAGTCCTATTCAGGACGAATTGCATATGAGTTATCCCTCTTAGCTCCCGAGAAAATTTTAAGCATTACCTTTATAGCTAGCTTTATAAGCTCTCCTTCGCTGCTATCCAAGGCAGCACAACTAGCTCCAATCTCGCTTATAGACTGCCCATCTTTAACCAAAATCACACTAAATTTTTTTGGTTTCAATGGCAAAGGCAGTGACATACTCATTGACAGCACCTATAACGCCCTACTAAACACCAACAGAGGCAAACTAAAGCAAAGGCTTCACAATATCGCCTCGATTTCCCAACCATCCCAAAGATTGGAAATCCCTGCCGTCTACATCCGCCCGGATAGAGATCGACTTGTAAGTAAAAAAGCTGTCATCGATATATCTGCGATATACATCAACCTCAATGTCATTGATATTCCTGGTGGGCACTTTATTGCTCAGGCACACCCCAACAAAGTCGCGAGAATTATTATGAATTTTGCAGAAGGATTATTGCTACCCTAACTTGCCTCTCAATTAACGATCATATGGCGAGCAATTCCACAAATAATCTCGCCTTAGAATCTAAACTGATATTCGTTCATAAAGTACCTCTTACCAATCTCGCTTCCCACAAAATCCTCGGAGTTAACAGTGAGCAATAGAGAGCATATTTCCTTTCTAGAACCAATAAAAAATCCGCCTGCTTACTCAATGGATAAAGAAAATAGAAAATTAGAACTTAAACTTGATGTACAGTACGAAAAGAATAACATTTTCAGTTTTTACAAAACCCATGACACACCAACCTGGACCCGTGTATTTTCATCATCAATCACTCAAGAAGCAGGTTTCACACTTACAGGCCCTACCATTGAAATTCGCGCTGATAGCCACCTTACTATCCAGACAAACAACCTGCTGCCAGAGGAAGACCCCCTTAATACACCCGCTACAATAAACTTCCCCCATGAGTTCAATACCTACAACTTACATACTCACGGGCTCCACGTCTCCCCAGAATCTCCGGCCGACAATGTCTGCATGAAGATCAAACCAGGGGAAAGTTATACCTACAAATACGACATTCCCAAGGACCAACCCCCAGGACTCTACTGGTACCACCCCCATAAGCACGGCTCTGTCGCTATACAAGTCGGCAGCGGGATGGCAGGTGCCCTAATCGTAAGGGATGAATTTGACGATGAACTTGAGGCAATGGGAGTTAAGGAACATATTCTTGTCTTCCAGAATATTGCCGTAGATGAGCACGGAAAAGTAGAGGATCAACACCAGGTCGCTAAGTTCCCAGATAGTGAATACTGTATTACCGTTAACGGACAATACTGCCCTATCATTCATGCAACGGTGGGTGAGCTTCTCAATCTGAGACTTCTCAATGCTACCACCAGGACATCGATAGATATCGATTGCCCTTGGTTCGCGCAAATGTACATCTACGGGTTTGATGGAAACCCTACTGATGACTACCGCCTACAAGACGGAGTAAGCCTGGGCCCCGCTAATCGAGCTTCCCTTTTCTTAAAAATCAGTGAAGCTGCCACTCCGGGAGCTCATTTTTACATTTACAATAATGCGATTGAGTTCCAACAAATGCCGCATTATAAGTACCATAACAACAGTCCACTTTTTGTTATCGCTATTGCCCAGGGAGAGGAAATCGGAACGGCAATCTATGCTCCCAGCAAACCACCCGCCAGATGTGCACCCCCACCCTTCCCCAGCAGTTTTAAAGTGGACTTACTGAAACCTATTACAGATGATGAGATCACCAATACACGTCGACTCACTTTCCAGGCCAACACGCTTGATGACCCTCAAAAATATTATCGCGGGCTGAATGTCAGTATTGACCATTCACCATTCGAAGGATGTGAAGTGGTTAATCATTACGTAGAGCTTGATGCAGTAGAGGAGTGGACCTTGGTTAATGAAAGTGAATTCCCCCACCCAATCCATATTCATGTTAATCCGTATTATGTTATCGAGGTGGTTGGAGAAGACCCCATGCACCACACACTCAAACTACCGTTTTGGTGCGACACCTTTCAAGTACCGCCCCATGGACATGTCAAATTCCGTACTCGTTTCAAGGATTTTACCGGAAAGTATCCTCTGCATTGCCACTTACTTTATCATGAGGATGGGGGCATGATGCAGCATGTTAGGGTTGTCAAAGATGCCTCTGAGATTCCAAAATAGCCCTCTTATCTACCCAGTCATTGAATGCAAGGATCGTTAAAGTCCCGTAAGAATTAACACTTACTGGGGGCCACTTTTTGCGGGTCATGCAACTTGGGCGGAGTTGCATTACCACAATGCTCACTCAGCCAATCGCAAGCATGGATAATATCCTTTGCAAGGCCACTGATTGCATTCTGATTGAGATGAGGGCGAACAACAATTCTCAGAGAGTTTACAGACTGAGCGTTTGGCGGCATCGAATAGGCAGAAAGAACCCATCCCCGCTCACGTACTTTATTGGATATATCATATTCATTAAAATTCTTATATTTTTTATTCAGGGTCATGGCAACAACCGGGATTCTCTGGGTTTTATTCATTATTTCAAAGTACCCACTGGCCACCAGAAGTTGACGAAGAGTCTGCGCATTCTCCAAGGTGTGCTGCATAATCTGCCTGTAACCCTCATAGCCTAGACGTATAAAGTTGTAATACTGGTAGGCAACCGGCGATGCATTTCGGCTAAAGTTCAATGTGGCTGTAGGCATCTCCCCTCCCAGGTAATTAACATAGAACATCAAGTCTTCATCAAAAACTGCTCTTTCACGAAAAATTATCCACCCCAATCCCGGCGGCACCAAGCCAAACTTGTGCCCGGAGGCATTGATAGATTTCACTCTTGGCAAACGAAAATCCCATTTGTAATTCGGATAGAGAAATGGATTAACAAATCCTCCCGACGCCCCATCAATATGCATAGGGATATCGTTTCCTGTTCTCTCTTCATACTTATCCAACCAGTTTTGAATCGCCCTAAATGCATCATCCTCACCGGTAAAGGTTTGCCCGGCGATAGCGACAACAGCGATGGTATTCTCATCGACCAATTCATCCAGATGTTCACTGGTAAAGCGGTAATGACCAGGCTTTAACGGTGCTATGCGCGGCTCCACATCAAAGTAGCGCATAAATTTGTCCCAAACGATCTGCACATTGGCTCCGGTAACCAGGTTAGGTTTTGAGCCGTCTTTGCCGGCTTGCTGCCTCTTCTTACGCCAATTCCACTTGTGCGCCAAACCAGCCAACATGCAGGCCTCTGACGAGCCTATGGTCGCTGCGCCGTATGGCTCTACTCCCTCAGGTCCATTCCAGAGGTTGTGTAACCAGCGAACCATTCGCGCTTCCATCGCAAACAGCTGTGGATACATGTCGTGATCAATATAGTTCTTCAGATAATGTTTCTTAGCGACCTCAAATGCTTCTGACTCAGTAAAAGTTGTGACAAACGAAGATAAGTTCATCGCAGGCTTTGCGTCAGCCCAGGTTTCACTGGTTACGATAGCCTCGGCAGCCTCAGCTGAAATACTACACCGGGGAAAGTGCTTTTCTGGAATATCTTCATTGTATTCGTCAAAGAACCTATCAAATGGAGATTGCTCTTTCACTACCTACCTCCGGCTCACTCATCAATATCAGAAAATGACTGCTGTTGATGGCCACCCTCCCCCCGCCAGGAGGGATTGTGAAAATAGAAAATTAACAAGGGAACGGTGATCGCTATAGCAATTCCACCCAGGTTGAGAGCAACATAAGTTACAGGATTTTTTATCGTGAGCTGTTCTGGTGGAAAAAATGAAACTACCAAGGCAAAAACAACGGAAATTAAGCCTATTCCGGCAACAATACAAACCCCTGGCAGCCCTCCGGGGATACGAAAACTTCTAGGTAATTCTGGTTGCGTGATCCGTAACCGAATAACCGCAGCAAACATCATTATGTACATAATGATGTATAAGCTAATAGCCATCACTGAAATCAAAACAAAAGCTGTAGATACATTATCCATTAAAATATAAATGGACGAGATTGCCGCTACCACTACAAACTGTGCAAGGAGAATATTTTTTTGTACACCCACCCGGTTTTCTCGCTGAAACCAGGGCGGCAACATCCCATCCTGGGCCGTAGCCAGCAGCCCTCGACTGGGGCCAGCCAACCATGCCAAGGCACCACTTAGTGCACCATAGCCAATTAGCCAGGAAAGTGCTTGCACGGGCCATTGAATCCCAAGTAGCTGCCCAAAAGCTCTTTCGTAAGCTGTAAATAAGCCAGTTTCTACAGATATCTCTTTATAAGGCAAAATTGCAGCAATAGAGAGAGCGCCGAGAGTGAACACCAGGATGGAAATAACGGCGGCGATGGCGATTACAGCTGGATATCCTCGACGGGTATCACGTAGTTCCGACACATGCGTGGCCTGTGCTTCCACACCAGCAAAGGCAAGTAATATACCCCCGAGAAAAGCAATCGCCCCCAAGCCGTTAATATGGGGAAACCAGCGCGGGTGATCATAACCATCCCGACGCACTGCTACTTCCGGGTCGGTCAAGGTCTCCCAGCCAATAGGATTACCACTCACCACCCACCAAACAGCCAGGACAATCAAAATCAAGCAGGGAAATATGATACCCACCAGAAACCCAAACTGTGCCACTTTTACCAGAAAGCGGGTTCCAGTAAGAGCAATCAGGGTCGCTAGCAAATAGGCAAGGATGCAAAACCCACCGATATAGTAGGTATTCTGGGCGATGGTATTATCGCCCACCGCATAAGCCACCGCCGCTGCGGCAAAACCCAACTCTGTGGGATACCAAACAATGCACTCGATCCATTGCAACCATATAGCGACAAAACCCACCTTCGGGGTGAAGGCCTCACCAACCCAGGTATAGACACCCCCAGTGCGCTCTGAAAAGGCGCTGCCAAGTTCTGCCGACACGAGCCCTGCAGGAATCAAGAACAACAATGCCGCAAAGCCGATATAGAAAAACATCGTCATTTCTTCTTGCGCCATCATCGGCAGGGTACGCAAGCTGGTAACGACCGTTGCGGCAGTTAGGAGCCCGAGAGCAACCACAGAAAACATCTTTCTGTTGGCAATATCCGGGGTGCTCGATGCACTGCTCCCTTTTGGTCGCACTGATGGGACCTCCCTGGAGTGCAATATTTTTGCGGCAGTACAAAGAAGCAAAGCCTATCGTGGGAGTCTGCGGGATAGATGGGATAACAGAGGTGCCGCTACCAAGGCATAAGCCGCCCTTTTAGCAACGGACTTATGGAAACATAGAATTCATAGCAAGTCGGTGCCCACACCATCTTTCACCCAAGGAGAAATCGGCTAGGGCAGCGGTATATGGCAGTTAGCCTGGAACCCCATGTTTGGTGTAGATATCGAAGCGGCCGGATTTCCCCTCCAAGGAAAGGTTGGGCTTCATGTCAGCCAAATAGGGGGCAAGCTTAGGGCGCTTAACTACTGTGCGATAGTAGCAGGCCGCCAAGGCAGGGCTCAATAAGCTATCCGCATCCTCATCAGTCCCAACCAAATGATGGAAGGCAGCCATTTCCTTTTTGACCTTGGCAGCTTTCCCCCGCGCAGGGAACATCGGATCCAGATAAATAACAGGGATGGATTCCTCCGATTGCAGCGCGAGCCACTCTGACGCCGCCGTACAGCAATCCACCAAGCTCATTCGCTCAGAAATTGCAGCCAACTCAGCATCCCCGATAGACGCCTGTCGCAGCCGGCGTATTCCATCTTTCAGCAATTGGAAAACAACCGGATTGCGCTCCAGCATCTGCACCTCACATCCCAGCGCCGCCAGAACAAAAGCATCTCTACCCAAACCAGCGGTGGCATCGAGGACTTTGGGATGGAAGCCAGAACGCAGACCAACAGCTTTTGCTACTGGTTGAGCTTTACCGCCGCCATACTTGCGGCGATGAGCAAGTGTTCCAGCAACAAAATCCACCCATACTGGCCCGGCTGCTTTACGCCCGGTCGCACATAACTGCAGTTGCTCTCCGAGACACAACACTTGGGGAAAGTCGATCACATCAGCAGGAGAAATAGCTCCAAGGAGGGGGTAATCTAACTGAGCGGATAGTTCTTCCGCTGCGGAAACATATTCTGGCGCCGCAGCGACAATAGCCAACGATGGACTCACCTGCCCTCCAGGTAACATTGAAAAAGGGAGGCGATGCTAACCCGGTTTTTGTAACCATTCCAGAGCTTGAGCGGACTCCTCTTCGGGAAAGGGACGTACCTCAGCACTGATGAAGTGACAGGCAAGGTTGGGCATAAAGCGGAGGATAGGATTATCGGTAACCACGGCTATCCGGCGGATATGTCGTTGATGCTCTCGAATAAAGCGAAAATGAGAGATCATTGCGACGAAGCTCTCCCAGCCAGCGAAATCTCCCGCATTGACTAGCAACCCTTCTATACGTCCCCGCTTACTGATGATCGGATCAACTTGCGCGGCTAGCAACTGGAAGTCCTCAACGGTTAACTTCCCAACTGGTCTAACCTCGAGTATTCGATCACCCTGATGCCAGATATGCTCAATCATATTTTGAGAATGCGGCAGGGCCACACTTCTGTGCGGCCCTGCTTTTCGCTTAGCTCGATGTAGCTGAGTCATTACTATTGGTCAGTTATCATTACTTTCCATTCCCTCATCCTGACCGGTATCTGCCTCTGTATCTGTTTCAGCGCCATCGGCAGAGGCATCCATATCGTTAGTTGCTCCCTCTACAGCATCATTGGCTTCCTTTGTAGCATCATCTACGACCTTATCCGCTTGCTGATTTAGGTCGCCGCCCGAGTTATTGCTCGCGTCTGGCATGGCGCTAGAATCATTAGCATCCGGGCTCATGTTGCCATCTGCACCCATATTGTCGGACCCAGACATAGTAGCGTCAGGTGAGCTCCCGTTATCTGAAGACCCCGGAGGAGCGGGATCGGTTGAGTCAGAGTCCTGGGGCATTTGGGAATCGGGATTGCCCATACCATCAGGGGAATCCGAGGTATCTGCTGGGGCCATTGAGCCACCGCTACTTCCTCCACTAGAGGGGGTAGAGGATCCCCTCATCTGTTCACTCTTCTGCTCCTGCTCCATCGAGTTATAGGCTTCTTTAGCCTTATGCTCGCCGCTGCGCGACATAAAATAACCGATGATCAGTAATAAAATGATCAGGGGAATCAGTAACTTCTTCATATCTGGACCTCTCGACCCCAGGCAAACTCAAAAGAAGACATTAATCATTAAAATCGAGCCGGTTACACAGTGCTGGTCGGTGTACTTTCTCGATAACAATCCCAAACCCTGACACTCCAGCCTGTTTACAACGGTGCGCAACTTAATGAGATGCAGCGCCTGTAAAAGAAGGTCGCGCCAATACTGATAAGAATAACCCTCCTTTGGGGTTCTTCAAGGGGGAGAGCCACTTCGTAGCAGGTTGGATTGCTGTAAAGAAAGAACCAGTTACAACTGATAGTTCTAACAGGTCTGCAAGAGAGCAACTTATTAGCCCTGTTTAATAAACTTATTAAGTTGGGCAAGTATCGCGGTGGCGTCTGACTCAGCAATAACCGCCTCACAACTCCTCAGGTGTAACCTTCCGTAGCTATCCAAATTCGCAAAAATCAGATAGTTTTCACCTTGCTCCAGCTTTAAATCGCAGGATTCAAATCCCAGGCGGAAGGTGATCTCTCCACCCATTGGCCCCTTCCAAACCTGGCTGGGAACGGCAGAGTAGATATAGCCTGATATGGCTGTAATTCCCTCCTCAGACAGTGCGCTATCCACATCCCTGTGAACATCAATAATTTCTACTTGCGCCACAACCTCAGCTTGGGCAAAACGTAATTCCAAATGAGCAGTAGATGCCGAAGCTATGTCCTCAGTCGCATGCGCCGTGCTACTCACTAGGAGATATAAAATAACACTCACGATTTTGGAAAATGTCTCACAGGATATTTTTTGCGTCACAACCCTCTCCTTACTTATGCTCTTATCGCAGTAGACATAGCACAAGTAATTAGGATCGGCTTACTCTTTTTTACAGAGTCTGAAGGATAGCTAAGAGGTGAGGAAATTTGGCAGAAATTTCTCTAGCGTGAAAACCAATACAGTGGATAACCAAGCGGGCTGCTCAATGAGCAGCCCTGATAGCTATAAAATCGGCCATTTAAATACCGGTATAGGTTAAGCGATAGATTTTATGGGCAAAATCATCAGAAATTAATACGCTGCCATCAGGCATTTCTAAAAATGCAACAGGGCGCCCATAGGTGGTTTCATCCCGCATAAAACCAGTGACCAGCGGCTTGTAATCCGTGACCTCACCATCTTTAACTGTCGCCATCATTACTCGGTAACCTGATTTTTTGCTTCGATTCCAGGACCCGTGCTCAGCAACCAACAAGTTCTGTTGGTATTCCTTGGGAAACTGCCCACCGCGATAAAAGTGAATTCCAAGAGGCGCCACATGGGCATCTAAATTTAATACCGGCTTGGAATAATCAGCGGCCCTCTTACCCTGACCAAATTCCGGATCTGCAATATCGTCACCGTGGAAATAAGGATAGCCAAAATGCTCTCCTGCAAAGCTTACCTTATTGATTTCACAGGGTGGGATATCATCACCCATCATGTCCCGCCCATTGTCTGAAAACCACAATTCATTGGTTTGCGGATGAAAATCAAAGCCAACGGAGTTTCTCACCCCATTTGCAATCACTTTTGTTTTCTTAGATTGCAAGTCCAGCGAAAATATTTTTGAGTAATTTTCGTTGGCATCACAGATATTACAAGGTGCGCCGACAGGCACTATCAGCTGCCCTTCACTATCAAAACGCAAAAATTTCCAACCATGATGCCTGTCCGCTGGAAACTGATCGTAAACAACCTCAGACTTCGGTTTGTCAAGATTTTTATCAATCTAGGGGAAGCGAATAATCTTATTGACATCAGCCACATATAAATCGCCATTTTTATAGGCAATACCTGTCGGCGCTTTTAAATCATCCATCAATAGCCAACGCTGATCAGCTACACCATCATTATCTGTGTCCTTGAAAGCATAAACTTTTTTCGCGCTGAAAGAACCAGAAAATACTGTACCCGACTCAGAACGTGCCAATTGACGAGCCGTCTCAACATCTTCTGCAAAGTAGCTGAGCTTAAAGCCCTCGGGTACCTTGAGGTAATCAAGGTCTATCTCAGCACTTGCAGAAGCTGCAAATAGCAAACTGGTCAAAAGTAAGTATTTCATATTTATATTCTTGCAAAATATAAATATTAACTAAAAGTGAAGATGTTGATCAACTCAGAGGTTCAGACATACATGAGCATTCATGCTTAAACCCTGAAAAGCCGCCCCCCATGTCGAAGATAAGCCAAAAATCAACGAAATCCAGTATTTTCAAGCGAACTGTTTGCGGTATTTACTGGGAAGAATACCTTTCTGCCGGAGAAACGCCCTTCTCATTTGTTCCTGCGACGAAAAGCCACACTGGGTTGCCACTACATCCTGACTAATCCCTGCCTCCAATATTAACTGACAGGCCTTCTCAACTCTAACCTGCTCCAAATACCGAGCCGGAGTTACACCTATTTCGCTTGTGAAGCAGCGAGAAAAATTTCGGGGGCTCATTGCTTGTTTTTTAGCCAAAAAATCAACACTGAGAGACTGCTCTAAGTTTAGGTTTATCCATTCCAACAACGGGGAGAACCTATTATTTTTTAATTGTGCCTGTAAATAACTACTGTACTGACTCTGATCACCATCACGCTTCAGGTACAAAATCATTTCCCGAGCAACTAAAAGGGCCAGTTTTCGACCGAAGTCCTCCTCAACCATAGCCAAGGCCAAGTCTATCCCTGCACTTCGCCCTACAGAACTGTAGATTTTCTTATCTCTCACAAAAATCGCTTTGTCATCTACTTCAATATCTTTATATTTTTTTAGATCACCGATGTATTTTTCATGAGTTGTAGCCCGATGCCCTGATAAAACTCCAGCCTTAGCAAGTACCAATGTGCCACTTCCGCTAACCCCTATCCTCTCAACTTCCTTTGCCTTAACTTTCAACCACTCAAGAAACTGACTGTCATCCGTTAAGTCAAGGCAACTTTTCGCAGTACCACCACCAACTAAAAGAGTATGGATGGAATCGGCCTCGTAAAAACATTTATCTGGATGTACTTTCAAGCCAGTAGTTACTTGCCTCGGCTCCTTGCTTGCAGCCAAAAATTCAATTTTATACAGCTGATCTTCGCCATACCCAAAATCGGCCATTTGTTTATTAGCAAACGTAAACACCTCAGCTGGACCTGTGATATCCAGGCACTGGGCACCAGAACAAATAATGATCGATATCGTTCTCTTTTTACTTTCTTTAAGGCCCTGGTATGGCGATAGAAGACTACTTTTCACGGCAAACACCTACAACTAACTTATCAACCCAGAAGGGTTCTTTATGTTTTCTCGCAAATCTAACTTGGCGTAAAAAGGCAAAATAACTCGATGGAATTAAGTGACTTTGCGTTAGGATGTACTAACCTTCCATATTCTGTAAAGTGATATTGATATTACCTTAAAGAATAACCAGTCACCCAAAATTTGGGGCCTTTTAACTGATCAAATTTCATCCCACTTGTACTAACAAGCTGTACCAATAAAACTAACAACCTCAATTGGTACAGATGAACCAATAATTATTTCACTTACACAACGATAAATAGTATTTTCCACCCTAAAAATTTTGGCGTCTTTTGCATGCACACCAGCAAATGATTGAAGACTGTTTTTTTTGACACATCTAAATAAAATGCCAATTAAGGACCCACAACACTGCCTCAATTTTTCCACCTCGCCCCACAGACCGGGACTGGGTGTAAAACAATCACCCAAAATTAAAAAAACTCCAAATCACAAACAAAAAAAGAATAAAAATCTACTAGAAAAATTTAAATGCAATAAAATTGCAATAAAAACCTAAAGCTAAGAAATATTTACCAACCCTAATATCCAACCACTCAATCAATAACTTGACGATCGATTCAGCAATTAGGCACAGCTACTACATCTACCGCATGTTAAGTGAGACCCCTATCTTTACCTGAGCCACTAAAATTCTGAACTCTCCCCTTAAGAGGAGAGTCAAGGCTTTAAGTTAAGAACTCATTGTGTACTCTTCTCAGAACCTACTTTTAGCCAACACCTTCTGCCAAGATCACCGCTACCCCTTATTAATTACCAACCAAAAGTTATAGAGATAGCCTTTCCATCTTATGGATACAATCTTTTAGTGAAGAACTGAAAATGACATAGACCTTCATGAAAAGAGCTTGAAGCCCTCAGCCCCAATATGAATCTCACAAAACATTTAAGTAATGAAGCTTGACGATCATCACAGGCCCACATCTTAAGACTCATCATTTCCAACCAAAAGGACAAGCTTCCTGCAAAATTTTACTTTATCGTCTCTTAAAAGCAGCCAGGTTCACAATCACCATTATTATATTTCTGCAGCGTATAGATCAGCCATTTACAGCAGTGAAACCATGAAAAACAATACTTATGGAATTCTTTACCCACCTCAATGTGTCAAATTAATTCTCCGACGAGACAGACACAAACATCCATCCATCCATCCAACAACTAAATTACCAATCGAAGTGGCGAATGAGGGAAGGAACAACCTCCACTATTAACACAGCCCTAAAATCTGGCGCTACACCCTTCGAATTAGAAGTATTTATGCGATCCTTTGCCTGGGGGTACCAATCAAAACTGATTCCACCAACTAAACACCTAAAAATATCCGCGACAGAAAAAACAATAAAAACTTACGACTCACACCACCTCAACTTGCACAGGTGTACCAACATAAAAAGCTGGTCAAAAATATAAATCACATAAAGTACAAATCCAGAAAATAATAAAACTAAGAAATTATTATTAGCGCCAACCCAACCCTAGACAACTTAATTTTCGGACTTTCCTGCTTACTTGACGGCCAATGCTCTAAAAATTAAAAAGCAAGCAAATCTATCTCTGCATACATGGCCACAAAATCAATTATTCATAGGTAGAAAATATGATTGGCAAATGATCTCTATAAAAATGTTGGCACGTCTAATTTTTAGCAGTCGAACAAACTGATACATCAAAGAACTGATAACCACTCTCGTTTGGCTCACAAAACATTCTCTAAAAATTTACTGAAATCAAACTAATGCTAAATCTTAGGGTCGCTAGATTTATATAAGTCTGAAAATAAGACAACACGGAAATCCAAAGATGAGCCTTGATCTAAATAGAATGGTTTGAGCGGCAACTACAAAAACAGTTCGGGAAAGATTCTGAAGATGGCAAGAGGATAAGTGAGAAAGCTTTCTCTCAATACATCATCCGCCGAGTAACCAGGGATCAAAGCCGGAAACTCTTTGTAGGGACAAACAAATAGCTGCTTAAGGGATTAGTTAAGAAATTGAGTAGAATAATAATGGGAATTTATGAAGGGGTGTAGTGCCCAAATCGAACAATCTGGGCACTATCAATAAAAAACGACTAAAGGTAGAAAGTACCTAACCTAATCGTTATAACGGCAGTAATTCCAGCTCAACTCGGCGATTGGCCTGACGTCCAGCTTCAGAGTCATTGCTGGCAATAGGATAACGCTCACCGTAACCTACAGCCTGTACACGACCTGCAGAAACACCTTGACCGCTGAAGAAGCCGGCAACGGAGTTAGCACGCTGTTCGCTCAAGCTCTGGTTATACACATCTGAACCAGTGCTATCGGTATGGCCGCTGACTCGAATTGCGGTTTTATCGAATTCCTGCAACACGACAGTGACCGATTCCAAAGTGTCATAGAAGTCTGTACGAATATCTGCGCGGTTAGTACCAAAGGTAATGTTACCCGGCATGATCAGGCGAATATTATCACCTTCACGCTCAACACGTACGCCGGTACCTTCCAGGCGCTGACGCAATAACATTTCCTGACGATCCATATAGTAACCAATGCCGCCACCGATAGCGGCGCCACCCAGGGCACCGGTCAAGGCTCCCTTACCACGGTCTTTCTTACTGGCAGTAGCGACACCAACGATCGCTCCAGTTACAGCTCCAATTCCAGCCCCCTTGGCGGCATTACTGGTCTTACTTTCACCTGTGTAAGGGTCCAATGTGGAACAACCAACCATCGAACCCAGTGCCAGGGCTGCTACCCAATATTTCATTATTGGCTCTCCTAACGCATTTTTAAGTAACGGGTATTGAGCTACACATGTCTTGTGCAATCTCTGTATTGTTCAACACACTATCTGACTG
This sequence comes from Microbulbifer maximicatervae (SeqCode), assembly GCF_052467955.1. Classification (NCBI taxonomy): domain Bacteria; kingdom Pseudomonadati; phylum Pseudomonadota; class Gammaproteobacteria; order Cellvibrionales; family Microbulbiferaceae; genus Microbulbifer; species Microbulbifer maximicatervae (SeqCode). The sequence continues at coordinate 3,381,496 of NZ_CP174329.1, forward strand.
GCGGCTGAACCAACCCAATGAAATTCTCCATAGACTAAAGCGAATCTATTGTCAGTTCTACTGACTAGTCCCCATTACGTAGTAACTATTCATAACTACGTACCAATGCTGGACAAAGTAGCGAGCAAGAAGTGATCAGCTTCCCGGTCTTCCACAAAATCTGTGGATAAAACTGTGCACTAATAAGCTATCCGTGGCGCCAACCGGCGTAAACTCTCGCCTACAGCGTTTTGCACATTTTTTAAACTCTTCAGTTTTCCTTTAAAAAACAACAAGTTAAAAATTTGCCTTGACGTAAAATAACGGTGGATATCTTCTTGTTTGAGGGCAAATTTTACCAACTGCGTATGTGGAAAAGTTTGTCAATAGCCCCACACTCCACTGAGGCAATTTTTTAGACGCTTTTGTTTTTAAAGACGCCCCCAAGAGGCAGCGAATACCTCTATGTCTGTCACTTAGTAACAAAAAAGATTTTCATGCCAGCCCCTGTGGACTTCTATAAAAACCCTTTTGTAACCACTGAATTAGTAATGCGGAGGTTTTTCATCCAGCGGCTTGCCGGCCCCCTGCATCTCAAAAGCAATCGTCCGATACTTTTCGCCCAACTCGCGCATATGTGCGAGTAGAGTGCGAATATCCGTATCCTGACGAGCAATCACATCATTTAATTGGCTTATAGTGTCTTCCTGGAAAGCCAAACGGCTCTCCAGTTCATCGACCCGCTCTACCAGAGCCTTTATTTCTTCAGTCATCACAACAACCCGTAAAGAACATCTACCAGACCGACCGCTCGACGATCCATAAATAAGCTCTGCCCCAAACGAGTTGTCACGTATCCGAAGCCCAGCCCTCTTTCCGGATCAGCAAAGCCGACACTACCACCCGCTCCCGGATGGCCAAAGCCCTGGCTACCCCCAAAGCGCAAGTCCGCCGCGGAACTGCTGCGAATAAAGCCACAACCAAAACTCACCTCAGCCTGCAATACTTTATCGTGGCCATGACTCTGCTCCTTTGCCGCTTCATCTATCAACCGCTTGGGCAAAATAGTCGGCTCGTCACAGGTGAGTTCACCGTAAACCGCTGCCAGGTCTCTCGCACTGAAGTGGCCATTGGCTGCAGGAATTAAAGCACCGCGCCACTCGGAGCTATTGGTACCCATCATCAAGCTCACCGGGTTGCTAAATGCCATCGCAACAGGCCCTTTGCGGTCTTCTTTTATGGCGCGGCCAATGGCATTTTCCCGAAGCTCTGGTAAGGGTTGTTTCAGCGGGCTGACATCGGCAATTCTCTGCGAACGATGTCCATTTGCCCCAAAGCCCCCATCAAGATTGAGGGGTTTGGCTAGCAATTCCCGATAAAGTTCCAACAAGGGTTTTTCGGCAACCCTTTCAATTAATCCACCCAAGCTCCAGCCGTATAAAAATGGGGCGTAACCCTGTGCACTTCCGGGCTTCCACCAAGGCTCGCTGCCAGCCACCTGGTCGCAAGCCGCCTGCCAATCGTAAATCAAACTGTCTTTTACCCGCTCACGGAAAGCGACAAGTCCGCTGCGGTGGCACAGCAACTGGCGTGCGGTGACAGTTTCTTTGCCTGGGGCAAATTCAGGCCAGTAATCCGCTACCGGGCGATCCAAATCCAGTTTGCCTGCGGCAACTTGCTGCATCGCCAAAACTGCAAGAACGCCTTTGGAAGATGAGAAGACATTGGCCAATGTGTCTTCAGTAAATGGCCTCTCTGCACCCCGATCCGCACTTCCCGCCCATAAGGAACAGATTAATTCTCCATGCTGGCGCACGGCAAAGGCCGCTCCTGTATCACCGCACTCGCGAAAATTTCTGGCAAAAGCATCGTAAAGAGCCTCTAAACCAGGGGCACAAAAGCCGTATATGTCCATGTATTTACGTCCAGATAATTCGGATAACTCTGTTGCAAGCCCGCAAGGGTAGTTTCTTCCACTCTGCGGCGCAAATCGGTAGTATTGCGCGCTCATAGCGAGGGATAAATATGACTCAGGAAAGCGCAATTCAAGATCAGATCCAGGGCAATCATTGCTTCGGCTGTGGCCCAGACAATGACCAGGGCCTGCGTATTAAAAGCTACTGGACAGAGAAGGATCAAACCCGCTGCGAGTTCCTTCCCAGCTCCCATCACAATGCTGGACCTGCTCAATATTTAAACGGTGGAATTATCGCTACGGTTATCGACTGCCATACCGTATGCACAGCCATCGCCGATGGTTATCTGCAAGCCGGACGAGCTGTCGGCACTGGTGACAAGATCTGGTATGCCACCGGCAAACTGGATATTAGCTATCTGGCACCGGCTGCCATCGATAAACCGGTCATTCTCGAAGCCACCATTGTTCAGCGCTCCGCCAAGAAAACCATTCTGCACTGCAACCTCACCAGTAATGGACGCCTCTGCGCCAAGGCAGAAGTCATAGCAGTCCGCGTCCCGGATGAATGGTAAAACCATAAGCTGATAAATGGCTGCCGGCCCTGTTTTGGCCGGCAGTGACAAAGTGCGAATAACTTACAGCGCTTCGCTCTCTTCCATATCCTCCAGGCGATGGCCGCAGAATTTGCAGTATTCCGCATCTGGGTCATGGGCACTACGGCTGCAGTTATCACAGCGCTGTTGCACTCGCTCCCGATGCATTTCTCCAGCCAATTCCGCCGTTAGAATGCCGGTAGGCACTGCAATAATTGAGTAACCAATCAGCATGGTCATTGCAGCAATGCCCTGCCCCAAAGGCGTTTGCGGAGAGATATCGCCATAACCAACGGTTGTGATGGTCACAATAGCCCAATAAACACTCGTGGGAATACTGGTAAATCCGTGGCCTGGCCCCTCCACCACAAACATCAGGGAACCGAAAATAATGCACATAACCAAAACACTGGAGTAAAAGACCAGGATTTTGCGCCGGGCCAGCCCGAGGGCTCGCAACAAGACGTTGGCATCACGTAAGTAGCGAACCAGCTTCAGGATTCGGAAGATCCGCAGCACCCGCAACAGGCGAATCACCAAAAGATAGGTGGCACCAGTATAGAGAAGCGCCAAGTAACTGGGGAGAATTGCGAGCAGGTCCACAATCCCATAGAAACTGAAAATATATTTGCGGCGATTCACCGTGCAATATATCCGGGCGATATATTCAATGGTGAAGAGGCCAGTAAATACCCATTCCAGGCCGATGAGTAAGTGCTCATAGCGATCGCGCACCGTACCTATGGAGGTCAGGAGCACCAAACCCACGCTAATCAGGATCGCCCAGATCAAAAAAACATCAAAATTCCGCCCTGCCCGGGTCTCGGTTCCGAAAATTACCTCATTGAGCAGTTTGCGACGTCCCGTCAACGCCATCTATCACCTCAACTACGCTGCTGTTTCATATTGCGGCAAAATTCTAACCTCTCAAGCCCCAGGGGTCGCCCCATTTTCAACATCGTTTACAGCGGCTTTAACATCCTGCGCACCTCGGGCACAATTCCCGACATTTTCAGCAAATACCAACGGAGTATTCCCAGCCATGGCTAAGGAGAATCGTCTCGTCTATTCAACTGACCTCGGTCGAATTAAAGAGGAATCCAAGACAGAGAAGCGCCGTGATGGAGATGGCATAGTTCGAATCCAAAGGGAAACCAAGGGCCGCAAAGGAAAAGGGGTGACTTGCGTGCGCGGGCTGCCAGGCACTGACAGCGAACTCAAGCTGCTCCTGGCAGAGCTCAAGAAGCGCTGCGGCTGCGGTGGCGCCCTCAAAGATGGGGTGATTGAGATTCAGGGTGACAAGCGTACTGAGATCAAAATATTCCTGGAATCTCGCAACCACACGGTAAAACTGGCCGGCGGTTAGCCGGCCTTAAGCAGTCGCAGTGGCTTTAACTGCAACTGCTTTTCCCGCTCCAAACACTGACTCAGCAAGGCGGCTAGCTGGATATGATAGTGCTCCAGAATCGCAGCGCGAATGTGTTTGCAACGCGATTCCATAACCTGCAGAGAATCCAGCACTTCCTGTCTCCCTTGTGGCAGCTGCCTGAAAGGCTCCCCCTGAGCTTTCAAATTTATTGCCGCCGCCACCCCTTGCTCTCTTAATAGAGCCGAACTCTCCACTGCCGCTACTATGGCATCTATCTCTCGCAAAGACAGCGCCGTATATTTTTGCAGCAGTTCCCTTTCATTCAACTCTGGTGATAGGTGCTGGGCAAATATTGCCAGCGAGTGGCTATAACCGGCGAGCCGATCCAGATGTGGTGCCAAGCTATCGTAGGCGGCCAAATGGCGCAGCTGATTCCTGGCTGTTTGACGCTGATCCGTGGGCATAGTTACCAGGGATAGACACAGGCGCTGATAGAAAACACCATAGATCTGCTGTAATTGCTTGTGTGACTCCTCCAGTTCAGCGCGCTTAACAGCGATCTGCTCTTGAGCTCCTGCAAGACTGGCCCCCTTCAAGCAAAAGTCTTCAGCGGTAAAAGGGATTTTGCCGCGTATCAGCGCCGCTCCCAGCTGCATTGTAAAAACCCTGATCTGCAAGTCCTCACGGCGTCCACGCAAATCACGCAACTCCACCAGTTTACTGCGCAGCCAATCGATAGTGCCCTGCAGATCCAGCGCCTGCATTTCCGCAGAGGATGGCCTGCGCAGAGGCATCAGGGTCAAGGGCGCCAGGCGATTGAAATACTCGTCCAGTACCTCAGCAGACTCCTCTGACTCCTTACTTGAACTCAGTAAAAGTCGGTTTTCGACCATCTCACAGTCTTTGCCAGCAACTTCAGACGTCACAGCGGTTGCCAGCCCGGCAAAGTCCACAAACATGGATTGCAGGGGTATCGCAGATCTAACCTGCCCCACAAATTCCCGCTCAATCAACACCGTTACACATTCACTGTCGATCGCCTGCTGAATATCCCAGGGGTCCCTGGCCTGCGTCATAGCAGCCTCAACTACATCGCAGGTATCAACATCCAGATTCTCCTGCATCCAACGGACGGCATCGGGAATATTTGCACAACTGCGTCCCAGCGCCTGGGCTTCGCGATTAATTTCTGTCACTAAAAGATCTGCGTGCACTAACCGATGCCACTTCCTAGCGAAGTCTGCCAACGCATCACTACCTATTATCTGCGCCGCAACACCGTCAGCCCTCTCCTGTAGCATTACGGCACTGCCTGCGGTTAAGCGGCAATGCAGTGCCTCCAGGCGCTGCAAGATAGGGAGCAAAATATATCCACCTGTCACTAGCATACGGTGAAATGGCGCGGCCAATGCTCCCGGAGCATTATCCGGGCTAACAACACTGCGCTCATTTTCAAAAGCCCACTGCATCAGTTCCAATCGCTGCACGGTGCCGTAAGTCAACCAACCAAGTGCGCCGAGCAAACGGCCGCGATAAAAGGCGAGCCCCCGGCCCACGAGTGCCAGGACCTCCTTTCCGTTCAATGAGGAGACGCTGGCAAGCCCTACCGTAAGTGGTAAATTCTGCCTAAAAACCTGGAGAAATCCCGGCTGGGACAGAATATGGGAGTCTGCACTTACAAAGACCTGGCTGATCTTTGGCAGCCCTAGCTTATCGACCAATGAATTAATTAACTTCAAGGCCTCCTTACCTTCAGAGGGCAACAGCTGACGGGGCTCCGATGATTCTCGCAAACGGGAGGATAAGCAGAAAAATGGCCAGACAAACAGCAGACCAACAAGCAGGGCGAGAAGTACGGTTAAAATACTCAGCGACACCCCCACCCAAGTAAGTTCTCCCTGCCAAACAGCCATAGGGATTTGCCATAGAGCATATCCACTGGAGAAAACACAAGCGAACAGTACCAACCAGAATATTGAAGGCACGATTACTGCTTTGACCACTCCCCAAACTGCCTTTCCCTGACTGGTGACACTGTCAGCCTGTAATCGGCCTGCATCAGATAAATACCACTCAACCGAATCCCGGGAGCCTTCCGGCTTTATTACTGGATTGCCTGCGGCAGGAGTGGATGAAACGACTTTCTGGGGCTCGTCTGCTTCGAGAGTTTTCTGGCTAACAGGAACAAAAGGGTCAGTACCAGCGCGCGACTTATCCGGCGCATCCACCGATGCAGCATTGACCTGGGCCTTGCGCCGCTGGGCGACTTTTATCTTTGCAATCAGCTCGCGGTTATCAAATCGTCCCGCCGGACAAACCTCCACTCGCAGGCCAATTTTCTGCAGACTGGTGCGAAACTCCAGCGCCTGGTCAGAAACCAACCGATCTTTAATTACCCAGCCTTTTAGTAGCAGCCTGCGCGCCTGGGGCTCCGAGATAGAGAACAACTTCGCCACATCCCGGATAACCGGACCCGGTTCTTTGGCGTGAAGTGTCCTTCCCGTGGAAACCACCTGGTACAAATCCTGGCCCGCCATCTCCCTCTCCTGTCACCAAGTGACACAAATTGTCACATTTATTACATCTTGCGCGGAGAGTAAAAGATTCAGAGAAAATCAGTTGCGCACCAGTTCTCACCAAGCCAGTTCAAAAACAAAAATGGCAGGAAAGAAGGCAAAGTTCACAGTTTTCATGGCACGCTTTGCCAATTTAGGAAGAATTCAGGGAGTGAATATCGCTAGAACACGCGCCGCCAGATCTGGAATAGACAACCCCTTATCTCTCGGCTTATACCAACTGTATGTGTGACTCAAGGCACCAACCAGCAAACGCCTTACCAGAGCGGGATCACCACCGGGACACTCGGCGGCCTCAATAGCGTCCAGCCATATCTGCTCATACTCCTCCCTTAAGCGTAAAACCTCCTGCTGACTCTCTTCGGATAGGCTTCTCCACTCCACCACCAGGATAGAAAAACCCGGTACTGCCAATCCATGAATAGCCTCTAATTCACACTGAATACAGGCCTGAAGCCTCTCTTGCGGTGTTCGACTCTGTTCCGCTGCGGTTCGCATTCGCGCACCGGCAAATATCGTCACCTCCCGCATTACTTCGCAGAGAATCTGCTCCTTACTAGAGAAATGATGAAAAATACTGCCAGACAAAATACCCACTTCCGCAGCGAGATCCCGCACTGTTGTCCGGGCGAACCCTTTTTGCTCAAACAACCGCGCTGCAGCATTCAGCAAACGTCCACGGGCAGATTCAGGATCAGTTAGCACTCCCTCTGCCACCAAAGCACCTACCAGCTGCTGCGGCGATAACTCTTCGGGAACTCTCACAAAATCCTGCCCACTTTCAATCACGAACCACTCCCCATATTGGTCAATTTGAGTCAAACATCTTAACGGCCCTGAGAATTTTTAATCAAATAGGCGCCAAGTATTGAATACCAAGCGCTTGCTTGGTAGCGTTAAGCCATTCTGCGTTTTCCCACACGCAGGCGCAAGCGCAAGCGCCGACAAGAACAATAAAAACTGAATTAGCCGTAAGGCCGTAAAAAAGGAAACTTTCATGCGCTATCAAAGCCAGCTGCGCTCCGGCAGCTTTAGCGAGCAAACCTATATCGTCACCGGCGGCGGCAGCGGTATTGGACGCTGCATTGCCCACGAATTGGCCAGCCTCGGCGCCCATGTAGTATTGATCGGGCGCAAACTGGACAAGCTGGAAAGGGTTGCCGGCGAGATCAACAACGATGCTGGCGAGTGCAGCTTATTCAGCCTGGACATCCGCGATGAAGAAGGGGTGCAGGAGACAGTGGGGCAAATAGTCCAGGCCCGGGGCCAAATTCACGGATTAGTGAACAATGCCGGTGGCCAGTTCCCCTCACCCCTTGAGCAGATCAACACAAAAGGGTTCGATGCTGTTGTACGCAGTAACCTGCTCGGTGGCTTTTTAATGTCCCGAGAAGTTTTTGTTCAATCTATGAAACAGCACGGCGGCAGTATCGTAAATATCACCGCAGATAACGCCGGCGGTATGCCGATGATGGGGCATTCCGGTGCCGCTCGAGCAGGCATGGAAAATATTACCGAAACCTCCGCCTTAGAGTGGGCGCCATTTGGGGTTCGAGTTAATGCTGTAGCGCCAGGCTATATTCTCTCCAGCGGCTTTGATACTTACGACCCCAAATTCCTGCGCGAGCTATTACCGGGCTTCCGAGACAGTATTCCCCTCTATCGATTGGGAGAGGAAGCGGAAATTAGTGGGGCCGTGTGCTTCCTGCTTTCCGATGCCGCCAGCTATATCACCGGACAAACGCTGCGTATCGATGGTGGCTCGAGTCTCAAACATCACTCTCCCCTTTGGCAGCCACAGGCGGCCCGTAACTCTAAACGCTTCAACGGATTCCATCGCAAACGCCGGCCGCAGGTAGTGGAAGAATTGGAAGCGGAGGGCAAGCTCTAATGCAGCCGATTGATTCCCAGCTCGACAACCGCTCGGCAGAGTTCAATGACAACCAAGCTGCCATGCTGGAACAGATCAACCATTTTCGTGAAGCTGAGCAACGTCCGGTACAGGCAGAGAAAAGTAAGGCTGCGCGCTATCGTGACAGGGGCTGGCTGCTGCCAAGGGAGCGCCTTAATTTATTGCTCGACCCCGGCGCACCTTTTGTTGAGCTGTGCTCCCTTGCCGGCTATAAACTTTTTGACGACCAGGATGGTACCGGTGCGGGTGGCGGAGCCATTTGTGGCATTGGCCAGGTCAGCGGACAACGCTGCATGGTTCGGGTGGATAACTATGCCGTAAAAGGTGGCACCATCTCACCAGCCGGGATGGATAAAGCCCTGCGAATGCAGAGGATCGCTCTGGAGAATCATTTGCCGATTGTCGCCCTGGCACAAAGTGGTGGTGCCAACCTGATGTATGCCAGCGACACTTTCGCTCCCGGTGGACGCGGATTTGCTAACCAGGCTCGAATGTCCGCTGCCGGTATTCCGCAAGTAACCGTGGTACATGGCGGCGCTACTGCTGGCGGTGCTTACCAGCCAGGCCTGTCAGATTATGTGGTCATGGTACGCGGGCAAACCGGTATGTATCTGGCTGGGCCGCCGCTACTGAAAGCAGCCACCGGTGAAATTGCCGATGCGGAAAGCCTCGGTGGAGCGGAAATGCACTGTACCGAATCCGGCAGTGGCGATTACTTAGCTGAGAACGACGCCGATGGTATCCGCATAGCAAGGGAAATTATTGCCACCCTACCCTCACCCATTAAAAGCTCAGTACAAAAAGACTACCGAGACCCATTGCATCCTATCGACGACCTGCTCGGCCTGATTCCAGCAGATAGTAAAAAGCCCTACGACGTGCGCGAAATTCTCGCTCGTCTAGCCGACGGCTCTGCCATGCTGGATTTCAAGCCGGAATTCGATCGACAAACCGTATGTGGCCATATTCGTATTGAAGGCTTTCCTGTAGGAATTATTGGGAATAACGGCCCGATCACCCCCAAGGGGGCCAACAAGGCCGCGCAGTTTATTCAGTTGTGCGAACAGAGTGGCACGCCACTGCTGTTTTTACATAACACCACCGGCTTTATGGTGGGTACCGAGGTGGAGCGCAACGGCATCATCAAGCACGGGGCCAAAATGATTCAGGCCGTGGCCAATGCCAGCGTACCAAAACTCAGTATTGTCGTGGGCGGTTCCTACGGGGCCGGCAACTACGCCATGTGCGGTCGCGGATTCGATCCCCGCTTTATTTTTGCCTGGCCCAATTCCCGCACCGCAGTTATGGGCGCAGCCCAGGCCGGCAAGGTAATGCGCATCGTCACCGAGCAAAAAATGCAACGCAGTGGCAATGTGGATGAGACTGTATTGGACAAATTGGAAAATGACACCAGCGCATTTATGGATGGCAATTCCGATGCTCTCGCCTGCAGTGCACGCCTCTGGGATGACGGCATTATCGATCCCCGCGATACACGCAAACTTTTAGGCATGTTGCTAGAAATTTGCAATGAGGCCGAGCAGAGAAAACTCAATAAAAATACCTTTGGCGTAGCTAGGTTCTAACGAAAAACCGGGGCAACAAGGAAGTGCGGTTGCCCATTAACACAATCACCGGGTTCACACTTCAAGGCAGGGAAAACAATAATGATATTTAGCGATCAACACCGGGAACTGCAGCGCACTGTACAAAACTTTGTACAGCAGGAAATCAATCCCAATGTGGCGGAATGGGAAAAGGCCGGCCGCTTTCCTATCCACGAAATTTTCCAACAACTGGCCAACCTGGGCCTGCTGGGAATCAGTAAGTCCACGGACTTCGGTGGCCTGGGTCTCGACTTCAGTTACGAAACCGTTTTCCTGGAAGAGCTGGGCAGCGCTCACTGTGGTGGTGTACCCCTGTCAATTTCAGTACAAACCTCCATGTGCACCCCGGCCCTGGCTAATTTTGGCAGCCAGGATTTGAAAGAACAGTTCCTGATTCCCGCTGTGAGTGGCGAGATGATCGGTGCAATTGCCGTTTCCGAACCCGGCGCCGGTTCCGATGTTGCTTCGATTAAGACCACCGCCAAGAGCGATGGCGACGACTATGTGATTAACGGCAGCAAGATGTGGATCACCAACGCCCCCTGCGCCGATTTTTTCTGCACCCTGGTCAATACCAGTGAGGGCAAAGCCCATAGCAACAAATCCCTGGTCATTATTCCGGCGAAAACGCCTGGTGTACGCATCGGCGAAAAACTCGACAAATTAGGTATGCGCTCATCGGAAACCGCTCCCATCTTTTTTGACAATGTACGGGTGCCCAAACATTTCCGTATCGGCGATGAAGGTGCCGGATTCCTATTGCAGATGCTTCAGTTCCAGGAAGAACGCCTCGCCGGCGCCGCGCTGAACTTAAAAGGCCTGGAGCACTGTGTAACCAGCACCATCGACTATGTGCGCGAACGCCATGCCTTTAAAGCACCATTGATCGACAATCAAACTATCCACTTTGCCCTCGCAGAAATGCAGACCGAAGTGGAATGCCTGCGCTCTCTAACCTGGCGCGCGGTGGAAGCTTATGTGGCAGGTGAAGATGTCACTACCCTTGCTTCAATGGCCAAGCTCAAGGCTGGTCGCCTGTCCCGCTCTATTCCCGATCAGTGCCTGCAGTTCTGGGGTGGCATGGGCTATATCGAGGAGACTGTAATCAACCGCGCTTACCGGGATAGCCGTCTCACCGCTATCGGCGGCGGTGCAGATGAAGTAATGCTCGGCATTATCTGTAAGCTGATGGGCATACTGCCCAGCAAACGCAAACCCACCGCGTGAGGTCAGGCCATGGAGACAATTATTGATGAAACCATCGGCATCGCCCGCTATCTCACGCTAAATCGCCCGCAGCAGCGCAACGCCATCAGTTTGCAAATGGTAGATGAGCTTCTGCAAAAACTCGCAGAAGCGGAAGAAGATCCGCAGGTGCGAGCGTTGGTACTGCGGGGTGCAGAACACAACTTCTGCGCCGGTGGCGATATTGCCGATATGCTCAATGCTCAGCAGGGCGCGAGCGATGGAAATAGTGATGTGTTTTTTCACCTAAACCGTCGTTTCGGTGAACTGATGGAACGCTTTAATCGCACCCCTTTAATAGTCATTGCCGTATTGGAAGGTGCCGTAATGGGCGGTGGTTTCGGGCTCGCTTGCAGTGCCGATATTGCCATTGCCGATCGCAGTTGCCGCTTCGCCCTTCCGGAAACCCGCCTGGGTTTACCGCCTGCACAAATTGCTCCCTTTGTCGTGGCACGGGTCGGTCTCTCCCAGGCCCGGCGCCTGGCCCTCAGCGGAGCAAAGGTCAATGCACAGCAGGCTTTGGAAATTGGGTTAATCCATCAGTTACTCGATAATTCCGAAGCCCTTGAAGGCGCGCTGCAGGAACACCTGGGCGCGATCAATGCCTGCGCTCCCGGCGCTCTGGCAACGACCAAGCAAATCTTGCTGGATGCGGCGCGGGTGAGTGATGAGACTGCCCTCAGCCAACTGCTCGACGGCGCTGCGCAACAGTTTTCCCGCGCAATTCAAGGCCATGAAGGGCGCGAAGGCGCCCGTGCATTTCTGGAAAAACGATCACCGGAGTGGCAGCACTGATGTCGACAACAGAGACCCTGTTAATCGCCAATCGCGGCGAGATCGCACTGCGAATTATGCGAACTGCTCGGGCGGAAGGCTATCGCACAGTCGCCGTCTACAGCGATGCGGACTGCGATGCACTTCACCCACAAGCTGCCGATATCGCCGTAGCCATTGGCGGGCAGACTTCGGCGGAGTCCTATCTGGATATCCAAAAAATTCTCGACGCGGCTAAAAAATCCGGAGCCACCGTCATCCACCCCGGCTACGGCTTTCTCGCTGAGAATGCGGAATTTGCCAGCGCTTGCGAAGAGAGTGGACTGAGTTTTGTTGGCCCGAGTGCCGAAGTCATAGAACTGATGGGCAACAAACGCAAAGCCAAGGAGTTTGTTGCCGCAGCCGGCGTACCCTGTATTCCCGGCTTCCAGGGTGCCCAGGACGACGACACCCTGATCGCCGAGGCGCGGCGCATTGGCTTCCCATTAATGATCAAAGCCGCCGCAGGCGGTGGTGGGCGCGGCATGCGCCTGGCTCACGGAGACAACGAGCTGGCCTCCCAGTTGCGCGCCGCCCGCAGTGAATCCATGAGTGCATTTGGCAGCGACGAGTTAATTCTGGAAAAGGCACTGGTCAACGCTCGCCATATCGAAATCCAGGTGTTTGCGGATCGTCACGGCAACTGTATTCACCTGGGGGAGCGAGATTGCTCCGTACAACGACGCCATCAAAAAGTGGTCGAAGAGTGCCCTTCCCCTGCGGTCGACACCCAGCTGCGGGAAAGAATGGGGCAAGCCGCAGTCGACGCCGCGCGAGCCTGCGGTTATCTAGGCGCGGGCACCGTTGAGTTTCTACTCTGCCCCAACGGCGAGTTCTATTTCCTGGAAATGAACACCCGGTTGCAAGTGGAGCACCCGGTAACAGAAATGGTAACCGGTTTTGACCTGGTAGCTTGGCAACTGGCAGTAGCACGCGGCGAAGCCCTATGCGTTTCCCAGCAGAAAGTCTCCCAGCAGGGGCACGCCATTGAAGTCCGCCTGTATGCCGAAGACCCGGAACAACAATTCCTGCCCCAGGCCGGAAAAGTACTCCACTGGGTAGCGCCAAAGGGGCAAGGAATCCGTATCGACCACGCTTTGAAAAATGGTTGCGAAATTACGCCATTTTACGACCCCATGCTCGGCAAATTAATTGCCTGGGGGCAGGATCGAGAAGAAGCTCGGCGCAAGCTAACCCAAGCCCTGACCCGGCTGGAATTTATCGGCCCCAAAAACAATATCCATTTCCTGCAGAAGATCCTGGCCGAATCACAGTTTATCGCTGGCGATGCCGATACCAGTTTCCTCGACCAAAACAGCACGCTGACATCCGCAGAACCAGTTCCAGCAGTAATTGCAGCCCAAGCCACATTACTTAATCACTTGCACCAAGCCAACCCTCAGGATCAGCGTAGCGGCCGCAGTGACTGGCGCAGTGGCGACAACAGCGTGCCGATCAACTACCGACTGGAAATTTCAGGACAAACCCTAAACTGTGAGCTGCTGGCGTTAGTAGATAATTCTTATCAAATCTCAGTAGGCGACCAGCAGTTCCTGATTCAGTGGGTCCATTTTGAGAAATCACAAAAAGAAACTGGAGTTTATAGTGCTGAACTCCTGCTGGATGGCGTTAGCCAAAAGAGACTGTTCCTAGCCAACCAAAGCAATCTGCACCTCCTGTTAGACGGCAGGCAATTTCATTTTGTCGATATCACCCACGCCCCCGCCAAATCGAGCCTTAACGAAGGCAGTGGCCGCATCACGGCCCCTATGGACGGTTGCCTGGTGCAGGTATTGGTTGAGCCCAATCAAAGCGTTCAGCGGGGAGACACTATCGCCTTAATGGAAGCTATGAAAATGGAGCACGCCCTGCGCGCAGACCGCGACGGTACCGTAATTAAACTGGGCGCCTGTGAAGGAGACCAGGTACGCGGTGGCCAGCTGTTAGTTCAGATCGAAGCCGCTCCCACGGAAACCGCCAAAATCCCCAGCGACGCTACTTCCTAAAGGAGATCAGCATGTACGATATTGATGCCTCCCGTATGGCAAGCCCCTTCTATGACGAAGGCCATCAGGAATGGCGCACCCAGTTGCGCCGCTTTGTCGACCGCGAGATTACTCCCTACATTACTGAATGGGACGAAGACGGCCAGCTACCCGCCGAGCTTTGGAAAAAAGCCGCAGAAGTTGGCCTTCTGCAGATGAGTTATCCGGAAAACTACGGCGGCATCGAAACCGATGTCTTCCATATGATTGTTGCCGCAGAGGAGTTAGCCCGCCCCGGCGCTGGTGGCCTCTACGCCAGCCTAATGGTCCACGGCATTGCCCTGCCCCCATTATTGCACTATGGCAGTGAGGCCCTAAAAGATCAGGTTATTCCCTCGGTATTACGTGGCGAAAAGCATATTTCCCTGGCTGTTACCGAGCCAGGCGCAGGCTCCGATGTAGCCAATCTTCAGTGCCGCGCAGAGCGTGATGGGGGTGACTATATCGTTACCGGCGAAAAGACCTATATCACCGGCGGTATGCGCGCTAACTGGTTTACTACTGCCGTGCGCACTGGCGAGGAAGGCTTCGGCGGTATCTCCCTGCTCTTAATCCCTGCGGATGCCGAAGGCGTTAGCCGGCAGCTGCTCGATAAAAAGCAGGGCTGGTGGTGCTCCGATACGGCCAGTATCTTTTTTGAGCAGGTGCGCGTCCCTGCGAGCAATCTAATTGGCGGTGAGAACCAAGGTTTCTTACCCATAGTGCACAACTTCAATCGCGAGCGCCTGGGCATTGCCGCCTCTTGTGTAGAGTTCAGCCGGGTCTGTTTGCAGGACGCCATTGAGTGGGCCCAGGAGCGCCAGACTTTCGGAAAGCGTCTCGCCAATCACCAGGTGATTCGACACAAGTTTGCCCAGATGCTTCAACGTATCAATGCCACCCAAGCCTATCTGGACCTCTGTGCCTGGGCAGAGCAACAACATCAGCTCAAAGTAGCGGATATCGCACTACTCAAAGTCCAAGCCACAGAAACCCTTGAGTTCTGCGCTCGGGAGGCTATGCAGGTATTGGGCGGCGCTGGCTATATGCGCGGCAGCCGTGTTGAGCGAATCTATCGTGAAGTGCGGGTGAATGCGATTGGTGGCGGATCTGAAGAAATTATGCGGGATCTAGCGTCCAGGCAAATGGGGATTTAAGGTAGCCTTTAAGGCAAGGATAAAAGCCTTGCTAAGCCTATTTATAACTCAGTCCCGCATGGATGTGGGACTGAGTTAGCGAAAATCCCGCTTAAATTAACCCTGCTTCTTTTCTTCGATAAAGTCCCTTACCTGCTCACTTAGTACCGCCATAGGAACATTGCCATTTCTCAGAATGATTTCATGGAAGTCCTTAATATCGAAGTCTTCACCAAGTTCATTTTGCATCAGTTCTCGCAAGGCGAAAATCTCGAGTGCACCAGAATCATAAGAGGTAAGCTGCGCAGGCATAACCGCCATTCGGTCCATCAGAGTCCTCGGGCCTTTTGCAAATGAAGCGCCAGAATCCTGCAAAAACTCCGCAACCTTTTCATCACTCCAACCGAGTACATGCATTGCGGTGTCCGCTACCATACCTCGCGCAGGCCATGCTCTCCTTAGGATCTTGGTTGACCCATACTGATACATTCCCGCTTCTTCCGCTAGATGTTCAGAGTACCTACCCCAACCTTCAGCAAATGCAGAGTTAGACAAAGCATCTTCTATTTTGTGAAACTTTTCTTGCTCTTGTACGAGAGCAATTTGCATATGATGGCCCGGGTACCCTTCGTGGATAGTAACCTTCTCTGCAGAAGCGTAAGACTCATCCTTATAAGTTGCCGGGTCATATCCAAATCTCGCCTTGCGCTCCTTGGTGCCCGGAATATAGTGCGCACTGCGACCTGAACCTTGTTCATGCTCAGGGATAGCTTTTACTTCCATTTCGATCAAAGGCATTTCATGGAAGAAGTCAACGGTTAAATCTCTAGACTTATCTACCAGGCGCTCATAAAACTGATGCATTTCATCAGCGCTATTAAATTTCTGAGTCTTATCCTCACTGGCCCTTGCCACTGCCTCAGAGTAGGAATCTACTTGATAGAACTCCTTGCCTAAGCGAACCACTTCGCTCTTGTTTGAGTTGACAGCACTTAAACCCAACTCAAAAACTTCTTCAGGTGTTCTCTGCAAAGTCGTATAAGAACGATACTGAGCCATATAACATTCACGGCCATTAGGAATCGCATGGATACCAAGCTCCGCTCTAGCTTCAGGTAAATAGGCAGACTCTAGAAAATTCTTGTAATTCTCCATTGAGGGGATAACGTGATCTGAAAGCACTTGCTTGAATGCAGCTTCAAACTCAGGGTCCCCAGCTTTCTTCGCTAACCCCAAGAACGGGTGCTCATCGATAGGTACTTGGGTCAAGCCATCAACTTGCTGAATGACTCGCTTAACCACACTCTGAGGTGCGGAGTAGCCTTGCTCTAACCCCCGGCGGAGATTGGCTATTTCTTGCTCATAGTAACGAGCCGCGTCAAGCCAACGTTCAATCGCATCTGCCTTTTCTTGGGCTGTTTCAACCGGCTGAACCTCGGTCAAAAAGCCAAGAATGATATGAGGCCCAAACATATGATCAACAGACCAGAGTTCAGTCTTACACACCCTTAGGCCAACATTGGACTCTAATCGCTCTTTCAGTTTGAAGTAGAATACCTTCTCTTGATCACTTTTTAGGCCATTAAGATCTATCTCTGTCAATTTATTGAGTATTCTGTCCTCAGATGCCGCTAGAGAGGCAGCGTTACTGGGGGAATTACTTAAAAAAAGGTTGTGCCTGTCCAGCTCCATATCTGAGAAGTAAGCGTACGGCTGGAAGTTTTCTAAATAAGCTTCGGCATATTGATCCGCTAGATCATGGAGTAGTGCCGAGTTGTCAATAGCTTCCCTACCGGCCACATCAGTTTGGTTATCAGTAACTGAGCATCCCATTAGGACCGATGAAACTACCAATACACCTAAACCCGCTCTTTTTACATTAATCATTCTTATAAGACCGCAACATAAAACTCATTAAAAAGGTTTCTACAAAGAAAACTTCAACTTCCTGTTTTATAGTAGGCACTGTAACAAAATGAGTTTCAACACCTCAAATGCGGAATATCGGCGAAGCGAGGATATTTATAGATAAATCCCAGAGATAGAGCGCGGAACTCGTTTAATTGGCAGAGTCATAAGTAAAAAGCGCTAGCAACTTGACATAGAGACCACCTAAACCTCCCTTAACCTATGCACTTGAAGGGTATGGCTATGCATAAGAAGCCCACTTTAATAAAAATGGGCTTCTTAAAGAACAGTAATTCCTTATAACACCGATGAATGTTACTTCATTTATATTACGGCACTAACTGGTAGCTATTACCTAAGTCGTCTTGTACCACCTCAGCAATACCATCGATGGCGGAGACTTCTAATGGCTCACTTAGAATGCGACTTCTAAATGTCCAGCCTTCTGGCAGATTGAGGCGACTTCCCAGGTCTTTTAAATCGTCAAACTGAAGATCAGAGACCTCAATACGACTAAATGATTGCATAATATACACCTGCCCATTGATATCAGTTAGCTCATAAACACGACGGCCTTCATAAAACAACCAAGTATTATTCCTTAGTACTTGTCCAGGAATATAGGAAACACTCTCTCCGAGATCAGAACTATAATTCATGGTAGTCAATAAGCGCATTTCTAAGTCACCGAAAAAACGGTGTTCATCATCCGGACTAGGTGAGACAATATCGCCACCTAAAATTTCATCCACCACAAAAAAACGCGGCCCGTTAGGAATTGCAAAAAGCGCACCATACTCAATTTCTATATCGCTGAAGTTGATAGCATCCCACTGATTTTGGGGACAAAAATTAACACCCGGGGTACCCCAAATCTCTGTTGACTCCTCAGCTCCGTCTAGATAAGACAGTAATATCTCACAATAGCGAAAATTAAAGAGTGGACCGCCAGCTTGCAATGGTTCCTCAACCGTAGTATTTCGCAAGAAATCTAAAAAGTGTATGGCCAATTCCTCGCCTACATCGTCTTGAATAAAGTGGCCTGCAGCAAAGCGCCTATGATCACCATCATCCGAACCTGGTACATGCTCCACCCACTTCTGTTGCGTTTCAATACTCCCCAAGTTGATATCATACTCACCGGCATTAAACATAAAAGGGTTGTGAAAAGCCCCAAGTGTTTTCCAGGCAGAAAAATTCTGCATTTCAATACCTACCATCATCGCAGGAAATGCTCGTATTGCCGCTTTATACTCAATATTTGGGTAGGGGGCGTTATACGCAATTACTTCCTCATCACTTAGCAGGTTAATAGTCAATGTTTGTACCACATCTCCAGCAATTAATTCCGGTACACTAGAGGCATAGTTAATCCATTGTTGGAATCCCTCCACCCTATCAGTCGATTTTGAAGTAAAGAATGTTTCTGCATCACCCAGTGATTCATCAATCTCAAAAGTCGGGTATATATAAGGATTTCCCCCCAATGGAATCACCGGAAGGTCACCATTCGCGACAACTAGCCTTCCGATAACTTGTGGCATATCACCTGCAATACGAAGACCAATAACACTTCCCCAATCTTGTACAAATAGATTAATATCAGTTAAATTTAACTTATCAATAAACGCCTTAGTCCAAGCAACATGTTGTTCATATTGATGAACTGTGACGTCGATCGGCTTGTCTGACCTTCCCATTCCAATATTATCTGGTGCAATCACTCGGTAACCGGCATCAGCAAGGATCGGGATCATTTTTCGGTATAAATAGGACCAGCTGGGTTGACCATGTAGTAACAGTATAACTTCACCATTATCAGGCCCAACATCCACGTAATGCATATTTAAGCCGTCAATTTCTACGTAACTTGGCTCAAACTCATATCCTGAAAGGGAGTCAAAACAGGCATCGGGAGTAACAATATATTCCAAACCCGTAGCGGTTGCATGTATTTCACTTTCAGACAATTTACAAGCATCGCTATTTGGGCCTGTAACTAAGGGAATCTCTGTCCCTGAGACATCTTCAGAGTCATCCGAGTCACAAGCAACCAATAGGGAACCCAAAAAGCAGATACCGAACAGACACCGGAATAGAGAGATATATTGGGGAGTTTTAGATATAGAGACAAAAGAATAATTCATAATATAAACCTTCCTTTTACATTAAATAAAAATTCCTTTAACTGGAGAGGATATTCATATCACCATCAGAGCATCCACCTATGACAGAATTGTGCGGATGGTGAAAATCTCCGCACGACCAGAACTGTTAAAAGTTTTATCATTAATTAAACAGGGAAAACTCTATAAAAAAGCACATGACCAACTTCCGCCAATTTAAAAACCAGAGATACATAAACTTATGCTTAGACACTTAAAAATTTGCTTGCAATCGAGAATGTTTTGTATGAACGGTGCATATTTCAAGCTCAATGGAGCAAATGGCAAGTTTCTTTCATATGAGATTACCTATATCATTCACTGTTAATATTTTGATATATAAAATCGATGTTGAATGCAATATAGGCAAGGAACCTTGTTTGAATTTCGCAAAATAAATAAGATCCAAGCATGGATATTTCTTCTAATATGGCCATGGGTGAATATCTTTATCGTCTCTGCTACACTTTATTCATTTGAGTCACTAACCCCCCACCTCTTCCTGTTGGCTACAGCTAAAATATGGGGAACATTTATTTTTTGTCACCTTCTTTTCATTTTTATTGAAAATCTTCCCAACAGCCCTCTACGATTATTAAAAGAAAAACACACCTACTTACTTAGACCAATTGTAGTCATTTTTCTATTTATAAGCATTGCACCGATCGTAGAACCCCCATTAACTTTTAAAGTACCTGATATTAAAATATTACCATTGGCGATAATGCTACTTGAATCCACAGTTTATATTTTTGCCATATATATATTTCAACAGCAAAGTTTCTTCTATCGCTCGCAGCTTCATGCACAACAGGCAGAGCTACAAATACTTAAAATGCAATCAAATCCTCACTTTCTATTTAACACTCTAAATTTGATTGCATCAGAGGTCATTCAGCACCCATCAAAAGCTAAAGAGCTCATTTACAGCCTTTCCGATTTATTGCGCGACACAATCAACTTAACCAAAACCCAATGGATAACTATTGAGGAAGAACTAAGATTAATCGAGTTATACCTCTTGCTGCAGCAAAAGCGCTTTGAGGATCGATTTACCTTTGATATTGACTGCCCACAAAATTTGAATGGAATGAATATACCTTCATTACTATTAATGCCAGCTGTGGAAAATGCCATAAAGTACGGTATTGCACCCTACGCTAAAAGTGGTCATGTGAGTGTAAATGTGGAACTAAATAATAGCTACATAGAAGTGGAAGTTCAGGATACAGGGGCATGCTTTGATGACAAGAATATCACTTATGGTGAAGGATTACGTATTCTTACTCAAACATTAAGAGTCAACTTCAGTGACAACCACGCCCTCAAGTTAAATTCAAGCGGTGAAGGAGCAAGTTTGAAAATTCGCTTCCCACAAGTAAATTCATCCATAACCTCGTAGGTTGAAAATAGCGAAAATGAATACTAAAAAGGTACTTATTGTCGATGATGAACCTGCAGCAAGATCCAATTTAATAGAAGTAATCAACACCTTCGATGAATTGAAAGTTGTGGCGCAAGTAACTGATGGGAAGTCAGCAATAAAGCAGATCATAACTAAAAGCCCTGATATCGTATTCCTTGACATTGAAATGCCAGAGGTGAATGGCTTTGATGTGGCCAATGCAACTCAACATATAAACTATCAACTTGTCTTCCTAACAGCCTATCAGCACTATGCCCTGCGTGCGTTTGACACAAATGCAATTGACTATTTGACAAAGCCTGCTCATCCAGAATTAATAAAGAAAAGCATTCGCAAGATATTACGGCAAGAGATGTATGCCTTAGGGCAACAGACGTCTTCGACAAGCGGAAACCGATTGGTTTTGAGTGATTACAATCAAATGAAGATATTTGAATATGACCAAATTAACTATATCGACAGTATCGGTCGTTATCGTCGCATCCACCTTACCGAGACAGGAGTTAAATCCCACAATACAAATACCATTATTTCAGATATGACACTTGACAGTTTCAGTGAGCAGCTACCTAAGGAAACTTTTTACCGATTACATCGAAGCTACATCATTAACAGCCATAGAATCCTTGAATTAAAGTTACAGTCACGACGCCATTTTGTCCGACTTTCCGGAACAGATACACTTATCCCAGTATCTCGCAGTTTTCTTTCCATCTTAAAGGAGAGTATTAAAGTCTCAGCTAGCTCTCTAATTGGGTAATAGATGGCTCTAAGTAATCCCACAAATACTGCTATGAAATTACTCCGAGCCTCCATAATCCCAGAAACCTACATGTTCTTTTTAAGGAAACTGATGATCGACCCAAAAATAGCTCTATGGTGCTCACTATCAGTAGGGCCATGAGCCATATCTGGATATAGTTTCCACTCATAGTCCTTATCAAACTTACTTAACATCATATTCATGCGGTACATATGTTCAACATCAACAGTTTCATCCTTCTCACCATGAATAATAAATACAGGCCTTTGGAGGTTTTGTGCCAGATATACCGGTGAAATGTCCTTCAGTTTGCCATAGTCTTTAACAGTATCTCCAACATTCTCCTGCATCCACTTACTTTGAGCCTCAGTTGCATAGGGTGAGTTCAGGTAGAGGTTAACATCTGTGACACCGGCCACACTGACTGCACAGCGGAACAATTGCTGGTGTTTGATAGCCATCATTAGTGCAGCATATCCACCATAACTCATTCCAACAGAACAAATTTCCGAAGACAAAATATCGCTTCGGTCACTTACCACCTTTGTTGCTTGAAATATATCTTCAAGCATTAAGTTACCCCACTGCTGAACACCCGCTTCCTCCAGCTCAGTTGAATAACCACTCGATCCTCGATAGTTCACCCTTAAAACGGCATAATTATTCGCCACAAAGAACTGTGTATAGTAGTCAAAATACTGATGGTCAAAAACGCCAAGAGGGCCACCATGTGGCATAACTATAAGAGGGAATGGCCCGTTACCTTTTGGCATGGTCAATATATAGGGAATATCCAATCCCTCCACTTTAACCTGGTCGTGGTATTGGCGACTCTCAAGCTGATCATTTAAATGTGGAAATTTTGAGGCCACTAGCTGGTCAATTTTCTGGTTTTTCCTGCTAATGAAATAACGTCCTGGTTGGCCGTGGCTCTCACTATAGTAAAGCTCTATAGTACTATCGAGGCTTCTTCCTACTGTTGTTTTTAGTAGACTCGCCATGCCATTTTTTTCTTGTCTATCCTCATCAATGTATTGATATTCTAACCGTCCATTATGAACGACTTTTACACCAATCAACTCCCCTGTCGATTGCTCTATTACCAGATCGATAATATCGTAGCTATCAGATCGATAAGCTATGCCCTGTTCTCCACTAGTGAAATTGCAGCGGTAAACTACCCGATCTTTCTCCGAATTAGTATCTAAACAAAAGTAAGTTCCAGACTCCGGACTTATAGATACCGGTATAAGGACTCCATGCTCTGCTCCGGGAGCGGGCTCCTCTTCCAACTCTTCTTCAGACCAACTCTTTATTGGGGCGGTAGAGTTTCCATCAACAACTTTACTCAGATGAAGCTTGCTGTCATTGAAAAACAAAACGGACTTTGGCTGGCCTGATGGATCAAAAAACCAGCGTATCGCATACCCTTCAACCGACGCCACTTCATTCTGAACTGTAAACTGGCCTCCATCTTTTCGTAAAAGTTTACTTGCTTTCTGTTTAAATCGGTTAAGCTTAGATACGTCAATACTGTATACCTTGGAGTAAATCCCACTTTTTGCATACAGAAAATGGCCCGGCCTGTTTGGCAACGCATGGACCAACCAACCCGGCGTTTTTACCTCAAATATTTCTGGAGGCTGGCCTTCGGAGCCTGATACATCAAGCACTAATAGTCGATAAGCTGGCTTGGTATCTAGTAAATTTTTAACACCCTTCTTGACTTCCTTAAACTGGGCAACAAGATACTTTGGGCCAACCCAACGGATAAATTGAATTGATGCATCCCTGGAAGTCAATGTTTCGAGATCAATTAGGGTATGACTAGATCCATCTTTACGACTCCAAATATCTAACTTTTGACTAGCGTCACTCTGCTTAATGGACGCTACCAACCTTCCATCTGGACTAACCTGTGCTGTTATAGTATCAACCGATTTAAAGTAGCTTTCTGCTGGCATTGCTACTACTGGACCAATTTTCACCAGAATGCATAACAAAACCAATAAAGCCCCTCGAAAAAAAACAATCATTGATTTATCTCCAGAGGACTTAACCAACTTTGCAAGAATTCATCTTGCACTCCCGCACCAGATACCAGAGGATACAACTCAGTTAATGAGTTTAAGGCTTCTTGAACTCCATCTAAATCTGTTGCTATTCGATTTTTGAAATAGACCTCTACCGTATCTGACTTTCTTTGCTTACCTATAAACAAGCTGCCAATATAATTTGTTTTTCCGGCTTCCACATGAAAACGCCATGTGCGCCGCTTAGCAGTATCTAGTTTGTAGGGAAGATTGAAGTAAGGTGCATTTATTTGGGTAATTTGGTACAGGCCAGCAGGGACTGTCATCAGGTAAAAGCCTTCGGACTTATCCTTGAGGCTGACTTTATAACGACCTTTCTTTCGCAGTTTATATTTTTGCCCACTCAGCAGGTATTTATTTCCATTAGCGTACATCTTAGCAAACTCTATTGAGGGCGCAGTACCTCCTACATCGAGCTTTACCAAAACATACCCACGCCCGCCCTCTAACTCAGGCGGACTATCATAGGGTACCAATGACAGCGCCCGAGCAATTACTGATTCAGACACAAGGATTGCCGCAAATATTATGCCTTTAAGAAGAGTATTAACTCCACTTGCCTGATAGCCTATCGGCATCACGCTTCTAAAATTTAGTGTCAAAATAACACTTCCATATGTTTATTTATAAATGAGTGACAACGTTTTGAATACTATCTCAGAGCCAAATGCAATACAATTGGCAAGCTTTGGTTCTAATTATGGAGAATAATATGTCAGGGATGAACGCTCTCAGGTACGTTAAGTCTTGCCCACTTCTTTTAACGGTCTGTTTATTATTTCTACAAGGTTGTGCGGTGCAAGTTAATATGCTACCGGCATTGAAAGAAGACGCCCCTATTAACGAACAAGATGGAATTGTTGTCGCCCGAATCATTAACGCATCTGGAGTTGCCCTGCCGTTTAATCAACTCACAATTAACCCGGAAAACTTAAACGAGTCTAAGGCCATAAAACCTGAACGTCTCCTTGCGGATCGACCAAAGCTAAATGGTACAACGGTATTTGCCTCTTCTGTCAAACCAGGGAATTACTCTATTAGTAGCATTCGGGCGTTCTATTCAAACGGTAATGGATGGTACAGCCGTTTCGTAAGTGCAGATGAGAAGCTGGGGACCTTTTCAGTTACGCAGGGTGAGGTCACTGATCTTGGTACTTTGATCTATTATCCAAAGCCACAAGGTGACAGATACCTTGACCTTTTGATTCGCGCGCCTGAATCAAAAGAAGGGGAGGTAATTGCAAAGCACTTTCCATTCATAAAATACGATCCTCAATCAATCAACGGGTGGCATATCGATGAAAATGATGAAGAGCGAGAGTCAGCTTATATATCCATTGCACAGAACCCCCTGACATACAGCGAAGAGTATATTTCTCCTGATAATTCCATCTACTTTCTTGGAAAGGTCGGCGTATTTATGAAACGTACTCCCGACGGGGACTGGGAGCTTGATGCTGTTGACACCAATCATGAATTAACGGCTATCGCACAAAACAATCATGGTGATCTAGTAGTCGGGGGGAGTGAAGGCGCCCTATTCTGGCGCTCTGCTAAAGGGGACTGGCTAGACATATCATTGGAGCATAATACTCACATTGAAAACCTGAAACTTCTAGATACAGGAGAGATAGAACTTCTAGTTACTCGCGACTTTGAAGTGAATATTTATAGGGGAGTAGTAGCAAATTCACAAGTAAAGTGGAAACTTTTGAATCAATACTCCTCAAGATCAGGTCAAGGATGGAAGCATATTGCGGAAGTAAAAATAGGGGAAATGAAAGCCCACACCAAGAGTGACCAACATATATACAATACAACTATTTTTGAATTCAACGGCCAGAATTACATAACTGTCCGTGAGCAATCAACGTATGGAAGTATTATATTTTCGCCAATCAATAGCGAAATCTTCATCTATGATCCTGAAAGTTGGATGATCGAAAAAACAGTAGATGATTTTGACCTAAATGCAATTATTGACGCAGGCGCAGTTCAGTTAGGTGTCGAGGAAGCTGGCTTCTGGTCCTGGACAGGAAAGCCAACCTATTACAAAATTGATAAAAATGGCAACCAGGATAAAATAACTACGTACATTAAAGAATGTAAAGAGAGTAAATCTTCCAGAAATCGCTGTATAAATAGAAATTTCACATTTCGATCCGTTCCCTGGTTCTCAACTGACAATGAAGCCGTTGCGATTGTTGGTTTTTCACAAAGTAACTTTTCTGGTAGGGATCGTGAAACAGAAAACAGAATCTTAACAACAACGGATGGCGGAAAAAGCTGGATATCTACAGACAATAAACCACCTACAGATTACTGCACCTCTATAGTTCCTCTGGTTGCCGATCGTTTATTAGTTTCCTGCGATGGTGCCAATGGTGATTTCTACGAGTCGACCGACTTAGGGGCCAGCTGGAACCAGGTAAGGCAGCAAGATAATTTCTAGAAAAAATAAGGTGGATACAAACATCCAATGTATCCACCTTATTTTAGTTGTAAAATATACTAAAGAATGGTTTTACTATAATAGAAAAAATAGTTAATTATAGCTCAAATCTCTGTAAATCTGGCAGTAAAATGTCGTAGAACTTGTGGCTCATACTCGAAAGCTAGCCCCCGCAATTCATTGGCCCGCGAGCAAAGTTCGATAATCGCATCTGCTACATAATCCATATGATCATTTGTATAGACTCTACGTGGAATAGTAAGCCGCATTAATTCTAGATCTGCTTTCTTTTGTTCACCGGTATCCGGGTCCCGCCCAAGAAGTAAAGAGCCAATTTCCACAGCCCTGATTCCCGCTTCTAGATACAGCGCATTGGTTAACACCTGTGCCGGAAACTGCTCTGATGGAATATGGGGAAGAATCTTCGATGCATCTACAAAAACTGCATGCCCACCTGTGGGATATTGAATGGGTACTCCAGCAGATCTCAATCGCTCTCCCAGATAGGCCACTTGGCCAATTCGGTAGCTCAAATAGCTCTCATCGGCAGCCTCATAGAGCCCCCGGGCCAGCGCTTCCATATCGCGACCAGCCATCCCTCCGTAGGTCACAAAACCCTCCATAGGGACGCAGCGGGTTTGTACGGCTTGAAACAGTTCCTCATTGTTTCGAATACAGCAAAGGCCACCAATATTTACCATAGGGTCTTTTTTTGCGGACATTGTCAACATGTCCCCATATTGATACATCTCGCGAATAATTTCTAAAATCGATTTCTCTTGATACCCCTCTTCCCTTTGCTTTATAAAGTAAGCATTCTCGCAATATCGAGCCGAATCAATTACCACTGGGATATCATACTTAGTAGCAATTTCATAAACTGCCTGCATATTTTTCATGGACACAGGCTGACCACCAGAACTGTTACAGGTCACAGTAGTTATAATCGCACAGACATTGTGGCTTCCGTGCTCCTCAATAGTGGCAACCAGGCGTTGTAAATCAAAGTTACCTTTCCAGTCGTATGCTGTCGTGGTATCAAAAGCACGTTTATCCACCACATTAATTGCTTTTCCGCCATTTAACTCTATATGCCCTGCAGTAGTATCAAAATGATAATTTGAAATAAATACAGGCTCCGTCCCTCCACGCACTTGACGCATACGCTCAATCAGAGCAGGAAACAAAATTTGTTCTGCTCCACGCCCCTGATGTGTAGGAACAACCAATTTATACCCGAAAAAATGCTCTACTGCATTGCACAAATTGTAGTAGTTTCGGCTACCGGCATAGGACTCATCACCAAGCATCAAACCCGCCCATTGATTATCACTCATTGCACCAGTGCCTGAATCTGTCAATAGGTCAATATAGACATCATCACTGCGCAGTAAAAACGGATTTAATCCAGCCTTATTGAGTGCAACCTCCCTATCTTTATAGGTTGTCATCTTGATCGGCTCAACCATTTTTATACGGAAGGGTTCAGGGATTCGCTTCATCACAATTATCCTAACAATACCTGCCATACTGCAGGTAATAACAATCCAATTATTATAAGTAAAGTAATTAGCATAAGAGAAACAGGACCGAATTATATTTTAATTAAAGTTAAGCCCTGTAAAACATCTAAAAACTGCAGAAATACATCAACGGGATATTGTTCCCTACTGAGATTCAGGTTCCTCTGTCAAAAATGATTGTCAAGTATTTCACTTCTTAACTTATGGTACAATAGGCTGCATTATCTATAGGGCCTTTTCAGTCACTTGAGTGAACTTATTATCGGGTTCTTAGGTTTACATTTCTTGTGACCGGAAGCCACTCTAGATTTCCCAAGTATCGAGATAAAAGATTATCTAATGACAACTTAGCTCACATTTTAAACATTGATGAACAGAGGTCCCAAAATAGAAACATCTAACTTATAAATGAGGCAGAAGATACTAATTGGATCCGAGCTTATCAATTAGTGATTCTTCTGCCCCACGTCATCTCTCTTAGTTACCTTCTAATTTTGAAAGGTAAAACTGAAAAGCACGATGTGCCACTTGATGACCTATCGCCTGCCCTGCAGGTACTGAAGGCTCAAAGTGTACACCTCCCCATACACGACTGTTACCACAGTCCTCTTCAAATGAAGTCCAGGTAGGGAAATATAGATTCAAGTCAGTTTGTGGTGTTACACCAGGTTCAATCTGAGAGCTGCCAGACAGAGCAGTTACAGAATATCCCAAAGTATCGCCTTGAGGTAAAAACAAGCGGCTTGTCTCGGCATGCGCAGCACAAAAGCTAGCTGATGCGGAGGGATACTCGGGATGATCAGCTACAGGCAGATAGCTAGTCCACTGGCTGGCGGGCAAATCATCCACAGTTCCCTTTCCAGCACCACCCCAAGCCGTTACAGGTTCATCCTTATAAATATACCGAACAGCAGAAAAAGGTCTTACTGAATTATGGCGACGCTTTTCTTTCCAGATAGCAATAGCAGTATCAAAAGCTGCCATATTAGTCAGGAAATCATAGTGTATGAAATCCATCAGGGATAAACCTTGAGATTCAGATGCAAAAACGGCAGCGAAGCCTAAGCTGAATATCTTCATATCAAATAGCTCAGCTTTCATCTTCTGCTCATCAGTTAAATTCGCTGATGTAGCCAATACATCATTTACTTGCGCTACGTAACTGGGGTAGTTCCAAATTTTGGATTTAATTGGTATCGGTGAACTGAACTCATCAGGAGATTCGTAGCTGTAGGGCGTAGTCAATGCAATTTGAGGAGTTACGAACTGCTGAACACGAAATACGCCTGGTCGCTCCATTAAAACTGCCGGCTGCCATTTTGATGGAAAACGCAGCTTGTAGGCAGAATTAGCAGGTTTAAAGTCAGTATAATCAGCATAAGGCAAGCGATGATAAAGCTGGTTACCTTCATTACCTAACTGATTCATCCCATCATTGACACGTCCTTCCAGAACTTTTCTACCAGCATAATTTCCTATACCAATTGGTGTCGTCGTATCTTCTGAAATATTTTCAGGATCTAGCCCTAGCTCAATTAGCATGTCATCCCATTCAGATACCAAATGGGGAAATAAACCACTTAGTACTTTGTGGGAAGCATAGGTCAATGCAATATTTAACTCAGTATTATCTGTCGGCTCTGTCATTCGACTAATATCTGAGTAAACGCCCTTTGCTGTCGGATGATAAGGTGCTGTTGCATCAAACCAGGAGTTAGTGATAAGCGTTGTAAAACGGAGTACCAACGTCGCATCATTTGCAGCCGGAGACACTTCGAAGATTGCACAGGCTGCAGCTGGGATTATATTTTGTACCGCAACATTACAAGTTCCTAGCTCTTCAGAGCTACATTTTGGAGGCAATGAAACATCCTCTAACTGAGGACAACTGATGGCCTGCGCTTGCCAACTTGCTGACACAAATACTAATCCTATAATACTTTTTAAAGCTTTTTTATAAGTTACATCTTTTAGCATTGGATTTTCCTTTTTGCTATATCCATGTGACCAATGTAGCATCCTAACTACCGATCACTTTTTAATGATAAACACCTAAAAACACTTTAAAATAGACTGTTCTCTATACCCTCCCCCATTTCAATAGTAAATGACCATAATTCTCGATATTCTTCTAATGTCAATGCCACCTGAATTATCAGGCCCTAAAATTTAAACCAACAAGTAAGGCAGGCTCTTGAAACTACTTACAAAGTAATTACTTGTAAAGATGCCAGTTCACGGAAACAGTAATTTTTGAGGTTCAAATTATTGGCAAGTTTTTTCAAATATCGGAAACCAGTGTTTTCTCTTAGCAAACTGCAAAGTCAAAAGGTTATGTTTTAGTAAATGTTTTTCGGATTAAATGGGTTGCTGGCTAACCACATATTTTCAACAAACATTAGCCAGCCCAACACAGATAGCAGTAAAAACACTAACACAGCAGCACTTAACACTGTAAATCCAGCACATTTCCATTAAATTGTCTAAATTATACTTTCTACTGATATTAGATATATTGATCTTATTTTATGAGCACCCAAATACTTACAGCACAATTAACCCGAAAATGAATAACGTGGGACTGTCGTTGTAGCCATATATAACAGCATCCACCGTTCGATTTTATTATACTAGAATTATGTTAACTAGGGAGTTACAGGTGCTTACACGATATCTCTTAAACAGTCACTCTCGATCGATCGAAACAAAAGACTCCTTCTCAAAAAGAGTAAAAATAGTTAGCAAGAAGAACTTTATGAACGATAACTTTATACTTTAGTGCCATTCTTGCTAGTACAATGCACCAATAAGCGAAGGTCTAAACGTGAAAGTATTACATACACATCTGAAAAGCTCTGGAAAAATCAGTTATAGTAGCTTTCAGAAATAAGCCAACCAACAATGGATTAGGTTCAGCATTATCAAAAGCATTTTCTTTTGAGTGCGGTCAGATGCTGCGGTCAACTATAACCGGACGCTTTCTCAAGCACGTCTTTCAAATTCGATGGGGCTATGTCCCCCTGTGTTGTATGCATTCTGCGTGGATTGCAATAAGCAATATAGGCCCTCATATCTGTTTCAGTGCATGACTTACCTGGGCCGTCATTATCTAACGATCTTAGCACCAACTAACAATCCGGCATGAATAAAGATCAATTACTACCGCGAGGTATAGTCAGCCCTACAAAGTCCAGATATATGTGATATCCGTAGTCCAAACTTGATTTTTAGTACTCGATGAGAAACCCCTATTCAGAAAATCCTCAGCAACTGTAAGTTGAAATTTGTGGTTAGAGTAAATTGCTTCTTATGTTTTACTGCCAAACCAAGTTTTTCATTAGCTTGCAAACTCTATAGCGCCCAATTTCAAAGCCTTCTTTACGTAGCAACTTCAGTGACCGACGGATTCTGTGGCTCTCATGAGATTCCGCAAATCGGGCTGGTGGGTGCCAACTCAATATGGCTGGCGCTGGTAGTGGTCATTACACAGCTGCCGCTACTGGTGGCGTGGAAGGTTAGTGTCTGGTTTGCGTTGTAGCGCTCGGTGGGGATATAGCTCAACGTGCTACGATCCAACAGGACAAAGCCCATACCCGATGAGCGCTGGGTTGCTTCGGTACCCAGGCGTACATGAAGCAGGTAACCTATTGCCCAGAGGCCGGGGTAGTGGCGTCGCTCCATGCGCTATTACTGCCTGCGATGGTGATGTAATAACCCAGATAGGTATCGTCGCCGCTGGATAGTATTGGCGCATTAATAAAATCGGTATAGGTTGAGTTCGCAATCAAGGTAACCTGATCCGGTACGGCCATGCCCCCCTAAAGGCTGGCTTTGGTAGACGCTTTTGCGGTCGTGAATCAGTTCATATTTTTGCTCGACTCGATCAATATTCACTTTATCAATACGGCAGCACCCTCCTGAAATAGCACCATGTCAACCGCCGTGAATCCCAGGTAACTGTGGGATAAAGTGATGTCAATCTCGCCGCGCTGTTCCTCGAGCATCACTTCATGCACAATCAAAGCGAACCGCATATCAAGCGGGCATTAAAGATATTCCACAATTCCAAATAATCCATCCACTCTAACACCCTCCCTAATTTTCACTATGTAATTACGGCCCTGTCATTTATTCATTACCTGCTATTTTCTTTAAGCAGCAATGCTGAAGCTTGGAGAGAGGGTAGTTATGTCTATCATGTGCCGCTTAGCCCTTTTGACATTAGTTTTGTAGGTTTGATGGGCTAGGGATTTCTGTTTCCAATCATCAATAAAATGGTCATGCCGACAAAAGCACCCTCGTCCCTCTGCAATAATTTTATCTGCATCTTTTCTATCGACATAACCCAGTGTTCTTAAATCTTCATCCGACTCTCGTACATAGTTATAGAACTCCCGACAAACCTTGTCAGACAATATATTTGGCAACCCTTTATTTGAATAAAGCAGCCCGAATAGCTCTCTATTTCGCGCAATATCAACCCTACATTCCTCGGCAAAAACTCGCATATACGCCACATCCGAAAAGGCTCTTTATGACCAAAACTTGTTTCTACATTTAAATATATATCTCGACCTATTTGTGACCTATATTTACTCCTGATAACTTAATAACGACTCTTAAGCGCCCACCAAAATCCACTATAATCAACATTCTTTTCTGAGTAATGTTTCAGGCAAGATTCTGCCTAGATCCCCGCAATAACTGACACAAGTGGCGATAGTGAAGGAGGCCAGCTGGCTGTAGGCTGGTTAGCTTCCACACAAACAAGCCAGGAACCTCATGAGAATCTATACCAACCAACTGACCTTGAATGAACGATAGCAGATCGAAGTCCTCAATGGACAGAGCTATTCGGCTCGAGGCGTTGCACTACATCTCAATCGCTCCAACAAAACTATCTCATTAGAACTTAATCGCTTTCACCCTTTTTGTGCTGAAAGCGCTCATCGCCAGGTGTTGCAGAGACGATATGGGGCTCGTAAGTACACCAAATTTGTTCGCCATGAAGGTGCAAATTGACTATCAGCTAAAAAACGCTAGCCCCGAACAAGTTGCTGGTCGGATGAAGCTTGAGAAATGTAATAAAACGGTCGGTTATTCTACTATTTGTCGCTGGATAGCTCAGCTTCGCTGGAGACCGCGACTTCCACGAAAAGGCAAAGTCTACCGAAAGCGTACAGGTTCTGAGGCAGGAGCAAAGCTCATTCCGGAGCGTATTGATATTGAAGAACGGCCTACGATTGTTGATGGAAACACCGAGCTCGGCCACTGGAAGGGCTATACGGTTTACGGCCAAGATGGCCGTCTTGTGACTTTAGTTGAACAAGTCTCTAAGTTGTTGCTCACTCGTCGGGTGTCCAACAAGAGTAAGAAGACAGTAAGTCGGGCAATCAATTGCACAGAAACTGGGGTATAAAATATATATTGAAGAGCTTTATCACTCCTGGGAAAATGGATTAAACGAAAATACGAATGGTCTACAGAGACGTTTCTTCCCGAAAGGTGTGAAAACTGGCAAGATACCCAAAATCCGTATTGACGATGCAGTGTTCCGAATAAACTCGCATCCAAAAGAGATTCTAAATTAGTTGAGCTCACTAGAATCTCTACCGGGCTGGCGTGTGTCACTTGTATTGGCAATCTAGGCTGCACTACCAGATCAATAAACGTACAGAGAAAAGCAGCGTAGAAACCACATCCCAAGCTGTTAAATAGTACTTCCCCACAAAGTGTTACAGAAAAGAAAGTGCCCCCATGTCTGTGACACCTCTCAGTTATCAGCTGGAGCGCCAGAGCTATACTCCGCCCCTCAGTCTTCTCACTTGTGAATCTAAAGCCCTACTAAGAAAAAGAAACATTATTTCAGCTTCATGGTTATACTCCAAGCAATATAACTGTAATTGACAACAAAGACATTACTAATGGAAAACCTTGATCTAGAATCTATCGCAAACCAGCTTTCATGCCCTGAGGGAAAGGCTGGCATTGAAATGGGCAACAAAATGAGTGCTTTCAATCAGATTATTACCAATCAAGCTATTCAAAAACTATCACCGCAAGAAGATGAGTCAATCGTCGAAATCGGACCAGGTAATGGATCGCTGTCGCTACCGATATTGAGCGGATTAGGCATTAATGGGCACTATTTAGGTATTGAAATGTCAGAAGTTATGGCCAGTGAACTTCGAGAAACACTAAGAGGCAGCCAGTGTGCAGCGGAAGTAATTTGTGGTAATTGCCTGGAAGTCCAGCTTAAAGATGGAAGCGTTGACGGTGTTATCGGAGTTAATATTCTGTACTTTATCGACGATTTATTAAGCTTTTTCAGTCATATTAGCAACTGGCTTTCACCTGGAGGGCGAGCAGTTTTCGGGATTCGTTCAGATAAATCGCTCAAAAAAATACCCTTCACCCAATTTAAATTTCATATACGCTCTACGGAAGAAATTAAATCTCTTATGAAAAATGCGGGCTTTGATACCGTAGAGTCCTATTACTTTGACGAAGAACAAATTCCTTTTGAAAATACAACTGTACCAGCTGATTCGGTTATCATTGTTGGGAAAAAATCCATCTACACAGCGTGAAATACAAGCTCAACTGCAAAGGCGGTATCTCGTAAAGTATCGCAAGGTAGATACCGCCTTTTGATGTTCCTATTTTCAAAATCTAGAATACTGAATAGACGGCCAATTACCCTCTGATACGCCCTATTATTCTCAACTAAAAAGCTCCCTCCGAAGTTGTCAATTGATGCCACTGCCCTCCTAGAGCATAAAGATTTACGTAAAATTTCAGCCAGCACCCCAACTATGCGATACTTTCGCCCCAAAAGAAGTGAAAAGAAAACAGGGAAGACCCATGACTAAATTCACACTAACTCTGGTAGCGGTTTTATTGGCTGGCTGTAGTTCAGTCACTCAGCTCTCGGAAAAAACGGCAGGGGAAATCAGACAGGCGGTATCTATACAAGCTAGCGGGGAAAATTCTGGTACTCAGTTCTCAGGGCCGAAATTGCAGGCCACTACTGATGGCTCTGACCTGAACCTCTACTACTACAACCTCCGCGCATTTGAACCCGCTGCTAACGAACCAACGAAGTACCACCTACAGATCCATATCACCTATCGCAAGGCGTGGCGTCACTATGAGTCTGCGGAGTTAAGTGGCGGACAGCCAGTAGAGACGGCTCCTATTAACAAAAATGTCCTTCAATGCGTAAGTGGCAATGAATGTATGCTTGAAGAAATTCTGGATATTGCTCTCACTGAGGAACAAATACAGGCTTCAGTGCGCAATCGAGATAAACTCAAACTTAAACTGAGAGCAAGATCCGGGCACAGCTCTACCATTGAGGTTCCAGCAACTTACTTGCTTGGTTTTTACGCTGCGGTTGCCAATTACGAGGGGTGACTACCCCTCTCCGTAGGCAATGAATGTTGACTAAGTGCTCTTTTGCGGGGTCTGAGAGCTTCCTGCCTGGCAATATGCCTGTGCAGTCTCCGCCAGACCTTCACCTAAGGCCACCGGGGGGGTCCAGTCAAGCAACTCTTTGGTTTTAGTGATATCCACTTGTAGTGAACCGCACAAGCGCTTGGCAACTGCCCCCTTTCCTATTAGCTTCAGCGCACTGGTGAGTGCGAATTGGGGAAGAGGCAATAGTCCAGCATCACATCCCATGGCATGGGATAAACCACGCAACAAATCTGTTACCGATACATCCATATCATCGGATACCAGAAATACCTGGTTTGCCGCATTGGGATGAGAAATACAAACGCGGATCAGGTCGATTAAATTGCCGATAGATACCAAGCTTCGGCGATTATGAATAGCCCCTAGTGGCAGCGGGATCCCCTTGGTAAGCCAACGCATCATCGCTTGGAAGTTCGCCTTGACCCCAGGGCCATAGACCAGAGGTGGTCGGATAATAACAACTTCCATCTCAGTTGACTCAGCCAGCTCTAGCAGTGCGTCTTCGGCCTCCTTCTTTGAAATCCCATAGGGATCCGTAGGATCACATTGTTCATCCGCATTAAATGGCAAGCGGTTGTCGGTAGACTCCCCGTTAACCTTAATAGAACTAAGATAAATAAAACGTCTAACACCGGATGAAGCCGCCTGCTGTGCCAACTTGATAGTACCCCCGACATTCACCCTACGGAATTCCTCCAGAGGGTTGGCAGAGGTCTCCTCCATTACATGGACGCGCGCAGCGGTGTGAATGACTGTATCTATATCGACAAGCGCCTGTGCCCAATCCGTATTGCTTGACAGGTCACCGATCTGAAAGCCACCCTCAACATCGCGGCGATACACCGGCAAAACCTGGTAACCGTCTTTGCGAAGCTGCGGCAAGAGTGCGGTTCCCACAAAGCCACTAGCGCCGGTTAGTAATATACGTCCTTTCAATGGGGGCCTATTTCTCAGCTGTAGAATTCACGTTAGTTTACACGGACCACTTTTTCGACACACCTTTATCTCGTCAACTACATAGTGAGCATGACAAACTATCCAAGCATCGCTGGCTATTAGAACTCTATTCAATACCACAAAGGCGTTCTTTGTCAGTAATAGCATTTTTAAGCCGAGCCCGGACATTCTTCAGGGCTCTCCCATGTGGAGCTTGAGTATCCGGCCTGCCCCAGCGGGCTTCCCAAGTCTCCCTGGCTTGTAAACAGGCTTTCGCTTGCTTGTACTTCCAATTCGCCTCCTCGCAAAGAGACAACCCTTTAGGTGACTGCCGATCGCAAATCTGGTGGTATTTTTTATGGGCTATCTTCTCCTGAAAGTTCTTGGCAGTAGCACCTTCAAAGTGGCGGATCGGTGGTGTTTGGATTTTTCTATCCGGGCGCACCTGCTTATCCATAGTACTATCCAGATGGAGCATTCGAAAAAATGTAACTCCCAATAGCTCCTCATTAGCATATTGATCATCATTGGAGCTGGTTAATAGCCTTGGAGGATGGGGAGTTGCAAGAACAAGAAGTGGCATAGCCAGCATGAAAAGTAGCAACGTCAACAGCAACAAGAGTGGCCGCCCAGTCAAAATCTGTGTTGGCATTGAAGTCTGGAGCCTCCCTAAACAATCTACCTACGGCTGTGAATTCCGTACTGTGAAGGCCAAGTGAACAACACACAGAAGTTTAGTGAACCACCTTATCACTCCCAAATAGCCTGAAGCTCAAACACTAGCTATGAACTACTGTACCCAATAAGTCAACACAACAGGCAAAATAAAAATGCTCATAATAGTTGAGAGGAAAATAATACCGGATATCTTCGGGGTATCTTGGGGGCGATAAATAGATATCCAGAGATAAGTACTAACAGCGCATGGCATCAGGGATTGCAGAATTAGCACCCCTCGCATAGCACCAGTAAAGTTAAACAAGTTTGTCAAAATAAGCGCGACGGCACCACCGAGAATTATATGCCCAGTAGCAAAGACCAACCCAATCTTAGTATCACCCAGCTTAATTTGGGCCAAGCTATGTCCGAGGGTCAACAGCATTAGAGGAATTGCCATACCGCCCAAGATATTAAGAGAGGACATGACAGGCTTTGGTAAGCTAATATTGAAGATCAATGCGACTATAGAAAAAACCACACTGTAAATGGCTGGACTAAGCATAATTTCCTTGGCAGACCAACTACCCGAAGTTACTCCAGGAGCAACCACAAAGAAGAAAATCATTCCCACAACAACAAAAGCAATTCCGTATAGAACTCCCGTATGCCCAAATGCTAAGGCACATACTGCGAGGCCGATATTGCCTACATTATTCATACTAAGACAAGAAAAATAAGTACGTATATTTTTCCTAAATAAAGATAAGAGCAGAAGGGTTAGCACCGACATCAACGAATACATAAGAAAGGCTGCCAGCAGCATCCACAGGAACTTACCCAATACTATCTTCTGGCCCAGCATATGATCCAATATCAGCGCAGGATATCCAATATGGGCCATTAATTTGGATACCATTTTAGAATTTAATTCTTGCTTACCTGCCGCGAAGAGGTATCCAATGAGAACGCAGATAAATACGGGAATAACAACTTCAAATACGTTCTCAAATAGGGTTGTCATCGAACGTTAAACTCCCAGTGCCCTACTTTTCAGTACAGTGCAACAAGTATCCTTTTAATGTGCTAATAGCATTAGCCCACCAGAACGCACCCACAGAAGTACGCAGGTGAAATTGCGATGTTCTGGCGACCTTCTAGATGAAAAACCCTAATTATATATATCTATAAATTCAGCTGTAATTCTCTAAGGTTTAGAGTCGGAGTTATCCATATTTCAGCATCAAAGGCAGCAAAAAATTTTTCATTATAGGTCATCAGCTGATCTTGACAGTTCTCTTCAAAGATAAAAATTGCTGCACGCTTTCCTTGCTCCAAAAAGAAGTAGGAAGCCTCAGGATTGGCTGAGGCGATAAAATCATTCATCGCCACAGACATACTATCATCAGCAATGGACTTGTTGCCGGCCTTTGCCGGTATCAGGATTTTCATTAATAGGCGCATTTTGATCCTAGCAGTTGTCGAGTTTGCAGGATCAAAACATAGCCTTTTCACTATCCAGCTGCGCTGCATTAAGTGACAATTCTCTGAGCATATCAGTGGTAATTTACAACCGATATTCAGTAAGTAGCCTTTTCCTTCCGGCCAATAGTATTACTACCTGAAGGCGCCATCGAATCTCTACAGCATGCCCCAGGGAAGGGAAAACATGACTTAGGTAGTCACCAAGTCACTGGGATCGCTCCCTTTCTTTGGCTTACGCTCAATCCACTTAATCCATTTTAAGTCCTCTACCATAGTTGTATAGATGACCGGCACCAAAAATAGTGTTCCAAAAGTGGCCAAGATAAGGCCGCCAATTTGCGCAAAACATAATGGCCGCCAGAGGGGGCCTCCGTGAATAGCTAAGGGGATTAAGGCGAAGGTCGTCGCTGCAATAGTGATTAAAATGGGGCGCAGTCTAAGAATACCTGCATCAAGTAATGCCTGACGAAGCGAATCTCCTGCAGTATGACGCATCTCAATAAAATCAAATAGGACAATAATATGACTGACAATGACGCCTATTAGGCTCACTATCCCTAAAAACGCCATAAAGCCAAATGGCTGACCAGATATAAACAACGCTACTAGTGCACCCACCATACCTAATGGAACCGTGGCGAACACTACCAGAGGCTTTATCAAACTACTAAATTGGAATACCAAAGCAAGGTATATTGCACTGGAGGAAACAGCCATGATCATTAGTAATTGCAGGAATCCATGACGAGTACTGGCTGCATCTCCAGATATCTGCAATTGATATCCAGCAGGCAAAGAATTTGAGAGTTCTTTTAACTCTTTTTGAACACCAGACATAATATCTGATGAAATGAACCCGGAATATGGAAATGCATAAACAGTAATCGTTCGAAACTTTTCCAATCTATATATTCTTTCTGTCGAAAAGAGAATGGAAGTGGTTGCCACTTGTCGCAATGGAATATGAATATCGCTATCAGATGCGAATACATATAGATTATTGACATCCTCCAACTGTCCACGTTCCGCCAATCGAAGCTGAGCAACAATAGGTATTTC
Organism: Microbulbifer maximicatervae (SeqCode); assembly: GCF_052467955.1. Taxonomy (NCBI): domain Bacteria; kingdom Pseudomonadati; phylum Pseudomonadota; class Gammaproteobacteria; order Cellvibrionales; family Microbulbiferaceae; genus Microbulbifer; species Microbulbifer maximicatervae (SeqCode). The sequence goes on from NZ_CP174329.1 coordinate 3,420,614, forward strand.
CTTATCTCCCTGACGCAAGGTATCCACTGTAGACCCAGTAAAACCTGAAGACGATGCCAGAGCGATATCAGCATTGGTTACGCCCGACATCTCAGCTCGATCTTCTAGCACATTCATATTCATTACTAGACTTTTTCCTGCCCAATCAGCGCGAACCACGCGAGCATAGGGAGACTTCTCAATAATTTCTTTAACTTTTTCAGCATATTCTCGCAGAAGTGCTATATCCTTCTCCTCCTCCAAAGACCCAACAGCAACTCGCCCAGAAACTCTTATCTCAACAGGGTGATCAACTGTACTTGTTTGTAGCTGGCGAACATCTAACTCCGCTCCAGGAATTCGTTCAGAAAGAGCAGCCTGGATAATTGGAACCAGAATAGGTGTCAGATACTTATCACTTAATCGAACGATAATCTGCCCATAATTGGATTGCTTTTGTTGAGGATTGGAGGTGTACCAAAAACGTGGCGCTCCACCACCTAAAGTGCTGCTAATCCCCTCCAATATGGGTCCGTCACTATTTTTTACATGCTCCCGCTGATACTCTTCGATAGTTTCTCTAATTATTTCCTCTGCGACCTTTGCTACATTATCCGTTGCATCAATACTCGCATCATTTTGCAACCAGATATCAACATAAAATAAATACTGAACATCAGCGGGAAAGAATGCATTCCTCAACTGGCTTTTTATAACAACACCCAATACAAGGATGCCTAAAGCAATTAATATAACAATCTTTCTGTTACTAATAGCCCAATCTGCTGTTCGGTAGTAGTGCCCGGTAAGCCCCTCTTTCCGCCGCACCTCCAAACTGCGCTCCGTTTGATCCGGCGGGCGTAATAACGTATTCCCAAGAAAAGGGATAAATGTCATGGAAACAATGCGGGATGCAACCAAAGCACAAACCATCACAACAGGAAGACTATGTAGAAAATCTCCCTGGTTACCCGTTAGCAATAAAAACGGCAAATACGCAACAATATTTGTCAATGTCGCAAAAAAAATCGCCTTAGCCAGCAAAGTTGGGCCCAACCAAGCAGCAATAATTGAGGGTTTACCGGATGCCATTTGTCGTTTAATCGCGTCACTCGCCACTACTGGATCATCTACCAAAAGGCCCAGAGCTATTATCAACGCAGCAATTGACACCTGTTGAATATCTATCCCCAGCAGCTGCATAAATCCAAAGGTCATTGTCAGTGTTACTGGTATAGATATCATTAACAGTACAGCAGATCTCCAATCTGAAAACCCGATAAACGCAATTATCACAACTAAAATAATCGCCTCTATCAAAGCTTCTAGAAAGAGGCTTACACTCTCTCGCACTTGACGCGGCTGATCAGAAACTCTTTCAATAATAAGGTCTTTTGGTAAATCAACCTTAACCTTTTCCAAGACTGTGCTAACATTGCGACCAAGCTCGCCTATTTGTTTGCCATCCAGCATCTGCACAGAGAGGTTAATGCTGCGACTACGCTGCCAGTCTCCATTTTCATCTTTATTTACATAGTAATTTAACAGGGGCGGTGGTGCTTGATACCCCATAATAATATCGACAATTCCTCGCAAATATACCGGCGTTCCTGTATCACTCAAAGCTACCGGGACATTGGCAATTTCTTCATGGTTATTAAATTCACCACTGGGCATAATCGCGATACCCAGATCATCCGAAATAATGGTACCGCCGGGAATAGTTGTATTGCGGGCATTGAGAATAGGGGCAATCATATCCGGTCGCAGCCCATAGGAGGCCAACCTCTCCTGCGAATACAGCAGCTTCACTTCTTGGGTGAGTACGCCAGTTCTTAACACCCTTTTCACTTCAGGAATGGCTCTTATATTTGCTGCAATAAGATCAGAGAAATCATCAAGTTGACGATAGCTATATTTCGCACCTGCCACTTTCATTAAATTGTCACGAGTATTGGCCAGGTTACGAACTACGAAAGGGTCCCAAGCATCGGGAAAAAAGCGCTGGGCACTTAGCCTATCGGATAGGTAGAGCTTTGTAGCCGCTAGTATTTCACTGTTACTTTTATCAGATAAAAAATCCACCCCAAGGTAGCCAGCCCCATTTAATACTTCAAAATTCGTTCCGTATCCTTGGGCCTCCAGCCAGTTAGCAAAAATCCATAGGCCTGTAGCAGAGTACGTATCTGCTAAAGACAAAGGAAGGGCAACAACAATACTCACCCGTCCCTTACTATTTGACTCTTGCCCTCGAACCTCTGAAATACCTTCCCTAATATCCTCCGCACGCAATGTAATTTCAGTTGGCCCTGCACGGGGACTAGCAACACTGAGTAATATAGCTGCAGTATCACCAAACTCCGAGTTCAGAGAAATTTTGCTAGCTCCAGATGGCAATTGCTGCTGAGCATCAATCAGCTTCAGATTAAGATCATTAAATGCCTTGGTAACATCGGTTTTCGGTGCCAACTGCGCTTGTACGATAGAGACACCATTTAATGTAAGGGACTTTATTGCAAAGGTCCTTGAGTCTGGCTCGTGAAGATATTCACTCTGCGCTATCGCCTCTTCAACTTTCCGAGTTACCAACTCTTCAACTCTTACTGCAGATTGTCCACGCCAATGAGTTGTTGCTACAGCAATACGCACAGGAATATCTGGATCTTTGCTTTTCGGCATAAAGAGATAAGCAACCACCCCCCATACCAGGATAGTGACCAGCAATGCAGCGGAAATACTCGGGTTGTCTACAAAAAAACGAGCAGTATTGAAACGGTGGTGACTTTCCGCCTCAATAATTTCTGCCTGTCTTTTTTCTTCCTGATCTGTCATTCCCTAACCCTCAAGGCACGACAATTATAGCTTCCCCATCTCTGAGCTGGGCAGCACCAGTTGATACAACCTCCTCGCCCTCTGTTAACCCCTGGATAATGACAATATCATTGCCAACCACTTGCCCCGGGAGCACTTTTCTTAGTTTTGCTCGCAATAATTCCTTGTCTCTTTCCAGCACAAATACAGCGAATCCTTTAGATTTACCAGGATGAGCTACTAAACATGAGAGCGGTATAACGACCCTATCTGGAGGTATCGGTATTTTATCCAGGGCCAAAGACATAATCATTCCTACCCGTAATTGCGCTTTTGGATTGTCAACAGTGACCGTAATTGCGAAAACTCTGGTGCGGGGATCAGCCATGGGCGAAACTTCAGTGATCATGCCCTTGAATGTAAGGTCTGGTAAAGACTCTGTACGCAATGACACCACACTGCCCAGTGGAGCATAACTCAACACGATGTCCGGTACGGAAAATACAACCTTAACACGGGAAATATCAGCCACAACGAAGCCAACCGACTGCGAGTGAACCAATGTGCCCACCTCAATGTTACGTTGCAGGATAATTCCAGTCAGCGGAGAGCGCAGTACTGTATCTCGTAACTCTTCCTCTGCCCTGTCTAAATGGGCCTTACTGCCAACTACTGCTGCCTGCGCAATTTCATACTCTTCCCTGGCTGAATCATAATCAGGCGCGGTAATACTGGCAGTGGCAAAAAGCGCAGTTGCCCGTTTGTAATTGAGGTCAGCTTTACGCCTCTCTGCTTCTGCTTTACTCACATTTGCAGCGGATTCCACCACGCGATCTCTATATTGCTCGTCATCAATCTTCGCCAATACTTCATGGCGTTTAACGTAATCCCCTCCTTGCAGCAAACGAGTCTGCCCGAGCGCCTTTCGCGAGGGTATTACACGTACATAGCCCTCTGTACGGAATGCTACATCAACTTGCGTATAAGGATTGACGACTGCGGAGTAAGGATAACCAGCTGCTGCGTCTTGCGAGCGGGCAACAAAAACTTCCACCGGTGTGGGCTTTCTCTCCGGTGGTTGGCGGTGGCAACCACCGACGACCACTAATAAAGCGATAATGCAGAGGCTGATAACACGCATTTATCACACCTCCCCCACCGACCGTTCATATTCAGCCAGTGTTCCCCATACAGACAGTACCGCTCGATTGTAGTCGCTATTCGCACGAAAAAGCTGCTTCTCCGCCTCCAGGACATCACTCAGGACGGCAGCTTGTTCGCGGTAACGATTTGTCATTACCCGTACTTTTTCCCGATAAGCGGCTTGTAATTCCCGCGCAACCCCTACAGACTCTTGAGAAGTGCGCAAGCGACGCAAGCTTTCACGAACCTCTATTTCTATTCGATTTCGAACCTCTTCAGACTTTTTTTCCGCTTCGAGAATTTTATTGGCACGACTGGAAAGTTCATCCCGTTTCCGCCCCCAATCAAAAAATTCCCAGCGCATCTCCAGGGCAATGAAAGCTTCAGCATCGGGTATTAAACTGACGTCATAAAGCTTTAGGTATTCAATATTCAAATCTACTTCGGGGATATACTCGGACTTCTTCACATCGTAACTATATTCAGCCCGCTCAATCGACAGCTCTGATTCAGCGAGATCTGGACGCTGCTCAAAGGCAAGTCCTAAAGAGGTTTCGACATCGAACGCTAAATGATGTGGGTTTGGTAGACTCTGAATATTGAAGGGCGTTTCAACATCCCGGGCCATCAACGCATTGAGACGCTCCTTCGCTGTCGCCATCTCATCGATAAGGCGCTGGCGCTCCAGCCTGCGCTGGGCCAGGCGTGCTCGCACATCCAAAAGTTCATACTCGAGGGCAACTTGTTGTGCAACATAATTCCCTACAAGTTCACTCAAAGAAGTCAGGAAGATAATGGCTTCATCCACGGCCTGTAAATCACCAAGGATTCTGCCAATTTCAAAATACTGGATCTTGGTGAGGTAGCCTATATCCTGCTGCACCAAGCGAACCTTTTCCTCCGCCATTTCAGTGACAACGTAGCCCTCACAAATCTCTAGCTCTATTGTGTATAGCTGTGTGATAGGTTGGGTCGCGCTGACAGAGAAGGTCTTGGTCACACCTTCCTCTGATGTGATCTCTATATCCCTAGGAGGGATAGGGCCTATCGGAGAATTCTGCACAAAAACGCCACGATCAAAGGTGTACCTCTGGCGTGTTAAGTTATCGATTATCCCTGCATTCATTTCCAGCCGGGGATAGCGCTTTGTTTTTAATGCCTCGACGTCATCCCAAACCTCATTAACTTCAAGCGCAGCCGCCTGAACCCGTAAATTAGCTGTCACTGCCAAATCGACGGCATCTTCCAGGGTCAAAACAGGCTCGCTGGCATAGCTCCAGGCTCCGCCGCCAGTCAGCAGTATTGCGAGCGCGCACTCGAACAACGGCCACCTCTATTTCCAGCAACAATTTAAATCTGCTCACTGCGCAAATAAATTTAGGATCGAGTAAGTATATCTGTTGACAGCCACTGGCCGGACTGCTGGCCCCAGACTGGCGGATTCCTATTTATCCCCTTGGATAATATTCATATTTTTAATAACTTAATGAATTTATATTCCACCGACTCGCGACTAGAGATTCATTTTCGAAAACACCAGCACCTCTTAGAGCGGACAGCCCCCTCCCATCAGTTTTCCGAACAGAAACTGTGTAGACGCCATAAAGAAGCATCACCTGTCGCGATCCTTTAGCTAGGCTAGTTAATGGCGGCAATCAAAACCGTATTTCTTTGGTTCCGTGGAAAACCCTATGGCGGTGAAGTTTATTCCTCTATTGATTCTCGCGGTTTGCACTATCGCCGTGGCTGGGGTGTTGAGCTTATTGGTTTATTTTGACCTGGATGATCAGATTATTGAGCTGATGCAGTGGCTCAATGAGCAGGGCTGGCAGACAAGTTTGCTATTTATCTTAATTGTGGCCGCAGCAATCGTCTTTTTACTCCCTGGCGTCATTTTTACCATGGGGGCGGGGTTCGTATTTGGCGTTATAAAAGGAACTCTACTGGTTATTGCCGGCACCGTACTTGGGGCAACCCTCGCATTTCTTATCGCCCGCTACCTTCTTGGCGAGAAGCCCTCTCGGTGGGTTATGTCTCATATCAAGCCCGCGACTGTTGGCGAAGTGATTCGTCGCGAGGGCTGGCAAATGATTATGTTGACCCGACTGGTTCCCCTATTTCCCTTCAAGTTGTCGAACTACTTCTTTGGACTGACTCCAGTTCGACTGCGTGACTTTGTGATCGGAAATGCCCTGGGAATTATCCCCCTTACACTGCACAACGTTTACATCGGCTCCATCGCAGCAGATCTCACCTCCCTGGGCAAGGTTGAGGAACGCACTCCAGTTCAGTGGGGATTTTATATTGCCGGATTCGCCCTGGCCGTCATCGCACTAATCGGGCTCACTCGAATGGCTCGTCGTGCATTGAAAAGAATTATTAAAGAAGAGGACCTCTGATGCCTTGGATGAAATGGCTACCTTGGCGCTTCTTCGTACGCCGCTTTGCCACCGCTCACGGTTTCCTTGATCCACTCACATTGATGGCGCATCTACAGCGCTTTGCCGAGCCTTCAGAGGTGAGTGAACCCATCGAGCTGCTACGCGCAGGGGCGGTATTTCACGCTCGAGCACTGATCAACAGTAAAGTCATACAACACAACCTGGACTGGGTGTGGCCCTACTGGATTCAGCGCCAGTTCGATCCCTATGACAAGTCGTTTATCCCTCGAGCTTTTTCCATTAGCCACTGCAATTTGAGCCACCGCAATTGGACCGCTGTAGGTATACCAGACTGCGAAGAATTGCCGATTGTCGACCCCCGAGGCCTGCTTACACCCCACTACGATGGTTGGTCTATCGATGTCTGGGTCATCAGTGATAGCGGTGAAGAGCTAATGCCTTCCACCCTCGGCTTCTGCAACCAGCACCAGGAGCTGGGAGATGATATTGCGATAGTCACCGAATCCCACCGCCGGGGTCTTAAGTTACATAACAGGGCTTCAGCGAGCTTGCTCCAGGGCCATCCCCGTTGTGTGCTTGAACTCAATGCCCAGTGTCCGGGAGGCGGCTGGTTAATGGTGGTCTTGCGCCCCTGCAATCCGGAGGGCGTCAGCTTTGTTCACAAGGTTCGCCTGGGCGACAGCGGGCGCAATTGGCTTATTGAAGACAAGTCTGCAGTGGAGTTCAGTCAGCCGGTAGACAAACACCTGGCATCCAATTACAAGCGCGGCGATATCTACCTCCATCTCCGCGACAAAGAGAGCAATCGCGAGGGGCTCTGCGATATTGGCATGGCCTCCGCGGCCGCTATGTTTCGCATCGAAGACCGAAAATCCCGCAAGATTGAGGTTGCTATCCCCCTGGTCACAGAGGAGAGTAAACAGCGCTCTCCCCTTTGCTGGGAACATGTCCTGGAAGGTCACTGTGCCCTGACCGTTCCCGACGAAAAATTTCAGTTTCTTTACGACTCAGCAATACGCACCCTTATTCTCCACTCTCCCAAAGATGTCTACCCGGGGCCTTACACCTACAAGCGGTTTTGGTTTCGGGACGCGGCATTTATGATTCAATCGCTGCTTTATGCCGGACTGACAAACCGCGCAGAAAGAGCTCTGGAGCAATTTCCCCACCGGCAAAAGCGGGATGGTTTTTTTCACTCCCAGGACGGCGAGTGGGACTCCAATGGTGAAGCCCTGTGGATCTTCAATCTCTATTGTGAATTAACCGGCAAACCCTTAAAGCAGCCGTGGTGCGAGCCTGTCGTCAGGGGTGCCAAATGGATTATCAACAAGCGCCTGCCGAATGATGGCAGCCCCTGTGGGGGCCTGCTCCCTGCGGGATTCAGTGCAGAACACCTGGGGCCCAACGACTGCTACTACTGGGACGACTTCTGGGGCGTCGCCGGCCTGCAGAGTGCCGCCAGTATTTGCACGCGCGAAGGTATGGATGACAACGCCCATCGCTTCAATACCGCGGCCAGCGACTTCCAGCGCACTATTGATCAAAGCTTGCAGGATGCACAGGACCGCCTGGGCCGCCCCGCGATGCCAGCCTCACCAAACCGGCGCCTGGATGCCGGTGCCGTAGGATCGATCGCCGCAGGCTATCCCTTGCAACTCTACCCACCAGAGGACCCGAGGCTGGTAGACCTGGCTGAATACCTGATGGAAAAGTGCTTTGTGAGCGGCGGGTTTTTCCAGGACATGATCCATTCCGGCATTAACGCCTACCTCACTCTCCACATTGCCCAGGTATTGCTTCGGGCTGGAGATGCCCGCTGTATTGACCTTATGCGCAGTGTCGCAGAACTGGCATCGCCAACAGGGCAATGGCCGGAAGCCATCCACCCCCATTCTCTCGGCGGATGTATGGGGGATGGACAGCACGCCTGGGCAGCGGCTGAGTGGGTGGCGATGCAACGCAATTGCTTCGTCCGCGAAGAGCAGGACGCACTGGTTCTCATCTCCGGGCTCCCCCCCGAGTGGCTCAAAGGTACTGACTCAGATCAGCCCATCCGCTTTGGGCCCGCTCCAACCCGGTTTGGCTTAGTTACCCTGGAAATTCAACCTGGCTCCACGCCAACGGTCTCTTGGGCTGCCGATTGGCATGGGAAGCCCCCGCCTATCGCCATTAAGGCCATCGGCTTCCGGCCAGTGCTGATCACCGACGAATCGCAGAGTGCGGAGTTGAGCCCCAAGTGAATATCGTGATGCTCACCAACACCTACTTACCTCACGTGGGCGGCGTTGCGCACTCCGTCGCCGCGTTTAGTGAGGAATATCGCAAACGTGGGCACAAAGTACTGGTGATCGCACCTGAGTTCCCGCAAAAGTCTGACGATGAAGAACATGTTCTGAGAATTCACTCAATCCAGAATTTTAATGGCACCGACTTTTCCATGGCGCTGCCATTTTCAGGGGTTTTGAATGATGCGCTGGATAAATTCCGTCCGGATATCCTTCATGCCCACCACCCTTTTCTCCTGGGGCTGACTGCCCTACGTATTTCGCGAGAGCGCGAGCTACCGCTCGTTTTTACCCATCACACATTGTACGAGCACTACACCCACAATTTGATGGGAGATTCACAAGCACTCAAACGCTTTGTAATGGAAGTTGCCACCCGCTTCGCCAATAAAGCTAATCTGGTCCTGGCCCCAAGCCTGAGTGTTGTGAGACTTCTCCGGGAGCGAGGGGTACAAACTCCAATCGCGGAAGTCCCTACGGGAGTGCACCCAGAGCAATACGCCCATGGAGAAGGCAATAAGCTCAGGAAAAAACTGAAAATACCTGCATCAGCATTCTTGTTGGGACACTTGGGCCGCTTTGGGAAGGAAAAAAACTTGGTTTTTCTTTGTCAGGCCGTCGCCAAATTTTTACAGGAGTATCCATCCGCACACTTTCTTCTCGCTGGCAGCGGCCCATTGGAAGATCAGCTCCAGCAGTTTTTTACCGACAAAAAATTAATGCAACGTGTACATATGCCAGGGAAAGTCATTGGCGATGCCCGCCGGGATGTCTACAGCGCGATGGACACCTTTCTATTTACTTCCACTACTGAAACCCAAGGTCTAGTGCTGTCTGAGGCAATGGCCTCTGGAGTTCCCGTGATCGCCCTGGAAGCCAATGGATCGAGAGATATATTGAAGCAAGGTATTAACGGCTGCCTGGTAACCAAAGAATCGCTGAATGATTTTGTGGCGGCGATACGTTGGTTCCACAACCTACCTGACGACCGCCGCCAGCAGATGATTAGGGAAGCCAGAATTACGGCCCAGGACTTTTCCATGAATAGCTGTGCCCAGCGTGCACTGGATCTCTATCAACCCCTCGTGCACTACAACTGGCCGCTCGATAACTCTATTTATGCGCGATGTATACGCACTGGAAAATTAATCACCATACAGTGGGAGATTTTCGAGGGCTTCACAGAAGCCGCAGGCGCAGCCTTAAATCAACCACCCAAGCGTTAGTCCACAAACTATGTTAAGCCGTATCGGACTATCAATCAGACGCTGGCGCCGCCGACTCAGTCGCAGTGAGTGGATTACTCGCTTGCTCGGACTATCCACCAACCCAAATAGCCCCCATGCCCCAGGGCTAATTTTGATCCAGATTGACGGACTGGCTTACCCCGAACTTCTCAAAGCACTGGCCCGAGGGCGAATGCCATTTCTGAAGCGGCTAATTAGAAAAGAGCACTATCGCCTGGAGCATATGTACCCGGGAGTCCCCTCAACAACGCCTGCGGTACAGGCTGAACTTTTTTATGGCGTGCGCCAGGCCGTACCTGCATTTGGCTTCCTGGTCCATGAAACACAAAAACTGGGACGGATGTACGATCCTGAGGTTGCCGCCCTGGTCGAAAAAAGAATTAAGACTCAACACCGCGATCCACTGTTGCGAGGGGGCAGCTGTTATCTCAGCCTATTTAAAGCCGGCACAAAAACCGGTGAAGCGCACTTCTGCCCCGCCGACCAGGGATGGGGCCCGGCCCTGCGCGAAGCCAGCCCCATGGCAATCGCCATTCTGATTGTCACCAATATTTGGAGCCTTGTTCGCACTACCGCGTTAATTTTGATCGAGCTGGTTTTATCTCTAGTCGATTGCGTGCGCGGGATAATCGGCGGCCAAAACCTGATTAAGGAATTGATGTTTATCCCCACAAGGGTCGGCATCACCATTCTCACTAGAGAGCTGTGCACCATGGGGGTGAAAGTTGATATCACCCGCGGCCTGCCGATTATATATATCAACCTGCTCGGTTACGATGAGCAGTCCCACCGGCGCGGGCCGCAATCGGCCTTTGCCCACTGGGTATTGAAGGGGATAGACAGTGCGATAGCCAAAATCTGGAAGGCCGCTCACGGCTCTGAGCGACGGCACTACGACGTATGGATTTTTTCAGACCACGGCCAGGAGCAAACAGTGGCTTATGAAGAGGTCAATGGACGCAGTCTTGGCGATGCCCTCTCGGAAGCCCTATCTAATTTACCTTCAGCGCCGCAGATCAAATCTACCACCATCCCCAAAAAAGTCCGTTTCGAAAGAGCTCGCCTGTTCGGCAGTGAGTGGATGGACAAAAGCAGCATCGAGGAGGAATCCACGCAAGAGGGCGATAGAACACCCACTGCCATAGCGGCCCTGGGCCCAATCGCCATGCTGTACAACATAGACCTGAACGGTACCAGCCGGGCAGATGCCGCCAAAAAGATGGTCGAGCAGGCCAAAGTGCCCCTAGTGCTCTATCTGGAAGACCCATCCTCCCCCGCTTCCTCACCCGTGCGTGGGTGGTGGAAAGATGGCCCCATCAAGCTTCCTGAAGATGGCCGCAAATTGATGGGGGACGAACACCCCTACCCGGTTGAAGCCGCTGAGGATATGGCCAGCCTGTGTCGGCACCCAGATTCTGGCGACTTTATGATGTATGGCTGGTGTGCCGGCATGAAACAACCCATGACTTTCGCCATGGAGAATGGCAGCCACGGTGGCTCAGGTCCCAATGAAACCCACGCCTTCGCCCTGATGCCTGAGGATATCCAGCCCCCAGATCCCAGTCGGGGCTATTGGCGCCCGCAGGACCTGCGCTCCACAGCCCGCTCCTACCTCCGTGGCGCCCGCCCCATGAAGTTAGATAACCACAGGATGCCAAAAACTGTTTTGCGCATCATGACCTACAACGTGCACAGTTGCCGAGGGCTGGATGGCAAGCTCTCCCCACAGCGAATTGCCCGGGTAATTGCCCGCTATCGCCCGGATGTGGTGGCATTACAAGAACTGGATGTTATGCGCAAACGCACCGGCGGCCTCGACCAGGCCGAGAGACTTGCTCGCCTGCTGGCAATGGACCTGCACTTCCAGCCCACCATCAATATGAAAGAGGAGCGCTACGGTGATGCGATCCTCACCCATCTCCCAGCCCGGCTCGTCAAGAAAGGGATTTTGCCCGGCCCTCCCACCGGCAAAGGGAGGCTTTTTAACCCCGCCGCAGATGAACCGCGCGGAGCTGTTTGGGTGGAAATCGAAGCCAATGGCAAACCTATCCAGATTATAAACACCCACCTGGGGTTATCCCGTGCAGAGCGGCTGCGCCAGGTGGATGCTCTTCTCGGCCCCGAATGGCTTAGCAATCCCCGCTGTACTGGAGAGCGAGTGCTGCTGGGGGACTTCAACGCGCTACCCAACTCTGCCGAGTGCAAGCGACTCGGGGGCTATCTCAGGGATGCCCAGGAACAGGCACCCCGCCACACCCCCAAAGGGACCTTCCTAAAGGTCCGTATTGATCACATTTTCCTAAGTGCGGGACTCAATGTGAAACGGGTGCGGGTGCCCAAGACATCACTGACCCGACAAGCCTCAGATCACCTGCCGTTGATCGTGGATATCGACCTACACATCAAGGGGGGAAAGTAACCGATCTCAGCTTATCGAGCCCCACACTCTTCGCACCTTCCAACCCGAGCGATAACACTTGAAAAATGCCCCACAGCCCCCACAATAAGCGGAGAATATTTGAATAAATCCTTTAAAAATATAGGGTTTTTGTGAATTCATAGAGACTGGCAGACGGACGCTAAAAGGGTTTTCCCGACTTGAAGGTCCCGACTGCGAGCTATATGATTCTTCTATCACTTAATAGCAGGAGTCGCTAAATGCAACCGCAAGCTTATACTCAAACCCGCGCACTGGATCGCTCGGAATCGGCGAAGGTGTTGCGCAATACCTATGCCCTACTGGCAATGACCGTTCTCTTCAGTGCCATTACCGCCGGTATTTCCATGTCTATTGGCATGGGTCGTGGCATGAGCCTGGTCTGCTCCCTGGGAGCCCTGGCCCTCATCTGGTTCGTTTTACCGCGCACAGCAAACTCCGCCGCAGGCGTTGGTGTTGTATTCGCATTTACCGGCTTGCTGGGTGCCTCACTTGGCCCAATGCTTAACCACTACTTAAGCATTCCTGGCGGCGGTCAGATCGTTATGCAAGCCCTGGGCACCACTGCAGTAATCTTCTTTGCACTGTCTGCCTACGTGTTGACTACCCGCAAAGACTTCAGCTTTATGGGCGGTTTCCTGGCTGTTGGCCTGATCGCGGTACTGGTATGTATCCTGGGCGTAGTCATCGCTGGCTTCTTCGGCATCCACATGCCGCTGTTTAGCGTTGCCCTGAGTGGCGTGATCGCCCTACTGATGTCTGGTTTCATTCTTTACAACACCAGCCAAATCATCAATGGTGGCGAGACCAACTACCTGATGGCGACCGCCTCCCTGTACCTGAATATCCTCAACCTGTTCACCAGCCTGCTGCATATCTTTGGATTTGCTTCAGACGACTAAGCAACAGCCTTGTTGAGCAAGTCACAATGCCCCGCACCGCGGGGCATTTTACTATTTGGCCCCCTATGAAGTTTTCCCTAGCCATCTACTCAGCCCCCCACAGCACCCAGTCTTCATCCAGTGCACTCCGGTTTGCCAAAGCCCTCCTAGAGCAAGGCCACGAAATTTATCGAGTGTTTTTCTACTGCGACGGCGTACAAAACAGCAATGCCATTGCCGCCCCTCCCCAGGACGAAACTGACCTGACTTCAGAGTGGCAGGCACTGGGCCACCAGCACCAATTGGACCTGGTAGTTTGTATTGCCGCTGCGCAACGGCGCGGTGTGCTGAATCAGCGAGAAGCCGAGCGCCTGGAAAGACCCGCCGCCAACTTGGCAGAGGGTTTTGAGCTGGCTGGACTCGGCCAACTCACCGATGCTGTCGCCAATTCCGATCGCCTGATTACCTTTGGAGGCTGAGCATGAGTACTAAATCATTGGCCCTATGCCTCACCGCCCCCTACGGCAATGCCTTGGCACGAGAAGGTATCGAAGCCGTACTGGCAGCGGCGGCGATGGAACAGGACATGGACCTGCTATTTCTCGGCGATGGGGTATTCCAATTGCTGGACCAGCAATCACCTGCGGATATCGGCCAGAAAAGCCTGCGACGCAATTTGCAGGCTCTGCCGATGTTTGGCATTGAGCAGTTTTTCGTTTGTGAGAAAAGCCTCGCTGAACGCAATATCACCCTGGAGCAGATCCAGGTTGCCGGCGCAGAGACTAAAGCCGTAAAAGATACCGGCTCACTGATCGCCGCCTACCCCACCGTATTGAGCTTCTGATATGACTTTGCATATTGTTAGTAAATCCCCTTATACCAGCAGTGCCCTTAAGGAATGCCTGGGTGCTTTTACTCAGGATGACTCGCTCCTGCTTATTGAAGATGGTGTCTATGCGCTGAGGCATGAGGCTCTGGAAACAGTGCCAAGTACCCAAATTTTCTGTCTTGAAGCAGACAGCGCTGCCCGTGGCCAGCAGCAACTTGCAGCAAACATGGATAGAGTGGAAATGATCGATGATGCACGCTGGGTACAGCTCTGTACCGAGCATCACCCCATAGTCAGCTGGTTTCGGTAACAAAAAATGAGCAACCTAGTAGTCAATGGCCAGGAAATCCCCTTGGACAAAGAGGGTTACCTGCGCAACCTCAGCGACTGGAATCGGGATGCCGCCCTTCAGTTAGCCAAGGCTGAAGACATCGAGTTAACCGAGGAACACTGGCAAGTTATTGAGCTGTTGCAAGAATTCTACCGCGAGTTTGAACTCTCCCCCGCTATGCGCCCGCTGGTAAAATATATTGGCCAGCATCTCGGCGCAGAAAAGGGCCGTAGTATTTACTTGATGCAGCTCTTCCCCCCAAGCCCAGCTAAAGTGGCCAGTAAAATTGCCGGCTTACCTAAGCCGACCAACTGCTTGTAACCCCCTCGCAACACTTGGCCAGGTAAGCTAGAAACAACCTGGCCGACAGACTATCTAAATGAACTTAATCTAACCAACCTATAAGGCCAGCTCTCTTTTGTAAGTTCTTTGCCCCTTGGTCCCAAATCCATATGTACTGCAAACTACACCCATGACTCAGGGTCCCAGCGGTTTGCTAAACCTTACCGGGCAGAGGGCTTCCATCTCCAATCTTTTGCCGATTTAACTCGGCTCACTGGACCCAGAATGGTTAAATTTGCTAGCGGAAATAATTTCTAACCTTATTAGGCAAGGAGAGAAATCTTGAACCTCTTCCAGCTGAGATATTTTCGCCTCTTCAATATACCAGGCCCGATAAACTAGACCGATATTCCCGTCACCCCCCACCTTCTTTGCAAGCTTTCTGTTAATGCATTCAGATGAAGACCTATTATATATGACAAACAACACGCCATCTATTTTAGCAAAGGACATTTGGGGACCATCATCATCCCCTCTAAACCATGGCTTTTCTTCATATACCACATCACCCTCAACATAACCTATACCTCGCCCCTCGGCTAAAGCTTCATGGCTTTTTTGAACCGAAGATCGTTGAGACATACCTCCATATACAGACATACAAATCAACAGTAGCCACGCCCCAAAAAAGATCATCAACGACTTATATTTAAAAACCATCTTGCAATTTCCAACTAGGTATACTCTGTAACAAAGAGCACCCAGCAGGCAAGATAGCAAAAGAGCATTAATCCAACTTACATAGCTATAACCAACAACAAAAACTATTGGTTCTTGCAAATCACTATTTTGCATTTTGAAGCACAATCCCTTCTAAATCACCTACAACCTCATTACACCCCAAAGACTTTTCTAGCAAATTTTCTAAGCTTGCAGGATCCTGGAATAGGCCAGTATTAAAGCCATCTGGTTTCTTCAGCTAAATCCCATCAAGTCATTTGTCGTAGACAGTTTTCGGCGTTTGAACGGCAAATGCGTAAATCAGCTTTCCTGACAGTTTGCTTTCAGTATGCCCAGCATCACTAACAATCTGTTTTGTCATATCAATATTTGGTAACAAATAAGCAGCCCGTCGAGTCTGTACCCAACTGGATAAACACTGGGGGCACGGCATAAGCGATTGTCAATGCTTACTTTCTGCAACACCTTGCTAACTCCCTCCCACTCTCTCGATACTATTTTTCAAAGCCACAGTTTTTCTAAGCCCAAGCATAGATATGCTTAATTTCACCTCACCTTAACTATAAAGCAGAAAGAAATAGCCACTGGAACTTGCGCTAGCAATGCTGCTGGCGCCTTTCTCTAATCTATGGGTGTCCACCTTCCCCTGTCAACGCTTAACCCTGGCCGCTGCCGGACAGCGCCCATGACTCGGGGTCCCAGCGGTTTGCTAAACCTTAGCGGGAGAGGGCTTTCACCTCTAATCTTTTGCCGATTTATCTCGGCGCACTGGGTGTCCAGAATTAATTGCCACCGGCCGCTATCAATTGGGAGAAAAGCCATTTATGTCAATCCCAACCTTAGAAAGGCAGCCCTTAATTTTCATATGTGCTCCATCTCCAGCTACCTTAATACCTCTTAGATGATCAACATCCAACCTTGCTTCGCCACCTACAAAATTATCGCTTCGAACATCAACATAATTGAAACAACTAAAAGTACTACAATCCTTACCTTTTCTCTCAATAATCACACTAACTTTGGAAGGAGAACAAGTTATCGCATGAACACCACCAAGCATTACCCTCGACAATACTGCACTGGCAATAACTAACGCAAAGATGACGATTAAATCCTCATTTTTTCTAGATGAAAAACTTATACGCAACCCCAATAGAATCAACGCAGAAACCAGCAACATCAGTAGAAACAGCGGGAAAAAGCTAATAAAAATATTAGTATAATGCAAGTTATCCTTTGATACTAAAAGCCCCAGAACTATCGACAAAAATATTATTGAAAGCCCAACCTTTAGTTTTGTCATTGAAAGTTTATTCATATCTCTTACCAACCACCCCTTTGAGCAAATCGCTCCAGAGCATCATCTGAGCTCTCGTTAACATTTATGGACACCCATCAAACGTAAAGTATAAACCGCCAACACCATTAACAAAAGAGCGCAAACCCACAAAATACTGGACATTCATACAGATTAATATGCATACAATTAATGACTCTACCGCGAAGCACCCAGATATCTCTTAACGCAACACCTTTTTACCACTGCGTATCCCGCTGTGTACGGCGAGCATTTGTTTGTGGTCAGAATAATGTATCCGGGAAAGATTACGAGCATCGACGCGAGTGGATTGAAAATCGTATGCATAGTTTGGCTAAGGTTTTGCCCTGGATCTTGCCGCCTATGCAGTAATGAGCAACCACCACCATGTGGTACTCTACATTGACGAAAAATCTGCTGATAAGTAGTCTCTTTTCAAGGTGATTGATCACTGGCAAAAATATTCAAAGCCTCTAATTTGGACCAGCGCTGTATAAACGGCGATAGTATTGAACGCTACGAGCTTAAGACACTAGATCATGTCGTTTCACGCTTAACAGCTTTCAGCCTGTTTATGCGCTGTTTAAACGAGCCTATCACTTATCAAGCTAATGCTGAAGACAAGTGCACGGGTCGCTGGAGCCTTAGCCAGTAAAGCTTTCCCCAGCAATCTCTCTACAGGTCGTATCGCCCAGCAACAACCGGGCACTCTTAATATAAACAAATTATTTAATATAATATTAGTTAATTATACTTTTAAACAAAAAGATAGATTAAGGCTCTATAGAGCGCACTCAAATAGGACAAACCCCCTTCAAACACACGACAACCCCACTTAAAAAGAAAATATATTTTAATATAATTTTTATTTAGCAATTAGACTGCAAACCTCACATGAACTTATAGCCTTAAATGCAAAATGACATTAGACTTGGACCCCATCAACCTCAGAAAAGTAACTATTCAAAATAGCAGCAAGCCACCATGATTGACCGACGACTATTTATTAAGATGAGTTCCCTTTTGTTCGGAAGCTCCTTATTCGCAAAAAAAACATTAGCCACACAGAGCTTAGCCTATAGCTCGCTTCACATGCCTGATGAAAGTGGCCAACACAAAAGAACATGGATGGCTTTTGTTGCAAACAATTACATTTGGTCACACAAGCAAATTCCTGAGGTGAAAAGAAATCTGGCATTAATTGCGAATACAATTGCCAATTATGAGCCTGTATCTATCCTGGTGAGCAGAAAGGACTTACATGAAGCGAAAACACTACTGGATTTAGATAGTTCAAATTATGAAATTAAGCTACACACTTTTGAAATCGATGACTTGTGGCTCCGTGATACTGCCCCCATCTTTGTAAGATCCAGCTATGGAGAAAAAGTCGCTTTAAACTTTAATTTCAATGGTTGGGGCAACAAACAGGAGCACTCACTAGACAAGCACGTCGCCAAGTATATCGCTAATCGATCTGGAGCAATCCATGAGAGAGCAAATATCGTACTGGAGGGTGGATGCTTTGAAGTCGACGGCAATGGCACCGCCATAATGACTGAGAGCTGTATTCTCAATGAGAATCGCAACCCAGGATGGTCAAAGTCTGATATTGAGGAGGAACTCAAAGTACTACTCGGATTACGGAAGATTATTTGGCTCAAGGGTATTAAGGGTAAGGATATCACAGATGGCCATACCGATTTTTATGCACGCTTTATTAAGCCAGGTGAAGTGATAGTTAGTCAGGATAATTATCAATCCTCCTATGACTATTGGGTTACTCGTGAAAACATCAAAACATTAAGCAATAGTGTCGACGCAGATGAAAACCCACTTAAACTGCATATTTTGGATACGCCAGAAATTATTAACGAAAAATTTGGCACTAGAGACTTTGCAGCAGGCTATATTGGTTACTATATTTGTAACGGTGCAATAATCTCTCAAAAATTTGGTGATAAAAACGCAGACGCGAAAGCCAGAGCTATTTTACAAGAGGCCTTTCCAAATCATAATATTGAGCAAATAGCAATTGATGGAATTGCCTCTGGCGGTGGCAGTATTCATTGTTCTACACAGCAAGAAATAATTATTTAAGGATCAAGTTACTTGACACTCATCAAACGTAAAGTATAGATCGCTAACATGATTGATAAAGGAGCACAAATCTGCAAAATACTAATACTCGCCCAGCCGATGACTCTACCGCGAAGCACCCAGATATCTCTTGACGCAAACCTTATTAGCATTGCGTATCCCACTGTGTGTGTACGGCGAGCATTCCTTTATGGTCGGAATAGTGTACCCAGGAAAGATTACGAGCATCGAAACGAGTGAATTGAAAATCGTATGCATAATTTAACTAAGGTTTTTGCCCTGGATCTAGCCACCCATGTAGTAATGAGCAGTCACTACCATGCGGTACTCTATATTGATGAAAAATCTGCAGATAAGTGGTCTCTTTTCGAGGTGATTGATCCCTGCGAGTCTCAGGTACTAGAAGATGACGCTTCGATATGGCGAGAGCGCTTAACGGATATCAGCTGATTTATGCACTATTTAAACGAGTCTATCGCTCGCCAAGCTAACGCTGAAGACAAGTGCATGGAGCGCATTTAAGAAGGACGCGTTAAATCTCAAGCTTTATTGGATGAAAAGGCCCTTGCCCCCTGCATGACCTATGTCGACCTCAACCCCATCCACTCTAATATGGCAAAAACCCCAGAAGATTCTGATCACACTTCCATTCAGCAGCGTATTCGTGCAGCGATCTTGGACGATTAGCCCAAAGAGCTACTGCCACTTGTAGGCGGCGAGTGACTGAATATGCCTAAAGGGCTTCCTTTTCAGCTGGATCGCTATTTAGAGCTGGTCGATTGGAGCGGGTGGCATCTAGATCCTAGAAAGTGTGGAGCCATTGCTAAGGATACTCTTCCCATACTCAAACGATTGGGTATTCCACCAAGACACCGGCTATATTTCAGTCGTAATATTGAAGGCCGCTTTGAAAGTTTGGTAGGGCCGCACGAAGTGCTTACATACAGCTTGATAAGCACTGGAACTGGCGCCAGCAACACTGCTAGTGCTTTTTTCTAAACTATGGGTGTCTAGAGTTATCTCAAACTTATAAGAAGTAGCCGTTAGAATAAGTACCAGCAATACTGCCCGTACCTCTTTCTAATCTATGGGAGCCCTGAGTTGCATCTCCCTTCAATAATTTCTTATAGTAGACTGTAATTCTTTTGGGGCAGAATTTCAAAATCTCCTGAGGGGACTTATCTTTAATACTTACAGCCTTGTCGATCTCAAACTTGTAAAACAATCTATCCTTGCGTTTAGAATAATTAAGCCCATTGTTTTTAGCATAGAGTAAAAAGTTTTGACAAAAAAGCCCACCATCTATATCAAAATAGACTTCTTTACCTGAAGGATAACCGGTTAAAACCCAGTTATCGGTATCCATATCCAACCGCTGAGGGGAAAAAAAAGCATCACCTCCATAGACCACCACTTTTAAAGGCTCATCTTTATAGACTTCATATGCAAATATCAACTTTACAGTAAAAATGGATAAGTAAATAGCTAAAGCAGAAAAGTACGGAACCCTGGCTTTCTCCCAGAGCTCCGACTTATGAATCATATATGCCGCAACACAAAAAATATAGCCAATCAGAAAATACAGAAACAGCTCATTTCCGATTTGCCTTGTTGCAGACCCTAAATAAATCAATGATTACCCCTATCCTTTCCGATCTAAATATGCAGCAATTTCTTGATACATCTCAGTAAACCATATCATCTTAGTAACATTTCTGGATGCCCATCAAACATACTCTAACTTATGAGCATCTAGAATATTGTTCAACACATGTCAACAGAGAATGTACAAAAGAAAACATACTAAATAGCTAAAAGCCCTAAAAAAACCGTCAATAGCAGTTGCCGATCCAGGAAAAAACACCCACCTGAATACAGTAAATGAAATCAACCGATAGATCAATTCTCCCCAAGCCCAAGCCATCCTATGAAAATCTAAGTTTAGTATCTGCCTTCCGAATAAAACCATCAAGCACCCTAACAATTCCCATAAATACAATCAGCAGAAAAAGCCAGAGCCATCTCTCCACAGGATTAGATATACTCTGGGACATAAAATAGAGTACGGGCTGGAGAAGCAACCAAATTAATGGGGAAAGTACAATCGAGGCTGAAAGCAAGAACGCCCCCCAAAACAATGAGGTGAATGTAAAACAGATATGATCCCCATCCCAAACACTCTCAGGCAACTGCTTTTCTCGAATGAACACTAAAGCCACACGTCTAACCGCATCACCAACTCTCACTTTCGCTCCCCAAAT
This sequence comes from Microbulbifer maximicatervae (SeqCode), assembly GCF_052467955.1. NCBI lineage: Bacteria > Pseudomonadati > Pseudomonadota > Gammaproteobacteria > Cellvibrionales > Microbulbiferaceae > Microbulbifer > Microbulbifer maximicatervae (SeqCode). Next base: position 3,441,661 of record NZ_CP174329.1, read on the forward strand.
CACAACCAAGCCACCCACAAAAATCCATATCATCACGATATCTGATCTCTCAAGAGAGGTCTAGATTTCTACTTGCAGCTCGCAGAGTTATGGTATTTATAAACACCTAACATACATAGGGTATAAGCTGACAACCTCATCGGAGAAAGAGTAGCAACTTACAAAACACTGGATATTTACTCAGATCAATGATAGTGCAATCGATGACGCTACGGCGAGCACTCCTTTGCAGTCGGGATACTGTATCCGGGAAAGATTACCAGCATCGGTAAGAGTGCTTGGAAATTGTATATATGCTTTTGCCATGGATCTTGCCGCCTATGCAGTAATAAGCAATCACTAGCATGTGGCACTCTACATTGACAAAAAATCTGCTGATAAGTAGCCTCTTTTAGCAGTAATTCATCGATAGCAAGAAAATATTCAAGCCCTCTAGTTTAGCCCTGCGCTATCTAAACGGCGATAACTTTGGCTACTGCGAGCTAACGACACTAAAGGAAATAATTCTATATGGCGAGAATGCTCAACGGATATCAACTGGTTTATACACTGCTTAAATGAGTCTATAGCCCCCCAAGTTAGCGCTGAAGATAAGTATACAGGTCTTTTTTGGAAGAGCGATTTAAGTCCCAGGTTTTACTGAATGAAAGCGCCCTAACAGCCTTTATGCCCCATATAAAGCTCAACGCCATCCGTGCCAATACGGCTAAGTTCTGATCACACTTCTATTCAGCAGCGTATTTGTACAGCAACTCAAGTATAAAGTTCAAAGAGTTAGTACCGACTGTGGAAAGTACGTGTCTGTATATACCTAAAGAGCTTGTCTTTCGGCTAAATCAATATTTAGAACTAGTGGACAGGAATGGTTAGTACTTAGCCCCCTAAAAGCGCAGCACCAATTCAAAGAACACTTCTTCCATTTTTGAGTGGTTAGAAATCCCGGCCAGATACGAGTTCCAAATCAGTCGAAATTTTGAAAGCCGCTCTAAAGGTTAGATAGGCCTTGCTGAAACCATACGAAACGCATGTAGGCAACTCATAAACGCTAGGTAAACGGCATTAGCGACTATCAACACCACATATTGTAACACCCTACTGACCTCCTTTATCCTCTCAATACCATTTTTTATTTTTACTGAAAATCGCGGTTTTTCATAGCTAAACATAAATCCTCAATGCGTCATATCCCCTGATCTATAAAGTAGAAAGAAGCAACCACCGAAATTAACACAGGTGATGCAGCTATCATCTTTCTCTAATCTATCAGTTTCCAGAAGTTATTCGATTTCGCTTGCTGCCCGCAATAAACAAAGGATAGTCAATAGACCCCAGAGCGCTCTCATTTTCTCACGAATGGTTGATACCTGGAGCTTTAATGTTATTGGGCTGCTTTCCTTAACCGCCACAAAGATAAGAAGTTTTCAGCCGTTGGGGGGGCAACAAGTTGCAAGTGGCAGATGGAAGTACTACCTACCCGTTTTTTGGGCTTCAGAAAGCAAGAAAGATACACCCCGGATCATCCCTTTCTAACCGAAACAATAAAAAACAAAATTAACAAGTTAAAGAGGAAGATACAAAACCACCATATCCAAGTATAATTACTGGACATGCAAGCTTTTGCAAGACTTTCAATTTCTCTATTGTTACTAATCTTATCTCTTATTTTCTCAACTCCTTTATCTCTAATCAGATACAGCTCGGATACACAACAAATTAGCGATATCAACAAATAAAGATATATCCAAGAGACTTTCTCAAAAATCAACTCTAGATTAACGAAGCAAGATATCAGGGCGCAGGCAAGTGTGTATATCAATGTAGTATACAAAATCGTAACTGGGATTAAGGCCTTATATAACAGACCTTCAACGCTCTTATTGTTAGGATTACCAGCCATTCGCATAAGAGGCCCATGGGTAATCAACAGTAGTTTCAGCAAAAATAAATTCATAATCTAACCAGCTTTCCCACGGGGGACTACTACAGTAAAGTAAACCAATGCAGCTATAAACAGAGCCCTCAAGAGCATCAGACCATGAGAGATCAATGGCAGTTTCATTTCAGTCTCTCCTCAAACCTCAAAGAAATCATGCTATTGCATGCAAATAATATAACATCAAATGACCTCGACTTTAGGTTCACAGCATCAATTTTATATAACTAGCAACAATCCATGAATGTCCTGAATTGTCTTAACCTATCGACATACATAATTTTTGGTGCGACGTGGTCGAAATTCAGGCTCCCAAAAGAGTATTTATGAACTCTGAAAGCATCTATGGACACCCTTAAAACATAAAGTATAAATCACCGACACCATTGACATTAGAACACACATCCACAAAACACTGGTATTCATCCACATTATTGTGCATGCAATCGATGAATCTACCGCGAAGCACCCAGATATCTCTAGATGCAACACCTTATTTCCCCTGATTCAACATTATATTCGCGCAACAATCTTAAGTGAATAATCCAAAATTTTGCTGCCTTTTGCGGGTGATCCGCATCTGAATACCTTACAAGATTTAACTTCTCCGCTAACTGGAGCTGCGGCATCTAACCCCTAGAAAACGCAGAGCTAATGAGAAAACACTCTTTCCATACTTAAACTGATGGGTATTTCACCTAAACACTGACTCTATCTTAATTGAAACTTTGAAAAACCAACTTAAAAGCTTGATAGGCCTTGCTGAGGCTACGACATACTTGTAGGCAATTCAATTAACGGCTGTCGACGCTACCTTTCTACTACACTCCTCTGAAATCCTCCCGCTCTCTCGATACTATTTTCTACTTTTATTCAAAGCATCTCTTTTCCTGCGTTCAAGTATTGATCTTAAGCGTTTCACTTACCTTAACTATAAAGCCAGAAAAATGAATCTGGACATAGCGACAGCAACCCTCATAGCGCCGTATTCTAATCTATAGGCACCCAGAATCTTGCTGTTGGTGCCCGGAAAAATTCTTAATTAAACATACCGGCAAGAAATGCAAAGAAATATAAGTACCAAATACATAAAAGCCCTGTAAAAAACCTACTCATGATATTGCTAAATGCAGGTAAATACATCCACCGGCAAGTTATTGCCGAAACCATCCAATAAATTACAATTTCTCCATAACTTAGATCACTGTAAGAAACCTTTTCATCCCTGCTTGCCTTTTGGATAAAACCATCACATACATTTAATATTAAGAGAAAGATAAGTAGCGAGAAAAGCCAAAGCCACCTCTCCACTGGAGAGGTTAGCGACATAGACATTAAGTAAAGGATTGGCTGAAATAGCAACCACAAAACTGGAGTGGCTAATATTGAGGCCGATAACAAAAATGCCGACCAAAATACTGTAGTAAAAATAAAACGAATATGATCTCCACTCCATACACTCTCAGGCAACTGCTTTTCTCGAATGAATGCTAAAGCCACACGTCTAACCGCGTCACAAAATCTCACTTACGCTCCCCAAATCAAAACCTGGCATACCTACAAAACCGACCACAAAAAAACCATATCATCACAATATTTGGTCTCTCAAGAGAGGGCTAAATTTCTACGTGCAAATCGTAAAGTTATGGTGTTTATAAACACCTAACGCATATAAATTATAAACTGCCAACCACTTCGGAGAAAGAGGAGAAACTTACAAAACACTGAATATTTACTCAGATTAATGATCATGCAACCGATGACGCTATCGCGAGACACCCGGATATCTCTTGACGCAACACCCTATTATTACTGCGTATCCTGATGTGTACGGCGAGCATTCCTTTGTGGTCGGAATAATGTATCTAGGAGAGATTACGAGCATCGACCCGAGTAGATTGAAAGTCGTATATATAATTTGACTGAGGCTTTTTGCCCTAGATCTTGCCGCCTATGCAGTAATGAGCAATCACAACCATGTGGTACTCCACATTGACAAAAAATCTGCCGATAAGTGGTCTCTTTTCGAGGTGACTGATCGCTGGTAAAACAAATTCTGGACATCCATCAAAGAAGAAGTATAAACCGCCAACACCATTGACAAAAGAGTGTAAACCCACAAAATACTGGACATTCATCCAGTAAACGCATGGGCAATCAATGGCTCTACCGCGAAGCACTAAGATATCTCTTGACGCAACACCTTATTACCACTGCGTATCCCGCTGTGTACGGCGAGCATTCCTTTGTGGTCGGGATAGTGTATCCGGGAAAGATTACGAGCATCGGCGCGAGTGGATTGAAAATCGTATGCATAATTTGGCTGAGGTTTTTGCCCTAGACCTTGCCGCCTATGCAGTAATGAGCAATCACTACCATGTGGTACTCTACATTGACAAAAAATCTGCCGATAAGTGGTCTCTTTTCGAGGTGATTGATCGCTGGCAAAAAATATTCAAGGCCTCTAATTTGGCCCAGCGCTATCTAAACGGCGATACTCTTGATCCCTGCGAGCTTAAGGCACTAGAAGATGTCGCTTCGATATGGCGAGAACGCTTAATGGATATCAGCTGGTTTATGCGCTGCTTAAATGAGTCTGTCGCTCGCCAAGCCAACACTGAAGACAAGTGTACAGGCCACTTTTGGGAGGGTCGATTTAAGTCCCAGGCTTTGCTGGACGAAAGAGCCCTCGCCGCTTGTATGGCCTATGTAGACATCAACCCTATCCGTGCTAATATCGCCAAAACGCCTGAGGACTCGGATTACACCTCTATCCAACGACGTATTCGTGTAGCAATCTCAGGTGAGCAGCCCAAAAGTTTGCTGCCGCTTGTGGGTGACGAGCGTCAAAATATGCCAAAGGGTTTACCCTTTCAGTTAGATCACTATCTGGAGCTAGTCGATTGGAGCGGGCGGCATCTAGACCCTAGAAAGCGCGGAGCCATCACCGAAAATATCCCACCCATCCTCGAACGGCTGGGAATTTCATCTGAACACTGGCTTTATCTCAATCGAAACTTTGAAAGCCGCTTTAAAGCTTTGATAGGGTCTGCTGAGGCCGTACGAAGCGCTTGTAATCAGCTGAATAAACGCTGGGTACACGGCATAAATGATTGTCGACGCTATCTTTCTGCAACACCCTGCTAGCCCCCTCCGATTCTCTCGATACTGTTTTCCATGCTTACCCATAACCGCAGTTTTTCTAAGGCCGGCATTGATCTTCAGCACTTCATCTCAACTTAACTAGCAAACAGAAAGAAACGGATACAGGGGCTAGCGCTAGCAACACTGTTAACGCCTTTCTCCAATCTATGGGTGTCCTAAATTTGCTCATCCAATCTATGGGTGTCCTAAATTTGCTCCCACTGATGTCGATGTTAGAGATTGGCTACACCCAGGAAAAATAACATTAGTCCAGGTCTCACCTGGAACCGTGGTCGTTGTTGCGCCAATGGGGGCGATTCGCTATAGACTCGTAGCGAGTCACGAGGATGCTCTGGCGGCCTTACCCTTGCCAATAGATGTCATCAAGCTCCATCGTAAAGGAACTTTTCGCATATCAATTCGCCAGGCGGATACCTACTCTCGAAATAATGTGCACCTAGCTGGAGACGCGGCACACTGCCATGCTCCTGTAGGGGGGAGAGGAATGAACTTAGGTATCGCTGATTCGACAGAATTAGCTAGAAGAATTATCGAAGGAACTGTTGAAGGCTATTCTTCCCTCCGTCATAAAGAAGGTGCCGAAGCGATACGAGTAACCGAAGAAGGTCGGGCGATGACGGCTGGAGTAAGCTGGCAGCAAAGAGCAAAATTCAAGATGCTCCTAACTTCCGCAAATACTTTCGGATTTGTCAAACAAAGGCTTGGTCGTTTTCTAGTTGAATTTTAGTCAAACAGCCTAAATAGAATCTATTCTCACTTGAAACACAACATTTCTGGACACAGGGCTGTCCCATATAAATCGGTGTAAAAACGAACAAAATAGACCTAGAATAGCTATCTTTTTTGATAAATAGAGTGTTTTTCAGACAAAATGGATAGCGTTAGCCTTTTACATCACTTTGACGACATGGAAGATCCTCGAGTTGATCGGCACAAGCTGCACGCCCTGCCCGATATTTTACTTATCATGTTTTGCGGTGTTATTTGTGGTGCTGAAAGCTGTAGAGATTTTGTCGATTTCGCAGAATCTAAATTAGATTACCTAAAACGATTCACCCCGCTAAATAGCGGAATACCCTCAAAAAACACTTTTAGCCGTGTTATTTCAAGCTTAGACCCCGAACAATTTAAGCGCTGCTTTCTGCAGTGGGTCCAAGGTATTCAGCAAGAACTCGGTAACGTGATTGCGATCGATGGCAAGACGCTAAGGCGCAGCTTCGATCAGGCCAGTAAACGATCTCCTATACATATGGTGAGTGCTTTTGCGTCCGAGGCGCGACTTGTCCTTGCTCAGCAAAAAGTAGAAGAAAAGTCGAATGAGATTACGGCCATACCGAAGTTACTGGAGGTTCTTGATCTTAATGGTGCGATTATTACGCTTGACGCCATGGGCTGCCAGAAAACGATCACCCAGAAAATTATCGAACGAGGCGGCGATTATGTGATTGCTGTGAAGGGCAATCAGGACAAACTGCACCAGCAAATTACCACGCATTTTAATAATTTGTTCGATATGCAGTACCACAAGCATGTCGATACTGATTGTGTGGAAGAGGTGAGCCGAGGCCGAATAGAATCCAGAAAATGTCTCTCTACTAACAGTATTGATTGGCTCGGAGGTGAAGAGCAATGGCACGGTCTAAGAAGTGTTATCGCAGTCCAGGCGAAGCGAACTGTAGATGGGCGAACTAGTTGCGAAACGCGCTACTATATCAGTAGTTTAGAGCCGTGCTCAGCAGAACTCAATCATATTATTCGCTCTCACTGGGGTGTTGAAAACTCGTTACACTGGATTTTAGATGTGGTTTTTCGTGAGGATGATAGTCGCTTCAGATCAGGAAATGCACCAGAAAACATGGCGATCTTGAGGCATTCGGCACTCAATCAGTTGCAAGCGGCAAAGCCCAGCTTTAAAAAAGACATGAACATTAAAAGGCTTCGAAAAAAGGCTGGCTGGGATAATGAAACCTTGGACAAGATAATTACAGCCACCATTTAGACTGATTTATATGGGACAGCCCTGTTTCTAGACACCAGCTAAACATAAAATATAGACCGCCAACACCACTGGCAAAAGAGCGCAAACCTATAAAATACTGGATATTCATCCACTTGAAGCGTACACAATCTATGGCCCTGCCATGAAGCATCCAGATCTATCTCGATGCAACACCTTATTACCACTGTGTATCTCATTGTGTACTACAAGCATTCCTTTGCGGCCGGGATAGTGTATCCGGGAAAAATAACGTACATCTGCACGAGTGGATTAAGGTTCGAGCAGGTGATATTGCGATGCAATTCGATAAACATCCTTACGATTGAGTGAGGAACTCTTTTAGCGGATATGGATGCTATTACGCCTTAACATCCTTCAGCCTTCTGCCTACATCAACAATAGCTTCAATAGCCGGTTTTAGCTCTCCACCTAACTCAGTCAAAGAATACTCAACCGATGGAGGAGATGTGGACATTACTTCTCGATGAACCACTCCCCTGGACTCAAGTTTCTTAAGCCGATCTGTCAACACCTTTGGTGAGATCCCGTGGATATCATTCTTGAGCTCGCTGAAACGTCTTGGTTGCTCGCTGAGATACCAAATGATATTGGGTGTCCAAGCCCCCCCAATGATGCTTAAACATTCATTGATAGGGCACTCTTCTGGTGGGGGCGGCACATGATTCTTGCGTTGCTTTAACATCTTTCTTCCACTTTCTATTTGGTAACGAGCTTACCAGCTAGTAACCCATAAATACACCATGTAACTAAACGGCAGTTGATATACATTGGTAACTATTGAAAACTAGAGTGAATCTATTGGAACAATCAACGGAAGGCCACCCCGAAGGGTGACCACCAAAAGAGCTGAGAAGATTCATGTGGAACCAGAGTGAATTAACAAAAAAACTAGGTATCAAATACCCCATTATTCAAGGCCCATTTGGTGGAGGGTTGTCAACTATCAGACTTCTTTCCGCAGTCTCAAATGCTGGAGGCATGGGATCATTCGGTGCTCATATTCTTTCGCCATCGGGCATTCACGAATTAATTAGCAACATACGCAAAGAGACAGACAAGCCGTTTGCAATCAACCTTTGGGTATCAGACCACGATAAAGGTGGCTTAGGCATGCAACGTGAAGCATTTAATGAATGTATCGGTTACTTCAAACCATATTATGATGCTCTAAATATAGAGCCGCCTGAATTTCCAGATAAATACACCGAATATTATGAAGAGCAGGTTGAGGCCCTCATTGAGGCAGCGCCACCGGTATTTAGCTTCGTTTATGGCATTCCTGGTATGGACATATTGGAGCAATGCAGGAAAAAGGGAATCACTACTATTGGCGCTGTAACGACACTAGATGAAGCACTAGCCATGGAAAATGCAGGTGTAGACATCATTCTAGCGACTGGTCTGGAAGCGGGCGGACATCGCGTGTCATTCATGGGTAAACCTGAAGATTCACTTTACGGCGGTCTTGCACTAATCCCTCAGATTGTTGACCGAGTAAATGTTCCTGTTATCTCTGCTGGAGGCATTGTTGATGCAAGAGGAGTAAAAGCCGCTCTAGCACTGGGAGCTCAAGGTGTTCAAATCGGCACCGCATTTTTAGCTTGCGAAGAATCAGGCACAAGCACTATGCATCGCGAAGTACTCTTCAGTGAGGCTTCCTATAAAACCGTTCTAAGCCGTGCTTTTACGGGGCGGCTAGCACGCTTTATACCCAATGAATTCATTAACTCCATTGAGCAGTCAAAAGAATTACCATTGCCATTTCCGATCCAGAGTTTCTTTACCTCCACCTTTAAAAAGGCAGCAAATGAACAAGAAAACCAACACTATGCATCACTCTATGCCGGACAGGGAGCGCCTCTCTTGAAGCATAAAAAGGCACTTGACTTGATAGAAGCCATCACGACTGAAATGAATTAATACACCATTAGAAGCCAGGAAATATATTCTATGTACAAGTTATACAGCATGCCAGGTTCTTGCTCTACCGGAATTCATATATTGCTAAAAATCCTTAAGCAGGATTTCAAAGTGATACCGAAAAATAGTGTCGATAATTATGAGGAGATAAATTCGCTGGGTACAGTACCAGTGCTTGAAACTGAGAAAAGACTTATACGCGAAGGGGCTGCAATTGCTCTCTACCTTTTAGAAAAACATAAAAATGATATGCTTCCCACTGACCTAGAGGAAAAAAATATATTTCTACAGAAATTGATGTTCAACTACGCAACGATGCATCCAGCCTATAATCGTTTGTTTTTTGCCGCACAGAATTTTGAAGGTAAGACACAGGAGGATGCCTTTGATGCCGCGACAAAAGCAATAAACACTTTATGGAAATCTGTTGACAAGCAACTAGAGACAAGCCTTTATGTTAGCGGTGATCGTATGACAATTATCGACTTTCTGCTATGTATCTATGCAAATTGGGGAACATTTTTTGACGTACGTATTGATCTTGGTCCAAATGTGACTCGAATGATAAGAAAGGTATCCCGAAACCCTGACTTTGTAAGCGCACTCGAAGATGAAGGCATTGAATTCGGGCTGTTCAAAACGTAACCGAATATAAGTCTTATACGTCGTAAAAATATGGGGGAAGGCACCAGTTTTGGATAGCGCCAACCTCCCCCCTTGAGAGTTTATAAAAACAGGTTATTTTAAGCCTGCTATTGTTTAGTCCCAGTAAGGAGCAAACTCCGGGTTGGCGATACGTTCACCAGCCTCTAAAGCACTAATTTTCCGCATATCTTCATCTGTTAACATGATCTTAAGTGCTTCCAAGTTTGCATCCAGATTCTTGCGTTTTGTTGAGGAAGGTATAGTTACAAGCCCTTGTTTCAATTGCCACGCAATGGCAATTTGAGCTGGGGTTGCGTTGTAGCGCTCTGCAATTTTTAATAGCACATCATCAGACATAACTTTTCCCACCGCTAACGGCATATAACCCGTTACCGTAATACCTCTCTTTTTGCAATGCTCAATAACCGCAGTATTTTGCAAGTACGGGTGTACTTCAATTTGATTGGTGTAGATCTTGCCTTCACCCAGAATATCAATAGCGTTGTCAAGCTGTTTGATTGTGAAGTTTGAGACACCGATGTGCTTGGTAAGCCCTTTTTGTTGACACTGGGCTAATAACTTAAGATAGGTTTCCATGGAGACCCTCCCATCTTTTTCTGGCCAGTGAATTAACAATAGATCGACCGATTCAACCCTTAATTTGTTAAGGCTATCTTCTACGCTGCTTATGAATGCGTCTTGCGTTAAATTATCCAGCCACACTTTTGTAGTAATAAATAGTTCTTCGCGGGGTACTCCACTTTGCTCAATGGCGATTCCAACCTCAGACTCATTGCCATAGATTTGTGCGGTATCAATATGGCGGTATCCCGCTTCAAGTGCCTGTTTAACTGATTCGATTGCGACATCACCTTCTAAGCGGAAGGTACCCATTCCCAAATTTGGTAATTCACTCATAGTACTTCTCTCTTAATGATATTTAACAGATTGTCTTTCATATTTAATAAATTGGCTTACGCCATTTTTAAATGACTATATTTATCCAGTGACCCAGATAGTCGGGTAAGCATCAGTGCCAAAATCACGATTGAGCCTCCGACCCAAGATGTATCCATGAGTGACATATCCTCAATAATGAGGCCACCCAAGAGTGAACCTAGTGCAATGCCAATGTTAAAAGCTGCAATATTGAGCCCTGATGCTACATCCACTGCATGTGGCGTATATTTTTGGGCGAGCTGCACAACATAAACTTGCAGCCCTGGGACATTGCCAAATGCAAACGCGCCCCAAATTAGAATTGTCAATACCGACGTGATGGGATTGGCTGCAGTGAATGTAAAAATAAACAAGATAAAAGCGAGTGCGGAAAATATAATGGATAGCGCCCGAATAGGCCCTAAGTTATCTGCAAGTTTGCCACCCCAAATATTACCGACCGCTACGGAAAAGCCATATACCAGCATTATTAATCCGATAGCACCGGTCTCAAATCCAGAAACCTGCTCTAAGATTGGAGCTAAAAATGTGAATACGGTAAAAGTACCGCCATAGCCAACGGCAGTCATTGCGTACACTAAAAGCAATCTTGGTTGGGTTAACACACTGAGCTGCTGAGATAGCCGTGCTGGCGGTGACTGCTTGAGATTATTGGGCACCAACAGCGCACTACCAATTAATGCAAGCACCCCCAAACCCGCTACAGCAATGAAGGTTGCTTGCCAGCCAAAATGCTGGCCAATCCATGTACCCAAAGGTACACCGGTCACAAGTGCAACCGTCAGCCCGGTAAACATAACGGCGATGGCACTAGCTTCTTTGTCTTTACTCACCAGCCCTGTGGCGATAGTCGAGCCAATTGAAAAGAAAACACCATGGGCGAGGCCCGTCAAAATACGCGCCGTAATCAGCGAGCTATAACTAGGCGCCATCCATGCCAAAAGATTCCCTACCACGAACAGCGACATCAGGGCCAACAGCACATGCTTCCGCGGCCAACGGCCGGTTAAGGCCGTTAACACCGGCGCACCCACGGCGACTCCAACAGCGTACAAGCTGACCAGCAATCCAGCTGACGGCAATGAAACACTCAAATCTTGAGCAATGATGGGCACCAATCCTACTATCACAAATTCGGTGGTCCCGATCGCAAAGGCACTCAGCGTGAGTGCCAACAATGCAATAGGCATACTCTTCTCCCGGAGCAATAAGGTTGCGCCGGAGTATGCGGGCTGATAATTTTATTAAAAACCGCAACACTATCAAACCACCTTTGCAAATATGGCAATAATCTCGCGTACCGAAGATCTAGAAATTTTCCTGGCAACCATTGACTCTGGCAGCTTGTCTGCAGCCGCGCGCGCACTGGATATTCAGGTTGCACGGGTATCCAGGGCCTTGAGCCGCCTGGAATCAGAACTAGACTGCACCCTGCTAAATCGGACCACACGCAAACTGGAGCTAACAGAGGAGGGGCGCCTCTTCAGCGACAGGGTGAGGCAAGGGCTGCAATGTTTAAGCCAAGCGGAAGACACGCTGAAAGAACTGAAGGAGCAGCCGTCAGGGCGGCTGCGAGTGGATGCGGTGACGCCGTTTATGATTCACCAATTAGTGCCACTACTACCTGAATTTCAACGAGCCTATCCACACATAGAGTTAGAGCTTGTCAGCAATGAGAGCATTATTGATCTCATTAAGCGTCGAACCGACGTTGCGATTCGAATTGGCCCCTTAAAAGACTCCAACTTGCATGCGCGTTTTTTAGGGCGAAGCCCTTTATCCATTGTTGCCAGCCGGCAATATCTAGAGCGCTACGGCTCCCCTAACCATATTAATGAATTAACCAACCACAGGGTCATCGGCTTTACTCAATCCACACATCTTAATAGTTGGCCTATCGGAAAAGGCATTGACGTAAAACCGAATATCAGTAGTAGCAACGGAGAGCTAATTCGCCAAATGTGCCTGCAAGGGGAAGGCCTGGCATTATTATCGCATTTCATGATTAAGAAAGATTTAAAAACAAAGAAGCTAGTAGAAATACTACCTGGGAGTGTGTCCAAGCAGAACCAGCGGGAACTCGTCAACGCCGTTTTCTATCGCAACACAGCCCTATCTTCTCGTATTCGTGCTTTCTTAGACTTTATTGAACCGCGCTTAACTCTTGCATAGGAAATCAATGAAAATGCAACACCAGTACATTCAAGTCACAACGGCAAAAGACCTAATCATGCGCTTTTAAATATCCTGAAAAATCAGCCTGCTTCACTTTATTTTATAAAACACTGAAACCATTATCCTTAAAAGCAAGGCCAAATTTGAGAACCAAACACAAAACCAGCTAAACAATTTTTGCTTATTCTATTCTCTACTAAACTGATCCCTGCCATCTCTCAATCCACCTCAAGGCACCCTTCAATGGCGAGCATACGTTTCGGAGTTGTTGGCACAGGAAAAATTGCTGACTTTACCGCCCGAGCCATCAGCCAGGCTGACAGCGCAAGCCTTTCCTCCGTCGCCAGCAGGCGGCACACAGGAGCCAAAGAGTTCGCTCGCGAACACGGGATACCCAATGTCTACCCGGATTGGAGGTCACTGGTAGAGGCGGAAGATTCGGATGCCATTTACGTGGCTAGCCCCACCACCAGCCGCGAGGAAATCTGCTTCGCGGCACTGGCCAACCATAAGCATCTTCTCTGCGAAAAACCTTTTCTCAATACTGCCTCGGTCGACAAAATTGCCGCTCGGGCTCAGTCTGAAGGGTTGGCATTTATGGATGCCACACATTTCACCCATCACCCTCGCACGGCCAGAATTATTCAGTGGGAAAAAAAATATCTGGGCCAAGTTAATAGAGTTCGCAGCGCCTTTTTTATCCCAATGATGGACCGCGACAATATTCGCTTCAATTCACAAAAAGAACCCACTGGCGCAATCGGGGATATCGGCTGGTACAACATGCGTGCAATCGTCGAATATATGCGCCCTACAGGAGCAATAAAGACAATTTCTGGAGCGATAAAGCGGGACTCGCAAACAGGGACCATTATTAGCGGTGCGGGCCTGATTGAATTTGCCAGCGGACAGACTTCAACTTTTGACTTCGGCTATGACTCAGGCGTTTGGCAAATGGACCTGGATATTCTGGGTGAAAACGGCCTGATCCAACTGGATAACTTTGTGCTCGACTGGAGAGACAGCGCAGTCTTTTACAACCCTGAATATACGCCAGAATTTGTGATTCGCCGGGGGGAGGCATCCCCAGACGAGTTCGAGCACCAGCAAGTGCCAATAGAACGATCGCAGGCGGTACAGATGATCGAAGACTTCTGCCACTTAACAACCCCAGATAATCAAGTTGATCGTATCCAGGCTATAGAGAGGGCCCGCGCAACCCAGTCATTAATCGACCAGTACTGCCTGGCAGTTGGCGTAGCTGTCTAGCTATCGCCACCAGCGCGCGGTATTGAATCAGATATGGAGGATAACGTGCCGAGCCCCGTGGTGATGACGGTGCTCCCAAAGGTAGATCCCCTGCCAGGTCCCCAGCATCAAGCGCCCCTTTTGCACTGGAATGGACAAGCTGGTCGCAGTAAGGCTGCATTTGATATGGGCCGGCATATCATCTGGCCCTTCAAGGGTATGGGTATAAAGCGAGTCATTTTCCGGCACCAGTCGATTGAGCCAATTCTCAAGGTCACGGCGCGCACTGGGGTCAGCATTCTCCTGGATTAGCAAGCTTGCAGAGGTGTGCTGTATAAAAAGTGTACACAACCCCTCATCGGGAGCCTGTTTACTGACCCAATCAACTACACTGCCGGTAAACTCGTGAAGCCCCTGCCCATGAACCGGAATTTTTATCTCACCTATTGCCATACGGTTTCCTATATAATTCGCGCCCGCTTTTTGTACTGACACCGCATTGTAATATGGCACTGTACCGCGTTAATACTGACGACTACCCACAACAGCTTCAAAACAAGGCCGAGCGCCTGCAAGAGGCTTACAGCAAGTTCACTGACCTGGAGCCGGAACTTTTCCCCTCCCCGCCCATTCACTACCGTCTGCGCGCCGAATTCAAGGTGTGGCATGAGGGAGGTGTAGCCAATTACGCCATGTACCGCCAGGGTGAGTACAAGAAGCCCTTTATCATCGATGAGTTTACCGTCGGCTCTGAGCTGATGAACCAGTTGATGCCGAAGGTGCTGGCTGCTGTCAATAATAGCGAAGTCCTACGCAAACGCCTGTTCTCCGCCGAGTTTCTTACCACGCTGAATGGTGATGCGCTGATTACGCTGATCTACCACAAGAAACTGGATGAGACCTGGGAGCAGGAAGCCAAAGCACTCCAGGCACAGCTGGGATTCCCGATTTTGGGGCGCTCACGCAAGCAAAAAGTGGTTTTGGAACGTGACTTCGTTACCGAAAAACTGGATATCGATGGGAAAACTTACCAGTACAAACAGGTAGAAGGCAGCTTTACCCAACCCAATGGAGAGATCTGTCGTTCCATGATCCAGTGGGCGAGAAGTGCCTGCGGAGACAGTGATAGCGATCTGCTGGAGCTCTACTGTGGCAATGGCAATTTCACCATCCCGCTCAGCGAGAAATTCCGCAAGGTCCTGGCCACTGAAATCTCCAAGGTATCGGTAAATTCGGCCCAGGAGAATATCGCCAACAACCATATCACCAATCTGGATATCGTACGCCTATCCAGTGAAGAGTTTACCCAGGCCATCGATAAGGTACGCCCCTTTCGCCGCCTTAAGGATATAGATCTGGATAGCTACGACTTCTCCACCGTCCTGGTTGATCCCCCCCGAGCGGGTTTGGATGAAGACACCTGTGCGATGGTCGCCCGCTTCCCGAGAATCCTGTATATATCCTGCAATCCGGAAACCCAATTGGAAAACCTGGAGTCGCTGACCAAAACCCATCGCATCGAGCGCTTCGCGCTCTTCGATCAGTTCCCCTATACCGACCATACTGAAACAGGTTTATTGTTGGTGAAGAAGTAATCGCTTCCGTTATTCCTCTACCCCACCCCGGCGTGCTGTTATTTCGGCGCGCTGGGAGCTTCTAAATAAGCTGCTCCCCATTAAGCGAATCTGCGATCCAAATTCAAGGCACCACAGCCCTGACAGTGTTTTATAAACGCTTCTTCTATGCCCAGGGGCTCCTGGCAGTAAAAGCAGTGCCCAGATCTTACCGTTATATGAACAGCCAATTTTTTGCTGTAGAGCATAGGCAATTTAAGTTCACCGCTCAGCGCTTTTATCAAACTTACGCTAATACGCCCCTCAGAAAAATTCCGCGTAATTTTTTGAATGTTCGGCAGGGCCTTATCAGCAAACTCCCAAACTTCACCACAGTGGTCACAGGAAATCATCATTTCCCAATTTACTCCGCCTTTCCAAAGATACAATTATTTTAGTCCCAAAGGCTGAAGTATTTTCTCCATCTGCTTAAAGGAAAGGCGACACAGCAAAGAAGGAAATAATCTTTCCAGCCACCACAGCAACTTAAGTTTTGCTGGCACAACAATGATTTCTTTGTTCTTTGCAATTTGAAACAAAGCCTTTTCTGCAAAAGCATCAGCAGATATTGGCCCCAGAGGCTCGAACATCTCTGCCTGCTGTTGAAGTGGAATGGGGGTTGGCATCCGCCCACTGACGCCACCTCCCTGCAAAATCGGCGTTGATACTGCCCCGGGGCACAAAACACTCACTCGAACACCGCAGGACTCAGCTTCAGGGCGAATAGCCTTTGATATTGCCACCACAGCACTCTTGGAGGCTGAGTAGGCGGCCATTGCTGGCGACGGAACTAAAGCCGCCATTGAGGCAGTATTGATAATATGGCCAGAGCCCTGGCGCTTCATGGCCTGGAAACCACATTGGAGCCCATGAATAACGCCAAACAAATTGATATCAATCGCCGCTTTCCAATCTTCAAGATTATGATCGGAAAAATATCCACCCACCCCTATACCAGCATTGTTAAAAAGGAAATCTAACGGAGATATTTCACTAATGACCTGAAAAAATTGATCAAAATTACGAACATCCAAGTGAACAAACGATGCTCTCCCACCGGACTCCTGTATTTGGCTGACAACCTGTGTAGCCAGGTCCCGCTGGATATCCGCGATAATGACTTGAGCCCCAAGTGCTGCCAGTCGACAGGCTAAGGCCGCACCGATTCCAGAAGCACCACCGATAATCAGTGCCGTCTTGCCACTAAAGTAAGATACTTGATCCATAAGCGCTTTCCCTTCCTTGCTTTTACCACTTTATACCCCAGTTTCTGCTATCATCGCGCCCGCAAAACCTAAGGGGTGGCCTTGCCTGAGATGTCCGGGGATCAAATTGGTCTGTCGCGACAAACCCTTGAACCTGATCCGGTTAATACCGGCGTAGGAATAGGTAGACAAAGCAAAACCTCCCCACGTCGCACTCCGGGTCTCTTTCACTGCCGTTATTCGAGAGAGAACCATGAAAAAACAGTTTCCCACCCACCCTATTGCCTGGTCTGTCAGCCTTGCCAGCAGCCTGTTCGCCGGTATCGCCACCGCTGATACCGCAGAAACCGGGCTTGAGGAAGTGGTGGTTACGGCACAGCTACGGGAAACCAACCTTTTGGAGCTTCCTTCCAGTGTTACCGTGCTGGATGAAAGCGCGATCGATGCGCGAGGCGCGGCCAATCTGGACCAGCTTTTGAACATGGCGCCCAATGTGAACTTTTCCTCTGGCGCTTCCAGGGGACGATTTGTACAGATTCGCGGAATTGGTGAGCGCAGCCAGTTTATCGATCCGGTAAACCCCTCAGTTGGCCTGATCATCGACGGTATCGACTTTACTGGCCTGGGGCTCGCAGCCAGCACCCTGGATATCGATCAAGTGGAAATCCTGCGGGGCCCACAGGGCACAGTGTACGGCGCTAATGCCCTGGCCGGCCTGATCAACATGACCAGTGCAGCGCCCACCAGTGAGTCGACCACCAAGGTGTCCGCCGAGCTGAGTGAGTACAATGGACAGAGTCTGTCCGCAGCTACCAGTGGTTCTTTGAGCGATGCTCTTGGCTATCGACTGGCTGCCAGCAAACGCAAATCCGACGGCTATACCGAGAATGTGTATCTCAACCGAGATGACACCAGCAATATTGATGAGTCTGTACTGCGCGGTAAGCTGGCCTACTCCCCGTCCGACGATTTAAAGCTGGGCGTTACCCTCTTCTATATCGACGTTGATAACGGCTACGATGCTTTCTCACTCTATAACACTCGCGAAACCCAATCTGATCAGCCCGGCTGGGATCGCCAGGAAACATTTGCCGGCGCATTGACTGCTCAATGGTCTGGCAACGAGAACTTTACCCTAGAAGGCACTCTCAGCCTCGCCGATTCAGATACAGAATATGGCTACGATGAGGATTGGAGCTATGTCGGCTTTCACTCCTGGGAATACAGTTCCACGGATAATTACCAGCGCGATAAAGACAATATCAGCATTGACCTTCGCGCACTCTCTACCGAAAAGTCCAAGTTATTCTGGGATCGCAGCCACTGGGTTGTGGGCCTTTATGGCCGCACGGAGCGCGAGGACCTGAATCGCAACCAGAGCTTCCGCAGCACTTTTGATACTGAAAACTCTGCCATCTACGGCCAGCTCTCTACGGAAATCACCCCAACGATCAACTTGATTACCGGTCTGAGACTGGAAAGACGCGAGGCCGATTACTCAGATTCCTATAACATCGATGCAGATAATGGAGAAAACCTGTGGGGCGGCAATATCTCCCTGCAATACCATTACACCGACAACACCCTGCTCTACGCTACAGTTTCCCGGGGCTACAAAGCCGGCGGTGTAAACGGCAGAATCATCTCAGAATCAACAATCAACCCTGAGATCAACAGTGACATGTTCGAGTTCGATACCGAACATATGCTCAACTATGAATTAGGTGTTAAAGGCAGCTGGCTGGAGAATCGTTTGCAAGCTCAGGTTGCGGCTTTCTACCAGGATCGAGATGACGTTCAGGCCAAGGTTTCTATTTTTGACTCTGAAGAAAAATCATTTAGTGACTACCTTGCCAATGCTGCTGGCGGAAATACAGTGGGTCTCGAAGTAGAATTGAACTATCAAGCTACCGATACCCTACGCTTTTTCGCTTCAGCCGGCTGGTTGAATGCCGAATTCGAAGGCTACGAGAGCAGCTCCCATGTCGATGCCCGCGATGACAGCGCCGAGGTCAGTTTGGCCGCTGTCGATCTGGATGGCCGCGATATCGCTCACGCCCCCAACTACCAGTTCTTTACCGGTACAGAAATCGATCTGCTTCCAAACCTGATCTTGCGATTGGAGCTTGAGGGCAAAGACGAATTCTACTTCTCAAATAGCCACGACGAAAAATCCACAGCCTACGAGCTGGTTAATGCTCGCCTGACCTACCAGGGAGATAACTGGGATGTTTCCCTGTGGGGAAGAAACCTGACTGACGAAGATTACTATGTGCGTGGGTTCTACTTCAGCAACCAGGGTGGCAATAACCCTGCTAATGGCTACGCACCCGAGCCCTACTATCAGTATGGTGAGCCCCGGATTGCCGGGGTAACAGGCACCTACACCTTCTAATCACTCAGTGACTTTGGGGCAGCGCTTCGCTGCTCCAAAACTCTCTATCAAGAGGGGAATTATGCAGCTCTCTGTCGAAATCAGTATGTATCCGTTAAAGGACGAGTACATCCCGGCTATTCAAGCGTTTATCGCACAGTTAAACAGCCACCCAGAACTCAAGGTAATCACCAATACAATGAGTACTCAGGTGTTTGGCGATTACGATCTGCTGATGGATGTGCTCAAGTTGGAAATGCGCAAATCCTACGAACAGTTTGGCCGCGCCATTTTTGTATGCAAGTTTATTGACGGCGACCTGGCCCCGGGAGAAGCGCATGTTTGACCAGGATATCAGCACCGCAATCAGCGCTTCGATTGCGGCCATGTCCCTCTGGGAGGTAGCCGCTGTAATACTGGCTCTGGCTTATTTACTCCTGGCCATGAGGGAGAAAATCAGCTGCTGGTATGCTGCCTTTATCAGTACGGCGATCTACCTGTTTCTGTTTTGGGATGTCAGCCTGTTAATGGAGTCTGCACTACAGGTTTTCTATCTGCTGATGGCGGTTTATGGCTGGTGGCAATGGCGAAATCACCGCAACCGGCAAGACGATTTAAAAATCCATCGCTGGAGCGGAAAAACCCACTCAATAGTTATTGGCGCTACCCTGATACTGACTTTACTGATCGGCTACCTGCTGGATCGCAACACCAGTGCCGCCCTCCCCTACCTGGATTCATTCACGACTCTGGGGGCAATCGTCACCACCTATATGGTCACCCGGAAGGTACTGGAGAACTGGCTTTACTGGATTGTCGTAGACGGTGCTTCAATCTATCTCTACCTGGACAGAGAACTCTACCTTACTGCCGTATTGTTTATGCTGTACCTGGTGCTGGTTGTGATTGGCTATTTCCAGTGGTTGGCCATTTTCCGAAAAGAGAAACAACAACCCGATAGCGCTCCTCAAACAATGGCAGCGGCATAGTGACCAACTGATATGAGCCAGGACTTGAGCAACATCATCCCCAACGATTGGCATCACTGGAGCAAGGCCCGGCCCACGGTGGTCAGGGCCCTGGCTGGGGGGCTGACCAATAACGCCTTTCTGGTTGAGTCCGCCGATCAGCGGATGGTGCTGCGGATAAACTCCAGCATCAGCGATCAGCTCAATCTCGACAGGGCTGCTGAACAGCAGGCGCTGCAAGCTGCCACATATTCCGACAGTTGTGCCCCTTTGGTTTACTGTGACCCGCATTACCGATATTTGCTGACCCGCTATATTGAAGGCACTCCCTGGGATAAAAATGTCGCCCACAGTTTGGAAAAACTTGCCGATCTGCTGCGCCGTATACACGATTCCCCTGCAATTGATGCCCAATTAAACATCGGTGAGAAAATCTCTAGTTACAGGCAGTTTATCGATAAGCGAGCCAGTTATTTCCACTTGCTCGACACACTGCAAGAGAAACTTCCGCAATTAATTGATGCTGCTTATCGGATGGGCGACGAAATTTGCCTGTGTCACAACGATCTAACCGGCGGCAACCTGATCTGGGCTCCCTCTGACAAGCTATACGCTATCGACTGGGAGTACGCGGCAATGGGGGATAAATTCTATGACCTCGCTGTTTTGGTAGAGGAACACAACTTGAATCAGCGAGAGCAAAATAGTTTACTGGAGTGCTATCTTAATCGCACTGTGTCACCTGAAGACAATCAACGCTTGGAGTTATGGCAGCTGATCTACGGTTACCTTTGTATTCTCTGGCACGGGGTACAATGGAGTAACCAAACCCAAAGGTCCCCGGAGCAAGGGAGATATATCGGGAAAAAAGCCCAACAGTTATTGAAAGGCCTATCGGCTCACAGCCTCAGCTGAGTAATCCCTGCTAGAATAGGCCCAATCCCCAAGAAGCGACTTTCAGTCACTACGGCGCAATCCAAGTTGCTTTCGAGGTTGCTACCGAAGTAATTCAACTAGGGACCGACTCGGCTAAAATACCCCCCTTTTTCACACCCCTAAAAAATAACCACAGAGGTACTCCTGTGATCAGATCATTTTTTGCAATACTACTTACCTTTATCGCTATCAACGCACAAGCGGTAGAGAAACCCGAGGGTTTTAAAACGATAGATGGGCTGTTTGCTGCGCTTTCAAACCTGGACCACCAGGCTATGCGAGACGGCGTCAGCGACGATTTTATACTCCTTGAGCACGGTGAAGTCTGGGATATTGAAGACCTTATCGCCGTAATGAAGCCCAAGCCCTCAAAGCTGGAAAGAATCAACTACTTCAGCATTATCAATTTTGAAGAGCGTGAGAACCTGCTGACCATCAACTACTGGACCAAGTCCATTTTTAAATCCGAGGATGGCAATAAAGAAGCAGTGTGGTTGGAAAGCGCCATTGTTGAGAAAATTGATGGCAAGTGGCTAGTAGCCCAATTGCACTCAACTCGCCTGCCCGCAGAGAAATTCCCCAAAGACGTCCAGTTTGAGCAGCAAGTCCTCTAATAAAATGCCTTACAGGCCCTGCCCGCACAGGGCCTGTGTCCATTTGATCTCTCAGGTCCCTCCCAACTAGAACAACTACCGGATTTCAAAGCTTCCAAGTGCTAGTATGTGACTCTAAATCACATATTAGTCTCCAGTTCTACAGGGCCACTCAATGAAGCTTAAAGTTTACCTCTCCGGCGAAATCCACTCCGATTGGCGTGCGCAAATTATCGAAGGTTGCCAAAAAGAAGGGCTGGATATCTCCTTCTCTTCCGCAGTCACCAACCACGACGCCAGCGATGCCGCTGGTGATGGCCTGGGTGAGGAGCAGAACGCTTTCTGGCGGGATCACAAATCAGCCAAAGTTAACGCAATCCGAATCAAGCACCTGATTGAAAACTGTGATTTGGCGGTGATTCGATTTGGCGAGAAATACAAACAATGGAACGCCGCATTTGATGCCGGCTTTTGTGCAGCCTTAGGCAAGTCCTATATCACACTTCACGATGAATCCTTGGTGCACGCACTCAAGGAAGTGGACGGTGCCGCCCAGGCCTGGGCACAGACCCCCGCACAGGTTGTCGATATCCTGAAGTACTTAACCACTCAGGCCTGAGGAGCCTCTGGATAGCAGGCCAGCAGGCATCTACTGACAAAACTGCACAATCAATAGGTGCCGCTAGGGAGCCTCCGAATAACTCCGTAATGCCTCTGCGGGCCTTGAAGGCTACAGATGTTAGGCGCAGCTCGCCGCGAATGGCCGTAGCCCTTTGCAAGAGCTGCAACGCAGCAGCTGTGGCCTTCAAGGCCCGCCCTTCGGGGCTTGCAGAGCGATTCACACTCCGCGTTACGACTTCTTGAAAGGTCTAGACATTCCTGCGAAGCCGCGCCTTGATTGTGAAACGCTCTGCATGCCAGAGGTATCACTGAGTTATTCGGAGGCTCCCTAGTTAAAAGCCGTAATTAAGGACACCGGCATAGTTCGGCCGAGAGGCTGCCTCTGCTGATGGGTTGTGCACTAGCTCGCCGCTACGATTGATCGCATAGATTTCCGCACCGCAGTGCTTGCAGAATGCCTTCTCCCGTAAAGCCCCCTCTTTAAAGTGGTATTTGCGCAGTGACTTTTCAGGATCGCTGATATGGATAGCGACTTCAGTATCAGCGTGCCCCCTTTGGCCCGCTGGTACAAACAGGGCATCTATAAGCTTGTTGAAATGAATCGCTCCACAATGACAAGTTAACGGATTCATAGCCCTATCTCCCTGGTCGATTAGTATGGGGAAGCAGTTTACTATTTACTTTAATTTAACAAAGGGGATATATTGAAAAGATCTTTTAGCTTTAAGGAAACAGTCTGTGCGCAGAGAGTACGACAAATACCACTTGATCAACGTTTTTTGCAGTGTTGTTGATCACGGTTCCTTAAGCAAAGCTGCCAAGCACTTGGGCCTGTCTACGCCCACCGTAAGCAAGACTCTCGCCCAACTTGAACAGGCCCTTGGCCAGGTATTACTCAATCGCACCACCCGGGCAATCGCTGTCACAGACGCCGGAAGGATTGCTTACCAGAAAGGGCAAAAAATAATCAGCTCATTCACCGAGCTGGAAGACCAGATTGCAGAGGCGGCAACGCTCACCCGAGGAAAATTAAAAATCACTTTTCCGGAAACCCTCGGCTTAAAAGTATTCAGTCATATCTGCAATGATTTCCAGAAAGCATTCCCCGATTTCAGCTTGGAGCTTATTTTCAGCCCCTATCACCTGGATTTAATCGAGGACGATATCGACATTGCTTTTCGCGTCTGGGAAACCCTGCCCGATTGCCAGTTTTACGCCCAGCCCCTATTTAGTATCCGCCCTATTTTTATTGCCGCGCCGACCTATCTGCAAGAACACGGCTGCCCCAAATCCATTGCCGAGCTCAGCCAACACAACATCATGCTAACCCGCCTTGACGGCCTGGAAGATGGCTGGTCAATTGATGGGAAGTTCTACCAATTCAATGGAAATTTAATCTCCAATAAAACCTTCCATACCCGAGCAGCAGCATTAAACGGGAATGGCATTGCCAAGCTCCCCTCCTATTTTTGCCAACGGGATATCAAAAAGGGGCGACTGGTAGAGGTACTCCCTGACTTGGAGCGAAAAGATAAAACTGTAGGTGCTATCTATAAAGTAAAGCGAAAAGATTCAAAGAAAATTGACGTGTTTTTGAACTTTGCACAAGAGCGCTTGCAGGAGTATGACTTTAGCCTGTTTGATGAGTGAGAATGTGCCACTAAAGAACTCTGCAGCGATTAGAGATCCTCTGTGAAACACTCAGCTGTTTAGCACCACATTAGGTGGTACCATAGAACAATAATAAGCGGCTTGCTGCTGGGGCTGAAGAGAGTGAGAACAATACTCTCGAAATACACTGTAGATACATCCCCTCTCCTTTATTGGTAAAGCCGCACAACAGTCATACATTGGAGATTGAAGTGACAATCACTAAAGAGGTCGAACAAGGCCAAGCTGTCTATTCCAAACCCGTACTTTGGCTTTATGATATGTGGGTTCTGGGCATATCAAACCGCTTTATTTGGAAGTGCCCAACTCCTGGAATACTAGAGCACTTCAATCGAAATATATCCTCCAACCACTTGGATGTAGGTGTCGGAACGGGCTACTTTATGGACAGGTGCCATTTCCCCTCTGACACAGTCCGACTCGCCCTGATGGATCTGAACCAAAACAGCTTGGATATCTCAGCGCAAAGAGTGGCCCGGTATAATCCAACACAGTTCCGCTGCAATGTCCTGGATAAAATTACTTTAGAGACTGAAGTTTTTGATTCAATTTCCTTAAATTACCTATTTCACTGCCTCCCCGGCAAGCTGTCAGAAAAATTGGTTGCGCTAGACAATGTCGCAACCCTGCTATCGGAATCAGGCACTGTATTTGGTTCCACCATCCTGTCTGAAGGCGTACCGAAAAGTGGAGCTGCCAAGAAATTAATGGCTATCTACAATAAGAAAGGGATATTTTCTAATACTCAGGATTGTGAAGAGGACCTCGATACATTCCTTGCCAGTCGATTTAAAGAGTACAAAATAGAAGTTCGCGGGTGTGTAGCACTATTCAGTGCGCAGCACAAAATCACTGGCTAGAATATCTCAAGGGTACTTATGAGGATGAAATTCTCGTTTAAGTTGGGGCTGAGAAGTCCACTGATATTCATTACCTTGTCAGCTTTAGCAGTAGCTCCCACTTATTGCCTGGGCCTGCATTTCAGTGTGTTTGAAGATAAATTTGAATGCATTGATATTCACAATTCTCTAAACTGTGCACGGTCAATCGAAAGTGGATTGAGTGATCAGGTCAACCATATCCAGCGGACGCAACCAGGGCACCTGACTATTGCCCTGAATAGCGGAAAATCACTGACGTACACAGACATCCTTCCCGCTAATAATCCCGTAGAACATATAGCCTACTCTGCAATTGAGCAAATAACTGATAACCTGCTACTGATTCATCAACAGCTCTGGGAAGCACATTCCTATATTTTGCTCGACCTGAGAAACGGCCATGAATATTCTCTTGCCGGCTACCCTTTGCTGTCTCCACAAGGCGGCTACCTTTTTGTTGCCGAACAAGACCTGGACGCCGGTTTTAATGAAAATGCCTTACAAGTTTACCGCTTATCTGAAAATACTTTGAACTTACTATATGAGCTAAAGCCTGAAAACTGGGGGCCAGAGCAAGCTGACTGGGTAACAGAAAATACAGTCTCTTTCACACAAAAGCAGCTTAACCCCAACTATTTTTCAAATGAAAATCAGCCCTTTTATATTGAGACTAAAGCTGTGCTTTCTATTACCCCTGATAGCCAAAGTGTAAACATTCGATATTTTGATTAAAATGCGCCTCTTTAATGTACCCGAAATATCTTGGAGCTATTTTGACAGCCACTTCAGATCTCTCGATATTATTTGTCTGCCTTGGTAATATTTGTCGCTCTCCCTTAGCCGAAGCTGTTTTCCGCACCAAGGCACAGCAGGCGGGTATTCCTGTTTCCGTCGACTCTGCGGGTATTATCAGCTACCACGCGGGTAAGCGACCAGATCCGCGAACTTTGGC
The DNA here is from genome assembly GCF_052467955.1 of Microbulbifer maximicatervae (SeqCode). Lineage (NCBI taxonomy): Bacteria > Pseudomonadati > Pseudomonadota > Gammaproteobacteria > Cellvibrionales > Microbulbiferaceae > Microbulbifer > Microbulbifer maximicatervae (SeqCode). The sequence goes on from NZ_CP174329.1 coordinate 3,467,541, forward strand.
TATTGGTGAAGAAAATGGCTATTCATTTGAAAATAGCTACGCTCGCCAGGTAGCCACCACCGACTTTACAAAATATGATCACATCTTTGCGATGGACAAAGATAACCTGGAAGCACTGCAATCCTTACAGCCTGATTCATCAGGCGCCCAACTAGGGTTATTTTTATCAGTGTTGCAAGATAGTGATTTAGCTGAAGTGCCCGATCCTTACTATGGTGGTATTGAAGGGTTTCAACATATTCTCCAGCTTATAGAACAAGCATCTGATGCATTTATCGAGCAGCTTAAAAGCAGAGAATAAGCAAAGCCCCCACAAATTCTACCGGGCTTGTGGGGGGAAACTTTCCTCCAAGGCAGACCTATCCCACATTCCCTTATCGGCTGCGGCTTCATAAGTACTCTGCAAAAAATCAAACAGCGCCTCATCAGGGGAGCGTGAAGCTCTCACCGCATCATAGGGCAGCAAGAACTCACCCAGATCTTTGGAATAGTAAGCTGAGGCGGGCGCGACCCTTGCTTCGGGAAATCCTTGGGGCTCTGGGTAAGTATATGAATAGAAGCAAGCACCATCTACACCACCGCCACCAGGCCAAAAACCGGCACTGCTAACTTCATGGGAGTAGGCTTCCCTGGCCACCCAATCGGGAAAGTGTGGAACGCCTCCAGGGTGCGGAGGCGCCTCCCTGCCAGAAAAACGGGTAAGTGCTAAATCAAAACTTCCCCAAAAAAAATGAATTGGGCTGCACTTGCCAATAAAGCGACTGCGAAACTCAGTGAAAACCCGATGAATTTGCACCAACGCCTGCCATAGTTGTTGAGCATATTCAGGATCATACTCGTAGTTATCCTGATCCCTCTCAAAGGGTATCGCATCCGCCACTTCGGATGGCATAGTGTTAATCTCAACCGGTATACCTAGCTGCTTGAGTGCAGCCATCACTTCCCAGTAGAAATCAGAAACTGTGCGGGACTCCAAGGGTAATACCCATTCTCCCCCCTCAGTGGTCAATAGCTTCAGTACGTGATGATAGAAATCAAAGCCAATAGAAAACGACCGTCCTCCATAAGGGATAAGGGATGTCTCCAGCCCTCTGGCGGTAATATACAAAGGAACATGCCAGGAGTGATTGATCCAAGGGGTTTGTACCAGGCGAATCTTGCCAATAACCTGCATCCACATATGCAGGGTGGCAATCGTATTTACCGACTCAGCGTAGGGTAACTCTGGCCAGTCTTTACTCTCAGACCGATTCTTTAAGTTGCTCACTATACGTGCTCCATCTATCCTTTGACTCGCTCGATACCTAGTGCCTTCTGTTAACCGCCAAGCTTAGACCACTAAAAATACCCCGTCCGAAAAAAACTAAAAACAGATAAACAGCTCTCTTTTGATCATCATGAAAGACTACTTAAAATTCAGACTCGACAGCCAAGCAACAAGCATTATCGAGACCCCATAGAGAACAATAATGATAAGGGTTCCGATAGTGTTGATTTTTGTTAGCTTTCCTGACTTGTCAGATAACCAAATATTAAAAGCTCTAGTGATCAGCGGCATCGCCACCCAAGTAAGCGACGCAACAATTAATAAGTTGATAAAGAAGTTAGTCGTCGCAAAGGGCCAACTCTCTACCAAAGGTAATAACCACATCGTAATAACCATAACTATCGGATATAACATCAATAAAATGAGCATGGCCATTTTCCACTGCGAGGGCGCGGTGTCTTGAGCTCGGCCACGAGCCCGAGAAAACCAATCCTCAAAGCCATGCCCTATCCGCTTTATTTTTACATCTTCAAAAAATCCTTCACCACGTTTTACCAATCGCTTATGTTCATCTGAATTAAGCCAGTTGTCTAAATGCTTATTGGAGTCAAATCGAAATATTGCAACCCACTCCTCTTGAACCCCCTTTATTGGCTTAGTTAGACCAGCACCCAAGAAGCCTGGATATTTTTTAAGTGCTTTATCAATTTCTTTCTGCCACTGCATATATTCACGAAAAAATTCAGGCTTCACTTTTTTGGATATCACAATCGTTACGGGCACTGTTAGTTGATCTGCACCAGCGATAACTTGAGATACTACTTCAACCGAGAATTTCTTCTCTAAAAAAGCAATTAGATTTTTAAGTAAATTATTTCCAAGAAACGTTTCAAGGTGAGCAACCGTATCAAATTGAAATATTTGAACCCACTCATTTTGGATATTAGAAACGGGCTCTAACAAATTCACTTCGAGCAGCCCATCACAATCTAGCGCAACATCCACCAGCTTCTGATGCCATGATCGATACTCATCCCCCAGGTACTTTGGCACCTCCTGAGACAATACAAGACAAGCACTGGAACCCTCTTCCATTATCTGGCAGCAGCCTCCGGCGGATGAACTAGAGATCAAAGTATTATGCAAGCAGAATGTATTTGTGTTCATTTTTGCGAATGAATGCTTTTACTGAAAACTATCGCAACAAACAAACTTAGACGAAATGTCAGGACTGACATCAAGGGTAGCATTTGGGAAGTAACGCTCCGTACGAATGAAGGAGCGGTCTGCAGAAGTGCCGCCTATTTGGGTGACACTTCCGCTAGAAAAATAAATACGCGAGCAATCAGCCAGTCAGGCTTTCACTTACAACCAGTACTTTGCCGTCACGCCCGCCTGCCGCAGCTATTCGTACCGCCTCTTTGATTTCAGACAGAGGGTATGTGCCATGAACTGGTGCAGATAACTTACCTTCCGCTACAAGCTTTGTGATAGTGCCAAAAACTTCCTGTTGCCGCTCTGGGGATGCCGAGCCAAACCACTTGGCCAGCCAGAACCCGCGCACGGTGATATCTTTAAAGATGATCATTCCCGGAGCGATAACGCAGGGTTCCCCGCTAAGTGCGCCATAATTCACTAAGGTTGCGCCATTTGACAGAGCTTCGCCCATGCGAGCAGTTGCCATTCCACCAACAGCATCAATGCCTAGCTTGATCTCAGCACCACCAGTAGCCTCAGCCACTCGCTTACCCAGGTGCTCACCATCCACGAGAACCACATCAGCGCCTGCGGCCTTCATCGGCTCAATCAAAGACTCACGGCGGACAACATTGATCACTTTCAGGCCCCGCAACTTGGCCAGGGTTGTCAGATAAGACCCCACACCGGAATTTGCGGCATTCTGAATAACCCAATCCCCCTCCTTGAGATCTACAAATTCGCTCAACAGCAAGTAAGCTGTTGGCGGATTAATCGTTATCATGGAAAGCTGTAGGGGGTCTACATTATTCGGGAGCGGAATCAGCCCCTGGGCATTGGCCACCATATGTGTGGCCCAGGTGCCGCTTCCTATCGGCAGGAGAACGACCTGGCCAATGGCTGGCGCAGTAACATTAGGTCCATGTTTGACGACCTTAGCAACACCTTCATTGCCTCCAACCGCAGGAAGAGGAGGCAACATCCCATAATCGCCCGTCAGGGTCAGAACATCTGAAGGGTTAATTGGAGCTGCCAGCATCTCCAACAACACCTGCCCCTCTTGAAGTTCAGGGGTATCAAAGGACACCGCCTCAATAACATCCTGCGGCACTGGTCCGCGCTCTTGATATTCCGCCTTTAACATATCGCCGTATCCTTTTTTCGATTGATTATGAACAACGACCTTCACGCTGTACAAAATGTACCATGAACACTAGAGTTTGACGCTTATTAACAGTGGGGCCATTTAGATTCCTCCTGATAAATCAAACCCATTTACAAATCGCCATTTGGATCTACTTATGTGTGGTTCAAGCTAGCAATTTCAAGTCAGCCACTTGAAGATACTAAAAAGGGAGAAGGGAAGAATACACCGCGCTTGGGACCCTATGAGGCATGGATGCCGATTAGGAGCTTACAGGGATGTATTCACAGCGTGTCTCGAGTGCGGTGTATTCTTTCCTTCCACCCCAGTAGTAAGTCCAATGAAGCAAATTGCAGCAGCGATAACAATAAGCAGAAAAGAAGTTAAATTAAGCAGGCCGAAGTAAATAACGGCACTTTTGTGTTCTATCCGATCAATTACCACCTTAAGCACCGGGTCCGTAACAGCAAGTGCAGGGTCAGGCTCTATCACAGAAGCTAGAATGGTATAATTCCTGCCCTTTATTGTTTCGAATACATGCAGTGTTTTTCCCATTGTTGACCCCCAAAATCCTGAGGCCTTATCACCGCTCTTACCCACTGCAACCTCAACCCCCTCCTCTAAAATTGCCCAATCGATAGCCAACGTTTCAGAATGATCTTTATACTTTTCCTTATCAAGAAATTGAATACTCAACCGACAATTTTGCTCGCGAAAATCAAGCACCCTTTCTGTCTGCAACTCCAGCTCGAATGGCACACTTAATTGCGATCGGAAGTTAAATTCACTCCTCCACTTTTTTGTAACATCAACAGGATACTCAACCGCTATCCATTTATATTTTTATAGGAAACAGTTGCATATACCAATATCAAAACCGCAACAACAACTAACACCAGCGCTAATTTAACGGTTAATCCCACAGCTCACCCTAAATACCTTCCTTAATACGTCACAGCTACACCCCTTGAGACCCAATCAGAACCAAGAAAACACACAATACAAGTCAAACTTAGCAATTCGCAGTACCCAAAAGCAGGCAAGCACATACTAAAAAGGGAGAAGGAAAGAATACACCGCGCTTGGGACCCTATGAGGCATGGATGCCGATTAGGAGCTTACAGGGATGTATTCACAGCGTGTCTCGAGTGCGGTGTATTCTTTCCTTCCACCCCAGTAGTAAGTTGCCAAATAGCGCTCTCCAACACTGCTCAACGGACAATTATTTAAATTTATTAAAATAATCATCATGGAAAATAAAATATATAGCAAAACGTACCAGTTGGGAGTAGAGTCGTAGAGGCATCCCTAAAATAATCATTTAGATAGTTACAAGATGTATTTCAAAAAAATTACAAAAAAAATTTTAATTTTCCAGGAATTCATCCTGCCTCGCTTACAAAATATACAACCTGACCAAAGAGAACTTTTCAGTTCAAAAATTCTAAGCAAGTACAGAACACTATTATCAAAATCATATCGATTAATACCTTTGGCTTTATGCTGCTTACGTATTAATTTCCATTTAAGAAACTTCAAAAAGTCACAGCTTTTCTCAGCCACGATAATTCGTATTGCGAGCAGGACAGGAGAATAACAATGGGACTCTGCATTGACTCCAGTAATATCACGTTTATCACACAAGTAAGGGCTGCCCTGAATACTCTTGTCGGCGGTGTCGGTACCGCGCTTACCTATACACAGGAGCGATACCGAACCGGGGGGCGACATGTGCTGCGAATTACAGAGGGAGTTGGTATTTTGACTGCAGCTGGCTTGAGGGCAAACAGCACCACTCTGCTACGCCGACTAATTACCAGCCGCCACGACACCAGAATTACTGAGCACCACGCTCTCGGATTTCGTCCCGACCAGTGGCTGATGGATCAGGTATGGAGCGGCTTTAAGAGCTACCTCCCACTAGTAAGCCCGGACAGAGGCTTTATGGCCAAAGTGATGAGCAGCGGCTCCAGCGGCGTTGTAATGTGGAACAATACAGCCCTGCAAACCGCCAACCTGGCCAACAACGGCACCGTGGCAATGGGGAATTGCCCAAGCTATATCACCCTGGCCCATGAATTGGTCCACGCTGACCGCTGTAATCGCGGGCGATACCTGTCGGGCAGTGCAAATTCCACTTTCCTGGCCGATGAACGCCAGGCTCCCATGGGTAGAGTGCTCCGCCAGCAAAATGCTCCCTTAACGATGGCCCGCATTGCCAATGGCGGTCTAAATATTGTTTATAACAATATAACTATCCCAAACCGCAACAACCTGATCTCAACCAGAACTAGCGGCTGGATTTGGGTAGGTGGCTCCATGGAATTGCGTGAGGAGATCGCCACTGTCGGGCTCAGTGACGATGACGGTAATGTACCTACTGACCCGCTAGCCATTAACGAAAATATGATTCGGGCTGAACATGGCGTAGCGCAACGGATGAAGTATGGCCAGATCAGAAACCTGAACTAATCTCGCGCATATGGGCCCCGCCAGCACCAAAACCTGAGGCCGGCCCACCAAAGCAAACTGACAGATATGATCTGTGTACCTACTGCTAGCAGTATTAACTTATGAGATATCGCTAGCAGTAGGTTTCTTGCCTTCCCCGCTTTGCATATTGCATCCGACCACAGCATGTCGTTATGCTTTGGCGGCTAGAATCACACCTTCCCTTTGTCTGGAAGGTACACAGAACACCTTGGTCAACATACAGCCAGATCATAACCATGATTGATTATGCCCTTATAAAACACGTCCACATGACCGCCGCAGCGCTCAGTATCCTGCTGTTTACCATCAGAGTGGGATTGGAGTTCAGCCACAACACGGGCTGGCGAAATGGCCCTCTGCGCTGGGTGCCACACCTCAACGACACTTTGCTGTTAGCTGCGGCTGCCGGACTGGTAATTCTCGGCAGCTGGAACCCGGGCACATCGCCCTGGCTAGCTGCGAAAGTAGCCCTGGTATTTGGCTACATTATTGCTGGCGTCTTTGCTTTACGCCCCAACTTTTCCAAGCCAATTAGAATCACTGCCTGTGTACTTGCCTTCCTGCAAGTAGTCGCTATTTTTTATCTGGCTATGCACAAGCCCAGCTTGTAACTGGATGGCATTGAGCACTCTTGGTATCAACCTCAAACTGGTATCAACCCCAAACATCGTGCTCAATGCCTTTTATTTTAAATTTACTTCCATTGAACACCGGCTCACGCACCCCGGAAGACAACTGGCCCTCGTAATCTGCCATTACCTTAAAGGCCACACCAGACAAAAGTAAGATAGCTATAAGGTTTGCCGATGCCATAAAACCCATCGAGACATCGGCCATACGCCAAAGAAAGACAAAGTTTTCCGCACTTCCCGTATCTGCCACCCAAGCCCCAAAAAGTACGAACATTAAAAACAATAGCCGATAACATAAAATGGATGTTCGGGTATGGTAGAGGTAATAAATATTGGTTTCGCCGTAATAGTAGTTACCGATAATTGATGTAAAGGCAAAAAACATCAATGCAGTAGCAATAAAACTGCTTCCCCAGGTACCCACCTCGCTCGCCAGCGCGTCTTGAACCAACTCAACCCCTTCCAAATTACCGACCATAAAGACATCTGCCACCAAGATAATTGCTGCCGTGGAAGTGCAGATAATAATGGTATCGAGAAATACCGATGCCATTTGCACGTATCCCTGCACCATTGGGTGTTTTACATCTGCAGCAGCAGCGACATTGGGCGAGGAGCCAAGTCCAGCTTCATTGGAAAACAGGCCCCGCTTGATTCCATTGGCCACCGCCGCACCAAAGGCCCCCGCCCCAGCCTCCTGAAACCCGAAGGCATTTGCCAGAATTTCCAACAGCACCCCAGGTAATTCAGCAATATTGGCGACCAACACATAGAATGCTACCAACAAGTAACCAATTGCCATAAAAGGGACAACAATACCGGCAAAACGCGCAATTGAACGAATACCGCCAAAAACAATAACCCCGGCAAAGAGCGCAATAAAAAAACCCACCCATAAAGGGCTTACACCCCAAGCTCCATACAATGCGGCAGCCATCGTATTTGACTGCACAGCATTAAAGGTAAATCCGTAACAAATCATGAGAAAAACTGAAAAAGTCAGGGACAGCCATTTCCACTGTGGTCCCAGCCCCTTTTCAATGTAATAGGCAGGCCCGCCGCGAAACGCCCCGGGAACATCGCCGCGCTCTTTGTAAGTTTGCGCGAGAGTATTCTCCACCAAACTGGTAGCCATCCCCAGCAAGGCCACCAGCCACATCCAAAACACCGCTCCGGGCCCGCCAGCGGTTATAGCCACAGCCACACCAGCAATATTTCCGGTGCCGATTCTCGCAGCTGCGCTAGTGGCAAATGCCTGAAATGCGGTTACTGAATTTTCATTTTCCTTATGGATACCACGAATCATGACTTTGACCATATGACCAAAGTGACGAAATTGTATAAAGCGAGTGCGAATAGAAAAGTAGAGCCCCGCCGGCAGCAATCCTAAAATCAAGATTCCAAGCCACCAGATGCCACCGACGCCACCCCAGGCAAGCAGGTTTGCCCACTCGATTAGGGTAGTGAAATGATCCAGAAACCCTTGCATTGACCACTCCCAGGACAACTTATCGTTATTAAACAAATCTGTTATTTGGCTCTAAGACTAGCAGGCCAATCTACTAGTCACCTTGGAGTTAATGCTGGAAAAACAGAGCCCATCGGCTCCGTATGACAGAGCCGCATCAGTATTCTGATGCGGCCCAAAAGGAAGAAAAGTAATAGCTGACAGTCTACAGCCTCGGAAAGTAATTCCGCAGCAAGGGGCCGGACGCAAACATTGGCGCATGCTGCTTTTAGCAGAAAATCTCTCGCGCCCGACTCGGGGACACCACCTTTCGCCCAGTCTCTTCAGCTACAGCCGCAAGAGCCTCAATCAATTGACCATTCCCTGAAGTTCGCTCTCCTCCCGGCAAGTAAAAGGTATCTTCAACTCCAGTGCGCAAATGGCCGCCCAATTCTGCAGTCTTGCGATGCACCGGCCAGATTTCCTCACGGCCGATCACTGTGCTCTGCCATAAGCTGCCGGGCTTCATATATTTTGGAATAATTTCCAGCAAATCGGGATCGGCAGGCATACCTGAAGCCACTCCCATCACCAGGTTGTAGTTGGGCTTATCCACCATCCCTACATCCGCATACATTCCCACAGAGCGAACGATACCGATATCAAAGCACTCAAATTCCGGGCGGGTACCGGTCTCCCGACAAACTGCCAACAGCTCCTCTACCTTATCGACCGGATTATCAAATACCATGGGTGGCCAAGCCCAGGTGCCGTTGGATCGCGCCTTTAAATAGTTCAGGCTTCCCGCATTACAGGCGGCAATTTCCGGCTTACCGGCACGCACACAACTCAAGGGGCCTTGCTGATCCCGTCCGATAGTGCCAGTTGAAAAATTTAGAATAACGCCAGGGCATTTATCGCGAATTGCATCGGCAATTTCCAAGGCTATTTGCGGGTCCCAGGTGGGTAAATGGCCTTTATTTTCCTCTTGCGCGCGGAAATGAACATGCATAACGGAAGCCCCCGCATCGTAGGCTTCACGGGCGGATTCCGCCATTTCCTTGGGGGTTACCGGGACCGGGTGCTGCTGGGGGTTGGTAAGCACTCCGGTTAGGGCGCAAGTAATCACCACTTCATCAGACATCGCTGGCTCTCCTGAATTATCTTTGTTAAGGCCGCTGTTTACAGGGCTATCCAGCGTTGAGCGCCGCTCCTACAACACCAACTGATCGTAAAAGGACCAGAGCGAGTGGAAGAGCTGATTCTGGATAGTGCATCGACAAAATACAGCACCAAGCGCTTGCTTGGTTACGCGAGACTATCATAGGGCCCCCGCCAAGGCACCTTGTTTCCCCGGATTCATCTCGGCAGAATGCGAAAAAACCCAATAAGGAAGTAAGTACCTCATGAGCGAGACTATCACTCCAACCATCGCCCCTTACGGCAGCTGGAAATCTGCAATCAACGCAGAACTTCTCGTGGAGGGCAGCGTTCGCCTGGCAGAAACCAATTTAGTAGATGGCCGCTATTACTGGCTGGAGTCCCGCCCGTCTGAAAAAGGCAGGAATGTACTGGTGCAGTATTGTCCAAAAAATGGGCGCAGAGATCTCACCCCCGCCCCTATCGCCGTACGCACCAAGGCCCATGAATATGGAGGCGGCAGTTATCTTGTTTACGGTGACACCGCCTATTTCGTACTGGCAGAAGATCAGCGCATTTATCGCATGAAGCTCGACAATGCGATCCCCGAAGCAATCACCGCAGAAAATAGCTCCCGCTACGCCAATCTGATTGTCGACCCCCTGAGAAATCGATTAATTTGTGTCGAGGAAGATACCAGTGGCCACCAGCAGGGCGAGGAACCCCGTGCGCGCATTATCGCGGTAGACCTAAACAACCCACTGGCAAATCCGCCGACAATCCTTCAAGAAGGGGCAGACTTTTATTCGAACCCAACCCTGAATCCGGCCGGTGATCGACTCGCATTTCTGCGCTGGCACCACCCTAACCTCCCCTGGGACGCAACAGAGCTCTGTATCGCCAAACTCGATCAGGCGGGAGATATCGATGAAGTCACCCAAGTAGCCGGCGGTGAGAATGAATCCGTCTTTCAGCCCCAGTGGTCTCCTGAGGGCGAACTCTGCTATGTCTCTGATCGCAACAACTGGTGGAACCTATATAGGCTGGGACAAAGCGAACCCTTGTGGAAAAAAGAAGCAGAATTCGCCACACCACAGTGGGTATTTGGGATGTCCACTTACGGCTTCATTAACTCCACGGAAATCCTCTGTACCTTCACCCAGAATGGCACTTGGCACCTTGGTAAGGTCGACATAAAAAGCGGAGAGCATCAAACTCTTCCCCAGCCTTATTGTGATATCGAAAGCTTGCACTGTGAAAATGGCAGCGGGGTGATGATTGCCGCAGGTGCAGAGAGCTTTCCCGCTGTTATTAGCTTTAACCAAAAGACGGGTAAAACGGAACAGATTGCCAGTAGCAATAGCAGCTCGCTGCCAACCGATTTATTCTCCATCGCTCAAGCCGTCACTTTCCAAGTGGATAATCGCGCGGTACACGGGTTTTATTACCCACCCCACAACCCCAACTTCCAAGCACCCAGTGGCGACAAGCCACCGCTGATTGTATTTAGTCATGGAGGCCCCACCGGCGCTACATCAGCAGGCCTCAGCCTGAAAGTTCAATACTGGACAAGCCGGGGATTCGCCATTTTGGACGTAAACTACTCCGGCAGTACCGGCTATGGCCGCAAGTATCGGGACCGCCTCGCCGATAAATGGGGCATCTATGACGTGGAAGATGTCTGCGCTGGTGCAGAATACCTGGTAGAAGATGGGCTCGCCGACCCCAATCGCCTGCTGATCAAAGGCGGTAGTGCCGGCGGTTACACGGTTCTGGCAGCGTTGACTTACCACGATACCTTTAAAGCAGGTGCCAGCCATTATGGAATCGGGGAATTGAGTAGCCTCGCCAAAGACACCCACAAGTTTGAGTCCCGCTATCTGGATAAACTGGTAGGACCCTGGCCTTCCGCAGAAAAAATCTACCTTCAGCGCTCACCCATTAACGATGTGGAAAAGCTGAATTGCCCCGTGATTTTCTTCCAGGGCATGGAGGACAAGGTAGTACCACCCAACCAAGCCGAAACCATGGTGGATGCCCTGAGGGAGCGCGGCATTCCGGTGTCTTATATTACATTTGCCAACGAAGGACATGGGTTCCGCAGTGGCGACAGTATCAAGTTGGCTCTTGAGGGAGAGCTTGAATTCTACAGCCGCATATTTAATTTCCCGCTCGCAGAACCCGGCCCGGGAATTACCATCGAAAACCTATAATTAAACAATATTGAATTAAAAAGAGTTTAAAAAAATACTATGGGAAGATGGAGACCGCCGCGTCCACGCGGCTCCCGCTACATCACTGCAGAGGGCGCGCAACGTATGCGCGCCGAAGTTAAGCACCTCTGGGAGGAGGAACGCCCCCGGGTAACCCAAGCGGTTAGCGACGCCGCCAAGCTGGGAGATCGCTCGGAAAACGCTGACTATATCTACGGTAAAAAAAGACTGCGGGAAATCGACAGCCGCGTGCGCTTTCTAACCAAGCGCCTGGAAGAGATTACTGTTGTCGATCGAATACCGGACGATAAGGAAAAGGTTTTTTTTGGGGCCTGGGTAACGCTTGAAGATGATGAGGGAGAGAGCGTTTGCTACCGTATTGTGGGACCCGATGAATTCGATGTAAAAGCAGGCTTGATATCCATGGACTCCCCCGTTGCCCGTGCCTTATTAGGGCGCAAGCTCGATGATGAAGTGGACATCCGTCAGGGGGAAAAGTGGCAGGCTTTCTATATTACTGACATTCGTTACGAGGAGTAGAGATCTTGGCGCTCTCAATTACTTAGTTTGGGGGAGTCAATTTAGCAATCCCGTGATTAAAAAGGCTTATTCTTGTGGAATAAGCCTTCAACGCCAAACTGCAAGAGCATTCTCAGAGATTATTATAATACTGAATCACACCAACAGTGCTTCCACCAGCAAAAGCAGATTTAACCTGCTCTGAACTCATTCCAATTTCCAATTCTGCATTGTTCACGTTGAGCTGAATAAACAGGCTGCCCGCTTGGGAATAAGCATCATTCCACTCGGCCACCGCCTCGTTGAGGTCATTGATAACCGCTGTATAGTTTGCCCCCTCTTCATCAGAGATCGCAGTTTGAATATCACTTATCACATCAGAAATATCACTTTCAATTCTTGCCGCTCATGCAACACGGCCTGTAAATTATCTTCAACTTGCTGGGTTTTTTTATGGTTTTTTTTAGCGTTGAAGGATAACGTATAACCTTCATTACGTATAACCTTCATTAAAGTCGCTTACCCTTTCCAAAAAACATTTAAATCCAAAATATGAACATGATTTCCAGGAGTAGAATAGGTAGATCTATTGTATTCACTCATAACACTGTAACAAACTTGAACACCAGGGTTTTCTAAGGCAAACAAGCTTACCCCTATGCAAGAAATTTTATTATTAAAAGGCGCAATAACGTAATTATAACCGTCATCCTTACATAACTCGGACAACTGGTCCCTTACCTTGACTGGATCTAACAAAGAAAACTCAAATTTTGAACATTGATTTCCGTAGTATGAACTTAATTCCCTGTAAAAAATTTCATTTCGACGGCTTAATACAGTATTTATAGACTCCGACTGCATACCCCTACCAATCATTAACTTACTGGGATCATAAACATCAATAATGTCTTTTACTCTATTAAGCTCATGTCCAACCATACTAATAACGCAGGTCTTTTTTGACTGCATCGGATCACCAGAGTAACCTAGCACCGTCCTAATTTCTGCAGTATTCCTGCTAAGCCAGTCCTCATCCATATTATCAGCTTCAACATAAATCAACCTACAATCAAATGACGCATTCGCTTCAAAAAGCTCCTTTAGAAGTAACAAAGCCATAAAGAGCTCCTCTCTTCTAAAAGAAGATATATCAACCACATTCAAGTATGTTGAATCGAAAACAAAGGTGTTCTCGAAGGAGGTTTTTATCTGGCGATATGTTTTCTGGGGGTCAGACTTAGATAGTTTCATTTTTTTTGATTTTTCAAAAAAAAATTCATCAATCAAACTGTATGTCTCTAGAGCCTCTTGACTGATATTGTCCGACTCTAAGATAGTTATCGACTCTAAGTTTTTTAATTCGCCCAGTGATAAGGCCCAGCGAGCTTCAAAGCTTGATCTAGCAACTAAATTTATTTTTTTATTTTGAAAGCATTCATTAAGCTTAGATAAGGGTAACTTTTGATTAGTCATTTTAATTACCATCTATGTCTAGCTCTAACGTAAATTGATTCGAGTTACTAAAATAATTTACAGGTTTAGTTTTCAGGTTAACAAAGCTTTTTGGTGACTGTATCGCCATTTCAAGTTGACCTGCTGTAACTGAAAGATGCGCTGCATACCCAGAAATATCCAATTTGAAATTTGGCCCAAGTCGACGAGCAAGGATATATCTAGGTCTTCTGGTGGCATTTATTTCTTTCGCAGAATTATCAGATCTTTGTAAATACCCAAGCCTTATCCCTAGAGAAAGAACTTCTTGAAGCTGTTTGGGTATGTCCTGCCTTACAACAACTGAGAATGCCCGTTGCTCAGAAGCATTCTCATCTAGAATTCTATTTCTAAAGAATAGACCAAGAGCTGATACCAAGTTGTGTAGCTTATAAAGAAGATCAGAGCTGTGTATTTGATGTAAGCTCGCATCTTCTGTATTTGCAACGATATCAAATTCATCATCACATTCTGGCAGGACAAGCTCATCAGCAAATTCTTTTGACCATCGCTCTATGACTCTATCTTGTATACTTACTGGTATTTCCGCAATGGAAGAATTTGATGCTGAGGTCACTTCATCAAACATTTGTGCTGCGGGCTCAAGAAACCATCGAATAATTCCAGATGATAGATTCACCAACGAGTCGTAGCCCGCATAGCTGAATGTATGACTTGACTTACTTCCGTGCAACTCTCTCATAAGCTGGGGAACGGCATACCTTGTTACCTCGTCACTAGCTCGTGTACTACCCTTCCTGCCTGGATTTTCCCTAGTTTGATGGAATCTAAGTCTTATTTCTTCCTTGATTTCCTCCAGCCTTTTTCTTTGTTTCATATTTACCGGGAAAAAATCCCTTGGAGAAACAGCTATTCCGGCAAGGTCTAGCCTTTTTTGAACAATTTCTTCCACTCGTTGCGAATAACGATCAGCTCTGTTTGTGTAAACAGAGCCAACATCGATAGTGTTGTAATCATGAGGAGATTCTATTCTCCGATTATCAAGTGTCCTATAGGTTGCGTAAGCAAGTTGCGTTGATACTTTCAGGCAAATCTTTGGATAAATCCTCATAGATATCCAAGAATTTATAATCCGTTGCATACTCTTTGGTAAGTTATCAGCATCATCTAGCATAATGAAAAATGGCTTATTCGGTATATAACCGATGTACTTTGATTCCTCAATTAAAGGGAGGAAAAAGTCCCTCAAACCACATAGAGCACCATTATACGCAGGTGTATCATTATTGATGGATGCTCTTTTAGCGTGCTGCCTAATTTGGGAGCTAGATCGTTCGCAAACAACTTGCAGCGAATGGAGCTTATCTTCAGGCTTAAGACTGCAATCTAATTTACTAGTAGCTCCACCACATATCTCGTATAGCTCTATAAAATTACCAGCAAATGTGTCCACCTTAGTAAGATCAAGCTTATCTTTAGACTCGATCAGATTACGAATTAAGTGGTAAGTTATTGACATTGTAAGAAGGTGCTCACCTATAGAAGAGCCTTCAAAGCCAATCATTGAACTTAACTCTGTAATCCCAAAATCTTCTTTTCTAAGAGGTACATGAATCCCTACATATTCCAGTCCCCCAATACTTTCAAGATTCGCTCTTTCTGCCGCAACTGTCATTTCTAAACTTCTTAACAGCATGCTCTTTCCTGTGCCTCTTGCACCATTGATGAAAGAGTTTCCAGGCTCAAGAATTTTTTTAAAATCTGTATGAGTATCTACAAAATACTTTGCAACGTAGGATGGAGACATTTCATCTGGCTTTTTACCAGAAAAAGGATTTTCAATAACCTGCTCTTCGAGACTCATCACCAACTCCTCACTCTACAGTATCTGCAGTATCTGCAGTATCTGCAGTATCTGCAGTATCTGCATAATTATCATGCAGCGTTTGGCCACAAAAACGCTTATTTATACTGGATATTTGGGGGCCACCATCAGAATCAGGAAAACCTCTCTCTTCAACTCGTATATCTATAGTTTCGAGCGTTTCATATTCGTTAGTTATTTCCAGAGTTGAGCTAATTAGATCGAAATGCAAAAGCCCCATCAAGAAACGATTACAATATCTTCGCTCTCGATCTGATTTCTGAAGCCTATCTGCAATATAGTCAACTAAAAATATATCTTTGACCTCCTTCTCACCGCTAGGAGACTTTTTCTCGATCTTAAACTTTTTAGTAATGAGCTTTTTGTCAACATCAAAGCTAAGCTTTATTTCATGACTTTCAGGAAGGACTGTGATTTGTATTATATGGCAGTAGAGATTATGAATGACATCAGGGGAAAAGTCAGTCTTCTCTTCAGAGTACGCCTCTTCAATTGCAACTGAGTTAGCGCGAGAAGGCTTTTCTGCAAGCTCATCAGATAATCTGAGTATAGCCGCGATTAACCTTGGTCGTACTTTTACATCATTCGGAAATGTACTATAGATAGAGTCAATAAGAGTGGTAATCGTGTCCTTCGTGGTAATATTGTTGTACTGTGCATTTCCACCATGCGCCTGTGCAATTTTGGCGATTAAGCGCTTCTCCTGAGTACCCGTTCCTGCCACATCACCCATCTGACGAATTATACTGGCGGTTTTTTTCTCATGACTTTCGCGGCCTTCAGCATTTCCAGAGTCATGAAGTAAAATCGCCACTAGTAAAACATATGCTTCAAACCCTGTTAAAAGGCTCTCATCTTGCTTGATTCTAAGCATGCACCCAGCAACTTCAATAACATCATTGACATGACCGAGATCATGCTGAGTATATCTATTGCCATCTGTTGCAAGCCCGGCATTGGCATCTCTAAAATGTCGCCTGGTTAGCCACGCCTTAATATTCTGATACTGGTCAAAATAATTTTCCTCTCTCTGCGGAAAGGAATGAGGGTCAGAGGCTACCTTTTCCTTTAAATAATTCTCTAGCGGTAATAAGTGCTTTTGCTCACTCATGCTATGCCGTTCCATTAGCCTTATTCAGTAAATATCTTGTTAAAAATTGCCTTAGCTAGGAGAGGTGGAACAGCGTTTCCCACCTGCTGTTGCTGAAACCCTATTGACCCTTTAAAAATAAATTTATCAGGAAAGGATTGGAGTCTAGCCGCCTCTCTGACCGACAAACCTCGATCTTGAGTTGGGTGTATAAGCATATTTTTTCGGTAATTGCCAATAACCACAGATGGAGCATCAAGCTTAAGTCTGCGATAGATGCCCGTGTGGCATCTTGACTTATCTGCATAATTTCCCATTAAGTCATCAGGTATATCTTCCCAATTCCCACCTTGAGGAATATGACGATATCGCTCCACAATGAGATCGCTATTTCTAGTCACGAGGTTATTATTGCAACTCTTTTTTCTTCCTCTCAACCCCTTTATATAGGAAGTATTAGCTTCGTTTGAGTACTCCAAGCGACACTGATTTGCACCATTATGTATGAACGGTAAATCATTGATAGCCTCATCAACAGTTACTGGAGTATTGTGAGTAGGATCAGGGAACCGATAGGTTATTCCATGCGAAGAACCTATAATAAAAAATCTGGCTCTTTTTTGCGGCACACCATAATCTGTTGCGTGCAACAATTTAGTCGAAACAGTGAAGCCAATACGTTCAAACTCCTCTACGATTTGCTCAACGAAGATCCCTCCTTCCGTTTCCAAAATCCCCCTGACATTTTCGAAAACAAACCAGTCCGGTTGAGCTTCCCGAACCACACGAACAAACTCTTGAAAAAGCCAATTTTTCTCGTTATCGATAGAGCGAGTTTTTTGGTTTGATGTTGAAAAACCCTGACAAGGCGGCCCACCAAAAACGATCAACCCCTCATTGTCTCGGTTTTGTACTGGCTGGTGCCGAAACTTTCTAATATCGTCGGCAAATACGCCATGTAGAGGTTGGTGATTGGCCAAGTAGGTTGCGGCTGCATATTTATCAGCCTCAACAACTTGCTGTACGTCGATACCAGCACCGAGAGCCCCCAGTGACATGCCTCCTGCGCCAGAAAATAGGTCTATTCCAATCATTCTCTGATATTACATTATCGATTTATTAGGCGCAGCGTAAATGTTTACTAGATAAAGGTCAACGCAGAGGCCAAAAAACACACCAACTGATCAATAATAAACCAGTCAAGTGGCTCTATTTGGGCAGTCCTGTCCATTTAGCAACAATAAATAGGCCTTTGGGGTTGAGAAGGCTTCGATGTAGCCAGCCTCTAGCGTCCAAACTGCACAGAAAATCTAAGGACCACACCTACAGATACTCCAATCCCTATTCCACCCAACCAAGCTGAAACCATGGTGGATGCCCTGAGGGAGCGAGGTATTCCGGTGTCTTTATTACATTTGCCAAGAAAGGGCATGGCTTCCGCAGTGGCGACAGCATCAAGTTAGCCCTCTAGGGAGAGCTTGAATTCTACAGCCGCATATTTAATTTCCCGCCCGCAGAATCCGGCCTGGGAGTTACCATCGCAAACCTATAACTAAATAATATTGAATAAAAAAGAGTTTAAAAAAATACTATGGGAAGATGGAGACCGCCGCGTCTACGCGGCTCCCACTACATCACCGCAGAGGGCGCAAGCTCGATGATGAAGTGGATATCCGTCAGGGGGAAAAGTGGCAGGCTTTTTATATTACTGACATTCGTTACGAGGAGTAGTTTCGGCCTCCAGAGTCTATAAAGAGGTCGTACTTATAGAACTAAATACGACCTCTAAACAACCAAGCTGAGATAGTCATTATCATAACTTCACCAATCCATGCCGATACTTATACAACGCTTTCTCCTCCTCATAGTTTAATCGGCGCCTTGACACAGCCAAGCAACACAAGATGTTTAGTAGTGGAAGTAAAAATGTATAAATGGAAATTCCCCCTAAGCTCACCCAGATAGAGACGATCACCCCACTCAACAACCCAGGAATCGCACGGTAGGGTGTTGTAACAGGCCGCCCCATAAACTTAACGAGGATACCTGCAATAAATCCTGGGATCACATAAACGTACAAAGGGATAATACCGCGGGCAAATGAGAGCAGAACCAGCGTACCTAAAGTACCTAATAACACTGCAAATATCGAGAGGGGCATACTCTGCTCTTTCAGTAACTTCTCAATCAAAGAGTGGTACTTACTGGTATTTAATTCACTTTTAGGCGCTTTATAAATATCATTCATGAGGCTTGTACACTTTTAAGGTCTGCCGAAGTGCGACTATAGTATCTCAGGTCACCGTTTTCCAAAACACTAGATGGATAATCTAGAATCGCTTACAAATACGCGGATTGAAATGTGCCCATAGAAATGGTTTGAGCCCCAAGTAAAAATCGATGGCCATTCTGTAACAACCTTAGAAAGCGAACCTGTACACCTTTATCAAAAGCCAAAAAAGGCTTACCTTTTTGGGTAAGCCTTCAGCAAAACTAAAAAAACAATTCTTATAGAGTATTATAATACTGAATCACGCCAACAGTACTTCCAACAGAAAAAGCCGATTTAACCTGCTCTGAACTCATTCCAATTTTCAAATCTGCATTGTTCACGTTGAGCTCAATAAACAGGCTTCCCGCTTGGGAATAGGCATCGTTCCACTCAGCCACCGCTTCGTTGAGGTCATTAATAACCGCTGTATAGTTCGCGCCCTCGTCATCAGAGATCGCAGTTTGAATATCACTTATCGCACCGGAAACATCACTTTCAAGCGTTTGCCACTCTTGCAACACAGCCCCTAAGTTATCTTCAACTTGCTGGGTTTCTTCTGCTAGCTGCCCAAAGCTCTGAGACAACATTTGTAGAGTGGATACATCAGCAGTGATCAGGTCCATCTCTGCCTGTTTATCCTGAATACTCTTTTGATCTGCAACAATTTTTGCAGCATCCAGTGCAATAAAGGTTGATGCCACAGCTGCCACAGGCCCCATCACAAACCAGGTCAACAAGCCCTCAGGAAAAGCCACGATAGAAGCAACCGTCCCCAGAGAGATAGCAGTGGCATCGGCAATACCCAGAGCAACGATGCTGGCAGTCAGGGATTTGATATCTGCCTGTAAATTCTTGATATCCTGCTTTAGATCAGCAATTTTCTTCTCGTCAGCCTGGGAATCCTTTACAGAATTGTCAGCAATTGACTGCAATTGAGTCGCCATATCAGGCAATTTGTCTTGAAACCCTTGAATTGCCTTAATCGCACCACTGATAAATGTTGAAACAATCCCCAGTTGCGAGGTAATAGAGTTCAAGTCATTTTTGAGTATCTGAAGTGCAGAACTATTACTCGGGTCATTTTTGAGGATATTCGCTTGAGAAAGGGCATCCTGTAACAGCTGGCTGATAACACTGTTATAGCTCTGTACTTCACCAGGCACATCCAGAAGCCTGGCAAGTACATTATTCACCCAATCCAAAGCATCTGAATTGGCCTGAGTATAGGCTGTTACAAAATCACTCCAATCCGGCGGGTTTTGATTTAAGGTGGGTAAACTCGAAGACAACACGCTGGTAACCAGCGTATTGATCGCCACAACATTTTGCTTATAAGTATTCTGGGTATCACGTATAGGTTCGGCACTTTTCTTAAACGCTTTGGCTAATGAAAGTTTCACCACCACTGGGCTGGACGTTTTCTTCGCCACCAAATCTAAGTCATCACTTACCTGTGACATATTTATTTCTCTCTTAATGAAAATTAAAGATGAAACCAGCGAAACGCCATGGAAAACACCTTTGTTGAACCGCGGCCAAATATATCAGGCTTTTTTATAATCAATGGGTTACTTCTTATAATGAATCGCAAACAAAAATATATTTATATTCACATTGCTGCTATTAAGGCGAACTCTTAAGGCAAATAACCGCCAAACAGAGTCACTCAACCAGGCAATTATCTCCGTCAAATGCTGCAACCAAGTCCAGAACACTTCCAACCTGTTTGTAGACCAGTAGCTTCCGACTATAAGAACCCAGCAACCACGAGCCACACGCCACCCAATAAGTATCTTTTTTTGAGGTGACACAGAAGACGCTTTGCGCATCAGATACACGCCAAAACAATCGTCCTTTGGAAAACCCCCTACTCTCGAGTCTCAAAACGCCAATATCATTCTGTTTAGCCCATTGAAGAATTTGCGCCCGGAAAAACTCGGATCTAATCGGCATTAACAAATAGGGAACTACACCCAATAAGGCCAATAGAGCCACTATTACGTTATTACCCAGAGAGGGGCTGAACATATAGGCCAGCTTCCCCAAAGTTATCGATATTATTAATACAACAAATGGACGCATATTCATTGCCGCCGATTTCAGTTCCCTTTAGAAAGAATGGCAGATAAATATGCAGAGACAAGGTTAAGCTACAGGGCGATCGAGTGATCCCAAGTTGGCATGCCCGCGCTATCGTATATTGAAACTAACAGGTAGAGATTGGTCGCATTGAGGCCAAACTCGTTAGAGTTTGACCCGCAGAATGACTGCCTAACGATAGAGCAAATACACAATAAAGTACTGGAATAGCTTATTTGCTCTCGATTAAACCCAGCATTTCTTTTGCAACCAGCGCAGAAGAAGGTAAAAACATTGTAGAAACAATACGCTGATCAGATATTACATCATGCTTATCAGCAACATTACCCTTATTAATAATAATGGCTCCATTTTCTCGAAGGCGTTCCTCTACCAAGAACGGTAATAAAGTACCCTGCTTAGCCCAAGACTTCTCTTTTTCTGTGGAGTCCGGGAAACCGGCAACCTTCTTGCCCTTTACCATATAGTGGCCATCTTTCAGCTTCACATCGGCAAACGCACCTGCCCCATGACCACAGCTGCCCACAACTCCCCCTTTCTGGTAAATCCCACCCATAATATTAGGGAGCCTCTGAATAACTCCGTGATACCTCTGGCATGCAGAGCGGTTCACAATCAAGGCGCGGCTTCGCAGGAATGTCTAGACCTTTCAAGAAGTCGCAACGCGGAGTGTGAATCGCTCTGCAAGCCCCGAAGGGCGGGCCTTGAAGGCCACAGCTGCTGCGTTGCAGCTCTTGCAAAGGGCTACGGCCATTCGCGGCGAGCTGCGCCTAACATCTGCAGCCTTCAAGACCCGCAGAGGCATTACGGAGTTATTCAGAGGCTCCTTAGCAGCTCACGATTAGATGCCACATCAAATAAGGTTCCATAGCCTCCACCGATATAAACAGCTGCATAATTCTCTATAACTACTTGCTCAGGCTTTAGTGAACTATTAGCCCGCTCTAAAAAACCTTCATGTTTGATGGTGTAACTACTAATTCCCAGTGGATCCATCATAAACGGGACCACCCCACCTTTTGGCGAAACAAAGTCCACGTCATACCCATGGGAAACAAAAATATGGTAAGGCGGAGCGTACTCCCACAAATTATTTCTCGCATCATGCTTCTCCGGATCACCCATATCCTGAAGATTAGAAGCAACGATTAGTATCCGCTTAGTCTCAGCTGCTTGTGAAGGTGTAATAAAGCCCGTCACAAGAATTATCATAGAGCAGATAAGGCTACAGATTTTTGCCGTTTTTCTCACGTTCAACTTCCCCATTCGAATAACTTTGATACGAAATAGATAGATTACATGAGTAACGTACAACCTTGACATAAGATCGATAGCTTGCAGGAGAAAAGCGATATAACGAGGTCAAACTGCCCCTGAAGTAACAACGGCCAACATTTCTATAGCGCCAAGCCTACCACCACAAAGTTAACACCCTATTAGCGAGCAGCCTTGATAGTTAGGGCAGTAACAACACCCCAAATCCAATTGAAAAATAACACCAGGACTGGTGTTAAGACTCCCAACTCAAATCCAGCAACACCCTTCCCAGCCATCACAGGGAAAACTACAAACAATTGAAATGCAGAGGGAAACAAACTAAGAAGAGCTCCTTTTAGAAGTAACTTTGATGACCAGAATGGAAGAATAAATAGCAGTCCCCATAAGCCACCCCAAACAATACGAGGATAAAGCCACTCAGGAGATAGAGGAGGAGCAATTGATACGCCAAAAGCGGCATTAATCCCCAACTGGCCAAATAGCCACACCGCAATACTGTTTGCCAAAGCACCAAGACTTCCGGCTGCGAAGAATATCAGTAGGTTTTTCATCTCCCTCTCCTAGAATTGTAGGAACACTGCAATATTTACTCGCGAATCAAACCACAATATAGAAGAACCATCGTCACTCAACGGAAAATAGCCTAACGCACGAATCACAGCCCCACCCGAGATGACTGAGTAACTTTTCTACTTTACCTACCCAACAATACAGAGCATAAACCAGATTTATCTTGAGTACGTCTGCGTACCAATTAGACACAGCAGAAACGCTAGAAAAATTAGATAAAGCACTAGCCCCCTACTTCTCAAGAATGACGACTTAAAAAATATTTTCAATTTGAGAACCAGCAATATCCGCTGATCGTTTTTGCAACTAATCCCGAAAGAAAATAACTAGCTTCTCAAGCGCCTAATTTATGTAATAGATAAGTGGTACGCTTGTATTTATTTTATAAATCAATTAAAACCAAATAGGAACTAGTACTTATGAAAGTGCCATCAGCAGGAGTGCTGTACCCGATTATATTAGGATTGGCGATCCAGTCAGCGACGTCTCAAGCCCAGTCCTTTGATGAGAGCGCCTATATTGACAGGCAGCTACAATATATTGAGGAAGGAGTCACCTCTACCAACGATACTGCCGTCGTACTTCAGGCATACACCGGTGATGATCTCAACTGGGATGCGCTAAATAAGAACCTGGATGTACTCCGCAACGGCGGCAAGAAAAATTCTGACTTCACTCTCACCCGCCTAATCCGCATCTTATTCTTCCGCCCCGAAATAAAAGACGAACTCTTTGCCGCACTCGACGGCTATCACTTCTGGTTTAAAGAAGGCAGGACGGGTGACCATGTCTTTGCTTCAGAAAACCATATGATCATGTACACCTCTGCCCAATATCTCCTCCAGGAGAAATATGGGGCATTTGAGGACGACAGAACTTATAAGCGCCTAAAGCGTTATCTGGAAGTGAAGAACCAATATGGTTACTATGAGTTTTACTCCCCTGTTTACTACCCCTATACCCTCTCGGCACTGCTAAACCTCGTAGACTTTGCAGAGGATGAGGAAATCCGTGAACTTGCAATCGGCGCTGCTCATCGCTTGCTGCAAGATATCTTATTGGTGACCAACGACCAGGGGATCAACTTCGCCGCAGCCGGGCGTAGTAATGACGGCTACCGCCGCAATGGGTCCGGAGGGAATATCAACCGGATTATCTACCTCCTGACAGGTCTGGGCAAAGAGTCAGTACGCACCCCCAGTCCCGCCGGTGTAATGCTCGCCACTTCCGGATTGGAAATCACCGATGAGGTTTTCGAATATTTCGGTAAAGGTCTCAACATAAATTATTCAGTCGGCCATTCGCTGGGAGATGCTAGAAACGAGATCTATGCAGACTTTCCCCGGGAAGAGCGCGTACCCTTCTATTGGAGCCAGGGAGCCTACTTCCACCCCGATGTCGCAGCGGATACCGCCTGGTTCGCCAGCAAATACCAACTCGAAGGTTATGAGGGGCTCAAAGCATTTGACCAGTTCCTGGGACTATCAGAAGCAGCCGCCCCTGCGGCCGCCAAGGCCGGGGCTGTATTCAGCCGCAGCTCTGTCCTCTCCTCGGCCAACTTCTCCATGTACAAAGATGGCGGAGTCATGATGCACTCCATCCAGAATTATTGGGGAGGCCGCCAGGGCTACCAGCAAACCCCCTGGATAGCCACCACCGGTTCCCAATCTATCTGGGCAAAAGTCGGCGACGGCAATAGCACCATGCAAAATGACCACCTGCCGAAAATAAAGCAGGTAAACAATGTCGCCGTGATCCAATACAACCCCTACCCGGAGATAGAACTGTTTCACTCCGGCGGCTCCGATGTCGCTCTACAGTGGCCCGAAGAGTTCGAGGAGGAGTCCCGCAGTGGTAACTGGAAGTTTGGTAGGGAAGATGATGGATACGTTGCCGTCCGCTACCCCTGTGGCAACGGTGACTCCAACACTGTGACCTGTGATTGGAACGAGCAGACCTGGGTCGTCATTATGGGAAGTGAAGAGCGCTACGGCAGCTTTGATGCTTTTAGACAGAAGGTGCTCAATGAAGTCAGTTACGATGCCGACTGGGAATGGCACGGCTCCTTCTGGAAAGGCACCTTGAAGTATGTGTACGATTCAGATGTAAAGTTTGATGGAACCGATATCAGCTTGACTTGGTAGCACCTAATTAAGCTCACGGGAAGGGGATACCCCCTTCCCAGCCTTCCTGCACCCCCATCCAAATTACCCTCCACAGGCTATCAACCCAACCTCCTTCCATCCGAGCTTAGTTGACAGTGTCAACCAATATGAATAAAGTTGACACTATCAACCAGTTAGCATGGCGCCATGAAAGATACCGCAATCAATGAATCCCTCCACCAGCTTATTCACGCCTACAAACGGCGTTTGCGAGCTGGCATACAGGAGCAGCGAATTGGCTTGCCGGTGAGTCATATACGGGTACTCAAAGGTGTCTTTAAATTTCCACTGAGTACTGCCCGGTCAATTGCCCAGCGGATGAATTTGGATAAAGCCCAAGTAACACGAGTGCTAAACGACCTGGTGCACTCGGGGCTAATCGAAAAGACCGACAACCCCAATGATCGGCGCAGCCAGTTTTTGACACTAACTACAGACGGAATAAGCACGCTGGAAAAAGTGAGCGGACAAGAAGCTGAAGTGGCCAGGCAAATGACTCGCAACTTGAGTACTGAGGAGCTAGAAAACTTCGCCCGCATTGCCAGCGTAATGGTCGCCAATATGAAAGAGCACTCCACCCCTGACGAAAGGAGCTAAACCCTATGGCCGAGAAAGTTACCAGAGAATTGGTCGTTATTCGCAGGACACAAATTACTGAAAATATGCTGCGCATCACCCTCGGTGGCGATGATTTAAAAACTCTCGCCCCCAATCAGGAAAGCGCCTATATCAAATTTCTGTTTCCACAAGCTGGAAGCGAGCGTCCTCTATTGCGAAGCTATACCATCAGGCACCAGCGTGAATCTGAAATTGATATCGACTTCGCCCTGCATGAACACGAAGGGCCCGCTCTAAGCTGGGCACTTAAAACACAGCCCGGCGATACGATCTTAACCCGCGGCCCCGGCCCCAAAAAAATGACCAATCCCGAGGCAGACTGGTTTTTACTATTGGGGGATATGACTGCACTGCCAGCTATCAGTGTAAACCTTGCGGAGCTACCCAAGGATGCAAAGGGTTACGCATTAATTGAGGTGTCCAGTGAAGCGGATATTCAGGAGCTGGAACACCCAGAGAACCTGCAAATCCAATGGATTATCAATCCGGCTCCATCCGGCGAGAAACTCCTGGAAAAATTACAGGCACTAACCTGGCTCGATGGACAGGCCTCCGTATGGGCCGCCTGCGAATTCGACAGCATGCGCACCCTACGGCAATTCTTTAAGCAGGAAAGAGTAATCCCCAAAACCCATATTTATATCTCCAGTTACTGGAAAATTGGGCAGTCGGACGAAGGCCACAAACTCGCCAAGCGCATGGACAATGAAAAGATGGAAGGACAGGGATAACTTATAGATAGGCGGGAAGAGAAAGCCCTCTGATTGTAGGCTTTCCCTATTCAACAGAAGCAGGCTTATTTAACCGATACCAATAATTAGACAAAAAACCCCGAGCATCGAGTTTAGAAATCTGCCTGATAATTTCCGGGGCACCCGACCTACAGCGCCATTCATACATAGAGGCACGGCCAGCCACTACCGCAGGAACGGTCCCGGAACTTTGATTATCTTTGCAATATGAAATCATGGCACTACTCGGCTCCCGACTAGTGTCAGCTTTCTCATCACAGGGGAGATTAGCCCCAACAAAGCAGGCATAGACACTTCCATCCATACATCGCCAATAAGTCCCCCTCGCGACCCAATCTTCGGGCGCTTCTGCACCGAGATTGGCCGCTCTTCTGATACCATCAACAATTGACTGTGGCATAGCCGGTCCAGTAAAAGTCTTAACTGGGTTATCGTCATTCACTACTGCCGCGCAATATTCAAAGGGGTTGGTGGATAGCTTGCCCCCTCCAGCGCTACTTACTTCAGAGTTAACCGCAGCGATCAATATCCATAACAGCGCAAAAATACTCACGACTAGAGCAGCCACTTTTAGCATCATCCCAGTCCGCTCCATAAAGGATTTACCTGCCACCTACTAAAAAGGGAGAAGGAAAGAATACACCGCGCTTGGGACCCTATGAGGCATGGATGCCGATTAGGAGCTTACAGGGATGTATTCACAGCCTGTCTCGAGTGCGGTGTATTCTTTCCTTCCACCCCGGTAGTAAGTTCCGCCCGCACTATTCAAGTGCCAGATCCAAGGGTGTTAACAACTTTAGTATGGCGCCCTCTAGGACTTTACAAACTAACCTTTACTTTCCGCAGTAACCGAGCTTATCAGGCGGCAGAAATCACAAACAGCAACTATACTCATCCGAAGCGATTAGGTAGTGAGCAGAAGCTTCCGAGTTAGAAAGCTGGTTTAGAAAATTCCAATAAAAACCCTGTTTTCAAAAGGAGTTATCAGTTGATCAATCACTCCCCCTCAAAAACAGACAAAGTGGCCACTCCAGAACTCCCACAGTGGATCAGTTGCCGCGAACGCCTACCCCACAAAGGGGACGCCACCAGCCGCGGCTATGTACGGGTAATCTGGAAATCAACAAAATCTATTAATGGGGACGCCAATACCACCTGGGAAGTGGGTATGGATCATTATGAAAATGCCCGCACCTATTTAGGCTGGATGCCAATATCCAAAAAGGGGGAATAAACAGTACAAACTAATTGTGCCCACAATTAAATACACCCTAATGATCTTTAGGGTAGTATTTCAACATGAGATTTTTAGGCACGTACGTCTAGTAGCGATACCACTGCTATCCAGCTGTGCGGGAGAGCGATTCGGTGGCTATAACTTACCGCAGCAGACTATTGAGAAAAGTAGAAACTGCGGCTTAGAATACCAGCGCACCCCAGACCAGGACTTTCCTACCACCCTTTCCCTCATCGAAACATGTACTAATCAAACAGATAGAAAACTAATTGGGTACTTCAGAGACAACTTAGCCATAGCGCCAGAAACGCACACCTTTGAGCCCTGTAACATCCAGCTTCTAGAAGCTCAAACTGATAGAGTAATCGAACCCAAATCTATTTGGTTTAGTTCGCAACCAGATATTGAGGTTGTAGACTGGAGCAGTCATTTCCTTATCGCAAAAGGCGAACTACACGGCCCCGGCAGGTATGGGCACTTCAGTACTTACAGCTATTTATTTGTAGCCACCGAAATTATTCATATAACCAATAACACCAATAGTAACTGCGAACCCCACTTCTACAAGATTGACGAGCAATTGGAACATACCAAGCCTGCCGACCCAATACCCTCGACAAAACTAGACCTCTAGCTGAACAATAAACAACCAACCCGATTCCCCTAAAGAAACAAGCGGTCCCCAACCCTTGACGCCACCCGGCAGCTGAATCACCATCCCCAGCAGTACACAAAGGACAAGAGAGCAGCAATAGCGCCGAGCCCTGCTGGAGGACGCCCAATGACATTTAGCGAAACCCTCGATCTCGATACACCCATCAGTGAAGCCGATCTGGAATTTATTGAGGACGTGCTGCTCAAATACGGCAACGACGATTCGGTGCTGGATATCTGCGAACTGGACGGTTTTCTCACCGCCCTGGTGTCCGGCCCGGAAATGATTCCCCCCAGCCGCTGGTTCTCCGCCCTCTGGGGCGGCCCCGGCAATGAGCCGGAGTGGCAGAGTGAAGAGGAGATGCAGCGCTTTACCGCGCTGCTGTTCCAGCTGATGAACAGCAATGCCATGATGCTGGTGGAAACCCCCGCAGAGTTCAGCGCCCTGTTTCGTATCACCGAGCGAGAGGGCGAAGCTCCCTTCGCCATCGTCGAGGAGTGGTGCTTCGGCTATATGCGCGGCGTCGACCTGGGCCAATGGCCCAACCTGCCCGCAGAACTGGACACCCAGCTGCAAGCCATCGCCCTACACGGCCGCGAGGAACACTTCGATCACCTCGGCGCCCTCACCGATGCAGAGCACCAGCACAGCATCACCCAAATAGAACCCGCCGCCCGCGCCCTGCACCGTCACTGGCTGCAACAACGGGCCCCGGAACTCTCAACCAACTCCAGTCCCCACCGAGCAGACCCCAAAACCGGCCGCAACGACCCCTGCCCCTGTGGCAGCGGTAAAAAGTTTAAACGCTGCTGTTTGCATTAAGCACTCCAGCTAGAAATCCGGGGCAGTCCAAACCAAGAAAATAACCAGTTACAGGGATGATATAGATGGATACGGAAACCACCAGCGCCCGCAAACTCTCTAGCGCCGTTGCTACACTTTTCGGCGCTGCCGGAATAACCTTTCTCGATTCGAAAGCCCAGTGGGAAGCAGATTATAAAGATCTACTTTCCCGTATTCAGGAGGCGCGAGAAACCGGTACTATTTCCGATAAGCTACTGGAAGACTTGTGGTGGACTCGCAGCAATGGCGTCGCCACCATAAAGACAGGAGCCCTCTCACGGAAAGCGCTCGAACAATTACAACAAGAGTTTCGCAGCCTAACCTGGCAAATTTTTTCTGATGGCTCAGAAGCAACACACCGTCAGGTTGTCGATAGCTTTATTGCTTTTAAATCCCAGGGCTTGGTTATTGGCGTGTTGCACTCAGTGATTAACCGGGTCTTTGCTGCCGCTCACCCCAACCAATGTACCACTGTGGTATCCCCCAATATTTTTAGGCTGCTTTTAAATGAAATCCATCGGCGATGGGATATAGACCTTCCTGATGGAAAAGAGCATTGGTTGGCGAGTAATAAAGCTCTCAAGAAAATCATCAACCAGTACAAGCCGGAAACTTTTGATGATGTGCAAACCAATATTCTGATCTGGCGGCTCTACGCAGAGAACGATTCGCAAGAGAATGAGCTTATGGATGAGAAACTCCCCCTCACTAACTTACCTATCCAGCCTCTCAACCAAATCCTGTTCGGCCCTCCCGGCACCGGCAAAACCTACAATACCACCCACCTGGCCGTACAGATCGCCGACCCGCAGTGGTACGCCAATCAAGATGAGCCCGATAATCGCGCAGTGAGAGAGCGCTACGACGCTCTACAGGCAGAAAAGCGCATTGTCTTTACTACCTTTCACCAGAGCTTTGCCTACGAGGACTTTATTGAGGGTATCCGCGCGGAGAGTAGTGACAACGGGCAACTAAATTACTCCGTTCAGGACGGTGTATTTAAGGAGTTATGTGAGTCCGCCGATGCCAAAGTTACCCGCCAGAGCGGCGAGCAGATTGACCTTAATGGCCGCCGTTTTTGGAAAATGTCCCTGGGCAATACCCTGGAGGACAACGACGATATTTATCAGGAGTGCCTGGAAAATAATTATGTCTTGTTGGGCTATGGCGAGAGTATCGATTTTTCTCGCTGTACTAGCCGCGATTCCGTGCGCAAACAGTTTGAGACGGCCAATAGCTTAGAAATTCAGCAATCTGACTACCCCATCACTGCGGTACATAACTTCCGCAATACTCTTCAGGTTGGGGATTTGGTGGTTATTTCCGATGGCAACCGCAAGTTTCGCGCAATTGCGGAAATCACCGGCGACTACCAACGCCTGGTAACCGATGAGCGCACCGGTTACCAGCAGGCGCGCCCGGTAAAATGGCACCGGCAGTACGAACCCAGCCTGCCCCGTGAGCAACTGTTTAAAAAAGCACTCTCACAAATGACACTCTACGAGCTCCGTCCTTCCACCATTGATATAGACAAACTTGCAGAGCTATTGGCACCGCAGGATATTAGCGAGCCACAGCAAAAGCCATTGGTTTTGATTATCGATGAAATCAATCGCGGCAATATTTCGCGGATTTTTGGTGAACTGATCACCCTGCTGGAACCTGCCAAGCGCAAGGGTGCCGAGGATGCCCGCGAAGTGATACTGCCCTACTCCAAAAAAACCTTCGCTGTGCCGCCCAATGTGTACGTAATCGGCACCATGAACACCGCCGATAAATCCCTGGCTCAACTGGACCTGGCCCTGCGCCGCCGCTTTAGCTTTGTAGAAATGCCACCCAATCCCGAGTTATTGGCGGGCACCCAGGTTTACGGTATTGATATCGGTGAGCTGCTCACAACCCTAAACCAGCGTATTGAGGCACTATTGGATCGAGATCACCTGATCGGCCACAGCTACTTTTTGCCCCTGTGCGGCCTCCCTTTAGAAGAGCGTGAGAGCAAGCTGGCCTCTATTTTCCAGCAACAAATATTGCCATTGTTACAGGAATACTTTTTCGATGACTGGCAGCGCATCGGCTGGGTACTGAATGACCCGGCGAAACATCCGCACCACCGCTTTATTATTGAGGGTGGCCAACAGCAATTAAACGAATTATTCCCTGCGGATATCGCCAGCCAAATCAATGAGCGGCGCTTTTCCCTCAATACAGAGGCCTTTATCCAGCCGGATGCCTATCGCGGCATACTGCCCCCTGCGGCTGCCACTACATCACCGAAGTCGCAAGCATTAGAAGAAGCCGAGAGCGAAGTAGCGGAATGATCCAGGTCCGCGAGTACGCCACTCTACACAATGACCTCGCCGGCCCCTCCAGTCTGGATCGGGCGCGAGTCTCAGCACAAACCCTGGCATGGCTGCGGGAACTGGGGCAGAGCCAGGGCAGTCATTTTATTCGGGATAGCGGTGCCCACAGAGTCAAACTGGGCAGCTATGTGGGGTTTCTGCAGAGCCCCACTGGGGAAGCTATCGAAATTCTGCCGAAAACCCACCGGCAACCACCCTCAGCCAGCGAAGCGCAGCGGAGCCGGCAACTGTTGCAGAAAATGCTCGCTATCAGCCTGGGTATTACCCCCCGCAATGCCGGCCCGGCTGATTTGCAGCAGCAACCGCTGCCCCTGCACGAGTGGATTTTTTCACAGTTCTTGCAAGCCCTGAGCCGACTGTTAAAACGCGGGCTGCGCAGTGACTACCAGCGCCGGGCGGAAGAGAGCCGATTTATTCGTGGCCGTCTCAACCTAGCCCGGCAGGCACAACAAACGCCGGACAGGGCTACCTGGTTCCATATTGAGCACGATATTTTCAGCCCTCAAATCCGTGAAAACCGTCTGCTCAAAAGCGCCCTGGAAATTACCCTAAAGCTCTGCGCCACTGCCGATAACTGGCGCTTGGCCAATAGCTTTAATCACCAGATGGCGGCGGTGCCGGCAAGCCCGGCGCCACTGGCCGAACTGCCAAAATGGCGCTCGGACCGGTTGATGCAAAGCTATGAGGCAATCAAACCCTGGTGCCGTTTAATTTTACAAAACCTCAACGCCAGTTTTACCCAAGGCGAGCATCGCGGTATCGCCCTGCTCTTCCCCATGGAGCGGTTATTTGAAAATTATGTGGCGCACAGCCTGCAACAAACATTACCGCCCAGCAGCCACCTTCGCACCCAGGCAAGCGGCCAATACCTGTTAAAGCACAGGCCCGAGGG
The DNA here is from genome assembly GCF_052467955.1 of Microbulbifer maximicatervae (SeqCode). NCBI lineage: Bacteria > Pseudomonadati > Pseudomonadota > Gammaproteobacteria > Cellvibrionales > Microbulbiferaceae > Microbulbifer > Microbulbifer maximicatervae (SeqCode). The sequence continues at coordinate 3,499,768 of NZ_CP174329.1, forward strand.
CACAGAAACTGATAGCCGCTGGTTTCAACTGCGCCCGGATTTGTTGCTGGAAAGTAACACCATGGAAAAAGGTCGACCACAAGTATCCGTGATGGATACCAAGTGGAAATTATTAAATAGCCGCGCCAGCAGCAACGAGAAATACAAACTGAGCCAAGCTGATCTCTACCAGCTCTTTGCCTACGGCAACTATTACATGGATGGCCGGGGCCATATGGCGCTGATCTTTCCCGCCCACGGGGATTTTTGCCAACCCCTGCCGCGCTTTAGTTTTTCCGACAACCTACATCTTTGGGCGCTGCCTTTTAATCTGCATAGCCAACAATTGGTGGCCGGAGACTGGCAAGCGTATTTTCCCAGCTTGCTCCACAGCCCGGAAACAGAGACACTTTTATCCCAATAAAAACGGATTTCCCTTTGGAGACATGTATTACCGTGGAAATGGATTACACAGCAGTACCGAAATTCCAAGAAGAATACGCCGCAAAGATCCCCGCCCTGGCCCTGTTATGCAATCTGGGCTGGTCGTTTTTGCCTCCTACCGAGGCCAATGCAGCCCGTAGTGGGCGCCAGGACCAAGTGGTACTCACGGAGATACTGCGCCGGGAGCTGGGCAAACGGACCTTTCATTTCGCCGGTAAAGAGCAGCCGCTCTCACAGAAATCCATCGACCATTTGATTGGCATAGTGTGCAACCCAGCGCTTAACAAAGGGCTGCTAGCAGCCAATGAAGAGCTGTACAACCACCTGCTCTACGGCATTTCGGTGACCGAATTTGTCGATGGCAAAAAAGCTACCCCCACGATTGCCCTGATCGACTGGCACACCATCGAAAACAATCACTTTGCCTTTACCGAGGAATTCAGCATAACCCGCGCCAGCGGCGTAGAGACCCGCCGCCCGGATATGGTGTGTTTCGTCAACGGTATTCCCCTGGTAGTGATCGAAGCCAAGCGTCCGGATGGCAAGAAAGGGCCCTCTATTGACGAGGGTATCTCCCAGAGCCTGCGCAACCAGCGCCCCGATGAAATCCCGAAACTATTCGCCTACAGCCAACTGTTGCTGTCGGTGAACGGCGACGAGGGCCGCTACGGCACCTGTAATACCCCGGCAAAATTCTGGGCGGCCTGGCGCGAGGAGGATATCGCCGATGAGGAAATGCTGGCGATCAAAAACCGCCCCCTTTCCAGCGAACAAATCCAAACTCTGTTTAAACAGCGCTCCCCATCAGATCTGGACTGGTACCAGACCCTGATCGCCGGCGGCGAGCTGGCCCTGGGCGGCCAGGATCGGTTGCTAATCAGCTTGCTATCGCCCCAGCGACTGCTGGAGATGGTCCGTTACTTCACCCTGTTCGATAAAAAGGCCGGCAAAATTGTCGCCCGCTATCAGCAGGTATTCGGTATCAAACGACTGTTGGAGCGCATTGCCCAACGCGGCAATGACGGCGCGCGGGAGGGTGGTGTGATCTGGCATACCACCGGCTCCGGCAAATCCTTCACCATGGTGTTTTTAAGCAAGGCGCTGATCTTCCAGCCGAGTCTCAAACAGAGCCGCCTGGTTATTGTCACCGACCGGGTGGATCTGGAGCGCCAGCTCAGCAATACCTTTGCCAGCGGCGGCGAACTGGCGGGCAAGAAAGACAAGGAAGCGGCCATGGCCACTTCCGGCAAGCGTTTGGCCCAGCAGATTGGCAGCGGCAATGAGCGGATTATCTTCTCGCTGGTGCAAAAATTTACCGGCGCCACTGCCCTGCCGGAGTGTCGCAACGACAGTGCCGACTTGATTGTGCTGATCGACGAGGGCCACCGCAGCCAGGGCGGCGAAAACTATATCCGTATGCGCCAGGCCCTGCCCAATGCCGCCTTTGTGGCCTTTACCGGCACGCCCCTGCTGAAAGACGACAAAACCACCAATAAATTCGGCCCCATAGTCCATGCCTATACCATGCAGCGGGCGGTGGAGGATCGCACCGTAACCCCACTGCTGTACGAAGAGCGTATCCCGGACCTGAATGTTAACGAGCGCGCAATTGACCGCTGGTTTGAGCGCATTACGGTGGGGTTAAGTGAGGAGCAGCAGGCAGATTTAAAGCGCAAGTTTGCCCGTAAGGGAGAGATTTACACTGCAGACGATCGCATTCGACTGATTGCTACCGATATCGCCACCCATTTTGTTAATAACATCGATGCGGGTTTAAAGGGCCAACTGGCCTGCGATAGCAAAGCCACTGCCATCCAATATAAAAAGTACCTGGATGAGGCCCAGCAGCACTGGCCAGAAGCACAGAAATTTGAATCGGCGGTAGTGATCAGTGCACCGGATACCCGCGAGGGCAACGAAGCGGTGGATGAGTCCTCCATGCCGGAGGTGGTGAAGTGGTGGAAGGACAATGTGGGCTCGCAAAATGAGCAACACTACACCCAGGGAGTGATTGAGCGCTTTGATAAAGACGACTCCCTGAAACTGCTGATTGTGGTGGACAAGCTGCTAACCGGATTCGATGAGCCCAAAAATACGGTGCTGTATATCGATAAACCGCTCAAGGAACACAACCTGATCCAGGCAATCGCCCGGGTCAACCGCCTGCACCCGGATAAAAAGTTCGGCCTGCTCATCGATTACCGGGGCATCCTGGCAGAGCTGGATACCACCCTGCAGAAATACCAGGATCTGGCCGCGCGCACCCAGGGCGGTTACGACATCGACGATATCGCCGGGCTCTATAGCCCCATGAGCAGCGAGTACAAGCGCCTGCCCCTGCTGTATAAAAATCTTTGGGGCATTTTCGCCGGCGTAAAAAACAAGCAGGACACCGAGCAACTGCGCCAGGTGATAGTGCCAAAAACTGAACAGCGCAATGGTGAGCTGGTCGATGTGAACCTAAAAGTGCGCGAAGACTTCTACGAGGCTCTCACCAACTTCACCACCTGCCTGAAAGTAGCCTTGCAATCGGCCACCTTCTTCGAAGATAAAAGCTTTAGCGACAGTGATCGCAAGCACTACAAACAGACGGTTAAACAATTTGCCCTTTTGCGCCAATGGGCGCTACAGCAAACCGAAAAGTCTGTGGACTACGACCACTACGCGGCCCAGGTTAAAAACCTGTTGGATAAGCATGTGGTGGGGGTAGAAATCTTAGAGCCCGAGGGTAAATACGAAGTCAATAAAATGGGCAAGGCGGAGCGGCCTGAAGATTGGGGGGAGGACAAAACCCGCAACGAAACCGATATTATCAAAACCCGCGTGACCCGCATGATCGAGCAGGAGCTGCGCGACGATCCCTACGCCCAGGAAGCCTTCTCCAAATTACTGCTGCAAGCGATTGAGGAGGCGGAAAAACTGTTCGATCACCCACACAAGCAGTACTTACTGTTCGAAGCGCTGGAGGCCCAGGTAAAAGCCCGCAACCTGGATGAAATACCCAATGCCTTTGCCGATAATCGCCACGCCCAGGCCTATTTTGGTGTATTCAAAAAAAACCTGCCGGAGGTTTTTGCGGTTGGTGATAGCCAGGTACAGGATAAGTGGATCAAGCTGGCCTTCGAGATCGATACAATGGTTGCCCAGTCCGTAATGGAGCACTCCATCAGCCCGCAAAATATTGAGAAGGATATCCATAAAAAGCTGATGCCCAAATTATTTATGGAGTGCAAATCCATCGGCAGTGGTATGGTGCAGGCCAAGAAAATGGTGGAGATGATCCTACAGATCACCCGCGTTGGTTTAAGCGGAGACTAACCCCGGCATGAATGTGCCTATTACTTCCCCCCCAAATAACCCCAACTCCCGGCAACTGAGCTTTGCCTATGGGGATGAGCGCATCACTTTTGAATGCCAGCCCCGCTCCCAGGCCAATGGGCGAGTGCTGATCAAAGTGCACCCCGACTGCCGCGTGGTGGTCAGCGCACCGGAACCTATTGATAACGATGCGGTATTAAAAGCGGTAAAAAAACGCGGGCGCTGGATTTACCAGCAGCTGAGGGATTTCCGCAAAGCACTGGAATATATAACACCACGGCAATATATCAGCGGCGAGAGCCACTACTATCTTGGCAAGCAATATCTGCTGAAAGTTATTGAGTCTGAAGACACCCAACAGCAGGTGAAATTACTGCGCGGCAAGCTGGAAGTTTCCGTGCGGAAAAAAGATCCCGAAAGAGTGCGCCTGCTTTTGGCCGAGTGGTATAAGGCGCGCGCCAAAGAAATTTTTCACCGCCGCCTGGATGCCCTGCTTGAGCAGACCCTGTGGGTTTCCGGGCGCCCACCCCTGCGTATCCTCAGTATGAAAACCCAGTGGGGCAGCTGCTCCCCTCAGGGGCGCATTACCCTCAATCCCCACCTGGTAAAAGCACCGCGCCAGTGTATCGACTACGTCATTTTGCACGAGCTCTGCCATATCGCCGAACACAACCACAGCGAGCGATTTTACCGTTTAATGAATCAAGTGATGCCCAAGTGGGAAGACACGAAAAACAAACTGGATGCTATGGCGAATTTGATTCTGGGTGATACCCTGCCTTTTTCACCTACAAGCGGATAAATTGTCTAAATTCTCTTGTAGATCGCTGTCACAGTACGGAAAGCCGACATGCAAAAATCACCCTGGGTTGAAAACGCCATCGCAAAAGCGGATGCACACTGGCAGGCATCCAAGTCCACCATTGAGGGCAAAGTATTCAGTGATGTACAGGACAACCAGGGCCTTCAGTATGTCGATATCGTGATGGAAGGTGGCGGTATGCTGGGGATCGCCTTAGTGGGATATACCTACATTCTTGAAAAGGCGGGAATTCGGTTTCGCAAAATTGCTGGAACCTCAGCGGGTGCCATCAATGCGCTCTTCTTGGCAGCGGCCGGCACACCGAGCACTGGCAAGAGCGAAAAGCTCTTGGGCATCCTGGCCAATGCGGACTTTGCCAGTTTTGAAGATGGCGAGCGCTATGCGCGCAAAACGGTACAGCGCCTGCTCAAGGGCAAAGGCTTGATGAGCAGTTTGGCATTGCACCCCTTCGATTCTATCCGCACCTTGCGGCACCTGCTCAGACATAAGGGGCTGAATCCGGGAGATACCTTTACCCAGTGGTTACAAACGGAGTTGAAACAGCTGGGCATTACCAACACCGCACAGCTCAACCAGAGAATTAACCAGTTCCCGCAGCTCCTGTACCGTGGCACACCCGATCACCTGATCGGCAGCGGCGAGGTTGCCCTGGTGGCAGCGGATATCACTACAGAGACCCGCGCGGTGTTTCCAGCCAAGGCGCCGCTCTACTTCGATAATCCGAGCGCAGTAAATCCGGCAGAGTTCGTGCGTGCCTCCATGTCGGTACCCGGCTTCTTTAAGCCCTACACCGTAAAGGGCATCCCCCAATTAAGTGAGTGCAATACTGTCGCCGAGAATTGGCGCAGCATTAAAGGCATCGGTGATCCCAAACGTTTTTTCCGCGCTGGCTTTCCCAAAGATATTGAATTTGTCGACGGCGGCCTTGTCTCCAATTTCCCTTTCGATATCTTCCATAAACCCATAGGCACCCCCAAATTGCCAACCTTTGGGATCAAGTTGGAAGTGGATCTGTACCAGCCAAAATCAGATAAGGTAGGAAGGTTTGCGATGGGGCTGATCAGCACTTGTCGCAATATGCTCGACAACCATGTGCGCGCGAGCTTGAACGCGGAATACCATGCGCTGGTAAAAGAAATCCCCATCAACCCCACCGATACCGGAGAAAACCCGCACTGGCTGGATTTTTCCATGCCGGACCACCACTGCGAACACCTGTTCTTATCGGGCGTCAATGCAGCAATTGAGTTTTTGAATCAGGGATTCCACTGGGAGGATTACTTGGTGTTGCGCCAGCCGGACTCTTTCTATACTGGGGAAAAGCTGGCTTAAGTGCTGGGTCCGATGCGATAGACGCAGCGGGCCCAGCACTCTCACTTAGAAAGAGCGACGACGGTAAGAGCGGTAATCTGCACGCCAGAAGTTACGCTCTAGCAAACGTTCTAAATGCTCGCGGCTCACCTTGGGCGCAACGCCATCCAATTGCGCTTGGGCAGCCACTGCCCGAGCAATATGCATGCTCACCTCGCGAATATCATTCAGGTGTGGCAATAAGGCACCCTCGCCATCTTTCACCACCGGCGCCTGCTCTGCCAGGGCGTTGGATGCTGCCATCAACATACTGTCAGTCACTTTCGAAGCACCGGAAGCAATCACGCCGAGGCCAATACCTGGGAATATGTAGACATTGTTACACTGCGCTACCGCATAGTGATGACCATCGATTTCTACCGCTGCAAAGGGGCTGCCGGTAGCTACCAAAGCCTCGCCCTTGGTCCAGCTGAATATCTCAGTTGGAGTCGCTTCAGCACGGGAAGTGGGGTTTGACAGTGGCATCACCAAAGGACGGCGATGCCCTTTATGCAGCGCTTCGATTACAGGCTGGGTAAACAGGCCCCCCTGCCCCGACACACCAATCAGGATGCTGGGCTCGACATTGCCGATCAGCGTCTCAAGATCCCAGCTGGAAACCCCATCGTACTTGCTTGGGTCCTGGGCTAAGGCTGCCTGGAAGTCGTGCAGTCCTTTCATATCGGAAGTCACAAGCCCGTAGCGATCGAACATAAAGATCTGTTCACGAGCCTCTGCATCGGAGAGGCCAGCCTGCACTTTTGCACTGACGATTTGCTCGGCAATACCACACCCGGCTGAGCCGGCACCCACGATCGTCACCTTCTGCGCGGCGAGGGTTTCTTGCCAGGTCTTGCAGGCAGCCAGGATAGTACCCAGTGCTACAGACGCTGTGCCCTGAATATCATCATTAAAACAGCACAGGCGATCGCGATAGCGCTCTAACAACGGCGTGGCATTGGTTTGGGCAAAGTCCTCAAACTGAACCAATACTTTGGGCCAGCGACGCTTTACCGCTTCAATAAATTGCTCCAGGAATTCATCGTACTCTTCCTGGGAAATCCGCTCATGGCGCCACCCCATATACATGGGATCATTCAGCAAAGTGCGGTTATTGGTGCCAACATCCAAGGTGACAGGCAGGGTATAAGCCGGGCTTATGCCGCCACAGGCGGTATACAGGGAGAGCTTGCCAATAGGGATACCCATGCCGCCGATACCCTGATCACCCAACCCGAGTATCCGCTCGCCATCGGTCACCACAATGACTTTGACGTTCTCTTTAGTGGCGCTGCGCAGAATATCGTCGATATATTCCCGGTCCGGATAGGAGACAAATAATCCCCGGTGGTTGCGATAAATACTGGAAAACTCTTCACAAGCTGCACCTACAGTGGGGGTGTAGATAATCGGCAGCATCTCTTCCGTATGATGTTCGATCAGATAGAAAAACAACGTCTCGTTGTCGTCCTGGATTCCCCTCAGGTAGATATGTTTTTCCAGGCCAGTCTTACACTGCTGGAATTGGAGGTAAGCGCGTTTGGCCTGCTCTTCAATCGTCTCAACGGTATTCGGCAGAAGACCGACCAAATTAAACTCGAGACGCTCTTCCAAGCTAAATGCGCTGCCTTTATTGAGCAGTGGTATTTCCAGTAGGGAGGGGCCTGCATGGGGGATGTAAAGTGGACGCTTTTCGTTGTTACTCATATGCCTGCTTTTGCCTATCGCCCGAAGCGATGATTATTGCGTAGCCATATTTCAATATGACTGAATTAGCCAACCATGTTCTTGAAGTTGCATAAATGTGCTAACTCAACTGGGGCCGAAGACTATCTATTGTGCCGATAGATAACAAGGCCCCCAGTGTGGCCCAATTCGCGAATACACAGAGTCGCTCAACTATGCTAGCTGTAATTTATCTTCTCTTCGCAACGAATTCTTTTCAGTTAAAAAGCGATCCGACACATTCAGAAAATGGAGCCGCCATCGATGCACAAGAGCAAAGCTGGATTAACCCTGCTCCTCTTTATTCTTATACTCAGCCTTTATAGTTGCAGTAAAAAGCCCGACGGAGATAAAAATACAAATTCAAACGCCCGACAGACAGAGAGCGCCACTCCAGAAAAACAAAGGCCGCTCACGGCGATGGCACCGGAGATAGAAGCGGAGCTGGAAGCCCAACGGGACAGCGATAAACGCATCGCTCGCAATGTCTATTTTGGCGATACACATGTCCATACTGGCTGGTCGGTAGATGCGGGATTGGATGGCGCAATTCTTACTCCCGATGACGCCTATCGGTTTGCCCTGGGAGAAACTGTTACCTCCAACAGCGGACTGAAAGCCAAGCTCAGCCGCCCTTACGACTGGTTCATGATCACCGATCATTCAGACGGTATGGGAGTTATCAGCGAGATCGTCGATGGCAATCCGGAAATGATGTCCAATGCCACCTTGAAAAAATGGCACGAGGCATTAATTTCAGGCAGCGAAGAAGCGACCAATGAAGCAAAAAGTGAAGTCATCGTGCTTCAATCAGAAGGCAAACTGCCCGAGCAAGTAATGGACCCCAAATGGATGAAATCCGCCTGGGAAAAAACCGTTGAAGCCGCAGAGAAATATTACAAACCCGGAGAGTTTTCTACCTTTATCGCCTTTGAGTGGACGGTTAACGCCGATGGTGGCGACAACCTGCACCGCAATATTATTTTTCGTGATGGCGCAGACCGCACTAAGACCCTGCTCCCCCTAACCACCTTTGATACCGAAAACCCGGTAAAACTCTGGGAGTGGATGAAAGCCTACGAAGACAAAACCGGTGGCCGAGTGCTCGCCATCCCCCACAACGGCAATATGTCTAATGGCCGTATGTTTATCGAGCGGCAGTTTGATGGCTCCGAACTCACTCCGGAGTGGGCACAAATGCGCGCCCGCTATGAGCCCCTTTACGAGCTAGTACAGGTAAAGGGACAAAGTGAGTCCCACCCTGCCCTCTCCCCGGAAGATGAATTTGCCAACTGGGATCTGTGGGATAGAGGCAACCTGATCTTAAAGCCCAAGCCCCCCGGTGCCCTGCAATACGAGTACTGGAGGGAGGCACTCAAGTCTGGCCTACGCCTGGAAGAGAAGCTGGGCACCAACCCTTTCGTGCTAGGCGCAAACGCAGCCACCGACACCCATACCGGACTTTCGACACCGGATCAGGACAACTTCTTTGGCAAGTTCAAGACCCTTGAACCCAGCAACAAGGAGCGCTGGGCGTTTCCCCTGCTCAAGGGGGTTGGTGGAGAGTACTTCGGCTGGGAACAAGCTGCCTCAGGCGTTACGGGAGTCTGGGCCAACGAGAATACCCGGGAGGCAATATGGGATGCGATGTACCGCAAGGAGACTTTCGCCACCACAGGCCCCCGGATCTCAGTTCGCTTCTTTGGAGGCTATGACTATAACGATGAGGATATTCACGGTGACCTGGTCGCCAATGGCTATAAAAAAGGCGTGCCAATGGGCGGGAAGCTACCTCAAGCCAGTGAGGGACAGGCACCCACATTCCTTATCGCAGCACTGAAAGACCCTGAGGGCGCCAACCTGGACCGTATTCAAATCATCAAGGGCTGGTTGGATAGCAGCGGACTCACCCGGGAGAAGATCTTTAATGTGAAGTGGTCTGGAAGCCGTAAACTGGATACCGAGGGAAAACTACCCCCGGTTGGGACGACTGTGGATATGAAGACGGCGGAATACACCAACTCCATCGGCTCCCCTCAGCTAATCGCGGTATTCAAAGATCCCGACTTTAACCCCAAGGAAAGAGCCGTCTACTACCTGCGCGCCCTGGAGATACCCACACCCCGATGGACTCTATTTGACAAGGTACGCTTCGGTATTGAAATGGATGAAAAAGTACCCCTTACCCAGCAGGGGCGAGCATTCAGCTCGCCAATTTGGTATTCACCCTAGAGTTAAGGAGCCTCTGAATAACTCCGTGATACCTCTGGCTTTCAGAGCGGTTCACAATCAAGGCGCGGCTTCGCAGGAATGTCTAGACCTTTCAAGAAGTCGCAACGCGGAGTGTGAATCGCTCTGCAAGCCCCGAAGGGCGGGCCTTGAAGGCCGCACCTGCTGCGTTGCAGCTCTTGTAAAGGGCTACGGCCATTCGCGGCGAGCTGCGCCTAACATCTGCAGCCTTCAAGACTCGCAGAGGCATTACGGAGTTATTCAGAGGCTCCTTAAATAGCCCGAATATATACGCGATTCAACTACTTGATGGATATGGCTATCTGAACCTCGTTTCCATCCACATACTGCTCAAAATCTGTGGTGAAAGCTCGCTGATGGGGGCAATCCTCCGCAGCGAAGTAACTCCAAACCTCGCCCCACAAATCAATGGCGACCCGAGGCATTTCCCCTTTGGCGGAAAACACCAGGTATTTGCCTGGCAGTATTTGAATCGACTTGAAATCCTCAGACATATCCTTCGACAACATATCTGAACATGCATAGACATCAAAAAAGCCGGTATGGTCAGATTCGTAGTTGGAGTAAACACCAAATACCTTAGGGTTGCCCCTTAATTTGGGGGCAGCCTCTGCGCCGAACCTATCCCAGAGTGGCGCTATTTTTGCCTTTTCCGGATCGGCCTCATTAGCATTCTTAGTACGGGTATAAAAACCCACTAATTCCAGGCCTTCTAATTCTCTAACTTCCATTTCTGTGGACCAATTATTTAGTTATTCGAAGAGTGCCGAATACTATAACAGCTCTCCGGGAACTGGCCAGGCGCACACGGTCACAAGAAATCACAAGTACCTTTTCAAGCTGACTTTACGGATTTCTGCCTTACCTCTGAAGGGGGGTACCCATACATCGATTTATAAAGCTGGGTAAAATAAGATTGACTTGAGAATCCGCTCTCCAGAGCTATATCGACTAAACGCTTATTGGTAGTCTTCAACTGAATATCAGCATGTTGTAACCTACGTTCGTTAATCCAAGCCTTTGGTGACTCAGCTTTAAAGACTTGGCCAAACTTATTCTTGAATGATGTAAGACTCATCCCAATCTGTTTAGCATAATTTGCTACAGACCAGTGCTGAGTAGCATTTTCCTCCATAAATCGACGGAAACGCTCGTTCACCGGATTAACCTGCCGAAGCAGCTCGTCAGCTAAGCGACAACCGCAAGCACCCTTCAGCTTTAAGAGAAGTAATTCTTCCAGCTTTAAATAATTCAAACTCTCATCATTTAACTTGCTAAATGCACTCAGTGAATCCAAAGTAAAGCGCGTGAGATCACACTCTGGAAAAACAAAAGGCCCGCTTTTGGGGAGCGTTGTCACGCTGGATGCAAGGGCATTCTTTGCTTTAATCAGTACTCGAGTGTGTCGCTCATAAAATCGTGTCAGCATGACCGGGCTAATACTCGCACAGATGATTATTAGGTCTTCTCCCTCAGACAAATTATCAACTGTAACATGGCTCATTTCACCCGATAACCAGATCTCCCCCGAAGCCATAGTGAATTCGCAAGCATCACTATTGATATCAGCAACACCTGAAATCACCATTGTCAGATTAAAATCTGAAGAAAACCCAATTGAAACATTTCCATTTGGTGAAACAAGTATCTTTTGAAACCGAAACAAGTCACCTAAATACTGACTTTCAAATAAGACATTTTGCCTTATGTGAGTGTCCAAATCCTTTTGGCGAGGGGCAATCATGGAATTCACCACTAAATTTACTTCTTTTGTATCTTTACGCTTCACCTGACTCAGCTGAAGCCAAGCTCCAATCACGACACTTTTGTTTCCACTGTGCTCAGGAAGCACTCATCAAGAGATCCGTGCACGGGGTGCGTGGTCGCCAAGGGGGAGACAAAGCCGCTTTCGAGTTCAGCCATTAAAACTCACAATCGTTGAATTGAGCGTTTGAAGAATCATTTGAAAGGCGGATACAGTGAAACTATTTGCAGGACTAAAGTGCCAACCTCTTTGGGAAGGGCAACTTTATTAGCCAGGGTAAGTGGGAAGTCTCGTAAATTAACCTATAAAAAGGAGCATACAATCCTGCACTACTTAGCGGGCCCTTCCGAGAAATTCAATTATTCTTCATGCGCGACAAAGCAGGTAGACACCCCAATGCACCCTTTACATTTATTTACACTACCTTAAACGGAACAAGATGAGCCTCTGAGAGCGGAGAATTGTGAGGTTTAAGTATCGCCTATTCTGTTAGAAGAGTGTCACTATATGAAAATTACTGACTTAAAAACCCTAAGTGTTCACTAGCAGCCCGGTAATGAGAGACCTCAGGTATTTGGCAAAAGATATCTAAAACAGGCCCCATAACCATCTACTGGCTTTGTAAATTATGGAAAACCCAAACAATTTGCCTGATTAAGCCCCCCACTCTGGTGTAATCACCCAAAAACCGCTAGGTAATCACAAAGATACTGCCGGGTAATGCAGCTGTTAACTTAACTATCTTTAAACTTAATAAACATTTGATTTGTACCAGGTATGATTTTTTTCTAAAATGTGAGAAGATAGCTTTTAACAATATCCCTCGGCTCGTCATGACGGACTCTGCACCAAATAGGTGCCATGGAACCAAGTGGAATATTTATTGATAAATTGAGAGAAGTTTTATATATAAACTATGCAAGCGGATAAGGTCATACCCATACTTAAATTCTATTTTTCAATTATAGATTAGTATTTATTAAGATCTTTTCTGTTAACTCTTTAATTTGCCAGTATTAGTAATCAGCAAAACACCCTAAACCAATAAACTCTTAAGCCTTTGAGATTTATGTCAACTAGTTACTCTAAAGAATTAAATCGGCTTGCCCAACTTATGTGGGAGCAAGAAGCGGAGTTGGAGCTTAAGCCCCAGGAAGAGAAAGAAGCTGCCCCTGAAAAGTCCTCAGTCAACAACGCTCCTAATGACGTTTTTTGGGGCAAATGGAAAGGGCGATATATCGTGGTAATGCGCTATATATCGGGTAGAACAACCTCCAATGTTAAACTCCCCAATATATATGCCGATGAGGCCGATGCCCGCTCTGCCGCCCTCGATATCATTCGAAAATTTCCAGAAGCATCTATTCGCTATCTTTCAGCTAAAGAACTGGCTGTTTACCTATAGCCACCCCTTAAGAGCTTTAGTTGTTGGTTTTTGAGTAGGGTGGCTGCACTGCAGAACCGCCCTCCCTCATATTATTTTTATAGGTCACACTATCGGCGATTAATGCTTTGATATAAATTGACGAACTTCCTCCACAAATACATTGGAGGCAGGCTCACGCCCCAGGAGTAAGTGACCGTCGCTATTGAGACCAACAAATCGAGCACCAGGTATAGCAGAAGCAATTTCACAGCCCGTTTGAACAGGAATACGCTGGTCCCCTAGTGAATGGATCACTAAAGTGGGCACATTAATCTCTTTGAGCTTGTCTCGCACATCAATACTGCCAAAAACCGATAGGAAGCGGACAGCATTTTCCGGCGAAGTAGTCAGCCGCTGAAACTCATTAAACCACTCTAATTCGCTGGCATTCGCGCTTGGCATAAATGTCGTGGAAAAAATCTGCCGATAAGCAGGGTTATCCTGCCCCCAGCCCGTCGCTGTCAGGGTCATTACTGCTTCGCGCTCTTTTATCGTGGCCTCACTGGCACCTATTCGCCAACCTGCGTGATAACCCCCAAACAAAATCAGCTGCCTAACACGCTCTGGGTGTCTTACTGCATATTCAATAGATACTGCCGCTCCTTGCGATATACCTAGCAAAGTAAAGTTATCAACTTCACAAGCATCGACGACTGTCTCAAGGTCTGTAACAAACGACTCAAAAGAGATATTTTCAACTTCCCAATCCGACAGGCCATTCCCACGCTCATCGTAACGAATAAACTGGTGGTCGACAGAAAGCTCCCGAAACAATGGACTCCATATCGGGGAGTCCCAGTCATGCTCTAAATGACTCAACCAGTTTGCGGCTTTAACTATAGGAAGCCCCTTTCCCATCTTGGCATAGGCAATACGCACACCATCGCTGGCCGTACAAAACTCAACCTTCTGTTGAGTTAGCAGTTTACGCCCCGTAGCTAAATCATCACCGGATTTCTGAACTGCCGACTCACCAAGCCTGCAGGGCGACCATGTAATGCCTGCTTTGCGGAATCTTTCAGCAAGCCTTGTCCGTTCAAACTCCTCTTCGCTATTCAATCCCAATGAGCTCAACAAATGCAGTAACTGTGTTGCAGCGTTTGGGTTATAGGGCTCCAATGCCACCCAGCTGCGGGCCCAAGTTAACTGGTCCGGTATAGGGGCGCCCGGGTGAGAGGACAAGCGGGACAGCACCCTCCCTTGCAATTGAACAATCTCTTGACGTTCAGACATCAACCACCGTTGAAATAGTTCTTGATCGGGGAGATCGATCCCATCCAGGAAAGGCTCCTGCAGCTGTCGATGAATATCTTCCAGCTCTGCGGCCAGAACGCCGGGTGAATCAAGCTTAAGTGCTATTTCGGCAACATCAATGCAAATGCCTTCCGTATCCAAGCTGACACGCTCTCTATCGGCAATAAGGCGCTCTCTTTCTGGAACATTGACAATGGATCGAATTTTACTCAAAGACCAGCGCAGGGAGGCTCTCGGATCGTCGGGCAGTTCCCAAAATATCTCACATAAGCGATCCCTCCTGTGAGGTCTCGCAGCCAACAGCAAGAAAGCCAAAAGTGCTCGAGTTCTTTTTGAGGGTGGTAGATTAACTGGGCTGCCATCGCGGGAGACAAGCAGATCGCCCAACATTTGAATTGAGATTCCCATTGATAAGTTATTACCCCTGAAATGTATGGTACTAGCAGTACACAGAGAAAGGCGCCAGTGATTTTCTCAGGGATAATTGTTAGCTGCAAACACCCTTCTCCAAAGATGTGAAACCCTCTGCCAAAACCGCCTTCTTTCAAGAAGATCAACAATGGCAACACAAACGCCGCAATGAAGTTTAACTCTAACCAAGAAAGCTCACGCCACTGGGTTTCTTTAGGGTGCAGACTGAAATCAAAGAATTAGTCTAACCCGAGAGCCTCAGCAAAAAGGGGGCGAGAATACCCAAAATGGCCCCAAGAAGAGGGCCAAGTACTCCCAAGCCAGGAAAATAGATAATCGGCGATAATGAAAGTACTGAGAGACCAAATGACCGTATTGAAAGAGGGTTAAAAACCTATTTTTCCAAAATCAAGACCATATCAGCGTGGAACTTATAATTCTGGCCAATATTTGGGGCTTTGACTCACAAAAGACTCTTAGGGATTCATGCCAAAACACACTTGAAAATGAAATAGACAACAGTAAAAACTAAATGAACCCAAAGTAGAAGGGAGAGCAACTCCTCCAGGCTTATAGCCTGTGAACACCCTACCCAACTACCTAAAGCGCTCTTCAAATGCGCAAGCTCTAACTCACAAATTTCAACTATCTGTCATTGTGCACAAAGATATCAAATCCCAGAGCCCTTGAAGTTCTATACAATCTAGAATCACTATGATAGTGCTCATACCACTTTCTAAATTGTGAATATTTAAGAAATTTAAACTCACCCTTATTAGGATCAAAAAAGTAACTTACCTTATCCGCAGATGGCTCAATGCGAAATGCCATCGCATGCCCCCACCCAGTACCTGCAGTTCTCAACATACAGTGGATGGTATTAGACTGCTGCTTGAAGCAATCTTTGGATTCAAGAGCATCAAAAGACGCAGCAAACTGATCCTCTAAAGAAGGGCTTTGCTTTTTCAACGTAATACCACTACCCGCATGGCCAATATTTCGAAAACCTTGAGACTCTAAATATTGCTTGGTCTCCTTAATCATTTCGTTGGGTGTGCTAGGCCTACCCTCACTTCCATTTTTAAACTTAAAGCGATACATAGAGGCAAATCGCTGAGCGACCACGGCTATTTTTGTATCATCAATACTGCCACCGGTAGTTAACGCATCCTGAAGCCCCGACTGAAGGGCTTTACTAATCCAACTAACTGACAAAGCCTCACAAATCCCACCCTTGGAATGCGGGTGCTTTTTGGTGATTTTTGAATAGCTTCCCTGACTAAACTTCCAGGTTAATTGCCCACCGTAATTGGACGCACTTGCATCATTATTCAGTAAACTTGGCATTTTTTATCCTCACATCACAACCGAATATTCGGCTTTATTTATATTATCCGGGCTTTATGCAAACAATGTGCAAATTTAGTGATTAATTATTATTAGAAAAAATATCACACGAACATTTCCTTTAAAAACCACGACAAAATTCAAAGAATGCACCTCAACCGATCAACTCATCACAAGAAAGTGACAAACAAAACACTGAGGTATCACCCACCTTTAAGGGAACCTTAAAATTAAAACGCAGCTTAGCAATGACTATATTACTTTGAATGGTCGAAAATTTAACGTTTTCAACATGCTATATTTTTACAGACTACAAGTCCACGACAAGCGATCAATGTCACCATCAGGCAAAACAACCATAAAATAATTATTGTTATTTAAAATTCACTACAGGCAACAAGGTATTTCGGTTTACTTAAGGGGCCTCTAAATAGAGACTGGCTTTAAATATACTTATCAGTACAGCAATTTGACTAAACACCCAGTTAATTTTAAATCAACACATTGACTTAATTACCCTCGGTAAACAGGCACCAATCAGCACCTTCCGCTACACCGCATAACGTACTCAAAAGAGACATAAACAAACGATCAGAAGAAAGAATCAATGAACTTGGATCAAAAAGACTAAAGAGCCACTACATCGTGGCTCTTTTTTGTCTCGGAGGGATACTGCTATTGTTGTGTTCCATACCCGCCAGGGGAAGTTTTAACCTAGGGCGGAAGGAATAAATACTGGAAGCCCTGGAAACAACATCAGTTACACGAGAGAATCTTAAGTATCCTGGCGAACCACTAAACCGCCAAAACCAATCAATAGGCCACCACTAAAACGCTGAACCCATCTTTGCATATTCCCACCAATGGAAGCCACTTTCCACTTCGACAACATAGTCGCAAGTGCCAGAAACCACAGGAATATTATTGATGCATGAAGTGAGACCAGCAGGAAAGCCTCATAGTAACTAGAGCTGCCAACTGAGATAAACTGCGGAAAGGCCGCGAGATAAAACATCGATACCTTGGGGTTAAGAATCTGGGTTAGAAAGCCCTCGCCAAAATTTCGATATGAGTTCCCAGGAGCTGCTGTAATTGGTGACAATTCATCCCCTGTATCCTTCACGGAAGATTTTGACAGCGTGGCTAATATCGTTTTCACACCCAAATAAACCAAGTAGGCAGCCCCAAGATATTTGATAATTGTATAAATCTCAGACGACTGCAATATAATCGCCGACAATCCCAAAATTGAAATGGCACCATGGGCAAATGTTGCTGAAACCAGCCCAAAAATATTCTCTACTCCCGGCCTCAGCCCCCTACTAGCTACTGTTTTAAGAATCAGGACGCTGTTCGGCCCAGGTGAAATAACCAACAAAAGAGAGATTGCAGCAAATGCGAGGATTTCACTCATAACAATAAACACCTTAAAGAAAGCCAGTGGATAAGGGGTACATCTAAGGGGTATATCTAAGGAGGTCGCCGAGCCAAGGGTTGGCTCGGACTAAGGTCAATACAGGTAAGTTGCCGTACCGGTAGCAATCAATTCATCCGTGTCGTTAATCAACTCCATTCTCGTTACAACCAGCTTGTTACCGGTGCGCAGAATTGAGCCATGGCAGAGAAAGTGTTCTCCCCTGCCCGGCTTTAGGTAGTCAACACGCATGTCGACCGTACCCAGCTTTAATAGGCGGTCCACTTTTTCTTTCCAGTGCACATCTCCCAGATGCTGGTAGGCGGCGACCATTGCGGTCAAACCACCAACCGTATCCAGGGCGGTGGCAATTACGCCACCGTGCAGGATGTTCTTCCACACATTGCCGATCAACTGTGGGTTCAGTTCAAAGCCTGCGGAAAGTGTGAGCGCCTCCAGGTCCAGGTCGCGCATCTCAAGTCCAATTTGTTGATTAAAAGGAATCTGCTCAAAAAATTCCTTTACCAACGCCTGAAACTCACTGGGTGAGGGTTCTGTCATAGGCGGGCAACCCGGTTGAGCCCATCCAGTGCAGCACTGCGATATGCCTCTGCCATGGTGGGGTAGTTAAAGGTGGTATTAACGAAATAATCGATTGAATTATTCGGTGCTGGCTGTTTCATAATGGCCTGGCCAATATGCACAATCTCAGCAGCCTCTGCTCCAAAGCAGTGAATGCCCAGGATTTCGTGAGTCTCGATATGGAACAAAATCTTGAGCATGCCTACGCGCTCACCAGAAATCTGCGCCCGCGCAGTATGCTTGAACAGTGCACGGCCCACTTCGTAGGGTACTTTGGCTGCGGTGAGCTCTGATTCGGTTTTACCCACAGAGGAAATCTCTGGAAGGGTATAAATCCCGGTAGGCGCATCTTCAATTACTCGATGGCCACGGCCCGCAATCGCTGCTGCAACCGCACGCCCCTGGTCATAAGAGGCACTGGCAAGGCTGGGCCAGCCAATCACATCACCTACCGCAAAAATATTTTCAATTTCGGTACAGTAGTGATCGTCAACGCTCAATTGTCCGCGATGGTTCGCCTCCAGGCCGACATTCTCCAGGCCGAGGGAGCTGGTGTTGCCAGTACGGCCGTTACACCAGAGCAGTGCATCCGCATGAATACGTTTGCCGGACTGCATCTCCATAATTACGCCCTGCTCATTGGGCAGTACCCGCGCATACTCCTCCTGGTGGCGAACAGTCACGCCCATATCGCGCAGGTGATAGCTCAGCGCATCAGAAATCTCATCATCGAGAAATTCCAGCAGGCTATTACGGGTATTAATCAAATCCACCTTAACGCCGAGGCCAGCGAAGATAGACGCGTATTCACAGCCGATAACACCAGCACCATAGATCATAATGGAGTGAGGGGTGTGCTGCATGTCCAGGATCATATCGCTGTCGTAGACTCGTTCGTGATCAAAGTCTACATCGGCGGGGCGATAAGGGCGTGAGCCAGTAGCAATAATAAATTTCTTCGCTGTAATAGTTTCCGCCGCACCATCGGGCATAAGCACCTCGACAGTATATTCATCACGGAACTTGGCTTCGCCGACGATCAGCTCAACCCGGTTGCGGGCATAAAATGAAGTGTGCATTTCCACCTGATAGGAAATGACTTTATTCACCGTCTGCATTACCTGGGGGAAAGTAAGGCGGCGGGGTTCACCCAATGCGCGAAAAACGCTCTGGGTGTTATAACGCATCAACTGTTTGACAGAGTGGCGCAGCGCCTTGGAGGGAATGGTACCTTTGTGAGTACAATTACCACCAACCACTTGGCGCTTTTCAATAACCGCAACGCGCATGCCCTTTTTTGCTGCGCTCATTGCGGCGGCCTCTCCAGCCGGGCCAGAACCAATTACTACCAGGTCAAACTTTTGCTCTGCCATTAAATGCTCTAATTCTATTTTCCAAACGGAGTCCACAGCGCGCTAACGCTATTTACTCAATACTAAATATACGGTTATCGGCACCAGCTGTGCCAATGACATAAAACAACAAGCCCGTTGATCACGGGCTTGTTGGAGAGGGAAAGCTTACTTGCGTTTAGATGCGTCGTAAGCGAGATCTTCGGCAGTCATCTGCTGCTGTCTTTGCCTCTCCTGTTCCTTTTCACACTCATCGTCATCGCCACCACAGACTGTGCAATCCTGCTTCATGCCGATATTGTTGAGCCCGCCACAAGTTCCTTTTAACGGTTTGTTCTGAACCATGGCCCCGATCGCCATACCGGCAACAACGAGCAACATAGCCACAAAGGCAAATATGAAAATTGTCACTTCTCAGACCTCTCTACATAAGGTTTAAAGCCAGAGCTAGAACGCTCTTCGAAACCTGAATCAGTTTTCACCACCATAAAGACGGCTAGATTATCTCTTTCTGCCAACGCCATGCCGGCATCAGCACCGAGGACATTGATCGCGGTAGCCAGGCCATCGGCTTCTGCACAGGTGTCGGCAATAACGGTTACCGATGCCAATTTGTGCTTAATGGACCGCCCGGAGCGTGGGTCAATGCTATGGGAGTAACGAACACCATCCCTTTCGTAGTAGTTGCGATAGTCTCCACTCGTAGCTACTGCCTTCCCACTCACCGCGATTGGCTCCTGCACCATCTGCCCTGCCGTGCTGGGTACTTCAATGCCAATTACCCAGGTCTTACCCTTTGGATTCACACCCTTAGTTCGCAGTTCACCGCCAATCTCGACCAAGTAGTTACGAATACCCAGGTCTTCCAATAGCTCGGCAACCCGATCAACGCCATGGCCCTTGGCAATCGCTGAAAGATCCACCTCAACCGGGCGGCTCTTGATAACAGTATCTGGCTTACGAGTCAGGGTTAACGCATCGGAACCGACGACGGTTAGCAGATCGGCAATGTCTTTATCTGAGGGGATATGCTCCGGTTCGGGCTGGGGACCAAAACCCCACAAGTTGACCAGAGGGCCGACCGTCACCTCGAAAGCGCCTTCACTGCGGCGATAAATATCCAGGGACATTTCCAGTACATCTGCCAAGTGTTGGCTAACCGGGATCGCCTGCCCTACCGGGCTTTGGTTAAAGCGCATTAACTCAGAGTCGTCGATATAGGTCGACATCTCCTGGTTGACCTGCTGCAACTCATCGTCGATCAACTGCTGCAACTCACCCTGCTCCAGCCCAGAGGGCACCTGAACGACGGTGATGTGATAGCTGGTTCCCATGGTGCGGCCAGCCAACTGCCAGGACTCCGGCGAAGGAGCACAAGCCGATAAAATTACAGCCGCCCAAAGCAAAAACAGGGCCGTAAAGACGGGCCCTGTTTTTGAGTTTGTCGGGCCTGTGATTGCTTTTAGCAAGCTAAGCCCTCCAATTATCCGCCGAAGTCATCCAGCAGGATATTTTCATCTTCTACACCCAAGTCCTTGAGCATATTGATGACTGCCGCGTTCATCATGGGCGGCCCACACATGTAGTACTCACAATCTTCCGGAGCCGGGTGGTCCTTCAGGTAGTTTTCATATACCACGTTGTGGATGAATCCGGTGTAACCGGTCCAATTGTCTTCCGGCTGCGGATCGGACAGAGCCACATGCCACTGGAAGTTATCGAACTCGGAAGCCAGACCGTTGTAGTCATCTTCGTAGAACATCTCGCGCAGGGAGCGCGCACCGTACCAGAAGCTGATCTTGCGGGTAGAGTTCAGGCGCTTGAGCTGGTCGAAGATATGTGAGCGCATTGGCGCCATACCGGCACCACCACCGATAAATACCATCTCGTTGTCAGTTTCCTTGGCGAAGAACTCACCAAAGGGACCGTACACCTTAATCTTGTCACCTGCCTTCAGGCTGAAAACGTAGGAAGACATCTGACCCGGCGGAATGCCCTCAGTGCGGGGCGGCGGAGTCGCAATACGGATGTTGAACTTAACAACACCTTTCTCTTCCGGGTAGTTAGCCATGGAGTAAGCGCGAACCACTGGCTCGGTCACTTTGGACTCCAGCTTGAAGAAGCCAAAGTGCTCCCAGTCGCCACGGTACTGCTCTTCGACATCGAAGTCGGCAAACTTGACATGGTGAGCCGGAGCTTCCAGCTGTACGTAACCACCAGCGCGGAAGTCAACGTTTTCACCTTCGGGCAGACGCAGGGTCAGCTCTTTAATAAAGGTGGCCACGTTCGGGTTGGATTCCACAGTGCACTCCCACTGCTTAACACCAAACACCTCTTCCGGCACTTCGATTTCCATGTCTTGCTTAACCGCAACCTGACAGGAAAGACGCTTGCCTTCTTTTGCATCGCGCGGGGTAAAGTGAGCCGCTTCAGTCGGCAGCATATCGCCACCACCGGAATTCACCTTACAGATACACTGCGCACAGCTGCCGCCGCCGCCACAGGCGGAGGCCAGGAACAGGTTGTTGGCAGCCAGGGTTTGCAGCAACTTGCCGCCGGCCGGTACGGTGAGAGTCTTCTCACCGTTAACCAGGATGTTGACGTTGCCGGTGTTTACCAGGCGCGAGCGGGCCGCAAGGATCACCGCTACCAGCGCCAAAACGATGACGGTAAACATCGCTACGCCGAGGATAATTTCAATACTCATTCTATTGTTTTCCCCGCTTAGATATCGATGCCGCCGAAGGACATGAAGCCCAGGGACATCAGACCAACAGTTACGAAGGTGATACCCAAGCCTTTCAAGCCATCCGGAACGTCACTGTACTTCAGCTTTTCACGAATACCTGCCAAAGCGGTAATCGCCAGTGCCCAGCCGAGGCCGGCACCGAAGCCATAGGCAACACTCTCGCCAAACGCGTACTCGCGCTCAACCATGAACAAGGAAGCACCCATGATGGCGCAGTTCACGGTAATCAGCGGCAGGAATACACCCAGCGCGTTGTAGAGAGCCGGTACATATTTATCCAGGAACATCTCCAGGATCTGTACCAGTGCCGCAATTACGCCGATGTAGGACAACAGGCCGAGGAAGCTCAGGTCCACGTCGGGGTAACCGGCCCATGCCAGTGCACCGTCTTTCAGCAGGTAGGTGTAGATCAGGTTGTTCACCGGTACTGTCAGAGTCAGCACCACGATAACCGCAACACCCAGGCCAATAGCGGCCTCGATCTTCTTCGATACCGCCAGGAAGGTACACATACCGAGGAAGAAGGCCAGCGCCATGTTTTCAACGAAAACGGCGCGGATAATCAAAGAAATATAATGTTCCACGGATTAGGCCTCCTGCGCTTGGGAATTAGGCGCAATCTTGAACTCATCTTCTTCCACCTGTGCCGGTTTCCAGGCACGGATCGCCCAGATGAACAGGCCGATCAGGAAGAATGCACTCGGCGGCAACAGCAGCAGGCCGTTGGGGATATACCAACCGCCGTTGCTCACGGTAGTCAGGATATCTACACCGAACAGTTTGCCGGCGCCGAAGAGTTCACGAACCACCGCGAGACCGATCAGGATCACACTGTATCCCAGACCGTTACCAAGACCGTCGAAGAAGCTGGGCAGCGGCGGGTTCTTCATAGCGAAGGCTTCCGCACGGCCCATTACGATACAGTTGGTAATGATCAGACCAACGAATACAGACAGCTGCTTGGAGATGTCGTAAGCCAGGGCCTTGATCAGCTGGTCTACCAGGATTACCAAAGAGGCAATCACGGTCATCTGTACAATGATACGGATGCTGTTCGGGATCTGTTTGCGGATCAGGGATACCGCAACGTTGGAACACGCCACAACCGAGGTCAGTGCGATACACATTACCAGGGTAACCTGCAGCGAGCTGGTAACAGCCAGTGCAGAACAGATACCCAGGATCTGCAGCGCGATCGGGTTGTTGTTAAAAATCGGCTCTAGCAGAGTATCTTTAATTTTCATGCTTACGCCTCCCCTGCTTTCAGGTTTTTCAGGAAGGGACCATAACCCTGGTTACCCAACCAGAAGTTCACCAGGTTGCTAACGCCCTTACTGGTCAGAGTTGCACCAGACAGACCATCTACTTCGTGAATCGCGTCTGGGCTGTTGGGGTTAACCTGACCCTTGATCACTGCGATATCCACGTCGCCCTGGTTGTTGAAGACTTTCTTACCAATCCACTGGGCCTTCCAGTTGGGGTTGTCAACTTCACCACCCAGTCCCGGAGTTTCCTTGTGCTCGTAGAAGCCGAGGCCCGCTACGGTGTCGAGGTTACTCTCCAGAGCGAGGAAGCCGTACAGGGTGCCCCACAGGCCATAACCGCGAATCGGTAGAATGATCTTGTCCAGCTTGCCGTCTTTCTCTACCAGGTATACCTCTTTGGTATTTTCCCGGCGGATAATTTTGGCAGTGTCCTCGTCAGCCGGCAGTTTTTCACTGTCAGACGGGATCTTGGCAGCAGCGCGACCGCTGCCACCAGCCGGAGCCTGATCGGTAAACTTACCGGTATTCAGGTCGACGTATTTGATTTTTACGTCGGCGAAGGCCTTTTCGACTTCCGCTTTATCAGCGTGAGAGTCTTTCAACAGGCCGCCAGCCATCAGTACGTTGCGCTTCATATCCAGCTCGGCATTCGCCTGCTGGGCAGGCTTCAGCATTACCGCAGCGGTGGATACCACTACGGAGCACACCAGGCACATTACCAGCGCGACAATCAGAGTACCGGTTACGGAATCTTTATTAGCCACGTGCCAACCTCCGTTTGATATTGGACTGCACCACAAAGTGGTCAAACAGCGGAGCGAACAGGTTGGCGAACAGAATCGCCAGCATCATGCCTTCCGGGAAGGCCGGGTTCACTACACGAATCAGGACAACCATCACCCCGATCAGGATGCCGTACCACCAGCGACCGGTGTTGGTCATCGCAGCGGATACAGGGTCCGTAGTCATAAAGATCAGACCGAAGGCAAAACCGCCCACTACCAGGTGCCAGTACCAGGGTACCTGGAACATCGGGTTGGTCTCGGAACCAATCATGTTAAACATGAAAGAGGTGGCCATCATGCCCAGCAGAGTGCCGGCTACGATGCGCCAGCTGGCGATCTTCATGCCCATCAGGATCACGCCGGCAATCAGGATAGCCAGGGTAGAAGTTTCACCAATGGAACCATGGATCTGACCGAAGAAAGCGTCGAACCAGGTTACCTGGCCAACAGCAGCATTGACGATACCGTTCTGGATACCTTCGCTGGCCATAACAGACAGCGCAGTAGCACCGGTATAACCGTCAACCGCAGTCCAAACCGCATCTCCAGACATTGCTGCCGGATAGGCAAAGAATACGAAGGCACGGCCGGTAAGAGCCGGGTTGAGGAAGTTCTTGCCGGTACCACCGAATACTTCCTTACCGATAACCACACCGAAGCTGATGCCCATAGCCACCATCCACAGAGGCAGATCCGGCGGACAGGTCAAGGCGAACAGGATGGAGGTTACAAAGAAGCCTTCGTTGACTTCGTGACCGCGCACCGCAGCAAACAGGACTTCCCAGATACCGCCCACAATAAAAGTGACCGCATAAATAGGCAGGAAGTACATAGCGCCGTAGACAAAGTTGTCCCACAGGCTAGCTGGGTTGTAGGAAGTCAGAGCGCCGATAATGGCGTGACGCCAGCCGGACAGATCCGGGTTGGTCATACCTTCCAGAATGGTGTTGGACTGGAAACCGATATTCCACATACCGTAGAACGCCGGGATCATGGCACAAGCCCAAACGGTGATCATAATACGCTTCAGGTCGATACCGTCGCGCACGTGAGCAGTGGTTTTGGTCTTGTCTGCCGGCTGGAACAGACCGGTGTCAATCGCTTCAAACAGGGCGTAGAACTTTTCGAACTTACCGCCTTTGTGAAACTTGGGTTCGATCGAATCGAGGAATTTACGCAACATACTTACCCCTCCTTCTCAATACGGGTCAGGTTGTCCCGCAAAATGGGGCCGTACTCGTACTTGCCCGGACACACAAAGGTGCACAACGCCAGATCTTCTTCGTCCAGCTCCAGTGCGCCCAGCTTCTGCGCCATTGCAGTATCGCCAACGATCAGGGAGCGCAGCAACTGAGTGGGCAGTACATCCAGCGGCATGACTTTCTCATAACTACCGACCGGTACCATGGCACGCTCAGAACCGTTGGTGCTGGTGGTGAAGTTGAACAGCTTGTTCTTCACCAGGCGCGACAGATAAATCGGGAATACAGAGAAACGCTTATTACCAGCACGCAGATAGTGCAGGAACGGACGCTCATCGCCCTCTTCCAGTACAGAAATCTGGTTGTGGTAGCGACCCAGGTAAGCCATCGGGCCAGCAGCGGTGCGGCCACCGAATACAGAGCCGGAGATGATGCGATCGTTATCGCCTTTCAGCTCATCAGAAGTCAGGGTTTCCAGACTGGCACCGAGGCGGGTGCGCAGCAGACGCGGCTGCTTGACCTGAGGGCCTGCCAGGGAAACGACACGATCGGTAAACAGCTTACCGGTGGTAAACAGTTTGCCTACAGCGATCACATCCTGGTAATTAATGGTAAATACACTGCGGTTGCCAGAAACTGGCTTCAGGTAGTGGATGTGGGTACCGGACAGACCTGCCGGATGGGGGCCGGCAAAGGTTTCGCGGCGAATATTCGCTGCGTTCGGTACTGGAATATCCGTATTTGGAGCAGTACAGACGTAAGTGGTTTCTGCCAGCTTGGAAAGAACCTCAACGCCCTGAGAGAAGGCTTTGGGATTCTCAGCAATCACTACTTCTGGATTGGCTGCCAGAGGGTTGGTGTCCATCGCATTGATAAACACAGCTACCGGCTCAGCGTCCAGGGCGGGAACGCGGCTGAACGGGCGGGTGCGCAGTGCGGTCCACATGCCGGACTCAACCAGGTTTTCAACGACCTGTTCGCGAGTCAGACCAGACAGTTTATCTGCGCTGTAGCTTTGGAACTGTTCCGCTGCATCGCCGTCTATGCCAATCACGACGGATTGCAGAACACGACGAGCGCCACGGTTAATCGCAACAACACGACCGGCAGCAGGCGCTGTGTAGCGCACGCCTTCAGTTTTTTTGTCGCTAAACAACAGCTGACCAAGATTGACGCGATCCCCTACAGCCACTGCCATTGTCGGCTTCATCCCGTGATAATCGGGGCCGAGAACAGCAACGGTCTTGATCGCAGGTCCTTTTTGAATGACCTGCTCGGGCGCGCCGGATATGGGTAAGTCCAATCCCCGACGGATCTTTCTCATACGCCTATGCCTAAGTTTCTAGTTTAAAAAAATTGCAATAGGACCCACCGTCCCATGCCTGGGATGACGGGTCCTATTGTGGAATTCCGTGCTGCGAGGGCTTATGCCGTATCACCCGTGAACCGGGAGGAAGGAAGCTGACTAATTGGTTGTGCGCGCTAACTTCTCGGCGCACGGCCGCCCCGCAAAATCGCGCGCATTATAAAGACGGGCCAGAGTCATTACCAGCCTGGAAAGTCGTTAAGTGGCACTAAGATCGGAAATTTCTGTTGAAAAAACAGGGATTTGGGGAGGCATGGCGCGGCGACTGGGACAGTCGCCGGAACCCCGCAGTCGGCTCTGGGTACCGACTGCGGCAAGGAGGCTTGACGCCTTAGTCTTCTTTGGGGAACTGCTTATAACGAACGCCAGCCATATCTTCCAGGCAGCGAACTACCTGACAGCTATAACCAAACTCGTTGTCATACCAGCAGTAGAGCACAGCGTTCTTGCCATCCACGATAGTCGCAGTGGAATCGAATACGCAGGCAACGCGGGAGCCAACAAAATCGCTGGACACCACTTCCGGGGAGTTGGTGAAATCGATCTGCTGACGCAGCGGCGAGTGCAGTGCCACATCGCGCATATATTCGTTCAGCTCTTCCTTGGTGGTCTCTTTACCCAGGTTCAGGTTAAGGATCGCCATGGAAACATTAGGAGTCGGAACGCGAATTGCGTTGCCGGTGAGCTTACCTTTCAGCTCGGGCAGCGCTTTGGCAACCGCCTTGGCAGCACCGGTTTCAGTCAGAACCATATTCAGCGCTGCTGCGCGACCGCGACGCTCACCTTTGTGGTAGTTGTCGATCAGGTTCTGGTCGTTGGTGTAGGCGTGTACGGTTTCTACGTGGCCGTGCTCAACGCCGTAGCCATCCATCATCGCTTTCAGGACAGGCACGATGGCGTTAGTGGTACAGGAAGCGGCGGACAGTACCTTGTCTTCCGGCTTGATGTCGCTGCTGTTGATACCGTAAACGATATTCTTGATATCGCCCTTGCCCGGTGCAGTCAGCAGCACCTTGGAAGCGCCTGGGCTCTGCAGGTGCTGGCTCAGACCTTCTTCATCACGCCATACACCGGTGCTGTCAACGATAATCGCATCGTCAATACCGTGCTGGGTGTAATCCACTTCCTGAGGGGAGTTGGCGTAGATGATCTTGATTTCGTTACCGTTACAGATCAGGGAGTTGGTCTCCTCGTCCACACGGATAGTGCCCTGGAAGGCGCCATGTACGGAGTCGCGACGCAGCAGAGAAGCGCGCTTCACCAAATCGTTGGGGGCCTTGCCCTTGCGCAATACGATAGCGCGCAGACGCAGAACATCACCACTACCAGCCTTGTCGATCAGCAGGCGGGCAACCAGACGGCCGATACGACCAAAACCGTAGATCACAACATCTTTGGATTCGGGCAGAGGCTTGCCGGCACCCGCTGCGTCGGACAGCTCTTCACGTACAAACTCGTCCACAGACAAGCCGCGATCGTCGCGCATGTACTTGTTGGTCATGGTTCCCAGGTCGATATGTACGGGACCCAGCTCCATCTTGCAGATGGCTTCCAATACCGGGAAGGTTTCAAACTCGGAGAGTTCATTTTCCTCAACCTGACGCACGAAACGGTGCGCTTTCATAATGCTCAGCACTGAGCGATTAACCAGGTTGCGGCCGTACATATAAATACCGACGTTGCTCTCACGGTTGAGCTTTCCAATCATCGGAATCATGGATTCAGCCAGTGCTTCACGCTGTTTCCAGTCCTTGAAAAAGTCCGCGGGCTTCGGTCGCTTCTGAGTCACTATCGGACACCTCTGCAATGTATTTAGTAGGCAAGAAATACGGCCTTGAAACCACTCAGGACCGCATGGCTGCGCATTATAGTGTTCGCTTTACACTGCGCAACTGAGCAAAAAAGAGCCAAAAAAATGTAGTAAAACTACCTTTTTGTAGTCCACCCGAGCGACATTGCGCAATCCATAAAAAAGCGTAGTTGTTCCCGACTGGAAACACAGGCAGGGTTAACATTCCCTGCAAGCAAAACTGTTCGCGGCTACAATAGCCGACCTCGAAGACATCTCGAATGAATGCGCGGATATATAAGGAAAGATGACAGAAATACAGCCCCTGACCCCACCGAAGTTTCGCTCCTCCAGTGACCGACAATTTTGGGGACAACTGCATGGCGCAGCTGCCGCGCTCGCCATCCTCAACGCGGCACGCAATAACAAAGCGCCCACCCTGTTAATCACAAAGGACAGTCTCGAAGCGCACCGTTTAGAGGTGCAATTGAAATTTTTTAACAAAGCGCGGCGAGATAAGGGGGAAAACGGGGAGCTGGAAATTTTCCATTTTCCCGACTGGGAAATTCTCCCCTACGACACTTTCTCTCCCCACCAGGACATCATCTCGGATCGCCTTGCCACCCTCTACCAGCTGCCGAAAATGGGGGCCGGGATCGTCATAATCCCAGTCAGCACCCTGATGCACCGGCTACCGCCCTGCAACTATATTGCCGGCAATGCGCTGATACTGGAGGAGGGGCAGCAGTTTGATATCGATATCCAGCGGAGACTGCTGGAGCAGGCCGGCTACCACTGCGTAGACACCGTCTACGAACACGGCGAATTCGCTGTGCGTGGCTCACTGATGGATATTTTCCCAATGGGCAGCCCCCTGCCCTACCGCATCGATCTGTTCGACGATGAAATTGAATCCCTGCGCACCTTTGACCCGGAAACCCAACGCACCATCGACAAGGTGAAAACCATTCACCTTTTACCTGCACGGGAATTCCCTTTGCACAAGGCTGCCCTATCAGGATTCCTGCAAAATTGGCACGGTGAATTCGATAGCGATCCCAGCCAAGTGCCAATTTACCAGGATATCAGTGCAGGAATTGCCCCGGCGGGCATTGAGTACTACCTGCCCCTGTTCTTCGATGGCAACTGCTCAAGCCTGTTCGACTATCTGCCCGAGGGCAGCCAGGCATTTTTACAGGGAGATATCCAACAGCCGCTGGACAATTTCTGGCGCGAAGTCAGCAACCGCTATGAAAGTCGTCGCGGCGACCTGACCCGTCCCATATTGCCACCGCGCCAGATTTTACTGGAGATTGATGAGCTTAACGGTGCCCTGAAGTCCATGCCCCGGGCAATCTTCTCTGCGGAGAGTCTTCCGGAAGCCCAGGGCAACTGTAATTTTGACACTTCCGTACCCCCCTCACTGCCAGTAGATGGCAAGTCCGAACAACCCCTGGCTGCACTGGAAAGCTACCTGATGGAATACTCCGGTCGGGTGCTATTTTGTGCTGAAAGTAGCGGGCGTCGCGAAGCGCTGCTGGAGCTATTAAAGGGCATACGGCTCAGCCCTCCCAGCTTCCAAAGTTGGCAGGACTTCCTCGCCGCAAAGGACACTATCGGCATTACCGTAGCCCCCATCGATCAAGGGCTGCTGCTTGAGGACCCGCAAATCAACTTGATCGCGGAACCGCAGTTATTTGGTGAGCGGGTACTGCAGCAACGCCGCCGTAAAAAAGCCAAAGATGAAGCGGACAACGCGGTTAAAAACCTGGCTGAACTGCGCATGGGCACTCCCGTCGTTCACATCGATCACGGCGTTGGTCGTTATCGCGGCCTACAGCACCTGGAGATCGACGGGCAACCGGCAGAGTTCCTGACCCTTGAATATGCCGACGATGCCAAACTCTACGTGCCGGTAGCCAGCCTGCACTTGATCAGCCGCTACTCCGGTGCCGATGAAGCCCTGGCCCCGCTGCACAGAATGGGCAGTGAACAGTGGCAAAAAGCCAAACGCAAAGCCGCCGAGAAAGTCCGCGATGCAGCTGCGGAGCTGCTGGATATCTACGCCCGCCGCGAAGCCCGTATTGGCCATGCCTTCGATAACCCTCAATTGGCCTACCGGGAGTTTTCCGCAGGTTTCCCCTTCGAGGAAACTCCAGATCAACAACAAGCCATCGAGGCAGTTCTGGGGGATATGCTCTCAGATAAGCCGATGGACCGACTGGTTTGCGGCGACGTGGGATTCGGTAAGACAGAAGTGGCCATGCGGGCTGCATTTGTCTCGGCCCACGCAGGTATGCAAGTGGCCATGCTGGTTCCCACCACCCTGTTGGCCCAGCAACACTATCAATCCTTCCAGGATCGCTTTGCCGATTGGCCGATCAATATCGAGGTGATCTCCCGCTTCCGCTCTGGCAAGGAAGTGGACAGCGTGAAAGAGAAGGTTGCCAGTGGCAAGGTGGATATCCTGGTTGGCACCCACAAGCTGTTGCAAAGCGATCTGGACTTTAAAAATCTCGGCCTGCTGATTATCGACGAAGAACACCGCTTTGGCGTCCGGCAGAAGGAGCGCCTCAAGAGCCTGCGCTCCGAGGTGGATATCCTCAACCTTACCGCCACCCCTATTCCCCGCACCCTAAATATGGCCATGGCCGGTATTCGCGATCTATCGGTGATCGCCACCCCACCAGCGCGGCGTCTCTCTGTGAAAACCTTCGTGCGCGAGCGCGATGATGCCTTGGTAAAAGAGGCTATCCTGCGGGAGATCTTACGCGGCGGTCAGGTGTATTTCCTGCACAACGAAGTCAAAAGCATTGAGCGAATCGCGCGGGAGCTACAGGAGATGATTCCCGAGGCCCGTATCGGCATAGGCCATGGCCAGATGCGCGAACGGGAGCTGGAACAGGTGATGAGCGACTTCTATCACAAGCGCTTTAATGTCCTGGTCTGTACCACCATCATCGAAACCGGTATCGACGTCCCCACAGCCAACACGATACTGATCGAGCGCGCAGACAAGTTCGGCCTGGCCCAGCTTCACCAGTTGCGCGGTCGCGTGGGGCGCTCGCACCACCAGGCCTACGCCTATCTACTGACTCCCAACAAGCGCTCCATGACCAATGACGCCGTGAAGCGCCTGGAAGCGATTAGCGAGGCCCAGGATTTAGGTGCAGGCTTTACCCTGGCTACCCACGACCTGGAAATTCGCGGTGCAGGCGAACTGCTAGGTGAGGAACAAAGCGGGCAGATTCAGAGTGTCGGCTTCAACTTGTATATGGAGATGCTCGACAAGGCAGTGAAGGCCATTCGCGAGGGCCGCACACCGAATATTGACGAACCCCTCGAATCCCCTGCGGTGGACGTCAATCTGCGGGTTGCTGCGCTGATTCCCGAGGACTACCTGCCCGATGTCCACGGCCGTCTGATCATGTACAAACGCATTGCCAATGCCACCGACGGGCAGCAACTGAAAGAACTTCAGGTAGAGATGATCGACCGTTTCGGGCTACTGCCGGAATCGGTAAAACACTTGTTCCGCACCACGGAGATCAAGTTAAAGGCCGAGAATATGGGCATCCGCAAACTTGAGGCCTCTGCGGCAAGAGGGCGTATCGAATTTGCGGAGAATACCCGTGTAGATCCGCTCACTTTGGTTAAGATGGTGCAAACCCAGCCGGGACGCTACCAGCTGGCCGGCGCCAACCAACTGAATTTCAGTCTCGATGAGGAGGGTACTGATCGCAAGCTCCAGGAAATTAACGAAGTTCTGGAAAAGCTTGCACAGTGATACCATCCGGCAGGCAGCAGCGGGAGCTGGCGGCAAAACTAACTAGTCTCCTACTCCCGCTTAAACGGCCTGTCGGCAATGACACCCTCGGCACCCAAATAGAATTGTTTAAGTGGTAAACCCATGAAAAGGATAATTAGCCTCTGCTCAACCCTGGCGCTCACGCTGGCAGCAACCAGTGCCCAGGCCGTCAACTACGCTGGCAATACTTTCGAAATAGAAATGATCGTATTCGAGCGCCCCCAGGGGATGGAAAGAACCGCAGAGACCTGGCCGACGGCACCCCGTCTTCAGTATCCATCAAAGTGGATCGACTTTGACACCCTGCGCACCCCAACTCAGCCAACAGAGGATGAGGTGCTATCGCTTGAAGACATCATCTCGAGCCCAGAAACGAGCGGCCCAGCCGATATTGAATCATCGGAGCTTGAGGGCGACGCATCTACTAGTTCGCAGAACTCTGAGCAAGCACAAAGAAACTTGCTGCTAAGACCTGTACCCAGGCTGCTGGACAACAAAGCCGCCGCAATTTCCAGGGCTGGTGACAGGGTCCTGTTTCACAAGGCCTGGCGCCAGGTTTTAAATACCAAGAGAAACTCTCCGGCCATTCTGATTGATGGCGGCAGCC
This sequence comes from Microbulbifer maximicatervae (SeqCode), assembly GCF_052467955.1. Classification (NCBI taxonomy): domain Bacteria; kingdom Pseudomonadati; phylum Pseudomonadota; class Gammaproteobacteria; order Cellvibrionales; family Microbulbiferaceae; genus Microbulbifer; species Microbulbifer maximicatervae (SeqCode). Next base: position 3,532,779 of record NZ_CP174329.1, read on the forward strand.
AGCTCAGCGGCCACAGCCAGCTTGAGGGATCTATCACCCTGAGTGTCGCTCGCTATTTACATATCAGTACTAATTTGTGGCTCAGCGATTTTTATACGCAACCCGGGGAACACAGTATTCTTCTTCCTCAACGCCCACAAAATAAAATCGAAAAGCCGCTACAAATCCTAACCGGCAATTACAGTGATATTGAAAATTCATATTCACAAAATAACGGGTTTGATATCGAAAATAGTCAGGGCGCAATTAACACAACTGAGCCACTCACACTGGGCGAGCCGGAATTTATAAAAGAAGAGCCATTATATGTAGCCCATGTTGCGAGACTGCAACACGAGAGACGTTTGCGTAGCGGACAACTTCATTATATCGACCACCCTGCATTTGGAATTCTTATTGAAGTGCGCACTGTAGCCAAACCCAAAGAAGATTCGCAAAATATGGATATGCTTAATTCCGACCAAGAAAAAGATAACCGCACGGAAAGTTAATTTATTTAAATAATCGACTTTCGCCAAAAGCCCCAGCAAATCTTGCCGGGGCTGTTATTTTAAATATACCTTTAAAACTCTTCACCTCAAACGAATTAATTTCACCATCACTGCAAGCACACCCCACCCAACCGATATTTAATCAATTTATCTTTAATCAAAATACAGCCAGCAAACAAGCAAATACCGCCACCCCACAACAACAAAAAAATTACTATCAGTAGGCCAATATTCCGGGAGTATTAAAGTAATAATTAGCACAGGGTATTGCGCACAATAAACTCACTCATATACACACAATTACATTGGGGGCTTTAGGCGGGGCGGGATATGACCAAACCTACAAAGAGGGACACAAATGCAACTTAAAGAAGAAAAGCCTATATCCACTGCAAAGTAGCAAACAAAAAAGCGGATCACAAAGATCCGCTTTTCAGAGGCGCTGACAGGGCCGGCGTCAATTGAGCCGCAGGACCCTACACGACAACAGTTCTTTCAACGAGTGATCTATAAATCACTCACAGGGAACAACATCTTCCGCCAGCAGTCCTTTGTCACCTTGTTGCATTTCGAACTCTACCGCCTGCCCCTCATTAAGGGTTTTGTAGCCCTCGCCGCGAATGCTGCGATAGTGAACGAAAATATCTTCAGTTCCTTCTCCACAGGTGATGAAGCCATAACCCCGTGCGTTATTAAACCACTTCACTGTACCTGTAACGCGATCACTCATTGAGAAAACCTCATTATTGTTATTGCGCCTACCTCTTTTACCTCACTGCTCAATTCGGCAAGAGGGGCAAACGCCACCCCATTGTTAACAAACTGCTCCATGCAGAATGCTATCTTGCTTAATCCGATGAGCATATACTCAAAGGACGTACCCTGATTCTTAGATAAAACAGCGCCAGTGTCTAGTTTTCTATGTGAAATAAATACTACGTTTTTCCCAATATGCGTAATTAACCGTCAAAATCTTCAATAGTGCTCAATTAGAAACTAATCATTTGTACCTTATTGCACTCCCATTCCTCAACTGTCTAACGCGGCCTCTCGCGTTAATGAAGGTATATCGGCAATATGTAATGTTGAGGTTGGGAATGCACAGGATGCCCCATATCCCTCAATTATTTTAAGAATCGTTAATAGAACATCCTGTTTTACTTCATGATAACGAACCCAATCGGTAGTGCGGGTAAACGTATATATAAAGAAATCCAAAGAGGAGGAAGCAAAACTATTAAAATTAACAATAAGCGTACGATTAGAATCAATTTCCGGATGTTCCTGTAACATATTTTTAACATCCGCTACGATTGCCGCCATATGATGGGCATCTTCATAACGAATACCAATCGTTTCAAAAATCCTACGATTTAACATACGGGAAGGATTTTCTACCGCAATCTGGGTGAAGATGCCATTGGGAACATAGACGGGTCGCATATCAAAAGTGCGGATTCTAGTCAGGCGCCAACCGATATCTTCCACGGTCCCCTCAATCTCCTTATCGGGGGAGCGAATCCAGTCGCCCACCGCAAAGGGCCGATCCAGATAGATCATCAGGCCACCGAAAAAGTTTGCCAGCAGGTCCTTGGCCGCAAAACCGACAGCCAGTCCGCCAATACCACCAAATGCCAAAACACCGCTGACGCTGTAACCCAGGAACTGCATGACCACAATTCCCGCCGTGATCACGATTGAGGCCCTGACCAGTTTGCCGATCGCACGTACCGTAGTGGCATCCATCGGCTTGCCCATATAGCGCGGATCGCACAGATTGTGTTCCACGCTGTGTGAGAATCGCCAGGCAAACCAGGCCATCACCAGGATCAAGCCTATTTCCCGCGTCGGTGCAGCCAGGGAGAATATCTCGGCACCAGTGGCGTCCCCCGCTCGCTGGGCAGCGACAGTCAAGCCCAACAGCCATACCAGTACCTGCCCGGGAGGGGAGAGCGCCCCAACCAAAGCATCATCCCAGGGATTAACCGTCTTTTCCGCTTTAATGGCCATGCGCTGCACAAAGCGGCCAAATAACCAGGCCAGTACCCCAGACGCAAGTACTATGAGGAAAACAGAAACTATCCAGACCCGGTTCTCACCAAGCCAGGACAACAGCACGCTCTCAACGGACTCCACTCGAACCCCTCCGCTTTAACCAACAATCAGTAATATCCGTATAGCGCCTTCTCAATAGACGACGGATTTCAACAACTTATCTCAGCGCATTATGGAAGCTAACCATTCCCTGGTTCTGTGCCAACGCGCACTCTTCTCAAGCTCCTCCCAGGATCCGATCACCGGCCTGCCACCCATGGCCGACAACCGATGAGTGGACTCCGGTCTGGGCACAAAGGTATCCAGTGCCGCCAGCGCCTCAAAAGCGCCGACACGATTGTTGCATACGATACCCATATCACAACCGGCTTCCAGGGCTGCGCGAATCCTATCGCCATAGCCTCCAGCCGCACCCGCCCCTTCCATAGACAGATCATCACTGAAAATCACTCCATTGAATCCCAGCTGTCGCCGCAATACATCCTGCAGCCAATAGCGGGAGAATCCCACCGGCTGGCTATCAATGTTGATGAAGCGGATATGGGCCGGCATCACCGCGGTAAGTTCCTGGGTTCCAATACAATCGATAAACGGAAGTGCATCGGTTGCCAAGACCTGATCCAACGAGCGCTTATCCTCTGGCAACTCCACATGACTGTCTTCCAGCACGTGGCCATGCCCCGGAAAATGCTTGCCTGTCGTGGCCATGCCCGCTTCGCGCATCCCTTGAATAAAAGGGCGAGCCAGTGCGGTTAACTGGGCGGGGTCGGGACAAAAACTCCGATCGCCGATCACCCTGCTGTGACTGTCATCCGCATCCAAAACCGGCGCAAAGCTAAAATCCACGCCTACAGCCAGCAACTCTGCGGCCAGCAGCCACCCCACATCCTGCAATTGCTCGTTACTGGCGACAGCACTAAGGGCCTGCATTGAAGGTATTCGCGTAAAGTCATCGCGAAACCGCTGAACCCTGCCACCCTCCTGATCTACCGCTAGCAGGATCTCTGGTCGCACCGCACGGATGGAGTTAACCAATTGGATAAGCTGCTGGCGATCCCGATAGTTTCTCGCAAAAAAGATCAGCCCGCCCACCATCGGATGCCGAAGCAACTCACAGTCTTCCTCGGTGAGTTCAAGCCCCTCGATATCCACCATGACCGGTCCGGGTGGTAAAGACATATTAAGTTCCTTATCGATTTAAGAGTGCGCCCACTAATTATCTACCTTCAACATGGCCGAAGCAGCGGGTACCAATCGCTCAAGAGTCTGGGTCAGGGTACTGTCAGAACCGAAATCCTCCCGCAGGATAGCCTCAATCGCATCGTGGCTCGACAGTGTGAAAATGGTCGCTCCCAGCATAAAGTAGAGGCGCCAATAGAAAGTTTCTGGGTCCAAGCCCGGTAGCGCTTCAGCCAGCAGTCCGGCAAAACGGCGGTAAGTATCCCCGTATCGAGATACGATAAATCGACGCAAATGCCCCTGGAACTGGGTATAAGCCAATCCTAAAAGACGCATAAATCGCTGTGGATCCTTTCCCTCCAGCCCAAGGCTTCCCAACCCAACTCGATACAGGCATTCGATCAGCTCCTCCACCCCCAGGGGCTGCCCCAGGGCAATACGGCGATCAAGCTCTTCTTCCAGAGCGTTAGTGAAAGGCGTTAAAAAGCGTTCAAATACCGCCTGTATCAATTCTTTCTTGGAGCCGAAATGGTAGTTAACTGCCGCCAGATTAACCCCGGCCGTGCTCGTAATTGTTCTCAATGAGGTTTCAGGAAAACCCCGTTCAGCAAACAGCACTTCCGCTGCATCGAGTATCCGGCTGACCGTATCTATCTGGCTCATAAGTATCAAACCACCATTTAAAACATACGTTTAATCGACGCCAGAGTAGCACATTCTCACTGATCTAGAGCCCGCCAGCTAAGCTCTCCACTCAGCAAGGTGCAAGAGTAAAAATAACAGGGAAAAGTATGTCAGGCGGCAAGATCAATACTGTTGGAGTTGATCTCCCGCCAACTTATGCAAGTACGCCACCCCACCAGCCGGTATAGCCTTTTAGTCCGGGGACAGCTTTAACAAAAATAACTTTGAAAATTTTTTCGGTATTTTAAGATCATCCGAATAATTATTCTTTCACCTGCATATATTTCATAATCAGGGCCGCAGCCTCCTCCACACTATCAACGATATGAAAAAGGTCGAGATCACTGGCATCGATACAATCGCGCTCTAACACTGTATCTAGCAACCAGTCGTACAGCCCACTCCAGTAACGCTTACCTACCAGCACAATTGGGAAACGCCGCACTTTCTGTGTCTGCACCAGGGTAAGAGCTTCAAACAACTCATCCAGCGTGCCGTAGCCACCGGGAAGCCCAACGAATCCAAGTGCGTGTTTTACAAACATAAATTTCCGTACAAAAAAGTATCGGAAGTTCAAACTGATGTCCTGATATGGATTTGCCGCCTGCTCAAAAGGCAGCTCTATGTTTAACCCAATTGATGCGCCGGGCTGCCCGAAAGCCCCTCGATTACAAGCCTCCATCAGCCCCGGCCCACCACCGGTAATCACGGGGATCCCTTCAGCCGCAAGCAACTCTCCCAACTTTACCCCCTGCTGATACTCAGGACTGTCCTCTGTAAATCTCGCCCCTCCAAACACTGTCACTGCACCACCTAGCGCTATCAGCCGCTCTATCCCATCTACCAATTCAGACTGAATACGAAGCACTCTCCAGGCTTCCGGCATTTTTGCATCCAGCATTATTTTTCCCTCTTTGTCAGTTCCTTCAACGCTTTCTTCTCTCTTTACTTTCTCCATCAATGTAGCAGCTCACAAAGACTAAAACCTGAGGATTGCACGAACAACAAATCTGTATATAATTCCAGCAACTGTATATAAATACAGAAAACTAGGTAAATCTATGACCAATCTCACCGCTCGTCAGTCCCAGGTTCTCGACCTGATCAAGTCTTATCTGGATGAAACTGGCTACCCGCCAACGCGGGCAGAAATTGCCCAGGAACTCGGCTTCCGCTCACCCAATGCCGCCGAGGAACACCTGAAAGCGCTCGCCAGAAAAGGCGCCATTGAGATGGTTGCCGGCGCCTCCCGAGGCATTCGAATTCCGGATCATCAATCCGGCTTGCCGATTGTGGGTAGAGTAGCTGCGGGGAACCCCATACTCGCCAGCGAACATATTGAAGATTACTGCGACTTGCCCGCGAGCTTCTTCCACCCCCCCGCAGATTATCTTCTGAGGGTACACGGTATGAGTATGCGAGATGCAGGTATTCTTGATGGAGATTTGCTGGCAGTGCAAAAGACCGAGCAGGTGCGCAATGGCCAAATCGTCGTTGCCCGTATCGATGACGAAGTCACTGTGAAACGCTTTCGCCGTAAGGGAAATCAGGCAACCGTTCAGCTGCTACCTGAAAATGATGACTTTGAGTTAATTCAAGTCGATATGAGAGATAAGAACTTTGTGATTGAGGGATTAGCCGTAGGGGTCATTCGCCAAGCGCCTTAAACCCCTAAAAACGACAACAGCGGCCATTGGCCGCTGTTGATAAGACTCGAACTAACGCTGATGTTAGTGGATAGTATGATTTACCGGCATTAAATCATCTTCTTCCTCGAAGTAACCAGCCTCAAGATCGTCTAGATTTTGTACGGCTTCAATGCCCGCTTCCAACATAGCCCTTGCCACAGCAACCTTGTTCTTGCGCAAAAACTGAAGACTTTCCGCAGAAAAAGAAATGCTCACCAAAGGGTCCTCTTTGTGGCCAGCACGACGCAAGGCTACATCGCCATTAGCCAGCTCAATTATTTCAAAAGTTTCGGAGGACATTCGCTTTTCCTTCACGGCACAACAGTTTGCGCCCAGTGTACCACAGGCTTGCGATAAGTTTCATTCATCCAATTTGAGGGCTTCTGGCTCCTGACTTTCGAGGCAGTCTATTACCAGTACGCTATATCAAAGAATTACCTAAACCACTCAAGAGATCACAAGAGAAGAGTGAATTGCTTTGCACGTTGCACCGGTTGCGGGTTATGTCGAGTGGGCCACAACTACTCTATTGTGACTCACTCAAAGGACAACGGACTTTCCCGCAGAGGTGCGCCTAATATCAACAACCTTCAAAATTCGCAGGAATATTACGAATCTATTCAGAAGTTCAGCGAAGTCGAGTAAGCGTATTAGTTAACACTCATCCAAGTGAGCGCGCTGCCTCACCACCAACTCACTCAGCGAACGATGCCACTGAAGTAATAACTCTTTGGACAAAGGTGCAAACTCGGGCTTGGCAACTTCGTTGTGTAGCGGGATTAAATTAACCTGTTGCTGTTTTTCATCAGCACCCACAGATATTTTCTGCTGCTCTTCCCAGGCGTAAAGCATATGGGATAACCAACTCTGCGGGTCGCCGACCAGGCCGGACAGCTCATTGGCCTCTGCACTAGCCCTACCCTGAACGCCCAGCGCATCAATGATCAACTGCGGAGACTCCGGTTCGAACCCCAACTGAAGCTGGGCTGCCTGCTCTGCCAGAAAGGCCCGATAGGCCTTGCACAACTGCATCAACGCTGCCTCTTCCAGCGCATCGCGCTGGAGAGGCAAGTCCCACGGCTGTTGCAGCAACAGCTGGCTCTTGCGTAGAGCCGAAGTGACATGAATCGTGTAAGAGTTACTCATTACCTACTTCTTTGCCGCTGTCTTTTTAGCTGCCGGTTTCTTGCGCTTGGCGGCAGTGCTCTTGGTGGAGGCCTCTACTTTCCAACCACCATCACGATAAAAAGCACGCCAACCGGTCGCCTTGCCCTCTTCCTCAGATTGAACATATTGCTCCTGGGTTTTGCGGCTAAATCGAACTACGGTATCCCGCCCACTGTCATCTTGCGTCGGTGCAGAGAATAGGAAGCTGTATTTTGGATCGATCTCACTCTGGTGAGGCAGCAGCTCTTTAACCAGGGGCGCACGGGTCTCACGGTTTTTCGGGAACTGACTGGCAGCCAGGAATAGACCCGAGGCACCATCGCGCAGGATATAGTGATCCTCCACTTTGATACAGGCCAATTCCGGCATGGGAACCGGATCCATTTTCGGTGGCGCCGGCTGCCCATTTTTCAGCAGCTTGCGGGTGTTTTTACAGTCTTCATTGGTACAACCGAAGTACTTGCCAAAGCGACCAGACTTCAACTGCATATCACTGCCACACTTATCGCACTCAATAATGGGGCCGTCATAGCCTTTAATTTTAAAAGTGCCCTGCTCAATCTCGTAGCCATTGCAATCCGGGTTGTTGCCACAGATATGCAATTTACGCTGCTCATCTAACAGGTAGCTATCCATAGCCGTGCCGCACTTGCCGCAGCGGCGCTTCTCCCGCAGCAACCTGGATTCAGCTTCCTCGTCCTTATCCGCATCGACCGCCTCATCACCAGAAACCAGGTTCATGGTATTGGTACAACGCTCTTTTGGCGGCAGTGCGTATCCAGAGCACCCCAGGAATACACCGGTGGAGCCAGTGCGGATCTGCATATGGCGGCCACATTTGGTGCACTCGATATCGGTGTCTGTCGGCGTATTGCGACGCATACCTGCATCGGCAGACTGGGCTTTTTCCAGGCGCCCGGAAAAGTCCTGATAAAACTCATCGAGCAGTTGCTTCCAACCCTTATCGCCGTCGGCAACCGCATCCAGGGATTCCTCCAGGTTTGCGGTAAATCCGTAGTCCATCAGGTTCTTGAAACTTTCGCTGAGACGATCGGTAACAATATCCCCCATTTTCTCAGCGTAAAAACGACGGTTTTCCAAGCGGACATAACCGCGATCCTGGATCGTGGAAATAATGGAAGCATAGGTGGAGGGGCGGCCGATACCGCGCTTCTCCAGTTCCTTAACCAGGGCCGCTTCACTAAACCGCGCAGGCGGCTTGGTAAAGTGCTGCTTGGGATCCAGCTGTTGCAGGGATAGCTTTTCGCCTACCTTCACATCTGGAAGCACCAGATCTTCATCTTTTTTGCCGCTCGGTGGCGCAACTTTCAGGAAACCATCGAAACGAATTACTCGACCTCGCGCACGCAACTCAAAGTCACCTGCGCTGACCACGATTGAAGAGGAGGTAAATTGGGCAGGCGTCATCTGGCAGGCCACAAACTGCTGCCAAATCAGGTTGTATAACCTCTCCGCATCCCGCTCAACACCGGACAACATATTTGGGGCGATACGAACATCGGATGGGCGAATCGCTTCGTGCGCCTCTTGAGCGCCCTCTTTACTGCTGTAGCTATTGGGGCTTTCTGGAAGATACTTATCGCCGTAATTCTCGGCAATATAATCCCGTGCAGATTCCACAGCCTCTTTACTGAGATTGGTGGAATCTGTACGCATGTAGGTGATATGACCGGCTTCATACAAGCGCTGGGCCAGGGTCATGGTCTTCTTCACACTGAAGCCAAGGCGGTTGCTGGCCGCCTGCTGCAAGGTGGACGTAATAAATGGTGCACTGGGCTTGGAGCTGGTTGGCTTATCGTCACGAGCGGAAACAACAAACTCACTGGACTGAAGCTGCTTGGCAGCACTCATTGCCAGCTCTTCGTTGGTAGGACGGAAAGCCTCACCAGTCTGCTTTTTCACCTCGAGGCGCAGCTTGGAAGCCTTTGCCGTCGCCGTATCGGCAAACAGGGTCCAGTACTCTTCCGGGATAAACGCGCGAATCTCCCGCTCCCGCTCAACTACGAGGCGGACCGCAACAGATTGCACACGCCCCGCAGACAAGCCTCTGGCCACTTTTTCCCACAGTAGAGGGGACACCATATAGCCAACGATTCGATCGAGGAAACGGCGCGCTTGCTGGGCGTTTACCCGATTAATATTCAGACGGCCGGGATCTTTAAAGGCCTCCTGAATCGCAGACTTGGTAATTTCATTAAACACTACCCGGCGGTAGCGATCGTTATCGCCACCAATTGCTTCACGCAAATGCCAGGCAATTGCCTCTCCCTCGCGATCCAAGTCCGTTGCGAGATAGATATGATCGGCGCCTTCGGCGAGTTTTTGTAACTCACTCACCACTTTCTCTTTACCCGGCAGTATCTCGTAGTGGGCTTGCCACTCGTGATCCGGGTCGATCCCCATACGCTTAATCAGCTGATCGCGGTTTTTCTTCCGCTTATAAGCCTCTTTCGCCTCGGGGGAAAGCTTGCGTGTTTCCGCTGCACGACGGGCGCGCTCCTTTGCGTCAACCGGCTGTTTATTGCCCCCACCTGTGGGCAAATCGCGAATATGGCCGACACTGGACTTCACAACAAAGTCCTTGCCGAGATATTTATTGATGGTTTTCGCTTTGGCCGGTGATTCGACGATGACCAGTGATTTACCCATAAGCCTTTGATTTCAAATGAAAATTTACTGCTATTGCAAGTCTTTCAAGCCCTCTTATCGGGCTTGTGCTGCGCGAATATATAAGCCTCACTTCAAGCGCGGTCAAGCAAAGCTGACAATTTTCCACTCACAGTCACCAAAATTGGCACTGGGCAGTCCGCCTAAATGCGACTCAGTAGACGCTCTTTTACACCGCTATTACGGCAATCAAGACAGCCCCTCAGTCGCCGCGCGCGAACTCACTTTTCGAATAGCTTCTTCTATTAAGGGGGTGTACTCATCGAGCGACGCCATTAGTTTCTGGAAGGCTTGTTTGCCTCCTGACTCCGGCCACTGAATACCGAGACCCACTGGTGTTGCAGTAATCGCACAGGCGTCCCGAGGGATTTTTTCCAGTAGCTCGCGCAAATATTTCCATGCCCCTTGCGGAGCTGGCTGGCCATCAGCCCAATCCCAAACACCGGAAAAATTCAGCTCGTGCTCAATCCGTTGTTTATCCAAAACCCACCCCACACTCAGGCCTTTACGGTTCTGCCAGCGGTGATAATAGACAGCTGCAGTCCCATCACCCAACGCCGCAGGCAGCGCTTGGATTTGTACGGTAATGCCAGCCTGGGCCGCCCGGCTACGCAAATCTGCAAGACGGCTGTCACGGGCATTGGGCTTTAGCCACATCACCGGCCCCAGCACCAAAGCGATGGCAAATCCGACGATAATCACCGGCAACCAATCAGACATAACCACTCCTCATCAGTGGAAAAAAGTGACTATTGTGCGGTGTTCCGCGTGATCTATGTCAATCGGTTTTTTTTGCGGTAGACTCAAAATAGGTGTCACAAGGGTGTTTTTCACAGTCAATAAAAGGGATAGGAGCAGGTAAATTATGGCGAAATACCGACACATCCTCGTGGGCTTGGACCTGTCAAAAGAGTCTTCCCAGGTACTTGATAGGGCCGCTGATATGGCTGAAGCATTTGGTGCAGAGTTAAGCTTACTTCACGCCATTGAGCCCCTGACTTTTGCCTATGGCGGCGACATCCCAATGGACCTCTCCGAGGTACAGGACCAACTACAATCCCAGGCCAAGGAGCAATTGCAAAAAGCCGCCGATCGGCTGGATATCCCCGCAGATCGCCAGCACGTAATACTCGGCCAGCCATCTACTGAGATTCATCGCTTAGCCAAAGATATCGAAGCCGACTTAATCATTATTGGCAGCCACGGTCGTCACGGCTTAGCGCTATTACTCGGCTCCACCGCTAACGGCGTTCTCCATGGCGCCAAATGCGACGTTCTGGCGATTCGGGTACATATGGAAGACGAATAATCCTTCAAAATTGGGGAGGGGGAAGCAGCAAGAATTGCAGCTTCCCCTTCAACTTAGTCGTCTCCCCCCTCCAGCTCTGACCAGCGTTCAAATGCCTCTTCGAGCTGGGCCTGCCTTTCCGTCAGGGTGTTCAGCTTAGCCTGCACCAACGCCTGCTCCTGCTGATAAAAACTGGGGTCGGCAACCTCTTGCTCAATAGCCCCTATCTCTTCTTCCAAAGACTCAATCAAGGCGGGTAGGCTATCCAGCTCTCTTTGAAGCTTATAGCTCAGTTTCTTTTTCTTCGCTGGAGCCGCCGCCTGGGACTGGGGCTTTTCCTTTGGTTTACTAGCAGCTGGCTTAACTTCTTTCAGCTCAGCGACAAAGCTGCCACCTTGGCGCACAAAATCCCCATAACCACCCACGTATTCACGGATGCGGCCATCCCCCTCAAATGCGAGGCATGAGCCCACCACATTATCCAGGAAAGCACGGTCATGGCTCACCAGCAGAACCGTTCCGCCAAAGTCCAGGAGTAACTGTTCAAGCAGCTCCAGGGTTTCTACATCCAGGTCATTGGTGGGCTCGTCAAGCACCAAAATATTGGCGGGCTGGCTAAACAATTTTGCCAGCAAGGCGCGATTTCTCTCTCCACCACTCAAGGCGCTGACTTTAGTACGGGCTTTAACACCACTAAAAAGAAAATCGGCCAAATAAGACATTACGTGGCGGCTTTTACCACCAATAGTCACTGAGTCGCGCCCTTCGGCGACATTATCGAGCACAGTCAAATCGGGATTCAGCTGATCCCGGCGCTGATCGAAATAAGCCACTTGCTGCTTGGTACCCAGGCGCACACTCCCCCCCTGGGACTTTAGCTCTCCCAGCAGCAATTTGATCAGGGTACTTTTGCCGACACCATTGGGGCCTATTAAGCCAACGCGGTCTCCACGCATCAGCGTGAATGATAAATCCCTAATCAACGGTTGCTCATCGGGATAAGCAAAAGTGACGCCCTTCAACTCAGCAACCAATTTGCCGGACATCTCACCGCTATCCAGGGCCATCTTGGCTATACCCTGCTGGGACCGGCGCGCTTCCCTTTGGCGACGCAGTGCTTGAAGCGCTCTTACCCGTCCCTCATTACGGGTTCGGCGAGCCTTGATGCCCTGGCGAATCCAGGCCTCTTCCTGTGCTAACTTCTTGTCGAAAAGAGCTTCATTTTTTGCCTCTTCTTCAAGAAGCTTCTCTTTTTCTTCCTGGTAACGGTCGAACTTGCAGCGAAATGTCCGCAGGTGTCCACGATCCAAATCCCATACGCTGGTGGCCAAACGTTGTGCCAATGCCCGATCATGGCTCACAAACAAAAGAGCGCCACGATAGCTGGCGAGGAAATTCTCAAGCCATTCGACTGCAGCAATATCCAGGTGGTTGGTTGGCTCATCCAATATCAGCAGATCAGGCTCCACCACCAAAGCGCGAGCCAGAGCAGCACGGCGCTGCCAGCCACCGGAAAGGTCGGCAACCTTTTCGTCTGCATCGAGCCCCAAACGATCTAATACACTGTCCACTTTCGGCAGAAGCTCCCAACCGTGAGCCGCTTCGATTTTGGCTTGTAGCTCTGCTGTGGGGGAGTCCCTGTACGCCGACAAAACAACGCCTATTTCGCCCAATCCCATAGCAACATATCCGTAGACAGAATCGGGGCAATCGGCAGGTAACTCCTGCTCCAAAACCGCTTGAACCATACCGCTGGCACGAACAATCTCGCCACTATCCGCGTCAACTTGCCCCGCTATCAAGCGCAACAGGCTGGATTTCCCCTCCCCATTACGCCCCACAAGGCATATACGATCTCCACGCTCAACTTTTGCACTGACATTGTCTGCCAGTACCTGGGTCCCGTAACGAAGACTGACCCCATCCAATAGAAGCAACATAAATAGGCACTACAATTATCAAACCCGAACCTCAATCCCGCTGATGAAAGAAGCGAAGTCGGCTCTTTCGGGTTCTGTGAAAAATCAGCTATTTTACGCGTTTTTACCGTATAGTCAGTCATAGCTGGAAACACACGTCCAACTGAGGTAATTGAGATGTCAGCTGACGCAAAAGGAATCGCGCTTCTTTCTGCCCTAATCATCACCTGTCTCTGCACAGCCGTGCCCACTAATGCACAATCTGTTCAGTCAACCGCTATCGCACCGGAAGTATCCGAAGATAATCGTGCGGCGCAGAGAGAAAAGCTGCGCCAGGCCCGGCAGGCGATAAAATACAAGGATCGACGGCAACTTCGAGCACTTAAAGCTGAGCTCAAAGATTATCCCCTCGCTGCTTATATTGACTATTGGGCGCTCAGTGAAAAACTGCACCAACTGCCCTTAAAAGAAGTTGATCAATTCCTGGAGAGCAACAGAGGCACGGCTATTGGCGACTGGATGATGGTCAGGTTGTTGCGCCAACTCGGTAGTCAAAAAAAGTTCTCGACTTACCTGCGCTATTACCAACCTTCGCAACACAGTCGCACCTCCCTCCACTGCTATTACGCCGATGCCCTATCGCGCCGAGACGGCTATCAGGCAGAAACACAGCAGTTGATATCAGAACTCTGGCTTGTTGGCCGGTCCCAAGTCGAGGAGTGCGACCCCGTTTTTGCCCGCTGGATAAAAAACGGCGGCTTGACGCAGGAACTCGCTTGGAAGCGGCACCTGCTGGCAGTCGAAGAAGGCAATCTCGATTTGGCACGTTATATCGCCAAAAAAATGACGCCAGCACAAGCAGAGAAAGCCAAACTTTTACGCTCGGTCCATCGCAACCCACAGAAGCTTCTCACTGACACCAAGTTCGCCTACAACCCACTGGAATATCGCGATAGCGTGTTGCACGGATTGCACCAATTGGCGAAAAAAGACGCGATCAAAGCTGAAACTGCGTGGCACCGCTATCAGGCCAGCTACTTGTTTTCCGATGCCCAACAAGAAGCCATGTTCAAGCACTTGGCGCGTCAATTTGCTCGCCAGGATAATATGCAGCGCTTGCAACAGCTGGTTGAACATCACACAGTGACCGATGGCCGTACCATCGAGTGGCTAGCCAGACAATCCCTACGTGAATTAAATTGGCAACAGGTCGCGTTCTGGATTGACCGCCTGCCAGAGGAGAAACAACAACTCGACCGGTGGATATATTGGAAAGCCCGCTCACTGGAAGAACTTTATGGCACAGGAAGTTCCGAAGCTTCCTCCCACCTTTACCGCAAAGCCGCCCGCAATCGCAGTTACTACGGTTTCCTTGCCGCTGATACCTTGGGGCAACAGTACAGCTTTGAGCACCGGCCGGCACCAATCACCCCCATTCAAGTGCAGGAGATGGCAAAGCGCCCCGAACTGCTGAGGGCCCGAGAATTACAAGCGATAGGCGAACTCTTCCATGCCCGAAGGGAATGGAGCTATGCCACAAGAGCTATGGACCACCAGGAATTACTTGCGGCCGGCAAAGTAGCTAGCGCCTGGGGTTGGTACCATAAATCAATCCAGTCAGTGCTTGCGGCTGACTACCTCGACGACTTGGAGCTGCGATTCCCACTCGCTTTTTCCGATATTGTTCACGATGTGAGCAAACAGGTTGGTGCCCAGAGCTCGGCAATAGAGCCATATCTGATTTACGCTGTGGCACGACAAGAGAGCCACTTTAGCCACGATGCAAAATCCAGCTCCGGGGCCCTGGGACTTATGCAATTGCTCCCATCCACGGCAAAAGCTACTGCACGCAGAGCGGGGGTGCGCTATCGACGCAGCTGGGACCTTTTGAGCCCCAATACTAACATTGCGCTGGGCAGCTTTTACTTAAGTAGCTTACTTAACCGCTTTGACAATAACCGCTTTCTGGCAGCCGCCGCCTATAATGCCGGGCCAACCCGCGTAGCGGGATGGCTAAAAGAGACCCGAAAACAGCTGCCCTATGATGTGTGGATTGAAACCATTCCATTCCGGGAAACGCGTAATTATGTGCAAAATGTACTCGCCTATTCTGTAATTTACGCCTACCGAAGCGGCACCAAGCTGCAACTATTAAGGGAGAGTGAAGCTGCGAGCCGGCTGTAATTTAAAGCCTCTCCTTCAGCCAATCTTGCAATTGGACCTGGTCAAACGGCCAACCGCAAACATCGTCGGGGTCTCCAAGGCCAACCACCGGAATGCGGATAGAAAAGCGCTCCATTAACGCTTCATCCTCGGCGATATCCACCTCGCGAAGACGCAAGTTGAATTTTTCCAGGGCAGGCCAAATTTCAATTTTGGCTTTTTCGCACAGGCCGCAACCCAAAGTGGTGTAGAGCAAAAGCTCTTTTATATCGCTCATCCAAAAACCCCCTGGCTGCTGCCCCAGAGATATCCCGCAACACTTAGCGCAAGCCCCACTATTAAAAGCCACGTTTTACTTTTAGCCTTTGGCTTATCGACTTCCTCAGGTACCTCCTCGGACAAACTGGGTTGCACTGCGTAGGGGACTGTATCGGCTTCTCCAGAGACAGAGGTAGAACTGGGCAATTCGAACTCCGGCAAAGCCGGGCGTACAGCCGTGCGGTTGTTATCGTCAGCTGGGCCGACAATTGAAAAACTTAAAGTGTCGAGCCGGAGCTCATCTCCCCTGCGCACCCGACTCTCACTAACCTTTCTATTATTGACAAAAGTCCCATTTGCCGAACCTAAGTCAATAACGAACAGTAAGCCCTCCCTTACTTCGAGACGAGCGTGCCTACGCGAAAGATGAGAAAGCGAAAAAGTTATATCACACTCATCGGAGCGCCCAATTACCGCACTCTCTTTCACAGGGAACACCTTTCCTGCAATAGCCCGGTGATTGGCTCTTAGCGCCCAGGCAACGCCCTGATTCGAAGCAGACTTAGGGGGGCCAGACTTAAGCTTAGTTACCTTAGGGTCGATTACCTGGAGTAAACGGCTGCCCACTTTGACCTGATCGTTTATTTTTAACTGGCACGGTGTACCAGTTGGCTGACCATTAAGCAAGACACGGGCCGCGCCCGACAAATTGTGCAAAGTCAGAACATCGCCATTAACCGCAATTTTAAGGTGCGACTTCGCTACGGAATCATCGGCAATACACAAGTCACTACTCTGCGCCCGCCCCACAGTTACTCCCGGCGATACCAGCCATACGCTCTGGCTGAGATCATTGACATCACAAAGTTTGAGCATCGAAATCGCTCCTAAAGCCAAAATGGCCGTGTGAAATTGGCCAATTATTGAAGACAGTGAGCTTAACTAATGTTAAAAAGCAGCCGAAACACTCACTTTTATTGATAAAGTTGAGTTTATCATGGGCGATATCATTAGCGTGTGATTCGGTTTGCAGCTTAAAATGGCCCAAAGGTCTAGTATTTAACAGATTCAGCGATGACCTACAAAGTGATCGGCAACTTGAATAAGCCGAGAGCACAACAGGGAAGAGGCGTGTGATTACCGGAGGGTTATCACCGTTAGAAAGATTAAATAAATTACAGGTAGTTGCACGCCAGTGAGTGAAGCCAAAGTACGCGAAGTATCACGGCACAGCGGGATAGTTCAGCAAAGCAAAGACGCTACACGCAGTGCCGGCGCAACCCATACCGGCTATAAGCGTGAACAGAACGAAGATGCCTATTGGGCTGCGGAAGACAAAGGTATCTGGGTTGTAGCCGATGGCCTTGGCGGTCACCACGCTGGTGAACTCGCGAGCAAAACTGTTGTTGAAGAAATCCAAAAGTCAGCGGAAACTGACAAGCACTACGAGCGTGCCTTGCAAAAAGCGCACGCCCTTTTACTGGGCGATGAACAAACCACAGCCAATATGGGCTCTACTGCGGTCGTTGTTGCTGAAGAGGGTGACTACTTTCATATCTACTGGGTTGGAGACAGCCGCGCTTACCTCTGGGCTCCCGAAGGCACAACAGGGAAGCTCACCCAACTAACCAGCGACCACTCCTACGTACAGATGTTGATGGATTCAGGCGCTATCAACTCCGAAGAAGCCGCAATTCACCCCAACCGGCATGTAATTACCCGATGTATCGGCGGTAGTACCAACCCCAAACTCGAAGTGGACCGAGTCTCCTATCGCTGGGCAGCAGGACAGAGACTACTCATCTGCAGCGATGGACTTAGTTCGGAAGTACCAGCAAATTCAATCAGCCAGATATTGACAGAAAACAGTGATACACACAGAGCAACAGAACTTCTAATCGCTGCAGCATTGGATGCAGGAGGCAAAGATAACGTCACTGTTCAGGTCATAGATGCCCCATCCACAGCGCAACCTTCTTCTACCGCATCCCTCAACCCAATTAGCGAGCCCACCCTGCCCGGCTCCACACTCAGAAAGTATCGCCCCTTCATTCTCCTCTTCACAGTCGCCTTAGCCACCGCAGTTGCCTACGGACTTTCAACTCTGCTTTAAGATAGGGAAAGCACTTCATGGAAGTCGTCAATAGCGGCACCTCTTCACTGCAGATACCGGGCTACCGCATCCTCAAGAAGATCAATCAGGGGGGAATGTCCTCAGTCTACCTGGCTATACAGCGCAGTGTGGGCCGGCAGGTGGCACTAAAAGTTATGTCGCCAGTATTGAACGCTGATCCAATATTCAGTGAGCGGTTCCAGCGGGAAGCAAATATCGTTGGGCAGCTGTCACACCCAAATATCGTCGGTATTCACGATATTGGCCGCTACCGCAGCCTGAACTATATCGCCATGGACTACATGCCTGGGGGCTCGGTTGCAGAGCGTTTAAGCAAAGGTGGGCTTGAGCCTCTTGAGGCGCTTAATGTTGTGCGCCAGATAGCCATGGCCCTAGACCACTCCCATAGCAAGGGCTATGTACACCGAGACCTGAAACCGGAGAATATCCTGTTTCGCGAAGACGGATCGGCCGTACTCAGTGATTTTGGGGTTGCCCGGGCTATCGCGAGAACCACCCGTATGACTAACAGCGGGATGGTTGTGGGAACCCCTCACTATATGAGCCCGGAACAAGCTCGCGGAGCAGCGGTTGACGGTCGTGCCGACCTGTATAGCCTGGGAGTTGTTTTCTATGAAATGCTCACAGGAGCCGTGCCCTATCAGGCAGACGAAGCCGTCGCCATTGCAATAAAGCACCTCACCGACCCAATACCGCGACTGCCAGCCCGATACGCACTTTATCAGCCTCTACTTGATCACTTCCTGGCCAAAGATCCGGATAAGCGATTTCAACGCGGCCTGGATATCGCCGATGCCGCAGATGATTTGGTTGCAGCCCTCGCCGGAAAGCCGGCCAACCAAATCAGCCAGCTCAACAATTCAACTTTAAAAACTTCCAGCTTGGCAAAAGCACTTGTACTGACCATTTACGGCAGTGTGGCAGACCAACTCGGGAGAGTTGCTTCCAGTTGGAAACGGAAGGAAACGCCCGAGAAGCCAGAGCGTAAGGAGCAGGATACTGTTGTACGCCTGCGGCAGTTCCTCGCTGAGCCAACAAAACACAAGCGCTCCTGGCTTATGAGCTGCTTTATCGCTGTTGGCCTTACCTCAACCTGGGGCCTGTATAGCATCGTTGATCACAAGGCCGGCTGGCAACTTGGACTACCTATATTGGACGGCGCTGCCGATTTTACAGCTGCCACCCTACTAGGTACCGCGGAGCAGCCTGCCAATATTGCTCCAAATTCAAATACAGAGTCTGCGCCAACTGAATCAGCAGCAGATGCCCTAGACTCACAGGTACAAGTTACCCAGCTAAATCTACCTTCCTCGCTCAATGCAGATGCACAACTACCCCTCAGTGGTAATCAGGCACTGATTGCCAGGAGTAATATTGAGCCCCCAAAAGTTCTCACGCCTGAGCCTGCAGAGCCAAGAGCAGAGAACCAACCCAAGCTGTACAGCCTAACGATTAACACAAAGCCGTCTGATGCCCGTGTGCGGATTATGAACATAGCCCCCCGTTACCAGCCGGGGCTTGAATTGAGCCCAGGCAAATATGATGTGGAAGTGAGTAAACGGGGCTTCAGTAAAGTTCGCCAGTGGGTCTTGCTGGAAGAACAAAACCTCGAAGTGGCGATCGAGCTGGAACCTGCCTACTTTATCGGCAAGCGATTTCAATCTGAATTATCCTCCGGTGGCTTAGGCCCGAAAATGGTCGCAGTGGGAGCAGGCAGCTTTACCATGGGCAATAACCAGCGGCGATTGGCCAGCCCTGCGCACAGGGTAAATGTAGAGCAGGACTTTGCTATATCCATCTATGAGGTCACCTTTGCCGAATACGATCGTTTCGCCGAGGCCACCGGCAGTGCTAAACCCAGCGATGCAGGCTGGGGGCGCGGCGATAGACCGGTAATTAATGTGACCTGGCGGGACGCACAAAGGTATGTGAAGTGGCTGTCAAAGGAGTCTGGCAAGCAGTATCGGCTGGCCAGTGAAGCCGAGTGGGAGTACGCAGCCCGGGGAGGTAGTTCCCACCAATACTGGTGGGCTTCCAGCGACGTCCGGGGAAAAGCGAATTGCCGCAGGGGTTGCTCTAGCGAATTTACAAAGCTGTTCAGTATCAGTACAGCTCCCGTAGGGCATTACCAGGCGAATCCTTTTGGCCTTTTTGACACTGCAGGGAACGTGGCTGAGTGGGTGGAAGACTGCTACCAAGCTGGATACAACCCAACAAAAACTACTTCAGCGCCTATAAAGATTAACGGCTGCCAACTTCATTCTGTAAGGGGCGGCTCAATGCGTGATACCTCTAGTAAGATTTCTTCTGACTACCGAAAAGGCCTCAATGAAACCGCGCGCTCAAAGGATGTGGGGATACGGGTTGTAATGGATCTGAATGAATAGATTCGAGCTCACAGCGAATCGGGTTTCTGTGGTTGTACCGTCAACTTTCGCTATCTTTTTATTTATGCAAAGTTCTAGCTGAAAGCCGCTGGCCCAAATTAACCTAGAATTGAATTACAAGTAAATTGACACTGGACGGCGATTTACCTCCAGCTTGTAAAATCCCTCAATTTCAATGGTCAAAACTTATCAAGCCTCAGGTATTTTAAGCATTTAATTGTGGCCGGCTATCAAATCAAGCCGACCACAAATCACTAAAGCGTTAGTACCACCCTACTTCAGCCGCAGCTCCCAAACATTGTGAATTTTCGGATTGCGCTGAAAATCCTTATCCAGAAGGTTCAGCTTCTCTACCGAGTATTCACTGGAAACGTCCTCGTCCATCTTAAAGCTACGCAAGTTATTGGAAAACACCAAGCGACCTTGAGGCGACAACAGGGACATACACTGACGAATCAATTTCCCGTGGTCCCTCTGAATATCTAGTACCCCGCTCATCTTCGCGGAATTGGAGAAACTCGGGGGGTCCATGAATATTAAATCGTAATGGCCTTTCCTGTTCTGTTGAGCAGACTCAAGCCACTGCAAACAATCGGCCTCTACCAACTGATGGCGATAAGGATCCATGTTATTAGCACGGAAATTTTGTCCCGCCCAGTTTTGATAGGTTCGCGACATATCGACACTAGTGCTCTGCTTGCAACCACCCAGAGCCGCTTGGACTGTCGCACTGGCGGTATAGCAGAAAAGGTTTAGGAATGTTTTACCGGCAGAAATCTCTCGCAGATATTTGCGCACCGGGCGATGATCCAGGAAAAGCCCTGTATCCAGGTAGCTCCACAGATCTACCGCCAACTCAGCACCATACTCCCCAACCCAGAGTTCCTTTCTGGATTCGGTCTGCTTCTGATACTGACTTCCACCCTTACCTCCGCCCTTGTGGCTGTGGCGACGGCGTTCTTTAATACTGATATTCGCGCGAGGCAATTCGAGCACGGACTGAAGGGCCCTTAACAAATCGCGCAAGCGTCCCCGAGCTTTCTCCTCCTCGATAGTGGCCGGCGGACGATACTCCTGCAAATGCGCGTACACGGCGCCATCCAGGGTTTTATAGATATCGATAGCCGCAGCATACTCAGGCAAGTCCGCATCGTAGAGGCGATAACAATCCACGCCACTCCTCGCGGCCCATTTACCCGTAGTGCGCAGATTTTTGCGCAAGCGATTCGCTACCATCTCCGCCTGGGGTGATAACTTCGGCCCAGTGGCTTCACTCGCCACCGCCCCACTTTGCGCACGAACCTCAAACATCAGCAACTGACTGGGGATACTGCCATTGTATAGCTGGTACTGCTTATGAGAGCGTAAACCGGTGGCATAACCCAGTTCCGGATTGCCGGTAAACACACCGACCAACCAGCCCGGGAACTCCGCTTTTAACTGCCGCCCCAGTTCAAAATAGGTCTCCCGCAAAGCCTCCTGCTCACCCAAGCGCTCACCGTAGGGTGGGTTTGTCAAAACCAATCCCGCTTTGACTTCTCTATGACTCGGTACCCTAAACCCTGCTACTGGGCGGCAACTCACTCGCACCTGGCGCTCCAGACCGGCCCGGGCAATATTAGCTTCAGCCGCAAACAAGACTTTCGCATCGGCATCGTAACCGCGAATCTCTGGCAGTTCGCGCGCCAGGCCAACGCCTTGACGCTGTAATGCCTCCTCGCGAAGCTCATTCCAGATATCGCTTTGGTGGTTCAGCCAACGCTCAAAACCAAAGCTATCCCGCATTAATCCCGGTGCTATATCAGCAGCGATCATCGCCGCCTCCACCAGAATAGTGCCCGAGCCACACATCGGGTCGAGCAATGCTCCACCCTGCTCGGCAATCTTTGGCCAGCCGGCTCGCAGCAACAGTGCTGCCGCAAGGTTCTCTTTCAGTGGGGCTGCACCGATATGGGTTCGGTAGCCACGGCGATGTAGGCTGTCACCGCTTAGGTCGATGGCAATATCCAACTTATCCCGGTGCAAGCGCAAGGCAACCGTCAAATCTGGATGATGTTTATCAATACTTGGACGGGCTCCCGACTGGCGGCGAAGGCGGTCGACAATGGCATCTTTTGCTTTTTGAGCACCGAACTGACTATTGCGGATCTCTCGGTTGGTCCCAGAGAATTGCATCCACAGCTTGCCCGAGGAGCGAATGTGGAGCTCCCAGGGTTGCTCGGCAACTGCTCGGTAGAGGTCTTCAGCGGTGGCTACATGTACCTGCGCCAAACGCAACATAATGCGGTTTGCCAAGCGACTCCACAGACAGCAGCGGTAAGCCAGCTTCAGGGAGCCGGAAAAATACACTGCCGCCGGCTGCTCCCTTACAGACCCTGCACCCAGGTCGCGTAATTCATTAGCGAGCAGTCCCTCTATTCCCTTGGGACACGTAGCCGTAAACTCAAATTCTTCGGTTTGTAAATCTGTCAAAATACTTACTCATTAAGCTCCTCCTGTGGAGGAAGTTTTGTGCGCCAATAAAGACCGCCCATTTAAAGCTGCCGGCAACGTCTGCGCCGCCAGTACGCACAAATAAAACTTGGAGGCAAAACCTTTACCGCCCCCAACTAGGGAAATTGAGCATTATCGCCTTGCCCAAAAGAGGACGATTATCCCATTTTGTGGCAGAAGAGAATACGCCCTGCCGTTAATTACTACCTGCCCCATAAGTCATACTGTCATCTAGAGATATTTTCCGATTCCCACGCAGCCACTTTACTCTTACTAATAAGGTGGATTGGGTCGGTCCGTTCAAAGACTTATTTCCTTCACTAAAATTCATTGAGAGACACCCCCAAATAGAGCCGTTTGCGAACCTGCCGACAAACTGTCCACAGACCGACAAAGTAGAGGTGCCGTATACGATGAAACGCCAAAAACGAAATCACGCCGACAGGGCATTTTACAAGGGCTATTTGGCAGCCCTGAACAACAAGTCTATGGATAGCTGCCCATTTGTCGAAGAGGATCCTCATCAGGAGTGGATCAACGGCTGGCGTGAGGGGCGGGAAGATTACTGGAATGGCTTCGACAGAGTGACCAAGGCGCAAAAACTGGAAATTTATGGCGCCGTTTCTACCGACATCCAATACCCTGACGGGTGGAGCACCATTTAGCGATGGCGAGGGGGCTTATCGTCAAAAGCCCCCCTTTTCCTAGCAGTCAGCAACTGATACAGCTTACCCTTGCTCTGTTCGGCGGCGCTCCAAAGCAATTGCCTCTGCCGCCTCACGAATCAACTCAGGCCCCCGATAGATAAAACCGGTATACATCTGTACGGCAGTCGCCCCAGCACGAATCTTTTCAGCCGCACTGTCACCATCAAAAATACCGCCAACCCCAATAATCGGGATCTGCTTGCTCAACTCTTTCGATAACAGCTCGATGACCTTGGTGGATTGCGCTCTCAGGGGTTTTCCGCTCAAACCGCCCTCTTCGCTACCATGGGGCAGCTTGGCGACTGAAGACTTATCGATCGTCGTATTGGTAGCGATCACCCCATCGATATCGTACTCACACAGTGCCTCAGCTATCTGCGCCACCGCATCACCTTCCATATCCGGGGCAATCTTGACGGCGACAGGGACGTAGCGATCACTCTTTTGAGCCAGCTCCATCTGCTTGTCTTTGATGCTGCCCAGCAAGCGATTGAGACTGTCACCAAACTGGAGGTCACGTAGCCCTTTGGTATTGGGAGAGGAAACGTTGGCAGTGATGTAGTCGGCGTAGCGGTACACCTTCTCGATACACAGGCAGTAGTCATCGGCGGCCTTATCCACTGGAGTATCAAAGTTCTTACCTACATTGATCCCCAAGACACCGCTATAACGGCGCTTTTTCACTCTTTCAATCAGGTAGTCAACACCGAGGTTGTTAAAACCCATACGGTTAATAATCGCATCGGCCTCTTCCACCCTAAACAGCCTTGGCAGCGGATTGCCAGGTTGGGGGCGCGGTGTCACGGTGCCCACTTCAACAAACCCAAATCCCAGGGCTCCGAAACCGTTAAAGGCCTGCGCATTCTTATCCAGACCAGCGGCCAAACCGACCGGGTTGGGTAGAGTGAGCCCCATCAACTCGACCGGATCATCCGGTACCGACTTTTTGTACAGGGACATCAAACCGAGGCGCTCTGCAGCGCCAATGGCATCAATCGACAAATGGTGGGCCCGCTCAGGGTCAAGCGCAAACAAGGCTTTACGCAGTGTTGAATACATACCTTTCCTTACGTGGGGAGGCGAACCCTTCAGAAAAACGAAGGGCTCTATCTTGTGATGACGATACTACAGGGACCTTTGAGCGGCCCCTGGGCTCTATTCCGCTACTGTTCTGCCAGGGTTTCCCGGTCCGCAGTGGCGTGGGCGAGATACATTAGCTCGCGCAAAGCCACAGTGAACATGGCAAAGTCACCGACAGAAGTAGACTTCAACTCGGCAATCATATTGTGCCAGCGTTGAATTGCGGGCGCCATGATAGCGCTCCAGCGGGACATTGCACCCTCTACATCAAGATTTTCAGCCTTGCCTAAGCGGAGAATGTTCACCGCCAGTGTCGACAACTGGCTGTCCAGGTCATCCATACTGGTCTCTCGGGCCTGCGCCTGCCAGAAGCTGTCTACCGGCAAGTCGACGATCAGATTGCCAAACCAGTGCAGGTTCAACTCATCCGACAGCCTGAAGTAAACCGTGGCAACTTCCTCTACGGGAGTATCGCTAGCTCGCGCCGACTCGGAAATACCCAGTGCCGAGTAGAGGTAGGTGGGCGACGCCGACAGCAGGGCCAGGGCCTCTGGTACCCCTGCTTCCAGGAGTTTCTGGTAGCGCTGCTCCCATTCGTTAAGGGGCTCGCCACTCAAGACCTGCGGCAGCGCTGTAATAACCCGCTGTACCGGCTCCTGGAACAGCTCGCAGTTGGTAGCTGGCTCCAACTCATTGCGGCGATTGCGCAGGAACCACCGGGTTGCCCGGCGCACACGGCCTATCATCGAGTTCAGCAGTTCTGTTTGCAGCTCCGCTGGCACCTTGTAGTCCAGCGCAGCCAGCTGCTCCTGGAAGTCGTGCATCTCGTACACATCACGAGCGCTGACATAAGCGGCAGTTACATCGTTCACATCGGCGCCAGTGGCTGTACCGATACGGTTGTAGAAGGTGATACCCATACTGTTAACCATCTCATTGGCAACCTGGGTAGCCACGATCTGGCGCAACAGCGGATGGTCATAGACTTGGTCGCGATAACGCTCGACCAATTTTTCCGGGAATGCAGACTCAACCGCAAAACGCACCCGCTCATTGTCGGTGATTTGTGCATTTTGCAGCTCTTCTTTCAACTTGACCTTAACGTATGAAATTAGAACCGATAATTCGGGGCGGGTCAGGGACTGCCCTTTGTGCTCGCGCTCAGAAATCTGCTCGTTGTCAGGAATAAACTCCAGCGCGCGGTTCAATCGGCCGTCGTCTTCCAAAGTGTTGATAGTTCTGCGGTACTCGTCCAGGCGCTTGGCAACCTGATATTCCGCCACACTGAGGGCAAAAGTCTGCTCATAGTTATTGTGCAGCACCAATTCACCGACAGCATCGGTCATCCCATCCAACAGCTCATTGCGCTGCTTTTCAGTCAAATCACCCTGGGCAACAACTTTATCCAGAAGGATCTTGATATTTACCTCGTGGTCAGAACAATCCACACCGGCCGCATTATCGATAAAGTCGGTGTTACAACGCCCGCCATTGAGAGCAAACTCAATACGTCCACGCTGGGTCATACCCAGGTTGCCGCCCTCGCCAAAGACTTTGGCACGCAACTCCCGACCATCAACGCGCAAGTGATCATTGGACTTGTCACCAACTTCGGAGTCCGTCTCGGTAGTCGCCTTAACATAAGTGCCAATACCGCCATTCCAGATCAGATCCACCGGCGCTCTGAGCAAGGCACTAATCAGCTCATTGGGGTTCAGTTGATCCTGTTTGATATCAAACGCTTCTTTCATTTCGGGCGTAATAGCAATGGCCTTGGCGCGACGCTCGAAGATACCACCACCTTTGGAAATTAATTTGCGCTCGTAATCTCTCCAGCTCGACCGGGGCAACGCGAACAAACGCTGGCGCTCTTTAAAGCTGGATTCTGCATCCGGATTGGGGTCCACAAAAATATGCAGGTGGTTAAAGGCCGCTTTCAGGCAGATATGCTCAGACAGCAACATGCCGTTACCAAAAACATCTCCACCCATATCGCCAATGCCGACAACAGAGAAGTTTTCTTTCTGGACATCCACCCCCATCTCACGGAAGTGGCGCTGCACCGATACCCAGGCTCCACGGGCTGTAATACCCATTTTCTTATGGTCGTATCCCTGGCTGCCACCGGAGGCGAAAGCGTCGCCCATCCAGAAGCCATACTCCCCGGCAATGCCGTTGGCAATATCTGAGAAAGTCGCCGTCCCTTTATCCGCAGCCACTACCAGGTAGGGGTCATCCTCATCCCTGCGAACAACATACTTGGGCGGTACAACTTCGCCATCTTTCAGATTGTCAGTGATATCCAAAAGGCCACGAATAAAGGTTTTGTAGCAGGAGATTCCCTCTTCCATCATGGCTTCGCGACTGCCATCGGTCGGCGGACGTCGAACGACAAATCCACCTTTTGCACCACTGGGTACAATAACCGCATTTTTCACCGCTTGGGCTTTTACCAGGCCCAGAACTTCTGTGCGGAAATCTTCCAGTCGGTCAGACCAACGCAGGCCGCCGCGAGCGACTTTACTGCCGCGCAAGTGCACACCTTCCACACGAGGGGAGTAAACAAAAATCTCAAACTCCGGACGGGGTTCGGGAATGCCGGGAATATCCCGGGGACTGAATTTGATCGAAATATAATCCTTGGGCTGCCCTTCATCATCCACCTGGAAGAAGTTAGTACGCAGGGTCGCCAGGATTAATTCCAAATAACGGCGCAGAACCAAATCTTCATTCAGGTTATCAACCGTATCCAAACCATCGTGAATTTTAGCGATCAAGCGCTCGACACGGGGCTGCTCCTGCTTACCAGTGCTTAAACGGGGATCGAACATCGCCCTAAACAAGGCTACCAGGTTGCGGGTGATATCCACGTGGCTGGCCAGGGTAGCGGCAATATAGCTCTGGCTGGCACCGGACTTGGTTTGCTTCAGATAACGGGCGTAGGCACGAAGCATGGATACTTCGCGCCAGTTAAGGCGGGCGGCCAGCACTAGGCGATTGAAGGCATCGCTTTCCGCCGTGTGATTCCAGATCGCCGCGAACGCATCCTGGAACAGGCCACGGGATGCCTGCGCATCAATTTTAGTGGGCAGACCAAATTCCAGATGGAATTCGTGCATCCACACATCGGTATAGCCACGGGGGCGAATCGTATAGGGGAATTCACCAATAACCCGCAAACCCAGATTTTCCAGCACGGGAATCACGTCGGAGAGCGTCAGGCCGCTGCCCCAGTTGAATACCTTGAACCGCAGGCTGCCCTGAGCGGCCCCCACCGGCTGGTAGAAACTCATTGCTACCCGGTTATCTTCACTGAGGCTCTGAACGGCTGCTACATCCTGCACCGCAATACGAGGCTCAAAGTCTTCACGGTACCCCGCCGGGAAGGCGCGGCCAAAAGTACGATAGAGACGACTGCCCTCTTCTTCCCCGCTATTTTCAATTAGTGATCTTTGGAAAACATCTTCCCAGGAGCGGGTAATATCCACAATTTGCGCCTCCAGCAGCGCGACATCAAAATCAACAGGCTCATCGGGGGACACGCGGAAAACAAAATGAACCCGCGCGAGAATGGATTCGGAGAAGAAAGTGGTGAAGTCCGAGTCCTTCGCATTAATCGCTTTGGCAATATGCGCGCAAATCACCTCGCGCACATCACTGTTAAACAACTCACGGGGAACGTATACCGTGGCAGTAACGAATTTACCAAAGGGGTCGCGACGCATAAACAGACGAAGGTGAGCCCGCTCATTTAGCTGCAGTACACCCATTACCACGTCAAACAGCTCTTTGGTGCTGCCCTGGAAAAGTTCATCCCTTGGGAAGGTATCGAGAATCCGGCGCAGGGCTTTGCCATCGTGCCCCTGCCCGGAGAGACCGCTAGACTCGATGATCGAGGCCATCTTTCGGCGAATAATCGGAATTTTCGCCGGGCTCTCAGTGTAAACCGGCGAGGTATAAAGACCCATAAACGCCGCTTCACCAATCACCTCACCATCGGTGTTGTAGCGCTTAATCATCACGTAGTCCGAATAGGCCGTGCGGTGCACCCGAGACTTAACGGAGGACTTGGCAAATGTCAGGTAATTGGGCCCTTGGTAGAAACGCTGCTTGCCCTCACTAAAAGAGGTTTCCAGCATAGGCGCAGCCTCTTCCAGCTTTTTGAAAATACCGAGCCTGCGATCTTCAACTTCATTGAGGATTTTTTTATCCCCGACAACACTGAACTCGTACTCACGATATCCCAGGAAGGTGAAGTTACCGTCGCGCATCCACTGTAAAAATGCACTGGCTTCCAATAGGTTGGTATCTTCATCTGGAAGTCCCGCCTGTAACTGCCCCTCCATTGCGCTGCAGGTTTCCAGCATTGGGACATAGTCGTCCACCACCAGTTCCACATCGCCGAGCACGTCTTTTAAGCCAGTCATCAAACCTGAAGCGAATTCAGATGAAGTGTCGTGATTAATCTCGACATAAATCATCGCTTCGTTCGTAATGCGCTTCCCTTTTGCCTGCGGCTTTTCACCCAGTAACTCTTCCTCTGGCGGCAACAGGCGAGTCAGTTTCCCCTTGGCATCACGCTCGACTCGAACCACCGTACTCTTTATCGAATGAGTCACTGTATTTCGGCGATTGATCTCCATGCGAATGGAGTCCACCAGAAATGGCATATCCCGCTGCAGCACACCAATGACCGTATGCGAGCACTCCCAACCATCGTCTTCGAGGCGGGGGTTAAAAACCTTCACCTTGGGTAGGCCGCCCGGGCGCTGTTGAATAAAGTTCCACCAGGTGTATATGCAGCCATAGACGTCAACAAGACGACGACCGGCCAGATCCTCTAATGGGTACTGATTGAGGAACTGCTGGGCAAAAGCCACAACGGGTTCGGCTTCGCTGGTCAGCTTGTCACGAATCAGCTCGCAAATCTGCGCAACTAATTCTTCACGGCTGTCGGTAATAACCGTCGCCATATTCACGGGGAACCTCCCAATCTCATTTTTGTCACATCGAATCCAAACACTGTAGATCCGAAAAGGTCATCATCTCAGCCCATACGCAGCTGCAGGGTCGAGTCCTAAAAATTACACTTTCAGTCAGACAGTGAGGAGAAGTCCATTCCACCTCAGAATCTAGTCGGCTCGGCAGAGGCCTACGTCTCAAGAGTTGCCTCTTCATTTGGTGCCGCTAAAATCATCAGTCGCCACCTTCTCGGCGGCGACTATATATAGATGGTAGAAAGCCAGCCAGGTCCGTGCGGCGGCTAAATTCTCAGAAGAAGAGATACTATGGAAGCAAACCAGACTATTAGGGATCATATCGCCGCTTTGGGCGATTGGTTGGAAGAGCAGATTATCGGTCAAGAGAGATTGGTTAACCGATTGCTGATCGCCATGCTGGCCGATGGCCACCTTTTGGTGGAGGGAGCGCCAGGCCTGGCCAAAACCAAGGCCATTAAAACACTGGGCGAAGCTATTGAGGGTGACTTCCATCGCGTTCAATTTACGCCAGATCTGCTTCCGGCGGATATTACCGGCACCGACATTTACCGGCCGGAAACCGGAGAGTTCCATTTTCAACCAGGTCCAGTGTTTCACAACCTGATACTGGCCGATGAGATTAACCGTGCGCCAGCCAAAGTTCAGTCGGCGCTGCTCGAAGCTATGGCAGAACGGCAGATCAGTGTCGGCCGAAAAACTTATCCCCTTCCCCAGTTATTTTTGGTAATGGCTACCCAAAACCCTATTGAGCAGGAAGGGACTTATCCTCTGCCAGAGGCACAATTAGATAGATTCCTAATGCAGGTAAATCTTGCCTATCCCAATGCGGAGGCGGAAGCAAAAATCCTGCGCCTGGCCAGATCCGAGGCTAGCCTTGGCGAAAATCGCCCCACTGAAATTATCAGCCAAGAAACCATTCTTCAGGCGCGCAACCAAATTCTGGAAATGCAGATGGTTGAGGCCGTGGAAACCTATACTGTCCAACTTGTCATTGCTACTCGCGAGCCGGCGAAGTATGACAGCGAGCTGGCGTCATGGCTAGATTTTGGTGCAAGTCCGAGAGCAACAATTGCATTGGATCGCTGCGCGCGCGCTCACGCCTGGCTCGCCGGGCGCGATTACGTCACCCCAGATGATGTGATGAATGTCGCTCCCGATATTTTACGCCACCGACTCCTGTTGAGTTTTGAGGCGGAAGCGGCGGGAATTACTACCGACCAGGTAATTGAGCGATTACTTCAACAGGTGCCTGCTATCTGATGTCCGCTGAAGCACCCCCAACTGAGCTCGAACTGCGCGGGGCTTATCCCGAAGTAACGCCGTTGATACAAATGCGCTACGCCGCACGGCAGCTGCAATTATTCAAACCGCGCCTGGCCCGCAGTGATCAGGCCGGCAGCCTGCTCACTCGCTATCGCGGCCGCGGCATGAATTTTGAGGAAGTGCGGAACTACCAGGCCGGCGATGATGTGCGCTCCATTGATTGGCGCGTAACAGCTCGAACCGGCCAAACCCACACCAAACTTTACCAAGAGGAGCGCGAGCGCCCGGTAGTTATCCTGTTGGATTTGCGCTCACCGATGTTTTTCGGCAGCAAACGGGCATTTAAATCGGTGACGGCTAGCGGCATCGCTGCAGCGCTGGGTTGGGCTGGTTTACAGCACAGCGATCGGATCGGGGCGCTACTTTTCTCCGACCGGGAAATAGACACAGTGCGCCCGCGCCGCAGCCACCACGCCGTACTTTCGATGATTCACAGTACGGTTGCCCGCGCTACGGAACTGAGCAGCCCCGTCCCCGAACAGGGCAGTCAAACACTGAAAACATTGTTGGAGGAAGCGCGAAGAATCGCACGCCCTGGAAGTGCACTCTTTTTAATCAGTGATTGCCATGATCTCGACGAGAGCTGCTCACAGCCACTCTATCTTTTATCCCGCCATGCCGACCTGCAGGTGCTGAGGGTATCGGACCCGCTGGAGCAACATCTGCCCGACCAATCCCTCACTATATCTGACGGTCGCCAGCGCACATTCCTTCATGCCGGCAATCGGCCGGTACACGAACATTTTGCCGAAAAGCAAGCCCGAGCCCGCGCCGAGGTTGAACAACTGTGCCGGCGTTATCGGCTGCCGTTGCTGGACTTTGATAACACCCAACCGCTTATTCCAGCACTGATGTCCGTCTACGGCTCGCGGCAAAGAAATAATGGCTGGCAAAATACGAGAAGGCCCAAGTAGTAATGAGTTTGAAAGTGCAGAAAAAGCTAGTCGCCAGTGTTTTGGCGAACCAAGGAGCGAAAGCAAAACGCACTGGCAATTTAATTGAGGGCCAGTCGTGATAAAAGGAAGTCTTCTGGCAAAACAAATGCAATCCCCAACACCGCAAGCGCCTTCGCCCGAGGCCCAGGAATTGTTATCGCAACTCCGCGATATACAAGAGCCCAATGCGGTTAATTGGTGGCCACCCGCTCCAGGCTGGTGGATGTTGGCCGTATTAATTCTTGTTTGTCTGGCCGCCGCTGTCCTATGGTGGCGGCAGCGGCGCAAAAAAGTTGAACGCAATCGCTATCGTGTCGAAGCAGCTTCACTGCTCGCCGCAGTAAATACTGAGGAGGCGGATGCAGTACCAGAAATTAATGAAATACTTAAGCGAGTGGCAGTTACAACCTATAGCCGTACAGAGTGCGGCAATCTTATCGGCACAGCATGGGTCGAATTCCTGAAAAAGTCAGCCCCACTCGAGTGCCCCCCTGATGCGCAACAAGCACTCGTCGAAAACCTCTATCGCGGCAGCTGTGACCCAGACAAAAACCAAGCGCTACAGGAATATGCCATTTTATGGGTGAAGCAGCACGGACAACCCACCAAAAATAGCCCTCAACACCAGGGCGGGGAGGCCGCGCATGTTTGAATTCGCCTGGCCATGGGTTTTCTTTTTAGCCCCACTCCCGCTGCTCGCCCGCTGGCTGCTACCTCGCTCCAAACCCATGAGCAGCGCCCTGAAGGTGCCATTTTATTCGGAGCTATCCCAACGTGGCGGCGGTGAACAAAGCAATCTGCTCAATCTGTTTTTGCTGATTCTGATCTGGCTGCTTTTAATTAGCGCCGCAGCCCGCCCCCGGTGGTATGGGGAGCCGATATCTCAACCCAGCAGCGCAAGGGATCTCCTTATTGCCGTAGATATTTCAGGCAGCATGGAAACGCCCGATATGGTAATTAATGGCCGACCGGCGATGCGTATCAATGCAGTAAAACAGGTGGTTGGTGACTTTGTTGAACGGCGTAAAGGTGACCGTTTAGGGTTGGTATTGTTTGGTACTCGCGCCTACCTGCAAGCCCCACTCACTTATGACAGGGAGACAGTAGAAACTCTACTAAAAGAGGCCCAGATCGGCTTTGCTGGACAGGGAACTGCCATCGGCGATGCCATTGGGCTATCGGTCAAACGCCTGACCCAACGCCCCGCAGAGCAACGCGTGCTGATACTCCTCACCGATGGCGCCAACACTGCGGGGGAAGTCTCCCCGCTCAAAGCTGCCGAACTGGCACAGCAAGCGGGCATTACGGTTTACACCATCGGTGTAGGTGCCGACGAAATGGTTCAACCCGGCCTTCTGGGGAGCCGTTTTGGCAGCCGCAGAATTAACCCTTCGCGAGACCTCGACAGCAAGACACTCAAGGAAATCGCCGACAAAACCGGTGGCCGCTATTTCCGCGCCCACAACCCGCAGGAGCTGGCAGAAATCTATGCCGAACTGGATAAGTTAGAGCCTGTCGAACAGGAAGCGGAAAGTTACCGCCCCATGAAGTCCCTGTTCACCTGGCCCCTTAGTATCGCCCTACTACTGGCTGGAATTTGGGCCCTGATTCCCCTGGCGAGCAATTTTCAGCTCCCTGCCAGACGAGAAGAGTTAAGTCGTAACAATGGAGGTCAAGCCCAGTGAATATGCTCGACCTAATCCAATCCTTCCACTTCCTGCGCCCTGGGGTTCTGTGGCTGCTAATTCCCGCAGCACTACTCTGTTGGGGATTGGCAAAGATGGTGCTCAACAGCGCTCAACTGCAAAAGGTCATAGACCCAGATCTGCTGCCTCACCTTCTACTGCGCGGTGGCAGTAAAAGACCCTGGTTATTCGCATTAATATTTGCGCTGCTGGTCGCGATGATTATCGCTCTGGCCGGCCCTGCCTGGCGCAAGCTGCCAACCCCTGTGTACAGCAACCAGGATGCCCTGGTCATACTGCTAGACTTGTCACCGTCCATGATGGCGACAGATCTCTCGCCCAATCGACTAACCCGCGCCCGCCTTAAAATTTTGGATATTTTGCGCCAGAGAAAAGACGGCCTCACCGCGCTCGTCGCCTATGCCGGAGAAGCCCATGTCGTCACCCCTCTTACCGAGGACACGGCTACTATCGCCAATCTGGTACCCGCGTTATCGCCCTCAATCATGCCAGTCCCCGGCAGCAATATCGAAATGGCCGTCGATACAGGAATTCGCCTGTTAAAGGACGGAGCTGCTGGGCGCGGGCAATTACTTGCCGTTACCGATGGCATAGACTCAATGGCCGCCGATGAGGTCGCCAAAGCTCTGTCCAACGCAAAAGTTGAGATGAGCATACTCGCCGTGGGCAGCGGCGAGGGCAGCCCCATCCCACGGGGGAATACCGGTGGATTTGTGACTGATAGTAAAGGGGCCATCGTCATCTCCAATTTCGATGCCAGTGAGCTTCGCCAGCTCGCCCAGTCCAGCGGGGGGCGTTTTGCCAAAATTACGGTAAATGACAGCGATATCGACTATTTACTGCCTCAAACTGACAGCCCGCAACAAGCGCAGCTCACTGAAAGGGAGTTCGACCAATGGCGGGATGAAGGGCCGCTATTACTCCTTTTAATACTACCTTTTGCAGCTCTACTCTTCCGTCGGGGAGCTCTGGCATGCGCCCTGCCCTTACTACTGCTAACTGGAATTTCAAGTGAAAGCCAGGCTATTGAGTGGCAGGATTTATGGCAACGCAAAGACCAGCAGGGCCAGCGCCTATTAGAAGAGGGACAGCCAGCAGAGGCCGCGCAAGAATTTCACAACCCCGAATGGAAAGGCACTGCCAACTATCGCGCAGGCAATTACGCAGAGGCCCAGGAAAATTTCGCCCAAAGTAATAATTCACAGAGTCTGTACAATCTTGGCAACAGCCTGGTGCAACAGGGGGACTACGACAAAGCTATCGAAGCTTACGATGAAGCCCTGCAAAAGCAGCCCGAGTTTGCCGATGCCGAGCACAATCGAGAAATTGCTGAAAAGCTGAAAGAGTTGCAAGAAAAACAGCAGCAATCCCAACAGCAGTCCGGTGAACAGCAGCAAAGCGAGCAGGAACAGAACCAGCAGGGCCAGCAGCAGAGCCAGGAACAACAGCAAAACCAAGAGCAGCAAGCTGAGAACAACGAACAGCAGTCCAGCGAGCAACAACAGGGCAATAATCAACAGCCCTCTGGTTCACCAGAGTCCTCTGAGCAACAGCCCCAAGGTGAGGAGCAGCAGGGCTCCCAAGAAAAGGGCCAGGAAGAGCAGGAGAGCGAACAACAACAGCAAGGTGAACAACAGGGTGAAGAGCAACCGCCGCAAGGGGAATCGCAACCTACTGGCGCTGAAGAAAGCCCGCTCGACCAGGAAACCCAGCAAGCCCTGGACCAATGGCTCCGTCAAATCCCCGATGATCCAGCCGGCCTGATGCGCGAGAAGTTCAAATACGAGAGCCTGCAAAGGCGCCGTGCCTATCGCAGCGGAGAGTGGGAGCCACCGGAAAATGGGGCGACACAAAGATGGTAAAGAACAGTAGAACAATGTCGCTGGATTCAAGGACACTGATTTCAAAAATGCCTATGGACGCAATCATTAACAACCGAATAAAACTTTGGAGCCTCCCACTCAGCCACGCCTTCGCTTTGCTACTTCTTGCAATAGCACTTTGTCTGTCGACACCGGTTTTAGCAAGCGATCTCAGCGCAACGGTCGATAGAGATAAGATTGGAATTGATGAGACAGTCAATTTACGTGTGCGCTATTCAGGAGACAAAAGTGGTGGACAACCGGACTTTGACTTGTTGGAACAGGATTTCGATATTCTCTCACGCCAACAGTCCAACCAGTATCGCGTTATCAATGGCCGTGCAGAGAGTTTTGTCGAGTGGGTACTGGCGCTAGCCCCCAAACGGGAAGGCAAACTGTTTATCCCCTCTTTTAACTATCAAGGAGAGGTTTCCGATGCGGTTCCCGTCACGGTCACCGAAGCGCAAAGTGGACCTAACGGCGGTGAAAAGCAGGCTTTTCTGGAAGTAACACTCGACAAGGAAAAGGTCTATGTCCAAGAGCAACTGCTGGTAAAAATTCGCCTGTACACCACTATCGGCTTACACGATATCGCAACAGAGCCTCTCAAGGTTGCCGGCGCTCATGCAGAAAAAGTCGATGAGCAGCGATATGAGCGCAAGCTCAATGATGTGAGCCATGCGGTTTACGAAGTTACCTACGCCGTTTTCCCAGATAGCTCAGGCAAGCTCAGCATTCCCGCACTAACCTACGTGGCCATCGCTGGGCGCAGGGACCCCTTCTCCCTATTTAATCGCAACAGCCAAAGGCTTCGACTTCGCTCCCAGGAGAAGTCTATCGAAGTGCTGCCAAAACCCGCTGACTACTCTGGCAGCCAATGGCTGCCCGCTGCCAGTCTCGGCATTGTTCAAAGCTGGAGCCAGGACCCGGACACCTTTGCCGTAGGCGAACCTATTACCCGAATTCTTACCGTACGTGCCGAAGGGCTCAGGGCCGCACAGTT
Organism: Microbulbifer maximicatervae (SeqCode); assembly: GCF_052467955.1. Taxonomy (NCBI): domain Bacteria; kingdom Pseudomonadati; phylum Pseudomonadota; class Gammaproteobacteria; order Cellvibrionales; family Microbulbiferaceae; genus Microbulbifer; species Microbulbifer maximicatervae (SeqCode). Next base: position 3,568,989 of record NZ_CP174329.1, read on the forward strand.
GCCCCCACTTCCCAAACTCAACGTGGATGGCCTTAAAACTTACCCCGATCAACCGCAACAAGAAGACCAGGTTGGGCCCAACGGCGTTACCGGAAGCCGTATTGAGACAACCGCGATTGTGGCTACACAACCCGGGGACTACGAGCTTCCTCCCGTCACTGTGACCTGGTGGGATACAAAAAGCCAACGACAACGCACCACTCAACTACCGGCATTCCGCTTCTCAGTTTCCGGTACTGCTGCTGCAGTAACCAGCGACAATGAAACCAGTGCCAAAGTACCTCAGTCAGCTACACCCACTGAACAAGTCGGTACGGTGAGCCATTTTTGGCGCAACCTGGCTATTATCGCGATTGCCTCTCACTTACTGTGGGTGCTGTACTTTTTCTTTCAGAGGCGCAAACCCGCCCAACAAGTACCGAGCAACCACATCCAGGCTCCCGACTTACAACGTGAAACCCGTGCCCTTAAAAAAGCTCTGGAGAGTGAGAATCCCATCCATATCCAGCAAGCCACTTTAAAGTGGCTTGCTGCAAAGTGGCCGCAAGTAAATGGGAAGAGCTTGGCTGCGACCGCGAGGCAACTGAACATCCCCGAGCTGGATCAGCTCCAAGCAGTTCTGGACGCCGCTATTTACAAGTCACCGGCTAGTCCTTTGGACATCAATAAGGTGAAAGCAATAGTCGACTTACTAGTGAACGCGAAACCTGAAAGTGAACCCAGTGAAACGGATAGCGCCCTGCCCTCACTGTTCTCTTAACAGGAGCCACTTCAAATCAAACAGGGAAAGGTTGGCCTTCACCGCCTATGGGTAAGGCCAATTCCTGTGTATTCGAGCAGTTTAAGAGGTACTTTAAATAGAATCAGGAAAAAGTTTGTGTAGATATGATTTTCTTTGCAAGCCCTAACAATTTCCAGATTTTGATGAATCCGCCCCCAAACGCCCTGGGAACTAACACCCCCTTCACGCATTTTCACAATACATTTTGGCAAGCGCCTGAAGCTGATTTTATCCCGATGAAGAAAACGAGCTAGCAATTCAAAATCTGCTGCAACACGGTAGTTGGTTTTATATAAACCTAGCTTTTTATAACAGTCACGCCGTACAAAAAATGTAGGGTGGGGTGGCATCCAGCCCCAGCGAAATTTAGACACCCTAAATTTACTGGAGCCATAAAAACGCACTCTTTGGCTTAAGTTATTGCGAGCCACAATCTCCAGGTCTGCATAGACAGATTGGGCTCCCGAAACTAAAAATTCATTAACAACATTTGAAATTACACGACTATCAGAATAGACATCATCAGAGTTAATTGTGCCGACTATATCGCCAGACGCCAGGCATATGCCTTTATTCATAGCATCATAAATACCTGAGTCTTTTTCAGACACAACTGCCGCGACTTGGTCTTTAAACTCAGATATTATCTCTAGCGTTCCATCAGTAGAGCCACCATCAATAATTATATGCTCAATATTTGCATAATCTTGAGCCAACACGGATAGTATTGTGTCGCGAATGGTGTCAGCACTATTTAGACAAACCGTTATCAGGCTTATTTTTATCACAAAAAGTCTCAAGTTGTCGTTTCGTGAAAAGTAAAACCTCTCTTGAGAACTTTAGTACAAATTACAATATCTGACATTCGATCAACGTAAAATACTTCTATACCAGTCGTATGTTTTCTTTAACCCTACCCCCAAGGAAGTCTGGGAATCCCACCCCAACTTCGATAGCTTTGAGGTGTCTAGCAACTTCCGCGGCACACCATCAGGCATTGACCTGTCAAATGTAATATTTCCCTCAAACCCAATGATCCCGGCGGTTAAATAAGCCAGCTCCTTAACAGTGCAATCCACCCCAGTACCCACATTTAAGTGGGAGCACATAGGCTCTGTCACGGATCGATATACTCGATCTTCCAAACCCATTACAAACACCAACGCATCAACCATATCCTCTACATACAGAAATTCTCGTCGAACATCACCACTCCCCCAAATCCTGACATTCTGCACCCCTTCATTTTTGGCCTTATGGAAACGATGTATTAATGCAGGGATAACGTGTGAATTTGCAGAGTCAAAGTTATCATGTGGACCATAAAGGTTTGTCGGCATAACACTGCGATAGTTACGTCCATACTGCCTTGAGTACGACTCGCACAACTTAATTCCGGCAATCTTAGCAATAGCGTAAGGCTCGTTAGTCGTCTCCAACCTGCCCCCAAGCAGGTCCTGCTCCCGTATCGGCTGGGGGGAATCCCTTGGATAAATACAAGACGACCCAATAAACAGCAAATTTTGGATATCGGCCTTGTGAGCCTGATGGATTACATTGCACTGAATCATCAGATTCTGGTAAATAAAATCAGCTGGGAGCATGCTATTCGCCAATATGCCCCCCACTTTTGCCGCAGCCAAATAAACAGTATCAATCGACTCCGAATTAAAAAAATCAGAAACAGCATCAGCATCTGTCAAGTCCAGCGAATCTCGAGGGCAAGTAATGACTTCACAGTTTTTTAGCGGTCTCAGCCTCTGAATTAATGCCGAACCAACCATGCCCCGATGACCTGCGACAAAAACTCTCTGGGAGTATTTCACTAACTACTCCTCAAAAATAGGCTCAGTGCGATAACCATTCCCAGCCAACAACAAATTCCGCTTCGCTTCCCTCAAATCATACTTAACCATCTCCCCAACTAAATCTTTCAAGGTTGTTTTAGGTGCCCACCCCAGTTCTTGCCGAGCCAATGAGGCGTCACCTATTAGTGACACCACCTCTGTCGGGCGAAAATAACGAGAGTCCACTTTAACAATTACATCTCCACATTTAACTGCTGGAGCATCTTCTCCCACAATTGAAGCAACAACACCTACTTCTTTCTGCCCCTCTCCATGAAACTCTATCGCTATCCCCAACTCTTGAGCACAATTACGAACAAAATCCCTAACGGAGTATTGCAGCCCTGTAGAGATGATAAAATCCTTAGGACTTTCTTGCTGCAACATCAACCATTGCATTTCAACATAGTCTCTAGCATGACCCCAGTCCCTCAGTGCATTCAGCTCCCCCAAATACAGGCAACGCTCTAAACCTTGGGCAACATTTGCCAAACCCCGGGTTATTTTTCGGGTAACAAAAGTTTCACCACGCCGTGATGACTCGTGATTAAATAAGATCCCATTGCAAGCATATAAGCCATAGGCCTCACGGAAATTGACCACAGTCCAATAGGCAAACAATTTTGCAATTGAGTATGGAGAGCGGGGGTAAAAAGGAGTGTTTTCATTCTGAGGGGAAGCTTTGGCAGCACCGTAAAGCTCCGATGTTGAGGCTTGGTAAAACCTGGTTTTATCCAGCCCCAGAAGACGCATCCCCTCAAGTATTCTGAGGGTTCCAAGCCCGTTCACATTTGCAGTATATTCAGGGCATTCAAAACTGACCGCAACATGTGACTGAGCACCCAAATTATAGATTTCATCAGGTCGCACCTCCTGAAGAATTCGGGTCAAATTGCTCGTATCGGTAAGGTCTCCATAGTGAAGAACAAACCTTCTACTATCATCTTGCGGCCCTTGGTACAAGTGATCTATGCGGCTCGTATTAAATGAAGAGGACCTTCTTTTAACTCCATGAACCTCGTACCCTTTCGCCAATAGAAATTCAGCTAAATAAGAGCCATCCTGGCCTGTTACACCGGTTATTAATGCTTTTTTCATGTCTCAGCCTGTTAGAATTATTGGTATACAAGCGCACCACCTCTCCACATCCAATACCGTCCAAACATTTACAAAGATCAATGTCGCTCAGGTTTCGCCCCTAACATCAAGCGAGCCATCTCCCGTATTTCAACCCCCCACAACCTTATCTGAACGAAAGTTGCCAACAATCTATAACCAATATAAATTTCCCTTTTCCGCCAAAAAAATACGACCGACCTTACCGGCGGAAGAAGGGTATATAGGATCAGCTTAAACCTCCCGGCCCCTTTAGAGAGGAAAAACTGCCCTCCCTTTATCCGCCTTGCTTTTGTCGCTACAGATTGCCAGGAGCATCTAACTCGATGATGAACAAAAGCAGATTTCAGAAATAAAACTTGGTACCCTCCCACCCTCAACCTTCTGCAAAACTCAAAATCACCACTCGAAAAGGAATTCTCACTAAAGCCGCCAAACTTCAGGAACAAAAACCGATCAACTACCATATTTGCTGTAGCCGCAACTCCTGCAGATACGTAAACCTCTTGTGGTATCCCTCTCATAAAGTCATAGACTTCATAGATATTGGAAAATCCATGTTGCTTTTGACTTCGCACATCACCGGCAAATAACTTTACACTCCCTCCCCAACACCCAACCGCCCTATCAATTCCGGCTATCCACTTTGAATCCGGCAGGCAATCAGCATCCGTAAATATAAGCCAATCTCCTTCAGCTATCTCTGCCCCTCTGTTTCTTGCCGCATAAGATCCAGGCTTTTTGCACTTTCCTCTCTTAACCTGGAAGCTTCCCCCCCCTAAAAAGGATGGAGAATTCCCGTCGTTTGATATCAGTACAAGCTCAAAAAGGTCTTTTGAAATGACTTGAGACTCCAAGCAACAAACCAACTCCTCAATGAAGTGCCACTGCTGATAGACCGGAACAATCACGGAAAATTTAACCCGCATAGCAGCACCAATTGCAGATATTGTTAGACATTTGAATCATCACGCACTGACTAAACGATTAGCACAACACTTGGAATTAGCAACCTACAACATTGACCAACAAACAGGATGGGCGGGGATTTCAACAACTGGATCAGGAGAGAGATAGATGGGAATTTCGACAGCAGCCAGGGTAGTTAGAACCTGGCAACCTTAAGGGAAGACCGAAACAATCAATGAGAAAATAAATTTGGATAAGGCTTAAAGCACCACAACCTTGAAACCGCAGAACACAAACTTACTTCAGGGAATAGCCAGAGACCCGCCCGAAAAGAAAATGATGTAGAAGCTAGCGCTATAAAAAGATGAACCAAAGCCAGCTACCCGTTGATAGCAGCCTCCTCCAACACCTTCAAGGTGGCTTCCGCTGCTCGATCCCAAGAAAACTCTTTTACCCGAGCGCATGCAGATTCCTGAAGGCTATGGACCAAATCCAAATCTGAATGCAGCTGATGGATACCATTAGCCATGCTAGAAACCGAAAGAGGGTCGACTAAAATAGCTCCATCTCCAGCCACCTCCCGCATAGCTCCAGTATTAGAGGTCAAAACCGGCGTGTTCTGCGAAAATGCCTCAACAATAGGCAGCCCAAACCCCTCATAAATCGAAGGGATTAGTAAAGCTCTGGCATTATGATACAAGCCACTTAACTCGTGATCAGGCACATAACCCCGCACCTTTACCATTTCCCTTAAACCCAACCCCTCAATAACTTCACTTAATCGAGGCAGCCCCCAGCCTTGCCCACCGCAAATATAAAGCGGCAATGCTCCTTGAGTAGCCATATCCAAGTAAGCTCGATATGCGGCCAGCAGGCGCTCCAAATTTTTCCGGGGCTCCAGGGTACCGACGAAAAGGAAATACTCCCCATCAATGCGGTCGTCAGTATTTCCCAAGAAAGGTGCTTCAGGAATAACAACGGTCTTACCCACAGACTTTGGCATTAACTCTGTGAGCTCATCGGCGGTAAATGCTGATACCGCTATCACCGTTTGCGCCGAGTTTACCGAAGGGGGCATCAACCCACGCTCTAGGTGTTTACCAAATACAGACATAGTTTCAGGAAAGCGCGCCCAAACCACGTCGTGAATCGTCACAACCCGGCTTACCGAAGACGGCATCATCAGTGGTAAATGATGCCTAGGGGACCAAAAGACCTGTACACCATCACGCTTGGCCCAAGACGGAAAGAAGGCTTGAGCAAAAAATGTTCCCAGGGATTTGCGCCCTACCTTCCCTGAACGTACAAACACGTTCTCAGCCTTAGAAAACCGATCCGGGAGGGGGGCGTCGCTATACAGAAACCAATGATGCCCACTCTTCAGCATGCGCTCAATAAGTGCCTCTGTGTAACGGCCAATCCCAGTGGTGGTAACTGAAAGCGGCCTGGCATCAACCCCTATCCTAAGCATTGGAATTCCTATTCAACTCAGTCACAGCACTATCTACATCACACCCAAGCAATCTTCGGCAAAGCTCTTGATAAGCAGCGTGCCCCCCCCCTTTGAACTGAACCTCATCACGCCGAGGGAAGGCATGCTCCATAGCTCAAGTCTTATCATTTATCATGGCCTCTCTGCGTGCCTCGCTATAGGCCGAGGGATTACATGAGAGACTTAAGATCGACTAGGAGCCACGTATGATTGCATAGATATCAAAAGAGCTTGTGCCTCAGCATTCAACCCAAGGTAGCAGGAATGTAACGCCCAATCACCCTGGCAGGAATCGAAAGTCGTCGGGCATCTACCACCCTTCTGGCCACTAATCCACCAGGCCCCTCTCCAAGAGAACGTCCCGATAGAGCTGATGATAAGCAGCGGCCATTTTGTCAGCCGTAAATAACCTCTCGTAACGACAACGACCGGCGCGTCCCATCTCCTCTGCTTTCACAGGGTCGGACCATAAACTATTCATCGCTTTACGCAGTGCGAGATGGTCAGCCGCCTTCACGACATACCCTGTTTCCCCATTCTGGTTAACAAAACTGGTCCCAGTGCCAATTTCACAGGAGATAAGGGGCTTACTATTCATCAACCCTTCAATCAAAGTTACTCCGAAAGCCTCCGAGCGCAAATGAGAGGGGAAAACCACTGCTCGGCATAATTTCATTAGCGCCACTTTCTGTTCATCACTGACAAATCCAGCAAAATATATGTTACTTGCTCCGAGTTTGTCCGCCAGGGATTTTAAGCGATTAGCCTCAGGGCCCTTACCTGCAATAACAACACGATAAGGCTGATTTGCGGCGGCCCGGATTAGATATTCCAGCCCTTTGTAATACCTGAGCACACCGACAAACAACATAAAATTCTTGCCGTACTTCATCTCAATATTCACCAAAGACTTCTTCGAGGGCTCAGGATATCCCTGCTCAGAAACCCCTAGGGGTATTACCTTTACCTTGTCCCGATAAGCGGCAAGAACTGGGCTAGTTTCCACATAATTGTATGAAGTTGCCACGATACGATCTGCTCGCCCCAGGAACCAGCACATCAATGGTCGATATAAAGTACCTAGCAGCCTCTGTCTAACGATATCGGAATGGTAGGTCACCACCAGCGGGCGTGACCTACCAGCCAGTAAATAAGTCAGATCGCCGAATGGCCAGGGAAAATGAAAATGCAACAACTTGGCTTTTGAGCGAAACAAAGCTCTGAAAAGCCCCGGCCCCACACAGCACGAAGCAACCGAAAACCAGCGCCTTCGGGCAATCACGGGAAACCGCTCATTCAGCTTCAAGCGCAAGGGAGAATTCACCAAGGTCAGGACGCCACATTTGTCTGTTTTTCGTGCAATTTCTAGGATTACCTGTTCGACCCCCCCTTGAGATTCAGGATAAAAGGTTCTATAGCAATGTAGGATTTCAGGCTCGGGGATCAATGGAGACTCACTTAACAGCGGGACCAAAGCCCCACAGATAACCTATTGTTTTATAACGTATTAGGGTATGATAACCGCTCCAGTAACCCCGGTGTCAATGTGAGAATACTGTTCTGTACTATGCAATTCGGGCCCGGATATAATCAGGGAACCGAAAAGTATATTCGCAACCTCGCTCGCGATTTAAGTGGGCGGGGATGTGATATCGTGGTTGCCGGTGGTGACCCGGAAGGCATAATAACCGATGACTCTCTTATTGATGGAAGGGGGGTTCAGCTAATCAAACTTCCGACTTTTGGTTGGAGCACCACTCTAGGCGACTCAATTGATAGTTATCAAAACCTCCTTACGGAATTGAAACCCGATTTAGTGCATATGGTAAATCCAGCCCATATTGGTGTTAATTTGCTAAATGCCGCTCAAAAGCTTGGGATTCCCTACTTTATATCTATCACCGACTTCTGGTGGCTCTGCCCAAAGCATACATTGACGCTTAAGTCCGGCGAGTTCTGCTCAGGTTTTGCCGAGCAAGAAACCTGCTTCCGATGTATTGCGGAAACACACCCTAACAGACTGGTTAAAGCTGCCTCTCAGCTCCCTGCTGCCAGGGGTTGTATGGCCAAAATTCTGCATTTGAAGAATGCTCAATTTACTGCCCAACCAAAAGATAAAGATCGTAAAAAAATACTGATCTCAGTCCTGAATAAAGCCAAAAGGGTAATTTGCCTCTCCAAAACAAGCCAGAGGCTTATAAGCGAATACTTCTCACTTAGCAACACCCACTACATCCCTGCAGGTCTATCGAATACTTGGTTTGAAACAAGCTGCTCTCGACAAACGAATAGTAGTTCCTTTGTAGTAGGGTTTCTTGGGGCCCTTGCCCCACACAAAGGCCTGCATACCCTTATCCACGCACTAAATGACCTTGGTGACTCAAAAATAACTCTCAGGGTCGCTGGAAAAACATCAGCTCAGAAATATGCAAAACAGTGCCTAAACACCTATGGAAATACTCAGTATTTTGGCGAACTTAGCGAACCGCAAAGCAAAGAATTTCTAGACTCTCTGGATGTCCTGGTAATACCTAGTAACTCACCAGAAAATCAACCGCAAGTATTGCTTGAAGCAGCAGCTAGGAAAAAGCCCGTTCTTGCCTCCAATATACCAGGCTGCGCGGAACTTCTTCCTCCAGCTGCCGTATTCCCGGTCGATGATGTGAGGCGGCTGAGAGAACTGCTAAACGTAGCAAAAAAAGACATATCGAAAATAGGCTACCCTACTTTAGGGCTATCCTCCGAAGCAGTGTCGAAAGAAATATTAACCGAATACCAAAAAGTATTGTAATCCCGTGATTTTCCTAAAAAAACACCATAGAGATATCGTCTTCTACAAGGCACTCTGTAATTTGAGATCCGAAGCTTCAAAAACCTATTTGAGCTTCCTCTGGTGGATCATAGAACCAATTTTCTCAATGGCGATCTATTATTTTATTTTTGGTGTTGTCTTTCAACGGGGAACAGAAGATTTTATCCCCTTCCTACTGGTGGGACTAGTTGTCTGGCAGTGGTTTGCCCAATGTGTCAGTCACTGTTCTGCCGCGATCACTCAAAACCATGCCTTAATCAGCCAAGTCAATTTCCCCAAGGTGGTACTCCCCTCGATCAATATCGTCATGGACACCTTCAAATTCAGTATTGTTTTTTCTCTGCTACTGATTGGTCTTTGGGTAATGGGATACCCCCCTACATTAAGCTATATCTACCTTCCGCTGATTTTAGGCGTGCAGTTTCTATTGAACTATGCCTGCGGGCTGATCGCCAGCATGCTGATTCCATTTATACCGGATTTATCCCATTTGATCCCCCACCTGCTACGGCTTGGCATGTATGGTTCGGGCATTCTCTATGCTGTCAGCTCTCTTCCGGAAAGCGCTCAAGATATTCTCGCATACAATCCGATGATCTGGATTATTCAAAGTTATCGTGACATATTAATGTATAACCAAGCACCCGATATATTCAATTTGGCGATTTACGGCTGCGCAGTTTTGTCATTTTATACGCTAGCCAGGTTATTGATGAATAAACTTAACCCCGTATTTGCCAGGGCATTAATGCAACGATGAATGAAAGAAAGAAATCGGCTATCAGCCTCAAGAATGTACGGGTGACCTATCGCTCGGGAATTCCATTTACTCGCGCTACCAGTGTATATAGTCCGCTAAAAGATATCAGTTTCGAATTGTATGAGGGCGACTCGCTCGGGGTTATCGGCCGAAATGGCGCAGGCAAAAGCACCTTGCTTCGCCTGCTAAATGGCATTATCAAACCAGATAGCGGGGAGGTGGTCAATCACGGTCACAGAACCGCGCTGCTCTCCTTGACAGTCGGCTATGATCAGCACCTGTCTGGCCGCCAAAACGCCGTCATCAGCGGTATGATGATGGGTTTAAAAAAGCAGCATATTGTCAGCAAACTCAATGAAATCGATGAATTCTCTGAGCTTGGAATTTTTTTTGATCAACCAATCAAAAACTACTCTACAGGCATGAAGCAGCGGCTTGGAATGGCCGTAGCAATCCACTTAAAAACTGACGTCTTACTCATTGATGAAATTCTGGCCGTTGGGGATTCAAGATTCAGAAAAAAATCAGAGGCGGTGATGAGAGAGAAAATCACCTCAGGAGATACTATAGTCCTAGTTTCTCATTCCTCAGAAACTGTAAAGCGACTTTGCAATAAGGCCCTATGGATTGAAAATGGTGTTGTAGCCCGCTACGGTGATAGCAAGACTGTAGTGGCAGCTTATGAAGAGTCACAAAAGTAATGCGCACCCTAATATATGAACCGATGCCAGACATTCGGCGCGCAGATGTAATATTGGCAATTGCACACAAAGAGTCCGAACTCGGAAATTCTATTTTGCTATTAGTTGAAGAAGAGGTACAACTTCTCAGCAGAAACCACATTAATCACCCACATAGCGTCAATTGCACAAACATAATAAAGGCAAAAATCGCAACTGGTGGTTTTGATTTCGCCGTCGTACCCAGAGATAAAATCCTGGCAAAACAATTCCTAGAGAATCCGCAAAAAACCCAAGAACATATAAAGCACTATCGAACTGATCACTTCCAAAGAGTTTTAGAAAGCTATAAACCGCAAAAGATAATAATCTGGAACGGCCTAACGCATTATCAACAGGACTTTATAAACCTCGCCCGCAAGATAAACCCAAAGCAAACTTTCTCGTTCCTGGAAGCGGGCTGGTTTCCACAGTCAGTTACGTACTATGAGGACCCCCTTGGAGTAAATGCACAAAGTGAAATAGCAATTACAAAACCCAGAGATATTAGCTTAGAAGAACGTCAAAACATAGCTCTATGGAAATCATCATACAGGAAAAATTTTGAGAACAATAATACATCTGACAATGGGTATATATTTATCCCGCTTCAATTAGAAACAGACACGAACATTACAAAGTTTTCCCCATTTTCTACAATGAAAGACTTTCTCCTATGGGCAGAATCTCACACAGATCCCAGTACAAATATTATTACACGCCAGCACCCCCTTGACCGAAGCCCCTCATATAACCTACTCCCCCAAAATAGCCGAATAAAAATCGACAATGAAACTCCCTTACACCAATTAATATCAAAATCTAACTGTATTTTAGGGATAAATAGTACTGTTTTGTTAGAATCATTGATATATGAGAAGCCTATTTATGCGGCAGGCGATGGAGTTTTTTCAAGTAGTGATGCCATTATTAGGGTGAACTTGGAAGATATTATCCCCACTCGTCACAAATACTCAGTTGAAAGGCAGGAAGAGCTTCTTCACCTACTCCTCCACAAACAAAAAGACCTTATCTCTTCTACAGCCTCATTTTCCAACATAAGATCAGCACTCAAAAATCAAAGATACTCAGGTTACTCATTATCTGCCATTATTTTTGCTACCCTTAAAGTATGGGCAAAAAGAAAGTTAATTAGGGTCCTAGAACACCAACATCAGCGCCATAAACTTAGCACCAAAAACTCCAAAGGCACTAATAGTTTATAGTTTTTCGGCAAGTATTGATACGGAGTCTTTCATCTCCAACCTACTTATTCGACATTTAGCTAATTGCCTCCGTTTCAATAAATGATGTCTGGAAAAACTATTGGTATTTTGATTAAACAGAACTCCTAGGAGTAGTATGATCTAGCGTTATATGCAAGACTTACCCACGTTTAATAGGCACCCTGTATAGTTAGGTTTAGGCCTAACACGGAGGTGTATCATGGGTAAGAAAAGAACTCAGGCGTATACGGAGGAGTTCCGTAGAGAAGCAGTTAAGAGAGCGGAAAAGCCTGGAGTAACAACGGCTTCTGTGGCACGAGAACTAGGCGTCAGCGCACAGCAGATCTACAACTGGCGTCGTCAATTTAATCGACTGCCTGATAAGCAGTTCAATAGTTTAGACGGTGTCGACTATTCCAAACAGGAAAGCGCTGAAGTTCGCAAGCTCAAGAAGGAGCTGCATGAAGCTCGTCAGGAGGTTGAGTTTCTAAAAAAGGCAGCTGCGTACTTTGCGAACCACCAAGAGTAAAGTACGCACTGATACAAGAGCATGTAGGGTCATTCCCGGTTAGCTTGATGTGTCGGTGTTTAGAAGTCTCAAGATCGGGTTATTATCGATGGCGAGGGCGGCTGCCATCTGCTCGCACGATTAGAAAGATACGAATAATCGAGAAAATCCGAGAGACGTTTGTTGAGTTTAAAGGTCGTTATAGCGCTCCTAGAATCGCTTGCGAGCTTCAAGAGTTAGGTGAGCCATGCTCACGGAGCTATGTCGCTAAGCTTATGCAACAGAAGCATATTAAAGCGAGAAACGACAAAGGCTTTCGATATAGCCAGCCCGTCGAGGGGAATATCTATGTCGCCGCCAACCTACTTAAGCGTTGCTTCGATGTGGATCGACCAAATTGCGGCTGGACCAGTGATATTACGTATATCTGGGTTCTGGAGCGGTGGCTGTACCTCGCGGTAGTTATGGATCTGTACTCTCAACGTATTGTAGGTTGGGCATTCGACTCTCAGATGACCGATGAATTGACACGTCGAGCATTAAAAATAGCTCTAGAGAGACGACAAATAAAGCCTGGGCTAATAGTTCACTCTGACAGGGGTGTGCAATATCGATCGCAGAAATACCAGGATCTCTTGTCCGAAAGCAAGTGCAAGCCGAGTATGAGTCGCCAGGCTAACTGTTGGGATAATGCGGCAATGGAATCATTCTTTAGCAGGCTAAAAGTCGAGCTGGTCTATGCCGGAACATTCGAAAGCGAAGAGCACGCAAAATCTGCGGTGTTTGAATACATTGAGATTTTCTACAATAGGGTTCGTAGACACTCTGCATTGGGCTATGTAAGTCCAGCAGAGTATGAGCGTAAATATGCATAGTTAGAGTGTCTATTTTTTGTGGGCAAGACCAATGCTTCAGTCAAATCTCCACATTGTCGGTTGGCGCCCCCAAAACCCCCAACAGTTGTCGAAAATCATTATTTTATACATTTTCCAATGTATACTTCAGACTTTGTTAGGACATTTTACTCACAATGTACGATCAGTAGCTTTTAAGTAAATTTAACTAATACCACAACATAGTCATCTTGATCATAAGCTATATCACTCTCCCACTCCCAAAGATCGGCGCTTTCGAAAAAAGCAATCTGTTAGTGATAAATGTAACCGCTAGTCAAGTCAATCGATTTAGTAATGAGTCGTTAACCAACTGATACCTTAAGCGCTCACCAAGCTTAATACGACCAGTCATTTATAAGAGGTTGAATATTTCTCCTTATGGCCCAATTACCACTTTTATGTAAAACCAAACCTTTTATGATGAAGGTATCCATAATGCACCCTTGGTAGCTTGGATGCTCATGATATTGATTAGCGGAGCTCTTAAGTTTTATGATGGACTGACTTGATAGAACAGCTCTGCCAAAACATCTATTACGCGGGAGTTCAGGACTTTACTTAGCTACTTATATACTAAAATTTATGGGCTAGCTCAAAAAATATAGAAGTTCTAAATAATAAATTCATATTTATACCGCCCATATACTTAGAATCTCAGCTCAGAACTGTTATGGCAACTTCATTTTTTTAAGAGGCACTTTGTCAAGTCCAGTCAAGTTCAGTATTCTAACCCTCCCTTCTGAGTCTCACCATATTCAAGTATACCCATCGGATCCAAACACTATAAGGTGTTAGATGTTAGGTGTTAGATGTTAGGTGTTAGATGTTAGATGTTAGATGTTAATCCAAGAAATTCTAACACCCTTCTATTACCCATAAATTAAAAGTACAGTGGTAGTAGCCAACACTACTGCAGAGTGGATTTAGAGAAGTATATGAATGTTTTTTATTTACAAGTTTTAGCTTTTCCCTACTTGTCAACCTGTCTTTTGTTTGATTAAGCAATTGTCTGTATAACTAATAGGGCCTACCCTTGAGCCTTCCTCTAGGCTCATTCTCCCTTATCAAAACCGGTAGGCCCATTTGCACAAATTGTAATCTGAACTGGACTAACCTTCTCCTCATGGTAGGTTAATGCAGATTTACACAAACTACTCCCCTAATTAAAAGCACACAAAAATTTAAGACAAGATAAACCAGTTGAGTTTATAAGTAGTTTGCCAATTTTTTGAGCTCCAGAAGGAGTCAAATGTCCTCCATCATAGGAAATTAAACTCTCCTCTGTAGCAAACTCTGGACAAACGCCATCACTACATAAAACGCTCATTTGATCGATAAATAGCAATTCACTACTTTTTTTCTTTAATATTGAGTTGATATTTTTTACTGATTCTGGCGGCTGAAAAGTTCTCTCCAGCCTATTGTCAAGTCTAGAATAATATTCCAACTTAGGCTTAGGGAACCATTTAGTTCCAACTACAAATATTTTTTGTTGCTCTTTTAGAGGCAATAGATTGATAGTATTATCAATATTCTCCGCAGCCCAGTCTCTCCACATACCTGCAAAGACTACTATATCTGCCTCCTCAAAAATCTGTAGATTTCTTCGTATAGATTTACCGTTTTTACAAAACGCCTTATCAGCTTTTAGAACATATTCAAAGTCTGAGTCTTTATGGTCAGCCTGAGATAAATAAATTTGGCACTTAACATGAACGTAATAGGTTACCACATTGTAATAATCCAAAACGCCAGTAGAATCTAAACTATTATATAAGTCCTGTGAAAAAGAATCTCCGACGATCAGCAGATTAGGCTTCTTACTGGTAGGGAAGCTATCAAAAGACTGGCTATTGTACTTACCTCTCACAAATTCTGAATTTTTTTCATTCTCATGAGCTTCAAAGAAATCTTTAACAGCATCTTTCTTTTCATTAAGGTACCCTTGACTTTGAATCAACACAAAGCTCAATATAAACGGGGTTAGCGTCAAGCTAGACACCCCGATAACTTTCCCAATGTTATAATTGGACTGGCGAAAAGGCCGCTCAATTAAATAATGGCAAAGAATAGCGAACACAAATGAGACAAAAAAAACAAAAACACAAAAAATGATATTTTCGCTTTCAATCAACTCTTTTAAAAAAACAATAACTGGCTGATGAACCAAGTATAGGCTATAGGAAATAAGGCCTATTTTCACAAGCAAACGACAAGATAATAATTTATTTATTAGACCGGAACTCTTCCAACCTATAATCATTGCGGCACCAAGTACCGGAAGAAGCGTGTATAGGCTAGGCCAGGGGAGAGTTGAGTCTATCAAGAAGTAGCAAGAGAGAATCAATAATAAGCCAGCAATCTGAATATATGATGCATACCTTTGAAGTGGCATTACATCTTCTCGCCTAAATGCCAAAAGTGCCCCGACACCAATCTCCCACATTCTAAATGGTAGCAAATAGTATGCTTCATTAACAAATCGAGTAGAAAGTGAGTCAGCTAGAAAAAAGCTGAAAGTAGTCAGTGCGGCCACAACCCCAAAACGAATGTTATTTCTCCACAAAAGAACCATTAAAATTGGGAAGAAAAGATAATACTGCTCCTCAACTGCCAGGCTCCAAGTATGAAGAAGCGGGTTTAATTCTGCCTCAGGGGAAAAATAATCCTGATTAGAGTAAAAATAAAAGTTCGAACTAAACAACAGTGCATATAAACTTGTAATAGATAATTCTAACACTCTCTCAGGGGGGGAAAGGAGCACTCCAAGAAAAACTGAAAGTGAAACAATAAAAAATAATAACGGGAGAATCCTTCGTGCACGCCTCAAATAAAAATCGAAAAAACTAAATGTACCCTTGGAAATCTCCCCCAATATGATACCTGTAATTAAGTAGCCACTAATCACAAAAAAAACATCAACACCAGCGAATCCTCCGGAAATATTAGTAACTCCCGCATGGAAAGCTATGACAGGTAAAACTGCTAAAGCGCGCAACCCATCAATATCCCGTCTATACTCCATTTTTTTAAAATCTCAAGAATAAAAAAATATAGGCACCTAATTAATATTAGGCGCCTTTTAAATGCAATAAATTATCTATTCCGGCATTTATCTTTTCTAAGGCGTCTCGATGACTATATAAGGGCACCTTTCTTGTTTTAAGTAATTTTCTTTCCCATTTACTACAAGATCTTCTAGGTTTTCAAAAATACAAGGAGCACTAGACCAGATGGAATCTGACTTATCCAATAGAAGTTCTTTAGAAAACAGAGTACGACTAAATATTTCAGTTACAGTTGAGTAATTTCCTTGAACTACAGAGTCAAACGTCGCCCCTTTACCTGACACACCCTGTGTAACCCCAGTAGGAACAACCATACTTTTGCTCGCTCTTGACAACGCTTCCATACGAGCTAAGTAGTCGTTAGCAAGAATATCCGTAGAATTAATAAAAGTCGTTAATTCTGCTTTACACTTTCCCATAATTCTATCGAAGAAATCCTTACTTGAATCACCTTCGCATTTAGAAATAATATTACTTACTCTAGTATTATACTTCATGTAAAGCTTTAATTCAGATGACCAATATTCAGAAAATTCTTTTTCCAGTGCAAAGATGATCGAATAATGTTCAAAGGATTGATTCGAAAGTGAACTTAGGCAACGAGACATTGTTTCACAGTTGTCAATCAAAATAACAACATCAATTCTCAACTTATTAAATTCTTCCTGCTCAGAATTTTTTAACCCCAATTTTAGTGGGTGTGAATAATACGGAAAATCGTATAAACTTAAATCCCAACCAGCTTTTTGTGAAAACTCTAGCTGATCTCTTGTTTCCCGAATTGAGCTTTCAGTTACATCGGCTATTACCAAATTTGGATAAATGGCGAATGAATTTTCTTGATAAGATCTATTAAGTGATCTAAGTGCTCCAGAATCAAAAGGCCAATCAAATTTACTAAGCTCATTTAAAAGAAAATCAAATGAAGTGTGATCAATCATGTATGCAAAGCTCCCATCAGCTCCACCACCTGGATAGTATAAGCTTCCTGAGTACATTGAGACTTTACTTCTCTCTAATTGAGTGCAGCCTAAATAAACAAGCTTCCAGTCCGTAGGCAGCTCGAAGCAAGCTTCCTCAAGCTTTCTTTGGAAGTCTTTATGCAAGATAACGTCATCATCAAAAACTGCAATTCTTTTTAGTCTCCGCTCTTTAGCTTCTTGAAGTAGGCCTTTCATTGTTAATAAATAGCCCCATGCTCCGGGAGACTGTATTAATTTTCGATTAATCTGCTTCTCTACCGGGTGAGTCAACCCCCCACCAAAGTATCTATCCCAATCTTTTTTATATTTTTTAGAATAACCATTTACAGCATCGAAACGCTCAACTTGAACTCCATGTTTGGCGAATCTGGTCGAAACAGCTTTCCATTTCTCTACTTGTTCAGTCAAATTTAGGACAAAAACGGCATCCACGTATTGATTCAAACCATAGCCCATTGAAAAGTGACCGCTCTCTATTAATCGCGCTTCAAGGTGATAGTTTTGAGGGCTTAGAAGAATCTGGCTACGCGAAGAGAAAGGAGACTTATGGCTCAGCTGTATAAACTGGCGACTATCATCTTGTACAAGCGCCATCCTACGAGCTCGTTCATGAGGATTTAATATTTGTTTAACTTTTTCACTACTCCAATCAACTGTCTCTTTGTAGTTTTCTCTCTGCCACATCCCTACAAGCTCCTCAGAACCCTTTGCATCCCACAAAGTTTCACTGCTATTAAAACCCGCACGGCAGCAGCGAGCCGTAAAGTCCATGTGAGAATGCCCTCTAAAAGGAAAGCTCAATGTGTCAAAATAACCAACCTTGTTTAGAACTTCAGGGGTAAAAGAAAATAGACACCCCATAGCTTCAATTGAAGAGACCGATGAGCTTAAAAGCTCTGTTGACTTACTATGCTTTGGTTTCTTCCACTCAGAATTGTGGTACACAAGGTGCCCAAAGCCACTATGAATTGCGGCTTCATAATATAATGAATCCCAACCCTCTTTTAAGAAATAGATATCATCGTTACACATCAAACCAAAATCAAAATTTGATGACTTAGATGCATCAAAAAGTGAATTTGATTGTCCCGCAATCGTCTTATTCTTGTTTTTGATCAAAATAATTTGGCAATTATATATATGTAAATTCTGTAAGTATTCTAAGGTACCATCTGTAGATCCATCATCTGCCACCACTAAAACCCAGTGAAATTTATCTGATCGAGTAGCAACAAATGTTTCTATGAATTTTTGTATGTACTCTTGCCTATTCCATGTTGTCACACACAAAGCAAAAACTGGCTTTTTCTTTTCAACATTGAGAGGCTCTACTCTAAAGTGGTCCCGCTTTCCATGTAACTTCTTATATCGCGACGGAAGGACATTACTATATTTTACCGACTCTGCAGTGCTACCAGCTTCAAGGCTAGTGACCTGCACCCCCCTACTGTTGGTGGACTTAGTTTTATTTACAAATTTTTCCTTTTGAAAATGAGCATTGGGTTGATGCTCCTCTTTAAGATCTAAGCCTTTATGCCTGGCCCTATTAAAAGATAAAAGATACCTTTTTATTTTTAGAGGTAGTAAAAGCGGGAACCTTATACCTTTTACTATCACTTGGCCAATCTTAAATGAGTTGCTATTCAAGATTAACTGGTATTGCTCACCTAATGAGTCTCTTACATTATTTAGAGATTTCTCATGCTCCCTTTTCGTATTTTTTAACTCTTCTTCTTTCCTTTTTAGCTCTTCCTCTTTCCTTTTTAGCTTCTCTTCATTTTTATTAACTACATCTTTCAGTTCAGAATTTAGTGAAGAATAACTTATAATCTCGTCTAAGGTTTCCCTAACATTAAGAAACTCATTTTCTAAGATTTCCTTCAAATTATTCGCCTGGCTTTCAACATAACCTGAAACTGCATCTTTCTTTGAAGGATTATGTATAGCTGTTAGCTCTGTCAGGGCAGCTTCAAGATCTCCTTCAGCCCCTATATCTGACCAAAACCTAGGAAATTCAACCTCAATATTATCTAAATTAATTTGTATTTTATTGGATTTGTTTTGCAAAAATGCACCAATATTAGAGTTAACAGTTTCCCAGTAATCTAAACATTCATCCAGCCCGCCTGAATCCCTCATCAGAATTCCATGGGAGTAAGCTCGCATAATACTTTGCTCAAAGTCCCATCTTTTATTGTAACTATGAGCTGTTTGAACCCGATCTCGAGTTAAGTGTACATAATACGCATCATTACCATACTGTTTTTCCAATAAACCCAACATCCATGACAAGCGATTATCAACTTCAATATGGAATTCGGGGAACCTCCCCCTCTGAGATGCAAGCAAACCACTCTGAGATTCATGCCCTGATGTATAATTGATCATATGCTCACAAGCTTTTGCAAATGACATAGACCCACATCGCCCTGTACATAGTACAAAGATATTCAAAACTTATCCCTCACAACTTCTCATAATATCAAACATTTTTCTTTGGAATGAAAAGACGGCTATCATCATAGATAACCTTGTATCTTCTCTGCTTTTCTTCTCTATTTGTCACGGAAGCATATTGGCTTCCCCAGGAAATAGCACAACGATAGTCATTACTGTTTTCATGCTGAAGAGTAATATAGTGATTACTCCCCAAGGCGTCGAAAAATGAAGCCTCTTTGTTAAAGCCTAAGCGAGAACATCTAGCTGAAAAATCTATATGCCATTGACCTCTTACCGGAAAATTTTTCTCGTCACAATAACCGACCTTTTCAAGTACTACTTCAGTAAAAGTAAACAAACAACCCATGCAACTATAACAGTCAACAAAAGCCTCACACGTACCTGATGGATCAACGACTCTATTTTTATTAATATCTTCTAGACTATTAACGTCTTCGTTTTCATACTTTATTTCTGGATTGAAATAACATAGATGGGCATACCCACTTGATTTGATAGCATTAATATAGAGAGAATCCCACCCCTTTTTTTTAAAGAGCAAGTCATCATCTATCAAAAAAGCAAAATCAAAACCAATGTTTTTACAAAGATCAAATATAGTATTAGTCTGGCCTACTGCATACTTTCTTCTATTTTTTAAAATATGCAGCTCAAATGGAAAATCGAGCATTTCTAAATATTCTAGAGTGCCGTCAGTGGAACCATCATCAGCCACAATCACCACCCAATCATACTTAGGGTCAGCAGATGCCAACCAAGTTTTCAGGCACTCTGACAAATAATCTAGTCGATTATAAGTCTTTATGGCTATAATTACTTTCTCTCTTCCTGGTACTTTTTTTAAGGAGCTTTTTCTACTCGACAGCAAACCAGTGCAATCACTATCAGCCCCCTCAAAACAAGCACTCTCTAAATTCTCTAGACTCTTCTCTAACCGCCAAATGCCAAAATCATTTTTAGAGTTGTTTATTAAATCTCTATTTCCTGGAACTAAGAATAAAGGCGGGAAGTTTTCTGTACAATTATAAAATCCCAGCATAAAGTTGATAGACTTTAAGGGTTCGAGAACTCCTCTCGAAAAAACATCACGATGAAAGGCCGAGCCAAATATACTAAGGAAATGGACTTGAGTAGGGGATTTTTTTTTATCTGAGGCGTAAAATGGATGAATGGCGCTATTTTCATGGCCAAATTTATATAGCCCTCCTTGAATACCCACAACCGCCTGCCGCTTTAAGTCCTCAATATATCCACAAAGGCAAGCAGCATAGTTATTGGGGTAGATCAAGCTGTTATGACAGATCAGGATATATCCGTAGTGCGAATCAATTTCATAGCTCAGCTCTTCCAATATAGCATTTTCATTTATCCGCTTAAATTTAACTTGAGAGCTATAATTTTGATTTAAATTGTCACTATTAGAAAAACTCAGATAAGTTATATGCTCTACCTGCGGCAATAAAGAATTAATAGCTCTTTCGGCTACCAAAGCAGAGCTGGCTCCACCTAATATTATCGCCTTCCTACCCAACTTTTCATTTTGATTCATCATGTACAGAGCTCGAAATTATTGAAGAAACGTTTACGCTCGCCGATAAAATTCTACCCTTATATAAAATAATCAAATGTCATATCAGTAAGCCAGCCTCAATATAGATAGACACAAAGTCCTAGAAATTTCCTATAACAATAAATCCCTTCTGAAAAGACAGGCATACAACCAACTTAAATATCTCCATTTTTTAATGCTACCTCACCTCTAACTTCACATCTTAATAAATAAAGGTCTCTAACTAGTCGAATAAGAGACAACGGATTTTTTTTACTGCTGACTACCAACTCACCTGCCCGAAAAATAAACCCAGCTTTTACATCCTCATACGCCTCTTTTAATATCTCTTTTTGCTTCTCAGAAACTAAAAGCTGCATATGTATTTCACGTACTTTTCTCTTAAGTAATCTTAACTCAATATTTTTTTGCATTAGCAAACTATAATGGCCTGGGTCTTCAATTAAGGAGGCCTTATAATCTTTGGATTTGGAGTTCATCATTCAAAATCAGGACCAAAATAAATGCCAATGCGTATGATAAACACGCTTGACAAGAGCGTTGCTGGGAATTTACATCCAAGACCGTGAATATTCGGACTATTAAGCTCAATCAATCTCACCAAATCTATTAACAGCCCGAATTAATTATAACTATGCCTTTACTATATTACCTATTTTCTTTGTATAACGACCTCTTGTATCAACCAATAATTGTGATTTTTCAGCGAGTAATTCATAGTCAAACGCATCATGGTCTGTTGCTAGCAAGACTAAATCATAATTTAGCAAATCAACCTGATTAAGGTTGACGCTTGACATTGAGAAATCATACTTACGCATTTTAGGAATTGAGGGTACATGCGGATCAGAATATGATACGTCCGCACCCAAATCTAGTAACATTCGCAAGAGCTCCATAGATGGTGATTCTCGCATGTCATCTACGTTTTTCTTATAGGCAATACCTAGAATCAGAATTTTACTGCCATTTACTGACTTTTTTACACTATTTAAAGAGGCGACTACCTTATTTACGACCCATTCTGGCATCATAGTATTAATTTCACCAGCCAACTCAATAAAACGAGTATGTAGGCCATACTCCCTTGCTTTCCAGGTTAGGTAAAATGGGTCAATAGGGATGCAATGTCCCCCTAGACCCGGACCAGGATAGTACGGAGTGAATCCAAATGGCTTTGTTGCGGCAGCTCGAATCACTTCGTGGATATCAATTCCCATGGCATCAGCAACAATTTTCATCTCATTAACCAAGCCTATATTTACCGCCCTATGAATATTTTCAAGCAGCTTTGTCATTTCAGCAGCTCCCACCGAGCTAACAGGAACTACTTTATCTATGACCTCATTATAAAGTGCGACTCCGGCATTCAGGCACGCTGCTGTATATCCACCGCATACTTTTGGAATATTCTGAGTGCTAAAATTTTTATTGCCGGGATCCTCTCTTTCAGGCGAATAGACAATATGCACATCCTTACCAGCAATCAGTCCAGCTTTCTCTACTCGAGGCACCACTTCTTCTTCAGTGGTACCAGGGTACGTAGTACTCTCTAGCGATACCAATTGCCCTTTACGAAGATAAGGCAGCATTTTATCCAGCGTTCCAGTTACAAAAGAGAGGTCCGGCTCGCGATATCTATTAAGGGGAGTGGGAACACAAAGAATCAACGCATCGACTTCCAGCATCTTTGAAAAATCAGTAGTCGCACTTAAGCCCTTCTCGCTTGCATTACGAACTTGCTCGCATGGAATATGCTCTATATAGGACTTTCCCACATTGATTGCTTCTGCTTTTGATTCATCGATATCAAATCCGACTGTAACGAACCCAGCCTCAGCAAAACGAATTGAAAGTGGTAAGCCGACGTAGCCGAGACCCACGATCCCAACTATAGTTTCTTTGGACTTAATTTTTTTTATAAAAGCTTCAGACATATCTAGTAACTCCGAAATGAAATCATCAGTTCAGCCAACCTAGCTTTGAACGGCATGTTTCGTAAAAGTTGTGATCAATCGGGTGGATCAGTGTCAACCGATGCGGTTTCTTATGAATACGTACAACATCTCCAGGCTTTGTAATGACCTGATCGTGCCCATCGCAAGTAACATGGGGGTTTGTGGTATTGTGTTCACCCACTATGATTTTGAATTCGCTGCTCCCTTCCACAACAATCGGACGACTACTGAGTGTGTGTGGGTTCAAAGGAACTAAGACGATAGCATCCAATTTGGGGTGCATAATCGGTCCTCCACCAGAAAGGGCATAAGCGGTAGAACCTGTAGGTGTAGAGACAATCAATCCATCAGAGCGCTGGGTATAAACAAATTGACCATCTATGAAAAGGTTGAATTCGATCATGCGGATAAACTCGCCCGGATGCAGCACCACATCATTCAGGGCGGATCCTTTGCCAATAGGCTTGCCCTCTCTGGTCACCGACATATCAAGTAGAAAACGGCTTTCGGCCATATACTTACCAGACAATACCTCACCAACTTTTTGCTCAATCTCATCAGGGGTAATATCAGTGAGGAAACCCAGCCGTCCACGGTTAATTCCGAGTAAGGGAACGCTGAATTTAGCCAGGGCGCGAGCGGCAGCTAGCAGGCTACCATCCCCACCAACTACAATTACTAAGTCGCAGAGCTCTCCCAGCTTTTCTTTAGAAGATACGCGAGCATTATTGGCTGTGACCGCAGTTGAAGTCTCCTTCTCCAGTACAACCGCATAGCCTCCTCTCTCGAGAAACTCGCTCAAACGCTTGAGTGATAGTACAGCGCTATCACTCTCTATACGGCCAATCAAGCCGATATTAAAAAATTCCGACACCGCTTCCCCTCTGGGTGGCCGAACCAAGGCCTTACAAATAACACTTTGCCAACTTGATACCCACCACTACCAGGTAAGTCCGATAGTCATAGCTTCTCTAAATGTGACAGGCAATTATGCCTTAGCTTGGTACGTGAGTCGAATTACGGATGACAAGTCAGAGGTCGGGCACCGTCGAATGACCACACCCTTAATTCAGTCGGCACAATGGAATCCGCGCCGACCCTGCAGTCCCCCAGAGTGCAGAGCTAAAACCTTAAATCCGCTGCAAATACGGCCAGCGCGGACCTCTTGAGAAAGAGCATATAAAAGTTTTGCAGTGTAGATAGGATCCAAGGGGATACCGGACTGACGCTCGAAAGACTGATGAAAATCCAACAGCCGACCGGGGTACTTGCCATAGCCTCCACAGTGATACTGATTGGTCAAATGAATATTATTCATAGTGATACATGAATTATCAGAGGCATTGCCTCCCGACAACACCGCCCGCCAATGTCGCACTTCTCTACGAATGCCGTCCCCGGCCTTTAATACCTCAACACCATGTACCGGGAAACTGTCTATAGATGAACTCAGCCCGCCCAAAGTTAACCCAGTGCCACAAGCGACCCAGAGCTGGTCGAATTTAATCGGGGCTGTCTCTTCAATAATTTGACCCAACAGGCTCACCCCCCTTGCTCCAGCAAAGTTTGCCCCACCTTCCGGGATGTAGAGCCCGCAGTTTGGCTCTAGCCCAATTAGCCCCAAAAAATCGGGATGATGGCGAAGTCGGTACTCTTGTCGAGAGATAAAGATTAATCGCATCCCTAACCGCTCTGCATCCTGAAGCATGCCACTCATCACAGGCGGTCGTTGGCCACGAACGACACCAACTGTACGAAATCCAAACCGCGCCCCCGCTGCTGCGGTGGCATGCAAATGATTTGACCAAGCGCCACCGCAAGTAATCAGGACCTCAAAGCCCCTCTCGCTCGCTTCCGTTAGGTTGTATAGGAGCTTATAGGCCTTGTTTCCTGAAATTAGAGGGTCCAAAAGGTCATCTCGACGAACCCATAGCTCAATCCCTGAGAACTGATCACTATCAACTCTTTGATAAGGGATTGCCCGTGCTGCATCGAGAATACTTTTCAAATTGAGGCAAGTTAAGTAGCGAATTTGTATAGCCCTCTTTACCAGGTAAATACTCAGAGATTCACCCATTAATTCATACGGTCGAGCTTTGTAAATCAAAGCAAAAAACCATTGCTCTGAAAGATACGCCCCTTCTACATATCATTTCAGGCAAGGGGTGAAGGACTCCTAATAAAACAACATCGAACCCAAAGCCTGCAACTGACACTTAATAAGCGGTATTACATTTACCAAAAATTACATCACCACAATTACCAGTCATTAATCTAGCCAAGGCAAATCGCACTTATTAAGCAAATCATTATCAGCCAGCTGCTATCAGAAAACCAAAACTAATCGCCGAAATCAATTATTCTAATTAAGCAAGCTTCCCTACTGGCACCCTTCTTTATTCGACTGACAGGCGCCACTAAGGCTTTTTAAATCGCGCCCCTGCAAAAGGAAAACCTTTACTGGCTTCACCCTCTTTCAGGCGAGAAAGACTAAACAGTGTTCCACAATATTCCTGCCAATGCTCAAATCCACTAGCCTAAAATTAGAAAATTGAGATTGAATCCTTAGCACACTTCCAATCGGTAAGGGCAAGTTAGCCATATAGAAAATCAAATCTGTCGAGCCATCTTACACTGGGCGAAATGAACTAAAGCTCCAGTCTGCCCCCCTCAGGCTTATTTTTCCGCCATAAAAAAAGGCCCCCTCTTTCGAGGGGGCCTTTTTCGTATCTGGCGGACCGGACGGGACTCGAACCCGCGACCTCCGGCGTGACAGGCCGGCATTCTAACCAACTGAACTACCGGTCCTCGGTAGAAAACTTCCTCTATGGAAGTTGGTGGGTGGTACAGGGGTCGAACCTGTGACCTACGGCTTGTAAGGCCGTCGCTCTCCCAACTGAGCTAACCACCCGGTGCTCTTTATTTTAGGGGCCGTGCCCCCTTGAGCGAGGCGAATATTACCCGACTGTAGATTTCTGTCAACAATTTTCGCGCCAAATAATCATGTCTGATTAATTTCCATCCGATTCGTCTGGTAATGAGACAGGGACCCCCCTTATTTCCGCCTCTTCAGTACTTGCCCCCTGCAAGACCTTACCCTGCCGATAGTCTGGGTCTAGCAGGTGCCCAGCTATCTTTACAGGGATCCCCCTCGGTATCAGCTGCTCTTTTGGGCGGGCCAAGTCTTGCTCGTTGTAATTACACACACCGGTAGGAAATATTCTCTTTAGATCTGCCACACGACTGGAAATTTCCTCAGTGAATGGACCGTAGATCCCCTTCGCCAGCGCCCGCTCAACCGGCTGTAGAGCGCACTTAAAGACATCATCGGTCACCGGTGCCCCCGCCACTTGCCTTGATGTACTATGAATCGGGTATACCCTCATACACTTCCCGGGAGCCTGGCTATTCCAGGGGCCATTCCAGACCTTGTCTCCAGACGCTAGCAAATTTCCTTCCTTGTCAAAGCATCGATCATTGGCGTCATCCGGGCGGTTTTCCACGACACCTTTACCAGGGTTTTCTATGATGCTCTGCATCCAACGGTCAACTAAATCCAGCGCCTCATGCAGCGGGTTGTAGCCTTTGTCACTCATCCAAATCAGTTGATTCTCCGCATGTCCACGGGCACGCCGAATACGCTCGCGTGCAGAAAAAGAGGCAGAGCTGTGGTGCATATCAGGCTCTTTATCGAGGTAGTGCCGCAAATCAATAATGGGGATCTCTACATCCCCCAGGAAAACGTGCCCGGAACGATATATTCCATTAATAGCCTCTAGACTTGCGCGGCTGCGCTTCGCCGGCTTTTGGAGTGTTCCCATATTGAGGTTTTGCTCGCTCCAAAGGGACAAGCGAACCGGAAACATATTCCCATTCATAAACCACAACTGCTCTTGACTCTGGTCTTCTGGCGCTTTCCAGCCACCTACAGCAGCATTGACTCGTAAAAATGTATCTATATTGATTTCGCCGTTCACCAGGGCTTTCAGGCCGTACTGCACCCCCTCATTATCCCAAGAACTATTTGCGTACCCTGATGCGTTTGCACCATAAAACTTGCGAAGGTCCTCCCAGTGCGTCCAATGCACTTTTGGGACAACCTCAGCAGCGAAACTCTTAGCAAAGTGAACAAAGTTAGGGTTATTAACCAACGGTACTAAGCCTCGCCACCCTTCGACGCATTCAGTAGTTCCCTGCATCCTATCTCGGTAGCGACTATCAAAAATCCCAGCAAAAAAGCTCAACACTCCAAATTTACTTGAACCATTCTCACTGGCAGCTAACCCCTGGATAACCGTGCGCTCCTCTGCTTTTTTCCAGCGCTGATTCTGCCTATCCACAATGTCAAAGAAGTACTCCAGTGGCTCACAGTCGAAGGCATAGATCGTTTGGGACACCATATCTGGGTAGGAATACAAGGGGATAGCGGCATCTAAGAGGCCCGGTGCATTCTGCGCAAATAGATACTGCTGGATCGCTCCGCCTGACCCCCCAATACCAACGGTGTACATTGGCTCCCCATATAACGAAACAAATTGCTTTTTCACCCTACGAGCAGTGTCTTCTGCCAGCCACATGTTGTAGTGGTTTCTAGTCTGATTGGCAGTCGAATAGACAATCGCATAACCGCGCGCAAGCTCATCCATTCGCCGCGTAGTGATATCTCCTTTGTTGATTTTTCCCTGGCGCCCTCCAATGCCTACGCCACCACGGAACTGATAGATCAGCCGCTTATTCCAGTTACTACCACTTGGCCTATCTGCAGACTCACCCTCTCCCCTTAATACTGCTATTGCATAAAAGTGACGGTTGATCGTGCCTGTCTCTACACGAACAATAAAATCTACCTGCTTCCCGTTTACCGTCACCTTATCGATATCATTTCTGGCCTCATGCAGATAGTGAAACTGGCTATCAGTGGTACTACGGTAAAAATAGGTAACCTCTGTAGCGTGACTGCAATCCCGGCTATACCCAATAACCTCTTTTGTCTTCCTGCCCTTATCATTTAGAGCAAAGATGGGCACCCCTTCCCCATCCTGATTGTCGACCAGGGGCTGCTTATTTGTAATATTGTTTTTCCCACAATAAAGAGGGTACCTGACTGGGCCACTAAATAGCGTCTCTACAGGCCCCACCTCTCCCAAGCCAATAGGAAATGGGAAATATTCAGGCGGGCGGGACATCATTCGGGGGTGAGGGCCGGAATAAGCTGGCGCAGGTTGATAGTCCAGCACCCCTTCAGGAACCTTCAACACCGGAGCATCTACGCTCCCGTGGACTTTTGGCAGCTGGTTATACCCATACCAAGCTGCTGCCCCCAGGCCCACTAGCACCAAGAGCAAAATAGAGAGTATCCAGCCTCTCCTAACGGACATAAGCGCCTCCACAGGAAACATCACTTTCTGTACAGCTTGAGTATATGAACGGATGTCCCAGGCTACTGGCAGTTGGCGCCGAGGAAGACTTAAAGAGAGGCAGGACTTGTAGAGCGGTGCGCAGAAGCGCAAATATCTTTAGGACAAAAACAAAAAAAGGGGATCTAGTGATCCCCTTTTCGAAAGCAGTACCGCCTAGTCTTTAGCGATAATGCCTTTCTCCTGGAGGGTGGAGAGAATCACTTCTACTTCCTCTTCAAGAGTCATTTCAGCAGTATTCAGGTGCAATTCTGCTGAAACAGGTGCCTCATAGGGATCATCAATACCAGTAAAACCTTTGATCTCACCTGCGCGAGCTTTCTTATACAAGCCTTTGGGGTCGCGTGCCTCAGCCTCTTTCAGTGGGCAGTCTACGAACACTTCCATATACGGAAGATCACCTGCTTCATGCATCTTTCTTACTAAATCGCGATCTTCACGGTACGGACTAATAAAACTGGATAAGACAACCACGCCAGTATCCGCAAACAACTTGGAAATTTCGCCTACACGTCGGATATTTTCCTGGCGGTCCTCTGCAGAGAAACCGAGGTTTGAATTGATGCCCAAACGAATGTTATCGCCATCTAGACGGTAGCTGAGCACGCCACGAGCAGCGAGAGCCTTCTCTACAGCAACAGCCACAGTACTCTTACCAGAGCCCGAAAGGCCGGTGAACCAGAGAGTCACGCCTTTGTGGCCGAGGATACTCGCCCGGTTTTCGCGGGTCACATCACCCTCATGCCAATGGACATTGGTCGCTTTTTGCTCAACTGTAGCTGTCACTGATTACTCCAAGTCTTGAATACAATCCTAGTGTCACAGGTATCAAGCATTTCATTGCACTTTGTGCCAATGCCTGCCTGTGATATGGGCGCTAATTATCGAGTATTTGGGCGGTAAGCGTAAAGCCCTCTGTTATAACGTGTCTATTCAATTCAAAGTCTTGAGTGCATAAGCAACAAAGTGGCATTGTTCTAATAGTGGGGCAGAATGGGCAAAATAACGCTATAAACAGGACTTTTTTGCTTGGAATCTGCTCCAGTGGTACTACTGCAGGCAGCATCATTTAAACCATTCTGCCACTACCATCCCTTCGTTACGCGAAGGCTGAGTAAGACATCAGAGTGTTACACTAACCCATCTATAACTAGGTACTTCTATTAGCTATTGAGTGAAATAAAGAATGGAGCAAGAAGTATCACTAGTCACAAACGCTCGCAACCAATACCCATCTACATATTTTGTAAACCTATAAATTCTCACCGGAGATGTAAGCTCCTTTTACTCGCTCCAATGAACAATATGCCGTTGAATCATCATTAGTTGAGGAGCCAAAAACAGGTAGGAAAACTTGGCAAGGAGGCTCCTTTGCAATGCTACCCTCCTTAACCTCAAGCAAAGAAACTTAGGAGCATCACTACCCTTTTGGACTAGCTAGGCAAACTAAAGTAGACCATTCAAATCCATAGACAATTGGTTATTACAGTTAACACAAAAAACTATTATTCCTTACAACCCGAATACAATAAAATTGTATGAGATTAAACTTGTCACCTGCCGATAAAAAGCATCATTTAATTTCAAGTCATCGACACCCTCAAATTTTTCACACGACGCGAATAAACCCCCGACAACTGCGCAGGTTTTCTCATTCATCATATTTGTGGCCGGCTACCGAGTGACGCGCTTTAATCTAGTTAAAAATACAAGTTCCATGGTAATCTGTGGGCCTGAATCGAGAAAAAACAGCCCTATATTTCTTAGGGTCTATAGCCAGTAAAGGAGGATGCTCAACGATGAGTAAAGGGGTTTTAAATAGATTTAAAATTCGCAAAGGAAAAATTTTTGAAGCCCCGCTAGAAGAGGCATTTGGTCGCCTGGTTACTCCTTTTGAAGAATTTATTCATCGCCAAAGCAGCAGTGGTATATTGCTAATGCTCTCTGCGCTTATCGCTCTGATTGTTGCTAACTCTCCTCTACAAGAGGCTTACAAGCATCTACTTCATATGCCTATTGCGGTAGGTGCAGGAGACTGGACATTTTCCCTTTCCCTACATCACTGGATCAATGACGGCCTAATGGCCATCTTTTTCTTTCTAGTCGGCTTGGAATTAAAACGAGAGTTTCTTGTGGGAGAACTCTCAGATCTCCGTCAGGCAGTACTACCTGTGATGGCCGCTATCGGCGGCATGGTAGTGCCAGCCCTACTATACAGCTCCCTTAATTTAGGTACCGAAGGCGGTCCAGGCTGGGGTATCCCGATGGCAACAGACATTGCCTTTGCGGTAGGCTGTATTGCACTACTAGGCAACCGTGTACCACGAGCAGTAGTGACCTTTTTGGTCGCACTGGCGATCGTAGATGACTTAGGGGCAATTCTCGTTATTGCCATCTGGTACACAGAGCAAGTAAACATGACAGCGCTCATCGCATCAGGTGGCCTGGTTGTAGTGCTCGGGCTACTCAATGCTGCGGGTATTCGCCGATCCGCAGCCTATGTCTTTGTTGGAGGTCTATTGTGGTACGGACTTCACTCAGCCGGTGTCCACGCTACTCTCGCTGGTGTCATTACCGCTATGGCATTACCTGCCAAGCCAAAATACGATCCTGTAGCATTTAGCACCTTCGTAAAAGATATCATTCGCAGCTTTGACCGCTGCTTCCGCCCAGGTGACAAGATTATCGCTAACGACGATTTACGAGCTCGCGTAATGGGCTTGGGTAATGGCGTGAACTTAGCCCAATCTCCGCTACAACGCATGGAGACTCGCCTGCATATTCCGGTCGGGTTTGTAGTGATACCTATCTTTGCACTAGCTAACGCGGGAATTCCGGTCGACAGCTTCAGCAGCTCCGAAGCGGTACTCAACCCGGTCACTCTCGGAGTAATCTTTGGCTTGGTGGTCGGTAAGTTGCTTGGGATTGTAGGGGCCACTTGGGTAGGTTGGAAGCTAGGCTGGGGCCAATTACCCAAAGCGGCGAATTTCCAACATATTGTCGGTGTAGCATTGCTCGCAGGTATTGGGTTCACCATGTCCATTTTTATTGCCGAACTAGCATTTAGCTCACAAAATGAACTGCTTATTCAGGCGAAGGCCGGCATTCTGTTAGCATCGGTTATCGCTGGGACAGCTGGCTTTTTGGTGCTGCGTAACGCTCCTGCCTCAGAAGACAATGAAGTCAAGGGCGAGGAGCCAGATTACCCAGCCCAAGCTACTTCCAATTAAACAGCAACAATCAAAGTAGGCCGGGCAAACTCCAGTTGCCCGGCCTACAAAAAGCGTCATCACGAATAATGAACGAATAGAAGGCAAACTTTGAGTCGACTATGTCCCTATAACTTAGATTCGAACCAAAGTTACATCACAATGTGCATAGTTCACTATGCTATTAGCGGTAGAACCAATCAGGGAGCTCAAACCTTTCTTGGAGTGAGTTCCCAGAACTATCAGATCCACCTTCCTTTTTTCAGCTTCCTTACAGATAACCTCATAAGGCTTTCCCACTTTAAGGGCCCGATTTCTCTTGCTAACCCCAAAGTCTTCCGTAATCTCCTCAAACTTCGGAATTGCACTCTCTTTCAGCTCTTTTTGATAATCCTTGGGCAGGAAGCTATAAGGGAGTACATTCAAAACTACTAGCTTGCTATCAAATTTCTTAGATAATTCTACCGCTTTAGACAACACATACCTCCCTTCTTGAGACGCTTCTATAGCGCAAAGGATAGTATTGTACATATTCCCCTCCAGTATATTTGGCTAATAACAACTGAATTTATCGAGCACCGATTCCACCACAGCTTAAATGAAAAGAGTTCGAAGCACAAAGAGGAAAAATTAAAAAATCAACCTAATACCACCTGTCATCTATCCAACCCGAACGGACTAAAGCCTCGATTACGGCACAACTCTCAAACAACCATAGGAGGCCAGAAGTTATCATTTTCTTGACTAAACTTCCTGCAAGTTCTAAAAAAATTAAAGACCGAGAAGATATAAGCAACAAACGGATAGGACACATCTGCGTCGCAAGCAAAAATTTATTACTATACGATGGACACCTTTATCCACGCAGATGATATCAATAGAAGAACTTTCAACTTCAGAAAAATGTATACCTAATAACATCTCATTTACAGCCCTAGCTCTCTTCTATTTTGGCACAAACCTATCTCACAAAGAATCCATTACCAGAAGACATCAATTACAGGGCTTTCTGTTATTTTCAAACTGTCAACTCATCGCTTTCAACAAGTCTCGCCCCTAGAGCTGATTGTATAACTTAAGGAAACTATGACATTACATTCCCAGCCCTGCACCCAAACAAAGCTTCATTTCAGAAGCCAATTGTTTCTCCAACAGGATTTGCATTACAAAGCGCCGTATCACTCAAAGGCCGAAAGAAACCTGATATGAAAGCCTCATGTGTAACGGCTATAACTCTTTGTAAACTGTCTCCGACTTAATTTGACATACTAGAAAGTAAAAGGGTTCTTTTAGTCTGCAGAATGGAAGTAGCAAAGATTCAACAAGGTAATTACAAATATCCCTATGGACTAGAAGACACTCCCAAATCCCCTCTTAACTGTTTATGCGCGCAGTAATATTGGCTTACTTAAGTAGCTTGGCATTGCAATAATTGGATCCATAGATACGACAAAAATGGAATTAGACCAAAAAATAGCCAGCCATATTACTGCTAGAAACAATGTTATCGTCAGTGGGCTAACTCTAGGAATTGACACAGCAGCCCGTAGGGAACGCTAGCTTCTAAAGGTGGAACAATTACAGTCTCACCTACGGATTGCATATAGAAAACCCAATACCGAATTATCGACTAGCAATGAAAGTATCAGAAAGTGGGGGCCTGTAGGTACCAGAGCACACCACCCAACAGCTCTTTTCTGTAAGCCAGAATAGATTGCAGCTAGGCCTTTCCCAACCCTCTCTAATTATTGAACCTGAAGCTTCGGAAGGCTCAATGAAGTATGTAGATTTTTGCCTCCAGGCTAAACACAAACTCTTTGTATACTACTTTTGCCCATTAAAGATCGATATCACCGTCTCCTAGAACCTTAAAAAGCCAATAAAGCACTGACTTTTTAAGGCTGAAATTATCAAGTTAACACTAACTTCATTATTCTTTTACAAGAAAATTTTTGTACTCGGCAATTCTGACCCGCATCGAGAAAAATTACCGTTCCCCAGCACTCTCAAGTAGTTGATAAACTCGCCCAGGGAAATCACCAATAATCCCATCTACGCCTAGGGATATACTGCGCTCAATGTCATCTATATCGTTAACTGTCCAGAGGTCGACGGCCACGCCTTTACTCTGAAAAAAGTGAACATAGGGCTTAGTCGTAATACTGTATGGCAGTTGGGCAACTTCAAAGTCCGGCTTGAAAGCCCATCCAAAGCCCGAACTCCAGGCTAGACTGGCCTCTATAAGTTCACCGATTGTTGCGCTTGTTCTAACCTCTCCCCCACTGATATCACGAAAATGTCCCATGGCTTTACTGTGCTGGCTCGCCACAGTAACTTGCCGCTCCATTCTGTAGTCAACAATTACTTGCCACAGTATTTCTGATAAGACCTTATCATTTGGTTTAATTTCAATATTAAATATGGCATTAGGGTAGCTCTCAAATAGCTCATTTAATGTTAAGAGGACGAGCCCTTGGTTTCGGAATGGGTAACTGTCGCCATTATCTAGGGTAAACTCATGCCCAGCATCCAATGCTTTTATTTCTACCAAAGTCAAATCTTCTATTTTATCCGAGACACCTACATTTTTTTTAAGATCTGCATCGTGATTGATAATAATGAACTGATCTTTTGACAAATGTATGTCCAACTCTAGAGTATCAGCCCCCTGCTCCAATGCCATATCAAAAGCCAGAATGGTGCTTTGAGGATACTCACCAGAAGCTCCTCTGTGAGCAAGGATATCAATAGCCAAAACCTTATTATAAGCCATCATTGATAAAACCAGACAAGTAACGATCTTGAGCGCGTTGTTCATTTAGAAGTTTCCTATGTTTTAAGAGAAGAACTATTGCTCAGACACAAACAAAAGCCAATCCAAAATAGATACTACAGAGAAATAGTATTAAGCATACTATTTCCCTCACATACAAAGCACGAATTGACTCATTCAACCTATTTAAACTATATAAGAGATACAAAAGTAACTCTTACAGCCTTCAAGGCTCTTTTTGTTCACGTATACCCAACCAAAGAATCAACCATTAAAGTACTTAAACCTGATTGATAACCCACTCTAAATGCACCCATCTATTTTAAGCAATATCGTACATTAAAATATTAAGTACTAATGCACAAATCTAGAAAATATCGCCACCAAATTCATTAACTAAACAAAGCCTCCATTATCAATTAAGGACATGTCGATCAAGCTTCTGAGTTGGAAATTCTATCCTTTAAGCTAAAAAAAACATTTAGATCAAGCCAGGAAGGTTAAGAGCGGTTGAGAGGACCTGAAAATCCTCCCCCTTCATCTATTAAGGCAAGCAAAATAAAAATATATCGAACAATATAAAGCCTAGAACAATTTAGACCTATTATTCTTGCGCAAACATGTTGCAGATCACGACAAAAACTCTCCTCAAAATGCAAATGCATGTACTGGTTAAGCTTCTATACATAAACAAAAGGGTTAAATTAGAGTGCATGGTTAGTATGTAGGTTTTATAAAAGATAAAACATACTTCTAGCCGAGAAATTAGCCAACCGCGCTTCGGCGTATTTAGCCGACAGCAGCTACCCAAGGCTACCGACTCGGAGCCCAGATTTATAAGTTTGGAGAATCCCATGGAAAGATACGCATTATTTACCGGTACTTATAACCTACTTATGGGTGGAATAAAGGACTTCAAGCGATCATTTCACAATGAGGAGGACGCCTATAAAGAGATAGAACAAATTGCTAAAACTGACCCATTTACTCACTGGGCACAGATATTCGACAAGAGAACTGATAAGGCAAGAATTTTTAATATTATCGATGAAAATGTGATTGAGAATAAAATCAATGATTACCCAAAGCAATCTGCTAAATCAATGGTGAAGGCTGTAACTGAGTTTTGTTAAATAGTATTCAGCCAGCTTGTGAGCCCGCGTAAAGCAGGCTCGCAAACCTTCGCATATATATTATGCACTATCGAATAACAGATACCTATGTGGCTACTCAGTAAATAAAGAGATTTTTACTTTCCAACAATGCCTGGGCACTATCAACCCTACGGGTATCAATTACCAATAGCAGCAAGTATAAAGAAGAAATTACTCCGTTCTTAAAGCTACTTATATGCTTCTGAAGGGTAGCTTCGACACAAGAGTATCCCAACCTACAAAAATTTATAGCGCTAGTAGTCAAATTATGCAGGCCATAGGTGTATCTCTGCGAAACGGAAATTCCATAAAAAAACCACTTAAATGAACTAGCTCAATCTTAATCTGAAACACCCTATGAAAAGGAGGTGTTTAGCGGTTTAGCTGCAAGAACCTAGACCTAAAACCAAAGATAAGCCCGATGATCCATACTAATAATCGCATTATCAAACAAAAAATATGAAGCTCAATCCAGTAAAAGAACTGGGCAATATATCCAAAGCTGATATGATTCAGAATGTATCGAGAGACACCTTTGAGACCGTTTCAATTCGCGACGTAGACGCCCATCTTGAGAATAATCGATGGGTATCCAACCGTAAGAACCATATTGACACAGCCATAAAAAACAGCTTTGACTTATGCCCTCCTCTAGGAGCCTACCCATCGGCAGATTCGAGTCATCAGTGAACTGCGTAAACGCAGTTCACTTGTGTGTCCTCGTGGCGTTCGAAGCATTTGGGTAAGATCAGACTAAAAGATTTCAAACTGAGATTAAAAAGCTTGGAGCTAAGATGGAGAAGAGACTCACCCTCACCGAGCCACAAGTTCAGGCCTTGGCGCGAAAGTAGTATAGGAACAGAGATTAGAAATTTCTTTCTGAAGTTGGATAACCAGCTTGCTTCCAAGCTACTCATAAAAGTCTTCATATCGTATGACAAAAGGGAGTAGGATCAGTTGAGCTTCTTCCCAGCCTCTCTCTTGACAGCAAATTCTATCTGCTACTCTTCACTGCCTACCACCGTACCCAAAAGCTCTATGATCGGCTCCAGTACACCCACCTAGCTAATATTTGAATCTTTTTAACGGGACACCGAGAAAAAAAGCTTTAATATAGATTAAGGCCCAAATTGCCACACCGAAACAGAAACGAAAAAATTCGCATAGGTAAGTTTGTAAGCCCTTAATAAACAAGGAAGAATCTGGGGTGGCCGACGGGGATCGAACCCGCGACTTCAGGAGCCCCAATCAAATGTATAACCTTATAATAATCATATAATTACAATCATCTATGTGTAATCGGTACGGCGGCTCGCACCTCTCATAAACCCCGGAATCACTCAGTCTCTCAATTTTTGCCACACTCACAAACTGTATATTTACACAGAACCTAGACTGCAATCTCTGGCAACTGATCCCGCTGAGTTATATAAGCTAGAGAGCAATGCGATTACCGCATCTTGTTGATACTTTAAGCGCCAAGGACAAGGTAACTCGTCCAAATTTCTGATTAATCTGATCGATGGCCTACATGGTCTCGTCTGATCGTATTCGCTGGCCAGCGGCAAATATATCGCCTTGCCCCAACGAGCGAGGGTAAGCTCTATCAGCCCTACCACGGCTTTCAGGAATTTATGCCCCTGCTGAAACAATTCTGAAATCACACGCCTTACCAGCTGCACTATTAGCCGTGTGTCATCCGTTGGACATGGGGCTTGTGTCATCTCAAATATCGAAAATGGAAACGGATTTGCAACGAATCCCTGCGGACTTGCTGCCATTATGGTGTGAGCTAGTAAGGGTTACTTTGGCGGAAGTGTGTGAGATTGAGAACCTATACCACTTTGCGTAGGTTCCCTTTCCATTGCTAACAGCCCGACTATATACAAAATTGCCACAGGAGTTTCGCCGACATATGCACCGAGTGATTGAGAGTAGCTACCAACTTCAGAAGGGCTTGCGATAACGTCCAAAGCAGCGCTGCGACCCTTGCTGCCTTCGCAACCTTTGTTAGTTAGGTATTTTCACTGCGCCCTACCTTACGATAGATAATTGCCATAGCAACAGTAACAACCAATGAAACTATCGCACAACCTGCATAGACTCCCGCCGCTTGTTCGTGCCAAACAACGAACCCATCCCAATATCTACCGGTTTCGTTGTATGGCATTTGATGCCACTTCCACCAAATAACTGAGAAAAATACCGTAACCAGCAAACTCAGAGCGAAGCTAATAGCGTAAAACACCTTAGTTGCCTTTAACATAAATGCACCTAACGAGGGGGTAAAAAAGCTCATCCCTCTTTTGTATTGTGCTTCTACGTGAAAAGCAGCCCACTCATCAGTGAAAGCTAAACCAGAATTCACGTAAAATCATCATTTATGGTTGATATTCGATCATATTTGAGAGGACAAATACATACATTAGTTTTTCAGCAGTCCGAAAGCCATTCGCTGTTGCGGCGTACCCTGTGAAGTTTTTGTGCAAAAATAGGAGCGTAACAACCACATAAAATCTGCACAGAGTAGGACGTCAGCCTGCCGCACTTTTTCATGCATTTCATACCTAGTCTGCTTTACGTTCTTTTCGAAACGACTCTACTCTTTTAAGAAGATCTTGCAATTTTTTATCAATACTTGGACATAGTGATTCTATGAGTTCTTTTTTCGATACATATTTTTCGACAATATATACTACTCCATCGAGGACATAGTGATGAGTTTCTGTCTCAGAATCATACTTTACGTGTTTTAGGCGCTTCATTATTTGTCTGGACCCGCGAAGACTTATCCTATTCTCTCTGGTAATAGATATTACATTGAAGTAGTCGGTTGAATTTTCTATGCCGCTTCGCTTGAAACTCTCGAATATATCTACTGACGCCCTTTTTATTCGATCACCACGTTTTATATTTAGCAATGAGTGGCCTTCACAAGTAAACCTTATCATGTGGTACTCCTCATGATCAGAAGCTAACTGTTTATCAACAACCTCTAATACTTCTAAATCCCATCCTTCCTTGAGATTTCTTATTTTTTCATGATATGGATAGCTAGATCCTCTTCTGGCTTCTCCTTCATGCTGCATTTTTCTACGCTCAGGGTTCTCCGTTCTACCTACATAGAAATATTCAGTCTCTGAAGATGCATCAAAGTACGCTTGCCTATCAGGAAACGTTTCTGTTGTGAGTACGTAGATATAGATTTTGCTCATTACTGCTCGTATATACTCTTACGGCGCATAACGAGGATGTAGAAAAACAGTTTTAGAAAAAGCTGTCACTCCTCAGGCTCCTCTAATTAAAATTTCGGGCTAAATTTAGCTATACCACCAAATTTCTTTCATTGTATTAAATTTTGGCGTCTTGACGCCCTTAATTCATCACTCAATCAGTGAATACTGCCATATCTCATCAACTTTTCAATGTTATGTACCAAGCAGAACATCTGCCATTGTCCCTGAACCTTACTTTTTCCTCGTAGCGAGAAGCGATTTAATCGCTTGTTGGTACCAATGTTCCCAAACACAGGCTCGACAACAGACATTCGATGCCCATAAATGGTCTTGCCTTCGATACTATCAACCCGCTTTTTCATCCAGTCAGTGGCTGTCCGTCCGTTTGTCCAAGTTAGGGATACTTGCCTTCCATGCCCTTTTCGAGAGTCGGCAGAATCTGGGTTTCGCATGCACTGATTTTTAAGGCTGCATTTCCTGCAGTCAGTGAGGCGCCCTTCGAACAATAGTTTTTTCTTACCTTCACTGACATGCTCTTCTTTTAACAAGAGCATGGATTTTCCTGCTGAACAGATACAGGTTTTCTTTTTCTTGTTGAATGTAAATTCACTAGCCGGGATAGTCTTTTGGACATTAGCCCTATCTTTTTGATTGCGCTTGCCATACTTGGTTTTTTGCTTTGTAAAAGCTTTATCACGTGAACGGAATTTATTGTCAGGTATGTAGGCATTGATGCCGTTCTCTCGCAGGTAGTTGTAGTTAGCATCGTTGGAGAATCCAGTATCAGCAGTAATGATGACCTGTTTGGCCAAGATGTCTTCATCTATTCCTATATTCTGATAATGGCAATTGATGCCATCGAGAATAGGTTTCAGTGTATGATGTTCCTGGCCCTCTCCAAAGGCCTGTGCTTCAACAACTATCTGATGCTTTCTATCAACTGCGGCAACACCGTTATAGCCCTGGATGGTTCCCTTGCTGGTAGTCATCTTAGATGATTCATTGTCCATGATATTACTTTTTACTTCTTTAGGGTTTTTACCTTGCCCCATCCTGGGGGAGTGATTCTTTAAGAACTGATCAATTTTATCAAAGTGTTTCTGCAGCGTATCCGCCGCTTTAGCTCTTTTTCTTTAGGTTTCCTGCCATCAAGCCTCTTGTGCTCTTTGAGGCAATGTTTGATCTTCTTGCGAATTTTTTCCTGCCTCTGTTCTAGCTCTTTAAAAGTCCCCGAATGTTCTTTGCTAGCATTGGATGGCATCTTGCATCCATCTATTGCGAAAGGTTCGTTGCCAAGCAGCCCCTGCTGATCGCAGACCAGTAACACTTGCTCAAACACCGATTCAATCGCATCAGGATAACTGCTTACGAAACTTGCAATACTAGTAAAATGCGGAACGGTATCGCATGACAGTGCTTTGAAGAGGATATTGTTCTCACATTGCCATTGAATTTCACGGCTTGAGGTAATGCCTTTTGAGTAAGCAAACAATATGATTTTCAGCAGGATAGCTGGATCATAGGCGGTTCGCCCGCCGCTATCCTTTTGATATTTTTTATGGAAGACAGAGAGGTCTATATGATCATCAATCAAATGATGAAGTGTAAATTCAAAGGTTTCAGGTTGTAGTTGTTCTTCGAAATTGATGACGACCATTGCATTTTGGTTGTAATCGTAACGTTTGAAATTGGGCATATGGATAATCTCGACATCAAGACCTCCATTTTAACAAAAAAGCTTCCTTTTAAGAGTTTTTCTACAGTCTGAACGACTACAACAGGGGCGTCCGGAGCGGAGCGTAAGCTGTCCCGCGAAGGGCCAAAGGCCCGTAGCAACCTGCTTGTACTTGGTACGCCCAGCATGGGCGTGAACTAATGGGGTGAAAGTCCCCTGTAGGAGGATCACCATTTAATGGATTCCATTAAATGCTAACTACTAGCGAATGGCAACTGCAATGCCGCGAGGTCTTGTGGGGAGGAAGCCGCTAGCAAAACTACGAGCTGACGGACAGAAACATCATATAAGGCTTAGCCTGGAGGCGAGGCGGCCAAGGACACCGAAGCCATGTGATCTAACGGGTAGAGTAAATGATGCAGTTGTGTAGTGAAAGTTCACGTTCTTATCTGGGGAGATCTGTTTAGCTTGCTCCTGTGAAGCTGTCAGCGTAGCCGCTGACTCATAAGTAGGCCCAACCCGCTAGCCACCATCGCGGGTGTAGACAAAAAATGGTGGGACACAGAAGCGCTTCGGTCAGCAATGATCAAAGTGATTAAACAGAAGTCAGCCGAGGGCATAGTAGCGAAATGCCAAGTTTAATACCTTGGACAGGGTGAAGGCCTGAACCCAAAATCCACGAGTTAAAAGACAGGGCTAGCCTACTGATATGTTGCCAGCCGGATATAAAATTGACGTAGCGCATTGCCATGACACTCAACTCAAATGAAAATCTGCTCGAAACCATCCTCAGCAAAGAAAACCTCAATGCTGCATGGAAGCACGTTCGGAGCAATAAAGGTGCCGCAGGCATTGACGGGATTACAGTCGATAACTTTGTGCAGCACTTTAAGGCAGTTGGCGATGACCTTATCGAAACCATTCGGCAAGGTCATTACCAACCGCTTCCTGTCAGGCGCGTCTACATTCGCAAGCCAGATGGTGGCCAGCGTGGTCTCGGGATACCTACGATCTTTGATCGTGTTATTCAGCAGGCTATCGCCCAAATCATCGGTCCCAGTTTCGATAAAACCTTTTCGGAGTTCAGCTATGGGTTCCGCCCAAAGCGATCACGGCATCATGCGGTGAAAAAGCTACAGAAGTATATCGAAGGCGGGAAACGAATAGCCGTAGATGTCGATTTATCTAAGCTCTTCGACCGGGTAAATCATGATTTTCTCATGAGTTTACTTGGCCAAAGAATCAGCGATAAGCGCTTACTCAAACTAATCGCAAGCTACTTGCGTGCAGGAAGTGTAGAAGATGGATGCTGGAAAGGCTGTCATGAGGGGGTACCACAAG
Organism: Microbulbifer maximicatervae (SeqCode); assembly: GCF_052467955.1. NCBI lineage: Bacteria > Pseudomonadati > Pseudomonadota > Gammaproteobacteria > Cellvibrionales > Microbulbiferaceae > Microbulbifer > Microbulbifer maximicatervae (SeqCode). Next base: position 3,610,899 of record NZ_CP174329.1, read on the forward strand.
GCGGCCCTTTATCGCCGCTGCTCTCCAGCATTGTACTCGACCTGCTCGATAAAGAGCAGGAAAAACGCCAACATGATTTTGTTCGCTATGCGGATGATTTTGTGATCGTTGTTGCTTCTAAGCGCGCGGGTGAACGGGTTATGGCGAGTATTAAACGCTTTGTTGAGCGCAAGCTTAAGCTCAAAGTTAACGACACTAAAAGCCAAGTAGTTCCTGTCAGCCGCTGTAAGTTTTTGGGATTCTCTTTTCGCGGTGCAAGGCTTGTCTGGCATGATAAGTCTCTGCTCCAATTTAAATATCGCGTCCGCCAGATCACAAGGCGATCCCATGATATTTCGATGGAAAAGAAACTGAAAGAACTTACCGTATACCTCCATGGTTGGATCAACTATTTTGGGATAGCGCAAGGCTATCAAAAATGTATCGATCTTGACTGCTGGATACGACGAAGATTGAGAATGAGCTACTGGAAAAACTGGCGTAAAGTGAGAGCGAAAGTCCGAAACTTACTGCGCGTGGGCGTGAGTGAATCACGGGCTGTCACTTGTGGATCGTCCGGTAAAAGTTACTGGCGAAATGCAAAGACGGAAGGTATTCATATTGCACTCAACAATGAGCTTTTCCAAAAGATGGGATTGGTCTCGTTACGTGATCGCGGGGTAGAAATTCATTACGGAGAGGGAACCGCCCATTGCGGACCCGCACGATGGGTGGTGTGGTAGCCGGTAGCTAGAAACTACCGGCTACCCGATTTAGCCAATCAATCTTCAAAGAAAGGCGCCCATTCTGTTTTAGAAAACTCTGATTTCAATTCATCGTAATTTTTTATCGATTCCCTCAAGGTCTTGGTATTTTGTTTTTTCAACCTCGTTTTTGGTTCTATGTGCTGAACATCCAAGAACTCAGTAATTTTTCTGAATGTACCCGAGCGGTTATTTACTAATTCTTCATAGGTGATAGACAAAAGAGGGTGGTTCTTGAAATTGTTTTCACCATTTTCCTCCCAATCTCTTGTTCTCTTAAATTCAGCTCGCAGCTCATCTTCGGTAAAGCTGACTGATACCTCTTTACTAGGAGTGCTTGAAGCTTGGTCAGATTTAATTGCCCAAACATCCTGAACTCCTGCGACCTTTCTCGAAATTAAAGTACGCAAGATATTTTCTCTCTTTAAGTGAATTACATGTAGATCATTCATTGATTTAAGTTTTTCCCATATGCCGCATGAATGATCATCCTGCGGGTGATAATAAAAAATCTTGAATCCTTTGGCCTTTATGTTAAGTGGCTGTTTAGGAAATGCCTTGGACAAAACTGTTTTGTAATTCTTTCCGTTCAATTTAGAGAATATTTCCCCATCTGCCTCAATCTGCGGATGCGAATTGAGCAACGATATGAGCAAGTTCGATCCAGTTCGTGATCTCGTAAGTACGATAAATCGCCTATAGCGACTAGATCCAATACCTTTGCGAAACTTTTCAATTATGCTCATATGATTTTCTCTTGACTTTGCCTAATATTTATGCAGGAGTCATCATGACTACTATTTCTGGCACAAATTTACGCCAATACGCCATTTTATTCCACTAAATCAATGGATTACGATCATTTGGCACTACCGGTCCATCTGGAAAAATGATCAATTTGACCACTATCCCCATTTTTAACCGATCTTTTAAGTCAATGATTTTAAAGCATTTTCCTGTATGTTTGAGCAACTCAAAAAAATAACAATCACAATGATCATAAATCCTGTGCTGACCTACCAACTCAGGCTACACATCCACCAGCACTCGCCAAACAACCCCATCATCCGCCAATCGCTTGCGCACCGTATACCCCACACTACCAAGGATAATCACCGCCTCTGAGTTGTAAGCACCTACCTCACTCACCAACAGACTCAATTCAACACGCGGTACCTGCACGCGTTCATCACTACCAAAGTCATCAATCTCCTGCTCAAAGATCACACGGCAATCAATAGGCTCACCGCCGCTACCATCATCATAGGTAGCGGCTTTGCCCCATTTGCGAAACGCGCGCTCTGCGGCTCTCTGATCTAAGTCCATGATGAATTAGGACTTCACTGTGCCCGGTACGCCTGTAAATTTGACCGCGAAGCTGGTAACACTGGAACCCGCTGCCTCAGCGGCAAAGGCCGTTGCGCCGGTGATATCGCCAGTGGCTGCGGTGGCTGCGTTGTTATCGAATGAGCTGGATGCAACTACCCGGGTGAGAGTTTCCCCTTGGTTGACCTCTGCGGCGGATACCTTGGGCACGGTGAATACGCCATCAATACCAATCACGCCAGACTCACCCACGGCAATATCATCCATCGCCACACCCAGCACCGCACCAACCGCCACAACCTGGCCAGAGGTAATCTTCGCACTGGTACTGTTGGTGTAATCCAGCATACGCCCGTCTTGTACAAAATTAGTAGCCATTCTCTTTCCCTCAATTGAGTTTGTAACTGAAAGTAAAAAGGCCGCGCGATGCGGCCTCTTCAATGAACGTTGTTAGAGCTAGCGGTTGGCTGGTTTTTGGAGTCTTCACCATGCCTTTCGCATCCCAGGCTTTGGCTGCAGCATCCCAGGCTTTGGCTGCAGCATCCCAGGCTTTGGCTGCAGCATCCCAGGCTTTGGCTGCAGCATCCAAGCGGACTTTGAATTCCACCCCATCAATACTCCAACCATTTTGCTCTTCCAAAATTGGGGCTTGCTGGCCATCCAGATAGAGCACTTTGATAGTGTCATACGCTACTGGGTCGGCATTGAGGTACCACGCATTGTGGCCACTAAGGCGCGCATCAGAGAGCACTTCGGCAATATTGCGTACGCTATTCGGTGTGGTGTTGTTTTTGGTGGATGCACCCACTTCGTACTCAGATTCCAGGGCAACCTTTGCACTGCCTTCATCAGCAATATCACAGAGCAGGAACTTGGGCCGGATGTTGAGCACCGCATCGCCATCCTTCTGCTTGCCCATCAATACCCGCGCAATATCAATACTGCTGGTATTGATTCCCGCTGCGCTAGCGAGGTTGCCATGACTTGCGTCGAACAAAGGCTTATCGTCAGCCATATTGGGATTATTGAGCAGGATGCTAAATACCAGGTCGCCCACAGTGCGCACAGCAGCAAGGCCCATCTTTTGTGGGATACGGGTAAATGCGCTGAGGTCATCGTTAATGATGGCTTGGCGGGTAATGGAGAAGAGTTCACCGTAAGTAGCCAGTGCAGCTGTCTCGGCGCGCTCTCCGATGCTCACATATTTAAATTCTGCCCCCGGAGCCACTCGGAGAAGTGAGGAGAAGCTGCCCAGGTCCGTGCGAGTTGTGAGTTTAAAGTCACTGAGGTTGCCCACGCTGGTAAAGCGCGGGAAGATCTCTTGTGCTTCTTCATAGCCTTTCAGCATGGGTTTATTGGCAATATTGCCAAGGACAGTCGCGAAGTCACCAGAGCTATGGGTAAACGCTGCGGCAACCACACCCATCCGATCCAGGCCAGACAAGCTCTGCCCATGGGCCTGCATCAGGATGCGGGCAATCTCCATCATGGTGTAGCCACTGAGCTCATTGCCTTCTGTGCGCTTTTCACCGAGGGCACGCACGGCAATGGCATTTTCAGCATCAGCCTTAAGCCGTTTCATGCCCTCACCTTCCTGCACCACCACGCTGTAGCTTTGCACTGGGGTTGGGGTTTGATTACCGAGGGCTGTGGGCAGTTTGTCTTTGGCGCCCTGCACTGAGCAGTCCATATCATTGAGACATTCCTGCATCACAACACTGTGCGCTTCAAAGCCTTTAAATGCGGCCGTGATATCGTCTTTGCGCTTTTACTCATCCGCTGCAAATTGTGCTCTGGCATCGGCTTCAATTTGCGCTTTCATTTCTGGGGTAACCTCGGTCGCAACGGTTGCAGCTGGCGTGGGGGAGGTAGTTTTCGGCATGGCTTGCGCCTCCTTGGGTTGGATTTGGTTGTCTGTAACCGCAGACGGGAATCTAAATTCAGTGGCCCCCTGCATTACCAATGCACTAATAGCTTGAGGGGTATTTTTGAATTGGTTTAAATGATCGGCACTGAAGCTTGCAGTCATTTCAATAGCTGTCGTGGTATCGGTGGCGAAACCGGCTTCTACGGCTTCAGCACCGGTATACCAAGTCTCGTCATCCATCACTTGGCTGACTTCCTCATCCGACATTCCTGAGCGGGAGGAATAAAGGCCTATCATGGTGGTTTTCACTTTTGCCAGCAGGCTCTTGGTTTTTTCCAGGGCGCGTTCATCGCCTCTGGCGCTGGCACTAGGGTTATGCACCATGTAATAGGCGTTCTCGGCGATATGAACCGTATCCCCGGCTAAGGCGATCACACTACCCATACTGGCTGCGATGCCTTCAATCCAGGTTTCCACTTCGGCCTTATGATCTTTGAGCAGGTTGTTAATGGCGGTACCGTCGAACACATCACCACCGGGGCAGTTGATGTGTAAATTGATCTTGCTGACATCACCGAGTGCTTTGAGATCACGGGCAAAGTCTTTTGCGGTCATATCCCAATAGCCGATGTAGTCGTATAGATAAATATCGGCTTCACTGGTATTTGCAGTAGCAGTAATGCTGTACCAAGAATTTTTAGGCATTGCGGTTTCCTATTCAGACTCAGAGTCGGACTCAGTATTTTCTGCGGGGACCACAGTGCGTTTAGTTGGGGTTGTGATCTTGTTTTCTCGCAGCTTTCTCTGCCAGGCAGCGGTCTGCTTAACCACATCGTCCGGCTTCTTACCACGGCGGCGAATGGTCTGCTGTGGGCTGGCTAGAACATCTTCCAGCAGCGTTTCATCGGCACTGGCTTCATGTAACGGATTAATCCAGGGCATGACCGGGGTAATAAAATCGACGTGCATCAGCGTGGATGGGTCGACATCTCTTGGCACTTTAAAGGCATCAGCCAGTAAGCCCATCTGCATCCAGCGCCGGGTTGCCGGCTCTACGATTTCCTCACAGAATTCCAGGCTGAGGGTTTCATAATTTGTCCATTGCTCTACCAGTTCCTGGCGCTGCGAACTATAAGTGCCGTGTATACGAAAGGCCACGTTATTTAGGGCAACCGAACTGGCATAAAGTAATTGCTTCTTCAGTTCAGCAGCTGCTCGATCAAACTTTGAGGTATCGAGCTTTACACTAACGTCCATCATCCCCGCCCTGCTGCTCTTGCAGCTTCAAGCGCTTGTGGTTGTAATACCAATTCACAATGAACCCACCCAAAGCAATCAAGAAACCACCTACCGCCAATATCTCTTGAGCTGCATATCCACCAACTACAGCAGTACCTGCAGCAACCGTAGTGGTTGCACTGGCGACCTTCTGAACCATGGCTTCCCTCGCTGCCTCTTGAGCTACAGTGTTCACCGCTTAACCTCGCTCACCCACGACTTCACAAAATAGAAGCCGATGATGATGCTGTAAGGCTGCACAACCACATCAACCAGCAAGCCTTTCAGGTCTGCTACAAAAGGCGCCTTCAAAGCCATGGCCGCTGCAATAAATAAAACCAACAGCGCCCAAACCAAGGTCACCAGAAAGGCAATTAATCTTCGCGCCCGGTTCTGCGGCTGCGTGGCCTCCAGGTATTTCAGATACCAACGAGATTTTTCCTCATTGGTAAACCACACCGCATCCACAGTATTCAAAGTGGCATCCAGCACTTTGTTTGCCGACTCGGGGCCAGCAAATAAACCCTTAACTCCAGACCAAATACCCATCACGGATACTCCGGCACATAGTGCGTGATTGTTAGATTAAACTCATGAGGCAGCAGCTCTCGCAATTGCTGCATCGCCCTGCGGGATTGCGTCACCCACCAACTGCCGGGAGCCAGACTAGAGCCAACCCCAATGCAGCCCTGCACATCTGCAGCATAATTTGCTATATGGATCAAGATTTTTGAACGACTAGGCACTTCCAGTAGCTCCCACACATTGGGGAACCTTGGTGAACTATAGGGATTACAGGAATAAACCCCTTCAGGAATACAGCTCTCGAACGGACGATTACCTAACCACGGGCGCTCTACCGTATAAAACACACAGTCGCGCACCCTTAGCCGTCCCAATGTGGCATTAGGCCCATAGGCAAATCGCTGCAGATTGTAATTCATGAAGTTCTACTCGCAGAGTATTGGAATAGAAAACGGCACCCAAGTGAACACCGCCAAGTACAGAAAATCAAAGACTAAAAAATGAAAAAACCCGCACAAGGCGGGTTAAGAGAATGGTTAAACAATCTTTTTAAAAAGTAACTCTATGAAATACATAGACAAGCTAAATTAATCATATCCTTTAACCACAGATCACACTTAAAGACATAGTCAATCTGATTAATTATCGTAAGCAGTACTCAGTAAATGTAAAAGGGAGATAGAGCCTGAATCTTCCACATGACCATATTCATATCTTGCCGTAACTGTAATGTAGTAATCCTCACCTCCATCTGTCCTAGTAAATTTTGTGGCATCAATACTTAACGGATCCACAAACAATGAATCACTAACATTATAAGCAGGAAAATAAATAACTGACTCTCCTTTCCCAAACCATAGCACATCAATAACAAACGCCTTTTCAGCCTTAGTATTACCTGGCATGGCAACTAGTTCATCTCTAAGTGACAATTTCACTCGACTATCATCTAGTGTGACCTTTTCGACATCAATCACCTTACTTGGATTCGCCGCTTTCAATTCTCCCTCAACAAAAGCTAGACGTTTTCCATACTCATACGCATCTTCATTAGCACCTAGCTCAACAAAACTTTCGTAATCAGATACAGCAACTTCAATGGCGACAAATTTACCATCTTCATTTAAACGATCAAGATTATCTACGCGCACATTAACCTGACGGAATACCCAAGCATTATTAACTTTCCCGTTAAAAACCCAGCTATCCCCATTGGGATCATTACCACTAAATAAGTTTTTTACTAACAGTTTTGGTGCATGGGCGTACTCAATTTCCAAAGAAGTAAGAATAGGAGTAGCCCTAGGCTCCGCCTGCTCGACAGTCAACGTTACGGATTTAACATCATCCAGATCAAGCCCCGAATAGTCAACCTCTCCTCCTCCTGAATAAAAATTCTGCAGTTCATACTTGAAAGTTTTCGCCTGAGCAACGCAAGCCAATAAAGCCACAGAAACGACAAGTGTTTTAATTGCACTTTTAAATAACATAAAAAATCTACTTATAAATATATTTAGAAATTGGACCAAAACAGAAAGCAACCTCAATGCACAGAGTTACTCTTTCCAATCTGGCAAACTAAAAAATCACAACAAGGTAAAACCACGACAAGAAATTGAAGTGAAAAATAGAGCTTCTATAGAAATAGAATTGCTCCAGAAGAAAACCTTAAAAATAGCAGTATGAAAAACTCACCCTTACCCTCCCTGACAGAAAACACCTAGTAAATCCAGATGGGAATTTTATAACACAAACATGCCGCAGTAAATGATAAAAACCTAGCAGGTGAGCCATTGTTAGGACGATAGAACTAAGTAAACCAGTTAAAACCTTTACTCATAGAATTATCTACCAGCCGAGTTCAACATAAGCAAATTATACAAAATCCGATACCTGATAACAGGCCAGGGAGTGCCCGCATTCTCCATCACCTGAATAACATCCTGGATAGGAAACTTACCCAGACCCATCTTTGGTGGCACAGGCGAGCTATGTCTTCTATTAGGCAGCAGCCTCGTAGCGAAAAAAGTATGGGCAACAAAAAAACCCGCACAAGGCGGGTTAATTTTTATGAAATAGGTATCGCTACTGAGCGACTATCTAAGATTTCTTAACTGATTTTAACATACAGTACATCTTAAACCTTAAATCAAAAATAAGGACGCGATTAGTGCTGGTAAGCATCTCTCAGCATATCTTCAAGATATACATGATGAGTTTCAGATTCCATACCTTGCGCGTCTTTAATTTTAACACTTATGGCTGTTTCATCACCATCAGGACCAGTTGTTGTCACTTCTAGCTTATATGCTTCATAGAATTTTGATTCATCACCAAAAGGTGCGTGAAAATGGTAAACCTCTTTCCCCTCTCCAAACCACAGTAATTCGACAACAAATGCCATATCACCATTGTTTGAATTTGGATCAAGAGTTGGGTTATCTCTTAGAGACAATTCAACCTGCTTACCGTCAACTGTGAACGTTGCGACATCAACAATCTTGCTTGGAGTCACATCAACCAACTGCCCATGAACAGTAAATAGTCTTTGGTCATAGTTCAGTGAACGCTCTGCCCCAATAAAATTTTCAGCCTCAGAGACATAACCATCAATGTTGATCATTGTATTATTTAAGCTTTCGAGGTCCAAGCCATCTACTACAACATCAAGCTGACGATACACCCAGGCGTCATCGACGGTCGCTTCATGTCTCCAACCTCCGTCATCCACCTGGAAATTGCTTACTGACAGACTGGGGGCATTAGGAAAGTTAATTTCCAACGAAGTAAGTATAGCGGGGGACCATTTATCTTTTTGATCAACAGTCAAGGTTGCAGAGCTAGCGCCTTCTAAATCTAGACCGGGGTACTGTAATTCACCACCAAATGAACCTAGATCTTGAAGTTCGTATTGGAACGTTTTAGCTTGCGCGCCGAAGGCCAACAAGGCCACAGAAACAGCTACTGTTTTGACGGTATTTCTTAAAAACATAAAAACTCACCAAAAAATGTATTGATTAACTAACGAAAGAGGAGGTGAAACTTACAGCACACCTTAAACTAAGTAAATTATATTGAACTTAATTTAGCATCCTTTCCCAGTACGATCTTACCAAATAAAGAAACTCAAAATTTCACGAACAATATCTTTCTCATTCACCAGAATTAATACAAACAGAACGCGTAAAAACCCAGCGCCTGATCACACTTTGTAAAACAGCCATTCAAAAAATACATAAAGTGCGATTAAAGTTTGAAGAAACTTACTGAGCTAACCAACTTCCAGGCATAAAAAAACCGGCTCAGTGGCCGGTTTAATTTTGCAAAGCAGAAAAATTGCATGCTAGGAAATTTATACCCCCTCAGGACAAAGCTGTCAACAAGCGGCTTTAAGTCGCCCTCTGTACTCCTGTACAACTTCAGAAATAGGCCCTAAAGCTCTTGCGGGCAGAGGGTCCAAACGCCGTTGCAAACGTTTCCAAATTTTTACCCACTCCCTATCCCACCGCTTTTTGTCACATCCTAAAATTTTCGCGCTTGACCCAGATCTATTAATCGATCATTTACATCACGTAGTGCACACGCATTAATACAGAATAGCGCCAGCTGGCTAACCTTTTCTCGCAAGCAATTCGGAATATAGCGAACGGCACTCAACTCAAAGCTCTCCGCAACGGGATTACTCACCAAGCTCCCGGAGCAAGAGTTGTATCAATTCCAGTACATCCTTGAAAATCTGATGGAGGTGGAGGTCCAGATTATCGAGCGACCTGGAACTTCCTGTAGTCCCTACACGTTAGAACGCTTGGCACAGTTATAAGGCTCACATAGGTATATACCCCTGGAGATATAATTACCCAACCATGGACGCTCTACGATATAGAAAGTTCAGCCATACAATATCAAACGTCCCAAAGTAGCAACCGATTCACTGGTAAATCTTGTCACGCTAAACTCCATAAGGTAGAAACTTCCTATTTGGTTTTTTAGTTGAAAGTAGTCAAAAAATAGGTAAGCTACTCCTCTTTTATGACCCCGAGACTACACCGGGTTACGGAACAAAACCTCGTACCATTTATGTCAGGATTTATTAAGTTTCAAAAGACCACAAACTCCACCATAGGACGACTAATTACTCTCCCTATATAGAAGCAAATCAAACCCATCTATAGTTCCAACTCATTATTTTCAGGCGAAAATACTTTATAGGTAAACATGAAAAAACTTATCATGAAAAAATTAATATTACCGATTGCTATTGCCTTATCTTACTCACCAATCACCAGTGCAGCCGGCATTGCGTCTTCATTTGATATTGAATATGTGCGTATTGGCAAGTCTGGAAAAGGGTTTGTCAGGTTCAAATCAGAACTAAACTATGATCCCCCCGAGTGCGCAAGCTCGGATTATAAGGATGCGCTCGCTTTCGATACAAATGAAAAGGGTGGCGCGTCCATATATGCAATGGCCCTCGCAGCTCAAGCACAAGGTAAAAAAATATATGCCGTTGGGAGTGATTCATGTGATGCCTACTCCCAAATCGAAAGTTGGAGTTGGGGTTATATTGTCAATTAAAACTTCTCTGTATTCAGAACTTAAAAAACCGGCTCAGTGGCCGGTTTAATTTTGCAAAGCAGAAAAACTGCACGCTAGGAAATTTACACCCCCTCAGGACAAAGCTGTCAACAAGCGGCTTTAAGCCGACCTCTATACTCCTGCACAATCTCAGAAATAGGCCCTAAAGCTCTTGCGGGTAGAGGGTCCAAACGCCGTTGCAAACGTTTCCAAATTTTTACCCACTCCCTATCCCACCGCTTTTTGTCACATCCTAAAATTGTCCGCGCTTGGCCCAGGTCTATTAATCGGCCATTTACATCGCGCAGTGCACACGCATTAATACAAAATAGCGCCAGCTGGCTAACCTTTTCTCGTGGGTGCTGCTCTTCCCATTTGTCGAACTCACTCATCAAGTACCGCAACAGAGCCGCTCGCTCTTTGACTCTTGAGGCTGGCGGGGCGTAGGCGGCCATGCCCCAGCAGTATGCCAATGGATCACTCTCTCTCAACTTTGCGACTGCATCTTGGATTAATCCTTTTTCACAGGCATCCATGATGCGGTTGCCGCTGTCCTTGGCTCCGGGGGTTTCTTTCGCAACTAGTGTTGGGGCTGCAACCCGGCAAATGACTTGGTTGGCCCTGCCCTGCACCTCTCCGCGAGTTACAACTTTTCGCCCTCTCCCAGATGAGGTAACCGTACTTCCACCGCCAATGGCCTCATTATCAAATGCAGCGGTGGAGCTATCAAAGGCGTCGTGCCACGCTTGTCTAGCACTTTCGAATTTCATGTCATGCCCCCCAAGCAATTTTCAAGCAACCAAAAACCAGCCACACACCCCATCAAGCAGCCTTCGGCAAACTCTCGTAGTAATCCTGAAATCGCCTTTCAGCTGCGTGCAAATTATCTCGGTGATAAGTGCCCTGGTAATTTATGTGGCTCTGGTTTATCCAGAACTAGGTATCCACCGTATTCGCGAAATCGATTTCCACGAGGTGGGCGGACTTGGTTATGAGAATCGTAATTTGAGCGCAGAGCCTTTTGGCCGCTGTCGCTCTCTTTCCAGATCAAGGTAATAGAGACCTCTCAGGCATCACGCAAGCCCGAAGGGTCATAATCTATATAGCCACTGGTGCCATCAATGAGAGTCATATCAACAGAACCACGAGACTCTTCACCGGGCTCAAGATCCAACATGCCCGTTACTTGAGAATAGGAACTGCCATCATCACTGCGATAAAACTTAGTTTTATAACCTTGTGCCATAGTCATAACCTCATCGGGTTGTTTCGTTAAAAGTCTGTGGTTTCAGTGGAATACTTGGCGCTATACGTCAAGCATACCTCACCTAATGGGTGATCCTGGTCCAGCGCAAACTCGGTTTGGCTAAGCAGGAACAAATCACAGATGCTCTCCAGAGAAGCATCCTGCAAGACGCTTTCAATATCCACCGCTGCTTGGTTGGTCTAACGCCGCATACACATCGCCGCTAGTTTCCACTACCGCAGCAACCGTCAGATCAAGTTGCCGCTCGGTACCGCCATGCATTTCGTGTTCGGTGTTCTCAACTGCAAAGCCCACCACAGTGGACGGCAGCTTTTTGCTATCAATTTCTTCTGTGGTGCCAGGAGTTGGGAATGTGTAGCCGGATAGGGTTTGCAGCTCGCTTTGTACAGCATCGTGGATTGTTATGCGTTGGGTCATTGGATAATGCTCCAAAAATTTCGGGCATAAAAAAACCCGCTGGTGCGGGTCTGGCTTCCAAAACCACTTAACTTTTATTGGAATAAAACTTTTTACCACCTTACGTGTTTGACTGCATATCGAATACTATTTAGTTGAAATCACTCTGGTTTTTGACCACGAATCATGCCACCCGCGTGTAGAACCGCTACGACCTAAAAAGGAAAATGGTTCAAATGGAACAAGTCGAATTAGGCTCCGACCTAAAGCTTGGCCCATTGTAATTTTCCCACCCTCAAGGTTTACAACTTTCGTTCTAGTAATAAATTTGGCAGGAGTTTTTCCAAAAAAATATTCAGGCAAAAAATCGTATAAAACCATCACCACTATGGCAAACACCGAAGCCCCTGCACCCAAAAAAATATGACCAACCCCTAATTGGGCAACCACAACCATTAAAACAACAGCCACCAAATAATAGACACCTGTGTCAATCATCAGATTGATAAATCTTTTTGTAGTTGAAGCTAATTTATAATTAGATTCATCATCACCTACTTCAAGCGAAGCAGTTGGTGCCTGATACATATTTTCACTCATTATTTACTTAACCCTTTTTAATTTTTCCCTGAAAGTCAACTCAAGCTGATACTAAAGTGCAAATTAAATATAAAAAATCTGCTTTATAGCCCAGTATTTTCTCTGTTTTATATCCTTTTGAGAACCCTTTGAAAGCCACTTACTTAACCCTTTCGCCCATAGTGGACTAATCTCACTTTGTTCTTTAGTGTCAAAATTGGTTTCTTTGTACTTATTTGCAAACTAAATAGCATCAAAAAATCAGTTTCAGCTTGAAATGTCTACAGCCACTGAACACCTAAAGGAGAATGATAAATGAACGAGCGCTATTGCCTTGCGGCATTGTGTTTACACTCATGGCCGCCGTGAACCCCGATAATAGAGCCTCCAGGCAACTTATCGCGGAGCTGCTCCGCTAAGCAAGCAACTCTCTTTAAAACAGCCTTACACCCTATACACCAAGACTTGTTCTAAGTACGCCAGCCGAAGTAATCATATGGTCAGTTCGATATGGGTAATTATGTTTTTCTGCTTCAGAGTAATCGCCCTCATTACCTCGCAGAAAAAATGTCAGCGTACATGCACCTCTCATCTGCTTTACTTACTTCTATCATGTACAATCCAACTAAACTTCCCAATCAATACACCAGTAAAATGTGATAGTATTATTACTTTCTGATCACTCAGATTCCTCTACAGCTGTAGAATGCTCAAGAATTACTACACCTTTAGCTAAATTGCGAAGGTTTTGAATAAATACTTCATCTTCAAGCTCAGGTTGGAAGGTGATTTTTCCTACATCCATATTAATCAAACTAGAGACAACGAGCCCCCCTATTACACTTCCTCTTGATCCTGTATATTCCGTTTGACCTGCCGACAAAGAACTATTTGAAGTTTTTCCAGCTTTAGTAAAGGAAACAGCACTAACACCTTCTGCATCTAGGTCACCAGATACTGTAGCATTTTCGCACAAAACACCTTTCTCCACTTCTTTTACTTCAGCACTGCTCGTTGAAAAGTAATTATATATTCTAGGCTTTTCATTAACATTCTTTGGAATCCAAATTCCCCCATCCCACGTCATGTAAGTTAATATGCTTGATGGCTTATGTAGCATGTCGTCCCTCCCAACAAACACACCTCCTTGAGGAGCTCGATAGTATATCCCCTGACTATCTTCTCTTTCCGAAATATAAGGCCCTGGCTGCAAAGTTGTTCTGAATTCTACTTGCTCCCAACCTCTCTTATCAAAGCCCTCTACTCCTGAAGGGACTTGAATGCAGGTTATTTGGGTAGGAACATCCAAACTATTCGGATTCGTTGCACACCCAGTCAGGAACATTAGTATTAAAAACGCATACAAATTTCTCATGCTATATCCTCTTTCGTGATAATACTTGCCGCATAACACACAATGTACAATATTTTTTAATTTAAGCATATGGAGAGATGACAATAATATTTTGCTCAAACTTACCATTCAATTTGGGCATACAGACACTTAAGAGTAGCTCCCTGGTTTCAGCGGCAACATCGCAAGTGCAGTGTGATTAAATCTTATTGAGATACTCAATAATTATTCTTATTTCTCTCCCATTGTGCGACTCCCAGATGCAACTGGCTGACAAAAAATGAAATCCTCTATAATCCAACATTGTCGCTGCTTTATTTTACTTTGGGAAGTGTATAAGTCTCTATACATCCACCAACACCCGTTAAATAACCCCATCATCCGATAACATCTTTCGCACCGCATACTCCACACCACCAAAGGCAACCACTGTCTCTAAGCAATAAACCCCTACCTCACTCACCAGAAGATTCAACTCTACGCGTGGCACCCGGACGCGCTCATCCTCTTCGAACTCGCCAACCTCCTGATCTTTTATCACTCGGCAATCAATAGACTCACCGCCGCTACCATCATCATAGGTAGCGGCTTTGCCCCACTTACGAAACACGCGCTTGCGGCTCTCTGATTTAAGCCCATGATGAATTATGACTTCACTGAGCCTGGTACACCGGTAAATTTGACCGCGAAGCTGGTAACACTGGAACCCGCATCGTCAGCGGCAAAGGCCGCTGCTCCGATGATATCGCCAGTGGCTGCGCTGTTATCGAATGAGCTGGAGACAACCACCCAGGATAGGGTTTCACCCTGATTGATCTCTGCGGCAGATACCTTAGACACCGTGAATACCCCATCTATAGCAATCACGCCTACCACCACCTGACCAGAGGTAATCTTCGCACTGGAGTTATTGATGTAACCCAGTATGCGCCCGTCTTGCACAAAATTAGTAGCTACTCTCTTTCTCTCGAATGGGCTTGTAACTGAAAGTAAAATGGCCGCGCGGTGCGGCCTCTTCAATGAACCTTGCCAGAACTAGCTGTAGGCTGGTTTTGGGGTCTTCATCATGCCTTTGAGGTCCCAGGCTTTGGCTGCCGCATCCAGGAGGACTTTGAATTCCACGCCATCGATACCCCAGCCATTTTGCTCTTCTAAGACTGGTACTTGCTGACCACCCAGATAGAACAATTCGATAGTGTCATGCACTACCGGGTCGGTATTAAGGTAGTGGCTGGCACCAATGCCTCTCAGGCTGAAGTTTGGGCTGCCTATGAGAAATACCTAGCCGGTCTAGTGCAAAAGACCTTTACCTTCGCGGATTTAGTAGAGCTCTACTTCGCCTCCCCCCAGCACACCAAACACATAAAGCCGCAGACTCAAAAAGACTACCATCGCTATAGCCAACGTGTTCTCGCGGTATTTGGGGAGATGGAACCAGACAATATCACTTCCCCACTGGTACAGATGTTTATGGATGCGCGCGGCGCTGAGTACCCCACCTCAGCCAATAGAGAGCGAACCTTTCTAGGCATTGTGATGAAGTGGGGCAAAGCCAGGGGCTTCGTGAAGATTGAAGACCCCACAGCAGTAGTAAAAACAATTAAAGTAAAGCCCGGCGGGCGCTACGTAGAAGACTGGGAATACCAAGCCTTTTGGCAATGGCTGGGTGATCGCGGCCATGTGATGCACCAGTGCGCTATGGAAATTAGCTATTTGTGTGCAGCCAGGCAACAGGATGTACTCGCTCTCACCCGTGCAGACATCCAAGAAGATGGCCTATTGATCGTGCAAGCCAAAACAGGCAAAGCCCAGTTAAAACTATGGAGCACAGCGCTCAAAGAAGCCGTTGACCTAGCAGTAGTCACTAACACAGAAGCACAAATCCAACCCCCCCCATATCATTCGCAGCCGCGTTGGCCGCGCCTACACCCGCACCGGGTTCAATGCTATTTGGCAAAGGGAACAACGAGCAGCGCTAGCTGCTGGGGCAATCAAACAGCGCTTTCGCTTTCACGATTTGAAGATCAAAGCGGCTAGTGACTTTGATGGGGATGTTCAAAAATTCACCGGACATAAGACACGATCTATGGCTGAGCGATATAACCGTACGGCGGATCGGGTCGCTAGTTTGAATCTAGCAACCAATCAAAAGGCAACCCCTAAATAAAATCTACTTCATTTCATGCTCAAGTATAACTAGAATTACTGAATTGGCATTAGGCGCCAAGAGATACCTCCCATATCTCTTCGTTATAGATTAAGTTTATGGGCACTCCTCATGGGGGTTACCTGCATAAACTGCTTTTTCTCAATACAATTTATATCCATCTCATAACACTAAAGGAATTAAGGTGCAATTTAAAGGTTTTGGTTTTTCTGGGTTTAGAAGCATTGGGGATGAATTGGTAAAAATTAGCCCACTTAAAAAGGTTAACTTTATCATCGGTCAAAATAACTCAGGAAAATCCAATATTATCAATTTTCTTCACGGCCACTATGATTTTTTCCTAAAAAAAGCTAAAGATCGAAGACACAATATCCCAATTGAAAAGAAACACTCATTTACAGAAATTGATAAACACATTTCAAGCCAACCAGGTTGGCACAGAATTTCTTTTCCATTGCCTGTAAGTGAAATTGATAACCATATATACAAAAAGCTTCCCAATGGAAAAAACCATTCCAGTTATATCAACTTAGCAAAAAAAGTCCTTTTATCTGAGCATTTCTTTGATGGTGGTTTTATATGGTTCACATATGGCGCAAGCAACCTCAATGGACATTTTTCTTTAGAATACCCTAATACTGTTCGTCAAGAATTATCTGAAAGGGAATGGAGCACTATTCGTAGCGCCCTAACAAGAAAATCAGGCGGAGAACTGTTAAAACACTGGATTCCAGAAACCATTGAAGCCCTAGCTTACACACCAGATAAACCGCCAAAAATAGAAATAGTACCAGCAATCAGAAAAATTGGCTCATCCAATAGCGAAACCTCTGATTTTAGCGGCGAAGGAATTATCGAAAGGTTAGCAAGACTACAAAACCCCTCACTAAAGGATCAAAAATCAAAAAGTAAATTCTTTGCTATCAATCATTTCCTCCAAGATGTACTTAGCAATAATTCAGCAGAGATAGAAATACCCTACGAACGAGATATGATCCTGACACATATAGATGGGAAAACTCTCCCACTGGAATCTCTAGGGACTGGAGTTCATGAGGTAATAATCTTAGCCGCAGCTGCAACTTCATTAGAAAACACAATATTATGCATTGAGGAGCCAGAGCTCCACTTACACCCATTACTTCAAAGAAAGTTAGTCAACTACCTAAACAAAGAAACAAACAATCAATACTTGTTCACTACACATTCAGCTCACTTGTTAGACGCTGTAGATTCTGAAGTATTTCATGTTACATTGAAAAATGGAGCGTCCAATGTTGAAGCAATATCTAGCACCAAGCAAAAATCAAACATATGCAATGATCTAGGATATAAAGCTTCAGATATACTTCAAGCAAATTGCATTATTTGGGTTGAAGGACCCTCGGACAGAATATACTTAAATTTTTGGATCTCTCATCATTCCCCCGACCTCATAGAAGGCATTCACTATTCAATAATGTTCTATGGAGGAAGGCTATTTAGCCATTTGACAGCACACGACTCAGAAGAAGCCACCTCAGCCGCTAACGACCTTATATCAGTCAGAAAACTAAATCGGAATTCGGTAATAATGTTTGATAGCGACAAGAAAAATCCAAGGGGCAAATTAAACAAAACTAAACAACGACTCAAAGAAGAATTTAACTCAGGACCTGGATTTGCATGGATAACAAAAGGCAGAGAAGTAGAAAATTACTTAGAATTTGACAAAGTTGAAGAAAGCGTAAAAGCTGTCCACCCATCAGCAAAAGAGATCGTGAGCAAATGTGTCTGGGAAAATCTTTTAAAATACAAAACAATCAAAAAAAATGATGAAGTTACTGCAAATAAAGTCAAAGTGGCCAAACATTACACCAACAATAACGAAGCCTCCCTGTCCAATCTTGACTTAAGAGCAAGAGTAAATGATCTAGTAAAATTCATTAAAAATTCAAACAACAATGAAATACGCAATAGATAACTGCACTTTCAAAACCAAAAAATAACGCAAGTAACAATCCATGGAAACTATTAACACGATACTGAAAAAAGAAAAACCTAACTGGGAAAAATTTGAAGAGCTTGTTGGGAGGATTCTTGAAACCGATGAATTTAAAATTTAACCAAGTGAAAAAAGAGGTAGCCACGGATTCGATTTTACAGGGTCAAAAAACAATGAAGAATGGGCAATAGATGTTAAATACTACAGAACGGCAAATGTTAGATCCTCCCTCATCAACTCCGCAGCAAAACGGGTAGCAACAAATGGAAAAAAAGAAAATAAAGAAAAATATATGCTGATTGTTTCAAGCGTGCTTCCAATTAAGACCCAAGAAGTATTAAAAGAGTTATACGACATCGATATCTTGGATAGGTACAAACTAAGAGATCTGGCTCTCGCCTCACCGGAGCTAACAGATGAACTAGACTCACTGATCGAAATAGAGCCACAATTCACCAATAACCAGTCAACCACTCCTTTCGAGTTAGGTACGCTAATAAAGGAAACCCCCATAAATCACACAATTGATGATGAAGGGACCAAACTATCCGAGGAGTTGACTTCGCTACCTAAAGGAAAGGAGGACTGGAGGAACTATGAAGCTCTCTGCATAAAAATATTAAAGTACTTGTTTGAAAATGAACTAGATGGTTGGAGCGCACAGAAAACCACAGATGACGGGCTACATAGATATGATTTAGTTTGCAGGGTTCGCTCAAACTCAGCATTTTGGAAATTAATTGCTCAAAGCTTAGGCAGCCACTACATAATATTCGAGTTTAAAAACTACACTAACAAGATCCAGCAAGAGCAAGTTCTAACAACTGAAAAATACCTTCTAGAGCGAGCCCTCAGAAAGGTAGCTATTGTTTTAACTCGTGAAGGGGCCAGTGACAATGCAAACAAAATGATTCAAGGAGCAATGCGCGAACACGGGAAGTTAATCTTAACCTTAACAGACCAAGATCTCATAAGCATGCTAGAAGCAAAGGAGCAAGGAGAAGATCCCTCAGATAAACTATTCGATTTAACTGATACATTTTTACTGGGGCTACCGCGATAACCCCACTCCTGCGAACAAATAGTTATCTGGGGCCCCAATTGAATTAATCCAAGACAACCACACACTTTAATAAAGCCTAATATGAATGGACCCCAATCACGGAGTGCGCATTAGAAGTGGCCCACAGGGAGTGCGGCCAACTTCATCAACCCTACCATTGATAAGCTAACTTTACACTCGCACCGGTAGTATGTTCATCAAAATACGACTTATCACCTGATCTGGTTCCCGCATGAACAGCGGCACCGAGAACAAATGAGGATTCAGAAAATCCTGAAAAGTAATAATTGTAAAGCAAAGCAATCCCGTTATAGCGCGCTGCTTCATTTCTACTGTAGTGAACTTCTACAAGCCCCAAGAAAGCTCCTAAAGAATGGCTATCGGAAGCTACAAGTCGCTCCCAACCCAATCCATACCCCGTGACTGAACCAGCCTCATCGGAAAAACCCTTCCAACCCAAAGAGCCGAAGTACTTATCTTTACCGCGGTTAATCGAATACTTTGCTCCTAATCCAGCATGATCCACACCCACGCCCAATGAAAAGTTTGAGTCCCCAGCCGCAGAGGCGAAAGCAGAACAGGTTAAGAAAAATACGCACAGCAGATACTTCATTACAGCTCCAAGCTACTTCTTAGTGATTTCAACAGGAGGGAGGGGGGGGGGATTTTTACCGCCAGATGGACATGACTCACGATCTGCCAACATTAAACCTCAACATAGATTGAGGCAGGAATTCGTACACCGAATTCGTACACTGAGGCCCAAAACTAAAAAACCCCGCACTCGGCGGGGTTTTAAGTCCTTGATAAACAAGGAAGAATCTGGGGTGGCCGACGGGGATCGAACCCGCGACCTCAGGAGCCACAATCCTGTGCTCTACCAACTGAGCTACGGCCACCATAAAAGTGATATACTTCAGCACCTTGTGGCAGTACTGATTGCCGGATACCTCTTGCAGCCAATCTGGCTTCAGACTAAGTCCTTTTTGCCAAACCAGCACCATCTTGTGAAGATGGCACGCCCGGCAGGACTCGAACCTGCGACCATCCGCTTAGAAGGCGGATGCTCTATCCAGCTGAGCTACGGGCGCAAGGTGAACCCGGAAAATTGGTCGGGGCAGAGGGATTCGAACCCCCGACATCCTGCTCCCAAAGCAGGCGCGCTACCAGACTGCGCTATGCCCCGTTTTTCCAATCATTCGCACCTCTTTGACCCTGTTAACCGCCCCGTAGGTGGTTGTGTAAGTCGCTGTAGCTGCGAAGTGCGTGCATAGTAATGATACCCCCGGCCCATGTCAACGCTTCTAAGCTATTATTTTTAAAGAAGTTTATCCTTTTGCCTATCTGGGCCCAGAAGTGGCGAAATTATTTCCAACCTGTGCGAAAATGGCGCACTTCGCGAATCCGACCGGATAAAAAGTAAGCGTTTTTAAAAATCGCCGGCTTCCGCCCTTCTATATAAAGTAGGTGCTGAAGCAGATTCCGGTCTATTAGCCATCGATTTTTTACTGTTAGAGATAGTATCTATGTCTGCACTGGTTCTGGACGGCAAGGCCCTGGCACAGAAAACTGAAGAGGAACTCTCGGCTCGGGTAGCCGTACTAAAGGAAAAGAGTGGTGGCCAAACGCCAATCCTGGCGACCATTCTGGTAGGTGATGACCCCGCCTCCGCCACTTACGTAAAGATGAAGGGCAATGCCTGCCGCCGAATCGGCATGGACTCCCTCCAGGTGGAACTGCCCTCCTCCACCACCACTGAGCAGCTGCTCGCCAAGATCGAAGAACTCAACACCAACCCCAACGTCCACGGCATTCTGCTCCAGCACCCGGTACCGGCGCAGATCGATGAGCGCGCTTGTTTTGATGCGATCAGCCTGGAGAAAGATGTAGACGGTGTAACCTGCCTGGGCTTTGGCCGTATGGCAATGGGTGAAGAGGCCTATGGCTGCGCGACTCCTAAAGGAATTATGCGCCTGCTGGAAGCCTACAATATTGAACTGGAAGGCAAGCACGCCGTGGTTGTGGGTCGCAGCCCCATTTTGGGTAAGCCGATGGCGGCCATGTTGTTGAATGCCAATGCCACCGTGACTATCTGCCACTCCCGCACCCAAGACCTGGCCGAGCATATCCGCCGCGCCGATATCGTAGTGGGCGCTGTGGGCAAGCCTGAGTTTATCAAGGCCGAGTGGATTAAGGATGGCGCTGTAGTTGTGGATGCCGGTTACCACCCCGGGGGTGTCGGCGATATCGAGCTGGGCCCGCTGACTGAGCGCGCTGCCGCTTACACCCCGGTACCCGGTGGCGTTGGTCCCATGACCATCAATACCCTGATTTATCAATCTGTCGATTCCGGTGAGCGTAAAATTGGCTAACCTGATTCGTCTGGATAAAGCGGTCAGCCAGGTCACCGACCTCTCCCGCACCGATGTAAAGCGCGCCGCCTGGGCGGGGCGCATTACCGTCAATGGTGAGGTGGTCACCAATGCGGCCACCAAAATACAAGTCAGTGATGAGTTGTGCCTGGATGATGAGCCTCTGCACGAGCCGGGGCCCCGCTACATTATGTTGAACAAGCCCCTAGGCTATGTCAGTGCCACCAAAGATGGCGAGCACCCTACAGTGCTGGACCTGATTGATGAGCCTAACAAGGAAAAGTTGCATATTGCCGGGCGCCTGGATATTGATACCACCGGCCTGGTGCTGCTTACCGATGACGGCCAGTGGTCCCACAAGGTGACCTCCCCCAACCACCATTGCGACAAGACCTACTACGCTCTGTTGGCCGAGAAAATTGAGGAAGATGCCGTGGCCAAGCTTGCCAAGGGTGTCTGGCTCAATAATGAAAAGAAGAGAACCAAACCCGCCAAGCTGGAGATTCTCTTTGCCAACGAAGTGCGCATCACCATCGGTGAAGGGCGCTATCATCAGGTGAAGCGTATGTTTGCGGCCTTGGGCAACAAGGTATTGGAGTTGCACCGGGAAAAGATCGGCGAAATCATCTTGGATGAAGAACTTCAGGAAGGTGATTACCGCCTCCTGACCCCTGAAGAAATTGCCTCTATCAATTAAAAAAAGATATGTCAGCCCTTCTACATCAGGAACTTATCCAGGCCCCAGAGGAAACCCTGTGGATCGCCGATGAAAACAGCAAGCCCCTCTTACACCAGGAGGGGTTTCATTTTGCCGGGGATTTAATCAGTAACCGCTGGGATATTGCCGAACTCGCCGAAAATACGGTGAAGCGGAGCTTCTTCAACGATTTCCACTTTGAAGAACTGGACCGTAAATACCGCCGTATTGTTTACGCCGTTTCGAAAGAGAAGGCCGTAGTTCACCATATTATTGATTGTGCACCCCACTTCCTCGGTGAAGGTGGCGAATTGGTTCTGCTGGGTGAAAAGCAAAGCGGAATCAAAAGCTACGCCGCCAAAGTGGCCGAGCGCCTGGGCACTGCCAAGCACTTGCAAAAAAACGGCAACGACTACCTGAGCAGTAATGTTGTCGCTCACGAGGACACCGGCAATCCAATTGGTGAGCTTCAGTATGCCCAGTTACAAAAGCTGCCCGAGCTTGGCGACCTCTACTCCAAGCCGGGATTGTTCGGCTGGAACAAAATCGATAAAGGCAGTGCCCTACTCGCCCAGCAATTAACCACTGAGTTGCCACAGGACGGTTCTCGTATTGTTGATCTCGGTTGTGGTTATGGCTACCTGAGTATGCAATTAGCCGCTTTGGGTAAATATCATTTTACCGCTACGGATAATAACGCCGCTGCTCTATTGGCCTGCCGCAAGAATTTTACCGAACAGGGAATCGAAGGCATCGTTGTGCCCTCTGATGCAGGCTCTGAACTGGAGAGTGAAATCGCCGATCTGGTGCTGTGCAACCCACCTTTCCACCAGGGCTTTCAGGTGGAGGGAGATTTGACCGATCGCTTTCTGCAGCAGAGTGCGCGGATTCTCAAAGATTCCGGCGCTGCGATTTTTGTGGTGAATGAATTTATTCCCCTGGCGAAAAAAGGGCCCCGCTATTTTTCCCAGGTGGATTTGATCACTAAAGAGCAAGGATTTTGCGTATACCGTCTGCGCCCCTAAGAGCTAGGGGCGCAGGCCGGCAGCAGTCGCCTGGAAACAGGATTAAAGGCTAGTAATCGCGCAGATTAAACAAGTTCATCGACAGCGTATGCTCTTCCAACTCTTCGAGTTGTCGCAATCGTTCGAATGCATCTCGTGCCGATGGGGTTTCAGCGCCCTGGGCAAGATCCCGATATTGATCGGCCAGGTAGATCTCGATATCCATGGCCAACTTGGCAATCTGCTCCAAGTCTTCAATATCAATGCCGCGCAAGCGCTGCAAAAATTCTTTCTCTCGCCCTTCCGGGGCAAATTGCACCCAGGTATGTAGGGCTCCAGGGGGCAGGTCTGCATGGAAATTTTCCAGTGAGTGCTTCATGGAATCTTCCCGTCGTCGCAGCTGATCCAGCAGCAACTCGACCCGTTCATTGGTGGCAAGCTGCTCATACTCTTCGTACTGCAGCGCCAACTTGGCATGAAAATCCCTTCCTTCCTGAATCACTTCCTCAACAGTTTTGTACCGCATCAATCGATCCCGGCAGAACACTTCGCTCACCTTGAGTATAGTCACGAGGTGACAAAGGGCGCCAATGAATATCACTATTAAAGTGACAGGGATTTTAGGGGCCAGCCTCTGTGGGGGTTGTCGGGATCAGCGAAGCTGGCTCATGCGGAAATCCAGGCGCCGATTGGGGTTGGCGGGATTGATCTTTTCTGGGGCCCTGGCCGCCAACTCACCTTTGCGCAGAGTTCCTCTGCTCACTGCCAGGATATGATTCTCGTACTGGGGCATATAGGCCATCCAGGCTCCGCCGAGTCGATCGCGCATAGCTTTGTCGCGCCAAGCGCTGTTCTGTAGCTCGGGCCTATCCCCGAAGTTACTGACCAGCACGCCATCTTTATGAAGCAGGCGCATCAGGCTGGAGCACCAAGACTTATCGGCGGTTACCGCTCGCTGCGCTACGCCGTCGCAGTGCCCAAATAAGTCGTCAATCACCAGGTCGAAAGTGCTGTGAGAGGGTCGCTTTAAGTGGTCGTGCACAAAGTCACAGGCATCCGCACACACCAGCTCAACATCACGTACGCCAAAGAAGCGACGGGCAATATCCAGGTGCACCGGGTCCAAATCTACGCCGACAATACGCTTGGCGGAGGTGAACGCCTGCAAAAGGCGAATCAGTGCACCACCACCGACGCCGAGTACCAATACCGAATTCAAGCGCTCTTCAGGGAGGAAGAATGCCGGTAGCAGCAATAACTCCCAAAGGGAGCCTTTGAGCGGATCGCGGGGATTCCACTGAGAGTGGAAAACCCCATTGCTGTAGAGGCGCACACTGGCGCCATGGTTGCGCACCTGGTAACAGGTGTCGCCAACCTGCTTTTGCCAAAGCAGCGCCATCAGCTCGCCGGGAGGTCTGAGGACTTGAGCAATACCCGGGCAAATTCCTGTAGGCCCGCCAGGTCTTCCTCGCTAAAGCGCGCCACACTGGGGCTATCGATATCCAGCACTCCCAGGCAACGACCCGCGTCATCATACAGTGGCACCACCACCTCTGAGGCCGACACGGCATCGCAGGCAATGTGGCCGGGGAACTGATGCACATCGTCTACCAATTGGGATTCACCGGTCGAAACAGCAGTGCCGCAAACACCAGCGCCCACTGGAATCCGGGTACAGGCAGGCTTGCCCTGGAAGGGCCCCAAACGCAATTCATCACCGTAGAGGAAATAGAAGCCGGCCCAGTTGATATCCTCCAGCTCCATAAACAACAGCGCACTGGCGTTGGCGGTGTTGGCTAGCCAGTCTCGCTCCGCAGAAAGCAATCCTTCCAGCTGCCCATTTAAGGTGGTGTAAAACTTGTTCAGCGACATACCTAGCGCCCCTTGCCCACTTATAATTTCAAATCGTGTCAGCTAAAACTGGCAAACCCGCAAAACAGTATCCTGCGGGATGCCGGTATTTTGCGGGCTTTGGCGAGGGAATCAATATGCAGAGTGCAAAATTACTGGTAGGGATCGACCACTGCAGGCTCTTCACCAGTCTCACTGCGATACTCATCGGCATCGACAGTTGGGCGAGACCACTCGCTTTCATCATTGTTGCTACGAGTGTTCGACTGGATAGCCGGCGGCGCGCTGGTAACGTCTGACTGCATCAGGTTGCGGGACTTTTCGAAGCGATCTTCCACTTTCGGCTTGGGCGCAACTTGTGCGGGATTGCCGCTACCTTCGCGGCGAATGCGGTTGGCCATAGCACTCAGATTAGGGCGGCGGCGCTCCGCAAGCTTCACGGTTTCCAATTCGCTGTTCAGGCGGTTGATCTCCGCCTGTAAATCACCCATCTGCGCCTGAAGTTCAGTAATCTGGGTCAACACGCCTTTTACTTTACGACTTTCCTTCTCGTACATCACGGCGGCGCCGCCAAAGGCCAACGCAAAAATGACCAGGATGGAAAACTGACGCATAGCAAACTCCGGAAACTGCACTTGTTATTCTGAGGGGCATTTTTACAGCAAATTTTTTCTATCTTCCGAGAAATTGCGCATAAAAAACAAGTTCAAACGCCCGCCGACACCTTGATAGTCACCATTCCATAAAAAACGAACAATTAAAATTTATCGGATAGCGACATATTCACACTAATGTCCCAGCCAACTCCCCAATCTCAACCGCCTCCTGATCCACATAGCGATTACTGTCTGAAATTGCTGGCAACAGAGTGCTATCTGCGTATTGGCAACCAATCGCTTGCACCAGCTTTTGCCCCATCTTTTCCGCCTGCTCCGGAGCATGGGCTTTTCCCGTGCGCAGAAAATGCAGTAACAGATCGTAGCCTGGGCGCCAGCACTGCAAGTCGGGAAAGCTCTTTCTTAGCGCTGCGGCAATACGCAATCCCTCATAGTCCAGATCCCCCCAGAAAAATGTTGGAACCGTTCGGGACTCCCCATCGTGCCACCAGCTAAGGAATTGCTGCCGGATATTTTCACTAACCACATTAATTGTGCTGAAACGCACCCTCTCCCCATTGCGAATCCGTTCTGCGCCGCCCTGGTAGCCCTCGCTATAAACCAGCGCAGCACGACTGGGTTGCAGCTCCGCCAGGCTAATAAAAGTGTCCTGGTTTTCGATAAAAATGACCTGCTCAAATTGCCTGGGCAGGTAGGCGTGGAGTAAAAGCTGGCGCTCCTGGATTTTACGGCTCAGGTCAGGATAGAGATTGCGCACCAGAGATTGACGACTGGGTAATTCCAGGTATTTGGAATCCCCTTTAAAGCAGCGCGCGGCTAATTGTCGCCAGGAAATTTTATCGGCAAAGATCAGCTCTTTGCCGACAGACACCCAGCAAGCAATAATTTCTTCGACGGAATCAAACCCTGGTTGGAGTTCCAAGCCTTCGAAGGGAAAAGCAGAGGGATTTTCAAAGCGATCGACATAGGGTTCCAGCAGGCTGGTCCAGGCGGATTGGCGAACGATGGGGGATGGGCGATTGAGCCACAGGCGCAGCTGTTCCTCGCTGGCATCCCGAAAAATCAATTGGGCCCCCTGCCACTCGGCAATGCCCGGCCGCCTTTTCGGATTCGGTTTCACCGTAAAACACTGGTATTCCCGTGCAAAATGCTGCAATTCACTCCACAGCTCCTGCTCGTCTTGATCGGGGTCCCTGAGGGGCTCCAACACTTCCAACCAGCGCTTACTGCCAGCGCGCAAATCCAGCCTGAAACTAATGCGGGCTTCCTTGCCGCGTTCCAGCTGGCTGTCCCGCCGATCCAGAATAAAATTCAGGATGCCGATTAACAGCGGGTTTTCCTCTACCCAATAGGGCAATGTCTTTTCCATCGGTTGCCTCCCTGCCAATGGAGGGGTTTCCCCCGAAAATACCTATCCTTCTACTTCTACCAGGTCCATAAAATCCAGCGATGCTTGTTGGCGAATCGTGCGGCGGTGGTTGGCCCAGAGTTCGGCGATACGCTCCTGGTTACACACCTTGCGATCAACATACACTCGGGTATTCAACTGGCCGATGGGCTTGGCACTGGGGCACTTGCTGAATACAAACTGATTCGAGATCAGGTCCATAAAAGGCCCTGATTTACTGCTGGGCATAATAAACAGCAGCTGTAGCCCCAGGGTTTCAGTCAGGTAACGGATCACTTCCTTGGAGCGGGACTCATCCATTTTGGAGAAGGCCTCATCCACCAGCACCATTTGCAAATGGCTGCCGCTTTCACCAAAGCGGAAGGCCGAAGTGACCGCTGCGGAGCGGATAATATAAGCCGGCGTTTCCAGCTGACCGCCGGAACCGGTGCCGTACTGGCTGAGCGCAATCGGCTCCTTGCCCTCCGGTTCCTTATAGATTTCATAGCTGCGGTAGTTGCGATAGTCGCTGATTCGATCCAGCTCGCGCCGCGCCACCTGCTCGTCCTCACTCAGCAGCATACTCAACAGGCGATCCCGCACCTTGCGGTGCTTGGGCGCCAAGTCCGTGTCGAACAGGCTCTGCTCTTCACCCAGATTCGGCAGTTCAATTACCGCCTTAAAGAAGCTCCAGTACTCCTTAAATTCCGCCACCCACTGGTAGTCGAAACGGAAGCGCTCGCGGTCGGCGCCAAAGCGGTGGTGTTCCAGCTCTTTGTTCAGATCATCCAACACGCGCTTACCATCGTTAATGGACTGGTAAATAGCGTGGCACAAGTGGGTTACAAAAGTGGTGTTAAAGGATTTTTTCAATCCCAGCAATTGATCGTGGCGCTCCACCAGCAGGTTGTTCTTCAGGCGGTTGCGTAGGGTCTCTACCTGATCGCCGAGACCGCTGATCAACTTGAACAGACCATCTTTATGGCCGCCACTCAAGTCTGGCTCAAACACCAGGGTATCGACGCTGGCACAGGTGGCGTTGTACTCCATCACCGCGCGATCGAGCTGGCGGCTGTATTTTTCCAGCTGTCCCTGCCAACTTTCAATATCCGCTGAGAAGTCGAAGTTGTCAGCGGCGCGCTCTACCTGCTCGTCGGCAGTAACCAGCACTTGCTCGGCATCAAATGTGGGATCGATGGCGGTAATACGCCTTACCATTTCCTCGCTGTCACTGGCGGCATCGTCCAGGGACTCCAGCTGACCAGACAGAGCGTCCAAGAGCTTTACGTTGCTCTTTAATTTCGTTTCCAGGGAACCAGTCTTGCGCTGGAGATCAGACAACTGCTTTTGCTGGTCCTTGAGCTGGGCCTTGAGTTCATCGACCTGCTGCTCGAACTGCTCGAAGTCCTTCAGGTCCAGGTTTTCCAGAGCGCGCTCGGCGCTGCGCCATTCCCGCTGTGCCGCCAGGGCGGAATCCACAATGGACAACAGCTTGATATTCGCCAGTCCGCGCACCGCGTTGGTAACGCGACGGTAGAGCTGGTGGCGCTCGTTGACGTGGGCAGCCTCTTCCAGCAACTGCTCCATAGCGCGCTGCTGCGCCGCCAGTGCGCGGGCGCGGGCGCCCTGGCCGAACACCAGCTCGGCATCGTCCATATCGCAGCGCCACATGCTGTAGTTGCCACTGGCCATACCGTCGGCAGTCAGGCCCCGGCGGGTGCCGCGCAGCTCGTGTTCATCCTCCACCTGAACCACGGCACCGTAAGAGGCGCGCAAATAGTGCTCGGCAGTTTTATGGGTGAACTCCATCAGTTCGATAATGGAGCCCGACGGCGTATCCAGGCGCTCCGCATCGCGGCGGGCTTTATCCCCCTGGATCACACGAGCGCGGTTGTTGCGCCCGGGCAGGCCGCGCACGATACGAATCGCGCGGGCCTCGTGTTCCGGCTCCACAATAATCGAGAAACGCGCGCCGCCGAGATAGCCTTCAATCGCCATCTGCCAGCGCTCATCCAGCACTTCCACATAATCACACAGGACGCGGGGTTCCGCCTCTGGGCACTGCTCGCGAATTGCGGCCAGGGCCACTTCTACCGATTGGGGGTAGCGCACGCGATTGGCCTGGAGATGCTGAATGCGACTTTCCTGGGTGCGCAGCTGCTTTTGCAGCTGCTGTACTTTTTGCTCGCAGCGGGAAGCCTGCTGGGCAATCTGCTCTTTGGGGGAAACCTCATCACTGGCGCCGGCTTTGCCACTGCTATCCAGCAGATCGAAGAGGCGGTTCTGTAGGGCCTCACTGCTGGCAGCACGCTCGCGCAGTGGCTCCAATGCAGCCAGATCGATCCAGTCCTTGCCCAACAACTTGTGCAGATCAGGTAGGTCTTCCTCGCGGGACACCTGCTTAATTGCCTGCACCAGTGCCTTATCGGAGAAGGCGGGAATTTCCAGCTCGGCGGAGGTGGAGTTGAGCAAGTTTAATAATTCTTCGGCGGCCTCGCGGTTCTCGCGCCAGCGCGCCTCTTCGGCAGACATGGGGGTGTGCTGCTGGGACAGAAGGCTCAGGGCATTGTTAATACGCTGTTCCATTTCGTCCTTATTGCGCAGCGCATCGATACCCAGGCGCTGGGCTTGAAGCTCTACCAGCTGACCATTGAGCTGCTCGACGCGTTCGGAGGCGACGCGCACTTCGCGCTCATTGTTGTCCAGATCGCTGCGCAGTTTTTTCTGATCGTTCTTGCCGCTCAGATAACTCTTTTGTACCCGCTGCTGGCGGTGGCGTGCGCACAAATATTCCTGCACCCGCAACTGTAACCACTGCTCCCGGTAGAGCTCTACCGACTGGGCGATGGCCTCCAGGGAACTGACCCGCTCCACAATCTGGCGGGCTTCCTGCTCCATGCTGTGAATGGTTTTCATCAGCTCGGAGACGGAGCGGATGGCATCACCCAGATCACGTTTTTCCAATACTTCCTGGGCGACAAAATCGTTGATGCTTTTTACCGGCTTGTAGGCCATAAAATTGGCAAAGGTGCGCGCGGCGTGCATGGCCTCGCGATCGGAGACCGCATCGCGGCGTCCGCGCAGGGCGCCGTAAAGGCGGCGCAGATAGGCCTTTTTCTTGTCGTACTGCTCTACTTTTTCGAACTGCTTGCTCAGGACCTGGTTGAATTTATCCAGCGGCAGCAGGTGTTTGCCATCGGTGTAATCCCGGACAAAATCTCCCATTACCAACTGTTCGCCGGGGAATACGAAAAAGCGCAAATCACTTTGGCGGGCCTGGGCAAGTTTGCTGCTGTTATCCAGGTGCGCGCGAATCCCCATCACTGCGGTAAAAGGCTCAGCATCGTCTTCACCGCTGGTGGGATGGAAAATACCGGCGATGTAACAGTCAGTGGGCTCGACACGGGCATAACTACCGTCGTCACAACCCAGCACATAGGAAGCTAGCGTCCGCACCTGCTTGCCACCGCGCCCGCGCTGGGTGGTTTCATCCTGCCCCGGGTTAAAAGTAAACAGGGTGTCGTGGGCGGCTGTCATCAATGTCTGGATAGCATCGGCCGCCGTGGTTTTACCGGAACCGTTGCCACCGGAAAACAGGTTGATCGGGCCGAAATCATATTCCAACTGCGGGATATTGCCCCAGTTAATCAGGATCAGTTTTTTTAGGAACATAGTCTTTTCAAAAAAACGGTCTTTTCAAAAGCAGGGTCTTTTTGCAGGCGGGAAGCCGACACCCCTCTCCGAGGCTCCCGGGCGCGATTTACGCAAACCCGGGCGGTCGAATGTTTTCGATTTTTTATAGCCGCTAGTGCGGCATCTGTTTTCAACTAGGAAGCGGCTTCACTCTCAAACAGGCTGTTATCTTCGACTTCTGGAGTGATGCGTTCGAGCGATTGCTCTTGTTCGGCCTCTTCAACCTCGCCAACCTCATGAACTTGAGCGGCCTCGCTCTCCACTGTAGGAGGGACTTCGCTGTCGATCAGCTGGTGCAATACCGACTCGCTGACAAAGTGGGCGATGGTCGGGCGTACGCGCAACCAAACCTCCGCACTGCTCTCCACTTCTTCACTGCTGAACTGCACCAGACGCAGCTGGCGCAATTTCTTCAACAGGTTTTTGCGCTCGGCGTGTTTATCCGGCAGGGACATTTTCAGCAGGTTGCGCATGCCCAATTCCAGGGCTTCCATCGACAGCGCAGCACAACCGCTCTCATCCACCTGCCCTTCCCGCAGCGCTTTATCGTATTCCACGCGCAGGGCGAGAATCGCGGCCACTTCCTGTTGGCTGAGTCGGGCGCGGAAGCCGCCGTGGTGCGGCTCTTCCTGATCCGGCAGACCCGGTACTTCGGCACCGGGCGGATACACGCGAATAAACTGGAAACGGCTGTCGTGCTGCAAACGCAACCCCAGCGGGGCCAACCACTCGCGCACCAGCTGCTCGCAGCGCTGGAAGCGATCATAAAGCGTGGTTTCGATAACGCTTTCATCCCGGCAGATAACGCCGTAATCCAACAGGCGCACCAGTAGCTCGGAAAATTCGCTGCGGTTCAGGCGACACTGCGCCAGGGCCTCTTCCAAAGCCTGTTCAATCACTGTTTTTCAGCTCCAGGATATATTCGTCAAATTCGGTGAAAAAGTCATTGCTGGCGATTTCACCGGTAAATTTCACCTGCAGGTCGGCGGCGCCGCTCTGGTTCACCGCCGCTGCTTCGATCACATGGCTCATAGCGAGCAGATCACGCGCATCACGCAATGGCAGGTTGCGGCTGTTGATCTGGCGGCCGGTGCCGAGGGCATCACTCAGATAATCGCGCAGGTTACTGTTATTGAAGTTAAACGCCTGGTCGAGCAGTTGTTGCAACTCGATCTCGCGGCGGTTTTCTTCACCGATGGGGGTTTCATCTTCGACCCGGGTATTTACCGGCTGGCGGCGATTGCGCTGCCACAGCTGGGTTTGCTTGGGGTCAAACAGGCGCAGTTGGAAGCCACCTAACTGTTCGCCCAGCTGCTCGAGAATTTGTGTTTTTTGCTGGCTCTCGCCGAGACGCTGGCACAGGTCGGCAAATTCACCTTCGGCCTGGCTATGCAGGTAGCTGAGCTGGCGGATAATAATATCGGCACGCTTGGTAAAGCCCTGTAGTGCACGGCGCAAAGCGGGCAACTTCACCTCGCAGGCGCGGCGCATGCGGTCCTCGATGGTATCGAGCATCAGCCACAGCAGGGAGTGGCCCGGTTGCACCAACTCCGGCAGCAGTTGGCGTAGGCGCTTCTCCCACTCCGCTTTCTGCACATCCTCCTTGCGGCGAATGCAGTCAATCACCCGGTTGATCGAATCGCGATGTTTTTCCACGCTGTCCGCAGACAG
This sequence comes from Microbulbifer maximicatervae (SeqCode), assembly GCF_052467955.1. Lineage (NCBI taxonomy): Bacteria > Pseudomonadati > Pseudomonadota > Gammaproteobacteria > Cellvibrionales > Microbulbiferaceae > Microbulbifer > Microbulbifer maximicatervae (SeqCode). The sequence continues at coordinate 3,643,315 of NZ_CP174329.1, forward strand.
ACGAATAGCCAGGTCCGGCTGGAAACGGCTTTCCATAAAGGAAAAAAACTCATCGGTGGCCTGCTGCACCAGTAATTGAGCCTCCACTTCCCGCACCATTTCCCGCTTGCGCTCTTCCAGCTCGGCGATCATATCGGTGAAATCCGCCACGATACGCTCGGAGTATTCCCAGGCATCGATCAAGTCGTGGATTTCACCTCGGCTGGCAAAGGCTTCCAGGGCATTTAAGGTGTTGCGGGTATTGCGGTGGCGGGTGCGCACGCGAGTGCCGTTCACTTCCACTAACGGCTGAGTGAAAAGGCGGCCCCGGCGGCTAAACGGATAGGTGGCGGTGAGCGTGGCGCTGTCTACCTGCTTCTCCAGCCAACCGAATTCCACCAGGCTGTTCAGTACCCAGACGGCCTGATCGCGCAGGTTGCGGAAGCGGCCCTCGGGGTCCTGCACACCGTCCTCGCTGTCGAGTTGGGGCGCGCGGGTCAGGGCCTCGGCAAAAATTTCCAGGATCTGCTCGCGCAGCAAAGACTCACCGTAATCAGCCTTGGCGGTGTACAGACGCTCATACAAAAGACGCAAGCACTCAACCACCTGCTCGCGGTATTTACCGGTCAGCGGGCGGAAGAAGTGCTGGTAGGAATCGACGAAGAACAACGACTATAGGCCCGCTTATTCCTCTTCCGGCTTTTGGTTGAAGACACAATATTTTGTGTAGTCGCGGGTATCGTCAAAAGTCCACTGCCCTTTGGGAATGCCATCCATTTTCTCGCACCAGGCATCAGAACCCCGTTTGGGCTCACAGCCGGTCAGTGCGATAAGGGCGATCACAGCGCTGGTCAGGACAAGTACTTTTTTCATGGTTCGCTTCTACAAATGAAATTCGAATTTCACTTCCCCGGCGGCCGCAATGTGCCAAGCCAGGGAAAATCTATCGGTGTCTCAAGTCTATCCGTGTCTCGGGGTGGGACCGCGCTATTCGCGGCGCCACTTGGTCCCTTCGCGGCTATCCTCAAGCACCACACCTTTGGATTTTAACTCTTCGCGAATCTCATCGGCGCGGGCAAAGTCACGGTTCTTCTTGCTCTGTGCGCGCTCTTCGATCAGTGCTTCAACTTCTTCGGCAGAAATACCTTCATCTCCACCACGGGCCTGTTTGAACCAGGCTTCCGGGTCTTGCTGGAGAATGCCCAGCATATCTGCAGCGGCCAGCAGCAAACCTTTCAGGCGTGCTTTATCCGCCTCATCGGCTTTGTTCAGGTCGCGGGCAATTTGGTGCAACTCGCTGATGGCGATCGGCGTATTCAGATCGTCTTCCAACGCCTTGATAAAGGCGGTGTCGTTAAGATCTGCCGCTTCAGCCTCAACCGCTTCCGTTTCACGGAGTGCGCCATAGAGAGTATCCAGGGTGCGCCATGCCTGATCCAGCAAATCAGCACTGAAATTCAGCTCTGAGCGGTAGTGGGCAGACAGCAGTGCAAAACGCAGCACTTCACCCGGGTATTGGCTCAGCAGGTCTTTGACCATGCGGAAGTTGCCCAGGGATTTGGACATCTTTTCGCCATTGATATTTACATAGCCGTTATGCATCCAGTAGCGCACAAAATCCACACCATTGGCGCAGCAGCTTTGGGCGCGCTCGTTCTCGTGGTGCGGGAAGGTCAGATCGCGACCGCCGCCGTGAATATCGATAGTCTCACCCAGGTGCTTCTTGATCATGGCCGAGCACTCCAAGTGCCAACCCGGGCGCCCACGGCCCCAGGGGCTATCCCAGCCGGGCTCGCCATCGGCGGACGGCTTCCACAGTACGAAGTCGCCGGCGTACTTTTTGTAAGGCGCTACTTCCACCCGCGCACCGGCGAGCATATCGTCGAGGGAGCGCTTGGACAGCTGACCGTATTCCTGCATGGATTCCACGGCGAACAGCACATGGCCTTCGGCGGCGTAGGCGTGACCTTTCTCCAGCAGGCTTTCGATCATCGCGATCATTTCCGGCAAGTGCTGGGTGGCGTAGGGGACAATATCCGGCTCCAGGTTATTGAGCGCGGCCATATCCTCGTAGTAAGCCTGGGCATAGCGCGCTGACAGCACGCCGATTTCCTCGCCGTTATCCCGCGCGGTCTTCATGATTTTGTCGTCAATATCGGTGATATTGCGCGCGTAAATCACATCGCTGAAATTTCTTTTCAGTACCCGGTACAGGGTGTCGAACACCACCACAGGGCGGGCATTACCAATATGCACGCGGTTGTACACGGTGGGGCCACACACATACATGCGCACCTGATCTTCCACCAGTGGTACGAAGGGTTCTTTCTTCCCGGAAAACGTGTTGTAGACCTGTAGAGACATCTTTTCTCTCGAATTCTTTTTGCTGTGTGGCGGGCCAGTCATTGGCCCAGCCGCGAAAACTGCCGCTCGGGCAGCTCTCCGCTTTGCTATTTGTTTTGCTCTTTGGCCCAGCTGTCGCGCAGACCAATGGTGCGGTTAAACACCGGCGCTTCCGCGCTGCCGTATTTGCTGTCGCGACAGAAGTAGCCGTTGCGCTCGAACTGGTAGCCCTGCTCCGGCTCCGCCTTGGCTAGGCCAATCTCGGCCTTACAGCCTTTGAGGACTTGCAGGTTGTCCGGGTTTACGCAGTCGAGGAAGTTCTTACCGCCGGCATCCGGCGCCGCATCATTGAACAGGCGATCGTAGAGGCGCACTTCGCAATCGACATTGTTGTCCGCAGATACCCAGTGAATCACGCCCTTTGGCTTAACGCCGTCGGCCGGGTCTTTGCCCAGGGTGTCCAGATCAACCGAGCAGATCACTTCAATAATTTCACCGGCATCGTTCTTCACGACTTCTTCAGCAAAGATCACATAGGCGTTGCGCAGGCGAACTTTTTTGCCCAGCACCAGACGCTTGTACTTCTTGTTGGCCTCTTCGCGGAAATCCTCTTTCTCAATATAGAGAGTGCGGCCAAAAGGAAGTTCACGGGCCGGCAGATCATCGCGCACCGGGTGGCCGGGTGCTGACAGCATCTCTTCCTGGCCTTCCGGGTAATTTTTCAGGGTAATCTTCAAAGGCTCTATCACGCACATGGCGCGCGGTGCATTTTTATCCAGATCGTCGCGAATGCTGTATTCCAGCATGCCCACATCGACAACTGAGTCGGAGCGGGTTACACCGATCATCTCGCAGAAGTTGCGAATGGAAGCCGGGGTAAAGCCGCGACGGCGCATACCGGACAGGGTCGGCATGCGGGGATCATCCCAGCCGTCTACATGGCCTTCGTCTACCAGCTGCTTGAGCTTGCGCTTGGACACCACGGTGTAGTTGAGGTGCAGGCGTGCAAATTCGTACTGACGCGGGCGCGAAGGCACCGGCAGGTTCTCAATCAGCCAATCGTACAGCGGCTTGTGATCTTCAAACTCCAGGGTACAGATGGAGTGGCTGATACCCTCAATCGCATCACACTGTCCGTGAGCGAAATCATAGCTGGGGTAAATACACCACTTATCACCAGTCTGGTGGTGGGCCATCTTTTTGATGCGGTAGATGATCGGGTCGCGCAGGTTAATATTCGGCGCGGCCATATCGATCTTGGCGCGCAAGCTGCACTGGCCCTCTTCCATTTCACCGTTGCGCATCTTTTCAAACAGCGCCAGGTTTTCCTCGACAGAGCGATCGCGGAAGGGGCTGTTTTTGCCCGGCTCTTTCAGCGTGCCACGATAGTGACGCGCTTCTTCTGCGGACAGGTCGCAGACGTAGGCCTTGCCATCTTTAATCAGGTGCAGCGCCCACTCGTACAATTGATCAAAATTATCCGAGGAGTACTTCGCCTCGCCATTCCACTCAAAACCGAGCCAGGAGACATCGCGCTTTATCGCATCGACAAACTCTTCCTCTTCCTTGGCCGGGTTGGTGTCGTCAAAGCGTAAATTACAGGTGCCACCGAATTCCTGCGCCAGACCAAAATTCAGACAGATGGACTTGGCGTGGCCAATATGCAGGTAGCCGTTGGGCTCCGGCGGGAAGCGGGTCGCAATCTGCGTAACCCGGCCCTCAGTCAGATCTTCACGGATAAGGTTCTGTAAAAAGTGAGCTGGCTTGCTCTCGGATGTCATAGGATTCTCTTAATTTACAGCTGTGCGAACGTAAACGGCGAATTATAACCTACTTGAGAGACAGAATATCGAATTTGAAGGAACGCTTTTCATAGAAATTCACTGCAAGCGTTTGATTTTTGTGCAATTGACACAGATATTCCGACACAGCATTTTACAGCTACAGACTACAAGGTATCATGCCGCCCCAAATCAACCCTCATAGGACATTTTATGATCACCCTTCACACAACCCATGGAGATATAGCCATCGAATTGGATTTCGAAAAGGCACCCAAGACTGCTGCCAACTTTTTGCAGTACTGCCGTGACGATTTCTATACCGGCACTGTCTTCCACCGGGTGATCAACAACTTTATGATCCAAGGTGGCGGCATGACTCCAGACATGCAGCAGAAGGAAACCCGCGATTCCATCGAAAACGAAGCCAACAATGGCTTGAAGAACGACACTGGCACCCTGGCCATGGCCCGCACTATGGACCCGCATTCCGCCAGCTCCCAGTTCTTTATCAATGTTAAGGACAACGATTTCCTGAACTTCCGCAGCGAAGACTCTCAGGGTTGGGGTTACTGCGTATTTGGTAAGGTTGTCGACGGCATGGACGTGGTCAACAAAATCAAAGACGTTAAAACCGGCAGCAAAGGCTTCCACCAGGACGTACCCCTGGAGACTATCGAAATCACCGGTATCAGCATCTCTGACGCCTACGCCGATAAGTAATTCCACGGGTCAGTACCGACTCTAAGGCGGGGACATTGTCTACTTATTTTATTTCTGACTTGCACCTCGACGAAAAACGCCCGGATATTACCCGGGCGTTTTTTGATTTCCTGCACGGGCGAGCTGCCGGTGCTGAGGCGCTATATATTCTCGGCGACTTTTTTGAGGCGTGGGTTGGCGACGACGACGATGCCCCGCTGGCCCGCGAAGTGATTGGCGAGCTAAGTCGCTATAGCGGTGCCGGCGTAGAGTTGTACCTGATGCACGGCAATCGGGATTTCCTGTTGGGTACCGACTTCGCCCAGCGCGCGGGAGCCACTTTACTTCAGGACCCCACTGCGTTGTCCCTCGGTAATGAGCGCGTGCTGCTTATGCACGGCGACAGCCTTTGCACCCTCGACAAAGAGTATATGGCGTTCCGCCGCCAGGCCCGGGACCCCAAGTGGCAACAAGAGCTACTGGCCAAGTCCCTACAGGAACGCCGCGCTATTGCCGCGCAGATTCGTATGGCATCCAAGAGTATGAACAGCCGCAAGGCCGAAGACATCATGGATGTAACCCAGGACGAAGTGGAGCGGGTGATGCTTGAGCACAATGTGCTTCGACTGATCCACGGCCACACCCACCGGCCCGCCCGCCACGGGTTGACAATCAACGGTGAACCGGCGGAGCGTATTGTGCTGGGAGACTGGGATAAGAATGCCTGGTGCCTGAAAGCGGACAAAGACTCACTGGAGTTGATTCACTGGCCGATCGGCTAGGAACCGGCGTTTTGGATGAGGCTCTGCTGTTGCTGCACAGCCTCTACCAATTCCCCAAGCGTCTCCCGCAAACGCTGCACCCCCCCAAATTGAAAACCTTTCCCCTGTAAATAAGCGCAATCCATCACTGCCGGTGGTTTCACTTGTGGCTGGGGAGGTAGCGGTCCCTGCTGTCCAGATATCGATCTTAGAATCTTCACCAACTCGCGACTGCTAACCAGGCAATCACTACAGTTTACTGCCCGCCCCCGGGCATCTTCGTGCTCCAGTAAAAGCTCTACCGCCCGCGCCACATCTTCTCCGTGCACTTCCGTTGAAAGCCGGGAATTTAAATAGGCTTCTCCGGATATCACTGCTCGAGCGATGTCATACCACTTGCTGCGACTTAGCGGACTCACCAGCCCGTAAACTCCAGTTAAGCGCAATGAAACCGCATGCCAACTGCGCTGATGCGCCCAAGCAGACAGCATGGCTTCCACAGCCGCTTTATAGCCGCCGTAGAAAGTATCCGGCTGAACAACCTGCTCCTCACTTAAAGAACCGCTCAACTTTCCAGTGGCATAAACGGCACGACTGGAAATAAACACAAATTTTTTTACCTTCGCTGCATAGGCAAATCGGATTAATGCCAGGGTTTGACTGAGATTTACATGTAGAAAACCCTCGAGATCGTCCCCCTCCCCTTTTCGATAGCGCCCGGGAAGATGCTCGAAAGCTGCATGTACCACCACATCCAGATTGCTGGTGAATGTCTGTAATGCTGTATCAGAAGTAATATCCCCGACGCTCCACGCTAATCTGGGTGAAGCAATACTGTGAAAAAGATCTACACTTTCCTCCCTGCGCAGTAATGCTCGCACTTCATAGCCCTGCCGCAAAAAATGCCTAACCAGAAATTGCCCCACATAGCCACTGGCGCCAGTAATCCCTATTCTCACAAATCCCTCTCTCGATTTTATTTTCTAAGCACGGGCCAGCTCATCCAGATCAACGGCGATATCTCGCCCTTCGTAAACAGCCCACCACAAGTCGATTAGGGGTTTAAGCTTTTCAACTTTTGAGTGCTGTTTTTGCCAGGGTTTTTCATATTGGTAGTGAATGACATGAATACTGTCCCACTGCCACAGCTGCGGTAAATTCAGGTAGAGGTATTGCAAGGCGTTATAGATATAAGGCAGGCCGTGCCAACGAGGAAAAAAGGACTGCAAAAATGTCTGGTCTGTGCGCCGCCAGAAAACCCCTGGTCGATCCAGTTGCTCAAGCATTTTTTGGTAAGTCGCTTCACTCGGCACCGCAGTAAACAATCCCGAATTCATGCGATGAAATCCATCCAAGTCTTCGTAAAGATTGGGCGCTGCACAAAATTCCGGGTAATTCATCAAGTGGTCAATATTGCGCAAAACCAGGGTGTCCGCATCCAGAAAAACAAGCTTATCGAATTGGGTCAATTGCCACAGTGCCAATTTACAAAAGTTATTCAATGGGTCATGGAAAGCGGGCTTACTACCCTTATCAAAGGGCGCGCGCCGGTGCAAAGAATCGCGTTTATGGCGGTGGATAAACTCATCGGAAAAACGAGGCGTATAAACTTCTTTTATCTTACAGCCCGCCGCTTCCAATGGCGCTGCATCACAGCTGTTCGGTGGCACCATACAAATTAACGGATAGGCACTGGCCGTACGATCCAATGAGTGTTTCAGTGCCTGCGCACCTATTACATAATCCGGACTATTGACCAGGGTCACAAAGGCACATCTTGACATAACAATTGGCTCTACAGTCCCTATACAGCGTTATTTACAGCGGCGGTAGAATATCTTCAGGCCCGCACAATAATCTGTCACACCAGCGACTTACCATTTCCTCTACTTGTTTTTGTTCAAAGCAATTCTCATTGTAGATAAAGCTCGAGCGCAACTGCTTTCCAAAGACAGTAATAGATAGATAGATGCCGTACGGCGTTAAGCGCGTCGCCAGGGGGACAATGCGAATTTTCAAATGGTCATTCAATTTGACCCAGTCGGAAGTTTCACCGGTATAAACTGCAAAAAAACCTTCCCGATGCTCCTCTGTTTGCAGGAAAGTCACCAAGTAGCAATGGGATGCATCGAGGTGATGGCCAATCAGGCCGTGAGGCCCAATTGCATCAGCAGCATAAACCGTGCGCATGGCATATTTTATCTCCGCAGACAGGCGCGTGAGCTTCTCCTGCCAGGACTCATCCCTACAAACCATCAGGTTGACATACCGGCACATGGGGCCAAACACTTCCCGATACTCTCTCTTTAGCCGAAGGGATAAATTGCCATTCATCCAAAAAGAGTGAGGTATGAAATCACATAAAACTTGCTGAAATGCGGCTGCTAGATAAGCGAAGAGGTTCACATTCTCCGAGCTGGCCAATGTCTTTATCTGCTCCAGCTCAATCTCATCTATATGCTGGATTACTTCACTACAAATAACCGAGGTCTCTTCCGACTGAGGCAACTGCTCTATCTCATCTTTTTGGGATTGCAACTTTTTTTGCCAAAGATTTCGCGCCTTATGCCCCCTCGGCGATCTCAGATAGGTATTTTCATAATTTACATAATCAGCAAAGTCTGCAGTTTCCACCCTGGGTTGATAATCCTTACCCTTCGCACTATCCAAATAGTGAGTCAAGGATTCAGACCAGAGCAGTGACAAGCTAATCCCATCGGCAATGATGTGGTGACACTTGGTCAAAAAAATGTATTCATCCTCTCCACTGCGAAGAACACTGAGCCCCAACAATTGATCCTGCGTCAAATCCATTGGCGAGCTGCCAAATTGACGCAAAAAGCTCGTGAAGTGAGTATCACTTAAGTGGCGAATGTCGATGTAGTCCAGCTCAATATCTACAAAGGAGCGGACAGCCGGCTCCCCGCTATAACGACAGCGAAAAATCGGATAGGTGTTTACCACCTCTGAAATAGACTTCTTAAACAGTTCAACATCGAATTTTCCTTTGAAAACCATGGCGCGGGTAATCAGGTCGACCAGATCCTTGCGGTGATGCAAGTCATAAATACGCTGCTCAGTGATCGATAGGGGGACCTGAGTCGATAAACTCCAACCGGTCATTCTGATCTCCAAAAATCATTTGCCCGACATGAGATCACTAATGAGCCTGATAAAACTGCACAAGATCATCGGGAACGTTACTTTTAGAATATACAAAACGGTGAAATGACAACGGCGGTATGCTGAAGGCACAGACAAGATTCTCTTGATTTAAGTCACCGGCACGATGCATGATCTCTACAAACTATAAGGGGCAGGAGTTCCATCCAGGTGATCAATAACCTGAATAAACGCGTATTGATTCTCGGAGGCTACGGCAATTTTGGCGCACGTATTGCACAAATGCTGAGTTCTGAGCCCAATATCCAACTGATTATTGCCGGCCATAACAAATCGTTGGCCGACCGTTGCGCCCAATCACTCGGTGGCCTCGCCGAGGGGTTACGACTGGAGCGGGACTCCATCAACTTGGCTGCGCAATTGAAAGCCTTGCACCTGGATTTATTGATCCACTGCGCTGGCCCCTACCAGAGAGAAACCGATTACCGGGTGGCCAAAGCCTGCATTGAAGCCCGCACACCCTACATCGATATTTCAGATGCACGCCGCTTTGTATGTGATTTTCACCGTCTCTCCCCGGCCGCCGAGGCCGCCGGTATCGCCATGGTATCCGGTGCCAGCAGCCTGCCCGGCCTCAGTTCAGCAGCCATAGCTGAGATCCAGAAAGAGCTACCGGTCATTCGCTCCGTGCAGGCGGCAATTGCTCCGGCACACAAGGTAGAGCGCGGCCTCGCCACCGTGCGCTCTGGCTTTGAAGCGCTGGGGGAGAGCTTCCCCCAATTGCGGGATGGGCGCTGGAGAGAATCATTTGCCGGCAATCATCTGCGCTCGGTAACTCTTGCCCATCCAGTAGGAAAACGCTGGCTGTGCGATTTTGAGGTGCCCGACCTGGAATTGTGCCCAAGATACTTGCTAAATTTAAACACAGCACTATTTTCCACGGGGACAGAGCCCCTGATTCTCCAGGCCGGCCTGTCTTTGTGCGCCCAACTCTCGCGCCTAAATTTGCCCGCCACGAGTTCCCGCATCGCACAGATTGCCCATAAATTGAGTGCCCGCTGGCCTGGTGGCAGCTCTCACGGCGGCATGATTGTCCGCGCACTGGGTGAAGATGCTGAGGGTAGGATAGCTGGAAGGCAGTGGCAAATACTTGGAATGGATGGCGATGGCGTCTGGATTCCTGCAGCACCCGCAGTGGCTTTGGCGAGAAAATTCCTTTGCGGTGAAATTTCAGACAGTGGCGCGCGCGCCTGCTGGCAACTATTAAAGCTGGATGAAATTCTGGATGAACTAAAGGATTACTCCATCGTCACTGCCATCGAGTTTTTACCTGCAAAGCAAAATTCACTGCCTGCATTAGCGGCAAGTTAGGGGAAAAAGCCCTTTAGTTGACCTTATCAAGGCAGAACCCTTACAAATGATCTAGGTTCAGTATCGGAACTTTATGTAACGATGCTGAACCTGATTTTATGAGTAGCTCCAACCCCTGGTGCGCCTATTCCGGCCGGAATGGTATAAAGCGCGCGATTATTCCCATTACCGCTCTTATCCTGACCCCATTCTTCTTGGTGCTCACGTTTACAAACAGCGCCTGGTGGCTGGTGGCTCTACTGATTAGCGTTTCACTGGTACTACTGGGAATCTACGATATGCTCCAACCCCATTGGAGCATTACGCGGAACTTCCCGGTTGCCGGCCGCATTCGCTGGATATTCCTGAACCTGCGTCCCTATTTCCGCGCCTATATGGTAGAGGGTGATGAGGAAGGACGCCCTTACAGCATTGAAGCCCGAAGGCTTGTGTATGCCCGCTCCGAAGGTTTTTCTGATATGCATCCGTTCGGCACTGAAAAAGATGTGCAGAGTGAGGAATATACCTGGCTCACTCACTCGGTGAAGCCCGAAAAACATGCAGACACCTCCTGCCGAACTGAAGTGGGCACGGGCCGCTGCAAACAGCCCTACTCCGCCGCCCTGTTAAATATCTCGGCCATGAGCTTTGGCGCTCTGTCCGCCGCCGCAATAGAAGCTTTGAATAAAGGAGCCTCAATTGGCGGCTTCTATCACGATACCGGTGAGGGGGGTATCAGCCCCTATCACCGCAAACATGGCGGCGATCTAGTGTGGGAATTGGGTACCGGTTATTTCGGTGCGCGCAACGATGACGGCAGCTTTAACCCGGATCTATTCCGCGAGGCCTGTAACGACCAGGTTAAAATGACGGAAATTAAATTGAGCCAAGGAGCGAAACCCGGGCACGGTGGAGTATTACCTGGCACCAAAGTAACTCAGGAGATCGCCTCCACCCGGAAGGTTACGCCCGGCCAGGACTGCGTATCCCCCCGCGCGCACTCCATGTTCTCCACCCCCATTGAAATGCTGGAATTTGCCGAACAAATGCGTGAACTGTCCGGCGGCAAACCGGTAGGCATAAAACTCTGTGTAGGGCATATCTACGAGGTGATGGCCATAATGAAGGCCATGCACGAAACCGGGAAACTGGTGGACTTTATTGTTGTAGACGGCGCCGAAGGCGGTACCGGTGCAGCGCCGCTGGAGCTTTCCAACCACGTGGGTATGCCGCTGCTGGAAGGGTTGATTATCGTACGCAATGCCCTGGTGGGGGCGGGCCTGAAAGATAAGGTGAAGCTGGCTGCCAGCGGCAAGGTTTATTCCGCATCCGGACTAGCGCAATGCTTGGCCATCGGCGCCGACTGGTGCAATGCGGCGCGGGCCTTCATGCTTTCCGTAGGCTGTATTCAATCCCAACGCTGCCACACGGATACCTGCCCAACTGGCGTTACCACCCAAGATCCTCGGCGTCAGCGTGGGCTAGTGGTAGATGTGCAAAGCAAGCGAGCGGCGGCCTTCCAGGCAAAAACCCTCGAAGCATTGGAGGATATTGTGGCCGGCGCGGGGCTTACCGACCCCCGAGACCTAAAACCCTATCACATGATCCACCGAATTAATGGCGCAGAATCCAGGCCGATAGATCGTATCTGGCATTTTCTTGACACCAACTCGCTGATCGACGCACCGGAAGATACGCCCTACTGGCACTGGTGGCTGGCCGCACAGGCAGACAGTTTTCAGCCTGCGATCAAGCTCGAAGAAGGCAAGTACGCGTCGATCCGCCGCGCTATTAACCGCTAGCCTCACCCAATCTGTGGAGATTGCTATGCAAACCGTTTCAGAAATTATTGTCGATACACTGGTCAAGGCCGGCGCCAAACGGTGCTACGGCATTGTCGGCGATACCATCAATCACTTCACATCAGCGGTGCGCACTTCCGACTTGGAGTGGATACATGTGCGCCATGAGGAAGTGGGCGCTTTCGCCGCTGGGGGGGAGTCTTACCTTACCGGTGAGCTGAGTGTCTGCGCCGGAACTGCCGGACCCGGCAGCCTGCACTTTATCAACGGCATTTTTGAAAGCCATCGCAATGGCGCCCCGGTGGTACTGATTGCATCCCGCATCGACCGTGCGGAACAGGGGTTCGGCTATCCACAGGAAGTGGACCAGCAAAAACTCTACGAACAGTGTTCGGTCTTCTGTGAAACCATGACCCACCCGGAACAAGCCCGTCGAATGATTGTGCAGGCGGCACAAACTGCGCTTACTCGCGGTGGTGTCGCGGTGGTGCAAATTAGCGGCGACTTGTTCAAGGAGAAAAGCAAAGACAGTCTGCCCTGGTCGGTACATCGCCCTGAATGGCTAGCGCGTCCGTCTGACTCTGAGCTCGACGCCCTGGCAAAGAAAATCAACGCCGCAAAAAATATCACTATTTACGGCGGTATCGGCTGCCGTCAGGCTCACGATGAAGTAGTAAAACTGGGACAACACCTGGCCGCTCCTATTGCCCACACCACCAAGTCGAAAGAGTTTCTCGAATACGACAACCCCTGCCATGTGGGCATGACCGGGATTCTCGGCAATCCCGCGGGCTACCGGGCCATGGAGACTTGTGACCTGTTACTGTGTCTGGGTACCGATTTTGCCTACACCCAGTTCTACCCGAAAAAAGCCACCATTATTCAAATTGATGCGGAAGCGCCGCACCTGGGGCGACGCGCTCCTGTGGATATGGGCCTGGTAGGGCATGTGGGGCCCACCATTGAAGCCCTCTTGCCCCGATTAAAGGCCCGCACCGACAGTACCTTCCTCGATGACCTTCTCGAACGATACAAAAAAGATCGGGAAGAGATGAAAAGCCGCGGCAAAGAAAAAGACCCCAGCCTGATTCATCCTCAATTTGTCGCCCAGACGCTCAACAAGCTGGCCGATGAGGATGCCGTATTCACCGCCGATGGCGGCGCCTGTATGGTATGGATGCTCCGCGACCTCACTGCCAACGGCAAACGCTCATTTCTCACCAGCCTTTCCCACGGCACCATGGCCAACGCCTACCCCCAAGCCCTGGGCATGGCCAAAGCCTATCCCGGGCGCCAGGTCATCGCTATGTGCGGCGACGGTGGTATGACCATGTTAATGGGAGACTTGCTGACACTGGTGCAAGAAAAAATCCCATTAAAAGTCCTGGTATTTAACAATAACTCCCTCGGCTTCGTAGAGATGGAACAGCGCATTGAGGGGCTACTCGACAGCTATACCGACTTACATAACCCGGACTTCGGCCGCGTTGCCGAAGCTTGTGGCATCAGCGGTGCCAGTATCGAGAGTGCGGATCAGCTTGAGGACAGCATGAAGCGCTGGCTCGCTACTGACGGGCCGGCACTACTCAGCGTACCGACGAACCGGGTGGAACTGGTGATGCCGCCGGAAGTTACAGCGCAGCAAGTCACCTCCACCGCACTGTTCGGACTCAAGGCAATACTCAACGGCCGCGCAGATGAGGTGGTAGATCTTTTGCGAGACAATTTCCTGCGCTGAGACTTTTTAGCAGGCCACAACAAAAGGTTTGTGCGGCACTCATGCATCATTTCGGACAGCAACGCCATAACAGCATGCTGGCCCTGATCGCCAGCAGTGAAGTCGACGACAACAGCGCTCCCGGCCGCGCCGCCATAAGGCTACGGGCAGAGTTATCAGAGCGAAAAATTGACGTAATAACAACCACCAGCGGTAGTGATGCCTGCGCCATACTGAGTACTAACACCGCGATCCAATGCCTGCTGATTAATTGGACCCTACCCGGTGAAGCGAAATGCCCCGCCCTGGTTGTATTGGAAGAGCTTCGCGCCCGCAATCCCCAAATGCCGGTATTCCTTCTGGCAGATCAGCAGACTGTCAGCACCATGCCGCGACGGGCCCTGGAATTAGCCAACGATTTTATCTGGATGCTGGAAGATACTCCGACCTTTATCGGCGGTCGCATCCAGAGTGCGATTGAAAGATACCGCCACGCCATTCTTCCCCCCATGTTTCGCGCCCTGACCCACTTTGCCCGGGTCCATGAATATTCATGGCACACACCCGGCCACACTGGGGGAACAGCTTTTCTCAAATCCCCTGCCGGTCGCGCTTTTTACGATTTCTTTGGGGAAAATATGTTGCGCTCGGACCTGTCTGTTTCTGTAACAGAGCTGGGATCGCTTTTGGATCACTCGGGCCCCATTGCCAAGGGAGAGCAATATGCAGCAAAAGTATTTGGTGCGGATCGCACTTACTATGTAACCAATGGCTCTTCGACATCGAATAGAGTGATATTGATGGCATCGGTTACCCGGGGGCAACTGGCCCTGTGCGATCGAAACTGCCATAAATCCGTTGAACACGCTATCACCATGTCAGGTGCAGTTCCAACCTACCTGATTCCCCTACGCAACAACTACGGTCTCATAGGCCCTGTCCCTCCCCAACAGTTGACGGCCAGCTCTGTTGCCAATGCTATTCGGCAAAACCCTTTGTCCAAGCACGCCAAAAATTCCCGTGCCGTTCACGCAGTCATTACTAATTCCACCTACGACGGTCTCTGTTACAACGTGCGCAGAGTGGAAGAACTTCTCGGCGATTCCGTTGATCGCCTGCACTTTGACGAAGCTTGGTACTCATACGCTCGATTTAATCCTATCTATCGAGATCGCTTCGCAATGTACGATTTGGGAGAAGCCGACGCGAAAAATGGCCCGAGCAAATTTGCCACTCAGTCAACGCATAAATTACTTGCTGCATTGTCCCAGGCATCGATGATTCACATTCGCGATGGGCGTAAACCCATTGAGCATGGGCGCTTTAATGAAGCCTTTATGATGCATGCCTCAACCTCCCCACTTTATTCCATCATGGCCTCCAATGATGTGAGCGCAGCAATGATGGATGGACCGGGTGGAAAAGCATTAACAGAGGAGTCAATTGCTGAGGCCGTAGCGTTCCGACAAGTATTGGCCCGTTTGCAACAGGAGTATCGCGATAAAGAAGAGTGGTTCTTCGGAGGTTGGCAGCCTGAGCATGTCACCGATCCCAATAACGGGCACAACTACGCTTTTCACAGCGCCCCAGCAGAACTCCTGTGTCATGAGCCCAGCTGCTGGTTATTAGACCCCGGCGAATCATGGCATGGATTTGGTGATATTGAGCCTGATTACTGCATGTTGGACCCGATTAAAGTATCGATTACCACCCCGGGGATAAACCCTGATGGCAAACTGTCTGCACCTGGAATACCTGCCAACATCGTCAGTAAATACCTGGACAACCTTGGCATTATCGTGGAGAAAACTACCGATTTTACGATTTTGTTCCTGTTTTCTATCGGTATTACCAAGGGTAAGTGGGGCACTCTAATCAATGCTTTACTGGCCTTTAAGCGCGACTTCGATGCCAACCGGCCCTTAAGTGAATGCCTGCCAAACCTTATAAAAAAGTCCCCAGCCTATCGCAATATCGGGCTGCGCGACCTTGCAGACAATATGTTTGCTTCCATGAGAAAATTGCAAACCACAGTGCAAATGTCTGCAGGATTTTCAGCCTTACCTAGAGCTGACTGCAGTCCGGTACAAGCTTATGAAACCCTGGTTCGCGGCGATGTGGAAATGCTTCCGCTAAGCAAGTTACCGGGACGTACCGCAGCCACAGGCGTTGTACCCTACCCTCCAGGTATTCCTCTGCTAATGCCCGGCGAAAATTTTGGCGATGAAGATAGTCCGGCATTGATTTACTTGAGAACTCTGGAAGCCTTCGACCAGCAATTTCCAGGCTTTACCCACGATAACCACGGAGTAGAGGTGCGGGACGGCCACTATCATATTTACGCCCTGCGGGGAGACTCGCCATAGGCTCGCCTATCAAAGAGGAGCATAAAATAGGCCTGGTCCCCTCAACCCTGATGGTTGCAGGCAATATGATGGGCTCCGGGGTTTTTATGCTCCCCGCCAATCTCGCTGCAGTCGGCAGTATTTCTTTGATCGGCTGGTTGATAACCATCGTCGGCGCTATCTCCCTGGCCCTGGTATTTGCCAAGCTCGCCGCTATCTATCCCGCAGCCGGCGGCCCTTACGCCTATGCCCGCCGCGCTTTTGGCGATTACATTGGCTACCAAACCAATCTGGTTTACTGGCTGGCCAATGTAATCGGTAATGTTGCGCTGATTACTGCAGGCCTGGGCTATCTGACCCATTTTTTTCCTCCGTTAAAAGACCCACTGACTTTTGCCATGGCCCAGGTTGCCATGGTCTGGCTGCTGACTTACGCCAATGTACTGGGCCCGCGCACCGTCGGTCGCATCCAATCCCTCACCACCGGCCTGGTTTTGCTTCCAATCCTCGGCACCGCTATTTTTGGCTGGTTCTGGTTCGACCAGCAAAACTTTACCAGCAGCTGGAATGTTTCAGGCAAAAGCGACCCCAGTGCCATTATGGCCAGCCTGACCTTCACGCTCTGGGCCTTTATTGGGGTGGAAACCGCCTCTGTATCCGCCGCAGTGGTAAAAGACCCCACCAAGAACGTCCCAATCGCAACGGTTGGGGGAGTTATCCTGGCTTCTATTGCCTATGTACTCAGCTCATCGGTCATTATGGGGATGCTGCCGAACCAGGAATTAATCAGCTCCTCCGCTCCCTTTGCCGATGCTGCTCGCCTGGCACTGGGAAATACTGCGGCCAATGTCGTAGCCCTGTGCGCCGCTATTGGCTGTATCGGTTCATTGGGCGGCTGGATACTGTTGGTGGGGCAGTCTGCCAAGGCGGCGGCAGATGATGGCCTGTTTGCAGCACTATTTGCCCGCACCAATAACAAAGGCGTACCTACCGGCGGATTAACCCTGGTGGCCGTGCTGATGTCTGTATTGATACTTACCACCATATCGCCAACGGCCAGCCAGCAGTTTGGCAAAATTGCCTCTGTCGCTGTGATTATGACACTGATGCCCTATATCTATTCAGCGGTAGCTTTGCGGGTTTTGGCCTACGGAAAAATGCCGCCTCAGCAGTACGGACTGTTTACTGTGATTTTGCTGATTGCAGCGGTGTACTGCCTTGTGGCCCTGGTGGGATCTGACGGGCAACAAACCCGCTGGTCCCTGATCTTTGTGATTGCGACAGTCATTTTTTATGCGCTAATTTTAAATCGCCGTCGCAGCGTTGAAGAAAAGCACTTTCTACCCGGTGGGCCAGAACCAGCCTGGGTTCACTACTTCACTCTCTTTGCCACAATTGCTACCCTGTGCCTGTTCTTCTGGTTTTCCGTAGGGCAATACCCGGACTTGGAATTGCGCCTGCGCGCACCCAACCCCTCGGGTCATCATCTTGAGAGGCACATTGAACCCTAGACTCAGCGGGTTAGCGCCCTCTCGATGGTTTCTGCGGTAATTTCAGTAATCCCTTGGGAGTTGGATTCACGGTTACCCGCCACATTGAGCGTCTGCGGACGATTCTTGAGGATAAAGTCGCGCACCAGTTGTACTCGATCGGCATCAGTCGGATTGACTACCAAGTGTGGTTTCCCCGATGCCTGGCAGAACTCAATAGTAAACAGGGTACCATCACTACTGGGATTGGTTGTGAAGATAACAGTGGCATCAGAGTTGCGGATATTCTCACGAGTACGCTCTTCCAGATCCGGGGACGTGTTTTCAACCAGCCCAAGCCTTTTCAGAAAATCCGGCCGATCACCGATCTCAGTCCAGTAACCCTGCGGTGCTGTGCCACCGGTGGCAATTCCCAGGCGCTGCACTGCCAGCAAGCCGCCGGTATCCGCCCCTGTCTGACCACCACTGATAATTTTCTCCGGTCGGAAGATCACTTTTCTCCCCCATATCGTTTATCGTCCTACTAGCTCGAGCTAGCAGATATCAAGGCAGCGATAATTGGCATTGAAATTAACGACCGCAGCCACTAATTTATCTCCAACTTTAGTCTGGCCAGCAGCGCTGTGAATTACTATCTGATACTGAAAACACTGCATATCCTCTGCGCCATAATCGTACTCGGCACAGGGACCGGCATCGCTTGGTACACCCTGAGGGGCTGGCTGTCCGGAAATGCCCAAGTTATGCAGTGGGTCAGCCGGGAGACGGTACGGGCAGACTGGATATTTACCGGATCGGCGGTAATTGGTCTATTCGGTAGCGCGATGGGAATGCTGCTGATTAATCCAAGCTGGATGCTGCAAGCCTGGCTGCAATTAGCCGCCGGTCTCAGCGCAACCGTGTTCTTGTTGTGGCTGCCGGTTGTTTACCTTCAGTACCAGCTGCGTAAACATGCCAAAGAAGACGGTAATATAGACAAAATGCGCAAGCTAATGATGGCTTGGTCCCTGCTCGGGGCTATCGCATTTCCCATAACCGTTGTCATTGTCTATCTGATGGTGTCTAAGCCGGCACTATAAGGACTCATGCCTGGCCATTACCTCTTCGCCCCCCTGAGGGTCTTATAGCTCGCTCGATGGCCAATATCTTTCCATTGCCGCTTGAAGTCATCCAGGACGACCCCAGACACGATTTCTGCATTACCTTCCGCACTTTTATCCAAACGGTGTATCGCTTCTTTCTTACATAGTGGAACAATAATCGCCGAGCGTTCATGTCGGTCCATTCTCAACAGACGGCTGCGAATATGCTCTGCCTCACCACCGGTACAACTTGCATCTGTAATCACAAATACATTGGTATCACTGTCCAGGTCCGAGGCTATGGTGCCAAAACCTAGATCAAACTGCCGAAATACCACCCCTTTAAACAGCCCCTCCCCAACTTCCGAACCCGTAATAAAGGGCCAGGCATGTGCCAGGGTCCACAAGTAGGACTTACTTAAGACATATTGCAGGTGCTGATTGCGAACAAGCCCCAACTGGAATTGACGCTCAAAGGTTTCATCATTCAACTTGGCTTTACTGCAAATGGCCTTGGGAATGAGTTCCCCTTTGTAGCTGGTGGTCGGGATAACCACGATAAAATCATCAGCATCCCGCTTTTTCTCCAACGCCTTAAGAATGGTCGCCTGTAGATGTAAGACAAATTCCTCGGTGGTAATTACATCGTGTGGCAGCGCTGCGTTGTCCATTGCCAGGTTCATATAAAGTGTTTCCGCTCTATATGCCTGAATAATCGGCTCCAGCTCTTCTCGACTAAACAACAACTTTTCATCGAGAATCGCCTGCTCATTTATTTTCTTTGCGTAGCAATCTATCAGCAGTTGGTCTGCGGCATAGATACCGAAATTTCCCGAACTGACACAGCGGAAGTATTCCTCATCTTGCATCGACAAAAATCGCTCAACCACAGCCCGGCTTATGTCCCGGCCAAACAACTCATAAAGCGCGTCCTCTTGCCTAGGTAAAAAATATTCTTCCGGGTCAATCAACCGCTGAGATCGTTTAAGAACCACTTAATCACACCTAATTCTTAATCCACTGCCATTAACCCGCATTAACAAATACGAATTATGTTAAACACAACAATTTACAGAGTTGTGCACACTTCATCGAAATCCAACCGAGGGTTGCGCGGATATAATTTGTCAGTTTCGCCATAGCCAAGATTGCACAAGAAATTGGACTTAATATGACAATCGGGGAAGTGCTCCGGCAGAAAAGCCGGTGCTGAGCATTTTTCACTAAAGAATTCCTCATCAACTAATGCGTTATCAAACCCCGACATTGGACCGCAATCGAGCCCCAGGGCCCTCGCCGCTAAAATAAAGTAGCCTCCTTGCAAGGAACCATTGCGAAATGCAGTAACCTCGGCGTATTCGGGGCTATCGGCAAACCATTCCCGCGCAGGAGTCTGGGGGTAGAGCTCCGGAAGGTGTTCATAAAAGTGCATATCGTAAGCAACAATGGCAGTCACCGGAGCCCGCATAGTTTTTTCAATATTTCCCTCATTAAGCGCTGGCTTTAGCCGCTCCTTAGCCTCCTTACTTACAACAAACACCAATCGCATAGGGCAACAATTAGCACTGGTGGGTCCGAATTTGACCAAGTCGTAAAGCTGTTTCAAAACCTCTTTTGAAACCGGCTTATCCTGCCAATGACTATGGGTTCGGGCTTTGTTGAATAGCTGGTCGAGCACCTCAGAGGAAACAGGTTGCATAAGAGCTACCCCAAAATAACTTCGCTGGTAACAGTTTAGTTTGCGCCAGACATTTCAAAGGAGCAGCAGAATCATTAGAAGATGGCAGGCCATCACTAGGTAGGTCACGATGCTGCGGGTGCGAAAGTACTGATCCCGCCCGGGCAGATTGGGGTTCAACCGGGCCTCGGCCCAGACCACAAAACCGAAAGCAACTAGTAATACCGGTAGCGCCCAAGTGGTGCGAAACATCAGCAGCGCCACCCACCCCACCAACGTCACCAGGTTACTCAGTAGCGCTAAAATCATCCTATGCGGATGCCCCACTTGATTGAGTGCAGCACCCCACCAAACACCGCAAAGAAAACTCAGAATCACGGCGCTGTAGGCGGTGAACAGCAGGCGCGGAGTCACTCCCCAAAGAGAAAACCCCAACCACTGCATAATGATTCCTGCGACAAATGGAATCAAACCAAGGTAAGCCAGCCAGTCAAACAGCCGCGTATCTACTGGTGGGTAGTGATGGATGTCAGTGTCCATGTCGTCTAAGCTTCCAAGTCAAAGACAGTTTCGTCTCAAACAACAAGCTTAGCGGCAGGAGCAAGCAGCAATGGATGCCGAACAGAAAATTGACGTCAAACAGGCGCTGCGGGTGTTTGATAGGGCGACAAAGGAGGGGCGCAAGGAAGGTAACGAATGGCATTACCAGGGGCTGGCAGTCAGCACTGACTTTGACGGCTATACGGTTTTTATCAATTCCCCCAAAGTGAAACTCACCATATTTTTTCACAATAAATTTTCTGTGGATTCCACCAGCAGTAAAGAGCTTGAAGAGTTTATTCGGCTATTGAAAAAGCTTGATTCAGGATAAGAGAAAAGAGCCTTGGAACCTCAAGCAGAGATAAATTTTAAACACCGAAATGAGACACGTTGAGAGTAACTCTTCGATATTCACTAAAAGAACACCGCAAGCACGAATGGAGACACTATCCGCCACCAAACTTAAAAAACCAAACGCATCCGGTTTAAAATTACAGCCTAATACTACCGCAGTTATCTTCCAGATAAATTGATCATCTCATGGACTTATACAGCTGGCACAGAGTTTTGAAGCCCAGCGAAACATTACCCCATCATTTCACCCAAAGTCCGCTGGGCTAAATGTCAAACCTCTCCCAGTAGAATTTTAATTATTGCCCCAAGAATATTAGCAACATTATCTGTCACTGCACCAGACACATCACTTTCAGCCGTTAACATGTCTACTGAAAAGGTTTTCCCTTCTTCAGATACCTGAGAGTGAATTACATCCTCATGTATTGACCCAGCAAAACATACGCTGACGGTTAAAACCATAAAAAACAATTTATATATAACTTTCATTAATATTCTTCCTAATTGATCAAGTTATCCATCTTCCTATCGTCCCACCCTCCAAAAACCTCCCTATTTTTGGAGTATCCACATTAATGCATATTTGAACAGCCTTCAAACCTATTAGATTAAACCTGCGGCTGCCAATATCCTCTGAATCATATTCAAACTCCCTAAAACCTAAAAGGCATCAACACCTCCAAAAGATTCAGAGTTATCACTGGGATACGCGCCTAGTACTTTTCTACCAAGTCTAAAAGCATAGGACCACCACCTGCCAACATGGTGGAATTGTGTTTAAAAAATCCAATATTTGGGTATCCATAACCAGATATTTCGTCAAACACCAGTCCCAAATAACACCATCCCCCAGCCTCCCTTTAATATCAACCTTTACATTTCATTGCATGCAAATATTTTTTAACATCCTCAGGAGCCAATAAACAATTACAGCTTTGAAATAGCTTGCTCCTAGCAACATCATTGGTCACACAAAAGATCATCTTGAGCACCAATACTGATTCAGAGTTAGCTATATTGATGTTCAAACAGCAAAATATAACCTTTTTCGCCAGAGTAAAGTTGGAAGCTTGCCATGTCTTTTTTTCAGTCCTTCTCGAGGAAGGCCAAATAGCCTCACACCCTAACAGAACTCTTCAATGGCTTTATTGATACAACCTTCTCGCCAAGGATAAATGTAAATCATGATCATATCTACTGGAGAGCGTCCCAAGATCTTTATATTTTCTGCAAACTAAAATACTACGGCGTCTAAGTGATCAACCCCACTGTGAATACCGTTTTGCTTTATGAGATCTTGTGCAAAATTATTGAGTAAAGCACGGGACAGCCTTGCCTCTGTGCTTCTCTCAGCATCTGTATATTTCTTGGAAATGAAAGATAGTTTTTCCATTACTTACATTTTCTGGGGGAGGAGGGAAGAAATACCGGGCTACCTGGTACAAACTCACCATAACAATCATCCTGACTGATCATTACGCTCCTCAATCTTCAGTGCTCCAAGATCGTCGAATGCGGCCCCTGCAGTAACACCAATAGGTTTACCGCCCCAGGCTTTCCCGTTTTGGTGCATTTCTCAGGTAGCCTAAAAACTTCCTGAAATTAGCCCGTTGCCTAGTATCCCTCTCTTAATATGTCTTTAAGCGGTTTCATTAGCCCTTAATGCACTACAAAAAAGCATCCAAAGAGCCACTTTCGTCTTCCTTGAATCACTCAGACAAAGATGCCCATAAACCACTTATGCTCTCTGATTACAGAATAACTGTTTGAAAATAAAAGCTAATTAAGAAACGGCACTTAAACCTTCAAAAGGCGGCACTCAAAAACTGTACTTCCACACATTGGCTCTAAATTATAATTTTTACGGAAGGATGGTCAGTAGAAATCACTGTGCAGTACATATCTTTTTCAAGATTGTGGCCAACAGGGTATTGATGAACAGCCCCTAGTGTACGAGTTTGACCTTCTAGCGAGCTTACGATAATACAGCTTACAAATACCCTTTAGTATTAGTTTACTACCGCTCACCCAGCTTACTTATAGCGTTTGATCAGTTGATATCGTCTTGTACCGGCGAGATCCCAAAGAGGCCTGTGCTGATTTTTAGAGCACAAACGTAGAGTCAGGTCGGGTCGGGTCGGGTCGGGTCGGGTCGGGTCGGGTCGGGTCGGGTCGGGTCGGGTCGGGTCGGGTCGGGTAAAGGTAACAGAACTACCAAGCAGCCCTACGATAATTCCATAACCAACGATTAGCGCTACTGCCGGTATGACCCCATATAGTGAGCTTAGGCAGCAAGAATTCTGGTGTTATCACTAAAGAATCAGGAAGCTTGTAGCTAATAAACATCAATTCGAAAGCTTCCTGAAAATCTGAGCCACCTTAGCAGGCCAAGCGAGAATTACTGCCCTGCACTCTCCGGCACACCACTGTGAAAGCGGAACTGTCCATCACTGCCTTCCACTAATTCCTTTTCTTTCTCCAGCAGTACCTGAACCCTAGATTGAATATCTTCATCGGAAGCCTTCTGGGCAAGATGTAGGTAATCGCGGAAGTGACGCGCCTCAGATTTAAGCAGGGAGAGATAAAACTTCTGCAACTCATCATCTAACTGAGGCGCAATCCGTGCAAAGCGCTCGCAGGAGCGCGCTTCGATAATAGCGCCACAAATCAGCGTGTCGATCAGTCGCCCCGGCTCTGCGCTGCGGACTTCGGCACGAAGGCCCGCCGCGTAGCGGGAGGCACTAACGTGGGGGTAGGCGATACCGCGCTTCTCCATAATCGCCAGCACCTGCTCAAAGTGGCGCAGCTCTTCGCGAGCCAGACGCGACATTTTGTTCAGCAGCTCAAAGTCATTCAGATAGCGAAACATCAGGTTCAGGGCAGTACCCGCCGCTTTTTTCTCGCAGTTGGCATGATCGATCAGCATCATTTCCGGCTCCTTCAATGCAGCCTCCACCCAGGCATCGGGCGTGGGACACAGCAGGAATTCATTGATAGCGGACAGATCTGGGACTTGAGCATTCATAGGGCGAACAAACTTAACCGGAGCAAAATAACTTGGCGCGGGATTATAGCGGCCCCAAGCCACAAACGCCCGCTTTTAAACCACCAGCGGGCACTACTCCCCCGACTGACAAACCGGGGCTGCAATTATCCAGGAAGGTCCCTAGTGATAAATACACTCAACTTGATAACGATTTATTAAGTGCATTAATATAAAAGTCACTTTTTATCCGGCATATCTGATGAATGACTACAGAACCCAGGCAAAAGCTATCCCGCCGCTATTAGAAAATATCCATGGCGCCGCCCAAGCCCTGAGAGAATCCCTGGAGTTGCTGCAAAATGCCGAGAAACCCTGGCAGCACTATCTACTTCAGCCCCCTTTCGCACAGGATGCCGCACTCAGTCTCAATCAGAGCTTTGAACGCCCCTATTCACTGTCAGGCGCTCTCTACTCGCAACTCGACTATCTGGAGCCCGTTAGCGCCGGAGGAGATGCCCGCGCTACTTTACAAGTACCAGGTTTATTGGCGGTACCGACCAAAACCCTTGAGCTTGCCCAACAACTCAATAACCACAAAGAGATCTTTGCCAAGGCTATTGCCGAACTTCGCAGCGCCCTAGCGGAGCGGCCAGTAGCTGAGCAGGATCGCACTGTGCGGGAAACCCTTGCGGATGCTGGGTACCCCCGCGCACATCTACGCCAATGCTATCGCCTAGTGTTGATGTGCCCGAAGCGGCCGGATGCCATCACCCTTTCATGGATCAAGGCGCGTAAATCTATTCGCAAGGTCACGGTGAAATGGTGTGAAAAGAAGTTGGTACAGCTGGACCCTCAAGGGTCCGATCCCGGTATCCAATATCAGCGCCAGCTACTCGCCGGGCTACACAAAAGCCAGCAGGAGGATTTACGCCAGGTGCAGGTACAGAGTCGCCCCAATCTCCAGGTAGCGGAAATCTTCTATGGGCATGAGCTAAGTGAGGAAGAGGAATATCATCAGGTCGGCTATTCCTCCATGCCGATCCTGGTAGAAGCCAACGAAGCCGGGCAGCTGCCTGAATTCACCCGAGTTGACCACCAACCGAGCTTGAGCCGGCGGCGCCAGCGGCGGGATCTGGCAATCGCCAGCGAACCCTTTCTACCGGCGCTCAGAGTATTTTTGCGCCAGCAGCGCTAAATCCAAGCCCCCCAAATGGGGCTGCCATCAATTTTTGAACCGTCCTAGGTAATACCAGGCGCCACATAGCGCTGGTAATAGGCGACAGACAGTGCGTAAAAATCCTCATCAATAAGGCGGCGAATTTCCACCAGTGGAACACCGCGCGCCTGTGCGGTGAGTTGCAACCCAAAAGCCTTGAGGTCCGATATCTGGCTGGCCCCTGCCCTCAACAGTTCGAACACCCAACAGTAGGGATTTTGACTTTCATCAAAACGGACCCGCTGGTGATGAAGCTGCTCCAATAGCAGCTCGCGATCCACGATCTCCAACTGGCTGCGCACTGCGTTCACCAAATACCCTTCTCGGCGCTCGGCAATTACCCGGCGCTGCTCTTCACTGTAGGCATTCCAATCAATCACCTCATGTGCAAAGCGCTTGCAACCACGGCAAACATCATCGCCAATTCCCGTGGAGCAAACACCGATACAGGGCGTGCGAACCTTCTTATACATTAACTATCCGACCAACCTATTTATGCCGCCCGCGCGGCCTTCAAATTGCGCGTAGCCTATTTTGTTTCCGCCGCCAAGAAAAGGGGGGAAGTACCAGCTGCCAAACTACTAAAATTCACCCAGTAAATAGTCATAATTCACTTAAATTATTGATTTTTCGATAAACTTAACAGCAGTAGGGCTTTCCTGTAGTATTCGCCCCCCGCCATCAGCGGCCTCGAAAAAAAAATCCCGGCTGACAGTTAATAGATCGGGAATTCCACCCGCTGTAGGTGCCACCCCACACACCAAGAGGGACTTATCAGTGCTTGAAGCCTATCGCAAACACGTCGCCGAGCGCGCCGAACAAGGCATTCCGCCAAAGCCATTGGACGCCGAGCAAGTCGCCGGCCTGGTTGAATTGCTGAAAAATCCGCCAAAAGGCGAAGAACAGGAACTGGTTGACCTGCTCACCCAACGCGTTCCGCCGGGCGTTGACGAAGCCGCTTATGTTAAAGCAGGTTTCCTGTCCGCCATTATCAAAGGTGAAGCAGAATCCCCGCTGATCGATCGCAAACACGCTGTAGAACTGCTGGGCCAAATGCTGGGCGGTTACAACATCTCCACCCTGGTCGAGCTGCTGGACGACAAAGATCTGGCCGAACTGGCTGCCGAGCAGCTGAAAGGCACTCTGCTGATGTTTGACGCCTTCCACGATGTGGAAGAGAAAGCCAAAGCCGGCAACGAATTCGCCAAAGCGGTAATGCAATCCTGGGCAGACGCTGAGTGGTTCACCAAGCGCAACAAAGTACCCGAGAGCATCAAAGTTGCCGTATTCAAGGTAACTGGCGAAACCAACACTGACGACCTGTCTCCGGCACCGGATGCCTGGTCTCGTCCGGACATTCCGCTTCACGCGCTGGCCATGTACAAAATGAAGCGCGACGGCCTGGAGCCAGAGGAAGCAGGTGTTACCGGTCCGCTGAAGCAGATCGAAGAAGTTAAAGCCAAGGGCCTGCCCGTTGCTTTCGTTGGCGACGTAGTAGGTACCGGTTCCTCCCGTAAGTCCGCCACCAACTCCGTGTTGTGGTACTTCGGTGAAGAAATGCCTGGCGTGCCCAACAAGAAAGGTGGCGGTATTTGTATCGGCGGTAAAGTTGCCCCGATCTTCTACAACACCATGGAAGATGCCGGCGCACTGGTATTCGAAGCCCCCGTTGACGAACTGGGCATGGGCGACGTTATCGAGATCCGCCCTTACGACGGCAAGATCCTGGCCGAAGACGGCAAAGTCCTGTCTGAATTCCAACTGAAGTCCGACGTACTGCTGGACGAAGTTCAGGCTGGCGGTCGTATCAACCTGATCATCGGTCGCGGCCTGACCGGCAAAGCCCGTGAAGCCCTGGGCCTTGCGCCTTCCGAGCTGTTCCGCAAGCCTGAACAACCTGCCGACACCGGCAAAGGTTACACTCTGGCGCAGAAGATGGTTGGTAAAGCCTGTGGCGTTGAAGGTATCCGTCCGGGCACCTACTGCGAGCCGAAAATGACCACTGTGGGCTCCCAGGACACCACTGGCCCCATGACCCGTGACGAACTGAAAGACCTGGCCTGCCTCGGCTTCTCCGCCGACCTGGTAATGCAGTCTTTCTGTCACACTGCGGCCTATCCCAAGCCCGTTGATATCAGTACCCAGCACACCCTGCCGGACTTCATCATGAACCGTGGCGGTGTTTCCTTGCGCCCGGCTGACGGCATCATCCACAGCTGGCTGAACCGCATGCTGCTGCCGGACACCGTAGGTACCGGTGGTGACTCCCACACCCGCTTCCCCATGGGTATCTCCTTCCCGGCAGGTTCCGGTCTGGTAGCTTTCGCCGCCGCTACCGGCGTTATGCCGCTGGATATGCCTGAGTCCGTACTGGTGCGCTTCAAAGGCAAAATGCAACCAGGCATCACCTTGCGCGACCTGGTTCACGCCATCCCTCTCTACGCCATCAAGCAGGGCCTGCTGACTGTTGAGAAGAAAGGCAAGAAGAACATCTTCTCCGGCCGCATCCTCGAGATCGAAGGCCTGGAAGACCTGACTGTAGAGCAGGCATTCGAGCTGTCCGACGCCTCCGCCGAGCGCTCCGCTGCTGGCTGTACCATCAAGCTGTCCGAAGACACCATGTCTGAGTACTTGCGCTCCAACGTAACCCTGTTGCGCTGGATGATCGCTGAAGGTTACGGCTCCAAGCGCACCCTGGAGCGCCGCGCGCGCGCCATGGAAGAGTGGCTGGCCAACCCGAAACTGATGGAAGCGGACGCCGACGCCGAGTACCTGGAAGTGATTGAGATCGATCTGGCCGAGATCAAAGAGCCAATCGTATGTGCTCCGAACGACCCGGACGACGCACGCCTGCTGTCCGACGTTGCTGGCGACAAGGTAGATGAAGTCTTTATCGGCTCCTGTATGACCAACATCGGTCACTTCCGCGCTGCCGGTAAACTGCTGCAAGAACACAAAGGTGGCATCTCCACTCGCATGTGGATCTCCCCGCCCACCAAGATGGACGAGCACCAGTTGATGGAAGAGGGTTACTACAACATCTACGGCTCTGCCGGTGCCCGCACCGAAATGCCTGGATGCTCCCTGTGTATGGGTAACCAGGCACGTGTGGCACCGAATGCCACCGTACTGTCCACCTCTACCCGTAACTTCCCCAACCGCCTGGGCGATGGTGCCAACGTGTACCTGACCTCCGCTGAGCTGGCTTCTGTAGGCGCCATCCTGGGTAAACTGCCAACTCCGGCTGAGTACCAGGAATACGCACAGAACCTGGACTCCATGTCCAGCGAGATCTACCGCTACCTGAACTTCGATCAGATTGAAGACTTCCAGAAGTCTGCCGAAGAAGGCAAGCGCATCGCCGCGACTGAGATCCAGGAAGTGAATGTCTAATTGACAGCCTGATCCAGACCAAAAGCCCCGCTAACTAGCGGGGCTTTTTTTTGCCTATTGGAAAGATCTCCGCTTGCCCCAGCACAAAAAAATAACTTTTAAGCTGGCGCGCATTACGTCTACATGGCTAAACAACAAGCTCTAGAATCTAGCCGACTATAATAAACTCCGAATCACGAGAACAAAATTCGATTGCCGGCTTTCCGTCAGCAATCAATGAGCACTCACTAGATTTCTCTATATCTAACTATAAGAATACGCTTCCATGCCAACGCCCGTAAAACAGCTAGCTTCCGAACAGGAAACAACATCACTCCGTGAGCACACTTTTTGGCTAAGGTGGCGAGATCGCTGGATATTTTTTTCTCAAAAACTAAGAAGAAAAACCCTCAAATATGCCAAGCGCCTATTCAATATCATCATGCGTAGGTACCGCCATTTTCCCAAATTCCACTATCCGAGCAGTCGTTCCCCCTACCCCAAAACTACGCCAGTCAAATCTCATAAAGCCACAACAAATAGAACCCAGACCTTTGTTCTCTACAGAGTCATCGGCAACGACTTAGCTCCCCGGCATAGTGTGGGACAGTCCCGCAAGAATCTTGAATTTATTTTGAAGCATGAGTCGGCACTCGACGACTGCGAAAAAATATTTATCCTCAATCGAATAGTCGACCCTAATGAAGAAGTAGCCATCATTAAACTACTCGACAACTATCAACAGACTTTTCTCAAAATCCCCTTTAGCTGGGACGACTACCGAAAAATAGAGTGGAATATCCTCGATCACCCTATCAGCTATGCCCCCTACAAATTAAAAGACCTCCGATTACGCCGGGACTTAGCCGTTCAGGCAGAGCTGAGCCTTTACCGCCATAAAAATAATTATGTAATGAATAATAATGGGGCCAGAAATCTCGCCCTCCAGGACGGAAAATCAAAAGCAGACTGGATTTTACCCTGGGATGGCAATTGCTTTGTAACTCCAAAAGCCTGGCAAGCAATAAAGCAACAAGTACTCAACAACAATGCTTACCCCTACCATGTTATTCCAATGGCAA
The DNA here is from genome assembly GCF_052467955.1 of Microbulbifer maximicatervae (SeqCode). Classification (NCBI taxonomy): domain Bacteria; kingdom Pseudomonadati; phylum Pseudomonadota; class Gammaproteobacteria; order Cellvibrionales; family Microbulbiferaceae; genus Microbulbifer; species Microbulbifer maximicatervae (SeqCode). Next base: position 3,673,018 of record NZ_CP174329.1, read on the forward strand.
GACTACTGGATAACCAATCTGTTCTGAGTGAAGACTTCGAACCAAACCCCACAGAAGAGCCTCAGATAGTGTTTCGATCTGATAGCAGAGAGATTTTTGATAGCCGCTACTGCTACGGCAGGCGCCCCAAGGTAGAGCTTTTATGGCGGCTAGGCGTATCGGGGAAATGGGACGAGTGGGCAATTTTCCCATGGGATCTCCCCTGCCCGGATTACTCGGAAGCCGCGGGCCACTATACTCAGGGAGGCTGGGTAGCCAGACTATTTTCCGGAAAACCGCACCTGGAGCGAACAGATCAGCAGTCCAGCCGGGAGCGAGGAACGACTCGCTCTGAAGCTATCCTTGCCATGCTGGATCAACTCGATGATTCCAGCTTCTGCGCCGATACAAGCGCCTCTGGCAGCAAGTTGGCCGGTACAAACAGGCGCAACCCTTCCTATCTAATGCTACTAAGAGAGGCCACGCAAAGATCGGTAAGAGCAAAACAGAGGGCACGGCCCACTTCGATTAATAGCTTGCTTCAGGATTTGATCATTGTCGCCCTTGCGCAATCCCACTGCTCTAAGCCCGAATTCATTCAATTTATCGACAATAACCTTATCAAGCTATTCCCCCACAAACATGAAACGAAATACAGCAAACAATTACAATCTGTAAATCCCAACCTATTGGTCCACACCCTCTCCACTTTAAAGGAACTTAAACAAGAACAACAGATTCGTTTAATAGGGGTTGAGCTATTAGACCACCATCTGGAGCAATACCTTAGCTGGTTGATAGATTGTCATCGAGGGCAATCAATGCGTCCAAAATTGGGGCATCTTGGCACACAGTATGATTTGCAAGTTGTAGCTTTAGCGCTCTATCTCAATCAAATACAAACTGCCAGAAAAACTCTCAGGGACTCCCGCTTCCGAATATTGGAGCAGTTTGATCACTCGGATAACCAAGTATCGAAAACCAAGAGTAAAAATAGTGTTCATTATGAATGCCTCAATCTTCAATCATGGATTTATCTAGCCGAACTCGCTGAAACAATGGATGAAGATCTCTGGAACTTCACGGCAAGAAATAGGGCTGGCGTCCAACAGGGAATAGATGATTTTCTACAAGCATTCGAAAACAACAAGGGCGCCAAGTATTTTGACCGGCAGAGGCTGGCCCCAATAGCCTCTGCTTACAGACAACACTATGGAGAGCTAAAAATAGAACTTAATGCCGCACCAATCAGTCAATGCAAACCTGTATTCCCAATTGAAACGGGAATTTTCCCATTTTGGAACTTCGGCAAAGAAGTACAAACTTTACCTTTAAGGGGTGCCGATCAATTAACAACTGAAACGGAAAAATAGACAACGGATAGATTATTAATAATCAAGCTTCAGGATTTTTATCCTCGACAAATAAAATGCAAATAATAAAAGCAAACATGGCGAGATAGGCATTTACAGTAAATGCATATTCAATACCCGTTGGCATGTCAGTGGCCATCGCCACTATCGTTGTATTCAACCCTAATCCTACGGCACCACCCGCTATTTGAAACATAAAAATGATTGCACCCGCTAAACTTGCCCTACTGCTATCAACAACCGTTATAGCTACAGTTGTAATGGTGGAATTGAACAAACCAATACCAGCACCCAATATCACAAGCCCGGGAACCAAAGACATATATTGAGTATCCTTGTGGATATGAGATAGAAGATACATTCCCAGCGTCATCAATAAAGTAGCTGCCGATACTATCTTCTTTGCTCCAATCACATCATATAGCTTCCCTGCCAGAAAGCCGAAAACGCTAAAGGAGAGCATCATAGGGATCAGCCCCATACCCGCCTTCATTGCCGAAGCACCTCGAACATGGGTTAAGAATTGGGGAATAAAAAACAATCCTGCAAAGAAAAGTGCTGAAATCAATAACGTAGCAATAGAGGCGAAGACAAACCGTTTATTTCCAGCCACATCCTGCGGAATCAAGGCCTGAGCCGCTACTTTTTTCTCAACAACAGTGAACAGGCAAATAAACAGGAAAAAGGCGGCTAAAAGACCGAGAACCAATGGACTTTTAAAACCGACATCAACAACAAGATCAAAAGCCAGCAACAAGGCAAATAAAGCCATCGACAGGAAGGTGATTCCAGCGTAGTCAATGCGCTCATCGCAAACTTCTGGAGAGTCATCAGGAATCACTCTCCAGCAAACATATAAAGCAATTGCCGATACCGGCAGGTTGATAAAGAAAATCCATCTCCAACTGGCATAATCGGCCAGGGCACCACCCAATAGTGGTCCAACTGAATTGGCAATACCGCAAACAGTAATCACCAGTCCTCCAGCCAAACCCGCTCGCTTTTCAGTCATCAGGCCATAGGTCATACCCAGGATCGACGGCCACATCATAGCCCCTCCAATCCCCATCAGTGCCCGGGATATCAATAACATTCCCATATTAACTGCAAGCCCACCGATAAGTGAGAACGCCATAAATAGCAGGGTTCCAATAAAGAATACCCTCCTCCTGCCATACATATCGGCAAGGCGCCCACCTGAAATAATCAGTACTCCAAAGACTAAGGCGTAACCATTAATGACCCACTGGGTCGTTGTAAGGTCAGAGTGGAACTCGTGCTCCATTGCCGGCAGCGCGGGTGAAAATGCTGTAAAATCATTGGCGACAAGGAAAATGGCAAGAGACAGAGCCAACATTCCAAGGTATAAATTCTTATCTAAGAGACCCTCTTGCCTTTCCATGACGCCACCTGTAATTACATATATATGAACCTATTGATATACAAAATGATGTTAAGCTTTTTCTTCCTTAGACCCTATAAATAAAACGCAAATAATAAAAGATAACATCGCCAAGTATGCGTTTAATATAAATGCCTGACTAATCCCATAAGATATATCACCAGCCATTGCGACTATTGTGGTATTCAGGCCCAACCCCACTGCACCACCAGCTATTTGAATCATAAAGATTATTGCTCCGGCCAAACTTGCTCGACGCGGATCAACAACCGATATTGCAAACGTGATTATAGTAGAATTGAATAAACCAATACCCGCCCCCAAAATTAACAACCCGGGAACCAAGCGAATATATTGACTGTCCTGAAAGATATGAGACAGCATATATAAACCTAAAGCCATTAATAGCGTTGCTATGGAGACAATTGGCTTGGCTCCCAGCACCTTATAGACTTTACCAGCAACAAAACCAAATACACTAAACGCCAACATAAGTGGCACCAATCCCAGACCTGCTATTGTTGCAGAAGCTCCATGGACTTTACTTAAATATTGCGGGATAAAAAAGAACCCCGCATAGAAGAACTGGGCAATTAACAACGCGGCACAGGCTGCGGTGACAAAAGACTTATTTCCTGCTACATCTGGAGGGATTAATGCCCCCTCAGCTTCTCTCCCCTCAACCAATATAAAGAGGCAAAACAAGAGAAAAAAAGCCATAAACAGCCCAAACACCAGATAGTTTTTAAACCCTACATCGACTACAAAGTCGAAAGCAAGCAGAAGAGAGAATAGTGCTGATGACAGTAGAGCAATTCCTCGATAATCTAACTTCTCTTTAGGCACATTTAACGAGTCTGGTGGAATCACTCTGAAGCAAAGATAAAGAACCACTAGAGAAAGTGGTAAATTAATAAATAGAATCCACCTCCAGCTGATATAGTCGGCCAGAAAACCTCCCACTAATGGCCCTACAGAATTTGCTATTCCGCATATCGTAATAATCAGCCCACCGGCCAACCCTGCATTCTTCGGTGTCATCAGACTGTACATCATCCCCAAAACAGCCGGCCAAATCAGCGCACTCCCCGCCCCCATAAATGCACGGGAAACCAACAGCATCCCCATACTTCCAGCAATTCCGCCCAAAAACGAGAAAATCATGAAAATTAATAACCCGACAATGAATGTTCGCCTCCTACCATACATGTCAGCCAGACGACCTCCTGAAACTATCAACACACCGCAAACCAATGCGTAAGCACTAATTACCCATTGACTCGTAGTAAGATCTGACTGGAACTCTTGTTCAACCACAGGCAGTGCCGGTGAAAAAGCAGTGAAATCATTGGCCACAAGAAAGATGGCCAGGGACAGCGCAACTAGACCAAGGTATAGATTACTTTTCACCGAGGCCTTTTTATCAACCATACCTAAAAACTCGGCTTGTTCTCAGTGAAAATAGCAGCCATTAACGAACCGTTTTTGTTGAAAGACCAGAAAAGAAAATCATGGAAATCAAGAACCCAAGTAGTGCCAGATAAGCATCAACCACAAAGGCCCGCTCAATCCCAACAGCAATGTTGGGAGCCATTGCCAGTAAAGTCGCATTAACCCCCAGCCCAAGTGCCCCTCCCACAAATTTAAACATATAGATAATCGACCCTGCCAAACTGGAATCACTGGGCTCAACGACACTAATTGCCGCTGTAACAATCGTAGGGCTATATATGCCAATACTGCTGCCCACTATCAAAAGCCCGGGAAGAAAACGAATATAAGATGCTTGGGGCTCAACAGCCGACAGTAGAAACAGCCCTAAACACATCCCTAAACCGCCAACACAAATCAAGATCTTAGCGCCTAGCCGCTCGTATAAAGCGCCAGAAATATAGGCTACTACACCAGAGCTGACCATTAATGGTAACAACGCCAACCCTGCCCCAAAGGCAGAATAGCCCTTTACCTTGATAAATAGCTGCGGGATGTAAACCAGGGTCGCAAAGAATGCGATAGCAACAAAGAACATACTCAGTCCAACGGCGATAAAGCCTCTGTTCTTTATCAACTCTCCGGGAATTAGCGCGTTATTCGGATCAACAGTTTCAACAACAGAAAAAACTATCATGAGAAATATGGACAGTACCAATAGGCCCCACACATAGAAGTGAGACAAGCCATACTGAACCACCAGATCCATAGCCAGGAGGAAACTAAATAAAGACCCACAGAGGGTAATAACACCCCAATAGTCAATTTTCTTAGTGCTTCTCTGCATATTAGCTGGAGGATATTTACTCCAACACAGAAAAATAACCAGCAAAGCAATGGGAATATTGATGAATAATATCCAGCGCCAGCTGGCAAAGTCAGCCAATAGACCACCGATCACTGGGCCACTGGCATTGGCCAACCCCGTTGTAGTGAGAATCAATCCTCCGGCCAGTCCGGCCTTATCCCTGGGCAAGAGGGAGAAGACCATACCCAGGATGGCTGCCCAGGCCAAGGCTCCTCCCAACCCCATCCCTGCACGGGCGAATAGTAGCGTCCCTATATTTCCCGCAAATCCACCAACAAGGGAAGATACCGTAAAGATATAGATGCCGGTAATAAACATTCGCCGGCGACCATAAATATCAGCCATTCTGCCCGTAGACACAATCAAAACGCCATACACCAGGGTATAGGCATTAACGACCCAGTGAATGGTGGTGATATCGACATTGAATGTCTTTTGAATTGCCGGGAGTGCCGGCGAAAATGCCGTATAATCATTGGCAAGAAGAAATGCCGCCAACAGTAGCGCAAAAAGCCCCCAAAAATGGGAGGGAGTTAAAGGTCTTCCATTTGCTGCCATTGATTCAATCTACACATACTTTGTAACCAGTATGGTGTATTTGCCCCAGTACCCAACCCTCCAAAAGCCTCAATTCGCGATCAAAAATCTATATAATTCGAGCCACTATCGTATTTACATGACAACAGCTAGTGATTACTATTAATTAAGCTACACCCCACTTGAAAACAATAGATTTAAGCGAGTTTCATCAAGAAGTACATGCCTACAAATTATTACAAAGCGCCTAAGGCCAACCTGGAAAGTAGAACCACTCCTGCGCCCAAAACTATATCCTTCCTTATTGCCCTTAAAGCTACTGCGCTAACCTGTGTCGTATTGCCAACTATTATTGCGGTTTTTTCCTTGCCAGGTACTTCCGGAATTCAGATTCTTAGTGGCACATTCCCCATGCTGACATTCTATCTGATGACTACTCTGATATCCTTAATCTCTACCCTAACCTACGGGAAGCTTATTGAGTACTTCCTGTTAAAGATGCAGAGATACAACCGAATTTCCATGGTATTGGGTGGTGCTCTTCCAAGCATTCTCCTTTGCTGTGCAGGAGTAGCAACAACAGAATCAGGTTTCTTCGGTCTCGCATTTATTATCGCTTTATACTCAATTCCCATTGCCTTTTTATGCCATTATTTTGTTGAAAAATCTGGCAAAGATGTAAAGAACGCATAAAAGAACCTGTCACTTCCCCTTTTAGACGAAGAATTAAGAGCCTCCGATCACCTTTGGGAAATTCTTCTCAGAATATTGATAGTTAATTCCCAAGGAAAACACTCTGCCCATAATCAAAAATCGGAGGGTCATCCTATAACGTCATCCAATATCATTTTAACGATAGTGCTTTGGATGTCAGTGGTAGCTTTGGGTGAAAATAATTCAAGTAATTACCCAGGGATTTGAGAGCCGTCTTTGCCTAACCAGCTATTCAGCAGAGTCCCAAATCGACAAACAGGCAGTAATCCGCTTGATAGAACTTAATATGTTGATTTGCAAGGAAATAGATATGAAAACTTACGCCTCCATTGCTGCGGCAGTCGCTATTGCCATCAGTGGGCACGCTGCCGCCAATACAGTTATTCCCATTCAAAACGGTAATGGAAATTCAATAACAGCCAACCAGAATGATCCATCAACATCTGGTAATTTTGCTATACTTACACAAATCGGTGACAACAACTCAGTGACCACATCTCAGCTAGTCAACACTACGAATAGTGTTATCAACAGCACCCAACTTGGCGACAACAACACTGTTTCATCGATTGATCAAACCGATGCCACTACATCGACTGTTACCGTACTGCAAAATGGTCAAATCAATTTATTTAATGCACTTCAAAGTACTACCACCTCAAGCACCTCGACGACTACGCAAACTGGCACATCCAACCAATACGGTACGGTACAAATCAATTCATCACTTGATACTACTGTAGTCACTCAAAATGGTGACTCAAACAGTGGCTCTGTTATTCAATCAAGCACATCGGGGAGTGGACTTTTCGTCACCCAACTTGGAACAACCAATTCCGCAGGCGGCACTCAGTCAGGTGAAACCTCGAGTACTGCAACAGTATTTCAAAATGGTACATCGAATATGGCTGCGTTTGGCCAAGGCGTCGGAACGGGGAATAGTCAGACTACGACCCAGCTGGGAACGAGTAACACATCATTAGTGGTGCAGTTTACCTCAACCGGCGATACTGCCGAGTTATTACAAGATGGTGATTCAAACGATGCTGATATTTCCCAAGAGTTTGGTACCGGCAATAATCTCTACGCCGAACAGCTGGGTACCACCAATATGGTTATGACTTATCAAACTGGCTCAAGTAACGATGGCGAAATTCTCCAGGAGGGATTAAGTAACTCAGCAGATTTATCACAGGATGGCGACTTGCTCGTAGCCTATATAGAACAAATCCAGACTTCGAATACTGCAACAATTACCCAAACATCAACCAACAATAATGCCAGTACTATGCAGATGGGTTTTGCCAACACCCATGACACCACCCAGGCAACAAGTGGAAACTCAGCAACTGCTACCCAGCTAGGTACCAGTAATACAGGTACCATCTTGCAGTAATTTATCGGCCGGCTCCTGTGAGACTCAAGCTGGAGCCGGCCATACCTGATGATATAGTGATATTTACTTTGCTATAGTAAATCTTTCAACAATTAAAGCCCCCAGGTTTTTACCCTCCCCTATTTTAAATCTATAAAAGAAATGACTAACGTCATTAGTCACTTCTTTTTATGCAAGACAAGCAGCAATATAGGCCTGCAACTATCTCTTTAGGGATTTCTTCTCAGTAGATTGATAGTTAAATCCCAAGGAAAATACTGCTCACCTGACCGAAAATCGTTAGGTCATCCTACATCATCACCCAAAATCATTTTAACGATAGTATCTTGGGTGTGAGCAGTAACTTTGGATGGGAAAAATTCAAGTAATTACCCAGGGATTTGAGAGCCGTCTTTGCCTAACCAGATATTCCGCAGAGTCCCAAATCGACAAGCAGGCGGTAATCCGCTTGATAAAGATTAATATGTTGATTTGTAAGGAAGTAGATATGAGAGCTTACACCTATATTGCTTCGGCACTTGCTTTAGCAATCAGCACGCATGCTGTCGCCAATACCACGATTGTCAATCAGAATGGCACCGGGAATACAGCAACAGCCAACCAAGCTGACCCCACAACGTCGGGCAACTTTGCGATATTCACTCAAACCGGTGACAACAATTCATCGACCACATCACAGATAACCAACTCTACAAATAGTGTTATAAACAGCACCCAAATTGGCGACAACAATACGGTTTCGACGATTGAGCAAGATAATGCGACCACATCGACAATTACTGTACTCCAAAGTGGTCAAACTAATTTATTCGATGCCACTCAAACCAATACCACATCGGTAACTTCGACAACCACACAAATTGGCACTTCCAATCAATTCACCACATTACAAGCCAATTCCTCCCTGGATACTGCCGCTATTACCCAAAATGGTGATTCCAATATCGGCTCAACTATTCAATCAAGCAGTTCAGGAAATGGGATTATTGTTACCCAACTTGGAACATCCAATGAAGTCGACGGTACTCAGGCAAATGAATCCTCTAGCACGGCAACTGTATTTCAGGATGGAACATCAAATATGGCTACCTTTTTTCAGGTCGCCAACGGATCGGGGAATGTTCAGAGCACAATCCAGTTAGGGACAGGTAATACCTCACTCATAACACAATTTACATCTACCGGTGGTACTGCTGAGCTAATACAGGATGGCGATTCAAACGATGCTGATCTTGGACAGCAGGACGGCCTCGGTAATAACCTTTTTGCCGAACAACTGGGTACAACCAATATGGTTTTTGCCATTCAATTTGGTGACAGTAACGATGCTGAGATCGAACAGGATGGCTTAAGCAATTCCTCTACGCTATTCCAGCTTGGAGATTTACTGGTCGCCGATGTGGAACAGATTGGAGATTCCAATACGGTTACGATTAATCAATCAATGACGATGAATACCGCCAACATTATGCAAATGGGCACAACAAACACCCATGATACCACCCAGGCAACATCTGGGAACTCTGCAACCGCTACGCAAGTGGGAACCAGTAACACCGGCACAATCTTGCAGTAGTCCACAGGCCGGCCTCCACAAACACGAGCGAGGCCGGCCATTTTGTTTGATCTATCGAGGCCTGTATCTCAAGAAAATAGCTCCCGCCACCCTGTTTAATAGCCGTCAAAATATTACATACTTATACGGCTCAAGCATAAATCCACTCATAGAGTTAAAGCTACATTTCAGGGATCAACTCTAAGGCCAGGGATATTTACCAGTACCCTCTTTCTCAAACTGCTCTAACTTCTCTTTGGCTTGAGGTAAAAGGTCATAGATTGGCGGGTTGTTGGATATAAAACCGATCTTGAATTGTGGGGGATACTTAATAAGTTCTTTCATATAGTCTCCCGCCGATGTCATCACTGGTACAAGCATTGGCAAATGACGCACACCGATACTGACATCTTCCTGAGGATTGGAATAAAGGTTAAATAATATTGCCCCACCACTCTCAACAAAAATGGGACCACTGAACCCGCCCCAGTTTCCCCTCTGTACGACACCATTTTCGATTTCTGCCGTCCATACATATTTGAACTCATCAATACGCATGGCAGAAAAATACTGATTCATCGTATAGGGCCGACTACGGCGTGCAGACTGGCCATTATCCGCCAACAGCATTCCCGTTTGATCGATACCATCGATATATCGATCTTCATTAACAAAACTTGCCACCTCCCTACCGGGCTTGCCCGCTATTGAAATGGCTGTGTTAAATAGATCAGCCAGATCAAACAACCCTTCAGTTCGGCGAGGCTTTATCATCCCCTTCCAATAGGCAAATGTCGGTACCCTCACACCACCTTCCCAGCTAGTACCCTTGCAACCCCGAAAAGGTGTTCGGCCATAGGGGGGAACCTCACACTCGGGGCCGTTATCCGAGGTAAAGAAAATCAGAGTGTTATCCAGCTGGTTTGTCTCCTGCAAAGCACTAAATAGCTGTGCAAGTACATAATCCATATGCACCATACAGTCGCTATATACTGTACGAGCTCGCGATTTCCCCGCCCATTTATCAGATGGATAATTATCAAAGTGACAACCTCGGGGGGCGTGATACAAAAAGAATGGCTTTTCAGAGCTTTTCATTTGCCTGATGAAATTTACACTGTAATCCATCCATTGGTCATCGAGTACCTTGATATAGTCCAGGTCAATCAAATGAACATCTTCACACCGTTCCGTATCCTGCGGCGTACAGTGTACTTCGCTATGACTAAAAGGCTCCTTCTGCATCATGGCAAAGCGCTCTGGAGACAGTGCCACTTCCGGATTAAAATAGATGTCTCTCCATTCCGTATACATATCTGATACACCGAGAAATCCTCGGTAATCGTCATAACCAACGTTCTGCGGTAGCGATCCCCTATTTTCACCTATATGCCATTTACCGACCCCCTGGGTAATGTATCCCAGCTTCTTGAGTATGGCGGGCAATGTGACTGCACCATCCAAACCGCCGGCTTCACCGTACATAGGCGGGCGCAAAATGCCATGGTGCAAGGGGTTCTGACCGGTATGAATCGTTGCCCGTGTTGGCGAGCATGAAGGTGTTGAGTAGGCAGAGGTTAGAATAAGCCCCTCATTCGCCAATTTATCCATGGTGGGTGTGGCATTGCCGACAGCAATACCTCCACCATTAAAGCCAACATCCATCCAGCCCACATCATCAAGTAAGAAAATCAATATGTTAGGCTTTTTGCCAAACTTCTCCTCCAGAAGAGCCAGCTTCTGTCTAGCTTGCTTTTCCTCTTGCGGATGCTGAATTACCGGATACATATTATCAGCCAGCTTTACAGGCTTTAGATGGATAAACTGATCCGGGTGGCTATATCCTGGTGCAGAGGTTGGCCCCGTGGTGCTTCCCCGTAAATTCTCTGCCAGAGCAATGGGGCCTGGCACCATAAAGATTACAACAAGAGATACAACAAAAGATATATCAGCCAAGAACCCCAACCAAGACAGTTTCATATCCAAGATCCATTTCGTATAAATTTGCTATTAGCAATCTCTAAGAGCTCAGCCGTTCCTGAGCCACCAACATTTAAAAGGTAACAACCCATACGAGTTAACATTGCTAATACTTGTTGAAGGATAGCTCTGACCACTCGCCTTATCCCTTGCAGTCAGCAATTAGAGAGAATGAAAATATGAAACACGTTCCTAAAGACCGATAAGAAACCGTATTGCCCAAGAAGAATCCAAACAGCGCGTCAATTACTTTCTCCGGGGCTCCTGGAAGAAGAAAAGTGCAATCAAGAACCCTATAAAGACAATAAATCCATCAACCAGTAACGCCCGATTAACGCCGGTAGCAATATCCGGTGCGGAGGCCAATATGGCTGAATTGATCCCCAAGCCCACAGCGCCACCTAAAAAACGGAACATATAGACAACAGCGCCAGATAAACTGGATTTACTGGCCTCTACGGAAGTTATTGCGGCAGTCACAGCGGCAGGACTAAATATACCTAATCCAATGCCAATCAATAACATGCCCGGTACAAAGACCAGATAGACGATATGATTACCGTGAACTGAGAGCATAAAAAGCCCCAGACTCATCGCCAGAGCACCTGAGCAGAGCAGCAACTTTGGGCCAAACTGTTCATGAATTGCTCCAGATACAAATGCAAAAATGCCAGAAGAGACCATAGCTGGCAACAAAGCCAATCCGGCCTGAAATGCAGAATAATGATGCACGCTAATAAAAAGCAAAGGGATATAGACAAGAGTTGCAAAGAAGGCGATAGCGACAAAAAACACACTAACTCCTGATGCCATAAACACACGATTTTTCACCAAGCTCGCTGGAATAAGAGCATCATCTGCCATTCGAGCTTCAACAAAAGTAAAAGTTATCGCAGCCAATAAAGATATTGCCAGTAGACAGAAAACCAAGAGTCGAGAATTACCTGTCTGAGTCATTAAATCAAGAGCCAACAAAAACAGGAAAAGGGATATGGAGAGGGTTAACACGCCCAAGTAATCAATTCGCTCGTCTTTTTTCTCAAAGCGCTCTGACGGGTACTTCAATACGTAAAAAACGACCACAAAGATGGCAATGGGGATATTTACAAATAAAATCCAGCGCCAGCTCAAAAAATCTGACAGCACTCCTCCAATAACAGGCCCGCAAGCAGTAGATACACCTAATGCGGCCAAAACAAAGCCCCCAACAAATCCTGCGCGATCAGATGGCAACAGTGTGTAAGCCATCCCCAGCATTGCCGACCAGGCCAATGCACCTCCCAACCCCATCAATACCCTGGCGATTAACAGCACCCCTACCTCACTCGCGAACCCTCCCAATAGCGATGAGCAAGAAAATATACCAACACCAATCAAGAAAACAGTTTCACGTCCATAGATATCCGCCAAACGCCCACTGGTCACAATAGTGACTCCATAGGCCAGGGCATAGGCATTCACAACCCAGTGAACGAATGATATTCGGACAGAAAAGTCTTTGGCGATAGCGGGGAGAGCCGGTGAAAAGGCAGTAAAATCACTAGCGATCAAAAATACCGATAAAAAGAGAACAGATAGCCCCCAGATTTGCCCCTCTGAGATACCCTTCACTTTTGTCATTTTTACTATGCAAGCTCTCTTAGGCCCTACCTAGTCACACTCTAGATCATGGGGGCAGAGTAAGAGCCTAACTGCCCGTACAATTACATATATTGTATTTGGCGATGATTGAGGCGTAGATAAATGGATTTGGAGGCTTATTGGCTAAATCCGTTAAATGACGGCTAATAACGCCATTTACTCTTTACTTAAAAAGTGGAGTTAAATAGAGGGATTAAGCAACCTGGTTCTTTTCCATTTTAATAACTTCACATTATTGTTTGAAGCTCAAAAAAAAGGATAAGATTTAAGGCCCAGCTTGCACCGGGCCATAAAATCACAGCTTACCAATAATATTAATAAACACCCCATGACTGTCATAGTCCAGCTGGGTGAGATCATCAGAGAAGTCGGTAAAGTTGTAGCCCACCCCCAACTTAAGGTGATCGCCAACATGGCGATACAAGCCGATCAGGGCGCCGCTCTTGCTATCCTGGGCATCGGGTAGGTCCAGTAAGCGGGCTTCCAGGAGGAGATCCCAGCGCTTGATAAAATGCCAATCGGCACGCAGTACATAAAGGCTGGCACGGCTATCGAAAAACTCCGGGTCTTCCGTGTCCATGCTCAACTGGCCCAGACGATAGGCGTACTTGCCACCCAAAGTCCATTGCCGATTGAGATCGTAACTGGCGTCTATCGAAAAGATATGACTCTTCTGGATAAATTCAGTGGAGGTATTTTCAACAGTAACCTGATCCTGAGTCGGCACATTATAGAAATAGGTGTACTTCATCAGGGTATTCAGGCGGTCATTGTTTACCGGGCGGTAGGCATAACCCATTACCGCTTCGGTGAATTTACCATCGTAGAATTCACCTTCCGAACTTTTGCTGTCTGAATAGTTGAGTTTGCCAACCAAGCGCCAGTCCGGGGTGAACTGGTAGTTGAAGGTATTTTTTAATAGCCAGGTATCGCGCTCAGTTTCCGATACAGTATTTTCGCCCGATACCGTTTCCGATATATCCGTACGGTATTCCAGCGCGGATGCGATGCGTATAGCATCCAAACCATAGCCCACATTAAAGCCCATGGCATTGCGCTCGGTCTTGGCTCCTGTATCCGGGTCTTCGAGTGTGCCCGCCTCCAGGGTAGTGCCATAGGTCCAACGGTCATTGGGGGCCAGATCCATACCCAGGGCGTGGGTCAGGCCAGTGGAAACATCACCGTGACTGTAGCGCTCCTCACCGTAAATATTTAGCGTATCAGAATAGCGACTGCGGAAGCCGGTACTCATATTGCCCTTGCGTGCACGCACACCGGTATCGCTGCGCTCGTTATCCAGCGCATAATTCATATAGAGGCTGGTTCTGTCAGTCACCAGAAAGTCCGTACCGAGTCGGGCAGCTGTGCCAGTATCACCACCGGAAACTTCACTGTCCATTGTCAAACGGTCACTCACCCGATAAGCGCCGCCGAGGCCGATGCGATTGTTCTCTTCGCGGGTACCGGTCACTTCCATCGTATTCTGAACAAAACCAAAGGCGCTCCAACTCTCACCGGAATCATAGCTCGCCTCGACAGCAACATCTGTGCGATCCCCCTCTGTCTGGGTAGCGGCGACAACTTCGGATTCATCTTCACGGCTATCATTGCGAACTGCGGAGGTGAGTCGCCAGTGATCATTGATACGGTAGCCGAGCATCAAGTCCATGGCATTGGTTTGCAACCCCTGCTCTTCCTCTTTGGTGTCGGCTTTGATTCTTACATCAAAACTTTCGCCGATCGGCAGGTTAACGCCACCGCCATATTGGATGGTATCGCCATCCACAAATTGGCCTGGACCGGAAAAACCCGCTTCACGCTCTTGATGGTAAAAACTACCAGAGCCACGCAAACTCTCGAAGAAATCTCCCAGCTGTAAAACGCCTTCCACTTTGGTTGCACTCGCAGCAACCGTGGAATCCAGGCTTTCATCATCAAAGGTGTAGCCGCCATCGAGCGAACTGACGCTATCGAGATTGCTGCCCTCGCTATCGGCCATTTCAATTTTCACCCAACTACTGGCGCTTTTACGCAAAGTCAGGTCAATACCCTGCAAGGAACTTTCATTTTCATCTTCGTCTTGCTGAATACTGCTGAAGCCCAATTTGACGTGATCGCCCAACCAGTAGTGGGCACGCCCACCAACAGCCAAGGTGTCCATTTCTTCAAAACCTGGTGTGTATTCGTAGCGTGCTACCAGGTATTGGGGATTGCCGTTGTAAGCGCCATCTTCAATGAGCAGTTCATCATTTGCCAGGGAAGATAAGGGGCTGTTAAGCAGGATACGCCCTTGGATATAGTCGATGTCGTAATCAACTACTGCGGTAAGGGTCTTAACTGCGAGCACCAGCCCGGAATCTTTATCCCGAACTTCTACTCGTAAACTTTCCGAACCGCTGGAAATGTCCTGGTGACGGAGGTAATACAGGGAACCGCCGGTTCCACGATACTCATCGCGCCCGGCAATGGTTCCCGGCTCTGCTCCAAAGGCATCTATTTGAAAGCGCTTCTCACCAAAGCTGGTCATCGCATCGGTTTCAAAGTGACCACTGCCGCCGTAGAGCGTCCGGTCAATTTGGGCGAGCTCATTATCGGCGTAGTTGGCTTTGAAATTACCCCAGAGACCGTAGTCATCGTACTTGGACAATTTCACATAAAACTTGCCTGACGTGGGGGCGTCTTCAACTACGGTGGAGTCATCGCCAAACGTTGGGTAATACAAATCACTATCCAGGCGGCGGAACAAGGCATCGGGAGACTTTTCCATAAAGTTGGAAAACAGATCCTCTACCGGGCCCTCTTCGGTATCTGCACTGGCCGACAGACGCCAGCCTTCCCCGAAACCGCCGTTGGTGTAAAACGCCAGGCGGCCATCGTAGCTTACTGAATTGTCATAGTGAGTTTCATCACCAGTAACCAGGGCCGCTGGGCCATTGGTTTTATCGTAACCCACAGTAAGGTCGGCAATACCTACAGTAAACCAGTCGTTTTTGGCAAAATCCAAATCCCGCAGGAAAAGTTCACCATTACCCTCATCATCAAGTATCGCCACTTCAACCGTATGCATGCCCGGCTCAAAAATCTGCTCGGCGATAAACTGGCCTTGACTATCGACCGGTACCGGATTGCCCGCTAACCATACGGTGTGCCCGGACGGCACCTGAGTGCCATTAACCAATACACTGTTACCATCCAGAGGGATGTTCCGCTGTGCTAAGCGGTTCTCGCCGTAGCCTACTAATAATTCCCTACCGATATCTTCATTTTCTGCAGACTCTTCAATTTGATCTACCAACCACAGGGTCTGTTCCGTAGTCTCGTCATAGCGGCCCTTGTTGTCATAGGCACGCAGTACGTAGTGTAATTTTTTTAGAGGCGCCTGGAATTCAGAAAATTCTGCATGCCATTCCCCTTTGCCAAAGTGATCCAGCGGTACAATTGCCAGAGGTGTATCGCGCAGAGACTGTCCCTCTTCGAACAATCGCACTTCGGTACTTTTAATAAAAGAGGGATAGTTGGTATAGCTACTGAAAAATACCCTGTTCTCTGCCAGATCGGTATCCGGGTTATCTGCGTAACGGATGGTATTGGGCCACGCTGTCACATTCAGGCGCGGTTGCATTTTTTTATTGTCGAAGCGAAATTGAATATTCGCTTCTTGCAAGGCCACATCAGTACAGCGCTGTAAGTCCGCTGAGTTTTTATAGGGGTCGTATTCCGGGCTGCCATCGACAGTGATACGCATTAAGTTAAGTGCGTAGGGATTATTCGCTATGGCTTCACGATTAATGCGCTCGATTTCCAGGCGATCACTTTCAGTGAGAATTGCCAATTCATCGTACAGGATTTCGACCTCAACCCTGGCGCCATCCCGCTGCTCAAAGCCATTGCTCACTACATCCGCAGATTGAACGTAGCCGCGCCCCTCAAACTCCACCTGGGTATCTTCGAGATTCAGTAATTCCTGTACCTGTGCCATAGCGCGCTGAGCGCGGGCACCGGACAACCCCTGGTCATCGCCGTAAACCATCGCTTCGCGGCGATCCATACGCTGGTTATCGCTGTATCCAATAAAGCTCAGACGAACATTCGCTTTATTGGAAATTTCAGCCATGGCCGCACGTATTTGTGTCAGCTGTGCCTGACTGATAATCGGATCGCCATTATCAAAACGAATCGGCGACAGTTTTCCACCGGCAGACTCATAGGCAATGGTAAGAGTTTCCGCAGCGGCAGCTTCCGGACACGCCTGAACAGAATCTGTAGCGACTTCCAGTGGGTCGTCATACCAAAATTCCACTTCCACCCGACGGTTGAGGGCTCGCCCTTTCGGCGTATCGTTGGCCGCTAGCGGCTGGCTCGCCCCTTTACCACTGCTGGTGATCATGGCCGCAGGCAAATTCAGTGCAGAACCCAGGGCCTGAGCGACACGGCGGGCTTCGCTATAGGATCGCTCCTGATAAGCACTCTGTTGGGCTTCCGGATTTTCACTCACGTCCAGGGGGCGGGCGTCGGTATGACCAATAAAGTGAATAACCAGATTGTTTTTATCCGCAAGGTTGGATCGAACCTCGCGGATACGGCGAATAAAGGCTTCCGGCAATTCTGTTTGCCCGGGCTCCATCCTCAGTGGCGTCACCAGGTTTCTAAGGCGTGCCCGCTGTTCACTGCCTGCGGCATAAGTAAGCCTGCACACCGTTTCCTGGCGGCATACTTTCACCCGGTTGAGCAACAATGCTTCCGCACGGGCACGGTCCGCCATGGCTTTTTCATCCAGGGCGTCATAGGTTACTTTTACCTGTACTCGGCGATTCTCTTCACGACCTGCGGTAGTAATATTATCCGCTGTGGGTTCTATATCCCCTCGCCCTTCAACAACAATCATTTGCTCAGGCAGTTCAAGGGCCTCTTGAAGGAAGTCCGCCACGAACTGGGCCCGCGCCAAAGTAAATTCTTCTTTGCTGGCAAAGTCTGCTACCTGTTCCCCGGTAAGGGGATCGGAATCTGTATGGCCAATAAAGTGCAACTCAAAATTGGGCGTCTCACCCAAGTCATTCAAGCTCTGGCGCAGTAACTCCACTGCCTCCAGAGGTATTTCATCCTCAACGCCATAGAACAGGATTGGGTCGATAAAATCTTCCACCACAATCGGGTCCAGCGGTGCAACAAATTGAGTTGCATCCTGCAACCATTGATTTGTAGGTGCGCGCAGCAGCATACCTTCAGTATTACTGCCTATCGACTGCTCTTCGAGTTCGGATTGAGCTCCACTTTCTTCAGAACTCAGGCTTGGAATATTTTGCCAGACCTGCCACCAACTAGGCTCATCTACTTGCGCACCCGCTTCCTGGGCCTGCGCTGGAAGTGTTAATGCCAACGCGATCGCAGTGGCGAGACTGCAGTCCCGCCGGGAGAAAAAGCGGTCCGTCTTCGCGGCAGTATTTATCGAGCAAGCTCGCCGGTCACGATTCCGTTTTGCAAAGGACATCACTCCAAACCTCCTTTACCAGGAGGCGCTCCACGGCGCCAGAAAACTTCAGTTTCTATGGTCAAATCGTAGTCACCTTCACGGCTCTCCCAGTCCTGGGCGACCTGATCTTTAATTGCCTGCAGACGCTCGTCCACCAGATCCGGATCTTCATTCTCCCCAAGATAGGCAAGGCGTAAAACAGAGGGAGCTTCACTGAGTTTTTCCAACAATAAATCCATTCGGGAATGCCATTGCGGGCGCAATTCTGTTGTGCCCGGTTCAAATACCGCTTCGGCAATATCCAGGCGCACTACCCGGTGCAAGCTGGCTCCAAAGTTGAACTTCAGCATCTTGCCTCGGGTGGCTCGCAGCACACGCGGGTTTTCAGTGGTGAGACGATACCCGCTTGGCAAGCTGCGATCGTCGAGCTTGAGCACAAAATTGGAACCTCGATCCCCATTCGGCACCACTGCGCAGGTAATATGGAATCGACCGTGGGAGTCCGCTGTAGCATTCAGGCCGGTAGCAGTCACCACTCGAGCACCCGGTAAACCACCCTCTCCTTCATCCTGGTAGCCATTCATATTTTTATCGTCAAACACTTTGCCGATAACATCGGTACAGTCGAAGGTGGGATCGGGCACCACGCGCACAGTGGCGGAGGCCTCACCAGAGGCTGCCTGTCCAGAGAGCTGATTAAACATACGGGCGCGGTTCACATATTTGCCCTCGCCCACACCGGAACCCACAACCAATAGCAATTTCAATACACGGGTTTCTTCCGCTTCCACGCGCAGATCTGACCACCTCAATTGCAGGCCTTCGCTTTCAGGCTCAACCGCTTCTCCATCAAGGCGCGCCGAGCCCGCGACATATTTGAAGCCTGCCGGGAAGTAATCTACTAGCTGTAGATCTGTCAGTGGAATTGGCAGCGTATTGCCAAAAGTGATGGTGTAAGGAACCAACTGACTGCGGGTTACGTTGAGCATGGCCGCGGTTTTGGTGATGGATAGCGCCCCTTCCAACTCCGGGTCCATGGCGACATGGTTGTTGAACAGCTGGCTTTCCCCTGGAATCTGACCATCATCCAAAGTCATTCGCAGGTAGTAGTCCGTTGCCGCATCCCGCGCCTCGACATCAAGAGAGGGGTGAGAGAACAATTCCTGCACCTCACAGCGATTTGCGGTCGCAGGAACCATATCGGCGTTGCTGCCCAGGCAACCGGCCACATCAAAACCGGCAGTTTCGCTGTTTGTCTGAGAAGGAATTACCAGTGATTCACCACCCACATAATCCTCATCCGCGATATCCACCTGAATCAGGTAGTCCGCGTTGGATGGACAGGCTGCATCGCTGAAGTTGATATCAAACTTGTAGTAACCCCCAGACTGAGTTACCTGCCCTTGTTGTTTCTCATCATCAAAACAACGCGCAGGCAATTCCTGACCGGAACTCACCCTCAACATAGTGAGGGTGGCACCCTCAATGGCGGAGCGGGTTACTGAATCGTAAACCACGCCATTGGGTGTTAGAGGCAAATTCAAGTCCTGTGGGTTCGCTCCCGAATCTACATAAATTTCACTAATGGACTGCGGGCCGTTGGTGAAATCAGAAACAGAGTTACCCAATGAAGCTGTACTTTCAGTAGCATCTGGTGCGGTGTAACGCATTTCATAGCTAAGGCCACCATAGCTGTTCGGTACGAGCCCCTGGAACTGGAAGTAACCATTTTCATCAGACTGAACTGTTTCCATCAATTCGTCATTGAAATACAGGTCTACCGCCCAATTAAGCAGCAGGCTCTCATCCGTATCCAAGGCATCATTGAAATTCACATCGTGCCACAGATAACCAGCCAGGTTGGCAATGCCCGGGGTACCGCCAACGTCAATGGCAACACTAGCCTGAGCGCTGGAGGCCGGATCATTCCACTGTACTTCTGCGGTATTTACTACAGTAAAACCATAATCCAGGTTTTCTGACATCTGCGCCTGGAAACGCAGAGTAACCATCTCTCCTGGTTCCAAATCACCGTAAGTTGTGGCGTAGTCTGCAGTGATTAGCGTGTCGACAACCGTTATTCCATCGGTCTGCCCGTTGAGCATGGCCGAATCAGCGATATAGGTAAGAACTCCATCTCCGGCTATAGCCAGGTCATCGGTGATCTCAATATAAGTTGCTGGGACACCGCTGATATTTTCGACGGTTACCTGGTATTCCAATACCGCACCCGCTTCTGCGGCACCGCCACCGACAACAGCAACTTCTTTCACAATGGAGAGCAACTGGGCATCACCCACGACAACGTCAGTTGGCTGTGCACCATTGGCTGGGTTGCCATCTGCATCGGTCAGGGTAAGTGCCAACTCATCTGCATCAACACTACCCTGGTTACTGATAACTGTGCCTGTCGGGGTGCCAGAATTCACCATTACCTCAAATGTGACAGTGGCAGTTTGCCCCGAGGTAATAATGCCTTCATTGGCTCCTGGTAGCGGCGGAGTCAGGTCATCGGATGAAACCGGTAGGGCAGAATCCAACTGTGAATTACCACCACCGTTATCCGCGACCACTTCACCATTTAAAGTGGTGGTGCCAGCAACATAAGTAGTGTCATTTGGTACCTGATCGGTAAGCGCTACTTCGAGAGCATCTACACCACCCATATTGGTGATTGCGATGGTATAGCGAAGTACATCACCCGGATCGACAATCCCTGCGGAAATATAGTCTTCGGCAATCTCCACAGTCTTGTGGGCAATTAACAGGGGTACATCGCCAACAATATCGATCGTGGGATCATTGGGAGCATCGGTATTCGGATCATCGGAGGGCACTTCATCAAAAGTACCGCTACCCACACCTTCACCATTTACAAACGCTTGGTTTGAAATAACGGTGCCATCATTAACGTCATTAATGGTGACATCAAAGGTGATGACCACTGCAGGTGCGCCATTGGCCGTTGCGCCGATAAAACCATCGGCTTCACCATCGGTATTAATGCTCATACCTGCAGCCAGAGGAGAGGTGCCGCTGACATCAGACAATGTGGAGCCATTCAGGGTGGTAGAGCCACTGACATAAGTTGTATTAGATGGGATCTGATCCAATATCAGGGCATTGATCGCATTCTCATTACCGGCATTTTCCGCGGTAATGGTATATCGCAGGGTATCCCCAACCATCAGCAGATCTGCATCATCAGTCATATCTGCCGACGTTTTTTCTACCACCAGTAATGGCTCTGACTCAATCAGTACTTCTGTGGGATCTTCATCACCCGCCGTATCCGGATCATCGGTGCCGTTGATGTTGGGATCATCACTGTCTTGCAGTAATTGCCCGGGAAGCTGAACCTGGGCCTGGTTGAAGACTTGGGTCCCACTATCAATAACTGCTGCCAGGGTAACTTCATAAACAATCTGGATAGAATCTCCCGTGGTACCGCTCGCCGTAAGATCCAGATTACTGACTTCCAGATAGCCACTATTCCAGGTACCGGCAGAAGCATCGATAGCACTGCTGTCACTGCCAGTCGGAGCACTCACCAACTGTAAAGTGCCCGATTCAAACAGTGCCGAATTATTTAATCGACCCAGGTCATCGGTAATCTCGGCTCCGTTCACATCAACACCACTCGTATTGGTCAGAGTCAATGTGTAACGTAAAACTTCCGTGGGGCTGGCGGCAGTGGCCGGGTTTTCTCCACGGCTGATATTTTCCACAGCTTTGTAGAAAGTCACTGTCGGCACAGAGGCGCTAACCGAATAAGCATCCTCATGATCCAGCACACCGGGAGTACCATCGGTGGGCGCCGCACGGGTGTACTGGCGAACTTCAGTGAGGCTGCTATCCCAGCTGTGCCACTGAGTAACACCAGCAATATTCGTCAGCGTATCCCCATCGACGGTGTCGGCATCCAAATAGGCATCGTAACCAATCAGCAGATGGTAATCCGCATCCAGCATTGCCACTGAACCAATGGAGGTGATTGTGAGGGTGCAGCTATCGTTATCGAATACCGCGCTAAAGTCGGAACCTTCTGTCAGGGTGGCCGTGGTGGTGCCGGCGCTGTCAGTAATTTGCGCGGTGAAATTGGCCGGGGCCGTTTCACACATTCCACCGGGGTTATTATCCGGCAAAATATCGGTAACACTAATATCCCAGGCCGGGCCCGTACCGGTATTGTGCAAATCTAAAGTAAAGGTACCGCCTACACCGGACTGGACACTGGTGGGGCCAGTTTTAGTCAGGGTAATAGCCGTGGGCTCTACTACCGTCATGTCCGCCGTAGTATTGCCGCTACCCGCACCCTGCCCTGCAGAGGAATTATCATTATCGTAGTTGTAGCTGTAGCTGGCACTGGCGGCAAAATTCAAACCGTCCACATTCGGCGGGTCCATATCCAGCAGTCGCAGTGTTACATCAATAACGACTTGCTCGCCGGCGGGCACATCAATTCCGTTAGTGCTATCTGCAATACTGAGACTGGTGGAGCTGCCGTTATTTTCCGGAGTGAAAGATGCACTGCCAGATACTTTACTGGCACTGACAAATTCCAGATCCGCAGCAGACGTAGTCAGATCCATCAGCACAGTGACATCGTGAAGCGCCGTGGTCTGCACCGTTTCCGGGATGGTAATGCGATAGTTAAACGGCTCGCCAATGGAAGCTGTTAATTGGGTAACTTCAATCAACAGTGGCGCGGCATTGGGAGTATTAAATTGGACACTCACCGGAGAAGTCGGGCCATAATCCTCACGTAAATCGTCAGTGACCGCCACGGAATTCAGAGACGGCAAATCGTTATCATCAAGCGAATAATAAACTTCAACATAGGCCGCATTTTGCAGGCTAAGTCCAGCACCTAAATTAGAATCCGCTTCAACGCGATATACCATTTCCATGGACTCACCAGCGTTGATTCCGTAACCCGTACCTGCGGCAAAATCCCAAACGGCTTCGCCATTACTACTATCGAAAGTAGGCGCAACCACTGTTGCTGCGGCACCATTTACCGTGAGGGACTGGACACTGACTCCCCCTTGGCGCAGACCTAAAGGAATCACATCGCGGAATACCGGATCATAGGCTGGTGAAGAACCGTTGTTGGTAATCGTAACGGTATATTCAATGGTATCGCCGGCGGAAAGCGTGCTGCCATCTGCGGGAGTTGAGCTAATAGCTACGGCGAGATCCGGCTGTAACAGGTCCAGTGTTTCGCTATCACTACGGGTTTCAGCTCCTGTGGCAGCATCAAAATCAAACTCTGCAGTATTGGTCAGCGCGGTGTTCGTTGCTGGCCAGGGGTGGGAATCCTCATTGAGAACCCGCACAAGGTAACGCACAACAAATTCATCGTTGCTGGTATCGTTATCACCCGTGTTGACCAGGTCGGGAATACTCCAGGTAACCGTAGTGGCACCAGTAGAAGGATCGCCAGACTGCACTGGTTCTGCGATATCGGTGTGGGTAAAGGGCGCCGCAGCAGTAAATGGTGCAGAAGTCTGGCCATTAATTGAAAGTGTGCTTACAAACACCATTCCCTGGGGCAAAGTATCGACAATAAGCCCATTGGAGGCCGTGCCCTCTGGTAGGGAGAGGGTAATCTGGTATTCAACCAAGTCGCCCACTCGCAATTGCTCATCAGCGCTACCATAGCTGTCATCTGAGCGAATTTTGCTAATTGTGCTGTCATTGGCAGCATCTAGCTGAGCAGCAATATTTTCCAGCAAGTAATCATTCAGGCCACCGCTACCATCAGCACCGTTACGTTCATAAATACTGCTGTTATCTTCATCGAGACTGGTCCATTCCACACTGGCAGTTGCGGACAGCGCCGCCGCCGGCTGTACACTGTCGAGTACAACCACATCGAAGACCAGTTCACTGTTATCACCTGCGGCGATATCCAGATCACTATTGGCCCGATCCCAAACCAGGTTTTGCGCAGTAGTAATTCCGTCACCAGTTACGGTGGGATCTGCCTGGGAGGCTCCGGCAAAAGTCACGGTGCCTGGTACAAACTCAAGCCCCAGGGATAACAACTCATTAACCGAAAGATCGTAAGCTGCAGAATTTTCCGCATTACCCGCAGCACTGAGGTCCAGGGTAAAACGCAGTACATCGCCCGCATCCGGATCGTTACCGGGATTGGTTTGATTTACGACAGAGGCAATTGCACTTATCTCTGGCTCGACGATGGTGAGTGTCGCTGCAGTGCCGGTGCCTCCGGACTGAGAAGTGCCGCCATCAGTCGCGGCATAAGAATAAGTCACCTCATTTTCAAAGCTGTGACCAGCCTGGGCTGTGGCATTGTTGGCAACCCGGGCGCGAACTTCAAAAATTGCCACGGTACCGGCTGGGATAATATCGATTGCCAGATCGATATTATTGCCACTGGTATTATCGGTGTAGGTAAGCCCATTAATTTCCTGCAATTGCACCAGCTCTAAGCTGGGGTCTAATACATCGGAAATTTCAATATCGTAAATAGCCGAGGTGGTGCCGCTACCGGGTACCTGTATCTGGTATACGACCTCGTCACCAACAGCGGCAGTAGTCGCTGTTTGCAGTGTTTTTTGTGGAGCAGTCACACTGGTCGCAACAGTGCCCATAGGATAGGGAGTGCCCAAAGTAACTGCAGAGTACTGTTCGCCATTGCTAGCTTCCAGCGACCAGAATTCATCGACGGTAAAAGTGTTAACCCAACTTTCACCGCCACTAATATCTGTATAGAAACCGATCTCGTAACTGATTTCCAAACAGGTGCCCGCTTCGACCGGCACCAGGAAATCGAAGCCCATATCAGCACCGCGCGTTGCCGGCGCGCTATAGGTGTAATCTGCTCCCTGTGTCAGTACAGCACCGTCGAGACTCACCTGGAGATTGGCAATGGAACTCTCGTCCATTTGCGTCGCTAAATCGTCAGTTAGCGATAGGTTGTAGGCGGGGGCCAGACCCGAGTTACAGGCCTGCAGGGTAAACTGCATAATATCGTTGGCCGGGTCCACATTCATATGGGAACTGGGCCAGGTAGCATCGGTCTTGGTGAGATTGTCGATCACCGGTTGCAGTACAGTAATATCGGCGCTGTCCTGCAAGGTACTGGCGGCACCGGTGTAATTTAGCTGGGCCGTATTGGTCAGAGTTGCGGTAGGCGCGGTGATTCCCGAACCCGCCACTACTTTAGCGGTGTACTCAATAACAAAGTTATTGGTATTACCGAAATTACTGGTGATATCCCCCAGGTCCCAGGAAACTGTACCGGTATCGCCGGCAGTGGGAACCGAAATCGCTGAATAGGTAAAATCATTCAGGCTATCGTCGTAGGGAGCAGTGGTATCCCCATTCACGCTGACAACAGTGTCAAATTCCAAACCACTGGGCAGCGCATCATCAATAGTTACCGCTGGTGTTGTTCCCGCCTGTAAGTTCAGGGAGAGCTGGTAAGTGACAGTATCGCCAACACGCAAGGTACCCACTGCAGTTGCGGTATCTGTATCGGCAATTACTGCTTTTGTAATGCTAGTATTGTCTACCGTATTAATACTGGCTTCTACAGGACCAACACAGTAATCATCAGGTGCGGAAATACTGGGGCATCCAGCACCGTCTCGCTCATAGGCCTGGTCATTGATACTGCCATCGTCCAGGGAGGTCCAGTCCAGCATCACACTGTTGCTGATAGGCGAACCAAAAACGCCGGTAACCTGGGTTCGGTAGGTGAGCACCAGAGTTTGACCCAGCGCTAAATCCAGACTGTTATCGCCATTGTCACGACCCCATACGAGTGGACCTGCTGGAGCTGCCGCTGGTGTGGCAACAAAGCCGGATACCGCGGTGCCGCCTATTTCTGCGGTGGGTGTAAAGCTGCTGTCAAAGGTCAACTCTGAAGGCAGCGTATCGACTAAATTCAGCTCATAAGCTGCGGCACTGGAGCCCGCATCATGCTCCACAGTAATAACATATTCCAGCACGTCACCACCCACCGGCAGATTGCCGGGATTGGTGGCATTAGTCACTGTCTTGCTAATCTCGAGTAACGGCTCTACTACCGTTACACTGGTTGTGCTGTCGTTGATATTTTCTGTGCTGCCACTTTCCCCATTGCTGTAAGTAAGCGCGGCATTATTTTGGCGATTGTCACCATCATTAGTGGCGAGATCATTTTCGATGCGGGCAAAATAGGTAATTCGAATCAGCGGAGCAATTGTGCTTCCGGCCGTGTCATTTTCACTGCTGGTATCGACGGTGCCGATATCCCAGGTAGCATTTCCGGAAGTATTATCCCCCGGAAAACTGCTAAAGGCCGATTCAGATGGCGCGCTGCCATTAATAGTTTCAATACCGACAAAATCGTAAGTGATATCGTAGTCAGTATTATGAGAGAGCACATAACCCTCAGGGCTACCCAGCTGGTCAGTGATAACTACATTTTCACTGATACCTTCCGGTAAACTAATCTCCAGTTGGAATTTTTTATGGGCACCGATGGTGGGAACTACTGAGGTGTCCAAATCCGTTTTAGTCATTGCTAATGACGGCACTTCGGTCTGAGCGCTGGCATTGGTTTCATAATCGTTGATGGGATCGCCGACATTAGGCAAAACACCAATACGCATGCCGTCAGCGGCACCATCAACGCCAATAGAGTTGCCACTATTAAGGGCAACATCTATACCAGGTAGGGATTGCCAGCGGGCCTCAATGGTGTTGTCCAGGATTTCATGGGGCTCAACGCCCTGCTCTACCTGGACTTCAAAAGTGAATGTTTTTGTATTGCCAACCGCAATAGTGTAATCGCTATTACTGCGATTCCAGCTAAAGATGGGAGCATTGGTGCCCACCGTAGTGACATCGACATTATTGGGTGGATCGTTGCCGCCCACATTGCCCAGGTAAATAAGATTGCTACCGGTGAGATCGTCGAGCACCTGCAAGTTATAGGCATCGGCACTGCCAATATTTTCTGCTGTAACCGTGACTGTCAAAATATCGTCAGCATCACTATTGGTAACAGCAAAGGATTTGGTCAGCTGTATTTGTGGCTCGAGTACTGTTATTTCATGGGCATCAAATGGCACCGCTACCGCTGCACCGGACTCATCCACATAAGTAACTTGCGCAGTGGTATAGCTGCCGCCATTACCCAAAACATCACCGTCATTGGTGTTACTGCTGTTTTCAATACGGGCAATAAACTCTACCGGAAAATCAAACAGGCTACCGGATACGGTGGTGAGTTCCTGATCACCAAAATCCCACTCAACGTAATCTGCAGTACCCGTGCTGGTACAGGTAGCATTAAAAGTACCTCCCGGTACAAAGCCAGCGGCATCATAAGGGGAGGCACTTAAATCGATAGTCTCCCCTTCGATACAGCGCATACCTGCCGGCAACTCATCACGAATCACAAAGTCTCGCAGTTTCGCAGCCGGAATCTGTGCTATCAGTTCGTAACGTACCTCTTCACCGACAACCGCTGTATCACTGCTGGTTCCACTGGCCGTGCCGTTGGAAAACTCAAGGGCTTTCTTCGGCTCCGCCTTCACCTCAATAATCTGCATCTGCGCTTCGGCATTGCCAGACTGGTAGTGACGAGCACGCCCTGCTTCGGGAGCGCCATCACCGACACCATCATTGTCCGTGTCACTGTCAATTTGCGGGGAAGTCTGATTACCAAAATCGCCTTCCAAGCTGTCATAGCGAGCAAAGAAAGTATTGGTAAATAGCTGTAGTGGTGCCACTGACTGGTGTGGTTTCACACGGTAATACAGGGTTACGGAGTCACCCGGGTTAATTCGCTCAAGAGCAGTGGAATGCTCATAGGAAAAAGTAATAATAGCCGGGGTACCACCATCACTACAGTGGGTAGCTTCTGAATAGTTATTTGCACCGGAGGTAATTCCCACCAAGCCATCGTCGCCACTGACAGTTTCCGAACTGCCATCAGCATCGTTATCCAGGCTATCGGAATCCATTGCCTGCACACACATCTGGCCGGAAGAATCCAGGGTATCAGTTACGACAACATCGTATGCGGGAGCGCGATCAACACCGCTATCCGCAGCCCGGTTAGTCACCGTGAGACGGAAGATATAAGTCTGGTCCCGGTGCCCTTCATCGGTAAAATCCACAAAATTGCTACAGCTTGTTCCAGTGCCGTAGAGATTTTCATTACAGACTTTTTTATCGACTTCTATCGAGGGTTCAGTAACAGTGACAGATTCCGACCACTCGGTGATATCTGGGAAACCGGGAACCGTGGTTGGAACACCATCAATATTGGTCAGGGTTCCACTGGTATTGTAGTTGTCTACGATAATCGTTTCAGTATCAAAAACCGCAGTAAACTGGGCGCGAGCGTAATCGATACTGTCATTTGCGTGTTGGTTCGGATCAGTGTTTTCTGTATCCACTGGGTCATTCAACAAGCGGGTTGTCATATCCGCAAGGAACCAGCGATCTTTCGCTGTAATATTGGTAGTAATATCCCACTGTAAATCTGTCTCACTCAGAGAGTTATTCAGACCACCGCCCTCGACAATGTCACTGCTCGAAATAACCACACAATTTGCCTGAGAGGTGGGATCAGGAAGGCTGACATCTGAACAATTTAGCGGTGAATCCGCAATATAGCCCTGGCCGTCGGGAAGGTCATCGATCACATCAATGTCCTTCACTTCAATCAAAGTAAATCCCGGTGTATCGAATCCAAACCAACCACCGGCTTGAATTTCAAAACTACACTCTTCACCAATCAATACACTGCTATTAGGGAAAGCAGTTTCACTGGTCAGCTCGGTACATTCATCGGAACGGTTCTTGACCAGGTTAAAACCCATTACCCGCGCGCGCATACCATCAAGGGTATAATTGTTGGCCAGCTGCAAGTTTGGTGTTGTTTCGGTAATTACGGCAGGGCTCGGAAAGTACAGAGGTGTACCATCATTCAGAATGATCTCACCGACCACATCCGCGCGGAAAGTCAGGTCGTCATCGGTGGCCGAGTGATTCTTTTCAACCACAAAAATCACCCGCTCTGTATCACCGGGTCCAATTTCACCACCAAGATCACCACTGTCACAGCGATACACTGTTGAGGAATCTGGCAAGTAATCCGGCTGGTTCCATACAGGGTGCTGAGGTACAGTGCCCACATTCGGATTGCCCAACGCCGTACAGCTGCGGTCGCTAGACAATACCCTCATCGCCTCACCGAAGGTGACATACACTGAATAATCATTCGCATCGTGGCCACCATTATTGGTGATATCCACTGTTAGTTCTGAAGTGCCACTATCGCGAACAATATAGAGGGGGTGAACAGTACTAACATCCAGGTCTTCGGGATCGGGCGTAACCGATTGAGACTCCACTTGGGTCGGTGTGGTAGTTGTAGAGCAGAAGTCCTCATAATCAATCGACAAAACATTGTTACCGATAGCAATATTGCTATTGGGGTCAGTGTTACTGGTAGAGGACTCTTCCTCTACATCCAGGTCTGCTTCTAGATCGTAAAAATCTGGCTCAGTAGTGACTATGCGGAAACGAATTTGAACCAGGTCACCATGACGCATCATGTTTTCCTGATCGGAATAAACTGGGTGGCTTCCGCTACTCAACAAACGAAATTCTGGCTCATTGTTGTTTAGTGGGCTGGGGTCCCATTGATTCCAAGTTGATCCCACTCGCCACTCAAGGGTGTCGACCATCCCATAAAAGGTCGAGCTGTAAGTTGCTCCGTGATTATCTTCGCCTCGGTCGATCTGAATAATCTGTGGCGTGTAGGTGGTATCCACGACATATTCATCGGGCAGATCACTGACAAATTGTATATCTTTTACCGAACCACTCGTCCGATTGTTAATGGTGATAGTTACAAAGCCAGCAGCGCCCAAAGGTTGGTTTAAATTTGTACCAGTAATTGCCTGGGTAATCGTCAAATCATCATCTACGAGTGTGCGCATCTCAGAGGTATCTGAGCCTGGCCCACTAGTAGAGGAAGGGCTGGAAATTCCACCGGTACCGGTGTCCCCATCTATTTCACATCCCCACTCCACATCAGAAACAGTGTTGGTACCATTACTACAAGAACTATTAACCTTACCCACCAAGTAGATATCGTGACTTCCACCTGCCTCGACATCAATATTACCTGGGCCACTTGCAAAATTACCGCTCAGCTCAAAGTCATTGACGGTATTGCTGGCGGATATACAACTACTGCCAGAGGGCGCAACGCCATTATTATTCGCAACAGCTAGAGCTGTATTTTGGCTAGGACATGCATAGTTGATGTCCATATTTGGGTTAGTCATCAAATCATCGAAGCGTACATCCTCCATATCAGCAGCACCGGAGTTACTGATACGGATACGCCAAACTACATCATCCTCGATATTTCCATATACATTACTGGTAAAGTTAGTCTGAGCTGCATCGACATTGCGTCCACGCTTATCAATTGATGGAAGAGGTTCGCGAAGGGTCAGGACAAAGCTGTCACTGTCAGTCGTTGTCGGAAAAGTACAATAATCAAATTGCGCTGTTGCAGTAAGAGTTCGATTGTTACCAACCAGCTCTTCTTCCTCATTACTCTTACTGCGCACCTCAAATGTAATTGTCATGGTGCTATTTTCATTGCGCGCTGCGAGCGCCGACAAATCATTTTGATCCCAGGTAATGGTGGTACCACTAATTGTCGGCTCGCCAAGGACAGTACCACTACTGACCGTGGTTGAGTTAGGGACGTATTCCAGGTCCGAGCTACCCAAATCTTCAGTGACAACTATATTTTCAATATGTTGGGTGCTGCCAAAAATACCACTGTAAATACTGGGTACATCAATCTCTATCGTAACTTGCCCGTCACCACACAATGTACACCAGCTATTACTGGATCGATGATCTACAATATTGAAGCTCGAAGGGTTATCTGGACTAGAGGGACAGTTGTGATCAGCCAAAGCCTGTGGCGCAGACAGCAATGCCCCCCAAAAAGACAAAAGAAGTCCAATAAATGCGTACTTGGAGAATTTTCGCTCAACTACTTCCGACTTCATTATCACTTAACGGCCGCCACTTTCTAATACAGATATTTGGAGATAAATCGGGCATTTACACCAGACACTCCACGGTGGGCGAACTTTAATTACTACCCACTTAGGTAGCCGTGAAACAAGTCATAATTAGCCAGCTAACAAGTGGAACTTTTGTAGGGATTGCCAAGTGGTTCTCAGGCGGGCCCTCTGTGAGGGAAAATTTTGTTCAGAACGGACAAATAATAACTGAACAGGTATGACGAAAATTTCATCAGTTTGAAACGACCGGAACCCACTATTCAGCGGGTTCCGGCCAATTATCAGTCTAGGTTGGCGGGAAGAAGTCAATCGGATAAAGGATGGTAATAGTCGGCACTCCGGCCTTTTCACCAAAGTTAAATCGTTTGACCCTAGCCACAATTTTCGCATTGAGTGACGGAGAATCCACATCACTGGAATCTACACTCACGGCAGAAACCGATCCGCTGGGTTCAATAGTAATCTTCAACACCATCTTACCTTGCAGCGCGGGATTATTACGCAGCTCACGATTGTAGATACGGTACAAGGTGGCCTTGTAGCGATCGAAAACAATCTGGATTTCCTCATCTGTCCGCGACGGACCAGCACCATCACTGAGAGGACGGTCCTCACCGGCAAAGTCACCTTCAGTACCGATAGAACTTTCCACTCGCGCAAAGGCAACGCCACCCAAGTCCGAACCAGATCCACCCACATTGCGACTCAGCTCTGCCGTATTGATACCACCACTACCCGCGGTAGATGCTGCAGTGATCAGTGAGCGCTGACTGCGGTTCTCTTTTTTACCGGCCGTGCTCAGCTGGGTTTGCTGGCCGAGGCGGTTATCCAGATCATCTTGTATCAGGTCCTGGAAGTTATCCTTAAAGGCGAGAACACCGGATCGCTCAGCTTTTTTACGCGCCTGCTTTTTCTCCGCCTTGGAGGGTTTCGGGTCCTGCTTGGCTACCTTCTGCTCAGGCTTCTTCTCCGGTTTTTTCTCCTCTTTCTTAGGCTTGGCTTTTTCTGGCTCCGGCGGTGGCTTGGGCTTGGTTTTCTTCTCAATAACCAGCTTGGCCAGGCGCTCGGGAATTTCCACTATTTGAGACTCGGGCTGGGGCACCGTATACAGAGGAATCAGGTAGCCCAGCAAGGCGGCGATAAACAGTGAGGCAAAGACACAGCGGCGAAAACGCTTTTCGTCCTCGCCCTGCTTGTGCCATGGCATCACCATAGGGCGGAACTTGGGCTGCTCGAATTCCCGTGTTATCTCGAACTCGAACTTTGACTCTTCCTCCTCGCGGCGCAGCTCATCCGCGCGCTCATCCAACGCAAAGACCTCTTCCTGGCACTCGCTTATGCTGTTATGTAAAGCACTGCGCTCTTCGCGCAGCTGGTCCAGGCTCTGGTTAAAACTGCGCGTCGACTGGCCGATCCGCTCGATAACCTGAGCAGAAGCATTCTCCCGATAATCTTCCGCCCAGAACATTTCTCCCGCGCCCGCTTCTTCAAGCTTGCGCAGGCGTTCGGAAATCTCGTCGAGCAACTGGTACTTGGACCCCTGGTCCTGCAATTCAGCCAGCTTCTCTTCGATCTGGTGCCGCTCATCCTCGAGCAGCTGCATGCGATGGTGAACCGCCTCAAGCGCCTCACCTACCGCCCGCTGTTGTTGAAGAAAATTACTCACAAACTTCCATTAACCCTGAGATGCTTTCTGAATAACCGCCAGTGAAACTTTGGTATAGCCAGCGTCTGTACAGCTGGACATCACCTTTTTCAGCAAACTGAACGGAATGCCTCTGTCCGCGAGAATATTGACCTCCGGTGGTTCTGGATCCTGCCCCCCCTCGACATCACCCTCACCTGAATTTGCCGAGGCCTGTGCAACTCCAATTGCCTTGGCCAGCTCTGCAACCATCGCTTCCTTAATGGCCGCAATAATGGTTTCCTCGCTTTCCAACACTTCAGAGGTGGCAATTATCGAGCTGGACTCCACCAGGATTTCATCATTGGTCACCATCAAGGTCACCGTTTCCCGGGGCTTGGTCTCTACCACTGAGTCCGGCAAGGTAATCACCTTGGGAGGCTCCAGCGCTTCATTGCTGGAGGTATTAGTCAGCAGGAAAAACACCAGGATCGTAAAAACATCCATCAGGGAAGTCAGGTTCATGCCCGAGGTTTTCTTGCGCTTATGGCTTCGCGCCATACGCTTCATGCGTCGGCTTTCATTTCTCATGGCGCATCTCCTATGGAAATATCAGGAAATAAAACCACCTTTTCCACCGCATCCAGATCACTGGGATCACTCCCCTCAACCCGTACTTCAGCTCCGCGCACAGTATCCATAATGCCCACCAAATGCTCATAGGCGATTGTGGGCTCCATCAGGATGATGGAATCAGTTTTTTCCGGATAACTGGCCTTAACTTCCAACAAAAACTGCGTGAGCTTTTTAAGGTCATACACCTCTGCTGTGGGCAGCACAGCGAGAATCTCAGTCTGTTCTGTATCTGCTCCAACGGGAGCCACAATAGGAGCATTTTCACCCTCGCCATCGATATTCAGGTTGGGGAAACGTGCGATAACCTTTTCACCATCACTGATTTCCACGGCCTGTTCTCGCACAACTACCTCCACCGTAACCGTGGGATCATCCGGTGCTCCACCACCGGCACCACTCGGCATATTCAGTTCGAGAATTGTCACCCGCGAAAATACCGCCGATACCAATAGAAAAGGCACCAATACCACCATCAAATTCAAGAAAGCAGTGATATCCAGCTCAGGAGCTTCTTTATCCCGCCCGTGGCGCCGCCTTCTCATTACGCAGTTTCCGCTTGCTGTGCTACTGGATTGGTTTTAGCTGGTGTAGTTTTTTCACTAGACGGCTTGGATTTCGCAGGTTCCACTTCAAAGCGGCGACGGGTTGCACCATCAATCAGGTTGGATGCTTTTACTGAGACCATCTCCAGGCTATCGATAATTTCACCGGTGAGTGAGTTCAGCAGTGCGTGGACGATCAACAACGGGATACCAGTCATCAGACCGAAGGCGGTGGTGTTCATCGCCACGGAAATACTGGCGGAGAGTAGGTCTGCCTTTTCTGCCGGGTTGGCATTGGCAACCGCTGTAAAGGCTTCGATCAGCCCCATAATGGTTCCCAGAAGCCCGAGCAAAGTTGCGATATTGGAAAACAAAGCTACGTAAGGGGTGCGTTTTTCCAGCTGTGGAGTGATCTCCATCATGCTCTCTTCCATCGCGATTTCGATATCTTCACGACGGCGAACAGCTCCCTGCCGGGCCAGCCCCATAGACAATAATTTGCTCACACTGGACTCGTCCTGTTTTACCAGGTTGCGAGCGCGATCGAAGTCTCCTGAAGCTAATACCGGCTGCAGCTTATCCCACATATTGCGGTTGCTGCGGCGCTCCAAATGCAGTCGGATAAAGCGCTCGATAGCCACTGCACCACCCAGTGCGGCAACCACGAGAATCGGATACATGAAAGTACCGCCCGTCTGGAAAAACTCGATGACGTTATTGAAAAAGTCCATTACAAACCCTCTTGAGAAATACAGCTAAAACTTGGTGCTACTCCGGCGACAGCCAGAATCAATATGGCGTTAATCGCCGGACAGGCTGAGTTGATAGAACTCCAACTCACGCATGAAAACTTCCTTGTCGAGCGGTTTGAGTTTGTCGTCCATCAAGCTGGAGACAAGGTCGCTTTCGACACCCACTTCGGAACTTTTCCAGGGGACAATATAGAGAGACTTAGGGGCTTCCTTGTTACCGATAATAGAAATACCCGACAACTCCTTAATTTTTGAATCCACTTTTTTATCGGTAGATTCTTTTTTCTCCTCTCCCTCAGACTGAGCCAAGGCATAAGGGGAAACCATAAAGCTGGCC
This sequence comes from Microbulbifer maximicatervae (SeqCode), assembly GCF_052467955.1. Taxonomy (NCBI): domain Bacteria; kingdom Pseudomonadati; phylum Pseudomonadota; class Gammaproteobacteria; order Cellvibrionales; family Microbulbiferaceae; genus Microbulbifer; species Microbulbifer maximicatervae (SeqCode). The sequence continues at coordinate 3,708,343 of NZ_CP174329.1, forward strand.
ACGAATGGCAAAGCCCAACGAAGTTTAATCATTTGCCAGCCCTCCGTTGAATATCAGCTAACCAGATAGTGACATCCCGGTCCTCTGGCTCCAATTGAACATATTGTTCGAATTGTGCCAGAGCACACTGGAGATCTTGCAGATACAGATCACACAATATGCCCAGATTTTTTATCAAAGGTAGATATTCTGGATTTTCTGCCAAAGCATTCACATATATTTTTCGCGCCTCGGCAAAGCGCCCTTGCTTTCGGTAGAGAACAGCCAGTTCATTAGTTGCCACCGGATGCTTTTCGTCCAGCGCCAATGCCTTTAAAAAAGCCTCTTCCGCTTTTGCCTCATTGCCACTTTTATAGTGGGCAATACCCAGATTGATATAGGGTGCCGGAAGGCGCTGCTCGCGCTCCACTACTGACTGCAGAAGTTCAATAGCACTCGCATAATCCTGCTCGGCAAGATATTCCAGGGATCGCTCAAAGTCCCGACTCACGCTGCCCGATACCCGCACCGAAGAATAATCAGAGATTTTTCCAGACTTGGTTTGGGTGCTGGCGCAAGCTGCCAACAACAAAGCTAAGCCCACCAGAAAAAACAAACGCATTTGTTTTTGCATAACTTTCCACTCCAAAAGGCAAATGCCTGTTATTACTGACCCGAAACTGCTGATCCCGCAGAGGGCAATTCCGGCTCTGGCGGCAGGGGTACAATAGTCTGGAGATACTCTCCAGCCTCTTCCGCCCGTGCATAGCGAGCGGGCATTAAATTAGCAAGCTTGCCAATACTTTTATCAATCCAGGGGTTATAAATACCGACGCCCAGCAACTCGACATTCTTCTGGTGAACAGAAATGGCTTTTTCCTCGAAGGGATAAATTTGCTCCTCCAATGCCAACTCATACTCTTCCAGCTCCAGGGCATTCAGGTTGGTTGGACGCTCCGAGTCCTTCAGGGCCACGCTAAAGTGGAGATAAATTTCAGCCAGGTAAAAGGTTGCCGCCGCGGTCACATCGGCCACCTGATAATCAATCAGGTCAGTAAATGCACGGGTGGCTGCTTTCATACGCTTGCGCTTGAGGTTGAGGCTTTTCTCGATAGGCGCAACCAAATCCACCTGGGTGAAAGCCTCAAAACTGGGCTCAGCCAATAGCAGGGCCGCATTACCGGCGAGATAACGGGTGCGGTCGCTGCGCTGGGAACCACCGCGGGACTCAACTTTCACCAGTTCACGAAGCTCTGCCATGTAAAGCTTTTGATTCCCGGACACTTTGTAGATATCGGCAATTTTCTGGCGGGTCTCCAGCGCCGGCTCCATGGGTTCGGGGAAATAATCGACGTAGCGACGCAAAACAGACAGCGCTTTAGCGCTATCTTCTGCCGCTGCGTAAAGATCTGCCGCCTGGGTTAAGGCCTCACGGCGTATTTCATCGTCCTCGGATTCCCGCTCAATACGCTCAAATTCCGCAGCTGCCAGCAACAGCTCACCGCTCTCCTGGTAAACCACTGCCAACTTCTTGGTGACATCTTTCGCCAGCTCATGCTCCGGGAAGTGACTGCGGAAGTTATTCAATACCGTTGCCGCTTGTACCCAATCCTTAAGAACGATCAATGATGCGGCAGCATCGTACTCCGCCGTAGCCAGAATGGTCGCGCCAGGTGCAGCACCTCGAATACGCAGGAAGTGGCTCGCTGCGGTTGCATGATCCTCCTGCTTACGGGCCATATCACCCTGCTGGTAGATAGAAGCCGCCAGGTTATCTACCAGACCCGCCCTATCCTTTGCATCCTGGGCAGTCAGTATCAAAGTTTCACCGTAAGCAATTTCTGCATCCGCAAAGGCCGCAGTATCGAAAGAAGCGTGAGCCACCAGCAGCCAGGCAGAACGTCTAATCTCCTGCTCCGCAGTGGGGAACTGCTCCAACAGTGAACGGCCATTGGCGATCGTCGGGGCATAGTCTTTTAACCCGTAAAGATCCTCCACCGCTCCAAGCATGATCTGAGGGGCTTTGGCATGCTCAGGGAATGTGGCTGCAAATGTCAGCGATGAACGGATAATTTCCCGCAATAGTGGTGCACGCTGCTCATCCGTTGCATCTTTTAAGTTATTGGCCAGATGTTCGCGATAAGCGTAAACCGCTACGTAGCCTGCTTCGCTGGAATCCTTATGCGCAGGATATTCATAGGCCGTGCGCTCATACTCCAGAGCTGCACCATGGAAATCCCGGTTTTCCAACATCAATCCGGCAAGCTGATAATTGATTTCCGGTGCGCGCTCAGTTTCCCGGAAGGAATCGAGATAGCTGCGATACCAGTGAATCGCCTCGCGATAATTCTCGGCCTTCTTGTCTTTTAACTTCTTATTCTGGTAAGCCGCATGGTAGTGCCCGGCGAGGTCGATCAGGTTGGTCTGCAGGAAGGCAACGACCTCTCCGTATTCATTAATATCAAAGACAGTCCAGTAATCGGCATTAAGTGCATAAGTAGTGGCGAAATCCTTCTTCGCTTCCAGCACCAGTTTGGGAAAGCCGCCTTTACTGTAGATTTCAATAACACGAATTGAGAAATCCGCAGATACTCTGTGCAACTGGTTTCGATCAACAAACGCAATATAGGATTTTGCCGCATCCTGGTAGCGACGCTTCTCCAAATAATATTCACCCAGCTGGCTATATACCCGGAATTCGTAATCTCTATTGCCCTTGCGGGAGAAGTAATCGACAACCGAATCAGGGCCTTCCAGGTAAGAAAAACTCAAGCTGACTACACGGAAAGTATCGTCAATATGCTTGCGCTCGCCCTTATTGTTTTTCTGGTCGAAGTCATAGCCCTGGGAGACTTTGTAATCCAGCATGGCGATATAGTCATCCAGGGCCATTTCATACATATCCTGCTTAAACAGCGCCCAACCGCGTTTATACAGGGCAAGCTCGTAGAAACTGGATATCACACCAATATCGATAACTTTTCCGTAGGACTCTTCCGCATCGAGAAACTTCTTGCGGGTAAAATAGTATTCGCCCAACCGGAACCAGGATTCATCGATATGTCGCGAGTCCGGATAGTTGGCCACCAGCTGGCGCAATACATCCACCGCTGCATCAATCTCTCCCGCCTCTTCATAAGCCCGGGATAACTGATACATCACCTGGTCGTTGCGGTGATACAGGGGGTACTTTTGCAGTAATTTAATATAGAGATCGATGGCCTCGCGGGCATTGGCTGACATCATCTCTTCAGAATCAACGCCCGGCGCTTCAAGCGGGGTTTCATCTGCAGCTATTTCTATGCTGCCACTAGCCCGGGTTTCAAACTCCTCATCAGACTCGACAACCCCAGGGGCCTGCGCCTCAGCCACTACCGGCTCTACCTTCGCCACCGGCGCTGTCTTCTCTGGAGCATCCAAGGTATTTTCAGCCATAGCTTCTGACGCATCGACAGAGATCACCGCCCCGCTTCCAGCAGCTACTCCAGCAAGGTTATCGAATTCTGCATCTTCAGCGCGGTGTGCCTGCTTGATTTTCAGGTCGGCAATCCTGCGCATCGCCTCGGGGGTCAGCTTGGATTCAGGGGTTTCCTGCAAGTACTTCTGGTAGCTGGCCAGTGCCTTCTCCAGGCTGCCATCAATATGCTCTTCCTTAATTTCTACTTCGACATTTTGGAGGCTGCCGATGGTCTTGCCGCTGTTTCCCGCACAACCCCCTAGCACTATAAGTGCAGAGAGAAGACCGACGGCGCGATTGAGAGATTTACCAGCTCGAGATTTAGATTTGAGCAACTTACTCACGAATCACCTCCCTCTGCTGATTCTTCTTCCTCCACCGGCTCCATCTCCGGTGGATTCTCCTCAGGGATTTGCTCTTCCAACAGTGCCTTGTGCTGCTCTACCTTAAATTCATCTTCACGCTGCTCCTGCAGCTCATTAGCGCGGTCGTAGCTGTCTGCCAGGGCGAAGCGGGCTTTAATTTGATAACTTTCCAACTGTGCGCGACGGCGTTCCAACTCAGCAATTGCCAATGCCTCAAGCATGGTGCCCTGGCGCGCCATCAGGGTTTTCAGTCGCCGCTGGGTTTGCTGGATCCGCGCGCGCAAACGAGTAATATCGCGGTCGTAACCGGTATAGCTGTGAGTTGCCGCCTGGCGACTGCGCACAAAGGAATCGTAAACAGACTGGAGACTTTCGATCTCCTGGTTTAATTCCGCCAGGTGTTTGTAGGCTTCGGTCAGTCGCTGGTCGTACTCAAAGGAAAGACGCAGATCCAATACACCTTTGAGCCGCTGAACCCGCTCCAAAGTAGTTTCAGTAAAGCCCTGGGGATGCTCAGCAATTTTTCCGCTAAGTTCCAGGAGCTTCAATCGCGCTTCCTGCTCTTCGGCCGTTGCCAGGTATTCTGGGCGGCGGGAGATCAGCATCTGCTCTATACGACTGGCAAACTGATCGCGCTGCTCCATCCGCAGCTTGATACGGGCGTCGAGTTCACGGAATTGCCTGTCCAGCTCCGGCAACAGGGGCTCGTAATAGTTGCGGCGAATACGAATAATATCTTCGTAGGCTGTCAGGCTTTTTAGCCACTCTTCATTGCGCTCATATAAATCGTTGAGGTCGCGATAGTTACGCAGAAATTCCTGATAGTCATTGGACGCCATCAGGTCGAGTAAGTAATGGGTCTCGGGGGCTTCCGGTAAATTGCGCAAGGCCACTACCCAGTTCTGTACCTGGGTGGCCTCTTTACGACGCAGCGCCTCAAGGAACTTACCTTTGCGAATACTATGAATAGACTGTGTGAGGGTATCGATCTCACGCCCGAAAGCGTCTAAGGCGCGGCCGTAATTAATTGCAGCAGTACTGTGGACATCCAGTTTGCCGTAGGCATAGGGCACCGCCAACATGACCTCTTGCACTGGCTCATTGGTGCCTTTGCGGTCTTGCAACAGCTTCCAGGGCACCAGTGCCCGATCATAGCGACCCGCGCGGGCCTCTACCCAGCCAGCACCCAGCAGCGCCCTGTTTGAAAAAGGGCCATCGAGGTTTACACGATCAAAATAGGGGCGCGCCAGTTCCAGCTTGCCCAGCTCCATTAAATGGGAGCCCAATAAGAGGTTGGTTTTATCGTAAAGGGCCTGCAGGGCCGCCTCTGAACTGCGCTTTCTTCCCAGTGCAGTCAACTCCAGAACACCGCGCTCCTCTTCTCCCGCCTTCAGTTGGGCAATACCCAAATTGAAGGAAACAAAGCCCTCTAGCGACTCTTCACCCTTCAGGTCTTGCAGCAGTTCTACAGCCTCCTCGAATCGACCGAGCTGCATATAGACTCGAGCACGCAAAAACTGCTCATCTGCACGGACCCTCTCGGGAACCCGCCCGTCAATCATTTCCAGGGCATGTAAGGCGTTGCGCGGCTGTTGTTTGTGATAGTGAATTTTTGCCAGTCGATACGCGGCTTCATTGCGCACCGGCTGGGAAACATTTCCCTGCAGTACAGCCTCAATAGCCCGCCCGGCCTCCCTGTGCATTCGATAGGACAATTCCAAGTCACCCACCGAAAACTCAGCTTGCCCCAAGTGCGCACTGAAAGGATCGAGTTCGGGCTGATCTAAGCGGTGATACTGAGCAAGTTCTGTGTCCAGTGCCACAATCGCATCAAAATAACTTTCCTGATGGGCATGAAACATTGCCGCACCGAAAAACAGGTCTTTAAGTTCTTCCTGCGGTTCAGTCGCCGCTGCAGCGGGGAGAGCAGCCAAAGAACAAAGGGATAGAGCACCAAGCATCATCCTGGTTTGACAGGACAACACATTTACCAGGGACCTGAGCATGATTACCAGTCCTTGAAGTTTATCGTGGACTCGGTTCCCAGAACCTTAATCTCGACAAATTTAGGACCCACTGCTTTCTCCACGGTGTAGGAAGCTGTAGCCCGATACTCTTTTCCCGATGGGGTTTTACCGAGAAAACTAACCTCTAATGGATGCCCACCCACCTGCACATTGCCCGTGTATATTTTTTGTACCCCACCTTTTTGCAGGGACTCAATTTCCCGGTAGGTATAGAGATGATGGGCAACTAATTTGCCATTCAGTGTGACCTCAACCGACTCCAGCTCGAAGGGCTTTTCATCAGCCACCGAGACAAAAAGAGCTACCTGCGTATTAGAGGGGAATAAGAGCTTTTCCTCCAGCTGTGACAATTCAGCAGTGAGATCAATTACATCTTTCTTAACATCCTGGATCTGCTCATCCAGGCCACGGATATCATCTCTATCAATAGTCTGAGCATGCCCAGTACTGGCCAACAGAAAGAAAAGTACAATCTGAAGAATTCTGAACATGTGGCCTACCTCCGACCCAACCCTAAACTATCAATTCCTGCCAGAGAACCTGGAACAGGACCACAATAAACCCAGGCACAACAGGGCCTTGAGCTGCGGCATTGTATTGAATAGAGGGCTAATCAGATGTGAGGAAATTCAAATCTCACAAAAACTCAAAGAATGGATAAATTTTGAAAAAAGCACTTCCAGCAAATAAAAGAGATCTACAACACAAAAGAAGTGAGACACAATTCACTTTCGATTAAGAAAGTTCTCCGCTTTGGCTCTCTGGCCTACCGATCACAAAAAACATACAGACAATCAAACCAACCAAGGCTAGGTAGGCATTTACTGTAAAAGCTCTATCTATACCCGAAGGTATATCTGGAGCGAAGGCGATAATTGTAGCATTCATACCCAAACCAACCGCACCCCCACCAATTTTAAACATATAGAGGATTGCGCCTGCCAAGCTGGCACGGTGAGGTTCCACCACCGTAATACCCGCAGTCGTACTGGATGGATTGAACAGCCCAATACCCACTCCCAACACGACCAAGCCCGGACACATATCCAGAAAACCCGTGTCCGAAGTCAGGTTCGAAAGCATGAACATTCCAACACTCATCCCCAAAATACCTAATGAGACGAGTAATTTTGGTCCAGCTAGCTCATAGAGGCGGCCGGAGATAATAGCAACCAGCCCCGATACAACCATTAAAGGGACCAAAGATAAACCGGCCTGAAATGCTGAGTAACCACGAAAATTCGCCAAAAATTGGGGGACATAGAGAATTGCCGATAGGAATACTACGGAGATTAGAAGTGTCGTAACACCTACCGCTAGGAACTTCCGGTTCTTTGCAATATCAGGGGGAATCAGGGCATCTTTACCAACTCGATACTCCACGATGGTAAACAGGCAGAGCAACACCAGGAACACAACGATCAGGCTGATAACCACAGGATGCTTGAAACCAATTTCCGCGGAGACATCCAGTGCAAAAAGCAAACAAAATAGCGAGGTGCACAGTAGTAGCACACCGAAGAAGTCTATTTTTTCCTCAGTGTCACGAGGTTTATCGGGGGGTACTGCCCACCAGCAAGCCAGCATTGTTGCCAGAGTGAGGAGAATATTAACGAAGAAAATCCATCGCCAACTGAAAAAATCTGCGAGCACCCCACCCAAAACTGGTCCAGCTGCATTCGCTAACCCACAGGTGGCCATCAGGATACCACCCGCCAACCCTGACCTTTCATAGGTCAACAGGTTAAAAGTCATTGCCAAAGTGGACGGCCACATCAATGCCGCACCCACTCCCATCAATGCGCGGGATATCAATAACATCCACATATCCATTGCCAAGCCACCCAGCACGGCAAAGAAAACGAATATTCCCGCTCCAATCATAAATACTCTGCGGCGGCCATAGATATCCGCCAAGCGGCCACCGGTTATGATGAAAACACCAAAAACCAAGGCGTAGCCGTTAATGATCCACTGGGAGCTAGTTATGTCTGCATTGAATTCTCTTTCGATGGCAGGTAGTGCGGGGGCAAAAGCGGTATAGTCATTACTAATAAGGAAGGCCGCGAGAACTAATGCAGCCAACCCCAAGTACTGATCTCGTGTAATTTTGCCGCTCTGTTTAGCCATACTGCGTAATTCACTCGACACCCGAGCCGCTCAGGTAATCCTTCAGAACCTAATTAGCTTGCGATATATTTTTAATACTCCCGCCTAGAGCCTAGACCACTCGCTCATTTACACGCCTTTTGACTTGTCAGTTTTCACTGTCGATACCGATCATCATCTGCCTTGTAACTGGCAGCTCATATCTTATGCTTAAAGGACATCCAAGCGCCGGAAAATTGAATTAGTGATTGGATAGCCTACTGAGCCCCCTAAGATCACGCTAATAGATGAGATTAGTAAATGCATAAGTTCATTGTGCTTGTCTTGGTTCTGTTGACTTCTTCTACATTCGCCAAGGGATCTACGGTGAACGACCTAAAAGATTTCCAGTGGAAAAACCGCATTCTATTACTGAATATCCCGGAAGATCCCAATAGCACAATCAATGAATTACTCAAGTTAGCGCCGCAGTTTGCAGAGAGAAACTTGATATGGTTCCTATTTTCTAACGGCACCCTTGAGACTAACTTCCCCGGTAAAGTCACAGACAATTTTGCTAAAAATGTACGGGAAAAATATCTGCAAGGACCAGCAATGCAGGTGCTTCTTATAGGAAAGGATGGGGAAGTAAAGTATAAAGCCAATAAATTCTCAGCCGTCGAAATTTTCCAACGTATCGACAGTATGCCCATGCGACGCAATGAGATGCAGCAAGGATCTGCACAGTGAACAATTATTGAACATCCACAATCTGATAGAGAATTTTTGTATCTTCCAGAATTACTGAGGAATCCCAGAGTTAGATTTCCCTCAGTTAATTACGCTTCGGCCTTCTTTGCTCACCAGACACCCTCTCCAGCTGGCAACTTTTAACAAACATAGACATCTTTGCGCTAAAGTACGCTATTAGCCTTGCGAACTTATAATCAATGGAAATCGACCTCCAATGACCAAAAGAGCCATTATCCTCGGAGCTACGGGCCTTATCGGTGGCCATCTCACAGAGCAACTGGCTGGTGAAGAAGCCTTTGATGAAGTACTTACCCTCACTCGACGCCCCAAAGCCACTGCAAGTCAAAGAATACATAATCATATTGTCGATTTTGACCGGTTGGAGGAGGCTGCTCCTCTTTTCCAGGGAAATACTCTATTTTCCTGCCTGGGAACCACTCGCAAGCAAGCCGGCAGCCTAGCCGCCCAGCACAAGGTTGACGTTGAATATCAATACAAAGCGGCCCAATTGGCAGCGGAGGCAGGGGTCAGCCATTACTTACTGGTTTCATCCAGCGGAGCCAATGCCAATAGCGCCAGTGCTTACTTACGCATGAAAGGTGAGCTGGAGGAGAAAATCAAGAAACTTCCATTTAAGCGCATCAGTATACTGCAACCCTCCCTACTCCTCGGAGATCGTGCAAATGCCCGACCCGGTGAGAAAATCGGAGGCATCCTCCTACCAGTAATTTGTATGCTGCCGGGGCTGAGACGTTATAGGCCCATTGAGGGGCGTGAAGTAGCCAAAAAAATGGTTTATTTAAGTCGACAAGAACGAACAGGGGTTGAGACCCTGCGTTTGGATGAGTTATTCAATTCTTAAGGAGCCTCTGAATAATTCCGTAATGTCTCGGCGAATCTGGGAGGCTCCTTAAACCCCAAAGGTTAAATTCGGGAGCTTAAAACAAGTAAATCGCTCCCGAATATTACGGTTATTCTTTTACTTTAATCCCTAGCCAATGCGGATATTGAGTCAAAACAATAAGGACAATTGCATCGTAGACTGCGTGCCAGATTATCACTCCCAATAAGCTTCCGGACACTTGGTAAACCACTCCTAGAACCACACCAATTCCCAAAGTCAGAAAGAAATTGGTCCACGATGAGAAATGAAGTAGCGCAAATGCAATTGCGGAAATTAATAACCCCAACAATGGCGAGCTAAGTTCTGACAACCAGGACTGCAAAAAACCCCGAAACAAAAGCTCTTCGCAAATTCCGACTACAATAGAAATCAACAGCAGCTGAAAGAAAGACAATCGTGAAAATAGCGGAATCAAGGCGATCGATTGACGCCGCATTGACTTGCCAAGGGTCGTTTCTGAGCGAGTTAACGACAACATCACACCGTAGGTAGCCATTGCACCAATGATGCCAATTGTTACTTGCAACCCTACACTATCACCAATGATCACTACCTTGAGTGAAGTCAGATAAAAGCCCAGAAGGGCCAGCAACAAGCAAACAACCTGAGTGCCAATTAATAAAAGAAAAACTGGTGGATTCCCTTTTGTTTGGTCAACAGCATCCATTTGTGACCGTCCTTTTTATTAGTAGTTTATCGAGGTAGTCGAGTGGCTCAGTACCTAAATAGACTGCCTTAGGATTCCGTACCAACTAGAAACCACATCGAAATTCAATTAGCCGAAATAAGCACACCCGCCATCGGCAATAATCTAACAGAAAATGATGACAGGCATAATCCTCCGCCAACAACCTACCTCTATCCGTTTAGTTTGACGTCAGACAGCTTATCTCCTTTGAAAAACTGCCTGACTTTAGCCGAAAAGCCAGTCACAGTGCTATGCTCGACAATATCTCTGGAACCGGATAGCTTGTAGAGACTACCCGGTTTCCAGCCCTCTTATCAGTAGATTGTCTTGCAAAGAAACTACACAGCAACTAATTCCAACCATGACACAAGAAATCATAGGACTGGGCCAGCTGCTGAAGGATATTGAGGAGAAAAGTCAGGGGCAGGAGAAAATCTCCATCCAGCATGTTATTGAGGCTGTGGGGCTTCGATCCTTTGCCCCATTCCTTATCCTTATCGGGTTGATCCTGTTTTCCCCTCTGAGCGGTATTCCCGGAATGTCTACCGCGATGGGTGTTTTGCTACTACTGTTTGCCCTACAGCTGCTGATGAAGCGCAACTATATCTGGCTTCCACAGTGGCTGATCAACCGCTCCATATCCAGCGAAAAGCTGATGGATGCCCTGCACTGGATGGAAAAGCCCGCCCGGTTTGCCGACCGCTGGATACAGCCACGGATGGATTTTATCGTGCGCCGATATGGCACCTACGCTATTGCTGGAACCTGCATTTTTATTGCATTGACCCTGCCAATAATGGAAGTCATCCCCTTCTCTGCCTCAACGGCTGGTCTCGCTCTCACCATTTTTGGGCTATCGCTGGCAGCTCGAGACGGACTCTTAGCGCTTATTGCTTTTATCCTAACGGCCTCCCTGGTACTAGTGGTGATCGTAGCCGTGATCTAGGAGCCCCCGAATAATTCCGTAATATCTCTGCAGGTCTCCAGACCAAAGCTAGTTACTTACCCTCGCTTTAAGACTTGATTTTTTAATCCGAGCAAATGGGGAAAGTGCACTATGGCGAAAATTGCCAAAAGGTCGTATACCGCATGCCAAACAATCGCTCCCACCAAGCCTCCAGACATTTGGTAGAAAATGCCTAAAATAAGCCCAATCATAAAGGTAAGGAAGAAGTACACCCAGGAAACACAGTGCAGTAATGCGAATATCAGTGATGCACCCAATAAGCCGAGGAATGGCGTACTGAGCTGGGAGAGCCAAGACTGTAGAAAACCACGAAACAACAGCTCCTCACAAACACCTGCAGCCAGGGCAACCCATACCATTTGTGATGGGGACAACTTGGAAAATAACGGGGTCAACTGAGTACAGTGGAGCCGCAGCATTTTCCCAAATAGCGTCTCAGAACGAGCCAATGTCAGTACTACCGCAAATGTGACAATAGCGCCTAACAATCCCAACAGCAGTTGCAGCCATACCGCATCACCAATAAATGAGACTTCCATTGGCACAAGGTAGAGCCCTAGAGCCGCAAGCAATAGACAGCCCAGTTGAATATCCATTAAAAAAAAGAAAACCGGCAGGCTGCGCCGTGCCGGACCAATCGCTTCCATTCCTGATTTTTCCCTTTGCCTATTGATTTCCTGAGCCTCTGACAACCTTCAAGCTCGCTCGCCCATCCGCAGAAATCATCAATTCAGCCACGCCACCGTCCCGCAGTTGTTTTTCCAGATCCAGGGCTTTTTCCTTCGGAGCAAAGTAGGCTTCAATACCGTAGCGAATCCGGTAGCTATCTGATGAGTTCCAAAAATTCTGGCCTGCTACCCGCCCTCGAATAAAGACTCCGCCCTGTGGTTGTTCAAGGCTGACAGAGGCGTGTTCATACAATCCGGATGGCCCTTTTTCTAAGCCCACATAAACCACCTCTCCCTGACGCAGCCGTCCCTGCCCTTTAAATAAGGCTTTATCTAAGATGGAAAAGGGGTAACTCAATTGGGCATAGTTACCCCGAAACAATGAGCGCGGGTCTACAGGAACAGTTTTCACTGAGACAGGCTGGCCCGTCCACAGCGGCATTTGAGCCTTAATATACATTCCTAACAATATAAAAAACTGCACGCCAATGGCGGCAACCAGGCCAATCACAACTCTACGTTTCATCGCAAACTTCCCCCCGCCTGGTGATATTTCCAATACTTGGCTGCTGCCAGCAATAAAACTGCGAAGAGAATAAACAGGAGAGCAGCTCCTATATAGTCGCCAATCAAGTCAATATAGCGCAGCAGAGCCGTCAACAGGACCGCCATAACTCCGAGGAAGAAGTAGTGTGAGATACCATCGTGAATACCCCTGAAGATCAACCAGATTCCACAGGCAATCAGGGCGAAGTTTGTGAAAATTTGTAACCAAACTGCGTAGTCACTGGAGCTGGCATTCGTTACGAACGCAAGTACTGCCGCAAAAACACCGCACAACCCCAGTCCGAATAGCAACCTCTGAGACAGCAGCGCCAACACTATCGACACAGCAGACATAGTCCCCACTACCGCCCACATAGAAGGTAGGTGACTCCAGGGGGCTTCTATCATCTCCTCCCAGGGATATTCAAAGCTAAAAATCAGTAAGCCAATTAAAGTAAACCGAAGGCACCAAATAGAGATTACTGCTGCGTAGTCCTTGGCTACCGCCGACGGGCGAGTTGCCAACCAATGGGCAAAGCAATACATCAGGATAAAGAGCGAGACTGCAACAGCAAGGTTCTCTGGATAAATATCCGCACTAAATTTCCCATCCTGCAAACGCCAAAATTCTGACAGGGAAAATTCCAGCCAAAAACCTAAGCCAAAGATAAAGGTCAGCAAGAGAATCACGCTCGGACGACCACTTAACAGGATATAGAGGGCCCCCAGCAGGAAAATTGGGAACAGGGCGGGGTAAAAGCCTAAACTCGACTCCAGGAAGAACCAAAGCAAAGCCAAGAGCAAGGACTGCTCTGCGATCCACGGGCTGCGGGTAATTAAAGCAAATGGCAAACTACCCAGTGCCCACCAGAAAATACCATCTGGCATATGCTCGCCCAAATGGTATATCTGTGCGATCAAAATAATCGCCGCACCAAAAAACAGGTTGCCCAACAAGAACAAGCCCTCTCCGGCTTTCCTGTCTCCAGATAGGTAAACCTTAAACGCCACTCCCTGGGTCACCAAGGTCAAAGCAATCAGCCCCCCCATTCGCAGCGCTCTGGGGATTTCCTCCCAATTGGCCCCAATCAATGTAATCACCGCCAGCCCGATAAAGAGATAGGCCAACCCAATCAAAATACGATATCCAAGTGTTCTTTCTTGCGCCCGGTGGTAATCCACTTCATAGCGGGCACAGATCTGCTCAGCCTGAGCTTCACTGATCACACCGTCTTCAACCCAATCTCCGGCCTCGCGGGCCAGATCATGCTTAAGCAACCGAATCAATCGCATAGATGCGCCTTGTGAAAAATTACCCATACCCGATGAATGGGTATTAATACTTTGGTCCCGAGTATCCCCGATGTAACCAGCGACCTCAAATTGGTACGGATTGCAGACTAAATTATCGCCAAGCTGCCTAGATAGCAGAAAACTATCTCAGATATTTAAATTGTTAATTTCTATTATTGATAATCAGTCAATAGCATAAGCGGCATCAAAGTTAAGAGCCAGGCACCCAATAAGGAGCTAACCATGTCCCGCTATATCGAATCCGAACTCAAGCCGTTTAACGCCAAAGCCTACCAAAATGGCGAATTTCACGATGTAAGTGACTCTGACGTCAAAGGTAAATGGGCCGTATTCTTCTTTTACCCCGCCGACTTCACCTTTGTATGCCCCACTGAATTAGGCGATCTGGCAGACAACTATGAAGAGTTTAAGAAGCTGGGTGTAGAGATCTACTCAGTCTCCACAGACACTCACTTCACCCACAAGGCCTGGCACGATTCCTCTGACACCATCGGTAAGATCCAGTACCCGATGATCGGTGATCCTACCGGTACCATTACCCGCAACTTCGGTGTAATGATTGAGGAAGAAGGCATTGCCGACCGTGGTACTTTCGTAATCGACCCGGAAGGCCGTGTTCAAATTGTGGAAATTACTGCTGGCGGTATCGGCCGCGATGCCAGTGAGCTGCTGCGCAAGATCAAAGCTGCTCAGTACATCGCTGCTCACCCCGGTGAAGTTTGCCCAGCGAAATGGAAGGAAGGTGAGGAAACCCTGGCCCCCTCTCTCGATCTGGTAGGCAAAATTTAAGTCTTCCCAAGCCCTCACAGGATTGGAACTGGCCTTGCCCGCCCTTTTGGCGGGCATTGTCGTTAGTCAAATATTGCTAATCCGTGTTAATGGCTTCTTTGCTTCGCAATAAGTGACAAAAGCAAGCAACATACAACTCCTCCCAAGAGGAACACAGGAACTACAAAGATTGCGGTTTGTATTCCGTAACTTTCATCTAACCACCCCACCAAAGCATGGGCCAGAATCAAGAAAATTCCCCCCATACCTAAGGAGAATGAAACTGTAAAAGGGGGATTCTTACTACAATCTGTCAACCATTCCATGGCATAAGGAAACAAGTAGGATAGTGTCAATCCACATACTGGAAACCATAGTGGACTCACCCAGTAGCCCAGAGAAAATACGGCTGCTGTCGATAAAAAGGAGACTATCAACCAAAAAAAAGCACTTCCCTTCAGCAGGATAAAAGTGAAGGCCACTCTCCCTAAGCAAAGCAATCCGAAGAAGATTGAAAGCAAAATATCCGCCTCAACGGCCCAGTGCCCTCCCCTAGCTTCAAGAAACAGCACCATCCTACTCGCCAATATATGTTCAGCGCCGTTGTAGGCAGAAACAATAAACCCACCACCAATTGCGATCCACCACTCTTTCGGTTCTTTATCTCGTTGGCTTGTCTCCTTATAGGCGCCAGGGTTAAAAGAACTCCCATTTTTCCTCAGTTTTCCTTTTCTTCTTATTAATCCAGACAAGATAAAAAATAATATGCTTGCTGCTATCCCCCCAAACAAATAGAAACCGCCCTCCCATCCAAAGTGAAATTTATATAACAACCCGGGTAACAAAGGAGACAATATGGAGGCCACCCCATAGGTACTATGTAATCCACAATAACCTTGACGAGTTAAGTTTTCAGGCACAAAAAGGGGTATTGCCACATTAATCAAAACCATGCTCCCTCCGGCACCCAAACCAAAGAGAAAGCTGCCCAGAATAAGCAGGGTAAACGAGTACAGATATCCAGAAATACCTGAAAGTACCGACCCTACCCCCATAAAAACTACGAATAATGCTAACCCAGAGATCACTCTGATTTTTTTCACCCAGAGAGCCCCTGATAAAGTCATAAGTAAGGCAGAAAAAGTGGACAGGAAGAAAAAGGTGGAGCCCTTTGTTGGGGAAACGGAAAAAAAATCTAAAATTTTGGGGTAAATTGGAGCTTTATAGACCTCTACAAAGCCCAGTAAAAATAGAGCCCCATAGCATGACAGCAATCCAAACCAATAGATGTTGCGTTTCACGCAGCCCTTCTTTTGATATATTGATCACATTCTTCAATCATTCGGATTGCTTGTATAGAGTCGGCAAGAGGAAGATCCGGTGATTCTATGAAGTTTTTCTCAATACATAACTGAACAGCCTGTGCCTCATAATAAAGCCCTTCAGAATTTGGATAATTAAACCTGCCTCTTATTCTCGGCAATGGGAATTCGTACAACTTAGTCTCATTATCTGTCCTTCGATCACCAGTGATCCGCGTCACTGACACCCTAGTTGGACAATGTGCCGGGGCAAACACTTTTATCCGCCCTTCTGTGCCATAGATTTCCAACTCTTCCGCACCCTCAACCAGATGACTCCAGGAAACTACAGCTGTTGATCCACTATCGAAGTGCGCATAAATGAGCCCGGCACCATCCTCCTGAAAACCGTAGTTATCCAGCACCCCAGAGAACTCCAGGTCTAATATCCCCCTACCCAACACCATCAGCGCCGTGTGAACAGGATACACACCGGCATCCATACCAGCTCCCACCTTCCATTTTGGAGACTGCAACCCTTCATCCTTACGCAGGTCAAAGCTCAAATCTGCACGAAGCTGGCTTACCTTACCTATATTTCCAAGACTAATAATATCTCTACAGTATTTAATAGCAGGGAAGAACCTCATCCACATCCCTTCCATGCAAAACAGCTGTTTTTTATTGGCAAGCTCTTTAATCCTTACAGCATCCTCAACTGTTAACGCCAGAGGTTTTTCAATAAGAACAGGCTTACCTGCCATTAATGCTAATTCAGCATGTTGTCGGTGTAACTCGGGGATAGTTGCAATATAGACAATGTCAATATCAGGATCAGAAACAAGTTCCAGGTAACTGCCATAAGCCCTACTTGCTCCATGACTATTCGCAAATTCTCTCGCTCTATTAAAATCCCTGGAAGCTACTGCAAACACTTCTGAGGAATCCAGGTAATCGAGGACTAGTGCAAAATCATTTGCTATTCTTCCACAGCCTATAAATCCCCAGCGCAGCCTTCTCAAAGGTATTTTTTTAGTACTTTGATGACTGGTAAAATCTAATTGCTTAGGTAAATACTCCTCCTCTGCTATTTCATCAGGATCCAATATTAGCTCCGGATAACGAGTAAGCCTCTCTTGCAGGTCATACCAAGCGCTTTCCAGGTGGTTCGCCTCTATCTTATTGACCCAAATACAGTTTCCTAGAGGGGCAGGGAGAGGCGCTCGCAAAGTACCGGAGCGATGGATTGAGATCTGTTTTATTGCCGTCTTGTACACATCCAGACTCAGCCCTTTGACACTAGCTGCAAGTCCCAGCTGTACGTAAATTCCAAACAATAACTCAATATCTGCCTTGGATATCAATCCCATCTTTTCAGCCAACAGTGAAGTAAACAGGCAGTCAATGCCCACAGCTTCACCATGCATCAACCTAAAAGCCTCATCACGCTCCAACCAGCGGGATAACGTATGTCCAAAGTCCATTGGTCTGGATAAGTTCTCTTCTTTTAAGTCTCCCGCAATACTATCCAGCATGGCATCAATACAATTTATCAGCAGTTTATAGGATGCATCTCCCGGCAGGCCATCAGGTTCTAAAAAACTATTTTCCAACAGAGTGGCACCCTGAGCTGACAAGGTATCGAGCACATCCTTATTGAATACCACTCCAACCTTAATCATTTCACCAATCGCACTTTTTAATACCCGCTGTGGATTAGTTTTCAAGAAAGAGGGATCAATAATGGTATGCAAGGGACAATGAAAAGCACCAATCCCATTCTTAATATTGTGGTTCACACTGACTTTAATGCCGATAGAGGAGTCAATCATTCCCATTAGAGTCGTTGGAATACGTATCCAGGGTGTATTCCGTCGCCACACCGCACTGACAAACCCAATCGTATCGGTTACCGCCCCTCCGCCCATAGCTAAGATTGGCTCCCTGTAACGAAGAGGATTTGCCTTCCATATCTCATCAATCATACTGATAAGACTATTAATATTTTTTGACTGTTCGCCACCCTTCATAACTATCGGGATGAACTCAATCCCCATGGACTCTTGCCACTCGGTAATACCCTTCCCATAGAGTTCCCATACCTTGTCATCAACACAACAAATAATTCTGTTCTGCGGCGGTCTTAGAAGTTCTATAAGGAATTTATTACCAGGATTAAAGAGTCCATGGTGGTACCAGATTCTTTGGTTTGTTGGAGCCTGACAAATAGTATCTGAAATTTGTACGATAGAATGATGGCTTTCATCTTCTCTTAATTGAGCCTTAATACTGGGCTCTATCGCTGCAGCCAATTCGAGAACACCACATGCATGAAGCAGTCGCGGCAGGCTCAGGTATTTCTCATCATCGCTATCTAGAATGGATTCAATAAACAGCCGCTTCAGATTGTAATAATCTCGCTCAAACAAGTAGCAATACCACATCCCTCCCTTTTCTTTTCTAGTAAGCTCAAGTGCCCGATCAAGCACATCTTCCATGGCCTGCCGAATAAACACAGGGTCACCGCGAAGGCCTTTTCGCATCGCTATGCAATTTTCTACGCCTTCACAACGGGTAGCCAGAAAAGAGAAGCTTACTCCTAGATTAGTTTTTAGCGTGAAAGACAGCTTTTTGAAGTCCTCGATATCACCGAAGCGCTTCTGCACGGTTTCATCTCGATTCACTACTACATCAGTAATGTTGTGAGGAGCAAGATTCCACTTTGCTATACAGAGTTCAAGTTCATGGCAACACTGGTTGAGCAGCATACCTTCGGAATTTTGCCTAAAGATGCTTTCCAGGTTAGCTTCCGGATGCGGGTTGTGATGAATGAATCCGACACTCCTGGACTTCAACTTCCATTGCTCGTTAAGCCTCTCGGCTCTATCCACGTAATTTGCGATATGCTTTTGATAGCCAACAACAACATTTACATTGTTTCTGTCGGCGATCCTTTCCATTTCACGCAGCTTTTCCAGCGAGTCTGCACCAGGTTTTTCTAGGTATATATTCCTATATCCTTTACTAATTACCGATTCAAAAACCCCCTTCGCGTGTGGAGTCCTCACCGAGATAACAACCAAATTTTTTAAGGAGGGATGCGCATCAGGTATTTGCTCCACCGAGGAACAAGTTTTGAAATCGCCATACTGAGCTTTTAGCCTTGCCATCTCATTTCGGAAAACCATCCCTTTTTCAGATGACTCGGCATCCCTGGAAAGCCAATACTCTTCAACAATCGCATCTACCACTACATTTCGCATATTCATTAGCTGAGACAAATGCAGCCATCCGATTGACTCCCCAGGCAGACCGACACCAACCACCGTGACATGCACCACATTCTGAT
This sequence comes from Microbulbifer maximicatervae (SeqCode), assembly GCF_052467955.1. Lineage (NCBI taxonomy): Bacteria > Pseudomonadati > Pseudomonadota > Gammaproteobacteria > Cellvibrionales > Microbulbiferaceae > Microbulbifer > Microbulbifer maximicatervae (SeqCode). Next base: position 3,727,517 of record NZ_CP174329.1, read on the forward strand.
TCATAGCGGCAACATTTAACCTCACATCCGCTGGCACTACCCAGATCGTCAGAACCGGGCTCGCACTTCTAACTTATTGCTAATGTGCGCTGATTTACGACTCAACTCTTTTTTGATGCCTGAGGGTATAGACCGCGATCAACACTTCTATATGTCGTCTTTGCGGCTCAATAGACATCAGGATGCGCCGATAAGGTTTCACCTAACGGCTGTCGCTTTGCCAAAGCCATTAAGTAGCGGCTAAACACCCAATCAATCATATAGCCAACAACGATTGCCAAAAGCTATCACACGCATTTACATTAATAATTTTTATCAAAGGGCATCGACCGATAGTATAGATCCCACTTCCAAACAACGACCAACAAGACAGTGATGAATAAGGAGCTATCCATGTCACGTTACATCGAATCCCAGCTGAAACCCTTTAGCGCCAAGGCTTATCAAAACGGCGACTTCTTCGATATCAGCGACGCCGACGTTAAAGGCAAGTGGGCCGTATTCTTCTTCTACCCCGCAGACTTCACCTTCGTCTGCCCCACTGAGCTGGGCGATCTGGCGGACAACTATGAAGAGTTCAAGAAATTGGGCGTTGAGATCTACTCCGTATCTACCGATACCCACTTCACCCACAAAGCCTGGCACGACTCTTCCGACACCATCGGCAAAATCCAATACCCGATGATCGGCGACCCCACTGGCACCATCACCCGCAACTTCGGTGTGATGATCGAGGAAGAAGGCATCGCCGATCGCGGCACCTTTGTAATCGACCCAGAAGGCCGCATCCAAATTGTCGAGATCACTGCCGGCGGAATCGGCCGCGATGCCAGCGAACTGTTGCGCAAGATCAAAGCTGCCCAGTACATCGCCGCTCACCCCGGTGAAGTCTGCCCGGCCAAGTGGAAAGAAGGCGAAGAGACCTTAGCCCCCTCCCTAGATCTGGTAGGAAAGATTTAACCCAAATACCTCTGACCCGGCCCATCAAAAGGTGGGCCACAACTAAGCCTTAAATTGTTAGAGAAAGGACACACCGATGTTGGACGCAAACCTGAAAAAACAACTGGACACTTACCTGCAGAATATCGTCAAGCCGATCGAGATTCGTGTGTCCACAGATAACAGTGAAAAATCCAAAGAGCTGGAAGCCTTGGTAGATGAAATCTCCGGACTCTCCAACAAAATTACTGCACAGCAGAGTCAAGCCAAGCGCACGCCGAGTATGGCCATCGCCCCTGCCGGAGAGGAACCCCGGGTTAGCTTTGCTGGCATTCCCCTGGGACATGAATTTACCTCACTCGTACTGGCACTGTTGCAAGCGGGGGGCCATCCCTCAAAAGCAGACCCGGAGCTACTGGAGCAGGTACGAAACCTGAAGGGTGAATTCCACTTTGAAACCTATATCTCCCTCTCTTGCCAAAACTGCCCGGATGTCGTCCAAGCGCTGAACCTGATGGCAACCCTCAACCCAAACATCACCCACGAAATGATCGACGGTGGCCTGTTCCAAGAGGAAGTTGAAAAGCGCAATGTTATGGCTGTACCTGCGGTTTACCTCAATGGTGAACACTTCGGCCAAGGCAGGATGTCCCTCGAAGAGATTGTTGGAAAACTGGATACCGGCGCAGCCGAGCGTAAAGCTGAAGAACTGAATGAAAAAGCACCCTACGATCTTTTAGTGGTAGGGGGTGGCCCAGCTGGCGCAGCGGCTGCTATTTATGCCGCTCGCAAAGGCATTCGCACTGGCATAGTGGCAGAACGCTTCGGCGGCCAGGTAATGGATACCGTAGGCATCGAGAACTTTATCTCTGTACCTTATACCGAGGGCCCCAAGCTCGCAGCCAGCCTTGAGCAACACGTAAAAGAGTATGGTGTCGATATCATTACCGATCAACGCGCAGCCAACTTGCGACGCAACGAAATGGTAGATATCAAACTACAAAGCGGTGCGACCCTATCCAGCCGCTCAGTAGTATTGGCTACCGGTGCCCGCTGGAGGGAACTGGGGGTTCCCGGCGAAGCCGAATACCGCACCAAGGGTGTAGCCTACTGCCCCCATTGCGACGGCCCCTTCTTTAAAGGTAAGCGTGTAGCCGTTATTGGCGGCGGCAACTCGGGCATCGAAGCAGCGATCGACCTCGCCGGAATCGTCGAGCACGTCACCGTACTGGAGTTCGCCGACAAACTACGTGCAGACGAGGTACTGGTACGCAAGGCTCAGTTAATGGACAACATCGATATTATCGTCAATGCCCAAACCACTGAAGTCCTCGGCGATGGTAACAAAGTGAACGGCCTGGCCTATACCGATCGAGAGAGTGGTGAAAATAAGCAGGTCGACCTGGCTGGTATTTTCGTACAGATTGGCCTGGTACCCAATACGGAATTCCTTAAAGAAACCGATGTGCAGATGAATCGCATGGGCGAAATTGTGATCGACGAGCGCGGCGCAACTTCAGTCCCCGGCGTTTACGCCGCCGGCGATGCGACTACTGTCCCCTACAAACAGATAGTGATCTCTATGGGTGCAGGTGCAACTGCGGCACTGGGCGCATTTGACTACTTGATTCGATCTTCGGTTGAATAACCCTTAAGCAAACATTGGCCGGCCCTTTGCCGGCCAATGTCTAAAAAAATAAGTGCACAATAAACTTTCACAGGCCCCAATCTAGGATTCAGGGTACTTCCAAAAGTAACTCAATGTTTAAACACTGACTCTACCCCCCCCAATTAACTTCAGAGATAGGCTCTCCAACACCTGCATTGCCCTATACTTTGATTTTCACCTACTTTTCAAAGGTATACCCTCTATTCGCCGGCGACTAATTCCACTCATTAAAGAAAGCCATCTAAGTAAGATAGGTAAAGCTGGCAGGTTAACTTCCATATAGATCATGTAGATGCCCAACTTAAATAGTTGTTACACCTTTCTAAAAGAGTCTTGAAGAATTAGGCGATGATTAACAGTTTCACCGTCATCTTTGGTTTTTCCGCATTCATCTTTACTTTTTTTCTCATTCATAAATCTCTTCACATTGTTATTAAGAGCAGCTCAAAGGACAACATCGATAAAGTATGTCAGCTAATTTTGTACACTATTTTAGTCATATTTGGCGCTATCGCACTATATCAAGAATACGAAAGCATCGGCAAAATTGGCGCAACCAGATTTTTCCGACTTGCATTGCTGTATGGCGTATCAATGTATGCGTTTGAGATAATCTTCTTACAGATAAGTCGATTTAATCAAATACATCATATCTACTACATTATTCTTGGGATGATATTCATATACCAAGATTATTATCTTGCAATATTTCCTGCTCTCTATTTTGTCGAGCTAACTGTAATTTTTGATCTAATCAGCTTTCTCACACGGAAAAGCAAAACTATAGGGTTTAAATATTACGCTTTTTCGCTAATGGTTCACGGCTTTGTCTGGTCAATACCTTTATTCCTTTTTTATCTAATTCTTCAAGACGGACTCCCCAACGATATCTTTTTAGATTCCATTCTTCTCATTGCACTTTCTATAACCTTTCTTGCGTCAATCGGGCTCGCCAACAAAGCACCTACACTTATTACCAAGTTTGTTAAGTACCAAAGGGACAACTCTCCCTAGAAATAAAGAAAATTGTACTCGCATCAAACCGATCCGCTTCCAAAATTCTGGCCAGCACCTATATAAGACGCCCAACTTCGCATACAGAAACAGCAATGGAAGGTGTGATTTCACATGCCACTTTAGCCCCATATTTACAACAGAAACTAAACCTCTTCCTTTGATTTATATATATTATTAACAAACAGAAAACAAAGCCGATAAATTCGATAGAATATCAACCGGAATAACTCACTTATTCCCCCCCCGAACATATGCCATCTATAAAAATTTAGTTTATCGACCTGGGAGTACCCCATGAAGAAGCCCAATTTAACGCTATTTCTCAGTCTATTATCTACCCTTGGATTACCTTTAGCCTCAAACAGTTTTGCTGTGAGCTGTGGCGACACGATTACTACCCAGGAATCCCTCACAGAAGATCTCTCTTGCGAAACCAATCCAGCCCTCACAATCGACGGCCCCGGTGGTGGGCTGAACTTAAATGGGTTTACTGTTACCTGTATAGAACCATTACATGAGGGCATCTATCTAACAGGCCTAGCTGCAAGCCTATTTAATGGTGTAATAGACAATTGCAATGACTCAATAGCACTTACGGAAGATGGTGTTCATTTTGTCAGTGATATTGAGATTAATAATCTTGTAGGTGTGGGCGTACGTATTGAAAGTAACAGTAATTTTGTTACCGGCATCGTGATACCTTTTAATGGTACGCAATATGCAATAGGCATAGAAACAGCTAATCCCGCAAGCCTCAATCAGATCACTGGAAATTTTCTAGAGTTCCCGGGATTTTCAGGAATATATATAGAGGGGCGAAGCAATACAGTCACCGGAAATGAAATTCTTAACCCTGGTGATTTTGGCATAGCTCTTGATTCTGATGGAGGGAGCAACTTAATCCTACTTAACACTATAATCAGTGACAGTAAAGCGAGAATACTCAACACTCTCAATGGCGATGGAGATGTGGGAATATCTGTAAGTTCAGATTCAAATCTCATATCCCAAAACAGTATATCGAACAGCACCACTGGAATCAGAATCAATAACAGTGACAGCAATACAGTAAGCAGCAATGAAGCTGACAATAACATTGACTATGGCATAGTGATCGAGGGAACTAGCGCAGAATTCAATAACATTTTATCTAATACAGCCAATGACAATGGTATATTCGACCTTTACTCCCCTGATGATCCGAACTGCACATCTTCGAACAACTGGATTGGCAACATCTCTACAACCAACGATCCCAACTGTCTGGACTAAATATTCACTCGATTACATTCACACTCCCTAATTTACAAGCAATAGCTGAGTAGTATATCGCTGGCTAACAAATAGCATAAATAACCAGGGAGCCTCTGAATAGCTCCGTGATGCCTCTGGCATACAGAGCGGTTCACAATCAAGGCGTTGTTGCGTAGGGATGTCTAGACCTTCCAAGAAGTCGCAACGCGAAGTGTGAACCGCTTTGCATGTCAAGAGATAAAACCTTCAGCCATCCTGTCTGTCTACACCTAAGAAACCCCAACAATAAATAGCGCTCTAAAACAGACAAACAGCCCACTTAAAGGCGTAATAATAGATTCATATTAGAAATAGCCCTTAAGCCCTCCTCTATCATTTAAATTAAGTATTATTAAAAATCATTAAAACAACTAAATATTGCAAGGGGAACACTGATATATCCTCACGAAATTCACCCAGACTAAAAAACTGCCTATCTAAGGTATCCGCAATAATTACTGACATGGTACAAACCCTATGAAAAAACTAACAATAGCCCTTTGTTACATCCTTTTAACAACCGCCGCAATATCAACCTCTATTAATAGCTATGCCGTTACCTGTGGAGGCAGTATCACTACAGCGGAGACGCTAACTGAAGATTTAAATTGCACTACAAATGTTGCATTCAGCATTGTGGGTCCATCAGGCAGCCTTAATATGAATGGCTTTACCGTTACATGTCCTCTCACAGCAAATAATGGTATAGTTCTTGGTGGATTTTTTGCGAGAATATCCTCAGGGACTGTCGAAAACTGTAATAATAGCATTATATTAACAGGAGACGGCTCCCACCAGGTTGTAGACGTTGATATTGTTAACCCTACCTCTACTGCATTACTTGTTATAAGCGATCACAACTTTATCTCCGGTGTTCAGATACAGTCGAACGTCCCCGACTCTAACTTTGGTATACGAATTGAAGACAATGATTTCAACCAGGTTTTCGGAAATACTGTTGATGGTATGGATAACGTTGGCGTGCAAATAGAGGGGTCTTCAAATAGTGTTTCTGGCAATATAATCACCAACACCTCTGACACTAATGGCTCTGGTGTTGGTATATCTATTGAACCCCCTGGCAGCTCCAACATAGTTACATCAAACATTATCGATCAGAGTGCAGGTGAAGGCATTTTAACATTTGAATCAGATTCAAACCTTATATCTCAAAATGTAGTAACAAACAGTCTAACCGGCATCGCAATTGATAATGCAGATAGCAATACAGTCACTATAAATAGCGTTAGCGATAATACGGATTACGGAATATATATTGAGGATGCAAATGCTAGTGGCAATAACATTTTATCCAACTCATCGCTAAACAATGGGAGTTTTGATCTTTACTCCCCCGATGATCCAAGCTGCACCGCCAATACTTGGTTAGGTAATACTTTTGTTACCAGCGACCCTTCATGCCTGAATTAAGCGAACAGAATACTCAATCGAAGGCTTAGTTTGAAGACGATAATAAAGCTCTATATCGTCTTCTTACATAATTACCAACGCAACTTTAGGATTTAAATTGAATTGGAATGCTACGCTTTTATCAAGAGCATCACTATTTATTTATCAGTTTTTAATAAAAATAAGTAAAACTTCCCATTAAACTAATGTCCCACTAAATCAGCACTTACCTCTCATAGCGCCTGCCTGGGCCATCTATCAAACTCATACTTGTATCAAACCCATTCACAAGGAGTATCCGCCAGGTTGTCGACCAAATTCTGACGATCAGGCTAGTGTATGGTGATTGATACGACTTCAACCTTGAAATGCAATGGAAAACGACATTGGTCGTACAGTCTCATCACTAAAGGAGTTTATGATGAAGAATATTGCACCTCTCGCTGCCAGTATTGCCCTGGCAATCATTAGTCAGGGCGCTATCGCCGACACCAATACCGCTACGGTATACCAGGAAGGTCTTGGGAACACTGCAACAGCTGATCAAAGTGATCCAACCGCCACAAACAATACCATCGATCAAACTCAGATCGGTGATAACAACACCAGCTATGCGGAGCAATCTGCTAACAGTGATGGTGGCACGATCATTCATAACCAAACTGGCGATATGAATACCGCCGAGTCCTATCAGGATAACTCTGTAGGCGCCTATATTGAGATCAACCAGGGAGACAATAATCAATACGTCTTCACTCTCCAGTCATTTGTTGACGGTAGCACCATGTCCATTACCCAAGATGGGGATGGCCACAGTGCAACCTTAACTCAAACCAACAGTACTGATGATGTTATTGTGGTGAATCAAGCTGGGGTAAACCAAACCGCAGTTGTTACTCAGTCACTGACATCAAACAGTGAAGTCTATGTAGATCAGCTCGGCGATTCCAACCTGGCGACACACAATCAAGTCAATGGAGACTCTAACTACTCCTACTCATATCAGGACGGTACTACCAACACCCTTAATGTGATTCAAACCAACGATGATCACGAGAGCAACCTCTGGCAAATTGGCGACAACAATGTGGCCATTCATAACCAGACGGGTTCAGATCACTACGCACTGACTGAGCAGCTCGGAACTTCTAACTTTGCCAACATTACGGCTACAGGTATTGGTTCTTCCGCTCAAACTTACCAAAATGGTGTGGGTAACGCCCAAACAACAACACAAATTGGCGATGCGCAATCTGCTTTTGCCAATCAAACCGGAAACGCAAACGTAGGTGTGATTCTACAGTAAACGCTTCATCTCGCAGTGCTGCCCATAAATGGGCAGCACCCATGGACTCATTGGCACCGAAAGACCATCTTCCAAAGAGTTATTTCCGAAATAACTCTTACCTTACATCCACATACCTAGCAATAACCCAAGTTCTTTACCACTTATATAGGCGATTTTGTGTTCGTCATAGGTACAATCCGCACCGTTAGTTAGTCTCTCCGTCCCATCTATCAGGATAAGTCGCCTCTATCTGATGACGCAACATACCTTTACCCCACGCATAACTAGACAAAGGATAGCCAAGACTTCCTCGCCGTTCAGCAGCCCTATTCGCCACTTATCCTAATTTTAATCCAGAAGAAAAAGATTCCTCTAAGATGGCAAGCATTCAGCAGGTGAACACAGAGAGAATAGTTGTGGGATATATTCAAACTAGATTTTCAAAGACAAACGCAAAGTTAAAGTCGCTTTTCTTAGCCGCCGGCCTGTTTTCTACTACAGCAAGTGCTGGTGGCATTGATGGAGAATGGAAGGCCACTATCCAAACAGAGAGTGACAAGGTACTTCCGATTGTCCTCCATTTTGATCAGGATAACGATAAATGGACGGGCGTACTGGATAGCCCTTCACAAAATGCCTATGGCATAGAGATGTCATCCTTGGACATTAGCGGCAACAACATATCCTTCGAAATTGAAGACTTACAAATCAGCTACGAGGGGGCGTACAACCCAGTAGTTGAGCTTATGTTCGGTTCATTTACTCAAGGGAAGTCACTGTCTCTTAACTTCAGAAAGATAAATACTGTTCAGCCGGAGAATCGTCCACAGACACCAACAGGTCCCTACCCCTATACTATTGAAGAGGTAAGTTTTAAAAGTACAATCACAAATAATATAATCTCTGGGACACTAACCAAACCAAACTCAAGGATAAAAGCCACCGCGATCCTGATTAGTGGTTCGGGGCCGCAAGATCGGGATGAAACCGCATTTGGCCATAAAGCATTTGCGGTAATTGCCGACTATTTAACTCGGCAAGGGTACGCGGTATTGCGTTATGATGAACGAGGAATTGGTGACTCTACCGGGAGTTTCTCCACGGCAACTACCGAAGATTTTGCCAATGATACCAGTGCAATTGTGGATTATCTGAACAGTCGTAACGATCTCCCCAAGGGTAAAACGGGCTTGATTGGGCACAGCGAGGGGGGGATGATTGCCCCCATGGTAGCCAGCAATCGTGATGATATTGCGTTTACAATTCTTCTCGGCGGCCCAGGGGTTAAACTACAAGAGCTCTTTTTCGACCAGTGGCACAGGGATAGAAAGCACAGCGGTGTGACTGAGAAAAACCTACAAGAGTTACGCAAGCTTGATAAAATTATTTTTGAACAATTTGCTCATCTTCCCATTGGGGAAACTATCAGTGATGAGTTGCACCAATATCTCTATAAGACTGTTGAACTCGAAGGCTTGGAAGGAGGCAAACTGGAAGCTCAAGTTGAGGTACTTAAAAAACAGTATTCCACCCCTTGGTTTCGTTATGCATTGAGCTTCAACCCTGAGCCCTATTTAGAGGGTACAAAATGTCCTATTTTGGCTCTTAACGGCTCACTGGATTTTCAAGTTGATGCGGAAATGAACTTAGGCAATATAGAAAAGGTGTTGGGTAAATCCAATCATAAGGATTATGAAATTATTGAACTCGATAAAATGAATCATCTCTTTCAAACAGCCGAAACCGGTAGCTATGCCGAGTATGCAGAAATAGAGGAAACCTTTTCCCCTATTGCACTTGAGACGATGTCAACCTGGCTGAACGAGAGATTCTGATTTTAATTTCAACTAAACTCTGTGGCCCCAGAACAAGGGGCCATTTTATTAATATGTATTAATTTATGAAGTTACTGAAATCCCCCGCACCTACGACAAAGTTCTTAGCGTATCATTTTGGCGGCTGGCTAATATTCGCCCTAGTGAATTCCATCTCTCGCGGGTTACTTACCGATGAAAATTTCGAGCAGCTTGCCATACATGCAATCACACTGATATTAACCTGCGGAGCTTTAACACTAATCATCCGGGAAATAATTTATCGCTTTGACCTCTTAGATAAAAACTGGAGGCAACAGTGGCCCTACTTCGTTCTATCCTCAATCTCACTTGCATTTGCCTGTGCTTATATTTCAGTTATTTTTCTATTCTCATATTATAATTTAATGGGGTATGCCATCCCCGAATCAATTTGGCACAACATACTTGGCAACTGGCTTATCATGACTATTTTATTAGTAAGCTGGACCCTGATTTATGTTACAGCAGTTAATCAAGACCGTTTACTCAAAGCTGAACAGGAAGCCATTCAACTTAACCTACAGCTCAATGAGGTTAAAATGGCAGCACTTATGGGGCAGCTTAACCCACATTTCCTTTTCAATGGACTAAACAATATCCGGGCCTTAATTCTCGAGGATGCTACTAAATCAAGAACGATGCTGACAAACCTCTCTGATCTACTGAGATATACATTGATGGCACATAAACAGAAAACCGTGCCGCTCAGAGATGAGCTGGAAATTGTTTGTCAATATATCGACCTCCTCAAAATACAATATGAAGATCGTTTGACTTTCAAGTTGATAACTGATCCAGAATTGATGGGAGAGCGAATCCCTCCTCTTATTATCCAACTGCTTACAGAAAATGCGATACGCCACGGAATTGAAAAGTCCAAGCATGGCGGTGAAGTAACCATCAGAGTATCCCATGAAGAGGAACACCTAGTCATCACGGTAGCTAACCCAGGGACCTTAGAACTAAACACACCTCTAGAAACAAGGCCCAGCAAAAAGAAAAATGAAAATACCGGATTGGGGCTAGCTAATATAAAAAAACGATTGACTCTTCAATATGGTAACAACACATCCTTCCAGATAAAGCAACAAGGGCAGCAAGTTATTGCCCAATGCCATATTCCTACTTCATCTCTACAGTTGGCGGTATAATAAGTGAAAGCCATTATTATTGAAGATTCCAGACTCGCTCGTAATGAATTGAGAGAGCTGTTAAAGCCTCACAAAAATATAAATTTAGTTGCAGAGGCAAAAGATTGTGAGCAGGCAGTTTCTCTGATTCTAAAAGAACAACCAGACTTACTTTTTTTAGACATTGATCTACCGGACGGGACTGGCTTCGACATACTAGAACAGCTTGAAACTGCACCCCAGGTTATTTTCACAACCGCTTATGATGAATACGCCATACAAGCATTCGAAGTCAACGCATTAGACTATCTCCTCAAGCCGATCAACCCGGAAAAATTAAAACGGGCCCTTAACAAAACACTAAGTGATTCTTCCTTACAGGATGATAATCACTCATCGAACTACCTAGACACCAACAACAAGATCTTTATCAAGGACGGAGAGCGTTGCTGGCTAATAGAAATAGGAAATATCCGTTATTTTGAAAACTGTGGAAATCATGCTCAAGTATTCTTTGATAACAACAAACCGTTCATTTATAAATCATTATCTAAAATTGAGCAGCGTTTAAATCCTGAGATTTTCTTTCGCGCCAACCGCCAGCAAATCATAAACCTGAATTTTATTCAGGATATTCAACCATGGGTCAACAGCGGACTACTAATAACAATGACCGATGGAAAAGAAATTGAGGCTGCAAGACGCCCCGCTACTCGCTTACGGGAGATGCTAAGTTTGTAGGTCAGCCGTATAACCTGCTGTCAGTTATCATACTGGCAGCAGCATCTCTATTACTCACCTCGTATACATACTCTGCCGCTAATCTGAAACATCAATCTTAGCGGCAGACTTTTAATCCAGTAAAGTCTAAAGATGGACAGCTTGCCAAACTACCTGAATATCGGTTCACCTTATGGAATATGTGTCCATAATAGGAGATGACACAATTCTTTGCTCATTTTTAATATCGTTCAAAAGACGTCCTGAAACACCCCCTCACTTATGTAAAAAGGAATCTATCAAATGTTCAAACGAGCTTCCTGTTTTGTTTTAGTAGCCCTTTTATTCAGTATTACCAATTTGGTGGTAGCGCAGCCAAATAACCTAGAAGAGAATAAAAAACTCGCAATGCAAGCTGTGGGTTTGTGGCTAAGCGGAAATAAGATAGATCCCATGACAATTTTATCTCCTAACTATATAAACAACCTGGATTCTGCGACAACGGATAGCGCAGGCCCACAAAAGCGTAACCTCAAACAATTTGAACAAGAAGTGGCTAAGTTTCACAAAGCATTCAAAGACATCAAGGCAGTCAGTACCAAGCAAGTAGCTGAAGGAGATCTAGTCGCAACTCATGTTACAGTCAGCGCTAATCATGTCGGCTCATTTATGGGGGAAACTCCAACCAAAAAAATAATCACCTGGGATGCTGTGGAATTCTCCAAGATTCAGGATGGAAAAATAGTCGAAGCTTGGGTCACTTGGGACAAATATGGATTCCTAAAGCAGCTTGGTGCACTGAAGTAGTCAATTGCAGAGTAATACTATTCTTGACAGCAAGTCAGGATAAATTCCCGAATGCGGCATTCATGCTGCTCTGACCCCAAATAATCAAGATGGTCGATATTTTGATTGGTGTCTTTTATGAGTTTAGAAACTCCATCTCGAGAACTTGGCCCACAGGAGGCCTTATTTATAGAGATGACAAGACTCTCTTATGGTGGCTTACAATTTGTCTCCTTCATTAGAGTCTGTAAATCGTTAAGTGTTGACACTTTACGTACAGGATTAGAGTATCTACACAAACGCCACCCTCTTCTACGCGCTCGTATCCAAAGAGGGGAAAAACTTCGCTGGATTTGCGACGTTGACTTCAATGATATTCCATTAAATATATGCCAAGTTGATGATACTCTCAATTTAGAGGATGAGTTTAGAGATCACGGCATAAACTGCCTGGACAGTGAAAAATATGTATACAGTATAAAGCTCTACCTCAATAAAGAAGGTCTCGTAGAGTGGATTTCCGTCATCAATATACATGCGGCATTTGATGGCAGATCAGTAATGACTATATTTTCAGACTTAGACAAATTCCTGCAATCTAACGAAACACTTGAACAGGCCAAGTCACTACCTCTACAAGAGAGTATTGCGAGCCAGCTAGAGTCAGCTGGATACTTTGGAGAAAAGGGAGTTGAACATAAGAACACTGACGATTTCATCTGGCCGGTAGAAAAGCAAGCCGCTCCCAGTGAGCGCAAGTCCTGTGCTATTTCATATGTTATGCCGCCAGAAAAAACTCAAAAACTCGTCAATTGGGGCAAGAGTAACGGCATAAAAATTACTGCAATTTACTGTGCCATTACATCTATTGCCGCGCGAGCAGTACCGGTTGACAAAAAATTAACAGAAGTCACTTTATCGATGGATGCCAGGGGGCTATGCTCCCCTAACATTCCCTTAGGACATATTGGAGCCTTTTCCGAAACTGCTAGCTTGAAGCTCCCCCCAAATATAGAGTCTGCCAATGTTGTTGATGTTGCCAAAATGCTACAAAATCAAATCATTTCGGTATTGCTCAAGCAAAGGCCTATGAGTAAAAATCTCAGCTCAGACTATAAGATGAGCGATATAACCCATATGGCTACTGAAATCACAGCACAGCACAAATCATTTCCCGCAGGGATTATTGTTTCCAATGGAGGCAGCATACCCTTTTTAGCTGATGAAATGGAGTACTTTGAAATTCAGATGCCGATGATTACTCTAACTAACGGCATTAATCCATTAATGGCTGCAACCTTTACCACTTACCGTAATTCGGTCTTTGTTTTTGGGTATTGTGAACCATTGATTAGCAGGCATAGTATTGATTTATTTGTTAATGAATATATGCGTATATTAAATGGCCTTATTTCGGAATAGCATTCCATGCAAGCAAATACTTTAAGCAAACAACCTTAAAATGGAAACCCTGAAAGCAGCCATTAAAAAATTAACTCTTATACAAATAAGCACCTCACAAACCCGCTAAAAATCAACTTGTTTTTTGAAGTGCCAAGCAACTATTTATATTAGCAAAGCTACTTAAGCTGGAACATATTGCTCATCCCATAAGCTGAGTAAATTTCTTGCATCGCCTCTTCTGTAGCCTTGTTAACTTTCTCTATAGTGGGATTTAAGCCTGTGCCATCAACAGTTGTTCTAAATGAATGCTTACCAGGCTGAACAATCAGAGACTGAATGCCAAATTGAGCCAGCTCCACGCGGTAGTTTTCTCCGATTCCCTCTATTGCGTGCTTGGTAGTATTATATGAGCCAAGAAAAGGTAATACGAATTCCCCCAAAATACTTGATATCTGGACAATAGCTCCACTACCACGCTGTTTCATTTGCTGCAAGACCGCATGAATTAATTGTTACAATCCAAACACATTATTTTCAAAAACCAAGATACATAATCTAGCTGCATTACTTCCGCTAGATATCATTGCATATGCTATATCAATAGAAAGGCGGAGCTTACCAGCGTCGGATTTCGAGACAAGTCACCACCACCTAGAACAATTACACTTTCTACTTAAGCTCCGCGTAAACTCCTTACTATATTTCTTATAGATTTTGTTTTATTACCATTCAGTCTTTGAAGATATAAAATAAAAGTTAATATACCTTTGGGAGTTTGTCTTTAAAAAGGCAAAACCCATAAGGAATAGATGGTTTTGGGTACAACATGGCAAGTAAGTTCAACGCCTCTTTCAAAAAGACTATTATTGCACTTGTGTATCTTGCTGTTGGTTATGCTTTTTTCGCCTACGTTTATAACAATTTTTTTACGCAAACAACCACATTCCCCCGAGAGTCGGTCACGTATGATCTTACTCACAATACCGATTATCTCCAGCAAAAAGACACGATTAATATCCTCGTCGTAGCAGGCGGAGGAGTCAGAGGCTTAATTCCTCTACATGTACTGCAGTATATTGAAGACAAATTAGGGAAGCCCCTTGATCAGGTGTTCGACGTTTTTTCAGGGGTTTCCACTGGAGCCATTATCGCAACAGGCCTCAATATTCCTGATGAAGCTATTCCCAGCAGAAACGGGCAAAAGCTATCCCATCTCGACTATCTGGTTGATATCTATGAGAACGAAGTAAATTACCTTTTCTCTCCCCCTTGGTATCACAAGTTCCTAACCGCAGGCGGTCTGTTTTCACCCTCTTACTTTGGCAGCCGATTACATGAGGTAATGGAAAAACATTATACTAAAGACCTTAACTTTACTGAACTTGAGAACTACGTAATCATTCCTTCTTTAAACTTAAAGGACGGACAGATACATCTTTTCAAGAACAAAGGTGAGACGGTTAATTATCTCCCCACCGATCGGCTTTATCAATTAATGACAGCTGCGGTAAGTGCTGAAACTGCTTTTCCGCCTGTCGTATTCAATTATTCAGAAGATGAAGGTATCCAGCATTGTGAGCCTGAATTTGCAGAATCGGAAAACGAATCCCAATGTGTGTTTGCAGATGCAGCTATAGCTATGAACAACCCGGCCAGTATGATTCTTCGAGATGTTATCAACGAATTTCCCGGTAAAAATTACTACATCCTGGTATTAGGTGCTGGCAGCCCTCGACTCCTTAGCTCAACAACAAACTACGACACATTGAAAAACTGGGGACAAATAAACTGGTTTCGAGATGCATTAACAAATATGCAGCGCTCAATGGATACACACCAGCTCCATACACTGGAAATTGCAAAGTCTTTATCTGAAGAAGGGAGGATAGAATACGACTATCTAAATATCGAAATTCGAGAGCCTTTTATCGGCATATTTGAGCATAAGAAGCTCCCAAAGTTAAAGGACTATTCAGACCAACTAATCAAAGACAATCAGGCCCAAATCGATCTAATTATCGACCATTTAAAAAGTGAGAGCATTAAAAATTCAAGTGATAAGTCTTGACAGGTGACTCTTAAATCAACATGGGGGAAACCTAGAAGGTTTCCAGGCATCTATGTGTTACCTCCTTGACTCACCTGTATATTTACAAATGCCTGGTACTGGCTTAAAAATACTTCGCCAGAGAGCTTTTGTAAAAAGCTACTTTTCTCCAAACGATCCATCACCGGACCTTTAACTTCAGAAAGATGAAGTCGAACACCTCTATTAAGTAAGATACTGTTTATACTTTCCAGTACTTCCAAGGCGCTCCAATCAATTTCATTGACTGCACTACACATCAGAATAACATGCCTGACCTGGGAATTACCTGCTAGACGGCTATAAATACGCCCTTCCAATGTACTTATATTAGAGAACATCAGACGGCCATCTACTCTAAAAGTAAGAATTTCAGAAGCAGTTTTAACTCGGTGTCGATCTATATTGCGGAAATGCTCAGTGCCTTCGATTAATCCTACCTCTGCAATATGAGGCTTTGATGCACGCCAAATGAATAATAATAGCGATGCACCCACTCCACAGAGCACGCCCGACTCAACGCCAAATAATAGAGTAACGAAGATTGTCACCGCTACAGCAAGAAAATCCGCCTTGGAAAATTGCCAAGTTTTACGCAAGATAGAAAAATCTACCAGTGAAAGTACTGCAACAATAATAGTGGCAGCAAGAGTAGCTTTCGGAAGAAAATATAGTGGTGACGTTAGAAAAAGAGCCGTGAATCCAATGCCTATTGCGGTAAATAGGCTGGCAAACTGTGTTTGTGCTCCCGCGTCAGCATTTACAACTGAGCGTGAGAAGCCACCACTTACCGGAAATCCACCAGAAAAACCTGCCCCAACATTCGCCAACCCTAGAGCCACCAGTTCTTGGTTGGAATCAATTCTTTGTCTACGTTTTGCGGCTAAAGTCTTTGCCACGGATATCGATTCTACATAGCCGATGATAGCAATCATTAGCGCAGGTAACGCAAGTGACTCAAATAGGGAAAGCGACAGCTTTGGCAAGCTAAATTGAGGCAGCCCCGAAGGAACACTGCCAACAAGGGCTACTCCCCATGCTTCAAGGTTAAAAGTATATGAGAAGTACACGGTTATCAGCACTGCTACTGCGGGGGATGACTTAGACAGAAGATTAGCGGTATCAGCTCTGATTCCTAATCTTTGCAATAGTTTTGCCGCACAAGCTCTAGATAGGTATAGAAATAGCACCACCCCCAAACCGACTAACAAGGTCAACTGATTATAGCCTCCCAATTTTTCAAACAAGCCAGGCAACAGCTCTAATATTGTATCTCCATGGACCGATAGCCCCAGCAATTGGGTAATCTGATTAAGTGCAATTAATAATGCAGAAGCAGTTATAAAGCCGGAGATTACCGGGTGTGATAAAAAGTTAGCGAGAAAACCTAACTTTAATATACCTAATACTGTGAGAATTCCTCCAGATAAGAGCGCCAATATCGCTGCTGCAGTGAGGTAGTCCACCTCACCGCTCGCTGTTACCTTTCCAAGAGCAGCGGCGCTCATTAAGGAGATTACCGCTACAGGTCCTACGGATAGTGTTCGACTGCTGCCTAACAAGCCATAGACTAGCAGCGGAACAATACTCGCATAGAGGCCCACCTCAGGTGGCAATCCGGCAAGCAAAGCGTAAGCAAGGGACTGGGGAATAAGGAGCACGGTAACAATTGAAGCCGCCAGTAGGTCCTGGGTTAGCAGCTGCCGATTATAGGAGTGAATAGTAGCCAGAATGGGAAACCATCTGGTGAGATGCTGCATCGCCATGATCTGTTTTCCGCTCTGGCCTTACGGCCTGAGTTCTATCGCCTTAAAAGAAGGGGGTGAATTGCAGCACCGAAAGTGCTGCACTTTAGAGCTAGGGTTCAATCGATATCAGCACAGCGCCAATATCAAATCCTGCGGCCTGTGCCTGGGAATTGAGCTGCTTTTTATCTGCCCCCATCAGGATCTTGGCACCGGCCCATACCTGGCTGGAACGATTTCCCGTCCGGCAAAACGCGTGCACTTTGTCTCCTTCCTGCAAAACATCACGAAATGCCTCGCAGTGATTCCGCATCAAACGTCCGCGAGTAAAAGGAATAGCCACAAATTTAATGCCCACCGCCAATGCGGCCTGCTCCATTTCCACATAGGAAGGGTGAGTCTCACTCTCACCTTCCGGGCAATTGCATACTACAACTTGCACCCCACTCTGAGCCAATGGCACCATACTTTCACAGGCTATATGCTCAGAAACGCTCACCTGTTCATCTAATTGTTTAATATTCATTGTCACCTCAGTTCTATGCATTCAACTGAATAAATATATCGATCAATAATTTCGTCTAAAGCTGATTAAGCGGCACTTTCAAATAAACCGTACCATTCGATTCTGCCGGGGGCATTTGCCCCGCTCGAATATTCACCTGCACAGACGGTACTATCAGCCGCGGCACAGATAAAGTGGCATCGCGCTTGCGGCGCACCGCGACAAAATCTTCCTCGGCAACCCCATCGCGCAAATGAATATTCTCCCTGCGTTGCTCTCCCACGCTGGTCTCACACTGATAGCCCCGCTTACCTTTAGGCGGGTAGTCGTGACACATAAACATGCGGGTTTGGTCGGGAAGGGACAAGATTTTACGCACTGAGCGATACAGCTCTGACGCATCGCCGCCAGGGAAGTCACATCGCGCACTGCCAACATCCGGCATAAATAAGGTATCGCCAACAAAAAGCGCATCGCCGATTAGCCAGGCCATATCTGCAGGGGTGTGACCGGGACTGTAAATCACTTTCGCTATCAGCTTACCGACCTGGAAGGTTTCACCATCCTTAAAGAGATGATCAAACTGACTACCATCTGCCAGGAATTCCCGCTCAAGGTTAAATACATCGCGGAAGATTTTCTGCACCTGGCAAATGTGTTCACCGATCCCGATACGTCCACCCAATTGCTGGCGTAAAAACGGTGCCGCTGATAAGTGGTCAGCATGGGCATGAGTCTCCAGTATCCACTCCAGAGTCAGGTCTTTCTCTTGAATAAATGACACCAGCTCCTCAGCACCTCGGCTACTGGTGCGACCCGAGGCTGAATCAAAATTCAGCACAGAGTCCACAATAGCAGCAGAACCCCCTTCCCTGTCGTACACCACATAGCTCCAGGTTTCTGTATCCCGATCCAGGAACGGCTGTACTCGGGCACAGTGTTCTTCATGAGCCATCTTCTGCTCTCCCGTATTCACTACACCAACAATATACAATGTGATATTATATAAAACAATATATTGTAATTGTGTAAATTGATTTAGTTCCTATGCCTGATACTGAACATCTCGATCTCAACAAAATGCGCGATTCCGCTGGCCAGGCGGCAGCGATGCTGCGCTCCCTGGCCAATCAGGACCGCTTGCTACTTCTATGTCAGCTCAGCCAGGAAGAGTTAAATGTAGGCGAATTGGAAGAGCGCCTGGGTATTCATCAGCCAAGCCTGTCCCAACAACTGGGGGTCCTCCGTCGCGAAGGCCTGGTCGAAACACGCCGCGAAGGAAAAAACGTCTTCTACCGGGTTGCAGACCCGCGAGTACTCGCCCTGCTGCAAACCCTTTACCAGCTCTACTGTGCGGAGTAATCCCATGACCATCGATTGGACCGCTTTCACCCCGGGCACTGCACTCGCCGGGGGGCTACTGATTGGCCTCGCCAGTGCCGCTTTACTCGCCTTCAACGGTCGTATCGCAGGTATCTCCGGCATCATTGGCGGACTGCTTGACCAAATCCAGGGTTCCCTGTGGCGCCTGGCCTTTATCGGGGGGCTATTGATAAGCCCTCTTGCCTGGAAAATCTTTGCAGCAGTGCCCGACATTGATATCCAGGCAGGTTATCCCACCTTAATTGCAGCGGGATTACTGGTGGGCCTGGGCACGCGGATGGCTTCCGGTTGTACCAGTGGCCATGGTGTTTGCGGCTTGTCCCGACTCTCCACTCGCTCGCTAACCGCCACCCTGATATTTATGGCTGGGGGCTTCGCAACCGTGTTTCTAATGCGACACCTCCTGATCGGCCAGCTGGGGCAATGATGATGAAAACCAATATCAGTGCACTTTTGGCCGGGCTCACTTTCGGCCTGGGGTTATTGCTCTCCGGTATGGCCAACCCAGAGAAAGTTCTGGGCTTCCTCGATTTAGCCGGCGCCTGGGACCCCTCTCTGGGACTGGTGATGTTTGGCGCTATCGCCGTGGGCCTGCCACTATTCCATTTCATCAGACGGCGGGGACAGTCTATCTGGAAGCAATCGCTTCACCTGCCGGCAAGTAACCAGGTTGATCGCCGATTGGTATTGGGCAGCCTTCTATTTGGCGCCGGCTGGGGACTGGCGGGGTTTTGCCCCGGACCGGCGATTGTCGCTACCGGGGCGGGACAACTTAAAGCGGTAATTTTTGTACTCGCCATGCTCACGGGTATGGGGATATTCCAACTCTTCGGGATCAAGCGCACTGCCGCAGTGGAGTAACTTACGCCCAAGCACAACGGTGAGGCAGCCGCCGTCTATCTTGTTTGAGCAGTTCACACAATTGCGGCAGGAAGAGAGCGGAAACAAGTGTAAGGATGCGGCTACTCCACCTAATCCCTCCATGGCTTCGACGCTACCAGCCCAAGTGGCTGGTGGGAGATAGTGTTGCCGCCCTCCTGGCCAGCATGATGCTGATCCCACAGGCCCTCGCCTATGCCGCACTTGCCGGCTTGCCCCCATATCTAGGGCTCTACGCTGGGCTACTCCCATTAATAGGATACGCACTGTTTGGCTCCAGCTCGGTGCTGTCAGTAGGTCCAGTGGCCGTGCTCGCCCTAATGACCGCTTCAGCTCTCACCCCCATAGCCTCACCGGGAAGTCCCGAGTACATTTCCGGCGCCATATTATTAGCACTCTTGAGTGGAGCAATCCTGCTACTAATGGGGTTTCTTGGCCTCGGCAGCCTCGCCAACCTCTTGAGTCTTCCGGTTGTTGACGGTTTTGTCTCCGGCGCCGCGCTGCTGATTATTGCCGGGCAGATTGCCCCCTTGCTGGGAATATCAAGCAATGGCGATACGGTTCTCGAGATATTGATCAGCACCTTTAACCACCTGCCCGAAACCGATCGGGAAGCAGCTCTGCTGGGGCTCATTGCACTGGCCAGCTTAATTGCCGCCCGTCTAGGCTTGCCCTTCCTGCTCAGGAAAATCGGGGTCGGCCCAGCACGATCCAAATTGCTTTCGCGGTTGGCGCCCATGCTTATCGTGGTGATTGCCATTGTGCTCACCGCTATTTTTCACTGGGAGAAGGAATTACCCGTTGTGGGGGTTATTCCCGCTGGCCTACCGCACCTAAGTATCCCCTCTATTAACCCGGGGCTGATTTACAAACTGCTTTTGCCCGCCCTGATTATTGCCCTGCTCGGCTTTGTCGAAAGCTTATCTATTGCTCACTCTATCGCCCAGCGGCGCGGCGAGAAGCTCAACACTAATGCGGAGCTGCGGGGGCTGGGCGCCTCCAACCTTCTCAGCGCATTTTCAGGAGGGTTTGCGGTAACCGGCAGCTTTGCACGGACAGCCGTTAATGATGAGAGTGGAGCAAAAACCCCCCTCAGCGGCGTGATAGCCGCAGTGCTAATCGCCCTGCTACTTCTGTATGCCACCAAAGTCTTTACCGAACTGCCAATCTGCGTGCTAGCCGCCACCATCATTGTTGCAGCCGCAAACCTGATCAACTTCCAGGGTATGGCCCACCACTGGCGCTACGATCGCACCGATGGACTGGCTATGGCCGGCACATTTCTCGGGGTAGTGTTTTTTGGCGTGGAAACAGGGATTGCCTTGGGTGTCGGGCTCTCATTCGCCACATTGATCTGGCGAGCCAGCCGGCCACATATCGCTGTCGTGGGGCGCGTACCGGGTACTGAGCAATTCCGCAATGTACTTCGCCATACGGTGAAAACCGACTCTGAGATTTTGTTCCTGCGTATTGATGAGAACCTGTTTTTTAGCAACATCAATGCGATTGAGGAGCGACTTTTTGTAGAGATAAAGCGGCATCGCAATACCCACCATATGGTGCTGATCTTATCGTCTGTTAACCGGATCGACAGCACAGCGATAGAGCGTCTGTTACAAGTAAACCGGGACCTGCAATGCCGGGATATTCAGCTGCATCTGGCTGAAGTAAAAGGGGCTGTACTGGATCGCCTGGGCCACTCCAAACTACTACAGGAATTGAGCGGCCGCGTGTTCCTCTCTCCCTACATCGCAGAGCTTGCTCTTCGCCACCATCAAATCTCCGATAGCGACAAACCACCCAAATAAGTTAGCGCGACTTGTAAGACAACATCAAACACTGGCAAAATATCCAGTATTTGAGCAATGAGCGCGATGGGCGGAAACAACCTTACCTCTGAACAACAGGCAATTGCAGATCATGCCGGTGGTCACGCCAAGATCATTGCCGTTGCCGGCTCCGGCAAAACCACAGCTCTGCTGCACTACATAAAGAACCGCCTTGATGCAGGTATCGCCCCCGATCGACTGCTGGTATTAATGTACAACCGCAGTGCTCGGGAGGACTTCGACCGTCGCTTACGGCAGCTGGCTGAAGGCTCGACACCAGCGGTACATACCTTTCACAGTGTTGGATATCGTTTATACCAACGCATGATCGCCAATGATCATATCGCTGCTGCCAACCTATCCCCCCTGTCACAATCCACAATCCAATTACAAATCTGGAAGGCCATTGAAGAGTGCGCGCCCACTCACGAACTCGAAGAGATTAGAGCACGGAAGCAATCTGAGATTGAGGCCGCTGAATTTTTTATCGACTACACCAAAACGATTCTGTCGGGAGACCTCAGCGCATTTCAGGAACTGAAGCTCGGCGATGAATACATGTATTTTCTGCAAGTATTTCGCACTTTTGAAGCTTGGCGCCGCAGCCAAAATGCGGTTACCTACGCCGATCTGATTTATGACCCAGCCATGCTGCTCAGCATGGATGAGGAAATGGCCGAGGAGTACGGCAGCTATTACGAAGATATCCTGGTGGACGAATACCAGGATATCAATGAGATACAGCACTTTTTACTGCGAGTTCTCTACGGAAAATCTGGCAACGTCATCGCGATTGGCGACCCAGACCAAACCATTTACGAATGGCGAGGCTCCAAACCGGATTTCCTGCTCACATTTTTCGATGGGGATTTTCCCCCTTCGAATATTTATCACCTGAGCCGTACTTTCCGTTACGGCCACCAGCTATCCTTGGCCGCCAATCACTTTATTGAGAACAATCGCGATCGCGCCGATATATTCTGTGTTTCAGCCAATGAAGATCAGCAAACAGAAATCGAGTTGGTAAAAACCGATAAGGAGGGACGCTGGCTTGTAGAGCACCTGCGCCGATGTCAAAAGCAAGGTCAGTCATTCAGGGAGGTCGCCGTACTGGTGCGGCTGTGGTCTATCGCCGCTCCTATTGAACTGGCACTGCTGGCCAATAATATTCCCTACCGTTCAGCAAGCCGCAACACCGTCCTTTCGCGCCGGGAGCTCCGCCCCTTATTTTGGAGTTTAAATATTGCCTCCGGTCGATTCACCGAACTTCCACCCAAGCGTCGCCAGCAGGGACTTTACGAATGGCTGACCTCTCCCCATGTGCGTATTCCGCGCAAAGTCCTGGAGCCCATCTGCTCCTCTCTGGCAGTGCTGGACAAAGGCTGGGGCAAGAAGCTGATTGCCCTACTACCTGAAAACCTGAGCAAACCCCAGACCAAACGCTTGCGCCAACGGGCAGACCTGCTTACCCAGATCGAGAACTGGCGCGGTCACGCCGGAGAGCTACTGCGTCGCCATATCGGTGAACTGGAACTTCTCAGCGGAATCGCTGACGACGCCTTCACCCGCCAACAAGGGGAGGAGAGGCAGCAAACCATCCTCGCTTTCTGCAAGTACCTGGACACACTGAAGCAGCCGCCCACTGAAGCCCTGGCACATCTACAAGAGCTGCAACGCCAACACCGGGAGGGTGAACAAACTGAAGCGGATGCCATACAGATAACGACGATGCACCAGGCTAAAGGTTTGGAGTGGGAACAAGTGATTATCCCCACCCTCACCCAGCACAATATGCCCTATCAACCTCAACGGGACTTCAGCACACCCGCGTCACTGGAGAGCGAACGCCGCTTGATGTACGTGGCGATGACCCGAGCCAAGTCAAAACTCTTCTTGTTGGCCCCTGCAGAAGACTCCAAAAAGAATGATCCAGAGGCTTCGCAGCCTTCATTATTTATTAATGAAATGCAGCTTCCTTTAAGTAAATTGATGGCAGACTCCTTAAAGGAGCGTCCGGAAAAAATCGACACCGATGTACCGGTTTCACGCCAAGCGCTCCACTATTTAGAAGCTTGTGATTACAACCCCAATATCAGTGCACCCAGGGCACCAATGCGAAAACCCGAACCTGGAGAGGGACTGCGGCATCGAAAACTTGGCTATGGAAGGGTTTTGGGATGGGAGGACAAGCGTATCGAGGTTTTATTTAGCGACGGTAAGGCTCGGCGGTTTGATTGGGAGACTTTGTCACAATATCTGATGTAGCAATACCTAGGAACGTGCGTACCAAAAAAATTAATTCACTCCGCTGTTATCAGGTTACCTAATGCAAATATCTATCAAGAGCCTTCTTCATAATCATCTTTCCCAACTGCTTTCCATTACGACTAAAATTCCGCAGGAAATATTTCACAAGCAGCTGGCACCTGACATGTTCAGCTTAGCTGAAAATGCAAAAATTGCGGCCAATTTTTCTCTTCGCGGATACTGCCCGCTCGTTGACCAGAAAATTGTGACATTTGAAGAAGATGGGAATACAAAGGAAGGTATTCTGAGAACTATCCAAAAAACACTAAACTATTTAGATTCTTTACCCGAAGTAACCGATCTGGACAGTAGTAGAAGAATCAATGATAAAGCGGGTTTCACAACAGTGGATCTCCCACAGCCACAATATATCCATCAATATATAATTCCAAACTTCCTATTCCACATGAGCATGGTTTATGCAATTGCACGCCACTGTGGTGCAACCCTTAGCAAAGGCGATTTTGATGGGTTACATAAGTACCCTGACAATTTTACCTTTATAGATGGGTTTTAAAAATGACACAATTCCATATGTACTACAGTGGCAAGTTAGAAAAACTACAAAAAGCTCTTCAAAAAACCTGCCACAACTACAACTAAATTCAGACAAAAAAGGCGTGCAGACCGATACTTTGACAAATCAAAAGAAGACAGATTGGCAATCAAATCAGACAAAGCACCCCTTCAACGCACAATCACGCCTCAAAACCATCCTACTCTAATTAAACAACTTGACTGAATTCTTCAGACAAAAGCAATATAGGTGTTATCTATTTTGACGCTTGAGCATTTCGTTACTTTTACACCTCAGGAGACCAACATGAAAATTTCAAAAATATTTCTATTGATCCCTCTATTAGCCAACTACAATTCAGCATTTGCAAAAGAAACCCCTTTCTACGCTGGAATTGGATACGGGACTCAGGATTTTGATGGGCAACAAGAACTTACAGATTATTATGTAAATAATAATTTTAAAGATACCACCAGCTCCTTTGATATTTACGCTGGCTACCAACTAAATCAATTCTTCTCTGTAGAGGCAGGATACAGCCATTTTGGTAAAGCATCCGACACCTATATTCATCATAGTGCAGTAATAGCTCAACTTGACTATAACATCATTAATGACAAGGAAAGCTTGGATATTGACAGCGTACAAATAAATTCTGTCTTCGAATACCCAATGCTAGATAATGTCACTGTCAGCGCCTACCTTGGCCTTTCTTACACTAAAATAGATAGTACTTATACCGCCTACATGAGCATCGCGGATATTGATGGAAATTATGAAAACAATAAACCTTTCAAGTCCAACGAAAATGATTTTGACCTAACTTACGGTATCGGCGTCAGATACGACTTTACCAACCGGTTCAGCGGCAAGCTGCAATGAAAAAACATCGACAATAATTTCGTAAATTTCATCGGCATACATTTATTTCTAGTAACCCGCTTCAAGAATATCTATAAAAGGAATATCCAAAGGCAAAAACTGCCTTTATTTAAGCCTCATCAAACTGGCCTTTTATCCTAAGCTCCTAAATTTCCGACTTCCATTTTATTGCCAATACCCTACACTTCCATAGCTAGCTCGCTGAGCAGTTTATAGAGGCTTAATGAGCCAAGCCTAAAATAGATTGAGTTGATCAGGCAACAAATCCTAACTTTACTTGAAAGCGAATATAGCGCAACGGTAACTAGCGATTTACAACCTATCAAAGAGATAAAACCGCTCATTTAATGGAATAAATGGGGCCAAAATGAAATACACTAGACTAGCCATATTACTATTAACCCTTGCAAACACTTCTATCGCGGCAGAGAAGTCAATCTACGCCGGAATAGGATATGGATACTTTGACTTTAAGGGCCAGAACAAACTTTCAGAACCCTATATAAGCTCTCAGCGCTTTGGCGATCACGCCAACAACATCAATATTCACGCCGGGTACCAATTCAATCAGTTTTTTTCCGTTGAACTCGGGTATGATCACTTCAGTAAAACCTATGATGAATTTGTTGCATTAGTTAGTTTCTATGACAGAGAAATTGATGAATATCGCGATGCCTATATCACCGATGATGAAACGGTTACAGCAGGAAGTTATCATCTGCATGTTATTGCCCAATATCCAATCCTTAACAAGACGACAGTAAATGCTCTTATTGGCCTCTCCCATACCAAAATCGACAGCGAGTTCATACCAAGATCCAGCTGGATACCAGATAGCCCATTAAGCCCAACCTACTCCCAAAGCAAAAATGAAACGGACTTAGTCTACGGCATTGGAATAAAGTACGCTTTCACTGATAACTTTGCATGCAGGCTCCAATGGAAAACAATTGATAATGATACCCTGAGGATAAGCGGATTTGACTTGTCATTGGAGACGCGCTTTTAGGCGCTGAGATCGAAACCTGATAAGCCGGATGAGATTGACTGCCCCCTACTTTGTCATTGATCGGTACATTTCCTTTCAAGAGCCTCCAAGAGCCACGCAAGCGGGCCTTGCCCTCACTCTGTAAAACCACTTATCTACTCTTGATGGTGGGGTCTTATCATCCTCTTGGCCCGCTAGCCCTGGCAGCGAATTTACAACTAGTCAAAACTCACTCAAAGTGCCTAACATTTACCCAAGACAATGTTTTTTAAGGGTTTTTTTATTCTTTAGGTTGACTTGCACCAGGTGCATCTATAATATCCGCACCCGTAACGCGCTCGTAGCTCAGCTGGATAGAGTACCTGGCTACGAACCAGGCGGTCGGAGGTTCGAATCCTCCCGAGCGCGCCATACAAACAAAGGGCTTATGCTTAACGGCATAAGCCCTTTTTGTTATAGCGCGGTAAAACCCGCATGTATATATCACCGCCAGCATTACCTTTATGCCTGAGTCGGCCCCACCGCCATCAACTCCCCCAGAACTCCACCATTAGGCATCCGTCACCGTGTCGTAATACAAGGACTCCTAGGAAGTAATCCTCACCTTGAACCCATTGCTGAGAGCTAGTGATGGAATTGGCGGCTCACTGCCAGAAACATAAATTGCCGGTGATGCAGATAAGTTAATACAAGCAGGGGCTGAGCCAGTTTCCCTTTCCCAAGAAGAAAGCCAGCGATTGGGTAAGTACTAGATTTTAACTGATCTCCACCGGTAACAATTAAGTGGACGAACCCCAGTCGACAAACAGCCAACGAAAAGCCATTATCAGGTGTAATAGAATTACGCATCAGGACTCTCTACTGAAAAGCAATAATCATACCCCTCGCGTACAGGCTATTTTAGATGTTAGATAAATTGAGGAGTAAGTTTCTCGACGATATAACCCACCTCCTCCCATCAACTCATAAATGCAAATAATGCTCTTAGCATCACCAACGACCTATAAGCAATACGCCTTGTAACATCGACTCAAAAATTCACAACTTAGCTAACGTTACTATGCTAATAGAAACGTTAGATCAAAACAGTCATCATAATTCAGACTGACTGTAAGCAACCCTCTTTTACACTTACTGGCGCGATCGTAATTATCCC
This sequence comes from Microbulbifer maximicatervae (SeqCode), assembly GCF_052467955.1. Lineage (NCBI taxonomy): Bacteria > Pseudomonadati > Pseudomonadota > Gammaproteobacteria > Cellvibrionales > Microbulbiferaceae > Microbulbifer > Microbulbifer maximicatervae (SeqCode). Next base: position 3,755,306 of record NZ_CP174329.1, read on the forward strand.
AAAAGGAATGACGCAGACATAAATTATATCGCTTATAGTTAATGAGCACAGAACATGACACGTTTCCTATCTTTTCTGACATGGAAAAAAATACTTGCCGGCTATTTTTCAGTAATATTCATCTTTGCAGCCATATATAGTGAATGCGACTCCTGTATAAATGAAAATCTCGATTTCACAAAAAGCATCTACTTCAGCATTGTAACAATAACAACTTTGGGCTATGGAGAGATTCACCCTATCAATGAGCTCGGCTATCTACTAACCTCCATTGAAACACTGACGGGAATTGCAACATTTGGGTTACTTTTGAATGAATTTACAAAATACCAATCAGACCGACAAGAAAAATTAAGACAAGAAAAAAGAGTCGAACAATTAAAAAATGCATACCATTATTTTCGAGTGCATATGGCCGATTTTTGTGCCGCGGCTATCAGCACTATAACTCACAAAGAACAAGCCCCAGCATCCTATGACATGATGGGTTTTAGAGAATATTTGGAGAACAACAATAATAGAAATGCAAATATCCTTAAGAAAGCCCTCCCTCATGACTACAAGTTCAGAGCAATGGTCATGACGGAATACAAAATATATGCCCGACAAATAGAACTGGCTTGCTCAACGATAAATCTCCACGATACAAGGCTATTGGACTTCTTCTATACCCATATAAGCCAGTCTGTCCGACTTGAAGCTGTGAGTGAAGCATCAGAGACATTATCAGAAACTCTATTCAATCTAATCAATGACATTATGGCAGGAGTCGATGCAAATGGAGGCAGGCGTGACCGTGACATATATTTGGGTTATATCAATTCACTAGAGTCGCACGTTAGCCAAGGCTAACAGCCCACCAAAAGGCGATTCTAATACTTCTTTGCTCGCCCAAATAGATAGCACCGATAATTTCATGAATATGACTCAGGATGGCACTAACAATGTCGGAGTATCTATACAGGTTGAAAGCTCACTGGGTACCGTTCAAATTTTACAAATCGGGGATCAAAATGAGAGTGGAATATCTCACAGCTTAAGCATTTCTGATTTTGCCAGCTCTACACAATTTGGCACTGGAAATATATTCAGCCTTGGTCAGAGTGCAGGCGGTAATAATTTTGCTATTGGAGATCAAGTTGGTGAGCTAAATACCGTGTCAGCCAATCAATCCAACAGTTCCTTTAGCCAATTAAATATAAGCCAGCAAGGCATGCAAAATTCACAAACACTGTTTCAGGCAGGCTCACAAATTAGCTCATGGACCACCCAAAGCGGCATGGAGAACTCTGTAATGTCGAATCAGAGCGGAATGAACCACACTTTAACATCCCTTCAAAACGGGACTCTGAACAGCCTCACCGCTAGCCAAGGTGGAACCTCACAACTTGCCAATGTGACCCAGCTGGGAACAAGCAATAGCGGAACGATCAGTCAGTAGTCGCCGTAGAGCCTCAAAAGCCTCTTATAACCTCTAGAAAGCCCTACACACGACTTTCTGCCCACGCCTCCTGAGCTGAATCCCTCTGCGAGAAAGCAGGAACAGACAAACAAGTTTTTCGGTCACCAAACACCAAAAAAGTACTTCATGTGAAAAAAGTTCTTGACTCTACCTACGCCAATCTATATTGTGCGCCTCCTCGACGCGCTCGTAGCTCAGCTGGATAGAGTACCTGGCTACGAACCAGGCGGTCGGAGGTTCGAATCCTCCCGAGCGCGCCATTTTCAAGGGGCTTACGTTTTTTGACGTAAGCCCCTTTTTTATTGCGACAACCTCAACACCAAAGCACAGCTAGGCTTTGGATTATGGAAACAAAGAGAAGTTTTCAGGGGTTAGCGCCATGGATATCACGACTCTAAATGCACTTAAGCGGCTAGGTTTGTTAGCTGCAGTCTTTACCCTATCTACGGCTGCACTGGCCATTGAATGCGGCGACACTATATCTGAGCCCACCACTCTATCTCAGGACCTGAATTGCGAGTTGAGTATCGCCAATCCTGTAGCACTCACCATTGTAGGCCCATCAGGGAGCCTGAATATGGCGGGGTTTGAGCTTAGCTGCGTATCGTTGGACCCAACCCAAACAGATTTCTACGCAATAGACCTCCAGGGCACCGCAGCATATCTCAGCAACGGCCAACTAACCAATTGCACCAATGGTGTCATCACCTCCAGCTCAGGCTTCCACTCCATCTCCAATATGGAAATAAATAGCGCTGTAAGAAATGCAATTTTGCTATTCGGCAACGGCAATACCATCACCAACGTCGATATTACAGGTCCTGCTACTTCAACCATCTCTGATGGTATTGAGGTTTTTGGCGATTACAACACCATTAGTCGCAGTACAGTACTAGGAGGCGGAGACGAAGGCATTGAAATCCTGGGAGACTATAACAATATCTCCTTTACTACCGTTTCCGGGTTTAGCGAGGACGGCTTCGAGATCGATGGCAACTTTACATTTGTATCTAACAGCATCATTGAGAATAACGGTGAAGCTGGAATCCTGATAAACGGTAATTTCAACAACATAGCAAGTAACAATGTGGCGGATAATGGGCAGGTGGGCATTAATCTAAGTGGCGGCTCAAGCAATTCGATTGCAAGCAACACGGTATCCAATAATGGGCTCTCGGTACTACCAAGCAATGGCGGTATTATCGTTACCGACTCGAACAGCTTAAACAACCGGATTACCGGGAATACCCTAAACGGCAATCAGCAATTTGACCTCGCAGATCCCTTTGACCCCGACTGCAATGAAAGAAATCTTTGGAGTGGAAACCAGTTCACTACTTCAGACCCCACATGCTTGGACTAACCGCCCAAACTAGAGAAATGGCTTGCGCTGCAAGGCCGGGCACCTCTAGTGTCACGAAGGCTATATCCGGGATTTAAACAGAAGCAAATAGGACTCAAGTACCAAAATTACTGTTCAAAGTTAAACCAAGTTGAATCAAGAGTCTCAATAGTTAAAAATGCATGAGGAGCTGTCAAAATCAGAAGTAAGGGACTACATGACTGATATCCTCAAAGATATACTTCAGTTCGTACAGAATGTGGGGCTTAAGAATGGCCTCTTTGTCATATTTTTCATCTTTGCGCATTACCTCCTCTTCTGGATGTACAGTGGGCGCCTGAAGGACCGACAAGTTGAAATTGACCGGCTTGCAGCAGATAATAAAGAATATAGGGACAGGTTTTTAAAGCTGATGGACAACGCCTTCTCTTATTCACCTCCCACTAGGAAAAACGCGCCCAAGAAGCCAATTAATGAAAAGGAGTTTGAGTAGTGCTCTATCTATTGCCGGCAATTGCTCTTGTCTTCATTTTCGCGAAAATGTATCAGCTTCTGGAAGTAAAGAAGCATGATCAACACTTATTTGAGTTTTGTCAGCTGCGGAGAGATACGATCAGCTATCTCTCCGATTCTTATACCGACCTATCAAGAAATGATTACATAGCCTTACGCAAGATCAATGATGCACTCAGCACCATCATTGCCGGCTATAAAGAGCACAGAACGGTTGTGTTTAATCTCAGGTTATTTTCAGAGTATGTCAATCAGCTAAAAGCCTTTGAGAAAAAGGCCGAGAAGATATCAACTAGCAATCCAGATATACAAGAGTTACTAAACAGAGTTCATCAGTCTATATTTAATGCCTTTCTGGCATTTACCCCCTACCTAAAATCAGAACTCGCGTTCAATGTAGTGATGAAATTGATCTCTCTGGGAGTAAATGCCGGAGCCAATTCATTCAGGGCACACTTGCTAAGCCTTAAAGAAGCCAAAACCCTGCTCAATACCTTTAAAAAGCATTCCTCCCCTTGCTGAGCCCCTCTTTTCAGCCACCGAGAGCTTTTTGGCTATTTGCATCGCAAGCGCTATCAAGAGCAAACTTTGATACCAGCCAGTACGCCAAGCGCTGATATCAATCCTGCTGGGAGTCAGCCAATAAGGCTGGACCTGTGTTTTATACACATTATTTAAGTCCATTTAGAGCTTCTGCTGCCTCTATATAATGAAGTAGCTTGGTGTATCCCTGCCAAACGGTTTTAACCCCTGGCTCGCCATCCCCTTTACGCCCCAAAAAACCTCCTAAACCTGCCAACATACGGGTTATCTCCCTCATGCTTGGGGGTTCATTTGGTGGAGTAGTTTTATCTCGAATCATCCATATCATACGCCATTCTTTTTCAGAGTAGGCACTTGTACACGGTGCGTCAGGAACTCTTCGTGCATGCGTAGTTATCGAATGTAGCCGCCATCCAATAATCATATAGATCGCAATGCAGTTCAACATGCGCTGCTCTGTTCTAAAACGGTTACTTTCTATCTGGCATCCGCCTTTCACCACCCGAAAATAGGTTTCAATTTCCCACCGGCTTCGATACCACTCAATGATGACCCTTGCCTGCTTAAAGTCTTCAACTGGAAGATCAGTTAACAGCATCCACTCAATGCCTTTTTCACTCTCTGGTGGGTTTAATTCTTTAGCCAATACAGCATAGAGAGAAAGTGGTCGTTTAGATTTTCCTTTCCCAAGTAGCCGTATCTCAGTAGTGGATACGTTGACCTTGGCTTTTCTTCCAGGCTCTCCATTCCGTTTGGGAATATCTACCGTGTATAGACCGACAGATTTCTGCTCATTCATATGATCCCAAAGCAAAACCGTTTCTTCTCCATCGAGCTCTAAAGTGCGATTGGCCTTAGCTCGAACGATATAGCTCGCCCGCCGCTGTTCACTTTGATCTTCAGCCAGTTGAAACCACTCATGAATATCACCCTCTCTATCAGCAATACTCACAATTGTACTTTCAGGGCAGCGCTCCTGTATCTGACAAGCCGTTTCGTAATGGTCTAGCCAGCGTCGACTCTCCTTATCCTTTATCGACTTGGTATAACGGGAATTAGAGCTTGATTCCTTGTCTCTCTGCCACATACTACCCTCAACAACACCCAAGTTAATTCTTGATGGCGTTATAGCGATGGAGGTGTGCAAGAGTTGCTGATTGGTCTCTTTCCGCCTAAGTGTTCCCATCTCTTTACTTTCTAAGTCAGTGGCAAAATTTAGAAAGGTGGTATCTTGAGGGATAAGAACAACGGGCTGCGCCTTGATTCTCTCAAGAGTTGCCGATTTATGGCCGCTCATAATAGAGTCAAAATTGACTTTATCATTTTCGATAAAGCGATAAGCTGCAAACGTTTCTGCCCAAGTTTTGTTTGCACAGGGAATGCTATTCTTTGGATCTGAACTTAAACTACTAAGAATATTGGACAAGCGCTTATTCAAGCGTGTATCACCCATAACCTGATTTTTTACTTCGTCCATGACCCAGTCCTGCATAATAATCCAATCAAATCTGTAATTCATGCCAGGTCAAACTGTAACTTATTGATTTACATAATAAAACCGGAAAAACTTGTGTATAAAACTTAGGGCTGGACTCTGTGGACACTCAAGATTCTATGCGTGAAAAGTAACTAAAGGCGGAATTTTCAGTCAAGCAAAAAGCACTGAAAAATTAATGGGTTAATACAGAAATACACTTATTTTTTGGAATGTTTAATATCCCAAATTAGGACAGCACTCCATCCAGCATCAAACTATTGATATTTAACTAAATAGTCATCTTTAGCTCATATTAAACCATTCGGTCATCGTCGATATATCGATAATTTCGAAAAAATCGATATACGAAATAATCATTACCAGAAAACTGAAAATAAGACGCACAGATCTATAAATCGCACTTTTTTCTCACCGAAAGCCCTTACAACCGAGAAAAAACTACGGACCGCTCAACCCATAAAAAGTAATATCATACGTTTTTTCCGCCCCCCTTCTTACCCGACAAAACCCGTTCTCTCCATTTAGTCAATATCAAAGATTCGGTGTCTATATCCTTGCGACGTAAATACCTTATAGGTGCAGAAATGGAACTCAGTTATATCCTTATTATATTTACAGTGATCATCGTGATTTTCACTGCCTGCGCCTATCTGTACAACTACATCCTTACAGCAAGCGCAACATTTTATCGCTCACCAGTGCAAGAGGATGAGACTGCGATACGCAATCATCTCAATGATAAAGATACGATCAACATACTTGTCATTGACGGTGGTGGTATCCGTGGACTCATACCACTATATGTCATTAAGCACTTGGAAAAAGCACTGGGGCAACCAGTTGACGAGCTTTTCGATGTGTTTAGTGGTGTCTCGACGGGCGCTGTCATTGTTACCGGGTTGAATGTCCGCTCATCTCACCTGGCTAAAAACTATGCCAATGTCGATTCAAAAACAGACTTGCTTATTAACTTATACAAGTCGAAAAGTAATTATCTGTTTTCAACCCCTTGGTATCATAAACTGCTTACGGCATCCGGTCTTTTTTCTCCAAAATATTTGGGTCGCCGCCTTCACAAAGTGATGGAGAAGCACTATACACCAGAGCTTAACTTCACCGATTTGAAAAATTATGTGATTATCCCCTCACTCAGTGTAAATACTGGTGAACTTCACCTCTTCAAAAACCGAGGAGGAGATACCAGTGAGCTTCCTACCAACAGCCTATACCAACTGGTCACAGCTGCAGTTAGTGGGGTTTCACTGTTTCCCCCAGTTGGCTTTATGGCTGACAGCAAAGAAGTGGGCCATAAATACTTTGCCGACGCAGGTATTTCTGCCAACAACCCTGCAAGTGTTGCACTCCTGGATATCATCAAAGAGTTCCCTCACAAGAACTACTATGTGCTGATTCTTGGGTCCGGCACCTCCCCGCTAACCAGTTCGCAGGTGAAATATAAAGACCTGAAAAACTGGGGCATACTACAGTGGGCACGAGATGCTATCTCAAGTGTTCAAAGATCAATGGATGAGCAGCAATTGCACGCCCTGGAAATTGCTTCATTACTCTCCAACAATGTAAAGATCAAATATGACTATCTCAATGTAGAGGTAACTGAACCCCATGTCGGTCTATTTGAATATGACAATATCGATTCACTCAAGATTCACTCAGATCGACTCATTAAAAACAATAAACAGAAAATACAACAGGTAATTGACCAATTGGCCACTGCCAGCGGATAAAAATCTCATCACGATGTAAGGCGGCAACTCAACAAAACGGTTGCCGCCTAATCTAAGGACAGTAGCATTCACTCTATCAGAAAATACACGCTTAGCACCCAACACCCTCTCACCCGCCTGCCAGCAAACCAACCAACAAATATTTTACTGATTTATCGCTAGTGACATTACTCTTCAGGAGCAAAATCAAACGGCGTTTAACCATGCCAAAGCTTCGCTATCTAATCACAATTCTAATTACACTGACTTCCTGCCTCTTTGTGAATGTAAGAGCTGGAGAACTTCATGATCGTGAGGCTCGAAATAGGTGTATAAAAACCTGTAAGAATAGCTACTATGACTGCATTAGAGATAATGAAAATCAAGACTGGTGCGTAGAGAAGAAGATCCACTGCGATAATATATGCTATGAGTACGAAGAAGATCGCTGGCGCTGGTATCGAGATAAATCTTCCAACCATTAACCAATAAACAGATATATGTAAGCCGTCCTATAGGACATCAAAGCAAAATAGGATAGCTGTGCATTAAGCGTATATTTTGCTAAGATCCAGGTCCTGCATAAATTATCTACCAATAAGCAAATATGAAACTCCTTTCTATAAACGTATCCAAAAAAGTAGATTGCGAATACAAGGGTAAAACTGTAACAACGGGGATCTTCAAGAAGCCAGTCCAAGGAAAAGTTTTTGTTGGAAAGAATAATTTGGAAGGAGATGAGCAGGCAGACTTAAAAAATCATGGCGGCAAAGATATGGCCATATATGCGTTTTCTAATGACCACTACCCTTACTGGGAGGACCTGTTAGGCAGAAAGGGCCTTAAGTATGGCGCATTTGGTGAGAATTTAACGGTAGAAGGGCTTCGAGAACAAAATATCTTTGTTGGAGACCAATTCCGCATAGGCAGTTGTATCCTTGAGGTAAGTCAACCCAGAATACCCTGCTTTAAGCTAAGCATAGCCCTAGATAATGACGCTGCAGCCAAGATTCTCACTAGCAGCTTTAATTGCGGTGTATATTTTAGGGTTATTAAGGAGGGGCATATTAAAGAAGGGGATTCGATTTGTAAGATAGCTGAAGCTCCAAACTCAATCGACATACGATCTATGTTCAGAGCTTTTTTTGATAAGCAATTTTCTAATACCAAGCAAGTACTCCAGGCTGCAATTCAGCTACAACCCCTATCCAAAGAGTGGAGAGAGAAAGCTGTAAGGCGGCTCTCTAAGCTCTGACAATTGAGCAATTTATCACATCAGCCTACTAACTATGTTCCCTCCGAAAGCGAGCCTTCCGTAGGGCTATGTAGTAAAAGTTAAAACCTGGCACTACCCGGGACTTAAATGTTTTAGTAGTAGTTTTTTGGAGAAAAGTACTAATTTATTAAACAAACAAGAATTAATAGGCTTCCTCAAGTTGATATTACTGCGCGAGCTATGCTCGAACACCCCCTATTGTCATCTACCAATATATTTGCGGATAAAATGATAGCTATTATCAGGCATTCAATAACTTAAACTGACCCTGTCAGAATTGGCCTTGGCAAAAGGGTTCACTCATGTACTTGGATCCACCCAACACCCTGGAATCTTTTACTAATATCACAGACACCAACCATTTAAAACCATACATCAAGCTACAGCTTATTATATACCCTGCAAAATTTAACATAGGGCTTCGAAGATATTAACAAATAAAAAGCAACTGAAAAAACAATTACCGCCCAAGTATACTGAATAAAATATAAAATCCATAAATATATAATAAACGGCAGAACTAACACAGATAATTTCTTAACCCCAATACTGGCAATATGCAATGATGCATAAATACAGATAAGTACTGACAAAGAGGCGCACACCAACAAAAGGGATGATGAAGTTATGGTAATCATGAGCACCCCCAGTACAGCAAAAACAGCCGCCCCAAAGTATCTCGTACCAGGTTCAAGTGCTCCCATGCTAATGGGGGCAGCCATATATCCAACTATATGATAGCCAGATACGATCACCATAAGTGCTGCCCAACTATCAGCATGAGCAAGTACAACTGCTGCTATCAACCAATTAGTAAGCATCGAGCGCCTTGATAAATTATGTACAGGATCTAAAACAGCTAACCATCGCGGCATTTGCCCTACAGAGGCCATTGCAAATAGAATTCTTGACGAGGCCCCCAAATAAGTATATCCAGATGCCGAGGGACTTATCACACTGTCTGCGAGTAGTATCATTGCAAGAAAGTGCAAGCCAAGCAGTGTCGCCAAGTCCAAAAGCGGCGAGTCAAAATTAATCCCTTGCCAACCACCATTTTCCACCAGAAGATCGTTCGGCACTGAGGCCATAAAAGCATATTGTAATGCAAGATAAACAAGCGTCATTATTGTAATTGATAAAGTAACGGCCAAAGGAATATTACGCTTGGGATGTTTTATCTCACTGGCAAAGGCAACACTGATCTGAAAGCCATTAAACGAATATATTAGACCTGCCCCAATAACAGCGGAAAAAGCGCTTCCAAACCCAAACTCCTGATTAGAGTCAATTGAAAAATTTGACCCACTTGTATCACTACTAAATACAACTATAAGCAATACAACTATTGCAAAGGTGGGAGTAAATATCTTTAGAACAGTGACAACATTATTGATCTTGGCAAGAAACCGTATTCCATAATAGTTAATCAGCAAATATACAAAAAGAATACTTAACGCGAGAACCTTCCCCCACGGAGTCAAGGTATGATTGTCAATTAACAAAGAGGAATCTATAGCAGATGAGAGGTATTGAGTAGTTGCCTGCGCCTCGGTCGCAACAACCATTAATGTGCCAAACCAGTTAGCAAACGCAAATGGCATTCCAAAAATACTATTGTGCGACAATGCACTGGATTGAGCGAGGGCACCACGGACTGGGTAGAATGCAACGACACGGCTTAGGCACAAGCCAACCATCAAGACCAAAAGTGCTGCTAATATCCAAGCTCCAAAAGCCCAATTACCTGCATAGTTTGCCGTAAGCTGCGCACTAAACAACCAGCCCGAACCTATCATACAGGTGGCACTAAGCAGCGTAGCACTCAACAGAGAAACGCGTTTTTTTCCGCCTTTGGCACAACCCATATCGACCGTTTTCTAGAGTGTTATGCAGGCGTCTTCTCTATTTAATCTGATAGCTCCTGCTACTAGTATCTTTAGTTTAGCCAGCCCAGTTCATTTCAACCAAAAACAGTAAGTTATCTCTTTCTACTTCAGGTATAAGTCAAAATTAAAAATGGAGATATTGTATAGAAGCCTTTAAAGGCCTTATAGAAATTTGACATGAGCATCAACTCGCCTTTCCAAAAGCTTAGGGCTGCCTGCCGGGAAGCACGTTCAACATATGCAGCAATGAAAGTTAACGCAACTATACAGAGGACTGAAGGAAATCCCAGCGGTTGCATCTTTCAACACCAAGGTATTCTTTCAAGATTGACGCCATACGCCCCCGCATCCGCCAGAATTTTTCTGGCACATAGTTAGTCGCAAAAGCTATAGAGGCCTTACATTCAGGAACAACTAAAAGGTAAGCCGTAGCCGCATCATCAGTCACGCCACCGTGATGTAGTACCAACCATGGCTTATAGATTTATGCCACCCACCCGCAACCGAGGAAATGTTTTTTCTCTTTGATTTCTTCACTATGTAATTAGGCGTAGTCAACACAAAACTTGGATTCAATAGATCAATTATTTTTTATATCGACACGCACTTTAATTATACAGAGACATACTTGACCCATCTCTCATTGGAGCATCCATAAGGGGTGCCCCATATAAGTTGCTAAAGTAGCGCGGCTATCGCTATATCGAGGCTATCAAAATTTGGGTAAGTTCTTTGGGCATATCTAGCATCACATCATGACCACAGGGAAGGTTTATCGTCTCCCAACCAAGTTCTTTCTGGGCTCTCTCAAAGAACGGCCTACCAATTCCTGGTGCCCAGCCCGATGCATAGATGTACCGGTGCCGAGCAACTTGCTTCCATAAGCCCTGTAGTTGAATCGGTTGCTCAAATGATCCCAGTGGATGGTCGACACAGCGCCGATCCACCCACGCCTGATCTTGAATGTTAACCCCGAAATCTATTGCAGGACTTGGCGCTACGCGAAATCCATCACCCTGAGTTCTGGCAATATCCTGAAAACTCAACCCGACCTCTACAGGCAAAAGATCTAAGACGTTTTGCCCATCCTCTGGAACTAAGGCATCAAGATAGACAAGGGATCGTATATGCTGGTGAACCTTATCAGCCACACCGGTTATTACCACTCCACCATAACTGTGGCCACACAAGACAATATCCGTTAACTCTTCACATGCGATAACACCCAGAATGTCTTGTATATGCGTATCCAGGTTGATTGTGCCATCTAAAAGGTGCGCCCTTTCTCCGAGCCCCGTCATGGTTGGGCTGTAAACCTCATGGCCGCACCGCCTAAGAAACGCTGATACCCGCTTCCAACACCAGCCTCCCTGCCAAGCACCGTGTACCAAAACAAATGTTGCCATATTGCACCCCCTATCAATCAAACCTACTGGGTGTACAAATTATCGCCCCCCAATCCTCGATCAGTATACGAATTGATAAATGGTTGACACCGCTAGGACGGGTGACCTAGCATAACAACCACTAGGTCAGGCGTCCTAGAGAAATAAAGCTGAGAAAAGGAAGTAAAACATGGCTAATTTATTCCAATCCTTCGATTTGGCAGGTCTTCAACTCTCAAACCGAGTGGTGATGGCACCAATGACCCGCAATCGAGCAGATGCACAAGGGGTAGTGACACCAATGATGGTGACGCATTATCAACAGCGGGCAAGCGCAGGCCTAATCATCACAGAATCCTCCCCTATATCTGCTCAAGGCATTGGATACCCATGCACACCGGGTATTTACACAACGGAGCAGGTCTCTGGCTGGAGGAAACTCACACAAGCAGTGCATCAAGCAGGTGGGAAAATTTTTATACAGCTGCAACACTGTGGGCGCATATCCCACCCCACATTGCAGCCAGATGGAGATACTCCCGTCAGCGCATCGGCAGTTAAACCAGTTGGACAAGCGGTTACCTATGAAGGAAAAAAAGACTTTGTACTTCCCAGGTCATTAGAGAGCAGTGAGATCCCCAAAATCGTAGAGCAATTTGGCTTTGCCGCACAAATGGCTAAAGAGGCAGGCTTTGACGGAGTTGAGATTCACGGTGCGAACGGTTATTTGATCGATCAGTTTCTACGGGATGGTACTAATCAGCGCGGTGATCTCTATGGCGGTAATATAAAGAACCGCATGCGGCTGCTAAATGAAGTGATTGACTCCGTAATGGCAGCGTGGCCTTTAAATAGTATTGGAGTGCGACTTACACCCGAAAATTGCTTTAACTCGATGTCCGATTCCGATCCGCAAAATCACTTTGAATACCTATTGCAGCAACTAAGCTTCCGAAATATTGCCTACGTCCATATTTTAGAAGGTGATATGATGAAGAAAGAGCGAGATGTAAATTACCAGCTCTTGCGGGAACGCTTTAAAGGTGTGTATATCGCCAACAACGGCTATGACCTCGAGCGCGCCCAAACATCTTTAAAAGAAAATAAAGCTGACCTAATTGCTTTTGGGACACCCTTCCTAGCAAATCCCGATTTAGTCTACCGACTTAAGCAGGGTATACCACTTAATCCAGCTGACCATTCAACTTTTTACGGCGGGGACGAAAAAGGCTATAATGACTATCCATTCGCTTCAGCCCAGATTAGAAAATAGTCCCCGATCAATATGGAAAAACTAGATACCCGTGAACGAATCATTGATGTTGCAGATGATTTATTCTACCAACAGGGATTTGAGCATACCTCTTTCAAAGATATTGCCAGCCTCTTAAATATTTCACGCGGGAATTTTTATCATCACTTTAAGACGAAGGATCAGATCTTATCCAGCGTAATAGAACGAAGATTACAAAAAACCCGAGTAATGCTCCAAGATTGGGAAAATCAAGGAAGCGCACCTGATCAGAGAATCAAGTGCTATATACGTATTGTTATTACCAATTGGGATAAAGTCAGAGATTTTGGTTGCCCCATTGGTACTCTCTCCAATGAACTAGCTAAGCTGAATCATATAAGCCGGGAGGACGCTAATAAAATATTCACTCTATTCAGAGAGTGGTTAAGAATGCAATTTACTCAGCTAAACCCCGATATTGATGCAGATAACTTATCATTGAAGGTTTTATCTTGGAGCCAAGGGGTGGCCACTATGGCAAACGCCTTTCAAGATAAGGGTTTTGTCGAGCATGAAGTTAAGAAGATGTGCTCTTGGGTTGATACGTTCCAAATGAAGGGGTAGCCCTATTTATAAAGGAATTGAATTATATGTTTATTATCCTATTAAAATTCTCACAGAACAAAGCACAAGCTGCCCAGTATATGTCAGGTCATAAGGTGTGGCTGCAAAAAGGTTATGATGATGGTGTATTTCTAGCATCAGGAAACATAAAGCCCGGTATTGGTGGGGGGATTTTAGCGTTTAATACTACTTACGAAGAATTGTTGGAACGCATCAGTCAAGATCCTTTTATATCTGAAAATGTCGTTAGTAGCGAAGTCATAGAAATCGATGCATCCAAAACAAGTCCGCAACTTGAATTCTTACTAAATACTGAGACAGATGGTTAGGAAGCTGATATGCCTGCACAACTTATACAAGGCCACGATGGTAAATATCGCTGTAGCTGGTGTTCTTCGGCACCGGATTTTCTAGAATATCATGACTCTGAATGGGGCTACCCAGTAGATGATGATTACCGTCTATTTGAAAAACTATGCCTGGAAGGTTTCCAGTCGGGACTGAGCTGGCGCACAATCCTAGCCAAGAGAGAGAATTTCCGGAGGGCCTTCCATAAATTTGACTTTAACAAAGTAGCTCGTTTCAACCAATCAAATATTGAAAAACTTCTAAAAAATGAAGGGATAATTCGGCATCGGGGTAAAATCGAGGCTGTAGTTAGTAATGCCAAGTGCGCCAAAGAAATCGTTAAGAACGAAGGTTCGCTGGCATCGTTTGTTTGGAGATACGAACCTAAGGAGGAAGCCCTTGCCACACCACAAAGCATGTCAACCTCAAAAGAGTCTATCTTACTTTCAAAAGACTTAAAAAAACTCGGTTGGAAATTTGTAGGCCCAACAACTGTATACGCTTTCATGCAAGCAATGGGACTAATTAACGATCATTTAGAGGGATGCGTCACAAGGACACAAATTGAACTTCACAGGCGGAAATTTATAAGGCCCTAGCAATCAATAAGACAGCAAGAATGAGTAAACATACCACACTCAGCTGGAAATGTTCTTTGCACAACTTGTATCTACCCCCATTCACACTTTAATCATCTTTTGTTTTCGATCAGAAAATTTTACAAACTATCTGTATATCTATATAGATCTGGATTATGTATAAAGCAAAAAATCAGGGTTTAATTGTTACCACTTTAAAATAGATATTCGCCCCCTATCAGATTAAGTGACCTCCTTACTTTAAAAGATAAGCAAATGGAAAAACTCGTATCCTGTTAGGTGGGAAAGTATATCTCCAAGTAATTCCAAGAGATAAACTTAAATGGAAAATAACCTGGCACACTACGGTCTTGACTGGCTAGCTATATCCTTAAGCTTATATGCAGCCTACTTGCTTGGCAACAAGCAAAAAATTGGCTTTATTATTTTTGCAATTTCCAATGTTCTCTGGATAATTTTAGGAATATTCTTCATGTCAAGTTATGGTATGGCTATTGGCAACCTGGCCTTCTTCTTAATAAACGCAAGAGGTTTTAATCATTGGAACACTGAAAACGTGGAGAAAAAAGTAATATAATTAAACAACAAAGCATAGTCTAACTCATATATCTCACTTGCAATCATCATTTGATATTAACGTAACGATTTACACTTGAGTCTCAATCACGAAGCACATCAATGGGCCACTTAAGAAATACTGATGTGCTTCAACCTTGTAAGCAATTTTTACAGTAAAGCGAAATGCCTCAGCCATCCTTCTAAGAATCGCAACCTATTTTTATAATTTAACATTTGAGAAATCCTATAAATAGTTCTTGAAAACAGAAAAGTACAAAATTTATATGCTTAAGTCACCTGAACTTTCACTCAAATGACTATCTATAAAATTTGTCAGTAGCGTCAAGCGATAGGTGGGCCGCCTATTTCCAGGCCTCAATGAATAAAGGTTCAGCCTTTTCGTTTCAAAGCCTGTTAATATCGGGACCAGTCTTCCTTTATCAAGGTCATCAGCGATAATAAACTCAGGTATCAAGGCAATCCCCTTTCCCTCTAATAAAGCCGTATGGAGTAGTTTACTATTATTGGAAACGAGCCTAGGCTCCAGATAAACTTCTAGCAATTTATCCTTTTCCTTAAACTGCCACACTCTAGGCATGTCCGGCAAGGTATACACTAGACATGAATAATCACTCAGATCTTGAGGATTGCGCGGCTCGCCATATTGTTCTATATACTCGGGTGCGGCGCATGCAACTCTGCGATAACTGGTTATTTTTCGACAAAGTAGTGAACTATCAACTAGCTCATTAGTGAGCCGTAATACGAGATCAAACTTCTCCTCTAACACATTGACATGATGATCCCCCATCTGGATATCGAGGCTAATATCTGGATAGCTATCCATAAATGCATTTAGGATGGGACCAAATTTGGATAGCCCCCAGGACATAGGCACGCTTACCCTCAGCTTCCCACTATGACTCTCACGGGATTCCGATAGATCATCTTCTAAAGCATCCCATTTGCTGAGCAAGTCAATAGCACGTGAATAACAACGCTCCCCAGCGTCGGTGATTTGCATGTGCCTAGTAGTGCGATGGAAAAGCGTAACCCCTAGCTGAGATTCCAATCGCTCTACCGACTTGGACACCCAAGCGGCAGAAACCCCCAGCCGTTTCCCCGCAGCGGTAAAACTCCCGCGCTCCACCACGGCACAGAATACTCTCAAGCTCTCTAACTGATTAATACCCGGCATATTCAATAAAAAGTTAAAAATGTAACGACAGAATGACTCATTTACATAACATTTTGTGAATTGTCAAAATGAGGAAACTTATTACAAGCACAAGTGATTTATGACTACTAAGTACCGTAATCTATTTAACGACACTAAGATTGGAAAGCTCTATATACCTAACAGACTAGCCGTAGCGCCGATGACACGGGTCAGTGCAGAGCCAGATGGCAGGGTGGGGCCATTAATGGGGGAGTATTACGAGAAATTTGCCAGTGGTGGATTTGGGCTGATTATCACAGAGGGGCTTTATACCGATAAACTTTTTAGTCAGGGCTATAGAAATCAACCTGGCATGGCCAGCCTCAGCCACGCAGAGAGCTGGAAGCCAATTACCAATGATATCCATGCACTAGGAGCAAGGGTATTTGCCCAGTTAATGCATGCCGGAGCCCTCTCCCAGCACAACCCTTACGCCAACAGAACTGCTGGCCCCTCTGATATTCGCCCATTGGGAATCCAGATGCCTTTCTACCATGGCGAAGGCCCCTACCCCATACCAGAGGCCATGACACAGCAGGACATCTCACAGGCTGTTGAAGGTTTTGCTAAGGCTGCCCACTTAGCCCAGCTTGCTGGCTTTGATGGCGTCGAAATCCACGGAGCTAATGGCTATCTTCTAGATCAATTTTTGACCGCCTACACTAATAAACGACAAGACTGCTTTGGCGGGTCACTTAATAACCGCTTACGTATCTACAAAGAAACCCTTAAAGCTGTAAGGGAAACAGTCGGAGATGGCTTTACGGTAGGTATTCGCTTCTCACAGAAGAAAGTCAACGATACCAACCACATCTGGGACGAAGGCGAATCTGGAGCTGCCAAAGTCTTCGAGTTAGTGAGACAATACGGCGCCGACTATATTCACACCACGGAGCCTGAAATAAGCGCTCCGGCCTTTGAAGGCACGGAATCACTCTCGCAGCTAGCGAAGAAGTACAGCGGTCTGCCAGTGATCGCCAATGGTGGCGTGACCGAGCCAGAGCAGGCAAGTCAGGTACTAGAGAGTAATCAAGCAGATATTATCTCGCTAGGTAAAACTGCCCTGGCCAATCAAGATTGGCCCTGCGCGGTTAAGAAAAACCGTTTGTTGAAGAAATTTAATTTTGGCATGCTCTCACCCCATGCAAACCTTGAGTGCGCACGCAGCTACTGTCAAGAGAACCCCTCCCTGTCGGTGAGTGATAAATCTTAGATCACCTAATATTGTTTACCTCACAGCCGCCAAATGATTAATTGCATCAAGTTTTTATAGGCAGTACTAAAAGATATACCTGTTCTGTATTGGGTTCATGATATGTAATTGGCGGCGTTTCTTTAGAACAAAATAAATCACTTATTCTCAGTTACTTTTTAGCAGCTTGAGGGAAGGATACCCTAGTACACTTAGAGGGAAAACTATGGGCGAATCATAATATCCATTGCGGCGCCCAATACAGTCTTTATCCGAGGTAAAAAAGGCTAATTTTCTAAATAGAAACCACATTCAGAATGTCACGAATCTACTAACAAAAATTCGAAATATAGCTTTATCATTCAACCGTCACTAGACACAAATGATAGTACAGTCAATGAAACCCTACTCTTTTTGAAGAAGGATGGCGCCGATTTGCATCATATTGCAACAGCTAGATCACTAAAAATAATTAGGGCTTGAGTTAAACACTTGCACTGGATTAATTCTAAACCGCCTATTTAATCTAGGTGAAATCGTTGCTCCGATAGAGCATACTTAGAGAAATTAAATTTGGAAGAATTGATCCTCATCCCTTCAGTGCCTGTAAAAATTAAAACTGCTACTCATTATACTGGCACTTATTATTCACACCGACTACCGATTTTTCATTTGATTTAACTCATTGATTAGACTTTACCTCTCAAAATAGTCACCCGACCCTAAAAGGATTAAAGTAAGATAGAGTATCTCTATTACTTACTACAGGCAGCACAAAGGAGCATCCCCATAGAGCTTAGGGCCAGTGTGCCAAAATAATTGGATCGCAAGTTATTTTAGCCTTAGACTAAAAATAAAAGAGATCAGTCTTTAGGAAAGGTATATTTGAGTCGCCCCTTTATTTTTTGATTTTTTTTGGCAACAATCTGTACAACCATAATCCAACTAGAGAATAATAATGAAGGATTTTTTAATTATCGGTGGTGGCCATAATGGCCTGGTCTGCGCCTGCTATTTGGCAAAAGCGGGAAAAGCTGTAACAATCCTAGAGCGCCGATCTATAGTCGGCGGCGCCGCGATTACAGAAGAATTTCACCCGGGCTTCCGGAACTCTGTAGCAAGCTACACCGTAAGTCTACTCAACCCGAAAATCATTGAGGAGCTGCACCTCCGTCAACATGGCCTGGATATAAAGTTACGGCCTCAATCTAATTTTTATCCACTTTCAGACAATGAAAGCCTTTCTTTCCATAAGAATTTTCTCGATACACAGGCTGAAGTTGCCCGCTTCTCGAAGAGGGATGCAGCCACGCTACCTGACTTTTATTCCATGCTCGAAAGCGTTGCGAACATACTGCGCGAAGAGCTACTGCGCACTCCCCCCAATGTGGGAGGCGGCCTTGTGGACATGGTTCGCGCTGGTGGATTTGGGCTTAGAGCAAAAAAGTTAAGCATGGCATTACGCCGAGATGCTCTGGACCTGTTCACTAAGAGCGCTACCAACGTACTCGATAGCTGGTTTGAGAACGACCATGTCAAAGCCGCGCTTGCCTTCGATTCTATTGTCGGCAACTATGCCGCCCCCAGTACTCCCGGCTCTGCCTATGTGTTACTACATCATGTATTTGGAGAAGTAAATGGTGAGAAAGGCGCCTGGGGTCATGCCATGGGCGGTATGGGTGCTATCACTCAGGCTATGTGTAAAGAAGCAGAGCACCTCGGAGTCACTATTCGCACAGACGCTGAAGTTAAAGAAGTGCTTATCGATGGTGATCGCGCTACCGGGGTACGACTAAGTAGCGGGGAGACCATTACTGCCAATAAAGTAATCGCTAATGTCGGCCCCAAACTACTCTATTCCCAGATGATTGACGAACAACACCTGGACCCAGAGTTCCACCGCCGTGTATGTGGTTTTAGAGTGGGGTCCGGCACCTTCCGTATGAATGTCGCACTGTCTGAACTGCCAGACTTTACATGCAAACCCGGTACTCACGTGCAACCACACCACAAGTCAGGAATCGTCATTGGCCCTACCATGGATTACCTGGAGCAGGCCTATATAGATGCGGCTCAATACGGCTGGTCAAAGCAACCCATAGTAGAGATATTGATCCCCTCCACCATCGATCCCTCCCTGGCCCCCGAGGGTCAACATGTCGCCAGCCTATTCTGCCAACAATTTGCTCCAGAACTGCCGGACGCTAAAAGCTGGGATGACTATCGCGAGCAAGCAGCACAAACCATTATCGATACTGTCACTAACCATGCCCCCAATTTCCGTGACTCCATCATCGCTCATCAAATTCACTCACCTCTAGATTTAGAACGCAAATTTGGCTTGATGGGGGGGGATATCTTCCATGGTGCCTTAGGATTGGACCAACTGTGGAGCAACCGGCCCTTCATGGGCTTTGCCGATTACCGCACGCCGATCCAAGGGCTGTACCTCTGTGGCTCCGGTAGCCACCCAGGAGGCGGCGTTACTGGAGTGCCTGGACATAACGCTGCGATGGAGATTCTAAGGGATAAATAAAAAATGACCCGCAGCAAGCAGGCCATTATCTGTTTGGGTTCAGTAGTGGGGTATGAGTCGAACTCAACCCCCTATTCAAGTGCTACAATGACCTTGATGATCTCTATTACAATTAACGCGAGCTCACTCTAAATAGCAAATAATACCGCTTGAAATGCCTCTTTATTAACTCTCATAGACTTTCTTAGTGACAATCCAGTGATCAACTAGTTGCTCTAACACCATCAGTGGTACGGCACCATTAGTTAGTACCACATCATGGAATTCACGTATATCAAATTTATTCCCTAACTTTTGACGAGCACGTTCTCGCAACTCCAATATCTTCAACATACCAGTTTTGTAAGCTACAGCCTGACCCGGCATCACGAAGTAGCGCTCAACCTCAGTGGTGACTTCAGTTCTCGGAAAACCGGTCGTTTTCACCATATATTCAATCGCCTCTTCTCGACTCCAACGCTTGTGATGTATACCGGTATCTACCACTAAACGAACAGCACGAAGCATCTCATCTTGTAAACGCCCAAGATCATCATAGGGATCATCTTGAAAACCAATCTCCTTGGCTAGCCTCTCTGTATAAAGAGCCCAGCCATCCGCATAAGCTGTATTTGATACGGCTTTAAGAAAAGTTGGCAATCCCTCTAAATCTTTTGCAATTGCCTCTTGAAAATGGTGCCCTGGAATTGCCTCATGATAAGCCAAAGTTCGCATGGTAAATTTCTTTGTTTCATGAACATCGCGCAGGTTTACATAAAACACCCCTCCGCGAGACCCATCAATTGCCGGGGGCATATAGTATGCTTTAGGTGCGCCTTGTTCTTTGAACTCCGCAATTCGCTTAACTTCAACACCCGCAGTTGGCTTTATATTGAAATAATCGTCAATACCTGCGTTAATCTCATCGATAATCAATTGATAGTCTTTGATAATCTGCTCACGGCCCTTATCTGAATTTTCATAAAGAAACCGAGGATCATTATTTATTGCAGAGAAACGGGTATTAATGCTACCCGTATCAAGACCTACAGAAGCAAAGATCTGTTTCATTTCGTCTTCTATACGTTCCACTTCCATCAATCCTGTATGGTGCAATTCATCAGGAGTCAGATTTGTAGTGGTATGAATACGTGTTTGATATGCATAAAATTCATCACCTTCAGGAAGGGCCCAAACGCCATTATTCTCTGTAACTTTATATTGTAATTCTTGATAATAGGCGATCAAGCTTGCGTATGCAGGATAGACATCTGATTCAATTAATATTTTTCCTCTATCAAGAATGCGTGTACGTTCTTTGGCTGGCAGAGTTTCAAGGGTATCCAGTCGCCTTTCCAGAGAGGTATAGAGTATGTTTTCATGCACAGGAACGTTAATAAATCCTTGCATTTCGCTCAACACACGATCAATTACAAAACGTGGAGGCAAGATTTTCTTCTGCTCCCGAATTTTCAACCCATCCAATACTTGAGAAAACTTTCTATCTACTTCACTTAAGCGGGAGAGATAATAATCAGCTTCCTTGACATTATTAATTTGATGCAATTCAACGAGAAACTCCGGAAGAGCATTTTGCACACCAAACATTTGATTGAGAGGGTAATTATGATGCCTCCAGCGCTCTCCTTCTACAAGATTCTCCAGGTAGTACTCCAGAATATCGTAGAAAATTGCCTGCCGATCATCGAGGCTAGATCGATCATAGCTTCTTAAAGTAGATAGTTCATCCTTAACTATCTGTATCTCATGCAGCTCCATCTTTTCAGAAACATCATCAAGATGAGCATTATGGTCATCAATCCCAAATCGTTCTAGCATACGAAAAATTGAGAGTGTTTCCGGGCTGGTACTTTGGATTTTTATAAAGGCCCTTTCAAAATACACATTGATAGACCACGGTTTAAAATAAATCGCATTTACAGCAAAGACTGAAACTGCAACCATTCCAAGTAATAGCATCCCGCCAACCCACCTGGCTGTTGTTTTTATCATTATTAGATCCTCCTAAATTGTGCCGCTATTTTCACTACGCTCTTAAACAAAGCACAACCATTAGATCTAGATAATGCGCCAAACAAACCGAATAAAGCGACAAAATGCACATTGTAGATAGATCATGGTAGAACAATGGATTTAAGAGAGACTTGAAGCCTCAAATAGTTCAAGCCTTACCAAGTAGGATCTTCCACTGTCCTCTCGACTCCGGCTCCAGAAAACTATCATATCGCCAAGCCACTTCACTAATAAATCATTCCAGAATATTGGAGGAATAGAACCTGAGAACTATCGCGATTAATCCGCGAAAACCATTACTGGTACCACCACCAACTACTATTCTAATGTCCGTAATGCCATCATCGTCCAGCCCCCCTGAATTTGGAACAAAGGTTTTGTTTGATCTACTGCGACATCTACCATAATACCTTGGGATTGCATTAACTGTGAAGTAACCGATTCTTTATTTAGGATTCAGGTTAGCGTATCCAGTAGTAAGACCTCCGTGTTTGTGACTCTGACAACTCCAAAAGATTTTTTAGGGGCCTGTTTTGGCAGTTAAGATACCAAGAATCAAAGGTACCAGTTCTGGAGCAGCATAAACTTTGACGAACCCAAACTCGTATTAGGGAAAGGAAAATTGGTACACACAACATGAACAAGGAAATACAATTTAATGAACTTATCATATCTCCAGACTATCGCTGGGCTTTACCGCTTTACCCCCTACTAACAAACATAAACATACAAAAAGTACAGAGAAGGCATTTCTTTGGAGAGGAAGCCTAAAATATTCAAAGCCTTCCAATCTCACTCAACCCAGCATAAAACATTTAAAAATCTTGTTATCACGCCCACATTTGTACATCTTTAACAATGGAAACAACAATCAGATATCGCCTATATCAGATCTCATCTTTACCTCCATAAGATTTTTAGAAATATATACTCAACAATCTAAAGGGGGAAATTATCCTGAGAAAATAAAACCTTCTAAAACTATAAATCACTTACTAATCATATAAATACTTCCACCCACTTTTACTTAAAAGCGAAGTGGTAAGAATCAATTACAACACATTCTAAATTGTTATAGAGGTAGTTATCATGAAACATTATCTCCCACACAATTGACTTTACCTTACCAAGGACAATCCTATAAGTACTCGAAATATTTGATGATCTCCAACCATTTCAATCAGAATCGTCGTTGACGATCGAGGTATCCTGGCGCCAGCGAAACTATCCGCACTCCATTTTTTACTTGTAGTAAATTCTCACACCTGGCATAAGCCAATTTTATTCCAGCTTTTCTGACATCTTCTCTTTCTTGATAATGATCCCGCCCAATTTTATCATCACCCAAGAATGAGCAACGCAGAAATAAAATATTTTTGGAGAACTCAATAAACAAATAAACCTTTCAATTTTCTAGAGCTCTTTGTATAGCAGGGCCAATTTGGCGCTTACGTGAGATCACACCCTCGGCAATAACCATGTCATCCACCTCCTGATCTCCAAAAGCCGCAACAACAACATCTTTGTCTTGATCGTCACTCCAAAGGAGATAAGATCTATTTTCACGAGTGTCGACAATTGCAAAGATCAAGTGATCGATATTTTTTTCTTTCTTAATCTCTTCCATAGCGGACTTCAATTCATACCTCCGATTGATCAACTCCTGGGGTATAAGTGTTTCAGCAACACCAATTCCGACTTTCTTTCCTCCAAACTCAAAATTCTTATAATCAAGTAAAATAATGTCCGTAGCTGAAAACCCACCCAGATCAGATTTCGCCAGCAACATATTCTCTGCAAATTTATTGACATCATCTATACCTGCTCTATTGGCCAAATTTTGAACATAGGCTTTATCATATTCGGTAGTAGTCGGTGATGTCAGATTCACGGTATCAGAGAGGATTGCAGCCAATCCCATACATGCTAAATTCACTGGTAACTCAATACCAAGCAACTGTGCATGGTCAGCTAAAATTGTCGCAGTTGATCCCCAGGGTCTAACTTCTATATTGATCACATTTGGAATGTTGACTGGCGACCCACCAATTGCATGATGATCGATTATTGCCACGATTGAGTCTGGATCGATGCCGCCTGGTAGTTGAGTGCTTTGGTTGAAATCAACCAGTCCAACAGTCTTTCCTGAAAAATCCTCGATAATTTTTGGATCACTCGCATTACATCGCTCAACTGCAAAGCGAGTTTCCGGGTTAACTTTACTCGGAATACTTGGTTCACCTCCATAAATAAAGGCTGCGAGCAAGCTTCCGCTCACGGAATCCGTATCGGGAATTTTATGACCAATCCAAACCAAGTTCTGGCTGCTTTCTAGCTCCTTCTTTAAATAATTAACAGCGATACCGTTAGCGAGTTTAATTTGTCCTGCTGCTGAGGAACTGATTTCCTGTGCGCCTAATGCCCTGCCCATCAGCCCCAATAGTAAAAGTACAACTCCTGTGAGCACGCCAGAGAAACTAACTGAAGGGTATTCATCTAATTTTTGCAAACCTGAAACCGGATATCTCATCAGCTCCCTCCACTGTCATTTGTCAAGAGAGCAATGAAAAGTATAATAAATTGCCGATCGCATAAGTAGCTTCCACCCATACCGAACTTTCATTCGCCTGAATATTAATCCGATCACAATACTGTTAGTCGCCCCCTCATGAATAGATAAGCAATTCGTAATATAGACAAGGGGCAAACACTTAGGGGATAAGTCTGATACATCTTAACTATACCCTTGCAATTTGTCGCATGCCGCAACATATATGTACATAACTTCAAAAGCCCCATTTCCTAACTCGCTTTATGTTTGACACAAAGAATGCGATATTGGTACCCGTTGTCTATGGATATCCTCCCAACATAAAGTCTCAAGCGCCAATCTCATTAACAATCGAGTAAGATTTTATAGAGCACTGGACGTTTATCTGCATATGTTTAGCCAGAGGTTCTGCTGTGACGCGCCGAGATTTTTCTTGATGCAACACTTCCTTATAACTACCCGTCCTGCTGCGTGCTGTGTGGTTAAAAGCCGTATACACAAGTAATAGGAGTTTTATCATTGATGCCACAGTCTAAGCTGTAGTGAACAATCACTACAATATCGTACTTTCTATCAACAAAGAGCCACCCCTTAAGAGGATAGATTGCAAAGTTATTCTTCATTGGCAGACGCTAATTAAGACCTCAAAGCTGTCATAACGGCACCCTCAGCTACTATACATTGGCAAAACTACAAGAAGTTGTCGCCCTGAAAAGCGAACTTCTAATGGATATTATTTGACTTGCGTACTGCAAGTTGATCTGCTGTTTGTCAACCAAGTGATCAGGCCGTATTTATCTTCCAGAAATAGGGCTGCATGTCTGAGAGCTGACCTCCAATCCCTAGGTAGTTTGCTATCTCCCCAACGCCGGCCATATCTCAACCATAATTTTAAAATCGCAGACCGCTTGCTGGGTGGGATCATTGAGGGCAGTACCAAAGGTCTGTAGTGGTCTAATCCTTCCGGACACTTCGCTAAGATGGTAAAACTACCAAGCGAGGTGAAGTATGACAACAAAAGGTACACGCCGGTATTTCAAGCCGGAATTTAAGAAAGACGCCGTAGCGCTAGTCTCTGAGCAAGGGTATTCAATTTCTAAAGCAGCAGAGGCTGTAGGAACAACAGCCAATAACCTGCGACGCTGGATAAAGGAACTGAAGCAGGAAGAAGACGGTGTAAGGTTGGATGTAGGTGAGCGCGCAGAATTAGAGCGATTACGACGTGAAAATAAGCAGTTGCGGATGGAGAAAGAAATCCTAAAAAAGGCCAGCGCCTTCTTTGCGAAAGAAATGAAATAAAGTACAGCTTTATTGAAAAACAGCAAGGCAGCTTTCCTGTTAGGGTGCTCTGCCGGGTAATGCAGGTAAGTAAGACTGGCTATTACGATTGGTGTTGCCGTGGTAATAGCTCAATAGATGCTCAAACATGGCAACTATGCCATCGTTTGAAGGCCCTATTTGCAGAATCTAGACAGAGCCTCGGAAGTCGTCGGTTAATGAAGCTGTTACGTAAAGAAGGTTTTGAAGTCGGGCGCTATCGAGTCCGCAAGCTCATGAAAAAGCTAGGCTTGGCAGTAAAGCGTAAGAAGCGATTTACAATAACGACAGACAGTAAACATCACCTACCGGTCGCAGAGAACCTTCTGAATAGGGAGTTCTCACCGAGTGCTAAAAATCAAGTTTGGACGACTGATATTACATATATTTGGACTTCGCAGGGCTGGTTGTACTTGGCGGTAGTGATTGATCTCTATTCGCGCCGGATTATTGGTTGGCATCTAGATCGGAAGATGGAAACGGCCCTGGTAACTCGTGCGTTGATGATGGCTGTCAATTTGCGTTCGCCCCCAAAAGGTCTCCTGCATCACTCTGATCGTGGCAGTCAGTATGCCAGCCATACCTACCAAACGTTATTGAGTCAGCATGGGATGGTGTGTTCAATGAGCCGTAAGGGAAATTGTTGGGACAACGCACCGACTGAACGTTTCTTCAGCAGCCTGAAGCGGGAGTGGGTAACAGGAAACCTTTATCCGACAAGGGAGGATGCGGTAGCGGATGTAAGAGCCTATATTGCTTATTACAACTCACGCAGAATACACACAACACTGGGAGACCTAGCCCCTATCGAATTTGAGAAATGTGCTTGAAGAAGTGTCCGGTTGGAGTTGACCACAACAGTCTTTAGCCAGCTCAATGAGCGTGGGCATACAGGATAGCTAGCCGCCAGTACTTCCTCTCAGCAACTTCCTGCTAGTCTAGCCCTGCTCAATACATCCGACACCACAACCCTTTACTTTTTATCCCAAAGCTAGTCTTTAAAGCTATAACACAAACGCCCAGCATTTTAAGTGTCTTACCTCTAAACCAGAGATGATAATTCACAGAAACTGACACTTACCGTGTAACTGACAACTCTCACTAACCACACAATACTCTGAATAATTATTTATGAACGAAGCTTAGTGTTATAATCTTGTCACCGTGATAATAACAAGGTGTCGAAATGGCAAATATATTTACCTCCCGGTAAACAGTGAAGAAATGCTAGAGTTTGCGGAGAATATGGCGAGCGCATGGAGTATTCCGAAGAATCATATTCTTGCCAACAAGGTTACATCCGGTATTGGTAAGTCTATGTACCGCTGGATTGATAAGTGTCTCAGTAGCCTCAAATCTGGAGATACTCTTTATATTGTTTCTCATGGTACTGGCGCTGGTGACGGTGAGCAAATTGGTGCTCAACGCAATAACGGTAAGAATAAACAAACCAAAGTTTTCGAGAGAGGCGTAGAGTCGTGGCAGGGTGGAGAATGGAAAACCTATACCCCGACGCAACTAGCAGCTACTTTGGTTAAAGAAGGTTTGCCTGGTGGTTTTGTGGACCTGCATCTCTGTGCTTGCGGGTCAGGTTATGACGGTGAGAGGCTAAGGCCCTGGGCACAACGTTTACGTGAGGCGATGGCCACTACCCATAAAAGCCTAGAGGTTACTGGGTATCTTGGTTGGTTTGACGCTACTGGCAGCTCTGTCAAGATTAAGGTTAATACAAAGTATTATGATTTGAATGAGCGTGCAGTGACCTTTTCTTAATAGTTATCAATTTAAGATAAGTATAGACATCAGGTAGAGCGCCCAAAACTCAGCATACGTAAGACAGCTATAAGCGGATGTATTTCTCCAGGCGATCTAAAAAATGGATCGCCAGCTGTTACCGTTTCAAGTTTGAACCAAGCACCTCCAGTATTCGGAAGCTTTGGGTGTAACGGCATAAAGTGGTTTCTATTCTCTTGGCGAAACCACGCTTGCTTAACCCATAGAATTATCTGTATGTAGCCTCCAAAGAGAAGGATCGCAATTTAGATTTCAGGAACAATCACACGGCTAAAAATATTCCATTTATTCCAGGCTGGATTAATGCATCATCCAAATGCTGGTCTTCTATCAGCCTAAACTTTGAAGATTACTTTAAAGGTTTTACGGGATCGGAGGGGGTACTGTAACAAGCTTATAGCCAGGTCAATAAATTATTAGTTCACGGCATAGGCGACCACCATCCCTCTAGTTAAACATTTAACTTTAAAACCTGAGTACAAATTCCCAGCATTTTTTCCTTGTTTATTATTCGCAAATAAAAAGCCTTCAGAGTATAGGCTTGCCGTACAACTGACACCCCTTTCCAATCTATAGATGCCAATAAACTACTTTTCTAATTAATACAATAATGGTAGGTGTACGCTTGCTTTCTCCTGATTCCATAATCTCCCTTTGTATCTGGCTCCTTGCTTATCATTATCAATGTGATTAGGGCCATTGCTTCCCCCCTCCAATCTAATACCGTTTCACCGATATGGCATTCTTCGAGAATATAGTTATCTGGCAAATAATCCCCACTATCGTAATAAAACTCCACATAGCAGAACATCTCACCAGCGTGCTCTTTTTTCTGAAACTCAACTCCCTCTACATATACATTACCACTGATATTCCACACACCGCTACAGTCGCCGTACACCGATATAGGGAAAGATATCGCCAACATAGCTGAAAAGATTAAATTCTTCATTGGAGCTCCCTTCCGTTTATTTAAATAAATTAACCTTCATGCAATAAAACAAAGTATTGGTAATAAAATATTACCATTATCGACTGAGAACCCCTACTAAATTCATTACCCTGCCTTTACCTATGGAACAATTAGATGCCACCTACCCTCTGCTTTTTAGCTCAGACCGTACAATACCCACGGAAGATAGTGTATAAGAGAATAAATGTAACTTTAATACTTACCTACTCATAACGCCAAAACAAGAAACAAACCTAAATAGAGCAAAAACAACTTGTATGCATTTCCCCTTCAATTGTAAATTAGCGATAATTTATGACTTTAATTGTGTTTGTGTGAGGGAGGGGGGAATACCCATGCGCTTAAGAACACAAGGGTATTCTTTGCAATAACTATTTTAACTATTGTAAGTGCAATCTGAATTGGTACACAGCTGAACTATAGTGGCTTTTTGCTTTTCACCAATGCATCCGTCCAACTTGAAACGAATAGGCTTTTGGCTAACTTGAGCTGTCATTGCAATTGATACAGCACGGTTAAAAGCTGCCTCATTACCCAAAGAGTCAGCATCAAATCTTACCGCATGACTGCCGCTACCACACTCTTGAGTTTTAGGCCCAGTCCATCTTACAACCACATAATCAGAAAAAGATTCAAGCAAATCAACCTCGCCATACGACCAGCTAGGCTCTGCAAATACATTTGGAGTTACAAGCATCAGCAGCAGAGAAAAAGCAAAATTTTTCAACACTCACCCCCTTTAAATATCAAAAATAAATTCAATATTACAACAATCCAATGTATATTTCATCATCTATAGCACTCATGTAACGAACAGACACCTGTGGGATGAGTGGGTCTTTCTACCTAAATTAGATCGACCCAAACCTTCATCTATACAACTCCAAGAGGCAATTGACTGAGATCTATAACTTCAACCTAGGAGTAATCCCTGCTTGCGCAGCTTCATTTAAAAGCCTTAACTCTACCCATACCAATGTCAATTGGCACTAATTACTCTTCGATTTAACGGCGTATTCGTGCCTCAACCTAAAGCAACCAGCCCAGATACCTATTTCTATTAACCCGTGTAAGCGTTTGAATACGCCGAACGCGCTGCCTTTTCAATTGGACAACTATTTGAGACTCCCGGGCTGGAGTCGTCGGCATTCAGATCTTAGAAATCGAGGCTATGTTATCGAACGCACGCCTCCCACCCAAAGTGGCTTGGTATCTCACACCATCAAGGCTGCATTTAACCGGGATTTTGAAAGCCGCCTCCAGGCTTTTAGGAATTAGTCAGGCAGTGCAACAAATTTAAAGCCGACTAAATAGAATTTGGGTACATGGCATAGATCAATACAGTCACCTCATCTTAATTACTCTTTGCTAATCTAGCTCACCCTCGAACATCTACCGCCGCGATTGCCGTTTTCTATAAAGAATCGCGTTAGAAGGCTGAGTAAAATTTGTAACATTTCATATCCACGGCCTTCATTTCGAATGATGATGAGCCTCTGGAATTTGGGCTTGTCATGTAATTACCCCCTGAAAACTCTCTCGTATTGAGTAGACGCCTACCCAATTCAAAATGGTAAGCATCTACTCAGTAGGGGGGAGGCTTTATCCCATGGAGGGGCGAAGACCCAGAGCAAATTACATCAGCTTGTTATGTTTTTTCATATATTTCTATAAACTCTTTAACTATATACTCATCAAGTTCTTTCGCACTTCCCCAGCGATTTCGATACTGGATTTCCACATCAGTTAACATCCTAGCGGCTTCCGATAGACCAGATTCACAACAGAGATATAGAAACACCCAATACCTCTCTATTACCCCCACCATATTTTTGTCAAATTTAAATAAGTGTGTGAGTAATTTATTAGGTGAATCGATAGAGTGAACAACACTGAAATACTCCTCAATGTCGATCTCCTCTCCCGAATTAATAAAAACTTCCCCACTTTTAGTATTACTTTTCTCGATAATAGGAGAGGCAAATGCCAGACATCCATCCTTGTCTTCTCTAAGCTTCCTTGGGAGGTAACCCCAAAATGGAGAGCTCTGTTCTCCAAAAAGTAGGGCCATCAATCTAGAAAATTTTTTCGAGTAGAAGTACATATACAAAAAATCTTTTTCTGCATTGTCTTTATCAAATTTTGACTCGAATAAATAATCGCCAAATAATTTAATGGATTTTTCGTATTTACTCATGAGTTTCTTGGTCGTTGCCTGAGACTGGGCTTGCCCACAAAAAGTAGACTCTCCAACTATACGTATTTTCGCTCATACTCTGCTGGACTTACACAGCCCAATGCAGAGTGCTTACGAACCCTACTGTAGAAATCTCAATGTATTCAAACACCTCAGATTTTGCTTGCCCTTCTCTTTCGAATGTTCCGGCATAGACCAGCTCGACTTTTAGCCTGCTAAAGAATGATTTCATTGCCGTATTATCCCAACAGTTAGCCTGGCGACTCATACTCGGCTTGCACTTGCTTTCAGACAAGAGATACTAGCATTTCTGCGACCGATATTGCCCCCCCCCTGTCAGAGCGAACTATTAGTCCAGGCTTTATTTATCGTCGCTCTAGAGCCATTTCCAATGCACGACGTGCCAATTCATCGATCATCTGCAATAGGTCTAAACCTAACTATACAGGGTGTCTACCAAGCGTGGGTAAGTCTTGTACATAACGCCGCAAACAGCGGCAGATTTGAAGCAGCGAAGCTGCTGAAAAACTGTCCAACCCATGTAGTGGGCGGTGCAACTTCGCTTGTTATGCAATGCTGACATTATTGCTACTCTATTATTTGGCTTACGCTACTTGGATCAATTCCACACTCTTTGAGCCACGATGCCATTTCTGACAAGCTAATTGAGTGTTTTGTGATCGCTCCGCCGCTATTGCCCTCAAAATAGTAGCCTGAGCTATTGTGCCCCTCGTAGATTGTTTTTATGCCTTTGCAATCTGTAAGAAACTCCCGTTTAAACGCACTCTTTCCCAGTGGAGGCTTAGTTTGTGATTTCGTTGTACAACCCGCTTGCACAAGAATGAGGAATATTAAAATAAATATCGGGGCTCTCTTCACTCGCTTTCCTTGTGAGCACAACGCCCAGCAGCGAGCCCGGCAGACGAAGCCTGTGTACTTGAGCCGCTTGTTATGAAGTTGGGCCATCAGCACGCTTCTTTTTAGATTTCTTACAGGAATACAACACAGCACTTCTTATCACTGTGCAGAAGCATATAACTGATCCGATGAAGCACGGGACAAAGAGCAATAGAATTCCACCTACATACCCCATATAAGCGAAGACTCCAAGCAGAAAACCAATGAAAACCTCGGTTACCACTGACTCCCAATCTACGGAACTATTCAACTCAACCGTCTTAGCTCCATAGTGCCTTAATCCTATTCTTTGTATCTTTCTAGGCATAAAAAATCATAACTCCCGCGGAGGCCCGAAGGGCCGCAGCAAACTGCTTGCGTTTGTATGGTTGTTCTTGATCGATTCTGATGTTGAAAATCTTTTTCGCTAACGGGTAAATTGAGACCTACCTTCGGCGGCCACCGAAGGCCTTGTTTGTCACCGTTCGTTGCTGCGCAGGTTTATAACAAGTAGGAACGTGACAAACACTCACTAGGCATAACTCAGATAGTCATGTGGGCCTCGAGCCTGAATAGCAAGGCGGAAATAGCTTATCTTATAGAACCTCAAGATATCAATGTCGGTATCGACACCAGCAGTAAACAGCTCGATATTTATGTAAGACCTACTGGTCAGTTTTTTAGTGTTGCCGATAATGAAAACGGCAATAAGGATGCCATTAAACAACTACAACCGATTAAACCTCAAAGAGTATTAATAGAGTCCACGGGAAGACTCGAGTTACATTTTGTTTACGCCGCCGACAAAGCTGGATTACCTGTTGTTGTTTGCAGTTCTTAGCAGATAAGAAACTTCGCTAAATCCGCAGGTCGTCTCGCCTAGACTAACAAGCTAGATGCAATAGATATTGCACATTGTGGTGAGGCCATGAAGCCAAGGTTGTCGACGCTAAAACCAGAAAAATTTAGGGAGATCAGTGACTTACTGATCTGCAGGAAGCCAGTGCATAGAGATGAGCACAATGCAAAAGAGTCGGCTTCAGCGGATGCCTAGATCAGTGCACAAACCTATCCAGACCATTTTAAGCACCACTAGAAGAGAGTTACAAGGTATCAACAAAAAACTGGATAACAGTGTGTCTGAGTGGCAGCAAAGGCGCGACCTATTGCTGAACCCTAAAGGAGTCGGAAATGTATTGGCTTATAAGCTGATGAGTGAACTTCCTGAGCTCGGAGAATTGAACCGTAAAGAAATCGCTGCACTTGTAGGTGTCGCCCCAATTAACCGTGCTAGCGTCAGCTTCCAGGGAAAGAAATATATTCGGGGCGGAAGGCATTGTGTACGCACGGTTCTGTTTGTTTCCATCAGGCCAGCCATACAGCATCATCCCAAACTAAAGCCGATGTATAAGCGATTAGTCGATGCTGGCAAATTTAAAGGGTCGCTCTAATTGCCAGCATGAGAAAGCAGATTACGATCCTGAATACGATGGTGAAAAATAACACCTACAGAGATGAAAGTATGGCTTAATAACTTGATGGGCAACCATAGTCACTTGTTAACCCTTACCCGCTTTGACGGTAAAAACACTTGATGGACCAACGTTTAGGCCGTTGGTAACAAGAAATACCTCAACTTCTAAATCAAGCGCGATTTGATGAGATGGGTGCCCATCCAGCCACGCAAGTAAGATATTACTCTTGCCGTTTTCAATTGCTCCGACCATGGGTAAGTCCGGGAAAATAGCATCTGGCAGAACTCCGCTTTTAACTCGGAAATAAATGCCAAACTCTTCGATTGAGTATGTGGATTCTTTGGGAAGAGAAATTTCCAGAGACAAAGTGCCAGCATCAGAACAGGAGCTTCCCGGTGCGCTTGAACCTCTGGTGATGCCAGAAACTCTAACGATAGGAGCTGGAACTTGCTCCCAATAGTCTCCTTTCTCTCCCTTTTGAGCTGGACCAGGGTGTTGCTCCCATTGCTTTAAAGTGGGCTTGAATAAATCAGAGCCGCTAAATGAGCACGCCAATGCCCCTTGGGCAGATAACAACGAAGAAATAACGATTATTTTAAGTAGATGCCTCATGACTCTCCTTGAGGGTTAACGATTTTAGCAGCGTGTGCACGCTAGGGCGTCGCCAGCCTAAACTTGTTATTGGGCCCGCGGACTGGTTGTTTTTATCGGGGCCACAAGATCTGATGGATCTTCATAAAGAACTACTTCATGCTTATCCGAATCGGTCTCAATTCTTACAACCCATTTAGCGCCCATAAACGCTATTTTCCACCAGAAACTCAAGTTTTCTATTTCTACAGACTTGATACATTCAAGTGGAATGGCGATTTTTATTTCCTTTTCAAACATTGCCGCCGAGCAATCATTCGGACTATAGGACCAATGTACGATCGATTCTCGATCTACATACAATGCACCTGGTCTAGAACGAAAACACAGACCGTAATAAGCTCTGCTCGTACCGAAACGGACATCTTCAGGGATACTCCGCTCTTCTTTCCATTGCTTAAACTTTTCTTTTCCTATCAGTTTCAATTAGAACTTTCCTTCACTTCAAAGACGTATAACAGTTAATTTAAAAGAAACTTCCTTATATCACCCTGCTTTATATTTCTATACTCCACTTCCTCTGAAGACTTAAAAACCAATAAGTTATCGTAAATCTGTGTAAATACGCAAAAATAAATACAAAGCAGCGTCTTTACAACTCTGTATTTGCTCTGCTTTACATCAACTTTTGAACCCTTTAAGTATCAATGAGTTACTAAGTTTCACCTAGAAATAGGAACAGCTATCGCTGATTTTTGTTATAGATTGCACAGCTGTACACTTTTCGTTCGACATTAGCCAATTTGAATAGCTAAAAGTTTATAATCTGAGGGTTATACTAGCTAGTCACTTCTGCCCTCTCCCTGCCCCAACCTTATTGATCTCCTGATTTTTTATCACCTGGCGTCAACAGGGCTTCCGTTACTACTACCCTTGTAAGTAGCGATAACGAATCTGGGCGGCTGGTTATACAGGTTCGGAAAAACGTGATGGATTGAAATCTAGCGTTGTGGGGTGGTACTTTGCAGGGTAGGCGAGCCGCTTGAGGCTCCATCCAGGAAAGGATGAGCTGCGAGGAGCAGAAAAACCAAAGCATAGATTCCTTCAAAAGTGGAACCTCCATTGCTGGCAGCTGGATTGATCACTGACTCAGTACACAAGAGCTAGGGAGCAATGACGGGAATATTCCTCCTTCATCAAAAGGCTAAGCATCTTCACTTATCCTAGGCTCTGTCTTCAGCGCAATCCCGGAGGTTGCTTGAAGCAGCTGGTGGGCTCGGCAACATTCATCTGGAGGATCTGTGCATAGCAAGTGACTATGGTTACTCGTCAAGTTTTTAAGCCATACTTTCATCCCAGTAGGTGTTGTTTTTCACCATTGTATTCAGGATCGTAATCTGCTTTCTCATGCAGGCAACCAGAGCAACCTTTTTAGGTTTGCCAGCGTCGACTAATCGCTTATACATGGGCTTTAGTTTGGGATGATGTTGTATGGCCGACATGATGGAAACAAAAAGAACCGTGCGTACGCGATGCCTTCCACCTCGAATATATCGTTTGCCCTGGAAGTTGCCGCTATCACGGTTCATCGGGGCGATACCGACAAGTGCAGCGATTTCTTTACGGTTCAATTGTCCTAGCTCAGGAAGTTCACTCATTAACGTATAGGCCAATACATTTCCGACCCCTTTGGCACTCAACAATAGGTCACGCCTTTGCCGCCACTCGGACACACTGTTAACCAGTTTATCCAGTTGCTTGTCGATACCTTGTAGCTCTTTCTTGATGGTGTTTAGAATGGTCTGTATAGGTTTGTGTACTGATTTCGGCATTCTCTGAAGCCGATTCTTTTGCATTGTACTCATCTCTAAACACTGACTTCTTACCGCCAGTAAGTCACTGATCTCCCTAAGTTTTTCTGGTTTTGGCACCGACAGCCCTGGCTTCATGGCCTCACCAAAATGTGCAATATCCATTGCATCTAGCTTGTCAGTTTTGGCGAGGCGCCCTGCGGATTTAGCGAAGCTCCTTATCTGCGACGGATTGCAAACAACAATAGGTAATCCGGCTTTGTCGGCGGCGCAAACAAACTCTAACTCGAGCCTTCCCGTAGACTCTATTAATACTCTTTGAGGTTTAAGAGGTTGTAGTTGTTTAATGGCATCTTTAATGCCATTTTTATCATTGGCAACACTAAAGAACTGGCCAGTAGGTCTCACATAAATATCGAGTTGTTTACTGCTGGTATCGATACCGACATTGATCTCTTGAGGTTCCATAAGATAAGCTATCTCCGCCTTGCTATTCGGGCTCGAGGCCCACATGACTATCCGAGTTATGCCTAGTGAGTGCTTATCACGTTCATACTTGTTATCGGTCTTTTACGAACCAGCCAAGCAGCGAACTGTGATAAACAAGGCCTTCGGTGGCCGCCGAAGGTGGGTCTCAATTTACCCGTTAACGAAAAGGATTTTCAACATCAGAATCGGGCAAGAACAACCATACAAGCCAAGCATTGAGTACACATCTTATGGCGCTGGCAAGGCTTGCCTACCCTCTCTTCCTGTCGGATAAGAGGGTCTGCTTGTTAAACACTTCCAAGACATCAGCACGGCCACTCCGAGTTCGCTAGCTAGTCACCTTTGGCATCCAAGAGGCATTCGATTCAGAGCGCGTATATCGCCTTACGGACAGAGGCGCAATGATTCTTCTTGGAATCCCGCTTTCAATTATTGGGTGCCTCAAGTCGCCCTACCCTTTTTAGGATATTCAGGCCTTTGCCCGCTGCTGCTTTTTGATCCGCACATAGATTTCTTCACGGTGGATGGGGAGTGACTTGGGTGCGCTTATACCTATCTTCACTTGATTGCCTTTCACCTCCAGCACTGTGACTGAGACATTTGCTCCAATCCTTAGAAGTTCACCTGTCCGTCGCTTTAAGATCAACATACTTATTTCCTTCGATGGTCAAAGTTTGGGCGCTTCCGGGGTGGGGAAGCTTGGGCTTAACATTTGGAGGGAATGTGGGGTGGCGCGCGGGGGCGGTAGGCAGAGAAGAGGAAAAGGCGGGCGCTAGGCTTCCAGAGCTTGGGAAAAGGCCCCAACCTGCTGAATGTACTCCACTTTATTGAAGACGAGCGGGTTTCTAGCGTATTATCCATATAGCCATTTTGATACTTAGGTTATCAATTTGGTTAGCTGGCCCCGGGTGTTCCTAGCACCTTGGGTCAGCGCCTTTTACTTACTCTTACGTCACGCTACCGTTCTCCTTTGAGGGATGGGTCTTTTAGAAAACTCTCGACTCTCTCGAAGCTTTCAAAACTATTCAAACTTCTGAAGCCTTTTTAATCGGCTCGCTCAATTACGACCAAAATACCCAAAATATCTATCGATTTTACGCAGCTTTGAGATCGAAACAAACTGAATAAATTCCAATAGGATAATTTTCGCGCCTATATTTTAGTTATTTTTGACTGAGGAAATCTCTATCAACCATTGGAAAACTCAATTCATATTGAAATGCACTCCATGCTTTCCTTAAAAGATTAAAGAGTAATTCTCTCAATCATACAGCTAACTAAAGGCAAAGCCGGGGAATGTGAAAGTTCACTAATAATTTAATTGGCTCATTAGTTTTATACTCGTATCCACACTCCTTTGCTAAATACTGGAAGAGCAGGATTCCGTTGTAGGGATAAATATTGAGTTCAGCATGGAGTTACCATCTTGCAAGTCACCTCTCCACATTAGTGCTATTGCTTGGTTATTTTGGGTTAAAACAATCGTACAAGTAGCCGCTGGTAAGGTCATTTTAAATTCCAGGCTTAGCTCTATCCTTACCAGTATTGCCGAGATATTGAAGACTCTGATTACACTTGTACTTAACCGCGCATTCGCACGGTCGTATCTAGTGAGCAATCCAAAACTCTACTTTATTTATTGGTAGTGAGCGCTTGAAGGAACCTAAAGCACTCCCCTTTCCGTTGAAGCACTATTTGGAGCCATTGACTGGAGTGGCCGATATTTAGATCCTTAAAAACGAGGTAGGATGTGCTGTATCAGCCCTCCTATCCGAGATACTTGATACCTCACCTCTCCACTGGCTATGTAGCAGCCATATTTTGAGGGCAGATTAAAAGTTTGTAGGTGACTGCCAGTAGCTTCCTCTTAGCGTTCCTTATATTCTGGCCTACCCCCAAATCAGCCTTCCCCAAAACCTGAATGTCAATTTCTGGTAATCCACTTCCCCCGCCTCTATGCCAGAGATGGAGAGTCTGCAGAAAGCTCTCATGCCTATTTACATCAGAGCCACTGCCATCTGGGGCCATCAGGATAAAGCCTTAACCTTTGTCCTTGAATATGTGTACGGTCGGTATAAGTATCCTCGCTCCCATCGACAGTCTCTTTAACAACAGTGCCGCGAAAACGTTGATACCATTTGCCTGTATAATTATGATCTTGAAAATTTTTTAAGCGCAACTTACAGGTTTTTGACGAAATCCCAAAATCCATTTCGGTTTCACTTAAGTCAACATTATTTTTTTCCAGTTCTTCTTTAAACTGCTCCATATAATCGCTAGTGGGCTGGTAGTGGCCACTGAAATTGTTAATATGCTCTATTATTCCACCTACCACAGAGATATGCCCAGCCGCAGCAACTGGGCGCCCCGAAAAAAATGCTGAATGGTGCTGAATGTCACCATTTTTGTTACCACAAAAGATACGTCCATTTTTGTCCATAACAAATGCCCAAGATCCGCCTGGATTGGTATTAAGTTTCTCACCGCGCCAAAACAGAAGCCCATCTTGTATAGTAACCTGATATTTTTCTCGTTCAGCTTCACTCATATAGGGCACAACAACTCCACTAAAGGCATCTTTACTTAAACCGCTATCTTTTAGCATTCCAAGTTCTTTGTATGGCATGTTAGTTATCTCCTTTATAAATGCGCCTAATAGATAGCCTTCAATAATAGCTAGTTATTTTGATGGCCATTTCAAGAGTATTTCTATCTCCATTCGTAAGTTTGACTCCAATGTAAATCAATGCGCTTCTGGTTACATACGCAGGGCCTTTCCTTGTGGGAAAGATAGCCAACCCGGAGAGGATTTTGAGAGTCGGCATCAGTGTATTGAGGGTAGAATGCAAAAGCTAGTCGCCATCTTTGCGTTCGATGTTGCAGCCTATGCTGTGGTGAGCAACCACTACTATATTATGTTCTATATCGGCGCAGAAGCCGCCAAAACTTGGTCCGATACCGAGATCCTTACTCCCTGATGAGGGCTTTTAAGAACTTCCGTACTAACTCAACGCTATCTTCAAGGGAACACTCTCGATTCTAGCGAAATAGAAAAGCTCCATGAGCTTAAAGAGTGGCCATAATGAATGACTTGCCACTAGAGACCTATAAAGCATGATAAATTTCAATGAATATAATCAACCAGCAAAGACATTGGTACTGTATTATGCAAAACAACTAAACTCTGAAATCGCTCGATCGGTTGTTTCTGGAAACTCCAATTTAGATAGTAAAGAGGAGGCAGAGTCTTTGGCTTACTTTTTCTGGAAAATGACAGATCAAGCGGTTGATGACGAAAAAGATTGCAAGATGATTGAGGGTATTTCAGATATTCAGTCTTGGCTAGAAAAAGCACTTCATATATTTAGAGGTTACTTCAAAAAGCAAGGCTATCAGCAAGAGTGGTCAGAGGGCTATGGCAAATACCATAGTGAGTAGAGTTTTATAACAAACTTCCGCCTAACTGCTATGAGGAGAGGTAGGGTCGCCACTTTTGGGGGGGTATTCATGTCTCAAGGGTATTTCTGGGTATTCTGGGTATTTCTGGACACCCACCAAATAGAAAGTATAAACCGCCAGCCCTATTGACAAAAGGATGAAACCCTTCAGGATACTGTATATTCATACAATCCAATACACGTGCCGCCGATGACTCTACCCCGAAGCACCCAGATATCTCTGGATGCAACACCTTATTATCACTGCGTTTCCCGCTGTGTACGCCGTGCATTTCTCTGTGGCAGAGATAGTAAATCCGGAAAAGATTACGAATATCGGCGCGAGTGGATTGAAAGCCGTATGTATAAATTGGCCGAGGTGTTTGCGTTAGATATTGCCGCCTATGCAGTAATGAGTAATCACTACCATATAGTGCTCTATATCGACAGAGAAGCTGCTAGCAAGTGGTCTCTCAAAGAGGTAATTACTCGCTGGCAAAAACTGTTCAAAGCTTCCAGCTTGGCTCAGCGCTATCTTCAGGGCGATACCCTCGATCACTGTGAGGTAACTAGGCTAAAAGAAGTCGTTTCTCTATGGCGGGAGCGTCTAATGGATATCAGCTGGTTTATGCGCTGCTTAAACGAATCTATCGCTCGCCAGGCCAACGCTGAGGACAACTGTACAGGCCGCTTTTGGGAGGGCCGTTTTAAGTCCCAAGCCTTACTGGATGAAAGAGCCCTTGCTGCCTGCATGGCCTATGTAGACCTCAACCCGATCCGTGCCAATATTGCCAAAGACTCCGATTACACTTCGATTCAACAGCGTATTCGTGCGGTAGCCTCAGGCAAGCAGCCCAAAAGTCTACTTCCGTTTGTCGGCGGTGAGCGTTTGAGTATGCCGAAAGGGCTACCTTTTCAGCTGGATCACTATTTAGAGCTAGTGGACTGGAGTGGCCGGCATTTAGACCCCAGGAAACGAGGCTGTATTGTGGAAAACACACCTCCCATCCTGGAGCGGCTTGGTATCTCACCCAGGCACTGGCTCTATCTCAACCGGAATTTTGAAAGTCGCTTTAAAGGCTTGGTGGGATCAGTGAAGGTGGTACAGCAAGTCTGTAGCCACCTCAATAAACGCTGGGTACACGGTATTGGTGACTGCCGGCGCTTCCTCTCAGCTACTTCCCACTAATCTAGCCCTACTCCAAACACTCGATAGCACGATTGCCGGTTTTATATCCAAAAATTGCGCTACCTACAGACTGAACACAGACCCTCTGCATTCCCCCCCCCTTTTTTTCCCTAAATTAGAGAGAAAAAGCTACCAGAGCTGGTGCTTGCCACGTAACTGACACTACCCTCCAATCCTTGGGTGTCCTGGATTGCTTGATTCTTTCAAATTATGGGTGTCCTGGATTGCTCTTTTTTGGGTGTCCTAGATTACTTTTTACTCCAGAACGAGCCAGCCTGCCACTGTGGGCGTTGCATGTGGCCAAAGGGGGCCTGAACAAATACGGTCAAGAAGCTCAAAAATTGATCGGCCTACTATTCCAGGCGAAATCTTGGGTTATCACTCGCTTCCACGAATGGACTGTTCGACTTATTACTGAATTCGAGAGTTGCGGAGCGGAAGCGAGAGCTATAGGAGGGGCGAACGCCCCTCCCTTGGAGTACTGTCAATAACTGTACGAATCAGCTATCAAACTAAGAACTTGACCACTCATTTAGGAATCTATAGACAAACTTGGCACTCGTATGGCAAGCAAATTTATGAAATCTATCGTCCTTATCTTCATCACCAAAATCACAAACTGATTTAATCGAAATACACATGGGAGCGGGATCTCCGGAATACTCTGCAGCTGCAAATACCGCATAGCTCTCCATTTCAATACCAATTAAATTTTTGTGTTGTGCTATAACCCCCTGCATAAGAGACCTAGCCTGGAGGACAGAGCCACCGCTCGCCATCGCATTCATAATGATCCTTGGCACATCCTCGGGTCTCTCCCCCTCGAAACCATCGGCTATTTCCTCTCCGATACCCTTCAAGCCGGACAGCCGAGAAATTATTCTATTGATGCAATGGTTTAAACGAAAAGGATACGGCGCAGGCCTGAATGAAAGCTCGCTACTTGAAGGGTCAGAAACCCACTTTCCACTTCCATAATCGAAACACGGGTCGGCAACCAGGACATCTCCAAAATTAGACTTGCCCCTAACCCCCGCACAAATTCCAGACATAACTAGGAGCTTTGGCCTAAAGTTTGTGATAAGCCTCGAGGTTACGACCCCGGCAGCCGGCATGCCCATTTGAGGCGAAGAAACGGCAACAACATCAAGCGTCACATCGTCGTTAATAACTAAGCTTGTGCGGAAGTAGTTCGAATGATCATGATCTACAATGACTTGCCTCCATCCACCGTCAAACTCAAGAATCGCCTTAAGCTCTTCATCCAATGCGCAAACAATTGCGACATCACAATGATATGTAATACCGTCATTTGGATAAGGTGGTTTATCTAATGAAACAAGATAATTGACAGAAGACTCCAGAGAGTCCCTCCATTGAACGTCCGCATAGTTAAATTTAACGATTTTAAATATCACAGAATCAAAAGAATCTTCTGCACCCTCGAATGCTTCGTCGTAAGCTGTCAAGCCAACCACATACCGCGGCTGCTTAACGCCTAAATTTTTCCTTATGAATCTAAGCACTTCAGCTCCGCCATCAGGCTGAGGCGGCAGACTTGGCTTCAGGGGAAGGTTGATATCCAGTACTACCAAATCATAGTGCTTTTCGCGCAATTTAATTTTGGCCGAATGACAATCATACGCCTGCTCAATATTATCAAACGAAATTCCGCTCACTCCGGATATTACTTCGATTATTAGACGTGATTTTTCTTGCTCATCATCCACCACCAATATTTTCAGCACTATAGCCCCTTAAAGGCTGAATTTATTAGCCTTTTCATTTCAAACTTCCATTCATCTCCACTTTGATTAAAGTGGACGCCACCCATAAAAACGTCCTCACAATCGTTTTTACACATCTCCATTACCTCAGAAAAAGTTTTCTGACTTTCTCCCTCATCAAATGTTTCGAGCTGAGTAAAAACTATTGCCTTGCATAGTACGCCCCTAAGCATAAGCTTACGCATAATCTCATACCCCCCTAAAGGCCTCAGCTTCCCCTCCCTTCTTCCTGGCCCACGATCGAAATTCGGTATAGTCATGTCCAGAATAAGCAAATCGGGCTTCTCGACTTGGATTGCCTTCATACCAGATTGATAACTTTCAAATGCAAGAACACTTTCAATCTCGAATTCAGAATCAAGAAAAAACTTTAAGGCATCAACCTTCACTTCGCTATCTTCAATAACATATACAACCATCTCAAGATTCCAGAATATTAGCTAAAGATAACTTCAGCTTACTTGTGAATGTTCTATCTTCCGCAACATCAAGATCTAAGCTATATCCACATTTAAAATCATGCTCCAATATTCTTCGAAGCTTTGATAAGCCGGAGCCACCTTCATTGCTGGCCCTATCTAATGCAGAATCGCTCGTGAACCTTTTCTCCGCCAGCTTAGATTTACTTTTCAGGTCATCAATATCAATTTCTTCTGAAAAATTACTAATAGTCTTAATTTCACAATCCTGGAGCTCAGAATTCCTCCTTATTGAGAGAGTAACAGGCGCCAAATTTAAATCACTATGCTTCGCTACATTCTGAAGAAATATAAAGAACAACTCCACGAAACCTGACAAATGGTCTCCTCTAACCCGACCCTCGAATAAGATATCTTTTTTAAGCTGTATTCTCGTATCCTTGTAGCAACTATCAACTTGATCATGCGCAACGTCCACAGCAAGATCAATGTCAAAGGGCTCAAACGTCGACCCTAGAGGTATATTAAACCAAGACGATATAGTATCCACCTCAGCTGAGAACTCTGTTTTTGCGAGATACACTTTATCAACAAGCTCAACTACCTTGAAATGTTCAACTTTCTTTTCTATAGATGCCGCAAGCGCATCACATGATCTATTTACCTCTACTCGCAATTCATCATTGAGATTAGCCCTAATACTTGATAGGGAAGCATCAACTAGGCCCCACGCAAATTCAAGCAAACTGGCAACGAACTCATCATATGTGGCTCCCGATTCGAAGCTATCCATGAATTCGCCAATCTCTCCAGCCGAGCAATAAAAATTAAACATCCCATCCGGATGCTCCAAGCTTTTTATTCTTAGGTATTCATCCAGATACTTTTCGATCAATCGCTTCAATCTATCAGTAAATCTTTCGAAGCACTTATATATATGGGATCGCTCCGATTCCGAAAGTCCTCCGACACAACCCTCAACATCCCTTGAAAAAACTGGTCTCTTTTCACTCGCTGAACGAAGACATAGCAAACCCTTCGTGGCAAAGGGACGTCGCACATGTCCTTCAAATGAACCATGGCGAATAGAGCTACTTATATTCACATTCAAGCCAAAGGCCTGATTGAAAGCAAACTGATCAAAGAAGTATGTGAGAATATCCTTAAAAACAGCTTCTTTTTCAGTGGCTGGGACCCTGATATTTTTTAGATCAAAATTGACCTTATCGCTAAACAGCGCCTCGAATTTCTTGGAGATATTTCGCGCTTGATCAGTCAGCTCAGGATAGTCAATAAGGCGAATAAAGCGATCAAAATAAATTCTCATCCGCTCCTCAGAAGCGCTCAAAACTCCACTTTCATTTACATAGATTTTAGTAGAGTGAACATGCCTAACAACCTCAGACACTCTTTCATTCCTAGCAATAATTTTTATTTCTGTGGAA
This sequence comes from Microbulbifer maximicatervae (SeqCode), assembly GCF_052467955.1. Lineage (NCBI taxonomy): Bacteria > Pseudomonadati > Pseudomonadota > Gammaproteobacteria > Cellvibrionales > Microbulbiferaceae > Microbulbifer > Microbulbifer maximicatervae (SeqCode). The sequence goes on from NZ_CP174329.1 coordinate 3,799,630, forward strand.
TAGACGTTTTCATTATCAGGATCAATTTCAGATAGAATTCTGCAAATTTCAATTCGTTCATGCTCAATTTCTTCGGGGGAATCAAAAACGATAGTATCGTCCATTACCCTCTGCACACAGATATAACGTAGAAAATAGACCAACCAATCCGGGTTAGCACAAGCAGAATCAAAATTAACTTTTGACGGTCTATCGACACCAAAACCGTGCAATATATTCTCATACAAGTCTGACAGCAGCCTCTCCAACTTGGAATCGAAATTTCTCGCGCAAAGACTGACAAGTATGGAAAATGACAAACTAGAATTGAGGCTATCTTCTTTTACACCCGCCTTAACAAGATCTTGCAGAGGAAACAAAGAAACCGAAGCGGGACTTTCAAAATATGTAGTGCAAACTAAATCTACAGCTTCAGATATTGAACCCTTAGAAAATAACGCCTTGTATAGAAAGAAGTAAGAGGCGAATTTTATCAACCCACCCCCTTCATTTTGGGCAGATTTATATGAGCTGATAGCTTCATCATATTTTTCAACTTTGAAATAAATATGCCCCAAGTACATATCCCGCCGAGCTGGAGGAATAGGTAACTCTGTGATAATTTTTCTGGCGACACCCAGATCAGACTGCAAAGCCACCTGGAGCTGAATAGATGTAGACTGCGGCAGGCTTTCGAAAAAAACACTAAGGTAGCGCCGACCTGGAAATATTTCATCTATTGTTCGGACAGCCCAAGGGTCACCAACCTCTTGAACAGAAGTAATCTTGTCAACTTGAGACGAATTCTCCCTGAATACGCCATACATATCCCTTTCTAAAAAACCTGCAATCTTTTGAGAAAAAGGCATACCAAAAGATATCATTGCAAGCTTTTTCAAACGAGATCTATGCTTCTCATATTCGCTTGAAACCCCGAGGACCTCCCCCATACTTTGTGCAACTTTAGAAACAATGCTTTCCCCGGGATGAAGACTAACATCATCCAGTAAACAGCTCCTCACCTTGAGTTCAGCATACTTAATTAAATCCCCCTCAACCTCACAATAACGGCCCTCAGTGTACGCATCAAAGTTCTCTATGCTTTCAGCCAGCTTAGATACGTCTATCTTTCCACCAAGAAGACTTCTTAAATTGTCTAAGCGCGCATCATAAATTTCTCTTAATAACGGTATGGCTTTATCAAGCCCTTTATTTGATATTTCTAGCTCGCCTCTAGAAAAGCATAGTTCCGACATCCATAGAAAGCTCTCATACCTGTCGATAACAGGAAAAGTTTCATCAAATTCAATTACTTTCTCTGGATTCTGAATTTCATAGAGATAATATGGACATACCTGATAAATGATATGGTCTCTCAACCCAGGTATTGGAATACTCAATGTGTCCTGAAGTTCTTCTCTAAACCCTTGAAGGGTAACTGCACTTTCACTACGAAGACCGAAGAAAAATGCAAAATAACCCGCGAGTGGATGGATATCCTCTACAGAAAGGACACGCTCAACATAGTCTTTTTGCGCCTTCAGCCCCCCAGAGACCTGGAGCAGTTGAATCCTTCTAGCTATTAACCACATCGAAACGCCTAATGACCCCTCAAGTTCATCTAGCAATTTATGGCACTGCTCGTAATCTCCATATAGAAATCGACGTTCAAATTCATCACGTGTCTTTATGAACTCGTTCAATTGTTCGGTGTACAGCGACAAAACCGAAGCACACCAAATGAACTCTGTCCTTGCATCAACAGACGAAAGCCTCTTTGCATTCCGAAGCTCTTCTAATGACTTCGGGAAGGTCAGATGGCAAATTGCCTCTGAGAACTGGGGTTTATGGACTAATTCGCGAATAATGCTTGGTATGGAACTAGCGCTCACCGACTTTCTGGCCAGTGATACACCAGCTCGAACATTTGGAGATCGAAAAATTGTTCTGCGGAACGCCTTTAATGGATTAATGGATTTCTTTGCTTTTTTTGATTGTCTCTGGCGTTTTTTTGACAAACTATCCCCCCCATATTTGATACGTCCTGTTAAGCATACAGGAATCGAATTTCTAATTTTTTAGATCGAAAGAGAATATTGGACCGAGCTGAAAAGATAAACCGTTTTGAACATTGAGGTGAGTACCCAACCTTACCCGGACTTTGATACACAGATCGGCCGATCCAAACCACCTTGGAAGCATTGCTAGCCCCTGGAGTTAATATGGGCTTAAATTCCACCCACAAAAAAACCCGCTAAAAAGCGGGTTTCTTGGCCGTTGCGATGCAACGATATGTATGGTCGGAGCGGCCGGATTTGAACCGACGACCACCACACCCCCAGTGTGGTGCGCTACCAGGCTGCGCTACGCTCCGATTTTGAAAAATCGCTCACTTCGCTAAGTGATTGATTTTTAAAGACATCGTGTCTCGATGTGGCGTGAATCATACCTGAGTGCGGCTGGATTGCAAGCCCAGGTTTACAGTTTTTTATAAATTATTTTTCCCTTCCAGCAGGGCCACCACGTCCTTTAGTTCTGCGATCACTTCGGGTAGTACTTGTTGAAGCTGTACCACCTCTGCCCGCTCACTACCGGTTTCGATCTGCTGGCGGGCTCCACCAATGGTATAGCCCTCTTCGTACAGGAGCGCACGGATTTGGCGGATCATGATGACATCTTGGTGCTGGTAGTAACGGCGGTTGCCGCGACGTTTGACGGGTTTCAGCTGGGGGAATTCCTGCTCCCAGTAACGCAGGACATGGGGTTTAACGGCGCACAGTTCACTCACTTCACCAATAGTGAAATAGCGCTTACCGGGGATTGCAGGCAGCTGAGCGTTATTGCTCGGTTCCAGCATGCTCTTCTACTCGTGTCTTGAGTTTTTGCCCGGGTTTAAAAGTGACTACCCTGCGGGCCGAGATGGGGATTTCCTCGCCGGTCTTAGGATTGCGACCGGGACGCTGGCTTTTATCGCGCAGGTCGAAATTGCCAAAGCCGGAGAGCTTGACCTGCTCGTTACTTTCCAACGCATTGCGGATCTCCTCGAAGAAATATTCGACGATCTCTTTCGCTTCGCGCTTGTTAAAGCCCAGCTCTTCGTACAGTTTCTCGGCGAGCCCGGCCTTGGTCAGTGCCTCTGTCATTGGATCCTACCAATTGATTCAGAGGCGTCGACTCCAGATCGGAAGCGGCCCAAACCGCGGCGGCTTTCAACCCGGTAGCAGACGCTCTCGGGGTGCAATTCAGCCTGCACCCGAGAGCATCATGCTCTACTAGCGCAGACTAGCGTTATATTTTTCTTCTAGTTTTCCGACCACCGCATCTACAGCGGCATTGATTTCGTCGTCATTAAGGGTGCGTGACGAATGCTGAAACGTCAACCCCAAAGCGACACTTTTTCTATTTAAATCAATACCTTTGCCCTGGTAGACATCAAATATCTTGAGGTCCGTCAAGGTTTCACCTGCAACTTCGACAGCAGTTTCCACCAGGCTGGCGGCAGGAACCTCTGCATCAATCAGCAGGGCCAGATCGCGGCGCACTTCCGGGAACTTGGACAGCGGACGGAATGCGGGGGTTTTGCCCTCGCCGATCGCTTCCAGGCTCAGTTCAAATACGAACGCGGGCTTGGACAGGTCCAACTTCTTCTGCAACTGCGGGTGCAGGGCTCCGATAACCCCCACTTCGCAGTCGCCGCGCATAATCTTGGCGGTTTGGCCGGGGTGCAGCGCGGGGTGTTGGCCAGCGACAAAGCGGAATTCATCGGCTACACCAGTGCGAGCCAACAGGGCTTCTACATCGGCTTTCACGTCGAAGAAGTCCACGGCGTCTTTGCTGCCAGTCCAGTTTTCTGCGTAACGGCTGCCGTAGGCAAGCCCGGCAATCATTTGCTCCTGGTGCAATTCTGCACCCGGCACAAAGCGCAGGCCGGTTTCAAACAGGCGCACGCGGTTTTGCTGGCGATTCAGGTTGTACTGCAACGCTTTGCACAGGCCCGGCAATAAGGTGGTGCGCATAACCGCCAGCTCGGCGCTGATCGGGTTTTGCAGGGCCACCGGATCGGCTTTCGGATCAAACAGCGCGGCGCTGTCGCTATCGATAAAGCTGAAGGTAATCGCTTCGTAGTAACCACGGCTCAGCAGGGTTTGCTCCAGGTTGTCCTGGGCAATAGTGCTCTCCGGGCGCGGGGCAATTTCCAACTCGGCGGTAAAGCTTTCGCTGGGAATACGGTTATAGCCGTATACACGGGCCAGCTCTTCCAGCAGATCTGCTTCGATGGCGATATCGAAACGGAAGCTGGGGGCGAGGAAGGTCCAACCTTCGTCGTTCTGGTCGATTTTTTCCAGGCCCAGGCGGGTGAGGATATCGACGATTTCGTCATCGGCCAGTTTGATGCCCAGGCCCAACTCTACTTTCGCACGGCGCAGGGTAATATGGCGCTCGGCGGGCATAATTTCAGTCAGCTCGCGCACGTGTACCGGACCGGGCTCACCGCCGACGATATCCAGCAGCAACTGGGTAGCGCGCTCTACCGCTTTCTCTTGTAGGTGGTAGTCCACACCGCGTTCGAAACGGTGGGAGGAGTCGGTGTGCAGGCCGTAAGAGCGAGCCTTGCCGGCAATGGCCAGCGGGCTAAAGAAGGCGCTCTCCAGGAAGATATGCTGGGTGCCCGTGGTCACGGAGGAATCCAAGCCACCCATAATACCGGCCATCGCCAGAGGTTTTTCCTCATCGGCAATTACCAGGGTGCCCTCTTTTAGTTTGACTTCCTGGCCGTCCAGCAGGGTCAGCTCTTCACCGGCTTCCGCCATACGCACTTTGATGCCGCCGGAGAGTTTCTCCAGATCGAAGGCGTGCATGGGCTGGCCCAGTTCCAGCAAAACATAGTTGGTAACGTCTACTACCGGATCGATACTGCGCAGGCCGCTGCGACGCAGGCGCTCTTGCATCCACAGAGGCGTTACCGCTTTGATATCGATATTGCGAATGACACGACCTACGTAGCGCGGGCAGGCGGCTTCGGCCAGCAGGGATACGGGCATGCTCTCATCGATCTGCTGGGGTACCGGAGCAACTTCCGGGCCCTGAACGGCGCAGCGATTCAATACACCCACTTCGCGAGCAATACCGGCAACACCGAGGCAGTCGGAACGGTTCGGGGTGAGATCCACTTCGATGGTCTCATCGTCCAGCTGCAAGTATTCGCGCAGATCGGTACCGGTGGGTGCGTCTTCTGGCAGTTCCCAAATACCGTCATTGTCTTCGCCCAGTTCCAGTTCGGTCTGTGCGCAGAGCATACCGAAGCTCTCTACACCACGGAGCTTGGCTTTCTTGATTTTAAAATCGCCCGGCAGCTTGGCGCCTACCAGGGCAAAAGGAATTTTGATTCCGGTGCGCGCATTGGGAGCACCGCACACAACCTGCATTTCACCGTCGGGGTGGCCAGCGACTTTACACACGCGCAGCTTGTCCGCATCCGGGTGCTGTTCGCAGGCGACAATCTCACCGACAACCACTCCGGAGAAATCGCCCGCAACTTTTTCTATACCATCCACTTCCAGGCCGGCCATGGTGATTTGATCGGCCAGTTCCTGCGTGGTGAGTTCCGGGTTTACCCATTCCCGCAACCAGGAGTTGCTGATTTTCATAGTTGATCTCTTTCTGTATTCCGTCAGCGCAACTTGGTGCGCATTTCGCCTGGGGCTATTTCGCCTCCCAGGCCTCCACAATTCGACTGCTGTTGCGAAGGGCCATTGCCATTCGCGCTGTCACTTGGCTTAGAACTGTTTCAAGAAGCGCAGATCGTTATCGAAGAACAAGCGCAGGTCGTTGACGCCGTAGCGCAGCATGGCGAGGCGCTCGATACCAATACCGAAGGCAAAGCCGGAGTATTTTTCGCTGTCGATATCGCAGGCGGCGAAGACATTCGGGTGCACCATGCCGCAGCCGAGAATTTCCAGCCAGCCGGTGCCGGAACATACGCGGCAGCCTTCACCGGAACAGGCGGTACACTGGATGTCCGCTTCTGCGGAAGGCTCGGTGAACGGGAAGTAAGACGGACGGAAACGCACCGGTACTTCCGCTTCGAAGAAGGCTCGCAGGAATTGGTCGATGGTGCCTTTCAGGTGGGCGAAGCTGATGTTCTCGCCGATTACCAGGCCTTCTACCTGGTGGAACATGGGCGAGTGGGTGACATCGGAGTCGCAGCGGTATACGCGGCCCGGGCAGATAATACGCAGCGGTGGAGATTTTTTCTCCATGGTGCGGATCTGCACTGAGGAGGTGTGGGTTCTCAGTACGGTGGTGGGGTCCACGTAGAAGGTGTCGTGCATCGCGCGCGCGGGGTGGTGCGCGGGAATATTCAACGCTTCGAAGTTGTAGTAGTCCTGTTCGACTTCCGGGCCGTTCTCAACAGAGAAGCCAATGCTCGCAAAGAATTCTTCCACGCGCTTTAAGGTGCGCGTAATGGGGTGGGCATTGCCCTGCTCTTCGCCGCGCCCCGGCAGAGTGACATCAATGGTCTCTTCGGCCAACTTCGCATTGATGGCGGCCTGCTCCAGCATAGTGCGGCGCGCGTTAATTTTTTCCTGAACCTGCTGCTTGGCTTCGTTGATCTTGGCACCCGCCGCCGGACGCTCCTCAGCCGACAGCTTGCCAAGGCCTTTCAGCAGTGCCGTCAGCTGGCCCTTTTTGCCCAGGTAATCAACACGCACCTGATCCAGTGCGGCGAGGCCATCGGCCTTCTCCACCAGCTCCATAGCCTGCTCGGTGAGGGACTGCAAATCTTGCATCGAACTGTTCCCGTTTGAATCCAACTTCGATTAATTTTTTCTGCTTTGTTCGGCCGGTACTTTCTGTACCGGAGGGAATTTCCCCAGGCACCGCCACCGGTAAAAAATAGCGGAAACTCCATAAAAAAATAGGGAAGGGCCACTACAGCCCTTCCCTATTTTGAGTATTCAGTTTTACAACTGAAGTGACAGCTTACGCTGCCAGGGCTGCCTTAGCTTTTTCAACTACGGCAGCAAAAGCGACTTTATCGTAAACAGCCAGATCAGCCAGTACACGGCGATCCAGTGCGATGTCCGCTTTTTTCAGACCTGCGATCAGGCGGCTGTAGCTCAGGCCTTCAGCACGGGACTGGGCGTTAATACGAGTAATCCACAGAGCGCGGAAGTTACGCTTTTTAACGCGACGGTCACGGTATGCGTACTGACCAGCTTTAATTACTGCCTGCTTGGCAACGCGGAATACACGCGAACGCGCTCCGTAGTAACCTTTAGCCTGCTTCAGAATCTTCTTGTGACGACGACGCGCCTCTACACCACGTTTTACACGGGCCATACTTCTATCCTCTTAAACCTTTGCGATTTGGGCCAATTACTTGGCGCGCAGCATACGATCGACCAGTCCAGCATCAGACTTGTTCATAGTCTGAGTGCCACGCAGCTGACGCTTGCGCTTGGTGGTCATCTTGGTGAGGATGTGGCTCTTGTTAGCGTGCTTGTGCTTGTAGCCCGCAGCCGTCTTCTTGAAGCGCTTGGCAGCGCCACTGTGAGTCTTTGCTTTCGGCATTTTGTACTCCAAAGTTAATATTCGCCTGTAAAACAGGCACCTTTAGTAACTGCCGACAACCGAAGTTACCGGCACTGCGAGAGTGGGGAGGCAGCCGTCGCCCAACCACTTCTCAAAGGAGATCCCGGGAATGACTTCCCCAAATCTCACTTTTTCTTTTTGAGCGGAGCAATCACCATCAGCATTTGACGACCTTCCATTTTCGGTCGCTGCTCTACGGTGCCCAGCTCTTCAAGGTCCTTTTCGATGCGCTGCATCATTTCCATGCCCAGCTCTTGGTGAGCCATTTCGCGGCCACGGAAACGCAGGGATACTTTGGCCTTGTCACCCGCTTCCAGGAAGCGGGCCAGGTTGCGCAGCTTGATCTGGTAGTCACCGACATCGGTGCCCGGGCGGAATTTCATTTCCTTGATCTGCTGCTGCTTCTGCTTCTTCTTGGCGGCATTCTTAGCTTTTTTAGCTTCGAATACGTGCTTGCCGTAGTCCATGATCTTACAGACTATCGGCGTGGAGTCCGAGGCAATTTCAACGAGATCCAAGCTAGCTTTCTGTGCAGCTTCCAGCGCTTCATCCAGGGAGACAATGCCTACCTGTTCGCCATCAGCGCCTATCAGGCGGATTTCTGACGCTTCAATCTGATCGTTTATGCGGGCCTTTTTGGACCGTCCCTTAGTGTCTCGTTTAATAGCTATGGTCTCCCAGTTGCCAAGTTGTTATGCATTATCTTCTGTCAAACGGCCGCGACGATTCACGTCTTGCTCGAGAATCTCGAGGAATGACTCATACGTCATTGTACCAAGATCTTCACCGCTACGGGTACGTACTGCCACGGTTTGACTTTCTACTTCCTTATCGCCAATTACCAATAGATAAGGAACACGCTGAAGCGTGTGCTCGCGGATTTTAAAGCCGATCTTCTCGTTTCTCAAGTCAGCTGTGGCGCGGTATTGCAGCTCACCCAAACGATCTTGCAAATTGCGACAATATTCGGCCTGGCGATCGGTGATATTCATGATCGCCACCTGCTGCGGCGCGAGCCAGGTGGGGAACGCGCCCTCGTAGTGCTCGATCAGGATTCCGATAAAGCGCTCGAAGGAACCCAGGGCTGCGCGGTGCAGCATTACCGGGGACTGGCGCGAGCCATCTTCCGCTACAAACTGGGCATCCAGGCGGCCCGGCATGGAGAAATCCACCTGAATAGTACCGCACTGCCATACACGGCCGAGACAGTCTTTCAGGGAGAATTCGATCTTCGGTCCGTAGAAGGCGCCTTCACCCGGCAGCTCTTCCCACGGCAGGCCAGCGGCATCCAGTGCGTCGGCCAGAGCTTTTTCAGCCTTGTCCCAGCTCTCATCGGAACCTACGCGCTTCTCCGGGCGAGTGGAGAGACGGTAGATCACGTCCTGGAAGCCGAAATCCTTATACACGGAGTGCAGCAGATCCATAAAGTCAGAAACTTCTGACTGGATCTGATCTTCGCTACAGAAGATATGGCCATCATCCTGTACAAAGCCGCGCACGCGCATCAGGCCGTGCAGGGAACCGGAGGGTTCGCTGCGGTGACAGGAGCCAAACTCCGCCAGACGCAACGGCAGGTCGCGGTAGCTGCGCAGGCCCTGATTGAATACCTGTACGTGACAAGGACAGTTCATCGGTTTAATGGCGAACTGACGCTCTTCACTGGTCAGGGTGAACATGTCATCGCCAAACTTATCGGCGTGACCGGACTTACGCCACAGGCTGAAATCTACCAGCTGAGGAGTCTTGATTTCTTTGTAGCCGAATTCGCGCTGGCGGCGACGCATGTACTGCTCGATAGTGCTGTAAATGGTCCAGCCGTTCGGGTGCCAGAACACCATACCGGGCGCCTCTTCCTGAATATGGAAAAGGTCAAATTTCTTCGCCAGCTTGCGGTGATCGCGCTTTTCTGCCTCTTCGATACGACGCAGGTAAGCTTTCAATTCTTTTTTGTTGGCCCAGGCAGTGCCGTAAACACGGGTCAACATTTCATTGTTGGAGTCGCCACGCCAGTAGGCACCGGCCACTTTGGTCAGTTTGAACGCTTTCAACCTGCCGGTGGAGGGCACGTGGGGACCGCGACACAAGTCTTCAAAGTCGCCCTGGCGGTAGAGAGAAATATCTTCATCGCTGGGGATGCTGTCGATAATCTCAGCCTTGTACTCTTCGCCCATCTCGCGGAAATATTTCACCGCTTCTTTGCGCGGCATCAGGCGGCGACTGACAGTGATGTCTTCTTTCGCCAGCACTTCCATACGCTCTTCGATCTTCTCGAGATCTTCTGGCGTAAACTGACGTTCGTAGGCGAAATCGTAGTAGAAGCCATCATCGATAACCGGGCCAATGGTGACCTGGGCTGTCGGGTACAGCTGCTTAACTGCTTGTGCCAGCAAGTGCGCTGTGGAGTGACGGATCACTTCCAGGCCTTCGGGCTGACGATCAGTAATAATTGCCAGATTTACGTCGGTATCAATAACGTAACTGGTATCGACTTCCTTGCCGTCTACAACGCCAGCAAGTGCGGCTTTTGCCAAACCAGGGCCGATATCAGCGGCTACATCGTGTACGGAAACCGGAGCAGAAAATTCTCGACGGGAACCATCGGGGAGAGTAACAACGGGCATTGTTTATCCTTTGTTCTCAGTGGCGATCCCTACCAAAGACCGCATGAAACTATCCATGAATTTTTTCATGGAACTCTTGATCGGGATGGGCAATCCATCCTTTTGAAAGGTGGTAGACCCGGGCGGATTTGAACCGCCGACCTCTGCCATGTCAAGGCAGCGCTCTAACCAACTGAGCTACGGGTCTAAAGCTCTACAGCGGGGGAACCCTGTGCTGTGAAGAGCGCGAACTTTAGCACCGCTTTTCAGTGTTTTCAACAACTTACTGAACTTTTGTGTGAAATTTTTTAAGAGCTACCAAGCACCAACAAGGCAGTGCGGGACTATCAAAATGTAGATCCAAGTCCCGCCCTTCAGCAAGGATTATTCCACACCTTTTAAGTGGGTAATCTCATCGCGCAATTTTGCTGCTGCTTCAAATTCCAGGTTCTTCGCATGCTGGTACATTTGCTCTTCCAGCTCGGCAATTCGGGCCCAGCGCTGCTTATCGGTAAGGGCCTCAACATCCACCTTGTACTCACCTTTACCCTCGGCAACTTTGCGGCGCCCCTTCTTAGGCACGCCGGGGGCCACCGCTCCCTCCAGAATATCCGCCACACTCTTGCGGATACCCTTGGGGGTAATGCCGTGCTCCTCATTAAAGGCCAACTGCTTCTCGCGGCGGCGACGAGTCTCTTCGAGTGCTCGCTCCATAGAGCCGGTGACTTTGTCCGCGTAGAGAATCGCCCTCCCCTCCAGGTTTCGCGCAGCCCGCCCAATGGTCTGGATCAGTGAGCGATCGGAACGGAGGAAGCCCTCTTTATCGGCATCGAAAATTGCCACCAGGGCAACTTCCGGCATATCCAGGCCTTCTCGCAGTAAGTTAATGCCAACTAGCACGTCAAACTCGCCAATACGCAGGTCCCGGATAATCTCTACCCGCTCGACGGTATCAATATCGGAGTGTAAGTAGCGGACGCGGACACCACTTTCGGAGAGGTATTCAGTCAGGTCTTCCGCCATCCGCTTGGTCAATACGGTAATTAGCACCCGCTGATCGGCGTCCACGCAGCGATGAATCTCAGACAGGGCATCATCTACCTGGGTCAATGCTGGGCGAACTTCGACTTCCGGGTCCACCAACCCTGTCGGGCGAACCACTTGCTCGACCACCTGCCCCGCATTCTCTTGCTCATAGACCCCGGGGGTTGCGGACACAAAAACCGTCTGGGGTGCCAACCCCTCCCACTCTTCAAACTTGAGAGGACGATTGTCCAGGGCCGATGGCAGACGAAAGCCATACTCCACCAAAGTTTCCTTGCGCGACCGGTCTCCACGATACATACCGCCGATTTGCGGCACTGTCACGTGACTCTCATCGATAAATAACAGTGCATCATTGGGAAGGTAATCAAAAAGCGTGGGGGGCGGCTGGCCAGATTCGCGACCAGAGAGATAGCGGGAATAGTTCTCCACCCCATTGCAGTAGCCAAGCTCCTGCATCATCTCCACATCGTAGCGGGTACGCTGATCTAGCCGCTGCGCTTCGACCAGCTTGTTGTTGCCACGCAGTTGCTCGAGGCGCCCTCGCAGCTCATCTTTGATTTCATCGATAGCACTGACGATCGTCTCTCGCGGCGTCACATAGTGACTCTTGGGGAAGATAGTGACCCGGGGCACCTTCCTGATCTGCTCTCCTGTGAGCGGGTCAAATATGGTGATCTCTTCGATCTCTTCATCAAAAAGAGACAAGCGCACCGCTTCCAAATCTGAGTCTGCCGGGTAGATATCGATAATATCGCCGCGCACCCGGTAAGTGGCGCGACGGAAATCTGCATCGTTACGAGTATATTGCAGTTCAGCCAGGCGCCTTAGGATAGTGCGCTGATCAACGAGATCACCGCGATCCAAATGCAGTACCATCTTCAAATATTTGTCCGGGTCACCCAAACCGTAAATTGCCGAAACTGTGGCGACCACAACCACATCGCGCCGCTCAATAAGTGCCTTGGTGGCCGAGAGGCGCATCTGCTCGATATGCTCGTTTACGGATGCATCCTTTTCGATAAAAGTGTCCGAAGAGGGAACGTAAGCCTCCGGCTGGTAGTAGTCGTAGTAAGAGACAAAATACTCCACCGCATTCTTGGGGAAAAACTCTTTAAACTCCCCGTAGAGCTGAGCCGCCAGCGTTTTATTGTGAGCCATCACAATGGCCGGCCGCTGCAGGCGCTCAATAATATTCGCCATAGTGAAGGTCTTACCCGAACCGGTAACACCTAGCAGCGTTTGATGGCTCAAACCATCATCAATTCCTTCTGACAACTGCTCTATCGCCAGAGGCTGATCGCCCGCTGGCTGATACTTGGATTCCACCTTAAAAGGTCGCGACTCCATACACTTCCCCCAACCGCTTAATCATTCATGCAACACAGGATTGTAGGCTGTCGTCATACGACCCACAATTACAAGAGAATAGCGTCCTACCCTTCCCAACTCTGACCTGCGGCATTTTGCGCATGACCCCAAAAAATAATTTCCTGACAAATCAATTAGTTAAAGATGAAAAAAGGGGTTGACCTGTTCGGAAGTGCTCTATAATATACGCGCCATCTCAACGGCACAGCCGAAAAGATATTCCGCCTTAGCTCAGTTGGTAGAGCAAATGACTGTTAATCATTGGGTCGCTGGTTCGAGCCCAGCAGGCGGAGCCAAATTTCAAAGCGCAGCTTAATTTGCGCTCTATAAATTAGATTAAATTCCGCCTTAGCTCAGTTGGTAGAGCAAATGACTGTTAATCATTGGGTCGCTGGTTCGAGCCCAGCAGGCGGAGCCAAACAAAAGCCTGGATAGATTCCATCTATCCGGGCTTTTTCTTTTCTGCTCAAATATTTTTAATCTACATGGAGATTGTGAGATAGCGACCAACCGTATTAGTTAGCCGCCCAAAATATACGCTAGCGGGAACCAGCCTCCCCAGCTAAAGGCAACCTCTCCACAGTCGCCCCTCCGCTCGCTTTACGTACCTTCCCCTGCCTCGACCAGACAACATCGACCAGCCCCTGCTTGGGTGAATAGCCTTTTACTGCCCGACATAGAATCCAGCGGACCTGCTCGCAATCATGAGAGTCGCACGCATCCCTAAGCTCTGAAACCAGAAGCTGCAAAGCCTCGCTATCGAGACGCTCCTCTTCTGCGCGCATAATCATTGGGTGGTCCGTGCCCAGCACGTTATCCCCCAACAACAGCTCTTCGTACAATTTCTCCCCAGGGCGCAGTCCAGTGAGCTGAATTTCAATATCACCATCAGGGTTTTCTTCATCCCTTACCGTGTGCCCCATCAAACGAATCAAGCGCTCAGCCAGATCGTAGATGCGAACCGGTTCACCCATATCGAGAACAAATACATCCCCGTTGCGCCCCATACTCCCAGCCTGCAATACCAGCTGAGCCGCCTCGGGAATTGTCATAAAGTAACGGGTTACTTTTGAGTGGGTCACAGTTACCGGACCACCGGCATTGATCTGATCCGTGAACAAGGGAATTACCGAGCCGGAAGAGCCGATAACATTACCAAATCTGACCATGCACACACGCATCTTGTTAAAACGGCGACCAAAATCCTGGCAAATCAGCTCAGCAAATCTCTTGGTGGCCCCCATAACATTGGTTGGCCGGACAGCCTTATCAGTGGAGATAAGCACAAACTGCTCAACCCCACACTGCTCCGCAGCCTCAAGTACAGAGAGGGTGCCCAGAACATTATTGTCGGCGCCAATAACAACGTTCTGCTCAACCAAGGGCACATGCTTGTATGCGGCCGCATGGTAAATTGTATGCACGGAGAAGCCCTGAATGATTTCCGCCATACGCTCAGTGTTACGCACATCGCCAAGCAGCGCGGTTACTTCAAACTGGACCCTGTCATCCTGATGCTGCTGTCGCAGCTCGCGCTCTATCTGATAGAGGGCATATTCAGAGGACTCAACAACAACCAGCCTGGCAGGCTTCCATTGCGATATCTGCCTGCACAACTCTGACCCAATAGACCCGCCAGCACCAGTAACCAAAACCACCTTGCCGCTGATGGAGCCAGAAACGAGCTCCTTCTGAGGCTCAACAGAAGCACGCCCCAGAATATTCTCATAAGTCTGCGAAACATCCTCTGCCCGTCCCACACCGTCAAGCAGCTCCTCCACTCCGGGAATCGCCTTTACCACCAGGCCTCGCTCTCTAAGCGCCTTGGTTATTTCTCTACGGCGGCGCCTGGGCACTCCCGGCATAGCCAAAATAACTTCTGCAATATCTTTACCTGCAACCACTTCAAGAATGTCTGCAGGGTTATACACAAGCAGCCCATCAATAAATGTCTTTTGTTTGGAGGCGTTATCATCAAAAAAAGCAACGGGCTTATATAGCTGCCCGTGAACTAGCGCCTTATACATTTGCAGGCCCGCAGTACCAGCACCATAAATGGCCACCCGGGTTTTGTGAATCTCAAGTGCTGCCTGATAGTAAAGGCGGACCAACCAGCGGGACCCACCCACGGCAATAAACGCAAAGCACCAGTAGATCACAGGGACAGAGCGAGGAACCCCTGCCGTAGTCAGGTAAGAAAAGAGCGCCAACATCACTGCAGAAAGAGTGACCCCCTGCAGAACCGCAATGATAGCTTTTTGCCCCATGTACCGAATAATCGTCCGGTACAAGCCGAGCCGGAGAAAAATAAAGCTAGTGGCAACTAGTGTTAATGTCAGGCAGACCACCATTCGCCACTCGAAAAATTGAGCGACACTATTAAGCCTAATCATCATTGCCAACAAAAAGGCCATGCTTAGCATCAGCATATCAAAGGCCAGCATCAATACTGGCTTATGGGCTTTCTTTACATTGCGCCAAACTCTTGTCACAAGACTCCCCGAAATCTATTTACCTTTAAAACGACATTCAGCATGAGAGACATTCACTTCCCCTCAAGTACAACAGCTGCTAGCGCCACTAAAGAAAAAGATATCATTGCGCCCAGCTGCAAAATGAGCGCCCTTTTAACGCCAATCTTAATTGCGCACCTCTGGTAGAAATGCTCACGATGAGCTTCCCACCAACGCTGACCACTCAACGCCCTTTTTAGCAGTGTATATGTAGCATCCAACCAAAATGGTATAAATATGACCACGGGTATCCAAAGCTCAAACGCTCCCCGCTGCCAGCCAAATAAGCTGACAGCAACCACCCCCAAACCTACGCCCGTGGAGCCAGCATCACCCAAAAAAATCTTCGCCGCAGGCCAGTTGAAGACCAGAAAAACGAACGCACAAACAGCCACCAGGGCACAGAGCCAGGCTAACTCCAAGTCCCCATTTAAAGTGCAAATAATCCCCAAGGAGGAAAAGCCAACAAGTGTCATTGACCCCGCTAGACCATCCATTCCATCCATAAAGTTGTAGAGGTTAACAACCCAGGCCCCCGCCAAGATAAGGACCGGGTACAACCACCACTCCAAACTTTCTGGCAGTGCAAACAGAAGAAAGACCACAGCTAGAAGATGAGCCGAAAAGCGAAGATGTATGGCTACATCTCCAAGATCATCCAGTGCGGATACCACTAACAACAGTGTAAATGCAGCCAACACCAACGGAGACAGGTCAAGTGGGCTAGCGACTACCGCAACCAGACAACCGAGCAAAAAGGCCCAACCACCTGTGCGAGGTACCGGCACCGAGTGCATTGAACGATTATTGGGCACATCGAGCGCAAAATTGCGCATCCTCACGATAAACAACGATGTAGCGCCATAGCTTGCTGCTAAAGCCAGCAATAGCGGTATTACCCACTCCCAAGCGATACTAATCAACTAACCAACCCTTATCACTTCCAAGCAAGCCAATCCTTCCGACTACATTCAACAAACAGGACAGGGAAGCACCATGCCCAGCAAATGAATTAAAAATGTTTTCGCAACTCGACAGAAAAACCTAAAGGTCATCCAGGCGGGGAACATTTGCCAACAATGAAAGGGGGACGAGAACAGGAAGTAGAACACAACGAATGGTGTAGCTCCGCGGCAGACGCAACATAAATGCTACATTTTATCGACAGTAACAACTGAAATTCATCCGGGGGAGTCATCTATTAATGCTCTCTTACTCACCAACTCAAAACCCCAACTGGAGACCACAAAAAGCCTCCAGTCGGGACCCATAAACCTTTAGAGCCGAATCAAATCCCTGTTTTTATCCAGGGTTGCCGCACCGATTCCTTTAACATTCAACAGCTGCTCCACAGAAGTAAACGGCCCATGCACCTCGCGATACTCAACGATTAATTGTGCCCGTGCTTCGCCAATGCCATTCAACCTCTCAGCAAGTTCAACAGCTGAAGCACTGTTGACATTGACAGACAGCACAACCTCTTTGGCTTCAACGCTGCCCATCTCTCCCGCAAATGCAGATGGACTCAAAAAAAGCGAAAAAGCTAGCGCAAAAACAACAGAAAACAATTGGTAGGTCAATTTCATGGTCAACTCCCAGTGAATTATCGGTTTCACTTTGGGACTGCTATTACCTCCCCCAAGCCACACCATAATATCAACGGGCAACTTTCTGTCGGCTCAGGCCTAATTACACATCATTACAAGCCACGAAGCAAGATAACCATCCTAATCTGCCACTTCAGCCAGTACTGACTTTAGGGCCGCTAGAGGTTCAGGAGCCGCGGTGATGGGACGACCCACAACCAAATAGTCAGAACCTTGCGCCAAAGCTTCAGCAGGCGTCAAAGTGCGTCGCTGATCCCCGGCATCAGAGCCCGCGGGACGAATTCCCGGCGTCACCAGGGAGAAACCGGCTCCGCATTCACTTCGCAGCAGTTGGGCCTCCCGTGCGGAGCAGACCACACCGTCGAGACCGCAGGACTTAGCTTGAGAGGCCAGGTGAAACACCTGCTTTTCCAGCGGTGCAGCCACACCAACTGCAGCCAGTTCCTCTGCAGTTGTGCTGGTAAGCACAGTAACCGCAATTAATAGAGGCTTATCTTCGCCAAATTCCCGCAGGGCCTCGGCGGCAGCCAACATCATCCGCTCACCGCCACTTGCGTGAACATTAACCATCCATACCCCCAATTTCGCAGCAGCTTTAACGGCCTTTGCAACAGTATTAGGGATATCGTGAAATTTAAGGTCCAGAAATACCTGGAAGCCACGGTCAACCAGCGTTTTCACCAGGTCTGGACCAGCGGCAGTAAACAGCTCCTTACCAACTTTGACCCGACACAGCGACGGATCGAGCTGATCTGCCATTGCCAGTGCAGACTCAGCATTGTCGTAATCCAGAGCAACGATAACCGGAGAAGAAACTTTAGACTGCAAGAAAAACCTCATTCATTTCAAAAGCCGCCCCGACCAGGCCCTTAGCCCGATGAACAGGACAGTCATTACTTTACTCGCCCTCAATCCCCTTAACGGAGCGTACCGAATCCCAGTGTTTGCAGCTCGGGCACAACCAGTGCAACTGATTGCCCGAAAACCCACAATTGCTACACCGGTAGTGAGGGCGGCTCGCTATTAGCTGATCGATTAGCGTCTTGAGCAGAGAGAGATTCTCTCTCGCCCTACCCTCTGTACTATCAATATGGAGGTCGAGAAAGCGTCCCAACCCCCTCAAAGACGGGCGCAACGCCAGCTGCTTCCCCATAAATGCAGCCGCTGCAGCCTCACTATCCTGCTGCTGAATACGCTCAGTCAGGGCAATCAATACGCTATTAGAGGGGTGCTCTTTCAAAAGGGATTCAAGATAGCGATCCAACCCCTTGCCATCCCCTAAATCCCCATAACAAGTAATCAACAACTCAAGGATTTCAGGAATATAGTCCGGACTCTGCTTAGGTATCCGCTGCAAAACCTTGATCGCCTCTCTTGGCTTGCCAAGCAGATATTCGAGGCGACCCCACAGCAAATTTGCCCGCACTGAGCTGCGCTCATAACTCAGAGCAGAATCGATATGCTTCCTCGCACTTAGGTAATCCTTTGCCGCTATTGACTCCTCTGCCAATTCGCAACAAAAATGAGCCTGAACCGGAGCCCAGTCAGCCGAGAGGCGCTTGAACCGTCGGCCATGCAATAGGTTTACAGCATGAATCGCTTTAGCCCACTCCCTTTCATCCCGGTAGACTTCAATCAGGCGCTCCAGGCTAACAGCCTTTAACTCCTGAGAGGTCTCAACCAACTCCTGCAGCAGGCGCTCAGCTCTATCCAGCCAGCCAGCAGAAATATAGTCACAGGCAAGTTCAAGTTGAGCTTTGTTTTGACTAACCCTGGACAAGCTCGGGCGCCCGAGTAAATTTTGATGGACTCGAATCGCCTGATCGTACTCCCCTCTTCGGCGCAACAGACTTCCAAGAGCCAGGTGGGTGTCAAAAGTAGCCTGACTTACTTCCAAAGAGTCAATAAATTTATCGATGGTATCGTCGTGGCGCTCACTCAATAAATAGTTCAAACCCTGGGCATAAGACCTCACCAGCGCATGCTCTTGCTCACTATAATCCGCCACTTTCTTTTTGGCGCTGCCTCGCCCCAGCACCCAGCCGATCGCGATTGCCGCAAGCAGGAAAAAGAAATAGGTAAAATCGAGCAAATCAGTCTCCAGAAGCCTTGCGGTGGGCGGTGTGTAATTCCCGCTCCATTTTCTTCAATTGCTTCTCGAGCGACCGCACTTGGCGACGCTTGGCATAAACAGGCTGCAGACTAACGACAAAACCCAGCAACAACCCCAGCAACAAGAAACCAATCAACCAAAAGCCTACACTTCCTGCCGGCAGTTGATAGCCCACAATATTTGGCTTGATAGTCTCCGGATTGGCAACTGCGAAATAAATCCCCAAAGCGATGCAAAGCAGGGCGACGACCCCATAGACGATGCGTGTCAGCCAACGCAAAAATGACAAGGGAACCTCCACGTTCCACAAAAACTTTATCGATTAACGACGAAGCTCACCCCGATTAATGGCAGTATTTATACTGCTGCCAGGGAATCTAATCATACTTCGATACTCGCCTCATCGTGCATACTTCGATTCACTCTGTCGCGCAACTCTTTGCCAGGTTTGAAATGCGGGACATATTTCCCGGCGAGATCAACCGCGTCCCCAGTTTTGGGATTCCGGCCCGTACGCGGAGCTCGATAGTGAAGAGAAAAGCTACCAAAGCCGCGTATCTCTATACGCTCACCCTGAGACAGGGCATCTGACATGGTGTCGAGCACCACTTTTACCGCCAGCTCTACATCCTTAACTGGCAGCTGATCCAACCTCAACGCAATCCTTTCGATCAGTTCGGACTTGGTCATGCGCTCCGCAACCTTTGTAAGTCATTGATTATTCTGGAGTAGAGCACCAATCATCTAATAGAAAGCCGGACTGGGCAACCCCAGTCCGGCTTTCGAGTCACTCCAAATGATCCATTTGGAGCTATGAACACTCAAAGACGATTAGTCTTTGTTATTCATTTGAGCCTTGATCAGGTCACCGATAGTAGCGGGCTGAACTTGTTCAGACTGCTTCTTGCTGTGATCCTTGATAGCTTGCTTCTCGTCGTCCTGGTCTTTGGCTTTGATAGACAGGCTGATCACGCGGTTCTTGCGATCCACGCTGGTGATCTTAGCTTCTACTTCTTCGCCTTCTTTCAGGACGTTGCGAGCATCTTCAACCTTGTCGCGGCTGATTTCAGAAGCGCGCAGCACGCCTTCTACTTCGTCCGCCAGGGTGATTACTGCTTGCTTAGCGTCAACTTCCTTAACAGTACCTACAACGATGCTGCCGCGATCGCTGGTGGTAACGTAGTCGGAGAACGGATCGGACTCCAGCTGCTTGATGCCCAGGGAGATGCGCTCGCGCTCGGAATCGATACCCAGGATAATAGTCTCGATTTCGTCGCCTTTCTTGAACTTGCGAACAGCTTCTTCGCCAGCTTCGTTCCAGGAGATGTCGGACAGGTGAACCAGACCGTCGATGCTGCCGTCGAGACCAATGAAGATACCGAAGTCAGTGATGGACTTGATCTTACCGGAAATCTTGTCGCCCTTAGCGAATTTACGCGCGAAGGCATCCCACGGATTTTCCTGGCACTGCTTGATACCCAGGGAGATACGACGACGCTCTTCGTCGATATCCAGGATCATCACCTCTACCTCGTCGCCAACCTGGACAACTTTGGACGGGTGAATGTTCTTGTTGGTCCAATCCATTTCGGAAACGTGTACCAGACCTTCCACACCTTCTTCCAGCTCGGCAAAGCAGCCGTAGTCGGTCAGGTTGGTTACAACCGCCTTCACGCGGCTGTTCTCTGGGTAACGCTGCTTGATGGATACCCAAGGATCTTCGCCCAACTGCTTCAGGCCAAGGGATACACGGCTGCGCTCGCGGTCGAACTTCAGTACTTTTACTTCGATCTCGTCGCCAACGTTCACGATCTCGCTCGGGTGCTTGATGCGCTTCCAAGCCATATCGGTGATGTGCAGCAGGCCGTCGATACCGCCCAGGTCTACGAAAGCACCGTAGTCGGTCAGGTTCTTCACGATACCCTTGACGCTCATGCCTTCCTGCAGGCTTTCCAGCAGAGCTTCACGCTCTTCGGAGGTGGCAGCTTCCATAACGGCGCGGCGGGAAACAACTACGTTGTTGCGCTTGGAGTCCAGCTTGATAACTTTGAACTCGAGCTCTTTACCTTCCAGGTGCGCAGTGTCGCGAACCGGACGAACGTCAACCAGAGAGCCGGGCAGGAACGCACGGATATTGGCAACATCAACAGTAAAGCCACCTTTAACCTTACCGCTGATAACACCTTTAACCACTTCGTCAGCTGCGTGAGCTGCGTCGAGGATTTTCCAGGCTTCAGCGCGCTTGGCTTTTTCGCGGGACAGACGGGTTTCACCGAAACCGTCTTCTACAGCTTCCAGGGCAACCTGCACTTCGTCGCCCACCTGCAGCTCAACTTCACCTTTATCGTTGGCGAATTGTGCAGCAGGGATAACGCCTTCAGACTTCAGGCCCGCGTGAACGGTAACCCAGTCTTTATCTACGTCGATTACAACACCAGTAACAATTGCGCCCGGTGCCATTTCAACGCTTTTCAGGCTCTCTTCAAATAGATCAGCAAAGCTCTCGCTCATTACATTACCTATAGTGCTGGGTCCAGCCGTTGGTAACTGTTAAGTCTAGTCAACCGCCAGCCGCGACCCCAACCGCGCTGCCAGCACGCGGGTCGGATTACGATAACGGCCGGGCGATTCTGGCTGATCCCGGCCGCTGTCGTTAGAAAACTATTTACTGCCCGAACTTCAGGGTGAAATACGCTCCTGAACCAAATCGAGCACTTTTCGGAGGACTTCATCGATACTCACCCCCGTACTATCCAGCTCAACCGCATCCTCAGCGGGAGCCAGGGGGGAGGCTTTTCTGTTCATATCCTGTGCATCTCGGGCACGGATGTCCTCCAGCAGGTCGCGGAGGCTAACAGAAACCCCCTTCTCCTGCAACTGAGCGAAACGCCTGTTAGCGCGCTCCTCAGCGCTGGCGGTTAGGTAAACCTTGACCGGCGCGTCGGGAAACACGGTAGTGCCCATATCCCGACCATCGGCAACCAAGCCGGGGGGCTGGCGGAAGTCCCGCTGGCGCTGCAGCAGCGCTGCCCGCACACCGGGAATTGCCGCGACCTTGGAAGCAGCCATGCTTACCCGCTCCATACGGATATCTGCGGTGACGTCACTCTCTTCCAGCCACACCTGCAACTGACCGGCACTCACGGTAAAGCGCACATCGAGATCTTTCGCCAATTCGGTCAGCAGCTTGTCATTGGAGAGATCAACTTCCTTATTAAGTGCGGCCAAAGCTGCAGCCCGATAAAGGGCCCCGGAGTCCAACAAGGAAAAGCTCAAGCGATCAGCCAAAAGCTTTGCAATGGTTCCCTTACCCGAACCACTGGGACCATCAATGGTAACTACTGGTGGCAACCCGTTTGTATCACTCATATTTTCTTTACAACTCAACATCTCTGGCGGATGCACTCAAGCGAACCACAACCGCCCAAACCTGAATGCCCGTGTCACGCCAACTGCAACTTGAGACCCGCGCCCGTTGCCAGTTCGGCAAAGTTCGGGAATGAGGTCGCCACATTGGCGCAGTGAAGGATGCGGATTGTATCCTTTGCGCGCAGCGATGACACTGCAAACGCCATAGCAATGCGGTGATCCCCTAAGCTATCGACGGTGCCTCCAGCAAATACCGCACCCTCTTTGCAGCCCTGGATCACGATACCGTCCGGTGTTGGCTCAGCTTTTACCCCAAGTGCAATCAAGCCATTTGCCATCGCCTGAATCCGGTCACTTTCCTTGACCCGTAACTCCTCCGCACCAGTCAGGACGGTCTCACCTTCTGCACAAGCTGCCGCAACAAACAATGCGGGAAACTCATCAATCGCCAGGGGTACCTGATCCTCAGGGATACGAATTCCCTTCAAGGGCGCATAGCGAACGCGAATATCCGCCACCGGCTCACCGCCCACTTCACGCATATTCAGCAATTCGACATTACCGCCCATTGCACGGAGGATATTGATAACCCCATCGCGGGTCGGATTGATCCCCACATGCTCCAGTACAACATCGGAACCGGGAGAAATAGCGGCAGCAACCATAAAGAATGCGGCTGAAGAAATATCGGCAGGCACATCGATGCGACAGGATTTCAGTGAGCCGCCGCCCGCCAGTTTAGCCTGAGCCCCATCCCGCTCCACCTTATAACCAAAGCCCTGCAACATGCGCTCGGTATGATCTCTAGTGGGCGCCGGCTCAACGGTAGACGTTTGACCCTCACTATAGAGCCCAGCCAGTAATACCGCTGATTTCACCTGGGCACTGGCCATCGGCAGCGGGTAATCAATCCCTTTCAACGCACTACCACCCTTAATCAAAAGCGGCGGACGACCTTCCGGGCCAGTCTCAATATTTGCACCCATCTCACGCAGGGGGTTAGCCACGCGATTCATCGGGCGCTTTGACAGGGACTCATCGCCAGTGAGTGTTACGTCGAAATCCTGCCCGGCAAGCAATCCAGCCAACAGGCGCATGGAGGTCCCGGAGTTACCGAGATATAGCGGTCCGGGCGGTGCCTGCAAGCCATTAAGACCCACGCCATGAATTACAACCCGACCATTGTCCGGCCCCTCAATCACGACCCCCATATCGCGGAAAGCCTGCAGGGTTGCCAGTGCATCCTCACCCTCCAGGAAGCCCTCAACTTCTGTAACTCCCTCGGCCAGGGAGCCCAGCATAATTGAGCGGTGCGACATGGACTTGTCCCCCGGCACCCTGAGCTTGCCATTTACAGCCTCGCCCGGCTGCACGATAAAAGTAATCTCTTGTTCTTGCATAGGTTCCGAATACGCTTGTTTTGCCAACATTTTGGTGAAGTGATCCCGCGCCGCTTTGGCGCGGGTAAAAACCCCCATCAGGGCAGCGCTATCACCGGAGGCAATAGCGTCGCGCAGGGAAGAAAGGTTGAGGCTGTATAGGTCGATAGCCTTTAAGATGGCATCTCGATTGGCGAGCATAATATCTCGCCACATAACCGGGTCACTGGAAGCGATACGAGTAAAATCACGGAAGCCTCCCGCCGCATAGCGGAAGATATTTTCGTTTTCCGCATCGTGGGCCAAAGTGTCCACAAGGCTAAAAGCGATGACATGAGGAAGATGGCTCGTAGCGGCCAGAACCTCGTCGTGCTCCTCCACTGACATTGTCAGGGGCTCAGCTCCCACGGCCTGCCATGCTCGCTCCACGAGATGCAAATGAGCAGCCCCTGTATTCGCAAGCGGCGTCAGGATAATGCGGTGATCCCTATAGAGGTCATCTCTCGCCGCGGTAACACCACTTTTTTCAGAACCAGCGATTGGGTGCCCTGGCACCAGAAAATCTGGAGCACTCCCCCACACTTTTTCTGCCGCTGCCACCACGCTACCTTTTACGCTGGCGCCATCTGTCACAGTGACTCCCGCCGGCAGGTGTTCTTTCAGCTGCGCGAATACAGGCTCAATCGCCAGTGTCGGCACAGCCACAAACACCAAATCGCCCGGCTCCAGCTGCGGCAATACCAGCTCGAGACTGGTGCTGGCCCGATCAACAATACCGAGCGCCCTGGCTTCATCGCAGACACTCTCTTCCAGAGCGACCCCGATAACCTCTCGGCAAGCCCTCGCAGCTTTCAGTGCAAGGGCAAAACTCCCCCCAATTAAACCGATCCCAACAACCAGCAGTCGGCCAATTTGAGCCTCTGCCATCACAGCACTCCGCGAGGGTAGGAGCCCAGCACTTTCAAGTCTGAAGCGCAGCCACCGACTTCTTTTAATGCCTCGGCAATTCCCTGGGTATCGCGGTGGCCGCTAAAATCGATAAAGAACACATAGGTCCAATTGCCAGACTGCGATGGCCGGGTCTCTACCCGAGTCAAATCGACACTGTAGCGACGAAACGGCTCCAGGAGATCGTGCAGAGCACCTGGCTCATTGCGCATTGATACCATCAATGAGGTCTTATCATCCCCACTCGCAGGCACTTGCTGGGTACCAATAATCAAGAAGCGGGTGGAATTATCCGGGCGATCTTCTATTTTCTCCGACAGCACCTTCAACCCGTAGAGTTCCGCTGCCATATCGCCAGCTATCGCCGCAGCATTCCACTCACCCTTAACGCGCTTGGCCGCATCCGCATTGCTGGCAACTGCAACACGCTCCACATTGGGATAATGAGCATCAAGCCATTTGCGGCACTGCGCTAAGCTCTGCGCATGGGAATAAATACGAGTGATTGACTCTGGGCGCGTTACATCTGAGATCATCAAGTGATGATGGATACGCAGCTCCACCTCACCGCAGATACTCAGGTTAGAGTGCATAAAGTTATCCAGGGTGTGATTGATCACCCCTTCGGTAGAGTTTTCTACCGGCACTACACCGTAACTGACGGCACCTGCTTCTACCTCACGGAAAACTTCATCAATTGCCGCCAGCGGCCGGCTCTGGGCAGAGTTGCCGAAGTGCTTTAATGCCGCCTGCTGGGTAAAGGTACCCTCAGGGCCCAGGTAGGCCACCTTGACGGGCTCTTCCAAGGCCAGGCAGGCCGACATAATTTCGCGAAACAGTCGCGCCATTTCTTCATCAGTCAGCGGACCATTATTGCGCTCCATAGCCTTGCGCAGCACTTGTGCTTCACGCTCCGGCCGATAATAGAGAGCATCCTCGCCAGTAGCTTTCTTAACCTCTGCAACCTCCAGGGCGCAGCGAGCCCGCTCACTAATTAAGCGAGCAATCTCTCCATCAATACTGTCGATCTGATTGCGCAGCTCCAGCAGTCGCTGGTCACCACTCACAGTTTCCTCTGCCATTCGTTTATCTACTTTCTCTAGAAATCATCAAGATTGAATTAACTACCTAAGCCTTGCGCGCTTCAAAATCCGCCATAAATGCCACAAGCGCTTCCACTGCCTCCATGGGAACGGCGTTATATAGCGACGCGCGCATACCACCCACAGAGCGGTGCCCCTTTAAGCTCAACAAACCCGCTTCTTCTGACTCAATCAAAAACTGCTTATCCAGGCGGTCGTCAGCCAACACAAAGGGCACATTCATGCGGGAGCGACTTCCCTCCTCAACCGGACTGGAGAAAAAGTCACTGCTGTCGAGGAAGTCGTACAGCATTTTGGATTTAGCATCGGCCTGCTTAGCCATCGCATCAACACCCCCCTGACCTTTCAACCACTGGAAGACAAGACCAGATAAGTACCAGGCGAAAGTAGGTGGCGTGTTATCCATAGAGCCCGCTTCTGCCGCCACCTTCCAGCTCAAACTGCGAGGAATATTTTCCAGTGAGCGATCGAGTAAATCATCCCGAATCAAGGCTACAGCGATACCTGAGGGGCCAATGTTTTTCTGCGCGCCGGCATAGATAACGCCGAACTTTTCCACCTCAATCGGTTGAGACAAAATAGTTGAGGACATATCCGCCACTAGCGGGCACTCCACTTCCGGCACATAGCCAAACTCAACACCGCCAATCGTCTCGTTGGGGGTATAGTGGAAATAAGCCGCATCACCACTCGACTGCCAGCTGTCTGCCGCAGGTGCATAGCTGAAGTTGCGATCCTCACTGGATGCGACCACATTTACCTCACCGTAGCGACGAGCTTCTTTGATCGCTTTGGCCGCCCAACTACCGGAGTGTATAAATTCAGCTTTGGATGAACCGGCACCGAGAAGATTCCAGGGCACAGCACTGAACTGCCCAGTTGCCCCCCCCTGAAGAAACAATACTTTGTAGCTGCTCGGCACACTGAGCAGATCGCGGAGATCCTGTTCGGCCCGCTCAGCTACCTCAACAAACTCTGGAGAACGGTGGCTGACTTCCATTACAGAGCAACCGAGCCCTTGCCAATTGAGCAACTCCCTTTGCGCCTGCTCCAATACGGGCTGCGGTAAAGCGGCAGGACCTGCACAGAAATTAAACTTCCTCATGAGCTGATTTCCACAATACAAAAAAGGTTTCAAATACAACTAGATGTGTCTACGCACAAACTGCCATTCAGGGGGATAGATATCGCGCCTTTAGCGTTTTTCGTGGGAGCCAAAGGCAAGAAAGGCCGCGATAAACGCAGCCTTTCTTAGTGGTCTGGAGCGGTGGGTCACTCTTCCCCACCGTTTTCTTCACCGTCATCTTCGGTCTCTTCAATGCGACCGAGACCAACCAGCTTCTCGCCAGTCTTCAGGCGAATCACTCGCACCCCCTGCGTGTTGCGCCCAAGTACAGACACTTCATCAACACGGGTACGCACCAGAGTACCCTGGTCGGAGATCAACATCATCTCCTCACCTGGGTGCACCTGACAGGCCCCAACCAAGGCACCGTTACGTTCACTTTCCGCGATCGCAATAACACCCTGGGTACCGCGTCCCTTGGTGGGGAATTCACTGATAGCTGTACGCTTACCGTAACCATTCTCAGTAGCCATCATCACAGAGCCACCCTCTTCAGGGATAACCATAGCGATAACCTGCTGACCTTCCTGCATACGAATACCGCGAACACCACGGGAAACACGACCCATAGAGCGCACATTGGACTCGGAGAAGCGCGCCGCCTTACCGGCGCTGGTAAACAGCGCTACATCGCGCTCACCATCGGTAATCGCAGTGGCTACCAGGCGATCGCCCTCCTCCAATTCAATTGCACGCAAACCAACACTGCGGGGGCGAGCAAAAGCGGTGAGGGGGGTTTTCTTCACGGTGCCATTGGCAGTGGTGAAGAAGATAAAGTGATTTTCGTCGTACTCGGACACCGGCATCATGCTGCTGATACGCTCACCCTCTTCCAGGGGCAGCATATTAACCATTGGGCGACCACGGGAGGCTCGGCCAGCGGTGGGCACTTCGTAGACTTTCAGCCAGTACACCTTGCCCTTATTAGAGAAGCATAGAAGGGTGTCATGGGAGTTGGCGATCAATAGATGCTCGACGAAGTCCTCGTCTTTTACCTGGGTCGCGGATTTACCCATACCACCACGGCGCTGGGCCTGGTAATCGGTCAGCGGCTGGCTCTTGGCGTAACCACCGTGGGAGATAGTTACTACCTTGTCTTCCGGGGTAATCAGGTCTTCAACGGTCAGATCCTGGCGAGACGCAACGATATCGGTACGACGCTCATCGTTAAAGTCCTTTGACAGCTGCTCTAACTCTTCGCGGATCACTTCCATCAGGCGCTCGAAGCTGCCGAGGATATGCAGGTATTCAGCGATCTGCTCCAGTCGATCCTGGTATTCTGCCAACAGCTTGTCGTGCTCCATACCGGTCAAGCGGTGCAGGCGCAATTCGAGAATTGCCTGAGCCTGGGCCGGGGACAAGTAGTAAGAGTCGTCGCGCAAACCAAATTCTTGCGGCAGATCATCTGGACGGCAGGCATCAGAACCAGCCCGCTCCAGGAACTGCTGTACATTGCCCACAGGCCAGCCTTTAGCCAGCAACGCCTCGCGGGCATCTGCCGGTGTGGCGGAAGATTTGATCAGCTCGATTACCGGATCGATATTGGCGATGGCAATCGCCAGACCTTCCAGAATATGACCGCGCTCGCGGGCTTTGCGCAACAGGTAGACCGTACGACGGGTAACCACTTCCTGGCGGTGGCGAATAAAGTGCTCGAGCAGCTCTTTGAGGTTCAATACCTTGGGCTGGCCATCGACCAGGGCCACCATATTGATACCGAAGACGCTTTCCAGCTGGGTCTGGGAATAGAGGTTATTCAGGACCACATCACCCAGCTCTCCTCGCTTAAGCTCAATCACTACGCGCAAGCCGTCTTTGTCGGACTCGTCGCGCAGCTCAGAGATACCCTCGATCTTTTTCTCTTTCACCAGCTCAGCAATACGCTCGATCAAGCGCGCTTTATTCAACTGGAAGGGGATCTCAGTAATGATGATGGTTTCGCGATTGGTCTTGTCATCGCGGATCACATCTGCTTTGGCACGCACATAAATGCGGCCACGGCCAGTGCGGTAGGCAAGGAGAATACCGGCGCGGCCATTGATGATGGCGCCCGTGGGGAAGTCCGGCCCGGGGATGTACTCCATCAGGTCGTCGACGGTCAACTCGGAATTATTGATCAGAGCCAGACAAGCCTTGATCACCTCACCCAGATTATGGGGAGGGATATTGGTGGCCATGCCTACCGCAATACCGGAGGAACCATTGACCAAGAGGTTCGGCACACGCGAAGGCAACACCTCCGGCATTTGCTCGGAACCATCGTAGTTATCGACAAAATTAACAGTTTCTTTATCGAGGTCGGACAGCAGCTCGTGGGCCAACTTATCCATACGAATTTCGGTGTATCGCATGGCAGCTGGACTGTCACCATCGATAGAACCGAAGTTACCCTGGCCATCTACCAAGGTGTAACGCATAGAAAA
Source organism: Microbulbifer maximicatervae (SeqCode) (assembly GCF_052467955.1). Lineage (NCBI taxonomy): Bacteria > Pseudomonadati > Pseudomonadota > Gammaproteobacteria > Cellvibrionales > Microbulbiferaceae > Microbulbifer > Microbulbifer maximicatervae (SeqCode). The sequence continues at coordinate 3,828,801 of NZ_CP174329.1, forward strand.
CGGCTGCGCCATACGCACAATAGTGTCGTAGACCGCAGTGTCTCCGTGCGGGTGATATTTACCGATTACATCACCAACGACACGCGCTGATTTCTTGTAAGGTTTATTCCAGTCGTTTTTAAGCTCGCTCATCGCGTAGAGCACGCGGCGGTGTACCGGCTTGAGGCCATCGCGTACATCCGGCAGTGCGCGCCCGACAATCACGCTCATGGCATAGTCGAGATAAGACTGCTTGAGTTCTTCTTCGATATTAATCGGAGAGATTTCTTTGGCTAATTCGCCCATGGCTTACGGCGTTCCTTTTATAGCGCGGGCGTACGTACTGTGCCCGGGATAAGCGGGCGATTCTACCATAGTTTGAGATGTTTGGAGCTGCAGGACTCGGAGATATCCAACTGCGGCACAAACCACAGTTGTCGCCCCCATTGACTGCGGCTACAGTAAAACACCCCCACAGCAGCCACCAGATAACTCCTCATGCAACAAGCTGTCGATACCCTGATCCACGCACGCTGGATCATACCCGTCGTACCCGAGAAAAAAGTGTATGAAAATTGTTCACTCGCAATAGAAAAGGGCAAAATCTCTGCTCTGGTACCCACAGCTGAGGCCTCAATTCGCTTTAGGGCAACAGATGAAGTCGACCTGGGGCAACACGCACTAATTCCAGGGTTAATTAATACTCACAACCATGCGCCCATGACGCTATTGCGCGGCTACGCTGATGACCGCCCCCTTAAAGAGTGGCTGGAGCAGCACATCTGGCCGACAGAGCAACGCTGGGTAGGTCCGCAATTTGTAGCTGACGGCAGCCGGCAAGCGATTGCCGAGATGCTGCGCTCTGGTACTACTACTTTTTCTGATCAGTACTTCTTCCCGGAAGCCGTCGCCATTGCTGCGCGGGAAAGCGGAATCAGAGCCCATATCGCCTTCCCCGTGCTGGATGCCCCAACCCCCTGGAGCCGCAATAGCGACGAGGCCCTGCACAAAGGATTGGCGTTACGCGATGATTATCGTACGCACGATCGAATTGAGGTGGTATTTGCACCCCACGCCCCCTACACCGTGGGGGATAAAACACTGGAGAAAATTGCAGTCTGCTCTGCCGAAGCGCAGATCCCCATGCAAATGCACCTCCACGAGACCCACGCTGAAGTTGAAAGCGCCCTGAACGCTAATGGAGAGCGGCCCACCGAACGGCTATTCCGCCTTGGGCTGCTGGGGCCGCAGACACTTTGTGTACATATGGTGGCCACTAATGAACGAGACATTGAGCTAGTGAGTTCAAGTGGCGCCCATGTTTCTCACTGCCCATCATCCAATCTCAAGCTCGCCTCAGGCTTTTGCCCGACCTATGACATGCTGGAAGCCGGTATCAACGTATCCCTTGGCACCGATGGCGCTGCGAGCAATAACACCCAAGACTTGTTCTCCGAAGCCAACACAGCCGCACTACTGGCAAAAGCTGTTAGCGGGAACGCAACAGCCCTACCCGCGCATCAGACACTGAGCATGGCGACCATCAACGGAGCCAAAGCACTGGGAATTGAAGATATAACCGGAAGCCTGGAAGTAGGCAAAAGCGCAGACATTGCTGCTATCAATCTCGGCGGTCTAGAACAGCAGCCTTTGCATGACCCAGTGTCCCAGTTGATTTATACCAACGGAGGACACAATGTCAGTGATGTCTGGGTTGCAGGGCGACAACTTTTAAAGGAGCGCCAGCTACAAACCTTAAACGAAACTGAGGTTATCCAGCGGGCGCAAATATGGCGTGATAGAATCAGCGGAAATTTACGCTAGATAACTGATTCCGGCCCAATCGCTGAAAAATGCCGGTTACGAGCGACGGAGTTTGCAGAGAAGTTCATGAGCAATGTAGATCCCTCAGAAATCGCCAAATTTGAGCAACTTGCCAGCCGCTGGTGGGACAAGGAAGGCGAGTTCAAACCACTACACGAAATCAATCCACTGCGTGCAAATTACATTGACGGGTATGCTCCGGTTGCCGGCAAGAAGCTCCTCGATGTGGGCTGCGGTGGCGGTATACTGGCTGAAGCCATGGCACAGAGAGGAGCAGATGTTACTGGTATCGATCTAGGGGAAGCCCCACTCAATGTCGCCAAACTCCACGCCCTCGAAAGTGGCGTCAGCGTCAATTATCGCAAAGTGGCAGTAGAGGAACTGGCAGAAGAAGCGCCCGAGAGCTTTGATATTGTCACCTGCCTGGAGATGCTTGAGCATGTACCAGACCCCTCTTCTGTCATTCGCGCCTGCGCAAAACTTGCAAAACCTGGCGGCAAGCTATTTTTCTCTACGATCAACCGCACCCCTAAAGGGTGGCTGTTTGCCGTAGTCGGAGCAGAATATGTCCTACGCTTACTGCCCAAGGGCACTCATGAATACAGTAAGTTTATCCGCCCCTCAGAAATGGGCGCCTGGCTGCGCGATGAGTCCCTGGAATCGCACGATATAACCGGTATGACTTATAACCCGGTTACCCGCAGCTACAAATTGAACCCCCGGGATGTCGACGTCAATTATTTGATGTATGCCAGCAAACCAGAATAAGTGAACTGCAAAATGAAAGCCGTTTTATTTGACCTGGATGGTACCCTGCTTGATACAGCGCCAGATTTTATTGTTGTATTAAATCAACTGCGCCAACAGGAACAGTTACCTCCACTGCCTGACGAGACGATCCGGGGAACTGTATCCAATGGTTCCAGGGCGCTGGTCACATTGGGGTTTAACAAAGAAGAAGGTGACCCCGCCTTCCCAGGATTACTGCAAAGGTTGCTGGACCTCTACTTGGCACATCTTGCAGAGAAGACAACCACTTTCCCCGGTATCGACAACCTGCTCGACAACCTGGTTGAAAAAAACCTTCCCTGGGGGATTGTCACCAATAAACCGGAGGCCTACACCACTCCTCTAATGGAAGCCTTTACCCATCTACCGCCAGCCTCTGCAATTGTTTGCCCTGACCACGTCAGCAAATCCAAGCCGGACCCCGAGCCCCTATTTTTAGCCTGCAGCCAGATTGGCTGCGCTCCCGCTGAAGCAATTTATATCGGCGACCACAAGCGCGATATCATCGCCGGCCAAAAGGCTGGTATGCCAACTATCGCTTGCGGGTATGGTTATATTGACTCTACAGACAACCCCGCCAATTGGGGGGCAGACCACCTGGTAAATTCCGCCAATGAAATTTGGCCCCTTCTAGAACAACACTATTTTTGAAACTTGAAGTAATACCGGGCACCCAAGCCCGGTGACAGTATCGGGATATTTCATGTCAGACTTTGTTGGCGACTATCAAGCGCCCTCCGACCTATTAAAGAGCAAGATTATTCTTATCACCGGTGCCGGAGACGGCATAGGTAAAACTGCAGCAAAGACTTTTGCTGCTCACGGGGCGACGGTAATTTTGCTAGGCCGTACAACTCCCAAGTTAGAAGCTGTCTATGACGAAATCGAGGCTGCCGGTGGGCCACAGCCGGCTATTTTCCCCATGGACCTGGGTGCGGCAAAAATAGAGGATTTCGAGAGCCTCGCAGAAGCTATTCGCAACGAGTTTGGTCGCCTGGATGGACTCCTGCACAATGCCGGCCTACTCGGGCAACGCACCCCTATCGGCAATTACAATTTCAACACTTGGCAACAAGTAATGCAGGTGAATGTTAATGCAGCGTTTGGACTAACAAAGGCAATGCTGCCCCTGCTAGAGGAATCAGAAGCAGGCTCTGTTGTCTTTACAAGCTCCAGCGTTGGGGTTAAAGGGAGAGCCTACTGGGGGGCCTATTCAGTATCGAAGTTTGCCACTGAAGGACTGATGCAGGTACTCGCCGATGAACTGGAAGGGGTTTCCAATACCCGGGTCAACTCCCTAAATCCAGGGGCAACCCGTACATCAATGCGAGCAACTGCCTACCCAGCAGAAAACCCTCAGTCGGTAACCTCTGCAGAAGATATTATGCCCACCTATCTCTATTTAATGGGCAGAGACAGTAACGGAGTTAGTGGGAAGCATTTTAGCGCCCAGAAGAAATAGAAAGCTTGGCCTATGGACAAGAATCAGAGTCTCAAGCTCGAGGCTTGTCCATAACAGCTATTCACCAAAGCCTTTGTTATCACCTTCCTTAGCACCTGAGCCCTCTCCCGCTGGGGGCATATGCTCTGGAGCATCGGCAAATACATCACCTTCAAATTCCAGCATGCTGGAGTCATCAAACAGCTCTATATCTTGAGCATCTCCCGAATATTGACTGTAATCAACAGACTGGTCATCACGCTCACTAAGAGTAACAACCCCAGCCAAGGCCACAGATCGATCAGACACCGTGAGATTTACTCCCTCAAAAGACACACACCCAATTACAACAGCGAATAGTGCTGTAGGTGCTAGCAATCCCTTCATTTTTCTGCCCCCTGGATAACCTAATTTTATTAATGATCACTACTCGATAGGGTTATTTGTCTACCCTTTAAATATCCTCCTCCATCAAGCAATTACCACTACAAATGACTTTGCTTAATGAGCCGTACTCCAGCCTCCCTCTTAATGGACTGCCAGCGAGTGCGGTTCTTCAAATTCTTTCATGCTGACAACCAAAAAAGTGTGAACCTATCGACAATTCTATTTGTTCAGACAAGTCTCTTGAGGCAAAAGTTAGATGACATCTCTCAATTACAGGCAGCAAATACACTATGAAAGCCATGGTTGTCATCCGCTTCGATATATTTTCTACTCCCTCCACTCGCCCTTTTTCGTAGCAATATTAACGGAAGAGACTGAGGAATATAGCCGAGCTGAGTAAAAAATAAGCGCCCAGCTTGTTATAACAAATTGGTCCTATTACCGAAAATAACACCCAAGAAAGGAAGACGCGGTGGCCGAAATGCCCGGCTCTATTCAAGGGTACATAAAGCTGCCCCTCCTCTTCAGATAAAGAAAACCTACAAGTCCCATTTTTCTCTCCTAAAGTTTGCTGACACATCTATAGTGAGTAGAAATAGACGTCAATCGAAATTTTGAGAGACCGATCAGCAAATATCGTTCACACAGCCAACAGAAGGTTTAAGCACTTGTCCCGAGAACATTTTTACTCAAGGGATGAAGAATGGCTGAAGGATACAGGCGAACCACTCTCTGACTCCTGCCAGGGTGCCAGCGAGCCCGACCCTCAAGTCGAGCGAGACCCTGACGCGGAAGAGATTCATGCAGCGGGTGATACCCTCTCCGAGAGCGGCACCACCCCAATGCAAAGCTATCTCAAGCACCTCTACAGGCTTGAGCTATTAACTCCGGAGGAAGAGCACAGTACCACCTGTCTATTACGCGACCTGGAAGAAAAGCTCATTTCCAACCTCCAGGAAAGTGGCACCCAATTGGTCCAACTGCGTAGCGAGGGAGTCGAGCAACGAGGAAGCACAGGAGCCTATGATCACGGATTGATAATTGCCCACACCGAAATCCTTCTCGCCAGCGAGTACTTGGACAGGCGCGGCCGCAGCAAACTGAACGGGCTATTACAGCGTTTTCAAAAACAGCGGAAAAAACTAATCCAATGCAATCTGCGCCTAGTTATTGCCATTGCAAAACGCTTTCGCAATCCATCAGTTCCCTTTATCGATTTAATTCAAGAAGGCAATGTTGGATTAATGAAAGCTATTGAGCGGTTCAAGCCGCAAATGGGATACCGCTTTTCCACCTATGCCTACTGGTGGATCCAGCAGGAAATTCAGCTGGCCTTGAGGCGCAATGAAGATCTCGTCCGGCAGCCTGCCAACGTGCAAGACGATTTAAGGGCAATTTACAGGGCCATTGGTGAAGTCCGCGCCCAAGGACAACCCGCATCCGATGAAAATCTAGCCCGCCATACAGGACTGGATATTGAGCGAATTCAGAGTTTGTTAAAACTACCGGGACCGACTGGATCTCTAGATGACCCAGTAGCTGACGATCAGAGCAGTACAAGACTAGACTATGCGCCTGCTGACGAACTTTACAATACCGATGAGCTAGTAACCAGTCAGGAGTTGGCTCAACGTCTCCGCGAAGCTGTTGCCCGCCTTCCTGCACGACAAAGGACAGTTCTCAACCTTAGGTATGGATTAATTTCTGACAAAGACTGCTCTTTTCGAGTGATTGGCGAACAATTGGGGCTTAGCCAAGAGCGTGCCCGGCAACTGCACTCCGACGCACTTCGACAATTAAAGCGGCAATGGCGCTAAGAAAGGAAGAAGTCGATGGCAAGCCTCCCGAGAGAGCTTGCCATCGACTTCTTTCCCACTAGTCTTTAAAGCAGCTCTATCAATAAGTATCGCGAAGTTATGCGTAAACAAGTTGTCCTTTCTAAAATTTGCAGCGCTTTAAAATACTGTGCCTGTATTTTTGCCGGCGGACTAATTTTATCCCCCCAGAGCCTTGCTGAATCTGAACTCATTGCAAGTGCAGGCAAAGGGTTGGGGACTGAATTGATGCAATATCGCTCTATTTCAGCCGCAGAAATGGCTGGTTTTAGTTATTCCCACCTACTGTCTTCATTTAACCTTGGCAATAACTCCCTTCAATGGTGGGCACAGGGCAGTTATTCCCATATGCGGACCCAGCATCAAAACGAGAACCAGCAACAAAATATTCTCGAAATTAAACCTATTCTGCGCTGGTATCCTCGCAGTCAACTACAGGGAGGATTTGCCGAAGCTGGAGCGGGCGCATCCTATTTGAGTCAAAAAGATTTTGGTGATATTGGGCTAAGTACTAAGCTCAATTTTGCTCTGCATTTTGCACTTGGCTATCGTTTCCCCAGGGGCCACATCCTATCTTTACGATACAGCCATTTTTCAAATGCCAGAACTAACACACCCAATCCTGGCTTTGATTTTGCTTCTTTAAATGGGCACCTGAGCTTTTAGCAACTTAGTCAATTAGCATTTTACATATCTTCTGAGAATTTTTACGCGCGCAATTTAATTTAATAGCTTCTGAAAGAAAACTATGGCTTTTTCAGCTGAAGCAGAATAGCTGAACTCTTCAGGATTCAAGCTATTTGGCCTATTCACTAACCCCAAACTTTTTTCTATCAAAGACTTCATATTGCCTCGTTGCACTAAGCCATCAGGAAAGTATTTCTCTAAAACTTCCCCTGTACAACCATCAGAGTAAGCGATTACAGGACGTCCCATCGCCAGCGCCTCCCTAGAATATTTTGCACTCTCATTCTTTTCACTCGCAAGATGAAAAACTAACTGGGACGTTGCGTACAACTCACGCATATCCTGGCGCTCCCCCAAGAAAGTAACTCTACCCCCAAGACCTAAGCCTTGCGCGAGCCCTTCCAGCTTTTTCAGATAGCGCAAATCATTTTCGACTAAAGCTCCTACAACCACTCCGTGAACATCATCTCTTTGTACCGCAGCCTGAGCCAACATATGTAGAAATTCTTCCTGCCCGCCATTTGCAGAGATTTCGCTAGGCATTAACCACCAGTTTTTCCCTTCCAGCTGAGGGTAACTATTTAGAAGCTTTAATTGCCACTGGCTCGCTACAGGTTTTTCACGATCAAACTCTCGGACATTAATGCCACGATAAATAACTTCTATCGGATTTTCTGAAAATTTGATAGAAGCATTTTTCAGGTATTTCGCAATCCCATACGAAGTTGCAATAACTCCATCTCCTGCCAATAAACCTTTGTTGAAGTAGCTATTGGAAAAATATTGATCCACCAGAGGCACCAGCTTAGGACGAGTTGCGACTGACTCACTCTTCAAGGCATGCCATGCAAGGAAGGCCGTTGAGCGACCATAGGTATGGACAATATCCGGTTGCAATCCTGCGAGAATCTTACGCAGGCGGGATTTGTGCCGCAAAGACCAAATTGACTCACTGATTTTTGGAAAGCTGATAAAGTCACTACCGTGCAAACGAAACCGCGCCTCCAATGGCCCACCAGTAGAAATTACCAGGGACTCGTGGCCTTTTTTGACCAGTTCATTTGCAAACTCAAGCGCAAGAGTTGCTGTAATCCCTGGTTCTAGGCTGGGCAAAAACTGTACAACTTTCAATTTGACTTCCGTGAAACAGACCAAAAGGTCTATTTTGACTTCCTATAGGATAATTTCCCAGTAAATCATCACTAATTTACAAGTCAGTGACTTGATGCCTAAAAGCCCCTCTGGTACCTGAAGGTGTTAGTGATAGTATTTGTAAAGGCAAATTACTCAGGGGCCCGACAATGCTTCAGCGACAAATAAGTTACTTTCTCGCCTTTACACTGCTTCTACTAACAATAGGAGCTTCAGCCGCTGAGAGCGATAAAGGCATCTTCTGGAAAGCAACTAAAGATGATAAAACCGTTTACTTATTAGGCTCGGTTCACTTGGCAACTGAGGACTTTTACCCTCTTAGAACAAAAATTGAACAGGCCTACTCCAATAGTGATGCCATTGCCGTCGAGGCTGACATTCTCGCTGCAGAAGGCGACAGCCTGTTACAGCAGCGAATCATGATGGAGTCTATCTACCAAAGTGAACGAACTTTAAAAGACGAACTTCCACCCGCGATATACAGCCAACTGAAGTCGTGGATGCGAAAACGTAGTATGCCCGAGGCTATGTTTATCCGGCAGCGTCCCGCCATAGCCATGATCTCTATGAGCATGATTGAGATGCAAGCCCACGGCCTCAACCCAGAACTAGGCATTGATAGGCACTTTTTACAAAAAGCAAAAAAGGATGGAAAATCCGTTCTGGAGCTGGAAGGTGTCTTGCAACAATTCAAGATGTTAAATGACCTGGACAACCCTGCGCTCCTCTTCCAGCAAACCCTTGAGCAAATTGGGGATATTTCAACCTTTTTACCCAAACTCACCAGCGCATGGAAGCGAGGAGATGAAGAAGCTTTGAATCGCCTTATTATCCTCGACGGCCTAACTGAAAACCCTGAATATAAGCCGCTCTATGACACACTTTTTTTTAATCGCAATGAAAGGATGGCTGAGAAAATTGCCCTTAAAGGGCCAAATTACCAGTCTCTGTTTGTCATTGTCGGCGCTGGCCACTTGGTGGGCGAACGCAGTGTTATCGAGTTTCTAGGCGACACTGGTTACAAATTAGAACGCCTTTAATCAACTGTCCAGTAACCCCCGGCGCAGATTTTCTGCGCCGTCCCATCCCCCCTCCCCGTCCAAAGTCTTTTCTATTGCTAAACTCGAATAGCACTTTTCCCGTGACCAATGACAACTCTCAACTAGAGGCGTCCGATGAAATGCTGGGGAGCATACTGTGCCATATCAATTCTTTTATTTAGCTTCCCGGCTATTGCTGATGAAGCCGAGACAAAAGGCGGACTGAAAATTGTCTCTGACGATGGGGATTTCTCCGCACAACTCGGCGGAAGGATTCACTTCGATACATACATTTTTGACAAAGACCTAGAAGATCCGGTCAATACAACCGACTTCCGTCGGGTTAGATTGACAATGAGGGGCAAAATCTGGGAGTGGGAATACAAACTTCAGAGAGACTTTGCCACCAGTGGAACCGCAGGGTTGCGTGACGTTTATTTAAGTACAAAGTTCTATACAGGAAAGTTGACTATTGGCAATTTCAAACCCAGTCGATCAATGAGTCAACTAACCAGCTCAAACGACCTCGTACTTATGGAGCGAGCATTTACCAGCTCTGCAGGTATTTACGACGGACGAGGCTACCTACAGGGGATCAAATGGGATAAACAATGGTGCTGCCATACCTTCGGTTTTACCCTGTTCAACTTGCGAAACCCCGGTGACCCACGCAATTCGGGGTTTGGCGCCGCAACTCGATTAACCTGGGCTCCAATCAGCGACTCCATATCAACCGTTCACCTGGGCGTATCCCGTAGTTACGAAAAAGCTAACCAAGATACACCTGATATTATTGCTGAGGTCGCCTATGCGGGCCGGCGGGGGCCAGAGCAACTTATAGCCATCTCACCTGGTGGATCAGTTAATTTTTTTGGCGATTTTGGTGACGATGAATTTTTTCTCGGCGACGGTGGGGGGCGGGTCAATATTACCGGTTTCGAGCTGGCTGCAACCTACGGTCCCTTATTTGGTCAGGCGGAATACGCCTACGGGCACTTTTCAGGAAAAATATATCTCTCAGAATTGGTCTATGAAGAGTTTTTCGGTTTGCCTCCGAATTTTTTCTGTGACCCTATCACCGGGTGCTTTATTGGCGGGCAGGATGTCCACTCCTGGTACATTTTGGGAAGCTGGGCAATTACCGGACAGCACAAGCCATATGACGACAAGAAAGGGGTTTTTAAGTCAATTAAACCATCCCCCCCAGAAGGCGCATGGGAAATTGCCGCAAGATACCAAACTATAGAAAACCGCAATTTCCACCAGCTGCGAGCAAGTAATCTCACGTTAGGGGTAAACTATTACTTCAACCCCAAAGTCCGGGTAATGATGAACATCACCCTAGGCGACAACGATTTTACTGGAGACAAAACCAACCAATTCGCCATACGACTACAAGGGGTTTGGTAGAGGAGTATAAAGTGGCTCAAGACAGTCCTTGAGCCACTTTACCAAACGGGAAATTAACCTACTTGCTGTGCCTTAGCTGGGTCAAAAACCTCAACCTCCGCTGAAAGTTTTATATCCCGAACCGGATTTTCAAATCGATTTAATGCGATATTTCGCTGTTCTTTCGCTTTCTCAATATTGGCCTCCTTCACCGGGCCGTAGCCCCGGATGATATCCGGGTATTGAAGTAGCTCAACTGCAGCAGCGTGATTCTGCGAATTTAATTGGCCCAGAACTTTCTTAACCAACTCTTCATATTCGCTAATCAGTGCCCTCTCCATTTTTCGCTCTGCTGTATAGCCAAAAATATCAAGCGCCGATCCGCGCAAGAATTTCAGCTTCGCCAAAACACCAAATGCCTTGTACATCCAACCGCCAAATTTCATTTTGCGGGGACGCCCCAAGCCTTTATCGAAGCGCGCCAGTAATGGGGGAGCCAAATTGAACTCCAGGGTAAAGTCACCACTGAAGTTTTCTTTTAGCGATTCGGTAAAGCGACTATCGGTGTATAGGCGGGCCACCTCGTACTCATCCTTATAGGCAAGCAATTTTGCGTAATTGCGCGCAACCACCTCGGCCAACTGGACATTCCCGGGCACTTTTAAAATCTCAGCAGATTTCACCGTATCGACCAAACTGCGGTAACGCTCGGCGAGGTCTGCATTTTGATAACCGGTGAGGTGCTCCACCCGGTGAGCTACAATCGCCTCAAGAGTTTGTGGTACCTCTACTGCAACTTTTTCGTGGGTTAACAGTTTGTCCAGAGCGTTGCGATTTTCTGCCGCCAACCGCCCTGCAGCAAATCCCTGCAGATTTCCTTCCACAGCTACACCGTTTAAGCGGATCGCTTCCTGCAGGGAGGCTTCAGTTAGCGGAATCAACCCTTTCTGCCAGGCGTAGCCGAGCATGAAAATGTTGGCGGCGAGCGTATCACCCAGAGCTGCTTTGGTCAGGCGATGCGCTTCCACAGAGCTGAGCTCATTAACCGCGCCACTCACCGTATCCAATACCGCTTGCGGTGAATGGACATCCTCACGCCCGAGAACCGTTGCCGCCGTTGGGCTCAAGTGGGTATTCACTACCGCGCGACTGTGCGATTTATCCAGTTTAACCAAACAAGCTGCCACATTGCCGGCTGCAATCAAGTCGCAGGCCATTAGGGCATCGGCACGACCGTCAGAAATACGTACCGCCTGCAAAGCCTCGGGCGCAGCTGCAAAGCGAATATGGGAGTAAACCGCTCCGCCCTTCTGAGCCAATCCCGTCTGATCAAGGGTACTGCACGCCTTGTCTTCGATATGTGCTGCCATCGCTAACAAGGCGCCAATAGTCACTACACCCGTACCGCCAACGCCGGTAACCAGGAAGTTATACGGCTGCTGTAAGCCCGGAAGCTGTGGCGAGGGCAACTTGGCCGCTTCAGTTCGCAACACGTCACCCACCCCGGCGCCCTTGGCAATATTGCCACCCTTCACCGTAACAAATGAGGGGCAGAAGCCGTTAACGCAGGACATATCCTGGTTACAGCCGGTTTGGTTTACCCTGCGCTTATCACCCAGCGCCGTTTCCACTTTCTCAACAGCGATACAGCTCGACTGCTGGACGCAGTCTCCACAGCCTTCACACACCAGCTCGTTAATGAAGGGGCGCCCCTCGGCTTTAGGCAGTAGCCCGCGCTTGCGCTTGCGGCGCAGTTCGGTGGCACAGGTCTGGTCGTAAATAATAACGGTACAACCTTCAACCTCACGCAGCTCATCCATTACAACGGGCAAGTAATCCCGGTGACGAATTTCAACTTCACTGGGGAAGGACAGCGCACCCTTGTATTTATCCGGGTTATCCATCACCAGGACAACTTTCTGCACCCCTTCTGCCAAAACTTGGCGACAGATCATATCCGGAGCCAACTCACCATCGTGGGGCTGGCCGCCGGTCATGGCGACCGCATCATTAAACAGGATCTTGTAAGTGATATTGACCTTGGCAGCCACGGAAGCGCGAATCGCCAAAATACCGGAGTGGAAATAGGTACCATCACCCAGGTTTACAAAGACATGCTTTTCAGTAGTAAACGGCGCCTGCCCTACCCAGTTGACCCCTTCGGCACCCATTTGGGTGAAGGTATAAGTCTCCCGGTCGAGCCACTGGGCCATATAGTGACAACCAATACCTGCTAAGGCTCGGCTTCCTTCTGGCACCTTGGTGGAACGGTTGTGAGGGCAGCCGGCACAGAACATAGGCAAGCGAGACACACTTGAGCCAGTCTGCTGGGAAATACGTTCAGCCAGCGCATTGAGACGCATCAAGCGGTGCTTGCCGCCTTCATCCAACTTGTCCTCACCTAAAACAAAACCCAATACCTGGGCAATAATCGCTGGCGACAGCTCTCCATAAGCGGGCATCAGCGGCTGATCACAATCGTCCACTTTACCGAGAATACGCGGGAAATTCGGGTCCTTCACGTGGACGTTGTACAGTTCCTCTTTCAGCTGTACTTCCATCAAACTGCGTTTTTCCTCAAGCACCAGCAGCGTATCCAAGCCACGGGCAAACTCCTGGATACCCGGCACATCCAACGGGTAGGTCATACCCACTTTAAGGATTCGGATACCGAGCTGCTTGGCCTTCTGCTCATCGATACCCATATCTTCGAAGGCCTGCATCAAGTCCAGATGGGCCTTACCGGTAGTGACGATGCCGAGGCTCGCCTCAGGGTTTTCCAATACAACCTTGTTGAGTTTATTGGCGCGGGCAAAAGCCAGCGCAGCAGGGCGCTTGTAGCGCCACAGGCGCTCTTCCTGCTCGAGAGGGTTATCCTGCTTGCGAATATTCAGGCCGCCCTCGGGACGTTCAATATCCGGGTAGTGGAATTTAACCCGCTCAGGGTCCACTTCCACGGTCGCAGAGCTATCCATATTTTCTGCCAGGGTGATCATTGCCACCCAGCAGCCGCTAAAGCGGGACAGCTCCAGCCCGTAGTGACCATAATCCAACACTTCCTGCACGGTGGCGGGGTTAAGTACTGGAATATGCATATCCACAAAGGCAAATTCAGACTGCCCTGGATAGGAGGATGACTTACAGCCGTGGTCATCGCCGGCAACGATCAGTGCGCCACCTTTGGGAGAGGAGCCAGCGGCATTGGCATGGCGAAATGCATCGCAGGAGCGGTCGACACCCGGTGTCTTGCCATACCAAATCCCACAGACGCCATCCACTTCTGCACCCTGGAACAAGCCCACCTGCTGGGAACCCCAAACTGCCGTAGCCGCCAACTCTTCATTGACGCCAGGCTGGAAACGGATGTTGTACTCTCCCAGCAGTTTTTTCGCCCTGGATAACTGCAGGTCGTAGCCACCTAAGGGCGACCCCCGATAACCGGAGATAAAAGTCGCGGTATTGAGGTCGCGATCCCGGTCCATTCGCATCTGGTCTATGGGTAAGCGCACAAGGGCCTGGATACCTGAAAGGAGCACACGGCCCTTGAGCATGGTGTAGCGGTCGTCCAATGAAACCTGTTTTTTTACTTGGGAATCCGCCGTACTTTGAGGACTGGTTACTTTTTCAGTCATACACCTACTTCCGGTTAATTATTCTTCTCGAAACCCGGTTCGAGTTATTAGTCATTATTCTTCCGAATAGTCCGTTTTCTGTGGTTAGATGCGCCTGTTTTTATATTTGCCGCAAAGTCCCAGAGCGGCTGAGGGCACACTGCACCTATCCCGAAACGGTTTAGTCAGGTCATACTAGTTCGTTAAGCGCAATAGAGCATTGCTTTATTCACGCAAATATGCGTAAATTTGTGATAGAAGTTTCGATTTAGATAATTTTTATAGGATAGGAGTCTTTATGAAGCGTTCGACAGACCTGGATGATTTTGACCGTAAGATTCTGCGAGCGCTGCAGGAGAACGCAGATTACTCCATGGCAGAGCTGGGCGATAAAGTCGGCCTTTCGCACACCCCCTGCTGGCGCAGAATCAAGCGATTGGAAGCCGAAGGCATTATCCGTGGCCGTGTTACCCTGCTGGACCCACGCAAACTGGATCTGGGTGTCACCGTATACTGCTACGTTACCATCCACAATCACGATGAGGAATCCCTGAACAACTTTGAATCAGCAGTTCAGGATGTCCAGGAGGTGGTCGAGTGCTATTCCACCAGCGGAGACAAAGACTATGTCCTGCGCGTTGTAGTGGATAGTGTGGAACACTATGAGCAATTACTGAAGCGCTCTCTGGTACACCTGCCAAACGTGGCCTCAGTCAACTCCACCTTTGCCCTCAAGCAGGTGAAGTACACCACCCAGCTGCCACTTTAAGCCAAAAGTGTGAAAAGTAAAGCCCCTTGCTTTAACGCATGGGGCTTACTGAGAAAATGTCGGTTACTCTGCAAGCTCCTGCAGCGCATTAAGTAAATGATCAAGCGTTTCCTGCAGTGATTTACTGTCACAATCCACCGTTATTTCTGCATATTGCCGGTAAAGGGCCTGTCGCTCTTCAAATAAGTCCGCAAAAGACTGCCCGGGCGCCTTCGCTATGCCACGGCTTTCATAATTGTGGATACGCCGACGCAGTTCCTCCGCTGAACACTGAAGAAACACTACCACACCCTGACTGCGTAGATTCGCCATACCCTCATCGCTATAGACTGCGCTTCCTCCAGTGGCAATAACATCACTGGGGAGGGTGGCCTCAGCTAAAACCTCCCCCTCAATGGCGCGGAGATTAAGATAATCACTTTCAGCCATAATTTGCTGCAAAGTCTTGCCCTCTCTGGACTGGATCAGAACATCAGTATCTGTAAACCCCAGTGCCAGCTCCTTTGCCAACAACACCCCCAGCGTACTTTTACCGGCGCCGGGCATTCCAATCAGGACAATACTTTTTCTTTTTTTCATTTTATTAATACTTGCACATTCAATCGCTACGGCGGGGAAAGAATACCGAGCGCAACCAACCCAATAAGGTGTTCCCACCCAACATCATCTTATCCAATTCATCCAGATTATGCGCTTGGCGAAAGGCATCGGCAAATAATGCCTCCCGGGTAATCATTCGCCGCTTGGGATTAATTGATTTAATGGGTTTTGCCGGATTACCGGCGACAACCGTATTTGCGGGGACATCCTTGGTGACGATACTGCCGGCTCCCACTACAGAATTATCACCGATAGTGACACCTTTGCAGATGGTTGCACTATCTCCAATCCAAACATTGTTACCCAGGCGCACCGGGGAGGTACAACGGAAGGGCCGCGTGCGATTGTAGAGCCCATGCCAATCAGAATCGGAAATATACACATTGGCTGCGATCATACAGGCGTCGCCAATCTCAATAGATTGAGCCGCAGAAATACGTACCCCTGGAGAGATCAATACGAAATCCCCAATAGTAATAAATGCCTCTCCCCCCTTGTGCCCAAAAGTGGTAAAGCGAATACACTTCTCGTTGTTGGAGATTAAGTGAGGATAATTTCCGAGCCGAACATTTCCGCCAAAAACATGGACAGAACCCGGGTCCATTACTTCCGGCTCAACCCCAACCGCATCGAATTGTGGCAGAAGGAAATACTCTGTTCGCCATTTTCGCCAACGCAGCTGCAGTCGCTTGAGCCAATAGGGCCTGTGATCCTTACGCATATTTTAATTTCTACTTATATTTTATGGGATTTACGGAGCCCTGAGTAAAAACCCAATTGCTTTTGTATTAGTGGCAGTTTAGTGTTTCGGCCACGAAAAATAGCAAGCGTTTACCCATGTCCCTAAATCTACCTATTGATATTCGAGCAATTAAAGGTTTCCTCGCCGCCCATGAAGGGGAAGCTCTCTACCACCTGGCAGCTGAAGCCAGCTCACTGGGTCCCTGTCTTGAAGTGGGCAGCTACTGCGGCAAATCATCAATTTACCTGGCCAGTGCCTGTAAGCTGACCGATAACGTCCTGTTCGCCGTGGACCACCATCGAGGATCTGAAGAGCACCAGCCCGGAGAGGAGTATCACGATCCCGAACTGTTTGATGGCCAGGCCAATTTAATGGACAGTTTTCGCACTTTCCGCGCGAATATTCGCGCGGCTGAATTGGATGACTGGGTTGTTCCCGTCGTCGCCCCCTCCGCAACAGCTGCACGCTGCTGGAATACCCCTTTGGGTCTCGTATTTATTGACGGCGGCCACTCCCTGGAAGCGGCCATGACCGATTATCGCAGCTGGTCCCGCCATATCGTGCCCGGTGGCTACCTGGCGATCCACGACATTTTCCCGGACCCCGCCGATGGCGGCCAAGCGCCCTACGATATTTACAAACTAGCCCTGGCTTCCGCTCAATTCGAGCTCGTCGAAACTGTCGACACCCTGGGAATCCTGCGCCGCATTTAGGGGCAGGCGCACCGATGTAAACAGCTCGCTCGCTGGCGTTAATCCGGCGAGCGCATCGGCAGCCAGAAGCATGGCCCCTACAGTCCAGGTGGTTTTTTCCTCCGGCCAGATGGCCTCATCCCGGTAGACATAACCGGTCCAGTAGCCCCCATCTTTATCCTGCCAGCGGTGCAAGCCGCGATACAAAATTTCCGCCCGCGAACGCTGGCCAGCAGCGATTAGGGACATAGTGAGTTCGCAGGATTCAGCCACCGTCACCCAGGGCTCATCACTGACGCAACGACAACCCAAACCAGCCACGACAAACTCATCCCAGCGCTGCTGAAGACGCAACTGCGCTGCCTCACCAGAAAAGGCACCGGTTAATACGGGATAAAACCAGTCCATTGAAAAGCGCGCCTTGCTTTCCCAGGTGCGATCAAAGCGCTCCGGTTTATTGCGCAGCGCATCGCCCAAAGCTTCCCGGGCAAGTATCCATTGAGGGCGAGCAACCCCTAGCTGGTGGGCAATATTAATTGCGCATTCCAGACTTTTATAAATGGAAGAACAACCGGTGATCAGGGCATCTTTCATAGGGGCGCCCTCTGAATCTACCGCCCAATGAATTTCGCCAAATTCCGTTTGCAAGCGCAATACAAACTCGATTGCACGCTCCACCATCGGCCAATAGCGCTGTAAAAACAGCGCGTCTCTACTAACCAGAAAGTATTGCCAAATTCCTGTTGCCACATAGGCAACAAAATTGGTTTCACGGCGCTCCCGGTTGTCTATATCGCCATCTTTATAAGCGGCCCACCAGCTGCCGTCTTCCAGCTGAATCTCAGCCAACCAGCAATAAGCGTTTTCAGCAGCACTGAACTCTCCGGCAATGGCGAGCCCCATAGCGGCCTCAACATGATCCCAGGGGTCGGCATAGCCCCCTTTAAACCAGGGAATTGAACCATCGGGGAGCTGCTGGGAGAGAATATAGGCGGCGCTATCCTGGATAAATCCTTCAGGGAAAAGACCAGAAGCTTTTGCCGGCACAGAAATTTTACTCATGCTTCAACTCCCTCAGGCAGAGAGAGGGGCGTATCCACTCGTTGTGTCGAACCAGCAGGTTTCACAAAATAGAGAGCGATACTTTTTCCCAACAGCGGGTTCAATAGTTTTTCGAGAATCCGGGTAAAGGCTGGTTTCTTCATCAGATCCCACACCAACAGGCGATGATAGGCAGAGACCAAACGGGAATCGGGCTTGTCCCAAAACAAACACTTTAACCACCAATAAGGTGCATGTAACGCATGGGCCTTATGCCGGGCAAAATAGTGGTGTCCCAGTTTTTCAATATCCTCTCGCAGCCCGCGCTCGCGGAATATTCGGATATGCCCACCCTCAACCTGGTGGTATTCATCGCTGAGTTTCCAACACACCCACTCAGGAAAAAATGCCGGTACTGTCGCGGCAAAAATACCAGAGGGTTTTAATACCCGGTTAATCTCAGCCAGGACAGACTTGTAATCGGAGATATGCTCAAGTACCTCTGAGCAGATAACTACATCAAAACTCCCATCGGCAAATGGTAGTTGCAAGCCATTGGCAACTCCGAACTGCAAGCGACCCTTTGAATGCTCGGGAGAGCGGAAAGGTTCCGCTCGCTCACTGGCAGTGCGCACATCATCAAAACACAGGTCAATGCCGTAAACATCAACCTCATCGGTGATCATCAAGTGAATGGAATGGCGCCCTTCACCGCACCCCAAGTCGAGGACTTTTTGGCCAGGGCGAAGATTTAAATACTGGGGATCTACAGTAATCATCAAGCCGCCTCCGCACTGCGCATATTCGGAGTTTCTATTTCATAACTACTGGGTTGTTCCGCCAGTGTATGTCCGAGAATTTCCCGGTAATATTTCACCAAACTCCCTGCAGCGATTTTCCAGGAAAATTTATTTTCAATGCGCTGGCGACCTTTCTCACTGAGTTCTTTTCGCAGCGCTTCGCTGGATAAAACCTGGCGCAGGGCATTAGCCAAAGCTTCGTGATTTCCTGCAGGGACCACGATTCCGGCATCCCCAACCACCTCAGGCAAAGCACCCCCGTCACTGGATACTACCGGAGCACCACATGCCATTGCCTCCCCGGCAGGTAAACCAAATCCTTCGTAGAGCGATGGGCAAACTACCGCTGTAGCCTTGCGGTAATTATCGACCAGTTCTTCGTTAGAAATACCGGAGACAAACTGAACCCTATCCTGAAGATCCAGATCGTGAAGCAAGTGTTCCGTGGCGCCACCTTCGCGTAATTTGCCAACCACCAACAACTCTATGTTTTCATATTCCTGGCGTAATTCCGCCAACGCCTGTAATAAAAAGCGCAGACCTTTAAGCGGCTGGTCTGCCGATGCGGTGGTCATAATTCGCAGAGGCAAGCGCTTATTCTCTGCCCCTGGGTTGAATAATTCGGTATCAATACCGTTGTAAATCAGGTGGATCTGCTCGGGAGCTACGCCAAACTGCTCGATAATATCCCGCTCAGATTGCTTGGAAACTGTCACGATATGGCGAAGCTTCCGCGATACCTTAATCTGCATATTCAAAAAATTATGCCAGCGGCGTACCAGCAAACGAAAACGCCAATCGGGGGCGGCATCTAATGCCAGTTGACGATCCCGGGTAATGGGGTGATGAATTGTCGCGACAACAGGCAATCCTTTTTTTTCGATATCCAGCAAGCCGTAACACAGTGATTGGTTATCGTGAACAATGTCGTATTGTTTGCCGTGCTTGCGCAGGTATTTATTTACCCGACGGCCAAAGGTATAAGGCTCGGCAAAACCGCCGGTAAGCTTACTCCACCATTCAAAAAAATCCGCCCACGACAGCAGGTGGCGAGGTTTCAAGGCCCGCGCTGGACGCTCAACTTCATAGAGGTTCAACCCTGGCATTTTGATGAGTTTTACGCGCCCATCGAGTTCTGGGTAGGGCTGGCCAGAAATAACATCCACAGAGTGACCAGCATCAACCAGTGCTTTACTCAGGTAGCGCAGGTAGATGCCCTGACCACCACTGTGTGGATTGCTGCGATACCCCAAAAGGCATATTTTTAGTGGCTGCGTCTCGCCAGCCGTTGGACCGTCTGCACAATTTCCCAAGGCGGTCATAGTTTCCCCATCTGCAATATTCTTATACCCCATAACATTATCCGCTCTCGCACAGACACTCTGCGAATGCCAACGTCTAAGAGCCGACCGTTTGGGGTGTCTCGCTGGTAAAGCGGAAGAATACACTGGCGGAGAAATGACTGCTAGGCGGAAGCGGTCCACACTCTTGGTATCCTGGCCCAAGGATGTGTGCTCGCAAGCCAAAATAGCAACAAAAGCCCAGCAATCGCACACCGTGTCATTCGATACACTCAAGCCATGGCGACTTTAAAAGAAGGGATTAACACGAACAGGAAGTGGAAATAAGTCAATCGAGAATAAAAAAATGCCCGCCAAAAGGCGGGCCAGATTTCTCGAACACACTTTCAGGAGGAGAGTTTCAAGCACATTACGCACTTAAATTTAGGTATAGCAGAGGAAATACCCCCACTGACTCTCCTGTCGTGAAAGCCGTTCACTAAAACGGCAATCGGCGCTAAAGCACACCGCCAATCTTTATACCCGATGCAGATAACTCTGGTATTCAACATCGGTAACGCGGGCAGCTATCTCTGCTTGCTCCTGTCTTTTCAACAGAGAGAACAATTCCACAAAGCGCGGATCAAGATACTCGCGCCACAAAGGGCTCTGCTCAAAGCGCTCCAGTGCACCACTCCAGGTATTGATCAACTTCTCACTCTCCACCTGATAGGCATCGCCTTCCACGGGTGCAGGCGCTTCCATCTGGTTCTCAATGCCATGACACACACCAGTGAGAATCGCAGCTAACACCAAATAGGGGTTTACATCCGCCCCGGCAATACGGTGCTCGATACGTCGTGCCACAGGATCACTGGCGGGCACACGCAAAGTTGTAGTGCGATTATCGTAGCCCCAGCAGAGATTCAGCGGTGCGTGAGAGCTCTCCTGGAAGCGGCGATAGGAATTGCTGTGAGGTGCGAAAAACGCCATCGCATCGTTGGCAGTCGCCAACATTCCTGCTGCGGCATAACGCAGTAAATCGGAGCCAGTGTCAGAACCGTCATCAAAAACGTTCTTCCCATTGGCGTCGATCAAACTCATATGCACGTGCATTCCGTTACCCGCCTGATCCCCGAAAGGCTTGGCCATGGTACTCACGCGGAAGCCGTGACTGCGCGCCACCCCTTTTAACAAGCGCTTAAACAGTAATGTTTGGTCGGCCACTTTAACGGGATCGGCACTGTGCAACAGGTTGATTTCAAACTGTCCCGGCGCACACTCCGACAATACTGAATCTGCGGGAATACCCTGTGCCTCGCAGGCAGCTCGCACATCGGCAAAGAAGTGTCGCTGTGCATTGAGCTCGGACAGATCGTAAACGTCGGTGGAAGGCACCAGTTCGGCGTCGTTATCGCTAACCGGGCGCGGACGCGCCAGATGATCCACCTCATCGCGGAGCAGATAGAATTCCAGCTCGGTCGCACACACGGCGGTATAACCCAGTTTGCCGAGACGCTCTACCACGCGCTGCAACTGGCTGCGGGGATCGGCATAGAGAGAGGAGCCATCTGCCTCATGCAACTGCATATGCAGCTGGGCAGTGGACTCGCGATGCCAGGGCGCCAGGCTAATAGGCGAAACCGGCCGACAAACGCCATCGCTGTCTCCACTGGCAAATACCAGCGGGCTGTCTTCAATATCCCGCCCCCAGATATCGAGACTGACCGCGCTACGCGGCATTTGCAGACTGCCCTTGAGCAATTTCTCCGCAGCTTCTGCCGGCAACCACTTCCCTCGCGGCACGCCATTGATATCGAACATAAAGCCTTCGATCCACTTTAGGTCCGAGTGCTCTGCCAGGAATTTTTGCGACTGCTCCAGCAGATCGGGCTGGGCAGTGAATTCTTTTTCTTGAGACATAAGGTGCCTGGGGTGATCCAATCTAAACGCAGAGACGGCCCGGCATCCCTTTTCCATTCAAATCATGGAAAACGGGGTATCAGACCGCCTCTGCAACAGAGTATCTTGCCGCTATGTTACGCCAGTGCTTTAGCAGTGTCGTCCAGGGCGCGGTGCGCTTTTTCTACCAGCTCATCGACCTGTTCAGTGGTCATAATCAGCGGTGGTGCGATAACCATGGCATCGCCAACGGCGCGCATCACCAAACCGTGCTTGATACTCAGGTCACGACATACCGCACCAGCGGTGCAGTCATCATCAAAACGAGCGCGGCTGGCCTTATCTTTTACCAGCTCCAAGGCACCGACCATACCCAAACTGCGGGTTTCGCCAACGATCGGATGCTCCGCCAGTTCAGCCCAACGCTTGGACAGGTAAGGGCCGGTTACATCGCGGACATTCTCGATAATCTTCTCGTTGCGCAGAATATTGATAGTTGCCAGACCTGCCATACAGGCAGCCGGATGCGCGGAGTAGGTGTAACCGTGGGTAAACTCGCCACCTTTGGTTTTGATCACTTCAGCGACACGATCACTCACCATGGTACCGCCCAGGGGGAAGTAACCATTGGTTACTGCTTTGGCGAAAGTCATCAGGTCGGGCTTCATGCCGTAATAGTCGGCACCGAACCACTCACCGGTACGACCGAAACCAAAAATCACTTCATCCATCACCAGCAGGATGTCGTACTGGTCCAGCACCTTCTTGACTTCCGGCCAGTAAGTTTCCGGCGGGATAATTACGCCGCCAGCACCCTGGATTGGCTCAGCGATAAACGCCGCAACATTATCCGGGCCCAACTCCTGGATTTTCTCATCCAGGCTGCGAGCCGCTTGGATACCAAACTCCTCTGGAGACATATCGCCGCCCTCACCAAACCAGTAGGGCTGCTGTACGTACTCAATGTAGTCGAGCGGCTGGAATTGCTTGTGCATACCACTCATACCACCCAGGCTGGCACCGGCAATGGTAGAGCCGTGATAGCCATTCTTACGGGAAATAACGATGCGCTTCTCCGGCTTTTCCTGGATATCCCAGAAACGGCGGATCAGGCGCAGGTTAGTATCATTTGCCTCGGAACCGGAACCCGTGAAGAACACATTGTTCATATGCGCCGGGGTCACTTCAGCCAGGGCGTCGGCCAGTTCAATCGAGGGCACCGTAGTGCACTGGAAGAAGCTGTTATAGAAAGGCAGGGTATTCAGCTGCTCGTAGATCGCATTGCTGATTTCTTTGCGGCTGTAGCCGAGGTTGCAACACCAGAGGCCTGACATGCCATCAAGCATTTTGTTGCCATCAATATCGGTGATGTAAGCGCCCTCGGCGCTGGTAATCACACGGGTCCCCTGCTGGCCCAAATCATGGAAGTCAGTAAATGGGTGTAGCAGGTGCTCACGGTCGTGTTGCTGCAGCTCAGTCTTGTTCATATTTCTCTCCTGGCTTTCACAGGCCTTGCTCAGCGCCCACCAATCGGGCTCAAAAGGCCAAATCGTTACCACTAATTTGTGATCACATTCTAGTGGGGCCATCGACAGAAGCGCAAGGTCTATCTGCCCTTACCGAAAACATAAGGTCGAATTGCGCCAGTGCGAGGAGAAAAAAGGGAACTGAATAGTCAACTGGGGGGGGGGAGGAGCCGCTACAGCAGCTCCTCTGCAGAGATAGAGCCGAGCCCCTCTTCAATATCCTGCTGAATGGCTTTGCGCACCTTCAACTCATCTTTACTGGCAATAGCTTCGAGCAGATCTTGATGCCGGTCTGGCAACTCTTGCACGCCAAAGCGCTGGAAAACCAAGTGCTGGAGGGGAGCTGTCTGTAGCCACAGGCTCTCGATCAGGGACAGGATGATATGGGGCTGCCCCAGGCGATAAAGGGTAAAGTGAAATTCCAGATTAGTGGTTACATAGCGCTCGATGTCTTTCTGAGCGAGAGCTTCTGTTACACGTTCATCCAGCTCCCGAAGTTGCGCTAATTCAGCATCCCCGACCAATGGCAGGGCCTGTTCAGCGGCCTGACACTCCAGGGCCACACGAGCGGCACAAATCTCTGCCAGTTTTTCCGGGGTCATTGTCGGCACCCTGACCCGGCGGGTATCTGACAGCTCCAGGGCCCGCTCCGAGGTCAGGCGACGCAACGCTTCGCGAACCGGCATTGGACTGCAATTAAGCTCCGAGGCCAGGCCCCGAATAGTAATCGCCCTACCCGGCAAAAACTTTCCCCGCAGAATGGCATCCCGCACCTGAAAATAAACCCTCTCCTGAGTTGTGCGGTACTCTTCCTGGGGACTGTTAAATTCCTGCACCATACCTATGCTGCCCTGACCTGCTCCAACATATGAGGGACATCCTCCGCACCCACCTCAATTAAATGTTCAGCCGCCCGGCCACTTTGCCAAATTTCATAAAAATCATCTGCCACCCGGCGACTGAGATCAACCACCCGCCCCCAGTACTTCAAACGGTCTTCACGGTCGAGCTTGTAGAAATCATTGCGGTCTGGAATTTTGCCATAGGGCAAGGAGGCAACGAATTTGGGCGAAGGAGCTACAACCAGAGTGGATTGCATGGCATCTCCGCGAACCCGTCGCCAAGAGAGCCCTTTATCAAACCAGCCGGGCACCATATAGGGGAAAAAGTGCGGGTAGAGCACTAGGCCCTGGGGGTGGCGGAAGCGCAGATCAAAGTGGTAATCGGTGATACCGCCATCGCGATAATTACCCTGTGGAGCTCCCTCCGGTGTTTGCACCCCTGTCATTACCAAAGGGATACAGCCACTGGCCAGTACAGCAGCACAGGTATTCTGCTCAGTCAGCGGAATATTTTCGGTGCTCAGGTTCTGGAAGTGGATGCCTGCCGACTCTTGCGAATGAAAAACCACCCGCTCCCAAAAAGCGCTCAGGCTGTTGCGAGATACAGCATTTGCCAGTGCCGAGGCGAGTAATGCCGGCGCCAACAGCGCCTTGTTTTCACTGGCCAGCGGCCCCCTGCCCCTGACCGCCACAAAGTGGCTGTGCCAAATGGGGTTTTCCACTACCTCGCGCGCACCTTCAGCACCCAACACTGCCTGCAGCATCTTGCGACCGCCGGCAGTAATCTCTTCAGGGGAGGGCTTGTCAGAATAGGCTTGGTAGATGTAATGATGTTCTAATCGTTCAAGTGCTGACAACGGCTCTGCCATTGCGTAACACATGTTGCGAAAACTACCGATAGATGATCCCAAGGTGACAATTGGCTCGCTCCGCTCCTTAAAGAACTCCCCCATCAATACCCGATCCAACTGGCTAATCACCAGCCACTTGGGACCGCCGGAAGCGCCGACCAGCGTCGAAAATTGCCTCTGGGACAACCCCTCTTCACGTATGCGCCGCGCAGCCGTCTCTCCGGCCAGTAGAATACAACTGGTATTTTTCACTCACTTACTCTTTTTCTTGGCCGTCAAAATTTATCTCAGGTTTCAACTATCCCGGACTACCACTCACCCTGATTTTCCATAGACATCCACGGCTCCTGTGGTGGGAGAGGCTCTCCACTTTGCAGCAACTCAATGGAAATCCCATCTGGGGAGCGAAGAAATGCCATGTGGCCGTCTCTCGGGGGCCTGTTGATAACCACTCCCTGATCCATCATGCGTTGGCACACCCCGTAAATATCATTTACCCGATATGCCAGGTGTCCGAAATTCCGCCCGCCAGTGTAGCTTTCCGGGTCCCAATTGTAAGTGAGTTCCAATGTCGGGGCCTTATTCTCCCTGGCCGCTTCAAGATCCTCGGGAGCTGCGAGATACACTAGGGTGAAACGCCCTTTATCATAATCATTTCGACTAACGACCTGCAGGCCCAGCTTTTCACAGTAAAACGCCAGAGATTCATCCAGATTGGTTACGCGAACCATGGTGTGTAAGTACTTCACCCTCTACTCCTTCTTGTTGCCAAGCTCTACAATCAGCCCATAACAAATAAATCGGCTTTTTAAAGCTAAACGCATATGTATAAAAAATTCTATCGCGAGTTCCTTCAGGCGCCCAGTGGCAGCCCCTCTTCCATGCTGCACATGGCTTGCCACTCCCACCATTACTGGCCCGATGTTACCCTTGATGCAGTACAGCAGTACTGGCGCGATTCAGCACTTCTGGCCGATGAAAAATGGGGGCCAATTTTTGAGGAGAAGATACCCTCATGGCAAGCGGCGATCGCAAAATCCCTCAACCTCCCCAGATCAGACTTGATCGCTATAGCCCCAAATACCCATGAACTAGTGTACCGGCTACTGAGTTCATTCGACCCCAGTAAACCATTGCGCATTCTCACTACAGACGGAGAGTTCTACAGTTTTACTCGCCAATTACAACGTCTGGAAGAGCTCCCTCAAGTAGAGGTAACGAGAGTTGCCAAAGAACCCTACGCCACCCTGGCGGAAAGATTTGAGACCGAGCTACATAAAAATGAATACCATCTGGCCTATGCCAGCCTGGTATTTTTTGACTCCGGTTTGGTATTTCCCCGGCTGCTGGAGGTTGCGGCACAGAAACCGCATGACACACAATTCGTTATCGATGGATATCACGGTTTTTTTGCCCGCCCAATCGATCTTTCAACCGTTGCAGACAAGGTTTTTTTTACGGCAGGATCATATAAGTACCTAGGCGCCGGTGAAGGCCTGTGTTTTATGACAATTCCTGCGAACTGTACACTGCGCCCCGTAAATACCGGCTGGTTCGCAGAAATGGCTGAGCTGGAGAATCGCTCGGGAGAAGTCGGATATAGCGACAATTGGCTGCGCTTTGCCGGGGCGACCATGGACTATTCAACACTCTACAAAGCCCTGGCTATTTTCGATTTATTCCATCGCGAAGGCATTACCATCGAGAAAATACACAGCTATGTTCTCAATGCGCAAACCCGATTCCTGAATAGCATGGATAACTCAGACCACCCCATCTTGAATCGCAACAACTTGATTTATCATGATCTGGAAGAAGGTCACGGCCACTTTTTCACATTTAACTGCTCACAACCAGAAATCTCACAGAGGGTTCAGGAAGAACTCAAGGCTCGAGCAGTTCTGTGTGATCGCCGACAACAGTTTCTCAGGCTGGGATTCGCCATCTATCACGATAAGGATGAAACTTACCAGCAGGTTTTTAACTCTTAAAGCTTCAGAGCTAAGAGGACAGAGTGATTTTTACCACCGCCGCTAGAGCATATTTCACACCTAAAAGGCACACCGGCTCAGCTGCGGTTCAGGATTCAATCTATAAAATAATGGCGCCATTTTCGTCGCAACAATCAGCACTCAATGGATAAGGAAGCGTTATGAAAGCAGTAAAAATTTCAGTAATTTCTCTTCTCGCCCTGCTCGCCACCGCCTGTGGTAACGAGCGGGCTCCAGAAGACCGGGGGACCATGGTATCCATCGCTGCACGGGGGGAGGCAAGTCAGGTTCCTGATATCGCAAAAATTTCTGTCGGAGTGGTAACCGAGGCAGAGGACAGCAAACAGGCAATGCGCGATAACGCCAATCAGATGGAGTCTTTAATGGCCGCCATCAAAAAATCGGGTATCAACAAGAAAGATATTCAAACCACAGGCGTTAACCTGTCTCCGCGCTACCAGTACCAGCAAAACAAAAAACCCCGAATCACTGGTTACACCGCGCGAAATACCGTCAGCGTGAAGGTTCGCAAATTGGATGAACTCGGCAAGGTCTTGGACAATCTTACTGCCGCTGGCGCCAACCAGATCAACGGTCCGAGCTTCGAAATTGGTGAACCTGCTCCAGTTCAAGCCAAAGCCCGGGAAAAAGCCCTTGAAGACGCCCAGGAACGTGCAGAAATGTACGCCAAAGCGCTGGGTACAAAAGTACGTCGCATTGTCAGTATTTCAGAAAATGGCAACGGCGGTATGCCACGCCCCATGTACCGCACTGAAATGGCGGCCATGAAAGACAGTGCTTCCACCCCCATTTCACCGGGAGAAACCACACTTACCGTCAATCTGGATCTGGTATACGAACTCGAGGACTAATACGGAGCAATAGCTACTCACATACGGAGGCAGGAAGGATACACGGTGCTTGGGGCCATTCGGGGCTTGAATATATTCACAGCATATTTCGATTCTTCCCTACTGCCCCGTAGTAGCTGATGTCTTGCCAGCAGTGAAACAGCACAACAGCCTTGCTGTTTCACTGCCATTCTTCTCTACCCGCTAACCGCTAACCGCTAACCGCTAACCGCTAATATCTTGCTCAAGAAACACATCGCTTGGCAGCTCGCTGGACTCTTTGTAAATAACGCCTTCTTTCATCACAAACAGAACCCGTTGCATTTCCGAAATATCTTCCAGGGGATTTCCAGCCACAGCGATAATATCGGCTATCTTGCCCTCGCTAATGCTGCCCAGCTCATCCTGTACTTGCAGTAGTTGGGCCGCGTTCCAAGTCGCTGAACGCAGTGCATCGGCCGGGCTCATTCCACCCTGCACCATCAGTAAAAATTCACGGGCATTATCGCCGTGACGGGTAACACCGGTATCGGTTCCAAATGCAATTTTTACTCCGCGCTTGTGAGCGCGGCTAAAAGTATCCTGCATTAAAGGCCCCATAGTCGCGGCTTTCGGGCGCACCAGGTCTGGCAGGAAGCCTTCAATCGCCGATTTTTCTGTCACCCACTCACCAGCCATTAAAGTCGGCACAAACCAGGTGTTGTTACGGCGCATCAGGTCCATCACTTCATTATCCATATAGGTGCCGTGTTCAATGGAGTCCACCCCAGCACGAATTGCGCGGATCATTCCCTCCTTACCGTGGGCATGTACTGCAACCGTGAAACCATAGTCCTTAGCAGCCTCAACAATTGCCTCCAACTCATCCTGCATAAATTGAGGGTTCTGGCCGCTCTTTGCCACACTCAAGACTCCACCAGTCGCGGTGATCTTGATCAGGTCAGCGCCGTCCTTATAGCGTTGACGAATCGCTTTGCGCGCGCTGATAGGCCCATCAATAACACCATCCACCGGGCCAGGGTTCCCCATCAGGTCCTGCCTTAGCCCATTGGTGGGGTCAGCGTGCCCACCGGTAGTTGCGATTGTCTTTGCCGCCGTATAAATACGCGGACCTTCCACCAGGCCTTTGTTGATTGCATTACGTAAACTCACAGTCACATTGTCGTGATCACCAAGATTTCGAATCGTGGTAAATCCAGCCTGTAGAGTGCGATGAGCAGCATCCACGCCGCGCAAGGTAAAATCGGCAGTATTCCAGCTGAAAGACTCCATATAAGCACGCGGCCCAAACTCGTAAGTGAGATGGCTGTGCATATCCATCAAACCTGGCAATACCGTATATTCTCTCAAGTCGACCAAGCGCTCTCGATCGCGCTTGGCAAACCCCTTCTGTACTGACTCAACCCGCCCATCGACAATATGAATGGTGCGGTCTTCCAATAATTTTCCATTACTGCTATCAAATAATTTGCCAGCGTAAATTGCGATGCTCTCGGCCCCAGCCTGTAAACTAAAAAGCCCGGCAAATACCGACAAAGCCACGGCGGCTGCGCGGTTGACAAAGTAGCTTCGGTTGGTCTTTGTTGTCATTGTCGTCCCCAGTAGATCTCTTTTAGATTCTTAACGTCCTTTACCAAGATCGCACAATCTACGCAATTACCCAGGCGAGAGGAAGCCTCTATGAAAATCTATGAGTTCGCAGCAGCACCAAACTGTCGACGTGTTCGCATGTTTATGGCAGAAAAGGGGTTAGATGCAGAATATGTCGGAATAGATATTACAAAAGGGGAAAATCTTAGCTCAGAGTTTCGAAGCAAAGATATCAATAAAAAAGTACCCGTAATGGAGCTGGATGACGGCACTTACATTGCGGAATCAGTGGCCATTCAGCGTTATTTTGAGGAACTACACCCAGAGCCACCACTCTTCGGCCGCACCCCCAAGGAAAAAGCACTGGTGGAAATGTGGAATCGCCGTGCCGACTTTAACCTTATGTTTCCTGTCGGGATGTGTTTCCAGCACGTTTCCGGTTTCTTTAAGGACCGGATGAATGTTTACCCCGATTTTGGTGAGGATTCAGGCAAGCGAGCCCTGAAGTTTATGGATACCCTCGACAACCACTTTTCAGACCATGAATACCTGGTTGGTGACTATTTTTCAGTGGCCGATATCAGCATGGTTTGCGGACTGGATTTCGGCAAAGTGCAAAACCTTCGACCCGATCCGTCCAAGCACTCTCACTTAATCAGGTGGCGTGAACAACTTAAAGAGCGCCCCAGTTTTAAAGCCTAAACCCTATTTCCCCGCCCAAACAGGGCGGGGAAATAATTTCAATCAGTCCTTTGCAGGAAGCACCTCAACGGGGCCAATATCCAAGGCTTCAACCTCGCCTTTAATCTTACTCAGATCCCCAACAATCACCCAGGTGAATTGCTCTGGCGCAAGATACTCCTTCGCGGAGGCCTCCACTTTCTCCTTATTCAGTGCTGAAACCCGCTGTGGGTATTCGGCAATATATTCCTCTGGAAGCCCCTTCTCCACCTGCCAATTAATACTGGAAAGCAATTGCCCTTTGGTCTGGAATCGAGCACTTTGCTTCAGGACCTCATCATTTTGGTAGTCCTCAAGCTCTTTTGCAGTAATAGGACGCTCTCCTAAGTATTCCTCATACTCTTTTACCAATTCCTTAATCGCTGGAGCTGTTTTATCAGTTTGCACAGGAGCAAAGAGGATATAAGGACGCTGCCCTTCTGTATCGAGGGAAACCGCGCGGGCACCATAGGACCAATGCTTGTTCTCACGAAGATTCATATTGACCCTGGACGTAAACTTTCCGGCAATAATATTTGTCATCGCATCAAAAGCTTCAGCTCCCTGCGGCTGCCAAGGCGGCATCAGCAAACCTGCCATGATATAACTCTGTTGTGCGCCGGGGCGGTCAAGCAAATAAACTCGAGCCTTTTCCGGGCGGGGCACCTTGGCAACTTCAATTTTGGGAAGCTCTGACTTAGGAGCAGTCCACTTTCCGAGTGTTTCATTCAGCAGAGGCTCTATTTCTTTTTCAGTAACATCCCCTACGATCGTCAGGGTTGCATTATCCGGACGCACCCAGGTCTTTTGGAAATTAACCAGATCCTCACGGGTTATGGACTTAATTCCCTCGGGAGTACCCGATCCCGTCAAGGGAGAGCCATAAGGGTGGTTTTCTCCAAATAGCAGCGGCGGCAGTTCACGCATAGCCAAGCCCTGAGGCTGGGCTTTTTCCTGGGCTATTGCATCCAGGCGATTGGACTTAACCCGCTCCAGGTCGGACTCGGGAAAACGAGGTTCAGTAACCACCTTCTCAAATAGCTCCAGCGATGGCTCCAGCTGCGTCTTAAGGGCACTCATGCTGATATTGTTATAATCAAGGCCGCTACCACCACCAATATTTACACCAAGCTCTTCTGAGCGAGAGCTAAATTCCAGGCTATCCAGGTCACCCGCACCTTCGTTCAGCATTTGCGCCGCAACTGAAGCCAGACCCGGTTTATTTTTATCTGCGGAGGCGCCACTGCGAAATTGCAGATTCATCAGAACAACGGGAGTATCGTGGCGTTCGGCCAGAACAACCTTTAATCCGTTTTTGAGAGTAAATTCTTTTTGTTTTGGCAGTTCCAGCTCTACATTTTTGTCTACCTCGGGGAGCTTGCTGCGGTCAGCACCCTCCGCCGCTGCCGTATACTTCTGCTTCGGCTCCATAATTAAGGTGTAGGAGTCCTCTTTCAACCACTGCTCAGCCACTTCCTGAACTTCGAGAGCGGATACTTTTGCATAATCCTCCACGCCTTCTATCAAGGCTCCGGGATCGCCAAAATAAAACTCCGACTGGGCAAGGATGTCACTCTTACCACCAAAACCACCGGTTTTTTCCAACCCCTTTACCAGCCCGGCAAACTCACTCTGTTTAACCCGGCGCAGCTCATCCGCGTTCACACCATTTTTTGCGAATTGCTTTAATTCTTTATTCAGTAAGTCTTCAACTTTTTCTACAGACTGCCCGGGTTTCACGTCGACGATAATCATCAACTGCCCTGCAAGCTGACGGCCGTAATAAAAAGCGCTGACACTGGTGGCCACTTGCTCATCGCGAACCAAACGGCGGTAAAGAAGAGAGTTTTTTCTATTGGCGAGAAGGGAAGTCATTAATTCCAGCGCGTCTTCCACTTCACTACCCACTGCGGGCACATTCCAAACCTTGTAGATTCGAGTTTGGGGCACCTGGTCGTAAACCACCTCCCTCTTTTTCACCTGGGTAGGCAGTTCCCAATTCTTAATGCGCGGTTGCACCCCTGTGCTCGGGATATCGCCAAAATACTTGCGTACCTTGGCCATCGCATCTTTGACCGTAACATCACCCGCAATTACCAAAACGGCATTAGCGGGCTGATAATGGTCCTCAAACCATTTTTTGACATCTTCAAGACTGGCGTTATCCAGGTCCTCCATCGAGCCAATCGGCGTCCACGAATAGGGGTGTCCTTTAGGGAAGGTACTCTTGGCAATAATATCGAACGCTTTGCCATAAGGTGCATTCTCCCCCTGGCGTTTTTCATTCTTTACAACACCGCGCTGCTCATCCAAAACCTCCTGGGTAATTGCACCTTTAAAATGCCCCATTCGGTCGGACTCCATCCACAGCGCCATATCCAGGGCGCCTTTGGGCACGGTGACAAAATAATTGGTGCGGTCATTGCTGGTGGTGCCATTCATATCGGTGGCCCCAGAGCGCTGGAAGGGTTCGAAATATTCCCCTGGGAAGTTTTCGCTACCGTTAAACATCAAGTGCTCAAATAAATGAGCAAATCCGGTTTTACCTGGCGGCTCGTCCTTAGAGCCTACTTTGTACCAAAGATTGGTAGAAACAACGGGGGCTTTGTGGTCTTCATGCACAATCACCGTCAGGCCATTGGGCAATACTTCCCTATGGAAAGGAATCTCCAACTTGGGTGGCGGGACATACGCCTCTTTATCGGATGCAGCAGCCTTGCTACTGGCTGCTGCTTCCTTATCCACCGAAAGCGCATGAGGCGTATCATCGGTAGACTTTCCGCAAGCGGTAAGGCCAGTAATAGCGATGGCAACGCTGATAAGTAGCGGACGCAAGTCCATATTGTCACTCCCTTTTAAAAAACCGCAATTTCAGGATGGCAAGTTTAGGCCAGCTTTCCTCCAGAGTGTCAGCAAAACCTTTTACCAACCGCAATTTAGCAAATATTCCAGGCAAAAAAATGGGCACCGAAGTGCCCAAATCAATACATCACAGAGAGAAGCGAGATGACAATCGCCCAAGGAATCAGGTCACCAGCTCTACTCCTGCGCTGAAAACATTACGCTGCCACAGTACCAGACTTGTCTTCGGCCTCGCCTACAACCGTATGGTGACCAAAGCGCTCCTCGGCAACACGGTCCGCTACGTGAGCGGTGGTCTGGCCGGTTTCATCGGCACGCTCGAACACTTCTTTCATAGTGTTGCCAATCTCTTCGATATGAGCGCGCACTTCTGCAGCGTCGTAATCGCCTTTCTGCTGGTAGTAAACATCGATAATACCGCCAGCATTAATGACATAGTCCGGTGCGTACAAAATACCTTTCTCGCGAAGCACTTCAGCATGGCGCTCTTCCGCCAACTGGTTATTGGCCGCGCCAGCGATCGCCTGAACCTTCAAACGGCTGATGGTGTCATCGTTGAGAATTGCACCCATCGCACAGGGGGCAAACAGATCTACGTCCAGGTCAAAGATTTCGTCGGCAGTTACGGCTATGGCACCAAGCTCTGTAACCGCACGATCGATATTGTCTTGGAAAATATCGGTGACAAACAGTTCCGCACCGGCATCCTTCAATAGTTTACCCAGGCGGAAACCGACGTTGCCCACGCCTTGAATAGAGACTTTTAAGCCGGTCAGGTCAGTCTTGCCCCAGCGGTGTTCTACCGCGGCTTTCAGGCCAACAAACACACCGTAAGCAGTCGAAGGGGAAGGATCACCACCATACTCGGAGCCCGCGAACAGGCCGGAGACAAACTCGGTTGTCTCACCGATAACACTCATATCCGCCACGCTCGTGCCAGAATCTTCAGCAGTGATATAACGGCCGCCCAAGGTATTAATAAATTCACCCATAGCGCGCAGTAACTCAGGAGTTTTTTCCTTGCGCGGGTCACCAATAATTACGGACTTGCCACCACCCAGCTTGAGGCCGGCCATTGCGGACTTGTAAGTCATACCCCGGGAAAGACGGAGAACATCATTCAGGGCCTCGCCATCGTCGGCGTAGGGCCACATACGGCAGCCACCCAGTGAGGGACCCAAATTCGTATTGTGTACCGCGATAATGGCCTTCAAGCCACTCTTTGCATCTTGGTAAAACGCCACTTGTTCGTGTTTATCGTAGGCGGAATGGGAAAAAATACTCATTAACTGTTCCTCTCCGGAAGGCCGGTTCTACAGCTGGGGAACAACCACAGCCCTTATCTGTTTTTATCTGGAATAAGATTATATCCAGCTCCCACAGACAAAGTTTGCATATTTTGCACACATGAGCATTAGAATAGCTAAAGCATCACACCAAAATATCATTTTTAGGATATTCGTTTGCCCCGGAATAACTTGGGCCGCCCAGTCATTAATCTAGGCGGCTAGCTCTACGCTCTTATTTCTCCATCAATTGGCATTGAATACCGGGCCCTCTCCTACCGCTGGCGGCTCTCTTATAAATTTCCTATAACTGCCCCTCAAGAGAACACGATTCCTGTATAAATCTTCTGGCAAAGAACCTCCTTTTGAAGCCTTCCTTAATATGCCTACTTTTTCAAAAATTTTTGAAAATCTCACAACACTGGCAACTAAGATCATTTCCACCGCCTAAGCGCGTTACATCCTCTGCGCATGGTCTGGTAGAATCCGCGCCCAAATCGACCCATAGAGATAAACTCGATGCTGAATGCCGACGCTCTAAAACAACTTTCGCAACTGAAAACAGATATTCGCTCCAGTAAGGAGTTTGCCGAAGGCCGGGTTCGCGGCAGTAACGGCAAGTTTGGCTTCGTTGAGTTGGATGACGGGAGGGAAGCCTTCCTGCCTCCCAATGAAATGGAGCGTGTATTTCCCGGTGACCGGGTTCGAGTAAGTCTCTCAGAAGAGAACAAGGGTAAACTCGCGGCAGAGCTCGATGCATTGATCGACAGCCAGCTCGACTACCTTGTTGGCCAGTATGTACAGCGCGGCCAGGGCCACTTTATCCAGCCCACGCAAAATGGCCTGTCCCGCTGGATTTTTCTCCCTCCCAAGGCTCGCGGCAAGGCCCAGCCGGGAGAGTTTATTGCCTGCAAAGTAAACCGCCATCCATTTAAAGACGGCAGAGCCCAGGCCAAGGTGGAAACCGTTATCGGCAAGCCCGATATGCCCGGTATCGAACACGCCTATGTTGTCGCCCAATTCAAGCTGCCTGAGCAATTTGGTGCCGCTGCACAAAAGCAGGCGGACACAATTGCGGAGAAACTGACAACAGTTACCGGTGAGCGCACCGAACTTTCCGAGCTGGGCTTCGCAACTATCGATGCAGAAACCACTCGCGATATGGACGACGCTCTGGCCGTAAGCAGCCATGACGGGGGCTGGACCCTGCACA
Source organism: Microbulbifer maximicatervae (SeqCode) (assembly GCF_052467955.1). Taxonomy (NCBI): domain Bacteria; kingdom Pseudomonadati; phylum Pseudomonadota; class Gammaproteobacteria; order Cellvibrionales; family Microbulbiferaceae; genus Microbulbifer; species Microbulbifer maximicatervae (SeqCode). The sequence continues at coordinate 3,864,493 of NZ_CP174329.1, forward strand.
TTGCTATTGCAGACCCATCGTCGCTAATTGATGAGAACAGCCCCCTGGATAAAGAGGCGTTTAATCGGGCCCACAGCCAGTATTTACCAGGCGAAACCCTACCTATGCTGCCACGCAACCTGTGTGAGAACCTGTTCTCCCTGGTTCCCGGCGAGCTGCGCCCCGCCCTGGTGATCCATATCGATATCGATAGCGATGGCACCATTGGCAGTAGCCGCTATGAATTTGCCGCTATTCGCTCCCAGCACAAACTGAGCTATGAACAAGTCAGCCGCTTTATTGAGGGTGACGACTCCGCCGTGCCCCAGGAGCAACAGGACAGTCTGCGTAATTTGGCGGCGATCTACGAAGCGCGCGCCGCATACCGTGCCAGCCACTCACTGGCAATGGAAGATCGCCCGGACTATGAAATCCGCTTGAACGATCAGCGCAAGATCGAGCGTATCGAAAAGCAGGAACGCAATATCGCTCAGCGAATGGTCGAGGAAGCCATGCTCGCTACCAATATCAGCATGGGTGGCAAACTCGCCGAGATTGAGCAGGGCTGCTTCTCTGTTCACTTGGGCTTCCGTGAAGAGCGCATGGGAGAAGTTCGCAGCCTGCTGAAAGAGCTGCTGCCTGAGCATGCAGAGGCCGATCTGGGGCAACTGGAGCATTACCTTGCACTGGTTAAGCACCTGGAAAACCATGAAGAGCCGCAGATGAACAACCTGCTCGCCGTGCTCAAGCGTATGCTGCGCCCGGGCCAGCTCGATAACAAGGTAGGGGCTCACCTGGGACTAGGCCTCGAGGCCTACGCCACCGTCACCTCTCCAATTCGCAAGTACAACGACCTGCACAACCACCGCGTTCTGCGCGCTGCTGCGCAGGGAGAGAAAGCCTCCACCCTGGCCGATGATAAAATCGAATCCCTGCAGGAAAGCCTGATTCGCGGTCGCCAGGCCAACCGAGCCCTGGAGCAATGGCTCTACGCTCAATTTATCGAGAAGAAAGTTGGCCAGGAATTTACAGGGAAAATTACCCTGGTAAACGGCGCAGGCATCGGCGTGCGACTCGACGACTTTGGTATTGACGGCTTTGTGCGCATGAATGGCGATAAGAAGAATCTGCCCGCCTTCGATGGCAAGCACCTGGTTCTTACGCACAATGAAAAACGCTTCCACCTAGAACAGGAAGTTTCAGTTAAAGTAGCGTCTGTCGATGTAGACAAACGACGCATCGCCTTTGAACTGAACGCTGAAAAAACTGAGACTGCCGACGCGGCTCAAAAATAAACTCCTGCACATTTACCCAAGCCCGGCGCTCGCCGGGCTTTCCTGCCGGGGGCCAAAGCCCACCGCCTTTGATCGGCCAGCTAGCTTATAGCTCCGGCAACAATAGAATAAATCGAGGCCACTCATGAGCAATATTGCTGAATTGAACCCAACTCCACTGTGGGCACACTTTTCCAAGCTCTGTGAAATTCCACGCCCATCCAAGCATGAAGACCGCGTAGTGGAGCATATCGTTAACTTCGCTAAAGCACGCGGCCTAGGCGTTCAGCTGGATGAAATCGGCAATATTGTTATCAAGAAGCCGGCCACTCCAGGTATGGAAAACCGCAAGACACTGGCCCTGCAGAGCCATGTGGATATGGTGCCGCAGAAGAATGCCGACACTGAGCACGACTTTCTCACCGACTCAATCAAACCCTACGTGGATGGTGACTGGGTAACTGCGGAAGGCACCACGCTCGGCGCAGACAATGGTATTGGTGTTGCCGCAATCCTGGCCCTGATGGAATCTACTGATATTCCCCACCCCGCCTTGGAAGCCCTGCTGACAATTGATGAAGAAGCAGGCATGACCGGCGCCAAGAATCTTAAGCCTGGCTATTTTGAAGCTGACCTGCTCCTCAACCTGGATACTGAAGATGAAGGCGAGCTGTATATCGGCTGTGCCGGCGGTGTCGACGTCAATGTCAGCCTGCCCTATACGCCAGAAGCGATCCTGCCCGGTGCCGAAGCAGTAAAACTCTCTGTTCGCGGCCTCCGTGGCGGGCATTCAGGCTTGGATATCGACAAAGGCCGAGGCAATGCCAACAAGATCGCAAACCGCATTATCCACGCCGTTCTAACCCAGGTCCCCGAGCTGCGTATTGCCAGCCTGGATGGCGGTAGCCTGCGCAATGCGATTCCCCGCGAATCCTTCACAACCCTGGTCGTGCCTTCAGTAGCGGTCGATAAAGTACAGGAAATTGTAAAAAGCGAGAGCGCTCAAATTGCCCGTGAACTGGACAATGAAGCGGCACTGGACATCACCCTGGAAGCTACCGAAACTCCAGCCAACACCCTGGACGCAGATAGCCAATTGACCCTTATTCGCGCAATCCGCTGCTGTCCCAATGGTGTTGAGCGAATGAGCACTGCTCTCGAAGGCATTGCTGAATCATCCAACAACCTGGCCCGTGTTGTAACAATGGAGGAGAACGGTGAGCATCGAGTAAAAATCCAATGTCTTGTACGCAGCCTCTCTGACAGCGCCCGCGACCAACACGGCCTCAATGTCGCCGCCACCTTCCAGCTGGCAGGTGCGGAAACGACACTGGACAACGACTACCCTGGCTGGACACCAAATCCCGATTCACCGCTGTTGGCGATGATGAAGGATGTCTATAAAGAAATGACTGGCGAGGAAGCTGAAGTAAAAGTTATTCACGCCGGCCTGGAGTGCGGATTGCTGGCCAAACCCTACCCCAACTGGGATATGGTTTCCTTTGGCCCAACCATTCGCCGCGCTCACTCTCCTGAAGAGAAGGTACATATCCAGAGTGTCGCCAATTTCTGGGATTACTTTATTAAAGTGGTCCAGGCAATTCCCACTCGCGACTAACCGCCCGATCGGGCCTCGGATTACCCCGAGGCCCGAAGCCTTGCCTTTCCACTCCGCCCTCCAATTGCTACACCCAACGTATTAATCATACTAAAAACTGCTTTCTAGCTATTGTTAAAGAGTCAATGGACTATTTTAATATTTCTTAACTCCGCAGGTGCCCTGGGAAAATGAAGGAGAGTTATTCACTGGGTGCAAAAGCCTCAGAGCAGAAACGTGATCCTACCCACCAAAGACGGACACTCTCTTAAGCGATAAACTACGCAGCAGAGGTGCCCTATGACACGATCAAGTAAATCAACCAAAACCACTCGTAAAAAATACTCAGAGGAATATAGAAAAGATGCCCTAGCACTGGCGGTCAAGGTAGGGGTAAGCGTTGCCGCTAAACAGCTTGGGTTACATCCTTCCCAGATTTACGGATGGCGAAGCAAGGCTAAGTTACATCAGAGCCGAGGGGATGCCGAGAGAGAGCTGGCCACAGAGAATGCTCGCCTTAAGCGGCAGCTGGCTGAGCAGGCAGAGGAGCTGGCGATCTTAAAAAAGGCCGCAGCGTACTTTGCAAAGAGCCTGAAATGAGGTACGCCTTCATGCTAAAGCACAGGCATAAGTTCAGCATCAAAGCGATGGCTAAGGTATTGAGCGTATCTCGCAGTGGGTTTTACGATTGGGTGTCAAGATCGGCCGATCAATCCAAGCGCCAGCAGTACCAAATGGAGCTTGATGGTTTGGTACAGCAGCGCTTTATAGCCAGTAAAGAACGTAGTGGCGCCCCTCGCCTGACGAGGGAATTGGCCAGTGAGGGGAGTAAATATAATCAAAAAACAGTTGCTGCCAGCATGCGTCGACAGGGCCTACGGGCTAAAGCCGCCAAGAGATATAAAGCCACAACCTACTCAAAACATGGTCTGCCAGTGGCCCCAAATCTGCTCGAGCAGAACTTCAATACTGAAGCGCCGAATCAGAAATGGGTCGGGGATATTACCTACCTACGAACAGAAGAGGGTTGGTTATATCTGGCTGTAGTGATAGACCTATATAGTCGGCTGGTTATTGGTTGGGCGATGTCAGAAACGATGACAGCTACATTGGTCTGTGACGCCCTTCAAATGGCTTTATGGCGACGTAAGAAACCTACAAATGTTATCGTGCATACTGACAGGGGAAGCCAATATTGCTCTAAAGATTATCAATCTTTAATTACAGCTTATGATCTGCGGTGCAGCATGAGCGCCAAAGGTAACTGCTATGATAACGCCTGCGCAGAAACGTTCTTCCACTCACTTAAGGTAGAAGTAATCCATGGTAACCGCTTTCCTACAAGGTGCCTCATGCGGGAAACCGTATTTGAGTATATAGAAATAGACTACAATCGAAATCGCTTACACAGCGCCAATGGCTATCTCAGCCCTGAGGCGTTTGAGGAACAACTAGTCGCTTAGTGGTGTGTCCGTTGTTGGTGGGTAGGATCAACGCCTGCTGTTACAGAGGAAAATCTACGGGGATACAGAAGACATACATTTTCCTTCAAACTATCAAGTAGCAGAGTTTGGTTGTGGTGCAGGCGCCAATCTCTGGATTGCGCAAGAGGTATCCGCTGGTAGTTATATTGGCCTCGATATCCAGCCTGCCCAGTTAAACAAAGCCGAGCAAACAGCCCAAATGTTGGGGCTTTGCAACACAGAATTTAAGCTCTGTAATGCAGAAAAATCAGGGTTAGCAGATTCATCGGTAGATGCAGCTTTTGCACGCTTGGTTTTGATACATCTTCCAAACCCAAAAACCATGCTGCAAGAAATGATTCGCGTTGTACGCCCCGGTGGCAGACTTATTATTCACGAGCCTTACGACGCAACCTATTACACTGGCCCCGACAAGTTCAACCTAATGAAATGCTTCCGTGCACGTAATACGCTGGCCTACGGCAATGGGCGCGGTTCTCCTGAAATAGCCGTTAATCTTTTTCCAGTACTATCCTCCCTAAAGATCAGCGAAGTTGTAGTTTCACCCCATGTGATCAATGCCAATGGAAAAAGTGACGGGATTAGGTGTAAAAACTTACTGGAAAATATCATTGGACTTATAGAGCCTGTATCCGCAGAGTTAATTGCACAGAGCAAAATCACCCCTGAAGAATGGAAATCTGCACAACAAGAGGCCGGTATAGTTACCGCATACACTTTCCACACACAAACGCTTTGGAAAGCTACCGCCCAAGTTACCTAGCGGTAGAGAAATTGGAGATCCAATGTTGCGCTACCTCGTTGCGGCGACAAATCCAAATGGGTTCAAATCGCTGGATATATTTCAAGAAACGATAAACTCCAGCAGCCCTGGCAGGGTGGCCGCTGACTCGCCCATGTAGTCCAACACTCATCAACTTAGGACTCACGCTCCCTTCCCGCCAAAGCTGATCGAAAGCGCCTTTTAGCAATAAAAAGAAATCATCGGCAGTCGTGCACCCACTGGGCAGCAGGTACTGAATATCGTTATTCACCAAGGTGTAGGGAATCACCACCAATGAATCTGATTTCTGTTCCCAGAATGGCAAATCATCACTGTAGGAATCTGACGTATACAGTAATCCATCAATTTCTCGTACCAATGATCTAGTATGGGAGCTTACCCGGCCTGTATACCACCCAAACGGAGGCCTAGCGGTTAACTGCTCGATTATCTTAACAGTGAGCTGAATATCGTGTTTTTCTCGACCCTTAGGAGTATCTTTATAATCAATCCACCGGTATCCATGGCCAGCAATCTCATGTCCCGCTTCAACCAGGGCCAGCGCTAAAATCGGATTAAGCTCTAACGCCTGACCGGTAGCAAAAACTGTTAAAGGTACGTTGTAACTATTAAAGATATCGAGAAGCCGCCAGACACCAGCGCGAGAACCATACTCATACATACTCTCTACACTGAAATCCCGCCCTCCAACCCGTGCAGGCCTGCCAGGAAGTTCATGTAGGTAAGATTCCGATTGGCTATCGCCGTTTAGCTTGGTGGATTCTGATCCCTCCTCTAAGTTCAAGACAAACTGAATTGCAATGCGGGCCTGATCAGGCCAACGGGGATGAGGTGGACGCCCAGCGTAACCCTCCAGATTTCTCTTGTGCATCAACCCAGCTCAAATGTCGTTACACCAAAAATTCGGTCCCGCGCAATATCCGGCATTGGCCCCAGGTACATCCTTGCGCAGCCAAAAACTTCCTCCATTCCATAGTGCTTGGCCAGCGACATAGCCGCAGGATTATTTTCCGGCACATCCAGAAAGATAGGTCCATCATCTGCAAATGAGACCAGTCGCTTCAGCAACGTATCTGCCACTTTATAGCTATTTGCAAACAGAGGACCGACTTTACATCCATTGCGGCAACGCCTGATTACACCATAGCCACAAAGACTTCCAAATTGGACATAGCCCAAACTCAGAGCCTCTGGCTGGGAAATCCATGCTTTCAGAAATACCCGTCTACTTGCGGGAAAGCAGGTCCTGTCGTAAGCAATTATTTGATCGAAAGAAACTTCACTAAGCTGGATAACTTCATCAGGGCATTGAGTACTCACACCCTCAAAAGCAGAAAGCTCGACTCGATAACGGAGATTCCGATGGGAGAAGTTAAAACCGCCGCGGGCATAGTAATCCTGCATCGCAAATACCCCATCCATACCGATGCTTGCATCAGGCCTCAACCGGGTTTTTAAGCGGTCCCGTCGAATATACCAAAGTCTATTACCAAACCCATGACCTCTGAATTCAGGCCTAACGATAAAGAATCCCATAAAACCGAAATCATCACCGTACGCAGTAATTGCCCCTCCTCCAATCAAGTCACCCCGAACTTCCGCCGCAATGTAAGCTTCTGGATCTGTTTTCCAGAAAATTTCTGCATCGTGCAACCCCGGATTCCAGCCTTCAAGTGCAGCCCAGTCAACCAGTAAACCCACTTCTTTACGTGTCATCTCCCGAACAGTAAATGATTCATGCATTGACTTAGACTCTTCTCGTTATCGTATTTATTCAGCTACCTGGAGCGAGGAACTTAAAGGGTTCTGAAGGACTCAACTTAGATGCCACTTCCCCACCAGTATCCATTGGAGTATCTAATTTCATTGTCATTACTTTAGATCCCGGCTCAATAGAAACACTATCCATATCCAACCAAATTACTGATGGATTAATAACAGAGTCGAAATAGTAGCGGCTACTTTTTTGATCAATAACCGACCGCCACAATGTTGAGGCTATATTGGGTTTATCTGGATCATCCATTCCCAGCGGCACGCTGACAGCACGAATTTGGGAGAATGCGGATGCTAATGCATCGCGATACTTTTTATATTCTGGTGATGTTTTTAAAGCATAACTCGCCCGTACAAACCTGTCCGCCGCACTAATTGTACCCGGTAGAAAGTTTTGGCCTCCAATTGAATTCCAATAGGAATTGATTGCCAGTTGCTGATCATAAGGAGGAGAATTAGTCATTACCGTAAACTGCTTACCGTGATGGATCTTTAGCACACCATCAAGATATTCAAAAATAGCGGAATCACCACTGGGGTCTGAAATTGCAATATGTGTACTTGCCGGTCTCCCATTGGGAAGGTCTGCGCCAACCACAGTGAATGGGTCACTCTTTAACCCCTTTACCGCAGCATCAACCGTTGCGTAGTTATCCAGGATGTATTGCAACCAGGCCCCAACAGAGATAGTCGGCTTATCCCTATCGGCAGCACTCCCATAATCTGCCTCAGCCAAGTATAAAAGGTTGCCTACGAGGCCCTTTTCATTGAGCCCATCAGTTGTAGCCGCATCGTAAATACTGATAACAATTGAGCCAAACTTCGATGTCCAAGTAATAGATTTTGGGCCCAAGCCACCATTGCGCTCCATCCCCTGAGGGAAAACCCAAAATGCCATAGCTGCATCGGTATCACTCCAGTCCATGCTACGGGCAGTAATATAGGTCTTATCACCAGTTTCATAGAGTATTCGGGTACAAGCAATCGAAGACCTGGGCTCGAGTAGGCACAGCACTACAACAACAAAAACCATAACGGAGTTTATAGCTTTAGAAAAACATGAAATCCTTTTCACTTTACCAACCATCCCTCGAAATCATTAATTAATATACTGATCGTTTACAGTCACTATAATCGGCTATAAACAATAGAAAGTCCGGTTTCCATCATAGATGGCCAACAATGGTGAGACTGTCTTTCATTCCAATACTTGGCAACCTTGGCGTAAAGGTCCAGAAACTGACACCGCTTTCAACATTTACAGTTCAAATATCTTGTAACTTCAGTAAACTTTTACAGCTTATCAGCTTCACGCTAAAAGCATTCATTTTGGTATAGGCCACTCAAATAAAAACTATTTGAAAAACTGTACACCTATTAACCAGAAAGAAATGCCCCCTCTTATCGAAGTAGCAATAAGGCCAATCACGGAGCCCCTAATGAACTCAATTGGCAGACTGGTAATCCTAGTCAACAACTATGAAGAAGCTATTGCCTTTTATCGTGACAAATTGGGGTTTGAAGTATTTATTGACTCTCAAGCAGCACCACATCGATTTGTTCATATTCGACTTCCGGCACAAAAAGATATGGGTATATGGTTACTTCAGGCAACTTCTGAAAGCCAGCAAAAGAAAGTGGGAGCACAAACTGCAGGGCAGCCTTGTGCCGTTATTTATACAGATAATTTTGACAGAGAATATAAAAAACTTGCAAAAAATGGCGTTCACTTCAGCAAGCCACCCACTTCTGAAGGGGGTGCAGAGTTTGCCCACTTTGAAGATCTCTACGGCAACGAATTTATTTTAGTTGAACTACAAAAAGAAACCGTAGAGTAAATTTTAACCTGTCGCTTCTGATTCCCCCATAGAGTGCGGTGTAAGCAGCGACAGATCTTCACCTTCGCTAGTCTACCCCCTTAACCGCGATGAAATAACTTCCGACAAGTAATTTAAGAAAAGAAGTACGAAGCGGCTTTTCCTCTCCCAATCAATAAATCTTTTTCTTTTCTATATTTACATCTCGTTTTGTATCACATATAAATCGAGTAACATTCAGTTGACATGCACCTATATCCAATGTCCTTCGGTTAGTATAGAGCTGGCCATCGCACAAAATTTCACCACTGAGATACACCGTAGCTAGCTACTGGCTAGCGTACTTATATATGGAAATACTCACTTACTGAAACGATTTTCACACAGAAAAAACAAAGGCAGGAGCAAACCTTGGCAGAAGGTTATATCTCCAGAATAGAGCCAATTGGAATAACAATGAGAAGAAGCTTAATTATGCTGGTGCCCGGACTGACACGAGTCACCAGCACCGCCCAACTGTCAGAGTTCACCGAGGGAATGATCGCAGCCAGTGAGCGTATGCCTCTCACTCAGATTTCTGATCCTACCGTCCCCGCCGGCATCAACCGCCTGAGGGTCAACGGTAAACAGGAGCTTGACCTGGTTGAAGCTTACTGGAACGACTTAGTTCCTAGCATTACCCAGCAGAGCCTGAAAGTCCGCTTAGCCCGAGGCTTCTCCCTAATCTGGTTCTGGCTGGCCAACCTCCATATTTGGAAAGGGGTGCTTAAACGAAAGTACCTGACATTTGGTCTAACCCTTTCAGCATTAGCCTTTATTGTTTGGTACATTGGTACCATCATTTTGTTTGTCGAAGCTGTTGAGCCCACCAGTGACAGCCCGTTTTATCCCGCAGTACAACAGCTCAAGCAAGGTGTTGAGTATATAGGGGGCTGGCGGATCTGGCTGATTGCTACTGCCGTTGTTGCCGTTATGCCGGTTGCCTTACTAGTAGATATTTCTGACTTTTGTAAGCGCTATCTCACCAATGAGCCGGCGGCCAAGGGCAAGCCTGCAGTCCGCTTTGAGATTATCCAACGGGTCAGAGAACAGCTCGAAAAAAGTATTAAACTATACGACTACGATTCCGTAACAATTGTCGGACATAGTTTTGGCAGTGTTGTTACTGTAGACCTTTTTGCCGATCTTCCGCCAATCGGTAAACCAATCCGTATCCTAACAATGGGGTCCCTAATCGAAGTTCTGGGTAAGCAAGCTCCTTGGCTGCAGAATGAAGTAGAGCAACTGTCACAAAGAAAAGATCTAATCGAGTGGATTGATATCAAGTCTCACTCAGACTGGTTTGCCAGTGGTTCTGCGGTCCCAGCACGCCACCACTGTTATGAGAGAATTATCGGGTCTTACGGTACTTTTCCGGACAAATTGGCAGCTCGAGTTCACTCCCGATATTTCGATAATCAGGAGGCTGTTCGCTTACTGCTGACTTACTTTGAAAAGCAAAATGATCCCAGTATTTCGCCAACCTCGCACGAGATTTTGGAACCGGTATAAAGGGGTACCCAGACGACCAAATCAGAAATAAATGTATCTATACCTCAGCCCCCTTCCGGCGACTGGAGAGGGCCGAGCAGGACTATTAAAATGAAAATTAAAGAGGGAGCGATCATGATAAGGCAGCCAATAGCAATCTTTGCAGTTTTAGCCTTTCTTACCATTCTAGTTAGCGGATGCTCACAAATGGCGCCGCGCTATGATGCCGCGCTATACTCCGATTTAACCACTGTCAATGTAGAGATAATGGAATTTTTCTCTTCAGTTTCCAGTGGAACCAACAAAGATTCTTACTCAAAAAGAGATGAGAGATACCATGCATTGATCGGCAAAGTAGATGCGCTGGCAATGCAATCGAAAACCCGCCCTGCGCCTGAAAGTAAACTACTCAAAAAGATTAACAACTATTTGGAATCCTCTGGCAGGAATATTAGCTTTGAGCGGGAACCCCCCAGTGTTGCGTCACTGGAGAAAATTTCAGAGAGTTTGAACATGATGCGCACGGTAGATGAAGATAAGGGCCTAAACGCAACCGCTGTTTCTCTATTCAAAAATGAAATTGTTGTTTCCATGGACCAAGCACTCACCTATGAGTCTTTTCTGAATCGCTGAGGAAATTACTATGTCTATTGACGTTAACCAACTCGTTGCCGATATCAAAGGGGCAGCTTCTGCGGTAATTAACAGTGATATTTCTGAACTCAGGGGATTTTCCGAGCGCCAGTTATCCGCAATGGCTCAGCAAACAAAAATGATTGCTAAAGCAATTGCATCTGATGAAATATCTGGCGACCTGCAAGATTACTTTCTCGACTCCCTGGAGGATATGGCTAAGAACTTCGCCAACACCTTACGTGGACTCCTGTTAGTTACCATCGAAAAAGTCTGGAATGCAGTTCTGGGAGTTCTCTGGGGAACAATTGAAGCTTGCACCGGCATTTCCTTGAAAGCTGCTATCTGATTTCTGTTTAAATTGGGCTGGGGTAACTCAGCCCTCCCCCTCTACACTCAATCAAGATTACTCACCGGATCACCCCCACTACCAAGGACTCTATTCAGTCAGTCCGAAACAGCTCATGTTTCTGGCTCTCAGGATTTATTGAGCACTCACCAACGGGTAAAAAGAGTTTAACCCCCCTGTAAAGAATTATTCATCAAGACGCGTCAATGTACGCGCGCAAATAACCCAAGCCGCTAACCAGGCTGGTTAACACTTGCTGAATCACTACAAACTGGGGTATCCCGATGAATACTAAAAAGACCTACCTGGCAGCCGCCATTTCAGTGGCCACAATAATGAGTGCCAGTCCCGTGACCGCTGAAGACCTCAGCAACGCACAAATTGAAGAAGTAATGGTTCTGGGCTCCGGTAGCACTTTTAACAGCAGCGAAGTATCTGAGGCAATGCGCAAGCAACAGTCCTCTATCACCAGCGTTAATGCATTGATCGATAACCTTCCCGGTGTCTCAATCAATGAAGGAGATACTTACGGCTTTGACGACTGGTCAACCAATATCAGTATTCGCGGATTTACTAACAGCTTAGATGAACAGCAAATTGGCACTACCATCGATGGTATTCCCAATGGCGGTTCGAATTATGGTGGAGGCTCAAAAGCAAACCGCTTTGTTGATCCGGGTAATATCGGTTCAGTAGAAGTATCACAGGGTACTTCAGATATCGCTTCACGTTCCCGCGAAGCCCTGGGAGGCACTATTGATTATCGCACTGATGATCCTTTGGACACACAGCGCAGTCGAATAGAACTGTCCGCAGGCGAATTTGATGCACAGAGAGTATATTTTCGCTATGACACTGGTATTTTTGCCGGGAACAGCAAAGCCTGGATCTCATACTCTAACCAGGCAGCGACCGACTGGATTACTGAAACTGCTGAGAATGAACGAGAGCATATCGCGGCAAAACTAGTGACCAACTTGGAAGCTGGTACCATTAAGGCCTACCTATCTTACGACGATATCCACGAAGATAATTATCAACGAGTCTATTCGGACGCCCAATTTGAAGAGTACCCTGAAAACGATTTCCTTACCGGCAACTGGTCCGGTATTCCCTATATCGATCAACTCTATCGCCGTGGCTGGTCTACCTTACGCGAGAACCTGCTGGCCTACACCCAGTTCGATTTTGACCTGACAGACTCATTCAATCTACAGGCCGGACTCTACTACCACAGCAACGAAGGCCGTGGGGACTGGGTGCCCCCTTACCTGGTTGATATTACAGATGACAGCGAACAGGGCGAGTCCGAGTTCCTCGGCGGCTCAACTGCCTATGGCGGTAGCCAGTCGGGCATCATTTATTTTGTTGATGCCAATGGCAATGCCCTTACTTACGATGAAACATGTACAGCGTCAGTCACCAATATCTATGGCGATTCAGGACCAGCCTACAATCCAGATTGCTATGCAGAGGGCGCCATACCCGCAATGTCTTATCGGCACACTCATTATGAAAAAGAGCGTGCCGGACTGACTCTAGACTTTACATACGCTACCACCATCGCCGGGTTGGACAATGAGCTACGAGGCGGCCTCTGGTATGAAGACTCCACCCGTGACGAACACCGCGATTGGCACAAAGTCACTGATGCAACTCAAGGTGCCAGTTTCAATTCAACACCTTACTGGGTTCAATACGACCGCAGTTACCCCTCAACCAACACAAAGTGGTATTTACAGAACTCCCTGACCATCGACACTCTCACTTTGACACTGGGCGCCAAGCAATTCTTTGTCGATGTTGAAAGGGAAGATCTATTTCAGGAGTCTTCCGATGCAAGTGTTGACTCTGACTCAGACATCCTGCTCTCCGCCGGTTTGATTTGGGAAACACCTCTGGAAGGTGCAGAGCTGTTCGCAGGCTACGCTGAAAACTTTAAGGCGATTGGAGACAGCGTATTAGAGCGGCCCGATTCAGATCTCGACAATATCGAACCGGAAACCTCAGAGACCACAGAGCTCGGGCTTCGCTATACCGCCGATAATTTCTCGGCAACTGCCACCTATTTTCAAAATGATTTTGAAAACCGAATCATTTTCCTGGATAACAATACTTCCGCAGGTAATAACTATTTGATAGGTACCAATGGGACCTATTTTAATGCCGGCGGAATCGAATCTGATGGTCTGGAACTTTTCCTGGACTACGATTTATCAGAAACTCTAAATCTCTATACATCCTATACCCTGCTGGACACTACCTATATTGGCTCAGGAAACTCAGCAGTAGATGAAACTCAAGGAATAACACCAGGGAATGACGTAGTCGGAATAGCTGATCAACTCTATGTGATTGGCCTGGACTGGAATTCTGAAATATTTTACGGCGGCATCTCCAGTAAGTTTACCGGAGATCGCTTTGTCGACTTAGACAATAGCTGGACAGCCGACTCCTATATAGTTGTCGATGCCTACCTGGGCATGAATCTGGAAGAATTTAGCCCGGCACTACGGGGAGCCAACCTGAATTTAGTGATAAATAATTTACTGGATGAGGATTACTTAGGAACTGTCGTCTCTGGCGGCGCTTGGATAGGTGCTCCACGGACAGCCTCACTCTCTGCAACTATTGATTTCTAAGATTTTTTTGGCAGCCACACAATCGGCTGGAAATGCTAGCCGATTGTGCGTATGTTTAGTCAAGCAGTAGATTCAAAAATAAAGTGCAATAAATAATAAATATAGTCGAAAAATAATTTTGATTATTTGCGACAAATATAAATAATCCAAAAATATGCAAAGAGCTCTTTCAATGAACAGATTGACTACAGCAATCCTGACCCTGTTTCTTTCTACTCAATCCCTTGCCGCAGACAACCTCGTATTAGTTACTATCGACGGCTTGCGCTGGCAGGAAGTGTTCTCCGGTTATGACCCTGAACTTCTCAACCACACAGAGTTCACTGAAAATAAACAAGACCTTATCAATCACTTTCACGGCGATTCACTCATCGAAAAACGTCAAAAATTATTGCCTTTTATCTGGCAAATAGTGGCTAAAGAAGGGGTTTTAATTGGCAATCGCGACAAGGGGTCTAAAGCACAAGTTACCAATAGCTGGTGGTTTTCCTATCCCGGTTATAATGAGATTTTAACCGGCTCCGCCGACCCCAAAATCCATAGTAACGATCCAACTCCCAATGCCAATACCACCTTTCTCGAGTGGCTAAACAGCAAATCTGAGTACAAAGGCCAAATCGCTGCATTCGGTAGCTGGGGAGTATTCTCCTCGATACTTAATCGTGATCGCAGTGATATTTACATTAACGCGGGCCTGGAAGCTGCCGATTGGCCAAAATTGAGCCAAAGAGCAGAGTTTCTCAATGACTTGCAGGGGCAACTGCCGGTTTTCTGGGAAAACGTGCGGCCCGATGCATTTACCTATGGATTTGCAAAAGAGTACTTAATTAGCAAAAAGCCCAAGGTAATGTACATTGCCCTGGGTGAAACCGACGATTTTGCCCACGATGAGGAATATCACCAGTATCTCCACTCCGCACATCGGAGCGACATGATACTCGCCAAACTCTGGCAGACACTGCAATCTCTTGATCAATACCGAGACAATACCAACCTACTCATTACCGTTGACCACGGGCGTGGCAACACCGCTGAATCCTGGCCGCACCACGCCAGTGGCCCTGCACTGACCCAATACTTCGGTAAAGAAGATCACCCCCACAAAGCGGGTATACCCGGCTCCAATGAAATCTGGATTGCCGCACTGGGCCCAGACATTAAGGCCTTGGGAGAAGTATCCAGGGGAGAAGCCATTTTTCAGGATCAGATAGCCGCAACCGCACTACAACTGCTCGGCCATAAGTCAGAAGAGTTCTCGCAGGATAGTGGCAAAGCAATAGACAGTATTCTCAAATAAACCTTTGTTCAGCCAGGCCTGACAAGTTCGGCTGAACAAATTTTCACCGCCTTGGACCAGTAATATTCTGGAGCTTGATAACAACTTAAAGAACCCATCAATTAAGTGTTAACAGGCTCTAGCTGCCCCGCCCCGGTTTCCGCATAATGCAGGCCGCACTCGCAACTGAAAACAGATGGCCTGATGTATGTGGTTTAAAAACCTCCGTATTTATCGTTTGACGAAAGAATTTTCCCTGGATGCTGAAAAATTGAACGAATTGCTGGAGCCCCATGCATTTGTTCCCTGTGGCAGTCAGGACAGCACTCGCTATGGGTGGGTGCCTCCACTAGGGCGCCACGGCAGCCAGTTGGTGCACGCAACGAATGGCTACCTAATGGTCTGTGCTAAGAAGCAAGAAAAAGTGATTCCTGCTGCGGTAGTCAATGAGAAAGTTGAAGAGCTGGCACAAGCTATTTCTGAAAAAGAAGCCAGGCAGGTAGGTCGCAAGGAGCGGCAAAACCTTAAAGACGAGATTCTCCTTGAAATGCGCCCCAAGGCATTCGCTCGCTCCCGTCTGCAATATGCCTATATTGCACCTCAGGATGGCTGGGTAGTGGTTGACGCCTCTTCTGCCTCCGCCGCCGAGGAACTGCTGGAGAACCTCCGCGAGGCTATCAGTAGCCTTGCCGTGGTACCACTCTCCGCTAAGAACCTGCCTCAGCAAACGATGACCCACTGGCTCAGTGCCCCTGAAGCACCGCTTCAATTTGATTTTGGCCACGAATGCGAGTTGCGCGATCCCAAAGACAGCGGCAGTGTTATCCGCTGTAAAAACCAGGACCTCTGTGCCGAGGAAATTCATAATCACTTGGTGGCGGGACTACAAGTGCACAAGCTGGGACTGACCTGGCGTGGGGGCGTTGAATTCCTGGTAGATGATCAGCTGTCCCTAAAGCGCATCAAATTCAGTGACGAGCTTCTGGAGAAGGCCGATAGTGCCGATGCAGAAAGTGCAGCCCAGCGATTTGATGCAGATTTTGCGGTGATGACTCTGGAAATCTCAGCCCTGACCAAGGACTTGCTCTCTGCCTTCGGTGGCGTCAACACCGAGTCAGCTAGCGTAGAGGAACTGGCGGCCAAAGCCAGCCGCCAAGAGGTGGAGGCCCTGGCCAAAGAGGTAGAAGAGGTCGTTCTTTAGGGAACTCACATTGTGATGCGTACCTGAAAGGCACGTATCACCTCCCCCCTACCCCATCAATCAGATCTCAACCATTGGGCGGCCTGGTTCGGTCCACTGAACGTGGTACTTGCGCTGCTCAGGTTGGTCCACACGCGCAAAGGTATGGGCTCCAAAGAAATCCCGCTGTCCTTGTAGCAGGTTCGCCGGCAGCGACTCGGTGCGGAAGGCATCGTAGTAATTGAGCGCCGATGACAGGGCCGGTACCGGAATACCATTCAGAGTGGCGCTCGCCACCGCTTGGCGCCAGTTGGCCTGGTGATCGGCAATCTGCTGGGTGAAGAAATCATCCAGCAGCAAGTTGGAAAGCTTGGAATCTCGATCGTAAGCATCACTAATAGATTGCAGGAACACTGCTCGAATGATGCAGCCTGCACGCCAAATTCTGGCAATTTCAGAGAAGTTCAACTGCCATCCCTGCTCCCGCGCAGCCAGCTTCATCAAATCGAAGCCCTGGGCGTAAACACAGATTTTTGCGCAGTAGAGAGCGTCGTGTAGCTGTGCAATCACCTCTTCCCGTTGCTCTGAAGCCACTGGTGTCAACTCAGGCCCTTGCAGCTTCTTCGCTGCGCGGGTGCGCAATACCTTCCGGGTAGATAATGAACGGGCGTAAACCGCTTCGGCAATACTCGGAGCCGGACAGCCCACTTCCAGACTGCTCATGGCTGTCCAGAGACCAGTACCTTTTTGCCCTGCTCGGTCGAGGATAACGTCTACCAGCGGTTGTTCTGTCACGGAGTCCAAGGTAGAGAGCACTTCCGCACTGATATTGATCAGATAGCTGTTCAGCGGGCCTCGATTCCACTCGCGGAATACCTCTGCAATTTCCTCTGGGGCCATACCCAGCGCCGTGCGCATCACATGGTAGGCCT
This sequence comes from Microbulbifer maximicatervae (SeqCode), assembly GCF_052467955.1. Lineage (NCBI taxonomy): Bacteria > Pseudomonadati > Pseudomonadota > Gammaproteobacteria > Cellvibrionales > Microbulbiferaceae > Microbulbifer > Microbulbifer maximicatervae (SeqCode). The sequence goes on from NZ_CP174329.1 coordinate 3,881,746, forward strand.
CACAGATCATCTGCATATCGGCATATTCAATACCGTTATGCACCATCTTCACATAGTGGCCTGAGCCTATCGGGCCGATATAAGCCGCACAGGGCTCACCTTCGCGAACCGGGTTGCCAGGCTCAAAGCGCTCAATCGGCTGGCCGCTGGCTTTATCCACTTTGGCGGCAATAGCATGCCAAACTGGCTCAATACGACTCCAGGCATAACGGTCGCCGCTGGGCATAAGGGATGGCCCAAAACGAGCACCCACTTCGCCACCGGATACTGCGGTGGTGAAGAAAATCAATTTGCCTTCATACCGTTTAGCCCGCTCTACAGAGTCGGTCCACAGGCTGTTACCAGTATCAACAACGATGTCGTCAGCCTTCAAGCCCGCATCGAGCAGCTTGCTGCATACGTCATCAACGGGGGCTCCAGCCGGAACCGAGAGAATAATCAAGTGCGGGGCTTTAACCTTCGCCAACAGCTCTGTGTAAGAGTTGCAGGCTTCAACACGCGCAGGCTGGTCTCCACGCTCTTTCTTGTCCTGCTCCAGCAGCGCATTCAGCCGGTTGTGATCCAAATCAAAGGCACAGACCCTATAGCCATTGTCGGCCAGGTTCAGGATCAGGTTCTTACCCATCACACCGGCGCCGATAAAGCCAATATCGCACTGTGAATCAGACATCAAGTTCTCCATATAAAGACAGGGGGCTTTCAAGGGCGCGGAGTATAGCAATATGAATCTGGAGCAGGGAGAGCAAAAACCAAACAAAATTGCCTTGAGGGCAGCAAATACAGCCTACAAGGTGTAGAAGCCGATAGCAGGTGGTCCGCTATGGGCAAATACTCCCAACCTGGTGTATTTTATCTTTTGGTGCCAACCGGCAATTCAATTGCCCCGACACCAGAGCTCCATAAGTTATTTCAAGTCTATTACGCTTTATAAGAAAAGCTGATAACGAACTGTAAGAGCAAGGACATATCCGCCCAATACGCTAATTGGGGAAATCTCTTCCGATGAGGCTGAGTTTCCTAACGATAACGTAGCCGGTTTCCCATGCACCGTAAGTGGCACTATCTTTACTAGCCCATAATTCTCCATCACAACTACTTAATCCACCATAAATCCATTTTATCGATTGAATTGAAATTTAATAAAATAAAACACATATTATTGGGGAGTTTGACTAAGAGGGATGACCTTGGACACTCTACTTTACTGAGCTTACTTACCAATGAAAGCCAACATTAAAATAAATCATAAAATACAATCAATCCATTATTTGGTCTTTCAGGGTTTATCGCCGACACCTCGATACTGGCATTTCAATATTCGCTTCACTACAGCAAAGCGTAAAATAAAAGCTCTTAACCTTACTGAAAGCAAGAAGTAAGCGATGAAAATAAATTGATTTTTTCAGCAAGATGGATCCTCACGATTTATCCTATAAGTGCATGAGCAATACCATGGTCATTAAAAATAGACTTATTAAGTCGACCGCCGGTGAATATGCTGGAGACCTCATAAGATCATTGAATCAGCCAAATGGAAAAACTACCTTCAACAGCGCCAAAACTCCCAGCGCAGGTTCAGACAACTAGAGGGAAATTAATAGTGTAATTTCAACAAGCTCTCATTTCACCTATACAGCCTCTAAGTCTATCCCGCCTTAATTAATAGCCCTAGATGCTAACAACACTAGCATTACGGAAACAGTTAATTTATATACCTGCCAACAATAATCAATGACTATTTTTGTAACCCAAAACTCATATGCAGTACGAAAACTGGCAGCGCCCCTAAAGCCAAGACCGCCAGATTTCAGAAGACATCAATAAAAATGCAAAAATAGGTTGGCAAGAAATCCTCTCACCAACCTAGATATTCATTCAATCAAATCTAAACAATGAATCACAGATTCCACTGGATTAATCAAAACCCTTTGCTAACACTTAAGCCAACAATACGAGGCTCTAATGTAAACACATTAGTAGTAAGACCTGAATCATCACTATTAGTGAACATATCAGTGATAGGCGCATCATCAAAAATATTCTTCACGTACAGCTGCATATATAGATCAGAGTCAGGATTGCTGAGGCTAACTGAAGCATTGAGATTACTCCAAGCCTTCAAACGATCATACTCAGTATTATATACACGAGCATAACTTTCCGACTGGCGGTAGTAATCTGCTCGTAGAGTTAAATCCCAATTCTCAATAGGAATCGTATGTTCCACTCCGAAATTAACGGTGAAACGTGGTGCGTTGGGTAACTCATTTCCACTTAAATCAGCAGCAAAACCACGCCCCCCATTAGGTGCATCGGTTAGCGGGTTGTAGGGATCGACTCCATAATTGATATCATGGCGCAATGCATCCGAGACTTCGATTTCTGGAGAGAATGAACCATACTGGGCGGAACCTGCACAAAGCGACCAAATAGCAAAAATATTAGGCGCAGCCATAACCGTTTCAACTAAATCCACAGGTGCAATACAGTTAGACGGCACCTGGATGCTAGGACGAACCAGTACCCAATCTTCATTGCCCTGAGTACGATCCATCACGTCAACAGACTCCTCTCCATCTGCAATTCGGGTTTTTAGGTACCCTAAATTCATATCTATTCGTGTTGCATCTGTAAGCTGCCAAGCCAGCTCAAGCTCAAGCCCCATAGTTTCCGCATCAAAATTCTCATTGAGAGAAATTCTGTCAACAATTTGAGAGACTTGATAGTCAGTATAATCGTAGTAAAAGGCACTAGCATTAAGCGATAAGCTACCATCGAAAAGAATGTTCTTACTGCCAAACTCAATTGCGTTGACAAACTCCGGCTCAAAAGAATCTTCCAGAGGCTGAAACTGTACTATTGCTGGATCAACCTCGGCTCGGGGAGGGTTAGTACCACCCCCTTTGTAGCCGTGGGCAAAGGACATATAGAGCATAGTTTCATCCGTAAAAGGCAGATCCGTCCTCCAGTCCAAAACTGCGCGCCCGGTGTACTCCTTCCAGTTCTGCGTAACCGGATCACCTTCCGGATAGCCTCGATGGACAAGCCCCCCGGAGACTTCACCGGAGGAGACTTCCCCCGTTACCGGATCATAAAAAGTACCTAACAATAGCTGACTGGGTACCGGAGTAGAGCGCTTGCGATCATTTGTATAGCGAAGGCCGGTAGTTAGCTTTACATCATCATTAATTTGCCAATAAGTTTCACCAAATAATGCCCAAGAATTAACTTCCACCAAATTTCGGCTCAAGAAATAGTTATGTCCTTCCTCATCAATGTTTTCTATCGAGTTAGGGTCAACATAAATACAATCTGAACCAACATTTACTTCTGGATCAGTACAGTTTTGAAATACTAAGTTGAAATTTTCATCGCGGTCGGCATTATATAGATATTGCGCCACCATACTAAATATATTATTGAATACAAAATAGTCATCTTGGGTTTTAAAGTCTAAATAGTTTGTGCCCACTGAAAAATTCCAAGGACCATCGAAAGATGTCTGCAATCGGAATTCCTGGCTCCACTGTTTATTATCTGATCGACTAATATCAACCGCCAACAGTCCTTCAGAGGGTCCCAACTGTGGATCAGTAAAAACTCCCCCCGGTGTAGGTTCTAAATTACCCCCATCATTAAAGATGGGGTCTGAAACATAACGATTATAATCTTGGGATGAATAGTAATCGTCCTTAGCATAAGTCGACTGAGAGTAAAATGTGAGAGAGTCTGTCAGGCCCCATTCGAAGTTCAGTTGCACTAAGTCATTCTCTGCGCGGAATACCGGATCATAACTGGTTTCAATTTTACGAAGATCACGTGACTGCGTTGAATTCGCATAAGGGTCAGTAAACCAGTCAATAACCTGGCCATAGCTCGTGACAATTAACCCGGTAGCCAAAACGCTCGCAAAACCCTGGGCATTGGGTGCGCTGTAAGCGTCATCACTATAAATCGAGCTAGGCAGACAACCCTGACTAAAAAACACTGGCGTAAAGCCTGTTAGTTCAGTATCACCAATATGTGTTCGGCCTGGATCTTTTGTACAAAGTTGCTTGCCCGTTCGTGAGCGCCGATCATCTTCTTCAAAGTGCTGCCATATTAAATTGGCACTAAAGGATTCACTGGGCTCCCACTCAAAGATTGCACGAGTAGAATATAGATCGCGGTCATTAACATCGTTACCGGTATAAGTGTTGTAATCAAAACCATCACGCTTAGTCATGGCCCCGGAGAAACGCAACGCCATGGTCTCCCCCAATGGCATATTAAACATTCCGCTGGCGCGCTTGGTGTTATAACTGCCCACCTCCGCCTTGATCTCAGAGGCAAACTCATCTCCAGGCATAATTGGCAACATATTAACTACGCCAGCTGTCGCGTTGCGGCCATAAAGTGTACCTTGGGGGCCACGCAAGACTTCAACCCGTTGCACATCAAAGAATTCTTGCTCAAATAATCGATTGCGAATTAAAGGAGCATTGTTAAAGCTCACAGCAACCGCCGGGTCTGAAGCAGCAGAAACAGCTTTAGTGCCTATACCGCGAATAGAGAAGTTATAGGTGCTGAAGTTGGATTTAGAAAAATTGGCATTTGGGACAGCTCGTAGCAACTCTTCCCCCCGCTCAATTTTAAGGTCATCCATACTGTCACCACTGAGTGCAGATACTGCAATGGGCACATCTTGAATACTCTCTTCAATCTTCTGCGCAGTAACCGTGATCTCCTCAATCACCTGTCTTGGGTGTTTACCTTCTTCACTCTCCTGGGCACTGGAAATGGTAGGAACAACTGCAAATGCCAAAGAGGCAACAATAGAGCTGTACCAGGGAGTAATTTGGCATGAATGTCCAGATTGATAAATCGCTTGTGCAATCAATGTTTTCTTTTTGACAGGTTTCATCATCACACTACGTCTCTCTTTATTGTCGGTATTATTGGGTTATTGACCTGATATAAACCTATTTCAGGCTCAACAACATTTAAGACGCGAGAGCTAAAAGAAAGGGGGGATAAAAAATAAACTTGATTTTCTGGGGGCTAAAGCAGAATTATTAACTAAATATTTCGAAAGCTGCAACAGTTAGAACTAAAAAGCCAAAACTCTAGCGCAGCGCTAGCAGAATCACTCACCAAAAAATTTCTAGTTGAGCTTATTGTCCCGTTAGACATCTACTCGAAAGAAGGTCGCAACCTACAGCACAATATGACCTATTTTGCGCCATCAAGGGGCTTCCTCTGCCACCTGCCTAACCTTAGTCAAAGCACGTTGTATTAATTCTTTAACCGAATCTTTAGAGATTCCCATTTGCTCCGCAATCGCTTGATAAGTCATTCCCTCAAAGCGATGATAGCGAAAAGCTGTACCAGCTCTTGGCGGCAATCCTAAAATAGCTTCCAGCACTCGGGTATAAGCCTGTATTCCCATCACCGTCCGTTCCGGACTAATCATGTAAGGGATGTCGACTTTGTGATCAATAGAGTCATGTAACCCTCCACACCTAGACTTTTGACGCCTACCATGACTAATCAAAAGGTTTCTTGCCATGGCATAAATGTAAATTCTTGGGTTTTCGATTTGCCCTCCATACTTTTTGATACGAATATATAACTGAATAAAAACCTCCTGAACTAGATCATCAACATCAGATAGATTAACTCGGGAAGAAAAGTAACGTTTCAAATCCAATCCATACTCACCAACCCACTGCGTCACATCATCCTGATAAAAGTTTTCCATTTTTCTAGTGAACCATCTCGTGTGACCGACCGGTTTCCCTGAGCTTCTGGAAAATTTTGCAATACTTAGTACAACTTACAGAGGCTCTCTAGAGACAATGAACAAAACAAACCATCGATCAATTATTTTTTGGTCAAATTATTTTTGTAGTACAAAACCAGCCTTTTTTTCAAAATCGAGTATCAACTAGCTAAACCGATATAAGTCTTTAGTTTTACTAAAGTTAACTTCCCCTAAAAACACAGGGAGTAGACAAAAAACATACGATAAACGACCACCTCCAGCGGTTGGAAAAAAGTAACGCCTAAATTACAAGCATAGAGAGGTATTACTATGAACTTCAGCGCCTAAAGGCTAATCAAATCGTAGACTATTAACCTTCAAAAGGAGGGAAAATAAAAGAGGGGAAAATGGAACAAGTACTTGGATAATTGTAGATATGAAAAAGTTACATTACGAAATATAAAAATAGAATTACTTACTTCTTCCGTTTTTGTAGTAGTAAAGTAGATTTTTACACTTCCACAGAAACATTGAGAGCTTCATACTCTTTATCTTATTACAAAAAAAATTGCTATCTTTTGAATAAATCTTATGCGAACAGTTTTCAAGATGAATCATTTCTATATGCTAGAGTACTTTCCTGACTTTTTGTTCACGCCGGCATAGTCGCAACTGGGAAAGAAAATGACACTTTCGTTTATAGAGCCTGTCAAGCCACTATACAAAAAGTACAAGCGTTTTATCCGTGCTAAAGCCCTGATAGGGTCCTAAGCAACCTTGTTTTGCACCCTCAGCCTTTGTTCAGCCCCTCCACTTTCAGTGAACGCAGACATCTCACCGTTCCAAATTCCTCGAAGCAGCAGCCTGGAGTTAAAGATCCTATCAGTACTAGGTCCTATTCACTTTACGTTAAGTTACCTAAGAGTTACGAAAGTACCCTCGACTAACGATATCCTTTAGTGCTTATGACAGATGCAGACTCAGCCTTTCAGGCCACTTCAGGTACAACTCAAGTGGCGATGGATTTAGGCAAACTGCAGGAAGTCATTTTAGTTGGACTATCTTACTCAAAAGGGTCAAAAATCATGCCAGCCGTATTCGGGACTTTACCCCCATCATCGATAAAAACTGGAAATATTTAACTGGCAAGGCCTATGAGCATGCCACTTTTATTCATGACGTCATTTTGCCCCTCCTAGCAAGATCATATCGCCTATTTGACAGTGGACACACGTTTATAGGGCACTCTCTAGGCGAGCTATTTGGCACATATATGTTGCTTACCAGGCCAAGCGGCTTTGATAACTATATCCTCAGCAGTCTATCGGTGTGGCACGATCGTGCAAGAATCCTTAATGTGAAAGCTACTCCCAGCTCTAATCACCGAAAGGTGTTTATTGAAGTTGGTGCTATAGAAACTCCAGAAAAAAGCCAAACTCGCAACGACATGTTAAGGGGAGCGAGGCAGCCCTAAAGAAAATTAATCATTGAAGAAGGCTAGAGGTAAGCTCCCGACTGTTCATTATTCCAGAAGCAAATCATGGCACTTCATTTCCAACTACTGCCATTCAGGACTTGGGCTGCCTATACAAAACAATCATGCAAGAGCAACAGTAACGTAAACTAATAGATGACAGTTTCATTAATACAAAGGTCTTTTATATCAACGGATGCAACCACTAAAATTTATAAAAATTTCATAGGTGTGATAAACAAACCAAAGATAAAAAGGCTATCCTTATTGTTATAGCTGGCATTTTTTCATTGACACTATAGCCTCACTTTACCAAAGCTATTATCTAGGGATGATAAACTTCAAATCGCCATACGATTCTCCCTCAGATACCCTACTTCAGGTAAAATATCTACACCAGAGGCAACCCATGAATCTGAGCATAATGATTTTTATAACAACCCATAATACCTGAACACTTGCCAGCCCAGGCGTAGAACCATTTTCTAGTTATTTTAGAGCAAGAGCTTAATTTCCGCGTAGTGAATTTAAGGCAAGCTAGCTTTCATGGAGTAGCAATGTTGCCTATCAATGATTATAACCTTGCACGGACCCCATAAACCCATTAGCACTGGGGTTTAAACATCCACCGTCTATTTTTCGGACTTCTGTCTGACAGCCCAATTAAACCGAAATCCCTAGTGAGAGGTTAATAGCTTATATTACCGATATTCACGAGGTATCTATATCGAGAAAAGCCCCATGGGCTCTCGAATAAACTTTTTATCCACTTGAAAATAAGAGCCCAATCTAAAACAATAACATTCGCCTAAGTTCGACAATAAGGAAGTATCGAAACAATGAAAAATAACGCCAAAAAAGCACATCTTTTAGCTCCGCTAATAATAATGCTATCACTGAGCCCTGTCAGCGGATCAGCAAAGTCCATTAACAATGAAAAACCGCACACCCTTACTACATGGAGCAAACAAACTGCAGAGGGCTATCAAGGCTTTATTGAGGTTCCAGAAGATCGCACTAAGAAAGATAGCCGTAATATCACCCTCCAATATGTAAGGTTTCCTGCAACAGGAAAGAAAGTGGGTCCACCAATAATCTACCTGGCAGGCGGCCCTGGTGGCTCAGGAATTACGGCCGTTAACTATCGCTTTGATATGTTTATGGCGTTGCGACAATTTGGTGATGTTATCGCATTAGATCAACGTGGTAGCGGCCATTCCAATGACCTTCCCAATTGTGAATCCAAGCAAATTGTACCTTCCCTTGAACCAATCACCGATACCCAGTATATCAACTACCACCGCAAAGCCCTAAAAGAGTGCTTACACTTTTGGGAGCTTACTGGTGTAAACCTAAATGCCTATAATACTCTCGAAAATGCCCGAGATCTTGATGCCATACGGAGCCATTTGGGTGCAGAGAAAATAGTATTGTGGGGAACATCTTATGGAAGCCATCTCTCTTTGGCAGCGGTAAAGGAGATCGAAGGTTCTATTGATAAGCTAATTTTATCCAGTGCAGAGGGTTTGGACCAAACCATCAAGCTGCCCGCCCGAACAGATTACTATCTAAACCGTCTACAACAGGCAATCAATCAGCAACCCGCAGCAAAAAAAGCCTATCCAGATATTAAAGCACTTATAAGCCGAGTCCATAAAAAACTTGAGTCACAACCATTGAAAATTAAAATCCCTCAACGGGATGGCAGGGAAGTCGAATCCCTCCTACAGCGTAGGGATATGCAACAACTAGCCTCGGCATTCATTGCGGACCCTAAAAGTGTCAGCCATCTACTCAGGTTTTATCGCGATTTGGACCAAGGAGCTACATTAAGTTTCGACAAGGTGCCCAGACGTTACTTCCCCGATGAATTTCTGCAACCAGGCATACCCATATCCCTGCGCCCGATGCCTACGGCGATGGATATAGCCTCTGGAATTGATATGAAGCGTAAAGCACAGGTTGTAGAGCAGGCACAAAAATCTCTACTGAAAGACTACCTAAATTTCTCTCTGCACTACGATAATTTAGCGCCAGAGTTGGATCTTGGGGATAAATTTCGGGAAAAGCCAGTCAGCAATATTCCGGTATTACTATTTAGCGGGACCTTGGACGGAAGAACTTACCTGGAAGGTCAATATGAAGCCATTTCAGGGTTCAAAAACGCCACTAAAATAACAGTCGAAAATGCAGGGCATAATTTATTAATGGCTTCCCCTGAAGTCCAGGATGCGATAAACCTATTTATGGAAGGGCAGCCTATCCCGAATACCCATATCGTAGCCAAACTACCCAACTTAGCTCCATAACCAGTATCCGCCGATCGATAGCTGCGCTGTTAGGGTAAAAGACTCTTCCGCAGCTTTCTCCCTTTTTCGCATCCAACAAACCCTCACATTACCCTTGTCCTAGAAGCAACTGGAGGCTGGGGGATGACCAATATCACCGACGAAGTCCATCGTGGTGCCATCTGTGACCTCAGGGCGTTGCAGCAACCTGGTCTCGACACCTTTAAACGTTACATTCGCGGCAGCTTACCCGGGCCCCCTTTTTGGCGACTAACGGGTATGACTCCCACCGAGGCCGGCCTTGGTAAGGCCACCTATTCTATGCCTATTACGCCGTGGCTAGCTGATGGGACCGGGATCTATTGGGGTGGGATCTATGCCATGTTTGCAGACGCCCCCTTGGCCTCCGCAATATGGACAACCTTGCCCGCTGGTAAAGTCTTGAGCACATCAGAATTAAATATGTGCTTTATTCGACCCATCACTAGCAGTACACAAAATATTGTTGGTAGAGCTACGACCGTTCATTCAGGCAACCAGGTGGGGCTCTCAAGTATTCAGATTAACGATCAGGAGGGGAGAACCCTCGCTTTCGGTAGCACTCGCTGCCTTATTGCCGACTTTCCAGTCAACCCAGATCAGGAGCTTCCAATTCCCGACCTAGGACCAACAGATACACCTGACCCTTATCTTCGCCCTCCTCCAAAAACGTTCTTTTGCGACATGGCACACTTACCGGAGCAAGTCCCTATCGAATTGCAGAGAACCACGATTAGTGAGGGGCGAACTCACCCTATCTGGATGCTCACAGGTTACCGCGCAATAGAGGTTGAAAATGGTCGCTGTATCTCGACTATGCCCTCCTCTCCCTGGTTCTCCAATGGGACCCTTTCTATATATGGTGGACTTTTGGCATGGGCCGCAGATTTCACCATGGGAGGCGCGGTCTACTCCACACTGCCTGCAGGATCTATATTCGCTACTCTGGACATGCATATCCGCTTTGCTCGCCCAGCCAAGCTCAACAGTGGCGACTTGATTCTGGAGGCGCAGGTACTCCACCGCGGCCGGCAGCTGAGGGTATCCTCTTGCAACATTGATACTCCCAGTGGCAAGCGGGTGGCTATTGCTACTGGCTCAGCCCTGGTAATTCCAGGGGGCGCTCAAATGCTGAGTGACGGCAAGGAACCCGATGAAATCATCGCAACTGCTACCTCCGGTAAGCCTTGGACACCATAAAAATCTTTAGCGGTAGTTGGACCATCTTCAGGTAAAATACCCTCACAAACTATCAACCCATATGGTTGGTGAAAATTTGATCAGGCATACCTGTAAAGGCTGCCGAAACTTTAGACTTTCACGGGGAAGAGACTATGGCCTCATTGCAAGACCAACTACTCCAAGCAGGACTTGTCGATAAAAAGAAAGCCAAACAAATCAGCAAAGATAAACGGAAGCAACAGAAAGTTGCGAAGAAGTCTTCACAACCCCAGATTGATGAAACAAAGCTAGCAGCACAAAAGGCTCAAGCAGAGAAAGCCGCTCGTGATCGCGCCCTCAATGCTGAGCGCGATGCGGCTGCACAGCAGAAAGCTATTGCCGCGCAAATCAAGCAATTGGTGGAAAAAAATCGCCAACCTTATACTGGTGAAATTACTTATAACTTCACTTTCGACAAAAAAATCAAAACCATCTATGTCAGCGAAGAATTAAGGGATCACTTGATTGCGGGGCGCCTGATGATTGTTGTCCAGGGAGAACAATTTGAGTTGGTTCCACGGGTTATTGCCGAAAAAATTGCGGAGCGCAATAGCGATATCGTAATCAGGCCTGCTGAAAGTTCAGCAGTGGTAGATGAAGATGATCCCTATGCAGACTTTCAGATCCCCGATGATCTTATGTGGTAAGCAGTCAAATGGAAAAAGCTGTTACTCAGGCGGTAGAACAATGGCTTACTGATGTAGTTGTCGGTCTCAACCTCTGCCCTTTCGCACGCAAACCTCTGCGTGCAGGGCAAATTCGACTCAAGGTGAGTCCTGCCACAGGAGACGAGGCGCTACTCAGTGATCTATTGTCGGAATTACGTCGGCTCGATACCACTTCGGAATCTGAATTGCTTACCACCTTATTGATTATCCCTAATCACCTAGGGAAATTCAGCGACTACAACCAGTTCCTGGATTTAGCAGAGTGGTTACTGGAACGCAACGACTATGTAGGCACCTATCAATTAGCCAGCTTCCACCCAGATTATCAATTTTCTGGCACTGCAGCCGCCGATGCGGAAAACCTAACTAATCGCGCACCCTATCCTATCTTACACCTGCTGAGAGAAGAAAACCTGGAAAAAATGATTGATCTATATCCAGATCCAGAGAGTATTCCAGAAAATAATATCCGTCGTATGGAATCATTAAGCCATGAGGAAAAACTAAAGTTATTTCCCTACTTATTTCTTCAGGGCAACAAGAAATAATGAAGTCTCTGGCAGAATTATTACGATTAAGGAAGCAGATCCGAGTTATCGGTTTTGATGACGCCCCTTTTGAAAAACGAAGGGGCGCGCCGGTAAAAGTAAGCGGTATTGTCTGCACCAAAACTCGCTTTGAGGGAATGCTTTGGGGGCAGGTAAGCAAAGATGGGATGGAAGCTACAGAAACACTTGCCACACTGCTGAAAGAAAGTAAATTCTACAGCCAGGTAAATGTCGTATTGACCGATGGAGTAGCAGTGGGTGGTTTCAATATTATTGATCTACCCAAGCTGGCCGATATCTTACAGCGCCCTTGTATCGCGTTAATGCGAAAACCACCAGACATTCAAGCCATTGATAAAGCGCTGCAAAATTTTCCTGACTATCAACTGCGTAAAGAAACCTTGATGAAAGCTGGGAGTATCCATAACTACAATAACTTCCATTTTCAAGTGCAGGGATGTGAACCGGAGATTGCCGCCCAGGTGTTAGAGCAAACCACTGACACTGGGTATGTCCCTGAAGCTCTACGTTTAGCTCATATGATTGGCGCGGCAGTAATGACCGGACAAAGTGGCAAATGCGCATAATTCCAATAGCATAACAGATCTACCATTTGTCGCGGGCAGCTATAGCTCATCTTTTACCGCGAGAATTATTATATTGCCCACAAATCCTGATATACCCACCTTAAACCTTTTGCCAACCCCACCGGGAAAGTGGAATAGTGGTCCGTACCGCTCACCACCTCTCCACTAAGCTTTAATCCACGATAATTACGCGACTGTAACTTAGCAAGAAATCTCTTATGCTCATCTACCATATCATTACGCATGTGGCTCTTTTGTATTGTCTCCAAAGCGCCAGTGGCAATATAGACGTTTACAGGCAGTGTGTTGTTATGGCTTGCATATTTATCCTCCAAATCAAAGATCATTTCATCCTTAAACCAAAGAGAAGGACTTGTCAGGATATAAGTGGAAAACAACTGTGGATTGGTAAGTAATACCCAAGCACCAAAAGATCCACCCAGTGAATGACCTGAAAGAATCCTACGTGTGGGATCCCCCCTAAAGCTCCCCTCAATAAAGGGCATTACTTCTTTTTCAATAAACTGTAAGTACTTACTGGCTCCACCAGTTGTAAAACGCTTCCACCCACTATCGACTACGGGCGTGAGATCTCGAACTCGACTATACTGTCCGTTTTCTCCGTGAGCGAATGAAATAGCAACTACGATGGCTTTATCCATATCCTTAAAGTGTGTAACACCCGAGGCAACCTTAAATGTATGAGGCCCATCATTAAGGTAAATTATCGGGTAGGTCTTATTTTTATTGTCATCGTTCGAGTAACCTGATGGTAACTTCACGTACAAGTCGTATTTGCGTTTGAGAATATCAGAGTCAACTGTATATATTTTAGATCCACTTAACTCAAAAGATTCAGAAACCTTGGTAATGAGGGGCTTTGCAATTAGTGAATTAGACAGCACCAGAATGGCTATCAGCAGAATAGCTCTAATCATATTTAACCTAGTTTAATTTTATACTCAATATTGCTTTAAGAAAAAATTCGCTACCAACAAAAATGTAAGTCAGTTAAACCCTGAATATAATAAGGTGAGAGAGAAATAAAAAAGCTTAATTATGAATCAAACTGATTTTGTTGAGCGTACTTTATCAATTCATCTTGAATCTTTTGAACCTGTTGAGAAAATTGATTTAAAGAATCTCCTACCAGCCCCTTACTAATAGGGAGGTCAAGCCTTAATGGATCAACAGCCGTACCATTTTTATGAATCTCATAGTGCAAGTGACGCCCCTGCACACGACCTGTAGCGCCAAGGTAACCGATTACCTGCCCTTGTTTTACTCTTCCCCCTTTACTAATTCCTTTCGCGTACCCCTTAAGGTGCGCATAAATAGTCTTTATCCCAGAGCCATGGCGAATACGAATATAGTTGCCGAAACTACCAAAATAAGAAGCTCGCTCAATAATACCATCACCTGCAGCCAATATCGGCGTGCCTAAAGGGGCTCCAAAGTCCAAACCTTTATGTACTCGAGTATACCCTAGGACTGGGTGCTTGCGGCGCCCAAAATAAGATGACAACCTTGCATTCTCTAACGGAGTACGCATTAGAAACCCTCTAGAGCCTTGGCCATCAGGGTAATAATAATCCACCCCCTGAGGCCCCTCAGTAGAAAACCGATATAAACTTATTTTTTCTCCACTAAGAATAAGCTCAGCAAATAAAATTCTATTTAGTTTTTCCTTTTCAGTTTGGCTATTGAACAAGGTATCATAGAAAACAGAGAATTGATCACCTGCTCGAATCTGCCGTTGAAAATCTACGGAATAACTAAATATTTCATTTAGTTTTGTGAGCACAGAATTAGATAGGCCAGACTCTTTTCCACTTTGGTATAAACTGCCCGAAATTTCACCTTTAACGTAGTATTTCCTGGCATCGACAGGAGATTCAAATTGATTAGCTCTATAATTGTCTCCATGTCTAACCAACTCCAAACTCTCTGCAAAGCCAACAACCAAGGTAAGCTTATTAAGCTTTCCAGTAGTATCTATTGTTAAGTTAAATTCCTTACCAACTGGTAGGATACTGACATTGACATGTTCCGACAAAGCCTGAATTATTTTATACGCTTCTGCACGATCGACTCCACTATCCACCAATAGTGATAAAACCCCTTGGTTTTTAGCTAGTTGAACTTTTTTTGTGCGCTCTAGATATTCTTTCTCAACTCTATATGGAGGGGCCACTTCCCTACGCTGCATCCCTTCATCTTGATGTACCAAGGATAGATCATTGAGTAGGGGCAGTGTAAAAGATAAATCATATTGTACCGATTTAACATTGGAATGGTTTTCCAATAACGGCCCTGCTATCGCCAGTGATTGAATCGACAAAAGAACCAGCAACAAAGCCATCCTCCAGATATCGATCAGAAAGAAAATAGTTAATCGCCTCACTGGTAACCCTACTTTTCTTAAGTAATAAATCACACTCCCCCCTTACTTCGCAAGCAAAGTGTCTGGGTTGATTCGCTTGCCTTCTTTGATGAGTTCAAAGTGAAGATGTGGCCCTGTTACACGCCCTGATATACCCACAGTTCCTATCGCCTGGCCGGCACGTACTGACTGCCCTGCTTCAACCTCCCGCTGATTTAAATGGGAGTACAGGGTTTTCGTATTATTACCATGATCAATAATTATGATTTTTCCATAATTTTTATGCTTATAATCATCAGTAGAGACTATTACAACACCTCTTTCAGCTGAAACCACCGGAGTACCAATCGGTGCCGCAAAGTCAGTACCTTCATGGGGTTTTTTGCGAATTTTACTGAAATCACCAAAAGGGCTACTAATACGGGCACTCTCAACCGGGACTGTCAATTTGGTAATCTCCACTGAAGCCATTGTTAATCCCGGTTTTAGCAGTAGCCCTCCGAGTATTAAAATGGTTGAAAAACTGCAGAAAAACATAGCGCGTAAATAGACACCTAATTCGCCATTATTAGCCCCCGCCCTTGAGGCTTCCATAATATTCAAAAGTCTGCGTCGGAAAAAAGGAGCCTGACTCGTACCACCAGAGAAAGAGAAAGCTACAACCCAGTCACTTGTTCTTTGTGAAGAGTTCCGTCGAAGAGTGTCAATCATTGCTTGTGCATAAACACGGTGCAATTTTCGCTTACATGACTTTAGAACTTCGCGATCGCACCCCAACTCTATCGCCCAGCTGAATCGAGACTTCATCCAACCTAAGAAGGGATTGAACCATAGGATGCAAGTAAATATATGCACAATCAGAATCAACAAGGGGTCAAGCCTTTTCAAGTGCATAATTTCATGCTCAATGATTAGATGACGCTCCGTTTCATTCATTGATAAAATATAGGAGGGAAGCACCAATTTACGACTGAATAGCTGCATCACAAATGGTGTAATCGTTGAGTGTGTTATAAACACCTGAGTTTTACTTCCGATTAGAAAATCACTTTGAGATGAAGTAAAAAACTGGTCAAATTTAACAACAGAAAGCTTATTATTTGCTATTAAACGCAATTTCTTGCCATAGAAAAACTGGCTCACTACCACTTTAGATAAGGTAAAAAACACCCCGGACAGGTATATAAGCAACCAAAGAAAAGCCAGTAATTCAACAGAACTCAAAGAAGTCGATACATACTCATGCAGAACTATGTTAATTGGTGGTATAGAGGTAGCCTCATAAGCTGGCGGTAATTCAAAATTCAGATCCGGAGCAATACCCAACGTTAACTGGTCGCTCAATTGCGCAAGAAAAAATGGGGAACCGGCAGCAACCATTGCACACAACCAGAAACTTCGCCAATGGTATATCGCATTAAAGCTGCCTTTATTTCTAGCTGTTGCCAGCCAAATAACAATAAAAACCAACCCCGCCCACAATATTGAGAAGAAAGAAGTAGCTAGAAAATCCAGTGCAAATGGTAGAACTGTAGAGACTATCTCGGCCATAGCCTATTCACCATCCTTGTTGACCGGCTCAGAGTCTGGCCAGGAATCGAGCACTGTCTGAAGCTCCTCGATATCCTTATCACTCATTAACTTACTGCCAGCAAACATCGACACAGGAAGGGGACCATCAAGCTCTAATACTCTTTCAGCGAAATCTTTTGCATATGACGCCAAAGTTTCCACCTTCTCAATCGCAGGCCTATAAACATGGATTCCATGGATCTCAGATTGAGCCACAAACGACTTATCCCGCATCCGATCTAGTGTCTTTCGAGTAGAGGAGTATGACCAACCCAATTCAGGTCCCACCCGATCATGTAACTCTCTGGCACTCAGCGGTTCTCGCCTCCAAAGGGCTTTCAACAGCGCAAGTTCTGATGGGGACGGTTTTACCTTTTTCATTTTATCTTCCCGTGTGACAGTCAGGGCTAGTGTGCGACAAGTGTCGCATTCGGTCAACCACCCTGCAGGGAAACTTGTTAGGTTGTTTTTTATACAGCCAGGATCGTAAACAGTTCTTGCCGGCTGGCAAAAAGTTAAAAGCTATCGATAGACCAATCGATTTTGATCAGTTTAAGCACCAACCAATATAAGGTTTGAAAGCGCTTGCAACCAACTCAAAGCCTCAGGGCTTGCTGCACCAGCGCCAAGCAAAGCCCCAATCCAAAGATATAAGTGCCTACGGCACCCAAGAAGCGCATTGGGTTAGGCTTTGCCATAGTGGAGGGAAATAAGATGCCTGCAACAAAAAGAAATCGACAAGCGGTCAGCAGAATAACAAACCACCAAACCCAGGTAGAAGACTGCCCTAAGCTCACTAAGTAAATAAGTACCATCAAAAGGGGAGCATATTCTGCTGTATTTGCATGGGCCCTTACCCATTTGTGCAGAGTATTATCGGGGTCGAAAGAATGCCCAACTAAAACCTCATACTTACCGCGCCCAACAGTAACCAAGGCGCCGAGCAGAAGGGATAATGCCGCTAAGAGCCCAATACACAAATAGTAAACATTCATAGAAATCTCCATTTCCTATGTTATTTGTACAGGGAGGGCATTTTAAGCCTCGCCTCCCCGCCCTAGTTGTTCACACTATATAAGCATCGTTTTCAGCTACATTTTAAAGAATCACAGCAGTATCTCTGGAGCCTGCCGCGAACAATGCAACCAGAGAAAACTGTGAAAAACCTTGATCAGTAGATAAATACTCTTTACACCAAAACCTAAGTTCATCCGACCATTTAACCAAGGCTTCCTGCCTCTTCGGCTCAGCATCATATTGGGAAGCCAGTCCAGCAAAGTGACAGTGCACAACTACTTTAGAGTCATTGCTCCGACTATCATCAACTACAGATACCGTCATAGAAGCAGATACAGACTCCCAACTAATCAGGAAGTACAGAGAAGTATCACTTACATTTTCATCAAGCTTGGAAATTGCGAGCTGTAATACTTCGGAAAGGTCCTGATAAATGTCATCAGTCGCCAAGGCAGTACTTTCCGATCGGTGTAACTCATGCTCCGTAGCAGCTTTATTTTCACCACCAAAGAGGCATGTCGACTTTTCTATCTGCCAAGCCAATCTCATAAACCCTCCAAATACATCAAGACTGAACAGAGAAATATTCTACGAGATTTATGAGTAGAGCACACTTCATCGTCTCCCAGCCGGCATACTCTTCTCCATATTCAAGCTCAAAGTAAGGCAATTCCCCTTGTAAACACACCAAGAATTGACCTCAAATGACAGCTCTACTACTTCGCGCTGGGGCGCTCTGATACACGCATGGTAATATCGGCATGAAATACTTCCTCTCCATTAGTATCAATAACGCTCACAGGCATAACAACATCGCCAGCCTCGATGGTTTTATACCCTGGATACTCACAAACGGCTCGCAGATTAGTCTTCGCCATCTTTAAGTACTTGACTTCCATCCCTACTGGTATCCAGCGAAAGCGTCGATCCAAAGACACATCCAAACAAACACCGCCAGCCAATTCAGCGGCGTTACACATAGCGATAGCGTGTACAGTACCGATATGATTTGTCACGCTCCAACGCTTATTCAGTAAAACCTCCACTTTACCCGGTGATAATTCCAAGAAACGTGGCTTGATTGAACGAAAATACGGTGCCTTAAGTGCCACTAATTTAGATACCAGCCAGCGGCCCAATGCCGAGCTGCCAAATCGCCCCCAAAGATTAAGTACCGGGCTTTTAGAAGATTGATAGTCCACCTTACCTCTCCATCCTATACATCGAACCGCCACTCTATATGGACGGTCTTAAGCTATTTAGGCCACTATATATCAACTTCCGGTAGTCCAGGATAATCAGATCTATCAGTTTTATTGACATAGGCTATTCCAAGTGCAGAAATGCCCAAGAGGAGGTTTGGTTCATAAGCGAGTGCAACTAATAAGGCTAGAGCTAATAATTTGTATTCCTTAAAAGCATATCCATTAATAGGTAAAGTAACTATATCTGCAAGCTGAAAGACATACTTAATGAAAATCGCCACTACGCACCCTGAAAGATTGTTTTTGATGTTCAAAAAATTTACCCATGCAATCTTTCACAAAAAAATTTAGATTGAGTACTTAGTTATATGTCAATTAATATTGGAGAATAGATATCGAAAATTATCAGACTAGAAAATCTTAGATTGTATTCTGACCATACTTCTCACTGCGGCACTTACTTTACCCATTTCTAATACACCTAATTATCACAATAAGTCCACCATAATTAAGGGGGTATTAAACATTTTTCAGAAATTTAATACTACAAAGGGTATCGTGGCAAGTCCACAGCGCACCAACAATATTGGACTCCCAGAATATCTACACCACTAAAGGACTCCTTTTCATGAGTCTAATTTTATTTAGCCACAAATCTATCACTATTTTTTCGTCACACCTATATAGATATCGGGATATAATTTTATGGCTATATCACTTACCAATTGCTACCGGCCTGGTCCTAATAGAGATCGAGAAGCTCAAACTCTACCCGCGAAGATTAGAGCTTCTAGTTAACACAAAAATTTAATTCCTATTCATGGGACCGACTCGGTCAGCCCTAGTAAGGATATATAATGGAGAGAACCAAGCTGTGTAAATTATCATATAAGAATAAAAGCCAGCTAAAAATTTTTTACTCAGGTGCAAATCTAGTGGAGGCACCAGCACAAAGCAAGGCAAGGCAAGGCAAGGCAAGGCAAGGCAAGGCAAGGCAAGGCAAGGCAAGGCAAGAAGAACAGAAGTTTCTAATAAAAATGTTATCTATATCTTGTAACTAAGGATAAAAATATCTTTTCTGAAAATGAGACAGCCCCACCGAATAGACTGTCCCATAAATTATCTCACGACAACTTTCGACGGTATTCCCTCGGCAACATACCCTTATTTCGGCGGAATGCCCTTCTAAGCTGCTCTTGAGACTTAAAACCACAGATAGTAGCAATACGCTCCTGTGTTAACGCTTGAGTTGCTAAAAGCTGGCAAACCTTTTCAATGCGAATTTTCTCAACGAATCGACCTGGAGTTACTCCCATATCCCGAGTAAAGCAGCGAGCAAAGTTTCTCGGGCTCATAGATGTCTTTTCCGCGAGACTATTAACGCATAAAGTTTTATCCAAATTACTATGAATCCATTGCACCAGCTCTAAAAAACGATCACTCTTTAACTGGCTCATAAGATAAGTGCTACTCTGTTTATGATCTCCATCTCTCTTGAGATATAAGACCATTAATTGAGCAACAGCTAAAGCAATACCCCGACCAAAATCATCCTCTACCATTGCCAAAGCCATATCAACCCCCGCACTAACACCTGCAGAAGTATATATATGATCATCTTTGACAAATACAGATTCTGAATCGACATCCACTTCTGGGAATCTCTTCAGCTGATCAATATATCTCCAATGGGTAGTGGCACGCCGACCATTTAGCAAACCTACTTTTGCGAGAATCAGAGCTCCATTGCCAATAGAGCCTATACGCTTAACTAAACCAGACTGAAGAGAAAGCCATCTACTCAAACATTCACTGATATTCAAATCATCAGCAGCATTAAGATTACCGCTCACAAGGAGAGTATGAATTCCTCTTGAATCAGTAAAACATCTATCTGAGCATATCCTTAAACCTGATGAGATTTCCTTGGTATCTCCATCTTCGGCTAAGAATTCAACCTCATACTGATCATCACAACTAAAGCCCCTATCCTTTAGCTGCTGATTTGCCAGCGAAAACACTTCTGCGGGCCCCATTACATCTAATGAGTGTGCCCCAGGGTAAAATACGATAGATACTTTCTTTTTACAGTTCATTTTAAATTGCAGAATAAGCGTAAAACTATATACCAAACTCAAAAATCACTGTGCGGATTACTAACTTATTAAAAGAAACTTCAGGAATACTATCTTGGGTAGCCCAACCACCTCAGAGGAAGGTGAAAAAACGCCATAGCGGAAGCTGAATAAAACCTAAATAAAATCCAGATTAACTGGAAACACTACTAATAAGTTAATTCTTCACTTGATCTGAGTAATATACCAGGTGGCTACTACCCAATAGTGAGAATTGATCACACGATGATTCTTACCCCAATTAGAGACTACAGGCAAACACACTATCCATCAGCCATACTCTCATCATCCATATACATAAAAATGCTATTTAATAAGGCACCTTCAGAACCAATATCACAAACTGTTAATCCTGTATAATTAAGCAATCCTGACCCTAAGGTACCAGCTTTTTCTATTCTGTAAAGTAATAACGATATTTTTTTTCGGAATATATAGTCGTATATGAAACAGCCCTGCATCCTGCCAAATAAACTTTGATTGCGGCCAATAATTACAACAAAGAAACACTACCCAGCCACATCAACAGAAGAGCCGCTTCAAAGACCTAACGCCATTAAAGGAAAAAGATAATCATTCCTAATAAAAGGAGCTGTAAATATCTAAAGTCCTATTCATCTCAGATAATATGAATTGATTCAAGGCAAGAAACAAAAGAAACTCACATTTATCGCCTAAAGCCTTCGCTCTATCGTATAACGACCTAAAAGCCCGCAAGAAGTGCACCGCCGTACCACTTACTTATTCGCTCATATGAGCATCAAAATATTGATGATCTCATAGAAATTTAAATAATTTATCGACTCAAATAACCTCAGGCTTAGTAAGCTCTCTAACATATTGTTACAGTCGGTTGGGTGCTGAGCCCCATAGCTGGGACTTTCGAGGGTTATTAAATATAGATAGGCTTCAGACTACGCATGGTAATCTGCTATTTCCAGGGCGGATAAGCAAAGACTACCGACAACCTTGGCAGGATAGCCAAGACTTCAGAAAGTGAGTTTTCATTATTTATGGAAAATAACACACTAAAGCTATTGCCCTTTATGTTGCCGAAAGCCCTATCTAGCAATTTAACCCGCATAGACTTATATAAGCTAAAAAGGACAGCAACTTGTCTTCATGTAAAGAAGCACTGAATATGATTTATCTCAAAATGCAATACTGCTGTAAAAACTTACGCAAATTGACGTATTCAAGCTTTCGAGTTAACCCCCTATATCACAGACAACTTATAAGCCTTTACGAAATAATACTTCATTTACTTTGATCGTCATTCTTAAGCTGTTGAATAAGCGTATCACCAGACCAAAAGAATCTGACACAACCATCATAATTTTCCTTTCTTACACATCGCCCCAAGGGGTCGTATTGATACCGAATCACATCCTGAAATTTCTCTACACCTTTTTCTACTTTTAGATTTTCTATTTTTATCAACTTTTGCTGACAATTATAATGGTATCGAATCCTCTGTGCCCCCTCCCCTCCAACTTCTTCAACACGACCTGTAGAAGAGGTATAACCACGGGATATATTGCCATTATCAACGATTCTATTCTCAATAACTTCTTTGCCAGGAATCTGACTATCAACCTTACTCGTCGAGTTAAGCTTACCTAGGAGACTATCAGCGGGGTCATAAATTAAGAAGGCAAGAAGCTGATCTGAATCACTCTTACAAAAGTTATGAACATTAAAGATATTTTTATTAACCTTGCCGGAATGATTAACTCTGGCAAGTGAACAGCTACTATTCGGCAATAAATTCAAAATATTTGTAACTGTATCAATTGGCCTTTCAAACTTACTGACAATAAAGCCTTGCACATAAACCTGAGGATCATAATTGTCCAGAGGTTTCAACCCTTCGGTTGTTTTTATCAACAAAGAATTGAAATTTCCATTTACTGAGGAGAAGGGTGAATTCTCAGATTCCACAGAATGATCAAAGATAAATTTAACATCTTCTTTTCTGGATAGTGAAGTTGCCGTAAGATTACCTAAAATATCATACTTATAACTGAGCTTACTATCATCTTGCCATTCCGCTACAATACGACCACTAGCATCATATTCCCACTTCAGACTACAGTAATTATTTTTAGCTTCGATCAGTTGCCCTAGGCAATTATATCTAAAGCTATTAACGCCCTCTAGCGTAGTTTCTTTTATTAACTGGCCCAGCAAATCACGTTCAAAGTAGATATCGGTACCAATGCCTGATTGAGAAGCAATTACTTCCGTAGAATTTACTAAGTGGCCAGCGACATTATATGCATAGTGGGTAACACGACCATAGAAATCCTCCTCTTCTATTAATCGATTATTGAGATCATATTTCAGCCGATAACACTCACCCTTTTCATTTATAAGGCAAATTAAATTGCCCTCTCCATCATAATGATATTCTAATTGACTGCCACTGGAACTAGTCTTGCTCTTTATTTGATGGAGTGCGTTATAAGAATAACGCGTATAATTCCCATCCTTATCTAATATTTCTGAAACTAATCCATGCTGGTTAAATCTGCACTGAATATCTGTATCTTTTTGAGCAACCTTAACATTGATCCGACCCTGATCCTCATTCTTGCAAGAAGCCTCTTTCGTCTCAGCAGGCGTTAACAATTCCGTGCGAATATCAACATCATATCTACAATCAATAGATCGTCCGAAGGGGCAACTTATTCTTAATAGCTTATTGCTGCTTCCCCACAGATAACTCGTAACATTACCTAATGAGTCACTAATAGAATTAATCATGCCAGCAGAGGTATAGTCATATTTCACTTGGTTGCCGAGCGGGTCTTCAGCTAGCACCAGCTGTCTTTTTTTGTTGTAACTATACTGCCAACTGCTATCTGATGGATCAGTATACTTTGTGGCGAGACCTTCATTGTTATATTCAATTTGATAATTATTACCGGCCACATCTATCTTCTCGGTCAAGCGACCCTGATTGTCATATCGGAATAACTCCTCACGTATAGTCCCATCAGTACTGGGTAGCCGTACTTTTGTAACGTGACCTAGATCGCTGTATTCATACCACGTTTCTCCACCTTCAGCATCTTGATGGAACGTGAGTAATCCGCGATTATTGAAGTGAAAACGTTGCCGCCCCCCTCTCGTGTCACACATCGTTGCTCCGTGACCACTTTCCTCCCAGATAAATTGATAACTGTAAGCAGCTTTTTCGTCAATAGGGTCCCCCCACTGCCGTATACAATGCGCTGAACTACCCTCAGCATCCCACTGAAAATAGAAACTATAACCAGTTTTTAAAGTTCTTTGTTTAATAAGGCCTTTGTGATAAACATACTTTTCATTATTGCCAACACTGTCTACAGCTTCAGTCAGATTATTTTCACTATCAAAGACATATTGAGCTACTACTTCAGAACTTCCCGAATTATTTTCTTTTGTCAAAGTATTTATAAGGTGACTTTCAGGAGATTCATCAAGCGAGCTAATGTATAAAATCTCACCGGAACTACTCTCGACCGATCTTAAATACTCCCCTGAGTAGTTGAATAAATAAAAGTTATCGTTATCATCCCGAATCTCAGCGAGCTTTAACGCACCAGTTTCACCAGTAGCTTTAAAATGTCTTTGTACTCCATTGGAAATTCCATATGTCGTAATGATCCAATGCTCATCGTTTACTCGCGTGAGAGTTAATCTCTCATAAATATTATGACTGCGCGAGCTATTTCCGGGAGCTGGCAAGCTAATTATTCTACCTTCAGAATCAAAGAAGAGTATGGGTTTGCCTGGACGCCAAACCAAGCGCTCGCTAAATGTATGAGTCCAGCCACAACCCAATCCGAAATTTCTTGAATTACTACTGCGATAGGTACGAGTTACCGATAAGGGTAGTGCCCCCTCCAATACCAAATCTTCTAAAGTAAACTGAACCTCTCCAGTTTTTAGATTTACAGACCTAGTTACTTCACCAGTAACATTATCGCTCTGACATATATCGGAGTTATAATTTTCACCTACTTCGCTAATGTGGTTATCAGTATCATATGAATAATCCCTGACACAATTTATCTTATAAAATTCAGACTTTACATCATGGGGCACTGTGAAAGCTTGTTCACTACCCCTTTTATTTTCTCGCAGCTCGTTACCCACTTTGACTTGCACTAAATTTCGACTATTTTTTCGGGGTGCAGCTATTTTGGGGGTTTTCTTTCCGGATACAGCAGTGCTTTTGCCTACTGTCGAATATCCTGAATTTTTAGCAAGTATTTTCCTTTGCTTTTTTGTCCTGGCAAAATCAAACATTAAATCGCCAATATTACGGAAAGCATTCACTAAGCGCTTATTCTTAGTTAAGGATGTTATAGCTACATCTCCCTCAGTCAATGCCGCAAGTGCTATAGTCAAAATGATCTCAAAAGTACCACTTGCAGTTAAGTTTGTGTGCTGCAAGCTATGTTGTGTTTTGATGCAGTCCTGGGCAAAATGAAAAACTGCTCCCCGAAGAGTTGGGTCACTATAAATAACCTCAGCTATGTTGAAACTCAAGCGGAGCTGCTTTTTTGAAACAGAACTGGGATTAAAGCCTAGTACATCAATCACACCTCGATACAGGGAGGTTACACATTCATCAGCTTCTTCTTCTGGAGTTTCTTCATATAAGACATAATTGATTGCTGCAGAGCTAAACTCAAATGATTGACGTGCTGGACTTACTATCTTCTCAACATCAACAGCACTCTTTGACCAAATCGATAAGCGCCACACAGAACTGTCAGTTTCTTTTACTTTCTTTTTTACAGTTGTTACACGCTTCACCCAACTCCAATCAGTTTGCTGGCTAATAAAAGCCTTATCTGCAACTTCCTGCGTAATAATTTGCTGCAAGCCCATACGAATCTTAGCAACCAACTCTGTTTGTAGATCCCCCAATGCCGAATATGGCAGTGGGGCCTCTTCAATAATCAGTTGATCCTGAGTCAATGCCAGATAAATGGCTTTATCCCGCTCATTAAGATAGCCAGGCACATTACTTAATCGCGATTGAGATGGGGGACGCTCTTGCTCAGGGTCTATATCTGGCGCAAAGGTTGTGTATAAGCCAAGGTACTGGTCATATACTAACTGAAGAGTGTTAGTATCGAACATCCTCAATAATTCAGCAGCATCAATCTTTCTAGAGGGACCTGTTTGGCATATCCATCCAGGCCTCACCGCATAACGAGAGCCCTGAGAGTTTTCGATATAGAGCTGTATCAAAAGTTAAATCCTGTCAACCGCTGACCGACAATTCTACGGTCATCAAAAAACGAATCCATTCGAGGCACCTAAACCAGGTGCCCATCTTCTACATAATCATTTCTACTTGAACGATTTTTCTTTCAAAAGACGAAGAAATACATTTCAGCCTTCTTACATCGGTATTAAAAAATCGCCTGAACCAAGAACAGTTTCTGTGTCCAAAATTTTGACAATGAGTGTGAATTTTAGTAGTGCGTGTTTCAAAGCCGGGAGCAATAAGCTCTCGATTCACATTCAAGTCTTCAATATCACAAGCAAAATGTTAAAAGTCAAAATAGCAACATCAAAAGCTATACCAATAGGAAAGCCATAATTCATCCACATTTAAAGACTTTTCAAATGATCTAAACGAAATAGTTATAATCCCTATCTAATAGCTACTAGGCCAATCCTCCAAGATACCTAACATACCACCATCTTTCGGAGTGGCTAGAAATTAGGTGAAAGCTAACTTAATTTGTATTGTTGAGATAGGAGAAAACGATTACAGGAGGGTACACTGCATATAGTGCAAGTAAATTTGACTAGGATCAAAGAAAGAAAATCACAGACAAGCGATATATAGCAGCATATTCTGACAAAAAAGTACCATTTAGCGACATTAAATATAGCTTGAAGTTATGGGTGATAAACTAATCTCAAAGAGAACACTTGAACTCTATTAAATTTTTGCCGTAATTTATAGTATTCGCTCAAATGTATAATAAACACCTAATAATGATTCAGCGGTAGAACATATCACGTCTATTACAAGTATCGACATACAAATCGGCTAGATTATCCAGCCGATTTGTGATGAACTCTAATTGCTAACAGTAAAACTGCTCGATTTACCTGAATAGCTGGAAATCTTCCCAGTCCAACCACTCTTCCAGTTACCAAAGTGCTTTATTCGGTAAGTGCCTGATGGCGCATCATCTCCGATGATCCACTGTCCTTCAGCAAATGAACAGGCCATACAATCAATAGCCGTATCTCGTGTCCAAATAAAGCGTGTCTCCAAATCATCATCGGTAAGATAAGTTTCCCAACTACCGTTAACTTTACGCTGTACCTCAATGAACGTACTCTCAGTCTTCAGGTCATTACGGGGATGGCCAGAACGGAAAGTGACAGATACAGTATCGCCAGCACTGTAGCTGGTACCTACATCATCCCAGACTTGACCAAAAGACTCCCACAGGCGTTTGTCATCATAAACAACCCCAATTACATTAATGATTTGGTCATCAGACAGATCTTTCGGAGTAGGCCCTGCAGCAATATCTACGCCATTGACCATAGCATGTGTCATTTCGGTATAAATCTGTCTATAGGCTGCAAGGGTATTGGGGCCGTATATGGTATGTGCTCCCTCATAGTGCTGCCTATCAAACTCTTCAGGGGTAGTTATGTAACCGGAATAAGCATTTGCCAAACCGGCAATCACCACAGTGTTTACACCGCTTCCTTCAAAAGCTGACAAGACTTCAGCCTCAAGACGTCGGCCTGCCATAGTCGTCATTTCACCCGGGGCGGCGACCAAAACAAGTGAGCCTATGCGAAACATTTGGAAAGGTAGGTAAGGGGTATAAAGTGCTTGGCCTATTACCTCACGCTCTACAAATGTAGGTTTGGGGTACTGGCAGGGGTCATCCTGAGTATCCTCATATACTGCGGCTGCAGAGAATGCACTCATCAGGCCAAAAAGTGGATAACCATTAATAGCCGATTCGAATAGTCCCACATCTCTATCCCAATCCACCCCCTCATTTTCAACAGACATTCCCTCAAAAATACCATCAATATTGCTGGGACCATCCCAGGTTGATCCTGCTGTAAATGACCAGCCGACAGCACCTTCACAAATATCTATTTGCCCCTCACCGGTAAATTCACCTTCTACGGTATAGCCAGGGAAATAGATATATTGATGTCGATAATCTAATCCACCTTCAAGTTTCACAGTAGCTGATTGGTAAAGAGACTGAGCTTTTGCAACTTGCTTTTCAGCAGATAAAAGCAAACTTTCATACTCAGAATTTCCGCATCCATCCCTAGGGCCACAAATATTCGGAGACGCATCACCTAAGTTGCTATTAGCAAATGCCGCAGTAAATTGACTTGCAGCACCCTGCTCGGCAGCCCAAGACTCGAGCAACTGACTCGCCGCCCCCTTATTATCCCCGCTAAGTTGCCGCTGCCCTGTTCCTAAAGAGACATTGTGTACTGCAAACCAATTAATAACTCCCAGTGCTTTGTTGTTGGCATCGACCAACTTGAGTTGGGTCATGGTTTTATTGGTATCGTATTGATAGTCGCTTGCATCAGTATTTGCTGAATAAGGGTCTGGGTTTCGATTGATACTAGTATCGAGCAAGATCCCCTGCTCAATAAAGATGTCACCTGGAGTTAGTCCACTGTCTGCTTCAACGATTGACTGAAAAATACCATCAACAATAGCGTCATAGTTATCTTCCGCATACCCGAGAGCACTCATATTCAACATGACATAATGATCATACCCCCCAGGGCCAACATGGGTATGTGTAGCAGTCAGCATTACATTCTTTTCGGTGTACTTACTATTACCATAGAGATTTTTTAATTTATCTACGACACCCTGCTTCACGCCCTGCGGAATACCTTGCAAATCTGCTGATACGAATACCAAACGCTCATTTTCAGAGCTATCAGAAATTATGAATGCGCGGGACCATAAACGGGTATGAATTCCCTTGGTTGTCTGCCCCGTTTCTCCATATCCTACCATTCCAACATCTGCTGCCGGGCCAGTTATATCATACTTACCAACACCAACACGCCAATCAGATGCTTTAACAGTGGAAGAAGCTCCAATAAATACTATTAAAGCAATGACGTAACCATTAATTATTTTTTTCATTTTTTCTCCAGAATCTATACACGCAGGAGTACATTCGCCAGTTCACAGAAGTGAAGGCATATCCTTTTCGTTGAAAGTTGATACCTGAATAAGCCACTTCCGATCAACTCGGACGCGACTCTCTAGATAGTTAGCCAATGTAATCTTGGCTTTTATTATCTCATCCTGAAAAGCGGCTTTATTATTTTAAAAATACTCATAGTAGCCATAACCTCCCTGCTGTCAGCACACTAAAACTGAGAGTACAGCTCTAGTACGCATGTTCAGAATACCCTAACTGGCTGTATTTGGTAGCACCCGCAGAGTAATTGCCCGCCATAAATCCGTTAATTTAGAGTCGAAAGTAAAATAATTTTAAATATACGAAGATTTTCTGAACTACAGCAAACCTAAATATTTACAATTCAAGCAAGTACAATCTAAAAATGAGTGTAAAGAAAGGATAGATTAGGGGATTTGAATTACATTTAGAGAGGAAATGTTAAAAACTTTCGCCATTCAAAATTAGCACTCAATCAGTTTCCAATTATATTCCATAGATTGACCACTTGTTCACAAAAACAATTAAATTAACAATTAATTAGGCAAACACCTGTACTTAACATTCAAAGTTGTCTTGACATGAAATAAGGTGGAAGTTGAATAACATTAATAATCGGTCCTTTTAGCATTTGACGCCCCTGACTATAAATATGTGAACTTTATGTAGCTATCAATATCCGACTACTCTGCAGTAATCCATATAGATACATATATAATGCACGCTAAACTTCTCCCCCTCTCAGTTTTTACCATATTGACCTTCTTATCCCTACCATCCCTGGCCGGTCAAAAGTGCGATGTACAAATGACGATACAGAGCGAATGGGAAGACGGATATATGGCTTCAGTGGTTGTACGTAATACAGGTACCGAGCCAATAAGTGATTGGGAACTTTCATGGCAATGGCCCTCAGACCAAGAAGTCACACATATATGGAATGCTACCTCAGCCCAGGATGAAAACCTGATCTCTGTAGTTGGAAAACAAGGCTATATAAAAGTACCCATTGGCCAAGCCCAATCTTTTGGTTTTAATATTCGCTACTCGGGTGGTGAACAGAAGCCTGCTCATATTAACGCTAGTTGCAACAACACCATCAATAAACCAGATCCGCCCCCACCTTCACGAGACCTGTTAGACCCCCTTTCACAATACAATTTTATTTTAGGCACTCAAACGATAAACCCTAGGTATACATTTACAGATAAGGGATCACTTGTTGAAAGTGCTGAAGCCATTTACTCAATGGGCTCTAACTTACTCAAGATAGCCCTTTCTCCGAGCCTATATAGCGAGCTAAGTAACTCTGGACTCGACTATCAATTCAAGCGAATACTGAAAGAAATACCAGAATTTCAGCAAGTCTTGGAAATGGATTTCTCCATCTACATGTTTTGGGTTGAGGACTCAGGTTCCTGGATGGATAACAAAGGAATGAGTGAAGAAGAGCTAAACTGGCAATATGACAAAATTTATTCGTTGGCTGAATATTTACTAACTGAATATAACGGCTCCGGTAAGACATTCATGATCGGGCATTGGGAAGGCGATTGGAACCTGGTTCAAAAAACTGATGGTACTAGAGATGACAGTCAGGAAACTATCCCTCCTAAGCGTTTACAGGGTCTAATTGACTGGATCAATATTCGACAAAAAGCCATTGACGATGCCAAAGCAAATATCACCCACTCTGACGTTAACTTATATCACTATATTGAGGTCAATAGGGTTGAATCTGCAATACAGGGCAAAGAACGGATAACCAATGCCGTACTTCCCCATACTAATGTAGATTTAGTGTCTTATTCAGCTTACGATCTCACTACCAAAGAAAAGCATTCAGATTTTGCCACTCTACATAGTGAGTTGACTTCAGCTCTAGAATTTATCAACTCAAATCTTCCCAAAAAATCTGGGCTGCCATTTGAAAAGCGGGTTTTCATTGGCGAATATGGTTACGGAGAGTCCTGGTTTAAGGATTGGGGAGCCCGCTCTGGCGAAGCCCAGGATTTGCTATCACGCAATGTAATAAAAACGGCGCTCCAGTGGGGTGCTCCATTTATTTTGTACTGGCAAATGTATGACAATGAATATGATAGCTGGATCAGTGAATTCACTGGCTACTGGCTGATTGACAAGGATGGTAATAAAAAGGAGATTTATAAGACTCACCAAGAGTACTATAAGGATGCGAGAGCATTCTTAGATAACTATTATATGGAAAACTCCTCCCTTCCGTCAGAAAGTGAATTTCGAGCCTATGCCTTAAAATGGTTTGAATCATCGAAAACCCCACCACCACAGCCCAAACCTGACACTCCCCCTACTGTACCGGAAGAACCCGGTGAACCTTCAGGCCAGTGTAATGTGGAATATACAGTTCAAAACGATTGGGGGAATGGTTTTATGGCAAATGTGGTTATTTATAATAAAGGAAAGACTTCTCTTGATAAATGGCAGCTACAGTGGAACTGGCAAGGTAACCAATCAATCACACACTTCTGGAATGCACAAGTCGCAGAAAGTAACGGGACTATAACTGTTACTAGTGAATCATCTATTCCGGCAGGAGAGGCCCGAGCTTTTGGGTTTAATGCAAATTACTCTGGAGAAAACACCCTACCAATTATAATTGGCAACTGCACGGGTACACTCACAACAGAACCTTCACAACCTAGCCAGCCCCCCAATCAGCCCAATGAACATTCAGATAGTAGCAGTATTAAGCTATGGTTTATTGGTGATTCGATTACTTACGGTATGACAACACTCCCTTATAATTCAAACGGATTTCGTAGCCAGATCTGGGACTATCTTGCCAAAGCGGCCGATGGCAACTCAATCTTTCCTATAGATCAAGAATCTACCAGTGAGCAGCTAATTCTAAAATACAATGGAAAACAACTAGAAACGATTGGCACTATCACTGGACCAACAGGCCCTGATGATATGTCTCAACAGACCAAGAATTACTGGCACTCTGGGATACCTGGAGCTACAACCAGCGATTTACTTTGCTATCTTGATCCGATAGGCCATCAAATCACCCCAGGCTACAATTTCACCAACTGCCTCAATTCCATCAAGAACTTCAATCAATTTCTCAGCGAAATGTGCATGGAGGGCGAAACTAGTTCTGGCTGGCTCACTAATCAAGCCTGCAATTTAACGCGGGATATAACCTCTGAGGATAGCGTTGTCATACCTATACAGCTCGGGACTAACGACATCACCTTCCTTAGCATGAATAATGCGATTGATTGTAGCCTTCCTATAGAAGAAAATAGTGAATCCGCCCAGAAGCTAAATATGGTCGTTAGTAAGATAATATCATCACCCAATAATATTCAAGGCATATCAATAACAGATAGAATACAAAATTACTTTGAGAGCATAGATATTCCAACAGAGAAAATTGCATTCGTAATTTCAACTATCCCTCGCCGAAGTGATTTAGACGGACAAGATCCGAAAAATTACTGTACGGACTTTTATAATCAAAAAATCAGGAAGTCACTATCAGAGGCCTCCAATACCAAAAATATTTTCTTAGCAGACCAAGAAAATATTGTCCCAACTGGAGACCCGGTACACCCTACAACTGAGGGCCACAAGATTATGGCTTGCAACTTACTTTATGGTAAAAATCTTGGCCATTCAGATATTCCTTCTTGTATTCTTCCCAGTAACATCCCAGATAAAGGGCTATTGAAAGCAATAGATCATGTATCCAATTAGCTAGGATTTCGCTTAACAGGCCCTGATTAAAAATTTTCAGGGCGCTGCTTTTACTCACCAATAACTTTGGGAGCCTTTATAAACCCGCCTTCTATAGTAGCCGGCCTAACTCTGAACCAGATTTAAGAACTGCTTCCTATATTCTGCCCAAATCACTTTCCCTGAGAAATTACTTAAATCAACTTTTTTTAATTTTGAACCCGATAGAATTGACAAAAACATTGATTCCAGCTTTTTTACTGCATCATTACAGTCTGAATAACAGAAGTTCTCGGAATAGAACTCTGGGTAGCACTGTTCATCTGGCACCAGTGGAGTCGCACCGAGAATAGCTGCTTCCATCACCGCCAGCCCCTGGAATTCATGGTAAGCCGTAGAAAGGAATATATGGCTATGTCGCAGTACTTGACGATAGTCTTTAGCGCTTTCGAGATACCCGAGTACCAATAAATGGTCGGCAAACTCTTCTTGTATTTGAGCAAACTCAGCAGGGCTATTACGAAATGACTGCCCCATTAGATTAACGAGAAACTTAACATTTCTGGCTTTCAAGCCCCGAAGGATATCCAGCAATCGGTCCGCGCCTTTGTCATATTCCCAACGGGCCGCCCAACTGATAATCAAAGTATCTTGACCTATCTCGCCCCCATAAATGCTCTCTGCGCAGGAGCTCCAGGAAAAGGCCTCTTCAGTTTTCGCACTATCAAAAACGATGTCTTCTATTGGCACAGGAAGAACTCGCGACTTTTCTTCAATCTCCTCACAAATTCCGGGAGGAACACAATCAGGAAAGCGCTTGAGTAATTTCTTTACTCCTCCTAACAAGGTACTGCGGTTGTATTCAGAGTTGAACAAGACCAGATCACCGGACAAGGCCGTGTAAATATTCAACAACTGGGGTTCTACCGATCGAAACGCATCAGAGCTCACTGGGTAAGCAAATTGATTCTCATGAAAATATACAACTGTAGGCACCCTAACGATTTCAGGAACTAAACCGCACAAGGCACTTAGATCGGTCATTGAGGTTGTAACAATAAGGTCCCAACGCTGCTTCAATATTTGCGCAGTTTCCCCACGGCCCCAGGAAAGGCTATTACCGCGAATTCGCCAGCTAAAGTATCGCGGTGGTAAGGTTAGTACGGTCCATTGCCAATCAGAAAATGCCGCTGCCAGCCCTTTACGCCATCGCTTGTGACTGTCCGCATCATAAGCAGAGAGTAATAAAACTTTCATTAAATAGTAACAAGAAGAAGCGGCACCGGGATCAAACTTAACCCCGGTAGCTATTGATCGGAGGGGTTAATCGAAAGAGCGCACATTCATTAATCGTGCAAACAAGCTGGAAGTATCCCAACGAGCACCACCAATAGCTTGTACCTCACTATAAAACTGGTCTACCAGGGCAGTTACGGGCAGTAAAGCTCCGTTATGTTGTGCCTCTTGAAGGACTATAGCCAAATCCTTACGCATCCAGTCCACAGCAAAACCGTGGTCATACTCGCCAGCTAACATAGTTTTTGAGCGGTTTTCCATTTGCCAGCTCTGTGCCGCCCCCTTGGATATCACATTGACAACCTGCTCTCCATCGAGGCCAGCTGCCTTGGCAAAATGTAAACCTTCAGCAAGCCCCTGAACGACACCCGCGATACAAATTTGATTGACCATTTTACACAGCTGGCCGCTACCTACTGGCCCCATCAGGTTGCTCGCCCGCGCATAACAGTCGATAAGAGGTTGCACTTTATCAAAGTCTGCCTTATCTCCCCCAAACATAACCGTTAAAGCACCATTCTCAGCGCCGGCCTGGCCTCCAGAGACAGGGGCATCCAGAAAACCGATTCCCTTTTCGCCAGCTGCAACTGCCAATTCCCGGGCAACATCGGCAGAGGCTGTTGTATGATCTACAAACAAAGCCCCGTCACCCATACTCGTGAATGCCCCCTGCTCTCCTGTCACCACTTGGCGGAGATCGTTGTCATTGCCTACACAGGCAAAAACAACCTCCGCGTCCTTTGCGGCTTCAGCGGGCGTTACAAAGCTCTCTCCATCATATTCTTGTAGCCATTGATCCGCACGGCTAACAGTGCGATTGTAAATTCGCACCATGTGGCCAGCATTAGAAAGATGCCCCGCCATGGGATATCCCATCACCCCCAAGCCAATAAATGCAACTGTTGCCATTTCCTCTACCCCCATACCATCCAAATAAGTATTACACCGAGAACCAAGCGATAAATCGCGAATGGAGCCATCCCAATGCGGCTAATAAATTGAAGGAAAAAATGAATACACAAATAAGCACTAATACAAGATAAAACGGTACCAAGCAGCAAGTCATTCCATGGAACACTTTCCAGCGCAAGTAATTCAATCGTTAACAAAATAGCGCTGAGGGCAATAACAGGAATGGACATCAGGAACGAAAAGCGCGCTGCAGCCTCTCTCTTCATGCCAAGCATCAAACCAGCAGTCATTGTGATACCAGAGCGGGAGGTGCCAGGGATCAGGGCCAACACCTGTGATAAGCCAATCAGAAGTGCTTTTTTCCAATTTAACTGGGCTAGAGATTCGACCCTGCGCCCCTTTGCATCAGCCCACCAGAGTAAAATACCAAAGCCAATAGTCGTAGCAGCGATAACACCGGCTGAACGCAGGTGAGTTTCTATGAACCCTTTGAATACCAGGCCTATCAGTCCCACAGGTATAGTAGCGAGAACAATTAACCAGGCCAGCCGCCCCTCATCGGTAAATTGTTTATCCGTAAATCCTCCTAGACCATCCCTAATCAGCACCCAAATATCTTTGCGGAAATAGAATACTACTGCCAGTAAAGAGCCAAAATGAACAGCGACATCGAAGGCCAGCCCCTGGTCCTGCCAGCCCAATACCTCAGAAGGTAAAATCAAGTGCGCGGAACTGGAGATGGGCAGAAACTCTGTCAGCCCCTGTATCAGGGCCAAAATTACAATCTGAAATGTTTCCATGTGTTATTAAGATCGGATTTTTTGTCTTTTCTTCCAAGTCACTTCATTGCGCAAATAAACAGGCTCAAGCTCTTCAGCGGTCACTGTATGACCCTGCTCCCATAGTGGTACTGCCAACTGCGCTATATCCCGAGCCTGAATGAGGCTGGCTTGATCAACTGCAGCCAATGACGCCCCTTCAAAAGCCTCATAATGTAATCCCGGACCCGCCCCATAAATCGGAGTACAAATCTCCGATTTCTCTAAAGACAGCAGAACCTCCTCCGGGTTCTGTACCGCCTCCGGGATCAAGCTATCGCAGGGAGAGTCACTGGAGTAAACCCCCCAATATACTTGTTGCATGCGAGCATCCAGCATTGCCACGATGGGTGACTGTCCCCAGTCCGGATGCGATCGCCGAGCTCCAAGCGCTAGGGCTGCGAGGCTGGAAACCGGAACCACCGGTAGATCTGCAGCATAAGCCAACCCCTGCACACTACTAATTGCTATACGGAGACCGGTAAATGACCCCGGCCCGCGGCTGACAGCAAGAGCATCCAGGCCTGCCAGCTTTATGCCGACTTCTGCGAGAACGTCATCCACCATTGGCAAAAGGCGACGGGTGTGATCGCGTTCTGCCTGTACAAAACGCTCAATCAGCTGGCCATCAGATATGAGAGCAACAGAACAGGCGCCCGAAGTTGTATCCAGGGCAAGTATTTTCACAGCGTTCTTAATCCTGGTCATAAAAAAGGGAGGGAATTGTGGCACGGGAGCGGAGGGGAGTCATGCCCAATATCGCAACCCGCAACTAAAAAACCCCGGACTAACCGGGGTTTATGAGGAGCCTGCCAAAGTTCACATCGTTGAGCCCATATATATGACCCTAGGCGGCCTTTTTCGGTGGCCGGCCACGACGGGCAGCACCAGCCTTCGGTGGACGGCCGCGACGGGCTGGAGCCTTCTTAGGAGCTGCTGTCGCAGTCGCTTTCTTGGGTCGTCCGACTCTTTTTGCTGGCTTAGCCGCTGAAGTTGCCTTCTTTGGACGGCCGGCCTTTTTCGCCGTCGCTGTAGCGGCCTTCTTGGGGCGTCCGGGCTTTTTCGCTGCTGTGGCCTTGGCTGCAGGTTTCTTCTTGGCCTTTTGAGTTTCGGCTTTTAATTTGGCTTTAGCCTTCTTCTCTAACTCTTTAACTTTAGCGGCAGCTTTCTTTGCAGCTGCTTTAACCTTAGCTTCAGCCTTCTTCTCAGCAGCCTTCAATTTCTTGGCATGAGCCTTTTCTTTGGTTTTTACCCAGCGTGTTTCAAATGCCTTGAGTGCGGCAGCTAACTCTTTATCTGCTTTGCTGGAGAGGCTCTTAGAGAGACTTTCCACCTTTTCTTTTGCAGCAGCTTCAGCCATATGTACGGCATCCATAGCCTTAGCTTTGGCAAGATCCATCTTTGCCGCTGCCAGCTTGGCGCGTAAATCCTTTGCCTTACTATTGGCACTGGCCAGCGAAGTTTTCGCTGTTGCCGCATTACTTTTCTGCGCTCGAGCCTTAGCCTTAGCAACACGGTCCATTTGCGCATCCAGCGATTTGGTCGCTGAATCTACCGCCTTCTGCGCTTTCACGACCGCTGGCGACGCTGCGGTCGCACTAGTTGCTCGTTTCGCGCGTGTACCTTTTTTTACTACTCTTGCCATCCCTTGTCTCCTCACTGAAAGAAGAAGTACATCCAAAAGTGTGCCGGCAGCATTGCCTTTTAGCTATCGAATAAAAACTGGAATCGGCCGTTTTTATTACTTATGCAGAGCGCCGCACCGCCTATTTCGATACAACTTTATCAAAGTTAATAAAAATACCCGGCATTGCAAGTAAAAAAGCGAAAAATGAGAAACTTTTTATAAAAAAAGTATATTTTTCTTATCAATTTTCACTTTTGGGTCCCGTTTTAGCACTTTGGTAGAAATTATTTTGTCCCATTGAGCTTAGTTTGCACAATTCCCGCAAGCGCCTCTATATGATCCTCACGCAAATTTAATGCAGGAATATATCGGTAGTCACTGCCCCCAGCATCAATAAAATTAGCGCGATTCTCTACCGAAATTTCTTCCAATGTTTCCAGGCAATCCGCAGAAAAAGCCGGGCAAATTACATCGACACTACTAACTCCTGTTTTACCCCATTCAATAAGGGTCTTATCGGTGTATGGCTGCAACCACTCTGCCTTACCAAAGCGCGATTGAAATGTGACTTGCCACTTATCCTCACTGATTTCTAGTTCATCCGCTAATAACCGTGCGGTTTCCATGCAATGGCGATAATAGGGGTCCCCCTTATCAACATTGGCTTTTGGGATACCGTGAAATGAAAGTAACAATTTTTCCGCTGGCCCTGCTTTTTCCCAGTGTTCTTTTACTGAATTGGCCAGGGATTTTATGTAGAGGGGATTTTGGTAATAATCTCGAATCAGAGAAATATCCGGAATATCGCGACTATTGCGAAAAATTTGCGCCACCTGATCATAAATTGCTGCAGTTGTGGTAGCCGAATATTGGGGATATAGGGGAAGCACCATAAAAGACTCAAAACCTTTCTTGCGCAGAGTTTCTATGGTGTTGTCGAGGCGGGGCTCACCATAAGTCATGGCATATTCAACAGCGACATCGCAACCTTTTACTTTTAAACGCTGCTGCAACAGCTCTGCTTGCTTCTGCGTATAGTAGAGAAGCGGCGATCCTTCCACTTTTGTTTCATCTGCACTGCTATTCCATATTTCCGCATAGGCAGGGGCAATACGTTGTGGACGAAAAGGCAGTACCAAGCAGTTCAATATGGTCAGCCAGATTGGCCGCGGTATCTCGACAACCCTCGGATCTGAAAGGAATTCCCGCAAAAAACTTCTTACTGCTGTAGGTGTAGGCTCAGCTGGAGTACCTAAATTCATCAAAATTATTGCCGTAGACATAAACCGCCCCGTTAGAAATCTTATCCTTTCAAGAAATCCTGCCAGTTATCGGGCAGGGAAGAGCGCATACTGCCAGGCCAATACCGCCGTGATCAACTCGCTCTATATCACTTCTGGAGATACAAAAAAGCCCCCAAGTGGGGGCTTTTAAAAAATGTTAGCGATGATCTCAGCTGAGAGCTTCCAACACTTTCTCGCGAATCTCATCCATACCGCCAACACCCATTACCTTGCTGTACTTGGGAGCCGCTTCAGGAGAGCGTGCTTCCAGCTCGCGGTAGAAGCCTACCAGCGGTGCTGTCTGCTCGTGATAAACCGCCAAACGATTGCGAACAGTTTCTTCAGTATCATCTGTACGCTGGATCAGTGCCTCGCCAGTCACATCATCGACACCCTCAGCCTTGGGCGGGTTGTATACGATGTGATAGACGCGACCAGAGTTTTCATGAACCCGGCGGCCCGAGAGACGCTTTACGATTTCTTCATCGTCAACAGCGATCTCCAGAACATTATCGATATGTACATCGGCTTCCAGAAGGGCTTCAGCCTGGGGAATGGTGCGAGGGAAACCATCGAACAGGAACCCTTTAGCGCAGTCTTCCTGGGCAATGCGCTCTTTAACTAACGCAATGATCAGGTCGTCAGAAACCAATTTTCCCGCGTCCATAACATCCTTGGCCTGTAGGCCAAGAGGGGTACCCGCCTTCACCGCAGCGCGAAGCATATCGCCGGTGGAGATCTGCGGAATGCCGAACTTCTCTGTTATGAATTGAGCCTGAGTGCCCTTGCCGGCTCCCGGCGCGCCCAAGAGAATAATTCGCATGTTCAGTAAGCCTCCAATACTATCGACGAACCAAAAGCCGCCGCGCTAAAAGAGCGCTACCTTACACTCACACCTCAGATTGGGCAAGATTGCTACCGATACCCCCACAATCCATACAAACCACAGAGTACTAAAAGGGGCTTAAAGCTCCGCTCTATGTAAGCCTGTTAAGATCCCTAGGTATCAGCACCGGGCTCCCGCTGAACTTTGGCCTTGTCCCAAAGTCTGTCCAGTTCCTCCAGCGTTGCCTCTGATACTTGCCGACCTTCACTGTGTAAACTGGACTCAACATAACCAAAACGCCGCTCAAATTTCCTGCTACACCCCCGCAAAGCTGCCTCAGGATCAACCTTCAGGTGGCGGGATGCATTCACACAAGAGAAAAGCAGATCCCCCAGCTCCTCCTTTGCATGCTCCATATCCCCATTTGTCACGGCCTCCCGCAACTCTGCAACCTCTTCCTCAATCTTATCAAGGACACCATCAATATTGGGCCAGTCAAAACCGACACGGGAGGCGCGCTTCTGTAATTTGGTCGCACGCGTCAAAGCTGGCAGCCCCACAGCCACTCCTGCCAGGGTTCCTGCATCCCCTTTAGCAGTGCGTTCGGCCTCTTTAATCGCCTCCCAATTCTTCTTTACTTCAGCTTCATCAAGAGCTTCGGCAGAGCGGTCGCCGTAGAGGGTTCCACTTGGAAAGACATGGGGATGCCTGCGCACTAGTTTGCGTACCAAAGTGTCAACAATCTGGGGGAAATCAAAGTGGTCTTTCTCACGCCCTAACTGGGCATAAAAAATGACTTGGAAGAGCAGATCTCCGAGCTCTTCGTGCAGGTGCTCAAAGTCTTCCTGCTCAATAGCCTCTGCTACCTCATAGGCCTCTTCAATGGTAGAGGGGACAATACTGGCAAAGTCCTGTTTCAGGTCCCAAGGGCAACCGCCCTCAGGGCTGCGAAGCTGAGCCATCAAGTGGAGGAGGTCCTCCACAGAGTAATTCTTTTCCACGTTATTCCTTACTCAGCGTTCAGCGCAGAATTCGCCGCTTTGCCGCTGCCACATTGGGCAGTTGATTGATCCGATGTAAAACTTGGCTCAACTCTTCAAAGTTGTGGATCTCAGCAGTCACGATCATTTCTACCGTATGCTTGTTCTTATTAGAGCGGGTTTGCATAGCGGTAATATTAATTTTCTGACTGTCCAGCATCACCGTGACA
This sequence comes from Microbulbifer maximicatervae (SeqCode), assembly GCF_052467955.1. NCBI lineage: Bacteria > Pseudomonadati > Pseudomonadota > Gammaproteobacteria > Cellvibrionales > Microbulbiferaceae > Microbulbifer > Microbulbifer maximicatervae (SeqCode). The sequence goes on from NZ_CP174329.1 coordinate 3,922,534, forward strand.
TCCCGCAACAGGCCCTGGCGATCGTAGGCTTCGATCATAATTTCAACGGCGTAAAGTTCACGGGGTTTTTCCGCCCAACTTACCTGGAGTACCCTTTCAGACTCCTCAACCTGCATACGCAGCATATTTGCGCAGTCTTTACGATGTATAGAAACCCCGCGCCCAAGGGTGATATACCCCATAATTTCATCGCCTGGAACGGGGTTACAACAGCCGGCAATGTGGGTGAGCAAATTACCCACTCCGTCGATATAGACATCTGCCTTGCCTTCTCCACGGGCAACTGGAGCCGTCAGCGATGGTACCCGAGGCACATTGTCGACCTTCACCATTCGCTGGGCTGCGTTGAGAACCTGACCCACGCCTATATCACCGGCACCCACTGCCGCATAGAGGTCCTCTAGGGAATGCATGTTGAGCTTGGCTGCCAACTTATCGAAATCGAAATCACTCAGCGCCAGCTGCTTAAATTCCCGGTCGAGAATACTGCGGCCATCGGCGATATTCTGATCCCGAGCCTGCTGCTTAAACCAGTGAATAATCTTGGCTCGGGCACGAGAGGTAGTGATATAGGCCATGCCCGAAGAGAGCCAATCGCGACTCGGCGCTTCGAGTTTTCCTGTGAGGATTTCAACCTGATTGGCTGTCTCCAACCGGTGGTTGAGCGGCACGATTCGGCCATCTACTTTAGCCCCACGACAACGGTGACCAATTTCTGTATGGATCTTGTAGGCAAAGTCCAATGGTGTTGCACCCCGAGGCAGGTCTACAACATGACCGCCGGGGGTAAATACATAAATACGTGAATCTGCCTCACTGGAGCGCAAATCATCTTGTAGTGGGTTACCTCCCACCTCTTCATGCCAGTCGAGCACCTGACGCAACCAGGATATTTTTTGCTCGTAGCTATCTTTACTCTCGCTCTTAAGATCAGTGCCCTTGTAACGCCAGTGAGCACAAACACCGTATTCCGCCTCTTCATGCATAGCAAAAGTTCGGATTTGAACCTCGAGCACCTTTCGCTCGGGGCCAATTACAGCCGTGTGCAGAGAGCGATAACCGTTTTCTTTGGGGGAGGCGATATAATCATCGAACTCATTTGGTATGTTGCGCCAGAGGTTGTGCACTATACCCAGAACCGCGTAGCAATCCCTTACTGTTGGGACAAGAATACGCACTGCGCGAATATCATAAACTTGGGAGAAGCCGATATTTTTCCGGCGCATTTTCCGCCAGATACTATAGATATGCTTTGCCCGCCCGTAGACATCACCTTCAATATGGGCGCGCTCGAGTTCAGAGCGCAATAGCTCCAATACCTCATCGATATACTGCTGCCGAGCCAGTCTTTTCTCATCCAGCAAGCGAGCAATCTGCTTGTAATCTTCCGGCTCAAGATAGCGAAATGATAGGTCTTCCAATTCCCATTTGATATGACCAATTCCCAGGCGGTGAGCAAGGGGTGCATAAACATCGGCCACTTCACGAGCAACTCTCTGGCGTTTAGCCGGCTCTGAGTTTTTTGCAGCACGAATGGCACAGGTACGCTCAGCGAGTTTGATCAAAGCGACTCGCACGTCGTCGACCAATGCTACCAGCATACGACGGATATTCTCTGAATGTTCCTCTACCGCACCACTCGGGCTTTCTTCTCCGGTATCTGCGCTGCGACTGCGAATTGCGGCCATACGTAAGACACCACGAATCAACTTGGCAACTCGCTCACCAAATTCTTTTTCCACTGCTTGCAATGGCAGGCGTTTTTCACGTACGGCACGGTACAGCACCGCCGCGACAAGTGCTTCTGAGTCTATTTGTAAGTCGGCGAGAATCTCAGCCATCTCAAGGCCAGTGGCAAAACTGCTAGCGCCCTCAGCCCAGATATTTTCCGCCTCAATTGCGCGCTGTTCTGCTTCGGCACTCACCTCAGCTGCGCGCCGCAAAGTTACTATCGCAGAACCATCCAGGCCCGCGAGTTTCTGTACATGGCGCAACCAGGATTCAAGGTCGAGTTCACCTTCTCCACCAAAGGAATGATGCTTTCTTACTTGAACCATCTTTTAACAAGAGTCATTTGTGTTATTGGCATAATTTTGTCGTTACCTGGCTTAGCAGCACATTTACTCAGTGCTCATGCTGGATTAAGCGCTTCTCTATCATAGGTTTGAACTCACCAAAGTCCATGATTTTCTGTATACATTTCAATAAGCTGCGCGAAATTCAGCAGTTTTTCGTACCAATTTGAGTGGGAGGGTATAAGTCTTGTCCAGCTTGTTGACCTTTTAACCAACAGTAAACCTGCAAAACCAATGCCTATAGAAAACTAAAATTGTGATATTGGGGAATATCGAGAGAAGTGAACAGGTTGCATTTGTTACTTAAAAGTGAATTTCTCCACCTCTACATGAACACAAAACAAGGCTTTACCGAACTTTACAAACTATCAGTTTTTTGTATTTACCGGCTTAGTTATTGCTTTTTTTAACTGGCAATGCACATATAGCAGGAGGATTAGAGGCTCCCCCCAAAAAAAGGGGCAAAAGAGATGATTGTAAATTGATTGGCGAATCACTTTACAAAGCTGCGAATCTCACAAAGTTTTTTCTAGTAGATATCAGGCTCAATGCTGGAGTTAAAGCACTTTATTTCCAGCATTGATCAATAAAATAAGATAAATTAGAGAATAAAAGTAAGAACTATTTTGGGGAGGCAAAAAGTCCTGAAGATAAATAACGATCTCCACGATCACAGACAATTGCAACAATCGTCGCATTTTCTAGCTGCGCAGACAGCCTTAAAGCACCGGCTACCGCCCCTCCAGAGGAAACGCCACAAAAAATACCCTCTTCTTTCGCCAGCCTGCGAGTCATATCCTCAGCTTCTCGCTGGTCCATATCCATGACCATATCTACTTGCTCAGGAACAAAAATCTTAGGTAAGTATGCCTCCGGCCAACGGCGAATCCCCGGAATACTGGAGCCTTCAGTTGGCTGCAATCCAACGATTTGAATATCGGGATTTTGCTCCTTCAAGTAACGCCCGCATCCCATAATGGTACCGGTTGTACCCATTGAGGAGACAAAGTGAGTCACCGTTCCAGAGGTCTGCTGCCAAATCTCCGGACCGGTTCCCTCATAGTGAGCCAGGGGATTATCGCTATTGGCAAACTGGTTCAGTACCAATCCTTTCTTATCCTCTTGCATTTGCAAAGCTAAGTCCCGCGCACCCTCCATACCTTCTTCAGCGCTAACCAATATCAACTCAGCGCCATAAGCTGTCATTGAAGCCTTGCGCTCCTCGGTAGCACTGTCGGGCATAATCAATATCATTTGATAGCCCTTAATCGCTGCAGCCATTGCCAGGGCAATTCCCGTATTACCGCTGGTCGCTTCAATCAGGATATCTCCTGGAGAAATATATCCTGCAGCTTCCGCATGGTTGATCATTGAAAGTGCCGGGCGGTCTTTTACCGAACCCGCAGGGTTATTGCCTTCCAGCTTGAGCAAAACAGTATTACTGGTATCACCTGGCAGGCGCTGTAGTTTAACCAGCGGGGTATTGCCTACGCAGTCAGCAATTGTTGGATAATCCATAATGCAATAAATTCCAGAAAAATCTCGCGGGGTCCAAGTGTACAGCAAGCGGTACTATGCACTAAATACCGTCTACTTTGGTCTACTCCCTACCCAGGTTATTAAGGGAGATATACCTGAAGCGGTATTATTCAGATGGCTATGCCGCGCTATCTAATCTTGGCAAAGTGAATCTTTAAGCCTCTAAAACGCGCATATTGTGACAAAAAAGAAGCGTTTTCTGATAAGTGAATGAGTGCGCTCAGATGTACATAACGGTAAAATGAGGGAAAAATAATCGTACAAGGCCCCTCTTAACATGGCCCCAGGCAACCCTATTCTCTCAATCGAGGAACCAGAGCAACCTCGATCCTTACGAACCCTGGTATTTCGCCTTACTGTAGCACCCGCACTAATTCTGTCCTTGCTCCTCGCTCTCGTTTTCACCCTGCAGCAAATGCACGATCGTCGCCAATTGCTATTAAGCCACGGTCGAGCCAGCGCCGAACAGCTAGCTGAACTAATTGAGATGAGCGGGGGCCATCCAGCTGAACTTAGAATGGAATGGCTGCGTAAAAGTTTGCTGGCGCTTATGCTGGAAAAAGATATGGTCAGATCTGTTCATGTCTACTCCACCGAACCCAGCCCCAAGCTAGCTCTCAACCCCAGCACCGGACTCAGCTTGCTGGCCAGTGTCGGGCCGCGTCCACGCACCCCCATTAGCAGGGACACCCTTAACAAGCGCGAACCCTTTATTTTTGAAGATGATGAGACCCTTCAGGTTTTACAACCATTGAAAGGCGATATCACCACCTGCTGGATAAGTATTGAGCTACATCGCCCCTATTTCCTGGTGGGAACTTACCAAGTTTTACTCGTAGGCTTGGTAGGGTTGATTCTCTGTACCCTAGCCGCGCTGGCCTGGTCGGTCATCATGTCTGAGCGCTTTGCTCACAGCCTGATTAGAATGGGGCATACTCTGGAGGCGATTGGCAGAGGTGAGTTTGATCGACGCACCCATGAAACGGAGAATCGAGAACTCGCTCAACTGGGAAACCAAATTAACGAGATGGCTGAAAACCTGTCCAGTTACCAACAGGAATACAAAGCTAACTTGCTCCAGTCTATGGATGACCTGCGCCAATCCCTGGACAGTATGGAAGAACAAAATATTGAGCTGGACCTAGCACGTAAAAGGGCGCAGGAAGCAAGCAGGATTAAATCGACGTTCCTAGCCAATACCAGTCACGAGATTCGCACACCTTTAAATGGCATTATCGGTTTTACCAACCTGTTGTTAAAAACTGGAATTGATGAGCTACAGCAGGATTACCTGCAAACCATTTTACGTTCATCGGAAAACCTGTTGACTACCATCAACGACATCCTGGACTTTTCCCGCATTGAGTCCGGCAACCTGGTCCTTGACCATATCCCTATGGACCTTGGCTTACTACTTGAAGAGACCCTGCAAATACTGGCCCCAAACGCCTATGAGCACCATCTGGAACTGGTGCCCTTGATCGATTCTCAACTCCCTCCCACTTTAATCGGAGACCCGTTACGAATTAAGCAAATACTTACAAACTTGATCGGTAACGCGGTGCGCAGCTCAGCAAATGGCAATATCCCTGTGCGCTTGTCAGTACATAGCATTAATAACTCAGAACTTGTACTCCGTATTTCGGTTACCGGCCTGGGTAACCGTATTGACGAGGCTGGTCGCCGTGAAATTGAGAACATCCTCACCAGCAAGTCCCCACAGCTCACCCAACAAATCAGCGCAAATGGTTTAGGGATGTCTATAGCCCGCAGCCTAGTTGAGAGGATGAGCGGCTGCACAGGTATTGAAGAAACAGCCAATGACGGCAACACCTGTTGGGTGCAAATTTCCCTCCAGGCTGAACGTAATCGAGGCATGTATCCGCGTATTCAATATCCTGGCTGCCGAATTTTACTTGCAGACCCCAACCCAGTTACACGGACCCAGGTAGCCCAGCTACTCAGCCAATGGCAAGTGGAGCCCATAGAACTCGGCGATACCGATACTCTGCAACCGGCAATCGAGCAAATGTGGCGGCACGATGCCCTACCGGATGCGGTTATTATCGATACAGCTACTGCCAAAGGTGATTTTGATAATTTCAGTAGCAAAGTGCAGTCGCTGGTTGATACCTATCAGTGCCGCGTGATCGTACTGGGCCCACCCGCTGAATTGCGTCGCTGCTACGACCAACTGCGCACCCGCACTCTCACTTTCCTTAGCAAACCCGTCACCCGAGACAATTTGCTGCGATCCCTGAAAAGAGCAGTACCACAGCAGGGACAACAGCGGGTTAGTGGCGGGGTACAGGCGCTACCGTGGCCTGCACCACCACGTGTGCTGGCAGTCGATGACCACGCGGCAAACCGCCGACTGGTCGGCGAACTTCTGCGAGCACAAGATGTAGAAGTCGTTATTGCAGCAAGCGGCGAAGAAGCTCTACAGCTTTGGCAGCAGGGAGCTTTCGACCTGGTGTTTATGGATATTCAAATGCCCGAAATGGATGGTATCGAAGCTACACGTCTGATTCGTGAGCAGGAGACCGGCCGCCGTACTCCAATCATTGCCCTCACCGCCCACGCCGGCGCCGAAGAAAAAGCACGCCTGCTGTCTGCGGGACTGGACGACTACTTAAGCAAGCCTGTTAGCGAGGCCCAGCTCTCCCATATGATCAAGCGCTGGCTTAAGATCATCACTCCCCAGGCCGCAGAAAAAGTGAAGATTGAAGAGATGCGCCTGGTAGACATTGGCGAATGCCTGACCCTCGCCAACGGGGATGCCAAGCTGGCCAGGGACATGCTGCGCATGTTGATTGACGGTCTCAGTTCAGATGAGAGAGAACTGGAAAGGTTGTACAACCTTGGGGATTACAAGGGCATGTTCGAACTCACTCATCGCATGCACGGTGGCTGCTGCTATTGCGGAGTTTCACGCTTGAGAGAATCAACTTGTGTGTTACAAGAGGCATTGCGCACTATCCAAGGCTCCGATGCCCAAGCCTTTGACCAGCGCAAACTCAATGCTGTTCTCAGGGAGATCCGCGCCCTGCGCGAGTGGGCTTCTGAACAAGACTTGGATGCGCTCTTTGGCCTGGAGGTAGTTGCCTAGCAGGATTCAAATACGACGAATGCCAGGGCCGAGTCTTTTTCATCGGACAGGCTGAGGTGGATTCTGTCCACACCAAGTTTTTCGGCCCTCTCCTCAGCTGCGCCCGCCAGCACCACCTGCGGTGCAGCGCCCTTGCGGCGACGGACATCGATGTCTTGCCAGGAAACCCCTTCACCAATCCCAGTGCCCAAGGCCTTGGCTACAGCCTCCTTCGCCGCAAATCGCTTGCACAGATATGCAGCGCGGATGGGCTCAGCCATAGCATAAAAGTCCTTCCTTTCCGCACTGCTAAGAACACGCTCAACAAAGCGATCACCAAAGCGCTGCCACGCCACCTCAATACGGTCGTAGTTACAAATATCGGTGCCAATACTAACAATCATTTTTTTCCGTAAACCTGTCGAAAAAGCTCTCTGCTCTGCAAAGGCTTATCCCCCAATACTTTCCTCAACAATAATCGTGTTAGGCGCTTTGCAGGTGCTAAAGCCTCACCTGACCAAACACCCCCATTCATAGCGCTATCCATCCCCAATAGTTCGGCACCTGAAAAAAAACACTCTCCCAGACTCTCATCTTTGGAGCGGTGAACAGGAATTAAACCCCACTCATCATCCAGGCGATAAACCCCATCTTCACTTACAGGGTCTCCTTGCGGGCCGCTAATATTGAGGGACGGGCAGGTACCGAGCTCCAGGAGCAGTTGTAACTCAAAGCGACGAAGCGGACCTTCCAGTTCAACGTTGGAGAGTCCCTCCAGCTGGGACAGAGATTCCAGCAGGCTCTGATAAGCTGCAAACAGCGTGTAATGCGCCTCGCCCTCGGGAAGGAGCCTTACCATCAGTTCATTGGCATAAAGGCCCGCATAAACCGCTCGGCTCTTGAGCCATAGTGGTACACCAACATTTTCGACTGGACCGAGCGTTTTAAGTGAACCCGCTCCCATCAATGTGACAAGCAACGGGGTGAAGGGCTGCAACGCTTGTTGGCGGCGTTGCTTGTCACGGCGGGCCCCACGGGCGACACAGCCCAGTCGACCGTAATCGGGAGTGAAAAGCTCCAGGATCAAACTGGAGTCTTTATAGGGCCGCGAATGGAGGATATATGCGGGTTGAGGCGGTTGAGGTGTTTTCATAGGTGCAGGGGAAATTGCCCTGATGATTACTCGTCTCTGTAACCGAGACTGCGCAGAGCCCGCTCATCATCAGACCAGCCAGATTTCACCTTCACCCACAAATTGAGCATTATCTTGCTATCAAACAAGCGCTCCATATCTTCTCTAGCCTGGCTGCCAATCTGTTTGATTCGCTCGCCCTTATTTCCAATGATGATACGTTTTTGGCCCGCCCGCTCAACCAAAATAGCAGCGCTGATATGCAAAACCTTACCCTCTTGGGCAAACTCCTCTACCTCCACAGTAACTTGGTAGGGAACCTCGGCACCCAATTGACGCATAATCTTTTCCCGAACAATTTCTGCTGCGAGAAAGCGCGAGCTGCGGTCAGTAACTTGATCTTCGGGGAAGAAATGCTGCCCCTCAGGCAAGTGCTTCAGAATAACCTCTTCCAAAGTATCCAGGTTTACGTTGCGTAAGGCTGATATGGGAACAATTTCAGCTTTCGGATGCTCCTCAGCCAGGGCTTGTAGCTGGGGCAGTAGATCAGCTTTATCCTCGAGCTGGTCCACCTTGTTCACGGCGATAATTAATGGGCATTTAATACCGCGCAGCTTATCTGCCACCAACTGGTCTGCCTCACTCCAACGAGTGCGCTCTACAACAAACACCACTACATCCACGTCCCGCGCAGCACTGGCGGCAGCTCGATTCATATAGCGGTTAATCGCTTTTTCTTGATCAGAGTGCAGACCCGGTGTATCGACAAAAATAATCTGGTTTGGCCCTTCGGTTTTAATACCGAGCATATTGTGGCGGGTGGTCTGCGGCTTGCGCGAAGTAATCGCGAGTTTCTGCCCCAGCAGGTGGTTCAACAGTGTGGATTTTCCCACATTGGGGCGGCCGACAATCGCGACATAGCCACAGCGAGAAGGTTGTTCGCTCAAGAAATTTCTCCGAAAGAGTTGGAGGTCTCCGGGAAGCCCCGGAGCCAGAAGTGCCCCCAGTGATACAAGGGGCTATCATTACGATGCGGGAAATGGATCCGGCGCCTCGTTTCTATTGTAAGGTTAGTCCTGCCCGGTGAGGAGCTTATAAGCTTCCACCGCCGCAGTCTTTTCAGCATTACGGCGACTGCTGGCTTCGCCTTTTACGGGCTGCGTAAGGCCACTGACACGGCACTCCACTACAAAATGCTGTGCGTGTTCAGCGCCAGAAACATCTACGACTTTATATTCCGGCAGAGGTTTTTTTCGAGCCTGCAGCCACTCCTGCAAGCGAGTTTTGGGATCCTTCACGGTCTCTAATGATAGGCCCTGCAAGCGCAATGCAAACCACTCAAGTACCCGCGCGCGCGCAGCCTCCAAACCGGCATCCAGATAGATGGCCCCAATAAGAGCCTCTACGGCATCGGCCAGAATCGATGCCCGCCGAAAGCCGCCACTTTTCATTTCACCTTCACCGAGGCGCAGGCAATCACCAATTTCCAACTCTCGCGCAAGTTTTGCCAGGGTTTCACCGCTAACCAATTGTGCCCTCAAGCGGCTCAACTGCCCCTCGCGCCCGTTGGGGAACTGCTCGTAAAGTGCCGCGCCGATAGTGAACCCGAGTATCGAGTCGCCGAGAAATTCCAGGCGCTCATTATTACGACTCCCATGGGATCGGTGAGTAAGAGCCAACTCAAGCAGCTCGGCCTGATCAAAATCATGGCCGAGGCGCTTGCAAAGGCGTTCCAATAAAAGATCAGTCACGTTTGCGGAATTGCTCCAGATCGATCAGCGCATCACAGCAAAGCTCCGGCTTCGCAGTGTCGAGCTGTTTATTAAACTTCATTACAACATCTACGTTGTATATCAGCGGCTGGCGCAGTTCGTAATTGATGCTCACAACAGAACCCTTTGCGCCACGAACTACTTGCACAGATTTAGTAGGCTCTCCGCGCACATTGTTTACTAGGAAAAAACGGTTCAGCTCTTTTTTAATCTGACCCGTGGTCATATCTTCCAGGTTTGGGTTTTGACCGAGAGTTTTTAGCCCTTCGTTAACGTAACGAGCATCTAAGTAGGCCGGTGCCATCTTGGACACACAGGTCAAAGCAAATCCCAACATCGCGATAATCAGCAGCCAACCCCAGTAGCTCATACCGCGCTGCTGCTGCAGTGAAAGGTTGAGTTTACTACCCATAACTATGCCCTCTATCCTTTATAAATAACCGGGCTAACGCCCGGCTGGTTTCTTTATTGGATTGAGCCTACACGCTTAAAGCTGGGCAAACTGAGCAACTTGTCCCAGTGCATCCAAATGGCGAAAGCTTTGCCGACGATATCCTTCTCTGGGACAAAGCCCCACTCCCGGCTATCGAGGCTGTTATCGCGGTTATCGCCCATCATAAAGTAATGCCCTTCCGGCACTACCCCACTAAAGTTACTGTACTGCCGGGGGCGGACACTTTTCTGCATCTCGTGGCGATAGCCGTCGAGATCTTCCCACATGACTTCTGTTTGCGGGTTACTCGGCGGGATAGCCCGGATCAATTCTTGGCGAGCCATCTCACCGTTGACATAGAGCACATTGTTCTTCAGCTCTATCTTGTCACCGGGTAACCCAATCACCCGCTTGATGTAGTAAGTATCGTTATTGTGGGGTGGAAAGAACACCATGACATCGCCGCGCTTGGGCTCCCCCACATCCATTACCTTGGTTCGGGACACTGGCAAGCGCACACCGTAGGCGTACTTGTTGACCAGAATAAAATCCCCGACTTCCAATGTTGGAATCATTGAACCTGAAGGAATCTGGAAGGGCTCGACAATAAAAGAGCGCAGAATAAATACGATCGCCAGAATCGGGAAGAAAGACTTCGCGTACTCGACAACGATCGGATCTTCTTGCTGGTCCCCGACATTCTTCTTGCGTTGACGGGCGAAAAACAAACTGTCAACTAACCAGATTCCGCCACTAATCACAACCAACCACAGCAGAATCAGAGGTAAATTTATATCCATTACTTTTCTCTACTATCCCTTATTTTTCGTCGTGGCGTAGGGCCGAAGCCCTACTGATCCACCTTCAGTACCGCCAGGAATGCCTCCTGCGGCACTTCAACACGGCCCAACTGCTTCATTCTGCGCTTACCCGCTTTCTGCTTCTCCAGCAGCTTCTTCTTACGAGTAACATCACCACCGTAACATTTGGCCGTCACGTTTTTGCGCAGCGCCTTCACCGTGGTTCTCGAAACCACCTGACCACCAATAGCCGCCTGGATCGCCACATCAAACATCTGACGGGGAATCAGCTCTTTCATCTTTTCCGCCATTGCGCGGCCTTTCTGCTGCGCATTATCGCGGTGGACAATCAGCGCCAGAGCATCCACCCGGTCACCATTAATCAGGATATCCAGTCGCACCAACTTGGCCGCTTCAAAGCGGACAAAGCTGTAATCCAAAGAGGCAAAGCCGCGGCTTACGGATTTGAGACGGTCGAAGAAGTCCATAACCACTTCGCTCATCGGCAGCTCATAGCGCAGGGACACTTGTGAACCTACGTATTGCATGTCCTTTTGAATACCGCGTTTTTCCACGCACAAAGTGATGACGTTGCCCAAATACTCCTGAGGTACAAGAATATTCACCTCGGCAATCGGCTCCCTCATCTCTTCGATGGAGCCTACATCGGGTAAGCGCGATGGATTATCTACCATCACTATCTCACCGTCTGACTGCTCAACTTCATAAACCACGGTCGGCGCTGTGGTAATCAGATCCAGGTCGTATTCCCGCTCCAGACGCTCCTGGATAATTTCCATATGCAGCATGCCGAGGAAGCCACAACGGAAACCAAAGCCCAGGGCATCGGATGTTTCTGGTTCGTAGAACAGGGAGGCATCGTTCAGCGACAGCTTCTCCAGCGCATCCCGGAAAGCCTCATAATCGTCTGAACTAACCGGGAACAAGCCTGCATAAACCTGGGGCTTAACCTTCTGGAAGCCCGGCAGCATATCAATATCATCGGCGCCCTTAGCATGGGTCAACGTATCGCCCACAGGAGCGCCATGAATATCCTTGATACCTGCCACCACAAAGCCCACTTCACCTGCGCGAAGTACACCGGTTTCGTGGCGCTTGGGTGTAAAGATTCCCACGCTGTCCACAACATGGGCACGACCGATAGATTTGGTGACAATCTTTTCTTTGGTTTTCAGGGTGCCCTGTACAACACGCACCAAGGAAACAACGCCCAGGTAACTGTCAAACCATGAGTCGATAATCAGCGCCTGTAGAGGAGCATCGACATCGCCTTCAGGCGGTGGTACCAAGCGCACCAGATCTTCCAGTACATCCTCAACACCGAGGCCAGACTTAGCGCTGCAACGAGTCGCTTCGGCGGCATCGATACCGATAATATCTTCAATTTCTTCGGCAACCTTTTCAGGGTCTGCCTGGGGCAAGTCCATCTTGTTCAAGACAGGGATAACTTCCAACCCCTGTTCAATGGCTGTATAGCAGTTGGCAACCGACTGGGCCTCAACGCCCTGGGCGGCATCTACCACCAGTAGCGCGCCTTCACAAGCTGCCAGAGAACGGGACACCTCATAGGAGAAATCCACGTGTCCGGGGGTATCAATAAAGTTCAGCTGATAGGTCTTACCATCGCGCGCTTCATAGTCGAGCGTCACACTCTGCGCCTTGATGGTAATCCCACGCTCGCGCTCGAGCTCCATGCTGTCCAGCACCTGTTCAGCCATCTCCCGATCGGAGAGGCCACCACAGTCCTGGATAAAGCGGTCAGCCAGGGTAGATTTCCCGTGGTCGATATGGGCAATAATGGAGAAATTGCGGATATGAGAGAGATCTGTGGCCACTGCGGAATAAAAACCCTTGCAAAATCAAATGATTAGCTGGCTATAGTGCCAACTGTGTGGCGCAAGTCTAACAGAACTCATGGACAGAGGTGAGAGCTAGGTGGCCCAATGGGCCACCAATCGCTGGAAAGCGGCTAGCTTTCGATCTTAATTGTACGGAAAGTGGACTGCCCGGCCCGGAAGAAGCGAATCGGCAATAGCTCATCCTCCGGCAGATCCTTGACGACAGTTTTGTAGTCACTAATGTCGCCAACTTCTTCAAAACCAAGTTGCGCGATGATATCGCCACTGCGCAAACCTGCTTTGGCACCGGGCTTGCCTGGAATCACTTGCTTAACCAGCACCCCAGTTTCCACATTCCAGCGTTGCTTCAGGATATCGGGAATTTCCTCAACCACGACACCCAGGCGCCCACCCACTCCAGAGCTGGGATTGGCTGCCACTTGCCTCGCTTCATCTTCAGAACCCGGCAGGGTGCCGACAGTGACACTCAGGCGCTCGGGTTTACGATTGCGGATCAACTCCACCTGGGCCTGTGTACCCGGTCGAATCTGGCCTACAACGTGCGGCAGGTCGCCACGCACACCAATTTCCTGACCATGGAAGCGCAAAATGATATCACCGGGCAAAATTCCCGCTTGAGCTGCGGGCGACCCAGGGCTCACCTGATCGATCAGGGCGCCGGCGGGCTTACCAAGGCCCATGGCTTCCGCCATATTGCGGTCGACATTACTGATTCCCACCCCGAGCCACCCGCGATCCACCCGTCCTTTTTCTTTTAACTGGGCAACCACATCCTGGGCAAGGCTTGCGGGAATAGCGAAGGAGAGCCCGATAGAACCGCCACTGCGGGTATAGATCTGAGAGTTGATACCCACCACTTCGCCATCCAGGTTAAACAGCGGGCCTCCGGAATTTCCGGGGTTAATTGCAACATCTGTCTGGATAAAAGGAACGTAATTCTCGCGGCTCTCATTGGGGATACTGCGCCCCATCGCACTGACGATCCCGGCGCTTGCGGAGTAGTCCAAGCCGAAGGGAGAGCCAATAGCGACAACCCATTCTCCCACCTGCAGTTCTTCGGAATCCCCCCAGCGTACTGACGACAGGTCTTCCGCGTCGATCTTTAACAGGGCCAGGTCGGAGCGCACATCCTTGCCGATAACCTGCGCCTCGTATTCGCGACGATCAGTCAATGTAACGGTTACCTGGTCCGCACCATCGACCACGTGATTATTGGTTACGATATAACCGTCTTCAGAGATGATAAAGCCGGACCCCATACTCGCTACCGGGCGCTGCTGGCGCTGGCGCGGCTCGAAAAGGTGGCGGAAGATATCGGGAATTTCCTGTTGAAGCTGCGGCTGGCTACTGCGACTAGTGCGGTTGCGATCAACCGTGTTGATTTTGACGACTGCCGGAGAGTTATCTTCGATTAACTCCGTAAGTTCAGGCAGTCCGCGGGCACTGGCAGCCCCGGAAACCAGCAGACAAAGAACCAGTAGATATTGTGTACAACGTTTAACCATAGGTTTGTTACCCCTAGTGATCCCTTCTAATATGAAACCATTGGATTTTCGAGTCCTTTCAAGGGCGAGCCTTGGTTTGTCCAGCCCCTTAGGGACTCTCAGTAACGACTTAGTGGCGATCTAGTCACCAAAGTTCTACAACAGACTGTAAAACTGTGTAAAGAGTTAACGATGTCCGAAATGCGCCCGCGCCCAGAACGCGGTCAGTTTCACCTGCCCACTGAGCTCTACGGCCAAAGTGTTTTGGGCGCCCCCCTACTCTATTTTCCCGCGCAAACCGGTACCCACCACGGCCTCATAATGGCCGGTACCCACGGAGATGAAGTCGCCGCAGTCGTCGCTCTATCCTGCGCGTTGCGGGCCCTCGCCACCAATTCATTGAGGCATCACGTAATCCTCGCTGTCAATCCGGATGGCTGCCAGCTGGGCACCAGGGCCAACGCACGCGGCGTAGATCTCAACCGCAACTTTGCCACTGCAAATTGGGATGGCAGTGGCAATGTCTACCGGTGGAACAGTGCTGCGGAAAAACGCGATGTTCGGTTAAGTACAGGTGATAGCGCCGCCTCTGAACCCGAGACCTCTGCACTTTGCCAGCTGCTTGCAAAGCTGGGACCGACCTGGACCGTTTCCATTCACGAGCCCCTTGCCTGTGTCGAGGACCCCAGCAACAGCCCTCTGGGAATGCAGCTTGCCAGCGATTTTAAGCTCCCTCTGGTTGGGGATGTGGGTTACCAGACCCCAGGATCATTCGGCACTTGGTGCGCAGAACAAACACTGCCTTGTATTACCCTTGAATTCCCTCCAATATCAGCAGATGCGGCAAGTGAAGACTATCTGCAAGCGCTAATCGATCTGCTGACTTACGACCAATAAACTCTACCCGCCTTGAAAAGCAGAGGGGGCTCCACATCGCTGGCCAGCCAGGTGGGCCCATCCAGGTCCAGAAAGCTCGCTCGACTTCCCAAGGGCCAGGCTGCTCGGATAGCCCGAGAGGTACAAAGCATACATCCCAGCATAATTTCCAGGCCGAGATCAGTCGCTTCATCTGCCAGTGCCAGGGCCTCGGTAATCCCGCCAGTTTTGTCCAACTTGATATTGACCATCTCATAGCGTTTGAGCAACTTCGGTAGATCCTCCCGAGTATGGCAACTCTCGTCCGCACAAATCGTCAGCGGGTGTTCAAAGCTCTCCAAAAATTCATCTTCACTCGCTGGAAGTGGCTGCTCAAGCATCGCCACCCCCAGCTTGCTTAAATCATGACATCTCTGCAACAAGGTCTCTTTTCGCCATGCCTCATTGGCATCAATCACCAACCTGGCATCCGGTGCTGCTGAGCGAACTGCCGACACCCTTTCTTGCACATGCTGGTCATCAAGTTTCAACTTGAGAATATCAGCTCCCGCCGTCACAGCAATTTTCGCAGCACTTGCCATTGCCTCGGGACTATCAACAACTAATGTCTGTACGGTAGGGAGAAAATCCGGAGCCGGGTGTAGACGCCCCGCTTTTTTAGCCTCCCAATCTGCCAGCGCACAATCCAATGCATTTCGCGCCGCTCCGGCAGGCATACGCAGCTGTAATTGCTCTCGGGTCAACCCATCACTCACCTCTTTGAGCATCGGCTGCAGCTGGTGCAAAACAGAGGCAGCACTTTCTCCATAGCGAGCATAAGGCGTGCACTCACCGACGCCAGAGACTTCACCATCACTAAGCTCCACCACCACAACCTGAGCCTCAGTGCGCGCGCCACGAGAGATGACAAATGCAGTGCGTAGAGGCCAGCGCTCATCAAAACAGCGAGCCCTCATTGACAGAGCCTCCAGGCGATAAAAGGAACTCTCAGTTTAGGTCAGGGAGACGAGGGCTAGCTGGCGAAGGCGGAGGCGGCGGACTATTTCTTTTGGGAGGGCTCAATCTGCAGAAGTACAGGGGTGTAGGTGGGGTTTTGCGACTGGGATCTACTGTACCAGCGAACGCCCAAAGCACCGAAGACCAGACCGATCAAGGCCCCGATTACAGCACCGGGCTCAGCGAAGAGCGAATCCCCAATCAGTGCAACTAGCACCAGGGACATCAAGGGGACGAGGTAAACCAGCAAGGCACTACTGGTCAGGGCATTCTCGGTAATACCAATTACTGCCACATCATCGAGGTGGATTTTATCAGCAGAAAAACCGTTGAGAGCTACTTTAACGCGGGTCGAAGAAGAAAACAGATCGCCCAGCAATCCAGTCCCACAGCTGGACTTGGTAGAACAGCCATTACAGGCGCTACTCTGGGTGGTCTCCACCCAGATAGCATCGGACTCTATGGCCACCACCCGGCCACGCTCTTGAAGCACCTATATGCTCACTTAGCTCTTTGCGGTAATTGAGCTGGCGACACGGCGCGCTGTAGTTTCGGGGATTTCACCCACCACTGTTACAGTGTAAGCAACGCCTTCAATTTCCAGACGGTCCATATAGGCTGTTGTAGCTCCGCGGATTGCGCGACCTTTAAAGCCCTCAAGTTCTGGACTGAGGCGTTGGACAAATACAGAGAACACTCCCAGCCCATCGCTAAACACCATCATGTCGCCATCAGATAACGGCTTGACGGACACTACCCTGAAACCGTCGGGCAACCAGCCCACCTGCCAGCGGCTCTGTGAAGCCGTACACTCATTCCGATTGTCGATGCGCCGGGCATTATTGGAGACCGCCTGTAGTGCGGCATCCTCTACAGGGGAGAGATCCAGTTGTACAAACTGGTAACGCTCCAGTACGCGGCCCTGAGTGCTAACCAGCATGGTCTTCAACGGCAGCCCAGTCTGTTTATCGAGACTCACTACCAAGCCCAGGCGATAGCGATCCCTCGGTCGCGCCTCAATCACAACAGCATCGCGATCCGCGATTCGCTCCTCACCCCGCAAGATAAATTGGTAGGCGCGCTGAGCCTGTTGTTGGCCCGCCGAGTTCCATGCTGTAGCACGATTTCTTGGCGAAGCACTGACATCGCAATTTCCGGCACTGCCGTGGCTGATCAACTCTCTAGGCTCACCACTGAGGTAGCGCACGCGCTCTACCTGCTCACCTTCTCGAACCGCGTGAACTACCTGCAAGGTCTCCAGGAGGCCCGCATGCTCAAAGGTCACCAGACCACTGTATTCAAGCTCAGTTACTGCCTTTGCCAACTTGGCTAGCCAATGCTCAACCTCGTTATTACTCACCACACCCGGGCTTACCATGCCGCTCTGCGCTGCAGGGTTGAGATTCGCAGGATTGAGATTAACTACACCAGATGTCACCCCCTCTTGCGCCGGCACGGTACCAACAGCGCCTTCCGGAGCTGCAGTTGCTGGATCGGCCGGTACTGCGGCAGGGCTTTCCACCTTAACCGAGCCCCCATCTGTCATAGCAACCTCCACTACAGCTGGGGCTGCTGCGGGAGCAGTACTCATATCGAGATTGATGGTGGTGGGGGCACTGGGTTCGACCCCAGTGTCAACCTGGGCAAATGACATGGGTGCCAACAACGAGGAGGCCAACAGTAGACCGTTGGCCTTGAGAATCCCGCTGAAAATTCGGCGCCCCCTGGTTTCGACTTTCGTCACACTACATTCCAACCTGTTCGCCGTAAGTGGCGCGAGCAAAGGGAACCATGCCCTGACTGCCCACATGAGCGGCTTGTTCTGAGTGCTGAATCATTACGCGATTCAGGTGGCGCATCAACTCGGGAGTCGGGGCCTGCTGAATTACGGCCTGCCCCACAACACCGGTGCGTTGTTCCGGCACAAAGCGGGGAGCCGCAGTGCTCACTGAGCGCGTGGAAGGGGCGGGCACATAGAAACCGGAAGGCTGCGGTGCAGACTGAACGACCGGCTGAGCCTCCCGTTCTACCGAAGCTACCGGCTGGTTTGCCCCCTGAATAGCGCTCTGTGGAGAATCTGTCATTTGCTGCACACCCAAAATGGCAGCAAAGGCCACCGTCGCAGCAACAGCACCACGGGACAGCGGACGCCACCAGCGATTGTTGACCAAATTGCCAGCAACCGCAGATCCCCCATTGCCGTTTTGCGACAGAGGCTCTTCCTCATCGATGGCGGCAGAAATACTCGCTGCAAGGCCGATGTCGACCGGCGCGACCTGTTCGCGGCGCATAACACTCGCCGCAAGTTGGTAACGCGACCAGCGCTCACCGAACTCTTCAGAGGCCGCGCTGGCCTTCAGAAGCCGTTGCAGCTCCAGTTCGCTGACTTCGCCATCCATGAGCGCCGAGAGCGACTCGTTAAGACGTTCCTGATGATTCCCGTGGGACATAGGGGTTAACCCTCTTGTGCAATCATTTATTCGGTGCCCACAAGCACCATATTTGGTTACATGTTATGACCGGAGTCTGAGCGGTTGGTTTCCCCGACTGGGAAAATTTTCCGCAATTTTAACCCCTGTCACCCAGTGTTTCCGGCTCGCCGGCCATCACGGCCTGGACTGTCCGGTCTATCGCCTCCCGTGCGCGAAATATTCTAGAGCGCACAGTTCCCACCGGGCATCCCATAACCTCGGCGATTTCCTCGTAGCTCAGTCCCTCAAGCTCTCTCAGCGTTACCGCTGAGCGCAGATCCTCTGGCAGTGCGCGAATAGCGCGATGCACCGCCGCTTCCAGCTGGTCGCGAAACATCTGACTTTCAGGTGTCTCGTTGTCACGCAGCAGGTCAGCACCCGAGTAAAACTCAGCATCTTCCAGTTCAACATCGGAAGATGGCGGCCGACGACTGCGGGAAACCAGGTGATTCTTGGCGGTATTAATCGCAATCCGATACATCCAGGTGTAAAAAGCACTCTCGCCGCGAAAATTGGCAAGAGCACGATAAGCCTTAATAAAAGCTTCTTGGGTTACATCCTGTACTTCACTGTGGTCCTTAATGAACCGACTCACTACAGCAACAATTTTGTGCTGGTACTTGAGTACAAGAAGGTCAAAAGCGCGTTTGTCCCCTTTTTGTACCCGTTCTACCAGCTCACGGTCACTCGTTGACGCCTGATGCGCTGTCATCCCCAACTCCCATATCCAGCCACACTGCGGGCGCCACAAAATTTAACTGCGGGGCCACCGGCGCAGGCGTTTCTTTTACTGTGTTGATGACAATGACAATAGGACATAAGTTCCACGTCAAATCGACGAATAATCAGGAGGCGCTATACTACGCGACCCTTAAACATAATTGAAATCTATGAATGCCCAGGCAAACTACGACGTTCTCGTAATTGGAAGCGGTGCAGCAGGCCTTACACTGGCCCTGCATCTCGCCTCCCAGTATCGCGTGGCCCTGCTCTCCAAACAGAGATTGCAAGATGGCTCCACCTGGTTCGCCCAGGGAGGCATCGCTGCAGTGCTGGATGAGATGGATTCGGTTGAGTCGCATATTGCAGACACATTAGACGCGGGTGCAGGACTCTGCCACCCCGCTTCAGTGCGCTTTACCGTAGAGGAGAGCACTGCCGCGATCAGCTGGTTAATCGATCAGGGTGTGGACTTCACCCGCGAGGAACAGGGTTACCACCTCACCAAAGAGGGGGGGCACAGTCACAGGCGCATTATTCATAGCGCCGATGCCACCGGCCAAGCGGTACACAGCACCCTGATCACCAAGGTGCTAAACAGCCCCAATATCGACTGTTTCGAACACCACGTTGCCATCGATCTAATCCGCCAGCCGGATCCAGATAAAGGCCGATTTCGCTGTGCCGGCGCCTATGTACTCAACAAGAGCAACGATGAGGTCGAGCTGATCCAGGCTAAAGCCGTCGTCCTGGCCACCGGGGGGGCCAGCAAGGCCTACCTTTATACCAGTAACCCGGACGGTGCCAGCGGCGATGGAATCGCAATGGCTTGGCGCGCCGGGTGCCGCGTGGCCAATATGGAGTTCAATCAATTTCACCCCACTTGCCTTTACCATCCCAAGGCCAAGGCCATGCTGGTTACCGAGGCTTTGCGCGGTGAAGGCGCTGTACTCAAGCTTCCCGACGGCAGCCGGTTTATGGACCGCTTCGACAAGCGAGGAGAGTTGGCGCCACGGGATATCGTCGCCCGCGCTATCGACCACGAGATGAAACGGCTGGGGGCAGATTGCCTCTATCTGGACATTTCCCACAAAGATCCACAGTTTGTCCGCGATCACTTCCCAACGGTTTATAACAATTGCCTTCGATATGGCATTGATATCACCCGAGAGCCTATTCCAGTGGTGCCTGCAGCTCACTATACCTGTGGAGGCATTATGGTCGATCGCCATGGGCGCACAGATCTGGACCAGCTCTACGCCATTGGCGAAACGACATTTACCGGCTTACACGGCGCCAACCGCCTTGCCAGCAACTCGCTGTTAGAGTGTCTGGTTTACGCTCGCTCAGCAGCCCTGCATATCGATGAGCACCTGGGTATGGTACAGGCGCCCCGCCCATCTCCAGACTGGGATGCATCGCGAGTCACCGATTCCGATGAAGATGTAGTGATTTCCCATAACTGGGATGAGCTGCGCCGGTTTATGTGGGACTACGTAGGCATTGTGCGCACCCGCAAGCGACTCTTGCGCGCGCAGCACCGAGTAACGTTGCTGCAGAAAGAAATTCGCGAGTTCTACGCCAATTACCGCATCAGCAGCGACCTGGTTGAACTGCGCAATCTCTCCCTGGTATCGGAATTGATTATTCGTTCGGCCCTGGATCGCCGCGAGAGCCGGGGGCTGCACTACTCCCTCGACTACCCCCAACTACGTGAACTTGCTATGGACACGATTTTGGTGCCAGAGAACTTTGCCGGCCAACGCCAATTTATTTAACCGACCAATTTTTAGCCAACTGGGCCCGCCACGGCAACCCAGCTAACTAGCGGGAATAGCGCAGTGCCACTTGTAGCCTGCGCCAATCCTGCGGCGCCAGCATATCCTTGGCCAACACCAAACGGAGCCGGCGCCCAGCCCTGTCCCGACCATTTATCACCACCAACCAAGACCACAACACCAGCTCATTTACAAACTGGAATTCGCGACGATCTGCGCCATCAGGGTGCCAAAACCACCTTCGCTCACGGGTCGATAAATGGCCGCTCACAGTTTTCACCCGGCGCCACTCTATCCCGGCGTAAACCATAACAAAAAGGCTCGCCAGCCCTGATAACACTAAAGGCAGGTTACACAACCAGACCAGTAAGATCGCCAGGAAGGTGATCAGCAAAAGGAGCAAATGCAAAAGAAAGGAAGGCGCAACGACGCAACTTAAGCGGGCGCTGCGCTCATAAAGCGGGGGTGTCGAGCTATTCCTGGAGTCCGGTGTTGTCACGGATGATTTGCACTATACGCTTCAAGTCCGGGTCAGCCGGGTCTTCTCGACGCAAGAACCAGGCGAACAGATCCTGATCCTGCTCATCAAGCAGGCGGATATAGCGCTGCTGATCCTCTGGCTCCAGGGTCTCGTAAACATTATCCAGAAACGGCAGCAAAACCAGATCCAATTCCAACATGCCACGGCGGCTGGCCCAAAACAGGCGGTTGCGATCCATACTTCTTTCCAACCAGATAAAAAGCGCAGTATACCCCCTGCCCCACCAAACTTGAAAAGGGCGCGAAGGACCCCCAAATTATGCCCCGAATACAAATGCAGGTGGCAGGATTATGGATCAGCAACAGTGGCAGGATTTTCTCAGCAACGAGGGCGCCATTTGGGAGGGCAGCAAAGCTCACTTCCCTCTCACTAGTCGCGAAGACCCTCAGAGTTTGCACCTGCTGGACCTGGGCCCAATCGGAGCTATTTCCATTACCGGACCCGACAGCCAGAAGTTCTTACAGGGGCAGCTCACCTGTGACTTGATCAACCTTCCCGATGAACACAGTACCCTGGGAGCTCACTGCAACCCCAAGGGGCGTATGATCAGTGCTTTTAGTGCACTGAAACTTTCGCAAAGTGAGTTCATCTTCCGATTGCCAAAGGATTTGGCCCCCATCGCCCAGCAAGCGCTGGCCAAGTACGCCGTCTTTTTCAAAACAGAGCTGCGCGACATCAGTGATGAAACCCACTGGTTAGGCCTGCAGGGACGCGATGTGGCAGAGCGTACCTCCAAATTGCTGGGCTTCGAGCAACCTTCTGTCGGCGAGGTGAAGCTATTTGACTTCGAAGGGGAGCGCTGCATTGCCCAATGTATTACCGACCTGCAGCTAGCCATCCTGGTACCCACCAGCAAGGTCCAGCAACTGTGGCAAAAGCTATCACCAGAGTGTGAAGCTACCGGCTATGACTGTTGGCAAATGCGCCAAATTGAAGCCGGCATCCCCCAGGTGGACGCCGCCACTACAGAGATGTTTATCCCGCAGATGACCAACCTGCACCTGCTCGGTGGCGTGAGCTTTAAAAAAGGCTGCTATACCGGCCAGGAAGTAATTGCCCGTATGCAATTCCGCGGCGCCGCCAAGCGTCGCCTTTACCGGGCAAGCTGCACTGCGGGGGATCTCCCTGAATCTGGCATGGAGATATTTGGAGATGGAAAACAAAGTATTGGCAATCTGATGGAAGCCTGCCATAGCAAAGAAGGCATTCAGCTACTCGCCGTACTCACCATATCCAAAGTGGCCGCAGGTGAAACCTTACACCTGAAAGATGGCCGCACTTTGGATATCGAGGAACTCCCCTACGATGCAGACGCCGATCCGCTAGCCTAAACAAGAAAATTACTTTTAATCAAAAAGGCGGCTTTTTAGTCGCCTTTTTTGTTTATGAGTTAACAACCAGAAAGAACCTCTGAAAAGCAAAAAGGTTTGCACCACTCAAAACGCAGCTTACTACCGCTACTATATTTATGGATCTTTCCCTGGGGTTCAAAATTCCAGCTAAATAAAGCAGTAGAGGGAGGCAATATTGAAAGAGTTAGACCAACTAATTGTCGTTCTTGAATGCTGTATTATTCTGGCAGGCTTTGCTGCAATAGTTGGCACGCTCCACCCCAGAAAAGGCAGAAATCTTGGCAAAGGAAGAATTGTATCCCTCGCGATGATTATTTATATCAGCTTGATCAACGCATTACTGGCTGCCTTCACCCTGACTCTATCCAATTTTGATCTCGCTGATCGCACCCTGTGGTCAGTAAGCAGTTTTGCCATGAGTGTGGCTACGTCGTTTTCTATCGGCTACCTATGGATAAAGAAACGACTCAAGTCTGTTTCAATTGTTGCCAAGGTTACCTATTTCCTTCTTTTTGGAATTGCCGGCTCAGTAGTTATTATCAATATCATGAATGCGCTAGGGATCGTTTTCAACAGGGAGTATGGGCCGTATTTTTTATCCTTTGTTTGCAACCTATTTGTCGTCGGTTATGCATTTTCAAGACTGCTTATGCGCCCATTATGGGTAGCTGTTAGAGAAAATGAACTAGGCCGAACCGGCAAGGAGAAAACGGTGGCGTCCGGCTGATTTTCAGCTAAAAGTGTGGCGCCAACCGTTGGACACCTACACCAAACAACAATTATTAACCATATAGCAAGCGGGCTAAAATAAAGCTAATTGTGAGACGGGAAACAACTTACCAGCTCTCCATTTCACTCATATACTGTTATCAACTTTCCTATTTAACCTTTCTGCTTGGGACAATAGCGGAAGATGGAAAAACTGTCGGTACAAATCGATCAATTGCTTGTCATTATTGAAATATCCATAGTGCTGGCAGGATTTGCGGCAATGGTTGCCACATTTCAGTCAAGGAGAATAGAGAGTATCTCTAGGGGTCATGTGGTGTCTCTGGCCATGATTGTCTATATCAGCCTATTCAGCGCACTGCTCGCCGCCTTTTCTTTGGCACTTTTGAACTTCCGTATCGATGCTGGCTATGTTTGGTCTACAAGCAGCTCCTTGATGGGAATAGCCACTACAGGCTTTATTGTCTATCTGTGGAAAAAAAGACACTTCAAATTTGTGTCTATTGTAATGAAAGTTACCTACTATGGGCTTTTCAGCATCGCTTCATCGGTAGTTATCGCCAGCACCCTCAACGCTACTGGCATATTTTTCGAAAGAGAGTTTGGGCCATATTTCTTAGCCTACATCTGTAACTTGTTCTTTGTCGGCTTTGCATTTGCTCGGTTGTTAATGCGACCTCTTTGGAAGGCCGTTGAGGCTAAAAAGGGCCACACTGTGAAGGGTCGCCAATCTTAAATAGATAGGATTATTAGCCAAGCAATATATACCACCCAAGTGGAGACCCTTTTCGAATTACTCAATCCATATATTATTAATCAAACTTTAGCCACCAAGCTTATTAGGCCAAATCAATCTCCACCCATAAAATACTAATTTTTCTATTTACAATCCGGGAGAGCTGAAAATTCCGCCTTCTTTGACTCATACCACTTCTGCATTGATTCAGGATCTTTCATCAAATCCTGCATTTTTTTCATTGCTTGCAAGTGCTGTGCATCATTTTTTCGATACATCTCGATTCCGTGCATCTTGCTAAGCTCCGCCACCTCTTCAAAGTTATTCCCACGAAACTCCACATCGCAGGCGCCTCCCAACTCCTTGCAGGTCATCATTTTCATAGCAATTCCACCTTAGATTTCACAACTGATACTTTATCGGACAGATAAATAACTTCAAAAGAGCCAAAAATAGATAATAGCTCTGATTGGCTTTCAAGCCTCGATAGATTTCCATCGCAAAACACTGCCAAAGCAGAGAATTGACGCATATAACCACTAAAAAATAGAAAGATTCTTTATCTGGAAGCCAAGAGAAGGATAACAGGAATAGAATTTTTGGCTCTCTGGATAAATACAAACCCGGATAGATAATACCTATCCGGGGCAAGCCACTAAATCTCCACAGCAATTCGCTTCAATTGATCCGCCTCTGGCAAAGCCCACTCAATAGGCTTTTCTCCACGCTGTTGCAACCAGTGATTTGCCTGGGAAAAAGGACGGGTTCCAAAGAAACCCCGGTGCGCAGATAGAGGAGAGGGATGTGGAGCACGCAACACTAAATGCTTATTGCGGTCGATAAAGCCTCCCTTCTTTTGGGCATAGCTCCCCCAAAGAACAAAGACTAGCCCTTCACGCTGTTCCGCTAGCTTGTGAATCGCCGCATCCGTAAATTGCTCCCAACCCTGCCCCTGGTGGGCGCCGGCCTTGCTGTCCTCAACAGTAAGGGTGGCATTTAGCAAAAGCACGCCCCGCTCTGCCCAAGGTTGCAGGCAACCGTGGTGTGCAGGGGGAATACCCATATCGGAGTGCAACTCTTTATAAATATTTTGCAGCGATGGAGGAATGCGTACTCCGGGCATCACAGAAAAGCACAGGCCATGGGCTTGGCCAACGCCATGGTATGGGTCCTGACCCAGGATAACGACTTTTACCTGATCAAAAGGTGTGGAGTTAAAGGCATTAAAGATCTGGCCACCGGCTGGGTAGATCTTCTTGCCGGCAGCCTTCTCCCCCTTTAAAAACTGACGCAATTGGGCCATGTAGGGTTGGTCAAACTCCCCGCCCAAAACATCGTACCAAGAGGGGTGGATCTTTATTTTGTCCGGAACCGGCATTCTTAAACCTTCAATATCTTTTTAACATGGTGTTGTAACTCGGGCACAACCTCCTCCTCAAACCAGGGCCTGCGACGCAACCACAAGGTGTTGCGCGGGCTGGGATGCGGCAAGGGAAAGTATCCCGCTGGCAGTGCATCACGGTAATGGCGAACATTCTCGGTAATACTGCCATACCAGTGCGGGAGGTAATGGCGCTGGGCGTATTGTCCCACCAACAGCGACAGTTGCAAGTTGGGTAATTGTGTCATTAGGCGCTGATGCCAGGTGGCGGCACACTCGGGTCGCGGCGGCAGGTCACCGCCCTTGCCGCGCCCAGGGTAACAGAAGCCCATGGGAATAATGGCGATCTGGGACTCGTCATAAAAGGTGTCCCGGTCGATCGCCAGCCAATCTCGCAGGCGATCTCCTGAGGGATCATTCCAGGGAATACTGGTCGCGTGGACCTTGGTGCCCGGGGCTTGGCCGACGATCAATAGGCGTGCAGACGCTGCAGCCCTCAAGACTGGATTCGGCCCTAGAGGAAGTTGTTCTTCACAGAGGCGACAAGCCCGTATTTCCTCCAGCAGTGCCGGTAACTTCTCAACTACCACCTACTATATGCCCCTATTGTTTACCGTCGGGGAAAGCCAAATGTAACAACCGAGCGCGGCGATCCTGGGGATCACGGGCACGACTGATATTATTGTTATTGAAAACCACAAATACCCCCTGGTTATTTACAGCAACTCCAGACCCCATCCCCCCCCAACCGCGACACTTCATAGGCGTGCTCCGGGGATTCTTCAATCTCACGGTAAACCAAGCACCATTCAGCTTGCAAGCTCGGCAGAGCTCTTCTACATACCGCATATGCGTTGCTTTCAAGAGTAAAAAGAGCGCCGTCATGATAATCAAGTCCTCTCAGATTCTCCGGGTGGTCTCCAAAATCCAGCCCCACTACAGAAGGCAAGGAGAAAACTTGAAACTCTCCTTTACTTCCCACCTTTAACAATCCCCTGGGTTCCCGCTCTAAAGCTACCCACAAGTCATCGCCAACCTCAACTATTCCCTCCCCGCCATTATTGTATCTCAGCGAATAACCCAGGTGCTCTATTGCTGATGACCACTTGTTATTAATCCAGCGTGAACTCCCATCTGTGTCCACTTCTGCTATTCGATTGTGGCGTTCACTCAATAAAAATGTACCGTCGTCTCTACAACATATTCCACCAAAACGCATTGCGGATTTAGGCTGTAATAAATCCATAACAAAGTGAGAAACATTATCGGCTACCCCCCTTTTGGGCGGAGGCAGGCCGCTAACTTTCAGGTATTTTTCTAATGTCGCACTCTGACCGTGTAAATTGATTCTATATATTTTTTCCGATTCTTTAGGAGAGATCGTTATTAATTGGCCACAAAAACTCAAACCAGATAGACCCACACCCGAGCTATTATCTATCCAGTAATCAGCAATATCTTTAGCCAAAAAAATCTCAGCTGCCATTCCCACGGATGCTAAAAATATGAAATTAATTGCGAGGAAAACTGTCTTGATCATTATATTCCCCATTAAACACAACCCAACTATTCGAACCCCAATAATAGAAAGTCTCTATTGGTATTTAGTCAGATTGATCTGGTAGAGCCAGATGTAATAAGAGTGCTCTGCGATCCTGTGGGTCGTGAATACGACTGATATTATCATTGTCAAACACAATAAAAACGCCCCGCTCTCCAATAGCCAAACCATCTCCCTTGCCACCGGTCCGCGATACCTCGTAGCCGAGTTCAGAGGAGTTTTCATGTTCCCAGTAATCCAGACACCACTCAGCTTTCAAGCTGGGTAATTCCCTGCGGCAAACTGCATAGGCATTAGGTTCCAGGGTCCACAAAGCCCCATCATAGTAATAGAGGCCTGCCATATTTTCCGACTCATCACGAAAATCCAGCCCTTTTACTGGCGGCGGTGTAAAAATCTGTACACTTCCCTTGGGGCCGAGTTTTACCAGGGCACGGGGATCCCGCTCTATAGCCATCCAAAAGTCATCGCCCACCTTCTGTAGCCCTACACCGGAGAGATTGTACCCGTGCATATAGCCTTGGGCTTTAGCCGTAGCCGACCACATATTTTCTAACCAATGCCCCTTTCCCTCCATATTTATTTCAGCTATGCGGTTGTAACGTTCACTCAACAAATAGAATTTATCATCGGCACAGGTGATGGCTTCAAAATCCATCGCTGCAGCTGGGCGAGTAAGTTCCAGTAGAAAATACCATAAATTAGTAGGCCTATCTTTTTTCGGAACCCGGAGCCCAGCCAGCTTGATATAAGGCTCCAGGGTTGCACTCCTATCTCCCAATACTATCTGGTAGATCTCCCTGGATTGCTTATCCGACACCGTAACCATTTTTCCATCGCAAAAACTCAAACCAGATATACTTAACCCGGCACTATCATCCACCCAGTAGTGAGCTATTTTTTTGGCGGGAATAATTTCAGCTGCCAGCCCCATGGATGACAAGAGCGCACATACGATAGTTAAAAAAATACGCTTAATCACGATCCTTCCAATTTATCGCCAAAGTGATTTAAGAACCGGGAGATTCCCTGCGGCCAACAGACACTACCAAGCTGTAAGGTCCCAATAGCTATTGGTACACAGCATAGTTACCCCAATTGCTCTAAACAATTTTAGCGCTAGTGACTAGAAGATATTTTAAAAATGGAGGGACTTGTTGAACGGGAAAGAACTAAAGGGATGGGATTAGCGCCGACTCCCGGAAAGTACGGCGCCAGACAGAGTCAATTATTGCAGCCTACTGACCTCATCTGGCATTGCCAGATGCAACAGCAGCGCGCGCTTGTCGTCAGGCGCCTGGGCACGGCCAACATTATTGTTGTCGAGGATAACGAAAATACCCTGCTCTCCGACTGCCAGCCCCTCGCCCTTTCCATAGCGGGTTTCTTCATAAACCCGCTCGGGAGATTCTTCAAGGGCGCGATAGTCCAGGCACCACTCGGCTTCCAGGCTAGGAAGTGCCCTGCGGCACACGGCGTGGGCGTTGCGCTCCAAGGTAAAGAGTGCGCCGTCGTGGTAATCCAATCCCGCCAAGTCCTCTGAACGGCCAGCAAAGTCCAGGCCATCTACTTGAGGCAGGGTCAGTGTGCTGGCCTCACCATCTGCATTTAGCCTCAACAAACCACGGGGTTCGCGCTCCATGGCTACCCAGAAAGTATCGTCGGCTTTCACCAATCCCTCGCTGGAAGCATTGGTCTTCTGTAGAAACCCCTGGGACCTGGCTAATGCCGACCAGCTATGCTCCTGCCAGCGTGCATTTCCCTCGATATCTACGATGGCAATACGGTTGTAATGCTCACTGACCAGATAGACCTGGCCATCGCTACAGGTAACACCTTCAAAGTCCAGATCTTCTGCCGGGCGGAACAACTCCTTGAAGCCTTCCCAAGCACTGACAGGCTCATCCTGCTCCGGTATCCCAAGGCCGCTTAAGCGAAGATGTGATACCAGGTCGGCACTGCCATCGCGAAGTTCAAGCGTGTAGATCTCTTCAGAATTCTTATCGGAAACTGCCAGCAGATCTCCAGAACAGAAACTTAAGCCGGAAATATCCAGGCCTGCACTACTATCAACCCAATAGCTGGACAGCAACCTAGCCGGGGTAATTTCTGCGGCAATCGCCAGTGGCGACAACAGCACGGATAGAACACTGAAGAGAGTACGCTTGATCACTGCAAAACCAATTAATCGCGGAAGTTATTAAACTGCAATGGCTGTTCCAGCTCTTTACCGCGCAACAAGGCGATCACCTGCTGCAAGTCATCGCGCTTCTTGCCAGTAACACGCACCTGCTCACCCTGAATGGCAGCCTGCACCTTGAGCTTTTCATCTTTGATCAGCTTAACAATCTTTTTTGACAGTTCTTTGTCAAGGCCATTTTTCAGGGTCACGTCCAATTTGACCTGCTTGCCGGATTGCTCTTTATCACCTACATCCATCGCCAGTGGATCGATATCGCATTTGATCAGTGCACCGCGCAGCATATCCACCATCTGGTCTACCTGCATGTCCACTTCAGCACGAACTACTAAGGAGAACTCACTCATCTCCACTTCCGCATCCACACCTTTAAAGTCGAAGCGGTTGGTAATAGTGCGATTCACCTGATCCACAGCGTTGGTGAGTTGGTGCTTATCCACTTCAGATACAATGTCAAAAGAAGGCATTAAGTTGTCTGCTCCTATTTCCAGGTTTCCGGAGTAATCTCCGCGTTGTTGTCACTATCAGCCAGCCAGATATGGCCATCCTGAATGGTTGCACTCAGGTCCATATTGCGCTCAGCCATAGCCGCCAATTGCTCAGTGGCATCAGCGGCTAAATGGTAGACGGTAAGGTTATCAAAGCGCTCCAATTGGCTGGCCTGTTTCTGCCACCAGATTGGTGCTGCACGGCGCCCGTAACTGTATACGATAACGCGCTTCGAGCGGTTGCAGGCTTTGCGAATTCGCTCCTCAGTGGGCAGCCCCACCTCTATCCAGAGATCGATTTCCCCGCTCAGGTTTTTTTGCCAGAGATCCGCTTCCTCATCGGAGGACAATCCCCGGGTAAACTCCAGCGTTTCCGCCGCATTGTGCGCAAAAGCCAGTAGGCGCACCATCATACGCTCATCTGTTTCCGAAGGATGTCGCGCCAAAGTGAGCGGATGTTCGGCGTAATAATCCCTGTCCATATCGGATATCTGGACTTTGGCCTTAAATATTGTTGCTTTTAACGCCATTTTGGCTCCATGGTGATGCCTTCTCCAGCGCCGGGAGTCAGGCGGACTATTCTTGATGGGTTCACGTGAGAATAAGGATATTCCGCATGACCTCTGCGCTCCCCAGCGGCTGGCCCTTTTGGCAGAGCTCACTGCTACTGCTGCTGGCAACCACCCTCAGCGGCTGTGGTGTCAACAATATCCCAACCTATGACGAGCAGGTTAAAGCCACCTGGGCCCAGGTTCAAAACCAATACCAGCGCCGTGCCGATCTGGTTCCCAATCTGGTGCAAACCGTAAAAGCTTACGCATCCCACGAACGGGAAACCCTACAAGCCGTCACTGAGGCTAGGGCGAAAGTCAGCTCTCTCCAGGTTGACGGCAACCTTCTCAATGACCCAGCCAAGCTGCAACAGTTCGAAGCAGCACAAGGCCAGTTAACCAGCGCGCTATCCCGCCTTATGTTGGTGGTAGAGCGATACCCCGACCTCAAAGCCAACCAGAACTTCCTCACACTGCAATCTCAGTTAGAGGGCACCGAAAACCGCATCAGTGTCGCGCGCCGGGATTATATCCAGGCTGTAGAGCGCTACAACCGCGAGATTCGCACTTTTCCAGGAAGAATCTGGCATGCCGTGCTCTACAGGGATATGCCGCTTCGAGAAACTTTCGAAGCCACCAGTGAAGATGCCGATAAGGCACCTGAGGTTAAGGAGCCTCTGAATAACTCCATGATACCTCTGGCATGCAGAGCGGTTCACAATCAAGGCGCGGCTTCGCAGGAATGTCTAGACCTTTCAAGAAGTCGCAACGCGGAGTGTGAATCGCTCTGCAAGCCCCGAAGGGCGAGTCTTGAAGGCCACAGCTGCTGCGTTGCAGCTCTTGCAAAGGGCTACGGCCATTCGCGGCGAGCTGCGCCTAACATCTGCAGCCTTCAAGACCCGCAGAGGCATTACGGAGTTATTTAGAGGCTCCTCAACTTCCAATAGACAGGCGCCATCGACCCCAAAATGAACCGCCCCAGTCTTGCCATAACCACCCTGATCGCTCTGGTCTGTGCCTTAGCAGCCTGGGCCAATGTACAGTTTCCAGCGCTGTCCGGCCGGGTAGTAGATCAGGGAGAGTTGTTAAAGGCCGATGAGAGATACCAACTTACTGAGTTGATACAGCAGTATGAGCGCGACAGTGATAATCAGCTGGTTGTCGCCACCATCCCCGAGCTTCAGGGCATCACTATAGAGGAGTATGCCAACCAACTGGCACGCAAGTGGAAGCTAGGAAAAAAAGACAAAGACAATGGAGTGCTTTTCCTGATTGCGCCCAATGATAGAAAGGTCCGTATCGAAGTAGGCTACGGCCTGGAAGGAGCCCTAACCGATGCACTGGCGGCAAATATTATCCAAACCAAAGTACTGCCAGAGTTTCGCAATGGCGATTTTAGCGGCGGAATCAATGCAGGGGTTCGATCAATTATCGCCGCGACGAAAAATGAATATGTCGCTGAACCCGTAGAAACCAAAGAGGGGCGTCGAATTGCTGTACTGGTCGGCCTGTTCCTTCTACTGGTCATGCTACACCTCTTCGGCAGTGCCGCACTGGGTTCACCTGCACAGAGCCGCATTTTTAAGCGGGGGCGCTACGGCGGCTACTATGGTGGAGGTGGATTTGGCGGAGGTCTATCCGGCGGCAGCTCTGGGGGCGGGTTTAGCGGGGGCGGCGGAGGTTTTGGCGGAGGGGGCGCATCGGGAGGATGGTAATGCTCACCAATACTTATCAACGCCAGGTAGCAGAGGCAATCAAGGAAGTAGAGTCCCGCACCGACGCTGAAGTCATGGCTGTGGTCGCTAAGGAAGCCGACAACTACCTTTATATCTCTACCCTATGGGCCGCATTCCTAACACTGTTAGTCTCCCCTCTGATCGAATTCCTGCCGTTCTGGATCAACCTCCAACAGGCGGTGACGCTTCAGTGGATTTTATTTATTGTCCTGGCAGTAATATTCCGCTGGCGCCCCATCACCATGCGCCTGGTACCAAAGAAAATAAAATTCTGGCGAGCTTCAAATTTAGCCCGCAGGCAATTTCTGGAGCAGGATTTACACGCAACCAAGGACCGACTCGGGCTACTGATATTTGTTTCAGAAGCCGAACACTATGTAGAAATACTGGCCGACAGAGGCATTGCCCAACACATCACCAATGACAACTGGCAGAGAGTAGTTGAAAATTTTGTGCAACAAATCAAGCGGGGAAAAGCTGGAGAGGCATTACTGGCATGTATTGAGCAATGCGGAGATCTACTTCACGAAGCGATACCCACCAGCACCATTAAAGATGAACTGCCGAATCATCTAGTCGTCATCAATTAAATCCCCGTATCCCCCAAACTGGCAACACCAACTTATTCAAGTTTCAAAACGAAACTCCACGCCATACCAACTTACCCTCATATTGTGACTTGAATCATCAACTAAGCTGCCTAAAGGCATAAAACCCATAAGTAAACTCTGTACAAGAAGATGATTCCGACTAAAACCCTATTGCAGCGTTTCAGTATTACTCTTCTGTTACTGGCATCCGGATTCAGTGATGCTCTCTGGTCTCAAGAACTACAAAAGAAAAATACGACTTCGGCAATCGGGGACGCTTACTTGCCCGGCACTCGTATAGCCTCCCCTCGCCAAAAGCAAGCCACCACCTACTTCCTGCCAGCATTGAGTAACAGCGACAAATTAACTTTTCATGTCGAGCATTTGCTCAGCAACCACATTGGCGATCTCGACGCCCTCAGAATGGAATGGGCCATCAGTAACCGGCAAGTGAAATTTCCGACCTGGGACCCCAGCAGTGCAAAGGCGGAGTCCGAAAAGTTACCAGCTGCCCCTACTGAGGTTGTATTCATACCTACCATTTATGGCGGAAAAGTAATTTATAAAAAGCTGATTGGGAAAATCTATGGGGAAGTCAATGCAGCCTTCGGTACTGATCTTGAAGCACCAGACTAAATTAATCCCCCTTCAAAAATGAATAAGGTGCAACTGATAAACTCTGCCCAAACAACACATGACTCCCAAAACGAAATTTTATTTATCATTCAACAAAATACTTATCAGCCTGGCCTTGATATTATTCATCTGTGCATTATCAACAACCAGCAAGGCTGATTTCATCAGTTTAAGTGGCGCTGAGACCGCCAACAATATTGCGGAGATTGATATACAAAAAAATATCCTAAACATTAGATTCGAGATATCAGCAAGCGATGCCAAACTATTTTGGCCAGGAATTGAAGATACACCAGACATTTATCGACTGGCCCAATCAGCAAAAACCCAGCAATCTTTCGATTTTCAAGTACTCTCTGGAAATAAGAACATTAAGCCCAAAGTCATCTCAATTCGAGTAGCCCAGAGGAAACCTATAATTTCCCCTTTTGCTGGGCAAACCGATCCCCGCACCGGCATAAAAATGCCGGATTTCCCGGCAGATAAAAAGATTCTTTTAACTCAGCTGAAATATCCAATCGGTGGACTTTCAGACCTGCAACTAAAACCACCCATGGGTAGTGATGAGCTGGCATCCGTGACAATTGGCTTTACCAGTCGCCACGGGCAAACACCTATCAGCGGCTTTCACTACCTATCCCAACCTGAACCACTCATTATCGACTGGAAAGACCCATGGAATACACATTTTAAGAACACCGATATTAGTCGGCATAATCGCTACCCTCTAATGTCTTTCCTCTACGTAGAGCCCCGCCAGATACGCCATGAGATACTCGTGCGCACCAAGGACTTACTGGAGTGGACTAATCACCCTTTTGATGCCTGGCAACCATTAACACCAGAAAGTAAGGCCTTCCTGCACCACACAGTACGCAGCTATCTAAATAATAAAAATCCAACTTCTATTGATCAGTCGCCCTCACAGCCGAATAGCATTGAGACTGTTTTTCTTCGCGCAAATAACAGCGGGTACTCACAGATTTCGGAGAATGACACTATTGAAATGGGCTCAGTGATGATTGGCTACCGGGAAAAATTTTCCATTGATGCACTGCCCCAGAGTGTTACCGTAGACTGGAATCTATTCACCGATACGATCAACTCCGTTCCCACCCTTATTCAGGACCCCACAGGTCCATTCCCCACCCATGTAATTCCTTCATTTCCTGATATTCAGTGGCACAACTACCTATACGATTACCGCCCTCCAAATAGCGATCCACTCGTAATAGAAACCCCTAGCCTAGCGGTCCCTATGGCCATCCTATTTTCATTTCTTATTATTACGATAATTGTATTGACGCTATCCACCAAACACTCAATTTTAGGCCGCAAGGGTTCAACTATTATCTATACCGCCATAATAATCTCAGCTGTCGCTTTGTACCTCAATCTTCCAGAAGAATACCGGGTAAACCTTCCAGGAACCGCTAAAAAACGAGACTTGGGTCAAGTAACAGAACAGCTACTGTTAAAAGTTGCTGCCGCATTTAAAGAGCCTCTACCGATCAATCTGGAATTAAAGCTAAAAAACCTGATTACCAAGGATGGATTCGAAAGTACCTATTCAAATCTGGCACAAATTTATCGCCCCCAAACAACGAGTGGTGGCTTGGGATCAATCAGTACTATTACAAATCTTAAAGTCGAGTACTCCAGCCAAATTAACCTGAATGGCAACAAAGGATTCCGGTTGATTACAAGTTGGCAGGCGGTAGTAGAGGACCGAAGCTGGGGACACTTTGAACAAAGACCGCAAGAGACCCGGGCCAATATCGCAATTATCCAGTCTGATAACCACTGGAAAATCGCTGGATTTACTCCCCTATCCGTACGGTAAGAATAAAATAGAGAAATAGCTAGAGCCATGAAAAACAGCACACTCAAGTTGCCCGCGATGATTGTTCTATATCTCCTCATATCCAGCATCAGCGGGCAAGCACAAGCGCATTTCCTTCTCAACCTCAATGTACGGATTTTCCATATAGAGCACACAGCCAGTGGTGCCAACCTATATATGAGAGTGCCTATGCCCTATTTACTGGCAGATAAAACAGGACTGGGGCGCGACCCCTATACAGGCAAAATCCCACAACCCGCCCCATATACCAAAAACTCCTTGAATCAAGGTGACTTGGTCCACTATGTTGACTTTCAACAGCTGGAGCTAGCGCCTCTAGGACTCGGTAATATTGCAGAGAGCGCCATTTTTCTCCGCAATACTGACATGCAAATAAAAGGCGATGTAAAAGCCGTGCGCTTGTATCGGATAGGAAGTGAACCGGACTTTGCAACGCTGGAGGAGGCACAGCAGGCATTTTTAAAGCAATATTTACCTGAAGATACCAATCAAAGGTTGTATGTGGGTGACACCTTGGTTGATATTCAGATCTACTACCCTCTGGAAGCTCCCCTTGGGGAATATCAACTATCCAGCTCTCTTAACCCAGGCCTCCCCAACCAGGAAGACACCGCCAACCTGGTACTGGATTACAATCCAGGTAGGACCCAGGTCTTTCGCTCACGCGGTCTTATGCAAGATCCACTACTGATTACCCACTCCTCAATAGACGCTGTGAAGACTTTTCTGGCGGAGGGCATCGCCCATATCCTGAAGGGGTTGGACCACGTGTTGTTTGTACTCTGCCTAAGCCTCGGTGCACTCAGCCTACCGCTACTCTTATGGCGCGCTACCGGCTTTACCATCGGTCACAGTATCACCCTCTCAGCCGGATTCTTTGGCTTTGTTCCCACAGTCAGCTGGTTCGTACCTATGGTAGAAACCGGTATCGCCCTATCCATAATCTATATGGCCTGGATATCACTACACAGGGAAGACACTAAGATCACAGGCAGCGAAAGTACAATTTTTATCGGCACCTGTATGCTCGGCCTACTCCACGGCCTGGGTTTTTCATTTGTATTACATGAAATACTCCAAGTTGATTCCCCGAATATCTGGCAAAGCCTCTTGGCCTTCAACCTGGGGGTAGAAGCCGGGCAAGTACTCATAATTCTTGCCATATGGCCCCTTGCCTATTTAGCCAGGCTGTGGAAAAAGGAATGGGAAATCCGGATACGTTATTCTGTTGCTGGACTCTGCAGCGCAATTGCTTTTATTTGGACATTAGATAGAGGATATGAGCTTGTTTCGGCAATTTTCTGAACAGGAGAATGAGTTATCTCTCTGGCTATTACAGCCGAGATAATACACCTAAAAATGCCTTGTATTCTCAAGCTCCAGAGACAAAACTCACTCCAAAATTAACCTCCCTGTCACTACACACGTAATAGTGAGTAAAAATACAAAGCGCAATAAATCAGGACGTTAAATAATTTAAGATCCAAACCCCTTGGGATGCTGCTTCCCGGCGTCACCTATTACTTCCCAAGAAGCCTTTGAGTCAACCCATAAATGATGAACCACTTTTAGGTTTTCGTTACCATCCACCAAGCTTCCTGCAGGAATGTAAGTATTTAAAGAATCATTCTCTCCGGGCAGAGTCGAACCGCAAGTAGCGCAAAAATTTGTATGCCAATCATGCCCAGGCTTAGACCAATACTTAAGGTTCTCCTTACCTTTAATCCAACTAAACTTCTCGGTAGGCACGATAGCTACAGTAATAGCGCCACTCCCTGTGGAGCGACGGCAGATTGAGCAGTGGCACATATATAAATCTGTGAGGGATTCTTGTATCTCATAAGCTATCTCTCCACAATTGCATTCACCTTTAGTCAAAAAGACACTCCTTTTTTAATAATATAAAGATACAAAGCCCACATATCTGAGACATCTATATCACCTTGTATAGATTTTAACCGATCATAGAGTCCCAAAAGAGCATCTACTCGCACTGAACAATCTCCCCAGCTAATTTTAAGTCCGGCAATAGCTATATGTTCTACAACAAATGTCTCAGGCTGAACTTCCGCTCCAAAGAGATAAAAGGTTATCAGAAAGAACTGGCTTTTGTGGTGCGCATATCTATTTGCACAAACCTTTATCTAACCTGATTTCTCTCATCATTGATTCAAGTTTTCGGTAGCAAGTGGCTAATAGAGGCTGAGTTGAGCAATATATAAAAGTGAGCACCCGCACACTTAGTGTGGTGCTCACTTTCTCACTTGGTGAAAGGATTCTATACAACTTAACAGGTTACTGCGGGATCAACCGGGGCTTCATGTATCGTGAAGACCGGAAATATCATTAAAGAATTTAAATTTAGCAACATGATGATAGATACAGAGAACTAGGCGTAGCTTAGTGTAAATTTTATTTAGGCCTAAGGGCCTCAATAAACTCCGCATCTACCCACATAATTTCAAAATTCGGTGGAGTACAACGCCGACAGTAGAAAAGGTATTTCCCATCGGGCGTTACATATCCACCACCATCTTCCCCTTCTGTATTGATATTATCACCGAAGTTAATAGCCGCGCCCCATGAGCCATCTTGTTGGCGAAAACTGATGTACATATCGCTATCACCATATCCACCCTCTCTTTCACTATCCCAGATAATGTAGGACTCATCAGGAGCAATAAACGGATGAGCAGTCCACTTGCCTGTATTTATCTGCTCTCCAAAAGGTTTTGGCGCTTCACGCTTACCATCTAACAGACGCGAATATCGAAGAATACCATCTCCATTTGAACCTACTTCATCAAATACAAACGTTCCTTTTGCAGAAGCCGTAAGGCGCATGATACGAAAGTCTTCAAATAGTGGCCCCAGGCTTTTAGGTTCAGACCAACCATTATCAGTGCGCTCTCTATATCGATTTCTAGAATACATTGTTTGACCATCAGGTGAGATAGAGCCACCCCAGGCCACTTCCGATTCATACCAACGATTACCCTCAAGCTTGAATGCAACTTTCGAAGACTCGCCACTTTGGTGATATCTTCTTGTAACGTAGTACTCCTTCATATCAGGCGTGAAGTAACCACCCCAATCCCGATACTCTTTCGAGGGATTAGGAGCGAATAACTTTGGAGTTAACCCAGGAGGTTTCTGTCCAAGATAGGGCCCTTCAAGAGCTGTCAGTGTATCCTGACTATAACTGTTAACACTCAAAGTTAGGAGTGAGAGTAGAGCAATTGAAATACAAAGGTGCCTCATGACATATCCTTGCTTAAACATGAAGTAATAAGCAACCAATGTATCTATTCAGGCTTTATAACACCTGACGTCCATATGAATTTTGTCTGATTCTTGTGAGAAGAGGTGTGATCCGCCGACTATTTGTATGAAATATACACAAAAGCGACTCTATAGCGAAGGTTCGGACCTCCCTTTTGCCCTCCATATATACTGACCTTGCGGCTCATTTAGTATTGCCAATCCACACTGAGTACTCAGTTACAGAGAGAGTTATCGGGACACGACGATCTTAAATTTATAGATACACCCTCAGATATCCACCTATTCGCTGTAAGTAAATCCACAAGTCTGTCCAAAAGAATAGATGATGATGGAAACTATGGAGTAACGAGCACTATTTTCTAATATCAATCGAATGATCAATTTTTATTCTGCAGGATTAAGATTGAGCGATACTATAGCCCCAATAGCTACTGCACTTTCTACCAGATAGACATAAACCTGGTAGAAAATACACTCAATTAGATACATTGCATGAAACACACTTTCTTAGATCTCTACCTATTGAAGTGAGAGCGCTTTCCTTGGTGGGAGGCTTGGTAAGTGATGTCTAGAGGTTGGATTGGGAGAAAGAACCCTGGGCGTTAGGTTCCTAGAACTAGATAAGCTATTGAATTTACAACATTTTATCAGCTCCGGTGTCAATACTCTATTTGCTGGGTTTCCAGAACTGCTCCTGGGGTTGTAACTTACCCAAATAACAGAGATGCAATGCCAAACAAACTACCTGCCTTTAGCTGACGCAAGTTGAACTGGGTGTTTAACTAGGCCTGTTGAGTTAATGGAATAGCTTCTAGCTTTGCTATTACGTAGCTTGACAGAATCTTCACAACCCCATTGTTAAGCTGCTCATTTCAAACTTGAGTTTTCGAAATGAAAAGGTTATATCAAATTTGTTTTTTTCTGGTAAGTTCAGTATTGGTTATTGCTTGTAGGTCATCACATCTAGAGATTTTTCCTGAGTTAACAGACAGCTCTTTGTTGGAAAAAAAATTAACTGTTGCTGAAATGCGAGAAGATGTGGAGGCATTCTACTTGGGGGCTTTAGAAAGACATCCGGCACTAGATCATTATACCGATTTACAGGAGCTGGAAGAAGCGGTGAGAGAATTACAGCTACAAATCTCTGATTCTATGAATCGACTCCATTTCTATCGAATTGTAGGGCAACTGGCGCACAAGTTTAATGATGGTCATTCTTTTCTGATATGGCCTTATCAGGAGTATGAAAAACTTATAGCCAGTGGCAAAAAGCCCTTTCCATTGGCTGTTACTTTAACTCCTGATGGTAGTATCGTAACAAAGAATACGTATATAAATGGTAGGCAATCAGTGCCGGCAGGGGCAAGAATTACAGGGATTAATGGTCAAAGTATTCAAACCTTGATGGATCATATGCAGAAGTTTGCAGGTGGGGAGTCTCGCTTTCTAAGAGAGCAAATTATTACTAAACGGTTTGGTGTAATGTTATGGGCTGTCTTTGGGTTTATTGACGATTTTGAATTGAAATGGCAGGAGCCTGTGAGCCGATCCAATCATACTACCCAGTTACTTTCTAAACAAAACTGGCACCTTCAAGATGAAATTATCAATGGCAGGCAGGACTTCTATTTTAAAGTCATATCAGATGACACTGCTTATCTTCATATAGGCAGCTTTGATGTAGGATTGGACTGGTTTAGCGAGTTTATCGATCAAGCTTTTACTGATATCAAAAATAGAAAAATTACATGCTTGATTATCGATTTGCGCGAAAACTTAGGGGGTAATACTGATAGTGCCACCTATTTATTAAGCTATATTGCCCACAAAGAGTTTCGTATGATTTCTTATATGACAGAAAAATTGAACCAACAAAATCGAGGGCTTTTTAACTATAAGGGAAAAGCTGGAGAATTGATTCAATACGACTGGGATGAATGGCACCGCCCCATAGATAATAATAACTTATTTGAAGGAGAAGTTTATATACTGATTAGCCCGGTTACTTATTCTGCTGCTATCGTATTTTCTAGTGCGGCTCAAGATCA
The DNA here is from genome assembly GCF_052467955.1 of Microbulbifer maximicatervae (SeqCode). Taxonomy (NCBI): domain Bacteria; kingdom Pseudomonadati; phylum Pseudomonadota; class Gammaproteobacteria; order Cellvibrionales; family Microbulbiferaceae; genus Microbulbifer; species Microbulbifer maximicatervae (SeqCode). The sequence goes on from NZ_CP174329.1 coordinate 3,963,276, forward strand.
TCGATTTGCTACATTGATTGGTCAGAAAACGGAAGGCTACTCTAACCAAACTGCGCAAGGTAACTTGTTTAATTTGCCACATTCACAATTGAGGGCTTATATCACTACACGCAAGCTGGTAAGGCCCAATGGGGACAATAAAGTTAGCGGTGTAATACCAGATATCCCAGTAACTCCGAATGCAGAAGCTATCGCTGCCGGATATGACTTGGCCATCAACAAAGTGTTATCTTTACGAAATAGTGCTGACTAAGAGGTAATCATGAACCTGACAGCTTTATTAATTGAAGACAATACAGACATCGCTTGCCAGGTGTGCGACTTTTTAGAGCAACAACTGTTCCAGGTAGACTATGCCAGTAGTGGCAAGATGGGGTATAGCCTGTTTCAACAACATCAATATGATGTAGTATTGCTGGACTTAATGTTGCCTGATATTGATGGTATTAAGTTATGCCGACAGATCAAAACTAATTATGAAGTGAATACCCCGGTGTTGATGCTCACCGCTAGAGATAGTATTTATGACAAAGGGATTGGTTTTGAAGCTGGTGCTGATGATTATCTAACCAAGCCATTTTCATTGGAAGAGGTGGCTATGCGGTGTAAGGCCTTATATCGTCGACATAACCTTTATCGATCTCAAATCCTTAATATTGGAGAATTGTGTATTGATATACGCCAGCATAAAGCTACCCGCCGAGGGCAGACTCTAAAGCTCAGTCGTACAGACTTCAAACTACTATTGTTACTCGCCAAGGCGTTCCCTCAAGCTATGACCCGCTCTGAACTATTAAGTAAAATTTGGGGAGACAATTTTCCTGATAGTGATGTATTACGATCACATATCTATATATTGAGAAGTATATTGGATAAGCCTTTTTCATATAACATGCTAAAAAATATTCATGGGGTTGGATATAAATTAGATGTGCCATATGAATAACCCAGCTCAGTGGCCAAAGAAAGGCATACAGCAGCGCACCTTGTATTTAATTGCAATTTACTCAATTTTTTTGGGTTTGCTTTATAGTCTTGTAATAGTGGCTTATGCTTGGGTAGTAGAAGATAATATTTTTAATAGATTAGTCAATAATGAGGCCGTATATCTCAAGGAAGTCTATAAATCATCGGGAGAAATTACAACTCCAAGATTGCAGTTTATTCAGTTGTATGGAAGTAGAAGTGCTTTGCCAGGTAATATTCCTGTTTTGCTAGAGCAAGATCCAGAAAGAGTTGAATTTGTATTAGATCGAGGCCCAACTCTCCATATCAAACCAGTAATTCTGGGGGAGCTGGAAATGGTATTAGTTGCAGACATTTCCGCTTACGAAGTTAGTACTGATTTTCTACCAGAAGTAACGATATGGCTATCATTGATGCTTGTGTTACTCGTAGTTTTAGGTTTATTGCTGGCCTTCTGGGTATCAAGTTATACTTTAAAGCCTCTACAATCTCTTGCTTATGCAATCTCAAGAAGTAAGCAGCAGCCCATTTCGCCGGGCTTCGCCAGAGCTTACCCTAAAGATGAAATAGGTTATTTGGCAAAGACTTTTGAAGATACCTTATTGTATAAACAAGTCATCTTAAAGCGTGAGTCCGACTTTACTCGGGACATTAGTCATGAACTCAGAACTCCATTGAGTGTATTACGTAATATTATTAGCAAGGTAGCTGGTACTGGCAGAATATCTTTAATGGAGATTGAGAGGCTACAAAAATCTTCATCAGAGATGCAAAGAACTATATCAACTCTGCTGGCTCTGGCAAGGCAGGAGTCACTGGAACGCCAGGAGGTAAGCTTATTGTTTGTACTTGAAAAATCGATATTAAATCATGTACAAGCAAGCCCTGATAGCCTTTTAACTTTTGAACTTCAGGTTTCTGCTGAAGAAAAGGTGCGAGCTAATGAAAATTTGTTGCTGCACCTTTTTACTAACCTCATAGAAAATGCAGATCATTACGCCAGCGACCATAAATTGAGCATTAAATTTTCACAAGGAAATTTACATTTTTCGAATAATATTGATGAGATTCAGCAGAAGTTGATAAAAGATCCTTTTACTGAAAGTGCAAAAAACAAACATAGTTCCGGCTTGGGGCAAGGGCTGTATTTAGTAAAGCGTATTTGTGAAATGTGTTCTTGGCAAGCACGGTATCAATGCGCTCAAAGCAGATTTGAAATAATTATCAGAACTTAAAGGCGTTAACTATTAATGGCCACTCCACTCTCTCAAGTTGGATACCCCAAGGTAGCAGTGGCTCATAACCCTCAACGGATTGACAGTGAGGAATCTGCTCAAGCAACTTGACGTAATACATTTAGGGGGCAAGGCTGTGCATCTTGGCAGTGCGAATCAATCTGAAGTGCAGGCATAGTGCTTTAGCGCCATTGACCAAAGATACAAACAGGAAGGTCTTACGAGCCATCACAAAACTGCTTATCTAATCAATCCTCTTCAGGCGTCTTTCCACTTTTTCTCGCCACTCTTGGGAGAGGGGCCGCAATTGATGGACGGCCTCAAGTACTTGTTTGCTAAAAGCATACTGCTTATCAAATAAGGCTCTAAACATGGCATTTACACTGACAGAACCAGGTGCAGCAACTTTACTTAGTTTTTTTCTTGTCCTATATAACCTTCCTCAAGCACCCTAAAATACACACCAGTGTTGAAGTAATCTTTAAATAATTTAACGGTATTATCATTATCTAAAGCCATATTGTAGTGGTCTAATCCTTCCGGACACTTCGCTAAGATGGTAAAACTACCAAGCGAGGTGAAGTATGACAACAAAAGGTACACGCCGGTATTTCAAGCCGGAATTTAAGAAAGACGCCGTAGCGCTAGTCTCTGAGCAAGGGTATTCAATTTCTAAAGCAGCAGAGGCTGTAGGAACAACAGCCAATAACCTGCGACGCTGGATAAAGGAACTGAAGCAGGAAGAAGACGGTGTAAGGTTGGATGTAGGTGAGCGCGCAGAATTAGAGCGATTACGACGTGAAAATAAGCAGTTGCGGATGGAGAAAGAAATCCTAAAAAAGGCCAGCGCCTTCTTTGCGAAAGAAATGAAATAAAGTACAGCTTTATTGAAAAACAGCAAGGCAGCTTTCCTGTTAGGGTGCTCTGCCGGGTAATGCAGGTAAGTAAGACTGGCTATTACGATTGGTGTTGCCGTGGTAATAGCTCAATAGATGCTCAAACATGGCAACTATGCCATCGTTTGAAGGCCCTATTTGCAGAATCTAGACAGAGCCTCGGAAGTCGTCGGTTAATGAAGCTGTTACGTAAAGAAGGTTTTGAAGTCGGGCGCTATCGAGTCCGCAAGCTCATGAAAAAGCTAGGCTTGGCAGTAAAGCGTAAGAAGCGATTTACAATAACGACAGACAGTAAACATCACCTACCGGTCGCAGAGAACCTTCTGAATAGGGAGTTCTCACCGAGTGCTAAAAATCAAGTTTGGACGACTGATATTACATATATTTGGACTTCGCAGGGCTGGTTGTACTTGGCGGTAGTGATTGATCTCTATTCGCGCCGGATTATTGGTTGGCATCTAGATCGGAAGATGGAAACGGCCCTGGTAACTCGTGCGTTGATGATGGCTGTCAATTTGCGTTCGCCCCCAAAAGGTCTCCTGCATCACTCTGATCGTGGCAGTCAGTATGCCAGCCATACCTACCAAACGTTATTGAGTCAGCATGGGATGGTGTGTTCAATGAGCCGTAAGGGAAATTGTTGGGACAACGCACCGACTGAACGTTTCTTCAGCAGCCTGAAGCGGGAGTGGGTAACAGGAAACCTTTATCCGACAAGGGAGGATGCGGTAGCGGATGTAAGAGCCTATATTGCTTATTACAACTCACGCAGAATACACACAACACTGGGAGACCTAGCCCCTATCGAATTTGAGAAATGTGCTTGAAGAAGTGTCCGGTTGGAGTTGACCACAACATATTGAGTTTAAAACATGGAATTCTTGGCTGACTTACCTCGAGGAGACAATCGCCTATGCTAAATTGGTCGCCGATAAAGACTTCATCTTCGATAAGCCCAGAGACTGTCAAATTTTCCCCGAAAGTTCCATAGGGTAAATGGCTTTTATACAGGATTTGTTGCCAATAATCCTAACTATTGAAGTTAAGGTATCGTCAAGTTTATTGGTTGTCGTTAGGAAGTCATAACTAACATAGATTGATTTGTTCTAGGCTAGATACATCTAGCACCAAGTGCTTTAACAGTTTTCAACCAGGAGCCCTGTTGATTCTTATCAGACAAAATCATTGAACCAAATAAATTAACCTCTGCTTTTGAAAAACCACAGTATTGAAGAGTAAATCGATCAAGCTGCTCTAATACTGGCTTTGCTTGTTCTTCAAAATATTCCGTAGGCGCATCCATTGTCAAAATTATTCTTGATGTTTTGCCTTTAAGAAGCTTTATGGGCTCTGCACTACCACTCTCAAATTTAAAGGTAATTCCGGGAAGAAAAGATCGATCAATCAAGCCTTTGAGCTTTCCTGGCAGTCCGCCCCACCAAATAGGCGACACCACAACAATATGCTGTGCCCATTTAAGAGCCTCTTGAAATTCAGATAGACAATCCTCCAATACTTGATGGTCATCGTACCCAAACTCTAAATTCGAATTGAAGTCCATTTCCGACAGGTTATATCGCCGAACATTTGCCTGTTTCTTTGCTTCAGACTCATAGACATCGCTCAACTGCTTAACAAAACTGTTCTTCTTTGGATTGCCATTTAAAAGTAGGATATTTTTCATCACTTCATACTATTGCTTAAAGACATGATGAAAAGTCTACCGTCTCCCCTTAAGGGGAGAGTCAAGGCTTTTATGACAGGAATCTATAGACGCAATACATTGATCAACCTTTTCAGCTTTATTAGAAAGTGATTTCAATTCAGCCTCAATTTTTCTTTTTACTTTCTTCAGGAAAACTCTGATTCGAGCCCAATCAACCTCTCCATTATGGTACCGAATAACATCCTTCAACTCAGCCAAAGTCACCCCAAGTACTTTGGCTTCTGAGATCAAAGTAAGAATTTCAACATCTTCTGCCGTATAGACTCTATATCTGCCCTGCCTTTTAGGAACGGCAATGAGGCCTTTTTCCTCATAAAATCTTATCGCTTTTACAGTGAGATTCGTCCTTCTTGACACCTCTCCTATAAACATACAGACCTCCTACCTATGCTCAATTTCCCATTGAGATTACAGCCTATGAAAAATATTCATCACATGAAAGGAGCCTTCCATGAGTTTGGGACCTTCGCAGCTCTTACGGGTACTAGTAGAAACCCATAAGAGCCGGGACTCACTTCTTACATTCTCATGCTTTCGGCACAAACATTACGTTGAAGAACGTAAATACGCAATACCGCAAATTAAGAAGAAAAGGCCCTCTAATTTCCTGTAATAAATTCAGACGGGGAACCTAACTACGTAAATAAACTACTACTAATGGCAGTAACACCTCTATGCCGCCTCATACGCATCTGGCAAGTATGGCTAGTATCTGGACTACCTCTTACTTGATTTTCAATGGTCAGTGAGAATGTCTATTCAGAGAAACCTTAGAGACTGGTAGATTTTAATTAGAGGTACTCTACTGTATACCAAAAAGCTCTAGCTAAGTAAGTCTGGAGTTGTACCGCTCGCTTTAAGCATGTGGCCTATCCCCATGTCTTTTTGTTTCAGGTTAACAAATAGCTTTGAAGTAAAAACACCAAAGGGCATTTGAGCTACACCTGTCTCTGTACCGGTCGGCGTAACAATGGCATAACTAGGTGTTTTATAAGGCGTAACCTTTTTACCTTTGGCTTGATTAATGATAACGCTTGCTAAGATGCCTCCTTGAACGTTTGCTATATAGCCGTGCTTATTTTCATCCAGAGTAGAGCAATCACCTATCGCATAAAGGTTAGAATAACCCCTAACCCGCATATATTCGTCCACTTTAATTAATCCCATCTTATCTAACACACCGGGTAATTCTGTTTTTAGAAACTCGGTATTTGGCGACATACCTACACATTCATAAACCAAGTCTGCCTTGAAAGTTTCTTGAGTATTGTTGTGGTCAACTCCAACCGGACACTTCTTCAAGCACATTTCTCAAATTCGATAGGGGCTAGGTCTCCCAGTGTTGTGTGTATTCTGCGTGAGTTGTAATAAGCAATATAGGCTCTTACATCCGCTACCGCATCCTCCCTTGTCGGATAAAGGTTTCCTGTTACCCACTCCCGCTTCAGGCTGCTGAAGAAACGTTCAGTCGGTGCGTTGTCCCAACAATTTCCCTTACGGCTCATTGAACACACCATCCCATGCTGACTCAATAACGTTTGGTAGGTATGGCTGGCATACTGACTGCCACGATCAGAGTGATGCAGGAGACCTTTTGGGGGCGAACGCAAATTGACAGCCATCATCAACGCACGAGTTACCAGGGCCGTTTCCATCTTCCGATCTAGATGCCAACCAATAATCCGGCGCGAATAGAGATCAATCACTACCGCCAAGTACAACCAGCCCTGCGAAGTCCAAATATATGTAATATCAGTCGTCCAAACTTGATTTTTAGCACTCGGTGAGAACTCCCTATTCAGAAGGTTCTCTGCGACCGGTAGGTGATGTTTACTGTCTGTCGTTATTGTAAATCGCTTCTTACGCTTTACTGCCAAGCCTAGCTTTTTCATGAGCTTGCGGACTCGATAGCGCCCGACTTCAAAACCTTCTTTACGTAACAGCTTCATTAACCGACGACTTCCGAGGCTCTGTCTAGATTCTGCAAATAGGGCCTTCAAACGATGGCATAGTTGCCATGTTTGAGCATCTATTGAGCTATTACCACGGCAACACCAATCGTAATAGCCAGTCTTACTTACCTGCATTACCCGGCAGAGCACCCTAACAGGAAAGCTGCCTTGCTGTTTTTCAATAAAGCTGTACTTTATTTCATTTCTTTCGCAAAGAAGGCGCTGGCCTTTTTTAGGATTTCTTTCTCCATCCGCAACTGCTTATTTTCACGTCGTAATCGCTCTAATTCTGCGCGCTCACCTACATCCAACCTTACACCGTCTTCTTCCTGCTTCAGTTCCTTTATCCAGCGTCGCAGGTTATTGGCTGTTGTTCCTACAGCCTCTGCTGCTTTAGAAATTGAATACCCTTGCTCAGAGACTAGCGCTACGGCGTCTTTCTTAAATTCCGGCTTGAAATACCGGCGTGTACCTTTTGTTGTCATACTTCACCTCGCTTGGTAGTTTTACCATCTTAGCGAAGTGTCCGGAAGGATTAGACCACTACATATTCATAGAACGGTAAATTGCACCTTCTTTAACTAACCGGGTATTGAGATGTACGCTAACACCCTTAGCCGTAAGCTGTTCTAGCGCCTTGTTCTGAGCTTTAGGCTTAAGATGGCCAAGTAGTACATCTTTAGAATGGACTAACGTCACGGTTTTATTGGGAAAAGCGCTGCTAATTTCCCCGGCCAGCTCCACGCCAACGGTACCGCCTCCTACAATCAAAACTGACTGAGATTTCGCCAGTATTTTTTGCTCATTCCGCATTTCTTGCTCACGCTCGGAAATTGTATAAGCTGATGTAGATTTAGCTATCGGCAAGGTTGGGTAGCGGCTGCCTGTCGCGATAACTGCCTGCTTAAAGTAAATCTCTAATCCATTCGATGACTTTGCTATCCGGTCATCCATGGAAACCACATCTGCTTGAACAAAATCACTCTGAATAAAGTCACGATAATACTTACGTGGATTAGCAGTCAGTAAGCTAGGAGCTATCGCATTACGCAATGTGGCAAAGGTCACTTCAAAATGGTCCTTTCGATCAACCAACACCACCTGCTTAGCTAACTTTTGGGCCACAGAAACACCAGCAAAGCCTCCGCCAACGATTAACACGTCTGTCCGTTTGATCATAACTCGCCTCAATATCGTCCAAATGTTCGGATAAAGCGCGACCGTTCGCAATGCCTCACGAACAGGTCACTTCTTGATAGGGAGATAAGGATAAAGTTAGACTTAAGCTAATGATATTAACTATAATCTAACCTCTTGTTAGCTTTTGACTAACATGTTGGTTTAGCTGATATCGGGTGATGATACCGCGCAGGTATGTAGTAAAAAGGTGTATGCAGACTCCCAGCTTCTGCTGGCAGAAGAAAAACAAATAGCTGGTTTACGTTACTCATTCAAAATGATCAGCGGTGTTGATGCTGTCCAGTTTGCAAGCACTGGCAAATGGTATCAAGTGCAGATTACTCATGTTGTCAGCACAACAGAAAAGATGCTTCACAAAAGAAAGCCAGTTAATGGCTATTTTCAGTTTAAGATCCTCAAATATGCTGCATCAGAAACTTACCTATATTTTCTCTAAGCTCACGCCACTATGACTTTGGAACAATTACGATATTTTAAGGCGATAGTTGAAGGTGGCTCGCTAAAAGCTGCTGCCCAAACACTTCACCGAACACAGCCCACTATAAGCGCCGCCATCAAGAAATTAGAGGCAGACCTCAATCTACAACTATTTGATCGGGACCAATACAGGAGCACACTCACAGCTGACGGCAAAGCCCTGTATGAACAATCCAAACATGTACTAGCTGAAGCCCACTCGTTTGAGAGCTTAGCTAAACAGCTGGTCGCAGGAGAAGAACTGGAAGTAGGTATTGCGTTTACTTCCGCCATACCGGTCGGCCCAATACTCAGCGCAATACGTCAGTGCAAAATTGAGTACCCAAAAACACGCTTGGAGGTCTATTCCGAAAATGGCCTCGGGCCACTGGACTTATTAAAGGGAGGCCAGGTTTCCATAGCTATTATTCCGTGGACTGAAACTTACGACCAGCTTGAATCCATTCATCTAATGAATATGAAATTCATTTCTGTGATCGCTGGCGACTCTCCCCTACTTACCCAATACGAGAAAGTCCCAAGGCAGATTATGCTACACCATCCCCAGGTGATCATCAGTGGTAGGAAGTCATCCACTAAAACCTACGGGGTGCTTGAAGGGGGCGATCAATGGAAAGTCAACGATTTTCCGGCTAAAAAAGAAATTATTCTTCAAGGTATGGGTTGGGGTACGCTACCAGAACATATGATAGAAGCGGAGCTTGAACAGGGCTTATTATCTCCCATTGCAGTGGAAGGGATCCCAAAACCGCAAGAACTGGAAGTACGCGTGGCAAGACAAGCTTCTAATCCAATGGGCCCCGTAGCAAGTTACCTTTGGCAATTATTCCTAAACCTTCAGGGTTTTCATTAGAAAACACTTACGATATTTCTACCAAGATTTTTCAGATTCTTTATGTTTAATACATAGATTCTAAGAATTCGAAGCTGGCCTACTAGGTGTTTGTATTTTACGAGAGAAACTCTTTGGCTCCTCATTAACTAGATAGTAAGAAAATGAATCATTCCAACTAGCTACGGCAACAGGCTGATACTCGGATAGTGCTGCAATAAGATCGCAACCGCCCTCAAAATTAAACTCATCCGCTCTTCCAAGGGAAATTCCCAGATAGTTACAGAGGGCTACAGCATCAAACTTTTTTGGTGCCTCCCTGAAGAAGTACCACTCATCGTAGCTGTCCGTAAAAAGGAATGATTCGAAATTTGGCTCACTAATGATGGGCGAAACAGCTCGCCGATTACTCGTATGCCAGCCCAAACTGATATCTTCTTTAGTGAGCCTCATAGGTTTCCTACCAAGAACATCTGAATCAAAGGAGGTATTTATAGCCCTAAAGCCTTAAATCAAAGGAAAAATTTCAAAAAAATATCTGCTAGATATACCTCATTATCCTCAATCCAATAATAATTTCCGAGGATTCCTTTTCTTCGCATAGTATGCCTCCCCAGCTGCCAGCAAATGGACTTAACAATATTAGAGGCTGTTTCATAACTTGAAATCTGCCATTTTCACGCAATTACAAGGAAAAAGTGCAGCAATAGTGAGCCGATTCAAGTCAGAGTTAGCCGATGGTCAATGAAAATTGATCGAACCTTGTCTTTCTAAGTTAAAACGAAAAAAGGGAGGTCCAAAACCCATTGATAATCGAGCTTGTTTTAAAGGCATCCTGTGGGTTTTACGTTCTGGAGCACGATGGAAAGATCCTCCTACATACTATCCATCACCGAGTACATGCTGGAGAAGGCTTCAACTTTGGGAAGAGCAAGGTGTTTGGTTACAGGCATGGAGAAGATTCCTGGGGCTGTTAGATCAATAGTCTTTGCTTAACTGAGAGGCACCATTACTTCGGCCTCACCAGCAGAAGTAAAGTTATTACACCCATTACTTGATGTTACATATAAAAATTGAAAGATTCATCGTTTAGTTTATGGTAAGGCGGCGGACTCTGATCCTCTTCGAGATAGTCTATTGTGTCCTGGAATTGACCTTATCTGGTCACACAGGATTAATAGGAAAAAAGCCTCAAGGCAGGATGGTAGAAGGCTCAGAAGGTATGCCCTCCGTTGGAAAGTTAAGCAGATTTCATGTGGCTAGTAAATTACCGCCGTTTGGTTGTTAGAAGGGAGCGATATTTGTCCACTTATCGTGCTTTTTCTATGTTGCATGTATGTTAATTACGTTAAAGAAGTCATGGAATAGCTTCTAGTTATTTTTATAGTTTTAGTTGCTTCAATTATCAACGTCTGTCAAATTGGCTAAACACGTAACAAACAGCAACAGCATGATCACTTGAAAAACATACGGACTAGACGGGCTACACTTCACTTCGAGCTCTCTTTGCAGATCTTTAGGCGTAGATAGTTATACTAATACCATTCACATATCCATTTAACAATATGATAATAAAATGAAGAAATTGCTCTTTTTTCCAATCGCTTCTTTTTCACAACCATTTTGCCAAGCTATGATGCGACCTCAATCGCGAGGTCCGATCCTAAAAAGTAGACTTTGACACATATAATCTAAAAATTTTCGTTGGGGACGCTTGCTTTCCTATAACCCGATATAAATATATAGTTAGGTTCGAGAAAGCCGCATATCCCAATATTTCGATATAAAATAAATAAGGCCAACCCCTATCTTTAGAAGCAAGATCCATATATAGATAATACAAGGCATCTAACTATGAAGTTCACCAATGCGCGAAATATCCAAATCATAGCTTTTCTGCTGTTGGCGCTAGTAGTTACACAGGCACTCTTTACCATGCTGTATGTTGCAGAGATTAACCCCTCACGGCAACTTTTCTGGGGGCTGGAGGGCTTGCTGTTTACCATTCTTTCAGCTTTTGCTGGAGCGGCCATGGTGCAGACTAAAAACCACCATGTAGGGTGGTCCGCTATTGCATTCAGCTCTGTATTCAATGTGGTGCAAGTTAGCATTGGCGCCACTATGTTTATGCCATTTCGGGAGGTCGCTAGCCAATTAGAGGCGCTTGGAGCTGCAGCGGGGGCCGTTGTGGCTTTTTCATTTATGATCTATTACGCGGCGAAATTTTTGCTGGGCTTTGCTGCTCTTATTTTTGGGGTTGCCAAAATGAATGGGAGCTCCAAAGTGCTGGGAGGTTTGACTGCCTCAGTTGGCGTTATTGCAATGTTTGCTAATGCTATTTCGGTTACGTTTGGACGTGATTCCTATTTACCCTCTTCCGTTGCTGGAGCATCGGGTGTTCTTGCAACCTTACTCTTGGCGATTTGTCTTTTGACTATTGCCCGCGAGGACTGATATACGAAATTTAATCTAATAATCAAGTCGGGCGTGACTTCACAACAGATTGCTCGGCCGCCCATTTAAGACTTATAGAAAGAGACCTTTATAGTGGATGAACTAATATATAGCAAAGAAGAGATCCTGTCGGTTCTTAGAGATATCAATGAATTCGTGGTCTCACTGGATCAAATGAATAAAGTACACCACGAGTTTGGTGAAGAGGCGTGGAAGGATGAAATTATTGATTATTTTCAGAGTGCAAGGGTAAGTGACAGGCTAGCGCAAGTACGCTCGATGCTTTCAAAACCGTTTCCGAGTGATATTGGACCCAATGATATGGATGAGCTTGAGAGAGAAATGCAGGGGGTACAGTATTGGACTTTTGAGGAGTACCTGGCAAAGAACAACTCACCCCACTTTCCAGAAACCGCTTATCGAAAGCGTTAAATTTCGGTAAGGTGATCGGTTATTAATATATAAGAAAATCGTTTCCAGCCTATCATAGGCTTTCTTAAGGAGCCATCTACAAAAAAGAGGGTCATGCTAGTAATGAAATTACTCAAGTAGCATCGTTACACTTTACAAGACTAGTCAACGCCACCTACTATGAGGGCTGGATCTCCATTCTTGGGCTTCGAAGGCTTAAATTAAAAACTTGCCTCTTCACGGGATCCAAAGTCATGGCGTTAAGCAATATGAATAAAATTCGAAGAAAAATCCTAACCAAAATCACTTTAATTATTTTCCTAACAGGTATAGTTTTCTATATGTCAATTGTATTCAGATCAAATAAACCTGTAGATTACGCAAGGAAAAATCAATTTAGAGTTGTGCCAATAGATAACTTATTGGTAGATAAGCCAAAATTATTTGGGCGAGATGAATTGCCAGTCTTTATTTATATTTCCTCTGCTACAGGTGATCCTGTGGTACTGGAAGCTTCTGTTAAATATGATGACTCCGAGTACTATAGATTGATCAGATACAAGCCAGGAGTTTATTCAAATGGGAATAAATGTGCCTTCGTTGAGGAGGGTAAAGGTGGTTGGTTTTCTTTGGACGGAACAATGGTTTCAAGTCCTGGCTGGTACACGGGCAGGATAAAACCAGTGATCTATGAAGTAAGAATGGGCAATATATATTTCGCAAGATAAATACTTACCAAACAAAGGCACTCGACATCAAAAGTACCACTTCAAAATTATCCACTATTCAGTTGTCACTCTCCTATCTGTAACTTTGCCTTACCACCCTTTCTTTCTGTAAAGTGATGGTTATTTATCATACGAGGGTTATCAGTGCGAAAGGAATTCTCTAAGGCTTGGCGAAGTCCGAGTCATTGCGGCATAGAGCTTTTTCACGCCTACTTCCATAAGTTTTCCTTTGCCAAGCATTGGCATGATGAACTCGCTATTGGAATCTTCCTTTCTGGCGTAGAAAAGCTCGATTATCGCGGTGAAATAGTGACTATTCCTCAGGGAACCCTTGCTGCGCTTAATCCAGGGGAGATTCATACCGGTTTTTCCGGAAGTGACTCCGGTTGGTACTACCGTATGTTTTACTTTGACACGGCGCTCATTGAGGAAACCCTCAGAGAACACACTCTGCTGAATCAAACACCCGTACCATTTTTGAAAGGACCACTATTGGATGATCCTGAGCTTTTTCAGCTTCTCTACAAGCTACATAGCAGTCTTGAAATGAACGCTTTATCCCTTTCAACAGACTCTCTACTCACCCTGGCAATTAGCCAGCTCTTTGCCCGTCACGGCGACCAAAAGATCTACCCGAAGGCATCGTCTAACAAACAGGGAGTCTTGAAGGCCCGTGCTTATTTACAGGAAAACTGGCAAAGAAATGTGACACTGGATGAGTTGTGCCAATTAACTGGCATGAGTCGATATCAGCTAATTCGTAGTTTTAATGCCCAGTTTGGCATTCCTCCACATCAATTCCTAATCCTCCTAAAAACCCAAAGGGCCCGCGCATTATTTCGTGCGGGAGCCCAGGTGGCTGAGGTGGCTATCGACTGCGGTTTTTTTGATCAGAGCCATTTGAGTCGAAACTTCAAGCGTGCTTTTGGTATCACACCTGCTCGCTACTTAAAGTCTGCACAGCGCAATTTCGTACAAGAACCTTCCCTCTACTCCCTTTAAGCTCCCCTATCTCTGGGAAAACAAAGCGCACCGTTAAACAGTGTGAGCTACTTCTCATAGCGATATCTCTTCTATGACATGAGTAATATATATGAGCTTAGAGTTTCTATTAGCCTGGTTGGCAGTAATGTTCCCACTAATTTTTAGCCCAGGACCTGCCAATATCACCTTTGCTGCAGCCGGAGCCAGCTTGGGTATTCGTCGCTCCTTACCTTTACTGGCAGGCATAGACATTGTATTTCTGATGAAGGCTTTATTAGTTGGCTTCGGATTTATGAGCTGGCTAATTCACTACCCTATGGTAATGACCATCTTGCAGTGGACTGGTGCCATCTACTTAGTTTACCTTGCTTACGTTTTTGTAAATCCTAATAAAAAGCCTGGAAAAACTGCCACTAAATCGATAAGCATTTGGCAGGGAATGCTGATTCAAAGTATGAATATTAAAGCTTGGATGATAGTAATTACTATGTTCTCTGTGTTCACACCAAAGCAAGTGGAGAGCAATGAGAGCAGTGTTATCACCTTGATTATTATGATCACCATACTCAACTTTGTGACACACTTCTCATGGATCGCTTTTGGTCGGACCTTATCGAAAGCACTTATCAGCGATAAAAATAGAAATCTGCAAAACAAGCTTTTTGCACTCAGTCTGCTTCTTGTCGCTGTGTGGTTAATTGCTGATAACCCTACCGCTATTAGCCTAAATACTGTATGACTTGGAGACTTATCTCAAAGGTTTAATTTATGAATCAAGCGGCCACTGGTAGTCCCCTGCACCAACAATGAGAAAAGGACCACGCCAAATACCATAGATTGAATTGTCCACCAATAGGGCAATTCAACTGGAAGAGAAAGTACCAGAGCGACCGCAATAACCCCTCGCAGCCCGCCCCAACTCATTAACAGACGCCAGGATTTCGGTATCGGGGGGCCAACAAAGCGAGTCAGAGGTGCCACTAAGAATACAGATAATGCTCTAGCTCCTAAAGCAGCCGCTGTAGCAATAAACATTGCCAGCCATTGGTGGGTAAACATCTCAAAAGTTATCACCAATCCCATAATCACAAAAATAATGCCGGTAAAAAACAACCCCATCCACTCCCAGGTTGGACCCGCATTAATCAAATAGGTGTTATTTTGCTTGCTTAAGCACGCTCGAGCAACAATTGCACATATCATTACCGAAATGATACCTGATACATGAAAGATACTTTCCGCCAAATAGAAACTACCAAATGCAGCGATCACTAAAGTCATTAAAGCCGCACTGGGAGATCGCAAAAACAATATGACAAGAGTGGTTATCAAGCCAAAAACAAGCCCAATTGCAACGCCACCAAAAAATACCATGCAAAAATATAGTGTCACTGAAGTGGCGTCCAACGAAGGGGCTGCAGCCCCCATCGACGAGCTTTCCACAATACCATAGGTAGCTAGCCCTAATACTAACGAATAGAGAACTACAGCTGCAGCATCATTAAAGAGACTCTCTCCATCCACCAAGGTTAAGAGATCTTCTCCTGTTTTTTCCTGACGCAACTTATTAACTACAGAAACTGGGTCAGTAGCCGCTAAAATAGCCCCGGTTAGCATGGCCGCTACCCAAGGAAAACCCTCCGGATGACCAATGCCGTAATAAGTAATTGCTGCAATAAGAACTGCACAAATAACCAAACCGAGTGTAGAGAATAACAGTACAGGTCCAATCCAGCGCTTTAAGACTTTGGGCTCCAACTGCCAGGCAGACTCAAAAATTAATACCGGTAAAATAACAAAGAATACCAGCTCTCTGATACTGGTTGCACGTAAACCTGTATCATAGTCAATTATGGGAAGTAACAAAGCCGCCAGCACTCCTGCGACAAGGCAGCCAAGTGTATTATCAATACGTAAGATCCTTGCAATGCCCAGTCCAATAACTGCAGCGGCAGCGAGATATAACCCCTGCCCTACAACAGTGACTATATCATTCACCTATCCACTCCCATTGCCAGTGCATTCTAACTTCGAATACAGACACATCCTCACTGAACACGCCCATCTACAAGTAGAGACTTTACAAGTTTTATATAAGACTCCACATACAAGTGCGCGCTCTCATGGCTAGTTAATGGCTCACAGTATCCAAATACAAAAATAGCGTTTCTACTGGTGGTATACGTAATTACCATTAGCGGGTGTGCGGCATGGGTTTGTACGACCATGCCTGACTCAATTTCAAAGTATCGAAGCTCTCCGGCTAGCCGCTTCATATTGCCGGCATTAGAAACACAAATACCAGATGGAAATACAGTACTTTCTGCTGTCAACATTTTTGCAAAATTTTTCACATCAGAAAATTCGTAATGAGTATCAAAGCTTATTGCAAATGGAGCCTCTTTATTCAAAATCAAACGCAGCTGTTTATCTAAGCCTTTAGCTAGAGACTTTAGACTTTTAGAAAGCATCTCTTCTGTAACACATAAATTGGCCGTTGCCGAAAAGGATCCGACTTCATCCAAGCTTACTGATGGCTTGCATAGTCCACGAATATCTAACGTTACAACTATTTCAGTCTCCCCCGGGAAGGTAGGCATGCTCTGCGCAGCGCAAACGGCTACAGCTCTAAATAATGAACTTAGCGAAACTCCCCAATTTTTAGCAGTTTGTGATAGAGCTTCTGCTACTTCAGGAGGCATCAATTTAAGAATTGAGTATCCTTTTCTATCTTCAATAGGTGCCGCTTGCTCTACTTCCCATCTTCTACAGCTATTGGATTTCTGTATGCTAAATAAATCAACATCCTTAAACCCAGCCAAGTGAAGATATTCACCCGCACTTTTTCTTAACGGCTTAGGTTCTTGGCTAATATAGCTTCCCTCCTTCTCCAGAAAGCTGTCTAAATCACGAAAAAGTGTCATTATTGACCGGCCATCCAATGCAGCATGGTTACTAACAATGATGACCCACTTAACTTCACCATTAACATTAACATGCAAGGTAACCCCATAGACGCAGTTTTCTATGTCAATAAATTGATTTTGCTGCCAAAGGTATTCGCTTTCGTATTCTAAAGGTTCATTTAACTGCTTTATGATTAGAGGTACTTTTTCAAAACCGACATCACAAACCCAAGAAGGCTTGGCGCCCATTTTGATTCTCGCCCGAAGCATCGGGTGCTTTCTATGCAAAAAGATAAAGCCTCTGCATAGCTGTTCGACAGTAACAGAATCGCAGAGACGAACAAACGATATTAGCTGAGCTCCACCACGAGACTCATTAGTCAATTCAACAAATAGAGCTTCTTGGGGCCCCAACTCACGTGAGAGTGGCTCATTCTCCATGCAGGCCTCGCATTTACTAATGGGTACATCACATGTGATACAAGAAGCACCCTCTTCAGTATAGGAAAATAGTTGGACTGTGTTTGTTTGAGATTGTCTATTGACACAGAGAACGGATCACTAAGACAGCTAGCATAATCACAATGCAGTTAATAATCGATTTGTTCCTTTGTCTATACAGATTAAAAGATTAAAATAAATTGCTCATGCATAGATATCTTATTATTCCTTACTTAAGCAGAATTCAACTGATTTTTTATATGAAAAGCGATTATTAATGATCTCTACAAGAATTCCTTTTTGCCAAACCGTCATCACCACTATGGAGAAACTTACCTCAACCGAGTACGAAATAGCAAGTGCGCCTAGCAATCTAGAAATCCTGTATAAAAATTAATGAGCTAGACCAACCTAAGACAACCCAACCAACCCACCAATTATTATTAACAAACAAAATTACTAAACAGGCACAATTTTCAAGTTAGAAATTCATTTCATTAAGTAGACTTTTAATTTACATCCAAACAATAAAACATCAGAAAATATTTTATCAAAACTTCACACACACTCCTCCTCACACCCTAGCAGGCAGCACACCTTATTTAATTGAAGCTAGGCTACGCAACCTAACAAATTAAACAGCCAGAAAAGTACCGTATTCTTTATTGGCCAACTCAGAAACTGAGGCTTTTAAATCTAAGTGAGATAAAATAGAGCCAGCTACTTACTATAAAAAATTAAGAGCGCCATCTCTGAGAGACAAGAGTACGTATGATACCCATAAATCGATCTGCGTAATTAACGGCACTTTTATGGCTGAGTAATGGCTCACAGTAACCAAAAATAAAACTGGAATTACGATTGGTTGTATATGATATTATTGTTAAGGGGCTCAAACCATTTGTCTGTGTAACCATTCCTTTTTCAACTTCAAATATTTTCATTTTCCCACCCAACTTATCCAAGCTACCTAAATTTGATACACAAATTCCTGCCATAAAGGACTCATTCGCAAAAGTGGTTTTTGCAGCCATATTCTCTATGTCGGAAACCGTATAAACGGATTCTAATTTCTTAGCTAGTGGAGTCTTTTTAGACAGAGCAGAAAGCACCTGAAACTGGAAATCTTCTGCAAGGTCTAGAAAATCAATCAAGGCAGCCCCCTTGAGAACCTTCAAACAAGTGGTATATGAAAATGAGCCCACATGCTCAAAGGAAATAGGGGGATCACAAAGCCCCCTAACATCCATAGCTAAAACAATCTCCGTTTCTTTTTTGAGGCCAGGCAGCGTCTCTGCAGCAATAGAGGCAATTGCACAAAGCATCGAAGTAATTCTTATATTCCTAGGCTTACCAATTTTTGCCAGTGACCGAATAATATCTGGATTTAATAAGCGAGCTATCGCATTAGCTCTTCGCTCACCTACAGGCGCAGGTGTCTCTACAAGTCGATTATAAGAATTTTCTTCTCGCCCATGAAAAATATGTTTCTCCCCTACATATCCTGCATCCTTCAATCTACTTACTATACTTTCCTGCAGTGGTAAAGATTCGACCTTTGCTTCTATATAGTTCTCAAGCAGCAGCCTATCCAATTCCAGATATATAGTCATGATAGAGCGGCCATCCATCACAGCATGGATATTATTAAATACCACCCACTCTACCAACCCCTTGTCATTTGTGAAAATCGTAAGGCTATATGCATGCTTCTCACTATCCAAATAGTTCTCCGCTTGACGGGCATATTCCAACTCAAAATTTAAAGGGTTATTTAGCTGGAGAATTTTAATAGGAATGTCTGAAAATTTCACATCACATACCCATTTGTAATGGGCATTCTTTACAACCCTCGCCCGCAATAGGGGATGGTGCTGATGAAGCACAGCAAACCCCTTACATAGTGACTCGGGGGTAAGTGACTCACATACCTTAGTGAAGGTAATTAATTGCAATCCGCCTTTGGACTGCTTGGTCAACTCAACGTAAAGCGCTTCTTGCCGCCCTAATTCACGAGAAAGCACTCTTGAATTCATGCTAAAAAATGTCACCTTATAGCGCGTATAATCACTTAGTATAGGCAACATTATTTAGTAATTTATGTATTTGAAAGCTGAAGAGCAGCCTCTACTAGAAAACTTGATTCCAATTGATTTACCAAGGAAACAGTATATGGTGATATATACGATATGCAGCTTTATGGCGCCCTCAGCAGAAGGCCAAATCATCATATTTACGTCTAATCTTTTGACACAAAAGCAAAATGACAGCCCTCGGATTAGACATATCGGGCAAGAATTATCGCTAAATTTCGCAGCGACAGAACTTCATAAACACTATTCCATGGTGTTTTATTTTAAATTTTACACTTTTTTCAATTGATTACTCTGGGTTTCTAGTGAGTTAAAATATTCATGCATCAACTTAAAGAATGAACATTAAGACTTAAACTTAATAAAGCTATATTAGCAAACACATCGATGATAATTTATTCTCCTACATAAAAATCAAACTTTCTGTGACGCCGCAATAGGTACGAACGCCTCACGGTCTTTCTTGCACAGCTGAGATCAAGCTCACACTTCTCTACTGACATCAATAGAAAAAGGGATTAAGCTCAATTCCAATATAAAGAACATTAAGAGCATGAGAGCAATAAAATCAGTTAAGTATTAGTGGCAAACGTCAGCTAGTACGCTTTCGCAAAGTCCCAGCAGTTTGACTTCATACTTAAAAAGCAAGGAGATGAGTATGAAAGACAAGCTTCAAATTCAAAAAGTAGTAGATGAACTTTACAGCGGTATTTCCGGACCTGCTGGTTTTCAGCGAGACTGGGAAAGACAGGCATCATTATTTTCCTCTGATGCGAAAATGATTCGCACATTTGTGGATAGCAATGGCAAGCCCCAGTCTACTATCCTCAGCGTCCAAGAATATCCAGAAAATTTTGAAAATCTAATTGCAGATCGCCCTTTCTATGAAGCTGAAATACACAACATTATCGAGCAATTTGGAAATATTGCTCATGTCTTCAGTGTTTATGAAGCCTGGAGCGATAGGGAGAAAACCCAATTCCTAAAAAGAGGGATAAATAGTATCCAGCTTTTGAACGATGGCGAATCCTGGAAGGTAGTGCATATGATTTGGGATGACGAAAGACCCGGGCTGACAATGGAATCGAAATATAACCCCGCAGTCACTGCCTAAACAGTATCTAAGAGCACAATTAGACCCTAAGAGGCATTGCCTCTTAGGGAAACCAAATCCAGACTTATTTTCCTCTCCAGGTAAATCCGCTAAGGCTTGCAATCCTCCAAAATTAAGGCGTAAACTGTACATTAATACAGTTATCGCCAAAAAAATGTCAGATCATCCTTCCACTAAAGCGCCATCCCCATGCAAGGGCCGAGGAACCGCTTCTAACCTCCCAGGGCGCTTTGCTGAACTTTCCAGCTCCCGTGAAACTGATGGCTGGCAAGTGGAGCCTGATCAGCCGGTGAGACTAATAACCTCATCCATTGAGGAAAAGGCGAAAACTATTATCTCGACTAATCAATCTCCAGATATCCCTTTCTCCCAATCGATAAACCCCTACAGGGGATGTGAGCATGGTTGCATCTATTGTTATGCCCGCCCAGCCCATGCCTATATGGATTTATCACCAGGGCTCGATTTCGAGACCAAGATTTTCTACAAGCCAAATGCTGCTGAGCTTTTAGAGAAAGCGCTACGAAAGAAGAGCTACCAGTGCAGTCCCATCGCTCTGGGAGCCAATACCGATCCCTATCAACCTCTGGAACGAGAGAAAGAGATAACCCGTAGTTTACTGGAGCTTATGCAGGAGTTTCGCCAGCCGGTAACCATTGTCACCAAAAGCCAGCTAATCTTGCGGGACCTCCCACTGCTGGCAGAAATGGCACAAGATAACTTGGCCCAAGTCGCCATTAGTGTGACCACGCTAGATAATGCCCTTAAGCGTAAGCTTGAGCCAAGGACCGCTAGCCCTGCTGCTCGTCTGCGAACAATTGAACAGCTGAGTACAGCGGGCATTCCTACCGCAGTACTCGCTGCGCCTATGATCCCCGCTCTCAATGACTGTGAGCTGGAGTCGATTCTTGCAGCTGCACGGGAATCAGGGGCTGTAAGAGCCGCATATATCCTATTACGCCTCCCCTATGAAGTTGCCCCTCTATTTCGGGAATGGTTAGAGGTACACTACCCAGAAAGGGCAAAGCATGTCATGAGCCTGGTGCAGCAAAGCCGTGCAGGTAAGGATTATCAAAGTGAATTTTCCCAAAGGCGAACTGGCACAGGCATATTTGCTCAACTACTCCAAAGACGCTTTCAAGTGGCAATGAAAAAGCTGGGCTTGGATCATCGGCGCCTTACCTTGGATCGCTCCCAGTTCAAGCCGCCGCCTCGCACTAATGAGCAGCAGGATTTATTTTCTTGAATCTATGGGCCATATAAAAAAGAAGGAAGAGCTGAGGGTGAATTGGTTTCTCTATCTTGTTCGAACGGCCAGAGGAACACTCTATACCGGTATAACCAATGATTTGGAGAGGCGTTTTTCTGAGCACTGTAGTGATGGCCCAAAGGCGGCAAAAGCACTACGAGGTAAGGGGCCCCTTACGCTCGTGTTCTCTGTGGGGCTACCCGATAAATCAACCGCCTTGAAAATGGAGATAGCCATTAAGAAGTGGCCAAAATCAAAAAAGGAAAAACTAATACTTGGCTCTCATTCCCTGCCAGAAATTTAGCTTGTTGAGAAAGCCATTATCACTTTGGTGTTAACAACCATGCCTCTTCTCTTGCAGGAACCTTGCCTTTAAGTCCACCAACAACATCTCTTGTCGCCAATACTTGTAGGCTATAATCGGCATCATAATATTCATAAATCAAACGGCTCCCAACAGAAAAAGGTGGGCCAGGCATCTGGGTTTGTTCATACTCGAAGGATACGAGGAGTTGCGGTGCGACCTGGGTGATAGCCATTAAGTGTCTGACATATTGCTCACGAATATCTGAGGGGAGGGCTACCAGTGCAGCCCGATCATAAATCGCTACAACCGGCCCCAACTCCTCTCTACCCAAATCGAATATATTGCCAACAAAAATATCGATGTTGGCAGCAGAGTAGCACTTCAGATTACCAACCTGGCTTACCTGTGGGATTACTGCCATTTCACTGAAGAGCTGCTTCACGGCCTCCTCATTGAGTTCACAGCCAACGACTGAGATATTCTGTTCTAATAACCAAGCAATATCTTTCGTTTTGCCACATAGCGGCAAGAAAATCCGATCACCCGGAGACAGAGAGAGACTGGAAAAGAACTCTGTCAACAACGAATTGCCGGCCGCCTCGTGAAAGCCAATATCATTTCTTTTCCACTTATCGTGCCAAAATTCTTCCTTCACAACTGGCTCCTACAATCCAAGGTAAAAAAATAGATAAGAAACGAATTACATCAATGAAGAAGTGTTCTGTAGTATTCCATTTCGATACTACTTTCAGACTCATAGGGTTCAGTAAACGCCAAAGCCGTTACAAATACCATTGCTGTAGATAGCAATATACGTTTTAACATTGAACTACACCTCTATTCAATCTTACTGAACCCCTTACAACCCTTTCCCTCAAGCACTCAGATTCATCTTTCAACAAGTCCTTACTGCTCGTTGCTGACGCGGCCATAAAATATCAATCAGGCCGGCAAATGCTGCACCGATAGATACCGTTGCAATCAGTTGAAAATAGGCATCCAAGGTAATGTCCAACTGCGCAAGAAACGCAATAATGATACCAATGGCATAGCTGGTGACATTCCGAATACCGGTCACCATTCCCATTGCCCATACACTGATAATCGAGAAGAGAAGTGCAATCGGCCCAACCAGGATACTTGGGTCAATTTGCCATTTATGTGCCGCTGTTTGAGCGCCCAACCCCAACCCCAGCCCGGTCACCACACATGCGAGATTGTAGGCACCTGCCCGCCAATCACGCCCCCTGGAGTAATAGGCAATAACACCCAACACCGCTACCCATATTGGCATTCCTCCCAGATAACCGACGAGTGCCGCAACAATGAGAATTGCAAGGATTGGTGACTTCAGTAACTGGGGGGACAAGCTTTTACGCTTGGTTAAAACACTGGGCCACTTCATGATTTCCACTCCTTCGAGGACACCCTGATAAGAGGTAAGATTCCTTGCCTAAAACGTAAAACCCGCCAACACTCTGAAAGGATCTATCAGAACCATTCCTTGATATGAAGCTATTTTCAGCTAGTTCCCACTCTGGGGGATAGAAAACTTCTTCCGTATTCTTGCCCAATCTTGCAATCAGCAGGCAGTAGCACGAAGCAGATAAAACAGACTCACCCGCCGGTCATATGCAAAAAAGTTGAAATGCATAAATTCGACTGATCAAGGCTACTCAAGCGACCTCGTATTCAGGCCGGCAGAGTGTGGGAGCTGCATTCTATTAGATTCTCAAAGGAGTTTTGTCACAGCCCATTACAAGCGTTACCAGGGAATTTCTGTCCCGTCATAGTTATAAAATCGACCCGTTTTTGCTGGCGTTGCTGATAAAAGCAGCTTTTTTAGTCCGCCGACACTTTCCTCAGCAGAAATTAGTGCTCCGGGGCCGCCCATAGCTGTTTTTACCCACCCCGGATGCAAAGCGAGAACCGTGATTCCCCTCGGCTCTAAATCGATAGATAAGCTTTTGACGACCTGGTTTACGGCTGCCTTTGAAGTTCGGTAGATATATCCCCCGCCAGAGCGATTATCAGCGATACTCCCAACCTTGCTGCTCATCACCGCGATTAGCTTGTGCTCACTGGCCGCAACATTGTCACAAAAAGTTTCTGCCATCATATAGGGGGCGATAGTGTTGGACTCTAAAACTCGACGCCACTCTGCGCGGTCAACAGCGCCAAATCCCACGCCCTTCGGCCCGTAGTAGCCTGCATTGTTGAGCAATATGTCTATCGGCTCTCCTCGAAAGGCCTTACCTAGAGAGATCATCTGTTCGTAGTCGGTCACATCTAGGCGAATCAACTGTATCGAGGCGTAGCGCTCTTGCAACATCGCGAGCTCAGCGGCTTTCTTCGGTTCCCGGCAACAAGCCAGGACCTTCCAGCCAATTTCGGCAAACTGGGCACACAACTCAAGCCCTATTCCGCGATTGCAGCCAGTAATTAAAATCGTGCCGGACATTGGCGCTCCTTAAATGGTATTCTTGCAGGAAAGCGATCATAGCAACTGTATAGCAATGTATTACACTCTCAGCGACATACTGTGGCTTTCCCTGTTCTTTGTGGTTCTTTGGTATATCTGGGCCAGTATGGCCGCTAAAGAGCACGTCCGGCGAGCCGCTTCTGATCACTGCCGACAGCTCGGTGTCCAACTGTTAGACGACACCGTGCTTTTGGTTCGTACTCGAATCAAAAAGGATAAGAGGGGGTTTTTCAGCCTTCACCGCAGTTACAAGTTTGAGTTTACTTCTACAGGCGAACATCGCTATTCAGGCACTGCTGTACTTCACGGGAATCGCATCCAACAGCTACAGCTTGCCCCCCACCACGTAAGTTAGAGGTACCCATGCAACGCGGCATATATCGTCACTACAAAGGAAATCTGTACGAGGTTTTACATACCGCAAAACATAGTGAATCCGAAGAAGTTATGGTTGTGTACCGAGCCCTTTATGGAAGCTATGGTGTCTGGGTGCGACCCCAAAGAACATTTAATGAAACAGTTTCTAAAAATGGCGTTAAATCTCCACGCTTTGAATTAGTCCAGGCATTTGACATAGCTGCCTGACCTGACTGAAATATCATTAATTTTGGAGGGGCCATGCTTCCTCCAAAGTCACTTTATCTGTCTATTATTTTTTCCAATAAGATAAGCAACTTTCTCCAGTTATATCTGCACCCAATCCAACTCAATCTTTTGTCTAACTTGCTGGTACTCAGGTGTACTATCAGCTTACAACTGACCCCGAAAACCCCCAGTGTTTATTAATCGAATTACTTATAATTTTGATTTGGAATAATTTTGCGCCAACTATTCGTTGGATCTTTCAGCCTTTGAAATAAGCTCTTTCATTCTATTCTTCCCGCCTGGTCAAGATTTCATTATTGCGACATAAATCGGTCAAGTCCGTGCAATAATCGATTTGTAACTTGTCGGCATGCGAGGCTTACCGATGAATCTAAAGAGTTTTGATGTGTCCATAGTGCTGTATATGGTTGAGCGGGCATCACGCCCCAGCTCTCGCCGGCGCTATCTGTGGCTATCTAAATCTGGGGATGGGTGGGCAGCCGGGGCACTTTTATTCACCTATGTATGGCTCAATTCAGCCATTCAACTGCTGTACTTGGCATGTACCGCAGTTGCCTTGGAACGCGGATTGTACTGGGGGATAAAAAACACGACACGACGACTTCGCCCGCCCCAAGCAATCCCGGGCATGCGTCCCGTAATTGTGGCGCACGATCGTTTCAGCTTACCGTCGGGCCACACCTCATGCGCCTTCCTATTTATAACCGCGATGTCTATACAGGTGAGCCCTATGTGGAGCTTCGGTTATATCTGGGCCACCGGTGTCGGAGCCGCCAGGGTTGGCCTGGGAGTTCATTTCCCGTCTGATATTTGTGCCGGCGCTATTTTGGGGACCAGTGTCAGTTTAATTGTGAGTGCTGCCTTTTTATGAAGATACTTTACGGCGTTCAATCCACGGGTAATGGGCACATCAGTCGCTCCCGTGCGCTGGCTAAGCAATTCGAAAAGTATCCAAATCTCGAGGTCCAGTGGTTGTTTTCAGGCCGTCCTAGAGAAAGCTTATTTGAGATGTCTTCTTTTGGAGACTATTGGTGGCGGGAGGGAATGACCTTTATCCACAGTCATGGCCGCTTGAATAGTTTCGCAACACTGCGAAACATCAATGCAGTAAGATTCATCAAGGATATAAGAACACTGCCGGTTAATAATTTTGATTTAATTATTAGTGACTATGAACCTGTTACGGCCTGGGCAGCGAAATTTAAGAAAAAACGCAGCATCGGTATCGGCCATCAATACGCCTTTGAATTCCCGATCCCTGCACCTCGAAATAAGTGGGCATCCCGCACAGTACTAAGATCATTTGCCCCAACACAAGAGAGTATCGGTTTGCATTGGCACCACTTCGGCAACCCAATACTACCGCCAATCGTCCCTCAGAAATCTGAACTCTCCCAGGAGTTGGGTGAACATATTCTAGTTTACTTGCCTTTCGAACAGCCTATTCCGATGCTGGACGAACTTTCCAGACTGCCCTATCGGTTTATCGTCTACGGTATACCCCACAATTTACCTACCTCTAGTAATATTCAAGTTAAGGCCCCCTCAATTAATGGCTTTCAGAAGGATCTGGCAACCTCTAAAGCAGTAATCTGTAATAGCGGATTTGAATTATTGGCTGAAACCCTGGCTCTGGGAAAACCCATTCTCAGCAGGCCTCTCGCCAATCAATTTGAGCAGGAAGCCAATGCCAAAGCGCTCGATCAGCTCAAACTGGCCACAATCGTAAAACAGATAAATGCCTATACGATCGACAAGTGGCTAGCCAACTGCCCCCCTCCACTTCGGATAGTTTGGCCTGATGTGGCTCAATCACTGGGCAACTGGATTGCTTCCGGGTGCCGACAAAGCCCAGCTGAACTATCCTCCCAACTGTGGCGCAAGGTGGTACCAAAGCCCGTTGCAGAAGCAGCACCAGTATTTCAAAGAATATCCGAGTAAAAGCACTCTAATAATCGCCAAGTCTATTCATAGAATCAGTCATTGCCCAATGCACCCTCTCCACGTTTACATATACACTTGAATCGTAGTGTTCCAGCATAAAAATATTCAATGGAAAACTACCTGGAAATTAAACGGATTACCCAAAAAGAATAATGTAAGAGGTAAACATGGCCCATCAGCTGCTCAACGAGCGTGAAATCGATTTTTTGCTTTACGAATTTTTAGATACCGAGGCCCTAATCAATCGCCCTCGGTACAGTGAGCATTCCCGTGAAATTTTTGATGCAACACTGAATACTGCACACACCATTGCAGAAAAATTTTTCGCTAATCACAACGCCAAAGGCGATGAGATTGAACCGAGCTTTGATGGTGAAAACGTCAGCGTTATCGAAGAAACCAAACAGTCCTGGGATGCTTTTGCCTCTGCAGGATTTCTTGCCGCTCACTGTGATGCAGAGGAAGGCGGACTGCAATTGCCAGAAGTTATTCTGCGCACAGCACTCGCTTATATGGCTGCAGCAAACGTTGCAAGTGCTAGCTACCCGTTCTTGACCATAGGCGCGGCCAATCTGGTTCGCACTTTCGCCAGTGAGTCACTTAAAAAGCAATTCCTTCCACAAATGTTGGACGGACGTTTTGCCGGGACTATGGCACTGACTGAACCGGATCAGGGCTCCGCGCTGTCAGACATTCGCACTAGCGCCCTACCAGAAGAAGACGGCAGCTACCGCATTCATGGGCAGAAAATGTATATTTCTGGTGGCGATCAAAACCTCACTGAGAATATCGTTCACCTGGTTCTGGCAAAAATTAAAGGCGCACCCGCAGGTGTGAAGGGAATATCACTTTTTCTGGTTCCCAAATTCCTTCTGGACGAGCAGGGGAATCCAGTAAAACGCAATGATGTAAAACTCGCAGGCCTGCTACATAAAATGGGCTACCGCAATACCACATCAACGGTATTGAGCTTTGGTGAGGACAGCGGCGCTGTAGGCTACCTGATCGGTGAACCCCACCAGGGCCTGAAGTATATGTTCCAAATGATGAATGAAGCCCGTATCAGTGTGGGAGCTGGCGCTTCTGTACTTGGATACCAGGGGTACACTTACTCTCTTGAGTACGCCAAAGGCCGCCCGCAGGGACGTATGCCCTCTAACCGAGATCCTGAATCCAAACAGGTCCCTATCGTCCAGCATGCCGATGTTCGCCGTATGCTACTGATGCAAAAAGCCTATGCTGAAGGTGGCTTAAGCTTGAGTGTTTATGCCACCTCACTTTACGAGGATGAGCATACAGCCCCTACAGAAGAGCAGCGCAACAGTGCTGCAACACTGCTCGATCTGCTAACTCCCGTAGTAAAATCCTGGCCCTCCAAGTACTGCCTAAAAGCTAATGAATTGGCGATTCAGGTTTTGGGGGGAGCGGGTTATATTCGTGAATATCCGGTAGAGCAGTTATATCGAGACAATCGCCTTAACGCAATTCACGAAGGTACAGAAGGCATCCATGCCCTGGATTTACTGGCCCGGAAAGTACCGTCAAAAAATCTTGCTGGCTACCAACTGTTACAGGCAGAGATCCGCAATACGATTATGCAGGCCAGGGATAAACCTAAGCTCGAATCTATGGCCAAAATGCTGGAAGAAGCCCTGGAAAAGTTGGATGAGACAAGTTTTGCATTATTCTCCCAGCTTCAGGAAGATGTGGATCGCGGCCTGGGTAATGCCACCCTATACTTGGATTTATTTGGCTGTACCGTAGTCGCCTGGTTGTGGCTACAGCAGGCAGTTATCGCAGAAAAAGCACTGGAAAAAAATCCTAACAGTGAAGCTCAGGGTTTTTACCAGGGTAAATTACACACTGCGAAATACTATTTTGAATGGGAGCTGCCAAAAACAGAGACAGCTATCGCACTGCTGAAATCAGGCAATAGCGTTCCTTTCGACATGCAGGAAAATTGGTTCTAGTTAAACGACTTGTCGAGCAAAACGGAAATTACAGTTGTACCGTAATTTCCGTACCTCCCTGAGGAAGAGGGGCCGCATTTATTTGCCCTTCATAGCTCTCAACAATATCCACTACCACGGCAAGTCCAATACCCTGCCCAGGTTGCTGTTCATCGGCACGAACGCCCCGCTGGGTAACCGCTTGCCATTTCTCACTGTCCAGCCCTGGGCCATTGTCTTTAACCCGAATAGACAGTTTGCGAGTATCTTCCATATTCTCAACGGCAACCGATAATTTCCCGTCACCATATTTATAAGCGTTATCCAGCAAGTTACCTAGGACTTCCATCAGGTCACCTTCGTCACCATAAAACAGGGTGTTTTCAGCACAGGAACTTTCGACATCACACGGCTTACTGCGATACACCTTTTCAAGCGCATCCAGTATTTTATGGAGCAGTGGCGCGACCGGTGTCCCCCGTATAATGGATTTCGGCGAACTGGTTACTGCCCGCTGCAGTTGATAACTGATAATACTGTCCATCCGCTGCACCTGATCCGTTAGCGTCTTGCCGGCGGTTGTTGAATCTCCAGAAAATTTAAGACCTTTCAATACCGCTAATGGCGTCTTCAGGCTGTGGGCCAGGTCAGCTAATGTATGCCGGGTTTTTTCTCTCTGGCGGCGCTCATTTTCAATCAACAGATTTAAGTTATCTGTCAGTGGGCGCAGCTCCCGCGGAAAATTACCCTCCAATCGATCAGCACCCCCACTCTGCATCTCCTGGAGAGCGTTAGCTAAGGCTGTTAACGGCGCAAATCCCCAACGTAGAACCAGCCACTGAGCGAAAATTAATAGCAACCCGCCCAATCCAAGCCAGTGCCACATCGTTGAACGGAACTGTTCCACCTGGGCCTGAAGCGGAGCCGCATCCTCAAGTACTGCAAAGGTAAACAGCTCTTCACCTTCCAGCCCCCAAACAACGCCTTGGCGAAAGCTGCTAAAGCTGCCTTCTTTCCCCGGAATAGATACTTGTGAATAGGATTCTTGCCCTTGGGAGAGCGGATAGAACTTCAGTTGTGGCATTGCCAGCGCCGACTCCGACCGCCAGATAACCTCACCTTCACGATCTATAACGGCCCCAACCAAACCTGAATCGGGTTGGTTAAAGCGTTGCTCTGGCAAACTTGAGGGAAGAGTCAGAGTGTTGCCTTCCGGCTCAGCAACAGCCAGTAGAGTGTAAATATAGAGCTGTAGCTCCCGCTGCTTAGCGTCATCTAATGAAGTTCGGTAGGCATGTTCAAGGACTCCCGAGATGAGAAGGATAAAACCAATCAGCACGAGACTGGTAACCAGGGCCAGGCGGCCCTTTAAGGAACCCAAAATGTAAGAAAGCAGGGAAAAACCGACTGATCTCACTGCGGAATCACAAAGCGATAGCCACGACCGCGCAGAGTTTCAATGGGCTTGATCTTGGCCGCTGCATCAATTTTTTTACGCAGGCGACCGATGAACACCTCTATCACATTGCTGTCCCGATCGCAGTCCTGCTCGTAGATATGCTCAGTCAGAGTAGTTTTTGATACCACCTCATCTGGGTGCAGCATCAGATATTCAAGTACCTTGTATTCAAATGAAGTCAGGTCCAACTCAACTTCATCCACGCTAATTCTTTGCGCACTGGTATCCAGAACGATAGGTCCGGCTTTAATCGTCGGTGATGAGAAACCTGCGGAACGGCGAACCAGGGCATTCAACCGTGCGAGCAGTTCTTCAGTATGGAAGGGTTTTACCAGGTAATCGTCCCCGCCAGCTTCCAAGCCGGAGACCCTTTCCTGCCAGTGTCCCCGAGCCGTTAAAATCAGGATAGGAAAATGCTTCTCTTCACGGCGCAGTGTTTCAATAACCTGGATACCATCAATTTTGGGTAAACCCAGGTCCATTACTGCAACGTCGTAGGGATATTCCCTCCCCAGATAAAGTGCCTCTTCTCCATCGGGGGCTTCGTCAACAGTGTACCCGGCCGTGCGCAGGGACTCTGCCAGCTGCTGCCGCAGTAATGCTTCATCTTCAACTAATAGTGCGCGCATAGTAATTACCTTATTGCGGCTCGCAATTATTCTGCTAGCGGGATATACGGCCGCTCTGTTTATCGACAAACACCACATAAACCTGGCTTTTGGCCGACAGTCCTTTCACCCGATACACGGCTCGCCCCTGTTTCTTGGTCTCAGAAATGGCGAGAATTTTTCCACCATAGCGTTGTTTTACGATTGAAGCAGCCCGATCCCTTGAGATTTCTCCCCCTTGAACACGAAGAAAGTGGGGTTGGAAACTCTCCCGCTCATAAGCGGGGTAGCTGTGTACCGTGGCACTGCAGAGCGCCGGCAAAAACACAGCGGTAAAAGCAATAAAGCCAAGTAAGGTACGATTCAGTTTCACGGTGCGGCTCCTGTGGATATCCAATTTTCCACCCTTTATAAACTCCCTGCCGCCCTCAACCGGGCTCAAAGAGCCGGTGAGACGTCGACATGGACCCGGATTCTATCGCCCGGATGATGGTCAGTGCGAGTCAAGTAAACTTGCCCATTATACCGATAGCGGACATCGTATCCGACTAATTCCCTTCTTGTAGAGTATTCATCTACAACATGGCAACGGGACTCTGTTGCATAGTGGACTGGAGCATTGGCACGGCTGATCTGGTTACCTACCAGGGCGCCCACCAAAGCCCCTGCGATTGTGGCGCCGCCACGATTGTGACTGCGATGATAACCGTAGCGTCCACGGTGGCCGTGATCGCCTAAGTTATTGCCGATTGCAGCACCTATAAGTCCCCCCACTACAGTACCTGCCGGGGAAGTCGGCTCGCGATAGGCAACCTGTTCATCGCGACACTGAGTCGTCGGTGTAACAACCTGAACATCGGTGTAGACGGGAGTAACCTCGGTAACTCGCGCATAATCATAGCCACCCGCAGCATAGCCTCGGGGGCCCGCGCTGGCAGTAGAACTTAGACCCACCAGTGCCGCAACTGCCGCACCCGCGATTAGCTGTTTGTATAGTTGCACGATATATCTCCCGCTAGTCATCAACGGGAGCCAGATTACTTAAGATGATCTGAATAGACGCTGAATTACACTGTCGTACCAGCGTAGCAGCGAGGTAAAACGATAAGCCAGCCTCTCAGGATTGGAATTTGAATGGCAGGGCACTATTCAGGAGCCCCAGATGAACTATCAGTCTCCTCATCACCCTCTCGTCGGTCACTGGCCCCTCGATCACGCCTTGGCCGTGAATCCTGGTGCCTTCTCCCCCTTTCGTGCTCCCTTCTGGGCCTATCTCCTCTCGCCCGGTCGCCCCTTGGTCGGTCTTCTCTGTGCCGGTTTCCTCTAGGTCTATTCTCATCGGACCTATCCCTCCTAGGCCCATCTTCCCTGAGTCTATCCCCTTGCGCTCGCTCTCCCCGAGCCCTATCACCTCTGGGCCTTTGCGGTTCACTCTTATCGCCCCTAGCTTCCCGCCAGCGCTCGCGCACTTGCTCTCTCTGTTCGGGGGACATCTGCCGATATCTCTCACGAGCCTCACGGATACTCTCACGCCTGCCTTCCGGCAGGGCACGGTACTGTCGATAAGATTCCCGCAGCTGATTACGGCGTTCCTGGGGCAGAGACTGCCATTTTTCATAGCGCTGCCGAGCATTGTCGCGCTGCTCAGGGCTCATTGAGTTCCATCGACGCGCACCCCGCAACAACCTCTCCTGCTGGCTATCAGACATGTTGGGCCAGCGCTCTTCCATGCCCTGTAACAGCTTGCGATCACTATCACTTAGGCTTTTCCACTCCACCGACCACGCCATACCAGCCCAAAGCAGAGAGGCTGCCATCAAACAAGTTGCGACCAGGGTTTTAGTCATGACTGTCCCCCAGCCACATATCTTTGCTTTTGGTGCCTTCTTGGGTTTGCCCCGGCCCCTGAACCAACTCGGGATCTTCAGGGATAACGACATCACCTTGTTCATCGACCCACTCTTCCAGGAATAACAGGAATTCCTCCGGCAGAGGCTCAGCTTCCTCCGCCTCGGTAGTACCTGGAAATACGAGCGTACACATAGATATGATGAATAAAACACTACGAAGAGTGCCCATCCAACTCCTCCGCCAACCACTGATAAAACTCCATATCCTCAATCATCTCGATATCCATATCTTCATCCAGCAGCCAATCACCACTCACTAGCAGCTCTGTACGACTTCCGTTGTTGATAACAGAACTGGGCCACCATAGAACAAGGAATAGCACTGCGGCAGAAGCCGCTGTAACTGGAAGGTAGGGATACAAGGTGTTGAGTGAAAAGTACCGTTTTTTATTATTTTGATCTTGCGCTGCGGAGCGGATTCGCCGCAACTCAGCCAGGGTTTCCGTATCGAGCGATCTCTCTCTACGTATAACAGCGGCACTGGCCGCTCCGAGTATACGCTTCTCGTTAGTCGATGAATTGTTTTCTAAATTACTCATTCCATCGCCTCCAAATGAACCCGCAGGCTGCGCAATGCTCGAGAGAGGTG
Source organism: Microbulbifer maximicatervae (SeqCode) (assembly GCF_052467955.1). NCBI lineage: Bacteria > Pseudomonadati > Pseudomonadota > Gammaproteobacteria > Cellvibrionales > Microbulbiferaceae > Microbulbifer > Microbulbifer maximicatervae (SeqCode). The sequence continues at coordinate 3,996,794 of NZ_CP174329.1, forward strand.
AGTCTTCACACTTCCCTCGCTACAAGCCATAGCCCCTGCTGTCTCACTGACATTAAAGCCTTCAACGCAGCGCAACAAAAAAGCCTGCTGTTGACGCAGAGGTAACTTTTCAATGGCGCGGTCAATGGCATCAATCGTACGTTCACCGATTAGGACACTATCCGGGCTGCGGCCGTTGGGGTCGGGAAATTCACTCAGATCCCATTCATCGCCTTCGCTATTAATAGGAAGTTTATCTTTCAACAGCTGCCAACGGGACAGGTTTTTCTTGCGACGATGCCAATCGGTTATGCGGTTATTAAGAATGGTAAAAAATAATGGGCGCCACTCCGCACGGTCTCGGCAGCTATAGCTTTTGACGAGTGCAAGCATAGAGTCCTGAACGATATCCAGCGCATCATCACGGTCCCCTACAGCATATTTCGCCATAGTGAATGCCCGCTTTTCTACTGAAGCGAGAAACTGATCCATAAAAGCCGATTGAGGTCCCTTGACGAGGATGCAATCCTTCTACGGCTATTGCGGAGCCTCTAAATAATTCCGTGATAATTCTTTGGCTGTCAGGGCAGCTCACAGTCTAGGCGCGGCTTCACAGGAGTGTTTAAACCTTTTGAGAAGTCGCAGCACAGAGTATGAACCACTCTGAAATCCCCGTAGGACAGACTTAGAAGGCCCCAGCTACTGCATAGCTCTTGCAAAGGACTAAGCCCTTTATCAGCAGGCTGCGCCTAGCGACTGTAGTCTTCCAAGACTATAGAAATATCACGGAATTATTCAGAGGCTCCTTAGTTTGCCGCAACCCACTAGATAATGCCTGCTACAACCAACAATCACTAATCGTTATTGTTGTCACGGGATCTACGATGGTGCTTTTTTGTCCGCTCGCCGCGTTCGTTCTTCCGATCGTATCTATTATCTATTCGCTCGCCTTTTTTATCGAGGCGCTCGTTTATTTTCTCACCTTTGTTATCCAGGCGCCTATCGATACGATCACCTTTTTTATCTAAATGTGCAGCTAATTTATCTCTCCCATTAGCGGCAGCCTGCTCAGACCGCTGGTCCAGGCGCTCATTAATACGATCACCTTTATCATCAAGGCGCTCTTCAATGCGATCCCCCTTTCGATCGAGACGATTTTCAATACGGTCGCCGCGATCATGTCCATTATCCTCACTGCTTTCAGCTTGCAGCGAGAGGGGAAAACCAAGGCTAAGCGCCAGTACTGACAGTCCTATCAGTTTATTCATAAGTTGCTCCAGTTCCGTGAACAAAAAACTCAATGCATTAACAGCACTGACTATAACGTCAGGCACTGGAGCTGGTTGACAGGACTCCTATGAAAAATCAGCGAAATCAGAAGACAAAAATAATCGGTGCACAAAGTACCATTCTCTGTTCAACCCTCTACAACTTCCGGGCCGGGCACTTCATCGCCGAGCCAGCGTTGTGTCAGGGTGCCAGCGGTCATAGCGCCGTTAACATTCAGCGCGGTTCGCGCCATATCAATCAGAGGTTCAACAGAAATCAGCAGAGCCGCGATAGTGACTGGCAACCCCATCGCAGGCAGTACCACCAAGGCTGCAAAGGTCGCCCCGCCACCAACGCCCGCTATACCGAAAGAACTGATCATTACAACCGCCACTAAAGTAGCAATCCATACTGGGTCCCATACATTGATCCCCATCGGCACTGCCACCATTACTGCCAGCATGGCCGGATAAATACCGGCGCAGCCGTTTTGCCCAATAGTCGCACCGAAAGATGCAGAGAAATTGGCAATTGCTGGAGACGTACGCAGCTGGTCTACCTGAGTCTCGACATTCAGGGGAATAGTTGCAGCACTGGAGCGGGAGCTAAAGGCAAAAACCAGCACCGGCCATACCTTGGTGAAATAGTGCAGCGGATTGATACCATTAATCAGTAGCAACAGACCGTGCACCAGGAACATCAAACCAATAGCCGTAAAGGAGGCCAGCACAAAACTCAATAAGTTAAGAATATCCCCCATACTGGATTTAGCGATCAGGCCTGTAACCAGGGCCATCACGCCGTAAGGGGTAAAAGCCATCACTAGTCGCACCAGCTTCATAACCCAGACTTGAGCCACATGAACGAAGCGCTCAATCGCTGCGCCCTCTTCGGGAAATTCACGGCGAACCGCCAAGGCTGCCAACCCTAAAAGCACCGCGAATATAACCACCGCTATAACAGAAGTAGAGCGAGCCCCGGTCAGGTCCAGAAAAATATTGCGCGGAACAAAAGAGGTAATAATCTCAGGAATGGAAAGGTCCGTGACCTTGCCAATGCGCTCATTCAGCACTTCCACTCGCGCAGCTTCCCTGGAACCCTCAACCAATCCCGCAGCCGACAAACCAAATAGCTCGGCCATAGCCACGCCAATTAGAGCGGCCACCGCCGTTGTTCCTAATAGCACCCCCAGGACTGAAATACTGATTTTGCCCAGCGCCTGGGTATGGCTGACTTTAACTACCGCCACTAATATGGAAGTCAGAACCAGGGGCATCACGAGTAAATACAATAGATTTACGTAACTGTCCCCTATCATCTCTACCCAAGGTATCACCTCTGCGGGTGCAGCCCCCCATCCGCGAGACAGTTGCAGGGTGCCTCCAAAGATAACCCCAAGAATCAGGCCAGCCAGCACTGCTGGTGCGAGGGAGTCACGGCCTCGCTGCCAGCGAAAAAGTCCGTATATAAAAACAATAAATAGAAGCAGGAAAGCAAATGAACTGATATGCATAAGGTCTGGGTCCCACCCGGAACAAAAGGGGAAAGTGGCGGCATGCTATCAGCGATCCGCCACAAGCCTATAGATGTGTTAGTTATAGTTTTATAAAGTTTGGGAGCTTCTAATAATCCACTGTTACCCCGCCGGCTTTTACCAGCACTCCATTAGTACTCGCTATAGATTGAGAGCCGAAATGAAGTCGTCTCTATCCTGCGGGCCAACCAATGTTTTATGCCAGCGACCATCGGTACCAATAATGAACGTAGAAGGCAGCACCTCCGGCTTCTCCTGCCCCCAGCGCCCTTGCGGTTCGGCCACTAGAACGGGAAAAGTAATACCCAACTTATCCGCCTGTTTTTGTATTTCCGCAATCGGTAAATTGTCGAAGTTCACCCCAACAACAACGACATTGTTGTTACCGTCGGCCAGTTGGTTAAGGACCGGGATCTCCTCTCGACAGGGCTTACACCACTCTGCCCAATAGTTAACCAGCAAAACCTTACCCGATACATCCAACTCTTCCCCATCAATGGCTAGAAGCGATTTATCGTCTTTAGCGCAGGCGCTTATTCCGCACACCAACAAAAGAAAGGTGACCGCTGCTGCTCTTGTCATCTTCACTTTGACTATTTTCATCAGGCCCACTTTCTCCCCCGGTTTCAGAGTTTGTTTGCTTATCATCAGTCCCGCCGTCGTGACCCAGCTCAAGGGGCTTATCTTCAGCTTCCTTTTGCTCGGCCTCCAGGAACAACTCCCCAACAGTAATACCTAATTGCTCTCGGGTTGACTCTCTGGCATTGGCAAAGCGTTGCTCTACCTCTCCATACCAGGGCAATCCATCCAGACTCGCAGGAATTCCACTGGGCATCCAATCCGAACTCAGCCAGCCTGCCAATTCAACCAGGGACACCGTATTCAGGTCCCTCAGCAAAACATAATCATTGCGATCAGTCTGGGTCACCATACGATTAGCCTGAAGGATATTCCGCAACCTTCGCCACTGAACAAACTTGATTCCCATACGGGAAATATCTCGCTCCTTCAGAGGCCTCCCCTTCGCGCATTTCTTATACATCTGCCAGAGAACAATAAGGAGGGCAACCAGGTCAGAATGCTCCCGCTCCTGGGTCGCAGCTTGATAAACCGATAGTGTGCGCACCAACACACAGCCAGCCAATACCAGTATCCACATCAGATAAATCCAAAGCAGGAACAGGGGAACAACAGCGAATGCCCCATAGATTGCCTGGACCGAACTCCGCGCTACCAACAAGCCGAATAAGTACTTCATAACCTCGAAAACAATCGAGATTATGATCCCCCCCTCTATTCCGTGGCGCAACGGGACATAGCAATTGGGCACAGCTATGAACAGTAGGGTAAAAACTATGGAGCTGAAAACAAACGGTAGAATCCTGAATAACAACGAAGTTACCTCAAAAGAATCAGCTCCACCCAAGAAAAATTTTTGTGAAAAGACAAAAGTACTTGTCGCCAGTCCCGCCCCTAATAGGATTGGACCGAGACTCAATATCGCCCAGTACAAAAGAAAACTCGAAACGCCGCTGCGGCCTTTTTGGACGTCCCAGATAGAATTAAAGGTCCCCTCGATACCGCGAAGGGTCAAACCCGCAGTAATAATCAGCATCGCGATACCAACGCCAGTCAAACGCTGTGCCTGTTCGGAAAAACTGCTGATATATTTTTGGATCTCGCGCCCACTCTGAGGCAAAAAGTGGGTGAACAGTTGATCCTGTAACCTACTCTGCAAGCCGGCAAAGTCGGGAAACAGTGATAACATGGCGTAGCTCACCGTCACTAGGGGAACTATGCCAAAAAGTGTCAGGTAAGTGAGAGCAGCCGCGCGTTGCCGACAATCCTTTTCATCAAACAGTTTCCACAGTGACGTCGCAAAGCGCAGCCAGTGGTTTCCCCAATCCTTTACGGTGCTTCTCATTGTGATCTCTCTATGCCTGGACATCTCGCCCAGACCGCAGTATTACTGCCCCAAATAGCCAAGGAGCTCCCGAAAACCCCGCAGGACGTTGGGGGGATTATTCAGAAGCGCCTTAGAACTCCGCAACATTCTTCGGTTAGAATACGCCAAACAGTAACAGGATGCCGCCATAATGTGGACGATTTACCACAACCCCCGCTGCTCAAAATCCCGCCAAACCCTACAGCTATTGCAGGATAACGGTATTGAACCGGAGGTGGTTCTCTATCTACAAACCCCACCTTCTGCCGAGGATATTCAGCAGTTGCTACACAAACTGGATATTGATGCACGACAGTTGTTGCGCACTGGTGAAGAGCCCTACAAGCAGTTAAACCTGAAAGATAAAGATCTGGCCGAATCCCAGTTAATTGACGCAATGGCTCAAAACCCTATTTTGATCCAACGCCCGATCGTTATAAAAGGCGACAAAGCAGTGATAGGACGGCCCCCTGAAAATGTACTGGGGCTGATCTGATGGATCGGGACAACGAAGGCTATGTCCTCATTCTCTACTACAGCCGCACCGGTGCTACGGCGCGCATGGCCACCGAACTGGCTCGCGGCGTAGAGGCCAGCGGGATTACCGCTCGCCTGCGCACCGTGCCCGGCGTATCCCCAGACACTGAAGCCAGCGAGCCGCCGGTACCCACCGAAGGTGCCCCCTACTGTACAATCGAGGACCTGCGCAATTGCTCCGGTTTACTGATGGGCAGCCCCACCCGCTTTGGCAACATGGCCTCTCCGCTGCGCTATTTCCTTGACCAAACCAGTGATATTTGGCTCGATGGCAGCCTTACCGGTAAGCCGGCTGCGGTATTTACCGCCACTGGCAGTCTTCACGGTGGTCAGGAAACTACGCTGGTATCCATGATGCTGCCCCTGCTGCACCACGGCATGTTGATCGCCGGCATCCCATACTCCGAAGCCGCCTTAATGCGCACCCGCACTGGCGGCACACCCTATGGTGCCTCACACTGGTCCGGTGAACACGCCACATCACTTTCCGATGACGAAGTAACCCTGTGCCGGGCACTGGGCAAGCGAGTCGGCAGCCTGGCACAGAAGCTGGATAATTCGCATAACAGCGACAACTAGAGGATAAAGTGTGAACGATTCTGTACAGCGCAAGCTCAAGATAGCGCTGCGAATTAACTGGATTTGTTATATCGGCATGCTCGTACTGTTTGTTGCCTGGAATCTATTCGTCGAAGGCGGCTCGTTGTTCCTGTGGTGCTTGCAGACCATACCACTGCTGTTGGTACTACCTGGGTTACTCAAGCAGCGCTATCGCAGCTACCTATGGCTCTGTTTTATTCTTTTGCTGTATATCACTGCCAGTATTGTCGGTGTAACGATGCCTACACGCGGCTGGCAGGATGGCGTACTGGTAGTCCTTAGCCTTATCCTATTCTTTTCATCAATGATGAGCAGCCGCTGGCATCGCATGCAATAGCCATCGGCACTACTCACATTACTAATGATTTTGTAATCGATAAATAGACAACGCTTGCCCCTCAGCGCACTAAGGAGTTTTGAGGTTTGACTGATTCATCCAATGAGAAAGGACTGTTCCGCAGCTTTTTTGGTGCCATTGGCGGCTCAATTACCTGGCTGAGGCGAGTGTTTACCAACCTGGTATTCCTGTTAATACTGGTATTCCTGGGTATCGCAATTTTTGGCAAGGACGAACAGCTGGTGGTCCCACAAGGCGCGGCCCTTCGAGTGGCTCCGAGTGGATTTCTGGTAGATGAGCTCAGCCAGCCCAGCGGATTACCGATTTTCTTCGGTGGCTCCCAGGGGCCAGCGGAAATCAGGGTTAAGGATCTTGTCGACTCTATCGACAAAGCCGCACAGGACAAACGCATTTCCGCACTGGTGCTGGAGCTCGACAATATGGTCGGCGGCAGTCTCAGCAAGCTCGACGAGATTGGCGCAGCCCTGCAGCGCTTCAAGGCTGCCGACAAGCCCATTTATGCGGTGGGTGATAACTACACCCAGGCGCAATATTTCCTCGCCAGCCACGCCGACAAGGTGTACCTGAATCCAATGGGTTCCGTGATGCTCACCGGCTTTGGCGTCTATCGGAATTACTATAAAAGCGCCCTTGAAAAGCTCAAAGTCAATTTCCACGTGTTCCGCGTTGGCGACTACAAGGATTTTATCGAACCCTATACTCGCGACGACATGTCTCCGGCTTCCCGTGAGAATAACCAGCGCTGGCTGCATGAGCTCTGGAGTGAATACACCGAACAGGTAACCGGCCTTCGCAACCTGCCAACTGAAAGCATCGATCTATTTATCGACGAGTTACCCCAGAAACTGCAGCAGCATGAGGGCGACTGGGCACGTACTGCTCTGGCCAATAAACTGGTCGACCAACTCGCCAACCGCAACTTGGCAGTTCAAGAGCTGCGCAAAACCATTGGTGAAGATGAGAACGATGAACGCAGTTATAAGGCCATCGATGCCCTCACCTATTTACGCAGCCAAAAGCTCAGCGAAGTCGCCGCCAAGAAAGAACCCAATAAGATTGCCTTAATCACGGCAAGCGGTTCTATTGTCGATGGCCGCGCTCCCGCCGGCAGGATCGGCAGCGAAAGCCTGGGTGAACTAATCGCACAGGCGCGCAAAAAAGAAGTTGATGCACTGGTTCTGCGCATTGACAGTGGCGGCGGCTCCGCCTTCGCGTCAGAAGCAATTCGACAGGAGTTACTCGCCACCCGCGAAGCCGATATCCCTGTCGTTATCTCCATGGGCAGTCTGGCCGCATCTGGTGGCTACTGGATTGCTACCGGCGGCGATCGAATCTGGGCCTCTCCCGCAACCCTGACAGGCTCCATTGGCGTATTTGGTGCCTTCCCGACCTTTGAGGATTCCCTCGAGGCACTGGGTATTTATACCGATGGTGTGGGCACTTCAGACCTGGCCGGCAGCATGCGGTTGGATCGTGCCCTACCCGAGGCAGCCGCCAGCATCCTGCAACAGGGGGTGGATAATACCTACGCCAGGTTCCTGAGAATTGTGGCCGAGTCCCGTGGCAGCACTCCCAAGGAAGTGCACAAAATTGCCCAGGGCCAGGTCTGGACCGGGCGCGCGGCTAAAAACCTGGGGCTGGTAGACGATCTGGGCAATCTCAACGACGCCATTGCCGACGCCGCACAGCTTGCTGAGATCGAAGAATACGATGTAATAGAGATCCAGCGCGAGCTGACTCCCGGCGAAAGATTCCTGCGCGCCCTGAGCGATAATGTGGATGCACGTATCGCCGCCAGCCTTGAGGCAAACCTGCCACTCGGCGCCTGGTTAAACAGCTTACAACCGGTTTTGGCACCAATCGGCGAACTGCAGAGCTTCCGCGACCCGCGCGGACTCTACGTGCGCTGCCTGCCCTGCCTAGCCCCCTAAAAGACTTCATCGCCTCTAGCCTGCGCCGGCTCAATGCCGGCGCGGACGCCCATAAAGCTCACGCAATTCATTTTTCGCGGCCTCCAGGATTCTGCGCCTGCGCGCAGGTAAATGGTGACCCGCACGATTGATATAAAAAGTGAGCATAGACATGGCTGAGCGGAAAGGCTCTGATTTGCGCTGCTGACTGGCCTCAGCTGCACTCTTCAGGGATTTGGCTATCGCTTTTGGATCATCCAGGCTAAATACACCGGCTTCAAGGTCCAGCGCATGGCTGTTTGTCGTGACTCTCTGTGACCATTTGGCACTTTTTACTGATACCAAACCCCACCTCCATAACCGCAGTTCCCTGTTAAATATATGGTGGCTCAACCGGATTTGGTCGTTGCGGAATTCCTATACCTCGCTATCGGAAATTTTAACCTGCCGTAGAGCCCCACTCAGGGCAACCAGTGCGAATGCCAATAAACTCAGGACTCCCGCCCACAATAGTGTCGTCAAAGGCGCTGCGACCTCGCTCAAAACACCCGCTGCCAGGGCTCCCAGCGCCGCAGAGCCAAATAGGGCAAATTGATAAATGGAGATAATGCGACTGCGATAATCCGCCGGCGCCATCAATTGCACAATGCCTCGCCCCAGCCCTGCGGAGGCTGCCGCAACCGCCCCCCAACACAGACACAACAGGATCAAGCCAAACTTTGTTGGCCCCAGGCTGATAGCAATCAAGAGTGCTGCGCTGTAAAGCAAGCACATCAAAATTCCCCGCCCAGGCTCCGGTCCCTGCCCCCGTCTCAACATAGTCACCGTCGCGATCACCGTGCCCGCTATAAATGCCAGCTGCAGGGTCGCGTAGTAACCGGCACCGCGACCGTAGTCCTCGGCCAGCAGCGGTAAGACCACCAGGAAAACCCCGATATGCACAAAGCCATTGAATGCCATCAATGCGGTCAGCTCCCGCAAAACCGGGTGTTTCCATGCCTGACTGAGACCATCCAGAATCAGGGTATGAGGTCGCTTCTGTGGTGCCTTTTGACGCTCTTGAGGCTGACGCAAGGAGAAAAGTAATAATGAAGCCACTAGCACAACGGCAATCTGTACACCCAGTAAGTGCTGCAAGCCCCACTGGTCAAATCGACTCGCTAGCAGCATTCCCACCGCCTGGCCGCCGTACTGCGCCAACATCATCCAGGTTACGGTTTTTTGCACGCCTCGCTCAGTGGCCTGCCCCTTGCGGTTGCGGGCACTGCGCTGCACCAGGTTGTCCCGTGCCGGCTGTAAAAAAGCACTGCACACCCCCAGGCAAATTCCGTAAACCATCAAGGTGGATAAATTCAGGACATGGAAGGTGAAATACAACAACAATGCGGTATGACAAAGCGCCAGGCCCAAACAGGCCAGAGCCGACACCAGAGCCGGGTCTCGCCTATCCGCCAAAGCACCGCCAAACAACAGGAATACCAGGTTTGGCAGCAATACTGATGCCTGAATCCACCCCAATTGCAGGGCCGGAAGATCCACGATCGTCAGCGCGATCCAGGGCAGCAATATCACCTGCAACCCAGTTGCCAGGGAGGTGCCGCTATAGCCCAACAGAAACCTTTGCAATTGGGTTGGCATTCTAGATACGAAATAACTCAATGATTAATAACCTGCCAACTCACGCTTGTGCGGCGTCATATTTGCCGAGTGCCGCAACCAGAAATACCAGCTTGATAGCTTCCGAAGTGTTCTTAGCCCAGAGCCATCACCACCATAGGCGGCAGACTCAAAAGCCTCTGTCACTGCTGCGGCATAACCAGACATCTCCGGTTTTTCCTCGGCAATCCGGCGGGCATAGGATCCTGCAGTCTCACCGGAATGCCGCTGGACCCCATTGCGGGCCATGCGCCGGCAAAAGCGCTGGTAGAGCTTCTCTGCAGGCGCCAACTTGGGTCCTCCTGCGGAGCGGGCCGCCCATAAACTGATACCCAACAAAAGCACAAGAATCGGCGCCCCCAGTAATAGGGCGATACGCATTGGAGACAGATCACCAAATAGCCGCTGTAACAAATTCTGCTGCCGATCGGCATCAAAGCTCACTACGGTTTGATACCAACGGTAGTTGATCATATCCCACTGTAAGCGCAACTGGCTGAGAATGCCGATACGGTGTAAAGGAAATAGGGAGTCCTGCATAAACTCTTCACCTGCCGCACTCTCCAGACCGTCGCGCACCCGCTCCGGAGCTACTGCCGCTGTGGGGTCTACACGTTGCCAGCCTTGGCCGTCGAGCCAAATTTCAGCCCAGGCATGGGCGTCGTACTCTCGCACCAATAAGTACTCTTCTCCACTGACCCACTCACCGCCCTGGTAACCAGCCACTACTCGCGCCGGTATCCCCCCTGCGCGCATGGCAAACACATAACTACCGGCAAAGTGCTCGCAGAAGCCCTGCTGGCTATCGAAAAGAAACTCATCAATAGTATCGCCGCCCAGTGCTGGAGGCTTCAGGGTATAAGTGAAAGCACTGTGGAAGTGCGACAACAGCTGGGAGGAAACCGCCTCAGCACTGAGCCCCTGGTCCCGCAGGGAAGCCATCCACTGACGAGTACGGCTATTGCCGAAACTGGGAAGTTGCAAATTCCTGCGCCGCTCCGCATTGCTGAGAGTAGCACTGAGCGACAGGGTTTCTCTCGGCCAGGAACTTACCTGGTAAGAAAAGCGGTTGAAAACCGGGGTCCGTTTTACCAGGCGATCATCCGTTGTCTCTCCTACACCCGCGCTCTCTGAAGCCGGTTTTGCCATAGCGAATAGCCAAGGGCTGCGGCTCGCCTCCTGGATAATCTGGTAGCGATAACGGGGACCCACTTGCGGAAGCACCTGCTCACCACTTCTCCAATACACTCGCCCGCCATTTCGAGGGTCAACACCATAGCCCTGGCGCCAGGTACGCCCATCAAATTCCGAATACACCAAGCCCCTCCAGTAGCGCTGCTCAGGCGGGGGGACAGGTCCATCAAAGGAGATACGCAAGGTCGGCTTGCTGGATTTGGAAAGCTCAGTAAAGTCTCCCGGGGCCATCGAATCACTGACACCAGTACGCCCAACGGAGGTATTCTGCGGCACAGACCAAAGGGGCCCCAGCCTAGGTATAACCAAAAACAACAACACCATTAACGGCGTGGCCTGTGCCACCAACCGCAGGGATAACCCCAGAGCCCGGCGCGGGCGCGCACTAAAGTGTCCCAGCTGCGCCGCCATGGCTGCAGTAATTACCAACACACTCAGTAGACCGTAAAGTGCATAGGGAATGGTCTGCTCTTGCACAAACAGAGTGGCGGCTACGAAGTAGGCCAGCAGTAGACTGACAAAGGCATCCCTGCGGCTGACCAGTTCGAGATTTTTCAGGGTGAATGACAGCGCCAAGAGTGCAATCATCGGCTCCAAAGCAAACAAGCGCCGATAGGACAGAGCCAGTCCCGCCACCGTCAATAGAATCACTGTCAGTTTAAGAGCGCGGCCGGGTAAATCCCTGCGCCCGCGAAAGACTTCCAGGCGCCAATAAACCGCAAAGGCCCAGGCAAAAGCCACCCACAGTGGCAGCATTGTGAATTGCGGCAAAAGGGCGACAAACTGGGCAGCAAAAATCCACAGCAAACTTTCCCTGGGCAATAAATCCTTATTCGCAATCATCACTGGCCTCGCCCGGGGTACAGGGCCAATGCCTGCAAGACCTGCTGCTGATGCTCGGGACCGAGCGAAGGCTCTATTGAAATGCCAGGCAGGCACAAACCATATGCAATGCCTTGCTTTTCCGCTTGTAGGGTCCAGTCACAGAGATTGCTCAGGCGCATCTCTATATCCCTACCATCGAGTAAACCCCAGTCGAGCCACAAGCGCGTGTCAGTTTTGCGCTCATAGTCCTTGCTGTAAAGATCGCGTCCGGCCGCGTATTGCTTCCAGGCTACATGGCGTAACGAGTCACCCGCTTGATAGGGTTTTAGCGCGGCAAAATCATCTCCCCCCCGCTTCACCTCACCAAACTCCCCCTCGGCAACAGTCTCTCCTAGCGGTAAAGGGCCCGCAGAAATTGGACGGGGGTAAACCAAAAATTCAACATCCAGGTCAATGCGGCTCCAGCAGCGAAATAACCCGAGAGGGAAACGACTTTCAACCCTCAACCGAGGTGCCTGCACTCGCCCACGTTTTACTACCGGCATAGAGATACAAATATCCGCACTTTTCTGCTCGCACAAATCCACGCGACTGCCCTGCTCCGGTGGCCAACTCAGCTCGAGCCATTCCCGCTCCCGCTTGCCCTCACAACTGACATTAATTTCCGCCTCGGCAAAATCACCAGCAAAAGCTGCTCGGGTATCCACAAGGCGCAAGTGCACGCCACTTAAATTGGCAAAGGTGTGTAGTGGTAGCACCGCCAAAATGCTGACCAACAAAAATGTCAGAGCGAAAACCAGATTGTTTTCATAATTGGTGCCCAGCAACCACAATAATGCCACCACTATTAGGAAACCTAAGCCTGCGCGCGTGGGCAGGATAAATAATCGGCTGTGGTTCAAGGTAATCGCTCGGGCCCGCGGTGCCCGGCGACTAAGCCAGCGCTGCATAAGGTTGCGCCAATATTCCACCAGCAGGTGTATCGGATTGCGGGAAGGGTTCCGACGTTGGGGGTGACTTACACTCATCGACTCAGGCCGCAATCACATCCACTTGGCGCATCAGACGCTCAACCAACTGCTCGCCGTTGCTGCCATCGCTCTGTAATCGATGTCCTGCCACCGCCGGCAACACAGCCTGGATATCCTCCGGCAAAACATGGCCACGATTGTGAATCAACGCCCAGGCTTTGGCTGCGCGCAAAAGGGCCAAGGCGCCTCGGGGTGATAAACCCACTGCGCAATCCGGGCTCTGGCGGGTTTGCAAAACCAGTCGCTCAAGGTAATCCAACAGACTGTCAGAAGTTTTCACCTGCGTAACCAGGTTTTGCATTTTTCCGAGTGTGGCGGTATCGATTCTCGGCTTTAACTTCGCCAGCTGCTGCCTCGGATCGGCCCCCAAATACAAAGCTCGTTCCGCCTCCCGGGTGGGATAGCCGAGGCTGATACGCATCAGGAAGCGATCCAGTTGAGATTCCGGCAATGCAAAGGTGCCCGATTGTTGCATCGGGTTTTGCGTGGCAATCACAAAAAATGGCTGGGGCAGTGTGCGGGTCTCGCCATCGACACTCACCTGGCGCTCTTCCATGGCCTCTAACAGCGCACTTTGGGTTTTTGGCGATGAGCGATTAATCTCGTCCGCCAATAACACCTGACTAAACACAGGTCCCTCGTGAAAGTGAAATTGGCTGGACTCCCGATCAAATATCGAAACACCAAGAATATCCGCCGGTAACATATCACTGGTGAACTGCACCCGCTTATACGTTAGCCCCAGCACCTGTGCGAGTGCATGGGCCAAGGTGGTCTTACCCATGCCCGGTAGATCTTCGATTAACAAGTGGCCTTTTGATAACAAACAGGCCAGCGCCAACTTCACCTGGCGTTCTTTACCCAATAAAACACTGCCGATATCAGACACTATGGCGGAAACTATTTTTTGCACGGCAAATCCATTACTGCTCAATTTTTCTCAAGGAGGCTATTTCTGCACACCGGCAGGGGCGCAACAAAATGCAAACGCTACCGATAGCAGCGAACAGTATTTCACTGTCCGCTAATAATCATAGGTAGCTGGGCGCTTACACCAGCGCTTATAGTTGGGATAATCCACGCATCAGGTCGCGCTTGAGGTCCTCAACATTTTCCAGCCCTACCGAAACACGAATTAAATTTTCGGTAATTCCGGCGCGAGCCTTATCTTCATCACTAAGGCGGCCGTGGGTTGTCGTGGCAGGGTGCACAATAGTGGTTTTTGCATCCCCCAAGTTGGCGGTGCAGGAGAGGATTTTACAATTGTCGATCACTTTCCAGGCAGCTTCGCGACCACCGCGCACAGTAAAACTCAGCACTGCGCCAAAAGCGTCTTGCTGTTCCCGCGCTAGGCGGTGTTGGGGGTGTTTAGGCAAGCCGGTGTAATTTACCTTCTCAACCATCTCCTGCTCATCGAGCCACCAAGCCAAGTCGAGTGCATTGGTGCAATGCGCCTGCATACGCAGCTTTAAAGTTTCCAGGCCTTTGAGGAATACCCAGGCATTAAACGGGCTCATACTCGGTCCGGCAGTGCGCAGGAAAACCACCAACTCATCCATTACATCCTTGCGGCCAACAGCAACACCGCCCAGGGCCCGGCCCTGGCCGTCGAGGAATTTGGTTGCGGAGTGCACCACAATATCGGCGCCCATGGATAGAGGTCGCTGCAGTGCCGGGGTACAGAAACAGTTATCGACAACCAGCATGGCACCAGCGCTGTGGGCGACCTGTGCCAACGCGCGGATATCGGCTACTTCACACAGAGGGTTGGAAGGCGTCTCCATAAACAGCAGCTTGGTGGAACCATCTACGGCCTGCTTCCAGGCATCCATATCGGTCAAATCGACATAGCTCACCCGCACGCCGAACTTTTCCATATAGCGGCCAAATAAAGCCGTAGTTGTGCCGAAAACACTGCGGGAACAGATAACGTGGTCGCCACTTTTCAGTAACGCCATACAAATACTGAGAATGGCAGCCATACCGCTAGCAGTGGCTACCGCAGCTTCACCGCCTTCGAGAGCAGCGATGCGCTCTTCAAAAGTGCGTACTGTGGGGTTGGTATAGCGGGAGTAGACGTTGCCGGAGCTTTCGCCAGAGAAGCGCGCAGCAGCCTCTGCAGCGGAGGGGAAAACATAACTGGAGGTGAGGTAAAGTGCCTCGGAGTGCTCTCCTTCCGGTGAGCGAACCTGGCCGGCGCGCACCGCCAGGGTTTCCAGAGCGTAACCGTCGTCTTCAAACATATACCGCTTCCTGGTCAGTATTTTTGGAAGCAGTCATCTTAACCGAAACGATCTTAACTGGCGCCCTCTTCTGCCGCGAGAAAAGGACGCTTACGCTTTTTTACTATTGGCAGGCTACAAAAACGGTTTTTTTGCCGCCCGCCAATCAGGTGAAGGATATTTAGATATTCCCCCAAGGACGAATTACAAAGCGTTGGCGTCGGCCTTTTTACGCTTGGCCGTATCATTGCGCTGAGCGTGCAGATCGTTCAAGTATTCCTCGTCCACATCACCGGTGATGTAATTGCCGTCGAATACAGAGCAATCAAAACGATCAATTTTTTGCTTGCCGCCGCTGGAGCTGACTACCAGATCTTCCAGCTCCTGGTAGATCAACCAGTCTGCGCCAATCTCCTCACAGATTTCCTCGGTGGTGCGACCGTGAGCTACCAGCTCAGTGGCGGAGGGCATATCGATACCGTAGACATTCGGGTATTTTACCGCAGGGGCAGCACTGGCGAAGTACACTTTGGCAGCACCGGCATCGCGGGCCATCTGGATAATCTGCTTACAGGTAGTTCCGCGCACAATGGAGTCGTCTACCAGCAACACATTCTTGCCACGGAATTCCAGCTCGATGGCATTGAGCTTCTGGCGAACCGACTTCTTGCGCTGCTTTTGACCGGGCATGATGAAGGTCCGGCCGATATAGCGGTTCTTCACCATACCTTCACGGAACTTCACCCCCAAGCGGTGGGCTACCGTCTGACCTGCCGTGCGGGCAGAATCCGGGATCGGGATAACCACGTCGATATCGTGATCCGGGCGCATGCTGAGAATTTTGTCCGCCAGATGCTCACCCTGACGCAAACGCGCCTTGTGTACCGATACGCCATCCATAATGGAGTCAGGACGGGCAAAATACACATGCTCAAAAATACAGGGAGTCAAAGACGGGTTATCTGAACACTGCTCGGAGTGCACAGTGCCATCCAGCTCGATATAGAGCGCTTCGCCAGGAGCGACATCGCGCACCAAGGTGTAACCCAGTACGTCCAGAGCCACGGACTCGGAAGCCACCATATATTCGGTGCCCTTCTCGGTTTCACGCTTGCCGTAAACCAGAGGGCGAATTCCGTTGGGATCGCGGAAAGCAACAATACCGTAACCGACAATCAGGGCAACGCAAGCGTAGGCGCCGCGCACGCGCTTGTGTACAGAGCGCATCGCACTGAAGATATCTTCGGCTTTCGGCTGCAGCTTGTGCAACTTGTGCAGCTCGTGGGCGAACACGTTCAGCAACACTTCCGAATCAGAATCTGTATTGATATGGCGCAGGTCCTGCTGGAAGATCTCATCGACCACCTCGTGCACATTGGTGAGGTTGCCGTTGTGAGCCATGGCTATGCCGTAGGGAGAGTTCACGTAGAACGGCTGAGCCAGCGCCGGGCCGGAGCTACCGGCAGTGGGGTAGCGGACGTGACCAATACCAAAATTGCCTTTCAGACGCTCCATGTGGCGCGCGCGGAATACGTCGCGAACCAGACCATTGGCTTTCTGCTGGTTCAGGCGATCATCGTCACAGGTAACGATACCGGCGGCATCCTGTCCCCTGTGCTGTAGCAGAGTGAGCCCATCATAGAGCTGCAGATTGACGTCACTCTTACCGACGATACCGACGATACCACACATATATTTGACCCTATTGACTCGAGAAGAGCGCTTTTGGCGCTCTATTTAAAACAACTTTACGAAGAATTCCTTAACGGAGCCCGCCAGCTCCCGCGCACTATCCTCAAATTCGAGGAAATGGGGAATCAAAACAGACTGACTCCACCAGCTGTCCTGTTCCACCGGCACCAATGCCGGGGCCAGGATCAACAGCGCCATCACGACAATGGCTCCCCGCACCAAGCCAAACGCCATTCCCAGCACTCTATCTGTACCGGATAGCCCAGTTGCCTCAACAAAGGCAGAAAGCACCATGTTGAGACCGGCGCCAGCGAGTAAGGTGCCGATAAACAGGATGCCAAAAGCTGCAATCATTTGGAGAGAGGGGGTGTCGACGAGGTTGGATAGCATTGGCGCCAGCTGGTCGCGAAACATCATGGCGACGATAAAAGCGGCAATCCAGGTAAGCAGAGACAAGGTTTCCTTGATGAAACCTCGACTAAGGCCGATAAGCGTGGAGATACCCACAATAGCCAGAATGATCCAGTCAGCCCAATTCATTCAATCCTACCTGCGTGGCGGCTGCTGCCGCGAAGAGCGCGCATTCTAACTGAAGGGACTAAGCGCGTGAAGCCGTAGGCCAACCGATTGGAATTTATTACTTGTAGTACCGCTTTCCCTGGACGTTTGGCGCAGTGGCAATCGGTTAATTGCGAATAAAAGTGCAAAGTGGAAGTCTGCCAGCGAGTTGCCACCATCCGCCTCGGGCTGAAATGGTGGCAACCTGAAGTCAAAGGCCAGATCAGGCCTTGAACTGAAGCACGAGGGTCTGGGCTTTCAGAAGGGTATCCAGTTCTTTTTTCAGCTGATGGGCATCGGCCTTGTTGACCTTTGGCCCAACAAAGACCCTCACCAGGCGACCCTTGTCTGTATCCACTGCCCGAGTATAGGCACTGTAGCCCTCGTTCATCAGGCGCAAACGCAGCTTGTCCGCATTGGACTCATCCCGGTAGGAAGCCACTTGAACCACCCAGGCCACAGGCAGGCCATAGGCATCCACAAGCGGCGAGGCTCCCTTCTTCGGCGCGGCCAGTTTTTCCTCCGGCTCATCACTCTTGGCGACCTCTGACCGCTCCTCTCCCTCATCAGCTACTGGAGCCTTCGGGTTGGAGAAGTTCTCCGGCAGATCCGGCTGGAAAGCCTCACCGGGCGCCGGTGCAGGCACAGCATCCGCTACCGGTTGCGGCTCGGCAATTTCAATAGGGCGTATATCCGGCTCCGCCGGAATCTGGCTGGTTTCACTGATATTGCCTGCGGCCTCCCGGTCCAACAGGCTGGGCAAGAAAATAACGGCAAGCGCAGCCAAAACTAGCGCACCGACAATACGCTGCTTAAATCCGTCGTTCAATCGCCCTCGGCGGGAGGGTTTACCCTCGCAATTCTCCATTACCTTCGTCTCGCATCTGCTGCAGAACCTCAGCCACAGTAAAGAAGGAACCAAATACAAGCAACCTATCTTGTGGACCAATGGTCGGCAGCAGCTGTTGTAAACCATCGGCGACGCTTGGACAGCGGCTATCGGCGTTCGTTGCCTCAACACCTGCTGCGGCCAGACCTTCCAGCAAGGTCTCTCCGCTCGCAGCGCGGCTATTGCCCGGTAACTCTGCGGGGTGCCAGGCATCCACCACATCCCGCAAAGGCGCGAAGAGTCCCACCAAATCCTTATCGGCCATGGCCGCTACCAGCGCATGGGTCTCACCATCTACAGGGTGATCTGCAAGGCATTTAGCCAAGTGTTCGGCCGCTGCCGGATTGTGCCCCACATCCAACAGCAAGTTACACCCCTGCCATTGAACCTGCTGACAGCGCCCAGGCAGGGCAATTTCAGCCAGTGCAGATTCGACCTCACCTTGGGGCAATACATTGAGCAGAGCCAGCGCGGTAATCCCAGCAGCGATACTCGGGCGCGGCAAGTTGATCGGGGGGATAGTAAGTTCCAACTCACCAAAACGGTAAAGTTCTTTTTTACCCTCTCCCAAATTGAGAGAGAAATCCTGACCTATAAAGTAACTGGAACTGGACAATTTTTCTGCCGCAGACAGCACAGATTGGGTGGGATTGTTATCAGCACAGACAAAAGGCGCCCCGGCACGCAGGATACCGGCTTTTTCATGGCCGATTATTTCCCGGTCACTGCCAAGCCAGTCCTCGTGATCAATGGCAACACTAGTGATAATAGCGAGATCCGCATCCACCAGGTTAACTGCATCCAGGCGTCCACCCAGGCCAACTTCCAGAAGTGCAAACTCGACGCCTGCCCTTTGAAATAACCAGAGCGCCGCCAGGGTGGTGTATTCAAAATAGGTCAGGCTGGTCTCACCGCGAGCAACCTCGATAGCCTCAAACGCCAGCACGAGATCTTTATCGGCAACCTCTTCACCCCCGATACGCACCCTCTCGTTAAAGCGCAGAAGGTGTGGGGAACTGTAAGCGCCTACGGAGCGCCCTCCCTTACACAGCAGCGCCTCCATAGTGGCCACGCAGGAACCCTTACCATTGGTGCCCGCCACAGTAATCACTGTCGGTGCCGGTTTCTGGATACCCAGTGCATCGGCCACAGACGCGACGCGCTCAAGACCTAATTCAATTTCGGAAGGGTGCAGCTGCTCCAGGCGGGAGAGCCAATCTTGCAGTGAAGGCATAGTTGAAAACATCAATGATGGGGGCTGCAATCAGCGGAAATTAAGCTGATCACAGCATTACCCTATGGGAATGGAAATCAGTTGCCGGTCAGTTTACCCAATATGCGGGACACTGTAGAGCGCATTTCCTTGCGAGGAATAATCATATCAATTGCGCCGTGCTCCAGCAGGAACTCACTGCGCTGGAAACCTTTCGGCAATTTCTGGCGAATGGTCTGCTCGATAATATTCGGGCCGGCAAAACCAGCGCGCGCTCCGGGCTCCGCCGCGTTGATATCCCCCAGCAGGGCCAGGGATGCGGAAACACCACCGTATACCGGGTCGGTCATAATGGAGATATATGGCACGCCGGCCATCTTCATTTTTTCCAGCACCGCTGAGGTTTTAGCCATCTGCATGAGGGAGATCAGGGCCTCCTGCATGCGGGCACCACCGGTAGCAGAGAAACAAACCAGCGGGATACGTTGCTCCAAGGCACGCTGAGCGGCACGGGTAAAGCGCTCGCCGACCACATAGCCCATGGAGCCACCGTGGAAAGCGAACTCAAATGCTACCGCTACCAGGGGAGCACCATTCAGGCTGCCCTGCATAGCGATCAGGGCATCCTTCTCACCAGTGGACTTTTGTGCCTGCACCAAGCGGTCTTTATATTTTTTAACGTCTTTAAACTTCAGGCGATCAACCGGCTGCACATCGGTGGCCAGCTCTTCACGACCTTCCTCGTCGAGGAAGATATCCAGGCGGCGACGGGCGCCGATTCTAAAGTGGTGATCGCACTTGGGGCACACATCCAGATTGCGTTCCAGCTCCGGGCGATAAAGCATCGCATCGCATTTGACGCACTTCTTCCAAACCCCCTCGGGGACCTTGCTGCTGCCGGTGCGACGCTCTGTGCGAATTACCGCAGGGACAATTTTTTCTAACCAGCTCATCTCGTTTCCAAATCCGGATGCTTTCTTTGGGCCGGCACATTTTACCGACCAGTGGGTTTCAGGCTAGGAATTAAAACACTAAGCTGAACAACAAACCCGGCCAGATCAGCCGCTATTTTTGGCTTTCTGGCCAGCTTTGTGCTTAGAGCTATAGCTGCTTTTAGCGATCCAGGGCTTCGCGCATCTCGCTGACAATAGCCCCAACCGCCGCTTTAGCGGCTTCCAGGTCTGCCGCCGCATCTACCGCCGACACCAGCACGCTACCGACTACAGCACCGTCGCCATGGGCACTGACCTGGCGGGCCGAGGTACCATCTTTGATACCGAAGCCAACACACAGGGGCAGATCGGTAAACTGGCGAATATGGTCCAGATTGTTACGCACTGAATCCAAATCCAGGTGGCCTGCTCCGGTAACCCCCTTCAGGGATACATAGTAAACAAAGCCACTGGCGACATCGGTAATTTCACGAACACGCTCTTCAGTGGTGGTAGGCGTCAGCAGGAAGATATTGCGCAGGTTGCGCTCCGCCAAAAAGGCATTCAGGGAACCGGACTCTTCAGCCGGCAGATCTACGGTCAGGGCACCATCGACACCCGCAGTGGACGCCGCTTCAGCAAACTCCAATTCACCCATACGCTGAATAGGGTTGGCATAGCCCATCAGGATTACCGGGGTGTCACTATCCGACTGACGAAATTCTTTCACCAATGCCAAACATTTGCGCAGCGAAGCCCCATTGGCCAGCGCTCGCTCATGCCCTTTCTGAATTACCGGGCCCTCTGCCATGGGGTCGGAAAACGGCACCCCCAATTCAATAACATCGGCCCCGCTGGCTACCAACTGATGCATCAGCGGCACAGTATTTTCCAAGCCGCCATCGCCAGCGACAATATAAGTTACCAGTGCCTTGCGGCCCTCATCGCGCAACTTGGCAAAGCGGCGATCAATTCTATTTTGTTCTGTCACAGTTTATTCCCTGAGCTACTCCTGGCAAAAAGCCAGCTCAATTATTTGATCTTCACCCATTTTGCCCGCCTCAGAGGCGGGCGGTGATATTGCTACACCTCGATACCGTCGATAGCGGCAACGGTGAAAATATCCTTATCGCCTCGGCCGGAGAGATTCACCAGGACATTCTGCTCAGGGCTCATGGAAGCCGCCAATTTGAGCGCGTACGCGACTGCATGGCTGGATTCCAATGCCGGCAAAATGCCCTCAGTGCGAGTGAGACGGCGGAAGGCATCCAGGGCTTCATCATCATCGGCGGTGACATATTCCACCCGGCCGATATCTTTCAGCCAAGAGTGCTCAGGGCCAACACCCGGGTAGTCGAGCCCCGCAGAAACTGAGTGAGTCTCGATAATCTGGCCGTCATCATCTTCCATCAGGTAGGTGCGGTTACCGTGCAGAACACCGGGAATACCATCATTCAGTGGTGCAGCATGCTTACCGGAAGCCAGGCCTTCACCGCCGGCTTCGACACCAAACATTTTCACTTCAGCATCATTCAGGAACGGGTGAAACAGGCCGATCGCATTGGAACCACCACCGACGCAGGCCACCAGCGCATCGGGCAACTGGCCAAAGCGTTCCAGACTCTGGCAACGGGCTTCACGGCCGATAATAGAGTTGAAGTCGCGCACCAATTGCGGATAAGGGTGAGGACCAGCCACAGTGCCGATAATGTAGAAAGTATTATCGACATTGGTTACCCAATCGCGCATGGCTTCATTCATGGCGTCCTTTAGGGTCTTGGAACCGGATTCCACCGGCACCACTTCTGCCCCCAGCAGCTTCATACGGTATACGTTGGGGGACTGGCGCTTAACGTCTTCCGCACCCATATAAACCGTACACTGCAAACCGAGACGCGCCGCCACGGTTGCCGTAGCCACACCGTGTTGACCAGCGCCGGTTTCGGCAATTACGCGGGTCTTACCGCTGTGTTTGGCCAGCAGTGCCTGGCCCACCGTGTTATTTACCTTGTGCGCACCGGTATGGTTCAGGTCTTCCCTCTTAAGCCAGATTCGCGCACCGCCCGCCTGCTCAGTCAGTCGCTCAGCAAGATACAGCGGCGATGGCCGGCCTACGTAGTGCGCCAGATCGTGATCAAAGGCAGCGACAAAATCCGGATCATCTTTCAGGCGGCTATACATTGCCTGAAGCTCATCCAATGCGCTGATCAGCGTCTCCGATACAAAGCGACCGCCGTAGGGACCAAAATGTCCGCTCGCATCCGGGAAGGTGGAAAAATCGATAGCACCTGGCTTACTCACACTCATACTCCGTGGGTCACGTGGGGTTAAAACTTTCTTTCTATTTACCTACTGTTTGAATAGTTCTTCCTGAACTATTCAAACGTCGCCAGAAAATACTGGCGCAGATGCGTCGATCTGCTGGTATTTACTGGCTCGCGCCGGCCAAGCCGGCGGGCGGCACTTCCCTGTGCCGCTTTAATACTATTAGCCCTAGCTCTTCCTGAACTATTCAAACGTCGCCAGAAAATACTGGTGCAGATGCGTCGATCTGCTGGTATTTGCTGGCTCGCGCCGGCCAATCCGGCGGGCGGCACTTCCGGTACCGCCTCTAAATCTATCTCTTCGCCGCGCTGACAAACGCAAAAACTTTTTCTCGATCCTTGCGTCCCGGCTGACACTCTACACCTCCGCTCACATCCACCCCCTGTGGGCGCGCAGCTTCTACTGCTGCAGTTACATTCGCGGGATTCAAGCCACCGGCAAGAACGATCGGGCGATTGCTATCTTGGGGAACCCTGCCCCAATCAAAGGTCTCTCCAGTACCACCGGGGACACCAGGCCTGTAGGCATCCAATAGAAAACCCCGGGCTTTGGGGTGCTCAGTCATTGCGGCTTTGACATCGAGGTCATCTTTCATCCGCAACGCTTTGATATAGGGACGCCGGAATTGTTCGCAGAAACGGGCGCTTTCATCGCCGTGGAATTGCAACAGGTTAAGCGGCACCGATTCCAGTACAGCGTCCACCTCACTCTGTGCCGCATCGACAAATAACCCCGTCAGGGTGACAAATGGGGGAACTGCCGCTGCAACTTTAGCTGCCATATCAAGATCGATATAGCGCGGGCTCGGCTTATAAAATACCAGGCCCAACGCGTCGGCACCTGCATCTACAGCCATCAGGGCATCTTCTATACAAGTGATGCCGCATATTTTTACTTGCATCGTGTAACCTGGACTCAGCCGGCTGGCCGATCAAAAGAGGGAACGACGGATACTAGCAGATAGTCAGAAGGCGCGAAATGCACGCCCTCTCCCAGATTTGCTTTAGCCTCGAAAAATTCAGCAGTCTAACTGGAAAGCAAAGCACCCAAAGGTTGTGGCACCAGCAGTGGCCCAGGCTCACATTGGGGAAGCTGGAAATGATCCGGATAGCGCACATCAACGAGATACAGGCCAAACGGCGGCGCAGTCACGCCTCCGACGGAGCGGTCCCGCTGATCCAGCACCTCTTTTACCCAAATTGGTGGACGCTCACCTCGCCCCACAGCCATCAAAACCCCGGTGATATTGCGCACCATATGGTGAAGGAATGCGTTAGCACTAATCTCCAAGGCAATCAGCTGACCCACTGGAGCAATATCCAGGCGGGTAATTTCACGCACCGGGCTCTTGGCCTGACACTGAGAGGCGCGGTAGCTGGTGAAGTCGTGGCGGCCGATCAAGTAGCTGGCTCCCTCACGCATCGCCTCCAGGTCCAGCGAATGCTGGGTCCAGGTTACCTCAGCGGCGCTGTGGGCCGAGCGGGTCGGTGCGCTGTGGATCAGGTAGCGATAACTGCGGGCGTGAGCGGAAAAACGTGCATGGAACTGCGCCGGCATTTCCCGCGCCCAGCGCACCCGCACTGAATCCGGCAACTTGGTATTAACTCCCTGCACCCAGGCGCGGTCCGGGCGCTGCGCTCGGGTATCAAAGTGGATGACCTGATTGGTAGCATGAACGCCCGCATCGGTACGCCCGGCACAAACCAGGGTCACATCCTCCGCTGCAATAGTGGATAAAGCCCGCTCCAGATGAGCCTGGACAGTCTCCGATGCAGACTTCTGCTTCTGGAAACCGTGCAGCTTGGCTCCGCAATACTCAACGCCCAGGGCTATACGGCGCAGCCCTTCGGGCAGCCCCTCACCTTCAGGTACCTCCCCATTGGGCTTGTAAATATATTCCCTTTGCGTCACCTGACTCATATCACCAAAACCACTCGCTCTCCCCCGCTGCGTCTGCGCCGGGTAAAAATCACTGCCGGGAACTTCCCGGTAAACATAAAAAAACCTCGCAACCAGTGCGAGGTTTTTTCAAAAACGGAATATGCTGCTAGCTTACACCATCCGCTCCAGCATTTCCTCGGCGCGGTCTTTGTGTTCACCGCCACCATCCTGGGCTACCTCTTTGAGGATATCCTTGGCACCCTCTTCGTCACCCATATCCATATAAGCTTGAGCCAGCTCCAACTTGGTCGCCATCTCATCGCCGCCTTCCAGCAAACTCAACTCTGAATTGAGGTCGCTTTCCAGGTTGAAGTCGAGGTCACCAAAGTCAGAATCTGACGGCTTCTCGACAATCGCCTCAACCTGCTCTGTCGCTTCAGGTTTAGCTTCAACCAAGGGTTCTGGCTCAAGAGTCAAATCACCCTCAGTGGATTCATCGATGAGAGCCAGCTCATCCTCTAGGGAGAACTCCTCTTCGATTGCATCCGCATTGAAGTCCAGGTCGCTAGCCCCGGCCAGCTCCATACCTGCAGCATCGAGAGTATCCAGGTCAGCATCGAGGGATAAATCTGCTGCCGGCTCACTGCTGGCCGTGGCTACCTCTGCCGAGGGCTGCTCAGTTGCGTTGAGATCCGCAGCAATATCATCCAGGTCGATACCGTCGAGATCCAGGTCGGAATCCAAGTCGCCGCCGATCATCTCCAGATCGCCATCAGAGAAGTCATCCATGGATAACTCTTCTGCAGACTCCTGGGCAGAGGAGACTCCTTCTGCCAGGGAGATTTCCTCGCTCAAACCGCTGTCAACGGAATCCAGTTCCAGAGCATCATCCAATTCAAAGGCCGTATCCAGCTCAACCGAAGTCTCTTCTTCTGTCTGGGGCTGAATCTCTTCCTCCATCATGGAAAGATCCAGCTCAAAATCCAAACCCGGAACGGAACCACCGCTGGTAGTTGCCTTTTCTTCCAGCTGGGCCTCAACTGAGGCCTCAGAGTTTTCTTCTGCCGCCGGCTCCAAGTCGAGGGAATCCAGATCCAAATCAGAGGTATCGAATTTTATTGGAGCATCGACACTCTCTTCTGTGTTATCAGAAAGCTCAAGCCCCAAATCGTCTTCAATCAAAGCGGGCTCTTGATTACTTGAGCCCAGATCACCCAGGTCCAACTCACCCAAATCAAGTTCATCAAGATTTAAATCGCTTTCAACTTCTGGTTCCGATACCTCAGCAGTAACTTCTTGGCTGTCTCCGTCTAGAGCACTGTCCAGGTCCAAATCATCCAGATTGAACTCGGTATCCAGCGACTCGCTTTGATCTGCGCTCGCCTGCAACGGCTCTTCAAAGCTGCTATCCAACTCCAGATCCAGGGACAGCTCTTGCTCAGAATCAGAGCTTTCCTCATCCAATGACAGATCCATAGTCAGGTCATCGAGGAGAGAGGTATCCGGCTCCAGCGCGTCACCGCTACCAACCAGTCCCGGCTCGGCGCTGGTGAAGTCATCGTCCAGGGCCGCGCCGATATCGTCGAGCTGCGCCGCTTCGAAGGACTCATTGGAAAGACCCATAGCTGGGGCTTCAAAATCCGGCGCACCAGCAATGGATTCACGCAGGCGGGCGGCGCGATCGGCAGCAGGACCGTCGCTGATGCTAAGCAGCTGGCGGTAGTGATCGTCAAACTTTTCAACGTCCTGGTTGTGGGCGTAAACCTCCATCAACATCAGGCGCGCATCGACTACCTGCGGGTCCTTTTCCAGGCCCAGCAGCAGCTTGCTTTCCGCTTCCTCATACTGCCCCAGGGACAGGTGAATCTCCGCTTCAGAAATTGGGTCATCAGTGCCTACATCGCCGAGATCGCCCAGATCGAAGGTATCGTCTGCCTCCATGCTCTCAACTGCAGCGAGAGTTTCATCGGGTTCGGCAATATCCTCAGGAATATCCAGCGGCTCTTGTTCCATAGCCATCTGCTGTTCAAGTTCCTGCTGCGCCTCTTGTTCAGCCTTGCGGCGACGCCAGGTGAACAGGCCAAATATAGCGGCCAGCAGACCCGCACCACCCAGGCCAATCAGCATTCCGTTATCGGCCAGCTGCTCCATAAGGGTTGGCTTGGGCTTGGTTTGAACTTCAACTACACGATTACGCGTCTCTGCTGGAGCCGGTTCGGCTTCAACAGTTTCTTCTTCCGTATCTGCAGCAACATCAAACTCTTCGCTGTCTTCAATAGTCAGGCTGTCATCTAAAGACTCTAATTCAACGCCATCCGCCTCAGTGGGATCGAGCAACACGTCTGACTGCTCCGCGGCGGCCTGCACCGCAGCCAGTTCCTCATTGGAAACATCAATCAGCGTATCCATGGTATCGATCTGCTCGTCGAGCTCGGCGATACGTTCACGCAATTCAGTGTTTTCGAGCTTGGACTTATCCAGCTCTTCCTCAGCTACTGTGAGATCGCCTTCCAGCGCCTCACTGTCATCAGTGCCGACTCCAGAACCGGAGGTAACGGACTCATTGTCTCCCGGAGCGGCTAAGCTAACGCGTCCTTCAACCGTTTCGCTGACAAAGGACTCCTCCTCAACCGCACGGGCATCCAGCGGTGCGCCGGTAGCCACTTCCACTTCGGAGCGCTGGCGCCAGGAGTCATTCTGTTGAGCCACCTCAGAAATCGCCTCCGTCATAGTCAGAGTGCGCAAATCCTCGGAGTTAGGCAGGCGCAGTACGGCACCTTTCTTCAACAGGTTGATATTGTCATTAATAAAGGCTTCTGGATTCAGCCTTTGAATCGCCAGCATGGTCTGCTGAACAGAGAACTCGCGACTGGCGCGATTTTGCAGCGCGATTTCCCACAACGTATCGGAGGAACTTACCGGGCCATATACCTGGCTGTTGCTCTCACTGGTGTCTGTAGTCGTATAACGTGGCTGCGGGCGAGCGGGCTCGCGAGTTTCCGGGGCAGTCCTTTCAGTTGGGGCTGGTTCGGCTGGTGCCTGACGAGCAGCCGGGGCCGGTGTTGTGCGAGGCTGGGGCTGCTGAACTGGGGCTGTGCGACGCACTTGCTGCCGCTCGCGCTCAGCTGCGCGCACGGGTTGCTGCGCAGCCGTTGGGGAAAACGCCGGCAGGTCCATCAGCAGCGTATATTCGCGCAGTAGACGGCCACTGGGCCAGCGAGTTTCAACCAGGAAATTCAAAAAAGGTTCGCGAATGGCATCGCGACTGGAAATGCGGATAACCGGCTTACCACCGGAGTAGTCCACTTCAAAACTTAAAGAAGTAAGGAGGTAAGAGCGCTCGACACCAGCGCGTTCGAATTCTTCAGGACCTGCGAGGCGAACCCTAATTTCGGTATCTTCCAAACCGCGAGTCTGCAGCAGTCCGATTTCCGCATCGAGAGGCTGGTTAAGGGTCGAGTTGAGCTTGATCTCACCTAGTCCAAGCGCCAGAGCCGCGTTGCTTCCCAGTGCACCGACTAGACCAACTGCAAGTGCCAACTTACGCACACGCATATCCGATTCCCTTTATTGTTAGAACCTTCCCAGGGTTTCCGAAAAGCGCGCCTTCAGAATATCCCCATTACTGAACGGTAATCGTTCAACTAATTAGCCGCCGTTTAGGCAGCCGCCAACTATGGCGAATTTTTCGCCAGTCTCAGCCAGGCCAAAGTTAAGATTACACCTTCACTATGGCCGCTAAGTATTAAATATCAGTAGTTTTTTAGCAACAAGTGGGCAATTTGTGCACAGTTTATTGCTACATCTTTACGCAGGTTGTCAGACACCGCACAAAGATTTAACTGTCGCTTGTTGAGTAGACTTTGGCGCAAGCGGCCGATGATTGTCACGTCACTGCCCACCGCACTTTCTGCCGAGGGCTGCTCCGCCATTTTGAGGCCAGCGCCATTTGCCAGCAACGCACGCACTTTTTCCAGGTCGACATCTTCAGTTAAAGCGACGCCCAAATTAGCTAGCTGACCGTGGAAAACAGAGACCGTATTGATGCTGGCATCGACTGCTACCGCGTCTCCAAATAAGCGGCGCAGGTCGTGAACCAAAGTCAGCTCACTGAGGGTGTGGCCACTGGCGAGCAGAGCCTCGCAGGCACTGAGCTGGTTAAACGCCAATCGGTGGCCAATCTCAGGATCAATTTCTGCGTCCTGGCCACTAAACATCCGCGCGGTTTGTGCCGCCATAGCATCAATTGCGGCCTTGCCCAGAGCGGACACCGGCTGATTGAGCTGTACCTCTACCGCTTGCAGTTTATCTTTCAGGGGCGCCAGGGCTTCCGCCACCATTGAGGCGCCGGCACTTGGCAGGGCAACAACGCGGCGCTCGGCAGAAGCGAGTTCACCGCTGTTAAACATTGGGTGTACCAGGGCAACACTTTCATCGCCACGGGTGTTGTTGGCCACGTCTACAATCCAGGCGCCATTTTGTTCTGCAGCAGCCATGGCAGCTTCAACGGCATCGCCGGCGCTCAGCAGAATCACGACCTGTTTATCGTTAAATGTAAATTTCTCCAGGGACTCCACCGGAATATTGCGATTGGCAAATACCTGGGGGTCTACTTCCCGTTCGTCAGTCTCCAGCAAACTCAGCTGCTCGGCGGAAATTACTTCACGCTCTTCGAGTACTTCCAGCAGGGGACCAAAGGCGGCGTTATCAACACCGACAATGACCAGTTCGCGGGTGGCTTCGGACATGGCAAATCACTTCATTGAATTGGAAAGGGAAAAATGAGGGGCGATTATACCCGTGGGGAAAATTCGAAAAAGGCGCTATGACAAACAGTAGCCGTTTTTTACGCGAAGAAGTTCACAGCTTGGCAAAAAGTCCTCCACTAAAGTGGCCTATTTCCACTCTTAGTAGAGGACTTACTCAGGTTCGTACCAGTTACAGTTTGCCG
Organism: Microbulbifer maximicatervae (SeqCode); assembly: GCF_052467955.1. Lineage (NCBI taxonomy): Bacteria > Pseudomonadati > Pseudomonadota > Gammaproteobacteria > Cellvibrionales > Microbulbiferaceae > Microbulbifer > Microbulbifer maximicatervae (SeqCode). The sequence goes on from NZ_CP174329.1 coordinate 4,026,295, forward strand.
AGTAAAATCAGCAGGATTCTGCGCAGGGGTTCTGCGGCGCCCCAAAGCAGCTGATCCCCTACAGTAAAGGCGTTTAAGTACTCTGGACCAACGCTCAATTTACGCAGTCGACCAACAGGAATATCCAACTTTCCGGTAACTGCTGTTGGCGTCAGGTTCTGCACCGTAGCCTCACGCTCATTGGGCACCACATTTACCCAGTCGTTGGCACCATTTAACAATTGTTCAATGTCGGCAAGTGGCAAATCTTTTTTCAATTTTATGGTGAAAGCCTGGCTGTGGCAGCGCATGGCACCGATACGTACGCAAGTGCCGTCCACAGGAATCGGGGTTTCGGTCTGTAAAATCTTGTTTGCTTCAACTTGCGCCTTCCACTCTTCGCGGCTCTGGCCATTCTCCAATTGAGTATCGATCCAGGGCAACAAACTGCCTGCCAGTGGCGCGCCAAATTCTGCCGTGGGGAATTCTGCTGAGCGCATATCTGCTGCTACTTTGCGATCAATCTCCAGAATGGCGCTGGCGGGGTCGGCCAGCTCTGTTGCCACACCATCGCGCAGCGCACCCATCTGCGCAATCAACTCGCGCATATTGCGCGCACCGGCACCGCTGGCCGCCTGGTAAGTCATGGCGGTAACCCACTCGACCATACCCGCCTTAAACAGCCCACCCAGAGCCATCAACATCAGGCTCACGGTGCAGTTGCCACCGATAAAGTTTTTCTGTCCGGCATCAATCGCGCGATCAATCACATCGCGATTAACCGGGTCCAGCACAATCACAGCATCGTCCTGCATGCGTAAGCTGGAAGCCGCATCAATCCAGTAACCCTGCCAACCGGCCTCGCGCAAGCGAGTAAAAACTTCCTTGGTGTAATCGCCACCCTGACAGCTGACAATCGCTTCCAGCTGGATCAGTGCATCAATATCGTAAGCATCGCCCAGTGGCGGCAGGGGCCTGCCGATGTCCGGCGCCGTGCCTCCGGCGTTGGAAGTTGAGAAAAAAACCGGTTCGGCGATATGGGCAAAGTCATCCTCTGCTCGCATGCGCTCCAGTAATACCGAGCCGACCATGCCGCGCCAGCCGATAAAACCTATTTTTTGCATTGCGGTGTCCTGTATGTGAGGTGGTCAAAGTGCGCCGCCGGGAAAGCGGCGCGATAGTGGAATCGAAACTTAAAGTGCGGCTACAACGGCAGCACCCATCTCTGCGGTAGAGACTTTCTGGCAGCCGTCGGTATAAATATCAGCAGTGCGCAACCCCTGCTCCAACACCTTGCTCACTGCTGTTTCAATCGCATCTGCGGCCTCGTTCATATCGAGGGAATAACGCAACATCATGGCAGCAGACAAAATAGTCGCCAGCGGGTTGGCGATACCCTGGCCAGCAATATCCGGAGCGGAGCCATGGCACGGCTCGTAAAGACCAAAACCGCTTTCGTTCAAGGAGGCGGAGGGCAACATACCAATGGAACCGGTAAGCATGGCGGCAGCATCGGAGAGGATATCGCCGAACATATTGCCGGTTACCATCACATCAAACTGCTTGGGCGCCCGCACCAACTGCATCGCCGCGTTGTCCACGTACATATGGGACAGCTCTACATCGGGGTATTCCGGAGCCAGACGATCCAACACCTCGCGCCAGAGCACTGTTACTTCCAGTACATTGGCTTTGTCTACAGAACAGAGTTTGCCATTGCGCTTTTGTGCCGCCTCAAAGGCAGAGCGGGCAATGCGTTCAATTTCTGATTCGCTGTACACGTAGGTGTTAAAGCCTTGGCGCTCACCATTTTCCAGTGTCTTGATACCGCGCGGCTCACCAAAGTAAATGCCGCCGGTCAATTCGCGCACAATCAGAATATCCAAGCCGGCGACCACTTCAGGCTTTAGCGAAGAGGCATCGGCCAGTTGCGGGTAGAGAATTGCCGGGCGCAGATTCGCGTAGAGGCCCAGGCCGCTGCGAATTTTTAACAGGCCTTTTTCCGGGCGAATTTCCCGCTCCAGGGTATCCCACTGGGGGCCACCTACCGCACCGAGCAGCACCGCATCGCAGTCACCCGCCGCCTTCAGAGTTTCGTCGGTCAGAGGCTCACCGTGGGCATCGATAGACGAGCCACCAATCAGGCCCTGCTCAAAACTGAGCCCCAGATTGAATTTTCCCGATGCAACTTCCAGCACCGCCATGGCTTGTTCAACAATTTCCGGACCAATGCCGTCACCCGGCAGAATCATTACTTTTTTCGTCACAGGAATTTCCTTTAATTACTGAACCGCATCAAAAAGCCAGGGGGCTTTCTCTCGGCGCGCCTGCTCATAAGCGCGAATATCGTCGGCGTGCTCCAGGGTCAGACCGATATGATCGAGACCATTTAGCAAACAGTGCTTGTAGAAGGCATCCACTTCAAATGGAATCAGCTCGCCACAGGGCTTGCGCACATGCTGCTGTTCCAGGTCGATGGTGAGCGCATAGCCCTCCTGCCCGTGTGTTTCCTCAAACAACTGATGCACGACATCTTCCGCCAGGACAATCGGCAAAAGACCATTTTTAAAACAGTTATTGAAAAAGATATCGGCAAAGCTGGGCGCGATAATTGCGCGGAAGCCGTGATCTTCCAGTGCCCAGGGCGCATGCTCACGGCTGGAACCGCAGCCAAAATTCTCCCGTGCAATCAGCACTGAACCACCCTGGTAACGGGGGAAATTAAGGGGAAAGTCCGGATTGAGCGGACGGCCGGAACAGTCCTGCCCGGGAACCCCCTCATCCAGATAGCGCAACTCATCAAACAGGTTCGGGCCAAAGCCAGAGCGCTTAATGGATTTCAAAAACTGCTTGGGGATGATCAGGTCGGTATCCACATTGGCCCGATCCATCGGTACCACGAGACCTTCGTGCTGGGTAAACGCTTTCATCAGACCATCTCCTCTTCCAGCTGTACCGGTGCCATCTCCCGCACATCGACAAAGTGGCCGGCAATTGCAGCCGCTGCCGCCATACTGGGACTCACCAGATGCGTGCGACCACCGTAACCCTGGCGCCCTTCAAAGTTGCGGTTGGAGGTGGAAGCACAGTGCTCTCCCGCCCCCAGCTTGTCCGCATTCATCGCCAGACACATGGAGCAGGACGGTTCGCGCCACTCAAAACCGGCTTCAACAAAAATCTCGTGCAACCCCTCGCGCTCAGCCTGGGCTTTTACCGCCTGGGAGCCCGGAACAATCAGCACCTGCTTGACGCTATCCGCCTTGTAACGACCCTTGGCAACTTCTGCTGCTGCGCGAAGATCTTCAATCCGGGAGTTGGTGCAGGAGCCGATAAATACGCGATCCAGTTTGATATCGCTGATATTCTGCCCGGCGTTCAACCCCATATATTCCAGCGCTCGCTCCATGCCCGTACGCTTGGTGGCATCGCTCTCGTCACTGGGGGTAGGCACCTGGGCGCTGATCGGCGCCACCATCTCAGGGGAAGTGCCCCAGCTGACCTGCGGCTCAATATCCTCACCGACCAATACCACGACTTCGTCGAATACCGCATCGTCATCGGAGTGCAAGTGGCTCCAGGCCTCAACTGCCCGATCCCACATTTCGTCTTTCGGCGCGTAGGGCTTGCCTTTCACGTAATCGAGAGTGATCTGGTCTACCGCCACCATCCCCGCGCGAGCACCGCCTTCAATGGCCATATTGCACACGGTCATACGGCCTTCCATGGACATATTGCGCATCACTTCGCCACCGAATTCAATCGCGTAACCGGTACCGCCAGCAGTGCCAATTTTGCCAATGATCGCCAGCACCACATCTTTTGCAGTGACACCTGGGCGCAGCTGGCCGTCGACGCGAACCAGCATATTCTTCATTTTCTTCTGGGTAAGGCACTGGGTAGCCATCACATGCTCCACCTCAGAAGTGCCAATACCGTGGGCCAAGGCGCCGAGCGCCCCGTGGGTGGAGGTATGTGAGTCGCCACAAACCACCGTCATACCCGGCAGTGTCGCACCTGTTTCCGGGCCGATCACATGCACAATACCCTGTCCCGGCTCATTGATGCCGAACTGGACTACATCAAAGTCACGGCAGTTTTCATCCAGGGTCTGTACCTGGATTCGGGAGATATCATCGCGAATACCACTGACGCCAGCGGCGCGCTCGGCCGCCTCGGAAGGCACATTGTGGTCGGGAGTGGCGACTAGCGAATCCTTGCGCCAAGGTTTGCGACCAGCCAGACGCAGGCCTTCAAACGCCTGGGGGGAGGTCACCTCGTGAATCAGGTGGCGGTCGATATAGATAAGTGAGGAGCCATCATCACAGTTCTTGATCAGGTGGTCCTGCCAGAGTTTGTCGTAGAGTGTTTGCCCTGCCACAGCCATTCCTCTCAGTAGTTAAGAGCCTGAGTCTACCCAGCCCCACCAAATAACACCAATTTATATTTATTATCTAAAGCATTCCTAAATGGAATTCGAAAGCCAAACTGGGGTAATATCCATCTTCTGGCGTCTCTGCCATTTATCCAGCGGCTCAATTTGAGCCTTTATCGACAAACCGCTTCAGGGGAAACAGCTTGGAACTACAGTGGCTGCGGGCATTTCTGGCAATCGCCGAACAGGGTTCGGTATCTGAAGGCGCCGAGCTGCTGCACCTGACCCAGCCCGCGATGAGTAAGCGCCTGGCGGCCCTGGAGCAGCAACTGGGCTCCCCTCTATTCGATCGTATTGGGAGGCGATTGCAGCTCACCGATGCCGGTCGCGCCCTACTGCCCCGTGCCCGCCATATACTTAATGAAATCAGCGACACCGAGCGGGAGTTGCGCGCTTTGAGCAACTCGGTCAGCGGCAGCTTGCGTATCGCCACCAGCCATCACGTGGGTCTACATCATCTACCTCCAGTGCTGAAAGAGTTCAGTTTCCGCTACCCACAGGTTGCCTTGGACATCGATTTTGTCGACTCGGAACAAGCTTACGAAGCCCTGATGGCCGCCAAATATGAATTGGCCGTGGTCACCCTGGCACTTAAGGAGTATCCGCACCTGAATGCCGAAGTGATCTGGCCCGACCCCTGTGTTGTGGTGGCGGCCCCGGATCATCCCCTGGCAAAATTGCCGGAACTGGAACTCACCGACCTCGCCAACTATCCCGCCATACTGCCGGATATGAATACCTATACCGGGCGCCTGATCAAAAGAGAGTTTGATGCCCAGGGGTTAAAACTCACCGCGAAGCTGGCAACCAACTATCTGGAAACCATTAAGATGATGGCCTGTGTCGGTCTCGGCTGGAGTGTTCTGCCCCACACACTGGTGGACAGCAGCCTGGCAGTGCTGCCAGTCAAAAAGCTGCAAGTACTGCGAAACCTTGGCGTAATCAGTCACCGGGGCCGAACACTGAGCAATCCCGCCTGCGCGCTACAACAGATGTTGTTCGAAGCAGCTATTTAGTGAGGCAGGAAAAAAGCGACCAATTTACTAACAGGCAATACCCAAACGCACCATTTTTACCAGTGCAAAACGTTAAAGATTTGTAAAAATGTGCAACTTAGCCACGGCACGGGAAAAATATATCTGTAAACTCCGCGACAAATTCATCACGGAGTGAAGTCAATGAAGAAATCCGCACTTGCCTTGAGTACCCTCCTCGCCTGCGGCACCGCAAGCGCAGATACTATCCTCGGCCTTGATGCTACTGCCGGCGCATGGCTGCCAGGCTATAGCGGTAATATCGGTACCGACGAATACAAGCTGGATAACCTGTCCCTCTCGGAAGATAACATTACCTTCCTGCAGGTTGCCCTGGAACACCCCATTCCCCTGGTGCCCAATGTGCTTCTGGCCCACAGCAATATCGATTCCGACGGTGACGATACCCTGGCCACCTCCGTTACTTTTGATGATGAAACCTTCACTGCCAATTCAGAAATCCGCACAGATCTGAACCTCACCCATACCGACGCCACCCTTTACTACGAAATTTTGGACAACTGGGTAAACCTGGATGTCGGTTTAACTGCGCGTATGTATGACGGTGAATTTACCGCAGTGAGCGATACCCAAGCAGAGACTGTCGACCTCACTGGCTACCTGCCAATGGCCTATGGCATGGCGCGCTTTGATCTTCCATTTACCGGCTGGTCTGTAATTGCCCAAGGCAATGCAACGGCCTACCGTGGCGATACCCATACCGACCTGACAGCTAAAGTGCGCTGGGATTTTGTACCGGCTGTCGACTTTGCTATCGAAGCTGGTTACCGCGTAATGACCCTCGATCTGGAAGAGCTCGACGACTTGCAGAGCGATATTGAAATCAAAGGCCCATACATCGGTTTCAACCTGCACCTGTAAGCAATCCACCTAGGATTGCTGTTCGCGCTCCCCAAAAACTTTTGCAGCAGTAACGCCTGCGAGGTATAGCTACCTCGCACAATCTGCACTAAGGTGGCCCAGAAGGGGAGCGCAACTCACAGGCAGGGCCATGAATCCATTACTCGAAAAACTCGGAATTTCCCATCCCATTTTTGCAGCACCCATGGCCGGGGTATCCACACCCGCTCTCGCCGCCGCTGTATCCAATGCAGGAGGACTCGGCTCACTTGGACTCGGCGCCTGCTCAGTAGAAAAAGCCGTAGATGAAATTCGTTGTACTCACGACCAGACCGAGCACCCCTTTAATGTAAACCTCTTTTGCCACCAGCCCCCGACAAAAGATCCCCAACGGGAACAAGCCTGGCTTTCCCATCTCGCCCCACATTTTGCCGCCTTCGATGCACCGGTTCCCAAGCTGATCAATGAACCCTACTCAACATTTATCGGCAATAAGGCCATGCTGGAAGTTTTGCTCGAGCAAAAGCCACCGGTTGTCAGCTTCCACTTTGGCCTACCGTCAGAAGAGTTTATCACCGCACTAAAAGGTGCAGGGATTATCTTGATGGCCACGGCAACTTCTCCTCAAGAAGCCAAACTGGCTGAGGATGCTGGTATCGATGTTTTAATTGCCCAAGGTATTGAAGCTGGTGGGCATAGGGGGGTCTTCCACCCAGAGGGCGACCAGGAAATTGGAACTCTGGCCTTGGTGCGATTGCTGTGTTGCCACAGTAGCCTACCAATCGTTGCTGCGGGTGGCATTATGGATGGCGCTGGCATTCGCGCTGCACTATCTCTCGGGGCTAGTGCCGTGCAAATGGGAACCGCATTTGTCCTCTGTCCGGAATCTGCGGCCTCCGACAGCTACCGCAGCGCCTTTCAAAGTGAGCGCGCACAGCACACAGAGATCACCGCCAATATTTCCGGGCGCCCCGCTCGCGGTATCAGCAACCAATTCTATAAAGCACTAAGTAAGGGCGCTCCCCCTCTGCCGGATTACCCGATCGCTTATTCCGCAGGCAAAGCCCTGGCTCAAGCAGCTGCAAAAGCGGGCAATGACGAATATGCCGTTCAATGGGCCGGACAAGGAGCCCCTCTCGCACGAGCCCTGCCCGCAGCCGGATTGGTGACAGCTTTAGTAGCAGAGCTGGAAGCGAGTAAATGAAGGGAGCTATTGACCACTACCATTTATAGAGCTACACAATTAAAGAGATACAATCTCCGAACACCACCCTTCATCGTCACGCTCAACGCAAACTAGTTGGCTGGCTGTATCACTCGCGCTGACAATCTCACCTTCGGGGCCCCAAGCTGCACTACAGCCGGCTGTGGAATAACCACCTGTCGGCTGATTAAAGTTCGCAATAGCCACCAATAAATTGTGCTCTAAAGCATAATTTGCCAGCTGTTGACTATCCTCCGGGTATCCCGTCGGAGTAATCAACACCCCTGCCACATAAACTGAAGCCCCCTGCTTTTTATAGGTGGCAACATGACCTGGGTTACACACATCTGCACAAATAGCCAGAGCTACGGTCTCACCTTCGACGTTCAGTGATAGATATTCAGATCCGGGAACGAACCACTTTTCTTCTCCTGGGTGCAAATGTATTTTCAAATAAACAGAAATCTCACCCTGAGGAGAAAATACGAGCGAACCGATCGCAATACCATTCTTCTGACGAATAGGCGCACCCACAACTAGCCAAACACCACTGTCAGCTGCCACCTCCGCTAGAGGGCTTAACTGTGGATCGTCGATCTTAACCGCTAATTGTTCAGCCAAATCCGGCTCATAACCAGTTAAAGAAAGTTCAGGAAACACCACAATAGAGGCCTTTTTCCTTACTGCGACTTTTACAGCATGGATATGTGACTCAATATTGCGTTCTATATTTCCTTTCACTGACGGCAACTGTGCCAATGCCAGTTTGAACCTGCCCATCATCCCCCCCTTCAGATCACCATTTAAATACAACATGAATCGACTAAATCATTGTATATGTTACACCACAAGTAATAAGCATCGATTCTTGAGTGTGTTAATTTTTAAGTTTCTTCCAGCTATAGAATCCCTATCTTTAAATAAACAACCTAAATTTTCTTCAGGTATCTATTTAAAAAAAATAGTTGACTGAAAAAATAAAAACCAGCCAAGATAAAGATTTAAACTCTAATCTTAGAGAGTTTGCATTAAGAGCAGAGGACACAAGAATCAAACCACAGCAGCTAGCACTGACAATTGGGAAAAGGCAGGTTACTGAGTCAGCGCTCTTTTCCAGCAAGCGTTGCATCAACCATCTCCCCGCATGATCCAAGATAGTTATGAGGGTCAAGAAGTTGATCTAACTCCGCATCAGAGAGAGCCCCCGACACCTGTTTATCTTCCTTTAACAAGTCAGAAAAAGGGCGACCCGTCTCCATTGCCTGGCAGCAAATCTGGTAAACCAAATCGTGGGCATTCTCACGCCCCAGTTTCGGTCCCAGTCCCATCATTACAGCCTCAGAGAGCACTAAACCTCCTGTCATTTCCAAGTTTCGCATCATTTTTTCTGGAAATACCTGAAGTCCTTCTAGCGCAAAACGTGCCTGGGATAATATCGATGCGGTTAGGCAGAATATTTCCGGCAGAACAATCCACTCTATTTCCCACGGGCCCGTAGCTCGCTCATGGTCTTCAACCATCGCTTCCAGCAAAGAGGCAACCTGCTGTCTAACCACTGGGACAGTACCGCTGATAAGAACTGCTGATAGAGGATTATGCTTTTGGGGCATTGTACTAGACGCACCCCGGCCAGATATAAGAGGCTCCGCCACCTCCCCGACTTCTGTCTGTGCCATTAGTTTTATATCGAGGGCTATTTTTCCCAAGGTGCCAGTAATCAGCCCCAATAGACAAGCCACTTCGGTAACGCGATCTCTCATCGTATGCCAGGCGATACAAGGGACTCCGAGATCGAGTTCCTGCATAATTCCTTTTTGAACTTCTAGCCCCTGTTGCCCCAGGGAAGAAAGATTACCCGCCGCACCACCAAATTCCCCTACAAACGCCCGAGACTTTAACTCTTTCAAGCGCGCTTGATGGCGATGAATACCAGCCAACCAAACAGCCGCCTTGTAGCCGAACGTTATCGGTACCGCTTGTTGAAGATTGCTGCGCCCAACCATAGGCGTATCCCTGAAACGCTTGGCCAGGCTCGCTAAAGCATCTGCAATCCCATTGACCTCCGTCTCAACAATTTCAAGCGCCGCCCTAATCTGTAAGACGGTTGCCGTATCCGTAATATCTTGAGTAGTAGCCCCCCAATGACACCACTGCCCTAAATCTCGACTACACAGTGCCACTAGCTGCTCTACAACACCCAGCACCGGGTAACCAATCAGCTCCGTTTGCTCCTTGAGCTTTACAAAATCTATCTGCTTGGCATCACAGTGTTGGGTAATGTCCTCTGCAGCCTCTGCAGGGATTATATTTAACCGCGCCTGTACTTTGGCCAGCGCCGCTTCAACATCGAGATAGTACTGCACGCGTTGTTCATCCGAGAAAACTTTACGCATTGCTGATGTACTAAAAATATCGCAAAAAACGACCGAATCAATCGCGGTTGCTCTCATATCAAATCACGCTTAACGAGATGCCTAGACGCCAGAAAAATCAAAAGCACAATAACATCAGACTAGCCAAGGAAAAGATATCCTAAAAAATTAATCTAAGTATCGAGACGCCAAGAATATGGGGAGCTAGAGGCGCCGCTAATCAAACACAGTAATCCAACCGAAGAGAATCGAATACAACAAGATCGAACTTAACTTGCAATTATATTAACCCTTTATCCAAGCAGTACTTTAAAGCGAATTTAATCCATTAAATTCAACCAAAAAAACAAGCCCTATTTGACATATATCAATTTGAGAAACAAAAGCACTGCTAACCTAAGCCGACATGAAAAATATAAATAAAATGTGAGTTATGAGTATTTCACCTCAACTAAAAGCTCTTGACGCTCCACCTCTAGCTTTGCACACTCAACTAAGCAACAAAACCAAACAATGCAAAACTGCTAGCACGCCCACCAAAAAAACAAGTTGTAGAATACAAGAAAACTACCAAATGGACTTCCTGGTAGTGACTAACTTTATATATTTAAAACGCCAGCCTTATCAAAACAGCAACTAAACTTAGACAATTAAAGCCTCAGATAACTAAAACCTCACCAGCTATGTAGTAAACACAAAAAAACTTACCACTGCATAGCATACTTTATCCCAAAAATTGAAGGAGCAGTTCGGGATGAACTTACCACTATCAACTGAAAGCATCTATAACAAACAAGCTCACAGCTGGAATCGCTCGAAGAAAATTCTACTCAGTGACTTCACCGCCCGCCCCAAAGTTTTGGAGGCAATCGGAGATATCTCAGGGAAGAACATACTGGATATGGGCTGCGGTGAAGGCTATGTATCCAGAATGCTGCTCGATAAGGGAGCAGGTTCAATCTTTGGTGTTGACTCTTCTTCAGAGATGATTTCCCAGGCAAAGAAAACGGCTTCTGCTGGAAACTTGACGAAAGCAGAATATGCAGTTGGAAATGCCGTTACATTTAAAGAATTCCCTAGAGATAAATTTGACCATGCTATCGCTGTATTTCTTTTCAACTATCTAACCATAGAAGAAATGACAAAAGTGATAAGCAAGGTCAAGAATCTACTAAATAAAGGGGGAACCTTTATTTTCACAGTGCCGCACCCCTGCCTTCCGTTCATGAGGGAAGAAGCTCCTCCGTTCTACTTTCAGCATGGCAACATGACTTATTTAGATGGCATAGATCAAACATTTGAAGGGAAAATATGGCGCAGAGATGGCAAGCCAGTTTCAGTGCGATGTGTGCATAAAAATTTTTCACACTATTTTGAAGCTCTGGCACAAGCTGGTTTTAAATCCCTACCAACTGTTCAAGAACTCTCAGTGACTCAAGAGCACCTCGACCTAGATCCAGATTTTTTCTCACCACTAGCCGGCTATCCACTACACGTATTATTTAAGGTGCAAGTAAATGACTAACTTAGCCCCAAGTGAAGTAGTTCAAGCTCAAGCCTGGACTGCTAATGATATGACCGCAACTTCCAACTGGAAGTTTCTGTGGCCTTCAAACTGGAAATCTGAAGTCGAGGCTTTGGAGAGCTGGGCCAAACAACAAAACAACCCGATTGAAAATCTGACCCAAGAATCAGTTGCCACACCTGAGTTCGACCAGCTTGCCAACCAGATAAAACATGAAATAGAACATGGTAGTGGTGTGGCATGGATACAGGGCGAGGAATCATTAAGCAAGCCAACGCTTAACCTACTATTTCTAAAGCTTAGCCTGGCAATGGGCAATACTATAGATACTTATGGCCGGCTTTATGGGATTCTCGACACAGGAAAAGACTACACTAGCGAAGCTATTCCTGTATCTCAAACAAATGCACCCACTGGCGTCCATACTGATAGCTCACAACGTACCGTACAACCAAAGATACTTGGATTATGCTGCCTTACTCCAGCAGTTGAGGGTGGAAAATCAAAAATCGTGTCTGCGGCTCAAGTTCATGAAAACTTACGGAAAACTGCTCCACAAAAACTAGAGATCCTGTACAACAATTATATTAGAGACTTAGTTACTCCAGGCAGTGACAAAAACATAAAAAGCATACTTGAGAACTGTTTTCCTATTTTCGAATATTCAAACGAAAAGCTCAGTATTCGTTATATGCGGTACTGGATTGAGAAAGGCCATCAGCGCGTGAACCAGCCTTTATCAAAAGAAGTACTTAAGGCTCTGGATATACTGGATAAGGAATTAAACAGTGCGGAGAATACATTAAGCTTCTACATGAACTCTGGAGATATGGTCTTCGTTGACAACACCAAAGTCCTACATGATCGGGATGGATTTATTGATACTCCGGATCAGAAGCGGGTTTATACCAGAGTATGGATTGATTAGACTCCATCTAATCAATCCATAAACCATATACTATTTAGCAGAACACCATTATTTTGTGAGCTAATAATTTTCGAAATGCTGATTAGCAGCCTAAGAAAAACTGGAGAAGTACTTTAAATACTTCTCCAGTTTTAACGGGTGAAAGACTTCCCCGCAGAAACCCCTATTAACTCCCAATTAAACCTAACGATACCGGATACCCACTAAACACAGGCTAGTCTTTTTATTAACACCTCAAACACCGGACTTATGAAGTTGGAGGCTTTTTTGTGGGCAAAACGAGGCCAGCTTTTCAAAGCTTCATGCTTTAACTTACATGGTTTCACTTGCCTGATTTTGACTCATGTATGCAGCAAAAGATAGGTTGTATGACATGGGGCTATAAGGTATCACAGACGCTGTATTTGAACGTGCTGAATTTTACCACCATATACAACCACATCTTCCAAACCGGAATACTCTACTTTCTCTCCAGCATGTGTTTCACCTGTAAAGTTAAAGTTGAAATGAACTATCCCGGGTTTGGTTTCTGTAACACTGCATACTTCCCACTCAAGCTTTGAAAACATACCATGATGAAGTCTCTGCATAGACATGATGTCATTCACACCTAAGAATAGATCTCCTTTTCCTGACCTGAATGTGGAGCTTTCACAAAATAGCTTTGTGATTTCATCAAAGTTACTTTCGTTTGAGAGTTTGAAATAATACTCTGCTACCTCCAAAGAACTCATCATCTTTTATTCCTCTCGATTACACATATCTGAGTTGTAGCATAGACCTACTCATAAGCGCAACGCTTTACTCATGCCATCACCGGGATAAAGCTGCTTTGGCCTACAGCACAAAGCGAGCAGAACATAGGATTCAGCAGTTTGTTATGCTTTACTCCAAATAATTGAAAAGAAACCCACATGAATATAGGAGTATTGATTCCTAGTGATAAAACACCAAAATATTGAAAACGTTTAAGCTTGGGCAGGCCTTACACACAACACCTCAATCAGCCGACTGCATTAGTGGTCGACTGCTTTAAATTGTTATGACCTTTCACACACAGAAAATATGCCCATGCAATTAGTATGATTTGCAGTGGCGCACGTAATAACAAATAAATAGGCCCCCATTGATGCCCGCCAAGACCAATACCGTTTAATGCCGCATAAATATTTGCAGGAAAGAAAATAACGAAAACTACAATGGCAAGCCATGCAGCATGGAGCTGACATCTTGGCACAAAAAGAGCAATACCTATCAATAGCTCAATCAATCCAGTGAGATAGATTATCGCTAGGCGAAAAGGAACCCAAGACGGTAACATTTCCACCATGCCCTCCGTTTTAACAAAGTGCCCAACGCAGAAGAATATGAAGGTTATTCCCAATCCCCAATAGGCGTACTTTTTAACATTCAGAGGCTTGCCGCTAAACTTTGAATAAATAAAAGAGATACCTAAGGGACTAGACAACAGTAAAAGAATAATTATTGGAGTTATCATAGTTTCCTCATAACGCCAAACTCACACACAGAGACGCATTCGCGCTGGAGCCGGTGACAGCGACTTGTGTGGTTGTTCTTGCCCGATTCTGATATTGAAAGTACTTTTCGCTAACGGGTAAATTGGGAACCATCTTCGGTGGCCACCGAAGACCTTGTTAGTCACAGTTCATTACTGAACCGATTAGTTTATATAGACCATTAAAGAGTACGAACGTGACAGATATCCGCAAGGCACAACTCAGATAGTTATGTGGACCTCAAACCCGAATAGCAAGGTGGAGATAGCTTATCGTATGAAACCTCAATAGATCAATGTCAGAATTGATACCGGCAATAAATAACTCGATATTCATGTGAGATCTACAGGCCAATTCTTTAGTGTCACCAATATAAATTTCATTAAGTCATTAAGGACGCCTCTCAATCTCAAAGAATATTAGCAGAGTCTACAGAAAGACTCGAATTAGAGTTTGTTTGTGCACGGAGAAAGCAGACTCCCCCCTAAATACGACCGTGAAAAATAACACCTACTGAGATGAAAGTATGGCTTAAAAAATTGACGAACAACCATAGTCACTTGCTATGAGAACCTCTCCTTGCGACGTAATCCCAATGAGCGAACTGATTGAGAGTGATTGTTTACAGCTGGGGGATACTCCCTCTGAGCAGCAATATTGGATAGTTATCGCCATATCATAACCCGATGCGGGCATATGAAGTAAAACACTGGGTTGCTCACTGCCGACTTTATAATCCATAGAAGAGCTTGAAATTTCCTTTTTATCAAGCAATAGAAAGGTTTGAACCCGTCCCGCTAAGCAACTTTCGAGTTTGTTAGCAAACTCAAGCTGATATAGAAAAGTATCAACACTTCCAGAATCTATTTTTTCCAACTTAATAGACAGCAAGTCAGCATTTACTCGTGTTACTTAAGTATTTTTAGGTGGGCCAGAGGCCATACATTCGCCACAAAGCGCTAAAAATAAAAATTTTAGAACATGCGTAAACATAGCTCGTTTAGCTCATAATGGCGGATTCAGGCTCGCCAGGAGCGAAGCGCCACTTGTGTATTAAGGGAAGCGCAGCAGCCTTACACTCAAAAGTACGTAGTTTTGGGTATCGACTGGAACCCCTTGTTGTGTAGGGGATTACCATATGAGACTTGTAATTACTATTACTGCTACAATATACAAAACACCATTAATCGCAGTACGAATAGTTAACGGTGGATCAGATTCTCTAGTGCTCAATTTCTTATATAGATAAATACTACTTAAGCTAACAAATACACATATCGTAGCAGTTACATAATCTTGAACGCTAGGCACTGTCTTGTCTGTAAGAATATATGCAAAAAAAAGTAAAATACCTGATATAGGAAGCCCTATAGCTGTATATGCACTTAGCAGTACGCTTTTTGTTTCACTGTTCATTCTTCACCTCGAACAAAACGCTTAAATTAGATACTTCTTAGGTGTCATCTGGGTTTACAGGTTGTATGAATTTACTTGATATTATTCTGCCTCTTAAACCTGCGCACCTTTGTGCGGATATTTTTCATTGGAGATGAAGTATTAAACTGAATCATCCTCCCAAGGGTGTAACTTTTATACCAACTGTGTCCATAAAGTTCATCATTGCTCAATGAATCTACAAGCTTCAGTATTTTTTGTATTGTAAACTGGAATTCTGTCAGCAACTGTTTATAAGACCAATCCTTATAGGATGCATGAAAGTGCTGCGCTAGCTTCCCAAGCTCATTCCAGCTGTAACCTTTTTCTGGAAAATCTACTTCGAGATTATTTGCCCTAAGCTCATGCCATTTTAGGACAAGATTTCCCCAGCCGATCAGATATGAAATAGTATCAGAAACGCTTATTTCTGTGTTTTTTATATTACCTTCAACACCAATCTCCCTCGAAAGCTCCTTGGGGATTTCCAAATAATCAGCAAATAACTTTTTATAAGCATATTCAATCGAGGAAAATAATTCTTCTTTATTTTTCGAAATTGAAGACATAGCTATCAATGGTTACTCGACTACAAAGTTCTTATATAACGTTCACATTTGCGGCGGGTGAAGCGTAGCGTAAGCCATTCGACCGCGATAGCGGCGAATAATATGTGCTTGCTCAGTGATTTAACACCCACCATCACCGCCGCCTCCATCTCCACCACCAAAACCCCCTGAATCACCACCGCCAAAGTAAGCGCCAGAGCCAGATCCCTGAGTTAATCCAAACTTTACAATAAACCACAGCACACTGGAAATTAGGAAGCCAGTGAATACTAACGGGGCAAAAACTGAATTAAGAAAATTTTCGGAAGTAAGATCGATCATATACCAAGATCCGACTAGGCCGAAAAAATTAATTATGAATGATTTCATTTGCCCCTCTTGTACCACTTAACACCTTGCGGAGACCCATAGGGCCGTAGACTCGCTGCCTGTGATTGTTATTTCTGTATACACTCGCCGTCCAGATTGTAGCTTATTTTGAGCTTTACGCCATGAACTGGGGTAGTTACACCTATTAATTCCTTAGGCACTAACTTGTACTTGATAAGAGCTTTTCTAGCTGCCTCATCAAATACGCCTTCAGGATAAGAATCTATGATTTTAACATTTTCAAAAAACCACCAGGCATTACCGTCAGTTCGAACTCTACCCAACCCTCTATGCAATTTTTAAGTGCCTCTAAAGGATAATTTGGCTTTACATAAATTATTGTTGCCGACGCAAATCCGGACACGAGAGAAATAGTGAGAATGAGAGTTATTGGAATGCTCTTCATGTTCTTATTCTCATAGCACTAAGATCAGCGGCGGCTTACTTCGTGAACATTTAACATACATATTGGAGCGCAGCAACGGTATAAAAAGCGCACAAAGTAAAACGTCAGCTACATTGCCTTGTTAAGGCTTTTGCCTGCTAAACGTAAATTTATTGCCATTTTCTACCAGCCCTCTAAAGAAATCCTTATCAATCTCGGCAATATGAGCCTTTACCATATGAGAACCATCCAAGCGAAGAATGAGAGTGTTACCTATTATCTCCCAAGTTCCTTCAAAAGGTAAAACCAAACTGCCTAGCTTTGGATAGTTTGCACACTTAAAAGTGTTGTCATATCGAAACTCACACTCGTCCCAGCCTGAATCACCACCAAATATGCCCCCACTCCTATCCTCCCAAGTGCCTACTAGATCCTGAGCTAGGAAAGTATTGCCGCTTAGTAACAATAGAGTGATGAGCTTATTCATGGAGAACCTTAACGCCTTTAGTATGTGCGGCCGCGTAGCAAACGTCACATGCCTAATTTTATTATCTGCATTTACCTACTGCCTTAATTGAAAAATGTACTGTACCTGCATGACTTGTCTCTTTATATAGGCACAGCTCTGAGCCTATTTTTACTTGGCCAGGAGAGCTTACCCCCACATGAGCCAAGTTGCCGTTAGCTAATTTGACCAAGAGCTTAGGCTCATTTCCAGTTTGGCTGCCATCATAAACCTGAGCATGCGCGACACCTGAAACAAGCTCAGTGCTTTTAGGAAAACCGACATATAGGAAGAGCACTCCAATTCCTAGCGTAACCAAGATTGCGAACAGAATGCCTTTGTGTTCGCAATACCAGAGTTCAACTGTCGCAAATATGGCTCGTTTATCTTTCATAGTCTAGACAATGCTGCCATTGCTTGTTAGCTTTTTTACTGAAAGTCCCCACGAGCTTTTAAAATACCATTTTTCTTCTAAAGAAACAGCTTATCGATATAGTTGCCGTAAACTACTACAGCAGAACTTCCCTCTATTTTGTAGTAAGGCTCAGGGAACTCGATCTTCACTGGCTTGATCTTCATGTTCTTATTATATGAATGGGCATAGTCATAAGTGGCATATGGAAGCCACGCAGAGGCTGGAACGAACATCACCTACTTGTTAGCCTTTGCCACCAAGCTCGAATTTCTGATGCAACTCATAGATTTGCTCCGTAAGGATATTATTACAATTCTGAACCGAAATCCGAGCGCCTGACTTATCTCCGATAACCACATATCTTACCCCGACTTGAAAGTCGTATTTGCACGTACAGGCTGTATCAAGTTTTAGATAGATTTTTTCAATTCTATTTCCATTAAGATCTTCGACCTTATCAAATAGAACTTCAATAGACTCTATTCTTTCTTCATGCCCTTTTTCTTGCGATACGGTAGCCTTTCGATATTGAACCTCTCCACGAAAGGTAAAATTCGACTCTTCTATTCTTTCAGATAATGTTTTCTTCGTATACTCAATCCAGCAGCTTGCCAGCCCACTTGGCGGGCATATCAATAGAGCTAAGACTACTAAGAATTTATTCATGGCTTAGAGGCTAACGCCGCGCTCAGAGGCGGCTTACTTTGGGCGCTTTATGCGCGAAAATAGGAGCAAAGCAACTGCGCATAAAATGCACAAAGTAAGACGTCGCCTTGCAGCGCTTTGTTAGGGCTAACCCCGGGCACTGCCTCTGTGCTTAAGCCAAAACCCAGAATGATGCTGTGCAACCGACAGCCCTAAGCAGAAACGCTCAATGTTCAGCTGTGATTTTGGAAACGTGAATTCACGCACGAACATCGATTGCAAGAGTACTAGTGCCGCCCCTATCTGGGTAGAAGACTCCGGCCCATGCCCGCCATTTATATAGCTGGGAAAAAAGTCCATCATTTCCCTGAAATGAAGGCGAGCCATTGCAACAGCAATTTGTGGGCTAACCATACTACCATTTTTGAAGCGGTTCTTTAGCTCTTCCAGATGCGACTTATTCTCCGAGACAATGAGGCACATACATGCAATTAAGTGCGAACGCCAATTCACATCAAGTAGCAGAGTTTCATAACCTGCATGTTCGGTTTCAAGCTCAGTAGCTAGAGCACTAAAGATAGAAAGATCACTTTCTACTTCAAATGGTTGAAAACTCAAATCAAGGGCCTTCAGGTAGAAGCTACCATCATTACTGAGCTCTTCTAACCTCTTAAATACGTTCATCCACCAATTGCCCTAACGCCCGGTTAATGGGCAAGCGGAGCAACGCGTAGCCTGTCCCAGTGAAAGCTGCGTTTTTCGCAGCTGGAACGAATTGAACCGCTTATTATATTTATGCACTACCAAAGACACGAGCCACACACCGATTACAACCCCAGATTGAAGTCACCAACCCAAGGAAAAATAGAAAGCCAAGAAAAATACAAAGTGACTTTGTAACCATATCTAAAGGTCCTTCGCTTTGGGCTACCCAATATACTCCATAGCCTCCGCCCACTAGGGCAATAAAGCTGAGTATAAAGAGTGTTGGACGTTTCCAGTTTGCTTGAGGCATATCACCCCAAAAGCATAAGAAATTGACAACACTACAAAGATTACAATTTTTTCTCATATGATTTAAATATAACGCCTTTAGCATGGGCGGCCGCTATGGAGCGAAGCGGAATAGTGGACGTCCTGCCCGGCGGCTTTTTGCCGGGCGAGCATACCTAAACTTGTATGGTGTACGGACTCGCAGTATAGCACCATGAAACCATCCCCGATTTTTTGTATGATGCTAACCCCACTGCCCCAAAACGACGACGGATATTGACACCACCAAAAACAGTAAAGCAGCAATAGTAAGCGTTGAAACTAAAATGTACTTGTTGCGATGGAGAGCATACGAACCAAAGGTTAGCTTCGATACAATGCTACCCACTGCGACTGGCGCACCTATAGCTAGGGCTATAGCCATCCAGGGACCTATTGCCTGAATGATTGTGCCTGCGCCGACGAATAATGCTTCCATTCCAAACTCCATCGAGTACACCTAACGAGGCTGTAGAAAAACAGTTTTAGAAAAAGCTGCCAATCCTCAGGCTCCTCTAATTAAAATTTCGGGCTAAATTTAGCTATACCACCAAATTTCTTTCATTGTATTAAATTTAGGCGTCTTGACGCCCTTAATTCATCCTCAATCAGTGAATACTGCCATATCTCATCAACTTTTCAATGTTATGTACCAAGCAGAACATCCGCCATTGTCCCTGAACCTTACTTTTTCCTCGTAGCGAGAAGCGATTTAATCGCTTGTTGGTACCGATGTTCCCAAACACAGGCTCAACAACAGACATTCGATGCCCATAAATGGTCTTGCCTTCGATACTATCAACCCGCTTTTTCATCCAGTCAGTGGCTGTCCGTCCGTTTGTCCAAGTTAGGGATACTTGCCTTCCATGTCCTTTTCGAGAGTCGGCAGAATCTGGATTTCGCATGCACTGATTTTTAAGGCTGCATTTCCTGCAGTCAGTAAGGCGCCCTTCGAACATTAGTTTTTTCTTACCTTCACTGACATGCTCTTCTTTTAACAAGAGCATGGTTTTTTCTGCTGGACAGATGCAGGTTTTCTTTTTCTTGTTGAATGTAAATTCACTAGCAGGGATAGTCTGCTGGACATTAGCCCCACCTTTTTGTTTGCGCTTGCCATGCTTGGTTTTTTGCTTAGCAAAAGCTTTATCACGCGAACGGAATTTATTGTCAGGTATGTAGGCATTGATGCCGTTCTCTCGCAGGTAGCTGTAGTTAGCGTCGTTAGAGAACCCAGTATCAGCAGTAATGATGACCTGTTTGGCCAAGATGTCTTCATCTATTCCTATATGCTGATAATGGCAACTGATGCCATCGAGAATAGGCTTCAGTGTATGATGTTCTTGCCCCTCACCAAAGGCCTGTGCTTCAACGACTATCTGATGCTTCCTATCAACTGCGGCAACACCGTTATAGCCCTGGATGGTTCCCTTGCTGGTAGTCATCTTGGCTGATTCATTGTCCGTGATATTACTTTTTACCTCTTTAGGGTTTTTACCTTGCCCCATTCTGGGAGAGTGATTCTTTAAGAACTGATCAATTTTATCAAAGTGTTTCTGCAGAGTATCAGCCGCTTTAGCTACTGCTTGCTTTCGTTCTTTTTCTTTAGGTTTCCTGCCATCAAGCCTCTTATGCTCTTTGAGGCAATGTTTGATCTTCTTGCGAATTTTTTCCTGCTTCTGTTCTAGCTCTTTAAAAGTCCCCGAATGTTCTTTGCTGGCATTGGATGGCATCTTGCACCCATCTATTGCAAAAAGTTCGTTGCCAAGCAGCCCCTGCTGATCGCAGACCAGTAACACTTGCTCAAACACCGACTCAATCGCATCAGGATAACTGCTTACAAAACTTGCAATACTAGTAAAATGCGGAACGGTATCGCATGACAGTGCTTTGAAGAGGATATTTTTCTCACATTGCCATTGAATTTCACGGCTTGAGGTAATGCCTTTTGAGTAAGCAAACAATATGATTTTCAGGAGGATAGCTGGATCATAAGCTGTTCGTCCGCCGCTATCATTTTGATATTTTTTATGGAAGACAGAGAGGTCGATATGGTCATCAATCAAATGATGAAGTGTAAACTCAAAGGTTTCAGGTTGTAGTTGTTCTTCGAAATTGATGACGACCATTGCATCTTGGTTGTAATCGTAACGTTTGAAATTGGGCATATGGATAATCTCGACATCAAGACCTCCATTTTAACAAAAAAGCTACCTTCTAAGAGTTTTTCTACGGCCTGAACGTTGCCAGTAGAGGCGGCCTACGCTGTGTGTGTGCGCGCAGCGCATAGCGTAGGCCGTCCTGCGGAGGCGCGCAGCGCCGGAGCGTACTGCCTGGCTAGGTTAGGTGACTTACCGATAAATAAGTTCGCCATTCTTCTTTACAAATACAGGTTCTGTTACTGTAAGTCTCTGTCCATCTCTATAAGCAACGGTTTTTAGCTCTAACTGAAAGAACCTGTCGTCCGAATAAAACCATTTAGTTACTGTTGTTTTTACGTTTTCATACTTAGTTCCTGGTGCACCTAATTTACCGAGATTTGCATGTTCGATTTTACTCATGTCGGTTACATGCAGGTCACCTGCCCCGAAGATAATTAAGTAACATTGTGAAGACTCTTCTTTGTAGCAAAGCGCATAAGCGCTTTTCCACTTATTCCACTTTCCTTGGTCAATGGCTAGCGAAAGTTTCTCTCGTGAAATATTTTTGAATTCAGAGATCCGGCTCAAAGTATCTACAAGATCACACTCACCACAAGCAGTCGCTTGTGAAGTAAGAGCTAAAAAAATAGTTAAAAGTATTGATCTCATATTCACCTAACGCCGGTCACACAGGCGAGCGAAACGAAGTGTAGCGAGTCCAGCCAAATGCTGGTTTTTGCATTTGGCGATTGTGCTGGCCCTTGTTATGCATTTTCTTTCGCTAGCCATTTTTTGATCAGTGGTATTGAACCCTTCCCAAAGCTCCAAGACTCTAACTCTTTGCGAGATAGCAACTTGTATGAATCATTCTCTTCGTTGAGGATGATTTCACCCTCTGCTCTAGCATAGTACCCGATCATTACTTGGTTAAGGTTTTCATATATTGAGGTCGTGATAAGTTCAATATAGGTAGTTTCTAAATTTAGTTCTTCGCGAATTTCACGCATTGCGGCTTTTTGTGGATCTTCGTTAGTATCAATAAAGCCAGAGACTAAAGAATACTTCCAATCTGGCCACTCAACGTTATGAGTCACAATGTATTTTCCATCATGTTCCACCAGAACGATTGCAACAGGAGTAGGGTTTTCCCAGAAGATAAACTCGCAAGCATTAGTACTGCAGCATAGTTTATAACCTGACTCTACTAATCGTTCTTCAAGTTTGTGGCTACAGACTGGACAATATTTGAAACTGCTCAAACTTCAACCTCTTCTAGCTTTCTTTTAAGGTCATGGTTAATCTCTTTAGCAGAGTAAATCTTTGGCTTGCTTTTATAGCCTTCAGTATCAACTTGATAATTAATCGAGAACACTTCATCTCCATCTTTTTCAAGTTTGAAGCACAAAAATTCCTCCCAGCGTCCCGCCCAACCAGAAGTAACCGAAAGAGTGTAGCCGTCCTTTTGGTAGGTACTCCCCTTCAATTTATCAAATCTAGTTCTAGAAAACCCAAGATTTGAAACCAAATAGTCAGTAAGTTCTTTCATGTGTATAAAACTTAGCGCCGCCATAACCGGTTTGGGTAAAGTGGCGGCTTTTTTGCGTCAGCGAAAAAGATGACGCTTTACCCAAATCCGAGTTCATGGCCTTGTTATGAGGGTGCATTGATCACTTTAAGATCAACTTTATCACCAGCTTTTAGATCTTTCAGCTGGTATCCGTAGCTTCCAGAAACACGGATTAACTCGACAAACGATATGCTTTGAACATTATCACCATAATATTCACCACCTAACACACCAGGTATTACAAGATAATATTTTCTACCTTCAGGAAGAACCCCAAGCCTACTTATAGCGTCCGATGCAATTTCTTCCATGTACCAATCTTCTATAAAATCCGGCTGTTTAACTAAGACTCTAAAATCTTCAGTAGACTCGGAAATAACCTTACAATAAACGTCTTCTGGAGATAACCTCCAGATTTTTCCTTCAATATCTCTAAGAATGATATTTCCAAATGAGTTTTCATCTATAACATCGATAGGGACAATTCCTGTCCATCCCCATGAATTTCGAACCTCTTCGATGATATTCATATGTGATTACTCATAACGCCCGCAACAGGGGCGACCAATGCTATGCACATTTTGTGCGAAACTGGGAGCGAAGCGATCCGCACAAAATGTGCATAGCGTTGGGCGTCCCGCGGAGGCCCGAAGGGCCGGAGCATCCTGCTTGCGTTTGTTATGAATTTAGCACGCCACTTCACGAATCTCTTCAATTGCAGGTAACCCAGAAAAAATGCCGACTAGCCCAGACACATAGGTAGTCTTACCAATACACCCTTCCATCTCGGAGTGAACGCTGCCATTTCTAATTGCTGTGTCGGAGAACAACAGTAAACTCAATACGTTAGCTGGAGGCTGTGTCTGTAAATTAATATGATCTTTTGATGGGATTAATACTAAAACATTGCCTCTAGGCGGTTTGTACATATAACCGACAACTTGAACATTCTTGCCATAGTAATTTTCAAACATACCGACAACCATAGGCACATCTCCTCGCATAAACCCGCCGGACGGCTTATTACTACAAGCGGTCAGCCCCAAGAGAACTAGTAGTAGTATTGATTTAGTATTTCTCATGAATTCATAACGCCCGCAACACCGGGCCGTTTTGAGCGCAGCGGAAAACGGGTCCGAGTGCTTGCGTTTGTTATACGAAAACTGGTTGCTGGTCTGCATATCCCCATACCCTGTAACACCCATTTTCTAAGGAGTATGGGATATTGTACTTTTTCAGAACAGTTGCTATAAAGCCACTGAAGTCAGTAATTCTATCACTCAAAAGGTTGCCCCTTCGCTCTCTTTTGAATGGGTCAATATCCATCCACTCGATACAGCTAGATTGACCGTAGCGAACCCATTCCCAATCAAGCAGCGAAAACCCAGGCATTGCCTCTAAGTCTCGTAGATATTTAAGCCTTACTTGAGGTTCGAAATCACTGTTACTTGTAATGGCATTAGCGAGTTCTCGCCACTTTGTTTTGTTCATATACGAAACAAGGTGCCGCTCTTCAATAAATTTTAGTGTTTCTTCGTTCATTGCCTACGTATAACGCTTAGATAACCTGCACTGCAGGCGGTAAAAAAATGAACTGGCATTGAATTTAGGCCGAACTAAAGAGGCCCATTCCTGCAGTGTCTGGTTCATCGCCATGTTGTACATTCCCGCCGGCACTATCTTGCCGAGCCGCCCCCTTTATAAAGGAAATTCCTTTTTTCGCCTTAGACCACACTCTGCCAGTCAACTTTGTAGATTCATGGCACTGCCCACACTCTACCACCAGATCTTGGATTTGCAATCCAGCTGGGAGTCGTTGATCTTTCATTAAACCCACTTGATTACTACATAGATCGTGCTTTTTCTTATTGCACCCAGCATATAATCCATAACTCCGTACCATGTGTTTTCCTATTGGAGGTATGTGCTGCAAGACACGTCTTAAGAACTCTTCAGGCTTTAATCTTAGTCGCTTGCGTCGCTGGTCACGGTGATCAAAATAACGAAATTCCGGCCCCTTATGATCCACGTTTAATATCTGCTTTGGCTTCAGCGGGCCACCTTTGATATATCGTGAAAAATACAGAAGCACTCCTTGTCCATGCTCATATCGATCCTGAATACGAACTGACCATTCTTTGCGATAGCAAGCTTTAAAGAGAATATCAAACTGGCCAATGGGCCAACTGGGAGGCAGCTTGATTAGCCCAGCACGATACTGCTCTAGTAACAGCGCTTGAAACTTTCCCCTATAAAGACTCTTAACCACTCGCACAGGTAATAAATACTCACCTGTTTCTTTCCAGTTTTCTCTTAAAGTCAGACCGCCAGCGGTGATCAGGCAGTGTATATGTGGATGTAAAGTTAACTGTCTTCCCCAAGTATGCAGAGCCATAAGCATCCCGGGGGTTACGCTGTGATAGTCCTTACTTGCCATCAATTCAAATAGCGTTTCTTTACTCGACAAAAAGAGTATATCTGTAAGCTTCTCCTCGTTGTATTGCCATATCGGCAGATACTCATGAGGTATAGTAAAGACCACATGAAAATGTTCTGTATCAAATAATTTACGACGCTGCTGATCAACCCACTGGAGCTGTTTTCTGCCTGAGCAAAGGGGGCAACTTCTATGCCTACAAGAATGATGCTGCTCAGTGACATGGTTGTGCTTACAACGATAATAACTGCTTCCCATCGATTTTGTACGGCATTCTTGTATCGAGGAGATAGCCTTTAAATTTTTTAGTGGTTGCGCAGTTTTAGATAAATAACCACTGTACGCAGAAAATATATTTTGCAATACCCGGTTATGCATTTTCTAAAATGCCTCTTATAATTTAAAAGTGGCACCACTCCCGCGCAGCGGGTTTGTACAACGCTCTAATAACCGGCAGCCGAAGCGTCGCGTAGGCTGTCCGGCGCGCGCCTTTCGCGCGCGAAGTTCATTAGCTTGTTAAGCATGGCTACCTAACAAGCTTCAATGCTCGACGGTTATATGCTTCTGCAAAATTTACATTCTCAGAGCACGTAGATGGATCCAAACTTAACCCTAAAGATTTACACCCTAGAGGGTCCGTGACATACCCGATTTTTACAGAGCTACCTTCCAGTGAGCGTAGAAATTCGAGCGCATCCTTACGATCCAAGCCATAGAGATAGAGCCGACTACTCTCAATACGGCCTTTGAATACTATGAAGCCTTGATCGAAATCTGATTTAGCTTCCTCAGCGCCCATCTCGGCACCAGCTTCATTAGAGGAAACCTCCTCAATAACCTTCTCACTACTTTGTATTTGTGTAAATAACACAGCCGAAAGAGTAAGAAGAACCGCTACCCCCAAAATCACTATATTCTTAGACATATGCTTAACGCCTAAAGCACTTGCGTCAAAACTAAAGCGAAGCGGCAGTTTTGACGTCGGGTGCCTTTACTTGTTACATGCTGGTGAGCTGTGGATCATGCCAAACATCCACATACTCTCCAGCTATTAAAAATCTATAACCCGGCGGCAATGCAAGATATTGCTCCACTTCAGGTAAATATTCTGAGATATGTCTAACGTGCAATGGCTTGAAAAAATCTGCATCTTGAGACATTTCTTCGCCGCACCAAATATACCAACCACATGTTCCGTTTTCTGGATTATGTCGCAAGCCATTGATTGGGACCTTGCCAATGGTTTCGATAGCAATACCTAGCTTCTCTTTACCCATGCAAGGAAAAGGTAGAGTATTGAATCTTTTACATACATCCTCTTGACTAGACACAATTTTTCCTAAGGCATGTAACAGTTAATTCAAAAGCAGCGTCTATATATCACCCTTCTATATAATTCTACCGCCCTCAATCAAAGCCCGCTTAAAAACCCAATAAAATCAAAAAAATACATTGAGTGTCACGAAACGAAACAAGTAGATATAAAGCAGCGTCTTTATAATTCCGCGCTCTCCCTGCTTTATATCACTTTTCACATCCTTTAAAAATCAACAAGTTATAGAATTTTTCCCAGAAATAGGAGCAGCGTCTTTTGAATTCTGATATACGAAGCAGGACTTAATTATCAGTACTGTATTTCATCAGCCTACTATGCACATATGTCCCAGCTGGAGGGATGCGCTACCGCGTAAAGAATTGGCTTGCTTAGTACTCGACCTTACTGAGTCAGGAATCTTTTTTGTTGAGATCAGCAGCAGATTCATTAGAGCAAAGAAAAGTGACGATCCCTACCTCAAAGACGAAAACGTCCCGCTTCCCTACAAGGCTCTCATAAAATCACAGGGTCGCTGCTGGCCATTTCACTTGCAGTTGATAAGCCATCCATAGTGGTTTGCCCCCCACTCTGCTATTCTGCGCCCCCTATAAAGAAGCCCTTCGAACTTTGGCCTGGACCTTTCTGTTCAGATCTTTCCCGATTGCATGCTTCAGGAACATCAGGTTTGGGCTTGCCGTTCATTATTTGATCGAACGCTTCTGCTTATTAAGCCCCCGAGGAAACCTGCCCCCTACCCCAATCTGAGCCGGCCGCCACTCCTGCGGGGCTCTTGGGGTTTGCGAACACTTTTGTAACTTACTGATTTTCTTAGAAAAAATGCCAAAAACCGCAAACAAGACCAAGGCCGCGAAACCCGAACACACCCCCATGATGCAACAATACATGCGCATCAAGGCCCAGCATCCTCAAGAGCTGGTGTTCTACCGCATGGGGGACTTTTACGAGCTGTTCTTTGATGATGCCAAGAAGGCGGCTGAGCTATTGGATGTCACCCTTACTGCCCGTGGCAAGTCCGGGGGGGAACCTATCCCCATGGCCGGTATTCCCTACCATGCAGCTGAGGGCTACTTGGCACGGCTGATTAAAGCTGGGGTTTCCGTTGCCATCTGTGAACAAATCGGTGATCCCGCCACCAGTAAGGGGCCGGTTGAACGCCAAGTAGTACGTATTGTTACTCCGGGCACGGTTACGGACGAGGCACTTCTCAACGATCGCCGCGATAACCTCCTGGCTGCTATTTCACACTTGGGCGATGTATTTGGCCTGGCACTGCTGGACCTGGCAACCGGTCGTTTTGTGGTTCAGGAAACAGATACTCTGGAAGCTCTGGCCGAGCAGGTGCAGCGCCACAATCCCGCTGAACTGCTTGCGCCGGAAGAGCTTAGCCTGCCGATTGAAATCGAACGCCGCGCGGGCGTGCGCCGCCGGGCACCTTGGGAGTTCGAGCTGGAGAGCGCTTTGCGTCTGCTCAACCAGCAATTCGGCACCATGAACCTGGAGGCCTTTGGTTGTAGCCATATGCACGGTGCTGTGATCGCTGCCGGCTGCTTGCTGCAATATGCACGGGACACCCAGCGTACCGAGCTGCCCCATATTCGCGGCCTGCTGACGGAAAGTGGTGATGAGACAGTCGCCTTGGATGGTGCCAGCCGCCGCAATCTGGAGATTGATCTGAACCTGAACGGTGGCGATGACAATACCCTATTGTCGGTCTTCGATAGCTGTAAAACCGCTATGGGTAGCCGCTTGCTGCGCCGCTGGTTTAACAACCCCTTGCGCCAGCTGACTACCTTGCGCAACCGCCAGGATGCCATCGCAGCATTAATTGCCGATTATGGCTTTGAGCCTCTGCGTGATGCCCTCAAACCTGTGGGCGATATGGAGCGAATCCTGGGCCGTTTGGCACTGCGCTCTGCACGCCCTCGGGATTTGGCTCGCCTGGGCCAGTCCCTGGCTCAATTCCCGGAAATTCAGCAACAGTTGGCGGAATCTGACGCAACTTTATTGAGTGAATTGTGCAGCCAGATCGGCGAGTGGCCAGAAACCGTAGAGCTGCTGCAAGATGCCATTATTGAAAACCCTCCGGTGGTAATTCGCGACGGTGGCGTTATTGCTGCCGGTTATGACGAAGAACTGGACGAGCTGCGCGCTATCAGTGAAAACGCCGGCGATTACCTGGTGCAACTGGAGCAGCGGGAAAAAGAGCGCACCGGTATTCCCACCCTTAAGGTGGGTTACAACCGGGTGCACGGCTACTTTATTGAAATCAGTCG
The DNA here is from genome assembly GCF_052467955.1 of Microbulbifer maximicatervae (SeqCode). Classification (NCBI taxonomy): domain Bacteria; kingdom Pseudomonadati; phylum Pseudomonadota; class Gammaproteobacteria; order Cellvibrionales; family Microbulbiferaceae; genus Microbulbifer; species Microbulbifer maximicatervae (SeqCode). Next base: position 4,055,252 of record NZ_CP174329.1, read on the forward strand.
CGGGCAAAGCGATAAGGCGCCAGCTGAATACATTCGCCGCCAGACCCTGAAAAATGCAGAGCGCTTTATCACGCCCGAGCTAAAGGAGTTTGAAGACAAGGCGCTCTCCGCCAAGAGCCGCGCGCTGGCTCGTGAAAAGGCGCTGTACGAAGAGCTGATCAATCAGCTGAATGAGTCCCTGGCAGAGCTCCAAGCCGCTGCTGCGGGTATCTCCGAATTAGACGTGCTGGCATGCTTGGCCGAGCGCGCTGACGATTTGCGCCTGTGCCGCCCAGAACTGGGCACTGAGCCAGGCCTGCATATTACCGGCGGGCGCCACCCGGTGGTGGAGCAGGTATTGGACGAGCCCTTTGTGGCCAACGATATTGAGTTGCACGACGACCGCCGCATGCTGGTAATTACCGGTCCGAATATGGGCGGTAAATCTACCTATATGCGCCAGACAGCATTGATTGCCCTGTTGGCCCACTGTGGCAGTTACGTACCCGCCGACAGTGCCCAGATCGGCTTGCTGGATCGTATCTTCACTCGCATCGGCAGTGCCGATGACCTGGCCGGTGGCCGCTCCACCTTTATGGTGGAAATGACCGAGACCGCCAATATCCTGCGCAATGCCACCGAGCACAGTTTGGTACTGATGGATGAGATTGGCCGTGGTACCAGCACTTACGACGGCCTGTCCCTGGCCTGGGCCTGTGCCCACTACCTGGCAGGGGAAGTGCGCGCCTTTACGCTGTTCGCCACCCATTACTTTGAACTGACTGACCTGCCCAACCAGTGCCCTGAAGCCGCCAACATCCACTTGGATGCCACCGAGCACGGCGAGGGAATTGTCTTCCTGCACCGCATCCAGGAAGGGCCCGCCTCTAAAAGTTACGGGTTGCAGGTGGCCAAACTGGCCGGTATCCCCAGTGATGTATTGACCGAGGCCCGCGCGCGCTTGGCAGCATTGGAAGCCGGCGCCCAGTCGGTAGATGTGCCAGCTCCTATTGCTACGCCTGCATCGGCCCCCAAACAGGAGCCGGAAGAAGCCGCTGTGCCAATGGCTGCGGGCCCTGGTTCCCCCCAGCAGGTAGATCTGTTTGGCAGCCCGAGCCACCCGGCCGTGGATGCCCTTGAGGAGCTTGATCCAGACGATTTGACGCCACGCCAGGCACTGGAAGCGCTCTATTCTTTACGCAAGTTACTGAAGTAAAAGACCGGGCGACTCTAGTCGCCCAATTCATCCTGTTATAAACAGTGAACTAAATCGACTGAAAAGCCACTACAATTCGCGCCAGTAATTGATAAAATCCGCTGCACGAAGAATTCAGTGGCACTATCGAGGGACAAACATGACATTCGTAATTGGGGAAAACTGCATTAAGTGTAAATACACCGACTGTGTAGAGGTTTGCCCGGTAGACTGTTTTTACGAAGGCCCCAACTTCCTGGTAATTCACCCAGACGAGTGTATCGACTGCGCCCTGTGTGAGCCGGAGTGCCCCGCCAACGCGATTTTCTCTGAGGATGAGGTTCCGGACGATCAGCAGGAATTTATCGAGTTGAACGCAGAACTCGCCGAGGTATGGCCCAATATTACAGAGAAGAAAGACCCATTACCGGATGCCGAGGAGTGGGACGGCAAGAAGGGCAAGCTGGACCAGCTGGAGCGCTAAACAAGTTCAAAGAAAAAAAGCCGTCATTGACGGCTTTTTTTCTATCTGTGGAAAACCCAAAAAATGAAAATAATAATTAATGCTATTTGCATTTGGCTTTTTGTATTTTCAATCTGTGCCCAGGCAATTACCGGCAAGGATAAATGGGTAGCGCTTATTTTTGATGAGGGGCCCTCCCCCGACAAAACCGAGCCACTGTTAAAGCGGCTCGAATCTTTGGACGTGACCGCCACTTTTTTCCCTACAGGGCAGGAAATGGAAAGGTACCCGGAACAGACCCAGGCAATCATTCAGGCTGGACATCAGTTAGGTAACCATGGTTACTCACACACAAACCTTTCCCAGATGCCTTTGAGTAGTGCCAGGGAAGAGATTAAAAAAACCTGTCGGCTACTACAAAGTAATGGCTATACCAGCAAGCCCATGTTTCTCCCTCCTCACGGAAAGATGTCTGACGAGCTGGGCACGCTTTTAAGCGATCACCAGTTCAAGATTGCTCACTGGGATATCGATCCTACTGAGCAACTGCAAGCAGGCGGCGCTCAAGTCGCAGCTGACTATATATCCCAAAAGGCAAAAGACGGAAGTGTGGTTCTGCTGCATCCCATGTATGGTCAGCACCATCAGGTAATGGAGGCCCTGCCCCTCATTACTGCGCAACTCAGGCAAAAGGGCTTCCAGTTTGCCACACTGGAGCAACTAACCCTGATGAAAGCAGGCGACCATTTGGAACCTGTGGAGCGGGACTCTATCAATTAGCGGAACGGGAGCCCAAGGCTCCCTCCACTCTATTGGGAGCCTCTTATGTTGCGCTGGGCTGTCACCTTTCTGGTTATTGCGCTGATCGCCGCCTTCTTTGGCTTTAGTGGCATCGCTTCGACCGCAACTGAAATAGCCAAGATTCTCTTCTTTATTTTCCTTGTGATGTTTGTGCTGGCACTAATTTTCGGCAGACCCAAGTAGAACAGCCGCCCAAGGGCGCCTGTTATTACTTCTTGTGAGGCACTCGGGTCGGCGCCAGGCTGAGCACTTCAGCAATGTGATTGGCCCCCAGTACCATCTCCATTACGCCCAATGCCTCAAGAATCTCATCATCACCGGCACCGAGCTTTCGCGCAGCGGCAATCAGGTGCTCGCGATGGTCATCAGGGGCGCTGTTGGCATTGCGCGCCAAGTCAAACAGGGCGTGCTCTTTTTCAGAAAAGTGCACATGCTTGGGGTCAGTGCGAATCCGCATCACTTCATCGGTTTCCACCCCAAGCATTTGCAGGGACATACTGTGATGGTAAATGCCATAGTCACAGTGGTTATCGGCTGAGACTGCCAGGCCAATGGCTTCTTTCAGCTGCGCCGACAAACAGCCGTGAATCATCACCGTCTTAAACTTGTACCAGTTTGCCTCAAGCAATCCCGGGTGTTGGGCGTAGACACGGAACAGACTGGGGATTCCCCCCAGCTCGTCATCAATCTCAGCAAAAACCCTGGCTACATCATCGGAAGTTGGGTGCTCGACCAACGGAATACTGCTCATTATTCACCTACCTGTCATCGCCGGGTGTCCAAGTGGCATAAATTACTTTCTGGCACGACATAACACTGTATATAATCACAGCATGAGAAAGATTATCCACTGTGATTGTGACTGCTTCTACGCTGCGGTCGAAATGCGTGACGATCCCAATCTCCGTGGACGCCCTTTGGCCGTTGGAGGCAGTAGCGACCGTCGCGGAGTGATCTCTACCTGCAACTATGAAGCCCGCAGCTATGGGGTTCGCTCCGCAATGCCTACCGCCCAGGCCAAGAAACTGTGCCCTGATTTGATTGTAGTACCCGGTAACATGGCTAAGTACCGGGAGGTCAGCGGGCAGATACGGGAGATATTTCTCGACTATTGCGATGATATTGAGCCCCTATCTCTGGACGAAGCCTTCCTGGATGTCACCGACAGTGGCCGCTGCCACGGCAGCGCTACTCTAATCGCTGAGGAAATCCGGCAAAGGGTGCGCGATACCCTGGGTATCACTATTTCTGCCGGGGTGGCCCCGAATAAATTCCTGGCCAAAATTGCCAGTGATTGGCAGAAGCCTGACGGATTGACAGTCATTACGCCGAGCGAGGTCGATCAATTTGTTTTGCGCCTGCCTATCAACAAAATACACGGAGTGGGACGGGTGACCGCAGAGAAAATGCATCGACAAGGCATTCGCACTTGCGCGGATTTACGCAATTTTTCACAAGTTGAACTGAGTAAGAAGTTTGGCAAATTTGGCCGCCGCCTTTACGACCTTTGCCGTGGTGTTGACGATCGCCCGGTAAGCGGCGATGGCTCCCGCAAGAGTGTTAGTGTCGAGCGCACCTTTCGCGAAGACTTATCCAGTTTTGACGAATGGCTGGAACAGCTGACAGAGCTGTATATGCGTCTGCTGGAGCGGCTGGAAAAACTCGGCGATCGTTACGAAGTAAATGGTGCCACCGTTAAAGTAAAGTACGCAGATTTTACTACCAGCACCCACGAGCGCAGCAGCCGTGCCGGGCGCATTTCTGAATTCCGCCAGCTACTGCAGGAGTGTCGGGAAAAACGCCCTGCTCCCATCCGCCTTCTTGGGGTAGGCCTGCGACTCACAGACCTCCGGGCGGGGCAAGGCCCTGTCCAATTGCCACTACCCTTGCCGGAGCAAGCCTCTTTTTGACGTTTGATGGCTTAATTAGGCGCATCATCACCTATCGATAAATCTGGCGTTGGCCCTTACCCGAGCAACCACCTCTCAAACCAGGGGCAACTATACTTCGCAAGCCCGAAGATTCGTATCTGTCGTACCGTGACATCGGCTGAAATTATAAGTACTGGCCAGAGAATAATTGCGACGCAGAACCATACTACAATCTTCTTTATTGACGCCGCATAAACCAATACTCGGCCAGTGGTTCGAGGCGGGATAATTTGCGTACGGAGGCTCAAGACATTGTCTCTCAAAGAGTTACGCCAGCTATCTGACGAGGCGCTATTCCAATACTACAAGGAGTCGCGCAAACCTGCTGTGTTCCGTCAACTCTACGGCCGTCATAAAGATTCCCTGTATCGCTACTGTATGCAAATGGCGCCGTCTTCATCCACTTTACTCTTGCAAAAACTCTGGCATGGTCTTTTGGAAAATCCGCCAGAATTGCACGGGCGCCTGCTTAAGAGTTGGCTTTACATCCAAGTCAATAAATTGCTCAAGCTTGAGGAATTTTCCAGTTCGAAGAAATCCGCGCAAGAGTCTCCCCAGCAGAATAGAATTCTCGCAGCGATTCAAAATTTACCTTCTCAATTGCGCAATGTTTTATTACTGCATATGGAATGCAAGCTGCCACTGGCAACCGTGGCTGACATCGAGCAGCTCTCTCTCAATAAATGCCGCACCCTATATCATCGCGCCCGAACCGCACTGGACGAAGCGATATACGGTTCGGAGAGAAGACCTTGGCAAGTAGAAGTTATCGAAGAGTAATCGAGTTAATGCTATGAGCAATTGGGAAAATCAATATTTTAAAGAAGCCGAGACGTTGACTTCCCCGCAGCAGCTGGATGACGATCTATATAAAACAGCCCAAACCTATAAGCCGAAAGTAAACGTCAATCATCTACTCTCTCGTGCAACAGTAAGTTGTAGCTTGGTAACCGCCTTGCTATTGCTTCTTCATCCAGCCCAACACCTGGGTGCCTTCACTCACAAAGCAAATTCCACCGAGCAGCATTTGTACGAGCCGGCGTTAAGGGATTGGAAAGAAACTGTGATGGCAGTTACCCCAGCACCAGATCCCTGGCTCGCACTACGCAATCAGGTAAATAGTGGCGAGTATGTTGCCTTGTGCCACTATTGGCGGGCAGAACAGCAGGATGCAAGTGAAGAATCCCTACCCGATGAATTACGTAAAAGTGCTAAGCGTCACTGCCGGATTTTATCGAGCACGGCTTCAAGGAGCTAGAAACAACTGATATCAAGTTCAAGCGGCCAATTCGAATTCTCACTCCCCATACAGTCCCAACTTAGCCACTACACTGTGGTGGGCATCTACGGTGCCGGTGGTCCTTCTGCCGGAGAAAATCCGGTACTAAAGTCAGTAATCAACCAACTTCATGGGCGGATATTCTCCCACACTCGAAAGCTCACTATTTACCGTTACCTTAAAAATGGGGTTTCGCGCAAAAAAGCAACGATATTGTTTGGCTACAGCAGAGGGGGAAATGCTGCGATAAAAATCGCCAATGCACTTGGCCGGCAAGGCATCTCTATACAATGCCTGGTGATATTTGATGCCCACAGCATCAATGACAAAAGAAAATTCAAACTCAAATATGACAATATCAAAAGGGCTTACAACTTCTTTCAAAGAAACCCCAGAACCGCTGGAAAATATGGCTGGTGGGGTATAAACCCCTATTGGGGATGCACCCTATTCTCACCATTTATCGAAGTCCAACAGTTTGACTTTACTGGTGAGTACTACAAAAAAGGTATTCCCGCTTCTCACTTGAACATTGTTCGCATGGGTCTCAACACCCTTAAACAAGAAGAAACATTTTTGTAAACTCGCCTTAAACAACTCTCAAACAGATCGAAACCACCACTTTCCTCTGCGACTTAGAAACATGGTGGTCCGGCCTGATACTGATCCCACTAGGTAATCTGTAGGAAAATCCACTCTGCAACTAAAGCTGGCTTCGCCTCACCCTCTATTTCCATTGTTACCATCAGCTTAATTTGATAGTGGGACTCTTTTTTCTCCATAATATCCAGTATTTTCCCAAATACGCGCACCCGGCTACCGGTCTTTACCGGGTTGATAAAGCGGACTTTATCCAAACCATAATTCACCCCCATATAAGCACCTGTAACCGTTATCTGTAGAGCCCCTACAAAATAAGGCAGCAGTGACAGTGATAGAAAACCATGGGCAACCGTTCCCCCAAAAGGCGTTTTCGCCGCGGCCTCTGGGTCTACATGAATAAACTGTCGATCCAAGGTGCACTCAGCAAAGCTATCAACTCTCTGCTGGTCAATTTCAAACCAATCTGTGGGCTCTGTTTCAAAACCAATGTAATAGCCGAGGCGATCAGGTGAAATTTCTACAGGCATCGAAGGCTCCTTTTCGATTCTCTATTCGCTTTCTCAGCGACTCCCAACCTCAATAGGCCGAGAGGCCGCCATCTACTGCCAGTGCCTGCCCGGTAATGTAAGTCATTTTTGGGGAAACCAGCATCAACATGGCCGCTACGACTTCTTCCGGCTTGCCCAGGCGTTTCATCGGGCATCCCTCAGCGAGAAACGCTTGAACTTGTTCAGGGCTGGCATCTTCAGTTGCAATATCGGTAACCATCGGGGTGAGGCAATAGAAGGGGCAAATTGCGTTTACACGGATACCGTACTTGGCGTTTTCCATCGCTGCCGTTTTGGTCAGGCCGATCACACCATGTTTTGCCGCTGCGTAAGAGGCAATCTTGGGAGCGCCGCCCAGCCCCGCCATAGAGGAAACATTCAGTACAGCTCCGCCGGTCATCTTCAATAGGGGCAACTGGTGTTTAAGCCCCAGGAAAACACCCTTAAGGTTAACGTTGTACTGAAGGTCCATCATGGCCTCATCTGTCTGCTTGAGAGACATCATCGGAGGCGCGATTCCGGCATTGTTAACTGCGATATCCAGCTGTCCAAACTCTGACTGAGCCAATTGCGCCAGAGCCGCGCAATCAGACTCTTGGGAAACATCACAGCGCTGGGCGCGCACAGCAATATTTTGGCTTCCCAGTTTGTCCGCCAACTGCATCAAAGCCTCTTCATTGATATCTCCCAATACTAAACGAGCGCCCCGAGAACCAAGCTCCTCGGCCAGTAATTTTCCAAATCCACTGGCAGCACCGGTTATCAGTGCGACTTTATCGCTAAAATCGAGAATTGGATCATGCATGGTTAAATCCCCCCACAAGAAGTCAAACCACCATCTACAACGACACACTCGCCGGTCGTATAACTGGAAGCATCGGAGACCAAGTACAAAACGGTACCCGCCATCTCTTCCGGCTCCGCATGGCGGTGCATGGGAATATGGCCAACCGCAGTTTTATAAATATCCTCGTGGGAAAACAATGCCCCGGCGAATTTGGTTTTTGTAAGCCCTGGTAGTAAAGCATTCACCCGGATATTAAATTGCGCACACTCCTTGGCAAACGCTTTGGTCATATTGACTACCGCCGCCTTGGTGATTGAATAAATACCCTGCCCTACACCCGGTTGCAAGGCATTCACTGAGGCGGTATTTACAATAACGCCACCACCCTGCTCTCGCATCAATTTGCCGGCTTCTACCGACATAAAGAAATAACCGCGTATATTGACCTCTACCGTCTTTTCGAAGGCCGCTAGATCAGTATCAAGAATATGCCCAAAATAAGGGTTGGTTGCCGCATTGTTGACTAAAATATCCAAGCGACCAAATCGCTCGCGAATATCGCCAATAACCTGCTGGATATTATCCATGTTGCCAATATGGCAGGGGATTGCATCGGCACAGCCACCGGCATCCACAATTGCGTCGGCTACGGCCTGACACCCCTCAATTTTTCTGCTGGAAACCAAAACATGGGCACCCTGCTCAGCCAAAAGTTTTGCGATGGCCTCACCAATACCTCGACTGGCACCCGTCACCAGGGCAATTTTTCCCGAGAGATCAAAAATATTCTTTGCCATTTCTTATCCTTATAATTTAAAAAGTTAACCGTTAGCAGCGATATCCAATGCAGCTTGTGCGAGGGGTTCTACCAGGGCTCCCAGTTTTGCCGCATTTTTATTGGAGGCATTGCCGTCTTTTGCACGCTTCACCACCCCCTGAACAATCGCTGCCAGGCGAAAGAAGCTAAATGCCAGATAAAACGGCCAATTATCAATCCCATCAATACCCATTCGCTGGCAGTATTTGGCCACATACTCTTTTTCGGAGGGGATGCCCAAGGCCTTTATATCCAAGCCTAATAGGCCGGACATTTTGTCTTTGCCGGCGGGCATTCGCATTTGCATACACTGGTAAGCGAGGTCGGCATAGGGATGTCCCAGTGTGGAAAGCTCCCAATCCAAAAGCGCTATGACCCTGGGCTCCTGAGGATGGAAAATCATATTATCGAGCCGGTAATCACCGTGCACCAATGCGATACGCCCATCATCATCCGGTAAAACGTCACCCAACCAGGCCATCAACTCATCCATTGCGGCAATGGGCTCCAGCTCAGAGGCTCGATATTGAGTGCTCCAGCGGTCCAGCTGCCGCTGGAAATAATTACCTGGTCGGCCGTAATCCGAAAGACCGACGGCATTAATATCCAAACTGTGCATGGCCGCCAGTACACGATTCATTTCATCGTACATAGCGCTGCGCTGCTCGGCGTCAACTTCCGGCAGTGCCGCATTCCAAAATATCCGGCCCTCACAATATTCCATTAAATAAAACATAGAACCGATTAGGTCCCGGTCCTCACAGAGGTGCAATACCTTGGGCACCGGCACATTAGTATCGGCGAGTGCCGACATTACCCGGTACTCCCGATCTACGGCATGGGCAGATTTCAATAACTTGCCGGGAGGCTGGCGCCGCAAAACATAAGATCGCGCCGGGGTTTGCAACTTGAACGTGGGGTTAGACTGGCCACCGGGAAATTTGGTGACCGTTACAGGCCCATTGAAACCGTCGACTTTGCCGGACAAATATTCTTGCAGTCGCTCAACAGGCAGCTCTTCCACAGAGCTGCGCAAATTGTTTACCGTCTCAGTCACTGAGTCCTCCATGATTTTCCGCGGCGGCATAGTGAGCAGCCAGGTTTCTGCCCAACTGCATCATATGGACTTGATCGGGACCATCCGCCAGACGGATGGTCCGAGCATAGGCATAGTGATGGGCGAGACTGTAATCCTGCCCCAATCCCGCGGCGCCGTGAATCTGTATGGCGCGATCTATTACCTTACAAGCCATCTGTGGCGCGACAATTTTTATCATCGCGATTAAATCTTTGGCCGCCTTATTGCCCAACCGATCCATTTGCGCAGCGGCCTTCAGAGTCAGCAGGCGTGCCTGCTCAATTTCGCAGGCAGATTTGGCAATATCTTCCCGCACTGATCCCTGCTTGCTCATCGGGCGGCCAAAAACAATGCGCTGCTCCGCGCGTGCCGACATCATCTCCAGCGCTCTTTGTGCCTGGCCAATCAACCGCATACAGTGGTGTATCCTGCCCGGCCCCAAGCGTCCCTGGGCAATTTCAAAACCGCGCCCCTCTCCAAGAATTAAATGGCTTGCGGGCACCCGGACATTTTCAAAAATCACCTCTGCATGCCCTTCCGGTGCATCGTCATAACCGAATACCGTCATCGGGCGAACTATTTTGACTCCAGGCGTATCGGTGGGCACCAGGATTTGCGATTGCTGCTGGTGACGATTGGGATTTTCCGGGTCGGTCTTACCCATCACGATCATCACTTTACAGCGTTTATTCATCAGGCCACTGATATAAAACTTGTGGCCGTTAATAACGTAACTATCGCCATCGCGGGTAATCGACGTTTCAATATTAGTGGCATCGGAGGAGGCAACCCGGGGTTCGGTCATAGCAAAGGCAGAGCGGATTTTTCCATCCAAAAGCGGGGTTAACCATTGTTCCCGCTGGGCCTCAGAACCGTACTGAGCCAAAACTTCCATATTGCCGGTATCCGGGGCATTACAGTTAAATACCTCCGATGCAAAAAGCACTTTCCCCATTTCCTCAGCCAGGGGGGCATACTCCAGGTTATTGAGCCCGGCACCGTAACGGGAATCCGGCAAGAACAGATTCCAGAGTTCCGCTTCCCGGGCTTTAATCTTTAATTCTGCCAAAATCGCCGGCTCTCCCCAGCGATCCTCCTGCAATTGCTGCATAAATATCGCTTCGGCGGGATAGATATACTCCTGCATAAAATTTTGCAGGCGTTCCAGCAGTCCTTTTACCTTGTCTGAGTATTCAAATTCCATCGCTACCTGCCCGATCAACTGTAAGTGATATGTTCGTGACGCCCATCCCGATCCAGGTGCGGCACATGATTGAAACTGTGCAGACTGATATTTTCTGCACTGAAAAATAAACGGCTAACGGCTGTGTTTTGGATTTGCATATTGAGATTGGCGACGGTGGAAGTTGAGCCGCCCAATATTTGCGTCAACATCATGGCAATGGCACCGCCCGAACTAACAACCAAGGTTCGGCTGCCTTTGGGGCTATCACAAATGTTTTTAAGCGCATCTGCGATTCTGGCTTCAAAATGCGACCAGGTTTCCGGTGGACTGATGTCACCGGCGGCCCAAGCCAGCATCCCCTGCTTCAAGAATCGATAAAAATCGGCGCGACTGGCACCTGCTCCCGGTGCCTGATCCGGGTATAGCTCACTGTAATGCTTGGCAACCGCTAGAAAATCAAATTCATTAAGCTGGGGGAGTACACTGCGAGTATTTTCACTGGGGAGTTCCAACCCCTCGCAAATACCGTCCAAAGTTTGCCGATGCCGAGTTAGGTTGCCGCACAGCAGCCGGTCGAAACGAATACCCTTATCCCGCCAGTATTCACCCAACCAGCGCGACTGTTGCCAGCCAGTATCGGAGAGATTGTCATAGTCATCGGCCCCAAATGAAGCCTGTCCGTGACGTACCAGAATAAATTCAGCCACCTATTTCCCTCCCCTTTTGATCTCCCCAACCCTATCCCCAGCATTTGAATCATCAAAGTTTATTATGCGAATATTGAATCATTCATGAGAGTGATGACGGTGGCAGCAATGCAATTACAGCGAATCGACATGAACCTCTTTCCCGTGCTGGAGGCGATATACGCAACCCGAAACCTGACTCGTGCCGCTGAGCAACTGCACATCACCCAGCCGGCTGTCAGTAATGCTCTGGCACGACTTCGCCGTACGTTAGACGACCCACTATTCACTCGCAGTCCCACCGGTATGGCACCGACGCCACTGACTGAAAGTATTATGCCGAAGGTCCAGGAAGCTCTTTCTCTACTGGGGGCAAGCCTTAGCGAGCAGCGTCACTTTGTGCCACAGGAAGCCAGAAAAACCTTGCGCCTCTCCATGAACGATATGGCGGAGACTTTCCTTTTACCCAGGCTGCTGGAAGTGCTGGAGCAGGAGGCCCCAGGTATTACTGTCGAGTCTTTCCAGGTCCCAAGGGAGCAGCTGGTCAAGGAACTGGCCGCCAACACGCTGGACTTTGCCCTGGATGTTCCCGTACCCACTTCCCCACAGATAAAACAACAGCGACTGATGAACGATCGCTACCTGTGTATGTTGCGCCACGATCACCCCTTGGCGGATTCCGCCAGCCTTACCCTGGAACAGTACCTGAAGCTGGAACATATCCATGTCTCCAGCCGTCGCAGTGGTCCTGGCCTGGAAGATATTGCCCTGAACAAGTTAGGGCGCCGTCGCAATGTGAAATTGAGGGTCCAGCACTACCGGGTCGCACCGTTAGTGGTATTGAGAACCGACCTGGCACTGACAGTCCCCGCCAGCCTGGCGCGACAGTACTCAGCCCGATTGTTTGAGCTTCCGTTTCAAATACCGCAAATGGACTGGCACCTGCTGTGGCATAAAAATCAACACGACGACCCAGCCAATCAATGGCTGCGAAACAAGTTGGTAAGCTTGGTAGAGGAGTAAATGAGCCTCTGTATACGTCGAGACAGGGAACCCTTAAAAAACACTTTATTTATAGATGAGAATGGGACGCATCAAGGTTAGATAGGGCCCGTAATTGATCACTGAATTCGACCGGTTAAGTCACTGTTTCACAGTGGGCCGTCTTGTTATCCTGCTGGGCAACGATATGCACCTTTTTGCATATACATAAATGAACCCTAAAGGTTACAAGAAGAGAAATTTGCCATGTCCCAAGCCTACCCTAATATGCTTGCCCCCCTGGACCTGGGCTTCACCACCCTGAAAAACCGGGTGCTGATGGGCTCCATGCACACCAACCTGGAAGAACACCCCAATGGCTTCACCCGTTTGGCGGCCTTTTTTGCCGAACGTGCCCGCGGTGGCGTTGGCCTGATTGTAACCGGTGGTATTGCCCCGAACGAAGAGAGTGGCGTATTCCAGGGCGCTTCGAAGATGACCACTTCGGAAGAAGCCCAGCAGCACCGCGAAGTCACCGATGCTGTTCACGCTGAGGGCGGCAAGATCTGTATGCAGATCCTGCACACCGGCCGCTACGCCTACAACGAAAACCTGATCGCACCCTCTCCCATCCAGGCGCCGATCAACCCCTTCACCCCGCGCGAATTGACCAGCGAGGAAATCGAAGGCCAGATCGATGACTATGTACGCTGCGCCACCCTGGCTCGCGAAGCCGGCTATGACGGTGTGGAGATCATGGGCTCCGAGGGTTACTTTATTAACCAGTTCATCGTGAAACGCACCAACAAGCGTACCGATGAATGGGGCGGCTCCTTCGAAAACCGTATCCGCCTGCCGATCGAAGTTGTGCGCCGCGTACGGGAAGCCGTCGGCGAGAACTTTATTATTATTTACCGCCTGTCCATGTTGGACCTGGTAGAAGATGGCAGTGACTTCGATGAAGTAGTGGCTCTGGGCCAGGCTATCGAAAAAGCTGGCGCCACAATTATCAATACCGGCATCGGCTGGCACGAAGCGCGAGTTCCCACTATTGCCACCAGTGTTCCCCGCGCGGCATTTACCGATATCACCGCCAAGGTGAAAAAGCACCTGTCTATCCCGGTAGTCGCCAGCAACCGTATCAATGTGCCGGAAGTCGCCGAAGAAGTTCTGTCCTCCGGCCAGGCTGACATGATCTCCATGGCACGCCCCTTCCTGGCAGACTCTGAGTTCGTCAACAAAGCCGCCGAAGGCCGTGCCGACGAGATCAACACTTGCATCGGTTGTAACCAAGCCTGTCTGGACCACACCTTCCAGCTGAAACTGACCTCCTGCCTGGTAAACCCCCGCGCTTGTCACGAAACCGAATTGAACTACCTGCCTACGGACAACGTGAAAAAGGTAGCTGTAATCGGCGCCGGCCCTGCGGGCATGGCCGCATCTACCGTTGCCGCAGAGCGTGGACACGAAGTAACCCTGTTCGAAGGCAGCGATAAGATTGGTGGCCAGTTCAATATCGCCAAGCAGATCCCCGGCAAGGCAGAATTCCAGGAAACCCTGCGCTACTTTAAGCGCCGCCTGGAAGTCACCGGTGTTGAAGTAAAACTTAATACCATCGCCACAGCGGAAGATCTGCAATCTTTTGATGAAGTGATTATTGCTACCGGTATCGAGCCGCGCACTCCACCGATCCCCGGCATTGAGAGCGATAAAGTCCTGGGTTACCTGGATGTACTGAAGCACAAGAAGCCGGTTGGCGAGAAGGTTGCCATTATCGGTGCCGGCGGTATTGGCTTTGATGTAGCGGAGTACCTGACCCACGATGGCCCCCACTCCACTGAAGATGAAGTGGTCGCCAGCGATAAGGAAGAGTTCTTCAACGAATGGGGTGTCGATATTGCCCTGGAGAATCGCTCCGGCCTGAAGCCTCGCGAAGCAGTAAGCTCTCCGCGCCAGGTATACCTATTGCAACGCAAAACCACCAAAGTGGGCGCGGGCCTGGGTAAAACCACCGGCTGGATTCACCGCGGCAGCTTGCAGCATCGCAAGGTAGAGATGATTGCCGGTGCCCTTTATGACAAAATTGACGATAAAGGTCTGCATATCCGCGTTGGTGAAGAGGAAAAGGTACTGGAAGTCGACAATATTATTGTCTGCGCCGGTCAGGAGCCTGCACGCAAGCTATATGAAGCTCTGCAAGAGCGCGGCGTAACCACCCATCTGATTGGTGGCGCTGATGAAGCCGCAGAACTCGATGCCAAGCGCGCTATCGACCAGGGCTCACGTCTCGCTGCCGAGATCTAATCTCCCGGCGATCACAAAATAAAATACCCCCGTCGACCAGAGTTGGCGGGGGTATTTTTTTGCCCTTAAATTCTGTATCCCTTGCTAGGACACATTGGCGACTCGATCCGCGACTACCGTTCCCTCAGGCTCAGGCCACTCAGGGCGAGACAGATACTCGGTAAGGCGATAGAGCACGAACACAACTCCACATAACGCCACTAACAAGCCGTATAAGGCCGGGCCACTCCACCATTGAATAATCACTCCACCAATTAATGGCGCCATCGACCAGCCAATGGCATAAAAGGAAGAGGCCCCAAAATAGGTACCCCGTAAATGGGATGGTGCCAACCGATCAATTTGAATGCTCATGGTTGGAAACAAAATTGCCTCAGCCAGACTCAAAATAAAAGTCGCTCCGAGCCAACCCCAAAACCAATCTACCGGATTTAGGGCATACCAAATCTGGGAGATCGACAAAATACCCAACCCAATCACAATACGGGTGTTAATGGCCAGCGGCCCCATTAACTTCATAATGGGAAACTGCAGTAATACTATCGTCGACGCATTAACAAAGATCATGCTGGATATCAGCTCCACCAATCCCGGCGCTTCAGCGCGGGTGAGGTATTGCACCAAGCTTGAATCCATATGCGCATAGATAAACAGCGTTAAAATATTCGCAATAATCACCACCAGAAATACCTGATCACGACGCAATACCGAAAGCGTATTTCCCAGAGATACGCCCGCATCCCTTTGCTTACTCGCTAAACGCCCGCTCTCGGTTCTGGCAAAACCCCAAACAAAGGCCAGGGCTAAGAGTAGGTAGCTGAGAGAGGTGAGCCCAAAGGTGGATTGCTGTGCACTCAAACCAGCCCAGACACCTACAATCGGCCCCAGCGCGGCCCCCACATTAATCAGGAAGTAGCGGAATTGCAGCGCCAATTCACGGCTGGCTTGATCGTCAATTAAGTCGCCTATCAGCGCACTCGCCGGCGGCTCCCACATCGCACGACCGATAGCACACAGGGTCATCGCACAGATAAATCCTGCCAAGGTTTGCGTCACAGCCAACAAGGCAAAGGAAAAAATACTCACAATACAGCCAAGCAATAGCATATTGCGGCGCCCATAGCGATCCGATAGCGCACCGGTAAAGAAGCCCAACACAGCAGCACCAACGGCAGATGCACTTAAGATCAAACCAATTTCAGCCGCGCCGAGGTGAAACTTTTCAAATAGAAGGATGGCCAGGAAAGGCCAGACCATAAAATAAGTTCCACGGCTAAAAAAACTGCCAAATAAAATAATCCAAACTAACGGAGGGAAGCTCCTCAAGCTTCTCCACCACTTCCCGTTCATGGTTACTACTCCAATAGATTCACTGCCAACAAATCGATAGAGGCACCTGTCCTGTATGGTTTAAGTTGGCTGGTTCCAGATAAAAGAATGGCGCTAAGGCCACTCGGCGAGTGCCCGTAAGATATTGGTACAAATACAAACCCCGAAGGTTCTCTCACTATTCGGCCAAGGTGCCCATCTTTCGGGGGAGGGCAAGCAGCCTACCTCAGAAAATTAAGAGGCAGACAAAGAAGAGTTTCAGTAAGCAAGATGAATTTGAGACAAACAACCTATATTTACCGACAAAAAAACCCGAGATGATAAGATCCCGGGTTTCCTTCTTGGCAGAAAATGCTCCTGCCCTACGGCTAAACCTTGGTATTAACCCACACTGTTAATTACAGGTTAATAGAGAATAATCTGAGCGAGTTGCACAACAATCATTCTGAATACGGTTACCCAATACTATCCGACAAGATTTGTTTTGAAAACCCAAATTGACAGATAAAACAAAAAAATATTTTCCACACCACCACCCCAGTACAAAGCACTAAAAGCAGAATCTTCACCCCCGTCTATACTCGTTCAGGAAAAGCACCCGAGCCGACCAGCAGAAAAAATACTGCCACGCTTTTTTAATAGAGAGATAAGTCGCGACATGTCCCTATCCAACATGCTCGTTCAAGTGCGTGCTCAGGTTGAGCAGGCATTGAGGAGCCAACGCCCTCCTTATACGTTGTTTTTTTCAATTAGCGATGTAAAGAAGCGTGCCATCGTAAAACATAAAACGGCGGCAGATATTGCAGAGGTATGGCAAGACCTAGCAAAGATCATCCAAAGTGCAGCAAAATCGCACAGGGTGAACCCCTGCTGGTTGAGAGTTGACTGGGTAACTCAAAAAAGTGCAATGACGTTTGCTGGGCTGGAACAAATACTTAGAGATACCAAACGATCATACTTTCGCTATGGTCTGGCATTGGATGATAACTGTGATGTCGCATTCCTTGAACAGGAACTCAATGCTAATGCCATGCTTTATGGCGGGAATCAGATCGATCACGTAATCATCAACGAGAATAATTTCCTTGCCTATGCTAAGAAACGTTTTGGACTAAACACCAAGTTAGATTTTTCAGATGACAGCCCAGTATATCTTCTGTCAACTCAGGGGATTTTTTGTGAAGCTAAACGTGAACCCGTCTGCCTCTATGGTCCAGGATTAGACGCTGGTCGGCGTATCATCGAAAAACTAAATGCTAATACTGTTACGAAATTAATTAAAACAAGCAGCCATTACCTGGGCAGCCAAGTCAAAAACAATGGAGCATTCCACTATGGTTGGCATGCCTGCTTCGACCGGAAGATAGATACCTATAACAATTTGCGTCATGCAAGCAGTACCTATGCGATGATTGAAGCCTGGGAGGTAACCGGTGATAAAGCACTGATGACTTCCATCCTTCGGTCACTAAAGTACCTGACAGAAAAGCTAATACAATCCGCGCTCCTTCCTTCAGGGAAGATGGGTGCATTTTTAGTAGAGTCGAATAATGAGATTAAATTAGGGGGCAACGCTGTATCACTCCTGGCACTAGTAAAGTACTCTGAGGTAACAAAAACCGAACACTACTCCGATTTAATGGAGCAGCTGGCACTTGGTATGGAGTACATGCAAGACGCCGTCACTGGGCAATTTTGTCATGTTCTTGAATATCCTGAACTTCAAGTTAAAGACAAGCATAGAGTCATCTATTACGATGGTGAAGCTGCCTTTGGTTTAATGCGTCTTTACGGATTTACTAAAGATTCCCGCTGGCTGACATTGGTCGAGAAGGCATTCAATTATTTTATCCGAGCTGAGCACTGGCGTGCCCACGATCACTGGCTGAGCTACTGTGTCAATGAGCTGACACTATATCGCCCTGAAGAAAAGTATTATCAGTTCGGTATTCGCAACTTTTCCAGTTACTTGGATTTTGTTGAAAATAGAATCACCACCTTCCCAACTCTGCTTGAATTGATGATGGCTGCTGAAAAGATGGTGACTCGCTTACGCAAAGAGCCCAAGTTTCAGTACCTACTAGACCAGGTAGATCTAAAGCACTTTTACAGAGCGTTACACAAACGTGCAATGTACCTCCTAAACGGCTATTTCTGGCCCGAAATAGCCATGTACTTCAAGAATCCCAGACGAATCTTAGGAAGCTTTTTTATACGGCACCATGCTTTCAGAGTTCGTATTGATGATGTCGAGCACTATCTATCTGGTTTTATCGCCTATCGAAATTATCTTATTGCCGCCAAAGATATACCGGAGGATATTGAGGAGGCATACCAAGAAATGCTTATCGAACCAGCTGCCGATTCACACAAGTCATTGCCTGTGCTCGCTTGGGGGGGGGACGTAAACTTGGCACGAAGGCAACATTATCGCACGGCACAATTTGGAACCGAGAAAGTGCTCGGCACAATTATTGCCCTAAAAAACGCAGATATAAGCGTAGTGAATCTAGAGTGTGTGATAGGGACTGAGGGCGAACAAGGAATCAGTAAGGGAGAGTCATCCCCATACTATTACCGAGCCCGCCCTGAAATGCTATCCGTGTTAATGGAGGCCGGTATTGATGTCGTTGTTACTGCAAACAATCATAGTGGGGACTATGGAAGCAAAGCACTTTTGGAGCAACAACACTGGCTGGATGCAACCGGTATCGGTTACGCTGGATCAGGTATTAATATCGAAGAAGCACTTACCCCAGTATATCGTCCCGCCGGTCGGCTAAACGTCGCCATTTTCTCTATTGATGCCACACAGCCCCGCTTTGCCGCAGGTCCAAGTACGCCTGGTTGCGCTCATCTACCACTTACCATACCCAGCCTCTGGCTTGATAACCTAAAGCCTAGGATTGAAGCAGCGCGCAAAAAAGCACATCTCGTGCTCGTCGCTGTTCATTGGGGAAACAACAGAGAACCAAAACCAAGCGAAGATGAAATAACCATTGGCCACGCCATTATCGATGCCGGAGCAGATGGTATATTAGGTACCAGCGCACATAACCTACAAGGTATTGAAATTTATCAGGACAGACCTATTATCCACGATGCTGGGGATCTTTTGTTCGATGCGGTCCGACGTAACCTAGCCGATAGTGGAATCTTTCGCCTCCAATTAAGCGAAAATGGAATAGAAAAAATCATTTTTGTGCCCGTAGGTGTTGGGTTTGGTTTCAGTAAGCAACTATGTGGAGATGTAGCAAAAGATCTTACGCAACGATTTTCGAAAGCTTGCTCAGAGCTGGGGACACACCTGACCTTAAATCCAGATGGTAGCGGAACCATTCTACTGTCACCTCCAGACAGGCAATACCGTAAACTTCCCCATCTTCTTAAAACCCATTACAAACGAGAAGTAATTAGAGAAAAGCGTCCATTGAACCCTAATTGGACTGTAGATCAAGTCCCCCTAGATGCTCGCATCCCCCCAATAAAATGCGGGCCGCTTAAACTATTGGGAGTAAGATTTTTTCCGCGTGAAATAAAGACTAGACAAATGTTATGGGTAGAGTCATTTTGGACTACCGATAAAAAGGTAAAGGAGGATTTCCGTTTAGATTTTCGAGCGATCCCAATCAAAGAAACATCTATGCCTTATTGGGGAAAGGCGATGGACCACGATCCTTGTGATTGGCAAGTACCCACTTCTCGATGGGAACCAGGAAGAATCTACCGTGACTTTTATGGGTTAAGGGCCCCGGCAGCCAATCAAATTAAGCCTGTTCACCTTCAACTTGCCGTAGGTATTATTTCCAACACACAACAAGTAAAGCCTGTAATTGTTGGCGGAATGATTACACAGCTAAACTTTTCTAAGAAGCCGCCACAAATTCCTACATACAAAACAGATTTTCCTCCGGCTGTATACCAACATACGCCTATGCAGACTTGGAATGCTCAACAACTTGAACTAGTTTCTGGAGGAAAATGGCTAACGCCGCCACCTGAAAATTGGTACATTCGCAGCGTAATTTCTGGGAGTGGATTTTTAGACCAAGCAGTGGGGCCTGTCTTATTTGTTGCTCATACAAGTAAAGACAGAGATTTTCACGAACAGCGCTCAAAGCCATCTGCCAATTACTTTGACTGCCATAAAACCCTTCCTGAATTTGCACATCGTATTGCTGGCGCCATTGTTTCCCACCCTGTAGATGGATTACCTAAGGAACTGCCTGTACTTCAAGTTGAAGACCCATTAAAAGTTATAATTGAGCTCGGATTAGCAGCCAGAAAACGATTCCAAGGCGATGTCATTGCCATTACAGGTACTGCAGGAAAATCAAGCACCCTAAAAATGCTTGTGCAAATTCTGGGCCCCAAAGAAAAGATATTATCCAGTTTAGGTAACTATAACTCACGTGTAGGCGCACCTTCGATGCTTGCCAGTCTAAATCCTGACCATGAAGCTGCCGTTATCGAAGTGGCTCAGAGCGCATTATGGATGAAACGAGGCCCCATCACAAGACAGATAAAACCAACTATATCTATAATTACGGAAATTGGTCTATCACAAACTAACCATCGCATAAAATCAGTTGAAGACACTGCGAAATGGAAATCGTGCATTTTTGACGGATTAACGAATTCTTCAGTAGCTATATTAGGGGACCACCTAAAGTGCTTCGACTATATTCTTTCGCAAGCAAAAAAACATGCTAAAAAAATAATAGTGTTTGGCAAAGGAGAAAGGGCAGATGTTAAGATAATAAATATTGATGCCGATGAAACTGGAAGCAATGTCACACTACAGCTCCCAACTCAAAGATTAGAATTAAAGGTTCCCGCACCCAGCACTGGCATGATGTACAATGCCATAGCTGCTATTTGTGCAGCTTACGCGCTAGATAAAGACCTAGCCCAATGCGCAAATAGATTGCTTGACCTAGAACTTGATGAGGGACATTTAAAAAGAAAAAATTTAAACATTCAAGGTAAATCCCTAACACTTATTGATGATAGCTGGAACGCTGAAGTTTGCTCCATGATTAATGCATTCTCAGTATTTTCTCAGAGTAAAATAAAAAATAATGGACGAAGAATTGCGGTACTAGGTCGCATTGTCCATTTAGGTAAAAAAGCACAAGAATTACATGAAAGTCTCACTCACCCCTTACTCAACAGCAATGTTAACTGGGTAATAACACACGGTGAGGAAATGAAATTTCTCCGGGAGTTATTACCGGAAGAAATTTTAGGACCACATTTTTCAGAGGCTTCACCTCTCGTTGACTATCTAGCTGATTTCTCCCAGGATTCAGACCTAATACTTATCAAAGGATCCAGAAGGGACTCCGACTTTGGCTCAATCCCCATCCTACTAGAAAAACTTCAAAAAACCGGACAACCCATAGAGGTAGAATAAAACTTAAAATCCAACACATGACAACTCAAGAAAAACATGATACAGATCAAACTTACACATCTGGCCGACAGATGTAATTCGCTATACCACTGCACGCCCTACTAAACCCACCCATAACAAATAATTGAATCCAGAAATTCAATATTTATTGCAAACTCCACAAAACAGAAACACTAACATTATTTTTTTTACCTTTAAAATCTTTCGGAAACAAATTAGACCAAACCCATGAAAACTCTCGAGTAAGAACAATTTTACTTATACTACCCTTACCGAAACCATATCCAAGATAAGGCTTCTGCGCCAAATTGGGGTCTACCGGTACCCACCGACCACCCATAAAAACTTCAGCGGCATGATGATTAGGTCGATCAAATCTTTTTTTCTTGGAAAAAAGAAACTCTGAAGTAACTCTTGCAGGATACCCCATAGAGCGTGCCAATGCGACAAAAAGCGCCGCATGCTCTGTACAATCACCCTCCCCTGACTCAAGGCCCGCCAGAGCGCCTTTTGTAGGCTGAACTTTATATTTAATTATTGCTTGAGGAATCAAAAAAGCTGCCCTCAAACGACTCTCTTCATCTTCAAAAGTATTTTGTATTTTAAGGGATAACTTTTTAATTGGAGTGGAATCTGACTCGATAAACCTC
Organism: Microbulbifer maximicatervae (SeqCode); assembly: GCF_052467955.1. NCBI lineage: Bacteria > Pseudomonadati > Pseudomonadota > Gammaproteobacteria > Cellvibrionales > Microbulbiferaceae > Microbulbifer > Microbulbifer maximicatervae (SeqCode). The sequence continues at coordinate 4,077,285 of NZ_CP174329.1, forward strand.
GCTGACTCTAAGTAAGTACCACTTGGAAAAAAGTCTCGCCCCCTGCTCAATTGAGTATAATCATATGAAGTAAGCATTAAATCAAACTCAACAATCCTGGAAACTGTCCTTCCAGCAGGAATACTCAGCACAAACTCAAGGTACTTAGAACCCCCTACACCATGCTTCTTGTAAATAATTTTTTCTGGATAATTATATCTAATCTTCTTTAATGACTGCTGCAAACTATACTCTACAGGCATAGAAAGTCTTTGAACATAACCATTAATATCCTGCTTCGAAGAGTTCGTAATTGCGACCTCAACCGAAAGAGTAACAATTTTTGATTCAGCTTGAGATAAGCTAGAAAGACCAAAGAAGCCAAAAACAATGTGCACCAATGAGTTAGCTAACCATTTCGCCATTACCTTTCCCGTAGCGCCTCACCCGCCTTATTGATTGGCTTCATAAGATAATCAAAAACAGTTTTCGAACCCGTTTTTATATCTACCGCTGCAATCATACCTGGCACTATCGGAAATTTATTACCCTCATGATTTTCCAGAGAATCAGTATCTGTAAGGATGAAAACCTTATAATAGTATTCGCCTGGCACAAACTCATCTTGAATCGTATCAGGAGATATAGTCGTCACTGTACCATTTAAGTCACCATAAATCGTATAGTCGTATGCAGTAATTTTTACTTTAGCTACCTGCCCAGGACGAATAAATGCGATATCCCTGGGGGAAATTTTTGCTTCAACTAAAAGCTGATCATCAAGTGGGACAATCTCCATTATCTTTCCATTTGGGGGGATTACGCCACCAATAGTTGTAACCTCAATAGCTTTAACAATGCCTCTTACAGGAGATTTGTGAGTAAGTCTTATTAGTGAGTCAGAACGCCCCTCAACTACAGAAGACAGCGCCTCAACTTCAGCACTAAAGTTTGCCAACTCCTCTCGGGCTTTCACCATGTACATAGATTTTATCTCATTTATCTTTGTCTCCAACTCAGACTTTTGCCTTTGCAGACGTAAAAGATCAACACTACTGGCTGCCCCTGATTCGACAAGCGACCTGGTGATAGACAACTCTTTATTGACCAACTCTAGGGTTTCCTTTGAACCTTTCAACGATTCTGCTAATCCTCTCCGCCGCGTATCAAATAGTTTTCTTTCTTTAGCAATAAGCTCGGCATGCGAAGACAGTTCCTCTGGAAATTTAATCGATGTACTATTTACCTCAGCACTCAATCGCGCGACACTAGCCAAAGCAGCTCTGTAGCGAGCCAATATTTCTTCTACATTCGAACGTAATTTTGTAGGATCCAACTGCGCCAACACTTCACCCTTTTCGACAATATCCCCCTCAGAAACTTTAAGATCCTCCAGTATTCCTCCCTCTAATGATTGGATAATCTGTGAACGCGAAGTCGGAACCACTTTACCAGCGCCAGAAGAAACCTCATCAACCTTGGCCAAGTAAGACCAAAAAACCAACGCGGCTAACAATAAAAAAAATACCCAAACTATTCTTCCTGAGCGTACGAGAGATGCATCATCAATATCATCCTCATATTGTTTTTCATCATTTTGTGAATCAATATCTAAGAGAGCGATGCGTTTTGGTTCGCAGCGAAAACCGAAGTCATCTGGAATTGGCATTACAGCTTCTCCATCCTAACCTCTAGGAAACTTCTTCATCCTTCTTAGGATCCTTCCGTCGAGAAAGAATAGAGAGTGCTTTTTCTTTTGGCTCATCGAGAACAACTCGACCACTATCCAGCACAATTATTCGATCTACAAAGCTAAGGATGCTAGTTCTATGAGTTGCAATAACAACTGTTTTGTTTACACTCCAATCTGATAATGCACAAATAAATTTTTTCTCAGTGGCTTCGTCCAGTGCTGAAGTAGGCTCATCCAGCAAAAGAACATTTGGTTGACGTAATAAAATCCTAGCAATCAGCAGAGACTGCTTTTGCCCTCCAGACAGCCCGTAGCCACCTTCTTGAATCATAGATCCCAAGCCTTTCGGGAGCTTACTCACAAAAGTCTCGGCACCACTCATTTTAAGTGCGACGAGAATTTCATCGTCGCTGGCATTGGGAGAACCTAAGACAAGATTTTCATAAATAGTCCCATGGAATAGCCCTGTCTTTTGGCTAAGGAGAGAAATATCTCGTCTTACATCAGCGGGATCTATATGAGCCAAGCTGACATCATCTAACCGTAACTGACCACGAGCGGGCTCAATATAACCCGACAGTGCATGTAGCAACGTTGACTTACCGGATCCATTTCGACCTAATATAGCAATCCGTTCACCTTGAGTAATTTTTAATTCAGGAATAACTAGAGCGGGATCAGACGTATCATCTCCATAGTTATAAACCGACTGTTTAAAGTGATAATTTCCTTGAAGCGAGGACTTCTGCACTTTCTTTTCATCTTCAGGGTTATCAACCGGTAACTGCATAATCTGATCAATTCCTTTCATCGCAAACCGGGCTTGCTGCCAGCGGCTTAAAACCTGGGTGATATTTGCCATTGGTGACATCATCCGCGAACCAAGAATAGAGGCAGCAACCAGTGCGCCCGTTGTCATGTCGCCAGCCATGACCATCGGAGCTCCAAATAACACAACTACAGCAAAAACTGATGACTGCACGTTATGGGTCCAACTCAGTAAAACACCAACCAGATATCGCAGCTTTAGATTGGAATCTGCGGTGACTGCGTTGAAATGATTCCACTGCCCTTGAAAGCGCTGTTCCGCCTGCATGGCTTTTATATCTTCCAGCCCTTGAACCGTTTCTATTAGCATTGCATTACGTAGCGCTCCTTCTTTAATAGATTCCTTCGATAACTTTGCAAGCCTCGGCTGAAGAAGCAACCCAGGAATAATTAACAAGAAAACTGCTACAAGAGGTATTAGTGCCAAGCTCCCAGCAACCCACCACATAACAAACAGAAAGAGTACAAAAAAAGGTAAATCTGCAAGAGCCAAAACGGTGGAAGATGTAAACAATTCTCTTATGCGCTCAAGGTCTCTAATCTGAGAGATAAATGTACCGGTTGATTTTGGTCTGGCTTGATCTTTAACCCTAATAGCATGCCCAAAAACCAAATCCGACATACGAATATCAGCACGCTTCCCCAGCAAGTCCGTTACCCTGACTCGCATAGTACGCATAATAAAATCAAAGATAATTGCTACTACAACACCGCTAAATAGAACGTAAAGGGTAGGAAAAGACTCAGCTGGAATGACTCTGTCATAGACCTGTTTTGAAAAAACAATTCCAGCTAGTGCTAGAGAATTTGCAATTGTTGTGGCAATCATCACATGAAAATAGGGTTTCAAATCCCTAAGGATAATCCGGCGAAACCAATGCTTGTCTTCAGTCTTAACATAGTCATCTATACGAGAGTCTGTTGCCGTTCTCCTGGGACGAAATATAGCCAGGTTCAGAACATTATTTTTTAAATCGTCCAGATGTACTGTACTCTTTAGACCTTTATCGCCACAGTAGATAACACTCAGTTCCATATCTTTAGATACAGACTCTACAACAACTAACTGACCATCCACCAATTGGGCAACAATGGGCAAACGCCACGAATTGATCGCAGACTCATTGAACGAGCTGAATGTTGCCGTAAGCCCGGCCTGTCGCGCCATCTGCCTAACAACGCTTTCTATAGAGTTATATCCCCCCCAATTCCCAGCTATTCGGACCCTTTCATAAGAGCAATCAATTCGATAATGTCGAGCAATAGAAATTATTGCCTCACACCAAGGAGTAACGTTAGCGGCATTATTTTTAGAGCTGGAAAATGGCTTTTCAATTTCACCCGCAATATCTAATTGGCTTCCATTCAAGGCAACACCTCCACACCCTGAATCTCGGTTCCATCCAGTTTAAATGCCTCGCGCAAACCACCACGACTATGTAGACAATCTATTTTTAGAAGGTGCAAATCAAAAATCGTATTATTTTTTTCTCGGCGGGCAATGTGTAGCTCCTGTTCTGAATTTAGCAAATCAATTAGAGTCCGCGTGCCTAGAGTGGAATACTGCTGTTTATATAGATCCCTTGTTTCAGCTATAGCGCTCTCCCTAGCGCTAAGCGAACTCAAACTACGCATTAACCCTTCAGCTTCTTCTTGTGCCTCACGATATTTTTGGGTTACAAATAATTGTGCCGAGTCTCTCGCCGCATCAGCCGACAGCAAGGCATAACTCGCCCCCTCTCTTCCGGCAGATATCTTTCCACCTTGATAAATAGGCATGGAAACATTAAAGAAAATCGCCTTCTCATTACTATCAAGTGCATTGGCATCAACATAGTTTTGATCCAAGTACTGATTCACATTTCCATCAAGGGTTAAGGTTGGCCATGCATTTGCTTTTGCCGATTTAAGCTGTGCTTCAGCTTCAGCTCTAGATGCGGCAGCAATAAGTACATCTGGTACTGACGACAAATCAAAAGACTGGACATCACATGCTTGTGCGACGTCCTCAGGAACATACATAGCCACCCGAAATGGAGATTGGAATCCAGTGAGATTCTGTAAAGTGGTACGCCATCGGCGTAACAAAGCTTCTACTTGCTGTTTAGATGCCTGTGCAGCATCAACTCTTGATTGCGCCTGTAACACATCTGAGCGGGAACTAACTCCACGCTCCTTTCGAATTTGCACAAGATCAGCAATAGCAGATACGCCATTAACTTGTGCATCAGAAGTTAAAAGGAGAGACTGATAGCGCTGAACCTCAATTGCCGCTTTTGCGGTTCTCCTTGCAACTTCGTCAATAGATTGGAGAACTTCAGCCTGAGACCTTTGTACACCAGCCTTTGCAAAGTCAACATTGCTAGATACTTTGCCAAAGTCATAAACCATCTGGGAAATATTCACCTGGAACGCGTGTCCATCACCTTCGCTTTTGTACTCGGAGTCGTTCCCGGCCACAATTCCAGCATTCAGTCGAGGAAAATATCCCGATCGTGCAGCTTTGACGCCTTGCCTCTGCTGATAGAGATTCCCAACGGCTTCTGCAATTAATGGATGCCAACCGACGGCTTGGTGCACCACTTCAAGCATATTGAATTCAGTTCGCTTTATACCTTCCTCATACTCCCTAAAGGAAAACTTTTTTAATGAATCATAAGCCTCTACTTCCATGCTTCTTGGGCTAATTACTTCAGAGGAACGGGGAGAAATTAATATATCGGCGTCACCTGTGATTGACCAAAACACCAGAGTCAACACAAATGATATTTTCATTTTCTGTTTAAACACTTCCACTATATTCACTTTCAATAATTACCGGGAGGTTAAACACTCTATTAACATCTAATTACATAAATTCTGTAGAGTGGCCACAAAAGTCTAGCCAAAAAAAACCGGGCCTTACGGCCCGGTACTTAAGTTAATTTGTCGCTTTCAGATCTAAGTGTCGCTCAAGCTGTTTTGTTGCCACATATCTCCGATAGTGTCGTCAATTGCTGCCGACATCTCCATCGAATCCATTACTCCACTAGAAATTTGGCTCGTATCTACGCCAGCCACCTCTCCAGCAGACTCGAATATTTGAGTATCGCTACCCACAGATTCGAATAGATCATCAAGAGTCAAGTCAGAGCCACTACCCAGCATGTCAATACCAGGCACAGTTGCAGTACCAACATCCAATATGCCGTCAGAGTCCATTGCCACATCTGATCCAATATTGATGATGGTAATGTCAATATCAATATCGATATCAACTGAAATGTCGATGTTGATATCAATGTCAACGCTAGTATCGGCATCGGCATCGGCATCGGCATCGGCATCGGCATCGGCATCGGCATCGGCATCGGCATCCGCGTCAGAATCCCAAACAAATATCTCATCTGTTGGCATTCCAATACTTTCAACCATGAAAGCGACACCTTCATCTGGGAGCGCATCTGGCTCTTGGTAGTCCCTTCCAATATTGATAATGATGATATCAACGTCGATATCGATATCGATGTCGATATCAATATTTATGTCGATATCCACATCGGCATCAGCGTCGGCATCGGCATCGGCATCGGCATCGGCATCGGCATCTGCATCTGCATCTGCATCTGCATCTGCATCTGCATCTGCATCTGCATCTGCATCTGCATCTGCATCAGCATCTGCATCTCCGTCCGGTTCCCAAGTGAATAACGGCGGATCTGCCAAAATATCTCCGTCGCCACCCAGAGTCGCTACATCACTTCCATGAAGTGCACTCTGCTCGTGCGGATGATGTCCGATATTGATAATGATGATGTCAACGTCGATATCAATATCAATGTCGATATCAATATTTATGTCGATATCTACGTCGGCATCCGCGTCGGCATCGGCATCGGCATCAGCGTCGGCATCCGCATCGGCATCGGCATCCGCATCCGCATCGGCATCCGCATCGGCGTCGGCGTCGGCGTCGGCGTCGGCGTCGGCGTCGGCGTCGGCATCCGCATCCGCATCCGCATCCGCATCAGCATCAGCATCAGCATCAGCGTCGGCGTCGGCATCTGCATCGGCATCGGCATCGGCATCAGCGTCGGCATCCGCATCCGCATCCGCATCGGCATCGGCATCGGCATCCGCATCCGCATCCGCATCCGCATCGGCATCGGCATCCGCATCCGCATCCGCATCGGCATCCGCATCCGCATCCGCATCCGCATCAGCATCAGCGTCGGCGTCGGCGTCGGCGTCGGCGTCGGCATCTGCATCTGCATCTGCATCGGCATCGGCATCGGCATCGGCATCGGCGTCGGCATCTGCATCCGCATCCGCGTCGGCGTCGGCGTCGGCGTCGGCATCGGCATCGGCATCAGCGTCGGCATCAGCGTCGGCATCCGCATCCGCGTCCGCGTCAGCATCGGCATCCGCGTCGGCATCCGCGTCGGCATCGGCATCCGCATCGGCATCCGCATCGGCGTCGGCATCGGCGTCAGCATCGGCATCCGCATCAGCGTCGGCATCGGCGTCGGCATCGGCATCTGCGTCGGCATCCGCATCCGCATCCGCATCCGCATCCGCGTCGGCATCCGCGTCGGCATCGGCATCGGCATCCGCGTCGGCATCGGCATCGGCATCGGCATCGGCATCGGCATCAGCATCTGCATCTGCGTCGGCATCCGCATCCGCATCCGCGTCAGCGTCGGCATCAGCGTCGGCATCCGCGTCGGCATCCGCATCTGCGTCGGCATCGGCATCGGCATCGGCATCGGCATCGGCATCGGCATCGGCATCGGCATCGGCATCAGCGTCGGCGTCGGCGTCGGCATCGGCATCGGCATCGGCATCGGCATCGGCATCGGCATCTGCATCTGCATCAGCATCCGCATCGGCATCCGCATCCGCATCCGCGTCGGCATCCGCGTCGGCATCGGCATCGGCATCCGCGTCGGCATCCGCATCAGCATCTGCGTCGGCATCGGCATCGGCATCGGCATCGGCATCGGCATCCGCGTCGGCATCAGCGTCGGCATCCGCGTCGGCATCCGCATCTGCGTCGGCATCGGCATCGGCATCGGCATCGGCATCGGCATCGGCATCGGCATCAGCGTCGGCGTCGGCGTCGGCGTCGGCGTCGGCGTCGGCATCGGCATCGGCATCCGCGTCGGCATCGGCATCGGCATCGGCATCCGCGTCGGCATCCGCATCAGCATCTGCGTCGGCATCGGCATCGGCATCGGCATCGGCATCGGCATCCGCGTCAGCATCGGCATCGGCATCGGCATCCGCGTCGGCATCAGCGTCGGCATCAGCGTCGGCATCCGCGTCGGCATCCGCATCTGCGTCGGCATCGGCATCGGCATCGGCATCGGCATCAGCGTCGGCGTCGGCGTCGGCGTCGGCGTCGGCATCGGCATCGGCATCGGCATCGGCATCAGCATCCGCATCGGCATCGGCATCGGCATCGGCATCGGCATCGGCATCAGCATCCGCATCGGCATCCGCATCCGCGTCGGCATCCGCGTCGGCATCGGCATCGGCATCCGCGTCGGCATCCGCATCAGCATCTGCGTCGGCATCGGCATCGGCATCCGCGTCGGCATCCGCGTCAGCATCGGCATCGGCATCGGCATCCGCGTCGGCATCAGCGTCGGCATCAGCGTCGGCATCCGCGTCGGCATCCGCATCTGCGTCGGCATCGGCATCGGCATCGGCATCGGCATCGGCATCGGCATCGGCATCGGCATCAGCGTCGGCGTCGGCGTCGGCATCGGCATCGGCATCGGCATCGGCATCGGCATCGGCATCGGCATCGGCATCAGCATCCGCATCGGCATCCGCATCCGCGTCAGCATCTGCATCCGCGTCGGCATCGGCATCCGCGTCGGCATCCGCGTCGGCATCGGCATCGGCATCTGCGTCGGCATCTGCATCCGCGTCGGCATCTGCGTCGGCATCTGCGTCGGCATCAGCATCCGCGTCAGCATCTGCATCCGCGTCGGCATCTGCGTCGGCATCAGCATCCGCGTCGGCATCGGCATCGGCATCGGCATCGGCATCGGCATCGGCATCGGCATCGGCATCAGCATCAGCATCAGCATCAGCATCAGCATCAGAGTCAGGAATAAAAAATTGATCGCGATTGTCATCATCGTTATCGCTAGCCGCTACAGCGATAACAACAACTCCAAGTGCAATTAATGCAGGAATCCACCAAGAAATACCCGGATCGACTGGTGCTGGTGCTGGATAAGAAGCGCCACCAGCCGCAGCAAAGGCAGAGATTAAATCTCCATTAGAAGCTAACATAAGAGGCTCTCCAGCCCCTGTTAGCACTAGCTCACTGTGCTCGCCATCTTCATCTAACAGGTAAAACCCTGAAACAATGACGATCTGGCCGGATTTTAAAACAATAACGAGGTCTAATCCGTCCTTGGAAAAAGACGCAATATCCTCAGGATCTGCGGGCATTTCGACAAGACCAGGAGAGGTCAAAGATAGCCCCTCCAGTGATCGCTCGTCGATTGAGCCCGTGGATTTGTCAAAGATTTTCGCAATCATGCTCTCACCAACTTCAAACGGTGCAACTTCCTAAATACACAGTTCATGGCCTGAGCTTAAAGACGGAAAATACCCCACTTTGAGCCCATCCGTGACTAGATTCACTAATACATTGCCTTACTAATTTCCCTCCATAAAAAAACAATTACGCCAGTACGTTTTTACGCGCACTACTTTTGTATGGACGTAATTCAAAACGTTTTCAAGGAGGAGTTAGGCAGCGGCAGGAGAAAAACAGTTTTCGTGCTAACTTCAGCAAGATTAGGAAGTTACAAATGACTACAGACCCGGAAATTGGCAGGCACTTAAACAAAAAACCTACACCCGTTGTTGATACGCCTGCCGGGCCAATCATCGGAACCACAGATGAAGAAACTGGCGTATATAAATTCTTGGGTATTCCCTACGCTCTCCCTCCTGTAGGGAATTTACGTTGGCTACCACCGCAAGAGTTGGACCCCTGGAAAAATCCTTTCCAAGCGCATAGCTTTGGTTCACCAGCAGCGCAAAACTCATCCGCCCTAATGGAAGTTCGAGATCAAAACGGGAATCTTCCTGAAAGGGAGGAATGCCTCTATTTGAATGTATTTTCTCCCGCAATGTCGCAAGGAAAAAAGCTGCCAGTAATGTTTTGGGTTCATGGCGGCTCTTTTTACATGGGATCAGGATGCCAAGAAATTTACAATGGTAAATACTTAGCAGCTAGCGGTCGGACAATTGTTGTCACTATAAACTACCGTTTAGGCGCACTGGGATTTCTACGTCTAAAGGATATTAGTGATATACCATCAACCGGCAATGAAGGGCTTTTAGATCAAATAGCCGCCCTACAATGGGTTCAAAAAAATATCTCAGCATTTGGCGGAGATCCAAACAATATCACTCTTTTCGGTGAATCAGCTGGGGCAATGAGTATTGCCTCCTTACTTGAAACTCCACAATGTAAAGGTCTTATACGCCGTGCAATTGTCCAGAGTGGGCACCCAAGAGCCTCCCACTCCCTGCAAAGCGCTAACCATGTTGGTAAGACTTTCATTCAACAATATGAAAAAATCTCTGGTGGCATCTCACTACAAAATTGTCCAACCAAACTTCTTCTGAAAACCCAAAAAGCAATACTATCTGACACGTCGATGACAGCAAAATGGGGGCAACTGCCATTTAAACCTGTCGCAGACAGGGAACTTTTTTCCCCTGAAAAGAAGCTCTCCCCGACACACCAAACATCCCTTTTGTTAGGGAACAATTTGGAGGAATGGAATCTCTTTAGCGCGATAAACCCTGAAAGCTTTAACATGGACTACCGGCAAATATGCACTCATCTGGAATGGCTTATCTCAGAATCCGAGCTAAAGCCCCTACTCAGACATTACTATCAACTAGCAAAAAAAATGACAGACAACCCCTGGCCAGAGTGGAGCCGAGCCTGGAACCTTTTGCTCACTGATATGGTATTCACCTTGCCTGGGCTGAGACACCTACAAAGTCATCAGGGGGAAAACTATCACTATCACTTTGCACAACCTCTCGCAGCACAGCCATTGCTAGGGGCTTGTCACGCCGTTGAGCTTGGCTATGTATTTGGAACCCATAGCGATCACTCCTTGAAAACACTATATGGTGCTGAAGAAAACCCCCATTTATTAAGTGCCTCAATGCAACAAGCTTGGCTGAATTTTGCTGAAACAGGGAACCCCGGCAATGATTGGCCAGAGTTTTCAGGAAAACACAGTAAGCGATTTGGCAATCATCCCTCAGCCAGAGCGTTTAACTCACCAGAGCTTCTCAGTTTATGGCAACATATACCCGACGATAGTTTGAATGGTTATCTTTAGGTTGGCATAGATGGCAAGAATTTTTTTAATCAGGCATGGAGAAGCAGCGAAAGGGGAGCACATCCCCGACCCAATACTCACAGACGAAGGTTACAAGCAGGCAGAAGAGCTAGCCCTAAAACTTTCCTCTCTTGAGAAAGTTCAATTAATCAGCAGCCCCAAACTCCGTGCACAGCAAACAGCAAAGCCTTTGGCCGAAGTTTGGGATATAGAGGTTGTAATTGAAAATGCAGTGACGGAAATACCTACACCAGAAGAAATACCCAAAGCTCAACGCCTAACCTGGTTACGAACATTACTTACTGGAGAGTGGGACCCCTGCGACAGAGAACAAAAAGACTGGCGCGAGGGAATAATCAGGTATTTGGAAAGTCTTTCAGAGGACACCTTTATCTTCTGCCATTTTATGGTCATCAATTCAGTTGTTGCACATATCCGAAACCACCAAAAAGTACAACAGTTTAGGCCCGATTACACTTCAATCACTGAGCTAAAAAATGATGGGAACAAGCTACATTTAGTTCAGCTAGGCGAAGAAAAAGTTAACAAAATCCTATAAAAAAATGGGGTATGTGCAGCATACCCCAAGCAGGTATTTATTTTAAATCAAGCTTTTGCTGACCACCTCAAACAAATCCTTAGATAGGTCTCCCGAATCAGCAACCCTTTGCAGGGCAACTTTCATCTTCTCACCCAGGCTACCAGAGTATTTTTTCCAACGTGTGATCGGTATAACCAGCCTTGCTGAAATTTGTGGATTTAGCTTGTCCAAGGCCAGAACCTGATCGGCAACAAACTCAAACCCGCTACCATCGCTCTTATGGAATTGCTTAAAATTACGATTAGCAAAACCACCTATTACAGACCTTACTTTATTGGGGTTTTTCATTTCAAAAGCAGGGTGATCCATAAGTGCACGAATATTTTCCAATGTACCGCGCTTGGGACTACAACTCTGCTGGCTCAGCCATAGTTCTACGACTTGAGTATCGGTTTTCCAGCGCTCATAAAATTGCTCAATCAACCCCCTGGCTCGGTCTTCCGGTGCATGATTAATAATAACAGCGAGAGCCGCCGCACTATCTGTCATATTACTAGCGCTCTCAAACTGAACCTGGGCTATATTTAAGGCCTCCTCAGTTTCTGTTATGCACATATAGGATAAACAGGTATTTTTGAGTCGTCTTTGCGCAACATCTAACGCATTCGGGCTATAGGGCTTTGTCGTATTCAATTCTAGATAGCGCTTGCGAAATTCATCAAATAATTCACCTGCAATTACCTTCCTTACAAAATCCCTCGCAACAATTATTGCTTCCGCATCAATAAATGATGACTCTTCAGCGATAAACTGCTCACTGGGTAACTGCAAGATCTCTGCAACCAGCGCTAGATCGAGATCAACATCCTGTAAAACCTCTTTATAAGCACTGATTAAACTTGATTGTACCTGTAGTTCCTCACCTTTACGAAAAGCCACCTGAAGATCACACAAAGCACTTAATGCTAGGCGCTGACTTGCATCCCAGCGGTTAAACGTGTCCTTATCCTTCCTCATTAAAAATTGAAGCTGCTCATTACTATAGTTATACCTTATTTTTACTGGAGCAGAGAAGCCCCGCAGCAATGAGGGTAAAGGCTTCTCCGTAAGTCCGGAAAACTCAAAAGATTGCTCATCTTCTGTTAACTGTAAAACAGTTTCAGTATCACCCTGCTCATTGAGTACAAGCTCTGCGCCATCAGCCCCCAGCAATCCAATTCTTATTGGTAAGTGGAAAGGTAACTTCTCTTCCTGACCCGGCGATGAAGGGCAAGACTGGCGAATAGCTAGCCTATAAGTGCCATCAGTTTCATTAAAGCTATCTGTCACATCAAGTATCGGCGTGCCTGCTTGGCTATACCAGTTGCGGAATTGCTTCAGTTCAACCTTGTTAGCATCTTCCATCGCCTTGACGAAATCTTCACAGGTTACCGCGCAGCCATCGTGCCGCTGAAAGTACAAGTCACTTCCTTTGCGGAATCCTTCTGCACCTAAGAGTGTATGAATCATCCGTACAACTTCCGCACCCTTTTCATAAATTGTCAGAGTGTAAAAGTTTGAAATTTCTATATAAGAATCTGGCCTGATAGGATGGGCCATAGGGCCGGCATCTTCAGCAAACTGGGTAGTACGCAAAAGGGATACATCTTCAATACGCTTAACCGCTCGGGAATTAAGGTCAGCGGAGAACTCTGCATCACGAAATACGGTAAAACCTTCCTTCAGACTCAACTGAAACCAATCCCGGCAGGTGACCCGATTACCGGACCAATTGTGAAAGTACTCATGCCCTACAATAGACTCGATCCGCTGAAAAGCTGAGTCCGTCGCTGTTTCTGGGCTAGCGAGCACGCAGGCCGAATTGAAAATATTCAATCCTTTGTTTTCCATAGCCCCCATATTGAAATGATCAACAGCAACAACCATAAAGATATCTAGGTCATATTCCCTTCCGTAAGTTTCCTCATCCCAACGCATCGCATTTTTAAGGGATCGCATAGCATGATCACACTTCCCAATATTTTTCGCTTCCGTAAAGATCTGCAACTTAACCTTTCTACCAGAGGCTGTTGTGAAGCTATCTTCCACATGCTCCAAATCCCCGGCTACCAACGCAAATAAGTAAGCCGGCTTGGCAAATGGATCTTCCCAAGTTACAAACTGACGACCATCTTCATATCTACCTTTCTCAATTTCATTGCCGTTGGAAAGTAGTACCGGGTGGTCCATCGGCGCGACGATGGTGGTGGTAAATTTGGACATAACATCCGGCCGATCAGGATAGAAAGTAATTTTTCTAAATCCTTCAGCTTCACATTGAGTGCAATACATACCATTAGAGAGATATAATCCCTCTAAAGATGTGTTTTCCTCCGGATTTATCCGATTGCGGATTTCCAGCAGAAATTCTGGTTTCTCTACAGGGATAGACAGGCCCTCAGGTAGAACCTGATAATCAGATGTAGATAACAAAACTCCATCCAAAGAAACCGAAAGTAATTCCAGCTCAACACCATCCAGCACTAAAGGCGGCAGCCCTGCGTCCGCTTGCGGATTTCTGCGAATATTCAAACGAGATTTGACCAAAGTTGCCTTGGGTTCCAGCTCAAAATGTAAATCAGTAGCATCCACCAGGTAATCTGGTACTTGATAGTCTTTCAGGTAAATGGTCTTTGGCTGGCTATCATTCATTATTGAAACACCTTCAGTCATTCTATGCCCTTCCGGAGCAGTATGAATTCGATTAATTGGACCAACAATATCGTTACCCGGGCTAATACTATTTATCACCCAAGTTAAAAACCGGACTATAGCTTCCCAGCGCGATTGGTGCCACGCATAGATAAGTTAGATTAATACTTGCCCTTGCAGCCTTGCCCACCGGCACTCTTGGCACATCTGCCCCCACAGACGTGGCGGCAACAGCGGCGGAGAAACTAAAAACTATCAGCACAACCATTCATATAGATAAAAACTATTAATTAATGGTCGATTATCTATCTACATAAAGCACTTATTGTCTGCCCCACCCCTTAGCACAGTAGATACTCATCAACATGGCGAGAAATTGCAGCAAGTATAATTATCCAATCTGGTAAACTCCCCATAAGGTAGAAGTAAGGGATTAAAGTATTCCTACTCCGCCCTTTTGTAACGAATAATAGATTTAAGTTTGAACTAATCTCTTGCGAGAACTCCGAGGTTCAGTGTGCGTAAACTCCGTATATCCATCATAACCCTATCTTGTTTTTTAGCTGCGCTCATAGCAGCTAGCTGGTGGAAAAAGGATATCGTTGCTTCTCAGCTAATCAATATTTTCTCAGGAGAGGTAGTTATTCAGGAGCTGACAGGACTACGACTGGGTTTTAAAGAAGTTTCGATCCAGGAAGTTCGCCTAAAGTCCAGTGTAAATAGCATTATCCTCCTTGAGGGAGTAAAAATTGTCTATCCTTTCCATATTATTTATGACCGAGATAACACTCAAAAAATTGAACTATCAATAGAGAAGCTAACCAGGAGCATGGAAGCTGAAGATATCGTTACCAAAGCCCATATCAACGAGCAGCTCCCGGAAAATAATGTCAAGACAAGTAATACATTATCGTTAAGTGCCCTAAGCCAAAGTCTAACCCGCTTTTTGCCAGGCAAGATATCCGTTAAGCAAATAGTACTCGATGGCCAATTGATTGGCGGCCCACTAAATATAGCTCGCGACAACACAAAAATTCATGCCGAAACTCCCCTTAAACACCCCCAGTTTGGCGAGATTAATTTATATTTTGAGGCTTTTTTAGGTTTGTCAGAAATCAAACTAAAACCCAGAATACTAACTAACAACTCAAAGATTCTGTCTGAATCTGATATAACTATTGCTAAACTAGAAACTGACACATGGGTTTTAAACAGTGAACTTGTATCAGAGCTGGAATCTATAGCCCCACTGATAGAGATATTTGAACCTAAAGCTAGCTCTACAACTAAGCCGACAGTATCAGGCAAAATTATAGCTACCACCGCGATTAGCTTGCCAGACAATCTGCTATCCATTTCAAGCTACCGAGAAATTGACATTCAACTTAATGGCAATAACCTAAAGGCCACAATCCCATACGCTCAACTAAACTCCAATATAAAAGCCCAATTATCTATAAGCAATCCAATAAAAATAACACTTGAATCACTATTTCCATTTAAACCTCGACATATCAAGGGGAGTGGCGAGCTTGATATAGCTTTAGGTACTGATAAAAACACCAATACCCCGCTATTAAGTGCGGACTTTAGCTCGAGCACATCGACGACATCTCCCGAATTAGATATCGAAGGTACTTTTCATCTAACAAGTGCAAATACTATAGTTAATTCCCCCCTATATCTCAGGCACTTGCCAGCACTACCTATAGATAGTGTTAATGGAGATGTGGCATTTAAGGGTAAACTTCAACTAAGTTCGCTTAACAATATTAACTCTCCAGAAGTAAATAGCTTTCAATTAGAATTAATACCAAACCAAACTATTCAATTGGATATTTCAGCTCCCACATCAGGGAAAAACTCGCCTTTAATTACTACCGGATTACATCAAAGCAAGATTCAGGCAAGCATTAAAGATCTTATCTCCATTACAGGTGACCTGACCAATCCCAACAAAAGAGATATTGAGGTCGAACAAGGATCTCTAACTGCAACAATACAAGGCTCCAATGGGGACTCGACAGTACAGTTAACCGCTAGCGGCATACAATGTCACTTCTCTGATATCAGTGCCTGTAACTTTGAGCTGAAGACAAAGGTACCCCAACTTTATGAGCGGGCCAGAGAATTAGCAGTTACCAATCTGAGCTCAACGGCCAAGGCAAAGATTGAAAGCAATCTTAAAGGTCAAAAATTCACGCTAGAGAGCATTAAAGTATCTGGAGAAAAAATAGCAACCAAAACATTGGCGGCTGACAGAGTAAACTTAGATATACCAACAGTACACTGCGAAGTAACAGAACCTACAATCTGCACTCTCCCAGAAATAAGCAGTCAGTTTGGAATTATCAACACCGAGCAATTTTCCCTTTCTGGAGACCTCAATTTTCTTGATAGTATCGTTACCATCAAAAATGGTGCTGCAGCGCTGGACAGTGAATTTAATAGTAACAATTTAGAGATTGAGACATCGGAAAAGTACAAGGTTAACTCTTCAGCCAAAGGCAAGCTATCCCTGCAACACAATAAGCTAACAAGTGACTATGGTTACTCGTCAAGTTTTTAAGCCATACTTTCATCCCAGTAGGTGTTGTTTTTCACCATTGTATTCAGGATCGTAATCTGCTTTCTCATGCAGGCAACCAGAGCAACCTTTTTAGGTTTGCCAGCGTCGACTAATCGCTTATACATGGGCTTTAGTTTGGGATGATGTTGTATGGCCGACATGATGGAAACAAAAAGAACCGTGCGTACGCGATGCCTTCCACCTCGAATATATCGTTTGCCCTGGAAGTTGCCGCTATCACGGTTCATCGGGGCGATACCGACAAGTGCAGCGATTTCTTTACGGTTCAATTGTCCTAGCTCAGGAAGTTCACTCATTAACGTATAGGCCAATACATTTCCGACCCCTTTGGCACTCAACAATAGGTCACGCCTTTGCCGCCACTCGGACACACTGTTAACCAGTTTATCCAGTTGCTTGTCGATACCTTGTAGCTCTTTCTTGATGGTGTTTAGAATGGTCTGTATAGGTTTGTGTACTGATTTCGGCATTCTCTGAAGCCGATTCTTTTGCATTGTACTCATCTCTAAACACTGACTTCTTACCGCCAGTAAGTCACTGATCTCCCTAAGTTTTTCTGGTTTTGGCACCGACAGCCCTGGCTTCATGGCCTCACCAAAATGTGCAATATCCATTGCATCTAGCTTGTCAGTTTTGGCGAGGCGCCCTGCGGATTTAGCGAAGCTCCTTATCTGCGACGGATTGCAAACAACAATAGGTAATCCGGCTTTGTCGGCGGCGCAAACAAACTCTAACTCGAGCCTTCCCGTAGACTCTATTAATACTCTTTGAGGTTTAAGAGGTTGTAGTTGTTTAATGGCATCTTTAATGCCATTTTTATCATTGGCAACACTAAAGAACTGGCCAGTAGGTCTCACATAAATATCGAGTTGTTTACTGCTGGTATCGATACCGACATTGATCTCTTGAGGTTCCATAAGATAAGCTATCTCCGCCTTGCTATTCGGGCTCGAGGCCCACATGACTATCCGAGTTATGCCTAGTGAGTGCTTATCACGTTCATACTTGTTATCGGTCTTTTACGAACCAGCCAAGCAGCGAACTGTGATAAACAAGGCCTTCGGTGGCCGCCGAAGGTGGGTCTCAATTTACCCGTTAACGAAAAGGATTTTCAACATCAGAATCGGGCAAGAACAACCATACAAGTCATAGTCAAATTAAAGCAGGTGCAATTAAAATTGATTTAAGCGGCTCTTACGACTTATCAAAATCCTCAGGTGGAGTTGAATTTTCCGTTCCTGAAGTTACCTTTAGTACGGATCGCTCTCTAAACGATACGATCCAGGGGCTTCCCCTCAATATCGTCTCGGGCAGACTTTCTGCCGGTGGTTCTGTGTCTTTGCCCCCCCGGTCCAAAGATAGTATCCATGTTTCATTGGACGATATTGCAGCAACCTATAAGGATAGTTTTGCCACCGGAATCAGTGGAGATCTAAAAGTAGAAAACGAAGATGGGCACTGGATCACACCTACACCATACTCACTATCGATAGAATCTATTAACGCGGGTTTACCAGTAAAAAATATCCAGTTATCACTGCAACTGGATAAACAGAAAGATATTACATTGCATAATTTTTCTGCTGACTTTTTGCAAGGCAAGGTTACTTCATCAGCCCTTATTTGGAATCTCGCTGAAGAGACTCGAAAAAGCATTGTACATGCACAAGGTATTTCTCTAGAGGCTTTAGCACAGGAGACGGACTCAGAGAACTTTGAGGCCAGCGGGCTAATTAATTTAGAAATCCCCATTGTAACGGGGCCTGAGGGTATCACTGTGGAAGCCGGTCACCTTCAGGGTGAAGCTCCAGGCGGACGCTTGCGCTACTACGGAGCCTTTTCTCCGCAGATGCTGGCAAGCAACCCTCAACTCAAGTTGATAGCCAATGCATTGGAAGATTATGAGTTTCAAACACTGGAAGGCAGCATAGACTATCCAGCCAGCGGAGATCTCCAACTACAGCTAAAGCTGGTTGGGCGAAGTGAGGCTATCGATTCTGATCGAGACCTGGTGATCAACCTGAACCTTGAAAACAATATCCCAGACATGTTGCGCTCATTGCAAGCCAGTCGTGATTTGACTGAAACCCTAGAAAAGCAGCTGGACCAATAGGTCAGGAGTGAAGTAGCCTTTATTGGTATGTACAAGCCTGCTTGGTTCATCACCGGTTAAGGTTGACTCAATAAAATACTTGGGTCTGCCGGCATCCAACTCACCTGCTGAACCAGGCAGGTAACACGGGCTAGGTACAAAAAGTAAAAGGGTACCAAAGAGGTACTGTGAGGAGTGTCAGATGAAAGCCAGCCGACTGATTCCTATGGGGCTGCTATACGCTATGGTTGCTACAGGGTGTACACCCACTGTAGCGGTAAAGGCTCCCAGTGAGCCAATTACAGTAAACCTGAATGTGAAAATTGAGCACGAAATTCGGGTCAAGGTCGACAAGGACCTGGACAACCTGTTTGAAGACAAGGAAGGGATTTTCTAAGGAGGCAAATATGAAGACATTAATGAAAGCCTTTTTGGCACTGAGCTTATTAATCGCCCTGCCTGCAATGGCAATTTCCCTAAATGAAGCCAAAAGTAAGGGCCTGGTTGGTGAAGCCAATAGCGGATACATCGCTATCGTAGATGCCAGCTCACCAGAACTGGAAAAACTGGTCAAAGAAGTGAATGCCAAGCGAAAAGCTGCTTACGCTCGAATCGCTGAGCGCAATAAAATTGATATAGCCCAGGTGGCAACACGCGCCGCTGAAAAGTTGGAAGCCCGCTTGTCACCCGGAGAATACTACCAGGACAACCTGGGACGCTGGGTAAGGAAGTAACTCATAGCCCGAAGACTTCAGCTCAGCAAGAAGAGATGATAAAAAACCCCACAGCCAGAAACTGGCAGTGGGGTATTATCAAGGAGTAGAGGCTACAAATTGCCAAATAGTGAATGCCCGTCGAGCCCCTGCTTCTCCATAACCTCTCTTAAACGTTTCAGTGCATCCACCTGTATCTGCCTGACCCGCTCCCTGGTGAGACCGATTTCACGCCCTACTTCTTCCAGGGTGCTCGCTTCAAAACCGCGCAAACCAAACCGCCTAGAGACCACTTCACACTGTTTGTCAGGTAACTCTCCCAACCAGCGGTTGATGCTGTCAAAAAGGTCCCTGTCCTGTAAAAGCTCTGCTGGGTCAGATTCCTGCTGATCGGGGATGGTATCTACCAAGGTCTTCTCAGAAGAGGGCCCAATGGGAGTATCTACAGAAGTAACCCGCTCATTGAGCCCCAGCATACGCTCGACATCTTCGACTGGCTTCTCAAGGAGGGTCGCAATTTCTTCTGCGGATGGCTCGTGATCCAGCTTTTGCGCCAACTCTCGAGATGCACGCAAGTACACGTTTAACTCTTTCACGACATGGATGGGCAGGCGTATGGTCCGGGTCTGATTCATTATGGCCCGTTCTATCGTCTGACGTATCCACCAGGTGGCGTAAGTGGAAAAGCGAAAACCTCTCTCTGGATCAAACTTCTCAACTGCTCGAATCAGGCCCAGATTGCCTTCCTCAATAAGGTCCAGCAGTGCCAAACCTCGGCTAACGTAGCGGCGAGCAATCTTTACAACAAGGCGAAGATTGCTCTCGATCATTCGTTTTCTTGCCGCAGCATCTCCACGCAAAGCCTTGCGCGCGTAATACACCTCTTCTTCTGCGGTCAATAGGGGGGAGAATCCAATTTCATTGAGATAGAGTTGAGTAGCGTCGAGATTTTTCTGCAAATGGCCATCGCCATCCAATCTACAAACTCTACTTTTCTCTGCCTGGGAGGGTGCGGAACTCTTTTTAGCCGCAGATTTCCGCGTGCGACTAACACCTGCTTCAGTTGAACCTAATTTCTGCTCATCATTTTCAACGTCTAACTCAGGAGGAAAGTCTTCTGCCTGGCCAGCCATAGACTGGTCTTGCCGTTGTGCTTCCATTTCCCCTGCTCCTTGTACTTTGCCAATTTCAGCCGCACAACACACTCGGACATTGATAACACAACTATCAATGCCACAGGTATGTGGCGACAGCCACTGAATCGGCTGACCCTGGGATGGCCACGATTACAGTGACTACCTCAAGTGGTACTAGTTAAAAGTCCATTTTTATTTGCAGAGCTTTACTGCGGCCGTGAACTTACGGTAAGTAGGCAAGAGGGTCTACTGGCTGACCGTTTTTGCGAATCTCAAAGTGGAGCTTGTTGCGGTCGGTACCACTCGAACCCAGTTCCGCTATCCTTTGCCCCGCCTTTACCCTGCTGCCCTCCTTTACGAGCAACCGGTGATTGTGTGCATAGGCACTGAGGTAAACCTCGTTGTGCTTGACGATCAGCAGCTTTCCATAACCTCTCAAGGCGCTTCCTGCGTAGATCACGGTGCCATCAGCCGCTGCCAGTACAGACTCACCCTTTTCACCCGCGATATCAACTCCCTTACGCAATGGGTCCCCAGAGCGGAAGTGACTAATCACTTTCCCCTTGGCGGGCCAGCGCCAGTTGACCGATCCGCTCCGGCGAGATGCTGTTGATTGGCGCTTTGGGCTTGGTGTTAAAGATTTTTTAGCAGTGGTCGTTTGTGTTGTTTTCGGTTTAGCTCTTGCGACTGGCGCTTTTTGCTTCTTTTGCGTGCTGGCAGTGCTCTTGGTTGGCACTGAGCCCGTCAGCCTGATTCTCTGCCCAGGATATATTTGATAAGGGGAGCGGATACCATTTATCGCCGCCAATTGGCGAAAATCCTTGCCGTAACGCCAGGCTATCGAATAAAGGGTATCCCCTTTACCAACCGTGTGGTGGGTAATTTTGATACTCGGAGGCTGGCGTAGGGAGCTTGAGGGAGCCTTATGGCTGGAACAGGAGGAAACGGCCTGCAGCAGAACCAGCAAGCCTAATATTTTAAACACCCCCCACAAACAATGACCGATTTTAGGGAGTTTGTTCCGCCAACATCGGCGCTCAAGAGGTTGCAAAAGATGACATTCCATTATTCTCTTTTTACATCAGACCACGGCATTTATGGAAAAAGTGTCTAAAGAAAAGCTCCAAAAATCTCTGAAAAAGTTTGATAAAACGCTGCCATACCGAGATTTTCCAGATCTTATTGCGGAGTGGCGCAAGACTTCTCTCTGTGCACCTTGCCAAAGAAGTCTACAGCGAGAACTAAGAGCGCTGCCACTAGAGCCGCAACAATTGCGCCCCCCAAATGAGCACTGTCGCCGGTTTGCTCGACATAAGTTAGCGGAGAAGTGTTGGATAGCAAAGGGGCCAATTTGCTTGATGCTTCGATTTCCCCAGACATTGGCAGTTTCCAGGGCCAAATAATCTTCAAACTACCCAACAAAACCCCGGCAAGAAATGCCAATGTCCTGGCTACATATTTGTGCATCAGCCAAGACAACAAGCGACTGAAGAGCATCAGCCCTATTGCCGCCCCTGCCGCAAAGCACAATAGGTTTGAAATTTGGAGTTCATGAACTGCAGCTAAAACCTTGGGGTATATCCCGATTAATAACAGTAGGAAAGCGCCGGAAATTCCCGGCAGTGCCATCGCACATATTGCCAAAGCACCTGATAAAAACAGCGTAAGTGGAGTTGCCGGTATCTCCGAAGGCCGCATCTCACTCACTGTTACTGCAAGCGCAATACCCAGTGCTAGAAAAACCAAAACAGATGGCGACCACCGGGGGATATTTCTCACAATGGGAACAATTGAGGCGAGAACCAAACCGAAAAAGAAAGACCACACAACAATTGGATAATTTTGCAGTAAGCCACTAATCAGGTGGGCCAAGCTAAAAACGCTCAACAATACCCCAAGGAAAAGAGAGAGAAGAAAGCTCCCATTAATATAGCGCCAAGCGGGTAGAAACCCCTCCTTCCGCCACACTGTAATACAATGCGGGCCTATTCGACTGAGGGAGTCCAAAAGCTCCTGGTAGATGCCGGTAATAAAGGCAATAGTTCCCCCGGAAACACCGGGCACCACATCGGCAGCCCCCATTGCCATTCCCCGCAGAAGTACTCCGGGGTAGCGACTTTTTAGAACCTCAGTAAATCTCATCGAACCACGCCACCGAGTAAAGGCACGAAACGTACCGCTTCCAACTTTTCCACATCAAACTTATTACTATCCTCACGACGGGTCACCATCGTCAGGTATTGCTGCTCAGCCCCCACCGGAATTACCAAAACCCCATTGGGAGCCAGCTGTTCTCGCAGCTCATCAGGAATCATTGCGGGTGCTGCTGCAGCCAGGATAGCATCGTAAGGACCCTCTTCTTTCCAACCAAAGCCCCCATTGCTGAGCTTGTACTCTACATTGCTATAACCCAGCTCCCCCAACCGATGGCGAGCGGTTTCCAATAGAGGTTCGACACGCTCGACGGAATAAAGTTGTTCAACCAAGCGAGCAAGAATGGCCGTTTGGTAGCCAGAGCCCGTACCCACTTCCAGAACCCGGTGTAGAGACTTGGCTCTACTCAGTAAGAGTTCAGTCATACGGGCGACAATGTATGGCTGGGAAATAGTTTGGCCATACCCTATGGGCAAAGCAGTATCTTCATAAGCCCGAATAGCCAGGGCCTCATCCAAAAAGAGGTGTCGAGGCGTAGATGCCATTACATCCAGTACCTCCTCGTTGGATATCCCCTCTTCCCGCAATCGCTGGATCAAGCGATTACGGGTTCGCTGGGAAGTCATCCCCAGACCTTCTTGTCTCAAGCGATCCATATTCTTTTCTTGTCCATGATTTGTGCAACAGTGCCAGTCACCTAAAATTTTATGTGCACTGTTTAACATTGACCAGCTGAGCTATCTCCCGTAGCAAAGCCGTAGCAAAAGTACCCGGTGGCAAGGCAAATTCGACGATTAAATGATCACCTTCCCACTCATAGCGAAACGCCTCCGGGGATAAAATCATGGCCCGGCGCTCCTGGCTAAGACCGCAGTGCTCCAGCCAGTTGCACCAAGGCTGCCACGGAGACAGCACTTGCTCTTCCAACTGCCCCAGGGCATCCGTTGACAGGTTTCTGCCACGCCCCCAAAGAGGCCCGGTTGGGTAATCTTCAGGCTCTCCAACGAGGGGGCTCTGCCAGGTTCCGGTGTTGACTCGTTCAGCCAAAACCTGATTGAACAGCCAGCTACGGGCAGCAGACATGGCGAAGGCCTTTTCGCTTTTGCGGCAGCGACCGTCTTCTTCAGCTAAGTTTTTTGCCAAGCTAAGGTTATTGCCATCAATCCCAAAGCGCTGTTCACCGAAGTAATTGGGCACCCCTTTGGGAATCAGCTGAAGTACTTCTTCTGCTTTGTCCCGATCACCTTCTACATTGCGCAGACGAATCTTGAAGCGATTCCCCATATGCTCGCCACGACGCAACTTGCGTGGTCCCCGGAAGGCCTGGAGCAATGAAATCTCATCGCTGTTAATTTGCGACCAGTCTGCTTCTGGCTTTTGTCCGAGCCATACACTGAACCATTGAGTGGTAACAGCATGTCGGTCTTTCAAGCCATAAAAGCTGACATCCCGGCTTTGCACCCCAGCTAACTTCGCCAATTCCTTGGCAACCCAGGCGGTATTTGCCCCGCGCTTTTTAACCTGCAAGTAAACATGCTCGCCATCTTTATCAGCCGGCGGCATAGCCAGTTCATCGACAATAAAATCTTCTGGTTCTGTGCGAAAATCGCCAGAAATTACCGCACCCCCAAGCGCTCGGGGCCAATCCAGGTTCCAAACTTCAGACATCTTTGCGCTCTAATAAAACAGTAGCTTGCGCGGCGATACCCTCACCGCGACCAGTAAATCCAAGCTTTTCTGTAGTGGTTGCTTTGACACTGACCGCATCGCAATCAACACCACAGTCAGCGGCAATATTGACTCGCATTCCATCGATATGCGGAGCCATTTTGGGGGCCTGGGCAATCAACGTCATATCCGCATTAACCAGGCGATACCCTTTACTATCGATTAATCCAACAACATGTCGAAGCAGGTTTCTACTATCCGCTCCGGCAAATTGTTCATCGTTATCGGGAAAGTGTTTACCGATATCTCCCAGGGCCAGAGCACCCAGTAAGGCATCCGATAGGGCGTGCAGTAAAACATCCCCATCAGAATGAGCTACCAAACCATACCCATAGGGGATTTGTACTCCTCCGAGCACTACATAATCACCAGGGCCAAATGCGTGCACATCAAAGCCCTGGCCTATTCGAAAACTCACTATCGCTTATCCTCAGTCGGGGAGTAGCGCAGACGTAAAATAGTTTCTGCAATTATGATATCGGCGGGGTGCGTCACTTTAATATTGTCACTATCACCCGCAACCAATTGCGGTGAATGGCCAAAAAACTCCAGTGCGCTGGCTTCATCGGTTACAGCGACCCCTTGCTCCAGGGCTTTACCAAGGCATGAGTGCAAAGTGCTGAGAGGGGCACGTTGTGGGGTTTGCGCCAACCAAATACTTTCGCGGTCAACCGTTTCTTCCACACAGGCTACGCCGCCATTCACATGACTGCGCTTTAATGTGTCGCTCGCAGGGCGCGCCAAAAGTGCCATCGGTGAGACTTCGTCACTGAGTAAAGCGCAAATATCGCGCTCAGACACACAGGGTCGTGCAGCATCGTGGACTAAAACCGGAGTATCGCCGCTTTCTCGCTCCGCCAGGAAATCCAGGGCGGCCTGAACGGAGTCCGCTCTCTCGGCTCCACCAATAACTGTGTGTACCAGGGGGTGGTTTGCTTCTTTCAGGTGGGGGAAGTAGGTATCCTGCTCCGACAGCGATACTACAACACCGGCCAAACCCGGCCACCCAAGAATATTTTTTAAAGTCAGAGATAGCAGTGGACGCCCGAGCAATGGCAGGTACTGTTTCGGGCGATCAGCCCCCATACGTTTGCCAACGCCGGCAGCGGGTACAATGACCCAATAATCCTTAATCAATTTTCAGCCTCTTCCTTATCCAGGAAGATAAACAGTGTTTCCCCTTCCTTGATCAGTCCCAGGTCATAACGGGCTTTCGCTTCCACACCATCAGTGCCAACTTTCAAACTGCGGACTTCCCTAAACAGTTGACGGTTTTCCCGCACCAGCGCGATATTTTTTTCTTGCTGTTGGGCTAATTGACGCTTGAGACGGGTAACTTCGGCGAGACTACCTTCACCAACCCAAAATCGGTACTGGGTGGCGAGGAGCATAATGGTGAGTATTGCCAGCAGCCATTTCATACGAGATTACGATATTTCGCTTGTTCGTATTTATAGTACTACAAAGAGGGGCTGGCCCCTCTTTGTAGTACTTGCACGCTAATTCAAATAATAGATTACTTGAATTCAGCGCGGCCGCGATAAGGAGCGGAGCCATTCAGCTCAGCTTCGATGCGCAGCAGACGGTTGTACTTGGCTACGCGGTCTGAACGGCAAAGGGAACCGGTCTTGATTTGACCAGCAGCAGTCGCAACCGCCAGATCCGCAATAGTGGTATCTTCGGTCTCACCGGAGCGGTGGGAGATCACAGCGGTATAGCCCGCATCTTTAGCCATTTTGATCGCATCCAGAGTCTCGGACAGGGAGCCGATCTGGTTGAACTTGATCAAGATAGAGTTACCGACACCTTTCTCGATACCTTCTTTCAGGATCTTGGTGTTGGTTACGAACAAGTCGTCGCCTACCAGCTGTACTTTTTCACCAATTTTGTCGGTGAGAACTTTCCAACCGTCCCAATCACTCTCGTCCATACCGTCTTCGATAGACAGGATCGGATAGTTGGCGGACAGATCGGCCAGGTAGCTGGCAAAACCTTCGCTATCGAACTGCTTGCCTTCGCCAGCCAGATCGTACTTGCCATCTTTGTAGAACTCGGAAGAAGCGCAGTCCAGAGCCAGGGTAATGTCATCGCCCAGGGTGTAACCGGCCTTTTCTACCGCTTCAGCGATGACTTTCAGTGCCGCTTCGTTGGAAGGCAGGTTCGGAGCAAAGCCTCCTTCATCGCCAACTGCAGTGTTCAGGCTGTTGCTGGACAGTACTTTTTTCAGGGAGTGGAAGATCTCAGCACCTTGGCGCAGAGCTTCAGCAAAAGATTCAGCCTTAACCGGCTGAACCATAAATTCCTGGATATCCACATTGTTGTCAGCGTGTTCGCCGCCATTAAGGATATTCATCATCGGTACCGGCATGGAGTACTCGCCCGGAGTGCCGTTTACCTCAGCAATGTGCTGGTACAAAGGGATTTTTTTGGAAGCAGCAGCTGCTTTAGCGGCAGCCAGGGAAACCGCCAAAATGGCGTTGGCGCCGAAGTTCGCCTTATTTTCAGTGCCGTCGGCATCGATCATCGCCTTGTCCAGGGCGCGCTGATCAGTAGCATCCATACCCTTGAGCAGGTCAGCGATAGTAGTGTTGATATTTTCAACCGCTTTCAGGACACCCTTGCCCAAGTAACGGCTTTTATCGCCATCGCGAAGTTCCAGCGCTTCACGGGAGCCAGTAGAGGCACCGGAGGGGGCGCAGGCGGAGCCAATAGAACCATCCTCCAGGATTACATCGGCTTCAACGGTAGGGTTACCGCGAGAATCCATTACTTCAAAGGCTTTAACAGCGACAATCTTGCTCATTTACAATGGGCTCCGTATTGGTACTTACTGAAAATAGGTTTTCGTAAATCAGACTTTACGCACTTTTGCTACAGCACTCAGGCTAAATAGCAGAGGGGAAAGTGCCGCACGCCCAATCAGGGCGCGCAAAAATATTTCTTTTTTATTTCGTATCCAGCGGCTCAAAACCTTTAATCAGGTCATCTACCGCTTTCATCTGCGCCAGGAATGGCTCCAGCTTTTCCAGTGGCAATGCACTGGGGCCATCACACAATGCTTTGTCTGGGTTCGGGTGTGCTTCCAGGAACAGGCCGGCAATACCGATGGCCAAACCTGCGCGGCCCAGCTCAGTGACCTGTGCGCGGCGACCACCAGAAGCTGCACCGGAAGGATCGCGCATTTGCAGTGAGTGGGTGACGTCAAAAATCAGCGGCGCACCGCCGGAGGCATTGATCATGGTGCTAAAGCCCAGCATATCGACAACCAGGTTGTCGTAGCCAAAGCAGGCACCGCGCTCACACAAAAGAATATTTTCGTTGCCACACTCAGCAAATTTCTCCACCACATTTTTCACTTGCGGCGGGCTCATAAACTGGGGCTTTTTGACGTTTATCACTGCACCAGTCGCTGCCATAGCGGCGACCAGATCAGTTTGGCGGGCCAGGAAGGCCGGCAGCTGGATAATATCCACGACTTCGGCAACCGGAGCAGCCTGGTGTACTTCGTGGACATCGGTAATCAAGGGAACCTTAAAGGTATCTTTGATTTCCTGAAAAATCTTCAGGCCTTCTTCCATTCCCGGTCCGCGATAGGAATTGATGGAAGAGCGATTGGCCTTGTCAAAAGACGCTTTAAAAACATAGGGAATACCCAGTTTTTCAGTGACTTTTACATAGTGCTCAGCCACCTGCATCGCCAGGTCGCGGGATTCCAGTACATTCATACCGCCAAACAGCGCAAAGGGCTTATCGTTGGCGACCTGAATATTTCCGACTTCAATTGTTTTCACTGTCAGCTCCCTGTCATCTCACCCCCAGTCACAGAGACCGGGGGCGGATTACTGATTAACCCTGGTTTTCACGCTGCTTCATTGCGGCGGCAACAAAGCTTTCGAACAGCGGATGGCCGTCGCGTGGGGTTGAAGTAAATTCCGGGTGGAACTGGCAAGCAACGAACCAGGGGTGGTTCGGCAATTCAACCATTTCTACCAGGGTATCGTCTGCAGACCAGCCGCCAATTTTCAAACCGGCTTGCTGCAGGCGATCAACGTAGTTGTTGTTCACTTCGTAGCGGTGGCGGTGACGCTCTACAATGACGTCTGCGCCGTAGATATCGCGAGCCTTGGTATCTTTAGCCAAGCGACACTCCTGGCCACCCAAGCGCATGGTGCCCCCCAGGTCAGACTGCTCGTCGCGCTTCTCGATATTGCCTTCACTATCGATCCACTCTGTAATCAGGCCGATAACCGGGTGCGGGGTTTTAGTATTGAATTCAGTACTGTTGGCACCTTCGAGGCCGAGCACATTGCGCGCGAACTCGATAACCACAGACTGTAAACCGAGGCAGATGCCCAGGTAAGGGATATTGTTTTCACGAGCGTAGCGAACAGATTCAAGCTTGCCCTCTAAACCGCGCTCACCAAATCCACCGGGAACCAGGATTGCATCGGCATCCTTGATCAGGTCAATGCCGTTCTCACCCTCAACGTCTTCAGCGTTGATAAAGTCGATATCCACTTTGCAACGATGCTTGATACCCGCGTGGGTCAGGGACTCGATCAGGGACTTATAGGCATCCAGCAACTCCATGTATTTGCCAACCATGGCAATTTTCACTTCGTGCTGCGGGTTCAGCTTGCCATCGACCACTTCATCCCACTCGGAAAGGTCTGGTGCCTGGCATTCCAGCTGCAGTTTTTCCACAACGATATCGTCGAGGCCGTAACTGTGCAGAAGACGCGGTACGCCATAGATGGTCTTGGCATCGGGCAGCGGTACAACAGCGCGCTCTTCAACATTGGTGAACAGTGCAATCTTGCGGCGGGAGTCCTCATCGATCTCACGCTCGGAACGGCACAGCAGAATATCCGGCTGCAAGCCGATAGAACGCAACTCTTTAACAGAGTGCTGGGTCGGCTTGGTCTTGGTTTCACCAGCAGTGGCAAGAAAGGGCACATAGCTCAGGTGGATCAACAGGGCGCGGTTGGTGCCCATTTCCACACGCAGCTGACGCACAGATTCCAGGAACGGTTGGGATTCGATATCACCTACAGTGCCACCGATTTCAACAATAGCGACGTCGACATCGCGGCCACCTTCTACAACGCGGCGCTTGATCTCATCGGTAATATGGGGGATCACCTGTACGGTGCCACCCAAGTAGTCACCACGGCGCTCTTTGCGCAGTACGGTCTCGTACACGCGGCCGGTGGTGAAGTTGTTACGCTTGGACATCCGGGTACGGATAAAGCGTTCGTAGTGACCCAGGTCCAGGTCAGTCTCGGCACCATCCTCGGTGACATACACCTCACCGTGCTGGAAGGGGCTCATGGTACCCGGGTCTACGTTGATGTAGGGGTCCAGTTTGAGGATGGTAACCTTGAGGCCACGAGCCTCGAGAATGGCGGCCAAAGAGGCGGAGGCGATACCTTTCCCCAACGAGGAAACCACGCCACCAGTTACAAAAATATAGCGCGTCATGCAAAACCTTGGTCAGTTGAGCGCTCGATGAATGTCGAGCTTACAGGGCTGGCCCGGGCGGATAATCCAGCTTCTCCCGGTGCCTTTTAGACGGGGCGCCAGGGTAGCAGAAACCCCCTTAACACTCAATCGAAAAACCGCCAGCCGGGTGGTTCATCCGGGATGGCGCAGCCTGCTTTGCATGAAAAGAGCCCCGCGACAGCCACCAGATCATCCCCCAAAAATACCAATGGGACACGATCCCTGAGCCAGGGCTCTAGAGCCCACTCCTGCAAGAGCTTCTTAAGCGTTTGTGACCTGGAGCGATTTACCGGGTGCGCACGCTCCCCTCCTCTGCGATAACACACTCGATAATCGTCCACTGGCCAATCCGACGAGGGCCTAAGAATGCCACCCGCTGGCAGAGCCAGATTAGAGCGGCCATCCCAGTGCCAACTTTTATCGGAGTTATTGGCAATTGGCGCCAGCTCAGGGGTCAGGTAAAGGCGATTCCGAAAACGCCGCACCACACAACCGCCCAAATTAACTTCAAGCTGTGCATCCTCTGCCGCATGAGTCACCTGGAAAAGCGCCTGATTTAATAGGGCCGACTCTGGCGGCTGCCCCCCTTGGCGCAATACCCAATGCCGCATAAGGTTTTTACGGCGCCCCTCGCTAAAGCTGAAGAAGCGAGGCAGGGCCAGACTTTCGCCAAATCGCTCCACCTTTAAATCAGCCTCCTCCAGGTCAGCAAGTGCCAACTCAGACAGCAAGTCCGCAGACTCCCTAAGGTTCTCAGCTGCCCGAGCGATCTGGCGACTCACTCCCCAACGCTGGTTGAGCAGTGGCACAACTCGATGCCGCAAAAAATTACGCTCCAAGGCCTCATCCGCATTGCTGTCATCTTCAATCCAGCTCAATCCGTGAGCCTCAGCCCACTGCTCTAGCTCTTTTCGCCCCGCTCCGAGTAGAGGGCGTAGTAAGTACTTATTATCTCCGATCGTTCGACTCTCGGACATGCTGGCCAATCCCAACACGCCCGCGCCCCGCATTAAGCGCAGCAGGAAAGTCTCAGCTTGGTCGTCCGCGTGGTGACCGAGCAGAATTTGATCACCTTCGGACATCACCTGATTGAAGGCCGCATATCTCGCCCGGCGAGCCCCCTGCTCCAATCCGCCATCTTTGTAATCAACAGTAACCTGAATGGCTGTGAAGGGTACTGCCAGATTTTCAGCAAACTCTTTACAGTGAGCCAGCCAAATGTCCGCATTTGTATTTAGGCCATGGTGAATATGAAGCGCACGCACGGGAACCTGGCAAGTTACCAGAAGGTGCAGGAGAACAGTGGAGTCCAGACCACCAGAAAACCCAACCCACAACTGGCCGCTGGCAGGGTGGGACTGCAGTATATTCTTTATCAGAGATGGGAGTTTTTCGCTGGGATTTACATTTTTCACTGGGAGTTAAACAAAGTCTAAGCTCCAAACAGTATACCGCTAATAGTCCAGAATGCGGATAGTGAAGCAAAGCCCCACAACTTCAGTCGCGCCAATACCGCAAAATTAAAAAGGCAGTCACTAAAGGTTAAATTTCACACAAAGGCTTTACCTTACACTTTTGGAGCAATTATCTAACACCTCAAATGTCCCTACTAAGACGATTAGCTAGTTGCATATATAAACCTAGAAAGTTAGATGAAATTAATCTTGGAGAATTCACTTCAGGATTTAAGGCACTCACCCTAATTTATACCTTTGTAATGAAGGCGATACTTACCATACTACCGTCAAATTCATCTCAAAACTGTGCCGAAAGGACAAGGTTATTTTTTATCAATCGGCTTATAGCTAACCATCACGATTTTCATACCGTTAATATATAAACCCATAAAATTTAACCATTCACTCTAATCTCAGAGCAATCAATGAATACCGTCTGCTTTTTTTCTCACCTTTAACAAAAATTCTGGGATCATGTAAATCAAACTTTTTATTCAACTTCTAACTTAAAAACCCAACACAAAATATTCGGCAATCGACAGTCAAACACCTAAAAGAACACTACGGTCACACAGCTATAGCAGATACTTTTACCGCTATAGCTATGCAAAAAACGCAGTCAAGCCGTTTTAGCTAGAGGACTTATTAGACTTGAGAGATATCCAGAAAGAAGCTGATAAAATTCTTCAGGCTTTTCCAGCATAGGACTGTGCCCACAATCATACACTTCACAATAATCCAAATTATCATTCTGGGAGGCCAGCGACCGCCAGGATTCAGCCGGTGTTATTTGATCGAAGTCTCCCCATATTAATTTGATCGGGCACCTAACTTTCTTTAAGCTGCCATGAACATCATACTTCCTACTTATATTCAGCCATTTAACTACCGACTTAAACGTTTCGTTGGTGGAGAAAATAGTATTGATATCGGCGACGCCCTTTTCGTAGTCCGGTTTCGGCAGGCGGTTAATATCTCGGAAGACCCGCTCACAAAGTATATTTGCTGCTCCAGGTACCGACCCGCGTAAATCAGAAAGGGAAACTCCTGCCTCCAATTCCTCAAGCCCCGGGGCTCCACTGATAACCACCCCAGCTACCAGTTCAGGATACTTTGCGGCAAAATCTAACGTAATAAGCCCACTCATCGAGTTCCCGA
This sequence comes from Microbulbifer maximicatervae (SeqCode), assembly GCF_052467955.1. Taxonomy (NCBI): domain Bacteria; kingdom Pseudomonadati; phylum Pseudomonadota; class Gammaproteobacteria; order Cellvibrionales; family Microbulbiferaceae; genus Microbulbifer; species Microbulbifer maximicatervae (SeqCode). Next base: position 4,109,919 of record NZ_CP174329.1, read on the forward strand.
CCAGAATATTATTATCCATATCTCCATTTAACTGGAGACACTCTCGAATCATTTCGTGGGCCGAATCCAACTTACCCATAAAAACCTCGGGGATAGATGGCTCGATAACAGTTATTTTATGCCCCTGCTGCCGGCAAGCGTCTGCAACCTGGTTCCAAATCCATCCACGCGCGAAAAGTCCTGGTAAAAAAACGATATGACAAGGTGCCATTAGTTCCTCCAATTCCATTTCAAGTTAATTTATCCGCACCACCCCCGGCACTACCATGACCGAGGACCTCAAAATGCACAAAAATCAAATAGGGAACCAACCCACCATAACCGTCATAATTCAATGGAAGGCCAGGTCTGAAAAGTAAACACTCGAAAAATAACCAGCAATAAGAATGCCAACTATCCAAGAGCCCTAATTTTGAGAGCGAAGTCATACTAACCAGAGTGGAATGGCAGCTTCATTTCAAATTAATTACCTTTCTGTTCCTGAGAAAATGGAACCTGCGCAAAACCTAGTTCACCCTGAAATTTAAATAAGATTAGAAAATAAAATTTATTGAATTACCTATTTGCCTGCACGCTTGCAGTGCTTGACAACTCAACACAGCACCAATAGCGGCAATAATTTTGTGACAAGTAATACTATGAAGGCATGAAATAACAAAAATCAAAAGAGGCAGATTTATTGTGGGATAACGCCGCCCATTGAAAATCTATGAGATGAAAGAAATAGTAATATCTGGAAAGAAGAGATTGGCGGGTAAAAAAGTGCCAAGAGGATAGAACATCACACTGGCACCGTTCCTGTGAGAACAAATTGTTTCAGCCACTAACCGGAACCAAAAAACAGGCTCCGGTTAGAACTGAGGGTAATTAGCCCTTTAAGTGTGTTGTAACTTAACCGTCACAACGAATATCAGCAGATACTCCAGCTTCCGGGGTCAACTTAACGTTGGCAACCGCAATAGCCATCGGAGCTTCACTCTCCAAACCAAAGGCACTAAACACCTTGCCGAAGTCCGCACCGGCTTTTACAAAGCACTGCAGATCTACAGAAACCCGGGTCCAGCTTTTCTGCTCCATGGATTTCAGCGCTGACTCCAGCGGTACCTTGGCAGAACAACCATCACCACAGTTCATGGTAGCCACCACCGGCTTTTCAATTGGCTGATCGACACGGATATTCAGTGTCAGCGCAGATTTCTCTTCCAGGTAGACATTCAGGTCCTGCATATATTCAGCAGACAACTGAACTGCACCAGGACGCAGGCCTTTCCAGGTAATCAGTCGAGCATCTTCCTGGGAAGACATATCGATGGAGCTGACAGTGATGTTTTTATCGTCTCCGCTAACCGCGAAGTTACCGTGTACAGGTACAACCTCTGCCCCAGCTTCAGCAATATTCAACACCCAGGGAGCTTGCGGGCGGGATACCAACAGCCAGGCTTCTTCCAAACCGCCACCGGCACTGGATTCACTGGTCTCAGGCAATTCGTTGCTCACCAGGGATTCCTGTGCCGCAGCCAGGCCATAGCCCAACTCAAACAATGGCTCGTAATTGTCGTGGTATGGATTCAGGACATTCTGATAACTGTGCATTGGCCAGCTGAATGGCAGCTTGCCGGTAAAGTCGTAATGGGCTTCCCCATCGGCGCCTTTAATCAGGACATCCGCAACACCAGCACCTTCAGAGCCAGGCAGCCAGGCGGCAACAAAGGCATCGGATGCATTCAATTCACTGTTAATCCAAAGCGGACGGCCGGACAGGAACACACTGACTACCTGAACACCCTGCTCGCGCAGTTTTTTCAGCAGCGCCAAATCCTTCTTGTTACCGCGCTGGTATTCCAGGTTGGTAATATCGCCGTGCCACTCTGCATAGGGCTCTTCGCCAAATACAACAATAGCAACCTTGGGCGCCTTACCATTGGCAAAAGTGGCATCTGAGAAGCTGCCATCCGCACTCAACACCGCTTCACCGCCAGCCGCTTTAACCGCCGATGAAATACCTTCAAAGATGGAAGTCGCACCGGGGAAATCTGCGCGCGTGTTGCCGGTACCCTGCCAGGAAATCGTCCAACCACCACTCTGCTTGGACAGGTTATCCGCACCATCGCCGGCAACCAGAATATTCTGGTCCGCAGCCAATGGCAGCAGCTGGTCGTTGTTTTTCAGCAACACCAGGGATTTGCGTACCGCTTCACGAGCGATTGCGCGGTGCTCCGGGTTGCCCAGGATGCCGTCTTTGCCTGCCAGCGGCATATTGCGGTCAAACAGGCCTGCGCGGATCTTCACTCGCAGGATACGGCGAACGGCATCATCGATACGCTCTGCACCGATTTCACCGCTCTTGGCCTGGGCCAGGGTGTTGTTGTACAGGGCTTTCCAGTCCGCCGGCACCATAAACATATCGAGGCCGGCATTAATCGCCGCTGCACAGCTCTCTACGGTGCAACCGGGCACGAAACCGTGGCCATTCCAGTCGCCCACCACAAAGCCATCAAAACCGAGGCGCTCTTTCAAAACAGTGGTCAGAAGATATTTGTGGCCGTGGAGTTTTTCACCGTTCCAGCTATTGAATGAAGCCATAACGGTCTGTACGCCTGCCGGCAGAGACGTCAGGTAACCCGCCGCATGGACTTCTGCCAGTTCTTTTTCCGGAACCGCATTATCACCTCGGTCAATTCCTCGATTCGTACCACCGTCACCGACAAAGTGCTTGGCAGTGGCTACCAGGTTTTCGCCGCGCAGGAATTCAGCGCTGGATTTTTCGCCCTGGAGCCCCTTCACCATTGCCTCGGCATAATCCGCAACAATCTTGGGATCTTCGGAATAGCTCTCGTAAGTTCTGCCCCAGCGGTCATCGCGGACTACCGCGACGGTGGGAGCGAAAGTCCAATCGATACCGGTCACTGCCACTTCGCGGGCGGTGGCGCTGCCAATACGCTCAATCAGCTCCGGGTCCTGGGCGGCACCCAGACCAATATTGTGCGGGAACAGGGTCGCACCGATCACATTGTTGTGGCCGTGAACCGCATCGGAACCCCAGATCAGGGGAATCGCAACACCGCCATCGGAAGTGTCCATAGAAGCCTTAAAGAAGGCGTCAGAAAGGGCCAACCAGTCTTGCGGCGTGGCAAACTTATCGTTGTTCGGGAAGGCGCCACCACCATTCAATACGGAACCCAGGTGATAGGTCTTCACATCTTCAGGAGTAACGCTGCGGATTTCCGCCTGGATCATCTGACCCACTTTCTCTTCCAGAGACATGCGGGACATGATTTCAGTGATTTGGGCTTCCAGCTTTTCATCGCGTGGTAAGGCTGGCTTGAGTTCAGGCCAGTTGTCGATGCCCTCGGCGGCACTGGTGCCAGTATCGGCCTGCGCTTTATCGGCTTTTGGCTCAGTTTGTTGGCTCTCGGAATGACACCCGGCGAGCACAGAAGCACAGAGCACAAAGCCCAGCGAAAATCGCTTACTAAAATTCACGAATAACTCCCAAAATTATTCCACGCTTGTTAACTGGCTCTACGAGTTGCGCTCAGACAAACTTCAGAGGAAATATCTCCAAAGCCTTACGCACAGCGCGACCTACTATCGCCATATTTATTATGCCGCACATCACCTGCCCCGGCAGTTGTGCACGGTCTGCCTCCACCGAGCTGAAATATTAGAGATAACTCCAGATCCAGCTCTCGTCGGAATCAAGTTCTGCTAATGCCGTATTCACCGATCGGCCATAAAACTGAGTCATGGCTACCCAGTGGGCACAGTTCGCAATGACAACAAATTGCAGTACTTGTCTCTACAGGCCAATAGAAATCCGATGGGCTGGTCCAAATTGCAGACAAGGCGGAAAGGATAAATGAAGGTTCTACTCCACCGCGCTACCGCGCAGGGTTCGTGAAAAAGCCCCGTAATAAACGATGTAGCAGTAACACACCAGAGGCACCAAAAATGAATACTGGATACCGGCGCTATCAGCCAGCATTCCCTGGAAAAGAGGAATAATTGCACCGCCTACAATAGCCATGCATAAGATACCGCTACCCTGGCTGGTATGTTTGCCCAGCCCGCGCAAAGCCAGGCTGAATATAGTCGGGAACATAATCGAGTTGCACAGGCCCACTGCAACTATGGACCAGACCGCGATCGGGCCTGACGTCATCATTGCGATTGCTATTAGTACCACCGAACCCAGGCCACAAACCGCCAGGGTTTTTCCAGCAGAGACAAAGCGCAGCAAAAAGGCCCCGGCAAAGCGCCCAATCATCGCTCCGCCCCAGTAATAAGAGACATACTTTGACGCTTCAAAAGGAGCCATCTTTGCCACTGATGGTTCACCAAAGAAACTCACCAGAAAACTGCCAATAGCCACCTCCGCACCCACATAGGCAAAAATACCTACAGCCCCCAGGGTCAAGCGGGGGAAACGCCACAGAGAAAACACATCGTGACCATCCGCTCCTCCACCCTGTTGGTGCTCGGGAATGGCCGGCAACCTAATCCAGGAAAAGAAAGCGACCATCACCAGTAGTAGAACCGCTAACCAGAAATAAGGGGTCTCCACCAAAGCCGCTTCGCGAGCCCTGAACTCAATAATACTCGCCGCTGTATCCGGGTCAGCGGTAATAGTAAGTCCCGCAAAGAAAACTGCGCCGCCAATCACCGGTGCCAAGGTGGTTCCCAGGGAGTTAAAAGCCTGGGTAAGATTCAGTCGACTGGGCGCCGTGCGAGCACTGCCCAGCGCGATAACATAGGGGTTTGCGGAAACCTGCAGCAGGGTAATCCCGGAAGCCAGAACAAACAGCCCCAGCAAAAACACTTCGTAGATTTGCAGGCGGGCAGCGGGAATAAAGACCAGGCAGCCCGCACAAGCCACCAAAAGCCCGAGCACCAGCCCAAGCTGATAACCAACCCGCCTCAACAACATGCCTGCCGGCACGGATACCAGGAAATAGGCGGCAAAAAAGTAAAACTGCACCAAGACAGCTTTGGTGTAACTCAACTCAAAAACATTTTTTAAGTGCGGCACCAGCACATCGTTCAGGCCGGTAATAAATCCCCAAATCAGAAATAGGGACGTAAGTGCAATTAAATTGATATAGCGCGGGGCAACGCCGGCCGCTACTCCGGCACGGGCATCAGTGTCATATTTAGCCATCTCGCTCGAGGAGAACCCCGATTCGGGCAACATCTGGCTCATCGGAAACCGATCCCCAAATCTAAACTATTTCTTTCTAGCGGTTGGTCCATTCACCCGGAATTTTTTCCGCCACCACATGATTTTGCGCAAAAGTTAGTATCACCTTTGCGACTGTGGATTCATTCAAGCCGTTAAAGGCCCTGCACATTTTTACCACAATTATTGGCAACTACCTATCTACTCAACCAAATTTCAAATTACCGTTTTTGACCAGATAGACAATCTAATAGTGTCGAGCTGGATAAACAGAAGTACCACTGAACTTTAGCCTCAAAGAAGTCCGGGCTGATTAACTCGTATTTAAAAATAGAGAGGTGTTGTCTTCTGAATCGAGATTGCCGAAAATTACTCGACTATTCACCCCGAAATCAGATAAAAAGGACTTTCTCGGGGACAAGCCGGAAGCGTGGCGCTATCCCCTCTGGCGGGTCACGTTTCTGCAAGGTAATATTCTGCGGATAATAATGAACGCGACGATGAGCGTCTATCCCGTCCTTTTCACAATACTAAATATGCGGGAAATCATGCAGTACTCGACCCGTCTAGATACGAGACCGAACACTGAAATTCAGTCGACCCGCTGGTTTTGGAAACTGCAGCTGGTCAGCTGGGTTGGCATACTGCTGGTCACTTTTCTTTCACTGACCCTGTGGCACTCCCCTACAGAGTGGCCTCACTTCGAGCCGGTCAATACAGTATTCCAGTGCGCTATTGCATTTTTATTATCCCTGTTTCTAAAACCGATTTTTGATGTCGCCTGGGAGTCAGAGCTCGCTTTCCGCACCGTGATCTACCTTCTGGCTGTCGCTGTTATTTCCGGAATATGGACCCTGGTTCGAATGGAGGCCTATATACGCCTCAGTGGTGAACACTCGATCTGGTCTGAGTTCGGCGGCTGGTATTACGCCTCTTTATTTGTATTTTTATTCTGGAGCGCCCTGTACTGCGGGGTAAAATATCACTTCCTACTCAATGAAGAGCACAAGAAAATGCTGGAGGTTGCAGCAGTACATGAACGGGAGCAGCTCCGCAGACTTCAAGCAGAGGCCATTGCCAATGAAGCGCAACTAAAAATGTTGCGCTACCAGCTTAACCCCCACTTTCTCTTCAATACGCTCAACTCCATTAACGCCCTAATTCGATTCCAGCAAGCTGATGAAGCGCGGGAAATGGTTGTGCGTCTCAGTGATTTTTTAAGGCTCTCCCTAAAAGAAGACCCGATGCAGAAAGTTGAGCTTGAACGAGAGATCGAGGCGGTATTGCTCTACTTGGAGATTGAAAAAACCCGCTTTGCCGACAGGTTGTCCGTAGACCTGTCGATCGATGAAACCGTACGCTGCGCACAAGTGCCCAGCATGTTGCTGCAACCACTGGTGGAAAACTCGGTGAAATATGCCATAGCCCCCAACGAAATGGGGGGCACTATCGGTATCCACGCGCACAACACCGATGATCGCCTGGTGCTGGAAGTCTACGACACCGGCTGCCCAGATCACTTTGCCAGCGAATGTGACCCAGAATCCTCCTCAACGGGAGTGGGCCTCAAAAACGTACGCGAACGCCTGTCGACGCTCTACCCACAAGATTTCAAAATAGAACAAAACAAAAACTCTGATGGCGGTATGCAAGTACTCATCAATATTCCACTGGAAATTTCCAACCAATCAACCCACCTGACACAGGGAGAAGTTCAATGAGCAAGCTCAGCGTCGTACTGGTGGACGACGAGCCCCTGGCTTTACGACTACTGAAAAGTATGCTCGAAGAACGCAAGGACCTGGATATTCTCGCCTGTTGTCGCAATGGCCGGGAAGCTGTCCAAGCAGTTTCAGAGCACAACCCGGACCTACTCATTCTCGATGTGCAGATGCCGGGAATGAACGGTTTTGATGTGGTGCGCAACCTGCAGGCTGACACCATGCCCTTGGTGATCTTTGCCACAGCCTACGACCAATACGCCCTTAAGGCTTTTGAAGTCCACGCGGTTGACTATGTCCTCAAGCCACTGGACCCGCGCCGACTGGAAACCGCCCTCGACCGCGCCCGACAGCGCCAGGCACAGATGTTATCCAAAGGAGAGGATGGTCATCAGGAAGAGAAAAATCGCCTGATGCGATCTTTTGAAAGCAGTGCCAACAAAGCCTCAAGTGGAGAGAGTACCGCTGCGGCAGCAACCCAGCGTCTCGCCATTAAAGACCGAGGCAGTATCACAATGGTTAACCAACCGGATATCGAGTGGATCGATGCGGCGGGTGACTATATGTGTGTGCATGCCAAAGGGGAAACCCATGTAATGCGCAGCACTATTAAAGACCTGCAAAAACAACTCTGCCCAGACACTTTTAAACGCATCCACAGATCCACACTGGTTAACCTGAACTTTATTGTACATATCAAGGTTTTAACCAAAGGCGAGTACTTTCTCACCCTGAGCAGCGGTGCAAAGCTGAAAGTAAGCCGCAACTATCGCTTACCGATTAAAGAGTTTCTCGATTCCAACAAACAGTCTGATCTAACTGCCCCCCAAGCTTCCTAACCCCCAACCTCTCTAAAACTGGCAGGGATCGCCGGTACCCCCTCTTCGCCCACCATCCAAAACATTTCAAATTGACCATTTATTCCGGACACAAAAAAGCCGGCATAAAAATGCCGGCAAACGAGCTCAGAAGAGAAGAAAAGAAACTTAAGCGCGTTTATCTGTACGGTGTCCTGAGAGACCGTAGTAGAGAATATAGAGGTAACAGAAGATCGGCAGAACGAACGCCAATTGGATACCAATTTGGTCAGCCAGAAGCCCCTGCAACAACGGCACAATGGCACCGCCTACAATGGCCAGGCATAAGATTCCAGAGCCCTGACTGGTCGATGGGCCCAGCTTGGCCAGCGCCAAGCTAAAGATAGTCGGGAACATAATAGAGTTGCACAGGCCGACAGCCAGTACCGCCCACATCGCCAGATAGCCGCTACCCGTAACAGTAATCAACAACAGTACACAGGAGCCGATAGAGCAGATTGCGAGCACTTTGCCAGCAGAGATAAAGCGCATAATCAAAGCGCCGGCAAAGCGGCCGACCATAGCGCCACCCCAATACAGGGAGATATAGAAGGCGGCTTCAGACTCTTCCAAACCGGCGATGGAATCCTCAGCGATAAAGTTCACCAGGAAGCTGCCGATAGAAACTTCAGCGCCCACGTAGACAAAAATAGCGATCGCGCCCAACACCAAGTGACGGTAGCTCCAGGCGGAAGCGGCTTCAGTATTGGAAACAGACTCAGAAGTTGCACTACTGACAATCGCCGGCAAATTCAAAAATGCGAAGACGATAGCCAGGATCGCCAGCGCGGAGGCCAGAATCAGGTAAGGCACTTCAATAACAGCAGCGCTGGCAGCACCCACTGCAACACCGGCAGCGGGTAAAATCAGCAGTGCACCAAATTGAGGGGCGATAGTGGTGCCCAGGGAGTTAAAGCCTTGGGTCAAGGTCAGGCGGCTGGGCGCCGTGCGCTCATCGCCCAGTGCTGTCACATAAGGGTTGGCGGAAACCTGTAAAATAGTAATACCGGAAGCCAGAATAAACAGAGCACCGAGGAACAGTGCATAAACTTCCATTCTTTCAGCGGGGATAAACAGCAAACAGCCAACCACCGAAATACTTAAGCCGGTCACAATCCCTTTCTGATAACCAATTTTACTGACCAGAGCACCGGCAGGCAGGGAAACGAGGAAATAAGCACCAAAAAAGCAGAACTGCACCAGCATTGCCTGGGCATAGTTCAGCTCGAAAATTCCTTTCAAGTAGGGAATCAAAATATCATTCAGGCAGGTGATAAAGCCCCACATAAAAAATAGTGAGGTCAGCGCCACCAGGGCAAACCTGTGCCCCGACTGGTCACCCGTCGGTATCTGCGCAGCATCCGTTGCTGTATTACTCTGCATTATTGCCATAATTATTAATCCTGAGACTTCAGCTCACAGGCCTCTCCGGTCGATATTTTTATCCGGGCAAACCTGTGCCTATTGCACCAATCTTTATTGTTGGTACTTTCTATCATGGAGGTAGCGCCGCCTCAGAGGGCTTTTCGATAAGGGGGTTCAAAATGGAGGCAGCGTGGACATACAGCGGCCGTCAAGCTCCAGACTGTCTGCTACCAGCCAATAGAGCCTCTCCCTCAACGGCTCCGCTCACAAGAGTAGATCACACTGTTTGTAGTACTTTATTTCTCTTTTCAGTCTTCCCGAGGGTCCAATAACCTATCTATGTCGACAGCTATTACCTAAGGAAACCCAGTAAAGAATAGATTTTTCAGAAAAGAAGCGACGAAGGGAGAGCCCGGCCACACAAAAATGACACACAGCCGCAAGTATCTATGAGTAGGGAAAGAAGGGGCCAGGAAGTAAGCACCAACCGCGCACAAGGGCAATAAGTTTATACACTTGGCGCGGCAGGGGAAGGATCTAGGGAGCCTCTGAACAACTCCCTAAAGCAAAAAAATAGCTTAGGAAACGATATTGCCGTAGCTCATCAGGCGCTGATAGCGCTTCTCCAGCAGCTCATCAATGGGGATGCTGCTCAGCTGGTCCAGCTGCTCGCTGAGACGGTCTTTGAGGCTACTGGCCATTGCATCCGGGTCGCGGTGAGCGCCACCGAGGGGTTCGGGGATGGTTTCATCCACAATACCCAACTCTTCCAACACACTGGAAGTCACCCCCATCGCCTCAGCGGCCAAAGGCGCTTTCTCGACCGTTTTCCAGATAATGTTGGCGCAGCCTTCCGGTGAGATCACAAAGTAGGTGGAGTACTGCAACATGTTCAGCTGGTCACCCACACCGATTGCCAGTGCGCCACCAGAGGAACCTTCACCAATCACGGTACAAATAATCGGCGTGCGCAGGCGGGACATCACTGCCAGGTTCTGGGCGATGGCTTCACTGATGCCGCGCTCCTCACTGTCGATGCCTGGATAGGCTCCCGGGGTGTCGATCAGGGTCAGCACCGGCATTTTAAAGCGCTCGGCCATTTCCATAACACGCAGGGCTTTGCGGTAACCCTCCGGCTTCGGCATACCAAAGTTGCGCGCAACCTTCTCGTTTACAGAGCGGCCTTTCTCTTCACCAATCACCGCTACCGGCTTGCCATTTAAGCGCGCGATACCGGCGATAATCGCCTTGTCATCACCGAAGTGGCGATCGCCGTGCAGCTCATCCCAGTCGGTAAACAAGCGCTCAATATAGTCCTTTGAGTAGGGACGTTGCGGATGGCGGGCTACCTGTACGACCTGCCATGGGCTCAGGTCGGAGTAGATGGACTCGGTCAGGGTTCTACTCTTCTCCCGCAAGCGGGTAACTTCATCGGCGATATTCAGCTCGTTGTCATCACCCACAAGCTGCAGCTCTTTTATCTTGCCTTCCAGCTCTGCAATTGGTTGCTCAAACTCGAGAAAATTAAAATTCATGAAATCTGCGCCTTTAACTCTTTTTGTTACCACCGGGCTATCACAGCGGCATAGCTTAACTGTACAGAACCAGTCAGTCGAGCCCGGTAGATTTTAACGCCGTTGTGCGTATTGAAGCGCCACCTGCTCACGTCCCAACAGTTCCCTGAGGGACTGGACCATCTGGTCGTTTGGTTCTACGTTCCACTGCGGCGGCAGTCGGTACAAGCCCCGGGCATCGTGGCGGGAAACCTCAAGGCTCACCCCGCACTGACCACCGGTATAGGGTTGCAGGCAAGCGGCCAGCCGCTTGGCCAGCCCCGGTGCCACACTGCCGCTATCCACTCGCAAACGCACCCCGGTTACCCGGCTCTGGCGCAGCTCATCGAGCGTGGAAACGCTGTTTACTGTCATCTTCAGGCCGCCGCTGTAATCGTCAGTGGCAACCGGTCCATCCAATACCAGCAATGCATCTTTGGCCAACTTGTCTCTATGTTCGCCAAAGGCCTCGCTGAACATGGCCGCTTCAATACGGCCACTGCGGTCATCCAGGGTAACAATAGCCATGGAATCACCGCGTTTTGTTTTCATTACCCGCATCGCCACAACCAGACCCGCAACTTTTTGCGATTCCCGGCCGGGTTTCAAATCGGCGATTCGCGCCTTCACCAGGTGTTGTAACTCACCGGCATACTCGTCAATCGGGTGCCCAGTGAGATACAGACCCAGGGTATTCTTTTCGCCTTCCAGGCGCTCGCGGATACTCCAGCAGCGTGTGCGACGGAAATCCTCGTACACATCGCCTTCCGATGCCTGGGGCACCACTTCGCCAAACAGGTCCATCATGCCCGCATTGGCATTGGCCTTTTGCTGTTCCGCCGCTTTTACCGCTTCATCCAGCGCGTTAAACAGCACTGCACGGGAATAATCCAAGCCGTCGGCACCATTGGTATCCGGGCCTATGCTGTCCAGTGCCCCGGAGCGCACCAATGCCTCCAGCGCGCGCTTGTTCACCTTGCGTGGGTCAACCCGCGAGCAGAAGTCGAACAGGTCGGTAAAGGGACCGCCCTCTTCCCGCGCCGCAATAATATTTTCAATTGGACCTTCACCCAGGCCCTTAATCGCACCGAGACCGTAGATAATGCGATTGTCGATATCCACCGAGAACTGGAAGCTGCCCAGGTTCACATCCGGCGGCACCAGCACCAGCTCCATGGCTCGGCACTCTTCGATAAAGGTCACCACCTTATCGGTCTTATCCATATCCGAAGACATAGTCGCCGCCATAAACTGGGCGGGATAGTGCGCTTTCAGCCAAGCGGTTTGGTATGACACCAGTGCGTAAGCCGCAGAGTGCGATTTGTTAAAACCATAGCCTGCGAACTTCTCTACCAGGTCGAAGATCTTAATCGCAAGTTCGGGGTCAATTCCTTGCTCTTTTGCCCCATTTTCAAAAGTGGCCCTCTGTTTGGCCATTTCCTCCGGTTTCTTTTTACCCATCGCCCGTCGCAACAGGTCGGCGCCACCGAGGGTATAGCCCGCCAACTCCTGGGCGATCTGCATCACCTGTTCCTGGTAAACAATAACCCCGTAAGTGGGCTCCAGTATCGGTTGCAGTTTTTCGTGCTGGTATTTGGCATCCGGGTAGGCCACCTGGGCGCGACCGTGCTTACGGTTAATAAAGTCATCAACCATGCCCGATTGCAGCGGACCCGGACGGAACAGGGCCACCAGGGCGATCATATCTTCCAGGTTGTCCGGCTGTAGGCGCTTGATCAGGTCCTTCATACCCCGGGATTCCAGCTGGAATACCGCCGTGGTCTCTGCCCTTTTGAGCATTTTGAAGGTTTCTTCATCGTCCAGCGGCAGCGCGGCAATATCCAGGGGCTCCTCACCCACGCGCGCGCGGGTCTCATCCACCATGCGCTTGGCCCAGTCGATGATGGTCAGCGTCCGCAGGCCAAGGAAGTCGAACTTCACCAGGCCCGCATCTTCCACATCGTTTTTATCGAACTGGGTTACCAGACCCGCACCGGTCTCGTCACAGTAGAGCGGCGCAAAGTCGGTGAGCTTGGTGGGGGCGATAACCACACCACCGGCGTGCTTGCCCACGTTACGGGAGACCCCTTCGAGTTGCAGGGCCATCTCCCAAATTTCCTGGCCCTCATCGTCGTGGTCGAGGAATTCCCGCAGGATCTCTTCCTGGTCGAAGGCCTTTTGCAGGGTCATGCCTACATCGGGGGGAATCATTTTGGACAGCTTGTCGGCGAGGCCGTAGGACTTGCCCTGTACCCGCGCCACATCTCGCACCACCGCCTTTGCGGCCATGGTTCCGAAGGTAATAATCTGGCTTACCGCCTGGCGGCCATAGTTATCCGCAACGTAGCCAATTACCCGGTCGCGCTTCTCCATACAGAAGTCGATATCGAAGTCGGGCATCGACACCCGCTCCGGGTTCAGGAATCGTTCGAACAGCAGATCGTATTGCAGCGGGTCCAGGTCGGTAATGTCCAGCGAGTAGGCCACCAGGGAGCCGGCACCGGAACCCCGCCCCGGGCCCACCGGGATATCGTGGTCTTTGGCCCACTGGATAAAGTCCATTACGATCAGGAAGTAACCGGGGAATCCCATCTGGATAATGATATCCAGCTCAAAGCGCAGGCGGTCTTCGTAGACCTGGCGACGCTCGGCATAGTCCGCAGCAGACTTGTCGAGGATGGTGGCGAGGCGCCGCTCCATACCTTCATAGGAGACTTTTTCGAAGAACTGGTCTTCGGTCATACCCTCGGGAATCGGATATTCCGGCAGGAAGTATTTACCCAGCTGGATCGGTGCGGAGCAGCGCTTGGCGATCTCCACAGTGTTTTCCAGGGCTTCAGGGATATCGCTAAACAGCTCCCACATCTCTTCCGGTGTGCGGAAATACTGCTGCGCGGAGTAGCGGCGTTCGCGGCGGGGATCGTCGAGAGCGCGGCCTTCGTGGATACAAACGCGCACCTCGTGGGCCTCGAACTCGCTCTCGTCCATAAAGCGCACGTCGTTAGTGGCTACCACTGGCAAGTTCAGGTTCTGGGCCAACTTCACCGCCGAGTGCAGGTAGTCCTCATCGCCGGCGCGACCGGTGCGCTGTAACTCCAGGTAATAGCGGCCGGGGAATAACTCCGCCCAATCCCGTGCCAGCTCCTCCGCCTGGGCGCGGCGCCCCGCTACCAATGCACGGCCCACATCGCCGTACTTGGCACCGGACAGCATCAGCACCCCTTCGCTGTACTCCTTAACCCATTCGCGCTTGATATAGGCGTTACCGTGATACTGCCCCTCCATCCAGGCGCGGGAAATCAGCTCGGTAATATTGCGGTAGCCGTCGGCGTTCATCGCATAGAGCGTGATCAGCGTAGGCTTGCCCTCGCCGCCTTCGCTGAGCCAAAAATCCGCTGCGGTAATCGGCTTGATACCGGAGCCCAAACAGGCCCGGTAGAATTTAATCTGCCCGTAGAGGTTGCACTGGTCGGTAATCGCCAGGGCTGGCATTTCCAACTCCTGGGCGCGGGCGATGGCCGGCTTGATTCTTACCAGGCCATCGATCAGGGAAAATTCTGAGTGAATTCTTAGGTGGACAAAGGGTTGGGTCATAGTCGCATTTAGTTCCGGGCCCTGCGAGGCCCGGCCCCGACAAAGCGCTATCTATTGTTTACCAGATTCGGCCCATTTGCCGCGCGCGCTCGGTGCAGAGCTTTAACACTGCACGGCGCTCATCATTGTTCATGGCGCCCCAGCGGCTGATTTCATTACCACTGCGAAAACAGCCCTCGCACAGGTCCTGCTCATTCAGGGCACATACGGAGATACAGGGGGATTTCACCGGGCGCTCTTTCGGCTCCACGGTTTTTACCGGTTGTTCAGACATCTTTAGCCTCAAGCGGGACCAGTTCACTGGCGAAATGTTTGCCGTTGGCCGCATAGTGATCGCTGCTGGCTTTGAGCAGCTCGTAGGTGGCGGGATCGAGAGATTTTACTACCTTGCCGGGAGAGCCCAGCACCATAGAGTAATCGGGGATTTCTGTGCCCTCGGTCACCAGCGCATTGGCGCCAATGATACAGCACTTGCCGATTTTGGCCCGGTTTAAGATCACGGCATTGATACCAATCAGGCTGTAATCACCAATGTCACAGCCGTGCAGCATCACTTTATGGCCTACGGTGACACCGGTGCCGATGGTTAATGGCACACCCACATCAGCATGCAGAACCGAGCCATCCTGTACGTTACTGTATTCACCGATAGTGATCAGCGCACAGTCACCGCGCACCACCGCGTTAAACCATACGGAGCTGTGCGCAAGCATACGCACATCTCCAATCACATGGGCACCGGGCGCAATATAGTGGCCCTCACCTTCCAGTTGTGGCTGTTTATCCCCCAATCTGTACAGCATTTGGCCTCCGGCTCAATATGATTATGAACCGCTCATTATCTCGCGCCAAAGAGGCCGTGGCTAGGGAGAGATGATTGCGCTTTTCCCAATATTACCGGCTAGAGCAGCTCGCCCTGCTGGACAAAGTTGGCACCCTCAAGGGTGAGCAAGCGCGCTTTCAAAGACAGGCCGCCGGCGTAGCCGGTAAGGCTGCCATTGGCTCCGATTACACGATGGCAGGGAATAACGATGGCAATCGGATTCGCACCATTGGCCCGCGCCACCGCGCGAATAGCCCGTGGCTGACCCAACCACTGGGCTTGCTGGCTGTAACTGCGGGTTTCGCCAAAGGGAATTTGCAACAGGGCATCCCAAACCCGGCGCTGGAATTCAGTGCCCTTTGGCGCCAGAGGCAGATCAAAATTTTTGCGCTGGCCGGCGATATATTCCCGCAACTGCTGGGCGGCCAAATCCGTCAACTCCGAGGCGCCCCGCTGCCAACCGGCCCCCAAACGCAGTGGCCGTTCATCGTCATAAAACTGGAGTGCAACTATACCTCGGGAGAGACCCTCTCCCTCCTGCTCGCAGGCCGCGATGGCAACATCCCCCAATTCCGTGGTGTAACTCTCATAGACAATCATTTTTTCTCTCCAGATTTCAGGGACTGCCACAACAAGATGGCTCCATATGCCCGCCAGGGCCGCCACTGCTCAGCCCGCTCCAGGGCCTGCTTGGGTTTTGCCTTTTCACCATCACTGCCCAGGGCTTGTAGAATACCCAAATCCGACGCGGGGAAAGCGTCCGGCATCGACAGGCCGCGCATAGCGATATAATGCGCAGTCCAATCGCCAATACCCGGCAGTGCTGTGGCCTGGCTGCACCAATCCTCCAGGGACTGATCGGCAAAACTCACACGGCCATCCAAAGTTGCGGCGACAAACTCCTGTAGGGTTTTCATCCGGGCCCGAGTCAAGCCCAGATCGGCAAAGTCTGCCTCAGCGAGACGCTCCGCCGTTGGGAATAAAAACCGCTCCCTGCCAGCATCGTCCACAAACGATTCCCCGTAGCGGGCCACGATACGTCCGGCAATAGTGGTCGCCGCCGCGACACTGATCTGCTGACCGAGAATCGCCCGCAGTGCATATTCGAATGGGTCCCAGGCACCGGGCAAGCGCAGGCCCGGATTCTTCGCCAACTGATCCGCCAGCAATGGATCTTCGTTTAATACCGTCTGGATCTCTTCAATATCCGCATCCAGATCAAACAGCCGGCGCAGGCGCTGGTTCAGTAGATATAACCCTGCCCCACCTTCCTGACCAAAAACTTCCACCACCAGACGATTGCGTTGCGGATCGTGGGAAACCTCCATCACGCCACGACAGGCATCCAGTTCGAAACTGCGTGAATAGACCTCCCCCTCCACCTGCTCTACCCCGGCCAAAGCGCGAGTTCCCAAGAAAGCCAGGAGTTGTTGCCAATCTAACGGCGGGCGGTAATCCAGGTACAACCGCACCCGTGTGGCACTCGCCTTCTCCGCGCGCTCTGCGTGTCCCTCCCTGCGCACCTCGGATGGGGTGCGCTGATAGATCTGTTTGAATACGCCGTTAAAGCGCCTCAAGCTGTTAAAACCAGACTCGTAGGCGATTTCAGCAATAGGCAAGTCCGTATCTCGCAGTAAGCGAAAAGCAAACAGTGCCCGCTCGGTTTGCCAAACTGCCAAGGGGCTTACGCCCAGATGCTCAGAGAACAGGCGGCGCAAGTAGCGGCTGCTGACCCCGAGACGCTCTGCCAATCGCTCTACAGATTGAGGCTCGCGCTCACTGCGCATCAGTTTTAAAGCGCGCTGTACGGTGGTCGAAACCAATCCCCAAGCTGGACTGCCCGGCGCAGAATCGGGGCGACAGCGCAGGCAGGGCCTAAAGCCCGCATTGGCCGCCTCCGCCGCAGTCTCAAAATAAGTGACATTGCGCTCCAGCGGTGGCCGAGCGGGACAGATCGGACGGCAGAAAATGCCGGTTGTTTTCACTGCGGTATAGAACCGCCCATCAAAGCGCCGGTCTCGGGCCAATCGCGCACTGGAGCAAACTGCTGCATCAATCTTCATAAGTCTCTCTCGTTTCTGGCTACCAGTGTATGGATTGGACGGTATCGGAACTAGTCATAAACGGAACTGACCATTTTGGGCTGTAGACTTATAAGTCAGGCAGCCGCGGCCTGAGAGAGGGAAGCCAATTAGATACTCTTGACTACCTTACGCAAAAAGGCCCTCTGCCGATAAGTCACACCTAAAGATTTTTCTTTAAATAAACTGATAAAACGGAGGCTTTTAACCATTCCAGGGAGGTATTTGTAAGTGGGTTAAACAGCCCCGGAATAGCCCAACTAACCATCAGAAACGCTAATTGATACAAACCCTGAAACGTAAATGTTCAAGGCAATCGCAACGGAGTCACTCATTCTTTGCGCACCTTGAAAACTACAAATAGTAAGCGCAACTCGCCGCAAATGGACCTAATCCTTTCCAAGCCCCGTAATGCAGCAGCTATCGCTTTCAAGACACACCCTTCGACGCTTGTAGAGTTATTAGCAACCTGCACCGCGACGTCGTAATGGTCCAGACATTTCCGTCGAACCGCGTCTTGATTGGGAAACGCCCGGTTAGCCAGAAGTATCATGAAATTAATCAGCAGCACTATAGATTTGAAATACCCAGGCCATAGCTGTTGCTCAATTCCAGCCCTATCTGCACTAACGATCGCTAACAATTAATGGGTATACAGAGGTATTTTTGATCATCTGGACTGTTATTTTTGAAGAACAGCTTTATCAGGCAAAAATTTTATGAAATACAAAGAGTTACAAAGGTAGTCTTTTTTGGGGATAGTAGTCAAAGTGATCATTTTTATATTTGGTACGACTGACATAAAAGCAAGCAATCTTTTGATTTGAATAACATTTTTTAGCCAAGGCGTAAGATTGATTCCAAGATAGTAATCAGGATAATAGTGATCATAATGATTACTATATAGCTGTTATTGGTCACTCGCTCCAGTTTTGCGGGGGTTCAATAAAGGATAGCAGGTAATTATTAGTTTGCTGTATAAAAAAACAGTATTGGCGGGAAAGCCCATAGTCAACGGTTCGACCTTCATGTAAGCTTCGAAGCTTCAGCGACGCTCGCATAACGAAGTTAATGCGGACGGCGCAGCCGCTTCGAAGCAAGGCCGCGAACCTAGTGCTGCTAGTTTCTCTCTCCGAATCGTGGTAGAAAACAAAAGAAAGATATTTGTAGTGAATTTGTACACAGTGCCACGAGCAACAAATAACAACCCGATTATGCGGAAACCTAAAAGTTGTCATTCCCTTTGCTTGCGCAAAGGCACTGCCAACTTTCTTAACGGTTCCGCATATCTATTTTCGTTATGTGTAAATCATGAATACTGAACTTCTAAAAATCATCTCCGACTTCAAAGAAAAAGTTGAAGAGGCCAATGAGCTACTTAAGAGGTATCTTGAGATTGATGAACCTCATAATTGGGGGCCGCCTATTGAGCAGGTTGGCATGCTTGGAGGGAAGCATAAGTACTTTTTCCACGGTATTGGCTGTAAAGTTCATATCAGTAAAAAAGACATTGTTGACTTCGACTATGGAGCCAATGGTCGTATTGATGGTTTCGATGAGTGGAGACTATGTGGCTTCGTTCGTACTCGTAGCAAGCAATATCCCAATGTAAAAGAAAGTAATATTAAACAATGGTTTCAAGAGGCTATTGAAGCCAAAGAAATAAAGAAAGCGGATCCGAGAGAATATGGCAATTTGTACTATCTCGTGCAAAACACATAACAAAGCAAGGCAAAATCGCCCTGCGGGCTGGACGCGCTAACGCGCGCCTTTGCTTGCGGCGTTAGAGAACCAATGAATAACGAACATAGGGCGCGGGATTGGATTAACTTTATTTTAGAGAGATGTCAGTTCCCTGATGCACCAGCGCTAAAGAATCACCTCGATAAAGCCGTGTTTTCTGAGTTCTGTCAGTGCGGTTGTAATAGTTTCAAGGTCCTGGTCCCGGCTTTCACCAAAGCAATTGCAGTTCCAGGTAAATATGGTGTAATTTTTGAAGCACACTTTAATCTTGCAGAAGCCGGTAAAACGTTAGAGATCCTAATATTCTCAGGAAAATCAGGAATGGTTGAGTACATTGAAATAGACTGTTGTGGTAACAACTTGCCTGTTCCAGAAGCAGTTGAGGTTGTTGGGGAACCGTTTCATGTCAGTGCCGGTAGTGCGCTCGCTCTCTAACAAGAGCCGGCACAAGCGCGCACTTCGTGCGCTGGACTCGCAACAAGTTGCTCGCCTGTGCGGCGGGCGTTAAGCCTCTATTGAGATCGAGATGAATACGGATGAATATCTAAATAAGCTATTTGTAGATGCTGGTTGGTATGAAGGTAGAGATATCGAATTAGAGGACCTACGTGATATCGATACGGGGTCACACTCAGCCGCAGTGAAAATCCTCAAAGAGTATGGAGGATTATCTGTCGGAGAAACTGGGCCAGGTAGAGAGTGTGCAGCGAGTGATATCGAATTCTATACAAGGCCTCGTTACGAAGCTGATGGCATGTGTGAAGAATGGGAAGGTAAAGTTGGCCACCTAGTAGCTATTGCAAGTGCTCACCATCAGCATATTATGGTTCTGGTGGATTCTCAGAGCAATCTATACATATTTACAGATCCAAATGAACAACTTTACTATGGTGGCTCATTTTCTAAGGCTACTGCAAAATTGTTATTTGGCTTAGATTATGGCCCCGCAATAAAAAAGGCTTAAATCGGGTAGCCGGTAGTTTCTAGCTACCGGCCCCCACACCACCCATCGTGCGGGTCCGCAATGGGCGGTTCCCTATCCGTAATGAATCTCTACCCAACGATCTCGTAATGAAATCAAACCCATCTCTTCGAAGAACTCATTATTGAGCGCAATATGAATACCCTCAGTTTTTGCGCTTCGCCAGTAACTTTTACCGGACGAGCCGCAGGTAACTGCCAGCGACTCACTCACACCCATACGCAGTAAATTTCGAACTTTCGTTCTCACTCTGCGCCAATTCTTCCAATAGCTCATTCTTAATCGCCGTCGTATCCAGCAGTCAAGATCGATACATTTTTGATAGCCTTGCGCTATCCTAAAATAGTTGATCCAACCACGGAGGTATACGGTAAGTTCTTTCAGTTTCTTTTCCATCGAAATACCACGAGATCGCCCTGTAATCTGGCGGACGCAGTATTTAAATTGGCGCAGTGACTTATCATGCCAGACAAGCTTTGCTCCACGGAAAGAAAAACCCAGAAACTTACAACGACTAACCGGGACTACTTGGCTTTTTGCATCGTTAACTTTGAGTTTAAGCTTGCGCTCAACAAAGCGTTTGATGCTAGCCATAACCCGTTCGCCGGAACGCTTAGAGGAAACAACAATCACAAAATCATCCGCATAGCGGACAAAAAGGTGTTGGCGTTTTTCCAGCTCTTTGTCGAGCAGATCGAGTACAATATTGGACAGCAGCGGCGATAAAGGGCCACCTTGCGGCACCCCCTCATAACACGCTTGCCAACATCCATCTTCTACCCAGCCTACGCGCAAGTAGCTTGCGATCAGTTTGAGTAAACGCTTATCGTTAATTCTTTGGCCGAGTAAGCTCATGAGAAAGTCATGATTCACTCGATCGAAGAACTTGGATAGATCGACATCCACCGCTATTCGCTTGCCACCCTCGATATACTTTTGTAGCTTTTTCACCGCGTGATGCTGTGATCGCTTTGGCCGGAAGCCATAGCTAAACTCTGAAAAAGTCACATCGAAAATAGGGTTGATGATTTGCGCGATTGCTTGCTGAATAACACGATCAAAAATCGTAGGTATCCCTAGACCTCGCTGACCACCGTCTGACTTGCGAATGTAGATGCGTCTAACAGGCAGCGGCTGGTAATGACCTTGCCGAATGGCTTCGATAATTTCATCCCCAACTGCCTTGAAGTGCTGCACAAAATAATCAACGGAAATCCCATCGATACCTGCGGCACCTTTATTGGCTCGAACGTGCTTCCATGCAGCATTGAGGTTTTCTTTGCTGAGGATAGCGTCGAGTAGATTTTCATTTGAGTTGAGTGTCATGGCAGTGCGCTACGTCAATTTTATATCCGGCTGGCAACATATCGGTAGGCTAGCCCTGTCTTTTAACTCGTGGATTTTGGGTTCAGGCCTTCACCCTGTCCAAGGTATTAATCTTGGCATTTGGCTACTATGCCGTCGGCTGACTTCTGTTTAATCACCTCGATCATTACTGACCAAGGCGCCGCTGTGTCCCACCATTTTTGTCTACCCCACGATGGTGGCTAGCGGGCTGGGCCTACTTATGAGTCAGCGGCCACGCTGACAGCTTCACAGCAGCAAGCTAAACAGATCTCCCCAGATAAGAACGTGAACTTTCACTACACAACTGCATCATTTACTCTACCCGTTAGACCACATGGCTTTGGTATCCTTGGCTACCTCGCCTCCAGGCTAAGCCTTATATGATGTTTCTGTTCGTCAGCTCGTAGTTTTGCTAGCGGCTTCCTCCCCACAAGACCTCACGGTATTGCAGTTGCCATTCGCTAGTAGTTGGCATTTAATGAAGTCCATTAAACGGTGATCTTTCTACAGGGGACTTTCACCCCATTAGTTCACGCCCATGCTGGGCGTACCAAGTGGCTGCAACCGACCGCAAAAACCGTCACTTGTTTTGCCAAAAATCCGGCAAAACAACCGCCATTTTTGCGGCGGCTGAGCCAGGCGTTCAGGCCGTAGAAAAACTCTTAGAAGGTAGCTTTTTTGTTAAAATGGAGGTCTTGATGTCGAGATTATCCATATGCCCAATTTCAAACGTTACGATTACAACCAAGATGCAATGGTCGTCATCAATTTCGAAGAACAACTACAACCTGAAACCTTTGAGTTTACACTTCATCATTTGATTGATGACCATATCGACCTCTCTGTCTTCCATAAAAAATATCAAAATGATAGCGGCGGACGAACAGCTTATGATCCAGCTATCCTCCTGAAAATCATATTGTTTGCTTACTCAAAAGGCATTACCTCAAGCCGTGAAATTCAATGGCAATGTGAGAAAAATATCCTCTTCAAAGCACTGTCATGCGATACCGTTCCGCATTTTACTAGTATTGCAAGTTTTGTAAGCAGTTATCCTGATGCGATTGAGTCGGTGTTTGAGCAAGTGTTACTGGTCTGCGATCAGCAGGGGCTGCTTGGCAACGAACTTTTTGCAATAGATGGGTGCAAGATGCCATCCAATGCCAGCAAAGAACATTCGGGGACTTTTAAAGAGCTAGAACAGAAGCAGGAAAAAATTCGCAAGAAGATCAAACATTGCCTCAAAGAGCATAAGAGGCTTGATGGCAGGAAACCTAAAGAAAAAGAACGAAAGCAAGCAGTAGCTAAAGCGGCTGATACTCTGCAGAAACACTTTGATAAAATTGATCAGTTCTTAAAGAATCACTCTCCCAGAATGGGGCAAGGTAAAAACCCTAAAGAGGTAAAAAGTAATATCACGGACAATGAATCAGCCAAGATGACTACCAGCAAGGGAACCATCCAGGGCTATAACGGTGTTGCCGCAGTTGATAGGAAGCATCAGATAGTCGTTGAAGCACAGGCCTTTGGTGAGGGGCAAGAACATCATACACTGAAGCCTATTCTCGATGGCATCAGTTGCCATTATCAGCATATAGGAATAGATGAAGACATCTTGGCCAAACAGGTCATCATTACTGCTGATACTGGGTTCTCTAACGACGCTAACTACAGCTACCTGCGAGAGAACGGCATCAATGCCTACATACCTGACAATAAATTCCGTTCGCGTGATAAAGCTTTTGCTAAGCAAAAAACCAAGCATGGCAAGCGCAAACAAAAAGGTGGGGCTAATGTCCAGCAGACTATCCCTGCTAGTGAATTTACATTCAACAAGAAAAAGAAAACCTGCATCTGTCCAGCAGAAAAAACCATGCTCTTGTTAAAAGAAGAGCATGTCAGTGAAGGTAAGAAAAAACTAATGTTCGAAGGGCGCCTTACTGACTGCAGGAAATGCAGCCTTAAAAATCAGTGCATGCGAAATCCAGATTCTGCCGACTCTCGAAAAGGACATGGAAGGCAAGTATCCCTAACTTGGACAAACGGACGGACAGCCACTGACTGGATGAAAAAGCGGGTTGATAGTATCGAAGGCAAGACCATTTATGGGCATCGAATGTCTGTTGTTGAGCCTGTGTTTGGGAACATCGGTACCAACAAGCGATTAAATCGCTTCTCGCTACGAGGAAAAAGTAAGGTTCAGGGACAATGGCGGATGTTCTGCTTGGTACATAACATTGAAAAGTTGATGAGATATGGCAGTATTCACTGATTGAGGATGAATTAAGGGCGTCAAGACGCCTAAATTTAATACAATGAAAGAAATTTGGTGGTATAGCTAAATTTAGCCCGAAATTTTAATTAGAGGAGCCTGAGGATTGGCAGCTTTTTCTAAAACTGTTTTTCTACAGCCTCGTTAGGCGACAAGAATGGCGATTGAGATTTACTATGATTCAGCTCTTAAAGGCACAGACATACGTGGAGCCGCTATTCATATTGATGATGTTCTTCATGAACAGTTAATAAATTTGTGTGTTTCGAATGAAGCTAAATATAGCCACCTAGTTGCTATAGCTCTTATCGAAGACGATCAATGTCTAGATATAGACCCAGGAAGTACAGAACGGTTTATCCTTGAGCTAAGAGCTCTAATGGATGAAGACACTTTGTTTGAACCAGTAAAACCAAGCATTGAACGGTTTATTTGTGTTTTAAATAAGGCAAATGAACATCATAGTAAATTAAATGTGTACCTTGACTGAATTTTACCGCCTAACAAATAGCGGCAATACGCAGCCTTTGGCTGCCGGACTCAGCACTGTGTGCTTCGCCGTTGCGCCAGGCGTTAGCTACTCCCACACCTAAAAGTACGAGTAAATGAAGAAGATAATTTCAGTAGTAGGATTAATCATTTCAATGAACACATATGCGGGTCTTGATGAAGGAATAGAGCTTTATCATGCAGGAAAATACAAAGAAGCATTTGTAATGTTTAATACTGAATCTGAAAAAGGTGACCCTGCTGGTCAGCATTTAACTGCAAGCTTGTATTACCAAGGGTTAGGAGTCGAAAAAGACCTAGAGATTGCAGTAAAGCTCTTCAAGCAAGCTGCTGAAGGAGGGTATCTACCTTCTATTGCTAATTTGGGTCTTATGTATATGCAGGGTGACGGTGTAGAGCAAGATCCAAATTCATCATTTAGGTACACTGAAAAAGCAGCAGAACTTGGTGATTTGCAAAGTATTTTCAACCTTGGTCAATTTTATCGTAAAGGATTTGGTGTAGAGCCGAACCAAGAAAAAGCGGCTCAATGGTATGGGAGTGCAGCTGAAAGTGGTGTTATTCAAGCACAGAACGAGTACGGGCTTATGTTTGCTCAAGGACATGGCGTTGAACTTGATTATGTTAAAGCTTATGCATGGATCAAAATGCCTGCCGAAGCTGGAGATGGTCAAGCGTTAAAAAACCTTGCCCAACTCAAAGAAATTTTAGGCTCTGATATCAGCAAAGCCGAAAAACTTGCTGAAGAGTACAAATTAAAATATGCAGCTAAATCGGGTAGCCGATAGTTTCTAGCTACCGGCCCCCACACGACCCATCGTGCGGGTCCGCAATGGGCGGTTCCCTATCCGTAATGAATTTCTACCCAGCGATCACGTAACGAGACCAATCCCATCTTTTGGAAAAGCTCTTTGTTGAGTGTAATATGAATACCTTCCGTCTTTGCATTTCGCCAGTAACTTTTACCGGACGATCCACAAGTGACAGCCAGTGATTCACTCACACCCATGCGCAGTAAGTTTCGGACTTTCGTTCTCACTTTACGCCAGTTTTTCCAGTAGCTCATTCTCAATCTTCGTCGTATCCAGCAGTCAAGATCGATACATTTTTGATAGCCTTGCGCTATCCCAAAATAGTTGATCCAACCACGGAGGTATACGGTAAGTTCTTTCAGTTTCTTTTCCATCGAAATACCACGGGATCGTCCTGCAATCTGGCGGACATGGTATTTAAATTGGCACAGTGACTTATCATGCCAGACAAGCTTTGCCCCCCGAAAAGAGAAGCCTAGGAACTTACAACGGCTGACAGGAACCATTTGGCTTTTAGTATCGTTAACTTTGAGCTTAAGCTTGCGCTCAACAAAGCGTTTAATACTCGCCATAACCCGTTCACCCGCGCGTTTAGAGGAAACCACAATCACAAAATCGTCCGCATAACGGACGAAATTGTGTCTGCGTTTTTCCAGCTCTTTGTCGAGCAGGTCGAGTACAATATTGGAGAGCAGCGGCGATAAAGGACCACCTTGTGGCACTCCCTCGTGACAAGCTTTCCAACATCCTTCTTCTACACTTCCTGCGCGCAAGTAGCTTGCGATCAGTTTAAGTAAGCGCTTATCGCTGACTCTTTCGCCAAGTAAACTCATGAGGAAATCATGATTTACCCGGTCGAAGAATTTAGATAAATCGACATCCACTGCTATTCGTTTCCCTCCCTCAATATACTTTCGCAGCTTTTTCACCGCATGATGCTGCGATCGCTTTGGGCGGAACCCATAGCTGAACTCCGAAAAGGTTTTATCGAAACTGGGACCGATGATTTGGGCGATAGCCTGCTGAATAACACGATCAAAGATCGTAGGTATCCCGAGACCACGCTGGCCACCATCTGGCTTGCGAATGTAGACCCGCCTGACGGGAAGCGGCTGGTAATGACCCTGTCGAATGGTCTCGATGAGGTCGTCGCCAACTGCCTTGAAGTGCTGCACAAAATTATCGACAGTAATCCCGTCAATGCCTGCGGCACCTTTGTTGCTTCGCACGTGTTTCCATGCAGCATTAAGATTTTCTTTGCTGAGGATGGCTTCAAGCAGATCTTCATTTGAGTTGAGTGTCATGGCAGTGCGCTACATCAACTTTAACCGACTGGAAACATATCAGTAGGCTAGCCCTGTCTTTCAACTCGTGGATTTAGGTTCAGGCCTTCACCCTGTCCAAGGTATTAATCTTGGCATTTGGCTACTATGCCGTCTGCTGACTTCTGTTTAATCACCCTACTCATTACTGAGCGGAGCGCTGCTGTGTTCCACCATTTTTTTTCTATCCCCGCGATGGTGGCTAGCAAGTTGGGCCTATTTATGAGTCAGCGGCCACGCTGACAGCTTCACAGCGGCAAGTTAAACAGATCTCCCCAGATAAGAACGTGAACTTTCACTACACAACTGCATCATTTACTCTACCCGTTAGATCACATGGCTTCGGTGTCCTTGGCCACCTCGCCTCCAGGCTAAGCCTTATATGATGTTTCTATCCGTCAGCTCGTAGCTTTGCTCGCGGCTTCCTCCCCACAAGACCTCGCGGTATTGCAGTTGCCATTCGCTAGTAGTTAGCATCTAATGAAGCCCATTAAACGGTGATCTTCCTACAGGGGACTTTCACCCCATTAGTTCACGCCCATGCTGGGCGTACCAAGCAGCGGCAATACGCACGCTTTGCGTGCCGGACTCAGCACTTCGTGCTTCGCCGTTGCGCCAGGCGTTAAACGGTAATCGTAGATATGAGTAAGAAAAAGGCATTTAGCTTCACGAAGGGTTATACGTTTACCTTCGAAGAAGACGGAGCCGTAGTTGAGGCTTGGTTCAGTGCTCTTTCTGGACTTGAGAAAGTATTTGTAAATGGCGAGCTAGTATCTTCTCAAAGAAACCTATCAACTGATTCAACCAATAACTTTTCTATTGGGGAAAATGAATATTCGACAAATCTCAACGTAGTAAGCTTATTGAAAGGTCCGTTTGTATGCACACTAAGTAAAAACGGCAAGGAGTATAAGAGGCAAAAGCTAGTTTTTCCCAAGGCTGAACCATCGAGGAAAGGCCTGCCTTTTATTGTTAGGCTTTCGTTCTTCATTCTTTTAGGTACATGCTTTGGCGCTGCCAGTTCTTATTGGCAGCTTTCCAAAGAGTCTATTTGCGTGTTTATCGCTCTAATATTTGTAGTTGTATTCGCCTATCACTCCAAGAACTACAAAGGAAAGGGACCGGTGATTGAGTATGAAGAAATCGTTTAACAAACATAGGCAAGGGGCGGACAAACCGCTGGTTTGTCCGCCCCTAATACGGTCGTTAGGCATCTAATGAGAGTAATCGCACTTTTTATAGTTTTATTTTTATCACTAGCAATGGCCAAGGAATTTGAGCCCCCTAAGTGGTATCCACATAAAGACTATACACCGTCAGATAAACTAATCCTGGCCTTCGATGTCGCTCAGGAATATTATGTAAAGAATTTAACCAGCACAAACCAACCTATTGATTATGAGTTTCATGCTTATGCAACAGATGGTGGCTATATCGTTTCAATTATGGTGCTTTATCGTGAGAAGGATGGCAGGCATAGCGTGGCGATGGATGGCGAACACTGTATATTTTTGAATCAGCAATACATAATAAAAGAATCAAGGCAGTGCATAGCAACAGAGCCAAATCCTTTAAAGCAGTGATATCTAACAACCCACAGCAATCGCTTCCGTTGGTTGCTGGACGTTAAGCATACAGAGAAATATCGTGCCACGATTAAAAAAAATATATATTTGTGTAATTGCTGCATGCTTTATGATCGGATGCATTAATCACGTAGCAGATATCGTAAATGGTGGCCCTTTTCCATATACCTTCGCGCCATTCGGTTTTAATGTGTTCTGGACTGCATTGTCTGTAATTGATCTCCTTGTGGTGGTTTTACTTATAGCTAAATTGAGAGCAGGCCTAATTTTCGCTGCCATAGTTATGGTGCTAGATGTTACCTTGAATTCATATGCAATTTACGGTGTAGGAGTGAAGCTTGCATTTTGGCCTGTACAAATTCAAACGCTATTTTGTGGCTTTGTTCTTGGAGCATTACCGGCATTGTGGGACATAGCTCCTCGCCATAGTATGGTGGAGGCCAATGAGATAAGTGCTTAACAATCACAGACACATTACTGCGGGACTTTGGCCCTTCACGGGATGGCCTACGCGATGCTCCAACAGCCCATTTTTGTAGCCGTTATCCCGCGTTCAACCCTCTAACATCAGTAACTAATAAAAAGGAATCAACGGATGATTGAAAGTGCTCAAATAATTCAGCCTGTAATTGCCTTGATAGCTTGGTCTATGATTATGTGGCTGTGGATGTACGCGACACGATTACCTGCTGTGAAGAAAGCTAAATTAAAGCTTGATCCGAATGCTCCTCGCGGAGAGCAAATGTCAACCCTGCCTCCCCATGTTCGTTGGAAAGCTGATAATTATAATCATCTCATGGAGCAACCAACTATTTTCTATGCATTGGCAATATCGCTTGCAGTCCTTGGCGCAGAAGATGGCATAAATTTTATTCTGGCATGGACATATGTCGGTATTCGAGTAATTCATAGTATTGTGCAAGCAACTTTCAACAAAATTGAAATCAGGTTTTTAATATTTGCTCTATCAAACATTCCATTAATAGCCTTAACGGTGAGCGCTGTGCGAACTACATTCATGTAATAAAACCAGCGGGCATAACAAAACTTCGGCGTTCGGCAGCAAACTGCCAGGGACGCCTACGGCGCCTCACAACTTCGTGTTAGCACAATATATGAAAGCACATATACCTTACGAAGAAAGATCTGGAAGAAAGCCGGATTTTGTAGTCAGGTACAAGATAGACTTATCTGAAGAGAATAAAAATGCCAAGCCGGGACAAGGAATGAGAGTGGATTTTCTATATGACGGGGATGATCCGCAAGTTGAAGGTATACACATGATCTGGCCAGAGATTCTTGATGAAGATGGCAGAGTCATAAGAGATACTACTCCAGGTAATATTCCTAATGAAGGCTTTGCCAATATGTGGATATTAAGTGAAGAGCGCCGTGAGTATCACCATAAAAGGCTTAAGATTGGTACAAAAGGGACTTGGTGGCGCGGTGGTCGCATTGCTAATGTCACAGTAGTTTAGATCAATGCTGTTAAGTAGTACTTACAAATTGTGGCACAATCGCCCACAAAGGATGCGGGCTGGACTCGCTACACGTCGTTCCACTCGCCTGTGTATAAGGCGTTAAAAGTTATGAAAATAATCGCAGCATTAATTTTGACTGCTCTATCTTCTAGTGCCTTATCATATCAGGTAGTTTCAACAGCGGTCAGATCTCTATTAGAATCAGGGAATACAGATAGCTTCGTTCACGTCGGAAACAGCACACAGTCAGAATTCAATAAGCGGCGAAGTATTGCTTCGTCATGCACCCTCAACATTCTAGAAGGCGATACCAAACAACCAATAGGTGATGGTAGTGCTAACAATCATGCTCTTATTATCTGCCCTGGATTTAGAGCTCTCGGCATTCGTTTAAAATCTGAAGAGTCTAGCAAATACCATATATTGGGTTACTGGTGCCAGTGAGCTTTTAACAAGTTGCTGCATCCCCCCACCTATACTCCGTTCGCTTTGTGCTGTACGCTACGCTAGCACAAAGCGGCTCCATTCCGGCGGCACCGGTGCAAGGCGTTATGTGTAAGGAAGAATTGTGGATGTAACTACACTGAGAGAAAAGCAGGAAGAGCTATTTCAGTCAGGTAAAATCAACAAGGCTGAATACAATGAGCTGTCATCGATTCACCAGAGGATATCTGAAATATCATCGAAGGCTGAAATGAGCTCAGAGGAAGCTGAAAAGATAGGTGAACTATTGCAATCTAGCTCAAACATTCTATTAAAAGATGCTATCGAAACAGATACCACCTTTACTCAAAAGTTAACAAAACGAAGTAATCAAAGATTTAAACAATGTATCACTATATTACTTATATCCACATTTATTAGTATATCAATTATAATTATTAAAGGGCTTTAAACACATAATAAGTTTAGGGAAAGGACTGGCAAGCCTGTCACCTAATTTCATTTGCGATTACGTGCCAACTTCATCAGCCCATGTTCACGGCATTATGCGTCATTAAACATAGAGTATTAATTGAAAAATGAGTAAAGATCAACCAAATAATCCGCTACACGGTATTACTCTTGAGAAAGTTGTTACACGTTTGCAGGAACATTATGGCTGGGATGGTTTGGCAGATAGGATTAATATCAATTGCTTTAAGAGCGACCCATCAATTAAATCTTCGCTCAAGTTTTTACGCAAAACCCGGTGGGCACGAGATAAAGTCGAGGATCTGTATATCTCAACTTTTGAAAATAAATCTCCGTGGGCTAATCGTAAATAAGCACTATTTGGTAGCCACATAGATGTCGCTGTGATTAGGTAGGGACAGGCGCATAAATAGGGTAGCCGGTAGTTTTAGCTACCGGCCCCCACACACATATCGTGCCAGTTCGCAATGGTGACTAGCGGGTTGGGCCTACTTATGAGTCAGCGGCCACGCTGACAGCTTCATAGCAGCAAGCTAAACAGATCTCTCCAGATAAGAACGTAAACTTTCACTAAACAACTGCATCATTTACTCTACCCGTTAGATCACACGACTTCGCTGTCCTTGGCCGCCTCCCCTCCAGGCTAAGCCTTATATGATGTTTCTGTTCGTCAGCTCATAGTCTTGCTAGCGGCTTCCTCCCCACAAGAACTCATGGTGTTGCAGTTGCCATTCGCTAGTAGTTAGCATTTAATGTAACCCATTAAACGGTGATCCTCCTACGGGAACTTTCACCCATTATTCCGTGGGCGTACCAAGCACATCAAAGTAAGTCCCAGACAAACGTGTGGGCCGGACAATTTGTCGCACCAGCATTTTGTGCGTTAAAATAATCGAAAAAAACACCTTCACACCAAATTGCCCTTTATGCGAGTGTTATGCGGTCAATCATTTAAATATTTATAATATATAAGGAAAACTAAGCATGCCTGCAGATTGGATATTGATTTTTCAAGGAATGGCCTCTTTATCTGCCATGATACAAGCCGCGAAAGCAGGACTAGATATAACCGGTATCACGAAAGATGAATTGGCCGAAAAAGTTCGAAGTGCAGAGTCAAATGCCAGGGCTGTTTACGAAGCCAGTACTGAAAATAGGGAGTTTGCTTCATCCTTAAGTGAATCAGAAATAGAGTTAATAAATAAAAAACTGGACGAGGCAAAGGAGCGCTGGTATGAGGCAATCTCACATAGTGATGATCAAGCCGATTGGGCTGAAGCTACCGATCGTTCAAGGTCTGATCAATGTGCCCTATTAAAAATTGCTAAGCAGTTACATCGAGGCGTTTTACCTAAAGAATGGTACAAGCTTTGGGTAGATCTCGGTTGCTGCTAGACACGTAACAAAAGCCGACACAGGCGCACCCTTCGTACACTGAACTCACAACAATTTGCTCGCCTGCGCAGTGGACGTTATGCATCTTAGGAACTTATGAATAAGAGAGAAGATAGTGTACTACCTTAGACCTAAGGGCTATCGAGCAAAAATTGAGTGAAGCGGACAGAGAAGCATAACAAACAGCAGCACGTACCCCCGGCAAAGATGACAGGCTGGACGGCCTACACGCCGCTTCGCTTTATTTTGGTTACCCGTGTATTGGGCAGGTTTCTAAAGCATGAATGACACAACACTAACAATACTTGCTGGTAGTTTTGAGTTCGGACTTCTAGCTACTCTTATAATTATTGCTATTCAGTTTCGATCTCAGAGGGATTTAGTCATTCCTGCTCTAGGAGCAGCCACTCCACTCTGTTTATTCATGCTTTATGGTTTGTTCCAGCATTATTTCCTAAACCCGCCAGAAAATAATATGCATATGGCAGGCTTCGTTATGGGCTTCATCCCATATATTTGGTGCATTGTAGCTGGCCTTGTATTGGGGTTGGTCACGCCTCAACAGGTAAGCCCTATAGCGCGCTATTTCATAGGCCTTATTTTTGGGCCTACTGCAGTGGCTATACTGGTAGCAAGCCTATGAATCAGGTAGCCAAGTAGTTTCTAGCTACCGGCCTCCACACCACTCATCGTGTAGGCCCACAAAGGGCGCCCCTTATCCGTTGAATCTCTACCCCAACGATACTATCGTGCAGCTCTTCATTTGGGCTGAATCTCATGGCAGTACGTTACCTGAACTTTATCCGACTATCGGTGGACTAACCTTGTTTTCTAACTTGTGGATTTTGAGTTCAGGCCTTCACCATATCCAAGATATTGATCTTGGTGTTATGCTACTATGCCGTCGCCTGACTTCTGTTCAAGTAGCTTGGCCATTACTGACCGAGGCGCTTCTATGTTCCACCACTTTTATCCCCGCGATGGTGGCTAGCGGGTTGAACCTATTTATGAGTCAGCGACCACACTGACAACTTCATAGCGGCAAGCTAAACAGATCTCCCCAGATAAGAATGGGAAATTCCACTACATAACTACATCATTTACTCTACACGTTAGGTCACATGGCTTCGGTGTCCTTGGCCACCTCGCCATCAAGCTTAGCCTTATATGATGTTAACGTTCGTCAGCTCGTAGTTTTGCTGGCAGCCTCCTCCCCACAAAACCTCACTGTGTTGCAGTTGCCATTCGCTAGTAGTTAGCATTTAATGAAGCCCATTAAATGGTGATCTTCCTATATGGAGCTTTCACCCCATTAGTTCACGCCCATGCTGGGCGGGCGTACCAAGTCAAGGCTATCGGACGCTTCGCTCCGCAGCTTGAGGCGTTAACTGCTTTATTAGCAATTTTACTTGCAAGTGGAAAATCAAGAATACAAAAAGAGGGATTTCATTGAAAACTATATTCTCATTAGTAATATTCTTAATATTTGCGACATTTGAAACTGTTGCTGAAGAAGTTGATACAAAAAAAGATTATCACACCTTTGTTTTGGTACATGGTGCTACAGGCGGTGGATGGGACTGGAAAGAGGTTGGTAAACACCTTAGCGCTAAAGGTCATACCGTCTACAGGCCAACACTAACGGGGTTAGGTGAGAGGCATCATCTTTCCTCTCCTGATGTTAACTTAACCACACATATCAACGATATCGTTAACCTGATTATTTTTGAAAAATTGAAAAATGTGGTACTTGTAGGTCATAGCTATGGTGGAATGGTAATCACCGGAGTTATCGATCGTATTCCAGAGCGAATTCATCATGTTACATTTTTAGACGCGAAAGTACCTGAGGATGGCATGTCAATGATGGAGGGGCAGCCAATACCTGCGGAACATAAAGTGGTAAATGGTCAAGTTCACTTCTCATGGATTGATGTTAATTCCGAATTTCCACGAGATGTTACGCAGCCATTAAAAACACTTACGGAACCTGTATCGTATAAGAATCCTCTGGCAAAACAACTCAATGTCACTTATGTAGCTTTTATTCCTGAGGGGGTGTCAAAAGCTGATAGAGCTAAAGATCCTTCTTGGCTTCGGGCAGTAGAGCGGAAATGGACAATTCGTACATTTAATGGTGATCATGTGATTTATCGGGCCAAGCCCAAAGAATTTTCAGAGATGCTTGAAGAAACCGTAAACGATACAAATAATATTTAAATATTTTGTGGCACGCAGTTAAATCGGGTAGCCGGTAGTTTCTAGCTACCTGCCCCACGCTACCCATTGTGCCGGTCCGCAATGACTGGTTCCCTATCCGCTGAATCTCTACCCAACGATAGCGTCGAGCAGATACTCATCTAAGTTGAGCGCTATGACAGTGCCCAACCTCAACTTTATCTGACTAGAAACATATCGGTAGGCAAATCTGGTCTTTTAATTCGTGGAGTTTGGGTTCAGGCCTTCACTCTGTTAAAGGTATTAATCTTGGCACTTGGCTACTATGCCGTCAGCTGATTTCTATTTAATCACGCTGTTAATTTCTGACCGAGACGCTGCCGTGTTCCACCACTTTTTTCTATCCCCGCGATGGCGGCTAATGAGTTCGGCCTACTTATGAGTCAGCGGCCACGCAGACAGCTTCATAGCAGCAAGCTAAACAGATCTCTCCAGATAAGAACGAGAACTTTATATACACAACTGTATCATTGACTCTGCCCGCTAGATCACCCGACTTCGGTGTCCTTTATCCCCCGCCTCCAGGCTAAGCCTTATAGAATACTTCTGTTTGTCATCTCGTAGTCTTGCTAGCGGCTTCCTCCCCACAAGAACTCATGGTGTTGCAGTTGCTATTCGCTAGTAGTTAGCATTTAATGGGACCCATTAAATGGTGAATGTCCTACAGGGGACTTTCACCCCATTAGTTCAAGCCTATGCTGGGCGTACCAAGCTTATCAACCAGCGCCACTTCGTGGCTGGACAGTCAAAGCGCTGCTTCTTTTGTGCATTTGCTTTGCAAATTGTCGCAGATAGCTTCATCACTTTGCCTGCCGGTTATAAAGGCCTTATACAATCATTTAAATAGGTAATGTTTTGAAGTACTTGTTTCTTGTAGTTTCTATAATTTCAAGTGTATGTTTTGCTGATCCACTAGAAAACACATCAAGAAAAGAGCTAGTCAATCCGAAGACCAATGGGAAGATTTGGGTTTACCTTCCGGCTGATTATGGTAAAAAATCTCTACCTGTGATACTTGTTCCACCCGCGGGAACACGATTATTTCACGGAATGAGCTTAAGTAGTGGTGACATCCCTGAACATACACCTTATGTAAAAGAGGGCTTTGCTGTAATTAGTTTTGATTTAAGCGGATCATGGCCGGCAGATGAAACAGATCAGAATATATTTATGGCAATAAATAACTTTGTTTCAAGAAATGGCGGTGTGGATGATGCGAAGGAAGCATTAAGTATAGCTAAAAGTAAATACCCCAATTTGGATCTTAATGAGGTTTATATTGCAGGTCATAGCTCAGCTGCGACAGTTTCACTTATGGCGGCTCAGCAAATCCCAGAAATAAAAGGAGCTATCGCTTATGCACCAATCATTGACCTTGAGAGTTATTTAGCCGATATAGCTAGTCAAGTTACACCGATAATCCCAGAATTTAAAAAAGTTCTAATTGATAGGTCACCTCATAAAAATCTGGGTATGTATCGCGTACCTGTTTTCCTCTTTGTCGCTAAGGATGACGAGCATATGTCCGATCAAAAGAACAGTTATATAAAATTTATCAAAGCACTTAGGAATAGGAATGTTCAACTTACTTTCAAGCAAGCTAACAGGGGCGGCCACTATCAATCAATGATTGATGAAGGTATCCCGTCAGCAATTAGCTGGTTAAAAACACTAAAAATAAGTAATGAGAAATAGGTATAAATCGTGTAGCCGGTAGTTTTTAGCTACCGGCCCCACACCACCCACCAATCGTACGAGCCCGCAATGGGTGGCTCCCTATCCGTAATGATTCTTAATTTGGTCTAGAATCAGGTGCATATCTTGGAACTGGTTGAACTTGTAAATCAGCTCATTTGGAAGAATCAAAGCACTAATCTGCCACTCAACTAAGCATAGGTGAGAATACAAATTGGACTTATTTTTCGAGACAGCCTAAATAGTTAAGAGCGCCAGATAATTGAGGAGGCAGCTTACAATAAATCCACTAGGCCATCTGAGGCTGCGCTCAAAGCGGCACGTTGTAATAGTGTTACACGCACGGATCAAGTGAATGTTTCTATAGCTGAGGCAGATCAAGATATACTCGCTTGTTATTAGGTTTTATCTCAACTCAGGCCACATATATCTAAAGAAAATTTCTTGAAAAGGATCTTATCTTTAATTCACAACAGCGGGTATAAACTGGCCTAGCTCGGCGATAACGGCGTAAAAGCCGTAGTAGGTTATCGCATATCTGACTGGCTACATACAGGAAAATATCTAGAAATTGAGGCTGCATCAGGTTCGCCTTGCTTCTGGTGTCTAACGAGAGCAAGCTCACAAATTCTATATGGGAAAAGGCATGGTATGGGAAGCAAAGTACTTTTACACTAATGTTTAAAATCCATAACCAAGCTATTAACCTAACCTCTGCGTACTATCAATTTTACGTAGGTGCCAAAAACTATCTCATTTAAGTATGATTATAGCGACGTTATACCTAAGACTTACCCACATTTACGTACAACAAGGTGAAACTTATGTTGAATCCATTTCATCTCTCTTTCGTGGTTCCCGACAAAGAGGAAGCGAAGCGCTTTTATTTGGACATTTTGGGTTGCTCCATAGGTCGTGACAATCCTAGCTGGTTCGACATTTTATTTTACGGTCATCAAATTACAATTCATCAAGCTTCCGACAAAATGCCGGCCTACCAAATTGACCATTTTGGACCAATTCTAAGTAAAGAGGAATGGCTGTCCGTATTAGAAGTTTGTAAATCAAATGACATAGAGTTTGTAGCAAATAGCCTTATAAAAAACGAAGGCACTGAAGATGAGTCAGGCAAGTTTCTTATAAAAGATGCCAGTGGCAATACGCTTGAATTTAAGTATTATATTAAATTTGAGCTTACAGTCGGGTAGCAACATATAAATAGATTAGTCGGTATTAGCGGCTTCTATCGGCCAAAATAAACGAATTTCTGCAACCAAGACCTTCGCCGGGTACTAATAATGGGGGCCAACCTACCCGTTTGTAGTAGAATTTTTCAACATCAAACTTAGATGAGCACAACCATATTAGCTGCTCTCTAGATTGCCTATATAAATGGCACGCAGGCATACCACCTACGTAGCCGATAATGCAGCCATTAGTCAGATTACACAAATGCCGGTTGCCTTCAATGCGGTATGGAATATTCAGTCAGATCGCCGGCCTCTGACCAATTGCGACTGGGCAACCTACTCCATCAATCTCATAAATCTACCTCGCTTTTGGCTACCGATATATTGATGGGAGACATGCGGAACTAGTAATAACGGAACTGACCATTTTGCTCTATAGACCTATATGTTAGAATATGAGTAACTTAGGTTAGCGACTGCTTTTAAAGTTGTCCTATGAAATTCTAAGCTCTATATAGATTCTAGGGGCTCCCTAGGCTCATAATAAACATCACTGAATACTCTTGATTATCAGAAATAAAATCACCGGTTAACTACGCAGTCTCTCTTTGTAAATTCGAATTTTATTTCTTGAGGCTCATTTCCAACAACTCTCAGGTGCTTGTATTTTGATCACCTTACTATCACCGTAGACAAGCTAAACCGTTAATTGGTGCGGATAATGTTCATGTGAACGAATATAAAGCATGTTTTTTGGTCAGCTTGATTGTTTTTCACGCAGACATCTAACAACCAATAAACGGTTGTGATAGCATAAATTACAGGGATTTCATTCAGCTAAAGTAAAACAAGTACGAGCTTTACAATTGGCACGATAACCTTAAGAAAACACCTTGCCGACCCCTCTGAGCTATTGTGTCATAGCTTTACATTGATTTTGGAATAGTAATCCGGATAATGGCAGCCTGAGCAAGCACCAAATAAATTTTAAGTCTCCCATTTGAGACAGACTTAATTAAAAAGGAATATGTTGTGTATAAAATATTATCGCTAGTCCTGCTTATCTCCATGTCACAGATATCTGCTGCGGCGAATTATGAGCTAAAAATTGGAGATAGCTCATATGAAATATCTTTGAATGAAGAAATAGAGATTAGTGTTGGAGAAAAGCACATACCAATAAAGCTGACTCAAAAGGAAATACTTACATATACAACCGATAATTTCTCATTTGAACACCCAAGACAGTATTTACCTTCAAAGACTGACTTAGGAAGTGGCATTTTCCAGACAGCCATGATTACTCCACTTGGTAGCGCTGTCATGGTGCAAGAATATTTAAACTTAGACCCTACCGGTATTATAGATTTAATGGTTAATGAAATAACCAAGGAAGAACGAGAGTACGGCTACAAAATAGAATCTACTGAAACATCTGTAACACTATCTGATGGCAAGATATTAAATGGACAAGCCGTGACATCTAAGTACAAAGGCTCAGATATCAAAAGGTTCATTTATACATATAGCACCAGAGATTCCGGGCTACTTATTTTAACTCAAGTTGATTATGAGTCTGAGCCAAATGCAGACATTTTTATCACAAACATAATTGACTCCCTTAAAATCACAATGAAGTGATTGCTTACCAAAAAAACAAGCAAGGAATCTTCGGGGCTGAATCTTTTATATAAACCTCTTCCATTGCAAGGGACACCATAGTCAAACTGACGAGGTGTCCTATAACAAAACACAACAACCCAAAAAAGGTGTAGCAGTATTAAAATAAACCAGTAATGAATTTATTATCCTCACCACCCTGCTGGCAATGCTTGGTTTGTTGGCTATTCGGTTTGTTAACCCAGAGATGCTAAATCTGCCTATTTTCAATACTCGGGTAGGTACCTTTTTACTTGGCTGCGCATTTTGCTATTTCATTCTAAATGAGTTCAAGACAGCCATAGATAAAAATGAGCGGGGCCCAAACGGAGTTGCAGGTATTATTCGTGTCCCCCTATATTTCGCTGCAGCTTTATTTCTATTTTACATGACCGCAAGCGGGGGAATTAATGCATAAGAAGAGATTATTAGCTTCCCCATCACCGGTGAGTACAAGGCAGTAAAAATGAGTAACCAGAGAATTCCTGACAGAAATAAGAGCCCCTACGGCTGGTGGGTCGCAACAATTATAGAGAGGTTTCAATTTGATGATGAGGAACTCGACAATATGCGTCGGCGCTGCCGGGCATTCTCAAATGTTGTGATACTAAGAGCTGATGATAGAGAGCAAGCTTACCAGAAGGCCATTCAGTACGGGAAGTCCGGCATCGAAGACAAAAGTGACTGGACAAATGATAAAGGGCGTAGAGGTCGCTGGATTTTTGAGGGACTAAGCAGTCTTATTCCCATCTATGATGAACTTGATCCTGAAGGCACTGAAATCCTGTTTGACGATGATAATGGGATTACAGTTGGCAGAGTTAAGTCTTGGGTTCGAAGCAAGGAAGAGCTTGAGGCATTTGATGATACCGAATGAGAAATTCAAGTACTTTATCAGCCCCTTTAAAGACTAGACTTCCCCTCTTTTCTCTCGATAACTATAGAATAGTCCAACCAAATGTAGCTGGGTGGTATGTAATATCCAATAGCCCTAGGAGTAATTAATGCAAACAAATCGAATCCTTTATTGATAAATAAAGTCGCTCTTAATCTATACAGATTTCTGTTGAGGTATCTCTACTATGCTTAGTCCGAAACTCTCGCGGAGATTGCCCAGTCCATTTTTTAAAGCTTCTGGAAAAACTACTGGTATCACCGAATCCCAGTTTGTAGGCGATTGACGTGATCGGAGTATCGTTTTGCTTAAGGTACTGCACAGCCTGATACTGGCGTATTTCATCTAGCACAGTTTGATAACTGGAACCTCTTTCTTTTAGTTTTCTATGCAAACCACGGCAACTAATACCAAGCTCCTTGGCCACGACCTCTTGTGAAAAATTACCTGTAGCCATCAGATCAACAAGCACTCTACTGGTCATGCTAACTATGTCATTCTTCTGCAAACGCTCCAAGTAACCAATTAGGGCTTGCTCGTTGACCCTGACCAGCTCATCGTTCCCCGAAGAGAGCTTTCGATCAACAAACTCTTGTTTAAACCTAATCTCACAAATGTCTGACGAAAAGTTAATTGGGCACTTATACATCAATTGATGCCGCTCAAGGGTAGCAGGTCTGGGCCTTTCCAGATTAATTGAAATCAAATGATGATGCACATCGGGGCATATCTTTCTTATGGACTTTATTAGCAGGGCCATAAAGGCATCTATAGCATGAATACTTGGATCATATGAAAAGTTGTCAACTTTTTCCCAGGAGACTATTACTTGCTGCTGTTCATCATGAACATTGATTCGCATAGCGGTGGTAACCACCTCTGAGAATCGAGCAGATCTTAGTAAGCTCTCCCTGATGGAGCTACTGGCCAAGTGGGCATAGCTTAGAGCGTGAAGGTTTGTATGATTAACATACTTAGTAACTTGCAGGCCGAT
Source organism: Microbulbifer maximicatervae (SeqCode) (assembly GCF_052467955.1). NCBI lineage: Bacteria > Pseudomonadati > Pseudomonadota > Gammaproteobacteria > Cellvibrionales > Microbulbiferaceae > Microbulbifer > Microbulbifer maximicatervae (SeqCode). Next base: position 4,150,125 of record NZ_CP174329.1, read on the forward strand.
ACAATCATCACCTGATATAGATTCAGCGAGCCCCCATAGTTTTTTCATATTCTCTAAAGGAATTCTCTGGTTCGCATCCACTATGCATTTAGGGTCAATTTCTGCACGCTGCAAAATTTCTTGGGTAGAACAGAATGGTTTTAGGGCCTCAATAATAGGTAATACCCAAGTTGCAATGGTCGTGTGTCCATACTCAGCCATCTACAAGTGTGTCCTAATTGGTCAAGAGATTGGCTTTATTTGCAAAGAAACCTAAAAGCCAAATGATTAGCATCTAATCAATCACTTCCTTATTTACCAAGATTATCCTAACGATCCTGACATGTTAAGAGGATCTAGTCACCTAAAAGATAGCCAGCCGATGCTGGTAATTGGAAATATGAAAAATCCCATAAAAAGAATAGCACGTCTGGTAGGGGTTACATTATCCATCACTCACCTAAGTGTTGCTGCTAGTGAGCCCACTCAGGTTTTCTGGGGAGATATGCACCTTCATACCTCCTACTCATTCGATGCCTTCTTAAGCCAAAATTATTCGGCAACTCCAGACACTGCTTATCGCTGGGCCAAGGGACAGCCGGTTATTCACCCCTACACTCATGCGAAAGTACGTATAGACACCCCCCTGGATTTTCTCGTGGTTTCAGATCACGCTGAAGGGCTGGGTGTTATGAGGGCAGTGGTGAATAAGACAGATGAGCTAGACAGCGATATGTCCTTATACCAGTCGATGATGCGCTGGTTTGCCAAGCAGCATATCCGATATAAAGTATCTATGAATGAAGGTATGGATATTTTCAATGAGTTACTGCCCGCTAAGGCTCTCGGCACAGTAGCTCCCACCGACCCTGTCCAGGACCCGGCTAACAAGTTCCCAGAGCCGGTTCTTGGTGATTTGGATAAAACCCGGACAAGTGCATGGAGCGCAATAGTCGATGCTGCAGAGCGCCATAACAACCCAGGCACCTTTACCAGTTTTATTGGCTGGGAATGGAGCTCAACCCCAACAGGGGCCAACTTACACCGGGTTGTGGTCTCCCCTGATGGGGCGGATAAAGCTAAGCAGTATCTTCCTTTTGGGGCTGATCAGAGCCAGTACCCAGAAGATTTGTGGCACTGGTTAGATGAGACATCTAAACGAACTGGCAGTGAATTCATTGCGATTCCCCACAACTCCAATGTATCCAAAGGTTATATGTTTGCAGAAACCACTCTGCGTGGTGAGCCAATTGATACACAGTATGCGCGTACACGCATGCGCTGGGAGCCTCTGGTTGAAATAACACAAATTAAGGGGGACTCAGAAACCCATTCAACGCTTTCCCCGGACGATCCTTTTGCCGACTTTGAGAATTATCCATTCTACCTACAAGCTGACCCAGAGTCGTACCGTGTTGCCAAAGGTGACTTCGTCCGATCGGCCTTGCGCTCTGGGCTGGAAATACAGAAAAAAATTGGTGTAAACCCTTATAAGTTGGGGTTCATAGGGTCCACAGATTCACACACTGGTATGTCAACTGCGGAGGAGAACAACTTTTGGGGCAAGTTTGCCCACGACTCAGTACCAAGCAGCAAGCGAACTAACACTGTCATTGGCGGAACCAAGGCTACAGGTTGGAACATGTCTGCTTCTGGACTCGCCGCCGCTTGGGCAGAAGAAAATACCAGAGAAAGCCTTTTCGCTGCATTTAAACGCCGTGAAGTATATGCCACTACAGGCCCTCGAATTCAGGTGCGCGTCTTTGCAGGTTGGAATTTTCCTAAGCACGCTATAGATGCTGAAAACATTGCTGAACTGGGTTACTCCCATGGAGTACCTATGGGGGGTGATTTAGTGAAACCACAAGGAACTGACCAACCAATTCAACTACTTATACGCGCGACAAAAGATCCTAAAGGAGCAAATCTGGATCGAGTTCAGGTGGTAAAATCTTGGTTAGACGCAACGGGAAAAAGTCATGAGAAAGTAATTAATGTTGCTTGGTCTGGGGAGCGCACTCTTAATAACCAAGGTCAGTTAAAGCCAGTGGGTGATACCGTGAGTCGAGAAACGGGGCAATACACTAACAATATTGGTTCTATTGAGTTATCGACCTTGTGGCAGGATCCAAGTTTTAATGTGAACGAAAGAGCATTTTACTATGTTCGGGTATTACAAATCCCTACTCCTCGCCATTCACTTTACGATGCAGTGGCCGTAAAAGAAATTAACAACGGAAATATTCAGATACCCTCTGAAGGACCCGCTGTTATCCAGGAGCGCGCTTATACATCCCCAATTTGGTATACCCCCTGATACCGATAGGATACCTCGACGCTACAGCAAGCAAATAGCATATCTAAAGAGTAGCTTGCATACTGATATCAATACTCTCTGCAGGTTTCAATGGAGGAAGCTTCATGCAGCGGAAATTAGAGATTCTGAAAAGGGAGCCTCTGGTACACTTTTCTATTATCGCTTTAGTGCTATTCGTTGTCGCAGAGTTGTTAATAGAAAAAAATGGAACCAACTTTGAAGATACCTTGCTTATCAGCGAAGACATACTAATTGAGCACCTCCAATTCCAGAAAAAAACATTTAACCAGAGTTTTGCACGACGTTACTGGGAGGGCTTGACTCAGCCAGAAAAGTCCAATCTGATTAATGATTACATTAAAGAAGAAGTACTTTACCGAGAAGCCCTTAATCTAGGCCTACAGAAGCATGATCAGATTATACGACGGCGCCTTATTCAAAAGCTGGACTATGTAAATGGAGGCTTTTCCAGTAACACTGACATTAGTGAAGAAGACTTGGAAAACTACTTCCAGCTTCATCACGAAAAATATCGAATTGAAGCATCTATTACCTTCACTCATGTTTTCTTTGATTTTAGACGCCATCCTAAGGACAAGTTAGAGAAGACTGTTAAACAGAGCTTGAACCACTTAATAAAGCAGTCAGTTCCATTCGAGGAGTCCGCCCGCTACGGAGACAGATTCATCTTTCACCGGAATTATGTAGATCGCACTCCCAGTTTAGTGGCCAGCCACTTCGGAGATAATTTGGCAGAAAGTATCTTTCAACTACCATTGAACACCTGGTCCGGTCCATTTGAATCTCCGTATGGTCTACATCTAATTTTGGTTAGTGAAAACAAAACAAGCCGTCTACCCAGCTTTAGAGAAGCCTCCCCCTTAGTACTTGAGGGTTATCGACGAAATAAAATGGAGAAAAACAGACAACTTAGGATACAAGAGCTGTTGGCAGGCTACAGAATAGAGAGGGATGCCTCGATACCATATGTACCTGTGGATATCACCTATGCCAACTAAAAACCCCTACAAGATCATCAAAGCCCTTCTATTCTTATTGTTACTTACAACAATTAGTAATTTTAGTTTCGCTCATGACGGAAGACCGATATACATTGAGTTAAAAGAGGTCACGGAAAGCAGCTATATCCTTCGATGGAAAGTCCCGCCTATCATGCAGCCAGGCACTGAACCTGAGATACACTTAAAGGGCGAATTCTGCCAAATACAACCAGAGATAACAGGACCTGCCGGACCCAACGTGAAGAGTTACCTATGCAGAAACCCCCACCCAAACAATTTTACAAGGCTATATAATCCCCTAACTATAAAAATCACATACCCCATTGCCAACCCAGCCTTATCGAGCTTAATTCATTTTGAAAAATCAGACGGTGACACTATTAATCTCTTTAATAGCCCCAAGGTCTTAGAGATAAATTTACCTTCCCGCCTAACTATTTGGGATTGTGTCAAACAATATATTGAAGCAGGTTTCTTACATATATTGGAGGGCTATGATCACTTACTATTCGTGTTATGTTTAGTCTTTATCGCCAGAAATTTTAGAAGCACTTTAATAGCGATTAGCGGATTTACATTAGGCCACTCCCTCACCCTGGGACTCGCAAGTTTAGATTTATTCACCATAAGAGTAGATGTTGTTGAAGTGTTGATCCCATTGAGTATTATGCTGTTAGCCGCAGAAATTGTATACGCGCATAATGGACAGAGTAAAACGAGTTTAACCCGACGCTATCCTGCGATTGTTGCCAGTGGCTTTGGGTTACTTCACGGATTTGGTTTTGCCAGTGCGCTAGCGGAATTAGGCCTTCCTCACAGCAATAAAATCACCGCATTATTTAGCTTTAATATAGGTGTAGAACTGGGGCAGATATTATTTGTCTTGGTTTTGATTTTCTTATCATCTACAGTTCAGTGGATATTCTCGAACTGGAAGATCTCAATTTTGTATCAACACATTCTAACACAATCAAAATACGCTATTTATCCAGTTGGAGTAGTCAGTGGGTATTGGGCAATTGAAAGGACCGTTGGGCTAATTTCCTAAACAAACAAAGCTTGAATCACAAAAGCTGCTTCAAGACTTACAATCTGCTATCCTCACGCAATCACACAGATCACGGCCTGCAGTAGAGGCCAGTTATAAGTATGAATTGACCGCCACTCAATAGAAATTTGTCTAGCTTTGTTAGCCCACACCAAAGTCAGATACAGGCCTTTGTAGAGTTGGAGCAGTTTTCATGACCAAATCTATCACCACTGAAAATAAAGATGTTAAATTTTAGAACAGCACTTATAGAAGACCTTCCTGATTTACTTAAGCTGGAACAGTGTCTTATCGAAGCCGAAAGGCCATACAATTCATCCATTAAAGCTGAATCAGCATTCTATTATGATATGGAAAAGTTGATACTATCTGATGACTCATATCTTCTGGTAGTTGAAATCGAAGGTGAGGTTATTGGAACGGGATATGCCCAGATTCGAAGCTCAAAAATATCTCTTGATCATGAGCGGCATGCTTATCTGGGTTTTATGTATGTATCACCAGCGCACCGAGGAAAGGGCATTAACTCAAAGCTAATAGAAAAATTAATTGCATGGGGTAAACAGAATGGTGTTCAAGATTTCTATCTTGATGTTTACTCTCAAAATAGCTCAGCGATAAAAGCCTATGAAAAAGTTGGCTTCCAACCATCACTTATGGAAATGAAGTTAAATCTTAAATAGAAAGTTCACAGCCTATAAACCCAGGTGATGTCGATGCCCTTGGCTCACCTGATTTACACCAGGCGATTTCAAAGAGTGTTATTAAAGAAGCCTTAGCCAATATACTTCGATCTAAATACCTGCCTGCAAGATTTATAATCAACTTGAAATGGCGGGGTAATTCCCCATCTTAGTAGCGGCTTAATCAGGCTCAGAATCAGATTCCACTTTAGAAAGAGTCAAGAGCAACAGCAAATCAAGCTGTCAAATTATCTATTCCATTATATTTTATGGCGTAAATTTGTCTTCACTAATTACACGCTTTATCACCCATAAATTATCCCGCCAAAATTTCGCCATTCATCACACATTTAGTGAGAAAGAACGCATAGTTACCACACTCATAAACGGTTGTGCGCCATAACTTTAGTATTAGAAATATGCACAACCAAAATAATGACATCTATCTAAAAATTAGCCGGAGTCCAAGTGCGCCAGCATAAATGATTTATTGCAGGCGTATTTTTATAGGTCTACTGCGCTTGTCCGACAGATAACAAAAATGGATTTTGTTCGGGAGATTATGACCATGCGTCTACCTTCGCTTATTGCGATACTATTTTCAGTGGTGCTTTTAAGTGCCTGCGGTTCTGATGGAGGCCGGGGCGATGCCGCCGATGACTTGCTCCCACCCCCTGGCGTCACAGACTCAGATGGTGACGGTATCGATGATGATAATGACAATTGTCCGGCTGTTAGTAATTCAGACCAGGATGATTTAGATGGCGACGGCAGCGGTGATGCCTGTGATACTGATGACGATGGCGACTCCCACCCCGACACTTCAGACAACTGCCCACAAACCCCAAATTCGGACCAAGCCGACAGTGATAGCGACGGCATAGGCAATGCCTGTGACAGTGATCTGGATGGCGACAATGTCCCCAACGATTCTGACAACTGCCCTGCTGATTCAAATAGTGAGCAGGGTGATATCGATGGCGATGGCGTCGGGGATGTGTGCGACAACGACCGCGACGGGGACAACTACACCGACAGCTTGGATAACTGTCCAGATGTAGCCAACCCAGACCAATCAGATCAGGACAATGACGGTATCGGCGACGCCTGTGACGAAGATAGCGATACTGATAATGACGGCCACGACGATGGCCAGGATAACTGCCCAGCCGTATCCAACCCAGACCAAGCCGACCTTGACGGAGACGGCATTGGCGATGCCTGTGACAGCGATGACGACGGTGATGGCGTAGACGATCAGGACGACAACTGCCCAACCGCAGCCAACTCCTCACAAACCGACCAGGATGGCGATGGTATAGGTGATGCCTGTGATGACGATGCGGACAGTGACGGCATCGATAACGAAGATGACAACTGCCCATCCACGCACAACCCAAACCAAGACGATAACGACGGAGATGGCATTGGCGACGCCTGTGACAGCGACGACGACAATGACTCTGTCGATGATGAGGTCGACAACTGCCCCAGCCATAGCAATAGCGACCAAAGTGATATCGACGAAGACGGTGTCGGCGATGCCTGTGATAGCGACCAGGATGGTGATGGCATTGATAACGACGATGACAACTGCCCTGCTACCGCCAATTCAGACCAAAGCGATATCGATGGTGACGGGCAAGGCGATAGCTGTGACAGCGACGATGACGGCGACGGTATAGACGATAGTAATGACAACTGTCCGGCCGTTGCCAACGATGATCAAACCGATACCGACGGCGACGGCACCGGCGATGCCTGCGACAGCGATCGCGATGATGACGGCGTTGAAAATGAAAATGACAACTGCCCGCTGGTACCCAACGCAGATCAAACAGATACAGATGGTGACGGTTACGGAGATGCCTGCGATGACAACACCGATGTCGACGGCGATCAGGTACCTGACAGCGTCGACAACTGTGTACTCGTCCCCAACACCGATCAAATAGATCAGGATGGAGATGGTGTCGGGGATGCCTGTGACAGCGACCTGGATGGAGACGGTACCGATAACGATACCGACAATTGCCCATCAATACCCAACTCAGACCAACTCGATACTGACGGGGATGGCAGTGGCGATATCTGCGATAGCGACGACGACAACGACGGCGTCGATGACATAGCCGATAACTGCCCCACGGCATCCAATAGTGATCAAACAGATACCGACGGGGATTCAGTCGGTGATGCCTGTGACCCGGATCTCGATGGCGACGGTATCTTCAATGACGACGATAACTGCCCCTATGTCAGCAATACACTACAGGAAGACAGTGACAACGACGGAATCGGCGATGCCTGCGACGGCGACAACGATAACGATGGCGTAGATAACGCTAACGACAACTGCCCGGATACTGCCAACAGCGATCAGTCGGATATCGATCAGGATGGCGTTGGTGATGTCTGTGACAGCGACCGGGATGGTGACACAGTCCCGGACACTTCCGACAACTGCCCGGCTATTCCAAATGATGATCAAGCCGATCAGGACGGTGACGGTATCGGCGACGTTTGTGACGATGACAGTGATACCGACAATGATGGCCACGATGACGGTGAAGACAATTGCCCAGCCGTTCCCAACCCAAATCAAACGGACACGGATGGCGACGGTATCGGTGATGAGTGTGATAGCGATGCCGATGGCGATGGCACAGACAACACCGATGACAACTGTCCGCTAACTCCCAACGACCAAACCGATACTGACGGTGACGGTATTGGGGATGCCTGTGACGAAGACCTGGATGGTGACGGTGTTAATGATAACGTCGACAACTGCCCAATGATTCCGAATCCAGGGCAAGAAGACGGCGATAACGACGGTGCCGGAGATCTCTGCGATAACGACCGCGACGATGACGGTCTTGATGATACCGTCGACAACTGCCCGGCGATTCCAAATCCAAACCAAACCGATACCGATGGTGATGGAGAGGGAGATGCATGCGATTCAGACATGGATGGCGACGAAGTAGAAAACGATCTCGATAATTGCCCCCAGACTCACAATCCCGGGCAGGAGGATTCTGATAACGATGGTATCGGCGACGCCTGCGACCTCGAATCAGGCCTGTCCTGCGCAGCGTTTGAAGACCTGGAGATCGTTAACGGTGTAGATGCAGACCTGACCTACGGTATCGAACAGCCCTGCGATGGATGCTCTATTACTGCAGTAGAAAGGGTATTTAACGGCGTCCTATCGGATGCTGCCAGAATGGAAGTTGTCAGCGGTGCAGGCGGCTCTACTCATATTCAAGTCAACCACCACTCGGTTAAAGAGGGACGCCATGTGGTCGGTTTCCTGGTAGAGCACACCACACCACTGCTGGATATCATCTACCTCAACACCATCACAATCAGTACATACTTGGATGGAGTAGCTACTGGAGAGTCCACCAGCGGATATCGTCTGGCCCCATTCAAAGTCAACGGTGCGCGCAATCACCGCCTGCTATTAGTCACCACCAATAGTGACTTTGATCAGGTCAGGCTATCTTTGAGCGGCTTGAACTTTATAAACAACCAACTGGATGTTTACCTGGCCTGCTCAAAAGCTGTGGGCCAGCCATAACTAAAAGAAGAAATAAAAAGCCCCGGTACGCCGGGGCTTTTTATTTACAATTAAATTGAAAGGAATAAAGCACATAAAGAAAACCAATTCCAACCTTTAAAACAATAAAGAACGCAAGCTAAAGAACTTATTTACCCCCCACCTATTCCCCATACACCAAAAATTACAAAATCAAAAATCCTAAAAAATAAAACTTTTTTAAACATTCAAGATAGGTCTGATCAAATTGACAGCGGAGCGCCTTATAGTTACTGACCAGTAAGTTAACTATATATTGGCCGGCTTATTTTTTAGCCATAGTTGACAATTAAACTTATAGTCACTCGAACGCCTCTCAGAAGCCATTCCAGCTGCAATTAGACTTTAGAAAAAATATGGGCTTGCCATTATCAATAACATGCAGATGTATCTGTACATTCGGATGTGAAGTACTTGACGAGGAACTCCATGGTTTTTTTAATGATTAGCCAACGTCATCAAGTGACTTCCCCGTCATTTCTATCCGGTACTTCCAGGTTATCAGTGCGCCAATCAAGGAAGTCACCGCTAGTGCACTAAGCAACATACTTGCGCCAATGTCGCTAAGTAAAATTGGAAAAAAAAATGCGATTGCGACACCCCCGAACTTTGAGATGGATGCGGCCAATCCCGCACCAGCACCACGATAGCGGGTTGGGAATACCTCCCCAGCGATTAGATAAGTCTGAGAATTTGGCCCCAGATTATTCATCAAGTTGAACAACATAAACCCCCCGAAAATGAATGGTAACTGCTGGCTAGTATTTAAAGATTCTCCATAAGCGGCAATAAGAAGGCCGAGTGCACAACCAAGGAAGCCAAGAACTTGCAATCGGATACGCCCCACCCTATCCACAAATATAATTGCTAGAATAACGCCAACTACCAGCATTACATCGATTAATGCTGCCCCTTTCGCCGCCTCAACTTTGTTATGGATTAATTCCGAAATGGAGCGGGCATGGGGTGACGCATATCCCAACACATTCGCTAAAATTACTGGCGTGAAGATACCAACGCCATAGGTTCCCAAATCCTGCAAAAACCAGGGAATAGAAGAGAGTTTGATTGCTTTTCGAGAATTCTTATCCTGAAGTAAATGCTTAATACTCGATAGTTCACCTATCTTTTTTTCATTCGTCTCCGCTGTGGCAACATTCTTCAATAAGAATCTGGACGGGTATGGTGGATTTCTTTTCAACAGTTGGCTGATAGATTTCTCCGCCTCAGGCATGCGACCTTTAGCCAGAAGCCACATCGCACTCTCTGGAATATAGAAACGTCCAACCGTGATCAAAATCGCTGGAACAATCGCCGCAGCATACATATACCGCCAAGCTTCCAGGGAGGGATACCAAGAGAGGACCAAAAATGCGAGACCTGTACCCACCAAAATTCCAACAGCCTGAAAACTAAAGGCTCCGAGAACTAGCCTACCCCGCATCCGCGATGCCATACTTTCAGAGATCATCATGTGAGCTGTGGGATAATCACATCCAAGCGCCAATCCCAGACCAAATAATGAAATAACAATCACGAGATAAGAATCTGCGAAGGTTAATATCACCAGGAAAAAGATAAACATGATCATCTCAGCGATGAACATTTTCCGCCGGCCATAATGATCGCTGAGCCCTCCTAGGGTTATCGCTCCAACCAGAATTCCAAACAATGTCGCCGATGTCACAAAGCCCATACTAAAGGCGGTCAAACCAAATTCTTTAGCAATTAAAATGTGGGATACCCCAGTCATGAAGACGATCATTCCCTCGAAAAATTTACCAGCTGTCGCAAGCCACCAAATTCGCCACTGCATTGGCGTAAAAATATTCTGCGGAATCGAGGTTCCATCACACCAAACGGGAGTTTCATCAATGTAATAGTCAGCCGAATGGTGTTCGCTGAACCGAGCATTTTCAGTCAATGACGGATTTGGAGTGCCATCGGGCTCATTTCTCTCCATAACTACTTCTTTAAATACCCCAGTGAATTATGGCGAACACTAGCATAAAGTGATGACAACTAAGTGATCGAAATATCAGCATTAAGAAAGATTCGAAAGCATGGTCTGTTACTACATTAGACTAAGGCGGTCGGTGATGCTTTTGTAGGTAAAGACATACCATAAGGCAGCTACTATTATCAGCCCTTGAAGTGTAGTAGTTCAGACTTGACCTGACAGTTACCGATTTTTCATAAGGTGTTCTGCCAAGTCAAGCCTGAACTACTACAACTAATTATATAGTGGGCATACTATTATTCAGGTAATTAGTTAACTACGACAAACTACCAACATTAAGAATTTTGAAACTTTACTAAAATTAAAGGTGGGCACGGTATGGCATCCGCACTGCTCAACTTTTCTTTTGCCTTCACTTCCGCAATTTACAGTTTCACAAGCATACATGGAAATACCATCAGTGAAATTCGTTCCCATATCAATGACAGTCTCATTTTGTCTTCTCCTGATATTAGCCATGGCGCTAAGACAAAAGAGGTTCTAATCAGAGCTATATATAGCTTTGGATGGCATACTTATTGAGCAAGCAACACGCTATTCTCCCACCAATAACAAGAATTCAATTATTCCAAGCAACTTGGGCTAGCTGTATCGAATATGTTACCAAACCAAGTATTACTGGAGAGGCAAGCATCAGGAGTCTCATCTACCAAATCACCTTCACCATTACTACCAGTCACCTGATTTCCAGAAATAATGTAGTTCATTGAAGGTGGATCCACTATATCAAAATCCATCACGATGCCAATATCTGAAGAATTCGATATCACATTCTGTACCACCAATCCATTAACAGTTGGAGGCTCTATAATAATTCCAAAAATAGATCCATCAATGGTATTCTGAATAACCTGACTGAAACTACCCGCAATGACAATCCCTGCTATAGCATCACTATTACCACTTAGAGAGTTCCCTGAAATACGACTGAAATCCCCATTGAGTTGAAAACCAATGCTGCCAGGGCCACCTGAAAGAAACATTGAGCCATTAATAGAATTGTTGTCACTCTCCACTATAAAACCCACCCCTGGACTATCAGAAATCAAACCTTGAACTGAATGAAATCCATCGCCTTCTAAAAAGACAGAAATTCCACAAGTGCCTATGGTACCTCCTACTAATACTGCTCCTAAACCTTCAAGAGAGATCCCTGCGCTATCACTATCTTCACAAGTAAGTACATAACCGTTCATGTCCAGGCTTCCGGAAGGCCCTTCTATTGTGACCTGTGTATCAAGATCACAGGAAATATCCTGACTGAGAACTTCTGCTGTCGTTATCGTATCTCCACATTGAACATCCGCCAGAGAGAAAATTGGCTTTGATATTAAGGTTATTAATAATGCCAATGATGTACATGTCTTCAGGTTCATCTTTTCCTCTAGAATAAATATTTGTCAAAGAGCTTTGATATACGAACAAGAATAGCAGCCTATAAGAAATACTTTAAATGGCTCCGAAGACCAACAGAGGAGGATTTTAGTGAAGTGTTAAAGGCCTTCACTCCCTAACAGACTCCTTAAATTGCCAATGTGTACGCTAAAAATTCCTAGCCAAAAGAGTTCTCCGAAAAATTAAGCCAGGTGATGCGCCACTGAGAATCCCCGGGAAGAAAAAAGGCGCATCAGCTGACTAGTTTGATATAGAGCACGCTATTAAACAAAGTTCTTCACAAGCAGAAACCTACCCACCTCTACACATTGAGAGTAAAACTTATTGCAAGCCGAGCACGGTATTATTGTCCCCAAACTGGACGGCGGTGGCCAGATTACTAACCGTTGTCTGACTTAATCTCAACTGATTGGTATCACCATCCTGTATAGCCACTGCGGTATTAAAACTCTGTAGCTGTACTATCAAGGAATCATTAAGCAAACCACTTAACTGTAATGTTTCTCCAAAATTGAACTCATTGCTTTGCACAGTTTCCGCAGTATTAATCCCGCCGCGCTGTTCAGTTAGAGCCGTATTAAAAGCACCAACCTGTTCATGTATCACCTCAAGACTGGTACCGCTCTGCAGGATATAGCTGTCGTGACCCAGATTTTCCTGAGTAGAATCAATAGAATTAGTATTCCCACTTTGAAGGACAAAAGAACTAGATGCCGTAGCAGAATCTTGTGTAATCTCCAAAATCAAAGAGCTACCTAACTGAATCGCTACAGCAGAATTATCTATCGCCGACCTTTGATTTAGCTGAAAACTTGAGCCTTCTCCTATTTGAAGCACGAATACCTCATTCTCGGAACTATTTTGAACACCGCCCTGATTGATGGCGCTTTGATTAGCAACACCTAGCTGAGTAACCGTCGCTGAATTTCCGACTCCGTTATTCTGCCCTATAGTGGCATCGTTACTTATCCCACCCTGAAAAACAAAAGTAGAGCTATCGTCGACATCACCCTGAAGTGAAGTTGCCGTATTCCCCTCTCCAAACTGATACTGTACAGCTATTGAGTCAATTGCTGCCTCCACCTGTTCCGCACTAGCGGATTGATTACTGCCCACCTGTCGCTGGATAATAGTGCTGGATTCGGCAAAAGGACCTTGAGATGCGGAGGCCTCATTATTAACACCAATTTGTAGTTGAATAATGGTACTTCCATTTACACCAGGACCACTCTGATCGCCCTGTGCCGTATTACCTTGCCCGATTTGAATGAGCTGGTAGGTATTATCAGCAGCTATCCCTACTGCACTGGAAATCGAAAACAGAACGCAGGCCATTAGAGAACTGTACTTCATTAGCGGTTACTCCCTTTCATCTGATAATATTGATTACTGAAGTCCTAAAACTGTGTTGTTGTCACCATACTGGGCGGAAGCAGTTAAGTTTCCAGCCGTAGTTTGACTAAGCCGAGTAGAATTACTAGCCCCGGTTTGTACGGCAGCCGCTGTATTAAATGCCTCCAACTGCACGATTAATGATTCATTTAGCAGGCCACTAAACTGAAGTGTTTCAGCAGAGTTAAACCCTGCACCCTGCACGGTTTCAGCGGTATTTATTCCACCAAATTGCTCTGTATATGCAGTATTAAAAGCACCAACCTGTTCATGTACAGTCTCAAGACTGGTTCCATTTTGCAGTATAAAGCTATCATGCCCCAAATCCCCTTGGGTAGATTGAGCAAAGTTGTTATTTCCTCCCGCCTGTATAATGACAGCATTAGATAGTGAAGCCGAATTTTGCTCGATAACCAATTCCAGCAAGTTGCCCGCCTGGAAACCTGTTGCAGTATTCGCTGAGCCCATAAATTGATTAATAAGGTAAGATAGATTCCCCCCTGCTTGAATCATAGCCCCCTGATTGCCAGCACCATCTCTTTGCGCAGTAGAACCATTATTATTAACCCCGATCTGAGTTACACTAGAAGAATCATCAATACTGTTTTGGTGATCCACCATTACTCGGTTAGAAGAACCCACTTGTACAATTGAGCTTGAGCTACCTATAGACTCAAACTGCAACGAAGAGCCAAAATTATTATCCCCAATCAAATTAATTGTCGAAGATGTAAAAATAGTATTCCCTTGAAGAGAAGCTGCTGAGTTTGAATCTCCAATTTCGACTTGAACGATACTACTTGACACTACCAGTCCGCTCCGGATCACCTCTCCATCATTATTATTACCAATTTGCACTTGAATTATCGTACTGTCCACTACGACTGCATCACTATGATCAGCCGAGGCCATATTGTCATCACCGATTTGAATAAGTTCGTAGGTATTATCAGCAGCTACGGAAAACGTGCTTACTATCGTAACAAGTACACCTACCGAGAAAGACTTATATTTAGTCATCACTATATCCCTGTGAGATTAAATTTGGCCAAAATTATTGTTTCTAGACAGCCTCCCCAAATAATAAGGGAGGCTGGATCTATTCACGAACTTAAATCAACAAGTTACTGAAGTCCCAATACCGTATTGTTATCACCATACTGGGCAGAACCTGCAAGATTTCCGGCTGTTGTTTGGCTAAGCCTTGTAGAATTGCTGGCTCCTGTTTGAACAGCAGCCGCTGTATTAAATCCGCCAAACTGCAATATCAAAGATTCATTAAGTAAACCACTAAACTGGAGTGTTTCTGCAGTGTTAAACCCAACGGTCTGTATCGTTATAGCCGTGTTTATTCCACCAAACTGCTCCGTATACGCTGTACTAAATAGCCCCGCTTGCTCAGTTTCGGCTCCAAGGTTGGTTCCATTTTGAAAAATAAAACTATCATGTCCTAAACCTACCTGACTCGAAATCGCAATATTATTATTCCCACCTGCTTGAATCCCTACAGAATTAGATGCTGAGGCAAAATTCTGGCTAAGAGACATTGAGAGTAAGTTACCAGCCTGAAAACCTGTTGCAGTATTCATCGCACCAGCGTTCTGACTCATAAAAAAGCTGAGGTTTTCACCCGTCTGAACCATCACTCCCACATTACCAGATGCATCCGCCTGAGAGCCAAACCCATTATTATTAACCCCTACCTGGTTAATACTTATGGAATTATTAAAACTACTCGCTTGTTCAACGAACATGGTATTACTGGAACCCGCCTGGAAAATATCACTTACATCTCCCTCCGTATCAAACTGCTGGGAATTACCAGTATTACTTTCTCCATATTGAGCAACTGTAGAGGTCGTAGATATCGCACCTTCCTGCAGCACATCTGACATATTGGCGGTACCAACTTGTCGCTGGATAACTGTACTAGATATAGTCAAGCCTTCCTGTGTTACCTGAGCATTATTAGAATTGCCAATTTGTACCTGAATGACGGTACTGCCAACTACCGTTATCTCACTCTGATCCGCCGACGCGGTATTACCATTACCAATTTGGATAAGCTCATAAGTGTTATCAGCAGCCACTGAAAAAGCGCTAACCATCGCAGCTAAAATACCCACCGAAATAGGCTTAAACGAATTCATCACTAACTCCTTAAAGCAGCAGGCAATTAGGCTTGCCGCCCCTAATTTTTTACAGAGCCAAAGAATGTGACAGATATGCCCCTTATCACTTCAGCACTCGAACCTATAATTTACTGAGTTAACATACCCACATTACCGTCCCCTACTTGAGTAGTAGACACAGTATTATTAGCGTTGGCTTGTGTAAGAGTGATCTGATTTGAGTTTCCTAGCTGGGAAGTGGAACTGGCATTAAAGCTAGCCAGCTGAGTGACCATTACAGAGTTTCCTGATCCCCCTAATTGCATAATATCTACACTATTAAAGGCACCTGCCTGATCGATTTCAGCAGTATTGGTGCTGCCATGCTGTTCCGTAGAAACAACACTAAATTCTCCACTTTGAGTAATGTCTACACTATTTGATTCACCAAATTGCTGAGAGTATGCCTCGTTGTAGACACCGGACTGAGAGTGCCAGGCTTCCAGGCCTTCGCCTTCCTGGCGAATTTCACTATAGTGCCCGATAGATTGCTGCAGAGTATTTGCGCTATTGCCTGTACCACCCTGAACCACAATTGCAGTAGAATCAAAGGCAAGAATATGACTTATATTTAACGTATTAGAACTTCCATATTGCTCAGTGGTAATACTATTCCCTACGCTTGCAGTTTGTGTCACTGCCGCACTCTGCGCACTACCTTCTTGATGCATAGAGATAGAGTTTGCTGCCGAACCTGTCTGCGATACACTCAGAACGTTGGTATCTCCCACCTGAACAATACCAATAAATTCATTCAGTGTATTTGTTTGAGTAAATGAGGCTTCATGATTATCCCCAATCTGCACTATCAAAATAGTGCTTAACTCGGCAAACTCCTGCGCAGGTGTCGCTGAGTTATTATCCCCAATTTGCTCCACCAAAATGCTTGATAATACAGAGCCGACCTGAGTTGCCTCAATATAGTTACTATCACCCACCTGTGATTGCTGGATCAAACTGAAGGAAGTAAATAGGTTCTGGGTGGCATATACCTCATTATCATCGCCCACCTGAACTTGGATTACTGTATCACCAATAGCAGAAGGGTCACTTTGGTCCGAGTTAGCGGTGTTACCCGACCCTACCTGAAGGACATCATAGGTGTGATCTGCGGCAAAGGCGGCAGTTCCAATCATTGAAAGTAAAACAGTTGCTGCAACAGGTCTGTACATGCTCATCTAATACTCCTTAAAGATGACAGGTCCAGCTCGAAAGCTTTTACGACAATTTTTTCAGGAAAGCAGCATCATTGAGTAAAACAAATATTGAGGTCGTGGCGCATTGCATGAGCCACTTAGGGGCGGGTGGTGACAGTTGAATGACTAGCTTCATAAGTCAAACTCATACTACTTCGCATACAAACATCAATATTGCGATACTTCTTGAGTGATAAAACGATGCTGAAGTCAGTATTAATGAAAAAGGATACTTTCTCTATGGGAGATTAGTTGTGAGCGACTGGGAAGAAAGTGTCTGTCTAGTCGCAATGTACGCCTCACTAAATAATGGAAAATAGCTAGTCGTCAGGCAGGAGTATTTGCAGAGAGGAAAAGTGTCTAGGTTTTGAGAGCACCAGTAAATGAATTTAACTCCCAAAATGAAGCATACGATGACCGTGGAAAACCACCAGGCATTGAAACAGGAGGAATTGCACTGTCAAAGCAACTCGCTCTACAGACTAGTAGGATTATTATCAGAAATATTCTATCAAATTATTTCACCGCAGATCTTATTGACCACGACAATAATACTTGCTCATCTACCAGCGTACTTTTTAACATAACCATTGATACCACCACTCCCTTTTACCGACAGTAAACCAATAAAAAAGGGCTCTAAATAGAGCCCTTTTTTAGCCAAAATTGTTATCCCGATGCCTGTGGATGGGTATCAGGTAAAGGATCTTGAATACTGCTCTCTACTGCGGGTTTCTCCACAAGTCCAGACCAGACACTGTCCGCTTCGATTTTTGCCCGCCGCTTGCGAAGATGAATCAAGAGTAAAACAAATGATGCACCTATCAGTAGAGCAACAACGTCAACCGCCCATACCGAAGTGGCAGCTCCTAACAACTCGCCTTTGATAAGTGAGCTAATTGGTATCAGGAAGATAGCGGCGGCACAGAAAACAAGGAGCTGCCGAGCAGCTGCCATGGGACGACGTATAAATGCCCAGATCAGAGCAAATAAGAACCCTGTGTAATAAGCGGCTTTCTGCCAAAACTCAATATCCACCTGCGCATGAGGCAACCACTTAACTGCCAGCATACTAGCGGCGACCCCCAAGATAGTGCCCAGCCCAGCCCCCACTGTGAGCTTTGCCATTACCACTGATGAGGTTGTTTGTACCGGCAGCGCCCCCTGCCCCCTGCGTTTTTTGCGGCGGCTTTCAATCCACAGCAGATTGCCGGTGAAGAAGATCAGTGCTCCCATAATGCCGAGAATAAAGTACACCCAGCGCACGGCATTTCCACCAAAACTGCCAAAATGCAGCGAGAAAAAACTCATTACTGCACCACTGTACCCATTCAAGTTGCTGGGTAGAAAGCTGCTATAGGGAATCTCCCTTTGGTAGGGATTACCGAGCACATAGCCGTACTCAGCACCGCGCACCACCTCACCATGCATGAATCCACCTACACGCATACGCGGAGAGCGAGTATCGAGATTTATATAGAGAATTTCTGCCATTTGGTATTTCGGCTCCCGCTCCTGAATCGCGGATTCCAATTCGGCGACCGGCACCAATTCAGAGAAACTCTTCACCTCTGTTGGCATCGGGCGAGTGAACATGGGGGAGTCACCGTAGGCCGTCACGCGCAGAGCATCATAAAGCGGGTCATGGAAGGCAAATACAAAGGCGGTAAAAGCAATAATCAGGTGAAACGGCAGCGAGGAGATGCCCAGGACATTGTGAAAATCCAGCCAGTATCGCTTGCGGTTTTTACCCTTTCGGAGTACCAATAAATCCTTGACCCAAGTGGGCAGGAAAATAATCAGGCCCGAAATTAGCGCCACAAAATATAGAGCCGCCACAACACCCAGTACATAAGTACCAAAAGCATCGTGGCCCTCGCCACCGGGAATACCGGCAGTGCGATGTAAATGGTCGACAAATTCGCCAATGGCGGAAACTGTAAAACTTTGAGTGATTAGCTCCCCTTTCTCATTGAAACTCGCATACCAGAGAGTATGGTCATGGGTTTTTTCATCCTCTATTTCCCAACTCACCGGTGCCACCTGCAGACCCGCCAGTGGCAATTGGACGGTCATCTGCTTTGCTGCTTCCGGGTGCGCCTGCAGAACCTCGGAAATAAGGCTGTCATACTGATCGATAGAAATACTTGGCAGGGTGGTCTCAGGCTGCAGAGCCCATTGATTGAGTGGCCCTTTAAACATGGTCAGGGCACCAGCAACAAAAGCGATATACAGAAACAAGCCGGCAAGAATACCGGTCCAGGTATGCACGCTCTTATAAGTTTTAATCATTTCAACGCGCATAAGCTCAGCCTCCGAATCTTGCTATCCACAATAGGGTAAACAGCACCAAACTTAGCCCCAGGTAGAGGGACAACATACGCCTGACACTAATAAACAGGTAAACCAGACTCACCAAAGTGAGCCAGACTGGAGTGATCAACCACATTACGAATTGGCTTTTATCATCAACCACTACATCACCGGGGCCCCACAGAGCAATCAACCCAGCAATGGCAATTGCGATAGGCAATCCCAAGAAAACTGCACACAGGCTTTTTACCCACCAGTGGGGTTTATAGCCTTCTAACCCTTTTTCAATTCGCTTCTTTTTCTTTGCCAAAACTTTGCCTGGTTTATCCAGCACCCCGCTAAAAGGCAGCAATCCCAGAGCTAACATAAAAGTACTAATAAGCGTAAAGGAAGCTGACATTGCCGAAAAATTTTGATGGAAAAGCGCCCAGGAAATGACAAGGAGCGCGAAACTGATGAAAAGAGCAGGGTAAAACTCGATTGGCCTCTGCTCGCGCCACTGCTGATTGGGACAGCCTAAATAAAAGACAGAAGATGCAAGGACACAACTCAATAGCCCGAGTCCCGTTAAAACTGAGGAATACATTTCTAGTTTCACTTAAGGGTTAGAAGCACTACCACTAAAGTGGTAGAAAATTGTTTGCCAAGCGTTGATTAATCGGTGCCGCTAATCCGTTGCCAGACCAAATAATAGTGAGAGTTTATTGCGGCAATTTCCCATTTGCAAATAAGAATGATTAGCATTATATTCGCTGCCGATCTTCCTTGTCGTCCTGACATCTTTACCTTGCTAGGGATTACGCTATGTACAAACGCCACCTGCTCAGCAAAGCCGTTTCACTCACTATGCTTGCTTCGATTGGAGCGACTGCGATCGCCGCAGATGAGAAGAAAGAAGAGTATGCCCCGCAGGCAATGGAAAATGTCATTGTTATTGGCGAGAAAACAAAGCGCTCCCTCAAGGAAACCACTTCTTCGGTATCCGTAATTACCGAAGAAACCCTGAATAGCATGCAACACTTGAGCATCACCGATGCGGTGTCCAATATCTCTAACGTGGTAGTACTTTCCGGCGCTACTCCGGATATTCGCGGTGTGTCCGGTAACGGTTCAGCCACCGGCTTTAACTCCTTCACAGGCGGAGCCAAAGCACGAGTTTCCACCCTGATCGATGGTGTCGCCGAGCCATTTGTCGCAGATCTCACGGGTGATTCCGGTATTTGGGATGTGGAACAAATTGAAGTGTTCCGCGGGCCCCAGTCCACCAGTAATGGCCGCAATAGCATTGCCGGCTCTGTATTTATCAAAACCAAAGATCCCAGCTTCGACTGGGAAGGTGCAGCTCGCGTAGGTTACCGCGACCAGGACGGCTACATCGATACTTCTGGCATGATTTCCGGCCCAATTGTTGATGATACCCTCGCATTTCGGATAACTGCTCAACAGCTCACCGGCGACACACTGTCTAATGCTGAAGAATATGAAAATAATCCTGCTGATTTCGACCTAAATGAATTGGAAACCCAGCGACTAAAAGGCAAGCTGCTGTGGACTCCCACAGAAAAACTGAAAGCTCTCGTGGCTGTATCTACCAATAGCGAAGAAGGTAATACGGGGCGTATCTACTATACCCTGGACGATCCCTACGAATATAAGCCTGCTTTCTATCGCAATATGGATACTGAATCCACCACGACTAGCGTCAAAGTGGATTACCAGATCAACGATGATACCTCCATCGAAGTCCTCGCGGCCTATATGGATTATCAGTGGGGCTTTGACTCCTATGAAGAGGAAGCTACTGACCAACAGTATGTTCGTATGGACGAACAGAACATCACGCTCGACGCAAAACTGAACTTTGGCCTCAACAGTGATAGCTTGCACGGATTTATCGGCTTTGCTCACTTTGAAAGAGAGCAAGAATTTGACAGCACTGGTAGTACCATCTATTTCGGTGATGATGAAAGTACCTCTACTGCTTTTTATGGCGAAGTCACTTATGCACTGACTGATAGGCTGAATTTAATCAGTGGTCTACGCGTAGAGCAGGAGGAACAGGACCGTTACTTTAGCTTGCTATTCTTCGGCGAACCCAAGGACGACTCTCTTGATACCGACGAGACAATCGTTCTTCCAAAAATTGCACTGCAATATGATCTTACCGAAAACACTGTCATCTCTGCTAGCGCTCGAAAAGGATACAACTCAGCCGGTGGCGCCCTCACTTTTGACTCGGAAACATTCGAGTACAACTATTATTATTACGATGAAGAGACCGTTAATACCTACGAGCTGGCTCTGCGCAGCTCCCTAGCAGACGGCACCATCAACATAACTGGCAACCTCTTCTACAACGAATACTCCGGCTATCAAGCTCTCAGCTCTGCCCGTAGAATCGTCAATATGGATAGCGTCGAGACTTACGGTGCGGAAGTTGAAGCTATTGCTATGCTAACCCCGCAGTGGGAACTCCGTGCAGGTCTAGGCCTGCTAGAGAGTGAAATTACCGATGCCGGTACGGATTATACAGATGCGAATGGCAATGAACTCAACTCTGCCCCCAATGTCACCGCAAACTTGGGTACAAAGTATTGGTTTAATGATGCACTTAGTGTAGGTATTTCAGCCAATTATGTAGCTGAGTACTATGGTGATTTCGCCAACACTGAAGAAAGAGTCGCCGGTGACTATACTCTGGCCCGATTGAACGTGAACTACGAAGGTGAAGATTGGAACATTGCAGCGTTTATTAACAATGCCCTGGATGAAGAAGCCTATACAAATAGAGAGCCAGCTGGCCGCAGCTACCCAGACGGCTACGCTGCAATTATTGACCCACGTAATTTTGGTGTATCCGCTACCTACCGCTTCTAAATAGCGACGTTATTACCTGCTAAAAATCCGGCCCTGAATGAGTTTCTCTCACACAGGGGCCGGAATTCCGATATCGTCCTAATCCTCGCCCTACTGCACAATTATTACCATATTGCTGTTTCCAATCTGGGAAACATTAGCATTTTGAAAATCGTTAACCTGGCTAACGGTAAACATATTTAAGTTACCCTGCTGTAATGCCGTGGCAACACCATTCGCTCCGCTTTGGATAGTCGAACCCATATTAGTCAAACCGATCTGAGTGGTACTTGCCAAATTAAAGCTACCAGACTGAGAGTGGATAACCGTATTAAATTCGTTCTGCTGACTAATGGCACTGGTATTATTATTATCTGTTTGTATCACAGTAGCATTATTACTATTTCCCAGCTGGCTCAATGTGGAAGTGTTCGTGTCAGAGTTAAACTGCGACACAGTAGCCACATTCAAGTTCCCCTGTTGAGCAGTCACCGCCGAGCTCGTCGTGCTATTGGTTTGAACAACTGTACCGGTGTTGTTGTCACCCACTTGATTAATAACTGCCGTATCAGTAGTACTGTTCGACTGTGTAACAGTGGCAAAGTTAACCAGATTGAACTGATTAATAGTCGCAACACTGGTTGTAGACGCCACCTGATTAATTACGCCAATATTAGTATTCCCATTTTGAGTAATAACGGCAGTCACAGTGTCAGATGAATTTTGAGCAACAGTAGAATTATTTAAATTCCCTGTTTGTATCTGATTAACTGTGCTACCGGTATTTCCGTTTACCTGAGTGGCAGTGGCTGTATTAGTGTTCCCAGTCTGGGTTTGACTGATAAAGTTAAATGTAACGGTTGGATCACTTTGATCCGCTGTCGCGTTATTACCTACTCCACTTTGGTTCTGAACCGCAACATTGTCGGAGGCAAAAACACCCTGGCTTGCAACAGCAAGCAGGACCGCAGCCGCCAACGGGGCACACCTTTTCATATTTATCTCCTTAGAATATGAAATGTCGCTAAATTAAGATTCTTATACTGCATCAACACACGAAGTTAATTAGCACCATATGCAACAACATTAAGAGAAAGCGATTTACGATCAGCTGCGCTTAATTTTGCTAAAACAAATACCGGAACTTCAGCATTTATGCTTATAAACTCTTGCTTCTCAAGGACTCAATCCCCAGCTTCCTTCAGGAATTCATGCTTGATGCTGTGTTGAGTCTTATCTCCGATGGCACTTTCAGCAATAGGAGAATAGTGCGGAAAAAATAGGAAGAAAGTTCCCCCCCTATTTAGGAAATAGCCATACTGTAGGCGAATCCATTATTTTTAACGCCATCACTACACACACGACGAAACCGCTCAAACACACCCTCTCTTAATATCAACCAGGCCACAAACCACTCTAGAAAATCACGCCCTCACTAATTGACACGCCATCAAAGAACAATTATGGAAACACTACGCATATTTGAACCGAAAAGCCAACATTTAAACTCATCTATAAAACACCAAATAATAAAAATCTAACTCCTCCAGTACATATCCCATCAACATAGTTAATCAATAGGAATTATTCTCTATAAATATGAGAACAACTTCCTATTGTCATCAACCAAATAAAGACCAGAATTCGAAATATTTACACCCTATCAACCACTTCAAATATCAGACAATCACAATAGGAATATATCAATGAAGGTGATTTTAAATATTAAAACATCAATAATCGCAGCAGCAAGCTGCGGCTTAATAAGTGCATCGGGTATTGCTTTAGCCGTAAGTTGTGGTGATGTAATCTCTACCGCCGAAGTATTGGATGCGGATATATCTAATTGTGCGATTTCTCCTGCCATCACAATAATGGGCCCTACCGGTAGTCTCGATCTCAATGGATTTTCATTATCCTGTGATGGCTTGGTTGGCACAGGAGTTATGCTTGAAGGAACTGCAGCTGTGCTTACTAACAGTCAGATATCCAGTGGCATCATTACATCATGTGATATAGGCATATCTGTAGAGGGCAGCGGCCTTCACAACATCATTGGCGTTACAACGCAAGAAAATGGATCTTTGGGAATGTCTGTCAGTAGCAGTCGCAATATTGTCAGCGGCTCAATCAATGACTTTAATTTTGGCAATGGTATTATCGTTCTCGGCGACTGGAATAGTTTTTTTGAAGTAAGCGCCACCAGCAATGGGGAAGGTGGCATTATTATCTCAGGAGATAACAATCAAGTTTTCCAAAGCACCGCCAGAAATAATACTTTTTCTGGAATAGCAATCCAAGATGCAAACTACACCAACATTATACTAAATACTACATCAAGTAATAATGAATACGGTATTTCAGTAAGTAATTTTGGGCAAGTAGGGAATTTCGTAACAGGAAATACTGCTGAATCTAATGATATAGATGACCTATTTGATGATAATACTCCTGCCTGTGTAGGAACTACATGGTACGGTAATATTTTCAGCTCATCAAATGACGCCTGCATAAACTAGCTTAAAAATAATTGCGGGATTCAAGGCATTAAACATCTAGCCTTTGAATCCTGCACAAAAACAATTAACGCTTATCTATATCTTACTTCTGAGAATATCTCTCTATAACTGAACCAGCCTAGCAAACCAAGCTCTCCTCTCACCACATCAATCCACACTGGCCGACTAGATATCTCTCAGGAATAAATATGAAAACGAAAATCTAAAGGGAAATCAGGCTTTCAGCAATTACACTAGCTGCAGTATCCGTAATACTGTGGCGACACCATTAAACTGCCTGCAAGCCTATCAACTTATCGTAAAACGCTATTAATTTGACGTTACACAATCTCCGGAGGTAGTAGCGTCAGGTGAATTCCCAACCCAGCTATTTAAACAGGGTGAACTATTATTATCTTGCAGATCAAAATCTATATTGCTGAAAACAGTATTCCCAACAATCACATTGCCAGACTGCCCCAAAAGTTCCAGTAAGATTCCAGCGGTATTCGCCCCTCCAATCCCACTCATTGAGACGGTATTTTGGGCAACCGTATTACCATCTGCTTTACCAATTAAGATACCATTTAATGTGCTTCGACTGATCTCATTGCTTACAATAAGATTGTTATTACCCTCTAACTGAATACCATTCTCTAAATTATCTAGGATCGAGCTAGAAGACACATTATTATTATCACCAGCTATAAATATGCCGGTGCCACTGTTTTTAAATATTCCTGACTGAATAACAGAGTTAAAACTACTATTAACAGCGATCCCTGATATATCTGTTCCATCTACTCTGATTGCCTGTATATTGTGGGCTCCAGTTCCATCCAACGATATTCCGATGTCACATAGTGTTACCACACCATTTGATAGGAAAGCCGCAACACCGTCAATCTGGATACCAACAGCAGAGCCATCGCACCTAAGGGTGTACTCTGCCATGTCTAGGCTACCCGTAGGCCCCATTATCGTTAGTGCCGGTTCTGTTGAGCACAAGATCCTGATCAAGTACTTCAGGACTAGTAATTGTGTCACCACAATCAACCGCAAAGGCGGAACTACCTAAAGCAAAGTATAAAATACCAGGTACCACAAAGTGCCTAGCGGATCCCCTAAATTCATACACCATACAATCCTCCTTGAATCACCTTAACAATCATATCCCTCAGCCAACCAAAAGGCTGGGCTATCTCACGCAGACAAAATAACTATAGAATATATCCCTTGTAGTCTTAGCTAACCTCACCAGCAAAAAATCACACACAATAATAAAACCTATGGGAAATAGAGATAGACGTAAGGCACCTTAAAAAAACTTGCGGCACGTCTCATGAAATTTTTGTAGAGTAAAGACATTAACTCTAGAGATCTGAAGGCAAATAATGAACTGCCTTCAGATCCAAATTTGCAACTAAATTAATGTTACTGTGATGTCACACATTCACCAGAGGTAGTCGCATCAGGAGAATTTCCTATCCAGTTATTCTCACAGGGTGCAGAGTTGTCATCTTGCAAGTCAAAATCCACATTGCCAGAGACAGTATTGCCTACGATATTGTTTCCAGTCTGGCCAAATAGCTCCATTAAGATTCCTGCAGTATTTGACCCTTGAGTGCCATTATTCTCCACCGTATTCTGGCTGATAAGACAGCTACTGGCGTTATTAATTTGTATTCCAGTTAAAGTATTATCCGATACTGTATTTGACGATATTATTGAACTGCTACCATCTACCTGTATACCCGTTATTTCATTTCGACTTATGTCATTAGAAAACAGATTATTTGTTCCCCCAGCGATTATGATACCTGTACCTGTATTATCCGATATATTTGATATGGTTAGCGTATTATTACTACTAACAAACTCAATGCCAGAAGAAGTATTACCAGAGGTGTTCAGGCCGAACAAATTATGAATACCGGAACCTTCTACAGAAATACCTGTATTGCAATTAGATACAAAGCCATCCTGTAACACCCCACCCGATATTATGGCCGCAAAACCATCGACCAAAATTCCCACTGTAGCTCCATCGCAACTCAGCGTATAACCATTCAAATCCAGATATCCGGTCGGCCCAGTTACAGTCAAAGCCGGAGTAACATTGCAGAGCAAATCTTGATCCAGTATTACTGGACTGGTTATGGTGTCTCCGCACTCAACAGCACCATTTGCTAGTGAACACAAAGATGCAGACAATAAAGAAGCCGCCAAAGAAGTTATCAATGTCTTGCTTATCACAGATCGAGATATAAAGCTCACGAGAGTCCTCCCAAATAAAGCTCAAATACAGAAAAGATATGTCATGCTGATTTTGAGCCAAAAACTGGTAACAGCCATGGGAAATTTGTCCGCAAAATTTAGTAAAATAGTTTAAGCGGGGATTGGAGCATATTGATATACAAGCTACAGGAATATAAATTGTAAAAGATAACACCACTACCGAAGCCACCATAGTGGCACTATCTTTTTATATCCGTATATTTCAATCCAGGCAGCTAGGATCTACAGTGTCAAAAGTATTGTTTCGCCATAAATTGGTACCATTGCAGGGATCACTGTTTAAGTCTTGCGCATCGAAATCTTCATTGAGAATCCCCACATTTAAAATGATCAAGTTATATTGCTGATCAAAATCGTTCATTAGGATTCCTGCCGTTCCCGCACCTGAAGTGCCATTCTTTTCTGATGCATTTTCAACGATCCAGCTATTACTGGAATCATTAATCTCTATTCCTGAACCCATATTCTCAAAACAGGAATTCTCTGTTATATATGATCTATCTCCATCCACCTGAATACCACTCAGGGTATTTTCTTCAAAAGTATTCTGGAAGACATTATTTCTCTCCCCACTAACAATTAGTCCAACCCCCGTATTTGCTTGAGCGGTACAGGCTGTCATATAGTTGCTATTGCTCACTAATTCAAATCCGGCACTGGCATTTGCCGTGGTCGATACCGCTTGAATATTATGGAATCCATCTCCATTCGCTAAAACACCCACCTCACAATCTGCAACCTGCCCTCCTCGAAGTAGCGCTGCACGCCCCTCTAACAGCACTCCAACTTCACTACCATCACATTGAACCTCGTACCCGGTCATATTCAAGCGTCCATCTGGGCCTATCACAGTTAAAGCAGGGCTGACATCACAAGTGAGGTCCTCATCCAAAGTAACGGATGTGGTAATCGTATCCCCACATTCAACATCATCAGCCAGTGCTATCTCAGGGATGGATAGATTAGCCCCACTTATCAATATGATCGTGACGACTCTATTAACAATAGAATTAAATATGTTCATCTTTTCCTGCTGGAGTTACGTACATGATTAAAAACTTCCCACTACGCTAGAAATTTTGATCCAACAAACAAAAAGAACCATGAGAAATTACTACTGAATCTACGATGAATTATCATAAAAATTAAAAAACCGACTATCTAATCGCATACGGTAACATAGCAACTTTTCGCCCCAAAAATTAGACAACCTTATAAGCTGAAAAATATTTAGCCATATTGTTTACTCAAACCCAAATAAACAATATACAAATACAATTTGCAATAATATTTACGTGAAGTTATATATAACCTCTAAAATTTTGAGCCAAAATAATAATCCTATGAAACCACTAATTAAAAAATCAAATCAATTGAAACAGAAAAACCGGAATTCTTATTGCAGAATAATTGCACTCTGATTACTACCCAACTGATTAATAACCGCTGTCTGTCTAACTTGAAGACCTTGACTTACGGTATACATATTCATATCCCCTGTCTGTGAGACTGAAGCCAAATGTGATACTCCAGACTGTATTGTTGTACCTATGTTACTTGTACCAATCTGATTGGTAACTGAACTATTAAACATACCAGCATGAATAGTTGTTGCCTGGTTCATTTCCACCTGCTGATTAATGGTGGCGCTATTAAAACTATCTGTTTGGGATATGAAAAACATATTACCATCCCCTTGTTGGCTCCCTATAGCTACATTACTATTAGCTACATTATTAGCTGACATCGAAAATTGGACGGCGGAAACGAAATTATTATCCCCCACCTGAGTGATCATGATTGCACCTTGCAAACTTTCTCTCTGCTCTGAAATAATAGAATTGAAATCCCCTACCTGTTTCAGGGTAGAACTATCATTCATGCTTATCATCTGGGTGATTTGCGCATTATTATTATTACTTAACTGCTCAATTATTGCCGTACTTGAATCTGCCTGTGCTTGAACACAAGATGCCATCAAGGGAATTACTAAAATTGAAGTATATTTTTTCATGCTTATATCCTCAGTAGAGTTAATCTTATATAACCTGAATCATCAACCATCACTTATCTGAAGCTCTCTAGTATTCAAGGAATACCACTAGAATCCAAATGCCCCTTCAGCCTTAACTAGTGTACTCACACAAATTTAAGACCCCGGCCACCTCTACCCAACATAATGATCAATATATCCATGAATAGCGGATAAACAATAGGAGAAAAGCACTAGAAAAATAGGATAATTTTCCTTTTGAAAAAAAACAGTAAAATATTGCCACACCACTCAACAAAATATTCGTATAAATCCTCCCTTTATTTACCTACACTTTCTCCGGCTATTTCTTACCCTTTATATATACAAACATTTACGTAACAACTTAGATGTTTAAGTAAAGATGTGAACAGATCAAAATATTAACTAGGCTATCATTCCAATTGCACCATATGCCACTATAGAGTTCAATCTCTATAGTAATGACTGACTGAGACATGGAAATTTTGGAATGCTCTATAATTGGGCTAAATTGACGACCAGGACTTTTTTCGAGAAAGCTACATTAAACGCATCTTTGGGGTTGTAACCCATACGAACTTCCCAGGATCATACATTCAGCTATTAAACCGATGTCGAATTGAGCAATAACAAATCACTATAAACAATTTCATTTAAAAAATATGTTAGATAACTATCTAATGATTAAAAAACTATGGTTTTAATAATCTGAGAGAATAGAAAAAGTATCAGATATGGAGTAAGTGCCCACACTCACTCCATCACTTAACTAACAAGACATTAAGTCTTTGGCCGAACGGCTTTAATATCCTGATCTGCAGCCCAGTTAAGGACGTCTTCGCGACGCAGCGCCGTTGCCATCAGGTCCGGGAATTGATCCGGTGTACAGGCAAAAACTGGAGAGCCTATTGCAGCAAACTCTTCCGCCAAAGACTGGTCATAAGATGGACGCCCATCATCACTGAGTGCCAGCAAGGTAATCACATTTACATCCTGGCGAACAAGGTTAGCAACCCGCGCTTTTAACTCCTCTTCATTCCCCCCTTCATACAGGTCAGTAATCAGGATTAAATGCGTCTTGCCAGGCCGCTCAATTTTATCCTCACAATAAGCCACCGCCTGGTTAATGTCTGTGCCACCTCCCAGTTGTACGCCAAACAAAACGCTGACCGGGTCTTCCAGGTCCTCCGTGAGATCGACAATTGCGGTATCAAAGCAGACCAGTTTGGTTTTCACTGCCGGTATTGAAGCCATTACCGCTGCAAAGATTGAGCTATACACCACCGATGTCGCCATGGAGCCGGACTGATCGACACATAGAATGACTTCATCCAGGTCCGCAAGCCGGCGACTTTGTCGCATAAAACCAATCAACTTCTCAGGCACCACTGTGTGGTAGTCATGTTGGTAATGCCTGAGATTTTGCTGAATAGTTCTGTGCCAATCGATATCGGCAAAACGCGGTCTAAAGCTGCGTTTTGATTTATTGACAGCTCCCCTAACCGCTTCTGTGGTCTTTCGCTCCAAGCGCTCCATCAGCTCGTCGACCACTTTCTTGATGACCTGGCGAGCAGTCTCAATAGTCTTCTCGGGCATCACTGAACGCAGACTGACCAAGTCTGCGACCAGGTGAACATCCGCTTCAATCGCCGACAAAAACTCGGGCTCCATGAGCATCTGCTTGAGGCCAAGGCGCTCAAACGCATCACGCTGGACAACTTGTACTACCGAAGTCGGAAAGAACTCGCGGATATCACCCAGCCAACGGGAAACTTGTGGCGACGAGCGAGACAAACCACCTCGACCTTTTTTACCAGACTCCGAGTCTCCGCTGCCATAAAGCGCAGTTAACGCTTGGGACAAACGCATATCCCGCTCAGAAAGCCCGGATTCACCTTCATCAGCCCCCAATACCAGGCGCCAACGGCGCTCCTTTTGTTGGTCTTTATCGACCGTTACCTCATCGGGTTGTTGCCCTTCAGACACTTCGTTTACTGCGCCCATGTCTTGTCCTTGTGGATTAATTTGCCGATACGCAATAGATGCTCTGACCACAACGGCAAAACTTCGGGATTAATGGATTTGGATACCGAGTGGTTAGATCGGGCACCGAGTACCAGCTCCATCATGCGCCGACGCTCCATCGCATCGAGACTGGAAAATACGCGTCGGAACAAAGGCAAATACTCGATAAATATTTCTTCGTCCAGGTGCAGCAACCAGCGCTGTACTGCCCCCATCAATACCGGGTCGTACAGCAGACGCTCAACCGCTTCAGCAAAAAAGCCCTCGAAAAATCGTGCTGCATCAGCGGCAGCTACCGCTGGAGACAGTGATTTTTCCAGTAATTGCTGTAACCGATGCCCATCAATTCTCTCGGCCTGATACAAAAGACGCGCACAAAGGCCGCTAACTTGCAAACTGGAAAGAGAGCTATCTACCAGTTGCTCGAAGGCTTGCCACCAGTCCTCCATAACTTCATCACCCAACTCTGCCAATTGCAGTGCCTGGTGAGCGCTGTGAATACTGTTTCGCAGCCGTAGGGACTCTTCATCGTTAAGATTGCGACAGGCGTACGGCAGGGCCAGGGCAGATTGCATGGCTAATCGTTCTACCAGGCCGGCAACTTGCTCCAACGCTAATTCTCGCGCGGTACCATAGCGCTGAACCTGGATTAACGCCGGCAGGCTGTCGAGAAGCTCGATACCGTCACTGGCCAGAGCCGCTCTCTCGGCCAATCGCTTCAGCCCCGCTTCAGAAGCCCGGTGCAACTGAGATTCGAGGGACAGCAAAACCACTTCTGCTAATTTGCCCAAATGACTCTCAGCGGTAATCGCCTCGATAAGTTTATTGTTAGCCGCTTGCTCAATGGTGGAACCGTAAACTAAGTTTTCCACCAACTTAACTGCATACTCCGGCTGCCAGCTGAGCACCCAGTTTTCCCGAAAAGTACCGCGACTTTTTCCGGTATGGGAGGGTTTACCCCAAGGCACTTCCAGCACAGCAAGACGGTGCAGTAACGTAGATTTATTCAGGCCGATATCACTGCGTAAATCCAGGGAAACTTCTTTATCCAGAGCCGTGGGCTTTAGCTTGGTCTTTTTCTGCCAGCGCTGTAGATCCTCCAGCAGGGGCACCAGCGGGGCATCCTCGGGGATGGAGCCAACTTGTTCACCCAGTAGCAACTCTCTTTCTACCTGTTGCCAAATAAGGCGCTCGCCAAAACAGAGGCAGGCCACAGCGGCTTCAATAATTTCTTCAAACCCCGGAGCTGGACGATTTCTAACGGCTGCCAAACTGCGACTCAGACGCACGGCTTCAATAACCGAAGCCGTAGAGACCACTTGTCCACTTTCGCGCAATGCGCGCACCAGCCGCCCAAACCAAAGCTCCAGCCACTGCTCGCCGGTGCCCTCGCGCCAAATATGCTGATACCACATAGGTGCAGCAACCCCAGCCCCGTAACCGGAGGCCATCGCCAATCGCGGCGATGTCCAGGGAATCCAGGTGGTTTTCACTTTGCTCTTGGGCAATTTCGCCGGCAGCTGTTTAATCAGTGCGCGGTCATCTTTTGCTGTGTGCTTTTCACGAAATGCCGGTAAGTGCCAGGCCCCACAGACTACAGCAACCTCACCTTCCACCCCTTTCTTTTCTTTGGCAATTTCCAGGCGCATATAGGCTTCGCGCAGTAAATCCCTTTGCGATAACGGCGCGGTTTCAGTTATTTCTCCGCGCAGCACGGTCATCGCCGACTCTACCCGGGCAAATATCTCCGCACTGTCATCGTTATTCTGCTCAATCAGGTCATTCCACCAGGCCTCACCATCCTCATAACCCGCCAGCTTCGCCAAAAGGCCGATAGGATCAGAGGTATCAGATGGTGGCTCTGGCTCGCCTGCCACCGCAGGGGAATCAGACTCTCCGCCGTTTTGCTCCGCTTCAGGGTCCTGGGCTTCAGATTGGAGTAACTGCGCCAGCTGGATATTAATGGGCAGATCAATGAATTTAACTTCTACCCCCTGTTGTACAGCCCATAGGCAGGCCTGGTACTCAGGGGAGTATTCCACAAACGGGTAGTAAAGGCTGGAGCCGGGCGACTCTGCAGCATAGCCGAGTAGCGCTACCGGCGGCTGCATCTGTGCGCTAGCCAGCAGAGGCAGTAATTCACTGCAATCAGCGGGGCCCTCTATCAATACTTTTTTTGGCTTCAGCTGATCCAACGCGGCGACAAGGCGCCGCGCAGAACCGGGCCCGTGGTGCCGAATACCAAAATAATGACAATCCACCTTGGACACGGGATATCCCTTACAGTACTTCGTTCATGGTGTGGTAGTAACCGGCAAAGTCTCGGCGCTTTTTCAGGACCGTTTCCAAGTACTCTTCCAATACAGCTTTATCCTGCACTGGATCTTTGACAATGGCACCCACCAAATTACTGGAAAGCTCTTCTGCACTGAATTTACCATCGCCAAACCAGTTCGCCTGGCTCAATCCACCCACCATTACCGCAATTGCCTCAGCCGTAGACAAGTTACCGGACGGTGTTTTCAGAGTTATTTTTCCATCGAGTGTTTCACCGCCGCGTAGCTCGCGGAAAATGGTCACTATTTTCTCGATCTCTTCGCCGGCATTTGCCGGTACTGGCAACTCCAGGCTCTCACCCATCTCTGCCACGCGGCGAGAAATAATGCTGACCTCTTCATTCATATCATCGGGCAACGGCAATACCACAACATTGAAACGTCGTTTTAGTGCGGAGGATAATTCATTAACGCCCTTATCGCGGTTATTGGCTGTTGCGATTACATTAAAACCGCGCTGCGCATAAACCGCATCATTCAACTCGGGGATCGGCAGCATTTTCTCTGACAGCACGGTAATCAATGTATCCTGAACATCAGAACCCATACGAGTCAGCTCTTCCAAGCGACACAAGGTACCCTGCTCCATAGCGCGATATAAAGGCGTTGGCACCAGGGCTTCTTTGCTGGGGCCCTTTGCCAGTAGCTGAGCGTAGTTCCAGCCATAGCGAATCTGGTTTTCGTCGGTGCCCGCCGTACACTGGATCACACGGGTACTGTTGCCACAGATCGCCGCAGACAAGTGTTCAGATACCCAGGACTTTGCCGTGCCCGGCACACCGAGTAACAGCAGTGCTCGATCGGTGGCGAGGGTGGCAACAGCAGTTTCAATCAGGCGGCGGTTGCCGATATATTTTGCACTTATCTCAGCACCTTCAGCCGTTGTGCCGCCCATCAAGTATTTCACGACTGCCTGCGGAGACAGACTCCAATTCTCTGGTTTTTTTCCGGTGTCTTCTGCTTTTAAGGCATCCAGTTCTGATTGGTAGGTAATTTCAGCGGGTTGACGAAGTACGTCACTCATGGGGAATCCTTTTGTTTTACCTGCCCGGAAATTCACTGCTTATTTTATGAATTTTGCCGGGCAACGATCGGTCTTAAAATTAAATCTGTGTTGGGTGTGTATGGACTAAAGGCCATCCACGCCGGCAAGCTCGCTATTAAATCGAAGACAGTCAGTTGCGGGGTCTGCCCGTAGCACGCCCTGCTCAAAAAGCGCTTCCAGTAACTGTCGAGCGGTCTCTCTGGGTAACATCAAGCCCAACGCAGTCAACTCCCTCTGTAGATAAATAGACTGCAAATAACCACTCTCACTTAATTCCTCGACAACGAGCTTTAACAGCGCCTTCCAGGGTGACGTTTTTTTCAAATCATCCCAGGAAAGCTCCGTTAACGGTTCGGGCAAAAACTTGAGTAGACCCTGAAAATCAACCTTGGCCTTTTTATTACGCAAAAGTCCAAACATCAATTCGGCACGGCGGGACTGTTCCAGGCGCGGCAATAAACTGTGCAGGAGAGACATACCGGCCTCACCGGTATCCAGGTAGCTCTCAATATTTGTGACCAACAGGGCAATAGCCTTATCTGGCAAAGTATCTACCGCATTGGTAACAAAACTGTGGTTATCATAATCACGATTTTTATCGAGCTGCCAAGCCCCAGCTAAGTCAGTCACGGTGATACCCAGTGCTTCCGCAAGGCTTTGTAGAGATACCTTCTGCAAAAATTCCGAGCGAATGGCTTGCTGTTTTTTGCTCTTGAGCTTGCGGGGCAATAGTTGCAACTGCTTCTTTACCAAGCCCACTTTTTTTAATTCGTAAAACTCAGCCAATTCCTGCGCAGAAGACTCTTCCTGAGTATTGGATTCAAGTTCCGATGACAATCCCAATCGGGATAAATACTGATTGGCAAGACGCGCCACCTTTTGTGAACGATCTTTAAGCAGGGACTGTAAATATTCCCCATCGGACTCACTCAGCCGGATAGCAAGAACTCGCACGATCCTTAAACGTTTATCAGCGGGTTCACGCCCGGCGCAGGTCTGGATCAAATTTAAAGCGGCGGCGGGTTTACTGAAGCGCAACTCCCTGAGCTTTGCCAGGCGACTGGCAGGATACCAATCATCCCAGTTTTCCTCAGTTAACACTTCAGTATTATCAATACTACCCCGCTCATTCGCGGCCCATTGTGACCAGGGAAGATATACTTCCGGCAAGCCTTCATCATTACTTGTGGGAAGCCAGTCCGCAGGATGGGCAATAAATCCCCGCTGTAACAGCAACTTCAGGAGCAATCCGGTTTGCTCCATAGAGCGGGACTGAACGCTTTCAGTGACACGACGAAAATGGGCCCGCATTGGGTAGGGAAGCACGGGCTTATTCAACTCGGGCAACAAGGGAAATTCGCGTAATTCTGCTGGAGCCTGGGGCTGGTAGAGTGCGCTTTGATGCTGGCTGAGAAGCGCTACCGCCGCTGATGCCAAGCGCTCCTCTTCCAGGCCTTCAAACAATGGACGCCAGGACTCAGGTAGGGCGTCGAGCTCTAAGGGCAAATCACTGCCCACCATCCAACGCTGCTGTAGGCGCTCTACCAACA
Source organism: Microbulbifer maximicatervae (SeqCode) (assembly GCF_052467955.1). Lineage (NCBI taxonomy): Bacteria > Pseudomonadati > Pseudomonadota > Gammaproteobacteria > Cellvibrionales > Microbulbiferaceae > Microbulbifer > Microbulbifer maximicatervae (SeqCode). The sequence goes on from NZ_CP174329.1 coordinate 4,185,887, forward strand.
ACTGCTCTTCCTGGATTTTCTCAGGCGTTAGCATGCGATTGTCCCCCACTCATCTGTCCGCGCGCTGTGCAGTTCAGCACTGCTTCCATCCCACAAAATAAACGCCGCCTGTAATTTTGAACCCAGTAATAGAGAAGGAATCTGTTCATTGTTGAGCGGTAGCGTTTGCTGACCACTCGAGCAGCGCCACCAGTAATGGCCGTTGGCACAGCGCAGTAGACGCCCCCCTTCAAGAAGGTGCGGTACCTGCTCTATCCAGGGTTGCTGAGACAGCTGCTTTTGGTAGTGGGAGAACACGCTCTCTTGCTGGGCTGGCCATCTCTGATTCACACCATCCTGCACGACTTTAAACTCCACAGGGAAAGCTCTCAGGGGCATGCGACCGGGATAAAAAACCAACTCCCCTTCTACACTGGCGCCGATACCAATTCCCACCTCCCGGCGCCCCGCAGAAGCCGGATAGTGATCCAACAACAGGGCAAATACTGGGGTATTACTATCAAGCTTGAGCAACCAGGAAGTGTGGCTCACCAAACCATCGCGGCGGGTGCTCACTTTCTCTCCTACATTCTGCCAAATGCCCCTTTGCCTGAGGCTGGCTGGGTTTTCCAAGACCTGGTCACGGTTCTCGGCAACGGCAATAGCTCTGCGAGCATCCACATCTTCCTCATCGGTTAGCCAAGCACTGCTGAGTAACATTAATTGCCCCAGCTCCTTGAATACCACTTCCGCCTGTTTCTGTGGTCCAAGCCCCAGGGCCTTGGCTGGAAGCTCATCAACCCTGGATGCCAGGCCGGCAGCTTTGGCATCCACTAAGCGCGCAGAGATATAGCGGCAGCGCTGGCGAAGTTCCTTGAGAAATCCCACCATGCCAGTACGCAATTGATCCTCAACCCACTGCTGGAATTCACCTAGTCCAGTGGCGATACTCTTGTTGGTTTTAGCGCGTGTCTGCGCTGCCCGCTTAGCCCTGGCCGCTTCCTTTTTTTTCTGCGCCTCTTTACTTTCCGAGGTTTCCTCAGAAATACCGTGAATGTTTTTATTGGTAGAAGCTTTTGTCTCAGCTTGGGCTTCAGGCTTACTCTTACGCCGCCGCCCCAACCACTCCACTACCCACTCCGGTGTTTCAGTCTCAATAAAGTCATCCGGGCCGTCGGCGAATTGCCACAAAAGGGCTAGAACATGCTTGCAGGGAAACTTACGTGAGGGGCAGGTACACTTGTAACCGTGATCTACTGTATCTGCCATGGTGTAATAGGGATTGGCCCCCGACCCTTGGCATTGCCCCCATATACAATTTACAGAAGCCGCTTTACCGCGCAAAGGCCATTTAGCCGGCTTCAACAGTTTTTTGGCTGCGTTTAAAGAAGCCTGGTCTGGGGCCAGTTCTTGCACAACCTCTAGGGAAATATTCATCTCTTGCCTTATACAGCTCAATACTGTACATAAATACAGCAATCGCATCTATGTAGCTATAGTGGCGCATAAAGTATCACGCAGCCCACAGAGATTAAAATCTAATTTCTCAAATTTTGATTTTGCCGTCACTCTTGTTGATTTAAGACAAAAAGTACACTCGGCGAGCATTTATTTGGCACGATCGAACAAGCTCTAAAGAAACAAGGTGTTCTCTCCTGCCAGCATTAGAGGGATTTCGCCTAGCCTCTCTAAATAAGTTACCATTTTCAGGAACTGGCTATATTGGCACCAATTCCAGCCAAACCTAATCGCAACAAGATATCCTTCTCTATACGATTAGGTCCATTGGATATCAACGGCCAGTGAAAAATGCAATTAAACTAAATACGATATTTGCTGTCATTAGCACATGCTTTAGCATGTCTAGCTTCTCTCAGAGAATTGCCAAACTTATTGAAAAATCTGAAAGCTTTCCTTTCAATGAGACAATAACCCAAGAACAAATTAAAGACTTAGGGTTTAAAAAAGGCAGCTATGATATAGAAAAAAGCAAAGAATACATCAGGTATTATCACGCTCCTGCTTCATCTAAAGACGGCATTCATTACTCAGTCAAATATGACACCGACGGCAAAGAAAGCACCGTTAAACTTGATTTACCAAAAGATGCACTGAAAGAAAAATATTCTGGAACAGTGATTTTATTACATGGGTTCCGATCATCAAAAGAGTTCATGTTATTTTCTGCTCAATACTTTCGCTTTCTTGGATTTCAAGTTGTAGCTCCGGACCTCCTTGGTCACGGGGAATCGAATAGCACCAAAAAATATGGTGTAGGAGATAGTGAAATCATCAATAAACTTATTGATGCACTCATCAGTAAAGGGGACATCAAGGACAAGCCCTTATATATCGTAGGAAACTCTATGGGAGCCTTAACGGCTCTCTATATCTCAGCCATGAGATCTGACTTAAATGGAATTATTTTACTTGCCCCAATGGTCCCTTTTGATCAAGCCGTGTATAACTACGGTAGGCTCAATCATCCCATACTTAGCCGGGTTATACCCGAAAATAAAATTCGAAAAGGAGCAAATCTGGCTCTGGAGCAGTCTGGTATTGAACCGAGTGATACCAATATACTTCCCCTTCTCTATTCTTCCAAGCTCCCCATACTGCTAATATCTTCCCCCTCGGATCTAATTGCACCCTATGGTAATTATATAGCTTTAGATCAATCAAATATTAATTTGGTGAAAATTCCCAATAGAAGCCACCCAAGCATATCGACCATTGGAAATATTGAACACGAAGCAATTATCAGCTGGCTTAATAAACTGTAAGATATTTACGCGATCCAAGAATTTCTCAGCTTTAAGGATAAATCACAAAGTCACCCTTAAATAAGCGCATAGATTTATCAAATCTAATTGATCATCTGCCTCGGTGAAAACATAATGATAGCCATACCCAGCATTGCTACAGCGGCACCACTCACATCCCAAACAGTGGGTTTAACACCGTTAACCAGCCATAACCACATTATTGAGGAAAAAATATAAATTCCCCCATAGGCGGCATACACCCGGCCCGCTGGAGCCGGATGCAACGTCAATAACCAAGCAAATATCGCCAAACTTATACCGCCAGGTACTAGAAGCCAAATACTCTTGTCCTGCTTTAACCACAAGTAAGCCGTGTAGCAGCCTATTATCTCTGCAAGCGCCGTAGCCAGGAACAAAGCTATAGTTTTTATTTCAAACAGTAGCATGAACGTCTAGGTGTTTAGCTATTTACCGGACAAACATTTTCAAGACGCATTGTGAAGGCTCTCTTCATGTATGAAAATTGCTCGATGGTCTCCATATGCTTACTCAGGGAGTTTCTTGCACGTGTGAATTTTCTCTTTTCCGCCGCATTCATTCCCTCGTTAAACATATATAAACTTTGCAGTGGCTCCATGGCAGTTTTCTCTGTGCGATAAAAAACATCATCAGACATCGCCAAATCAACCTTATCCCGTATGGAGCCGTCCGGCATAATTTGCACGGATACGCTGGGAACGTAATTTGCAATAGGGCCCTCAAAGTTAAGAACGGTGGATTCCTTCTCACTCAATTTCTTCGCCACATAAACCTTAAGCTTGTTATTGCGCACTTCCAATTTTACAAACGGTTTAATAATTTTAAACTTCTCCTTATCCTCCTCGAATAGTTTTACAGAGGCCTCAAGCATTACCAGGCTTTGAGTATTGATAAAGCGTTCATATTCTTCCAAGTGGCACGATGCCTGTACACCACTACTCAACAAGAAACATAGACTAAAGGCTAATCTTTTCATTGATCTAAATATTATCCTTAATATTTGATAAATTGATCGCCTCAAACATCAACTGGCGCACTGGTTAACCCAGCACAGTTTAGACCTCATTGGCATCACTATTAGCCAGTGATTGCGCTTGAAACTTTCTTACGATAAAAAATACGTACCCTGCTTCTTTTTCCGATTAATTTACGCCACTAATAGTAAAAAAGGTGAAGCTGGTACAGCTTCACCTAACGGGTTTAGTCACTAAAAAATCCTGATCTCTGCGGAAGTTAGTCCCTACCGATAATCCGACAGTACTACCGGCGGCAGTTCAGTGGCCTCTGACATCCACTCTTTTACGCTGTCACGCGCCAGCAACCGGTCTATCCACTGTTTAGTAAGCGGCCAGGGCTGCAAATTTGGGGCGTGGGAGAAAATTCTTATCACTGTTGGTACAAAGGCTAAATCTGCCAGGGACAAAGCACCCATCAAGTAAGGGCCACCACTTTGCTCAAGCTCTCCTTCCCAGGCGGCAAATAAGCGCTCCGCATCCATCTCTTCTTCGGGGGTCATTAGACGTTTATCTGGATAAAATGCACTTTCAAAGGATAGGCGTGGACACAACCCGGACAACCCGGAATGTTGCCAGCTAAGCATGGCCCGGGCTCGGGCCCGCATCAATGGATCTTGAGGTAACAGTTCACCAGAGCCAATGTCATTGGCATATTCCATAATGGCCAAGGAATCAAAAATAATTATATCCCCCTCTTCCAGTACGGGTACTGATCTCGCAGGGGATAGCTCTCCTATACGCTGTAAATTCTGGAATCGCTGTGGCCGGCGAATATCTACAACCACTTCCTCAAATTGAACTTCCTGTTCACGCAATGCCAACCAAGCCCTAAAGGCCCAAGTGGATGCATTTTTAGTACCCGAGTACAGAACACGAGACATAATTAATCCATTGTTATAGTTGAATTATATTGATCAATTGGGAGCTTCACTTATACCGCTTAACCGCCAAACAATTAGAATATAGCATCAAATTTATTGTGCATTAACAGCACTACGATTCATAGCCATCAATGCCTCATCACAAACAGCTATTTTTTGAATCGCCTCACAAACTTAAAGAAAACCAAAAGGCGACTCAAGTTTAGGCTAACTCTCACTATTCAATTGAATCGCCTAATAGACACAACTTACTACTGGGGTGGAAGGAAAGACTACACCGCACTCGAGACACGCAGTGAATACATCCCTGTAAGCTCCTAATCGGCATCCATGCCTCATAGGGTCCCGAGCGCGGTGTAGTCTTTCCTTCTCCCTTTTTAGTAAGTTTCGCAAATCGCGAAAAAATTCAATCCAGGCAGCTTGGACTTTTAGTAATGGCATCATTAGCGTACCAAATGTTGGTGCCACTACAATCGGGATCAACCGTATCATATAAATCAAAGGAAAGATTAAGTTCAGAGAAATTTCCAGTTATGACATTATTAGTTGAATTCGTGAATTCCAAAACGATACCTCCACCATCATTACTTGATACTAAATTTTGGGAGATTATATTACTGGATGAGCCCTCGATTAGAATTCCTGCTCCACCATTGAATGTAGATATATTATTGAACACATTTGAAAAGCTATCATCTACCTGAATTCCATCAGAGACACTGAGCGATACAACACAAGAAGAGAGAGTATTGAAATCATCATCCATATCAACACCCACCCGACCACTGTTGGTAATTATGCATCCATTAATAATGTTAAAGATACTGTCAATATCAATACCATCGTCAACACTATTAATAAGTTCAGTTCCTATGACCGTGTGATAACCCACACCCTCTATAAAAATATTGTCAAAACAATCATTAATGGCACCGCCAGTCAACACCGCACCTTGGCCCAGGATACGTATTCCAGCACCGCCAAATCCCGCACCTGTAGCACAGGTCACAGAAAAATCTCCCATACTCAAACTGCCTTCAGGACCAACTATCGTAAGGGCATCAGGCTCAGCGGCAGTAAGGTCACATAGTAAATCCTGTGTAAGCACTTCGGCGGTTGCAATAACATCACCACAGGATACCTGAGCGGATACTACAAAAGAGTATGACGCTGTAAATAGCCCCATTACGCCTAATATTAATAACTTAATAACTGACTGCTTAATATCCATGTAAAACCTCTGTCAATATTGTATAAGAGCTGGATTTCCTAGCCTGGGATGCAGACTGCCTCCTTAGTTTGGACGTGACTATTAATTCCGCCATAAGAAAAAGTACCTAAAGTACCAAGCTGCAATCAGCGGAGAAATAGCAAATCGAAGGGGGGGTAAAGTTTCGGGGCACAAAAAAACCCGGCAGGCGCCGGGTTTTTTAAACAAAAGGTAAGGAAATTACTTCAAACCAAGTACTTCTTTACCCTGAATAAAGGTAACGTCAACAGGAATATTGGCTTCGGCCAAACGATCCAAATCAGCCTGCAGTTCAGGGCCAATTACGCCTTTGGTCTCCAGCAATGATTTGGCTTCCTCGTAATCGCCATCACCCTGAATAGTAATGATTAAACGAGACAAGTTGGTCATCGCCTGCTGCATCTTTTCAAAATCAACACTGTATTGACCAGTCTTGGGATCGCGAGTGAAGGCACCCTGCTCCTTAAAGTAGTTAAAGCGCATCATGTTGGCTTTACCATGGGCACTGGCCGCACCAAAACGTACGCTGCGGAAGATACCCGCCAGGAAGGTCACATAGTTATCCATCAACTGGCCATCTTCCAGCTCACCTTTTTCATGTAAGCGGGTAACCATGTACAGACCCAGGATATCAGCCTTACCTTCTTCCAGGGCAGAAGAGGTTTCCTTCAAAGCCTGGCGAACATTATTACCGCCTTCTACGGTCTTTTTAATTCCCAAACCATGGGCCACTTCATGGAACATGGTATTGGCAAAGAATGCCGGGAAGGTAATATTCTTGCGCTGATCTTCTGCAATCAATACATCGCTAATCGGCACCAGGATCTTGTCAAACTTGGCCTGCATTGCATTCTTCAGCTGCAAACGGCGAGTGCCTTTGGCCAGCTGCACTTCCTCATCATTGGGAAGGTTAATGGCAATAGTCTTGGAGCCCGCGTTACTGTGGCCGGCGTAGAAGAGTACATCGTAGGCATTCAAGTCTGAATCAGTACCGGGCTCTTCAGATTTGTATTTTTCCTCAACTGGCAAACCTTTCTGCAACTCGGGCAGCAGAGCGGCAAACTTGGCCAGTTTTTGACTCCACTCTTTGTCTTTCAGCAGGACGTAGGACTCATAAGCGGTACGATAGGCAAACAGCTGGTCTTCATAGTTTTCAATAGGACCAATAACCACATCGATATCATTCTCCTTCATATCCATCCAGGCCATATCACTGGGGCGGAAATTATCGGAGAGAAGTGCATCGGCACGCATAGTGAGGTAGTTAGCAAATTCTTTGCTCTCAGCCAATTCAGCTGCCTGGCGCAGAATGCTGGCCGCCTTATTCAGGTCCGCATTGTAGGCTTCGTTGTAAGGCACCAGTTCGAGACTGCCAGACTCATTGCGGCGTACCAAGGAGTACAAGCCGTCTTTTCCTGCCTGGTCCCATTTCTCGAACTCTTCGCGGGTCATGTCCGCTGGGTAGAAATTAGCACCCAGGGGCTTATCTCCATAACCAACAATAAACGGCTTATTGTCGTTAAGACGGTCCCAGGGGCCATAGTTGATATCGGCAAACTTACGAGCACGGTTGTCTTCAATATCCGGCAGCAATTCCTCAGCTGGGCCGTAGGATTGCAACCAGAACAGGCGATCCATAATCTGGCTGGCGTCGATCAGCAGGCCAATCATTTTGCGCTGGTTGTCGGAGAGACCACTCAGGTTTGCGGTAAGCTCAACAGGTACATAGATATCAAAACGCTTGTCCGCATCTTCTACCTTTTGGCCTGAGGGTACAGGTACAGTCTTGGACTCCACAATCTGCGCCTCAGCTTCCGCTTTGGCAACTTCTTCGGGCTGCTGCTCTTTTTTGGAACAAGCGCCAACAAGGGCCAGTGCCAACACTGCTGCCGCTATCTTGGTAGCCTGAAAAGGAATGGTCATATCGCTCTGCCTATCATTTTTTTGTATCGGCGCCACATTAGTCTGGCTGTAGGGATTTATCAACCGTCATGGCGTAGGCACCTCGGCCGCCTGGGGCTCAGTTCCACGCTCCTGTTGCTGCATACGCCAGAGGGCCGCGTAGTGTCCGTCAGCCTGCATCAATTCCCGGTGGGCTCCCTGCTCGACTATTCCGCCCTGATCCATTACCAGAATGCAGTCTGCATCCACAATTGTGGAGAGGCGGTGAGCGATCACTAACGATGTCTGCTCGCGGGCGATCTCCTGCAGGGATGCCACTATGCCCTGCTCTGAGTGGCTGTCGAGAGATGAGGTCGCTTCGTCAAAGATCATAATCGGAGGCTTTTTCAGCAGGGCCCGAGCGATAGCAACCCGCTGCTTTTCCCCTCCGGACAATTTGAGACCCCGCTCCCCCACCAGGGTATCAGCCCCCTCTGGCAGTTGCTGAACAAAGCCTTCCAGCTGAGCGTGACGGATCGCCTCATCCACCTCAGTATCTGAGGCATCTACACGTCCGTAACGTACGTTGTCCCGGATCGACTGGTTGAACAACACTGCATCCTGAGGCACAACACCAATAGCCCTGCGCAGCGACTCCTGGGAAACACTGCGAATATCCTGGCCATCAATGGAAATGGAACCGCTGTTAGCGTCATAAAAACGAAACAGGAGCTTAAAGAGGGTGGACTTACCTGCACCGCTAGCGCCAACAATTGCCACTTTTTGCCGTGGTTCCACAACAAAGCTGATACCTTTGAGGATCTGGCGATTATCTTTGTAGCCAAACTGGACGTTATCAAACTCAATTCGGCCCTCCATCACAGTGAGGGGGGCCGCCTGGGGAAGATCTTCCACAGCAGGTTTTACCGCCAGTAAAGAGAACATCTTCTCAATATTTGCCAGTGCCCCCTTCATCTCCCGGTACACAAAGCCGAGGAAATTTAGCGGTATAAAGATCTGCATCATAAAGGCATTCACCAATACGAAGTCACCTATGGTCATAGTGCCTTTGGTGACTCCTACCGCGGCAAGAACCATTGCTGCACACATAGCGCTGGCAATAATCAGCGCCTGGCCACTATTTAGGCCAAACAAGGACAGCCTGTTCTTACGCCGGGCCTTCTCCCAACTGGCCAGCTCCCGGTCATAGTGACCGGATTCATGTCGCTCATTGGCAAAGTATTTAACGGTCTCATAGTTGAGCAGACTATCAACTGCACGGCTACTGGCCTGTGACTCCGCCTCATTCAACTCCCTGACAAAGCGCGTACGCCATTCAGTGGCTACCACAGAAAAGCCGATATAAATAATCACTGCGGCCAGCACTAATAGCGCAAATAACCCGCTGTAATTCCACCAGAGCAACCCCGCCACCATAGCTATCTCTACCAGCGTGGGTACGATATTGAAGACCATAAACCGCATCAGGAACCCGATGCCGCTATTGCCCCGCTCGATATCCCGAGAGAGCCCGCCGGTACGGCGGTTCAGGTGAAAATCCAGGTCCAGTTTGTGCAAATGCTGGAACACTTCCAACCCGATCCGGCGCTGGGCCCGCTCAGTGACACGGCCAAAAATCGTGTCTCGCAGTTCGCCAAACAGAGTGCTGGAAAGGCGCACAGCCCCATAGGCCAACAGCAGCCCCAAAGGTAATGCCACTGCCTGGGCCATACCCCCAGCACTATCCAGGTCATCGACAATATGTTTGAGCAAAAATGGCAGGGTAACGCCCGCAACCTTGGCGCCAATCAGGCAGAGGATCGCCAAGACTACGGCGCGGCGGAACTCCAATAAGTAGGGGAAGAGGGTTTTGAGTGCACCCCAGTGCACCTCATCCAAAGAGACAGTGGATTTGGGTCTCGGCATAATCTATCCAGGAGGAGGAAACAGGCGCCCATTATAATTCGTAGATTAGATTTATATAGACGCTTACTCTCAAATGGGGAAGAGATGTATTTCCTTATAGGATCTACCTTCTAAACTCATAAAGACACAGTAAGCCGCCAGACTTAATTATATTGCTTCAGAAAAACCCCAATTGGCGAAACCTTATAAACCCTGAAGTTTGCCCAATAAAATTACGGCCCGGTTATAGCTAAGCCTTACAATAAAACTCGTGTGCAATTCCCTTGCAAGGTAGCTATTTATTATTTTTTCCTGCTCGCCCAGAACTGTTTATCTATTAGGGTAGTTTAACGGTGACATTCTCATACACTGGGAATTAACAATACTGAATTATCAACCTCTAAACATATAGAATGAGATTCTTCGTCTATTTCTTTAACAAGAAGAATTATTTAAGCCCGCCTTTCTTAACTTGTAAAAAACAGCATATCTGAACCAATCTTTAAGCAACGTCAGTTAAGTCGGCGGGCCACTATATAAGTAACTTTTTATTCATCTTATCAAGTTAACATAAGGGGAATATGCGAATATTGTGCATTATTCCCCCTAACCCAACGAGTTCCGGGAAAGATAGCTCTGCCTGGTCCAAGACCAACCTCAGCATAAGTTAGAAATCGGTTACCTTTTTTAACCCTTAGCGTCCACTCTTGCGCAGCTAAATGGTTAGGATTTGCTCTCGAATCTGGGCCATGCCCCCAGACAGACCACCTGAAGGCAGTGCAGCTCCACTCGTACTTGAATCCAGCAAATGTTCTGGGGCCAGGAACATAAACATCCTGAGTACCCAGGGGAATTAACGCCCCCAAAGCCTCAACATCAATATACCCTTCAACTGCATCCTCAAAATCCTGTTCCGTTGGTACATTCAACCCCCGGGGCACTACCAATGTAGAGAAATTGACCATTGGCATATTAAATCCTCCTTAATTTATTTAAATCAAACCTCGTGTAAAAACATGAAAACTAAAGACCTGTCATTTATCACTTAGCAAACCCGAAAACAGATTTATTTTGAGTCAAACAACCTTATTCCTGGATAACGAAAACAACTTTATGCTTAGCCCCAGCAAAGAACCATTAAAAAAAATATATCAACCTGATAGATATTTACCGGCATGAAAACAATCTACGGATATGTCGAGACCTACTAACAATTTATTACACTAGAAACCAAAAGAATCACGCCATCCCGTCGACGGGCAAAGCATATGGCACTATTTATGTCGAATAGAGCCTCAACCGACAAAGCTGAGGCCTACCCAACCAACAGAGAGAATCAAATAAATTCAATTAATTTAATTTCAGCAGCAGAATTAAAAACAACCTCTTAAAACTACTCTTGCATATTACCAATCATGTAATTCATAATTTCATCTTGATCGTTAACTAGGTTTTCTATCAAGTCAAGATGATCCCGATTATTCGCTAATTTGAAATAACAGGGGTTATCCATTTTTAGCATTTTCTCTTGATATTCTTTCGTCTGCCGAAAAAACTCTGGCGTATCAAATTCAGGCACAATTAGATGCAGCGGGCATTCAGTTGTGTCAATACCCGGCTCTAGCAGCTGGGGGCTTACCTTTTCGGCAGATTCCATCGACATATTAATGGCGTCATTGACAAAACTATTGACCAGTGGCCGAATGTCAAATAGTCCTGCCAGGGAAAATGCACCTTTAAACTTACTTTGAGCAGATGCCGGTACACCAAATTGACTCCAATCCGTTTGATGCAACAGTGCTACCAGTTGACCACCTGCCGAATGCCCCACAAGATACACAGATGGAGCCCCTCTTTCTTCAGCCTCATTCAGCACGCTCGCCATTGCCCACTGCATCTGTAAGACAATAGACTCCATTGGAGTATCATTTTCCCAATCCGGGGCCATACGGTAACCCGGCATATAGACCGCAAACCCCTCTTTATTAAAAGGCTCGGCCAGAAAAGAAAACTGCTCTTTTGAAAACCACTGCCACCAGCCACCGTGAATATAAATTACGACCGGTGCATCCTCAGCAACTTCGTCTGACCTGAAAACATCCATCGAGCCAGCTAAATCACCTTCCCCAAAATTGACAGTTTGCAAACCGCCCTTAATCGCGTTGCGATATGCCGAGCTACGACTACCAGTAAACTCAGCATGAGAAGGCAGCAGCAGATCGGTTGGAAGGCGGCGGGTCCACAACGTTGGGTTATATTGCTCGTCCGTTTTCTCACGGGTAAAGCTATTCCAAAATTCACTCACGGCTAGCTCCCTTACTTTTCGCTAGGATTTATAGCTTCGAACTGGTCATCACGCAGTAGCATAGTACCGTCCTTCTGTAGGACCCAGAGCTCACGAGTGATGACACCTTCTGCGTTGTTCATTTTCCAATTACTTGAGAGTACGGTTGAGACTTCATCCACTACTTCAATTTTTGCGCCAATATAGGTCACATCTGCAAAACCCTGATCTACCAGATTTTGCCAGAAAGCTTGTATATTCTTTCGACCTTCGAACTGGCCAAAGGGTTTGGCAGTCATCTGAGCCTGCTCTTCATACATGGATGCACACCCAGCTGCATTGCCACTATTGAAGTAAGACTTCCACTGTTCACTGGCAGCTTTTGTTTTCTCAATCAGAATGTCGCTCATATCAAAATCCTCTTCTGTAATAGGTAACGACCTTGTGCCTATAGATTGCCCCATAGCCATGGTTGTGATAAACATCCATTAATTGATATTAGTGTTTAGGAAAATTAAACAATGAAGCCAAGCCTGGAGGATATGCAGGTATTCCTAGCCGTTGTAGAGGCGCGCAGCTTCACACTGGCAGCCGACCGCCTGGAGCGGACCAAATCGGCAGTAAGCCAAGCAGTTACCCGGTTGGAGTCTGATATCGGCACCCGCTTGCTTTACCGCAGTACCCGCTCCCTATCTCTCACCGAGGCCGGCTCAGAGTTTTACGCCCATTGCCGGGAGATCAAAGATATTTATAACTCAGCAATAGCGGGTCTTAGGAATAGCGGCGACAAATTGGCGGGCTCCCTATCTGTAACAGCACCTCACGCACTGTGCGAGCCAGTAATTATTCCTGCAATCATTAAGCTGGCCGAACAGCACCCGCAACTGAGAATCAGGCTGTTAGCCAATGACTCACCCATGGATTTGATTGAATCGCAGGTAGACCTGGCCATTCGCGTAGGCAGCCTTGCACTTCAATCGGCAAAAGTTTCAAAGTTGGGATTGTTAGGAGAAAGTCTCTACGCCAGCCCGCAGCTTATTGAAAAGCTATGTGGCATTCCCTCAGACCTTACTGAACTACAAAATTGGCCGCATATCGCTAATGATTGGCAGGGCATGCCATTAAAGTATGAATTGAAAAATGGGATTCAGGTAAAGGCCACGCCTAAGGTTCGCTGTAACTCCCTACACGATATAGTACAGTTAACCGAAGCCGGAATTGGGATTGCCAGGTTGCCCGATATTATCGCTCGAAAAAAAGTGGATACCGGCACACTTTGTCCAATAACATCTGTTGCCGCTGCGCCCATCCATTATATGCATCTATTTTCCAAAAGACCGCCAACAAAAGTTCAGACTTTTATCAAGGCTATCAAGTCCCAATTGCAAATCTGTAGTAAAAATTAATAGTAGAGAAAGGTTTAGTCTATTTATAACTATCAAGATAACCTCATAGCAGCCCAAATAGACCTGCATTTGAAACTTTAGAAATTCACTCTACAGGGAGCTACCTGCAGCCTGTTAACTCAATAGGTACAAAGGGGGGGGTGTTCATTTCACAAAGAAATACAAAGAGAAATTTGTCGCGTGGACCGAGTAGATATTTTAACAGGCAACTCCATATTTAAATGACCAGAGCTGCAAGCTCCAGTCATTTAAACAACTGAGTTCTAACCCAGCCTTCAATGCCAATCAATTGCAGCGGAAATACTTAAACGTAGAATCCTGGGTATAACGTACCAGTACCTTTCCGCCAGATGTCAGAGAGTACACCTCCTCTGACTTCCAAGCTTCTCCTTCACCTTGCATATTGAAAACCAGATGAAGATTGCCATCACTCTGGCTAGCAGACATCAACTGGCCTGAAGACTCCGTAAATTGAATACGACTATCCGCCAGAGTCATCGAGTCGGCCGATGAAGAAGCGTTACAGGATTCCTCGGTTCCAGCCCATTGTCCCTGATACTTAGGAGGTACAGTGGACATTGCACAAGCCTGGATTAATCCGATTCCCAGCAACACACAGAAAAAAGAGAGAGATCTCATTCAAGCAATCCAATAACGTATATAATAAGAAAAATTAAGGATATAAGAACCTTACAGTATATCTAGTGCTTACGTCTCAAATAAATCCCACCATTAGCTAAAACCGTGAAATAGTCACCAAACGACAAAGGATTTTAGGGCTTGGTATTGCTTCACTTTACACAAACAAACACTTCCCGATTTTATTAATAATTCTCTCAAGGTTACTTACAGGATTCCGGGTTAGATAACGGGTTTTGATTAATACTCAATTAATATCCTAGGTGCGCCCCCAAAAACCATCACTAGAAACTATCCTCTTCAATAGCTACTGGCGATAAAGGTCAAGGTGAAGAAATGGATGAGATTCAACAGCTAAAAGATCGACTAGCGATTAGTGATCTACTCGCCCGTTATACATTAACTATCGACAGCAATGATGCCCGAGGCTGGGCCTCATTATTTACACCCAATGGCCGATTTGAGCATGGCAATATTATGATTCGGGGAAGAGAAAAACTGGAGCGCTACGCAGCGGTTCACAGCAAGTTGGGAAGCCGGCATATTACAAGCTCCCCCCTACATTTTATTTCTGAAGATGGGCAATCCGCCTCAGGGAAAGCAACGACCGTAGAAATCATAGCAACACGATCCGGCTATCGCATTTCTGCTGTTGGAGAGTACCGGGACAAACTCGTTAAAATCGATAATAACTGGTTAATCGAATGTCGACGAGGAGAAGAAGTTAAACTTCCTGAAGCCCCTGATTTCCCAATCCTCAGCGCCGACCCTGATGCCGGAAAAATAATGAAAATATTAATCGATGCTTGGGATGACTTAGGTGAGCCAATACCTGAACCTCCCCCAAAATAAAACTAAATCCTATTTAGTAAGCTGAGCTAATTAAGTGCACGCAGCGGCACATCATCCCGGCGCCCTATTGATGCCCCTAATATTTTTACTAAAAATTCGGTTAATACCCCTGCAGTAAAGCCCCAGATTTCATAGTTTTCATACATATACGCCGGAAGGTATATTTCCTGGTTATCAATAATAATACGATCAGTGCGAATACGCGGGTCTGCAAGAAAGAAAGACAGGGGGACTCGAAATACCGCATCCAATTCTCCTGGGTTTGGGAACAATTGGATATCCGGTGAAATTATCCCTACCCAAGGAGTCACATGTACTTGCCAGCGGGTAGTGCGAGGCCAAAGGGGACCCAGTACGCGCACGTCATCCATAGGTAGGCTGACTTCTTCTTCCGCCTCACGCAAGGCGGTAAATTGAAGCGATGGGTCTGTGGCATCCCAGCGCCCCCCAGGGAGAGAAACTTCACCGGAATGTGTGGAGAGATTTGCAGAGCGCTTAGTTAGAATTACTTGAGGGTCCGGCTCTTCTGTCAGGGCAATCAGTACTGCGGCATGGCCTTGCAGGTCAGGTCCTGCCGGAACCCTTGCTTCCAAGTCCTCAATTTGCCCTACGATTTTCTGTTCAATAATCTCTAGCATAAATCTGTGCCCTGCCCCGATCGCTGCGGGGGCTCCATAACATTCATCATACCGTTTTTCAGCGGTAACACTGAGCGATATGCCACAATATCCATTTGTGACTTACCACCCTACCACACAATCAACAGCTTGGCTCAGGTGGATTCAGACCCACCATTCGCGGTCTTATCCTCATCAATTTTGGGGGTATAGCCCCCTTTCAGCTTTTCCCGCACCGTTTGCACCAAGGCGTAATACACAGGCACTAGCAAAGTGGCGAAGAGACTCGCAGCCAACATACCGCCAAAGACCACCAGCCCCAGGGAAACCCGGCTCACTGCGCCAGCACCGGTGGCGACCAGTAGTGGAATTACCCCTAAAATAAAGGACATGGCCGTCATTAATACCGCGCGGAATCGCAGGCGCGTAGCCGATAGAGCCGCATCCGCAATAGACCGACCCTTATCGCGTTCCACGCAGGCAAACTCTACTATCAGAATCGCACTCTTTGCTGCCATCCCAATCAGCAATACCAAACCGATCTGCGTATAGAGATTGTTGATAGACCCCGCGATAAATACCGTAAACATAGCGCCACCAATCGCAATGGGGACGCACAACATCACTGCAAAGGGGATAGTCCAGCTCTCATATTGGGCGACCAAAAACAAGTAGACAAATATAACGGCCAAAGAGAACAGGATTGGGGCCAGATTACCCGCGGTCACCTCCTGTAAGCTGATCCCCGTCCACTCGTATCCATAACCTTCTGGCAACTTTGATGCCAAGTCTTCCATAGCATCCATTGCCTGGCCACTGGAATACCCTGGTGCCGGTGATCCATTGATAGTGACGCTGTTATATAAGTTGTAACGGGTTATTGTTTGTGGCGCGACCACCGGGGTAATAGTTGAGATAGAAGTCAGCGGTACCAAACCGCCACTATTGGCACGAACATAAAAACCAGCCAGATTTTCCTCTTTATCGCGAAATTGAGCATCGGCCTGAGCGATTACACGAAAGACCTTTCCATATAGGTTAAAGTCATTGATGTAATAGCCACCCAAAAAGGTTTGCAACGTTAAATACACATCCGGCAGGGGGACCCCAAGCACATGCGATTTTTCTTTATCCACCTTTAATTCAAGCTGCGGTGTAGCGGCCTGAAAACTGGTAAAGGCCTGGGAGATTTCACTGCGCTGATTGGCATTGCCCAGCAGGTCAAACAAGACCTGTGACAATTCAGTAATACTGCGCCCCTGTAGATCTTCGAGTACAAATTCAAATCCACCAACAGTGCCAATACCCGGAAGTGGTGGAATGACAAACGGCAGCACTTGCGCATCGGGAATTGCAGATAATTTTTTCTGTACCCGATCCATAATGGCAAACTGGCTATCTTCTCTATTCGTGCGGTCATCCCAGGGTTTTAGCACAGCAAACATCATTGCCGTATTGGAAGAAACACTGCTGGTAAGCAGGTTGTAACCGGGCACACCAACCACATGAGCCATACCTGGCTCTTCCATTAGAACATCGGTCACTTGATTGACAATGGGTCCGGTTCGCTCCAGGGAAGATCCATCTGGCAACTGCACGTGCAACATAAACGTGCCCTGATCTTCATCGGGAATAAAACCGGTGGGGATTCGGGTAAAGAGCAAATAACAGAATAATAAAATCAGAATAATTGAGGCGATACCGATAAGCGGTATTTTGATACAAGCCCTCACCATTCCCACATAAAAACCTGTAGAAATATGCAGAGCTTTATTAAAGAAACCAAAAATACCGGTCTCCTTAATACCGGCAACTTCCCCGTCTTTACTCGGCTTTAACAAACTGGCACAGAGAGCCGGACTTAGTGTGAGTGCATTCAGGGAGGAAATGGCCACCGCCATTGAAATGGTGACAGCAAACTGCTGATACATTTTTCCCGTAATTCCCGGCATCAACATTACCGGGACAAAAACTGCAAACAAAACAAGGGTAGTAGCAATAACGGGGCCGGTAACTTC
Organism: Microbulbifer maximicatervae (SeqCode); assembly: GCF_052467955.1. Lineage (NCBI taxonomy): Bacteria > Pseudomonadati > Pseudomonadota > Gammaproteobacteria > Cellvibrionales > Microbulbiferaceae > Microbulbifer > Microbulbifer maximicatervae (SeqCode). Next base: position 4,203,418 of record NZ_CP174329.1, read on the forward strand.
ACGCATGGATTCCAGCGCGGCTTCCTTTGGCGGGAGGCCATCAGCCATTAACCGCTGGGTGTTTTCCACCACGATAATCGCATCATCTACCACTATGCCTATCGCCAGAATTAAGGCAAACAATGTGATGGTGTTAATCGTCATCCCAAATGCCAGCATTAAGGCAAAGGTGCCTATCAGGGATACGGGAATAGCAATGGCTGGTACCAGCGTAGAGCGCCAATCCTGCAGAAACAAAAAAACCACCAGGATTACCAGTATCAGGGCAATAATCAGGGTTTCCACGACTTCTTTAATTGACGCTTCTACAAACAAGGTGGTGTCGTAGAGAATCTCCGCTTCCAGCCCATCCGGGAAGCGCTTCGACAACTCAGCAACCTTGGCCTTAATGCCATCGGCCACTTCGATCGCATTTGCCTCGGGCAGCTGGTACACCCCTATCACTGCTGAAGCCTGGTTATCCAATTGCCCATAGGAAGAGTAAGATTCACTTCCCAGCTCCACCCTCGCCACATCCTTGACTTTTACCATGGCACCATCGGGCTTGGCGCGGATGGTGATGTCCTCAAACTCGCTGGGAGATACCAAGCGCCCCTGCACCAAAATATTGTATTGGAACTGCTGATCTTGGCGGATCGGTGGCGCCCCGATCTGACCGGCAGCTACCTCTACGTTCTGTGCCTGCACAGCAGAGATAACATCCTGGGCGGTGACATCTAACGAGGCCATCCGGTTGGGGTCGAGCCAGAGGCGCATGGCGTAATTGCGCGAGCCAAAAATAACAACACTGCTCACCCCCAGCACCCGCGCCAATTCATCTTTTAAATAAATCTCGGCGTAATTTGCCAGAAATAATTCATCAAACTTTTCATCTGGGGAAAACAAATTGACTACTAGTAACAGCGTGGTGCTCTGCTTGGAAACTACCACCCCATCCCTTTTCACATCCTCAGGTAGCTGGGGAGTGGCCTGCTCCACCCGGTTCTGAACATTAACCTGGGCGATGTCATCGTCGTAGCCAGGCTTGAATGTCACTGTGAGACTGTAGGAGCCATCATTGCCACTGGTGGAAGACATATAATCCATGCCCTCCACACCATTAACTTGCGACTCAATCGGCACAGCCACACTATCGCGCACTACTTCAGCGCTGGCACCGGCAAACGTGGCAGCGACATTGATGGTCGGTGGCGTTATTTCAGGGAATTGCGACACCGGTAATTGTGGCAAGGAGAGTATCCCTGCGAGGGTGATCAATATGGAAATAACAAAGGCGAATCGTGGCCGCCGGATACAAAAGGCACTAATCATGGGCAGCGACAGCTATTTGTAGTCATCGTCATGCCCCTCAGATTCAGGGCTTGCTGGTGCCGCTTCCCCATCAATTACCGGTAGCTCTCTCTCCCCTTGACTATCTGTAGAGCCAGATTTCGCCGCAGAACTACTACTTTGCTCGGCGGGAGGGGCTGGTGGTGCTTCAACATCGTAGGGGTTTCTAGGGGTGTTTTGCGGCGTCACCGGCTTTCCTGCGACAACCCTCTGCAAACCATTAACGATTACAGATTCACCGGCGACAAGCCCGCGATCTACAGCCCACAACTCCCCTTCCCTCTGCCCCAAGGTCAGGTAGCGCTTCTCCGCAATATTATCTTTGCCCAAAACAAAGACATAACGGCCCTGCATATCCTCCATGACCGCTGACTGGGGTACCAGCGGCCTCAGGGCGTCATTGCCGGTGTAGACACTTATGGAAACTCGGGCAAACTGGCCCTGTACTAATAGTTGGCCTGGATTGGGAAACAGGGAGCGCACCGCTACCGATCCGGTATTGGGATCGATCTGATTATCGATAAATACGATTTTGCCCTTATGGGGGTAGTAATTGCCGTCGGGTAACTCAATGCGAACATCCAGGCGAGTGGGACTTAAACCCTCTCGCTGTCGCCTCTGGGAATCCACCTGCACCGCATAAAGTTGCTCTTCTGGCACTTCAAAGAGCACATAAATGGGATCCATTTTTACGATGGTGGCCAGGGGATCGGTGCTTGGCCCCACCAGGGAACCCACTGGAAATTCTGTACGCCCGATTCTTCCAGTGAGTGGCGCGTAAACTTTGGTATAAGAAAGATCCAGTTCAGCGCTTTGAACTTTGGCGCGATTGGCATCGACTTGGGATTCCGCTTCCTCAAAATTACCTTCAAGCTCATCCATCTGTACCTGGCTGATAGCCCCAGTGGCCACCAAGCGTCGGCCACGCTGGAAGTTCCGTTCAGCAACTCTCAGGGAGGCTTGGGATTGTTCCAGAGTGGCGCGCTGATTCGCCAGTTCAGCAATAAAAGGGCGCGGGTCAATTTCAAACAGTAACTGCCCTTTCTGGACGGTTTCCCCCTCGGTAAAATTGCGGCTCTGGATATACCCTTGTACTCGTGGGCGGACTTGATATTCATCAGTTGCCTCTACCCGTCCGACGAATTCAAAGCGGGGGATAACAGGCTCCTCCCTAACAACCAGTACTTCTACTGGCGGGGGAGGTGGCGCCTTTTCCTCTTCGCCTTTACCACCACAGGCGCAAAGGGCAAGGAGCGCTAGTCCGAGCAGAAAAAAACGCGCCATCGCAGGGTAGATACCGCCTTTATACTTCAACATCACTAACAACTATAGGCGTCAACCGGTCCGGAAGCTGGCGCTCAAATCTCGCATAGGTATACTGACGCCATGAAATTTTGCAGCCAATGCGGCAGTAACGCCGTAACACTTTCCATTCCCAAGGGCGATGACCGCCCCCGCCACATCTGTGGCAGTTGCGGCGCCATTTACTACATCAACCCCCGTGTTATTGTCGGAGTTGTCCCTTACGTTGGCGACAAGGTGATGCTGTGCAAGCGCGCTATACAGCCACGCCTGGGGCTCTGGACTCTGCCTGCCGGGTTTATGGAGAGTGGCGAAACTAGCGAAGAGGGCGCCTTGCGGGAGTCCTGGGAGGAAGCCCGGGCCAGTATCCGCGTGGACGAGCTCTACTCCGTCTACGATATTCCCCATATCAATCAGGTCTACATGATGTACCGGGGTGAATTGACCGATATGAATTTCGGACCCGGGCCTGAATCGCTCGAAGTTGAGCTATTTCGCGAAGATGAAATTCCCTGGAGGGAGATTGCATTTCCCATTATGCACCGCACTTTGGAGCACTATTTCGAAGATACCCGTATCGGGCAATACCAGTTACACCGCGGTGTCATCAATCGAAAGCTGTAAACCACTTTACTTAGTTTGTTAATGACCCTGCATTAAAAGGATGTTTGCATGAAATACTTTCCAATGCTCGGTGCCTTGTTACTGGTAGGCATTGTCCTGCCTATGATTTTACCGGGCCCAGATGGCAAACCCATCATGTCACCCTCCGACTGGCTGCCGCAAAAACCGGATATTTCAGCGATTCGCGAAACCGGTGAGCGAGCTATGCAAAGTGTGCGCGAAACCACCCAGGAATCAGTGTCAAAAATTGAAGAGCTGGCAACTTCCAGCGGGCTTGTATCTCAAGGGGATTCTGACAAGCAAACATCTGAGGTTTTTACCTGGAAAGATAAAGATGGGAACTGGCACTTCTCAGACACCGTGCCGGAGGGGTTGGATTCACACGTGCGTATTCACCGCGTCAAGCCTCTAAATACAGTCACTGCCAATGACCCAATTGACTTGAGATCCGACTCGACCGTTGAAGACAGTAGCCCCGCTGAAAATAAACTGCCGACCCATCACACCAGCGTTTCAAAATTACTGGAAGATGCGAAAGCGATCGAGCAAAAAAGCCACGAACGACAAAAGGTACTCGATAGCCTTTAAGAGACCCCTGCTTTATTTAAGCCGGCACTACTGCAGCGATCATCCAATCGCCAGAGGTCAAACGCCGGTTCTTCATAGGGGTGGGCTGCTCGCATTGCATCGAGAGCAGCATCCACCAGCTCATCGGCACAGACCATCTCCACGCGGTATTCCATCACAGTCTCGACCTGGCCCGACTGACCAATAAATGGCTGACTCCCATCCAGCGGCCTGAACTGCCCCTCTCCCAGAACTTGCCAACAACAACTATCGTAGTCGCCAATACGTCCTGCGCCCACGGAAAATAGCGCTTGCTTTACCGCTTCCAAGTGAGACTCGGGAATATAAACACAAAGTTTATACATAAATAATCGTCCTTCTCTTCCCCAAAAAACAAAGAGGCCTCTTGGGCCCCTTTGTTTACCGGCAGAGTATTTTTAAAACATCATAGTCATTAACTTGCGCTGGAACTGAGTGGCAACAGGGTCGCCAGCACCCAAACTTTTTACAATATCTAGGAACGTCTGCTTGGCAGCACCATCGGCAAAGCCCATGTCTTTACGCAAAATATCCAGCAATAATTCCAATGCTTCTTCATGGCGGTTGGCTTGGCTGTACTGCACGGCCAATTGATAAGCAGAATCGCTATCCGCAGGGTTTTCTTCCAGCGCCTTTTGCAGAGCCTGAATTTCTGGAGTTTCCGCTGCCTGTTGCTTCAGCTCCAATTGAGCCATCAGCTGCTGGTATTCCGCGTCCTGATCTGCCAGCAGAATTTTACTGAGCACAGTCTCCGCTTCCTGGGCACGGTTTTGGTCGAGCAAGATAGCAGCCAGTTGTTTGGCGATATCAGTGCGTTCAGACGATTCCGTATAAGCCTGACGCAACAAAGGCAGGGCTTCCGCCACTTTATCTTCACCGATTAACGCCTGTGCCTGCTGCAACTTTATGTCCCAGGGTTTTGGCAGATACTTATCCAGCATCTCACGAATCTGTGTCTCTGGCTGCACACCGGCAAAGCCATCTACCGGCTGGCCATCTTTTAAAACCATTACCGTGGGCAAGCTGCGTACACCCAGCTGACCCGCCAGCATTTGCTCGGTATCTGCATTGACCTTCGCCAATAAAAACTGACCGCTATACTCATTGGCCAGTTTTTCCAACACCGGCATCAACTGCTTGCACGGCTCACACCAATCGGCCCAAAAGTCCACCACTACCGGGCGCTTCATGGACTCTTCAATCAGAATTTGCTGGGCGTTCTCTGCCGTTACATCGACAATAAATTCGTTCACATCCTCTCCTAGACTAAATCTGGGTATTTCTATTCTCAGGGGCCTCTAGCGGTAGAGCAGCTCCGCTCCATAGGCCAGTTCCAGGGACTCCCTCTCAAGCTTGCGAAGCCCCTTAACCACCAGGCCATATGAGCGATCTACCATTCGCTCAATCTCATAATCGGGCACTGTGCCATCCAACAACACCGTATTCCAGTGTTTCTTGTTCATATGGTAACCCGGGATAACACCGGAAAAGATGTCCCTTAACGCCTGGGCTTCATCGGGATCGCACTTGAGATTACTGGCGTCCACCCCGCGGTAACAGCTTAAGGTAGCAAACATACGCCCCTTAATCTTAAATACCGCTACATCCGGGCCAAAAGGAAAATCCTCGATAGCTTCCGGTCGCGATAGTAAATACTCTCTCAAAGTGCCTTTCTGCATGATTACCAATCCAGGGATGACGGCAGGCGCGGCGAGGATAATAAACGGGTAAAGCGCTGCCAGCGCTCTTCATTATTTTGACTGCCCTGCTCTACATAATCAGCAACCAGTGTCTTACCCCAATTGTAATTAATTACGTAGGCGCCGTAAGCATCTACAAAATCCTTCCGCTGTGCCGCCTTGGCAGGGCTCATCAAGGTATATTTCTCAAACAACGCAGGTACCTGCGCGCCCTCAATTTCCCCGTCGATATACTGGCGGGCAATCTCATTGCCGGCAAAGCCCAACTTATCTACCAGGGCCATTACCTGCTCATACTTTTCCGCCGTTTTCGGATCCAGGCCAGCTAGGGGGTAGAGAACTTCCATTTCAAAGCGGGTTTTCTCTTCACCGGGGAAAGTCAGCTCAATCCCGTAGTTTGCACTTCCTTCGGCAATCAGTGACTGTGGACTGAAAAGCGGGTAAACGCTGTACTCTGCCCAACCCCGTTCCTTGACCAGAGTTTGCTCCAACAGCGCGTTATAAGTGTGATGCCCCGGATACCCTTCGTGACACCCCAGATCAATAGCCCTATCTATCGTAATAGGCAGGCCATTGTTCACCTGTATAAGACTGTGCGAACGCCCCTTATACCAGTTGTAGCCACTCCAGGGTTTGTCGCTGACATACTCCAGAACAAAGCTCTCATCCGCTGGGAGCGATACATACTGCTTAGTGCGCGCGCGGCATTCTTTAATGGCAGCATCAAATACGGCTTGAAGGCGATCAGCAGGAATTTCATAAGCTTTGCGGAAGCTGGCTACCCTCTCACTCAAGGGCTGCTCACCTGGGAGTAATGCTTCCAACTCCTCCAGCATGGGTTCAAAACTTTCCAAATCCTGCTGTGGGGGCTCGGTGTCGTAGAGGGTTCGAGCTTCATTGGCGAAGCTTCTCGGGCTCTTTCCTGCCAGACTACGAGCATGGAACACCAGGGCCCACAACTGTGTCTTCAGGTAATGCATACGCAGGTTTTCGATAGACCCATCGCCGTCGATTACCGCTGGCAGCTCTGCCAGTAAAGATTCACCGCGCCGGGCAATATCTGCAGCGCTCGCCTTACTCTTGGTGGCAGTTTCACGCAATTCAGCCGGACCGTAATAGGCATCGACATAGCTGTCGTCATGATTTCCCAGTTCAAGTACTAGAAGGACATAAGCCTGGGCCAGACTATCCATCGCACTAACTCCATTATCGGATTTGGGATTGGTTGTAGTCGATTGATTATCAACCCCGACTTCAGAATCGGCTTTTTTATTAGCTGTAGTTTGGCCATCACAAGCCCCGAGCAGAAGGGAAATAGCCAGCACTGGTAGCGCCTGTGCCAGTGTTCTCAAATACATAATTCTTATTTCTCTCACGTACATTAACAATGGGAACTGGAGACTAATGGAATCAGGCCCCTCCAGGACCGAGGGGCAGTGACATCAGGAACGCTAAAACAACTTAACCCTGGCGGCTGGGCTGCTGTTCTGCGTCTTCCCCTTCCCCAAGGCTATCGCTGCCACCTTCATCCAGGGGCTCCCCCTCCCCATGAACTTCAAACTCATCGGCCACCGGAGCTTTGCGCAAAACCAGGAACCCCGCCACCCCAGCAATTACTGATGCCAGTAGGATACCCGCTTTAGCTTGGATCAACAGCTCATATTCAGAGCTAAAGGCCAGCTCGGCAATGAAGATCGACATAGTGAAGCCAATCCCGCCAAGGAGTGCAACACCGACAATATGTTGGAAATTGGCGGACTTAGGCAACTTGCCCCAGCCAAGCTTCCAGCCAATCCAAGTGGCGCCAACGATACCCACCAGCTTGCCCACAACCAAGCCGGAAATGACCCCTAGGGTGACAGGGTTTATCACTGCCGAAGAACTGGTAAAACTACTAAAGGGAATACCGGCGTTAGCCAATGCAAAAATAGGGATTATTACGAAACCCACCGGTGTGTGCAGGCGGGTTTCCATGCGCTGTAGCGGCGATTGCGCCAGGTTGACGCCATTTCCCAGCGCCATCACTCGGGCGCGCAACGCATCGTTAGCAATAATCTTATCTCCTGGACGGAAACAGCGGTCAAAGCTGCGAATAATATCCTTTACAAAGGTACTAAAGGCCACCGGGTCATATTTGGGTTTGGCCGGTAGTGCCATTGCCGTAATCACCCCCGCAATAGTCGCATGTACCCCCGCCAGGTAGAACTCATACCAGAGCAGCACACCGACAAATACATAGGCCGGAGAACTGCGAACCCCCGCCGCTTTAAGCAGCCACATAATCACTACCAGGCAACCCGCCGCAATCAGCGCGGTGATATTCACCTGTTCGGTATACCAGATTGCAATCACTAAAATTGCGCCCAAATCATCCACAATGGCTAGTGCAACCAGGAAAGTAACTACCGCACGAGGCACCCGATTCCCCAAGAGGGCAATACAGCCAACAGCAAATGCTATATCCGTGGCCATGGGAATGCCCCAGCCGCGTTCTGCACCACTATCCGCATTAAAAGAAGCGTAAATAAGTGCCGGCACCACCATTCCGCCAATTGCCGCCATCACCGGAAGTACAGCCTGGCGAAGGTCGGACAGCTCTCCCACCATAAATTCGCGCTTTAATTCCAATCCCACCAGAAAGAAAAAGATCGCCATCAAGCCATCGTTGATCCAGTGATGTAAGGAGAGAGAGAATTCCCAGTTTCCCGCGCTGAGGCTGATGGGCATGTGCAACAGGTGCTTGTAAGCCTCCTGCAAAGGAGAGTTGGCAATAACCAACGCCGCCAGAGCTGATAGCATCAACAAAATACCACTGCTACTTTGGCGATGGATAAATTCTTCAAAGGGAGTAACCAAGCGCCCAAAGGCACCCTCAAGTGGCGCCTCAAAGACCTTTCCCTTGCGAATTTTGAACTTATCCAGAACGCTTTTTGCCATCAGCTAACATCCTCCTTACTAAAGATTAGTCCCACAATTTGCGGAGCCGCACTTCTACCTGCTGGAGCCAGAGGTTAGCATGGGCCCTGTATTCTCAATTATGTAAACAGGATTGCACCGCGAAACATGACCCGATTGGATCAACTGCTTGTACAGAGAGAGCTGGCAAACTCCCGCACCCATGCAAAGAAACTGATTGATGCCGGAAGGGTCATGGTATCCGATGGCGGTACCCTCCAGCCCGCGCGCAAGGCCGGGCAGAGCATTCCGGAAGATTGCGCCCTTGAGGTCACCCCCCTACCGGAAGACCAATATGTTTCCCGAGCGGGCCTAAAATTGGCCGCCATCCTCGACCAGACAGGACTAAACCCCTCTGGGTGGCACGCGCTGGATGTTGGCTGCTCTACTGGCGGTTTTAGCGACTGCCTACTTCAACGGGGAGCAGCATCAGTTGTCGGTGTTGATGTTGGGCGAGATCAGTTGGCGCAGAAGTTACTGGATGACCCCCGTATGCACCTATTTGAAGGGGTAAATGCACGCCACCTGGAAGCTTCCCAAATCTCCCCCCACGGAGACGCAGGTTTTGATGCCATCGTTATGGATGTTTCTTTTATTTCCCAAGCACTCATTCTGCCGCAGTTACCCGCCTTGCTTAAACCTTCGGGGCAACTCTTAAGCCTGGTTAAACCGCAATTTGAAGTGGGCCCGGAGGGGATCGGCAAAGGTGGTCTGGTGCGTGATGCCAAATACTACCCGGAGGTGCGCGAGCGCATCACTGCCTTATGCGAAAATTTGGGACTGGAGGTAAAAGAGTATATTGACAGTCCAATAAAGGGCGGCGATGGCAACCGGGAGTTTTTACTTTGGGCCACTCGGCATCCACGCTAACCTGAATTTCTTCAGGTGAATTAAACCTTACAGAAAAAGCCTTTGCTGAAGTTTCGATAGCCCTAACGAATAAGGGCTATCTACCGAGTTAATATTTAAATACATATTTAGTTAGCTTGATATGCATCTTGAAAAGGTTTTTAACGCGTTCAGCCCAGTCGATTCATACACACCTGCTGAACAAAGGCCAAAAAAGAGCTCACCTTTGGCAATTTTTGTCGATGTTGTGGGTAGAGCGCATACAGATCCACCGGTGGCATCTCCCATTCAGGAAATACTGGCACCAATAAATCCGCAGCTACTTCTTGTTGGCACATATAGTCGGGGAGAATTGCGATTCCACAGCCATCAATCAGCATCTGCTTTAGCATCAAGAAGTCATCGACTCTCACTCTCGGCTCGATCATTATCTCTCGAACATCAGTTCCATTCGTTAAATTCAACCTGCCGCCATACTGTGCACTGCTCATAATTAGAAACTCGCAATCGGCCAAAGATTCTAACTCGGCATTCAGATTCTGACGCTCTATGTAATTTGGGCTAGTGTATAAACGACGCCGAATTTTCCCTAATTTCTTGGCTATCAACCGAGAATCAACCAACTCTCCCACACGGATAACCAGATCGTAGCCCTCCTCGATCAAATCCACTCTTTTGTTAGATAGAGTTAACTCCAACTCAATATCAGGATGGGCCTGTAGAAACTCACCCAGCACATCTTTCAATATCGCATGGCCTACACCAACAGAGACACCCACTCGCAGCCTACCACATTCCTTACTCACTAAACTGCCGACCTTACTTTCTGCTAGATCGACTTCATGCTGTATTCGGCGGCAGTGTTGCAAGTAGGTACTGCCGGCTTCAGTCAAGCTTTGTGTGCGGGTGGTTCGCTCTAGCAGAGTGACTCCCAGAGCATGTTCCAGCTTGGCAATTTTCCGGCTGAGATTTGCCTTAGGCAAATTAAGCCGTTCCGCAGCTGAGGTAAAACTACCTGCATCCACTACTGCCATGAAAAGCAGCATGTCGTTCAAATCAACGTTACGACCCATCCTATGAAACCTGCAAAGCTTTATTGTTGTTAAAAATGGAATAATGATTACGAAAAATAACTATATATCAAACAAAAAGGGATATCTAGAATGACTCCATCGACTACAGCAACAGACAAACCACCCGGAGAAAAAAATGGAAATTTTAGCCCGAGACACACTGGAGTTAGGCGGCTTCGCAGGTATTACTGAACATCGACTGGTGACTGATAGCCGCGTATTTGGTGCTCGCAAAAAAGCAGAGGCTTTTGAAGGACTGGGCAATATGGTGTATTTGGCTGATGCGCGCTACTTACCCCAGGGCTCATCGGGTATGCATCCGCACAGTGAAATCGATGTTATCTCTATCATTGTCGAGGGTCGGGTCAGCCATGAGGGATCTTTAGAACACGGCAAGGATTTAGCTGCAGGTGAAGTTCAGGTACAACGTGCGGGGGGAGAGGGTTTCTCTCACAATGAAATTAATCCAGACAAACAACAAAACAGAATGCTACAAGTCTGGGCGCTGCCAGAGAAAGCTGGCCAGCCTGCGGGGTATAAAACCTACAAACCGGCATTAAATGGCACCACTCGTATTTATGGAGGTATTGACGAGAAAGGCAGTACTTTTGATAGCAGCACTTTAATGGACATTGCACACTTAAAAACAGATGAACAATTATCTTTAAATGAAACTCACTTAATCTATGTGATTGGTGGAAGTGCAAAAGTAACCTCAGGACACATCACAGAGCAGGTAAAGGAGGGCGACTTAATCCGAGGGGATAACTTAACTCTCACCAGTACAGCGGCGTTACACTTGCTTCTTGTGAGCCATAACAATTAGATCCTCAGTTACAGAAATATCATTCAAAACTAGACGACTTACTGAGAATGACCTTTCTACCATTAGTTAGAATGTGAGCTACATCCATTTTGATGAAGGCGCCCAAATCAAAACCAAGCCTCCACAAAATTCTTTTGAAAGAAATTAAACCTAGACCTAAAAACAGTAAACTCAATTTAATGAAAACATCTCACATCAGCATCCAGTAGCTCTTGAGATTAAGAGCTACTGCCCCAAAAAAATCAAATAAATAGACCCACAATAAGACACATCTACCCACCCCTATTTTCGATTCAATAAAGCTAAATATAGCCTTTAGCAGGCTGCAAGGATATACCTCCCTACATTCAAAGCCTGACCTCACCATACATTTAATAAAAATCAATTTTTTATATCACTATTTCTACACAGCACCGTAACAACCCCTACCTATGCTACGCCATGCAATTTTTATCTGGGAAAATCATAATGAAAAAACTACTTATCATGGCGGCCCTATCCACTTCGATTCAGGCTGCTCCGCTAACAAACTATCAAGTTATTGATGGCGATACAGTTCACGGTTACGTCGATAATGAGTATGTAAAAATACGCTTGAATTGCATTGATGCCCCTGAGACCAACCCCAGTACCCAATCGTATGGCCCCGAAGCCACTCAAACCCTAAGCGACCTATTGTCATTTGGTTCAGTTGATTTTGAATCTACAGGGAAAGACATCTATGGTCGGGAAACTGGGTACCTGCATGTGAATGGGTACAACATCAATCAAGAAATGGTAATACGGGGAGCTGCCTGGAATTATGAATACTATTGCGGCAGCGAGTTTGAACTCGAGCAGGAATTTGCTTACTACTACGGCCTTGGGTTGTGGTCGAACACTGATGCTATAGACCCCTACTGTTTCCGTAAGAACTTGGACTACGATTACTGCTACTACAATCCAGAGAACAACTTAATTTTAGATAACTAGATCAAACGCAATAGAAATCAGAATAATACAGCATAAAATAACTTGGCGATCTGACTTTAGGGCAACGGCAGCACTTCAGATCACCAAGTTAAGCATAACTACTGAAAATAAATCTAATCAATCTCAAGTTGAGCCATTCTATTTCTTGCTGTTTCATTATCAGGATTAATTAACAATGATTTTCTATAGCAATCTATAGCAAGCTCTTTCTTACCCTTTACCATATAAGCTTCAGCCAAGCTATCCCAGGTCTTATATGAACCTGGATAAAACTGTGTATTCAATTCGAAAAACTCTATTGCCTTATCAACATCTATGCCAAACTGATCATTATAGAGACGATCATAGCCAAAGAAACTAATAACATCTTCCCTCAACATGAACGTTCCTCCGAGCTTTCTTGAAAACTGTTCGAAGTGATTTTTAACATTCACTGCGGGGCGAAATCTAGCTTGATCATCGATCATATAACCATCAAAAATTGATCGAAGCCCTCTATAAAAGCTAATAACGGGCATGGTATGATGATTTTCTTCTGTCCCATAGGTTACTGAATCTACGTACAGCCCTTTCTTGGGCTTCTCATTTAGCAGCCTAATAAATTCTGCAACATAGTTTTCATCAGGATATACACCTTCCACTCTCTCTGAAGTAGCGATAAACAGCCTGCGCTTCTCAGTTGATTTACCTTGTAGGAATTCAGAATACCGCTTTAACATAATCTGCTCATCCCACCACATACTTGGATCAATAGCGATATACGCATTAAAGTCTTCAGGCGATGAATATAAGCTATGGATAACAGGTAAACCTGTAAATGAGTAACCTGCAAGAATTTGATACCCGGATGTCGGATATTCCGCGTTTATCTCTGGGATAAGCTCTTCTCTTAAAAACTCAAGAAATTGATCAGCGCCCCCTGTATTGGATAGCGCCTGATTTTTACGTCCACCATATTCAGTTAGCGATCGAGTAGGTGAACTATCTCTTACACGCTCTTGACTTACGATACCTACAACAATCATTTCAGGAATTACTGGAGCGGCATCAGAACTCAGCTGCCGAACCATACCCGTGAAGACATGAAAGAAACTATTAAAATCTGCATCAAGTAAATAAAGAACCGGATAATCTTTATACCCACCTTCTTTAAAGGATGTGGGAAGAGAAATCCAATACTCCCTTCTCTCTTCGAGAGTTTGCGAGACAATAACCTTGCGCTCACCAATAGTTAACTCATTGGATTGAGCAGTCAAACTCCAAACTGCGGCAATTAAAATTGCTATAAATTTGCCTTTCATAGGACCACTCCATCTTTCCACCAGCTAACCATTTAACCCACTAATAATTTAATAATCATAAGAGAAAGAAAGGCATACACCGCGTTCTGGACTCAATGAGAATGAAGAATTCACGATGTGTTTAGAATGCAGCTTAGTCTTTCCCTCTGCCCAAAAAGTAAGTAGTTAAACTGCGATATATACTCAACCAATCATTTGGACCTTTTAGGCATTAGTCCAAAATATTTCCTGCTTTGCGAAGGGATCCTTGTAAGAATCCTGGCTGACCTGGGTTAAACCAAGCCTTTGCATGGACATTTCAGCTACATGTCTATTAAATGCTGAGATATGCCCTCCATTTAAATAGTGGTCAATATCTACCCAGGAAGCATGCTTAATTTCTTCCGTATCTGTTATTACAATATCCCGATTTAAGGCGCTCAATTCACATACGAAGTAGATATCCGTATAGCCTAAATTCGTAGGAAATCGGGTAGCAAATCCTAGTACTGAGGAAAACTCGCAGGACACACCGGTCTCCTCATAAACCTCACGAATCACCGCATCGGCTATCTTTTCACCCAGATCAACGGTTCCTCCAGGCAGCTTCGGGCTCGATGCTGCACTGTGGCCCTGGACACAGAGCAGTTGCCCATCAAGAAGTACGAATCCCCCAACTCCCACCGTATGGGTTGGGTAGAAGGGAACATATGCATCTTCCTGAAGCTTAAGAACCAGCCTTGTAGCAGAATCCCGACAGCTATGAAATGTAAAACCATGCTTTAGGCATATCGGGATAAACCGGGTAAGTGCATCTCGGAGATCTATCCATATCAACTTTCGGCTGTTAACTCTGGATACTTCTATAATGGCTACCAGTTCAACCAAGAACTGATTTTCCGTACCAGAAAAATTCTCAAGATCCAAAGTAACGCAATTAAAGGAATCAACTGTATGATGAAACACAAGCAACCTATTCAACACCTAAATGATTTCAATACCATAAACGATATAGCCGACACTGAATCAATCATTCGTTCATTGATGTAAAGCCAACTTAGAATCCACAATAATAGCTCTGTGCCATTATTTGATAAGATACATCCCTTCAGTGTCTGGACGGCTCAATTCAAATCCAAATTTTCTATAAAGCTCGGGAACATCTGCCATCAACGTAATATATGCTGAATGAAGGGCTTCTCGATCCAGGTAAGCCATAATGTGCTCCATGATCTGACGCCCCAGGCCAATACCTTGGAATTTTGGATCGACAGCAACATCCACTATCTCAAAATTAAGTGCGCCATCCCCCACTACCCGCCCCATAGCGACAGTTTCAGATTGTCTTTTTATATGGATACCATACAAACTATTTGGAAGGCCTTTTTCCGCTGCTTCACGGCTTCTGGGGGTTAAGCCTGTTATCTCTCGCAGTTTGAGGAAATCCTCGGTAGAAGCTACTTTCTCAATAATTGTGTACATACCTTGCCGAATAAAATAAACAAATAAATAGTACCGCTAAGCCTACCTAGTACCCAGCGACAACCCAATCGTTATAGGAAGGTACTTAAACTGGAACTTCCTGGATCTCTGTCACCACTTCAGCTTTCACGGAGTTCGCAATAAAACACTGTTTGTGGGAAAGGTGATGTATTTTTTCTAACTGCTCGCGACTGGGTTGTTTTTCACCGGAGAAGCGCACTGAAGGACGCAGGGTAACTTTAGTCATAGCAATTCGGCCATCCTTATCGGCCCCCATAATTCCTATAGCTTCATCGCAATATTCATCAACCACAAACCCTCGCTTGGCTGCAATCGATAGAAAAAACAACATATGGCAGCTGGACAGAGCCGCTACAAAAGCTTCTTCTGGATCAACGTTTTCAACTACTGAATAGGGAATGGGTACAACATGGGGGGAAGAGGAGGCTGGGATAGATGCCCCACCATCAAATTGCCAGGTGTGGGCTCGACTGTATTGATTATCGGTGAAAATCTGCTCGTCGCGTTTCCAGGTCACCGTTGAAGTATACTCTGACAAGACTTATCTCCCTTTAGACGACACCCCTAGTCTTGGAGAAAAGGGGCTAAATTGGGATGCTCACCAGCCCTAAGATTACCAAGAACCGGTGAGTGCTATTTCAAATGGTCCATCGCCTCCCGAAGCCGGATATAGGCGCCACAAGAAATACTAGTTAAGCGGCATCCACCTGCTCATCGGTGCGAGCAGCCATGATAAAGTCATTTTTGTGCAGGCCCTTAGCCTCGTGACTCCACCAGGTAACCGTAACCTTACCCCATTCAGTCAGCAGTGCGGGGTGATGCCCCACCTCTTCAGCAATCGCGCCGACACGGTTGGTAAACGCCAGAGCCTGCTTGAAGTTACGAAACTTAAACACGCGTTCCAGCTGCATAATTCCGTCACGGGTCATCGGCGTCCAGTCAGGGATCTGCCGCAGCAGTCCTGGCAGTTCGTCATCACTCACCAGCGGCGCATCGGCACGACAGGCTTCACATTGTTGTTGAGCTAGTTCGGTCATGAATCGGTCCTCAAAACCTTGTTTATTATCGGCTCAATTGGGCCGGCCTCACTCTACCCGCCCCCCCTTAACGAAACAAGTACAGGGCTCAAAAACGCATTTTATCCGGTTTTACCATCACAAAATGGAACCGCATGCTAAAAATATTGGACGATCTATAGCCACCGCAGCCTTGGGTCGACATCGGCAGATTAACGTGAGGATTGTCATGAAAGCACACCTCAGTCTATTACTACTTCTAGTATCTCTAGGAGCCTGTGAGCGCCAGCAAGTGGATAGAGAGCGCCTTCCTCCACCAGAGAAGGTTATCCTGGAGGAAATGCGCTCCGAGACAAACCTGGCATTCGAGCAGCTCTGTCAGCAATTTATACACGGCCTATGGAATCTATTCCCATCCTGGGCGCTCAGTGAGGGCTACTATGAAGTAGCCAAAGAGCTTCAGGTGCCCGATAAGAGTTATCGTGAATTTGTATTGGACTTTGCTCAAATCTATGAACGCAAATTTGCAGCCTTGGATAAAAGCCAGCTCAATATCAATTCACGCAGTAATCTCGCTCTTATAGAAAATTTTCTGCATCGACTGCAATGGCAATATACCCGCTTTAAGTCATACCAATGGGACCCATCCATATATAATGTTTCCCATTCTTTTGCCCTGATCCTAAACACCGACTATGCGCCACTTCTAAAGCGCCTACATACCGTTAGCACTCGTATGCTGCAAGTGCCCGAGTACTATCAGGCCGCTAAGGCAGCTATCTATCGTCCGGCAGCGCCACAGCTTGAATTAGCAATTCAACAGAGTACAGGCTCACTGGAAGTCTTTGGCGAAGAGCTGGAAAAAACGGTTAAAGAAAGTCAGATGCCTGCGGACGCAAAGGAGATTTTCCTACGGCGAATGCACGATTCTCGCTTAGCGATACAAAGCTATATCCACTTCCTACAAAACTTGCAAAAGAAATTGACTAAATCCGGAAAATTCCGTGATTTTCGTATCGGTGAAAAACTCTACGAAGAAAAATTCCAGTTTGATATCAATATTGGAATGAGCGCTGCTGAACTATACCAGCGCGCCATCATAGAGAAGCAGGTAACCCACGATAAAATGACCAAGCTTGCCGATCAACTCTGGCCAAAATACTTTCCTTCTGATTCCCCACCCAACGAGCCACTGGCAAAAATTGAAAAGCTGCTGAACAAGCTTTCCCAATATCATGCCACCAAAGACACTTTCAAGAAAAAAGTAGAGCAACAGATCCCGGAGCTGGCAGAGTTTGTGACCGAAAAAAACCTGTTAAGCCTGGACAAGGAAAAGCCACTGGTAGTTCGAACAACTCCAGCCTATATGCAAGGCTTTGCTGTAGCTTCCATTAATGCGCCTGGCCCCTACCATAAAAATGCAAATACCTATTACAACGTGATGCCCATAGAGACCTACTCCGATCAACGGGCGGAGAGCTTACTGCGAGAATACAACGACTATATCCTGCAGATACTCAATATCCATGAAGCGATTCCCGGGCACTACACCCAACTGGTTTACGCCAACCAGTCCCCCAGTATCCTGAAAACTATTCTCGGCAATACTGCCATGATCGAAGGCTGGGCCGTCTATGCGGAACGCATGATGCTGGATGCTGGTTACGGTAATTTTTCCCCCGAGCTGTGGCTGATGTACTACAAGTGGAACTTGCGCACTATCACTAATACCATTTTGGATTATGAGGTACAGGTAAAGGGTATCAGCCAAGCAGAGGCGATGAAGTTAATGGTCAGGGATGCCTTTCAGCAACAGGCTGAAGCAGAGGGTAAATGGCGCAGGGCGACCTTAAGCCAAGTGCAGCTCACCAGCTATTTTGCTGGCTTTACAGATATTTTGGCCCTGCGCGAGGAAATCAAAAAGAAAATGGGCAACAACTTTAGCCTCAAGGGGTTCCATGAGATGTTCCTGAGCTATGGCAGTGCACCAATACCAATTATTCGCGAACTGATGCTGGCGGACTTAGCTGAGCAAGGCAATAAATTCCAATAAAAAAGGCCCCTGTTGGGGCCTTTTCTTTAAATGGCGGAAGCGTTACACCTCACCTTCGGCAATCTTGGCTTTCCAGATCAGCGGGCCAGTAGTGTGTACTGACTCACCCTGACTGTCGACAGCCACAGTTACCGGCATATCTTCTACTTCGAACTCGTAAATCGCTTCCATTCCCAGCTCGGGGAAGGCGATAACTTCGGAGCCTTTAATCGCCTGGGCAACCAGATAAGCAGCGCCACCGACGGCCATAAGGTATACCGCTTTATTATCGCGGATCGCCTCAATTGCCATGGGGCCGCGTTCCGCCTTACCGATCATCCCCGCCAAGCCAGTTTCTTCCAGCATAGTGCGAGTGAATTTATCCATACGGGTAGCGGTGGTTGGACCAGCGGGACCAACAACCTCATCGCGCACCGGATCTACCGGGCCTACGTAGTAGATAAAGCGGCCGGTGAGATCCACAGGCAACTTCTCGCCTTTAGCGAGGATATCTACCATTTTCTTGTGCGCCGCATCGCGACCAGTCAGCATCTTACCGTTCAGCAGCAGGGTCTCACCGGGCTGCCAGCTTTGGATATCTTCTGCAGTAATGGTATTCAGGTTTACCCGACGGGTATTGCTGCCCGCTTCGCGGGTAATTTCCGGCCAGTCTTCCAACTTAGGCGGAGTCTGGCGCGCGGGCCCGGAGCCATCCAGGGTAAAGTGGGTGTGACGGGTAGCCGCGCAGTTGGGGATGATCGCTACAGCCTTGTTGGCAGCGTGGGTAGGATAATCCTTGATCTTCACATCCAACACAGTGGTCAGTCCACCCAGGCCCTGGGCACCGATGCCCAGTTTATTGACGGAATCATAGAGTTCCAGACGCAGCTCTTCAGCGCGGTTAGAGGCTCCGCGCTCTTGCAGCTCCTGAATGTCGATGGGGTCGAGCAGGGATTCTTTGGCCAACAGCATCGCTTTCTCAGCGGTACCGCCAATACCAATACCCAACATGCCGGGCGGACACCAGCCGGCACCCATCTGCGGAACCATCTTCAGCACCCAGTCAACCACCGAGTCAGATGGATTCAGCATGGCAAACTTGGTTTTGGCTTCACTGCCGCCGCCTTTAGCTGCCACATAAACTTCTACGGTATCACCGGGAACGATTTCATAGTGAATCACCGCCGGAGTATTGTCTCCGGTATTCTTACGAGCACCATCTGGATCTTCCAGAATAGAGGCACGCAGCACGTTGCTGGCATTTTGATAGGCCCGGCGCACACCTTCGTTAACCATATCGGTAACGCTCATGTCCGCTTCCCAACGCACATTCATGCCCACTTTCAACTTCACGGTGACAATGCCGGTATCCTGACAGATTGGGCGGTGGCCCTCGGCACACATGCGTGAGTTGATCAGGATCTGGGCCATGGCGTCCTTGGCCGCCGGGTTGACCTCTTTCTCATAAGCCTTGTTCAGGGCCTGAATGAAGTCCTGTGGGTGGTAGTAAGAAATAAATTGCAGCGCATCGGCCACGCTGCCGATCAGATCATCCTGGCGGATAGTGGTCATTGCCAACTCCGATTAACGTCTCGAGGCCGGCGATTCTACACGAAATGTAGGGTTATTGACCCAGATATTCCCAGAAATCCCATTCACCTTAAGGGAAAACGGAATAAAAAAAGGCGGACACCAGGTCCGCCTTTTTTAACTCAACCGGAAAACTACATGGATGAAGCTGTGGAATCACCGCTGGACTGCAGGGAGCGAATCGCATCGCGAAGCTGCACCAGATCCTTATTCACCGAACGGCGGTAAGCATCGATAGACTCTACAGCCTCTTCATTCGCACCGACACGCATAGTCAGGTCACTGCGCACTGAAGCCAGCTGGCGCTCCAGGCGAGCAAGCTTATCGGTCATCTCACGCTGGGAATCTGTATTGCCCTTGCGCAACTCTGCCAGCGAAGCCTCTACAGCAGCGATTTTCTTCACGCTGGACTCGAGGCCGCTGAGCTTAGTGCTGAGAGCGGCGACTTGCTTTTTGTTAGCCGCGACTGCTGTTTTATTTGCGGAGATACTCTTGCGGTTGGTGTCATAGGCAACACCCCACAATTTGCGGATCTCCGAGGAGTTTTCCTTGGCTTTTGCATTCAGTACCTCAACCGATGCCGTAGATTCCTCATCGGAGAGGCTAAAGCGCTTCTCCAGTTCAGCAATACGGTTTTCCGCATCGGCAATACGAGTCTCTGCATCACTCAACAGGGTCCGGCTGTCCTGCCATTGCTGGTACAGGAAACCCGAGGCACCCAGGCCACCCATCGCCATAATCAGGGCACATAGACCCAAGAAAGAGAAACCACCTCGGCGCTCCTCCACGATCACCTGGGGCTCTGGTGAATCACTCCTTTCTTCGCTGGTAGTGAGATCCAGTGATGGTTCAAGAGCGGCGCTGCCGCCCAATGTGGGCTCTTTGCGTTGCATGGTTCGATACACCCGATAACTGTGCTGATGAGTCCGGTACCCGCCAGTTCTATGCTGCTCTTTCCGGTACCGTATTTTCAGAAATATATGACAATAGAATCCATTCAGATTCGTCGAATTCTGCGGCAGTTATACCAAAAATTGACGAAAAAGTAAGCGGTCGTCAGTAATAATAGACGACAGTCGAATAGAGCTGACAGCAAAAGCTTCCCCCCTTGTGTTTGAGGAAATCGTCCCAAACTTCCCTAATCCATCGCGCCGGCTTAATTCTGAGATGCGGCACGTGTAGAATGCCCTCACCAATAACCCTCAGACAAAGGAAGGAAAACACCATGGCTTTCGAATTGCCTGAACTCCCCTACGCTAAGAACGCCCTGGCACCGCATATCTCCGAAGAGACTTTGGAGTACCACTACGGCAAACATCATAAAACTTACGTAGACAAGCTGAACGGCCTGCTGGAAGGCACTGCTGACGCTGACAAATCTCTGGAAGACGTGATCAAGTCCTCTTCCGGTGGTGTGTTCAACAACGCAGCCCAGGTTTGGAACCACACTTTCTACTGGAACTGCCTGAGCCCTAACGGTGGCGGCGAAGCCACTGGCGCGATTGCCGAGGCTATCAACGCAGCCTTCGGTAGCTTCGACCAGTTCAAAGAAGCATTTACCACCAGTGCTGTAAACAACTTCGGCTCCGGCTGGACCTGGCTGGTAAAAAATGCTGACGGCTCAGTCGCCATTGTAAACACTTCCAACGCAGCAACCCCGCTGACTGAAGAAGGCGTTACTCCCCTGCTGACCTGCGATGTTTGGGAACACGCTTACTATATCGACTACCGCAACCTGCGCCCGAAGTACATGGAAGCTTTCTGGGCCCTGGTGAACTGGGAGTTTGTAAACCAGAACTTCGCTTAATCCCGAAGTCACC
Organism: Microbulbifer maximicatervae (SeqCode); assembly: GCF_052467955.1. NCBI lineage: Bacteria > Pseudomonadati > Pseudomonadota > Gammaproteobacteria > Cellvibrionales > Microbulbiferaceae > Microbulbifer > Microbulbifer maximicatervae (SeqCode). Next base: position 4,224,895 of record NZ_CP174329.1, read on the forward strand.
AGAAAAAGCGGGCCATGTGCCCGCTTTTTTATTTCCTGAATACCCTCCCCTCAATCAAATTCTCCCCACTACTGGCCAAATGCTGCTCCAGTCAGCACAATACCTGCTGATCTGCACTACACATCCCGCATAAAGTGTGGGGGGTTTAGGCAGGCAACCTAAAGAATGCCACTGGAGTGGCACAAATTAGCAACGAAGAACCGAACACTGGGAATATGCTCATGAAGTTGAAACCAACCCTGATCGCAGCCGCCATAAGCGCGCTGGTAATCAGCGGCTGTGACCGCGCCCCGAACACAGCCGAGCAGAGTGCAACCGCCACAGCCACGGAAAGCACGGCGACTCAAGAAGTCGCAGGAAAAGTGGACCCAGCCGCAGTCAAACGCGTAAACCAGATGTTCGAGGACTTCTTCCAGGAGCACCTCGCCCGCAGTCCTGAGACCAAAACTTTCCTGGGTAAAAAAGAAGACTACGATAAGTGGGATAACCTCTCCCCAGAATTTGCCAAGGAAACCCTGGAGCTCGACAAGCGTCAGCTGGCGGAACTGAATAAAATTGATCCTTCCACCTTGGATGACGCTACCCGCCTGAGCCTGCGCCTGGCAAAACGCAACTGGCAACAGGATATTGATGGCTACAAGTGGCGCAATCACGGCTACCCGGTCAACCAGATGTATGCCACCCATACCAGCGCCGCCACACTGCTGATCAGCCAGCACCGTATCGATGATGTCAGCGATGCAGAGGCCTACATCTCCCGTTTGAATGGCATGCCCAAGTATTTCTCCCAGCTGGAAGAACAACTGAAAGCCAATGCTGCAGTCGGTACAATCGTACCCAAATTTGTATTCCCTTACGTTATTAGCGATTCCCGCAACCTGATCACCGGTGCACCTTTTAACGGTGAGAAAGACAGCCCACTGTTTGCAGACTTTAAAGAAAAAGTAGAAAAGCTGGAAATCAGTGAAGATCAAAAGAAATCACTGGTCGATAAAGCCAGCCAGGCCCTGACTGAAAGCGCCGGTCCCGCTTACGAAAAGTTGATCAGCTACCTGCAAGAGCTTGAGAAAAAAGCCACTACCGACGACGGCGCCTGGAAACTGGCAGACGGCGAAGAGTTCTATAAATTCCGCCTCGGTGTTTACACCACTACGGATATGACTGCCGATGAGATCCACCAAACCGGTCTTAAAGAAGTTGCCCGTATTCACGACGAAATGCGCGAGATTATGCGCAAGGTGAAGTTCGAAGGTAACTTGCAGGAATTCTTCGAATTCATGCGCACCGACAAGCAGTTCTACTACCCCACCACTGAGGAAGGTAAAGCGGAATACCTGGAAAAGGCCACCGCAATTATCGACACCATGAAGGGCCGCCTGGATGAACTGTTTATCACCAAGCCCAAAGCCGATCTCGATGTAAGAGCCGTAGAGGCCTTCCGCGAAAAATCTGCAGGTAAGGCCTTCTACCAGCGCCCGGCTCCCGACGGTTCGCGCCCAGGTATCTACTACGCCAACCTGTACAATATGAACGATATGCCGTCTTACCAGATGGAAGCATTGGCCTACCACGAAGGTATCCCCGGCCACCATATGCAGCTTTCTATCGCTCAGGAATTACAGGATATTCCCAAGTTCCGTAAATACGGTGGTTACACTGCTTATACCGAAGGATGGGGTCTCTACTCCGAGCTGGTACCCAAGGAATTGGGCTTCTATGAAGACCCCTACTCTGACTTTGGACGCCTGGCTATGGAACTGTGGCGCGCTGGCCGATTGGTGGTAGACACCGGCCTTCACGCCAAGAAATGGACCCGCGAGCAAGCGATCGACTACCTCGTAGAGAACACCCCGAACCCGAAAGGCGACGTGGTTAAAGCGATCGAGCGCTATATTGTGATGCCTGGCCAAGCGACCGCATACAAAATTGGTATGCTGAAAATTGTCGAGCTGCGTGAAAAAGCCAAAACAGAACTGGGTGATCAGTTTGATGTTCGCGGCTTCCACGACACTATCCTGGCCAGTGGCCCAGTCCCCTTGGATGTACTGGAAGAACTGGTTAATGAGTGGGTTGCAAAAGTAAAAACCCAACAATAAATAATAGAAGCGACAGATAAGTACCTGATAACTACTTGTCTGTCTTTTTCTTATCGTCAGTAGAGCATTGCAGAAGTAAAAATTCTGTATAGTTTTTACAATACGGCATTTATTGTTTTACAGGGAAGTCCGGAATGACACTCCGGACTTCTTATTAAGCAATCACCAGCTCCCAGCATGAATGGCACTGTGGTCTTATTTCAACCCCCCCTATTTTCAGCTCACCTTAGCCGCCACTGTCGTATAAAAGCACCAAAATAAAACATACCCAGTATTCCCCATACCAAAAAAGTGCACCGCTCTTATTTTCTGCTGAATTTATATCCACAAAACCAAATAATGGGATGCTTTTACATAAAAAAGTCCATTAACTGCAAAAATAATGATAAAAAAGTAAGAGCTACTCTTTGAACGCAAGGATTGTACTCATGAAGTTAAAAGTAACTCTGATTGCAGCGGCAGTAAGCTCACTCATTCTCACAGGCTGCAACGATAGTACCAACAATGCAGATGCACATAAGATTGCCCCCTTAGAGGAAAGTGCACTTAATCAGTCACCTCCCCCGAAAGTCAGCAAAGAAATGAGTGAGGCCAGCAAGAAGGTCAATTTGCTATTCGATAAGTTCTTCCAGGAGCATCTAGACCGCAGCCCTGAATTCAAAACATTCTTGGGTCTGAAAGAGGAGTACAGCAAATGGAATGATCTAACTCCTGAGTTTGCGCAAGAAACCCATGAAATTAATAAACGTCAATTATCCGAGCTGAATAAAATTGATCCCGCTATACTAGATCGACCTACCCAACTTAATCTTCGACTGGCAAAACGCAATTTGCAACAAGAAATCGAAGCCTATAAGTGGCGAAATCATAATTATCCAGTCAACCAAATGTTCGCCACCCATACCGGCGCCGCTTCAACACTTATCAGCCAGCACCGTATCGATAACATCAGGGATGCCGAAGCTTATATTTCCCGCTTAAATAGAATTCCCCAGTATTTCGCACAGCTGCAAGACCAACTGGAGGAAAACGCCAAAGCTGGCACCACTATTCCAAAATTCGTTTTCCCCTATGTTATTGGAGATGCACAAAACCTAATTACTGGTGCTCCTTTTGATAGAAAAAAGGACAGCCCTCTATTTGCTGACTTTAAGGGAAAAGTAGAAAACCTCGATATCAGTAAAGAACAGAAAAAGTCCTTAATAGATAAAGCTAAAACAGCGCTAAAAGACAACACTGGCCCCGCCTATAAAACCCTAATCGACTACCTGCAAGAGCTTGAGATACGCGCAACTACTGATGATGGCGCCTGGAAACTGGCAGATGGCAGTGACTTTTATAATTTTCGTCTCGGCTTTTACACTTCTACCGATATGACAGCCGAAGAAATTCATAGGATTGGCCTTGAAGAAGTGACTCGCATCCATGATGAGATGCGGGAAATTATGCGTAAAGTAAAATTCGAAGGTAAGTTGAAAAACTTCTTCGAATTTATGCGCACCGACCAGCAATTTTATTACCCGACCACAGAACAGGGGAAAGCTGCATATCTTGAGAAGGCTACTACCATTATCGATACCATGAAGGGTAGGCTGAACGAGTTATTTATCACCAAACCTAGAGCGGACCTCGATGTGAGAGCGGTCGAACCATTCCGGGAGAAATCTGCCGGTAAAGCTTTTTACCTGCAACCTGCTGCCGACGGCTCACGCCCAGGCATCTACTACGCCAACCTCTACAATATGGACGATATGCCCAGTTACCAGATGGAAGCACTGGCATACCACGAGGGCATCCCCGGCCACCATATGCAGCTCTCTATCACCCAGGAATTACAGGATATCCCTAAATTCCGTAAATATGGTCACTATACCGCCTATACCGAGGGTTGGGGCCTTTACTCTGAAATGCTGCCAAAAGAGATGGGACTCTACCAAGACCCCTACTCAGATTTTGGGCGATTGGCAATGGAGCTATCGCGAGCAGGACGCCTTGTAGTAGATACCGGAATTCACGCCAAGAAATGGACCCGAGAGCAAGCCATACAATATCTAATGGAAAACACTCCTGACCCTGAAGGGGATGTTATTAAAGTTGTCGAGCACTATATCGTATTACCCGGTCAGGCAGCAGCCTACAAAATTGGCATGCTCAAAATTTTACAGCTTCGTGAGAAAGCCAAAAAAGAACTGGGAGAGAAGTTTGATATTCGTCAATTCCACAATGCAGTTCTGGCCAACGGCCCAGTACCACTGGATGCCCTGGAGGAAATTATTGACGAGTGGATAGCAAGCACCAGAACTCCAAAAGTATAACTAAAAGGTTAAAACAGAATTAAGAAAGGCCACTATCTGTGGCCTTTCTTGTTTGAGCTATTAGCGAACACCTAACAATTCGAGAGCCAAATATACACGAGGACAAGCGATATACTTGGTTTACCTGCATTTTTAGAACCCTATAGCTCAAGGTTGAAAGCCCCAGCTAACAGCACGCACTCTTGTACTGCAAACCGCTGCCAGCATGTAGAATGATCTTATTTCTTAGGTATCGCATGGCTTAGTAATACTGTGCTCAGTTGGCTGCGGGGTAATAGTCATAACTTTTACTTCGCCAGGCGTTTCAAATCGGTGCCAGACACCTTTTGGTATAACCAATATTTGCCCAGCTGATAATTCGTTCCGCTTCTCTTCACCGTTTACGAGAAGAATTAGAGCTGTTTCCCCACCTATAACTTGAACAAACTCATCTCCATTGGTGTGTCTTTCCCACTCGCTATTCCCTGAATAATGGGCTACGTATATTCCACCATCCCTATACTCGGACAATAAGGCAAATGCATCTTTAGCTTCCTCATCCGTTGTTTCGGGAGTTCTTCCTTTTAGAAATTTAACTCTAGAAAACCCATCATCTACCGTAATAGCTTTTGACTTCGGCACTTACCAACCCCTTACAAGTACTATTCTTACTACTGGGGTGGAAGGAAAGAATACGCCGCACTCGAGACACGCTGTGAATACATCCCTGTAAGCTCCTAATCGGCATCCATGCCTCATAGGGTCCCAAGCGCGGCGTATTCTTCCCTTCTCCCTTTTTGGTAACTAAAACCACATGATCCGAGCACCTTCACCCTTTCTAGCGGTAAAGATGCTCAAACTTTTAAGTTACTCTTTTTTCGATCCTATAGCCGAATACTCTGCAAAAGTGAATCCTAACTCTTGTTGGTTGCTATCCACTGATCTACCTGCTGCTCCAGCACTGCCAATGGCAAAGCGCCATTGGTGAGAACTACATTGTGGAACTGGCGGATATCAAACTGGCTACCAAGCGCTTCTTTAGCGCGTTCACGCAACTCAAGAATCTTCAGCATACCGGTTTTGTAGGCCAGTGCCTGACCGGGCCAAACCATATATCGTTCGATTTCGGTGGTGACTTCAGACTCAGTCATACCGGTCTTTTCCAGCATATACTCAATCGCTTGCTCGCGACTCCAGCGCTTATAGTGCATTCCAGTATCCACGACCAACCGCACAGCCCGGAACATTTCCGCCTGCAACCGACCCAAATCATCATAGGGGTTTTCCTGGAAACCGGCTTCTTTAGCAAGCTTCTCGGAGTACAGTGCCCACCCTTCCGAGTAAGCATTAAACAACCCCATTTTACGGAAAGTCGGCACACCTTTTAGCTCTTGTGCAATTGCCAACTGGAAGTGATGCCCAGGTACCGCTTCATGGTAAGCCAAGGTACGCATTCCAAACTTTTTGGTTTCATGAACATCCCGCAAGTTTGCATAAAATACCCCGGGGCGAGACCCGTCCATTGCTGGAGGATTGTAGTAGGCTCCCGCAGAACCTTGCTCTTTAAACTCTGGGACTCGGCGCACCTCAACACCCATTTTGGGTTTTAAATCAAAATAGTCACCCAGGCCCGCATCAATTTCATCAATCATTACCTGGTAATCGGCAATAATTTTCTCTCGTCCTAAATCTGAATCCTCATAAAGAAACTGGGGATCATTATTCAGTGCAGAAAAACGTTCGCTAATAGTGCCACTGGTTCTACCAACGGATGAAAAAATTTCATTCATTTCCGTTTCAATTCTTGCAACCTCTTCCAATCCAATACGATGGAGTTCCTCCGGTGCAATATCTGTACTGGTAAAGTTGCGTACTTGATAGACATAGTAGGCATCCCCATCCGGCAATGCCCAAACACCATTGTTCTCTCCAACTTTTAACCGGAGAGTACTGAAATAATCGATTAGCCCTTGATACGCGGCGTAAACTTCTGTACCAATCAGCAACTCAGCTTGGCTGAGAATACCTTCCCGCTCCTGTTTATCCAGCTTTTCAATTTTGTTAAGTCGCTCCAGTAATGAGGTATAAAGTATATTTTCTTTTACCGGCGCGGCGATAAAACCCTGCATTTCCTCTAAAACACTATCGACAACAAAGCGCGGGGGCAGGATATCTTTCTCTTCCCTTATCTTCAGACCATCCAGCAATTGATCAAACTTACGTCCGACCTCTCCCAGACGAGACAAGTAATAATCAGCTTCTTTTACATTGTTGATCTGATGTACTTCAGCGAGAAACTCCGGCAACCTATTCTGCTCACCCGACATTTGGTTAAGCGGGTAATCATGGTGCCTCCAGCGTTCAACTTCCGCCTTTATACTGAGAAGATGCTCTAACACATCATAGGAAATGGCCTGCTGCCCTTCCAAACTTTCGCGATCGTAGCTGCGCAATACCGCCAGCTCGCTCTTCATCATTTCAATAACACGCAACTGCTCTTCTTCAGACAAATCATCGAGATGCGCATTGTGTCCATCAATTCCAAATTGTTCCAAAATTCTAATTTGTGAAAGGATTTCCGGACTGCTACTGCCGATTTTTATAAAGACACGTTCAAAAAATACATCTATAGACCAAGGCTTGAAATAAACTGCATTAATAGCAAAAGCAGAAACTGCCAAAACCCCCACAAAAAATAAGCCGCCAAACCATTTGGCAATAGTCTTAATCATTATATTTCTCCCGAATTCTTAGCTGTAATTTTGTCCCGGTATCAGGATCACCTCAACTCCCGCAGCAGAGAATTCCGATAGAGCGATCAGCGCAGGGGCCAAGCTGAATTAGACCCATAATCCACAACTATTTTATCGGCGATACAAAGTCACTGGGCTTCAGAGCCAGCAGGGAGCAACTGACCTTCTGCAATATATTCTCTGCTGTATTCCCCATAATGAAACCGGGAATACCCGCCCGTCCAACAGTGCCCATAACCAGCAAGTCGAGACCCTCTTCATCAATCAGCAATGGAATAAAGTTATCTGGATGGGCAACCACATGGTGAATACGTATTTCCCCCTCAATTCCGGATGCACGTATCAATACATCGAGCTTTGATCGGTGTTGGGCCCGCGCTGATTCAGTGGCTTCATCCAACTCTTCCTCAGAGGCGCTCAAGGGAAAATGGCGCCGCAAGTATTCATCGATATCGAAGTCCCAACAGGAAATAACATTCAATACCCCACTGCAACTGTCAGCGAGTACTCGCGACCAGCGCAGCAACCGGATCGCCAAGTCATAACTGCTGCCATCCTCGCATTCAGGGTCGAGAGCAACAGCCACCTGTATCTTGTTGCGATGTTCCTTGATTGGGCGGCACAGCCATACCGGGCAGGGACACTTTCGCAGCAGATCCATATCCATTGCCTTGAAGCCCTTAAGCTGGCTGCGACCCTCAACATTCTTGATCACCAGGTCATAGCCCTCAGCCAATACCCGGCGAATCACCCTCTCGGCAGGTCGGGCACCACAATCTGACTCAATCTCCAAATTGGTCCTTTCCGCCGATAACTCCATATGTACGCGGGCCGACTCAATTTCACTCCTGACCCTATCAAGCATTGTCCTCACACAGAGCCGACTAAACTCCTCAAACCCTTCCGGCACCTTCGGACAGACCAGTAACACCTTTATCTCCGCCTGATGATTGCGCGCCACTGCAAAAGCCTGCATGAGTCCACTGCTTTCATCCTCAGCAGCATGGCTGACATACAGGATTTTATGAATGTTTGGCATAACGCTGCCCTCAACCAGAGACATTTGGGAGCAAACAGGGGCAAGACTCACCATAAACCCACTCGCTGCTTCAAATTAGTATCGTGAGCAGAGCAGATTTCACACGGAAATACACAGGTGAAGGAGATCGCGCAGGAGTAGATAGGGGAAGGTGAAGTGAGCAAACACCAACCATAATAGACGGAAAAAGCGTCAAGTGTCACCAAAACACAAGGCAAAGGAGCCCAAATGAGCCCAGGAGGCTAAAGCAGGTCGGTGAGGGCCCAATTCTGGGGTCAGATATCCAAAACCTGCTTAACAAAAGGAATGGTGATTTTACGCTTAGCCATAAGAGAAGCCCGGTCCAGCTCCTCCAGACACAAAAAGAGTGCTCGAGTATCCCTCGGGGCGCGGTGCAATATGTACTGGGCCACATCTTCCGGCAGGTCGAAACCGCGCAGACGGCTGCGACGGCGCAGGGCGGCAACTTTATCGCTGTCATTCAGAGTTTTGAGCTGGAACACCAGGGACCAGTGCAGGCGTGACTGCAAATCAGCCAGGGCAATATCCATACCGCGGGGCGACTTGCGAGCCCCCATCAATAACTGCCTGCCGCCATCCTTAACTCGGTTATAGAGATGGAAAATAGCGGTCTGCCACTCGGGCTGTCCCTCCAACAAATGAACATCATCTATACAGACAAGGTCCAAGCGTTCGAGTCCGTCGAGAATAACAGCCGGGTCCATGTTCATTAGGTCTGCGAGAGGGAGATAATGGAAAGAGCGACCATTGGCCTCTGCGCACTGACAAGCAGACTGAAGCAAGTGGCTAATACCACTACCCGCCTCACCCCAAATGTAAATTACAGACTCGGGATTCTCGCCACTGGCAAAAGACTGCAGCAGGGCAACTACCTGTCGATTTGGATCTGAATCCGACAGGTAGAAGTTATCAAAAGTGGCGTCATCCCGCAGGGATACCCCCAGCGGCAATTGTTGCGGAATACTCATCTCAATCCCAGTGATAGCGCAACGGATTCTCAGCGCTGCCCAAGGGTGAACGGTATCCATTCAGGTTAATGGCGTCTCCGTCCGCTTGTGCTCGCAATTTATGGTTTAGAGCCAGCGTATCACGCAAATTGCTCAACCCTGCCGAAGTGACCAGTGCCAGGCGCATTCGGTCCCCTTCAACAGAGAGCAGGTTAGCACTGCTGACCTGTGCCAACCCCTGTAGATAACCAGATGCCTTGGCATAATCAGCAAAACTGTCGATACCAGATAACTCAACAATCACCGCGCCCAACTGATTGTCCTGGCCATTTGGGGACACCGCATAGCGCTGCGCGAGAATATTGGCCAGCTGGTTAACGCCGCGCAGAGCGACCTCTTCCAGCGAACCTCCGGCAGTATCAAAGGCATAACTGCGACCGCCGTGAATTAGCAACCAATCTGCCTGCCAGCGATGGCCCGAAGCTTGAAGCACCCGCCCCATCAAAGTGGCATCGGGACTATAGCGAAAACCCGCCTTCTCAGCTGCCTGCTCATCCTGGGCCCAGAGAGCTCCCAGGGGCATATTGCGCTGATCATTAAGATCCATTACCGGGAAATCCAGGGGGACACCGCGCTCGATAGCCATTGCCTCGAGTACAGAGAAGAGCTCCGGGGTCGCCTCTTCACTCAAAGCACTGCGTCCCTCTTGCAGGGTATCTACTGCAAGCCACACCAAAGTACCGGGGCGATTGTTAGGCCACACGGGCAAGTTCAATTGATTAACTTGCCGGGAGATCGCTTGGGGATCAAAGGAAAGGTGTAAGTAGAGCTGATTGTCCTCGCGGGTATAGCGATACCCCTGAACAAACTGCTGTGCATTCTTTAATATCGGCTGCACATTTGGGTTACTACCGACAGCGGCATCTCCCGTAACACGTACGAACACACGTTCCAGGCCGCGACTTCCGGCTGCTGTACGATCCGTGGCTCCGCGACTCGACACAGCCTCGACAACTTCGTACAAATCCGAGATGACTCGAGCTTGAACCGGTAGGGCTAGAACACTGATGATCAGAGCCAGCAACTGCAACACCAATCCCTGCCGGAGCAGCTTGTGCATAGGACTTCTCTCCAAACCTCTTATTTTCCGCCCCTGAGCTTGCAGAAATTATTATCGATGTGCAAGACGCCAGATTTTAGGGCGGACTAAAAATTGCGGCTATTGTATCAGCGTCAGACGTTTCTCTCAGCCCCGAGTTCTCACTATCGGAGTGATTTCACAGTTCAAATGGCGAGAAAATGCCGAAATCCCCCTTCGAGATGCCGTCTGGGCGTGGCTACCAAGGCAAGACCCAGATAGAATACGCGCCCTTCGAATACCCACCGCAGGAAGAATCATGAGCGATTCCAAGCCGCAATCTACGCAAACATCCCTCTCTTATAAAGATGCCGGTGTCGATATCGACGCAGGTAATGCACTGGTAGAGCGCATCAAAAATGTCGCCAAACGCACATCCCGCCCCGAGGTAATGGGCGGACTGGGCGGATTCGGCGCCCTGTGTGAACTACCAAGCGGCTATAAAGAGCCGGTTTTGGTTTCCGGCACCGACGGTGTGGGTACCAAGTTACGCCTGGCAATGGACTTGGGCATTCACGACAGCATCGGTATCGATCTTGTCGCCATGTGTGTGAATGACCTGATCGTAGCAGGAGCTGAACCCCTCTTCTTCCTCGACTATTACGCAACCGGCAAACTCAATGTCGATATTGCTGCAGAAGTAGTTACCGGCATTGGCAAAGGCTGTGAGCTGTCAGGCTGCGCACTGGTCGGCGGCGAGACCGCCGAAATGCCCGGCATGTACGAAGGCGACGATTATGACCTGGCAGGCTTCTGCACCGGTGTCGTAGAAAAATCTGAAATCATCGACGGCAGCAAAGTTAAAGCTGGCGACGTATTGATCGGCTTGGCCTCCAGTGGCCCCCACTCCAATGGCTACTCCCTGATCCGCAAGGTTCTCGAAGTCAGCGGTGCCGATCTCCAGCAGGACATCGGCGGTGAAACCCTGGCCAAGGCGCTGATGGCCCCGACCCGTATCTACGTTAAAAACCTGCTGCAATTAATGAAGACCTTCCAGGTGAATGCGCTAAGCCATATCACTGGCGGCGGCTTACTGGAAAACCTGCCCCGCGTACTGCCCGAAGGCTGCAGCGCGCGTATTGATGTCACCAGCTGGGAAATGCCTCCAGTATTTAATTGGCTGCGTGATGCAGGCAATATCGATAGCCGCGAAATGTACCGCACGTTTAACTGCGGTGTTGGCATGGTTATTTGCGTGCCTGCAGAGCAATCCGAGTCGGCACTATCCGCTCTCAAGCAAATGGGCGAAGACGCCTTTGTCGTTGGCACTATCGAAGATGCCAAAGAAGGGGCGGAAGCAGTAGAGCTGGCGGGGCTGTAATGTCTTGTAGAGTTGCCGTATTAATCTCCGGTAGTGGCAGCAACCTGCAGGCTCTGCTGGATGCCGCCGCACAAGAGGACGCGCCTTTTTCCGTGACTGCGGTTGTCAGCAATAAGGCAGATGCCTATGGGCTGACTCGCGCAGAACAGGCAGGCGTTCCCACCTCTGTGGTGAATCACCGGGATTACTCCAGCAGAGAAACCTTCGATCACGCCTTAATCGAAGAGATCGACAAGTGCAAACCAGATTTGGTTGTACTGGCTGGGTTTATGCGTATTTTGACACCCGACTTTGTGCGCCACTACAACGGCCGCCTGATCAACATTCACCCCTCCTTACTGCCGAAGTACCAGGGCCTGCATACCCATAAGCGGGCACTGGAAGCCGGGGACAAAGAACACGGAGTAACCGTGCATTTTGTCACCGAGGAGCTCGACGGCGGGCCACCTATCGTCCAAGCCATTGTTCCTGTAAAGGAGGGAGACACTCCAGAGCTATTGGCAAAGCGAGTGCAGGTTCAAGAGCACATCATTTACCCCATGGCGGTTACCTGGTTTGCTCAGCAGCGCCTGCAAATGGCGGATGATCGAGTTCAGCTGGATGGTGAATTACTACCTCACCACGGGGTTCAGGTTTCCGCATAAAACCAGCCCTTGATAGCTGGCGGGGTAAAAGTCCTTCAATGTACTTTGCGCGCCTCGCCAGCTAGTATTCAAAAGGGTTCAGTTTTTTGTGGGATATCACAGTGCGCCTTTTTGCTACCTCTCTGTTTCTTTTTTTAATTACCGGCCAGGCAATTGCTGCTGAGCTGGAACCTTTCAAAGCCACCTACGCCGCCCGATTTAATGGGATCAGCATTACCGCCACTCGGGAATTGTCCGGACAGGACGGCAACTGGCGCCTGGACTTCGATAGCAGCGCCCTTTTTGCCAGCATTAAAGAGTACTCTCGCTTTACCAGCCAGGATGGCCATATCACCCCCCAACATTACGAATATCGCCGCAAAGGCCTTGGTCGAAATCGCGCCACGGTGCTTAATTTCGAACCGTCAAAAGGTATGATCTTTAACGTCCATAATCCGGAGCGAGATCTCAAAGACGCCCCACCCAATATTCTTGACAAGGTGAGCTATCAAATCCAACTGGCACTCGATGTCGCCGCTGGAAAAACAGACCTTCAATACAAAGTTGCCGACGGCAAAAAAATTCGCGATTACAAATTCAGTCAAGTTGGCACTGAAACCCTAAAAACACCTCTGGGCCCGGTGGAGACAATTAAAGTCGCTCGAGTGAGAGATAAAGACTCTGGAAGAGAGACAACTGTCTGGATCGCACCGCAATGGAACTACGCTTTGGTGAAACTTATCCAAAGAGAAGAAAATGGCAAAAGATATCAAATCAACCTGACAAATTTATCCATCAACGGCGAAAAAGTCGCTGCCAGCCAATAAATGGCCACATTTTCGACTGATGGAAAAAAATCCGTCGACTTGGATAGATTTTTGTCCCCATTGTCTTTATAAAGTCACTCCTCTCCCTCACTAGGGCAATGACGTATTGCTAGACTTTTTAGTAAGGGATTTGCTACGGAAGTGGAAGGTACTTATATAAGTCTAAAGGCCTTCCTGCCATGGCAGAGTTTATTCCAACCTGTTTATGGCTTTCAGTAATCAGCAGACTTAGAGATGGGTTCTCATGAATAAAAAATACCTGCGACACGCAGTTCTGGCCGCAGCTATCAGCTCCGTTTCCCAAGGCGCTATGGCTGCAGGTTTCTACTTGCAGGAAACCAGTGCAACAGGCCTTGGCCGCGCATTTGCTGCCGAAAACACTATCGGCGACAACGCTGCAATTCTTGCGCGCAACCCAGCCGGTTCAGCTCTATTCAATACTTACACCATTTCTCTTGGTGCGACTTACGTTGATCCCGAAATCGATGTTGATGGTGATGTCACCTACTATGTCGGCAGTGAGGAAACTGGCTACCTGGGATTCGAAACTCCCGCGAGCGCCAAAGACTACGCCACCAGCGCAGTAATCCCCAACGGCTACCTGGCCGCCCCCATCAATGATGAGTGGTCCTGGGGCCTGGCCATGTACACCGACTTTGGCCTGGAAACTGATTTCCCGGATAACTTCCCCGCAACTACGATCGCTAACAAAACCTCTCTGCTGACTGTAAACATCCAGCCATCTGTTGCTTACGATTTTAACGATCAATTCAGCATTGGCCTGGCAGCGAATATTTTCTACGTTGATGCAGAACTGAACACCACCTTCCCCGATGACTTCCTGATCGGTGACGTTGTAGCACCCGCCTTTGGATTTAACCCCTCCGGCGCCACCGTGTTGGACGTAAAAGGGGATGCCTGGGACCTGAGCTGGACCATCGGCGGCCTGTGGCGCATCAGCGACAACACTCGCGCAGGTATTTCTTACCACGCTAAGTACGACCCCAAAATTAAGGGTGAAGTAAGCTCCGACATCGCTCCGAGCCCGCTGGATTCATTTGACGATACTTCCGGCAACCTGACCCTGAACCTGCCTGACACCCTGGAGCTGGGCTTCTACCACCGCTTCAACAATAATTGGGGTGTGGCAGTAGGTTACATGTGGACCAACTGGGACCGTTTCGAGCGCCTCGAAGCCTTTATCCCCTCCGCTGGTGAAGACTACAACCCGCTTCTGCTGAAAGAAGAAAATTTCCAAAGCGGCTCTCGTTTCAGTATCGGTGGTGAATACTACCGCAATGACGAGTGGACCTTCCGCTTTGGTTACGCTTACGATCAAGGCGCTGCCCGCGACGGCTTGAACCGCCATGAAACCGAAGAACTCTCAGAACTGGTAGGCGAAGACCTTCCGATTACCTGGCGTACCCTGTCTATTCCCGACACTGATCGCCAGTGGCTGACTGTTGGCGGCACCTACTCACTAACTGACAAACTCACTGTTGATGGCGCTTTCGCCTACATCTGGGGTGATGACGAAGTTATCCAGGAAGCTAACAACATTAACGACTCCCTGATTACCTACTTCGATGGTGGCACCACCAAAACCGAAGCTTACCTGTTCAGCTTGGCTCTGAATTACCAGTTCTAAATCACCTTAGATCTGATAGGAAAAAGGCTCTACCCCTGGTAGGGCCTTTTTTATTCCCAGCTATTGTCCTCCTCACCTAAGCCTCCATTAACCCCACAACAATCCACTCCCCAGAAAACTCCCCCTCACCCCCAATCCAAATACCACCAAAGCGTTAACATCGAAAAAAAGGGTTAGATATCTCCATCCTTAAATTTGATATAAGGAACGTCAAATCCTAAAACCAGATGAGTTTGCAAAATCATATTTCCTAACAACGTATTTAAATTATTTATTTTTGCTCAATCAATGGAATTTGGAGCTTATTTGTTTAACTTATCAATATTGTTCAAAATCGCCTTATTCAGAAAGCAGCACCTATAAGCTCACATCACTGTTACTCAAGGACCTCTGAATAACTCCGTAATACCTCTGCGACCTCTCATTAACCGAGAGGGCTCACGCATGCATTGCAAACATAAAACCCACTTAAATTGTGAAGTAAGTCAAACTACAAGAGTAAAATCATGAAGTTGTCAGCAGTATTTATCTTGTTAATTTTAAGCCTGGATGTCGCAGCCTTCTCTATGGGAGACGCCATCAATACGGCTGGTAAACAGAGAATGCTATCCCAGCGCATTACCCAGACTTACATCTTGCGCGGCATTCAACCGGATGCAGAGCGCCACGAAAAGGTATTTGCCCGATCAATTCACGAATTTAAAAAGAATCACGAGAAACTAAATAATTTTCATGGCGCAGAAAAGATCAGAGATCAACTTGTTGAAGTTGAAAAAGAATGGAAAGCGTTTGAGTCTGTCGCCTCACAACCAGTCAATAAACAAAGCGCCAGCGAATTATTTCAGCGCAGCAACTCCCTTCTTTCTGCCGCCCACACCTATGTGGTCCAACTCCAACAAGTCGCCAATCACAACAGCGCCGAGCTCATTAATATCGCCGGTCGCCAGCGTATGCTCTCCCAGAGAATCGCCAAGAACTACGCTGCTAAACTATGGGAAGTATCCTTGGATGATGCCGAAACCGGATTGCAGGAAGATCTCTCCGAATACTCCAACCGACTGAACCAGCTATTGGAGAGCCCCCTCAATACTCCAGAGATCAATGACAATCTACGCAAAGCAAAAGACCACCTGAGTTACGCCAGCCGGGGGTTTGAGGGAAATATGAAAATATCTGAAAAGCGCCAAATTCAGGTAATTACCGGCACCACGGATCTAATGCTACGCAATATGAACATCATTACTGAACAATATGCTGAATTGCTAAATTCAGGGGAGTAGGGATGAGAACGGATATTGAATTCAGGCCCAGTACCGAAGAAATCCTCCATAAACTGGCAACGCCTGAGTTCCAGGCACTCAATCAGCAAGCTAATGACGAATCCATTAAGCGCATGAAGCAGGCTGTGCCGATTTTGATCGGGATAGGTAAAGCTGGCGACAACATTCCCGGAATGCGAAAAAATTTAGTCCTGCATGCCGGTCCCCCAATAACCTGGCAGCGGGCATCTGGACCGTTAAAAGGCGCAATCATTGCCGGTCTGATTTATGAAGGCCTGGCTAAAAATAAAGCTGAAGCGGAGCAGGTTATGGAGGAAGGCCAGGTTGATCTTGAGCCTTGCCATAACCACAATGCGGTCGGGCCCATGGCTGGCATTATTACCCATTCAATGTCTGTGTATATTGTCGAAGATAAGCTATCCGGCAATCGGGCTTATTCCAACCTTAGTGATGATCGCGCCGATTACCGCGGCAGCTCTATTCGCTTTGGCGTGTATGACAAAGAGGCCATCGATTACCTTCGTTGGATAGAGGACGAAATTGCCCCCGTACTAAATCAAGCAATCCAGGATGAAGGCGGAATTGATTTTGTACCTATAATTGGCCGGAGTCTCCTTATGGGAGACGACTGCCATGTAATGACTAATGCCGCCACACTGATTTTCTCTAGAATTTTAATGCCGGGAGTTATTCGGGCCAGTAAAAAGCGAAAAGATATTGAAAGGATTACCAACCAAATCTACAAGGATGAGACATTCCCATTAAACCCAATCATGGCGACCTGCAAAGTTGTTTCCGATGCTGGCAGCGGTATTCCTCACAGCAGCATTATTACAACTATGGCTCGCAATGGGACGGAATTTGGTATTCAAGTTTCAGGGCTGGATAAGGCCTGGTTTACCGGCTTAGCGGGGGTTGGCCATGGACTGTTAATGCCGGGAATCACTCCTGCAGATGTCAACCGGGACATGGGAGACAGTGCTATCACCGAGACCATGGGTTTTGGCGGCACCCTTAAAATATCCTCAGGAACATACCAAGACAACATCGACAGCATATTGAAGATGTATGATATCTGCCACTCTGAGAGTGACTTTGTCGTTACTCCAGGCATTGAGGGTAGAGGCGCTCCATTTGGTTTTGACCTGCTAAAAATCATAAGAACCGGTACAACACCAACTATCAACTCTGGCCTGGCCCACAAAAGCATGAACCACTATCAAGTCGGTACCGGGTCTCTGCACCCCCCGCTGGAAGCATTTTTAAATGCTGCTGCCAGCTTCCTGGATTCAGAGGAAGAGCAACCCTCAGTCCACTAATAACTGAGCCTCACAACGAATTCCCAAGATTCATATTTCACATGGGCATAAAACAGAAAAAGGGGCAAAGCCCCTTTTTCTAATACCGACAAACTAAAAGCTCAGATTACCAACCGCACTGACGCCCTTGGTTCTGCTCTTCCAGATACGCCATCAGCGGCTGGAAGTAATCGATAATGGCGGAAGCATCCAGGTCGCGCTGACCAGTGAGCGCTTCCATAGCATCCGGCCAGGGCTTGCTTGCACCCATTGCCAACATAGCGCGCAGCTTCTTACCAGCCTCATCATTCTGGTAGATGGAGCAGCGGTGCAACGGTCCGGTTTCACCAGCGGCTTCACACAGCGCACGGTGGAATTGGAACTGCTGGATACGCGCCAGGAAGTAGCGAGCGTAAGGTGTATTACCGGGGATATGGTACTTGGCACCCGGATCGAAGTTCTCTTCGGAGCGCTCTACCGGAGCGGCAATGCCCTGGTAATCTTCACGCAGTTTCCACCAGGCTTTGTTGTAATCTTCCGGCTTCACCTCACCGTTGAATACCTGCCAGCGCCACTTATCAACGAGCAGACCAAATGGCAGGAAGGCAATCTTATCCAGCGCCTGCTGCATCAGGTAACCGATATCTTTACTCTCATCCGGCACCTCATTCATCAAACCGATTTCCTTCAGGTACTTCGGCGTGATGGAAAGCGCGATGGTATCGCCAACAGCTTCGTGGAAACCGTCGTTAGCGCCATTTTTATAGAGGAAAGGCTGATCTTTATAGATGCGCTGGTAGAAGTTGTGGCCCAACTCGTGGTGGATGGTAACCAGGTCTTCACCCGTTTTATTGATACACATCTTGATGCGGAGATCGTCCTGCCCATCCATATTCCAGGCACTGGCATGACAAACCACATCGCGATCACGTGGCTGGGTGAACTGAGAGCGCTCCCAGAAAGTTTCCGGTAGAGGCTTAAAGCCCAGGGAGGTGAAAAACTTCTCCCCCACTTTAACCATGTCTTTTTCACTCATGCCGGAATCAACCACCAGCTGAGTCAAATCATAGGGCGCCTGCATGTCATCGTCTTTGACGATGTCATAGACGTTACCCCACTCCTGGGCCCACATATTACCCAACAAGTGTGCAGGGATCTTACCCTGGGCCGGCACTACGTCATCGCCGTAATGCTCATTCAACTTGGCGCGAACATGGCAGTGCAAAGCTTCGTACAATGGCTTCACTTTACCCCACTGGGTATCCATATCCGCCGCAAAGGCATCCGGAGCCATATCGTATTTGGAGCGCCAGAAAACACTCAGGTTGTCATAACCCAATTCTCTGGTGCCCGCATTACCAATCTCCACCTGGCGCTCATACAGAGGCTTCATGGGAGGAGAAACTTTACGCCAACCAACCCACAGATCCTTGAGCAATTCAGGATCGCGGTTAGTCGCCATCACCTGCCCCATCTCGGTCAGGGTATAGCACTTTTCTTCACCAGCATCTTCGCGGCAGTATTTACCGGCACCGTACATGCCCTGCATTTTTGAGCCAATTTGCGCCAGCTCAGAAGTTAATGCCGGATCTTTCGGTGCGGGGAAAACCAAACCCTGCTTCAACATGGTCAACTGGCGACGGGTATCCGGGTCCAGGTCCAGGTCGTTAAATTTGGCGGCCTCTGAAGCCAGCTCCACTGCCAGGGTGGTGTATCGCTCTGAAGCCAAAGCCTCTACATATTGGGAATCAATATTGATATAAGTAGAAGCGAGCCAAGCGGCATGACTTGCCTCTTGTCCCATTTTTTCCATGCGAGCTTGGGCGTCTTTTAAGAAAGCTTGCGCATCTTTGGCTGTCAGCTGGGAATTATCAGCTGGACTTTCCGCAGTCGCCTGGGCCACACCAACCGGTTTTACCGCTTGCTGCCCACTGTCACAGGCAGACAGTGCAACGGCAACCGCTATCGAGAGAGCAACTTTTTTCATTTTCTCCTCAAGAATCATTTTTAGATCTGCTTATAGTTGACGCCGTTTATAGCATAAGCCCCACACGATCAGCGACGGCAAGGCCGAAGATCGAGCCAGATCGACACAAAATCCCCTTTTATATCGTCTTTGCGGGAAAAAATTTGGTGAGGAAAAGAGTAAAAACCCAGGACACGGTCGAGCAAAACACTCTCAACGGGATTTTTCAGGGGATGATTTTTGAAACAAAGAAGGGAGAGATTGGAGGCAGCCCAACCAGCAACACCCTCGGCACATGATACCACTGCTACCGTTGCTCCCTTCCGGGCCTGGCGGAGTTCACAGCTGCTCATTGCGAGGGGACCGGGAGGGCCGCCACAACGATCTTCGGTGCCAGTGCATCCGAAGAGGGCGCGATTATAGAGGCATAAACGAATAAGATCCAGCCCTATTAACAGGTTATAATAAACGACTACTATCTCACCCCCTGCAAAGAGTTACTCATGCACTTGTTTGTCGATAATTTAACCAACGTTGACTTCAGCTACCTCGACTCAAGACGAGGCATCGTAGGCGAGACCTGGCTGGCAAACGCAGCCCTCGATGGCGCCTTGGATGAACAGGGGATGGTTTGCGACTTTGGCATAGTGAAAAAGACCCTGAGGCATTGGCTGGATGATCAAGTCGACCACCGCCTCCTGGTACCTACCCGCTCACCCCAACTGACCCTGGAGCACAATAGAGACCAGGTTAACCTAACCTGGCTACTGGAAAACGGGGCTTCTATTAAAGTCTCAGGTCCAGAACAAGCTTTTGCCTTAGTGGACGCCGAGTTAATTACTCCTGAGAGCGTCGCCGTCTGGTGTGTCCAGCAGCTGGCCAGCCACTTCCCCGACAGCGTGGAGAAGCTCAAGCTCAGCTTCCACTGTGAAGTGATTGAAGATGCCTTCTACCACTACAGCCATGGCCTGAAAAAACACCTTGGCAACTGCCAACGTATCGCCCATGGACACCGTTCACGCATTCAGGTCATGACGGGTGGCCAACGCGATACAGAGCTGGAAAAGTACTGGGCTGAGCGCTGGGAAGATATCTACCTGGGCACTCGCGAGGATCTGGTTTCAACAACTGCCGATGATCGCAGTGAGGAAATCCATAACTTTGCTTACAGTGCGCAACAGGGAAACTTCACCCTGTCCATCCCTGCCAAAGTTTGTGAAATTCTTGACTGTGATACCACGGTGGAGCAGTTGGCCCAATATATCGCCAACACCCTGGCGGCAAGAGAACCGGGGAAAGCGATTACCGTAAGAGCCTACGAAGGTATTGGCAAAGGCGCGATTGCTTCAGCTCAAACCAGCTAATCCAGCCCCATAGCATCGACACCATTATAAATTGAAGTACCAAGGCGCCCGACTTTGAACCTGATTGTTTTACAAAAGCACGACTTTATTAGTCCCAATCGCGTCCGCCTTAGTGGACGCCAGCTGGAGCATATCACCAAGGTTCACAGAGCAGCACCGGGACAACAACTTCGTGTCGGAATGCTCGACGGGCAAATAGGTAGTGGCGAGATTGTTAAACTCGACGAGAAGTGCGTTGAGCTTGAAGTGGCATTCGCAATTGATCCGCCCCAGCCATTACCTCTCACACTTATTTTGGCCCTGCCTCGCCCCAAAATGCTCAAGCGGGTTATCCAGCACCTGACTGCGCTCGGGGTCAAAAAACTGGTTTTAATTAATAGTTACCGGGTCGAAAAGTCTTACTGGCAAACTCCCTGGTTGCAGGAAGACAAACTCTTTGAGCAATGCTTGCTCGGACTAGAGCAGGCTGTCGATACGCAAATGCCGGAAATTCTGTTGCGCAAACGCTTCAAACCGTTTGTCGAAGACGAACTCCCTTCCCTCTCCAGTGACTCTCGTAAACTGGTGGCTCATCCAGTAGGGGGAACGGCTTGCCCTGTGGACATAAAGCAACCGACCACTTTAGCCATTGGCCCTGAAGGCGGCTTTATCAGTTATGAAGTCGAGAAACTCCAGGAAGCAGGTTTTCAATCCGTTCACCTGGGTCCACGTATTTTACGAGTGGAAACTGCACTGCCAGTCCTAATTAGCCGGTTATTTCCCGCTTTTTAACTTACTCAAACTTTAGAGGCTCTAATACACCTTCACGGGGGCCTCTAAACACCTATTTGATTTATTGCTTTTTAAAACATAGAGCAAGCTTTTACGAAAGCTTAACTCTCCATACTTCATTTGTTCAAAAAAAACCCATTAAAGTTACCTATCTCTCACGATGAGACAATTGCGTAATTTAGCAATCAATATTTCATCAATTTGTCACAATTAAGTCATATTTTGCGCCCTCGTTTTACCACCTTACGGTCGAATTACTATGAGCGTATTCTTAAACCGGCTAAAGCAAACCCTTTCCCTCCTTCTTCTTGGGGGGGCACTGGCTGCTACTTCCACAGCCCAAACCCGCTTCCCTCCCGACACATCGGGCCTGCTTTTTACTTTACATGGCTCCAATACTGTCGGTGCAAAGCTGGCGCCCAACCTGGTGAGCGATTACCTCGAAGCCCGTGGTGGCAGTAATCTGGAGATTATCCCTTTAGGGAAAGAAAATGAGGTTCGAGTACAGGGGGATCTCGGTGGCAAAAAAATATATGTCGATATTGCGGCACACGGTTCGAGCACCGGATTTAAAGGCCTTGAACGTTCCCAGGCCAATATCGCCATGGCTTCGCGACCAATAAAAGATACTGAGCACACAGCCCTGAGTCGCTTTGGAGATATGCGCGGCCAAAGTGCAGAACATGTTATTGCCATCGATGGCCTGGCAATTATTATTCACCCTCAAAACCCCATCAGCCAATTAACCCTGCAACAAATAGCAGCAATATTTTCCGGAAAAATTACCGACTGGTCTGAAGTGGGCGGGCAGAAAGGTCGCATCAAAGTTCTGGCGAGAGATAATCAATCCGGCACCTGGGATACGTTTAAAAGCTTGGTGCTTGGAAAAAAGCACTCCCTTATTGCCAATGCAAAACGCTTCGAATCGAATGATCAATTGTCGGACCGTGTTTCGGCAAACCCCAATAGTATTGGATTTGTCGGCTTGGCATCTATTCGACGGGCCAAGGCAGTGTCAGTATCCGATCAGAACACCCAACCACAAGCTCCAGAACATCTGACAATTGCAACTGAAGACTACCCCCTCTCCCGCCGCCTTTTTCTCTATACCGCTGCTTACGGTTTAAAACCCGCCGCCGAAGAGTTCCTGCACTTTGTACAGAGTGAGCAGGGGCAGGAGCAGGTAAAGGCCACTGGGTTTGTCGCGCAGACGCCGATCGGTGTAAAACCTGAAGCCAACCGGGAGGGCCCCAGCGAGTACCTGAAATTAACGGAAAATGCTGAGCGCCTAAGCATTAACTTCCGCTTCTCTGAAGGCAGTGCCTCTTTAGATAACAAGGCAAAACAGGATATACAGCGCCTTGTCCGCTTTATGCAAAAGCCTGAGAACAGCCACAAGCAACTGCTATTGATCGGGTTTGGCGATGAAAAAGTCAGTGAGGGGCGCTCAATCGTTTTATCAAAACTACGCGCAGTTACCGTTCGCTCCGCACTCAGGGATCACCAGATTAATACAGCACCGGTTCAGGGCTTTGGTGCCTATCTGCCGGTAGCCTCCAACAGCTCAAGCTCAAAGATAAAAAATCGCCGGGTAGAAATCTGGGTTATTTAATCCTAGCCCTTCTCCCCCGTGAGGCGACAAGGAAGTCCCTCAGCATCCTTTTTCTTTTCCTCCTCCCCTTCCCCAGTTTTTCCCTAAACAACAAGTTAAGCTTTCTCCAAAACATAAATAACGCGCATAAAAAAGCCGCGTAAGTACGCGGCTATCAATTAGTGGCTATGCCACCAGGTCTCACAGAGAGGAACGCAAAGAGCGCTCCGGGGGAAACTTCCCAACAACAAGCGCGTTACCGCTTATTTACAATGCGGCCGCCCGCAGGCGGCCACCGGGGCAATTAAGCTACAGCGTCTTCCGCTACTGCTTGTTTTTGCAGAGCCAGCTTGGGATCTACAAACTCGTAACCCAATACATCGGCTACGGCTTGGTAGGTCACCATGCCAGCGTGAACATTCAGGCCTTCCAGCAGGTTGGAATCGTCCAACAGTGCCTGCTTGGCGCCTTTGTTTGCCAGGGCTACCGCGTAAGGCAGGGTGGCATTGTTCAGGGCCATAGTAGAGGTGCGAGCTACACCGCCGGGCATGTTGGCAACACAGTAGTGAACGACACCATCAACTACGTAAGTAGGCTCTTGGTGAGTAGTCGCCTTGGAGGTCTCAAAACAACCGCCCTGGTCAATAGCAACGTCAGCTACAACTGCGCCTTTCTTCATACGGCTGATAATGTCGCGGGTCAGCAGTTTGGGGGCTGCCGCGCCAGGAATCAGAACCGCACCAACAACCAGGTCAGCTTCCAGTGCGTGCTTTTCAATAGCATCGTTAGTGGAGTACTCAGTGCGAACCGCGCCACCGAAAATATCGTCCAGCTGACGCAGACGCGGCAGGGAGCGGTCGAGGATAGTAACGTCAGCACCCATACCCAGGGCCATCTTCGCTGCGTTAGTACCAACAACACCGCCACCGATAATCAGGACTTTAGCGGGAGCTACACCGGGAACACCACCGAGCAGTACGCCGAGACCACCCTGGGCTTTTTCCAGGTGGTGAGCACCGCACTGTACAGACATACGACCGGCAACTTCAGACATAGGCGCCAGCAGGGGCAGGCCACCGAAGCGGTCGGTTACAGTTTCATAAGCGATGCAGGTAGCGCCGGATTTCACCAGCAGCTCAGTTTGTTTGGGGTCTGGAGCCAGGTGCAGGTAGGTGTACAGAACCTGCCCAGGGCGCAGCATTTCGCACTCGTGGGGCTGGGGCTCTTTTACCTTGACGATCATATCGGCAGTGGCAAAAATCTCTTCCGGAGTATCGATAATCTTGGCGCCGGCTTGAACGTACATCTCATCGGGGAAACCAATAGCGGCACCACCATCCTTCTGTACGATCACTTCGTGACCGTGGCCAACCAGTTCGCGAACACTCGACGGCGTCAGGCCAATACGATACTCGTGGTTCTTAATCTCTTTAGGGACGCCAATCAACATTTTCCTTCTCCTCGCTCTGTGCGCTCGGTACTGCCTTAATCAAATAGGAGTACCTAATTTCTATGTTTTCCCCAGTATAAGAACAGATAAGAAGTGGATATTTAGCAGATTTTTGATAAAACTAGTGGAATCCACTACACAACCTGTCGGCAAGTCTACTTTTTGACCATGTCGACCAATTCGGAGTCAGCAGTTATGCGCAAACGTGCGGGAGAGCTAAGCACTATCGACCGGAACATATTGCGTGTTCTACAAAAGAATGGACGAACCAGCTATGCAGAGCTGGCCCGACAGGTAGGTCTGACCGCGACCCCCTGCGTCGAACGGGTCAAACGCCTGGAAAGTGACAATGTTATTCAGGGCTACACCGCCCTGATCAACCCGGAGTACCTCGATGCCGCCCTGGTAGTTTTTGTGCAGATCAGGCTGAATCGATCCGCACAGGACGCCTTTGAGGAATTTCGCAACGCCGTGGCCGCCCTGCCGGAAGTGCAGGAGTGTTACCTGGTATCGGGGAATTTCGATTACCTGATCAAAGCCCGGGTGGCGGATATGAGTGCCTACCGTAAGTTCTACGGTGAAACGCTTTTGACACTGCCGGAGGTGCAGGAGTGCACCAGCTATGTGGTGATGGAAGAAGTTAAAGAGACACTGGAAGTACCGGTTCACTACAACCGATAGCAGGATAGATCGATGAGTGGCCGCAGCCACTCATCTGCATAAACCGGCAATCAGTATTGAATGCCCAGTTTCCGATAAATAAACCCGATCACCCAGGCAGGGCCGATCAACAGGAATTGTAAGTCCTTAAAGAAAGAGGGTTTCTTACCTTCGATATGGTGGCCAATAAATTGGAACACCCACATGATGACGAACAGGGCCAGTGCCGTCTGCCAGATAGGCACCCCCAGCCGCTCCAATACCGACCAAGCCCACAAACACAGAACCGTTAATCCCGTCATTCCCAGGGCAATGGGAAACGACATCGCGAAATAAAACAGAAGAATCGGGATTGTCACCACGACAGCCCAGTTCAGCCAGGGAATTGTCGCCATAAATTCCGGCTGCGGAACTGCCCACAAAAGTCCGGCCACAGTTGCATAAATTACGGGAACAGCAATCCAATGAATGGATTTGTTGATCGGATTCTGATGACTCTCACCATACTCGGAAAACCACTGCTGGGCACTGCGCATGACAATCTCCTCATTCTTATATTGTTATTGTCAGAGCAATAATAATCCCCAACCCATGGATATCAATCAATGGCCGAAAATACCACGAGGCCTACAAAACGTGGCTTTTAGCGCCTAACGTAGGCATCCAACTGGGATAGATAGAGATCCGCCATCGATTTATCGAAACAACAGAATACAACCTGCTGCGGCGCCCCCTCCTTCTCCTGAAATTGCTGCACCTGCTCTACAGCCACCTCTACGGCCAGCTCCGGGGGGTAGTCGTAAACGCCACAACTGATCGCCGGAAAAGCAATCGAGCGCATATTTTCGCGCCGAGCCAATGCCAGGCAGTGCCGATAACAGCTGGAGAGCAGCTCGGGCTCACCCAAACTGCCGCCGCGCCAAACAGGCCCAACCGTGTGGTAGATACGTTTTACGGGAATGGAATAAGCGCCAGTGGCGCGCACTTCACCAACAGGACAACCGCCCAAACTGCGGCAGGCCTCCAGTAGATTGGGCCCCGCTGCGCGGTGTATGGCCCCATCGACACCACCGCCTCCCAAGAGACGGCTGTTGGCAGCATTGACGATTACATCGACGTGCAATCGAGTGATATCACCGAGATGAACTTTGATCACTCAGCATCTCCAACCGCTATTTGAATAATTGCTGCGGATGGAAATCCATTTCACTTCACAACAGTCGCACCTTTGCCAGAGATGCGTCCCTAGCGCGGCTGGTCTGTCTCGGCCCGAGCAAGTCGCTCGGGCTCAAGTCCTGCCCTGCCCCCTCAACCAAGCAACTTGCGGTGCTGTGAGGCAACGGCTTCCGGGCACTTCGTCAGCGCGCTCACTAACACGATAGCAGCTGAAGAGAAAACAAAACCCGGCAACAGCTCATAAACATCAAAAATGCCACCGGAGAGTTGCTCCCACACCACAACGGTGAGGCCGCCAACGATAACACCGGCAATAGCGCCACTACCGGTCATACGGGACCAGTAGAGACTGATCAACAACGCCGGGCCAAAGGCAGCGCCCAGACCAGCCCAGGCGTAACTCACCACATCCAGAACCTTGGAATCCGGGTCCATCGCAATCCACACAGCCACCAGTGATAAAGCAACCACCGCCCAGCGCCCCACTTTCACCATGGCTTCCGGAGTGGTCTCACGACCAAACCAAACGTGGTAAATATCCTCCGCCAGCGCAGCCGAGGACACCAACAGCTGGGAGTCTGCCGTACTCATAATGGCAGATAAAATCGCCGCCAAAAGAACACCGGCAACTAGCGGATGGAACAGCACCTGTACCATTTCCATAAATACAGTTTCGCCATCTGGCAGGCTCTGCTGGATTTCCAGGTGTGCAAACAAACCTACCGCCATTGCGCCCAAGAAGCCCGCCAGAGACCAAACCGCCGCCACTGTCGCCGCAACCGGAATATCGTTAGGGCTGCGCACCGCCATAAATCGCGCCAAAATATGCGGCTGGCCGAAGTAGCCCAGTCCCCACGCAAGAGAACTGAGTATCGCCACAAGACTTAATGTTTGCCCGGTGTTATCTGTCATCCAGTGGGTCAGCTGTGGCATCTCCGTTTGCAGGCGAGTCCAGCTGGCAGAAAAACCACCCTGGTCAGAAATAACAACGAGGGGCACCGCAATCAACGCCGCACTCATCAGCAGTCCCTGGAACACATCAGTCCAGGACACCGCCAAAAACCCGCCAAACAGGGTGTAAGAAATAACGGCAACCGCACCGATAATCACCGCCCAGCGATAATCCCAGCCAAACACCGTTTCAAACAATTTGCCGCCGGCAATCAGGCCGGAAGCCACATAGAAAAGGAAAAATAACAGAATGAATATCGCGCAGACGGTGCGCAGATAGGGGTGCCCCATCTTAAACCGACGATCCAGATAGGCTGGCACCGTCAGGGAGTCGTCCAGCTCATAGGTGTAGATGCGCAGGCGCCGGCCCATTGTCACCCAGCTCAGAACGATGCCAGAGAAAAGGCCAATTGCGATCCAACCGGCGGAGAGCCCCGCTGCATAGGCCGCGCCAGGCAACCCCAGAAGCAGCCAGCCACTCATATCCGAGGCTCCGGCAGACAGGGC
Organism: Microbulbifer maximicatervae (SeqCode); assembly: GCF_052467955.1. Taxonomy (NCBI): domain Bacteria; kingdom Pseudomonadati; phylum Pseudomonadota; class Gammaproteobacteria; order Cellvibrionales; family Microbulbiferaceae; genus Microbulbifer; species Microbulbifer maximicatervae (SeqCode). The sequence continues at coordinate 4,252,616 of NZ_CP174329.1, forward strand.
CGCCACAGCCGGCGGCAGGGAACGGCCGCCGAGGAAATAGTCGCTGGCATTTTTTGTACGCATGTAGGCGTAAATACCGATAACAACAATCAACGCCAAATAGGCGACAAAAGTAAGGGCGATCAGCCACTCGGCGGCCATAAGGGATTCCTTCTGATCAAAGTGGGGTGGTACTTGGCGCGGGAATAGTCTGCGTTTTCCTGCTCAATTTTTCAGCGCATTGAGCTATGGAAAGAGCACCACCTAAAAATTGTTATGTTTATTGCGCGTAAATCTACCCATAAGGTGGCGCCGACTCAATCAGCAAACTACATATATGTTGGATACAACTACAGAAAAAAAGACAACACTATGGGCATTTGTCTGGACGAGCTCCGACTCCAGGTTATCCGTCCAACCCTCAAGCACTTGAGAGCCTGGAGCCAGGGCATGGAGAATCTCCTTCTGGGAACCGCCGCCCAGGAGTCGCAATTGGGCTTCCACCTCAAACAGGGACGGCGCCACGGGCTGGGTATTTACCAAATCCAGCCCCACACCCACCGGGAAATCTGGGATCAATACCTGATCGATCACCCAAGCCTCGCCTCAAAAGTGCGAGGGCTGGCGAGCCAGCGGGATTTTCTCGATCACCCCCACAGCGAACTGACCACCAACCTGCGCTATGCCACAGCCATCGCCTGGCTGATTTACAGGTCGGCCGAGGTGCACAAGATCCAGGACGAGGAAACCTCAGACGTGGCCAATATGGCGCGCCTCTGGCATCAGCACTTTCACCACGGGCCCAGTGCCAGTCCCCGGGACTTTGAATGCAGCTACGCGCAACTGGTCAGCGGTGCAGATCCTACAGATTCAGCGCCTCGATATACTGGGGCTCCACTTCCTGAGCATCCTCAGGCTCCCAAGAATTCACCTGGCGCTGGATTGAATGGTCAGGACGCTCGACAGCCGACGGCGTAGAGCGATCCAGTTCCAGACTCTCAAAATCGTAGAGGTCCCTGTCCGCCAATTGTGACGGGGACACCCGGGTAATCGCGGCGAAAATATTCTCGCTGCGGCCCGGGAATTTCTTATCCCACTCCCGCACCATCTGCTTGATCGCCTGGCGCTGAAGGTTCTCCTGGCTGCCGCACAGGTTGCAGGGAATAATCGGGAACTGCTTGTACTCGGCGTACTGGGCGATGTCCTCTTCGCGGCAATAGGCGAGCGGACGAATTACGATATTGCGGCCATCGTCGGCGCGCAGTTTGGGCGGCATCGCTTTGAGGCGACCACCGTAAAACATATTCAGGAACAGGGTCTCGACGATATCGTCTTTGTGATGGCCCAATGCCACCTTGGTGGCGCCAATTTCTTCAGCAAAGCCATACAGGGTGCCACGGCGCAGACGGGAACAGAGCCCGCAAGTGGTCTTGCCCTCGGGCACCACTTCCTTCACTACCGAGTAGGTATCCTTCTCGACAATATGGTGGGGAACACCCAGGGACTGCAGGTATTCCGGCAGGATATGCTCGGGGAAACCCGGCTGCTTCTGGTCCATATTGACCGCCACCAGTTCAAAGTTAACCGGCGCTGTCCTCTGCAAATTCAGCAGCACATCCAGCATGGCGTAGGAATCCTTACCGCCGGACAAACAGACCATAATCTTGTCGCCCTCTTCAATCATGTTGAAGTCGGCGATGGCGCGGCCCACATGGCGGCGCAGGCGCTTTTGCAGCTTATTAAACTCGAGCCGCTCGCGGCGGTTTTCCAATTCGGGCATGGTGTCTCTCTAACTCATTCGCGACCAGTGACCGGGCCCAGAGTACCGGCACAAAACCTTAAACTTTGGGACCAGAGCCAGGCTTTCCTGTTCCTGGGGGCGCGATTGTACGCATTTCGATCACGGAGTACACGACTCACCAGCCGCCGTCTCCCCCAACAGGGACTTCACGCAAGGCCAGACATGATCCAGCAGGGCCGGCTGCGCCTTGGCGGTGGGGTGGATACCGTCGGATTGCATAGCGCCCTGCTCCAGGGCCACGGTTTCCAACAGGAAAGGCACCAGGGCGACTTCTTCGGCCTTGGCCACTTTGGGGAATACAGCGGCAAAAGCCTCGGTGTAAGCGCGACCGTAGTTGGGCGGGATACGCATCCCCAACAGCAGAACCTCCGCCCCGGAATCCTTAGCCAGCTTGACCATCTGCTGCAAATTGCGCTGCAAACTCTGGGGTGGGTAGCCGCGCAAACCGTCGTTACCCCCCAACTCGACTATCAGCCACTGGGGATTGTGCTCTTCCATCAAGCGCGGCAGCCGGGTCAGGCCGCCTGCGGAGGTCTCCCCACTGATACTGGCATTGACGACCTTCACCGGGCGCCCCTTCTCCTGCAAGCGCTCTTGCAACAGATTGACCCAGCCCAGCTCCTCATCGATACCGTAGGCCGCACTTATGCTATCCCCTAATACGAGCAGAGTGCCGGGCTTGTTGGCACTCAGTGCCAGATTGGGGACCGACAGCATCAGCACCAAGCCGAACCGAGTCAGTAACTGCCGAAAAAAGGCTGTTGTCATGTCATACTCTCCAAAAATCTCGCGTATCCGCAAAGGGAATACAGTATGTCCGCCATTCTCACGGCAGAAAACCTCTATCACAGGGTCTCCACCAGCGAAGGGCCACTGACCCTATTAAACAATATCTCCCTGAAAGTCGCCCGCGGCGAGAGCCTCGCTGTGACAGGGGCCTCAGGTTCCGGCAAGTCCACCCTGCTCGGCCTGCTGGCAGGATTGGACAAACCCACCGAGGGCAAGATCTGGCTGGCGGGGGACGAGATCACCGCCATGGACGAAGAGCAGCGCGCCGCGGTGCGCGCCCGCAGCGTGGGCTTTGTATTCCAGACGTTCCAACTGCTGCCCGGCCTCACCGCCCTGGAAAATGTGATGCTGCCGAGCGAATTGCGCGGTGAGCGGGGCGCCGCCAAGCGGGCGGAAGAGTTTCTCGCCCGGGTGGGCCTGGAACAGCGACTGCGCCACTACCCGCGCCAGCTATCCGGCGGTGAGCAACAGCGGGTGGCCATTGCCCGGGCCTTTGCCAGCTTTAGCAGCAAAGATGCCATCCTCTTTGCCGACGAACCCACCGGCAGCCTCGACGCCGGCAACGGTGCCAAAATTATCGACCTGCTGTTTAAACTGAACGAAGAATCTGACACCACCCTGGTGCTGGTGACTCACGAACAGCGACTGGCAGAGCGCTGTGCCTCCCACCTGCATATGTCGGCAGGCGCCGTAGATACCTACGCTCCGCTTATCGACGGAGACAACCTGTCGGAGGTGTCCGCCTGATGCTGCCACTCAGACTGCTGTTCAGGGACTGGCGCGGTGGCGAGTTGGCACTGATTGCCTCGGCCCTGGTTTTGGCTGTTACCTGTGTCACTGCGATCGCCCATTTCACCGACCGCCTTACCCGGGCCATGGAGCAGCAATCCCTCACCTTCCTGGCCGCAGAGCGGGTGCTGCGCAGCAGCAAACCCGTGGATAGCGCATGGCTGGAGGAAGCCGACAAAAAGGGATTGGAACAGGGCCAGATAGTCCAGTTTTCATCCATGATCTCCGCCAACGACCAGTTCCAGTTTGTCTCGGTCAAAGCCGTCGACAAAGGCTATCCATTGGTGGGACAACTGGAAATCAGCAAGTCCCCGGAAGGCCCAAGGGAAATTGCACCGCAAGGACCTCCCCCGGGAGAAGCCTGGGTGGAGTCCCGCCTTCTGCCATTGATGGGAATCCAGCTCGGTGATCCTATCGCCCTCGGCGACACCCAATTGAAAGTGACAGCCATACTGGAGCGGGAACCCGACCGGGGTACCAGCCTGTTTGATATGGGTGCGCGACTGCTAGCCAATACCGCCGACCTGCCCGCCGCAGGTGTGATCCAGCCCGGCAGCCGAGTGCGCTACCGCTACCTGTTTGCCGGCGATGACCAAGTCCTGAAAGATTACTTTGACTGGCTCAAACCTCAACTGACTGAACACCAGCGGATTCTGGACCTGCGCGAAGGCCAGCCCCGGGTTGCCTCTGCTCTGGATAGAGCCGAGTCATTCCTGTTTCTCGCCGCCAGCCTGGCCGTACTGCTCGCCAGCGTCGCCGTTGGCCTAGCAGCCAGACGCTACGGACTCCGCCACGGCGCCTACGTAGCCGTAATGAAAAGCCTCGGTGCCGGGCGCAACAAAATTCTCGGTATCTACCTGGGGCAGCTGGCCGCCCTCACCCTGATTGCCACTGCTATCGGGCTGGCACTGGGCACCTTTATCCAGAGCCAGGCGGTCAACCTGATGGAAGGGTTCTTCCCGGTTCAGCCCCCGGCCACCAGCTGGAGCCCACTGCTGATTGGACTCGCCACCGGCCTCGCCTGTGCCCTGGGCTTCGCCCTGCCGCCGCTTTTCCGTTTGGCGCGCACAGATCCGATGCAAACCCTGAGGCACGACTGGAGCAATCCGGATAGACGCGAATGGCTCGGGCTGATTCTCGGCCCCAGCGCCATGCTGCTTCTAATCTGGTGGCTGTCCGGCAGCCTGCTCATGACGCTCGCCCTGTTTGTCGGCATGCTCCTGTTGGTAGCCGGCAGCGCCCTGGTCAACCGCCTCTTGGTGCGCGGCAAGCTGGCCTCCCTGGGCGGCGCCTGGCGTATTGCCCTGGGCAGCCTGCAACGCCGCGCCGCGTTCAACACTCTATTGATTGCCGCTTTTGGCACCGGATTATTGGCCATGCTGGCCATGGTCTTTGCCCGCACCGCCCTGGTAGACGAATGGCGAATGCAATTACCGGAAAAAGCCCCCAACCACTTTCTCCTGAATATCGCCCCCCACGATGTTCCAACCATGGAAAATATGCTGGCAGAGGGCGAGGTAAGCAGCACCGAGTTTTACCCCATGGTGCGCGGCCGTTTAGTGGCGATTAACGGCGTCTCGATAAAAGAGAAAAAAGATCGCCCCGGTGGCGTTCGCCGGGAGTTAAACCTTAGCTACACCGATACCCTGGCGCCGGACAACCGCATCCTGGAAGGCGAGTGGTGGGACAAGGCCAGCGAAGGTGTTTCCGTAGAAGTGGAGCTGGCAGCCCAGCTGGACCTATCACTGGGAGATCAGTTGCGCTTTTCCATCGGCGGACTGGAAGTAGAAGCCCCGGTAGCCAGCTTCCGCTCGCTGGACTGGAACAGCATGCGCCCCAACTTCTATATGATATTTGCACCGGGCACTATCGATGATTTCCCGGCTACCTATATCACCAGTTTTTACCTCCCACCGGAGGACAAGCTACTGGTCAACGACCTGGTTCGCGCCTTCCCCAGCGTCAGCGTGATAGAGCTGGATAAGATCATCCAGCGTATCCGCGACACCATTAACCAGGTGTCCTTTGCTATCGAATCGGTGATGGCCCTGATGCTGGTTGCCGGGGTTCTGGTATTAATCGCCGGGGTCCGCGCCAGTATCGCCGAGCGATTGCAGGAAGCGGCAATTATCCGCACACTGGGAGGCCGCAGGCGCTTGTTGCTGAGAAGCCTGATACTGGAATTTGGCCTACTGGGTTTTGCCGCCGGTTTGCTCGCGGCTATCGGTGCTGAAGCCACCTTGGCGGTGCTGTCTTATTGGGTCTTTGAACTGCCGGTGATATTACACCCAGTCCTTTGGCTAACCGGACCACTCACCGGTGCAGTACTGGTTGGCACCGCCGGTACCCTGGCCTGTTACAGCTCGATCAGCCAGCCCCCGCTCAGAGTACTGCGCGAACTGGCCTAACTGATGAATGTCGGCTCTTGAGAATAAAGATGTAGTTTTTATGGACCTGGATTTCGATCGCAAACATATTTGGCATCCCTACTCCTCCCTGATCGACCCGCCCCCGGTATATCCGGTAGCGCGGGCCGAGGGGGTAAGACTTTATCTGGAAGACGGGCGCGGCCTGATCGACGGTATGTCCTCCTGGTGGAGTGCCCTGCACGGATACAATGTGCCCGAGCTAAACCAGGCCATGCGCAATCAGATGGACAAAATGTCCCACGTGATGTTCGGGGGTTTAACTCACGAGCCAGCAATCGAGCTGTGCAAGAAATTAGTGGAAATCACTCCACCCGGCCTCAACCAGGTATTTCTGGCTGACTCCGGTTCAGTGTCTGTGGAAGTGGCTATCAAGATGGCCATTCAATACTGGCACTCCCAGGGAAAACCACAGAAGAGCAAACTGCTTGCCCTGCGCAACGGTTACCACGGCGATACATTCGGAGCCATGGCCACCTGTGACCCGGTCACCGGAATGCATCACCTGTTTGCAGGGCAACTGAGCCAGCACCTGTTCGCCCCCGCTCCGCAGGTTCCCTTTGGCAACACCTGTAGTGACAGTGATATCGCCGAACTGCGCCAGCAAGTGGAAGCAAACCGCGATCAACTGGCAGCGATTATTTTAGAGCCGATCGTCCAGGGCGCTGGCGGCATGCGTTTTTATTCTGCCGATTATTTGCGCCGTGTACGCGAGCTCTGTGACGAGCACGATCTGCTATTAATCGCCGATGAAATCGCCACCGGCTTTGGCCGCAGCGGCAAGTTATTTGCCTGTGAACACGCCGATATCACCCCGGATATCCTCACACTGGGCAAAGCCCTCACCGGCGGCACCATGACCCTAGCCGCCACCCTTTGTACCGATAAAGTAGCTGAAGGTATTTGCCGAGGCGAAGCCGGTGTCTTTATGCACGGCCCCACTTTTATGGGTAACCCCCTGGCTTGTGCCGTCGCCGATGCCAGTATTCAACTGCTACTCAGCGGACCCTGGCAGGAGCGAGTAACCGCAATCGAGCAGCAGCTGACCGAACAGCTAGCCCCATTAAAATCCGCACCGGGTGTCGCCGATGTTCGAGCCCTAGGAGCAATTGGCGTGGTGGAAATGCGCGAGCCGGTAAATACGGCCAAAGTGCAGGAAGCCCTAATCGAACGCGGAGTTTGGCTGCGCCCCTTCGGCAAACTGGTCTACGCCATGCCGCCCTATGTGATTTCGAAAGAAGACCTCAGCCAATTAACTTCGGCGATGGTTGATGTACTGGGAGAGATTTCCTAGCCTCCGTACCAATTAATTTGTGAAGCCGGTCTCAATAATCCCGAACTAACCGACTCATCCTATAAATAACCTTCTCTTTGCTACCGCGAAGAGAGGGTTAACAGATCAAACTCCAAATCACGGGGGCGCCTCCTCCTGGCTAAAAACCTCCGTTGCCCCCTCCCCTGCGCATTCTTTCCAGATTCAATTTTCTTATTCCTTACAAATTTCGATCAGCTTGATCGCAATTTTTGCGACAAATGTTTTGAGCACCTAAAAATTCCTGTATCATGAATGTTAATGATAGTTATCCTCATTTACGATAGCGATCAAAGTGGTCAAAATGATCACTGATAAATGTTAGGCATTCACCTCGCCCGATCAATGCCTTATCAACCCTTAAAGTTTGGGCGTTAGAGAGGAAAGATGAGAACTTTAATTGCATTACTTTTTGCTGTTACTTTTGCTACCACTGCTCAAGCTAGCCCTGCATCAGGCGAAAAGCCCATCCAGCATCTCAAAGTAGCGGACGTTACTTCTATGAAGGATGCCAAGAAGATTTTCATTGAGAAAACAGCAGAAATTAAAAGCAAGCAAAAGCTGAATCCTGCTGAACTTCACCAGATTCATGTCATCACCTACACCCTCGAAAAAAGTGTTGAGTATTTCGCTGAGAACCTGAAAGGCGAAAGACAGAAGCTGGCAAAAGACATCGCCGTTGTTGTGGAGAACATCCACATTAATTCCGAAAACAACCGCCCAGAAAAAACCCGCAAGGATCTGAATCACTACTTTAAATTAGCAGAAAAGTTTGAAGCTGGATTTAAGCATAAACATCACTAATACAGATCACTTCCGAGCTTAACCTGTCTCTATCCGCAGCGAAAGGCTCGACTGAAAGCGCTAACTAACAGTAGTTAGCGCTTTCATAGCAACACCACCCCGCCACAATCTCGATCAACTTCTCAACGATTCCCACTGACCAGATTTCCTTCCTGTCTGATCCGCACATAAATCTCCTCGCGGTGTACTGGCAGGGATTTTGGAGCAATTATTCCTATCTTTACCTGATTGCCCTTAACTTCTAATACTGTGATTGAGACATTCGCTCCAATCCATAAGTTTTCGCCTGTACGGCGCTTTAAAATCAACATATTGGTTTCCTACTGATACTCAAACCATAGGTAGACCTTCCACAAAAGGAAAGCTTGAATAGAAATGTTTTGAGTAACTACGAGGAGGTGCGCGAGAACGGTAGGCATAGAAAAAGAAAAGGCAGACGCAACGCCCCCAGGGCCTGGGGAAACTCTCCAAGCCGCTGATTGTGCTCCACTTTATTGAAGACGAGCGGGTTTCTAGCGTACTATGCATATAGCCATCTTGATAGGACTGTTATCAATTTGGTTAGCTGGCCCCAGGTGTTCCAGCACCTTGGGTCAGCGCCTTTTACTGTTTCTTACTTCACGCTACCGTTCTCCTTTTAAGGGGTGGTCTTTAGAAAATTCTTGGGTTCTTGATTCTCTCGAGACTCTTGAACCGAGCGGCTTTGGTTGTTGCCTTTAGATAGCTTCTTAACCGCAGCCAAACTACCAATAAATATCTATCGATTTTACGTGGCTTTGACACTAAAACAATCCTAATAAAATCTAATAAGATTATTTTTGTGCCTATATTTTTGATTATTCACACTTAGAAAAAATTCAGTCACACATAAAAGTGACGACTTAAATTAGTACTCTCAACTGCTTTTCACGTCAGAACTCAAAAAATAATAGCTATATTGCTACTTGAAATACCTCCTCCATAGTAATAGAACAGATCTCTCGATTGCCTAAATATCTAGCAGACTTTTAACATCTTGCTATGGAATTAGGGTAGGCATTCTATCGGGAGTGATGGTGTTCTTTTACCCCATCATTAAGATCGAAACCTTCTGTTACGACAAACCTTATTTAAAAGGGTTGCACCAGAATATCCTACAAGCGCTCTGATTTGATAGATAGTCTTAGGTAAATATCACCCATAACGGTTGAGCTTGCTGCTTTTATATACACTTTGTTACTTTTATGTACTGGCAATATCGATAAATAAGAGCAGCCGCAACATATCCACTAGAGTAATTTTCCACTGATGCTAGCTAACATACTGATTTATTTTTTTCTAGCTAGAGGGGTTTTCTACTCATGGAATATATTGACTGGTAATATAATACAGCTGACTTCAAATACACGGTTAAGTTTAATGTGGATAAAGCAGAGGAATTAGAGCTAGACGCGTAGTCCGCGGAGCAGGGTCACTGGATACAAGCCAATCAACCAAGCCTATGGCGAAGAAGAGAGGTGGGCATCATGACAGGTAAAGTTGAAAAAACAGTGAAAAATACAGCAACGCAAATACGAGGTTTCTTCACCTTGGACACCGCCCTGATATTAGTAGGATAGATAGCTTTTGCCATCGGCATTTATGTACTTGAGGACCCTTTGTGGAAATTAATCATTCTGGCTGTATCCAGGGCCCTGCCTTAAGTCCTTTGTACGAAAATTTAACAACCGCAGGCACAGGGACAAAATTTCCTGTGCGCTCCAATTTTGCCCGTATTACGGAGCGTTAAGCGATAGGGAGATTGAGTGAACCTACATAATATACAGCCAGTGTTAGCAAGAATGGCTGAAAACAAACCAATAACAGATTTGCGCAGTCATACATATATATCAACTTATCCAGATATTCTTAGCTATGCGAATAGTGCCACACCAATAGGACCTACTGAATTCAGACGTTTGTCTTTAATGGTGTATGGGTGGATGCCGAGGGTATTGCGTTTAGACCCTGCAAGTTTTACAAATGCAGTCGCCGCAGCAAATTGTGCATCAAATGCTACTCAGCATGACTATCAAAGTATTAATATACAGGCAATTGCGAGTTGCATGCGATCTTTAGTTGGAGCTTCGAAGCTGTTGCATTTCATTAATCCTAATATCTATGCGATATGGGATAGCAAAATTCAGTCTTTCCGAGGGCTTCAAAATAGTGATAACTCGATGAATAAGATAGATAATTATCTAGGCTATTTAGATGATGTACATCAGATCGCATCGGATAGCTCGTTTCCAGCTTATTTCAAAAAATATAATCAACTTCATCTTGCCCGGCTAAGTGCAAGTGGGATTGAGAAATACGAGGTTGGACCGCTTAGATCAATAGAAGGAGCGGCTTTTGAACTCGCTTAAAAAGGCGATAAATTTCGCTCCGGGCTAAAGCCCTCTGCCGGACAGACAGCGCACGGCCTGTCGATTATCGCGGTGCTAAGTAATCAAGTTGACATTAATGTTAAGAGTATGAAATGAGCAGAATATTTATATCAAGTACTCATAGAGAAAGGGAAATAGCTCATGAACTGGCTGATAGATTAAGCTGCGAAGGGCTTTCCCCAGTAATGGATTCTTTTGAAGCTGAATTTGCTGATCAGTGGTTACACCATATTCTTTACAGTGTGAAGTCTTCAGACGTAGTTTTGCTATTGATGCCCGAGGACGACTATGAAAGAAAGTGGGTTCGTCGTGAATTTAACAAAACCCTTAAGTACAAGCTCAAGAGTCGGAGCATTTTAGTAATACCAGTATACTTAGGGCGTAATAGATTTGTTAATCCTTCAAGTGAGCAGGTCTCGTTTTTCTTAGAAAATGAAAGCTATAGTCATTCGACAAAAAAGTACTCAGAAAGATCTATTGAAAAGTTGATCACCTATTTAGCCAATGTTCCAAAGGTAGACTTCAACCTCCTTTCTTCGCGTGATTTTGAGAACTTAATAATTGTCTTACTAAGAAAGCTTCGCTTTTTTGATATCGAAGAGCAGGGTTTCGGACATGATATGGGATTCGACATACTTGCCAAAACCAAGACCAGAAACCCTTTCGGGGGTAACAGCTTTATTAGTTGGGCTATTGAAATAAAGTACAACAAAAACTCTAGAGCAGATATTAGCTCATTGAAACAGTTGAGTTACTATCTAGAAGATCGCTCCATGGATGTGAATGGAGTCTTGATAACAAATGGCCAGTTAACATCTACCGCTCTTGAATGGCTTGAATTTAATGAGAAAGAAAAACGAACATCCATTACTGTTGTGGATGGCATTAAATTAAAGCAGCTTATACTTAAACACCCTAAAATAGTCGATGAATTCTTTGGTCATAGAGGTGCTCTATGACAGACATTGCCGATATGGTCAGCAGGCTCAATGCTGTCCCAGCAGGCCAAGCAGGCCAAGCAGGCCAAGCAGGCCAAGCAGGCCAAGCAGGTTGGAGTGATTTTGAAGCGGTTTGTACTGAGATTTTAACGTATCTCTTTGTTCCTCCTTTGTCTTCACCGAAGACTCAGCCTAGAAGTTATTCTGGAATTGATAGGATGGGTGCTGTTTTCCCAAACAGGCAAGATATTGGCGACAATGTATGGGCAAAGATTTACAGAGAGCTTGAAGCTCGACTCATCTTGTTTGAATTCAAAAATTATGATCGAACCGATATAGGAAAAGACGAGGTAAATCAAACACGAAATTATCTAAATAGGGCAATGGGTAAGCTTGGTATTATATGTTCAAACAAATCGCCTGTTGGTCAGGCACACATTAAACGAAATACCATTTACTCCGAGGAAGGCAAGGTTATTCTATTTATCACCAAGGATAAGCTAGAAGAAATGCTTTATATCAAAGAGCGCGGAGATGACCCAGGTGATTTGATTATGGATGAAATTGAATGGTTTTATCTTCAGCACGAGTAGGAAAATACTAACGCCCGACTGCTAGTAAGCCAACACTAGCAACAATAGGACACCCACAGATTGAAAGATAACACTGGAAATAATACAGGCTTTCCACCTTAACGGTCATTTTTCCTGATTTGGTTCGGACGAGGTGAAATGCTGAAAAATTATACTTTAGGTTTGAAAATTGCGTGATTTTGGCCAAACCGAAAGGTTGGGAGGGAATTAGAGGGGCATTGCAGAAAGGAAACGTTGGCAATCGCCTATGCCATGTACCCAGCGTTTATTGAGCTGAATACAGGCTTGCCGTACAGCCTCTGCCCTTGATGGGGTCCAGAAATACCTTTTTTGGGGGTCCAAAAACGGCCACCCGGGAAACGCTCAAAAAATCAACGAGTTAATAAAAAGCTAGCTGAGCGTTTAGCGACAATCCAGACCAATTAAAGATCGAATGGAGATAAGGGGCCGCTGTGGAAAATGAGACACGCCCCCCAAAAAAAACAGGGGTGCTAAGCACCCCTCATGATTCTGCATTTACTTACACTCAATAGCACCCCCAGAAATAACGGGGCTTGCAGAAAAGTTTGTAACTCCTTTGCTCCCTTGCCCATCTAAATCCCGAAAAGTATAAATAGTTAAGCCTTTGAATTTAATGCTAGATTACTAACATAAGTGACACACACTTACCCACAAGAAATTCCAATAGACTCAAGTAATTTAACCCCTTTCTTGGTCGAGTGTTAATTCGAAACACTGCATTGTCAATGCAGTGTTTTTGGTATCTTGCCAATTTCCATGCCTTTTGGAAAGCAACGCTGCATCATTGCTCTGAGAATACTTTCAAAATAGCCGCAGAGGGATAACTCGATAACGATGCTACTCCATTAGCCAACTCCACAGGCACCAAAGCACACTCATGCCTATAACTGACCAAAGCGGGCAATGTGGCTAGGATTCGTGGCAAACCAATAAAGTCATCCAAAGATTCCGTATCTTTGTACTCCCCCGTAGGTACACTAATTACCATATGATGGTATCGATCTAGATTAACGAATACCTTATTCCCATAGTTTGTTCTAAGGCCATAGGGTTCAGAACGCTCAGAACTATACTGGACCTCTTTGCGAATATATGTGTTTGACGGTGCGAAAACTGACTTGTCCGGAGCCTGCCTAGAAATCACATCCAGATGATCTACAAATAAACCAGTCTTTTCCTGCCCCATTACATTTAGGGTAATACCATTACGTTTAGCGTATTCAAATAAGCGCCTAATTGGGATCGCCAACTTAGAATACTGACTCCTTAATGTTAACGGGCCATCTTTAATAAAAAGTGATTGAGACAGCACATTCAACTTATCGGTTTCCCAAAAGTATCTAATCCCTGTAAATAACAGAAGAGTCTCATGGATTAACATATATGAAGTAGCGATGGATTCAGGGGCTACATCTTCCCCCATTTCAAGGTGAAAACCAATCATATCAGTCAGGTATAAATCACCGCCACAATGTTCGCAGACGCCTGTATCTGAATCATATTCAAGGCCGTTCACACCCTTCTCGCAGTGCGGACACTGAAAATTGGGCGATCGATTAGATTGACCAGTCCACTTTTCATAGGCCAACCACTTTAAGGTTTTATATGGCTCAGCATTTAATGAGGCATCTTTAATGGATTCAAAAATAATTCCTCGTACAGCGTGATAATTATTCTTCCCTTCTATTTTCACTCCCTTCAATGGCAATACAGTTGCATGATACATGGCTGAATCAGACATAATATCTCTTAGGGCCATAGGGTGAGGAGCAACTTGATCCAATTTATTGAGAGCATGCTGATCGAGCCTTAGCAAGGCTGTTTTCACAAACGATAATTCTTTATACGGGGGAACATCTGATCGAATTGTTTGCTTGGAACCGTCAACAGCAAAAACCAAACGAAGTGGCTCTACTCCACCACTAATTACCTCCCATTTCGACTCACTTTCAACCTTCGCTGGTTCTGCAGTCTCAAACTGTTTAATCAATTCTATGACTAACTCGCTTTTAACCACATCCAAGTGACCTAGTTTACTTGCCTTTTCTCCAGATAGCCGAGTCCCAGGTTTATAGGGCATAACAAATCCTCTTTATACCACCTCAAACTTATTTACCTGAACGGGAACAACAAATCTATGAGAAAACGTAATCATACGCATATAACCTGGTGTTCTGGTTCTCAAAATATCAGCCTGAAGACCATTAAATTGAATCTGAAGTTTTGCTAACGCATCAACCTCAACTTGTGAGGACATATGTGCAACCAAGAAGTTCTCAGTCTGAGCCAAGAGTTCCCTATTAATTGTGGACGGAGACTGAGTTGAGTAAACCATTCCGATGTGAAACTTAGCCCCCTCTTTTGCAAAGCGAGCGTATACGCCAGTCACCTCCCTATCATCCTTAGGGAATAAGTTATGCGCCTCTTCAAAATACAACTGAATAAAATGCTTACCTAAACTATTGGATGTAAACTTTTTCTCTTGATGACTAAATACTGCCGAGGACAGCAGATCAGAAAAATATCGGCGTATTTCATCCCCAGCGTTACCCAAGTCCAAAATAACCGTCCTTCCATGATCTAAACTACCTAATATTTCATAAACAAAGTTTCCTGCATGCGGAGAGTGATATGACATGAACGGACGGAGTATCTTAGGTCCCCCGCCCATGCTAGGAGAGAAAAAGTCCAGCAGTGATTCATCATCAGCATCAAACAATTTTTTCAAGTCAGCATTCGTCTTATTTGCTAACCGAAACTCCTGCACCTTCTCAAGGTGCGCAACCAACTCATCAAGACTTGCTGGGCTCTGATACTCTCCCTCTGAGCCATAAACGGCAGTAATCACTTTCTTATTAAAGTGGGGGTCAAAATGAGACGGCCCGTGAGGAGTACCCGCTGTCAGCCGCAACGCTTTTAGTCTACCTTCGTCAGCCTTAAATCCTGCTTTAGACAAAATAGCCCAATACAACTGTATCTTCCTCACCCCCCGACTTCTATCACTTCCAGGTGAAAGCCCCTTCAATTCGTTCAAGTTGGGTAATTGTGCGCTATAGAAACTACTAACATATTGAGTCCCCCTGTATTGATGCTCTAACAAAGAGCGTAATATTCCCATACAAGAGTCAGGCTGCTCATAAAAATTGAGTTTCAGAGGCTTCGAAGGAGTGCCTGGACGCTCGGACAGTGCATATACTTCACAGCGATCAGAATATGCACTACGTAGTGATTTGTTCCCATCCTGCGGATTATCATTAGCATATTCACCATTCACATCAAATATGAGTTGGCCAACAGATCTATCAGCCTGAGTGGTTTCAATAATGCTCTTTGCGATTATCTTTACTACGTTACTCTTGCCCAATCGCGTCTTCCCGAACATCGCAGTTCTAAAACCTCGAAAGTCGTTCGTCGATACATTCACAGGAACATTTATCTTCGGACTATTTGCAAAGGGTAGATCACACTCTGTTAAACGTAACTTTCCGATACCAAACTGATTCTCCTTGCGAACTATTCCATTGACAATCATATCTAAAAGCTCGTCAGTCGGAGAAAATACTTTATACCTATGGGCACTAACGACATTATTGACATCACCTGAAAATTTAACAACGGAGCAGTCATTACCATCAGGGAAGTACATTCCCAATACCTTTGCACTCAACGCTCCCCACTGCAATTCACCCTTGGTCCATATATCTAAATCCGGCATGGACTTCTTGTGCAGCTCAAAGTATGTTTGCTGAACATCCTTTGACAAGGGAGTGGGGGCCGTTGCAGTTACACGCAACAAGGTAAAATGAGGAGGCATTCCTTCTAAAGAGTCAGGAGCCATAATCAAATATGATCCCCTAGGTACACCACCTACTGCCTTTTTGAATGGATCTGAGGTGATGATGGTTGCATCTTCAAAGCCAAGATCTAAAACATACCCGACGAACCGCATATCATCATATTTGCCAGCCTCTTCAAGCTTAACCTCTTTCTCCAAAAAATCCGTTAACACTCTAAAAGGGCTATCTAAATATTCGGCCTTAGCAAAGAAGCCTTCTGTTTCATTAAACAATTTTATCCTCCAGAATAAATTATTAACTCCTCGAAACTATCTCGCTTACTTACATCTCCACTAATCGTGCTTGTTCGATTTGCCTCTATAAGTTGAAAATTATCTTGATAAAGATTCCTTACACTCTCATGATATGCATTCGTTGCCAATACTTGTGCACCGCGCCTTCTAGCCCTCTCCAGAGCCATAAGTAACCGCTCTTGATCACACCATGAGAACAGTTTTTCATTGTACTTAACAAAGCCATTGAGATTGTGTTTCACAGTATATGGCGGATCGACAAATAGTAAGTCTCCACGTCCAGCCTCATCTACCAGTGCCTCAAAGTCAGTATGAAATAATTCCGCCCCCTGAAGCATGAGTGAAACTTCCTCAAACTGATCATCAGGGAATATCACACTGCTTTTGGTACCAATTGGGACGTTAAACTCACCTTTGAGGTTAACCCGGTACAGCCCATTCCAACAGGTGCGATTAAGGTATATAAAACGAGCAGCCCTTGTATAAATGCTGCGAGGTTTCTCAGATCGAACTTGGTAGTAATACTCCTTACAGTGGAAGTTGTGGTGCCGCCTCAAATAGCGAAGAACCAAAGACCAGTTTTCCCGCAAAGCGATATAAGTATCAACTAAGTCCTGATTTAAATCGCCCAATATGGCTCGCTCGGGCTCAACATGGAAGTAGACGGCGCCGCTCCCAAGGAAAGGCTCAATATACCTATTGAATTCCTGAGGAATTAGGCTCGAGTGCTTGTGCACAAACCAACGCTTCCCTCCAGCCCATTTAAGAAACGGTTTAATGATCTATCCCCTAACCCCGTTGTTATTTGGCCACAATTATAACGCCCTCCCCGACTAAGTATCACACCGAGAGCAAATTCAAGGCTTCACGCTGATCACTTATTGTACAGCTCAGTGGCACTTTCTGTATTATACCCATTTTGCAGAAACTTGGCGGCTCACGCAAAATATACGACGAGCAGAGAGTTCGAAAATCTAATAAAGAAAGGAGTTGAGTTGAATTACAAGGTAATTCGCTCACGTGGCCGCTACCCCACTCGTGAATAATTGATAGTGCAGGCTACTTGGGATTAATTCACTACACTTTATTTCCTTTAGGTGTGAATGGAGGCGGCTTAGAAGGCTATACATAGCTTCTGGGTACGCTTTGTCAGGAGATAGATTTATTTACTTCAGATGGCTTTTGGGTAATGTTTACAGGGTTTTCTCGGATAAAATGGACCCATGCATTGGGCCAGGGCTACGGAACCATTCTCGACAACATCAGGAAACCCACAGATTGAAAGATGACACCGGAAGTAGTACGGACCTTCCACTTTAAAGGCCATTTCTCCTGTCTAGAGCTGGAAGAGGTTAATTACAGGAGAATTATGTTTGAGCTTTAAAACTTAGTGATTTTGGCCAAAAACCAGAAGGAATAGCATCGAAAGGTCGGGAGGGAATTAGTGGGGCGCTGCAGAAAGGAAACGTTAGCAATCACCTATGCCATGTACCCAACGTTTATTGAGCTGAATACAGGCTTGCCGTACAGCCTCAGCTGATCTCACCAAGCTTTTGAAGCGGTCTTCAAAGTTCCGGAACCAGCGTTTTGCTGAGATGCCCAACCGCTCAAGGATAGGAAGCGCGTTTTAAGGAATGGCACCGCGCTTTTTGGGATCTAAATGCCGGCCACTCCAGTCTACTAACGCCAAATAGTGATCCAATTGGAAGGGCAACCCTTTCGGCATATTAAGGCGCTCGCCGCCGACAAACGGTAGTAGCTCTTTAGGCTGCTCACCTGAGATCACAGCGCGAACACGCTGCTGAATGGACGTGTGATCGGAGTCCTCCGGGGTTTTCGCAATATCGGCACGGATAGGATTGAGATCGACATAGGCCATGCAGGCAGCCAAGGCTCTTTCATCCAATAGCGCCTGAGACTTGAAACGGCCCTCCCAGAAGCGGCCAGTACAGCAGTCTTCTGCGTTGGCTTGGCGAGCAATAGATTCGTTTAGGCAGCGCATAAACCAACCGATATCCATTAATCGCTCTCGCCACAGCTCAATCAGCTCTTTAAGCTTGTTCTTTTCACTGCAATCCAGGGAGGCACCCTGAATAAAGCGCTGAGCCAAATTAGAAGCTTGAAATAGCTCCTGCCAGCGGAAAATGACCTCAGTATCAGACCAAGTTTTGGCTGTTTTAGCATCAATATAGAGCACCACATGGTAGTGATTACTCATTACCGCATAGGCAGCGATATCCAGCGCAAAGACAGCAGCTAGCTTTTGTATCCCAGTCTCAACCCACTGGCGCCGGTGCTCATAATCCCGTCCTATTTGAGTATCTCTTCCACAAAGGAACGCCCTGCGTACACAGCGGGAGACGCAGTGATAGTACGGAGTCGCATCAAGTGAGATCTGTGAGCGGCGAGGCTGGGTCATAGGGTATGGATTTAACTGTTTTAATATCCAGTACTTTTATTGTGATTTCCGTATTGTGTCAATAGCTGTGACGCCTTAAGCTCTACCTTTGATGGGTGTCCAGAAACGGCCTTCTGGAAACAAAAACCTGTAAACTGAATTTGACCTGGCAGAGCACTCTCTGAAAACCTGGTGACTGTCAGATCAAGCCTGAACTACTAGAGCTTAACTTAGTGCCATTCTGATCTAACTGCATTTATTAATTAAATGCCAGCGAAGATCTGCTTCTATTGTTCTACATCGCAATTTTCCGAGGAAACATTTTAAAGTGAAAATAAATGGTATCAAATTCAGAATCGCTAAACTTTTCTTACAACAATTTTTAGCATTGTCTTTTTTTCTCTGTCAACTATCTCACGGCAACGATTACATTGAATTCAGCGCTAAAAATGGTACAGGAACTCTGCTTCCAACCTTTGATACTTATATACGAGGTGGAGATTATGCTAGTGACACCTACTTCTCGGAGCCTATTCTGATGGCAAAGTGGGCGCCATCTGATGGGTTCAAAAGAGAAATATATTTAAAATTTAATTTTTCAGAGATTAATCACCCAGTAGAAAAAGCCGAACTTAAAGTATATGTTTCTAATTCAGGAACCGGCACTGAAAAATATATTGAACTCTACAAAAGTAACTTCGACAACCTAGACAAAACTTCAAACTGGGACAACCTGGAAAGAGAAAATTCCTATTTTCGCAACAGATTACACGTAGATAAAACAAAGAAGTGGTACTCATTTAATGTAACCGAAATAATAAATTGGCAAGTTGAAAACACCAAAACAAAAGAGGTTGTTCTTAAGCTGAAGCTAAACGAAATTAGTGGATCTACCGCGAACCACTGGCTGCATTTAGCCTCACTGGAAGCAGAAACGAGTGAACTAAAGCCTAAACTTGATATCAAATTAGGTGAAAACAATATAATTCATGAATTAGTGACCCGCGACCAATCCAACTTAAATTTTAAAGATGATTTAATTATACAAGACTTCTCATATGCCGGATATAAACAGGGATTAAATATCCCCAAAAGAAAAGTGGAAGATCTAGACTCAAACATTCTCAATGTCAACGACTATCATGGCATCGGCGATGAGCAAGACGATACAATAGCCATTCAAAAAGCGATTGATCATGCAATTATTCTAGCGCGTGCTACGGGTTATCCGCATTATGTCTACCTTCCTAGCAAGAGTAACGGAGAACCATATCAAGTAAGTCTTAAAGAGGCTCAAAAATACTTTGAAAATGCCAGGCACTTTTGGAATGAAAATACAGTTACTAGCGATCCCTTCTGGGTAAGTCACTATGAAAAATCAGAAGGAGTGTCTTTAAATCAAGTGATTTGGATATGGGGCGATGACATTGTATTAAAAGGAGATGGGGTTAATAAAACTTACCTTTTGGGAACTCAATCAACTATTGGTAACCTAGAAGAAAAATACTCCATGAGAAAGAAAAGCATAATTGGAGTAAAGCCCAAAAATAGAGATCAGGACTGGGCAAAGCTTACAAGGACTAATCAACAGTTAGATGAAGAGGGGAATAGGTATTATGAGATAGTCGATACAAGGCCGATTCCACTAGCTTCGAGTGTTTATGGAGTAAAAAACACAATCGAACTTGAAGGTACTTATAATTCAGGTGATGGCTCCCTAAATTATAATGGGAACTCCTTAAAAACTGGTGACTATATCGTTATTAGATCTTTTGCAACACGAAACTTTATTGACTCACATGCAGCTGCCTCTTGGTGGAGATTTTGGGGAGAGGAAGACGGCGTGGACTACACAAATTATCGCGCCAAAATAAGTTTAAACCCACAAAGATCATACGAATATCATTATGGAGTTCAGGGTGTCGGGTTTTTAAGACGTATAGAAGGCATAAATGGAAGCTCTATAACACTAGACAGTCCTATCCGTTATTCATTAGCTGTAAGTTCTGGCGCGATTGCATATAAAGCCAACACCCATATTAATAATATTGGAATTGAGGATCTATCAATTAGTAACATGCCATTACAAAACGATCATGGGGTCAGCTATATTTACCAACAAAATGAAGGGTTTAAAAATAGTGATTACAATACGAAGGGGAGTCCTGCTTATTATGCTCATAATTCAAGCTTAATTAACTTAAATTATTTGGTTGACGGCTGGATCAAGTCAGTAAGTACATTTGATCCAGTACTCGACGGAGAATCATTTAATTTTCTCTCAAATGGAATAGTCATCTCAAACTCTAAAAACATAACCATTGAGGATGTAAAAGTAAATAATTCTCAATATCTAGGGGAAGGTGGAAATGGCTATGCTTTCACTTTAATAAATGCTAATGACTGCTTGCTGAGTAGCGTAGAAGCTAAAAACCATCGACATGGTTATAGTATCTTGAAGAGTTTTAGTTCAGGCAATGTTATTTACAATAGCAACTTCGGAGCAGTAGCTAGCGGGAGTTATTATAGAAATGGGCTTGAGATGCACGATTTCCAATTGGGTAATGATTACCATATGTGGTTTAGCCAGTCCAATTTGATAGACTCTGTAAGTTTAACAAATGACTTTCTAATTTCGACAGCACGCTCTGCTTCGGGAGGAGCTGGCCGTGAAGCTGGAAGAACCTCCATACAATCAATCTTTTGGAATATTGAAGGTAAACAGTACAAACAGGCTGCTTTCTGGGCCCGTGAGACAAGTGAAGACCCATACCAAACACGCTGGGTAAACTCACCTTGGATCGTACTTTCAGATTCTCTAAACGGTTTGGGTGCAATTGTAGGGACAAGAGGGGAGGGAGACATTGGCCGGTATAATAGTGAGAAATATTTCGGTGATCACGAAATTAAAGACCTGATTCTCATGGAGAACATGGGAGATAAATTAGCAATAGATTCCTTGTACCAGTTTCAGCTTGAGAGAAGGCTTCACGATAATTAAAAAGCTTAGATGTGATTTATAACTCTAATTAACCTAGGGAGCCTCTGGCAAATTCGCCTTTGGCTCTGAGAAATCTGTCACATAGCGAATAAGGCTATATTTTAATCAAGTACTAAGAATTTACTCTCTTTCTATCAAGCTGCGTGTTACCGCTTCTATGGCTGTATATGCAGTTGCAGCAACAATAGGACACCCATAGATTGAAAGATAACATCGGAAATAGTACAGGCCTTCCACCTTGACGGCCATTTCTCCTGGTCTGATGTAGGACGAGGTGAAATGCTGAAAAATAATTCTTAAGGTTTGAAAATTGCGTAACTTTGGCCAAAACCCAAAGGAATAGCATCGAAAGGTTGGGAGGGAATTAATGGGGCGTTGCAGAAAGGAAACGTTGGCAGTCGCCTATACCATGTACCCAGCGGTTATTGCGCTGAATACAAGCTTGCCGTAAAGCCTCTGCTGATCCTACCTGACCTTTAAAGCGGCTTTCAAAGTTCCGATTGAGATAGAACCAGTGTTTTGCTGAGATGCCCAGCCGCTCAAGGATAGGGGCGCGTTTTGAGAAATGGCACCGATCGGCTTGAGATCTACGTAGGCTATAAAGTGGGCTTCCTGAATCGGGCTAGCAGGTTGGGCCTTATTTTGACTTTTTGGTCACGCAGACAGCAGCAAGCTAAACCGATCTCTCCAGATAAGAACGTGAACTTTAAATACACGACTACATAATTACCTCGGCCCATTAGCCACATGGCTTCGATGTCCTTTTCCACCTCGCATCCAGGGTAAGCCTTATATGATGTTTCTATTCGTCAGCTCGTAGTTTTGCTAGCGGCTTCCTCCCCACAAGACCTCACAGTGTTGCAGTTGCCATTCGCTAGTAGTTAGCATTTAATGGAACCCTTTAAATGGTGATCCTCCTATAGGGGACTTTCACCCCATTAGTTTACGCCCATGCTGGGCGTACCAAATCAATCAACTACGCGCCTTCGGCGCCGGACAGCTTACACTGCGCTTCGCTTCGTTCCAGCTGCCGGTTATTGAGGCGTTATACATGAATAGGGTTTTACGGATATGTTTAAAGGATTGAAGAAAAGGAATAGTGAATATTCACAGAAGGAGAGAGTTTGTTACGCACTATTGTCCATTGTTGTGATTTTTATGTTTTCATATCTAGTAGCAGGTAATTCAACGGAATCAGTTACTCTTCAATACATCGCAGCTCTTCTTGTTGGTATTTTCGCGGGGGGGGTGGGTTTCAGGTATCCAAAAGCTGTTTATATTCTTGTTCTTGCATTGCCTCTTTCTTTAGTTGGTAGCTAAAACTCAATTTAAACCAAGTATATAAATGCAAGAATGCATAGCAAATAAAACTACGTAAAGCCAGCTAGCTGGCCGGACCTCCACTGTGGTTCTCAATTTTGTGAACTACAAAATTGGCACCTCCGTTCCGACTCGTGTTTTGGGGGTAACAGCAACACTAGGACACCCACAGATTGAAATATGACGCAGGAAAAAGTACAGGCCTTCCACCTTGAAGGCCATTTCTCTTGGTCTGGTGAAGAGCAAGGAGAAATGCAGAAAAATTATGCTTGAGGTTTGAAAATTGCGTGGTTTTGGCCAAGCCGGAAGGAATAATATCGAAAGGCGGGGTGGGAATTAGGAAGGGCTTGCCGAAAGAAAACGTTGACAGTCGCCTATACCATGTACCCAGCGTTTATTGAGCTGAATACAGGCTTGCCGTACGGCCTCTGCTGATCCCACCAGGCCTTTAAAGCGGCTTTCAAAGTTCCGATTAAGATAGAGCCAGTGTTTTGTTGAGATGCCCAGCCGCTCAAGGATAGGGGGCGTCTTTTGAGAAATGGCACCGCGCTTTTTGGGGTCTAAATGCCGGCCACTCCAGTCTACTAACGCCAAATAGTGATCCAATTGAAAGGGTAACCCTTTCGGCATATTAAGGCGCTCGCCGCCCACAAACGGTAGTAGCTCTTTAGGCTGCTCACCAAGATCACAGCGCGAACACGCTGCTGAATGGACGTGTGATCGGAGTCCTCCGGGGTTTTCGCAATATCGGCACGGATAGGATTGAGATCGACATAGGCCATGCAGGCAGCCAAGGCTCTTTCATCCAATAGCGCCTGAGACTTGAAACGGCCCTCCCAGAAGCGGCCAGTACAGCAGTCTTCTGCGTTGGCTTGGCGAGCAATAGATTCGTTTAGGCAGCGCATAAACCAACCGATATCCATTAATCGCTCTCGCCACAGCTCAATCAGCTCTTTAAGCTTGTTCTTTTCACTGCAGTCCAGTTAGGCCTGAATGAAGCGCTGAGCCACATTATTAGCGGAAGAAGCAGAAAGGTTTAGATCAAGATTTTAGGAGGGTTTTATGCAAGAAATCGAATGGAAGGACGGAAACCCTTCACTAGAAGGTTTATATTTTGTAGCGGTTAAAATGGGACCGGCAGCGGGATGTTATGATTTCGCAAGTTGGAATGGCGTGTCATGGGAAAAAAACATTGAAGGAAGTGTAATCGCTTTTTGTGACGCAGGAAGTTTTATACAACAAATTTCAATTAAATGGCCTTTTGCTGATAATGTGGATATAAACGTTAAACCCATGCCCGGCGGGCAGTCCGAGAGCTAAATCGGATAGCAAGTAGTTCCTAGCTGCCGCCCTTCACAAACCTCATGGTGTCTTAGTTGTCATTCGCTAATAGTTAGCATTTAATAGGGTCCATTAAATGGTGATCTTCCTGCAGGAGACTTTCACCTCATTAGTTCACACTCACGCAGGGCGTACCAAGTTAAGGCATATTCAGCTTCGGCTGGTTATCCGTCTCGGCACTTTGTGACTATACTTAAGGCGTTAAAATAAAACCAATTTCAAATATTCAATGGAATGAATTTATGAAAAAAAACAAGAAGGAAGAAGAGTTCTTCATTAAAAAGAGGGAACTTGGTGAACTTTTTGACTCCGAATTTAATTTAGACGTAAATTTGTGGAGAGGGCAGCGTAGAGCTGATCGAGGATCGCCTGTTTTGTATCCTATACTAAAGTCTTTTAGGCTTTCTAACGGAAAAATTAGAAATCCTGACATAGACACATACTGGAGCAATGGTGAGTGGTGGGTAGACTGTACTTCAGGGGGTGTTTCATTATTTGATGTACTGGGAGTACCGGTTTCTCGTTGGGATTATTATAGGCTATCACCAAACATTCTAATCCCTCATGGCCTAGTTATAACGAAGGATTCATATAATAGAAGTTATGAAGCTACACATTACTCAATCCGGCCTCATTGGGATATGCCAGTCGCTAAGTTTTGTTTACTCTTAGATGAACTTACTAAAGAAATAATATTCGAGAATTAATTATGGAACTAAGTCTTTCACATTTGTCACTCATGATCGAGCTAACTGAGTCAGAAATATATCGAATGAAGTTGATAATAGATAATCCCTCTTCAACAGAAGAGGAAGTGGATTCCAGTGGAGAGCATTCCATGCAACTATTATCTCTTTCGACAACACTTGCGGAATTGTATAAGCATAAGTGGAGCGATAACTGTAATTATCCTAGTTATGAGGATTTAGTTTCTTCACTCCAACTGGAGAATTGAACTCTAAATCAGGTAGCTGGTAATTTCTAGCTACCGGCCTCTACACTACCCATCGTGTGGGCCCGCAATTGACGGCTCCCTATCCGTACTGATTTCCTATTCAATGATAGTCTTGGGTAGATCTTCAGTTGAACTGAGTGTTATGGCAGTACGCTACCGCAACTTTACCTAACTGGAAACATATCGGTAGGCTAGCCCTGTCTTTTAACTCTTAGAGTTTGGCTCCAGGCCTTCACCATGTCCAAGGTAATACTCCTGGCGCTAGGCTACTATACCGTCGGCTGACTTCCGTTTAGTCACGTTGGTCATTACTGACAGAAGCGCTACTGTGTTCCACCAATTCTCCTATCCCCACGATAGTGAAAAGCAGGTTGGGCCTACTTACAAGTCAGCGGCCACACACAATTTCATAGCAGCAAGTTAAATAGGCCTTACCGGATAAGAGGCTCTACCTGATTGTAGCCACCAAAAGAATGAGGGTTGAAGACTTGGTAAGTAAGTTAACTTGGGTTGCTGATCGGATGTCAGTAATTAAAGAGGCTCAAGACGCACTATGATTGAATATAAATACCCAGAAGAACGCGAGATCCTTATTCACTACGCTGTAAAGATGGAGAATGAAACTGCACTAGATATTCTTCAGAAAGGCGTAGTTTCTAATCGAGAGCAGGCATTAGCTCTTTCCCAATTCTATTGGGGAATGATAGACGTTGCTGCTGATGATCAAGGTTCTGGATTCCCTCTGCTGGAGAAAGAAGGAATCGAGCAGTGGATGGAGTATATTTTTCACTCTCTGAATGGCTACTTAGTGAGTAATGGCTATAAAGAAGAGTGGGATCAAGAGTAAGGCTCTGAATCGGGTAGCCGGTATTATCTAGCTACCGGCCCCCACATCACCCATCGTGCAGGTCCACAATGGGCAGCTCCCTATCTGTATTGAATTTCTACTCAACTATCACTACTGTGTTCAACCACATTTTTTAACCCACGATAGTGGCTAGCGGATTGGACCTATTCGTGAGTCAGCGGCCACCTGATAGCTTCATAGCAGTAAGCTAAACAGACCTCCCCAGATAAGAACGTGAACTTTCACTATACAACTGCATCATTTACTCTACCCGTTAGATCAGATGGCTTCGGTGCCCTTGGCCACCTCGCCTCCAGGCTAAGCCTTATAAGATGTTTCTGTCCGTCCGCTCGTAGTTTTGCTAGCGGCGTCCTCCCCACAAGACCTCGCGGTATTGCAGTTGCCATTCGCTAGTAGTTAGCATTTAATGGAACCCTTTTAATGGTGATCCTCCTACAGGAGGGGACATTCGCCCCATTAGTTTACGCCCATGCTGGGCGTAATAAGTCAAAGCAGCAACGCTGCACGTCGTGCGCTAGACAGCTTTTCCGCGGCTTCGCCGCTCCAAAACTGCCGCTGTTTGAGGCGTTCAGGCTGTAGAAAAACTAAATTATACTTGTGAGGGTTGAGGTTGATTAAATATCGATCAAAAATCGTGATCCTGCGTGAAATCTGGCTGAGTTTTCACTGACAGAGACTCAATTTTTTACGTACAACCATAATATGAAAAGTAGGGTGAGTTTTTCTACACCCTCGTTAGCATGCAATCATGAAAAAACTATTATTTACGACATTATTATTGTTTTCTTCTTGTTCTTATGCACTCACCTTGGTAGAAGCAGGAATGGGAGACTCCTGTGACAGCCTCCTAAGGGGATTCAAGGAAGAGGGTTTCGATCCGGTTCTAAAAAATGATGGTGAAATATTTATTGGTAAAGAGTATTTCGGGAAAGAGGGGCATCTAAAGATTCAATGTTTTAACGATATCGGGCTTTACGATGTGGTTTTCTTTACAACGGAGGTTGAATTTGAAAGAGCAAAAATACTATTTTGGAAAATATATAACGTTTCGGCAGAAGTGCTAGGTTCTCCAGATGCGCTCCTAACCGAAATTGCCAACAATCCACCAAATCCTTATTCACGCAGGAAAAAAGGGGAAAAGGTGTTTTGCTGGAACAGATTGTATAAAGAAACAAGTTTAGAAATAGGAAAGAATCGAGACCACTGGTACGTAAGATTTGCTACGGGGGACGAGTCTCAATGCTAAATCGGGTAGCCGGTAGTTTTTAGCTACCGGCCCCCACACCACCCATCGTGCAGGTCCACAATGGGCAGTTCCGTATCTGTAATGAATTTCTACTCAACGATCACTACTGTGTTCAACCACATTTTTTAACCCACGATCTTGGCTATCGGATTGGGTCTATTTGTGAGTCAGCGGCCACCTGACAGCTTCATAGCAGCAAGCTAAACAGATCTCCCCAGATAAGGACGTGAACTTTCACTACACAATTGTATCATTTACTTTACCCTTTAGATCGCATGGCTTCGGTGCCCTTAGCCACTTCGCCTCCAGCCTAAGCGTTATGATATTCCTGTTCATCAGCTTGCAGTTTTTCTAGCGGCTTCTCTCCGCAAGACCTCGTGGTGTTGCAGTTGCCTTTCACTAGTAGTTAGCATTTAATGGAACCCATTAAATGCTGATCTTCCTACAGAGGACTTTCACCCCATTAGTTCACACCCATGCTGAGCGTACCAAGGCTAGGCAAAAACATTACGCTACGCTCTATTGGACACCGCATCCGCGGCGCCTTTACTAGCGGCGTTATGACTCCACAGGGATCGAAGAATGATCACCAAGAAATATACCCTAATTGCAATGTCTGTCGTGCTGACTGCGTGCGCGGGTGTCACTGAGCCGATAAAGTTTAAAGCTTCTAGTGTCTTAACAGAGGACTATTATCACGCCACCAAAGTAACAAATGGTGTTGTCCTGCTAGACGTAAACTGGGGGCGTTGGTGGGACTGTGGAGGCTATGAAAATGCGCAACTCATTAGCATGGCATTCGATAAGCTACCAATGAGCTCTATCAATAATGAAGCCGAGCCAGCCCTTGTACTGCATAGCCCTTCACGCTTGGCTGTTGATCCAGTGTTTACAAATTATGCTTACTCTCTAGAGCCCGGAGAATATGCGATCAGCGCCTTTAGCATCAAGGCAGCAAAGTCTGTATCCAATGTAGGTTTTCTTACGGCGCAACGAGATAAACTGTATTCTGCTGGCAAACCCGTTGGTGGTACATTCACAGTTAAGCCGGGCGAGGCCGTTTTTATTGGCAACTTTTACCTAGATTGCGCTTATGGTCCAACATTATGGCGGTATCACTCAGATGGTAGGGAGGCATTCGATGATCAGGTCAAAGAGTACGCTAGCCGCTTCCCTTACCTCGATCTAACTAATGTGCAATTCCGCTTGTTTAAAACAAAAGAATTCGGCAATGACTATAAGCTCGTGCCATGAATTGGCTCCCTGTCATAACAAATTGCGCAAGCGGGACAAAGTGCTGCGCACTTCGCCCCCTCGCAAGGCGATAGCACCACATGAACATAAAGTATCTTTTATTAATTACATTTTTGTTTCCGCTGATAGCTTTGGCTGAAACCAGCACATGCTTTGGGACGACTTCCAATGGCAGCCTTACTAATGGAGTGAAACTGCCATCCGAAGGGGAAAACTACGTAGGCTATAGCACTATAGCGAGATTGACTGGTCGTACCTACGTTCATTCAGAAGTAAGAGATATCATAGTATCTGCATATAAAGACTTAGAAACTGAACAGCCAACAAAGGTCTACAAATACGCAGAAACAGGATTTAAGGATGGTGGCCAATTCAAGCCTCATAAAACCCACAGAAATGGACTTTCAGTTGATTTCATGACTCCAGTAAAGGATAAGAATGGAAAATCAGTCCATTTGCCAACAAACGCATTAAATAAGTTGGGTTACAATATCGAGTTTGATGCTAATGATCATTATGATGGCATGTACATTGATTACGAAGCGATTGCAGCTCATGTTGTAGCTTTACACAAACAAGCCAAGGAACATGGGCATGATTTATGGCGAGTGATTTTCGACCCAAAATTACAGCCAAATTTATATAAGACAAAGTATGCGCAGTATTTGAAGGAATATATCCAGTTTTCCAAAAAACGGTCGTGGGTCAGGCATGATGAACACTACCATGTTGATTTTGCTATACCGTGCAAATAACAGTGCTAAATCGGGTAGCCGGTAGTTTTTAGCTACCGGCCCTCACATCACCCATCATGCAGGTCCGCTATGGGCGGTTCCCTATCCGTAATGAATCTCTACCCAACGATAGCGTCGAGCTGCTCTTCATTTGAGTTGAGTGTCATGGCAGTGCGCTACCTCAACTTATCCGACAGGAAACATATCGACAGGCTAGCCCTGCCTTTTAACTCATGGAGTTTGGCTCCAGGCCTTCACCCTGTCCAGGGTATTAATCTTGGCATTTGGCTACTATGCCGTCGGCTGACTTCTGTTTAATTACCTTGATCATTACTGACCGAGGCGTCGCTGTGTCCCACCATTTTTGTTTACCCCACGATGGTGGCTAGTGGGTTGGACCTACTTATGAGTCAGCGGCCACCTGACAGCTTCATAGCAGCAAGCTAAACAGATCTCCCCAGATAAGAACATCAACTTTCACTACACAACTGCATCATTGACCCTACCCGCTTGATCACCCGGCTTCGGTGTCCTTGGCCACCTCGCCTTCAGGCTAAGCCTTATATGATATTTCTGTCCGTCCGCTCGTAGTTTTGCTAGCAGCTTCCTTCCCACAAGACCTCGCGGTATTGCAGTTGCCATTCGCTAGTAGTTAGCATTTAATGGAAACCATTAAATGGTGATCCTCCTACAGGGGACTTTCACCCCATTAGTTCACGCCCATGCTGGGCGTACCAAGCGTAGGCACGGGAAAAATTTTCCGCTGCGCTCCAAATTTTCCCGTGCTACGGGCGTTAGCCATCAGATTCGAGATGGAGCATGAAGCTTCAAGGTAAAGTAGTAAATTGGAATGATGATAAAGGCTTCGGTTTTGTTGAGCCTAATGGTGGAGGCGATCGTGCTTTTGTTCACATTAAAGCTTTTAAGCCTCGTTCACGTAGGCCTGTTAATGGTGAAGTCATCATCTACGAACTAGTCAGAGAAAATAGTAATCGGTTTAAAGCTATAAATATCAAATTTGCTCGAGATACTGAAGCTTCAAGTAATCGAAGCAAATCTAAAGGTGGTGGCAACTTTGGTGTAGCTTTTATAATAGTTTTTTGTGTTGGCCTTTCGACATCGATCGTTGTCGGTAAATTACCGTTAATCGTTGCTGGCTTGTATGTTGCAATGAGTTTAATAACATTTATCGCTTACGCAATTGATAAGTCCGCTGCTCAAAATGGGCGTTGGAGAACAAAAGAAAGCACATTACATTTGTTTTCAACATTTGGTGGTTGGCCTGGTGCTTACTTTGCTCAAAACAAGTTACGTCACAAGTCGAGTAAAAAAGAATTTAAAAGTGTTTATTGGGTAACTGTCTTTTTGAATTTAGGTGGCTTAATTTGGCTTCATACTGAAAAAGGAACAAAGTTCCTTAATAACACAGTTGTTCCATTATTGAATGGCTAAATCAGGTAGCCGGTAGCTTTTAACTACCGGCCCCCACACCACCCATCGTGCGGGTCCGCAATGGGCGGTTCCCTATCCGTAATGAAGCTCTACCCAACGATAGTCTCGAGCAGATCTTCATTTGAGTTGAGTGTCATGGCAGTGCGCTACATCAACGTTAACCGACTGGAAACATATCAGTAGGCTAGCCCTGTCTTTTAACTCGTGGATTTTGGGTTCAGGCCTACACCCTGTCCAAGGTATTAATCTTGGCATTTGGCTACTATGCCGTCGGCTGACTTCTGTTTAATTACCTTGATCATTACTGACCGAGGCACAGCTGTGTCCCACCATTTTTGTTTACCCCACGATGGTGGCTAGCGGGCTGGGCCTACTTATGAGTCAGTGGCCACGCTGACAGTTTCACAGCAGCAAGCTAAACAGATCTCCCCAGATAAGAACGTGAACTTTCACTACACAACTGCATCATTGACTCTACCCGTTAGATCACATGGCTTCGGTATCCTTGGCCACCTCG
Source organism: Microbulbifer maximicatervae (SeqCode) (assembly GCF_052467955.1). Lineage (NCBI taxonomy): Bacteria > Pseudomonadati > Pseudomonadota > Gammaproteobacteria > Cellvibrionales > Microbulbiferaceae > Microbulbifer > Microbulbifer maximicatervae (SeqCode). The sequence goes on from NZ_CP174329.1 coordinate 4,283,652, forward strand.
CCTCCAGGCTAAGCCCTATATGATGTTTCTGTTCGTCAGCTCGTAGTTTTGCCAGCGGCTTCTCTCTGAAAGACCTCGTGGTGTTGTAGTTGCCATTCACTAGTAGTTAGCATTTAATGGAACCCATTAAATGGTGATCTTCCTACAGAGGACTTTCACCTCATTAGTTCACGCTCATGCTGAGCGTACCAAGTCAATTAACTACGCGCCTTTGGCGCCCGACAGCTTACACTCCGCTTCGTTATGTTTCTGAGGATGACTAGTGCATAAAGATCAAGTTCGAAGATTTTATGAGGTTCTTTGGGATGCCCACGATAAGAAAGCAATGCCATCGATCCTGCATGAGAGCTTCTCCTTTAGAGGATCATTGGGGCAGGAAAAGCGAGGTCTCAAAGGTTTCGCTGAATATGTCGATATGGTTCACAAAGCGCTGGGTGATTTAAAGAGCCTTGAAAACCAGCTCAAGAAAAACGAAATATAACAGTCGCAGTCAGCAGGGCCATCGCTACGCGTCGACCTATGCTGCATAGGCGTAAAATCTAAGCACCATGAAATCTAATATATTCCTATTCCTACTATTCTATTTATTCAGTTTCATTTCTGACGCGGTAGGCATTGAGAATCCGGCAAAAATTATCAACGCAAAGATTGTAACCAATCAATTAGATCGCTATATTTCACTAAGCTGTCAGAAAGGTCAAAAAACGGAAGTGTTTGCCCTTACTGATCACCCTAAAGGCTATGAACTCTCTATTCCTAAGGGTTCAATTTCTGGGTGCCTGCAAGGTGAATACTTAGTTATTGAAGGAGACAATAGAATTCTATTATTCTTTGAATCCAACCCTCAGCCCGTATATAGAACCAAGTAAACTAACCAAGATTTAACAAATATCTGCATCTGACGGCCTACACTCCGCTCGCTTTGTACTGTACGCTTACGCTAGCACAAAGCGGCTCCGTTCCGGCGGCGACTGAGCAAGGCGTTAGTTTCCACCAGGCTTCGATCAATGAAAGTTATATATCTAACCTTATTAATCATCCTTTATTCTCAGCGAGCCATTTCGTTTGAATATGATCATAAGGATTTAAGCTTTGATTTGAATAATGCCACTGACATTGTTATTGCCAAGAAAATCTCAGGTCGCATCGCGTACGCAGATCTGACACATGAAATTAGCTCATATAACGCAAAGCCTATTGAGTGGCGTGACTCTCCAGCGTGGGAGAGATTGCAAGATCTGAATCGAGATATCGACTCAACTTTCTTGGTATTGAATTCAATCACGGGTACTTTTGAAATAGGGGATCGATTTACATTTAATGACTCATGGATACCTGTTGAATTGGGTTCAGTTCAACTGTATTTTCTTTATCAGAAAAACAATCAAATCCAGTCTAATCCATGCCATCGAATACCAATCGGCGATAACAAACAATCAATCGTCGAGCTTTCTTCAGATCCTAATGGGATTATTGATTTGGTTTTACGCGACAAGCTATCATTTTGCGATTCAAAAAACTGACAAAGCAATGCACTGGACTTCCTGTGCATTGCTTTATTTTGTGCTTTAATCGCACAAAATCAATCAACTACGTTCCGTCCAGTGCTTAGGGCGTTATGACTTCCAAATATGAAAGAGATTAAAGAAAGAATTATAAACGCGGGATTAGGTGAAAAAGGGTTGCCGGTATTGGCCAGAATGGGTGAAGATCCAGGAAAGGAATATATAGAACAACTGCTGTCTGATTTGCATTCACTATTTCAAAACCTAAAAAGTTCAAGCAGTTTGAGCAAAGAGTTGTCGTAGGCCTTGTACTGTATAGGCCACTATCCATATATTGAGTACTCAGCATGGATTGATAAAGGTGCAACATTTAGAGGCAACCTAATTGACCCTCAGATATTTCAGTTAGAAATGGCCGTTGAAAGTATATTTTGTAATGAATGGTTGGAGTATGTTAATTAATCAAAGTAAAATAATAATAAAAAGCTCTTACGGAAAACCTACGGGTTGCTTCGGCGTCCGTAAAGCTTTGCATTAGTTATCAACAAGGACAAGAAATCAACGAGATGAAATATTTATTTGCAATAATATCTGGCTTAACTTTAATCTCATGCGCGACCCAAAAAACATATTGGGAACATCCTGAATACGGAAAGCTTGATGGGAACAGTCCGATTGTCTCGTCGGATAGAGATTCCTGTGGAGTTAAGGCATATAGTAAAGGGATTACAATGGATGGGACCTTATATACTGATCGAAGTAAAGTTATTTCCAAGGTGGTAGAAGATTCATTAGCGCGAATAAGAAGCGGAAGTCAAGCAGAGCCAGAGTATTGGAGTGAATATCAAGCACTAGAAAAAGAGTCGATTGAGTGCTTTAAAAACAAAGGGTGGACACGAAGTAAATAGCTAAATCGAGTAGCCGGTAGTTTTTAGCTACCGGCCTCACACCCCCCATCATGCGGGTCATGAATACTAACCGGTTGGACCTACTTACCAGTCAGTAGCCACGCTGGCGGAATCACTGAAACAAATTACACATATTCCCCAAGATAAGAGTATAAAATTTCACAAATCAGCTGCATCATTAACCCTATCCATTAGATCACGTGGCTTTGGCACCCTTGGCCTCCAGATTAAGCCATATAGGATGTTTCTGTTCGCCAACTCATAGTTTGGCTCGCGGTTTCCTCCCCACAAAACCTTATGGTATAGCTATTCGCTGGCAGTTAGAGGTCATTAAACGGTGATCTTCCTACTGGGGGTTTTCATATGTCAAGTGCGATTCTTATTGCCCCCATCCTTTACGCAGGCAATATAGGGCCCCATAATCGCTCTTTATCCATAAGCAAGATTAGATTTCTTGCCTCAAATACACATGGAAATATGTCAATAGCATATATGATTAATTGCCGAACACTCAAAGCTGGTATCTAGTGAAAACTCCCAAACGTCTACAGCCTCTCATCGATGATGGCTTAATCGATGAAGTTATCAGCCGCCTAATGAGCGGCAAAGAAGCCGATATATTTATTGTCCGTTGTCGTGACGAAATTCGTTGCGCCAAAGTCTATAAAGACGCGAATAAGCGTAGTTTTAAAAAGGCCGCACAGTACCAAGAAGGGCGTAAAGTTCGCAGTGGTCGTCAAGCACGTGCCATGCAAAAACGGTCAAATTATGGCCGCCAACAGCAGGAAGAGATTTGGCAAAATGCCGAAGTTGATGCTTTGTCCCGTTTAGCACGCGCTCATGTACGAGTTCCCAAGACTTTTGGTTGTGTTGACGGTGTACTATTGATGGAGTTAATCACTGACGAAGCAGGCAATGTCGCACCACGGCTTGGCGATGTGACAATGTCAGAAGAGCAAGCAATTCAAGATCATGCATTAATGATTCATTACATCATGCTCATGCTTCACGAGGGAATTGTACATGGTGATTTATCCGAATTTAACGTGCTAGTAGATGATTCCGGCCCTGTGATTATCGATTTACCCCAAGCTGTTAATGCCGCTGCCAATAACAGTGCACAAGAAATGTTCACTCGCGACGTCGACAATATGCGTCGTTATTATGGCAGATTTGCCCCCTCTTTATTACAGACTCAATACGCCAAGGAAATGTGGGCACTGTTTGAAGAGGGTAACTTAACGACTAGCTCAACGCTCAGCGGCAAGTTTGATGATGACGATGACAGCGCCGATGTCGATGCCGTGCTAGAAGAAATCAAAGCGGTGATGCAAGAGGAACTGGAACGGAAAGAGCGCATACGAGAATCTTCAGAAGATGCATAAATTTAGATGAAAGCACCCGGTTTAGTAACCTTATTGGTTGCTGCGGGTATTGTTTATTACCCTATTGCACAAATTAGTGCACACACACATTAGGACACCCAAAGGCTGGAGGATGCTGTGTACTGCAGAACAAGCTCTCTTTCTGGGGGCTCTTACCCTTTGATTTATAGGTAAGAGAGATTAAGTTCTGGGAATTGATATGCAGATTTTTGGAAATGCTATTTTGGATACAAGAATGGTAATCGTGTTATAGAGTATTTGGGGTAGGAGTAGATTAGCAGGGTGTGGCTGAGAGGAAACGCCGGCAATCCCTATTCCGTGTACCCAGCGTTTATCGCGTTGGATGCAAGCTTGCTTTACCGTCTCCACTGATCCCACCAAACCTTTAAAGCGGCTTTCAAAGTTCCAACTGAGATAGAGCCAGTGTTTTGCTGAGATGCCCAGCCGCTCAAGGATAAGGGGCGCCTTTTGAGAAATGGCACCGCGCTTTTTGGGGGCTAAATGCCGGCCACTCCAGTCTACTAACGCCAAATAGTGATCCAGCTGAAATGGCAACCTTTCGGCATATCAAGGCCACTTTTCCACTAAGCCCCTCATTGAGCAATATCTTGTAAAAACACACCGGAGAATTGAAGTGTAAAGCCCTCGACTAAATAACGGCTGTCCTAGTAAGAACTCGGTCGCTAAGTAACTAACCCCAAAATACTAAGCGGCTAAATACTACCCTTAAACTTAACTAAAAATTAATGGTCTAGTAACTCCGCATTAGTCGGGTACTTTTCAAGGAGTTCAATAAGCTTTTTAGTGCTATCTACAGGCTTTAGGCTGGTAAGCGTTCTTCGTAAAGCTCTTATCGTTGCAATATCTTTCGAGTTGAACAGGATTTCTTCACGGCGAGTACTGCTTTTAGCAATATCCAAGGCAGGGAAAATTCGCTGTCTCGCAACTTCCTTTGACAATACTACCTCCATATTTCCCGTCCCCTTAAACTCCTCAAATATCACCTGGTCCATTCGGCTTCCGGTATCCACGAGGATCGTTGCCAGAATTGTAAGTGAACCACCACCTTCTATCTTCCTCGCAGCGCCAAACAGCTTTCTGGGGATCTCCATAGCCCTGGCATCTATCCCGCCAGACATTGTACGTCCCCTGCCACTCTGCTGTGCATTATGTACCCGTGAAAGTCTTGTCAACGAGTCAACCACGATCATCACATCCTGGCCCTCACCGGCTTCCTTACAGGCCCTATCATGGAGTTCATTAGCTACTCTCACATGCTCTTCATAGCTATGATCAGAAGAGGACGCATAAACTTCGGCCGGTACACTTCGCTTAAAGTCAGTAACCTCCTCTGGCCTTTCATCAATAAGCAAAGCGTACAGCTTTATTTCGGGGTAAGCCTCCCCCACTGCTTGGCAGATATGTTTCAGGATAGTGGTTTTGCCACAGCCCGGTGGAGCCACAATCAAGCCTCGCTGCCCCTTACCAATTGGCGTAATCAAATCCATCGCCCTTACCGTAAGTTGCTTAGAGCCTGACTCAAGGCGAATAGGCTCAGATGGATTAATAGCTACTCCATTTAAGAACCGCTTCTTTGGATCAGAAGTATCCTCTTGCTTTTTATCAGCCTTCTTAGGCTCCGTATTTCTCTTTACCTTTAAGGATAATATTTTTCTGGACATAACATGCTCTTTATAAATCAATCGAGACCGGGGAGATTGTTAATGATTGTCGATGGCTGGACAAAAGATTAGTACTCCCCCAAATTGGATACTATAGCCAGAACTTGCGGCTAAGCTATTACCCTTCCGAACCCAAGGCAGACAAATAGTCCTATTAAAACATGAGAACACCGATTAACGTCAGCCGTAACCATCGAAACACCAATCAGAAGGTTGAAAAAAACGAAGAACCGCTACTGATTGAAGGTGTACACTAGGACACCCACAGATTGAAAGATGACACTGGAAATGATACAGGCTTTCCACGTTAACGGCCATTTCTCCTGGTCTGGCTCGGACGAAGTGAAATGCTGAAAAAATATACTTTAGGTTTGAAAATTACGTAACTTTGGTCAAATAGGCCTTTGGATTGCTCACCTGAGGTCGCGGCACGAATACGCTACTGAATGGAAGTGTGATCAGAGTCCAGCGAGGTTTTTTCAATGTCAGCTCGGACAGGATTGAGATCGACATAGCCTATGCAGGCGGCCAAGGCTCTTTCATCCAGTAACGCCTTAGACTTGAAATGGTCCTGCCAGGAGAAGCCTGTACAGTGATCTTCTATGTTGGCTTGGTGGACAATAGATTCGTTTAGGCAGTGCATGAACCAGCTGATATCCATTAATCACTTTCGCCATAGCTCAATCAACTCTTTAAGTTTGCTCTCTTCACAACGGTCCAACGAGGCACCATGAATGAAGCGCTGAGCCAAGTTATATGCTTTAAATGGTTCCTGCCAGCGGGGAATGACCTCAGTATCGGACCAAGTATTGGCCGTTATAGCATCAATATAGAACACCACATGATAGTGATTGCTCATTACCGCATAGGCAGCGATATCTCCCGCAAAGATAACAGCCAGCCTTTGCATTTCAATCTCAATCCACTGACGTCGGTGCTCATAATCCCTCCCCCACCTCCATAAAGGAATGCTCTGCTTACACAGCGGGAGACTCAGTGACAGTTTGGAGTCGCATCAAGAGAGATCTGTGAGCGGCGAGGCTGGGTGATTGGGTATGGGCTTAATTATTAATTTTCGTATTGTGTCAATGGTTGTGAAGCCTTAAGCTCTACCTTTGATAGGTGTCAAGAAACGGCCTTCTAAGATAACATAAACCGGCCCCATTTCTGTGGCGGCTGAGTAAAACGTTATATGAAATCGATATGAACAAAATAGAGCTTGCTCGAAAATATATGGACATATTCTATGAATCAAAGGACTTTGATTCATTAGACCTAATACTAGATGAAAAGCTGGGTTTTGAAGGGCCATTGTTTAAATGTAAATCGGCCAAAGAATATATAGAATCTCTGAAAGCTTCGCCTCCAGTTGATGTATCGTATGAGATGGTAGAAGAGTTTCACAATCCGAGTTCAACATGTTACATATATAAATTTACTAAAAATTGTAGAAGTACATTAATAGCTCAAACATTTCATTATAAAGTGGATCGTATTAGCAAAATTCGTCTTATTTTTAATCCAGAGGAAATCTCATAAACCGGGTAGTCGATAGATTCTAGCTACCTGCCGCACATCATCCACCGTGCGGGTCCGCAATGGGCATCTCTCTATCCGTAATGAATATCTACCCATTGGATCACATGGCTTCGATGCCCTTGGGCTCCTCCCTACAAAACCTTACGAATTTGCAGTTGCCATTCGCTAGTAGTTAGCATTTAATGAAGTCTATTGAACATTAATCTCCCCACAAGGGACTTTCCCGATGCTAATACGCTTATCCAGAGGTACTAAGAGGTTCTAGTCAACACCCGATGTGTAGGAAAGCTATATACAAAATACAGGCAACACGATAACACAACAAGGAGCTCTACAATGAAGTGGGCATTTATCGACTACGAAAACGTCGGTGGCATGGAAAAAATAGACCTTTCGCAATATGAAAAAGTGATCGTATTTCTTGGGGCAAAACAACCAAAGCTAGATTTTGGGGCATCAAAATATGATTCGCCAATCAACTTTATCATCATTCAAATAAAGGCTACTCAAGCAAATAATCTAGATTTTCATCTTGCCTACTATTTGGGTAAGTTTGATCATGAAGCAGGAAAAGATATCACGTTTGAGGTTATTACAAATGATAACGGATTTACGCCATTGATCTCTCATTTGAAGTCAAATGGCAGAACATGCAAGCACATTAAGCATGTTACTGTAGCCGCTACTACTCAAAAACTATTGAGCTCACTTACAAGATCGCCTAAGGAAAAACGTCCCAAAACCGCTTCGTCATTAAAAAATCATATTGCGGCGCACTTGAAGCTACAAGGTAATGACATCGCGGTTCAAGGCCAATTAAATAAGCTGGTGCAAGAGAAAAAAGTAGTACTAAATGACGAGTCTGTAGAGTACCAGTTTTAAATTAGATAGTCGGTAATTCTAGCTATCGACCCACAGTATCCATCGTAAGATCCGCAATGGGCAGCTCTCTATCTGTAACCCACCGATAGTCTCTAGCATGTCTTCACGATGTCCGAGGTACTAGTATTAGGCTACTATGTCGCCAGCTGAATTTTGTTTAACCCCCGAGGTCATTACTAATCGAGTCAATATTGTATTCCAGCATTTTTTTATCCGTGCGTTGGTGGCTAGCAATTTGGGGATACCTACGAATCAGTATCCATACTGACAGCTTTATATCAGTAAATTAAACAGATCAGTGCGTGAAATTTCACTACATAAATACATCATTAACCTTACCCATTAGGTCATCCCCGCTTCGGTGCCCTTGGCCACCCCACCTCCAGGCTACGCCTTATATGATGCTTCTGTTCGTCATCCTGCAGATTCGCGAACAGCTTCCTCTTCATAAGACCTCACGCTGTTGCCATTCGCTAGCAGTTAGCATTTAATGAAACGATTAAACGGTGATCTTCCTACAGAGGGCTTCCACCCTATTAGTCCACGCCCATACTGGGCGTACCAAATAAAGGCACCCGATCGACATAGAACCCATCGCTTTGGTTTTCAACTGGACCCTTCAAGCGTAATATCACAAATTGTTAATATTGAGGAAAGAAAATGGATTTAAGTTCTCTACCTTTATTTGTTGTCGCTTGCTTAGCAATCAATATGATACCTGGCCCAGACGTAACCTACATCGTATCGAATACAATGAAAGGTCAAATGGCAAGCGGTATAAAAGCTGCTATTGGGCTAGGTGTTGGATATTTTGTCCACACACTAGCAGCTTGTTTGGGTTTGTCGGCAATAATCCTAAGTTCTGCCATGGCTTTTAGCATAGTGAAGTGGTTGGGTGCAGCCTACTTGGTATACTTGGGTGCCCTGTCTTTACTTTCCATGTGGCGAGGAAGTAATAAAATTGTTGTTGAAGAAAGTACTGATGCAAATAAAAACATATTTATTCAAGGTCTCATTGTTAGCGTTTTGAACCCGAAAGTAGCATTGTTTTTTCTCTCATTCTTACCTCAGTTCATCGATACTTCGACCGATTTAGTATCGTTACAAATATTGATACTGGGTTTACTCTTTAGTACTTTAGCTACAGTATGTAATGTTCTATATGCTTCAGCTGGAACTTGGTTGTTTAGCAAATCAAATTCTAAGCAATTCTCTCGAGCACTCGAAGGCGTATCTGGAGCTCTACTCATCGGGCTGGCTGGGAAAATTGCCTTCACTGAACGTCAGTAGTATCAACTGGGTAACCGGTAGTTTCTAACTACCGACCCCTCCCCCATAGTACGGATCGGCATAGGACGGTTCAGCATCTGTAGTAAATTTTTCACAACGTTAGTGTCAAACGGCTCATTCATTTGAATTGAATGACATGGCAGAAAACTACCTCAAATCAATAGCAGTATGCTAAACAGATCCCCCCAGATAAGGACTTAAACAATCACAACTCATTTACTCTATTTGTTAAATAATATCGTTCCGCTGCCCTTGAATGTCTACACTCCAAAATAGACCTTACGTGATGATTCTGCGGTTTCTTCACCAAAAGAATACTGTGTTATAGTTACCATTCGCTAGTAGTTAGTATTTATGGATCTTATTGATGGGTGAGCTTCCTACAGAGGGCTTTTACCCCATTCAGACAATACTCATACTGGATGTACCAAGTACCAGCAATCCAACATTTATCCTAACACTTGTTTTCTGTTCGCTGCACCTATAAGCCTACTCCCTAGATGCTGTTGCAGTAAGAGTTAGAGAGCCCACGAATTTTAGACTAGGCTTAATATGATAATAAAACTTGACAATTTTAGCGAAGATATGGCAGATCAGATTTTCACAATATTTCAACGCTCCTATAAGGTTGAAGCTCAATTGATAGGTGTTACTGACTTTCCTCCACTATCGCGAAGTGCGCAAGATATAAAGAATTCTAAATCGCGGTTTTATGGATTTATTGACAATGAATGTCTAGCCGCAACTATCGAGATTGCTATAGAAGATAGGCGATTAGAAATTAATAGTTTAACTGTTGACCCAGATTATTTTAGGAAAGGAATAGCAGGTAAATTGCTAAGCTACATTCTTGATGAATTTGAATTTATAGGAGCAATTGTAGAAACAGCTGCTGTAAATGAGCCCGCAATTAATTTATATAAAAAGTATGGTTTTGTTGAGTTTAAACGATGGATTCCGCCTCATGGCATTAAAAAGGTGGCATTATCATTAAAAAATTCGCTCTAAATCGAGTAGCCGGTAGTTTCTAGCTGCCAGCTACCCACGCCATCCATCACAGGGTCCGCAATGGGTGGCTCACTACTCTCAATGAATTTCTACCCGGCGACAGCCTCAAGCAGGCCTTAACCATGTCCAGGGTAATAATCTCAGCAATAGGCTATTAGGCCATCAGCCAACTTCTGATTAATCACCTTGATCATAACTGACCTAGGCGCTGTTATGTTCCAGCACTTTTTTATCCCTTCGATGGTGGCTAGTGGGTTGGGCCTATTTATGTAATCAGCAGTGACAACTTAATTGCAACAAGCTAAGCATAACTTCCTATATAAGAGCGTGAATTTTCACTACACGACTACCTCATTTACTCTACCCATTTGATCACTTGGCTTCTTGTCTTCAGCCACCTCGCCTCACGGCTAAGCTCTGTATGACAGTCTCTTTCGCACTTCGTAACTTTGCTTGGGACTCCCTTCCCACATGACCTCACGGTGTTTCAGTTGCCATTTGCTAGTAGTTAGCATTTAATACCTCTCTTAAATGGTGATCTTTCTACAACGGACTTTCAACTCATTAGTCCGTATCCATACGGCAGTACCAAGACAGCATGCTGTGTGCTCTCGGCACCGGACAGCTTACGCTTTGCTACGGGTTACTAAGGCGTTAAATGCTAAGGAAACTATGAATATTACATTACGCTCAACCGGGTTATTTGGAGTTCTATTTTTTGGAATTCTATTCTCTATTACATTCTTGTCGCCTGAGAGCATAGAAGAATCAGCAAAAGGATTTGTAAAATACCAAATAGAGAAGGAGGTTCGAGAAAAACAGCATCTTGTAAGCGAATCTACAGTTGCAAATCAAGCGCTGAGCATTGCTAATAGACTTGGACTGGAATCGGAAAAAATTAAAGAAAACTTAGATAATAATCTACCGCAAAAAATAGCAAGTGTAATTGCCTCTATGTGTGGTTATGACTGTGAAAGACAAAAGGCTTTGGCTCAGTCTATCACGGCAAGCTACCTCGATCGCCTTAAGAGCATTAAAGTTGCGCAACATACACTTGGCGATCTTATTAAGGGAAAGTACCTTGAGATAGTGGGAAATTTAAAACTTGACCTTCGTATATTCCTTGGGTCAAATTTTCTAATGTTTCTTATCCTCTTGGCTGTATCTTTCGCTAAACCAAAAGCAGTAGCTCACTTGTTCTTACCTGCAGTGCTTTTGTTCGTTGCTACCATCATATCTTCCGCCATATACACATATGGTCAAGATTGGTTTTATACCATCTTATACAATGACTATATGGGTTTTGGATACCTGGCCTATATCTCTGTCATTTTTGGCTTGCTGGTTGACATCGCACTTAATAAGGCACGAGTCACAACTGAGCTAATAAATGGTATAGCAAATGCCTTGGGCTCGGCGCTTTCAGTACTTCCGTGCTAAAAATGTATTGAAATCGGGCAGCCGGCAGTTTCCAGCTTCTGGCTACCCACTATCTATCGTTCGGTTCTATAGTGTGCGATTCTCTATCCACAATGCATTCCGACTCGCAGACAATTATCTGTTTTGGGATAAACAGGCATCCCCCCGAGTAAACCATGCATCCATATGTTTATCCAACCCAGAACAGAATAAACGTTTGAAATAGCTTTCAAAATTTCTGAATTAGATAGAGCTAGAGATTATATACCCAATCTACTTGAAGGCCTATAAAAGACTAAAAAGCCTGAAAGGCTTTTATATTACCGAGTATTTAGGGGCCGTTCATGTACAAGGAATAGTAGTCAAGTCGCTGATAATCACACTTAACGCATCGTCACAACTTAGATCTAACTTACTGATTTTTAATGGTTTTTTAGTGCTTTTATGGTAGATTGATCCCTGAATAGTTTAAAGGGTAGTAAAATATGAAAAGCAAATTTTTACTTTGTGGTTTAGCTGTTTTAGCTTTGCCTTTTGTTTTTCATCAGAAAATAATTGAATTTACCTTTGTGAACCCGTATGCAGAATGGGCTGAAATAATTGATTCTGAAGGCCTTCAAGTTGGTCACCCTCTAGATCAGAAGCACCTTGATATTGCGAAAGAGATAGGTATTAAGAATCCTGAAAAAATAAGACTGGTTTATGTGAATGAAGTGCCATTTCCACGTGAGAATTCACTTCTAAAGTTTATTGGCGAGACGGCCGGACTTATAGGCGACGGAGTTGTGAATAATGCACAAGTATTTGGTTATTCTATATACATAAGAAAGGGGTTCCAGATGGATACTCCGAAGTTGGCACATGAGCTTGTTCATGTTTTGCAAGTAGAGCGAGCTAGCCTTAAGGACGTCCTCTCTGGTCATTTGCTAGGTGTGTTAGAGCATGGGTATGAGGATTCCCCTATTGAAGCCGAAGCATTTAAAGCAAATATTAAATACAAAGAATATTAGTAAGAAATTATAGAAAACGAATCCAGTGGATGCTTTGAGTCCACTATATTTTGGGCGAGAATTTCTAGCGTAGCCAAAACTACGCTGCCGCCCAATGAGCCTCTTAGCAATGCATTTTACATATCAACAAGGAAGATAGTTATGGATGATTTAATTGGGGAGATAGGCAGGGGATTTCTCCGGGGTATAGGATATATCTTAGCGGAAATATTCTTCGGCACCATCTGCTACTGGATTGGCTGGCCCATCTGTAAACTAATCACTCTCGGCCGCTACCCTTCACCAAAACAAACTGTCTATCTAGATAGTTATAACGGCAATAGTCACGGTTTTTGGTGTAGTGCCACCGGCCTTGTTGCAATAGTTATAGCGGGCTTATTCGCTGCCAGACAGTTTTAATATGTACAGAATATATAACAAACAATAGCTCGTACACTCTGTAGAAACACTGAGTTGGACTGCCTACGTACTACTTCGCCCTGCTTTGGTCGCTGATATACTGGGCGCTAGCAGGCAAGGAAAAATCTATAATGATCAAACCGTTATTCAGAGACACGCATAATCAAGATCAAGAAATGCTTGAGGCATTCGCTCAAGCATCGAACACTATTGCTGATTTCATCGATCTTGTGAAATCCGGTCCTAAAGCCATTTACGCAGCAAAGCTAAGGTTTAGAGATCCGGATTTATCTGAAAAGCTTGGAGAAGACAGGTTTCTATACCTCTGGCTGTCAAATGTATATTGACATATCGAAGAAAACTTCCTTTCAGGAGCATTCTTCGATGTCCCAGAAGAGCTTACAAAGTGGCATCAAGTAGGTGAGCGACTTGGTTTCGATCCAGAAGATGTATTTGATTGGATGGTGATTGAAAACGGGCATGCAATAGGCGCTTACACCTTTCGGGTAACAAGAGAACAGCTTGGTTCGGAAAAAGAAAAACAGGAATATGACTCATATATTGGAATTTCATCATATGAGCCAATTTAGAAGGCTAGTGCCTAACTAGCGAATGTCGTTCGTTGCTATCGCGACCAGACAGCTTACGTCACACTCCAGCCGCAGCAAATTCTAACTTCATTCGACCACCCAGCGGTGAATCGTTAAACAACTAACCATTTTCGCACACCTCCAAGCCATATTCGCCCAACGATTTCTCAGGACCTGATTTTTTTAGCTGGTGATCGATTTACACTGATATGGCAGAGTTGAGCTTGGTATGTTTAAAGCTTCGTGCTGACGCTGCAAAATCCTTAGTGGGTACTCTCGGCACAGCAGCGAGAGGCGATCTTATACCCTTTATGGAGGCACTATGCGATGCTCCAGACTAAAGATTTCAGTCCAGTAAGCGCTTCCATCTAGTATCCTTCTTTCAAGGACAGCTGATTGGTACGGATTCCCATGATCTTCCTGCCCTAGATATTTGAAAGCTGACCAGTCTACAGTGCCCAGCTGCCGGTCTTTACTTTTGCCAAGTGTGTCGGTTTTTGTGCACTTTAGGTTTAAAAGTTTGGTGCCGTCAGCTCAAAATCATTTAAAAATCATAAGTACTTCAGGTGTTTTCATGTCGAACTGATTAAATTGCCCGCAGTTCATTTATTCGTTGATGTAAAAACAAGGACAAGCTGTGAAGCATTTTTGTAGTTCTATCATACTCCTGATCTCTCTTCTTGCGGTGAGTAGCCACGGTTGTAGCCAAGAAGCACTTCCCCTGCTGGAAGGCCCCTACCTTGGGCAAACACCACCGGGACTAACACCCAAAATATTCGCGCCGGGCTATGTCGCAACCCGGCATCGTGATTATAGCGGCTCTTTCACACCAGATATGACCGAGTTTTACTTTAGCCGAATGGATGTCGACACTGAAAAGTGGTTGCTCATTCGTTTCAAGCAGATAGGTAACCAGTGGCACGAATCCGTTGTTGGCCCAAGGGTCGGCCGCCCTCTACTTGCCCCAGATGGCAAAACCATGCACTTGGGGAACAAGTACATGGTGCGTACCGAATCAGGCTGGTCAGATATTAAAAGTATGGGGACGATGTTCGACCGCAAAGATTGGGGCATCATGCGTCTGACGTCATCAGCTGATGGCACCATAGTGTTTGACGACTACAAGAGCAATGACGTGCTACGTATATCAACCGTTAGCAACGGCAAGCGGCAACCACCTGTATTATTGGGGCCGCATATCAACTCTGGTAAGTGGACAGCCCACCCCTTCATTGCCGCCGATGTCTCTTACCTCATCTGGGACAGCGAAAAAGACGACGGTTACGGTGACAAAGATCTCTACATCAGTTTCCGCCAACAAGATGGTTCCTGGGGTAAGGCAATAAACCTCGGAGGTACCATAAACACAGCAGGCAATGAAGCCAGCGCGTATGTGTCACCAGACGGTAAATATCTGTTCTTCAATCACAACCCATTAAGAGAGAAGATGATGTCGATCCTGAGGGCGATATCTATTGGGTAGATGCCCAAATCATCGAAAAACACAGACCCAAATTCTAATCCGCGCAATACAAAGATACAGCCAGCCTAAATCGGGTAGCCGATAGTTTAAAACTACCGGCTCCAACACTGCTCATCTTATGAGTCAGCGGCGATACTAATAGCTTTATAGTAGCTCGCTATATAAGAATATGAACTTTCATAATACAACTTCTGCATTCACGATCATATAGTTTTGGTGTCCCTGACCACCTCACCTACAGGTCAAGCCTTAGATCGTTTTCTGTTCGTCAACTCGTTACTTTTATAGGGCGTCTTTCCCTCAGAATCTCGGCGTCTTTTGGTTGCCATTCTTTAGTAGTTGGCATTTAATGGAAGTCATAAACGGCGGTCGTGCTAAAGGGGCTTTCATTCCAGTAATTCAAGCTCAGCCAGAGGAAATTCCACTTCTCTGTGGCCACTGCTGGCGGGTATTATTCCGTTCTGTGCAGTATCCGATTTTGAAAAGAAGATATTGCTTGCTAGTTACCGCTGTATTGGTGTTAGAGAGGCTTACTTTGGAGTGATGCCGAATATGATCAAGAACCAAAGTGGAATATAGGTAGACTCGGCAGTTGTTCCGCTTCCAATCAATAGACTTAGGTTTGGTGCTGTAGCACCAGATGAGTCCGGGACAATTTACCGGTCATTGAGCAAAATAATGGAAGCTACAAATACACAATTGCTTTGAACTCTGGTGTGGATTTGTCTGGGGAATGTGGTTACTTCACTGCGAGTGAGTTTTTCACCAACTTCGTAATTGTTGTTGGGGTGGCAAACGATGTGTCCTGTTCAAGCTGAACGACATTACAATCAAATAAACTAGGCATTCGTTGCTACGGTCCTTAGGGTGGCAGGTGCGATAAAGCTCTGGAGCCGCTGCACTTGCCCATTATATAGACACTATGCTTCATCATAATTGGAACTAATTTTTATGCTCTTTAAGGGGTCGTGTAAATGTAACCGTTGGCATATTGAAGTTCAGTTAGCAAAGCCGCTCGAAGCTTTGAATCCGCGCATTTGCGATTGCAGTTATTGCCAAGCCAATCCTTCCCCAATTATAAGTGACCCAACTATGTCTGCGGTTTTCATTGGCGATGGAATTTCAACTAATCAAAATGGAGATCAGCTTGCAGTTTTCTACCATTGCAAAGGTTGTAATCAACTGCTAGCCGTAGGCTGCAATATAAATAGCCAGCTTCGTGGAGCAGTAAATCTCAACTTATTGAAAGGTGTAGATCAACTTGGCGACCCTATTCAAGTTCAGCCGAGGCTATTGAGCGCTGATCAAAAGCTTGAACGCTGGGGTAAGTTGTGGGGTTTCCTTAGTGGGCTATAAAAACATAACACGTCTAAGTTTTCAGACACTTCGTCCCGCAGCTCAAGACGTTAAGCGCTAAGGTGATCACTTGCTAGTAACCGTTGCTAGATTCTCATTTCCATATGAAGCGCAGATTGCAAAAGCACGACTTGAATCTGAAGGAATACACGCTTTCATTGCAGATGAGCACACAGTCAATATGCAGTGGCTATATTCTAATGCTATGGGTGGAGTAAGGCTTCAAGTGTCGGAAAACGACCTAGATGAAGCCAATGAAATATTGAATCAAGACCGTTCCAATCTTGTAGACCAAGAATTGGGGCATGATGAAGAAAGGGTATGCGAGTCCTGCTCATCACGAAATGTCGAGCCATTTACCAAGGGGAAAAAGCCCGCATTTTTGGTCTTCCTACTTTTGGGGATGCCTTTATTTTTCTATCAACATGGAGTTAAGTGCAAGGACTGCGGCCACTTCCAAAAGCTTGATATTCAGCGATCATAAAATATTGCCCCTTTAATGTTGAACACGGCGCCAATACCCCCACCCATACTCTTTGTTAAAAGAGTATTGATTTGAATATGAGTTTTAAACTAAACAAATAAGGTGTATCCATTCACCAAACTGCTGGATTAAACCTTAATTGCCTGATTTACAATCACCGCGAACAAGACAACGCCATTTTAAACACCCCAATCATTCTTATATGGCCAATCATCTGGAAAAATAGGGGATCAAATGGATGTGATTGCCAGCCCTAACCGAAATATCCAAAGTGAGTCGTAAAGTATGGCAGGGATACCGAGGGCTATGGAATTGAAAACCTATGACTGTCAGTTCTCGTTTACGGTAGATAGGCTTATTCGTGGCACACATCTGAAATCTAAAATGTCTTAGATAAAAGGCAATTACTCTCGTATCAACGACTTATTAGCACCCCCGGCTAAATGTGTTCATCGTAATGACTCGCAAGTATCGAATGGGGTAATACCCCACTGTATTTAATTTAACGGACGTATTAAGACTGTTAAGCGTAAAAGCCAACCCACAGCCAAGAAGCAAAACTGAGACCCATTTTGATCAACTAAATAGATAATGCAACTACCCCAGCGGCATTACACTGGCTTGTTTAACCCTCTCGACATAGATTTTACTTATATAGGTATCTACCTACATAAGCAAACTCAATATAGCTTTATTAGTCTTTTCAGCTTAACTCATAAGATGAATTGAAAACATTGAAGTAGACTTAGTCATCACAATCTAATTCATAAGCTTAGTACAAATTAGCAAAGTCAACTAACTTTCTAGGTTATGGATATTGTTATGTTGCATATCAAATTATACGACTTTGGCTTAAGTTAGAATACATTACATATAGAGAAAATCATTATGTGTTTTTCAGCCACGGCATCGTTCGGATCAGCAGCTCTGCTTATTTTCGGTGGTGCTTTGTGTACAACACATGCTATGAAAAATGATAAAACCTATTTATTACTCGCAGTCACCCCCCTCCTTTTTGCGTTACAGCAAGTAAGTGAAGGGGTAGTATGGATTGGATACAACGAAAATTTGGTGTCACTGACCGCAGCATCTTCTATTTTTTATTTATTTTTTGCTCTGTTTTTTTGGCTTGTCTGGATACCAATTGTTGCCTTTAGTCTTGAGACAAAAAAATGGAAAAGAATTTTCTTTATTATATTAACAATCATAGGTTTTATTTTTGGCTTATATCTTTGGATACCCATCCTATTAGAAACAGGACCAAGACACTTAATAAAAACGAGCGTGTGCGGCCATAGCTTATGCTATATCACATCCGATTACAGCTTATTCGCCATTACAACTGGACATATTATCTATTCTTTACTTGGATTTTTATTTTTATTATCGAGCAATCGAATTTTTATAAAATTTTGGGCACTTGTCATGACACTAGGTGTTATCGTTTATTTCACTCAACGCGAAACATGGGTATCAACCTGGTGCTTCTTTGCTGCGATATCGACCTTATGGATTTACTTTCTATTAATAAATTATTATAAATCAAAAATAGAAAAACAACCCTCATAATTGGGGCAACGAAGTTAGGCGTTAACAGGCAGTACTAAGCACATTAATTTTGGATTCCCACAGATTGAGACTGTTGCCATTCAGACCTTCATCTAAAATAAATGTTCGATTTATGTCTTTTAGGCTTTTAGACTTTTTATCACTTTCATACCTGTTGTTGTTTTTTTAATAAGTCGACCCAGTAGAAAACCATAACAAATATGTCCTTTGCCAGTACCGAAGGCGAGAATCAATTTACTCTCCCACGAAGAGCATCTTAAATATTTAAACCTAGGAAAAACTAAACAAGCGAAATTCTACCTTTATTTATTCGACTGAAAAGAATACCTTTATCAAAAAAGAAACCGTTTCTTAAAGGACTCTTAGCGCGTTGCAGATAATGCACCCTTAGGTGTCATCGGATGATGATCTCAAAAACTACCATCACCCGGAGATGGACAAAGAATACCGACACACCTTACTTGTACAAATTGGTGCTCAGATACCGATAGGACTAAAAAACGGGCAGATAGCATTGAGGATCCTATCATTTATATGTGTTAAGGGGCTGCTATTGAGTACCCCCTATGGAGCATTATCACCAATGATAATTGATTTATTTCTAGTTACATGAAAAATAAGATTTGAGACCAAGAATAGTTATTCAGCTTAGTCCATTGTGCTGTATCATTAATGGAACATTGCGAGTTAAAATACTTCAAAATATTCCAACAAGTATAGCTGGATGATATCATCTAGCCTCACCTGAAATTATTATCTAGTGAAGCCCCGGGAATAAAAGATTTTTCAAGGCCTGATTTTTATAATTTCGCTACGCAACCATTGAAATAGTATAGGAAAAACATGTCCATCCTTAGAAGCCTCTTGGCAACAGCAGCTCTTTTACTTCCACTTTCGGGCAATGCTGCATTTACTGAAGCTCATAAGATAGAAGATCTGAAAGCTCAAACCAATGGTGTATATGTAAAATTAAGCGGATTTGAAAATGATCCCAGTATTAGTAATTTGGATTGCACCAACAACAAGACATTTGTAATGTTAGAAACTTCTGAGAACTATGAAGGGAGATTGTCATTCCTAATTTCTGCATACATGGCAGATAAATCAATACAAATAAGTTACTACGATTGCCAAGGATCATACTTAAATTTGAGTTCTGTGATTTTTAAATAACTCACATCATGTAGCGGGTATGCCGGTAGCTTGTGGCTACTGGCCTCGCGCCACCCGTCATGAAAATCTACAATAGGCAATCTCCTACCTGTAAGGAGTTTTACCCAACAACCATATAACAAACTCAATTCTATTTTCAAAAAAAACATCTCCAAGCGTGAAATATCTATCCCTTTTATTTGTCTAATGTAAATAACTTTTAATGCTGGCCAATACATTGGTGCTTAGGTTCGAGTAAATTACACTTTACCTTGTTATCGATTGAGCTTCAATAATGGAAAGAAATTAGAACAAATAAGCTCAACCATCCTAAACACCATGAATAATTCCAAGAATTAGTGACAAAAATGCCTGGCGGTAAAGCAATATACTAGACCATATATTGGTCAACAAACGTTAGCGGAAGTTCGGTTAACCCCTTCAAAGAATTTTCGCTTCAAATTTTCCTCATATAAAAAGAAGATTGCGCTCGTCATATCGACCTCAGTATTGATGAACGACCAGCGAAGATATCCCTCCTTGAAACATTCAATGTATGTGATGTACTGTTATCTTCACTCGAAATCTCTCACAGTCCAGTACACGCACCAAATACTGAGGCTAATGGTATAATCGGGATTAGACTCGCTTAAACACTGCTGCACAACTAAAAGTATGCATCACTCTGGACTGACTATCGGTCAGTTTGGTGATAGCTATGATCAGGAACTAGACCCAGTAGCTGCCCAAATTGTTTACAGGCCAAACTACTGGAAAACCCGTGCATCCCATACTCACTATTGAAGACCTGCCGTGCCGCTAAGGTGAGCAGGTAGTTATCGAATCAGTCTTCTTTGCTTTACAGGCGGGGAAATTGCCTTTTTGTGGGCCCCAGCGGTTGTGGCAAGACAACGCTGCTACACGCATCGCTGGATTTCAACCAGTCGCAGCAGGGAATATCCAGCTATCCGGGGAAGTGATTTCCTCTCGTGGAAAACAGATTCCCACAGAGAAGTGGAAAATTGGGATAGTATTTCAGGACTACGCCCTCTTCTCACACCTCACCGTTGAACAGAATATTGCCTTCGGTATCCAGTCACTGCCAAAAGCAAGCAAAATCCGAGATGTTTGAATACATTGAGATTTTCTATCTTAGGGTTCGTAGGTGTTCTATATTAAGCTATGAAAGTCCAGTAGGGTATGAACGCAAAGGCGCATAGTCAAAGTTTCCACTTTTTGTGGGCAAGACCACCTTATGCGACGGGCATCTCTGCACCAAGCACACACTTTTGCTTTCGGCGACATTCATCCTAAAAAGCAATGCTTTATTACAGTTTTTTTCAATCACTCTAATGTAAATCGCTAATAGCGCAGTAAAGCTTTAGGGAGATTGTAAAGCCACATCAAATTCCAGCACTCAACTACCCCTCTCATTTTGAACTAGCACGGCACTGATCATATTAGCAGGGAGGTGGGACGCTTGCACAAGACCATAGACCAGTTTCCTAGACGCCCATCATATTTAGCAACAGAAAAAATACCTAAGCAACTTGTTATTTGACTTAAGAGGCATGAATTTTTCACTATTAATATGTGGAAATATGGAAGTTTGAAGAGAAAGTCTTTAGAATCCGCGAGCTCGCATCATTTGTAACTTATTGCCGCAATACTATGGCCATTTTAAAACCTATCACCAAAGTACAAGTTTTGCATATACCCCCCCAACATGGAGAGTTTAAAAGTGCAACAAAATAATGATGGGGCCTAAAGCGAGTCAAGTTAGTCACTAGATAAATGTTATAACATTAAACAAAATATATTATGAGGGTTTAAAATGAAACTAAAAATCACATCAATCTTTTTAGCAATTATTATGCTGGGCGGATGTACTAGAGCTCTGGTAGCCACATACGAGCCAGGTGTTAACCTAGAACACAACGGTATCTCTGGCACAAGATTAGCTGTTTATCAATTTGAGGATTCACGCTCTTGGATTGATGAAAATGATGAAAAATCAAAGAGCTTTATAGGCAAGCAAGGCGCTTGGAAATTTGGCCTAAAGTATGAAGGCGTTGCGTACCAGCCAGTTGCTCAGATACTGCAAGATGTTTTTATTAAAGATTTTAAAATGGTGGGTGTTGACGCCTTTAAAGGTGAGGAGTCAACCTCTCCCTCCTATTCTTTAAATGGTAAAATATTAAATTTTGAGTTTGAAAATGAAACTGGACTAGTGACAGTAACAAGCAGAAGACATGTTTCAATAGTTTTGACTCTGTCTGACAAAGAAGGCCGAGTTATATTGGCAAACGAGTTATTCAATGAAGTCAGCAGAGAAAATGAAGGAATGGGAGTTTTGCACTCTACGAATGTCGATAAACTAATGAAAGAAGCTCTTAAAGAAGTAGTAGTTAGCGTGATCAATCGTACAAATACTGAATTGGCTCACGTCGGACTGGAAGCTATGAGTGTCAGTCTTAATGGCGTAGATATAACCCCATTTTTAGACTCTATGTACTATGCCGGAATAAACCTAAATCAATAGGGTCAATCAAATCTCTAAGTGCCGAATGATCGGCACTTAGAGTATTATTAATTGGAACTATCTCTCTTTATCCTCGCTAAGATCGATAAGAAAACAATGTAAAAAAAGGTGAGTTCAAAACTTCCCCCTCATCTTAAGTCAAGGTAATCGCCCATTTAAATAAGTGCGGGTACGAACATTTATTTCCTAACTGCTCAAATGGCAGGGGCTAACAGCTTTTCAGATTACTCGATTTCCGCCTGTAATAGCTTCGCTAACTCAGGTCACATTTATGAGTATCGCCTTAGATAAAGAGCTATCAAAGTTATATTCAATATATGTATAATGGCTGTTAGTTCTGGTTAACCCTAGATATATTTACGAAAACCTTTTTTGATTATATCTTGCTTCACCACACTATTAAATTTAGTTTCTGGCGACTCTACGCTGTGTGTTACCTGTTTATGGATCCCATCTTCAGCTTTGCGTCTGAAAATTGCTTGAAGTGTCGAGAATGCAAACTACTGGAAAACCCGTGCACCCCATACTCACTATTGAAGACCTGCAGTGCCGCTACGGTGAGCAGGTAGTTATCGAATCGGTTTCCTTTGCTTTACAGGCGGGGGAAATTGCCTGTTTGTTGGGCCCCAGCGGTTGTGGCAAAACAACGTTGCTGCACGCCATTGCTGGTTTTCAGCCGGTCTCAGCGGGGAGTATCCAGTTATCTGGGGAAGTGATTTCCTCCTGTGAGAAACAGATTCCCGCAGAGCAACGGAATATTGGGGTGGTATTTCAGGACTACGCCCTCTTCCCACACCTTACCGTTGAACAGAATATTGCCTTCGGTATCCAGTCAATGCCGAAAAGCAAGCGGCAATCCCGCACCCAGTCTTTGCTAAAGTTAGTGCATCTGGAAGGCTTTGGGCAACAGTACCCACATCAGCTCTCTGGCGGTCAGCAGCAGCGTGTTGCTCTGGCTCGGGCACTGGCACCGCGCCCCAAGCTGTTACTCCTAGATGAACCCTTCTCCAATCTGGATACCGAGTTGCGCCGCAGTCTCGCCGCCGAAGTCCGCCATATACTGCGCGAAGAGAAGATCCCTGCAATTATTGTTACCCACGACCGCCATGAGGCTTTTATTGCCGGAGATAAGCTGGGAGTACTAAGCCAAGGCCAATTACAGCAGTGGGACAGCCCTCAAGACACTTATCAAACACCTAGAAACTTGGCAGTTGCAAGGATTGTTAGTGAAGGGAATATCATTTCCGGTACTGTTGTGGGCAATGACCTGATTAGCACCCCTCTGGGGGAAGTGAAGGTGCCAACAGCTGCATACGAAAGTGGAGATCAGCTCGAACTGTTTGTGCGCAGTGAGGATATTGCCGCAGGTGAACATCCCAGTGCTGTGATGGCTCAGGTTGTGGAAAAGAATTTTCTCGGCAACCAGGTGAGCTATCGCTTTCAGCTAGCCACAGGGGAAACTGTCGAGGCCGCTTTGAATGCAGATGTTCAAGCGGCTCCCGGTGATAAACTTCCCCTGCACCTTTCCTCTGCTCTGGTGTTTGACCAGGCCCGATAAAAGCTATCAGGACAAGGCGGGCGCTTCTGAGTCCGCCACGGCTGTGCGCTCCTCACCTCTGCGCCAACCAATGGAACGGCTTAGTAAAATCACCGGTATCAATCCCACCAGGACAATCAATAAAGCCCCCAGGGCCGAGCGTTCCAGCATCTCATCGGAAGCAAACTGGTAAACATAAGTCGCCAGGGTGTCAAAGCCAAAGGGGCGCAGTAACAAAGTCGCCGGCAGTTCTTTCATACAATCCACAAAGACCACCAAGCCACCCGTTAGTAGACCTGTACGTACCAAAGGTAGATGTACAGCCCACAGGGTTTGCCAGCTATTGCGTCCCAGGGAGCGGGCAGCGCGATCCATTGAAGGGGTTACTTTCTCCAGGCTGGATTCTATGGCCCCTGTGGACACTGCCAGGAAGCGCACTGTGTAGGCAAAAATAATGGCGAAAATACTGCCGCTTAACAGCAGCCCTATGGAGATATCAAAGTGTTCACGTAAAAAAGCATCCACCGCGTTATCAAAAGCGGCCAGGGGAATCAGGACACCAATCGCCAGTACTGCCCCGGGCATTGCATAACCCAGCTTGGAAAAGCCGACCAAGACCCGCACGGATCTTTTGGGTTGCAGTCGCTTACCGTAAGCCAACAGCAAGCCCAGCAGTACAGAGACCAGTGCCGCTGCGATTGACAGCAACAAGCTATTGCTGGCGATCTGTATAAAATCTTCGCTCCAGTAACTGGAGAAATTACTGAGTGCGTAACTTCCCAGAACCAGCAGGGGAATAATAAAACCGGCCACCAACAGTAACCCGCAGAACAACAGGGCCACACCGGATCGCCAGCCGCGCAATACATAGCGTTCACGCTGGGAATTTGGCGATTGTACAAAGTGCTTCTGTCTCGCCCGCCCCATTCGCTCCAGCGTAATTAGCAGAACAACAAAAATCAGGGTACTACAGGCAATTTGTGCCGCGCCTCCTAAATTACCGTGGCTCAACCAGGTATCGTAAATCCCGACACTCAAGGTGCGTACGGCAAAGAAGTCCACTGTGCCGAAATCATTCAGGGTTTCCATCAATACCAGTGATAAACCCACCGCAATTGCCGGGCGTGCCATTGGCAGGGATACGCGCAAGAAGCTCTGCCAGGGCGTACAGCCCAATGACCGGCTCGCGGCACGTATACTGCCGCACTGCTCGATAAAGGCTGCTCGCGCGAGCATATAGACATAAGGGAAGAGCACCAGTGACAGCATGGCAATCGCCCCACCCATGCTACGGATCTCCGGGAACCAGTAATCCCTGGCTGTCTGCCAACCAAACCAGGCGCGCAGGGACTTTTGCACAGGGCCCGCATATTCCAGCAAGTCCGTGTAAACGTAGGCAATCACATAGGCGGGAACAGCAAACGGCAATAACAGCCCCCACTCAAACAAACGACGCCCGGGGAACTGGCACATGCTCACCAGCCAGGCACTGCCCACGCCTGTTATCAGTGTTACCAAACCGACACCGCCAGCCAGAATCAATGTGGAGGACACATAGTGAAACAACACCGTGTCCACCAGGTGCGGCCAGATATTTTCTTCAGGGAAAAATGCCAACCAAAAAATGGATAGCACTGGCAGAGCTACCAGAAGGGAGATAGTAGCTACCAATAGCAGCCAGCGGGAAGCTGATAAGTTTGCTCGGTTTAGCATGGATTAAGGAATCAAAAGCTCATTATAAAAGAACGGCCCTGGTCTCTCGACAGGGCCGTTCGAATAAGGCTGAGATAGTGCTGTCAATTTACTCGGCAGCAATTCCCATTCAGTTAACCATTCTAAAAGTCAAAGCGTACTTCATCAACCATGCGGGAAGCCGCTGGAACGTAGGAGCCGATCTCCGTGAGACTCAGATCGTCTTCTTTAAACTCACCCATATACTCCTTAATCAACTCAGAGCGGGCAGTGCCAGGGCGTACCGGGAACTCAAAGTTTTTCTCAGCGTAAGAGTATTGAGCATCGGCGCCGCTGAGGAATTCCAGCAGCTTAACGGCATTTTCACGGTTGGGGGCGTGCTTGGTCAGCGCCGCACCGGAAATAAACATATGGGTACCGCGATCTTTCTGGTTAGGGAAGACCAGGTTTACAGACTTGGCCCAATCCACCTGCTCCGGCTGCTCCTTATTGGTAATCATTTTACCGAAGTAGTAGCTGTTACCCAGGGAAAGGTCGCAGACACCTTCGCTAATCGCTTTAACCTGAGCGCGGTCATTACCCTGGGGCTTACGCGCCAGATTTGCTTTCACACCTTGCAGCCACTCTTTGGTTTCTGCTTCACCGTGATGGGCGATCATGGAGGCGATCAGGGACAGGGTATAGGGGTGCTTACCGCTACGAGTACAAATTCGGCCCTTCCACTTAGGGTCTACCAACTCTTCGTAGCGAGTAATTTCACCGGGCTTAACGCGGTCTTTGGAGGCGTAGATCAAACGCGCCCGGGTGGTCAGGCCGAACCAGTTGCCGGCCTTATCGCGAAATTGTGATGGGATATTGTCTTCCAGGATTTCACTGCTTACCGGTTGGGTCAGCTGCTTATTAAGCAGATCCATCAGGCTGCTGGTATTGGAAGTCAGGACCAGGTCAGCGGGGCTGTTGCGCCCTTCCCTTTGCAAACGCTCGTTCAAGCCTTTGCTGGCGTAGACCACTTTGGCCTCAATACCGGTTTTCTCGGTGAACTCCTTTAAGATCGGCTCTATAAGGAAAGGCTGTCGGTAGGAGTAGATATTTACCTGCTCGGCCGCACTGGCACCCACAGCACCCAACAAGCCGGCTACAGCCAGCACTTTTTGAAATAGAGCTCTGGTAGACATTATCGTAGATCACCCTTGGATTAAACGAGAAACATTCTCATTTGATTTAATGGCAATGTCAATAAAAATACATATGACCTAAGGCGATAAGGCAAAGTCGTCAATTTCCTCCTATGCTTAGGCTTGATACCGCCACCCATAGAGGTCCCATGTACCGCTTTGGCCCTTTAATAGCACTGATCTTTGTCCTCTGCAGCTGTGGGGGCCCGAAGGACTCCAAGTCACCTGCAGCCCCTCCTGCAGATGAGTCGGCTACCAGCGCCATGAAGGAGCCCATTGCCCCACCGGGCAATGGAGCGGAAGCGGATAAGAAAGCTGCAGCTATATGCACCCCGGAATGGTTTGCCTGGGTTCAACAGCAAGTACTTGCCCAGCAAAATGGCGATATGGCGAAACTATACCCATCCGGTATGCCGACTACCGGTAGTGAGGAGTGGTTCACAGCCATCACCCGGCTCAGCGGAGCCAATACCAACGGTCTCAAACCCGGAGGAATGGAGTGGTGCGAGGCTATCCAGAAGCATCTTACCGAGGGCAGTCCACAAACCCCTTTATAAGTGCCTGGAAACCAAACGCAGACGCATCAGTTTTTATTTTACTGTTTGGAAATACCGATCGCTCGGTTAAGGGAAGATTTGATTCATAGGATACTGCGATTTAGCAAATAGACAGCGAGGTAATAGCACCATGCAGCCTATCAGCAAGTTGTTGCTGGCCTTTATCGCCGCAACAGCACTACCCTATGCACTCGCCAAAGAAAAGCCCCCACCCGGAGCTATGGCCCTTTCCACCGTATTGACCAAATTGGAACAGCAGGGCTACACCCCAATTGTTGAGGTCGATCTGGACAAGGGTAAGTGGAAGATTGAGGCCTATAAGGGTGACCAGAAGTACGACTTGCACGTAGACCCCAACTCTGCGGAAGTTTTGTCGGAAAAACCGGACAACGATTAAGGGTTACTGTCCTCATTCCCAGCTATCCTGCCAAGGCCGGCTGCCAAAGCCGGCCCTAACCTATTCTGCTTGAACATTGCGATGTAATCCGCGCCATAAATTGCGATGGCAAAACAAACTTGGCCATACCCCGGATAAAATTTGTTCTCCGATCATCAAAGGAATTTACCGGATTGGTCAATCACTCCGATTCAATTTCGTTTAGTCTTTCTGAGATCAACGCCACAGGATAATAAAATGACAACACAAACCCTGACCCGGCAGGATGCAGACAAAGCGGTACTGCAAAACTATCTGGACAAACAGCGCAGTGCCTACCTGGCCAACCCGACTCCCAGCTATCAGCAACGTGTGCAGGATCTTAGAACCCTTGCCCAGCTCCTGCGAGAACAGCAAGAACCCATTATCCAGGCGATCAGTAACGACTACGGCAATCGAGCCAGGGAAGAGATACTGCTCTACGATATCTACCCAGCGCTCTCCGGTATTAAAGAGACTATCAAGCGCCTAAAGAAGTGGATGAAACCCAGGCGGCGCCATACAGATTTTAAATCCTATCCCCTTTCTAAAAATCGTGTGGTCCCACAACCTCTGGGGGTAATTGGCGTCATAGTGCCGTGGAACTTCCCAATAAACTTAAGCTTTTCACCACTGACCAATATTTTCGCCGCAGGCAATCAGGCGATGGTCAAGATGTCCACCAATTCCAGGCACCTTGCAGAATTACTCAGTAACGTCTGTGAACAATACTTCCCGGAAGAAAAGCTGGTTTTTATTCCCGATGCCGATGAAATAGGCCCGGTATTTTCCAGCCTTAAATTCGATCACTTAATTTTTACCGGCTCCAGTAATACAGGCCGTGCAGTAATGCGCTCCGCCGCAGAAAACCTGACTCCAGTCACATTGGAGCTTGGTGGTAAATCACCGGCAATTGTTGGCTCGGATTACCCGGTTAAGAAAGCCGCCGAGCAACTAATTTACTGGAAGCTGGTAAACGCCGGGCAGATCTGTGTCAACGTGGATTATCTTTTCTTGCCGGAGGAGCATCTCGAAGAGTTTATCGAGCACGCAAAACATTATGTTCAGAAGCGCTACCCCAACTTAGATGGCCAGGATTACACTTCTATTATCGACGACACATCTTACCAGAGAATCTGGGCAACCCTGGATGACGCCAAGGCTAAGGGTGCTAATACCATAGATTTAAGTGCTGGCAAATTGGATAGGGACAATAAACTGCGAAAATTTCCCCCACATATCCTGACCAACGTAGACAGCGAGATGCTGGCAATGCAGCGTGAGATTTTTGGCCCGCTATTGCCGATTATCACTTATTCCAAGCCAGAGGAAGTTATTGATTATATTAATGCTCGCCCCAGACCCCTGGCGATTTACCCTTACACTCACGACAAAACCTTACAAGATTTATATATCAACAAGGTAATGTCTGGAGGCGTGTCGGTAAATAATTGTGTACTGCACGTTGGTCAGCACGATATTCCATTTGGCGGCGTTGGTGAAAGCGGTATGGGCCACTACCATGGCTACGAGGGGTTTTTAACCTTCTCTAAACTTCGCCCCATCTTCTATCAGGGCCCAATCGATCTATTAAAATTACTGCGGCCTCCCTATGGCAAACTCTCAACTCGTGTTATCGACTTTATGCTAAAACTTACCCGCTAGTATTTTTATGGCCCGGCTACATCCTGTAGCCGGGCCATTCACTGCTATAATCGCGCTCAGATAAGATCGAAATCACTACAGCCCGCTGGCACTGCGATAATCCCTAGTCCAAACTAAAACTATGGCTTGTTAGCTGTTTGGAGCCGTAGATGATTTTTCTTACCGCCATAGCTTTAGTTGGCAATCTCACTAACCCAATCCCCCCCGGCCTCGATCCCAATAAACCCGCCCCCATCTACGACAGCCCCGACCTTTACGGAGCGGAACCCTCGGTCATTGCCTTGGACTTATCCACTATTAAAGCGAAACTGCATGGTCTTGGGTTTAATCCCATCACGCATATCGAATTTGTGGGCGGAAGATGGAAAATCCAGGCGGTCTACGGAGGAGAATTGAGGGCTTTGGAAGTGAATCCGGACAACGGAATAATTATTGCTGACCGACCAGCCAATTAATGGCTGTTTAAATGTTAAAACTAAGGAGCCTCTAGGTCCAAACTGGTCACAAAAATATACAGTGATATGCAAACATTGGCTTTTTACTAACGGATCTATTCAGTGAATAGAGTCCCGGTATTGCAATGGTGTCATTCCTTTCCAGCCCCGGTAGGCCCGAATAAATGAATTGGGTTCTTTAAATCCCAGCATAAAAGAAATCTCGCCCAGATGAAGGCTGGATTTGGCGAGGTAGTGATCAGCCAAACTTGATCTAACTCCCTGTAATACTGTCTGGAAGGATTGATTTTCCTTACCCAGTTTCCGCTGCAAAGTCCTTTTACTGATAGCCAAGCGTTCAGACACTGCTTCGACAGAACTCTCTCCAGCCGGTAGTAACTCTATCAATACTGAACCTACCCGCTCTCCCATTGTGGCTTCGCTATCCAGATCCTTGAGCTGTTGGCTCAATTTACCTTCAAAGAAATCCCACATAGGGGCATTGGCAGTCAGAAATGGCTTTTGTGCATCTTGCGCTGAGAAACAAATTCTCACCCGGTCTGACTGCTTAATTAAACAACCAAAAAACTCCCGATAAGGCGTTTGATCTTCAGGCAGCTGCGGTAGTGCCAATTCCAATGGTTGAATTTCCTCCCGGGTTCCCAACCGAGCCAGGCGGATATAGAAAATTAATTCGCTCAGGCCCAAAGCTTCAGGAATATTTCCATCACTTCCATAGCACTCTAAATTGAGTTTGGTGTACTCATCAGTAATATCCAAGTGCAATTCCATGGGGCCGATCAATGGTTTGTATTGCTGTATCCGCAGTAGAGCTTGATTCAGATTTGCACTGCACAGGCTCGCAAATATGGGAGGGTCAAATGACTCAGCCGAAAGGTGCTCCGCCAGTAAAAGTGGTAGTGGCCGATCCTTAGAGGCCTGATCGATACCACACCAGAAACGGAAATATTCCACCGGAGTGAGTGTCACAGCCTCCCGCTGTAACAGATCCGCAGGTAACCCGGCATAGGCAAGAGCCAGCGCTGTATCGATATTCATATCGTGTAATATCAACTTCCAGCTGGGAGGTACCAGGAATTTCGCTGCACGTTTGATCATTACCGGACCTGCCTGCAATTAAGACTTTTCCATCGTCTGACGAGAAAACTTCAGTACCATTTTACGGGGCAGTAAAGGCATTATCCAATTCAGAAACAACTTGAGCCGTGTCTCATTAAAAGCAACCAGATCTCCCCGCTCCATTGCCTGATAGCCACATCTGGCAACAGACTCAGCCGAACGGGCATTTTTCCAAATATCGACACCCTGAAGATCACCAGCCGCAACAAACCCTGTTGCAACAGCACCGGGGCACAAAGCCGTTACTGTTACACCTGTGCCTTTCAATTCCTCAGCCAGTGCCTGGCTAAATGAAGTTACATAGGCTTTTGTTGCGTAGTAAACCGCCTGTAAAGGGCCGGGAATAAAAGAGGCTGTAGATGAAATATTAAGAATATGCCCACTATTGCGGGCAACCATCCCCTTAACATACAGATGGGTGAGATTGGTAAGGGAAACCATATTCACCTGCATCATGCCCTGCTCAGCTTCCAAATCCCTTTGATGGAAAAGACCATGTCCACCAAAACCCGCATTGTTGATTAGAACGCCAATCTCCACACCCTCACTTTGGGTTCGCTCAAAAATTCTCTGCGCGGACATGGGGTCAGAAAGGTCTTCGGCAATAACCATTGCCTGGATACCAAACTCCTTCTCCAGTTGCTGTTTGAGTGCTGAAAGCTTCCCTTCAGACCGGGCAACCAGAACCAAGTTGCCACCCTTAGATGCATGTATCCTGGCCAGTTCAAGGCCGATGCCACCAGAGGCCCCAGTAATAAGTGCCGTTTCCATCTATCTGTCTCCCAAGCGTTAATCTTGAAATCAGTATATGATCAGAAGGCGCCAACTAAGAATCCGATGATGCCAAGTGACTATCCAAGTATGCCAAAACCACATTGGTAGTTCTTTCATCAAGTGGGAAATTAATCAGTCCGCTTTGAGTCCATAAACGGGCTGGATAAAGTCAACTCCGTTCCACACCAGTAACAATCTGCATTTACGATTTTCGTTTAATCAAAATTATTAACAGATATATCAAACCAAATAGTGTCCCAAACGGAAAAGAGCTAATCCAAATCAGTGAGAGTATTAAAGAATACCAGAACAACCACTTAGTTCGAAAAGACGATAAAAACAAAGCAGCACAGGAAATCAACAAGCCTGGACCAGACAATAGACCTCCTATAACAAAATTAGAGAGGGACTGGCTCATCATGCTTGCCATTACTTCAGGGGATGTATCAAGTGATTGGGCGATCTGAAAAGTTTCCCAAAAACTCAACATCCCCAAATAAAAGAACACAATAATCGGGGTTTGAAGAACAGCACCCAATATAGAAAGAACGCTCCCCAACTTAACCCGCTTATTTCCCTCCGGGCAAAGCTCACTTTCCGGGGAGCTATATATGCCTTGTTCAAAACTCATTTTTACCTCAGAAAACATCACATCCTTCATCAAGGATTTATAAATTTTGTCCCTTTATTAAAGCGGTAGCAGTCGCCCTAGCAATAAGTTTCCCCTCTTGAAGAAGCTCTCCTTCCAGAAAGCAGATAGTTCCACCTCTAGATACAACTCTGCCAACACCCTCAACTGGCCCCACTTTAGCTGGGCGAACAAATTGAGTCTTTAGCTCTAGTGTCGGAGCAAACTGACCAATATTCAGCGAAAATACAAGTGCAGGACCCATTACGTCGTCGAGCATTGCACATAGAAACCCACCCTGTATTGTTCCCGCAGGGTTTAAGAATGACTCCCTGGCAAAAAATCGGGCTTTCATCTCCATTTTTTCACGTGAATAGCTTATCAAGTCAAATCCCAGAGTTTTCGCACACTCAGGTACTGTCAGATCTCCTGACTCGACCATTTCGTAGATATCCATATCCCCTCACAAAGTCTATTCTACGTTTGCTATTTTAAATCCAATCAAGTTCACCACCGACTGCCAGTCTTGCTCTACTTGATCTCGACAACTTAGCCGCTTGTAAAGTAAATCTAATTAGCGAACCTCAAAAATATATAATTTCTTAGGCTCCCCATCTATTGGGGTCCAGGTCTCTTTAACCCCTTTTAAGTCCAATATTAAGTTAGCCTCAGCGATGAAATTCATGTCGAATACGATACAGCCACCTCTCCAACCACTTTCTTCAGAATAAGTGTATGGAGGCATTTCATTTAGAGAAGAAACAGCTGGTACGTTTATCTCTGGTTTACTAAAACCCAGATCGTACCCCTCAAATCCAGCATTTGAATAAACGATATTTTCATCAAGAGTGATCGAAGGTACCCGCTCTACCCTAGAAAACTCTTGCCCCACACAACTCCCCAAAACTAGCGACATCAGTATCACTATATACTTCATTTCAATATCCTCACGAAACTACAATCGAGTTAAGTGGCAACATCTCAAGTAGTCTACTCAAGCCATCAGAACTTCTTACCTAAATCCACCCCTGTAAACCCTGTTCCAGCAGCTAAGTGTCCTCAACCACACCACTAGACTCCCTGGAGAAAGCTATATGCCAACTCAAAGCTGCCTCTAGTAAACCACTTTTCACAAGGCAAAAAAAAG
The DNA here is from genome assembly GCF_052467955.1 of Microbulbifer maximicatervae (SeqCode). Taxonomy (NCBI): domain Bacteria; kingdom Pseudomonadati; phylum Pseudomonadota; class Gammaproteobacteria; order Cellvibrionales; family Microbulbiferaceae; genus Microbulbifer; species Microbulbifer maximicatervae (SeqCode). The sequence continues at coordinate 4,317,019 of NZ_CP174329.1, forward strand.
CCCCGCAATTGCGGGGCTCTTTAGATAGGCTTTAAGGCCGGCTTACATCATGCCGCCCATACCGCCCATGCCACCCATACCGCTCATGTCAGGAGCAGCCGGCTTGTCTTCCGGGATTTCTGCAACCATGGCTTCGGTGGTGATCATCAGGCCAGCGATAGAAGCTGCCGCTTGCAGAGCAGAGCGGGTTACTTTAGCTGGATCCAGGATACCCATTTCCAGCATATCGCCGTACTCACCAGTAGCAGCGTTGTAACCGAAGTTGCCTTCGCCTTGCTTGATCTTGTCAACAACTACGGAGGCTTCGTCACCAGCATTGGAAACGATTTGACGCAGAGGCATTTCCATAGCGCGCAGGGCTGCTGCGATACCGTGGTTCTGGTCTTCGTTGTCGCCAGTTACAGAGATAACCTGGGTAGCGCGAACCAGAGCGGTACCACCGCCAGGCACTACGCCTTCCTCTACTGCGGCGCGGGTAGCGTGCAGCGCGTCTTCAACGCGGGCTTTCTTCTCTTTCATTTCCACTTCAGTAGCGGCGCCTACTTTGATTACCGCAACACCGCCAGCCAGCTTGGCTACGCGCTCTTGCAGCTTCTCTTTGTCGTAGTCGGAAGAGGACTCTTCGATCTGTGCACGGATCTGGCTAACGCGAGCTTCGATGTCTTTAACATTGCCAGCGCCGTCAACGATTACAGTGTTTTCTTTGGACAGGGTTACGCGCTTAGCAGTACCCAGGTGCTCCAGAGTGGTACCTTCCAGCTCCAGGCCAACTTCTTCAGAAATCACGGTGCCACCAGTCAGGATAGCGATGTCCTGCAGCATGGCTTTACGACGGTCGCCGAAACCAGGTGCTTTAACAGCAGCAACTTTAACGATGCCGCGCATGCTGTTAACAACCAGAGTTGCCAGTGCTTCGCCTTCTACGTCTTCAGCGATGATCAGCAGCGGCTTGGAAGCTTTAGCTACTTGCTCCAGCAGGGGCAGCAGGTCGCGGATGTTGGAGATTTTCTTGTCTACCAGCAGGATGAACGGATTGTCCAGCTCGGCAGTCATGTTCTCTTGGTTGGTGATGAAGTAAGGAGACAGGTAGCCGCGGTCGAACTGCATGCCTTCTACTACGTCCAGCTCGTTTTCCAGGCCGGAACCTTCTTCAACAGTGATAACGCCTTCTTTGCCAACTTTTTCCATGGCTTCAGCGATGATGGTACCAACGCTCTCGTCGCTGTTAGCGGAGATAGTACCTACCTGAGCGATAGACTTGGTATCAGCACAAGGAGTGGACAGGCCAGCAATGTGGTCAACAGCTGCGGTTACCGCTTTGTCGATACCGCGCTTCAGGTCCATTGGGTTGAAGCCAGCGGCTACGGATTTCAGACCTTCAGTTACGATAGCCTGGGCCAGAACGGTAGCGGTGGTGGTGCCGTCACCAGCGGTGTCAGAAGCTTTGGAAGCAACTTCTTTAACCATCTGTGCGCCCATGTTTTCGAACTTGTCGCTCAGCTCGATTTCTTTCGCTACGGAAACACCGTCTTTGGTTACGGTAGGAGCGCCGAAGGACTTGTCCAGAACTACGTTGCGGCCTTTAGGACCCAGGGTAGTTTTTACAGCGTCTGCCAGGATGTTTACGCCTTTCAGCATTTTCTGACGAGCGTCGTCACCAAAAATTACGTCTTTAGCTGCCATGATTCTTATTCCTCAAATTCTTTTTGCGAGTAAAGTTAAAGGCTGGCCTTAGCCTTCCAACACGCCGTAGATGTCACCTTCGCTCATGATGATCAGCTCTTCGCCTTCCACCTTGAGGGTATTGCTGTCGGCATAGCGACCGAAAACAACAGTGTCACCTACCTTCACAGACAGTGCGCGAACGTCGCCATTGTCCAGCTGCTTGCCCTCACCCACGGCTACCACTTCACCTTGGTTCGGCTTTTCTTTGGCAGCGCCTGGCAGCACGATACCGCCAGCTGACATCGCTTCTTCTTCCTTACGGCGTACTACGACGCGGTCGTGTAAAGGACGAATTTTCATGGATAAGTTCTCCATTGAGTCGTTTTAATGGTTTCCAACATGGGCGGCACTGGCCCTTTGGGCCGGTAACCTCACCCCTCTCTGATCCCCAGAGGCGGGGCTTAATTCTCAGTTGAACCCTATCTATGGGCGGGAATAAGGATTTCAACACCATCAGGTGAAAAAACTGCAAAGCAAATTCTCATCACTGACATTTTGTATATTTTTTAACCCAATTAGGGCTTGGGGCGCTTATCTTCAACGGAGTGTTGACTCTCTCCGGGGCGCTTCTCATCTTTCGAATACTCCCCCTCAATAATGTCGTCGCTACGCTTGTGATTTGGCGACTGATTGAAGTGCTGCGGAGGAACCACTTTGACGTGGCGAAGGATAAAACCGAGCAACAGGTTCCTGAGCCCTGGAATCAGGCAGATAAAGCCAAAGAAGTCAGTAATAAAGCCCGGGGTGAGCAACAGCACACCACCCACCGCGAGGAATATCCCTTCAACCATCTCTTTGGCGGGAATATTCCCAGCCTGCATCTTCTCCTGGGCCCGCATCAGGGTAGAGATTCCCTGGCGGCGAAGCAGTGTCACTCCTACTACTGCGGTCAAAATGACCAGGCCGATCGTTGGCAGGGCGCCAATTTCACTCCCTACGGCAATCAACACCCACATTTCGAGTACAGGTAGGGCTATAAATAGAAGTAATAATGGGCGCATTGCGGAAATTCCTAGTTAACCAGCTTCGCTGAGAGCCGGGACGATCACGGTTTTTTCAATATGCTGTAGTAAATGGAGTGGGGAGGCAAATTATTCAAGGGCGCCTTATTCCACCCCACAGTAACTGGAGAGAGGAAGGATTGAATGGCAAGCGAGCAACAGGATGCTATAGAAGTGCCAGCCATCGGACGCAGTCGCCACTTAGTGGACGATATATTGGCGAAAGCGGACATTCAAATTAACGGGGAAAGACCCTGGGACCTGCAACTCCACCGGGAAGCAGCCCTTGATGAGGTCATCGCCCGGCACAGCTTGGGCCTGGGTGAGTCCTATATGCGCGGCGATTGGGATGTCCAAGACCTGGATCAATTCTTCCACCGGTTACTCAGTGCTGAGATTCATCACAGTATCAAGAACTGGCGCTACTTTTGGCGCGCCACACGCAGCTATCTGGTGAATCTACAAAGCAAAAACCGCTCGTTTAATGTGGGAGAGCAACACTACGACCTGGGCAATGAATTCTATAGTGCCATGCTCGACAATCGGCTTACGTACAGCTGCGGCTATTGGAAAGAGGCTGAAACCCTCGACCAAGCCCAGGAAGCCAAGCTGGACCTGATTTGCCGCAAGCTGGAATTGAAACCCGGGATGCGCTTGCTGGATATTGGCTGTGGCTGGGGTAGCCTGGTTAGCTATGCCGCGCAAAAGTATCAAGTGGAGTGTGTTGGGATTACGATTTCCCGAGAGCAAAAAGCCTATGTGACAGAGCGCTATGGTGAACTGCCAATTACTGTTCGCCTTCAGGATTATAGAGAACTCAAAGAACCCTTCGACCGCATCGCCAGCGTAGGGATGTTTGAGCATGTCGGCCGCAAGAACTACCGAACATTTATGGAAACAGCAGCGCGCTGTCTGAACAAAGATGGATTGATGATGTTACATACGATCGGCAACAACCAGCGCACCGCATCTACGGACTTGTGGACAGAAAAATATATATTCCCAGGTGGTGAGCTACCTTCCGTAGGACAGCTGGGCGACGCGACCGATCGCTTGCTAGTGTGCGAAGACCTGCACAACTTTGGATACTACTACGATAAAACCCTTATGGCCTGGCATGAAAACTTTGAGAAAAACTGGCCGCGCTTTGCCGATCGCTACGGCCAGCGCTTCTACAGGATGTGGCGCTACTATCTACTATCTTACGCCGGTGCATTCCGGGGACGTACACTTCAGCTATGGCAGCTAATGTATTCGAAGTTCCGCGCCGATGGTGTTACGCGTTTGAGTTAAGGCACTATTTGCTGTAAATCAAGAAACTAATTGCGGAATCAAAAAAGGGTGAACTCAGTTCACCCTTTTTATGCTGGGGAAGAGGGAAGCTTACAAGCGCGCTCCGCCATCAATATCTATCACTCGACCGGTGACGTAGTCGTTCTCCAGGATAAACGCTACTGTCGAAGCGATCTCATCCTGCTCGCCCAACCTGCGCAGGGGAACTTGTTTTACCAGACTCTCAAGAATCTCAGGGCGCATTTGCGCAACCATATCGGTGCCGATAAAACCCGGAGCAATCCCGGCAACACGCACGCCGTAGCGCGCCAGTTCGCGTGCCCAGGATACCGTCATCGCTGCAACACCCGCTTTACTGGCGGAGTAGTTGGTCTGCCCCATATTACCCGCACGGGACAAACTGGAGATATTGACCATCACCCCACCCTTACCGCTTTCCGCCATAATACCCGCAGCTGCGCGGCCACAAAGGAATACACCGGTAAGGTTCACATCGATCACAGACTGCCACTGTGCCAGGGACATGCGATCTGTCACTTTGCCGTCTTTACACTTGAGCAACATGCCATCGCGCATAATGCCGGCGTTATTAACCAGAACCTGGAGCCCGCCAAAGTCTGCTGCGATTTTCGCAAAACCGGAGTCCACCGCTTCCTCATCGGCAACATTGATCAAGTAGCTGCGAGCCTCTGCACCGAGCTTTTCACAAGCTGCAACGCTGTCTTTCAGGCCTTCCTCATTAACATCGATCAGGGCCAGGCGGGCGCCCCGCGCAGCCAGATACTCGGCCATGGCTCGGCCCAACCCCTGGCCCGCACCGGTAATCGCAACAATACTGTCAGCGATTTGCATATTGAACTCCTCGTCGTCGCTCGTTTTTTAGATTTATCGTTTATGACTGCCTTCGAACCTGCCCTATGCAGGCTCGAGGGGGAATTACCATTCGTAACCGACACCAACGGTCACTTTGGTATCTTCTTTTTCACTTTCCAGGGAGGGCGTATTGTCGTACTGCCACTCGTAACCGATCTCCATCAGCACGCCTTCAACCAGCGGTGTGCGCACCCCCAGCTTGGCGTTAGCTTCGTAGTCGTTACTGTGATCAAAGGATTGTAAGGTTTCCTGGTCGAAATAAATTTCCGGCCCAAGGGAAAACTTGTAGCGGTAGTTAAGTGCAATTCGACCGGCGACATAGCGCTCATCCTGGTCTTCACTCAACTCTTCGTCGATAAAACTCTCATGCAGGCTACTCACACCACCTTCGAGGGAAAAAGTGGTTTTACTGGTATCGTAAAACAGATAACCCATACCGAGACCGAGCGTAGTTCCCAAGTCTAAGTTCTGGGCCTCTTCCCTTTCCAACTCACTATTAGCCGCGGCAAACCACTTCTCAGCAAAGATCCAGCGAAGATCATAATTGAGCTGGTATTTCTCCAGATCACCTTCTTCCTCATTGTCCTGGTTCTGATACACAGAGCCGATTAGATGGTGGAAATCTCCATGGCGAATATCCAAGTTTATACTGGCATCCAAGTCTTCACGTTCACGGTTACCGCTCTCGAATACGCCCCCGGCGGTAACATTACCGCTGAATAACACCGGACTGGTGGTAAACGTACTGTAAGGCTCTGCTCGTTCAATGCCCGGAAAATCGATCAGCCAGCCGCGACCTTCAGCGCAGTACACTTCCCAGCGCTCCTGGCGGTGGCCGGCCAAGGTACAGGGTTCATCCCTGCCGGCAATTTTGATGTCGGTATCGATATCCATCGACACCACTTTGGATTTGTCGACTTTTACCTCACCAAAAGTCTCTGACTTCCAAGTGACCTGATCCTTTTCCACAAGTACCAACTCACCTTGAATACGATCGCCATTTTCCAGGGTCAGCACACCGGCATAGACCTGGAAGGGCACAAGAAATAAGAGAGTTCGAGCAAAGAACCTGGGAAGTCGTGTCGATAAAACCACTAAGAAACCTTGGACTTTTTAGGTGTATGAACGGTGCAAATAGCCGCAGTAATCGCACCATGATGCCATAACTAGAATCATGTGGCACGCTGTCACAACAGAGGCTTTGCGCCAGTAAACTGTGACCTTGCAAGCTGGTAAAGTATCCATTAATGGCGAATAAAAATCTCGGTTTCAGGAGATTTCCAAGTAAAAAATTGCGCCCAGTCAACGTAGTTCTCCGATATTCAGAGCTTTTTTTATGGAAAAACAGAACTCCCTGGAAAGAATATGCCAAGCCTTGGCGGCGATCCCCAAAGGGCGGGTTGTCACCTACGGGGACTTGGCTGAGATGGCCGGCTACCCACGCGCTGCGAGACTTGCAGGTCAGACCCTGCGTAAATTACCCCAGGGTACCAAGCTGCCCTGGCACCGGGTGATCAACGCCCAGGGGCGCATCTCCCTGCCGGAACCCGGCGCCAGCCGCCAGCGTGAAAGACTGGAAAGAGAGGGGGTCATACTGCTGAAAGGGCGAGTGGATATGGGCAAATACCGCTGGAAACCTTAGCCCCAATCGCAGACAGAAAACTACGCTACTTCATCAGCCCTCCAGGGCGCGACCCAAAATAGCAGGATCATTCCAGGCACCGCCAAAACGGCACACAGGAGAAAGAAATGTGTCCACCCCATTCCCTCCACCAAATAGCCAGTGGAGGCATTGGCGAAGGTGCGCGGGAGCGAGGTCAACGCAGTAAACAAGGCAAATTGAGTCGCGGTGTGCAACTTGCTGGTAGTTCGGGCGATAAATGCAATAAACACCGCTGTCCCCAACCCCACCCCGAGATACTCAAAGGCAATTACTATCGCCAATAGCCAGAGGCTCGGATTGAAATCTGGAGTGCCCACCAGCTCGCCATTCACTTCAGACAAAATCATAAATCCGAAAATTGAAACCAGCTGTACCACCCCGAAAATCCATAGGCACTTATTAATCCCGATCTTCACAATTAATAAGCCGCCAAAGAAACCGCCAATTACCGCAGGCCATAAACCAGCATTCTTTGCCACTATGCCGATATCCGTATTGGAATATCCCATATCCAGGTAATAGGGCGTCGCCAGTGCCGTAGCCATGCTATCGCCGAGCTTGTACAAAAACATAAAGGCCAGTACGAGTACCGCCTGTTTTACGCCATTGCGATTAAAGAATTCGACAAAGGGTAAAACAATGGCCTCGCGCAAAGATTTAGGACGACCTGCTGGATGGTCTGGCTCAGCCACCATCAAGGTCATAAAGACGGCGATCAACATAAAAGCCGCAGTAATCATAAACACCTGATCCCAGGCCAGGTGGTCCGACAGGATCAAGCTGAGGGATCCCGGAATCAAGCCGGAAATACGATAGGCGTTGGCATGAAAGGAATTGCCCAGGCCCAACTCCTGGTCTGGCAGAATCTCGCGTCGGAAAGCATCCAGGACTATATCCTGGCTGGCGCTAAAAAAAGCCACGGCAAAGCAAATTGCGGCAATTGACCAGATATCAAACTGGGGACTGAACATCCCCAGGACGCCAATGGAAACAATCAGTAACAGCTGCATTACCAGCATCCAGCCCCGCCGGCGGCCGAGCATCGGGAATGCGTAGCGCTCCATCAATGGAGACCAGATGAATTTCCACGTATAGGGCAATCCGAGCAATGCAAAAATACCGATAGTGGCCAGATCCACGCCTTCGGTACGCAGCCAAGCGGGCACCAACTGTATCAATACAAAAAGAGGCATCCCCGAAGAGAAACCGGTGCCAATACAAATCAGCATACGCCGATTAAACACCGCCTCCCGGATGGTTTCGTGGGCCATAGTTTGTCGCTTTTATTCGCTGAGCATCATCTACCAGTGATACCCGACCCAACAGGCAACAGACACACAATCAAACATAAGGGCGAGTCTATGGAGGGGTGGGTTTTACCTTTACAACCACCATAGACACAAGCCGGGCAGAATGCCCGGCGAAGAGTTTTGATATGACATAGGGATTTAGAAAAGAGCTGAATTCGGGATGTACTCTTAGAGAGGAAATAGCATCCCTGTAAACCTTATGTAGTGCCCGCTCCCGACTGAACCTCTTCTCCCGGCCAGTCGCGCTGCTCGCGGCGCCAAAAATAAATGGACAGCAGAATGGCTGGTATTCCCATAAGCGCCGCATAAATAAAGAAGTAGGCATAACCCTGAGCATCCACCACTATGCCGGAAAAACCACTAATAAATTTCCCCGGCAAGGTCATCAGGGAGCTAAACAAAGCATATTGAGTGGCGGTATAAGCTTTATTGGCAAGACTGGAGAGAAACGCGATCAGTATCGCATTGGCAATTCCTCCACTGATGTTGTCCGCACTAATTACCAGCGCCAACCAGGCTTTATCGGGACCGATCACAGCGAGTTGGGCAAATAACAGGTTGGTGCAGGCGACCATAACCGAACCCAGTATCAGCGGACGCACAACACCGTATCGCACCACTAACAGCCCGCCTAGAAAGGAACCGATAATGGTACAGAAGAAGCCAAACAGCTTACTGATTTCAGCGATTTCCGTTTTGGTAAAGCCCAGATCCAAATAGAAGGGATTGGCCATCACCCCCATCGCAATATCACTTAAACGGAAGATACCGATAAACAACAACAGAATGATTGCAAAGCGGCCATTGCGCTGAAAAAACTCGATAAAGGGGCAGGCCACGGCGCGAATAAACCACTGCTTCAGGCGACCATGCTCCCCCTTGCCCAACAGGCGCTGGGCCCACTCGCTTTGCAGCTCATCGGCTTCTTTGTTTACCTTGCTGTGATCGGGCTCGGCAATAATCAGGGTGGTAATCAGGCCCACGCCCATCAATCCAGCCATCGCAAGATAAGCACCGGACCAGCTAAAGATATCCGCAATAAACAGGGCGCCCGCTCCGGCTATCAACATTGCCACCCGATAGCCAAATACATAATTGGCAGCCATAGCGCCCTGATAGTCGTCATCCATGGCCTCAATTCGATAGGCATCAATCGCCACATCTTGAGAGGCCGAACAGAAAGCGACCCACAGGGCCAGTAGGGCTACGTGCATCAGGGAGAGCTGGGGATTTACACTGGCCATACCTATCAGGCCAATCGCTATCCCGATTTGGGATACCAGCATCCAGCCCCGTCGCTTGCCCAATTTGTCCGTGAAAAAAGGCAGACGCAGCTGATCGACAATAGGGGCCCAGAGAACCTTGATCGAAAAGGTGATCCCCACCCAGGCAAAAAACCCGATGGCGGTACGGCTGACACCGTAGTCCCGCAGCCAGGCAGTCAAAGTAGAGAAAACCAGCAGTAATGGGAGGCCGGCGGAAAAGCCGAGGAAAAACATGGTGAGTACACGGGGCTTCAAATAAGCGGCCAGCGCTTGCCCCCATGTCATTTGTTTTTGTAAGTTGGTCAAGCGCGGGCCTCCAGAGCCTGAGCCGCTACAACAGCGATCACCGTGCAGCGGGATTAGATTGATTTATTTACTCAGTGGCCCCACAAAACTTCCAGCTCCGCTTCGGCCAACTTATTGGCATTGATATTGAAGCCAACTTTAGCAGGAGAAGTGTTTTCATCCAGCGGCAGGGATTCCACTTTCAAGGCATAGACACGAAAACGATAGCGATGATCCCCGTGCCCCTTGGGCGGGCAGGCGCCACCGTAACCGGAATTACCATAGTCATTGCGCCCCTGCACTGCTTCTGGAATCAGGCCGTTTTTCAGGTCACCGGCCCCTTCCGGAAGATTGGTCGTATCCACTGGGATATTAAATACCACCCAGTGCCACCAACCACTGCCGGTGGGCGCGTCGGGATCGTAAGCGGTAATAGCAAAACTCTTTGTGCCCTCCGGTGCCCCACTCCAACTCAATTGGGGAGACAGGTTCTCACCGCCGCAGCTGCCATAAACATGAGCCATGGGCATTTTCTTTCCAGCTTGTAGGGAGCTGGATGACAGTGTCAGCTTCTCAGCAATCGCGTTGGTTCCAGTCAGCGACAGCGCAGCAGCACAAAGCAGCCCGGCCAAACCCCGGCCGCCCTTTTTCAATAAATGGCTCATATCCCAGTTCCCCTTTTAGTTTTCTTCACTGGACAGCAGTGGGCCCACTTTGTCCAGATCCATATTTCCGCCGGTCAGAACAACCACGACATTCTTATTGCGAAAGCGCGCGCTGTGCTCAATGATCGCAGCGAGACCCACCGCAGCCGACGGTTCTACCAGCTGTTTGGTTCGTGTCCACAATAGCCGCATCGCATTGACGATACCAGCTTCGCTGACTGTCACAATATCCCGCACCGTGCGCTCAATAACGGCGTAATTTTTGCCGCCCAATGTTGTGCGCAGACCATCGGCGATCGTATCGGGTTGTTGTGTGGTGATATGAACGCCACCGCGCAGTGAACGCTGGGCATCATCCGCTCCGGCAGGTTCCGCACCAATTACCAGGATATCGGGGGCAAGCGCAGCCATAGCCAATCCCACGCCGGACAAAAGTCCACCGCCTCCCACTGGCGCCACAATAACGTCTGGAGCAAAGCCCTGCTCGCGACTCTGCTTGAGCACTTCCATGGCTACAGTGCCCTGCCCTGCAATAATGCGCTTATCGTCATAGGGCGGGACTTCGTGCGCACCGGTTTCCTCAAGTACCTTTGCCAAAGTGGATTCGCGATCAGCCAGGCTGGGGCCCGAAGTCACCACTTTGGCACCGTACCCCTCAACCGCCATGCGTTTCGTCTTGGGAGCCGTTTCAGGCATCACCACCGTGCAGGCCAATCCCCGCTGGGCTGCTGCCCAGGCGAGCGCCGCACCGTGATTACCGGACGAATGGGTGGCAACTTCCTCGACCCCGTCTGGGAGCAGCGAAAGCGCATTAGCCGCGCCCCGCGCTTTAAAGGCACCCACTTTCTGCAAGTGCTCACACTTAAACCACAAATTGGCGCCCGTCAGCTCGTTCAGCTGCCGAGAGCTGAGCAGAGGGGTCTCGTGTACCATGCCTGCAATATTTTGTGCGGCACTAAATACATCCTCACTGGCAGGTATCTCGTTGCGATCCAGGGGCATAACACTGTGTATCCTTTTCGACTACATGGGAATAATCCAGCTTATCCACCGCCGATAACATCCAGTGTTCTACGGAGCAGGCACAGTGGAAAACCGTGCCTGTCGATAAGGAATTATTTGCTGAGCATACGCAGGAATTTCATTTTCCTGTCGTTGAAGGGTGCATATCGTATATCGATATCGAGGATATTTCTGCGCCGCATTACGGCCTTGTAATGACTGAAAGTGCGGAAGCCATGCTCTCCATGGTAGGACCCCATACCGCTGGCACCGACGCCTCCAAAAGGCAGGTCCTGGGCCAGCATAAACATCATACAGTCATTCACACAGGCGTTGCCGGAGCTGCAACGGGATAGAATCCGATCCGCCAATACTTCATCCTGGGTAAATACATACAGGGCCAGGGGCTTCTCTCGCTCATTGACAAACTCCTCCGCTTTGGAGAAATCATCCAGTTCAATAATGGGGAGTATCGGACCAAAGATCTCCTCCTGCATAACTCCCGCAGAGAGATTGACGTTGCGCATTATGGTGGGCGCCATATAGCAGTCGTCCACATCGACTTCACCGCCAAATACCACCTCTCCATCCCCCAGGTAATCCGACAGGCGAAGGGTGTGCTGGCTGTTAACAATGCGCCCATAGTCGGCAGATTCTCGCGGATGCTCCCCATACATTTCCCAGAGCACCCGCTGCAACATGGGGGTGAACCGATCGGCTGTCCGCCGACTACAGAGAACATAATCCGGAGCGATACAAGTCTGCCCCGCATTGGTAAATTTACCCCAGGCAATTCGCCGTGCAGCCACTTCCAAGTTGGCATCGTCGGCAACAATACAAGGGCTCTTTCCGCCGAGTTCCAGGGTTACCGGAGTCAGGTATTTAGCCGCCGCACTCATTATGATTTTGCCGACCCGGCCACCGCCGGTGTACATAATATGGTCCCAGCGCTGCTCCAGCAGCGCCGTGGTTTCCGCCACACCACCTTCGACACACGCAAAGGCATCGTTGTCGAGGTAACGCGGTAACAATTCTGCGATTAACCGGGAGGTTGCGGGGGATAACTCAGAGGGCTTTACCACCGCGCAATTGCCGGCGGCAATCGCCGGTACCAGCGGCGATAACAATAATTGCAGCGGATAATTCCAGGCACCGATAATCAGCACTACACCCAACGGCTCCGGTTGCACATAGCTCTTGGCCGGCTGGGTCATCATCGGCGATTGGACCTTGCGCGGGCGCACCCATTTCTTCAGGGACTTCAGGGTGTGATCGATATCGTTGTAGAGAAATGAAATTTCAGTGAGGTAGCTTTCCTGGGGAGCTTTGCGCAAATCATCGTGAAGGGCTTGGACAAAATGTGCCTCGTTCTCGGAGATCATCTTGCGCAGCTGAGACAGTTGCTTGCGCCGCCAACTCAATTCAGTGGTGCTGCCGCTGCGAAAATAGGTTCGCAAGCCCGCCACTAATGTGGCTGCGTTCCAATCGTTTGCCCTAGCCAGATCTGACAACATTTGCGGTTCCAATACCGAAACTTCCAAACCCTACTTCCTCCAATGAGTATAAGCCGTCGCAGGCAATGACTAGCTTCGCTTTATTGATATGGCAAAGCACCGAAGTCCGGCCGCTGGGGCGCGCAATTTCGTAGGAAGGGGGGGATAAGTCAAGATAGGAAGGAGAGAAAATTTTGAAAATGGCGACAAATTCAACAATCGCCCCAGCAGACAAAAGTATCTCTGGGGCGATGGTACAGGCATTGTGGGATTATTCAGAGGCTCCTTAGATAAACAGAACCAGAAGGGCCAAACCAGTGATCCACAGTAGCAAGGTTCTGGATAGCAGCGCTTGCAGCCCTTCAATCTCCGCACCACTTTGGCGCTGCATCTGAGACAGATCGGAACCACCACTGCACTCACTGGCGTCAATACCGCCGAGAGCTCCTTCCAGGTAAGCCTCGAGAACCTGATCGGTATGGCTCTCACGACACATCAACACCCGGCGCCAGGCGCGGTAACAACCGGCAAAGTTACCCACAATGGCAAAGCTCAGCCCCATCACACGGACCGGCAGCCATTCCAGCAACCACAACCAACGCGCCGCCGTCGCCTCATCGGAGGAGCCCCGAGTATTTTCTGCGTACAAAGCACTCAAGCGGAAGAGTACTGCCCCGGGAATACCCAGCAAAATAAACCAGAACAGCACAGCGAAGAGTCTCTCAAAGGCGCAGTAGGCAGCGCCGCGAAATACCTGTTCATGCAGACAAGTGTCATCGGAGGGCGCTTCGTGTAACTCGCGCAAAATGGGCGCCGCCGCTTTGGTGGCACCTTCCAGGTCTCCGCTATACCAGTGGCGCAGGTAATTTGCGACGATATCGTTGAAGTTGCCGCGACCGAGACAATAGAGCAGCAGTGGCACCCCCAACAGCAGGTAGCCCAGACCACCCGCAGCGCCCTCTGCCAGCGTCATCACAATTGCAGAAATCAATACTGGAACCAGGATAGTGACACCAAGCAGCAGGCCGCTATTGCCATTAATGCTGGGCAACGCCTGTAAGTACTGACTCCAGCGACTGAACCAACCATCGCGATGTAACGGAGCCCCTGAGCCCCAGATTTGCACCAGGGCAACGGTGATCAGAACAATTAACAGAGTCATAAATAATCCGAGACTGTTTCAGTTATCAAAATCGTGCTGCGGCTCCTGTTACAGAAACCCTTCCCACTTTTAAGGTCCGCTACTGGGTATCAGACGATTTCTTTCAGCTTGTTGAGGTAGCGCTCCCAGTCAAACCCCGGACCCGGGTCCAATTTCCTTCCGGGAGCAATATCCGAATGACTGGCAATTCTATCGATATCAATAGCGGGGTAAGCTTGCATAATCGCAGCACTCACCTCGGCAAGTGCGTGATATTGGGAGTCGGTGTAAATATCGGTATCCAAACCTTCCAGCTCAATACCAATGGAAAAATCATTGCAATTAGTGCGACCTTTAAACTCGGACTTGCCCGCGTGCCAGGCACGCCGATCAAGGGGCACGTATTGAGTTACCAGGCCATCGCGGTCGATCAAAATATGCGCAGACACCTGTAACGCAGCAATATCGGCAAAATAGGGGTGCGCATCGATATCCAACTGCCCCAGGAAAAAGGCATCGATGTAGGGGCCGCCATACTGTCCGGGCGGCAAGCTGATACTGTGAATCACCAATAGATCCACCGCACAGTCTTCCGGGCGGCTATTGCAATGAGGACTCGGAACCCGGCGCGCGCCCGCCAACCAGCCAGACTCCACTTGATATTTCAATCTGCGATCTCCGCTGCAACCTATTGATAGCCCCGGTATCGACCGAGGCTTCAGCAGTTACCATTCTATGGAAGCGTTGATCGATATGCCAATCTGATCGGAGCAGTATCGCGACATAACTTGCGGAAAACCACTGGCCACTGAGTATCCCTGCTAAATACTCAACGTCCGCTCGTTAAATTCCTGAAAATTAGCGCTGCTCACTGCGCTTCTTGCGCACATTGCCAATTACGGACTGCAGCGCCCGCTCAAACAACATGCCGTCATCCAGCGGCAGCAGTTGTGCCGAACGCAGCGCATGGGCCAGCTCTAGTCGGGCAAATTCAGCGACTTTGGCGCCATTGCGATTAACGAAGATAAACTGGTCGATATCGCGAATTACCGCCGCCAGACGACAACGGAACTGCTCGTCCTCAGAGCGCTTCAGCTCGAACCAACTGCCCTGTGCCAGGCGGAAGGTCATCTGCCAGTGGGGATCATCTTCGTCAAGGGGGGCCAGTCCATCCTGCTCCGGTGCAGCCACCTCTGCGTCGGCAACTGCCTGCTCAAGCTCTTCCATCTGCGGCACAGCCACTTCCTGGGTAACCACGACTTCTGCAATAACCGCTTCAGTCACTGCAATTTCATCAACCGTAGCTTCAGTAACATCAGCGGGTCCGGCATCAGCAGCAGTTTCCTGCTCCACGATAGGGGCAACAGGCTTGTCAGCAACATTATCAGCAACAACAGGCGCAGGCTCAGCAGATTTCGCTGCGCGCACTTCGCGGGCAACCTGCTCTGCCACTTCACGTTCACGCTGCTCCGCCAGTTGCTGGGCCAGGGCAAAGCGCTCGCGATAAACTTCTTTGAGGCCGGTGAAAAGGGTACGCGCTTCGAAAGCGTTATAGGAAAGCGCCTCAATTCCCTCGCGCAATCTCTCCTGCAAAACAGGCAGTAAGCTCAATAACTGTTTGCGGGAATCCGGCATTGGGGCCTGCACACTCCACACGAGATCTCTCGCTGTGCGCACGTCGCGGTTCCAGGCGTCGCTCTCTGTTCCCTCTTTAACACAGGTCAGGAACAGCACGTTGTTCCAAACTTTGTTCAACCAATCCTGTACCACCTGTGGCAGATCCCGCTCTGCAACCAAGGCATCCATGACTGCGGCAACCCGTGCGCGGGCAGCTTGGGTTTTAGCCCGACCATCCGCCTCATCGACAACGCGGCGCTCCAACATCTCGGCACGCTTGCGCTCGCGGACGATAAATTCGCGCAGGGATTCCAGCAAAACGGCAAAGATATTGATATCCCGATCAAACTCATTAAGCACGCGCTCAACAATTTCGGATATCTCTTTGTACAGGGGATCGGATTCGTAGTTATCCCCCGCCTGCCATCCGGTAGCGGCATCGGCCAACTCGTTCAGCAATTTGCGCGCAGGGTGGCCGCCTTTACTAAAAAATGACTTGTCTGCAATGGCTACTTTCAACAGCGGCAGTTGCAGGCGACCCAGAAGTGATTTGATTTGGGTGGCAAGGCTGCGGTCCTCCAGGATAAAGGAAAACAACATCTCTACCAGCTTGATCACATCGCTATCGACTTTTGCCAGCGAAGCGGCCTGGTTGGAATCCACCAAGCGCTGCTGAAGCAATTCGCCCACATTCAAAAGCTGTACCGCACTTCCACCTTGATAGTGGCTGCCACTTTGCAGCGCGCCCAAGTGGGAAAGCAGATCCCCTGCAGGCATAGGAGTAACACCGGTTGCAGCGGACACTAACCCAGGGGGAAAGTGTCCCGTAGTTGCTACGCCACCTTGCGTCGATGGGTTGCCGGCCACCACACTACTCCCCCCCCCAATGGGTACACTGGGAACACCAGGGGAATTGGAAGTACTGTTGTAAGCAGGTACCTGCCTAGCTGCACGCTGCTGCTCCTGTAGCGATGGCAGCACGCCCTGCTCTATGAGCAGTTGATTACAGAATTCGTAGAAGTCGCGCAGCTGCAACATGACCATCTGCTCGAACTTCTTCAGCAGAGTAAGGCGGGCACGAATATGGAGATTCAGTTCTTGAATCGAGTCTACAAAGGCATCACAAATGACATCAGGGCCCAAGGGGTTGTTCTTGTCATAGACTTTGACCGCATAGAGCGTATCGAGCCTCATGCACAATGCAGTGAGGGGCTCGGCAAAATCGCGCTTAGCCGTGGCCACCATGGTATCAGCAGCGACCAATTGCTCTAGGTCATCATTGTGAACTAGCGATAAATTATCGGAAGCGAAATTGCTTTCAGCCTTTTCTTCCTGGCGAACCAGGAAAGCGTGAGAGATATTCTGGACAAAGTGCTCAGCAATATTACGCCGCTCAACGCGCAACAGTCGCAAGGCCTGGAAAAGCCCATCCTGTTCCTCCTGGCCGTGGGCTCGCTCAGCCATGGCAAACAACGAATCATCCACTTTGCCAAACAGTGCTTTAATTCGCTCCAGTAACTGATCCGTCGCTTTTTCTTTCAGCATTGTTACTGCGGCGGGCAGAACAGCGGGCTTACCAGATGCAGAAATATTGCGCGCTCCACTTTTCTCTGAGAGGGAAACTACCTTGCTGGATTCACTCATTTCCAAGAGGTCCTTCGAATACCGTCCGACTTAAAACGCTGTGGCTAATAGCAAAATTGGTGAGTGGAAAAGTGGCTTTCCAAGCGACTACGGGGACTTGCACCCCCGTAAATCGGATCTCCAAACCGCCGATCTCCGGGCGCGATCATCTGTGAAAAATCTGCCGAAGCTCTTGATTTCACTCAAGTTTTGAACGCGAAGGGGCAACGATTCCCAGCCCTGTCCGAGAACAGTTCAGATTGCGATCAAACCTAGCTCTTTGGCATTCTACTAGCGTTTCTGGGCTGTTTTACACAGTTCCGCGACATATTTGAGACACCTATCACAGCTATTCGTCGAGCCAACTGCTACTTGCCGGTGATTGAGTTGAGCAATCAAAACCCCGAGTGTTTTGGTAAACTGCGTCGGCGTTAATTTCGAGGTTTCCCAATGCGACCACAAGACACGGCTATTCCCAATATCACTGCCGACCTGCAACGCGCAGTTCAGGTGGCCCTGGAAGAAGATATTGGTAGTGGCGATATCACCGCCCAGCTGATCCCAGAGGACCGCAATGCGCGGGCTCGGGTAATCACCCGCGAAGATTGCACTCTGAGTGGTCGCGCCTGGGTAGAGGCTGTATTCCACGCCCTGGACCCGGAGCTCGTCCTCACCTGGCACTTCGAGGACGGCGACCGCATCAGCGCCAATGCCGTTATTTTTGAGCTGGAAGGCAATGCCCGCGCCATCCTCACCGGCGAGCGCGCCGCACTGAATTTCCTGCAAACCTTATCCGGCACTGCCACAACCGCTGCGGAGTTCGCCGCGCGAGCTGAAGGCACTGAGGTGAAGATTCTCGACACCCGCAAGACCATTCCCGGTCTGCGCAGCGCACAGAAGTACGCCGTACTTTGCGGTGGCTGCCACAATCACCGCATCGGTCTTTACGACGCCTTTCTGATCAAAGAGAACCATATCTTCGCCGCCGGAGGCATTGAACACGCCGTCGCCCAAGCGCGAGTGATCAAGCCGGAAGCCTTGATTGAAGTCGAAGTGGAAAATATTGAAGAGCTGGAGCAGGCGCTCGCCGTCGGTGTGGACGTGATTATGCTCGACGAATTCAATGATGAAGACACTAGAACGGCCCTGAAACTGGCCAAAGGCAAAGCCAAAATTGAGCTTTCCGGCAGTGTCGACCGGGATCGCATCGCCCAGTTAGCCGAACTGGAAGTGGACTATATCTCTTCTGGTAGCCTGACCAAGCACCTGCGCGCTATCGACCTATCCCTGCGAATCGATCTCTAGCGCCCACAGGACCCATCATCACTGCGCTTAGTGATGGTGATGATGGTGTCCCTGCTCTTCCGTGTCTTCTGCGGGAGCTTCCATCCCGCTCATCTGCCCGTGGTTGGCGTGGTCTCCGTGTCCACCGTGGCCCATAGCCCCCCAAATGGTCCAGATACCAAACAGCAAAATCGCTGCGGCGAAACCATAGCGAACCCCCGGCTTTTGCACTATGCCACGCACCTGTGCCGCCGCAGCACCAGTAGCCAGCATGGCGGGCACGGTGCCCAAACCAAAAGCAAACATCGCCAGGGCAGACCGCTCAGCACTGCCCTGGGCCAGGGCGAAAGTCAGCGCGCTATAAACCAAACCACAGGGCAACCAGCCCCACAGGGAGCCCAGTGCCAATGCCTGCCCCGCAGAGCGAACCGGTAATAATTTGGCCGATAGTGGCTGCACATAGCGCCAAAGGTAGCGGCCCCCTTTTTCAATCCAAGCCAATCCCTGCCAGATACCGCCGATGTACAGCGCCATCAGGATCAACATGATCCCGGCAGCAAATCGCAGCGGAGTTAGTGCCGGCAGTATCGCCGCACCGAGGGCACCGGCGAGCGCTCCCATCAGCGCATAGCTACCCAGGCGACCCAATTGGTAAGAGCCCAGCTGCACCCAAGCAGTCTTTTTCCCCGGTACCGCCATACCCAGCGCTCCGGAGATTCCCCCACACATACCGATGCAGTGACTGCTACCCAAAAAACCGATAGCTAGTGCCGCCGCTAAAAAACCCCAGTCCCCCACTTACTTCTCCTGCTTCCTTTCCGCGTCAGATATGTCCTGCTGAACATCATCGTCATCAAACAAAATGCGACGACCTTCCGTTTCCAGGTCATCGTACTGTCCGTTATTCACGGCCCAGAAAAAGAGCTTCACCGCAAAGCCAACCAAAATCACCGCAATGGGAATCAGGAAATACAGACTTTCCATCAGTTACACCTCCTCTCTTTCTGTGAGCACGGGATTAAGCCGCGGCGCTCACAGGGTTTTCGTCGACTTCCTGTCCACGGGACAGACGCAACGCATTTAGCACTACGATCAGAGAACTCAGGGACATACCGATTGCCGCAGCCCAGGGCGGCACCAGACCGCAAAATGCCAGTGGCAGGGCAATCACGTTGTAGCCCAGAGCCCATGCCAGATTTTGCCGCACAATTCGGCGGCACTTGTGCGCCAGCTCTATAGCTTTGGGCAGCACTTCGAGATCTCCGTTCAGCAAAATGGCATCGGCGCGGGACTGGGCCAGATCTGCCGCAGACATCATCGCCACAGAGGCATCGGCACCAGAGAGCACTGGCACATCATTGATGCCATCCCCCACCATTAACACCTTCTCACCATCGCTTTGCAGCTGCTTCATATGGCTGAGCTTGTCCTCTGGCGAGGCTCCGGCGCGGTAGTTGCTGATACCCGCTCGCCCCGCCAGTCGCTCAACTTCCGCAGACTGGTCACCACTGAGCAGTTCCACTGAAAGACCTTGCTCAGTCAAACCCTCAACAGCGGTGGTTGCCGAATCCCGTAACTTATCCCCCAACGCGATCCAGGCAATAGGGCCCAGTGAGTCGCCGAGCAGCAACCACTGCCCCTCCCCTTCGGGCGTGGAAATTTCCTCACTGGAAACAAAGCTTGCCTTACCCAGCCGGTAGCTGTCCCCCTCAATCCGCCCTTCCAGGCCGGCTCCGGTATGGACTTTCAGATCAGTGGCGATGAGATTGCCACGCCAGGCGCGGAAGGCCCTGGCCAGGGGGTGATTGGTCTGGGATTCCAGGGCAGCGGCAACGTCCTTAACCCGCTGCTCAGTCCAGTTGGCCCGCAGCAAATCAATATGCAGGATTCTCGGTTCACCGCGTGTCAGGGTACCGGTCTTGTCGAACAGCACCCGGCCGATACGCGGCAGCGTTTCCAGTAGGCTGCCTCCAGCCACAAGAAGTCCCAACTGCTGTAAACGCAGGGTGGCGGAGGCCAGGGCAGCAGGGGTTGCCAGCGACAGTGCACAGGGGCAAGTCACCACCAGCACAGACAGGGACACCCAAAAAGCGCGACTGGGATCGATTTGCCACCAGACAACAAACGCCGCTAGTGCCGCGAATAAAACGACACCGACAAAAATACCCGCAACCCGGTCTGCCAGGGCCACTTGGTTGGGTTTATCTAATTGCGCCCGCTCTACCAGGCGCTCAATAGCGGACAGGCGAGTCGACTGCCCCGCTGCCGTAATTCGAATAGTCAGGGTGGAATCGCCGTTGACACTACCGGCATAAACCGGACTGCCTGCAGACTTCTGTTGCAGTGCCGATTCACCGCTGAGCAGGGATTCATCCACACCACTTACGCCCTCCAGCACCTCCCCATCGGCGGGGATAGTGTCTCCTGGACGCAATAAGACTTTATCCCCAGCGGCCAATGCGGCCACCGGTACATGGACAATATCGCCCCCTTGGTATTTGGCCGCCGTCATCGGCAACAACTGGGCCAAACCACCGCTGGCTAAGCCCGCCCGATGGCGGGCGCGCATTTCCACCGTCCGCCCCAACAACAGGAAGAAGGTGAACATGGAGATAGATTCGAAGTACACCTCACCGGTGCCGAATACCGTGGCGTAAAAGCTGGCGACATAGGCCATACCAATCGCCAGGGACACCGGCACATCCATACTCAGGTGTCGGGCGCGCAGACTGCGCAAAGCGGCACTGAAAAATGGGCGCGCCGCGTAGAAAACCACTGGCGTTGCTACCAGCAGGGAAACCCAGCGGAAGTAGCGCTCAAACTCGCCGACGCCCTCTTCCGCTGCAGCACCAAAATACAGGGCGATGGCAAACATCATCACCTGCATGGTGCCGAGTCCGGCGACACCCAGGCGGCGCAGGGCGGCGCGGTGTTCGCTCTGGATCACACTTTCCTGGTTGGCCGCAGTAGCCGGGGCCGGCCGGTAGCCAATCCTTTCCAGTTCGCCAAACAGCTCACTGGGTTTGATCTTGTCGGGATTAAAACCAATCTGGGCACGCTGAGTACTGGCGTTGACAGAGACCTTCTCAATCCCGTCCAACTGCCCCAGGTGCTTTTCTATCAACCACACACAGGCCGCACAGGTAATACCGCTAATCAACAGCGAGGCAATCTTGTTGCCGTTATCCCAATCGTGAACAAACTGCTGCTGCACTTCCGGCAAATCGTATGCCGCCCAGCGGTCCTGGGGTTGAGCTTCCTCCGGCCTGTCACTCTCCTTCTCCCGGAAGCGATAAAAGCCATCCAGACCACCGGAAACGATAGCGCTGGCTACCGCCTCACAGCCTGGACAACACATATCCCGGGCGGCCCCGTCGATAACCACCGAGTGGTTGCTGCCGGGAGGGACTGGAAGTCCGCAGTGATAACAGGAGGAGGAAGACGAAGTCATTGAGTTACTGCGTTCAGTGGCGCGGCATTGCCGAGATCGAAGTTGATTTCACCTTTCAGGCGCCAGTTGGCGTCCTGATGCGCATCGGGATCGAGTTCCGGCATCAAGCGCAGATACCAGCGATTCCCAACGCCTTCAGGCAAAGTGCCCTGGTAGCGGCCCACGGAGAGCTGGGAGAGCTCGATATGCTTATCCAGGTCAGACTCCACCGGGTGGCTCAATGTGAGCAGTAGGGCCTTGGGGTAGTCGAGGTCGCCATTCAGCTCCACGACAACCGATTTTTCAGAAGGCTGAAACTGGACCAAAGCGGCCAGACCCAGCTCTTTCGCGCGCAAGTCCTGCTCGGCGCTGAAGTGATACATGCGGCTGTCTTTGTAGTAAGTATCACTGACTTTATCGTCAGCGAAGCGCACCGCTATCGAGACTGTAATTGTGGAGACAACCACCACTGTAATCAGTGGGGCCAGTACCATCCACGCCCAAGGTTCCCGGTACCAGGGTTTTGGGGTTGATTCATTCATCGCGTTACCAAAAAGTTACCGTTTGTGCACAAAAGTCGAGCCCGCCTGGGCGGGCCCGTACTTTGCAACGGGATTGGCGTCCCGTCTACTGCTTTGGACCAATAAACACCGTTCGGTGCTTATCAACCAGCTCAGGATTGTCGACTGCTTGGACAACAATCTCGATATCGTGCTTGGTATCTTTCAGCTGGTCTCTGGGAACGCTTACCCGAATGGGGACGGAGAACATCTCTCCAGGCACCAGGTAAATCGTCTTCGGCTTGCGAATGGAGTAATCGTATTCAGGCTTACCTTCCACCTTGATGGTGAATTCGTGGGGAGCCTGATCCATATTGTTGATTTTTACCGTGTAGACGTTTTGCACCTGTCCCTGGGACTCACGGAACATACGAGCACCGCGGTCGCGAGTGATTTCTGCCTCGATAGGGCTTCGAGTCATCACTTGCTGTGCAAACAGGCCGGTCATCGCAACCAGTATCAACGCGTAGCCAAATAGGCGCGGGCGCAGGAAGCGGGTCTTTCCACCCTGCAATTCGTCCTCAGAGGTGAAGCGAATCAAGCCCTGCTCATAGCCCATCTTGTCCATCACGCTGTTACACGCATCGACACAGAGGCCACAGTTGATACATTCGTACTGCATGCCGTCGCGGATATCGATATCCACCGGACACACCTGAACACACCAGTAGCAGTCGATACAGTCGCCCATACCTTCCGCTTTGTAGTCCACGTTCTTTTTGCGCGGACCACGGGTCTCACCCCGCTTGGCATCGTAGTAAACCGCCAGCGTATCCTCGTCGTACATCACCGACTGGAAACGGGCATAGGGGCACATGTATTTACACACCTGCTCACGCAGGAAGCCGGCGTTCATATAGGTGGCAAAAGTGAAGAAAGCGACCCAGAAAACACCCTGCGGGTGCGCGTTAAACGTCGCCAGATCCACCACCAGCTCGCGCACACCGTAGAAATAACCCACAAAGGCCAGTGCAGTTGCCAGCGAGATCAACAGCCAAATGGTGTGTGTGCCACCCTTGCGCAGAACCTTTTCCAGGTTCCAGGGGGCCTTATCGAGCTTCATTCGCTTGTTGCGATCGCCTTCACAAACCCTTTCTGCCCAGATAAACATCATGGTCCAGACGGTCTGCGGACAGGTGAAGCCACACCACACCCGGCCCAGTAAAGTGGTGACCGCAAACAGCGCGAAGGCGGCAATGATCAGCAGCCAACCTAGAAGGAAGCCGTCCTGGGGGCCGAAAGTAGTCCAGAAAATATGGAATTGGCGGGTGGGGAGATCAAAGAAGACCGACTGGCGCCCGTCGATATTGATCCAGGGTAGGAAGAAGAAAGCCAGCAGCAAAGGCAGGCCGGTATATTTGCGAACACGGGTGAAAACACCCTTGATATGTCGGATGTAGACTTTGTCTTCCGACTCATACAGCATGCGATAGCGAACTTCGCCATCACCTTCCTGTTCCTCACGGGTTGGAATTAAATCACTCACACAAACCTCACTCTCGCACGGGCACATCTTGTACGTGGGCCAGGTAGCCCCTTATGTTGAGGCTTTTTTCTCCGTCCCTGCAGCGCCCGGAGTCCCTTGATAAAACAAGGCCCAGCAAATGCCGGGCCTCAATAGTTAATTACTGCTTTTCTTCTTCCTGCTGGGACAGGCTGTAGACATAGGCCGCTACGAGGCGGATTTTGTCTTCACGCAGTTTATCTTTTTGCGCGGGCATCATATTTGTACGGCCACCGCGAATAGTGTGTTGGATCTGTTCGCGATTGCTACCGTATAACCAGATGTCGTCGGTCAGGTTCGGCGCACCCAGCATTTGGTTGCCTTTGGCATCCATACCGTGACAAGCCATACACACGGTGTTGAATACCTTCTGACCTTCGGCGGCCATGGCGGTGTCGTGCTCCAGGCCGTTCAGGGAGAGAACATACTCTGTCGCATTTCTAACACCTTCTTCACCGATCACCGGACCCTGAGGAGGCATCATGCCCTGACGACCGTTGTACAGGGTTTCCAGGATTTTCTCCGGGGTGCCGCCGTACAGCCAGGCGTTATCGGTCAGGTTCGGGAAGCCAAAGTTACCGCCGGCATCTGCACCGTGACATACCGCACAGTTGTTAGCGAAGATCCGGGAACCCATCTTGAGGGCTTCGGGGCTCTGCGCAATCTGCTCGATCGGCATATTTTCGTACTTACCGAAGGTCTCGTGGAATCGCTCCTGAGCCTTGGCCTGGGAAGCTTCCAATGCACCGACAGAAGTCCAGTTGCCGACACCTTTGAAGTTACCCAGACCCGGGTAAACCACCAGATATCCCGCAGAGAACACCAGGGTGGCAATGAACAACATGAACCACCACTTGGGCAGCGGGTTGTCGTATTCCTCGATGCCATCGTAAACGTGGCCTGTGGTTTTGTTTTCCGGTTCAGCCTGGTCATCCACTGCCACCTTTCGGTTGGCGAACAGCACCCAGGTAATCAACGCCAGATTGGCGAGGGTGAGCACAATTACCCACACACTCCAGAATGTACTCATTACTTATCCTGCCCCTGTTTTCGATTGGCTCCGGGTTTATCCCCGGAATTGGATTCGTCCTGCTGAGCGGCCGACTTGTCCTTGTCGGCTTGTCGCTCTTCATCGGCAAATGGCAAATTGGCATCTTCTTCGAAGCGCTTCTTGCGCTTCGGAGAGAAGGCCCACCAGCAGATAGCCAGAAAAGCCACAGAGCCCAGAACCAGACCGATTTCCCGCAAAGTTTCAATAGTCACGAGTTTCCTTCCTCGCTATTAGCGTTTTTGGGTAACCAGGGTACCCAGCTGTTGCAAGTAAGCGACCAGCGCGTCAATTTCCTTGACCTTGCCACCTTTGAAAGGCTCAGCGGCGTTGGCGATGTCGTCATCGGTGTAGGGCACACCGACGAAGCGCAGCGCTTCCATCTTACGTGCGGTGTATTCGCCAGTTACCACATTGTCGAACAACCAGGGGTAAGCAGGCATGATTGACTCAGGCACAACGCTGCGCGGGTTGTACAAGTGCGCGCGCTGCCATTCATCAGAGTAGCGTCCACCTACGCGCGCCAGGTCTGGACCGGTACGCTTGGAGCCCCACAGGAAGGGGTGCTCGTAAATGGATTCCTGAGCCATGGAGTAGTGGCCGTAACGCTCAACTTCCGCACGCAGAGGACGAATCATCTGAGTGTGGCAAACGTGGCAGCCTTCGCGAATGTAGATATCGCGACCTTCCAGCTCCATTGCTGTCAGCGGCTTCTGCCCCGGCAGCGGCGTGTAGTTATCCTTGGTAAAGAACTGCGGAACGATCTCAACCAGGGCGCCGAAACTGATGGCGATAATGGTGAAAAAGATCATCCAGCCGATGTTTTTTTCTACGAGGTCATGATTCTTCACGATCTAAACTCCTATGCCGCAGGCACTGCTCGAACGGTGTTATCGGCTTCGGCATCGTTTACCTTCTCGGTAATCGTGCGGTAAACGTTGTAAGCCATCAGCAGCATACCCACCAGGAACATGGCGCCGCCCAACCAGCGAACTACATAGCCCGGATGGCTGGCTACAACACTCTCTACGAAGCTGTAAGTCAGGGTGCCGTCGGCGTTAAATGCACGCCACATCAGGCCCTGGGTAATACCGTTAACCCACATAGCGGCGATGTACAGAACAGTACCTACAGTGGCCAGCCAGAAGTGCGCGTTGATCAGCTTGGAGCTGTACATTTCGCGGCGTTTCCACAGAACCGGAACCAGGTGATACAGAGCACCGATAGAGATCATCGCAACCCAGCCCAAAGCGCCGGAGTGTACGTGGCCAACGGTCCAGTCAGTGTTGTGAGACAGAGCGTTTACAGTCTTAATGGACATCATCGGACCTTCGAAGGTAGACATACCGTAGAAGGACAGGGATACCACCAGGAAGCGCAGGGTCGGGTCGGTGCGCAGCTTATGCCATGCGCCGGACAGGGTCATGATGCCGTTGATCATACCGCCCCAGGAAGGTGCCAGCAGAATCAGGGACATAACCATCGCCAGGCTCTGAGCCCAGTCGGGCAGCGCTGAGTAGTGCAAGTGGTGACCACCAGCCCATACGTACAGGGAGATCAGTGCCCAGAAGTGAACGATAGACAGCTGGTAGGAATAAACCGGACGACCAGCTTGCTTAGGTACGAAGTAGTACATGATGCCGAGGAAGGCTGCAGTCAGGAAGAACCCTACTGCGTTGTGGCCATACCACCACTGGATCATTGCGTCCTTAGTGCCCGAATAGATAGAGTAGGACTTGAACGGGCCAACAGGAATCTCCAGGTTATTAACGATATGGAGAACAGCAATAGTTACGATGTAAGCACCGAAGAACCAGTTCGCCACGTAGATGTGAGAAGTCTTACGCTTCATGATGGTGCCGAAGAACACCAGCGCGTAAGCAACCCAAACCAGGGCAATCAGGATATCGATAGGCCACTCGAGCTCAGCGTATTCCTTGGTGGAAGTGAAGCCCATCGGCAAGGTAATTGCCGCGGCGACGATAACGGCCTGCCATCCCCAGAAGGTGAAGGGGATCAGCCAGCCACCCCAAAGGCGGACCTGACAGGTACGCTGTACCACATAGTAAGAAGTGGCAAAGAGAACACTACCACCAAAGGCGAAAATTACCGCGTTGGTGTGCAGGGGCCTCAAGCGCCCGAAGTGCGAGAAGGGCTGCCAAAAGTCGTTGAGTTCAGGCCAGGCTAGCTGGGCTGCGATCAATACGCCCATGCCCATACCAAAAATGCCCCAGACCACGGACATGATGGTGAACTGGCGCACGATATTGTAGTCATAGTCCGGCACAGGGCCGGTCTTTGCCACCGTTGTCGTCATGTTTTTACTTCCGTTGCTTTTAAGATTCGGTTCCACTGTGCGGGACTGGCCCACCACAGAAGGTGTGTAACCACAATGTGTGAGGCACTGTGGTTACTATTGGCCGGATAAGGATTTAAGCGCATCCTTGCCCGGTGATTGCTGATCTAAATCAACTAAATCAATTTTCTTCCTTTACCTGCGGCAATGCGCAGACGCAGGGCGTTGAGCTTGATAAAGCCCTCCGCATCCTTCTGGTCGTAAGCGCCAGCATCGTCTTCGAAGGTAGCGATACGCTCATCGAAGAGGCTGTCCGCAGAGCGACGGCCCACAGCACTCACGCTGCCTTTGTACAGTTTCAGGCGAACTTCGCCGTTAACCACATCCTGGGACTCATCGATCGCAGCCTGCAGCATGCGGCGCTCCGGGGACCACCAGTAACCGTTGTAAACCAGCTCGGCGTAGCGCGGCATCAGGGAATCCTTCATGTGCGCAACTTCGCGATCCAGGGTAATGGACTCAATGGCGCGGTGCGCCTTCATCAAAATGGTGCCGCCCGGTGTTTCGTAGCAGCCGCGGGACTTCATTCCCACGTAGCGGTTTTCCACGATATCCAGACGACCGATACCGTTGGCTCCGCCCAACTTATTCAGCTTCTCAAGCAAAGTAGCAGGGCTTAAGCGCTCACCGTCGATAGAAACGGGATCGCCCTTCTCAAAACCCAAAGTAATGTAGGTGGGTTCTTCCGGAGCCGCCTCGGGGCTCACACTCCAGCGCCACATATCCTCTTCGGCTTCCGCCCAGGGATCTTCGAGGTTGCCGCCCTCGTAAGAGATGTGCAGCAGGTTGGCATCCATCGAGTAAGGGGATTTCTTCTTGCTGGAAGAGAAGTCCACCGGAATATTGTGCTGCTCGCAGTACTGCATCAGCTTTTCGCGGGAGTTCAGGTCCCACTCGCGCCAGGGAGCGATTACCTGGATGCCCGGCTTCAGCGCGTAGGCGCCCAGTTCGAAGCGCACCTGGTCATTACCTTTACCGGTAGCACCGTGGGAAATGGCATCGGCGCCAGTCTCGTTGGCAATCTCAATCAGGCGCTTGGCAATCAGCGGGCGCGCAATAGAGGTACCCAGCAGGTACTCCCCTTCATAAATCGCATTGGCGCGGAACATCGGGAAAACGAAATCGCGCACATACTCTTCGCGCAGATCGTCGATATAAATCTCTTTAACCCCGAGGGCCTCGGCCTTGGCACGGGCCGGTTCCACCTCTTCACCCTGGCCGATATCAGCGGTGAAAGTCACCACTTCGCAGTTATAAGTATCCTGCAACCATCGCACGATTACTGACGTATCCAATCCACCGGAGTATGCCAGTACCACCTTTTCGATTTTGCTCATTGCTGTCCTCTGCTGCCGGAAATACGTCGCCGCGACAAAAACGCGGAGACGGGGAATGCCACTACGCGAAACTAGTGTCGGTCTGGGGGAGTTATTCTTGGAGATATGCCCAGGATCGGTAAATTGCGGGCACAACAATACCCACACTCTTTGTCGGGGCGCGATTGTAGCGCCTAAGCTCGCGATCGACTAGCGCCAAGGCGCGAGTAAGCACAATTGATTGATTTTTAACCTTTTCGTGCATCGCAATTTTGTACAGCTTCGGGTAGCATTCGCGCCGCACAACGACTCACTACGCTAAGAAGCTTTACGGAGTACCATGACGGAGCAAATTACCCTTCGCGCCCCCGACGACTGGCACATTCACCTGCGCGACGGCGCCGCTCTCGGGCGCACCGTGCCCGATGCTGCAAAACAATTCCGCCGCGTGATTGTAATGCCCAACCTGGTACCCCCTGTGACCGATGCCGAAAGTGCAGTGGCTTATAAGGAACGTATTGACGCCAATGTTCCCGCCGACACCAACTTCGAACCCTTGATGGTAATCTACCTCACCGACAAGACCGACGCTGCCGTTATTCGCAAGGCTCATGAAGCCGGTGTTATCGCTGCCAAACTGTACCCAGCGGGCGCGACCACCAACTCCGATTCCGGCGTTACCGATATCGCCAACATCTACCCGGCCCTGGAAGAGATGCAGGCCTGCGGTATGAAGCTGTTGGTACACGGTGAAGTGACCACCAGCGATATCGATATCTTCGACCGCGAGCAGGCTTTTATCGAGAAAACCCTGTCCCGCCTGGTAGATGATTTCCCCACACTGAAAGTGGTGTTTGAACATATCACCACCGCCCAAGCAGTAGAGTTTGTACAAGGCGCCCGCGAAGGCGTTGCCGCAACCATTACCGCACACCACCTGCTGTACAACCGCAACCATATGCTGGTTGGTGGTATCCAGCCGCATTTTTACTGCCTGCCAATCCTCAAGCGCGGCTACCATCAAAATGCACTGATCGAAGCGGCCACCAGCGGTAACCCGAAGTTTTTCCTCGGTACCGATTCAGCCCCCCACGCCCACCACAAGAAAGAACACTCCTGTGGTTGCGCCGGTTGCTATACCGCCTACTCCGCTATAGAGCTATACGCAGAAGTATTCGAGCGCGCGGGCAAACTGGACAAGCTGGAAGGCTTTGCCAGTGAGTTCGGTCCCGACTTCTACGAGCTGCCGCGCAACGAGGGCACCATCACCCTGGTCAAGAGCCCCTGGACCCTGCCGGAAAAACTGGATATGGGTGGTGAAAATCTGATTCCCCTCGCAGCCGGTGAAACCTTAAACTGGCAACTTGCGTAATCGGCGAATGCCCTGATTACAGCGCCTGCGGGGAGAACACTCCCGGCAGGCGCCGCAATTCGAATACAATACCCTGCCCCACCAGCGCCAAATGCTGCTGGCCTGAAGACAAGATTTACAAGGAACCACCGTGACACCCGCCGAAGAACCCACAGGACCAAAAAGCTCTCTCGCCCAGCGATTCCGAGGCTTTCTGCCCGTGGTCATCGACCTTGAAACCGGCGGCTTTAACGCCCGCACCGATGCACTGCTGGAAATTTCTGCGGTTATCCTCGACATGGATGACTCCGGCAACCTCTTCCCACTGGAGACCCACAGTTTCCACCTGGAGCCTTTTGAGGGCGCCAACGTTGAGCAATCCGCTCTCGACTTTATTGGCATCGACCTGGAATCCCCGGACCGCGACGCCTGGCCTGAAGAAATCGCCATCCCCGAGCTGTTCCGCAAAATTCGCAGCGCTGTGAAAAAGCACAGCTGCACCCGCGCCATCGTGGTTGCCCACAATGCCCACTTCGACCTGGGCTTCGTCAATGCAGCCGTCGAGCGGACCGGCATCAAGCGCAACCCATTCCACCCGTTCTCCTGCTTCGATACCGCCAGTCTCGCTGGCCTCGCCTACGGCCAGACCGTACTGGCCAAAGCTTGTCAGGTTGCTGGAATCGAATTTGATAACAACTGCGCCCACTCCGCCGAGTACGACGCAGAAAAAACCGCAACCCTGTTTTGCGGCATCGTGAACAAGTGGAAAGAGATGGGCGGTTGGCCGCTGGAAACCGAAGAGACCACAGAAGAAGCTGAATAACGCACTATCTTCCGGGCTGCCTCGCAGCAGCCCGATTTATCCAAAAACGACAGAATTATTCGAAAGCTGTCGACAAAACACCCGCTATGTGCAGACTCTGGCCACTTGGGTGATTTTTTGTGCAAGCCGTGCTAATATGGCCCGCTTACACATAAAAACCGGATAGCGCCGTGGCCAAGAAACCTTCCTCTTCCTCCAATCGCAAACAAGCCGCTCCCCTCGAGACCAGCGAAAGTATCGAGGAGCAGGTAAAGGCGTTCCTCGCCGGTGGCGGTGAGATCGAGCAGGTGCCCAAAGGGGTGAGCGGCCAGACCAATACTTCCGGCCCCAAGCACATCACCCTCGGCAAAAAGCCCAGAGCCTAAACTCCGCGCAATAAAAAACCCCGACGGCGCTCCGCTGATCAGCAGCAAAGCGCGGCCGGGGCCGCTCGAATATGGCTGCATCAGCGCAGCCACTTCTCATTCACATCAGGGCATTTCTTCCAGTTCCGCACCCTCTTTCACCGGCGGCATCAGATCTTCTTTGTTGATATTCAAAGCCATCAGCACGTTGGCAGCCACGTAAACAGAGGAGTAAGTACCCACAACCACACCCACGATCAAGGCCAGGGAGAAGTTGTGGATCAATTCGCCACCGAAGAACTGCAGCGCCCACAGCACCAGCAAGGTGGTAAAGGACGTCATAAAGGTACGGCCCAGGGTCTGGCTGATTGAGATATTGATAATTTCCTCAGACTCAGCCTTGCGCACCTTGCGGAAGTTCTCGCGGATACGGTCCGATACCACGATGGTATCGTTCAGGGAGTAACCGATCACCGCCAACACGGCCGCCAGTACGGTTAAATCGAAGTCCAATCCCATCACCGCAAAGAAACCCAGTACGATAATCACATCGTGGCCCAGAGCCGCTACAGCGCCGAAAGAGAACTTGTACTGGAAGCGCAGGGCAACGTAGATCATCACCATGAACAGGGCCAGCATCATGCCCAGGCCGCCGTCGTCACGCAGCTCGGCACCTACCTGTGGGCCCACCATCTCGACACGGCGCAGCTCAACATCACCCTCACTGCCCTCTCTCAGGAGAGCCACAACCTTGTCACCGATCGGCGTCGTTGTTTCCTGATCGGTAGCGCTGATCTGGATTTCTTCCTCGGTCACCGCAGGGGGCAACTTGATCAGCAGGTCCTTCTCAGAACCAAAATTCACTACCGTAGCACCGTCGTAACCCGCTGCTTCCAGCTGATCGCGCACATCGCTGATAAAAGGCGTTACCTCATAGCCCACTTCAACCTGGGTACCACCGGTAAAGTCCAGGCCGAACTTCAGGCCGTTCATTGCCAGTGCGGCGATGGAGGAAAGTACCAGCACCACCGAGACAATCCCGGCGATCTTGCGCCAGCGCATAAAGTCGTAGACGCGCTTGCCCATGTACTCGGTAATTTTGCCGTTATCCACTTTGGTCTCACTCATGACTGACTCCCTTAAATCCAGAGCTTCTGCACACGGCGACCGCCGTAGAACAAGTTAACAATTGCTCGCGTACCCATGATGGCACTGAACATGGAGGTGAGAATACCGATAGACAGGGTTACCGCGAAGCCCTGTACCGGACCGGAACCGATGGCATACAGGATCACCGCCACAATCAGGGTGGTGATATTCGCATCCACAATGGTGCTGTAAGCATTGTCAAAACCGGCACTGATCGCTGTTTGGGGAGGCATCCCATTCCTGAGCTCCTCCCGTATTCGCGAGAAGATAAGCACGTTGGCATCCACCGCCATACCCACGGTCAATACGATACCGGCGATACCAGGCAGCGTGAGGGTTGCACCCAACAGCGACATCACCGCCACCAGCAGGATCATATTCACCGCCAGGGCCAGGTTCGCAGCCAAGCCAAATACGCGGTAGGAAATCAGCATACAGATAATCACGGCCAGCAGACCGATCTGTACGGATTGCACACCCACCTTGATGTTATCGGCACCCAGGGATGGGCCGATCACACGCTCTTCCACAAAATACATGGGCGCAGCCAGGGCACCGGCACGCAGCAGCAGGGCCAGTTCCTGGGCTTCAGCCGGGCTGTCCAGACCGGTGGTGCGGAACTGCTTGCCCAGGGCACTCTGTACCGTAGCCAAGCTGATAATTTTTCGCTCTTCAGTACGCTTCTGCACGGTAACTTCGTTACCGTTTTCGTCGATCTCAGTTACCGGCTCAAAGCGAGTCTCGATAAACAGGGTACCCATACGGCGACCGACATTTTTCCAGGTAGCGCGGTGCATCATCTCGCCGCCACGGGCGTCGAGGGTGATATTTACCTGCGGGAAGCCGCTCTCGTCGTAACCGACGCGGGCATTGGTAACGCTGTCACCCTTGATAATGATCTGGCGCTCCAACCAGGCACCGCCATACATCTGCGCCTGACGATCATCGCGGTAATCGAAGTATTCCTTGTTGGAAACCAGCTCATCCGGGCGAGCTTCCATACGGTATTCGAGGTTGGCAGTTTTACCGATAATACGCTTGGCCTCTGCGGTGTCCTGTACACCGGGCAGCTCCACAACGATACGGTTGCGGCCCTGGCGCTGTACGATCGGCTCAGCAACACCCAGCTCGTTCACCCGGTTGCGCAGGGTGGTGAGGTTCTGGGTTACTGCGTAATCTTCCAGCTGCTTGATTTCCTGATCGGTCAGGGTTGCGCGGATCTCCAGGTTTTCGCCGCTGCCGGACTCGCGCAGTTGAAGCTGCGGAAATTCCTTGCGCATAGTGGACATCGCCAAGCTGCGCAGCTCATCGTTGCGGAAGCGGGCAATAATCTCGCGATCATCCACCAGCTCCACATTGCGGTAACGGGCCTTGGCTTCGCGCAGTTTGCTTTTCACTTCCTGCTCGTAGCTTTCCATGTTGTTCTTGACGATGGTGTTGGTGTCGACTTCCATCAGGAAGTGCACACCACCCGCCAGGTCCAGACCGAGCTTCATCGGGCTAGCGCCGATATCTTTCATCCACTGGGGCGTAGTGGAAGCCAGGTTCAGGGCGACAACATAGTTGGTGGTACCAAGCGCTTTTTGAATCGCCTCTTTAGCCGGCAACTGCTCCTCCATGGAGTTCAAGCGGATCAGTACTGACTTGTCCCCAACTTCGCCGCCGAAGTGAGCAATACCCGCTTCATCCAGGGCTTTTTGTGCATTCGCAAGGACATCGGGGCCGATGGTGAGTGCACTGGATTGCCCGGAAATCTGCACGGCAGGGTCCGGCTTATAGAGGTTGGGCGCGGCGTACATCAGGCCAAAGGCCACAACCGCGAGAATCAGAAAGTACTTCCAGATCGGGTAGCGATTCATGCTGTTCTCATTGTTCTAGTGTGACCCCGAGGGCCGGTAAATCTTGGCAATCTGCCTAAGCAATTTGCCTGGATATGCGGGCAGTATACGCAGAATGCAAGGTACACCGCCCCCAATAAAAGTGGGGGCTGATTATACGGGGATCGTGGGAACGGACAAATTACAGGGGTGCCGCAATGAGACGGGCAGCACCCCAGGCAGGGTAAAAGCGACGCCTGATCAGGCCTCCAGCGCTGGAACCTCGCGGCCCAAACCACGGTAGAACTCGGCGACATAAGCCTCCAACTCATTGGCGGCAATGGCATCGCGTAGCTTTTGCATCAGGCGCTGGTAGTGGCGCAAATTGTGAATCGTATTCAGCTGCGCACCGAGAATTTCACCGCAGCGATCCAGGTGGTGCAGGTAAGCGCGGGAGAAATTCTCACAGGTGTAACAATCGCACTCTTCCTCCAAGGGACCCGTATCGTGACGGTGCCTGGCGTTGCGGATTTTCACCACGCCTTCGAAGGTAAACAGGTGGCCGTTGCGCGCATTGCGAGTAGGCATAACGCAGTCGAACATATCCACACCGCGACGCACCGCCTCGACAATATCCTCCGGCTTGCCCACGCCCATCAGGTAGCGCGGCTTATCTTCCGGCATCTTGTGAGCCAGGTGATCCAAGACCTTGATCATCTCATCTTTAGGCTCACCCACAGACAGGCCACCAATGGCATAGCCATCGAAACCAATCTCAGTCAGGCCGCGCAGTGACACATCGCGCAACTCCGGGAACATACCGCCCTGCACAATTCCGAACAGCGCCGACGGGCTATCGCCATGAGCTTTCTTGGAGCGCTCCGCCCAACGCAGGGACAACTCCATAGATTTGCGCGCTTCGTCAGTGGTGGCCGGATAAGGGGTGCACTCATCGAAGATCATGACGATATCGGAACCCAGGTCCCGCTGAACGCGCATGGACTCCTCTGGGTCCAGGAATACCGGGCTGCCATCGATAGGCGAGCGGAAAGAAACCCCCTCTTCCGTAATCTTGCGCAGTTCACCCAGGCTAAACACCTGGAAACCGCCGGAGTCGGTGAGGATCGGACCGGACCACTGGGTAAAATCGTGCAGATCGCCGTGGGCTTTAACCACTTCGGTACCGGGGCGCAGCATCAGGTGAAAGGTGTTGCCCAGAATAATCTGTGCACCGATCCCTTCGATATCCCTCGGCAACATGCCTTTCACGGTGCCGTAAGTGCCCACTGGCATAAACGCCGGGGTTTCCACCACACCGCGAGGGAAACGCAAGCGGCCACGACGGGCCTTGCCATCAGTGGTATCCACTTCAAACTGCATAAAACATTCGCGGCTCACTGGGTATCTCCTTTCGCTGGTGCTACTTCTTCTTTTTTGGCATTGGGATCGCGGGTAATAAACATGGCATCGCCGTAACTAAAGAAGCGATAGCGCTCTTCAACTGCGGCCTTATAAGCGGCCATCGTATGCTGGTACCCCGCGAAGGCACTCACCAGCATCAATAGGGTGGATTCAGGCAAGTGGAAGTTGGTGATCAACTTATCCACAACCTGGAATTCATAACCGGGATAAATAAAGATATCTGTCTCCCCCACCGTGGCCTGTAACTGGCCACTGCGCGCCGCACTTTCCAGCGCGCGCACGCTGGTGGTACCCACCGCAATCACGCTGCCATTGCGAGCGCGGCAAGCAGTTACCGCATCCACCACATCCTGGGAGACATCCAGCACCTCGCTGTGCATCTGGTGCTCATAAATATTGTCCACGCGCACCGGCTGGAAAGTACCGGCACCCACATGCAGGGTAACGAAGACAACCTCGACACCTTTATCCCGCAACGCACCGATCATCTCATCATCAAAGTGCAGCCCCGCCGTCGGCGCCGCCACAGCACCGGCATTGCGGCCGTATACGGTTTGGTAGCGCTCGCGATCGCTGGCATCGTCTTCACGATCAATATAAGGAGGCAGCGGCATATGGCCGAGGCGATCCAGAATCGCCAGCACACCTTCTTCTTTAGGGAAGGACAATTCAAATAGCGCATCCTTGCGGCCGGTCACCTCTATACGGGTGCCGTCCTCGAGGACGATGGTAGAACCGGGCTTAGGCGACTTACTGGAGCGCACGTGGGCCCAGATATCCGTCTCGTTGAGCACCCGCTCCACCAGGATTTCCAACTTACCGCCGGTTTCCTTCTGCGCGAACAAACGCGCCGGGATCACCCGGGTATCGTTAAAGACTATCAGGTCACCAGCTTGGACCTGATTGAGAATATCTGGGAACTGCCGATGTGCAATGGCCCCGCTGGGCCCATCCAGACACAAAAGGCGGCTGCCACGGCGCTCCTCAGTGGGCGCGCGGGCGATCAGCTCATCGGGCAGATGAAAGTCAAAGTCCTGACGCTGCATGGAATCCTGGAAATCTAGAAACTATGGAGAGGTCGCGAAGGTTATAGGAAATTTTAGGAGCTGTTAAGGAGCCTCTGAAAAACTCCGTGATACCTCTGGCATGCAGAGCAGTTCACAATCAAGGCGCGGCTTTGCAGGAATGTCTAGACCTTGCAAGAAGCCGCAACGCCGAGTGTGAATTGCTCTGCAAGCCCCAAAGGGTGGGCCTTGAGGGCTACAGCTGCCACGTTGCAGCTCTTGCAAAGGACTGTGCCATTCGCGGCGAGCTGCGCCTAACATCTGCAGCCCTCAAGACCCACAGAGGCATTACGGAGTTTCTCAGAGGCTCCTCAACTAGGACGACAGAAAATGCGCTAAGTTATTGAAATCACTGGTTGACCCAAGCGAAAGCATTGCTATAATCACGCCCTCTTCGCACCGACCCCAAGGTCGAGCAGCGAAAGTGCCAGAGTGGTGAAATTGGTAGACACAGGGGATTCAAAATCCCCCGCCCTTAAAAGCGTGCCGGTTCGAGTCCGGCCTCTGGTACCATATCTCAAACCCGCGATAGCGTAGGCTTTCGCGGGTTTTTTAATTCTGGTTTACCTTCCCTAAATTTTGAAGAATGGCGCTTAAAAGACCCAAAGTGTCCACACAGGATTTTTTTAACTCTACCTTGCCCACATGTGGACACCATCAATCTATTGCTTTCCCCCTGTGAAACTCCTCTTCATTTCTCTTCACAACTCTTCAAAGTGTGAAATCCAATTCTTACCCAAACCCCGCACCAGCTCAGGCTAGGGTCGCTAGTCTCATTTCATCAACTAAAAGAACGCCAAAAATCGGCGGGCGTGGGGAGGAGTGACCAGTGGCCATATTTACTGCACAATTATTGATCACGTAAAATCAGAGGGAACTGTTTATGCGGGTTATTAAGGCGCTTTTGAAGATTGGTGCCTGCTTGGCAGCTATACCTGGCTGCCAAGCAGGCAATGAAAGGAAGTGAAAACTACCCAACGAAGGATAACCTAATAGAAATTAAGCCTGATCAACTAAAAATTATTGAGGCTAAGAATATTGCTGGTGGGGTATTAGTGGTTGTTGGTGAATC
The DNA here is from genome assembly GCF_052467955.1 of Microbulbifer maximicatervae (SeqCode). Lineage (NCBI taxonomy): Bacteria > Pseudomonadati > Pseudomonadota > Gammaproteobacteria > Cellvibrionales > Microbulbiferaceae > Microbulbifer > Microbulbifer maximicatervae (SeqCode). The sequence continues at coordinate 4,354,515 of NZ_CP174329.1, forward strand.
CTCCAGCCAAAAGTGTGAGATAACGGTTGCAGGTGTTACTCTTCAAGACGGGTTCTCAATAAGCTCGATAGAGGAAGGCAGCAGGATAAAAGCACAGTGTAAGTGGCAAGGGAATCAGTATATACAAGTTGAAAAATATCTAACTCCAGTTGCTCTAAATATAAAAGAACATGCAACGATAGACATTCAAGTATTTCCCCCAAAATCTAAGCAATATCTCGCAATTACAGCAGTAGATTTACAGCTACCAGAATTTTCAAATCAACTTTAAAAAGTGGAGATAATTAGGACCATGAACGCTAGCTTTGTAAATGAGGATATAGATCTCACTGAGTTATTTTTCTCTAATTGTGAACGTAAAAAAATGACCTCCGATCAGCTTCATAGAGATAATTTTAGACTTGAAGCCATAACCCTCATATGCTGCTATATGGAAGCACTTGCCACTTTCGTATACCAAGTTAGAGGCAAAGGCTACTCCAAAGCCTTCTGCAGATTACTTACCGATTATGGTGACAACGACATATTCAATAAGATTCACCCAGCGTATCTAATTAAACAAATTGAAAAAAACGGCAGAATCAAGGATGAAGACAAGAAAAGAAATATAATAGAAGCACTAAGTCATTTGGCTGGGGCATTTCAAGACATCGAGGATGTAAAGCGTGCGATTTTAAGCCCAACTCCCGATAAAGCAGAAAAATGGATAGAAAAGTATTTATACATGGGCACCTTCGCTCACATTATTTATGATTTTGTTCGATCTCGGTCCGTTCATCACAATGAAAATTATACAATCAATTTCGATGGATTATTGCACAACGGCTCCCCCCCCCCCCAGTAATCGACTACAGATTTTTAACTGAAACTTACGAAAGCTTACTGGAGAACTTTAGAGAAGCCTGCAACAACTCCGGCAAGGACCCATATAAATTTGTATCTCAATGAGAATATATGCAACAAACACACCAAAGAAAATACATTTCACATGGTAACCATAGCTTAAAATAAAGAAACCCAGACCCAAGGACGCAATATGGATTTTGAGTGGGACGAGAACAAAAGGGAATTAAACATTCAGAAACACGGGATAGACTTCGTCTCAGTAATTCCAGTTTTTGATGACCCTAATGCTATAGAGCAGTACGACAGCGCCAACTCTGATTTAGAGAATCGATACCAGATTATAGGAATGGCTCGACCTGGCATTTTATTTGTAGCCTTTACTGAACGAGATGAAGGTAACACTATCAGGATAATTTCAGCACGTCGTGCAGAAAAAAGTGAGATCGCTAGATATAGATCCATGAGAAGAGTGTAGCTATGACTATTAAAAAATTTACGAAAAAAGAAGTTGAAAAGTTGAAAGATCTCACTGATTACGAACGGGTCAAAAACATGACGGAAGAGGAAATCAGGGAGAATGCTAAATCTGATCCAGATGCACCACTTCAATCAGAAACTGATTTAGAAAATTTTAAGCCCGCACGAAGGAGAGGCAAAAATGCAAAAAATAACGAAAGTTAACAAAGCAACAGATCCAGCCAAATTGCCTCAAGATAAAACTGACTGGAATCGTGTATACCAGAAGCCTCAAGAAACTGTTGATCAAGAGGCATTGTGGGATAACGAAAACCCAGTAATAAAAAACGGAAAAACCCGTAGATTAAATAATCACAAGTAAGACCCCAAGCTCTTCTCTGTAATCGACGTCTCTCGCTTCAATTCCACCTCTTTATTGGGTTAGAACTGAAGCGTGAACGTAGTACCAGAGGTTAGCAAGGTGAAAGTTCTCTTTTCTCCAATACCCCGCCCCATTTTATCGAATACTCAGTATAGGTCCCGGTCACAATATCAAGTATTTGCAGCCAGATATAAAACTCAGCTTTCTTAGATTTCGCGATCTCTTTTGCTAACTCCATTGCTGCCTCTTCAGTAGACACGGAACCTCTAAAGCTTTTTGCTCCACCATTCATAAGGTGGATTCTCTCGGCAAAAATAGCGTATCGGTTTATATTCTTTTCCATAAGTAAGCGGTACATGAACCACATTATTCAACTTGCTCTGGCGGGCTGCCATGATACCCCCTTCATCAACTTCGGAGGAAAGCCCCATGAATCAGCAACAGTGGCAAAGTCATGTCAGGGCCTACGAGAGAAGCTCTCAGTCCAAACGCGCCTATACTCGTAAGCACAACCTAAACTACAGCCAGTTCCTCTACTGGTACCGCAAGCTATCTGAACAAACGCCTGTGTCTGATATCCCTGACTTTGTTCCCGTGGATATCAAGACTCCTGTGACCACTATGGGAAACCTGGGCGTATTGGAGTTCCCCAATGGCATAAAACTGGTGATCAATAGTCCGGTGTTGTTGGCGCAAATCCCTGGCCTTATGGACCTGTAAAGTCTGCGGTGGCAGGATACCTCCCACAGAAGATAACTTAATTACCAATCACCGCCTGGATCTGTTCATGCACATTGCGGCCCTGTTCGTCCTTTTTCTGAGCCATTAGGTAGAGGCCGTTACCGCCGCTACCCTTGGCCCACAGTTCCCCTACCATACGTTTTTCCTTCTCCTGGTCTGCGGTGAACCGGTCGGCACCTTTATACTCAATGACGAGAAGCCGCTTATCCTTTAGCCGGACAACAAAATCTGGGTAAGTGCGCTGGCGTGATGTGGGCATCCAGAATTGAGAGTTGTGCACCAGGTTACGGACCCAGAACTCTACTTCATCGAGGAAGTCGATGGCTTGGGCACACTCAAACTCTTCGGTGACCTTGCCCTTAGGTGTTTTCCAATCCAGGTCACCCGGCACAGGGTAATAGTGCTTCCGGAATCGGTAGGCACCGGAGTAGTAGTAGTGCGCTGGGTATTCGGCCATGTCAGCAGGGTAGGTATAGGTATGGTCCGGTCCATCACTGGTAACGATTTCCATGCCGCCATCGAATAGCGCTTCCTGGAACCCCTCTTTGTAGGCCTGAATCTTGGCCGTCTGGAGCTGTTCAGACAGCTTGCGGCGCAGGATGAACTGACCTTTCAGCAACTGAGCCAGCGAGAACCCGCGATCTTCCTTCAGCCCATTGATAGCTCGGCGCACCCATTCTCTGAGAACGGGTTGCTTCACAGAGGGCTCTCGGATCTCGTGATCAAGCCAGCCCACGAGATCCGCTTCAGTGCGGTCATGGGCGAAGCCCGGCAGATAGGTGGAAGCGTCATCCTCAATAAGGTGGTAATTGACGTGCTGCCCCTCCAGGTCCACCTCGAAAGTCATGGTTTCGTCATTGATACGAAAGCTGGAAAGGTCCGGGGGGCTGTCCAATAGATCCCAGGTGAAGTTGGCTGAAATCGCGCCTTTATCTACCAGCTCAAGATCACCCTGCTCGATCATGCACAGGCGGGGGACACTGAACGCTGCACCACGCTCACAGGGAGCCTTGGCGGCCAGGGTTTTCAGCTGGTGTTGTTCAACCTGAGCGGCCAATTCTTCCCGCTTCTTGGGCGGTGCCGTAGCGACAATTGCCTCTACGGTAGCCGCGTCAATTTCGTCGGTCAGCTCAATTGAGCCACCGTTCCCTTCTAGATTCGGGGTAAACAGAACCCGTTGCTGATCCCGCTCCGGCGCTTTGGAGAGGTCCGGAGCTTTTCGTACCTCAATACGTGTGGCAGGAAGCGGAGGAGGTGTTACTTCGCCGCCTTGGAGAGGAAGCTCATTATCCTTCCGAATCGCGGTGGCGGCCTCCATCGGATTGAAGCCGATGTTCACCAGGGACTGAGTTAGCTCCCCTGCAGCCCGGCCGAAATCGTCGGTGACGGCATGGGCATATGCCTTGTTCATGTCATCCTGCCGGCGGCGGGTCGCATACGGCATCCGCAATACCCGGCCAAGTAACTGCTGAATGTCCTTGTCACTTTTGACCCGAGCTACTGAACAGAACACATATGCGAAGGAGCAGTCCCAACCCTCCTTGAGAGCCTGCTTGGTGATGATTACCTCGATGGGGCATTCCCGCGCAAAAAGGTCTACACCGTCAATCTCACGGGTCGTGCCGGTGGCGATGGCTATCGCCTTCTCGGCAACCCCTGTCGCGATAAGATGCCGTTTCACTTCCTCAACAGTGGCAGCACCTTTGGCGTTCTGGGCTTGCACCAGCAAGATGGGCCGGATGTAGTCGGGCTCGTCCGTAGCTGTTTTGGCGAGCGTGCTCCGGCGAGCCACTGCGCTGTTGATGGCTTCTTGCCACTCTCCGTTGTGCTCTTTCAGAACAACCGGGAACTTAATCATGTTCTCTGATTTCAGTTCAAAGGCCGAAACACTGACCAGCACATTGGAACTCTTCACGTCCGGGGTTGCAGTTAGCTCTACCACCCCGCGTGGACCTAGCCGCTCATAGACGGTATACGAGAGCGGCGTGGTGGCATTGTGAGCCTCATCCATGATCACCAGTGGCCCGTGTATTCTGAGCAGGTTGGCAAAGGAAGCAACGACTCTGCCACTTTCGTCCCTGTGCAGATATTTCAATTCCTGGGAGCTACTGGTGAAATGCGGCTCTAGCTCTTCGTGGTAGTCGTAAACCTTGCGGCCTTCTTTGTTTTCCACACGCAATGCCGCAACGGTGGAAATAACGATACAGACCTTGGTTCCCAGGTCTGCGGGGCGAATCTGGGAAAAGTCCGCCACGTCAAAGACGGCGACCTGGCCACCGAAGGCTCTATCAAGCTCCTGGCGGTAGGGGTGCCTGGGATCGCTGAATGCTTCCAGCGTTTGATCCTTGATCTGTGATGTTGGAACCATCCACATTACCAGAGGGAACTGCCGCTCCAGTAACGTCCGGCCGGCTGCCTGGATGATGTGAGCCCCCATAATCGTCTTACCGCCGCCAGTTGGGATGCGGAGGCAGACATACGGCACGTCTGGCAAGCCTGGCATGGGCTTGTATTCATCCAACAACCCATCATCCACTGCTTTGTTGAAGGCCGATGCGACGCCTTCAATACGGGTCAATTCAAGGAATTGTTCCAAGCTGGCCAAGGATCGACGCTGATATTGCTTGAGGGTCAGAGCCATATTGCTATGCCTTGATATCGTACGGTGTTTGTTTGAAAGTGATTTCCAGCTCGTCTAGCTGTTCTTCTGTCATTCCGCTGGCCTCCCCATAGATCACCTTCGGGCCATCAAACTTGGAAAGCGATCGTAGGATTCGACGCGTCAGGACATTTCCACCTGTCTTGCTGTCATCGCCCAGAATCCCGTTATACAGCAGGTAATAGCCAGTTCCGTTGTGCTCACCAAGGAAGGGCTTTTTCAGTGCACGCGCTGGGCGGGCGGTGCCTGTTTCGGAGAACCAAACATGTGCGGCCAAGTTTTCAAAGCGTATGCCTTCCCGGATGTGACCATTTTCATCGAATATGGGGCTGCCGAGTTTGAAGAAACGAAAACCACCGCCTCCCTTCCAATTGAGCGACACTGAAATACCGCCTTGCTCGCCATTGATGACACTTTTTAAGCGTGGTTGACAATGGGAGCGGGCATGTTCGCCCATCTCTATACCGATCCATTGGCGGCCCATCTTGTGGGCAACGGCAGCTGTAGTGCCGGAGCCGAGGAAACTATCAAGAACGAGATCGCCCGGCTCTGTGGCGACTTGAAGAATACGCTGTATAAGCCTCTCTGGCTTTGGCGTGCCAAAAACGTCGTCACCAAATAACGAAACTATTTCCTTTTTAGCTTCTTGCGTATGACCGACGTCTTCATAGGACCACCATGTTTGTGGTGTTACCCCTTGTTTGACTTCGCTAAGAAAGATTTTAGGGGCGGGAACGTTCTTTCCCTCAAGGCCCCACCAAATTCTTCCCTCTGCATCCATCTCTCTGAATTTTTCTTCGCTAACGCGCCAGTAAGACCCTTTAGGCGGGCCGGGAATGACGCGGCCGCTCGGGCATGTTATTGAATAGGTGCCCTTGCTATAGAAATTGCGGGCCGCTAGGTTATTTGGTCGCCACGGGCCTCTCGGGTCATTATCTGGGTTCTTGTATGCCTTGTTTTGCTTGTCAGTCCTTGGCATCAAGTTTGGTCGCCATTTATCTTCATCCTTTGCATAGACAAATACATAGTCATGGTCGACAGATAAGTGCTTAGCACTACTCTTGGGTGCGTAATTTTTTCGCCAGAGAACTGTTGTAATGAAGTTCTTCCTGCCGAATATTTCGTCGGCAATTACCTTAAAATAATGCGCTTCATTGTCGTCTAGCGTTATCCAAATTGAACCATCTATCGCAAGGAGCTCGCGAAGCAATTCAAGACGGGGGTACATCATTGACAACCATTGCGAGTGCTCAAGGTTGTCATCATAGTGCTCAAAAGCGCTTCGCGTGTTGTAGGGGGGGTCAATAAAGATGCATTTTACCTGTCCCGCATAGTAGGGGATCAAGGCCTTTAGGGCATCGAGGTTGTCCCCCTCAATTAGCATGTTTGGGGAGTCTGGCTCTCCGTGGGACAAAGTCACAACTGGTTGCAGCAATCGGTACGGGGTGAGGGCCGCGCGGGTCAAATCTTCCTCGCGCTTATACCAGGATAACTGCGGCATCTAATGTTTCTCCCCTAATTTCTATACTTCTGCGGTGGTAAGCCGCGAGAGCAGGCAGACTTACTCTCAGCGGAGCAGGGTCGCCCCAAGGTGTTCAAAATTTAAACGGTATGCCTGTGTGGCGTCCGAGGTAGCCGGACACTTTACCGTAAATTGGGCAATCCCGCTGCTCTCCATCTATGAGCTAATTAATACATCCCCCTTCAGCCGTCGCTTCCGGGACGTGCTCTATTCGCTGTGCTCACTGAGCTACTGCGTATCTCATCCCTCAGGGTAACGATCCCTGGCTCCTTTGGGCGGTGCCCTGCGCGCTCCGCTTGCCCTGGCTAAGGGGCGCCGCCCCTCGCGCCTTGCTAGGCACCCCCCCACCTTCCGCTCTCGTTCGTTGTCCGAATACTCTGCCAGAGCAAGTTGAATAATGTGGTTCATGTACCGCTTACTTCCATAATCATCTTCCTTTAATGCAATAAAAAACTTAGGCCCTTATTGGCTTAAGCTGGCTTTCCAAACTATCCGCACTGCTCTTATGACCATTAATTGCCGCATCCTGATCCGGTTTTTTGCCATTGCTGGGGTGCGTGTGCGTAGCGAGCGTGCCGGCCAGAGCTGACACTACGCCGATTAAATCTTCTAATACCTTCAGCACGTTTAAAGATTCACTACCTAACCAAACCTTGCCGCCGTCTTTAACTTTGATGGTTTGGCGGACCTTGGCCACTGATTCCCAAATATTTCCGATTTGTTCTTTTAAGTCGCGGCCCGCTGAATTGTTAATATCACTGGCCGTTGTAATATTTAGATTATCCAGCGCGGATAAGTTCAGGCTGCCACCGGATAAGAAACGTAAAGCACCTAGGGCTTCAATTATTTTTACTCCCGCTACCTCTTCCACAGAATGTTCTTGTACTTGTCAGTATTCACTGTCGCAGTTTGCTTTAATTTCGGCGGCCTCAGTAATTCTGCGTAATGATTTTTCGCGTATATCGCCGTGGGTTTCACGGTTCCATTCTCCGCTGGCGTCTACCTTTTGCCGTACGGAGTCGCTTTGCTGCCAAATTAAATCTTCAAGGTCGAGCGCTGGGAGTCCTACCCTGTGCGATAACACCGTGCAAATAAATGGCTTATCCGCCATTGCCTGCATAGTGCAACGGTAACAGCATGAAAAATGGCAAGCGATCAAGTAACAAACCACTACCGTCTCGTAACTTATATCGACAAAGAACGGATAAATAACTAGCCAAGCTATCGATATTTATGTTTACATCACTTAATTAGGCTAGCATTTATAATTTAAACAAATAATCTTATAGATGATAAAAGGCATACTTAATTTAGATTCTTATTTTAAATAAACTTTTGCATCTACAGGCTCATTATATGAACAGTAATAATTCAATTACTTCCGGTGGTTGCTTATGTGGAGCTGTGCGGTACGAGGTTAAAGGGCCACTACGCAACGTAGTTAACTGTCATTGTAGTATGTGTCAAAAACTACATGGAAGTTTCGGCCCGCATACCAAAGCTCGCAAGGTCAACATTAAAATAACAAAAGATGACGGGCTGGCGTGGTATAAAACATCAGAAGTAGCCCGCAGAGGCTTCTGCCAGCAATGTGGTTCAAGCCTATTCTGGGAACCATTTAATCTCGATGCAACTGGAATTATTGCAGGATCACTGGATGGCCCAACCGGGTTGAAAACTATGGGGCATATTTTCACCGGCGAAAAGTGTGATTTTTACGAAATCGATGACGAACATCCTCAATTCAAGGAGTCATCTGATGGGCAACTAGTCAATGACTACAAATAGGTTATTTTTTTGAGCCAGAGTGATAGGGGCATGTTTTCGGTAATGCGGCCTCGTTTTCAAGAGCTTAAATACCGCCTGCTCCAGCCCACCAGTTCCAAATAGTGATTCAGCTGGAAAAGCACCCCTTTCGGTATGTTCAAATACTCACCACCGTCAAATGGAACAGATTTTGGGATTATTACCTAAGACTACCGGACTGAATCGAAGTGTGGACAGGCTCCTCATGCGTCTTGACGATACTGCCACAGATTGAGCTGTGAGATCTGCATAAGCCATACAGGCACATCAAGTAAAGCTTAGGGCTTAAAACGCCCCCCCTCCAAAACGCCAGCACAGTAGTCTTAAGCATTAGCTTGGCGAGTGATAGATTCGTTTGAACAGCTCATAAACCAGCTGATATCTATTAAACGCTCCCGCCATAGGGAGATGACTTCTTGTAGCACTTTTACTTCACAGTGATCAAGGGTATTGCCTCGAGGCTAACACTGGGTAAAACTGGAAGCTTTAAATAGATTTTACCAGGAGTAATTACCCCTGAAGGAGATTGCCTATTTGCAGATTTGGTGTTCACATAAAGCGCTATATGGTAGTGACTACTCATTAAACTGCAGACACCTAAGTCCATTTGTTATCGGACTGGTTTACCTAATGAACCTCTAAGATTCTACCCGGATAGTTGAAACATTATCATATTAGAAAAATATTGATTTCCAGAAATTCATATGAAAGTGAATGTTATTGAATTATTTATAACATCACTAGATAATTCCAGCACCATTTGGTTTTTTAATTCCAAACCAGTAACATCAAGAGGGATGTATATGTCTATTTTCTGGGTGGTTGATACTAAAGTAAGAGTTTTACCACAAAGCTCGCTACCTCAAGATGGTAGTACCTTCTACTTTGGAAGATCTATAGTTCCAGACGAATCTAAAGAAAGTGCTGTAGCTAGATTAACCGCCGCACTTGAAGAGGACTTCATGCTAGTTGAGGAGGTTTCCAACGTGACTACATATGATAGTCAGCAGTGGGAAACCGAAGCCGATGAAGACTTTGAGACCAAGGAATCTTATGAGGAAGCCCTCCAAACGGGAGAGATCGCATTCGGTTGTTTTTCGTCAGAGCTATCAATGGAGGATTAATTGTGACAAAGGGAGCCATGACAATAGCCGAAGGAAGTCAGGACAAAAAATTTAAAACCGATGCAACACTTATTTTAAACGGAGTACAAGAACATCAATATGTTCTTCGTACTGCTTTTGATTCACTGTCAGTTTGGAAAACCAAATATGCAGTCAGTGTATCGCCATTCTATCCCCGCCTAAAGACCAGCATTAAAGAGGCAGCTTTAATTGACAATGAAATCTGGGTTTTTGGTATAGATGGCACTAATTCAAACCATATAATTGACGCAGTAACAGTAGCCTCCCAATTCTATATGATTGAGCCTAGGGATATTCTTAGTAATATATATGTGAAAAATCTGAATGCCGAAGGAGAAGCCGGTCTTGAACTCAACTTCTTGGTCCAGCTGAATAAAGATTTATATAGAGCAACAACTGAGGCTATCATGGAGGCCTGCAGGCACTTTGGTATAAATAGTGAAGTAAATCTCCATGTATATAGCTCCAATATAAATCCAAAAATTCCTCAGAAAGATTTACATCAAGCAATGAAAGATGGAGGAGCCTCTTCAGTTGTTACAGACCCTAGAAATATGAAGTATAAGTCAGGAAACAACCTTGGTAGTAAGGGCGCCAATATTAGAACCAATATGCATGTGGCAAAATTAGAGTTTTAACTGTATCGACATGAAATATAAAGCCTGATCGATCTAGTTAGTAAATTATTTACAGCTAGTATATAAATTGGGTTACCAGGAACAATTTATGACCCCATAATTTGGAGTATGATCCAACTTAGGGAACTAGCTCCCCATCTGGTAACTCATTCTATTTGATTTACAAGTAAATGCTCTGAATTTATATTCATATCCTGAATAAAAGAGCGGGATTCAAACTACCGAAAGGAGTAGATCAGCCGGGCGCGGATTATAGGAAATGTCGAACACCATCTACCCAGTATTTATTGAGCGGAGAATTAGCTCTGCTCTGCAGCCTCCACTTATCCCACTAAGCTACAAAAAGAAACCTTTAAAATTTCAGTTGAAAAACATCCAGTTCATAGATGAGAAGCCCAGCAATTCTATGGAGACTTTAGATCTCTATTAGCAGATTAATTACGCCCACATAACGGGATAAAACCTCCTTGTAAATAACAAGCACTGAATATTTCTTAGTGTTAAATGCACCCAGTTTTACGCTACTCTAGTATATTTGAACTCAAAATCTCCCCCACCAAATATAATCAGTAAAATTCCAGCTCCAAGTATTGGTAAATGCCCTATCAATTCATGAATACCGAGAATGGATGCGGTCAAAATGAAGAAACTTAATACCGTAATATTTGCCAACCGCGTTGACCACCCGAGCAAGATAACCAAACCAAAGCAGAATTCAGCCATTCCCGCAGAAAAAACGAAGGTCAAATCGGAGAAAGAGTGCCACCCCAGATTAGACATAAAGTTCCAATGATAGTGCTGCAGAAATTCAAGACCCAAGTGAGGATTGAGCCACTTATTGTGAACTGCCAGAGTCATTAGCTGAAGGCCTAGCCCACAACGTAAAGCAAGCAATCCAAGATCTGGCTTTTGGTACAATATAAATACTAGTGAAAGCCCTAAAAATTCAAAACCGTAATCAATCCAGATTGAGAATGGGTAAGTAGCCATTATTGAGAGCAAAAGCGCGAAGATTAGATACCCGGAGCTTCTTAGGCTGACATCTAAAATTAACACAATACCAATTACCAGCTGAAACTCATTAACAAGACTTTGCGTGGCAGAGAATTCCAGGTTAGGGGCCAGTAATACACCCGAAAAATAATTAAAAACAAAGGTTAACCCGATCAATGCGGACGTAATATGCCAAATTTTGTGGCGGCCAATATCGGACCAGAGGTTGGGAAATCTATTAGATACTCTGTGAACAGCCACTGTTTCAAGCGACTGTAAGGATCTATTCACCATACAGTATAGAAAGCCCCCCAAAAGAACTAACGCATATATCCAATTCCACTCAAACTCAACTACATTACCATCGTTTTGTACAAACCAGCGTACATGAGACCACGCAGGAGGCGAAACAAAGTAGCCCATAAAAGCTATAACCAGTAGAAAGCTGTAAGACTTCCTCCGTGTAAACATAATTATTACCTCAGTGAATACTGCTTTTAGCCTACAGAAACTTATGCAGGCAGATCTTGCACTTGGTCATATATAGTTCACGTATTTAGAGTAAATAAGGTAGCGTTCACATTGCTAGGTACTTAACAAATGTAAAAAAAATAGCATTCTGAGGGGATTCTTTGTCAACCAAAAAATTTCTTGAAGCAAGTTCACAAAGAGTGAAATCATTGCTCATTGGTAATGATCACCAATAGATCTTAGCTATCTTGCGCGCGTCTAGAATGAGCATATTATCCGTCAGACAAATGGGGGAGCAAGCACATAAGTCTATCTTTTATTAATAGTTTTACTAGAACCCAAAAGTGCCGTTTATTTATGATTGAATTTAAAAGATATGCTCATATTGAAGACTTAAGAAAGGGGTAAATAGCACTAGTGAAGCAGAAGAGTTTTCTCTCTTTATTTGGCGGGTTGTTGATTCCATTCATGATGACAAGGAAAACAAAATAGAGGTAATGGGCAGCACAGGCAATCTTGAAATGTTACCTGATCTCGAATATGAAATATCAGGTTATATGCGATCCGTAGGCTTCTATGATGTATGGTGTAGAGTGAGCAAACAGGCTTAATAGTACCAATACTCATTATTCAAGAATTGAAAATAGAAGCTCTACAAACCAGCTTAGTGTTGAGCTGACTAGTACTACTAGCATCTCAAGCCTTCATCCCAACAATTCTGGGCACCCACAAAAGTAGCAGCTTCAAATACATTCCATATTGATACCGCATAAAATACTGAATCAACCAATGCATAAATAGCCAGCCAAATAGGGGGCAACCAATACCTATTCCACGCAGCGCGCAAATCCCATGAGTGGCCATGCACATCGTCTCAGTTGAGCAGGCAAAAGCCAGTTGGCAGATTTCCCAGGATTTCGTAACTTATACCGCAACAAGCAATTGCAAGCCCTCCATCCTCTATATCGATAAAGAGACCATTCTGAAATCTCCTCCGTAGCCAAGGCTAACCTTGACAAGCCAGGAGCAGTCCTCACTACTCAGCTCAATATCACACCACTCACAGGCTAAAACTGTTCGTTCATCTACGAATATGTCGATTCGTCACTTTTTCAAACACCGAGATTACTGTCGCTATAAGCTAGGTCAAAACTCAATAGGAAAAGAAACTCTTATGAAAGTTACAGCCATTGCCTCCTGTTTACTATTAGCCTCAAGTAATAGCTTCGCCCTCGAAACCAATAAGAATGACTACGATTTGAGAATCGACAATGTACAAATATTAACCAGTAATGCAGAAGGCTTTAGCGAGAAAAGCCGTATTTACATTCAAGATGACCGCATAGCCAGAATCACTCCAATGACCAGGACAGCCCTACCTGCCGAGAATACCCACGATGCACAGGGTAAATATGCAATACCGGGCTTAATCGATTTACATGTGCACTTGAGTGCATCTGGGTCAACGTATAAGAATTATCAGCACCTGCCGTTAGAAACCAACTTAAACAATCAACTCTATTATGGCGTTACCGCTGTCACTGACCTTCTGATGTCGAGCGAGATGATGCAATCTATATCCCAGTTGAACGATTTGGCTCCACTAGTATTTGCCTCCGGACCCGCCTTCACCAACCCCAGAGGTCACGGTACCCAATTCGGAGTGAAAGTTCATGAGATTGACAGTATCGAGCAAATCAGTGCGAGCTGGGATGCACACTTAAGTTACCAGCCAAAGTTGACCAAAGCCATCATAGAAACTTTTGATGGTACTGTCGTCCCGCTCTCAGATGATGTACTCAAAGAGATTGGAAAACGCTCCCAAAGCGCCGACTTACCGTTTTTTGTTCATGTCTCCACCCTGGAAGATGGGAAACGAGCAATCAAGGCCGGGGCTACTGCTTTAGCCCACGGTATTAACTTTGAACCAGTAGACAATGAATTTGTAAAGCTCATGCTACAAAACGAGGTTACCTATATACCCACTCTATCAGTGCTTCATAATCAGGCTGATGAACATGAAAATCAATCTATCACTCAATTAGACTTGGCACCTATACACCCAAAAATGAAGGACTGCCTGTTTAATGAAGTCCAGGCACCAACCGCCAGTAGAAAACTAGCCTGGAAGAAAAAAACTATCGCATATAATAACGTGATCAAGCTAGCTAAAGCCGGTATTAAAATTGGCGCTGGCTCTGACTCCGGCAACCCCTACTCGCCACACGGACTGGGCTTAATAAGCGAGATATTAGCCTTGCACAAGGCGGGTCTATCCAACCAGCAAATTTTACTGGCCACGACACAGGTCGCGGCAAATACTTTGAATGCAAGTGAGAATATAGGGTCAATATCCCAGGGAAAACGTGCTGACTTTATTCTGCTAAATAAAAATCCTATTGAGAACATACAAGCAATTACAAACCCAGAAAAAATCTATCTTGCAGGTGTGCCAGTAGAGAGAAAACAGCTCATCGAGAAGAGTTACGCCACTCCCCCTATCGGTTCCAGTTGTGAATCTTCTTCGGAGAAGAAAGACCATAGAATATAAAAGAACCTTATAGTGTCAGCGCCCATTTAAATTGTAACTTATGGGTGCTGATACTCACCTTTAGATAACAAGAAAACACATCAAGCTGGGTTGAATTAAAACTATCTTATCTTATTTAATCCCAATATAATTGGCCAATCCAGAATAAGCTATGATAGCTATTGCTCATCAATATTTTATGTCAATACTAAAAGATCTTAAGCATCCTTTCTTTGCGAAATCATTTGTCGTCGTTCTATTACTAGATATCGCTTGCGTATTTGTTTTTTTTGAATCAGGAGATATAAGCTCGGTTAGTAGTGCTCTAACTGGTGCTCCGATATGGTTTGTTTTCTTTTATTGGCTACCCACCTGGTCCACAGCTCTCATTGTATTGCGCCTTAGACGCAAAGGGTATCATTCATTATTAATAGAGTGGATGATCCTGGTAGTCCATATGACTATTGGCAACCAGTGCGTTAGCTGGTTTATAGAGTATGCCTTAAATGTCGAAGGCGGCTTGAATATGGGACTGGGTATTATCTTTAATGGGCTAATGTGGGCTACCTGTTTATACTGTTCTTACGCTATGCTGGAATACCGCCATAAAGCCTCTGAGCAAAAGCTCGCCATGCAGAAAGCAAAATTACAAACATTACGTTATCAGCTAAATCCACATTTCATGTTTAACAGTCTTAATACAATCTCCTCCTATATTCATAGCGATCCAAACCTTGCTGATGAGGTTTTACATAAGCTGGCAGATATTTTGAGATATTCTCTCGACACTGGCGAGTTAGAAGAAACTACAATCAAAGAAGAAATTGAACTGATTAATAAGTATTTAGAAATAGAAAAAACACGTTTTGGTAATAATTTGAAGGTAGAGATTACGGTAGACCCAAGAGCCAGTGATGTCTCTATCCCTCCCCTATTATTACAGCCAATTTTTGAGAATTGCTTCAAACATTGCCGTACAATAGAAAGCTTACATATTCAATGTCGTATCTACTTAAAGAATGACAAGGTAATTATTGAAGTCGCAGATAACGGATATGGATTTCAGGAAAGCGTTCTTAGTTTTATCCACTCACAGGGAACTGGAATTCATAATTTGCGCCAGCGCATTGAGCTACGACCAAATGGAAAACTTACTCTAAGCAATCAAAGCGGTGCCCACGTTAAAGTTGAGATGTCTGTATGAATTTAAGGGTCATTATTGCCGAAGATGAAGCACCGGCAAGGAATAAATTAAAAGCTCAGCTGGCAACTATTAACTCTATTGAATTGGTTGCAGAAGCAAAATCTGGACTGGAAGCATTAACATTGATTGAGGAGTATCAACCACAACTACTACTGATGGACATTGAAATGCCTCATCTTAGTGGATTGGATGTGCTAGATGCCCTAACTTACCAACCCTATATTATTTTCACAACTGCGTATTCTAAATTTGCCATTGATGCTTTTAACCACGATACAATAGATTACTTGCTTAAACCCTTCCCATTGCAACGCTTAAAAGCTGCCATTGAAAAAGCTGAGAAGCGAATCAAACTTATTCATAACAGTACTCGGGTAGGGGGTGATTCGATAGCACTAAAGCGCCTCGTAAGTAAGTGCGATGATCGCATGACCTTTATTGATCTGAACGATATTTCTTATATTAAGTCTGAACAAGGTTCAATTATTGCTCATACAGAGAAAGGCATCAAACCCTTACAAATGGGCTTAGATCAACTGGAGCAAAAGCTTAATCCAGATCAATTTCTACGCCTACATCGTAGCTATCTGATTAACCTGGACAGAGTCTCGGAAATTCAGCGTTATTTAAATGGAAAATTGGCGGTGATTATTGATGACGAACAGAAAACCACTTTAATATCTAGCCGATCCGGAGCCGATAGATTGAAAATGATATTCGAGCAGGGAAGCTAGAAATCGCTATTTGTTTCTTTATTCTTACATGATTAGACCGTGCTTACACCATAAATGGAAATCGGGCTGAGTTTAATCTGGAATACTGGCAAGTACGTTCTTGATACCACCTCATAAGCACTATCAAGTAATCATTCCAACATCATAACTCATATCGACAAAGATAAAGTGCTGAACCAATTTAATACATTGGTAAAGAAACAGAAACCTTTAAAACCGGCTCAGCATTTCTTTAAGTAAAAACAAGAGTTTCGATATTCAATTATTCAAGAGACTCTTCAAATTCCTTTTTGCTCTCTAAATCGTAATAAAGGATATCACTCCAATACAAACCCACCGGAGGCTCACTCTCAACGTTGTCAAATTTATCATTGAACTGGAGCCCATAAAATGGACTTAAAGCAGATTCTGAATTGTTTTCTGCTGCACTCTTTACAATATCAGCCGATACCTTTGGGTCTTCAGGAAGTGCATCAATAGCTGCTCCAGCTTCACGGCAAGCGATAATTTCAGATTCAACGTAGCCACGCAGGACTGACTCTTCAGAGTCATCTATACAGTCGAGCTCGATAGTCTCAAGCAGTAGATGCCTATCCTTATGCTCTTGAAGGAATTCTAACGTTTCATTTAACATTGAATCCGGCAGATCCGTAATGTCTTTGCTAATAACTCGCAGAACTTCAACAAATTTCTTTAACCGCGCAAATCCTGCCTCAAAGTCACTACTAATAGCATAAAGTTGAGTTTTATCATCAGGTGAATCGTCCTCAAAGCCATCCGAGACCAGTGACGCGCACAGATTGGGATTCCCGGACATTAGTACACGGTAGGTGAAGGGAATACTATATGGCCATTCAGATAAGCCTGAGATAGTCTCGGGGCGGTCTGAATAGGATTTAGGTTGATTACTAAGGCTATAAAGATAAGAACGATTTGCCATTTTGAGGCTCCCTATAAATACTGCCAACGGCACAACTTTATCGCTGTCATGCCTTTTCTGCTCAAGAAAACTATTGGATTGAAACTTCCTGGGCTAAGAAAGTCGAGAGTGAAGTTAACTATGTGTGCTTACCATCCAGTTAGTTGCTAATAACCATCGGTTCATTCGTAAATTGAGTAGATGGATAAGTTAGGTACTGACCGCCAGCGTTCTATTTCTGTTAGAACTAGACTCTACCACTACTGAGCCTGATTATGTACAAAGGGGCTTTATTTTAATGATATTTTTCAGAAATTGATTTTAATCAATTTCAACTTGGAGTTTTTCTAACGGTGCTGTAGCCAGAGCCATTCAACTTTACCCCTGGAAATAGCTCTGGTCACTCGGGAGATTATCAAACCACAACCTGCCTTAACCTGAACTTTAAATTACTCACGCTATACATGTAACTATTGCTTACTTTTTCTACCCTCTGTCTTCGTTCATTAAGTCTACCTTAGTTACCAGGCTCCTATTATTCGGGGCACTCCCTTTCTTCCAATACCCCACCCCTCTTGATTGAGTATTCTGTATAACTTCCGGTCATTATATCGAGAATTTGTAACCAGGAATAAAACATCGCTTTTTCAGATTTAGCAATTTCTTCTGCCAGTTCCTTTGCGGATTCCTCTGTGGGTGCAGAATCCCTAAAGCTTTTTGCACCACCATTCATTAAATGAACCCGCTCTGCAAAAATTGCGAACCGATTGATTTTTCTTCCCATAATTTGCTCCTTATCCATAAAAACAGCTTAAGTCCTTACATTCCTAAGCTGATACTTCCATCCAATTTATACTTCGCTCAACTCCTCGCATTTGCGCCAGGGTCAGCTCTAACTCCTCGCGTAGATTCATCTCTACTGATACCGAAAAGCTGCGTACGTATTTTGTATAGTTAAGGATACAGATAGCGTACATTGGCCGGTTGTTATAACCCGATCGGTAACGGCAGATCCGGATCGGCTCCCCGTCAATAGTGATACTTCTGGCTCCCATTGCTACCTCCACTCAAGATACTGTACATGCATACAGTATACGGTAAGAGGTTCAGGAACTGTCAAGTCACTATTGCCGCCAGTCCAGGGCCCACTCCGCTCAAATCGCCCTTCTGCACGCAAAATTACCAGTGTTATCAAGGAGTTTGGTACGAGGGTAATCACCGTTTACGCCATAGCCGCAGATATACACTTCCTGTGTATTGGCAACCCAATCGTATAAAGTGCTGGGACAAGCCATAGACTGTATAATAAACGATCAGCGATCTATTTTTTGATTAAAAAATGATTAACAAGGCTTAAGGTGAGGGAACACCGGTGAGTAGTACATAGGCTACACCGCTCAACTCACTGCAAGGGAGAAGCAGAGGGGTTGTCGTAGAACAATGTGTATCCTGCTAGCTACCAGGAGTATTTGGGGAATGCTTGGGTAGTCAGCCTTTAGGAGGGTTTTGCGGTACCTCTAAGCTCTCTAGGCTTTTAGCCAGCCAGTCTTCATACCAGTTAAGATAGCTACTAGACCAAGGCTGTGGCTCACGGTAACTCTGAGTAACCCATACCTCTCCCCTATGAGCACCGTTAATAACTAACATAAATTCAATACCACAGCCTATTTCTGCAATATCAATGGTGCCTGCTGACATCGGATATTCATCTTCGTCATCCTGGTAGTAGTACGGAAGACCCTCTACGTTAGCACCGTAAGAATGCCCAGCCCCAAAACCAATCTCAAGAAGAAAGGCCCGAAACTCCTGCGGTAAAGAAATGTTGTATTTCTTCTCGATACCGTTAACTTCTTCCTCCGAAAACCGACGGAAGTTATAGTTCCAGCGCTCTGCACCAAAGAGAGAACAATCCTTATCCAAACCACTCAGCCGCTTAAGTTGTTGTTTGATGCCCAGAAGTCGGCTTTCTATATCTTGCGTACTCATACCGTCTATATTTTAAATATTTATAAGTTTCTGCATTGCCTAGATTACAACTTTTAACGCAACGACTAAACTGCCTCCTCCACATCCTGCCTCACCGAAACCTAACGAAGAGTGAGATTACTTCAATTTGTGAAATTTCGTTAATCTCAATTCGCGACCATAATTACTGCGATAAGAGCCCCAAAAATAAAATAGAAAAATACAATCCACCCTTGCACTAAGATACCTACTTACAAAAATCAAAAGAGATATTTGCGATGTATACCAGTGATTAAATTTAATTTAGCCAATTTAATCTAGATCAACTATGAGCCCAACAATATCAAACCACAACAGCAGATAGCATATTTTTAAAACCTTAAATACAGCTGAAAAGATAGGCACCGAAATGATCTTATTGGAATTTATTCAGATTGTTTTCAGTAACAAAACTGCGTAAGGTAAGTGAACATTTCTCGATATTTTGTTCGCTGCTGAGCAGCGTTATTTGTGGAAAAGTCGAATTCAAAATACCGAAGAACTTTATAAATTGCCTATTCCCTCAAAGGAGAACGGTAGCGTGACCTAAAAGTAAGTAAAAGTCGCTGACCCAAGGTGCTACCAACACCAGGGGCCAGCTAACCAAATTGATAGAATCATTATCAAAGTGGCTGTATGGATGATACGCTAGAAACCCGCTCGTCTTCAATAAAGTGGAGCACATTCAGTAACTTGAGGCACTTTCTCAAGTTCTGGCAGCGTTGTGTCCGTCTTTTCTACTTTTATGCCTACCGTTCCCGTGCCCCACCCCGCATTCACTCTTCAACTTTCTTTCTAAGCTTTCCCATTGCGGAAAGGCTACCCATGGTTTGAGTATCATTAGGGAATAACATATGTTGATTTTGACTCGCCGAATTGGCCAAAACCTCAGAATTGGGGCTAATGTCTCAATCACTGTATTGAACGTTAAAGGCAATCAAGTACAAGTAGGAATAAAAGCCCCCAAATCTTTAGCGGTTCACCGCGAAGAAATTTATAACCGTATCCAGAGGGAACAGAAGATAGGCAAGTAAAATCTGTGAGCGGAAAACCTGGACCAATTATTGGGGCAGCGTCGAGTAAGTTAAGGGGTTACACTGCCACCAATTATTGGCCTTTCGCGAGAGCAATCATACTTACCGTCAAGAACCCAATCATCTTGAAACTTTGGGATTATCACGAATTGGAGATACGCCATCTTCGAAGACTATATGTCGCCTTTGAAACTTCTTGTCCTGAAGGTATTCCGGTTGGCTAATCCGATCCATTCGAAAATGACGAAAGTCATTGCGAGCAGGGTCCCAAGCTACCAGATACCATAAGGGTGGTAAGATCAACATAGCTTGCGGCTCAACAACCCGGCTAGTTACTGCCCCTTTCGCATCACAATATTGGAAGCTCAGGTATAGTCGCTGAAGAAAAGCCGTTTCAAATGTAGGCAGTAGTAAGGGCGACATCTCTCCGACATTAGATATGTCTACCTCCGGTGAAAGCTTACCGATGTACAGGCAATCCATAAATCTGCGTAAATCACGTACCTTATCAACGGGTAAAGCCTTCTCTATTTTTGCCAGCCCGGCATCCGCAAGATCCGAAAAGGGCAAACTCCCTGCTGCACGCACGGATGCAACGCTAACAAGCAGCGCAAAAATCTCAGCGACCGAGAGCCGAGCTGTAGTTTGAACCGATTGCGGATCAAGTTGCAGGCCGCCTCCAGGGCCAGGTTCAGAACGGATAACAAAGCCCTCATCCCGCAACGAGCTGATATCACGCAGCACTGTGCGCCTGGATGCGCCAACTTCAGCGGCTAAATCGGCAATCGTTAAAGTGCCCTTTCGGCGAAGGCTTCGCACTATGGCGTCTTGTCGGAGACGTACATTCATTTTACACAGACATTAATAAATAGTGACAGTTTTTGGCACCATTAGATTCTAGCCTATGCACTCACGATCCAGCAAAGGGATGTTGAAGTTGGAACAACCCTTAAGGATAGAAAGCGTAGCCTGTTGGTAAACAGCAGCTCTCAAGACCTCCCCAAAAAAGAGGAAGTAAATTGTCTAGAATACCCGATTTCCCCACACCTACTCTTATCTCAGTGAATGGCATAGAGCTGGAAGTCTTTGAAGCGGGCCAACAGAACACAGGAAACCCCGTTGTGCTTTGTCACGGATGGCCGGAAAATGCCTTTTCCTGGCGCCACCAAATACCCGTTCTCGCCGCAGCGGGCTACCACGTTATCGTTCCCAATCAGCGAGGCTATGGCAACTCATCCCGCCCAACGGAAGTAACCAGCTATGACATCGAACAATTAACCGGCGACCTAGCTGCACTTCTGGATCACTACGGATACCAAGATGCCACTTTTATCGGTCATGATTGGGGTGCAATGGTCGTTTGGGGAATAGCGCTATTACACCCAAACCGTGTTAATAAAATTATAAACCTCGCACTGCCCTATCAAGCCCGAACAGAAAAACCTTGGATCGAGTTTATGGAGGAACTCCTTGGGAGCGATTATTATTTTGTGCACTTCAACAGGCAGCCAGGTATTGCGGACGCAGTGTTGGACAAGAACGCTTCCCAGTTCCTTCGTAACTTGCTCCGCAAAGACGTACCTCCTACACCGCCGGAGCCTGGTATGGTAATGATCAATCTCGCGAGAGCAGTATCACCGCTTGGTGCCCCCTTGCTGAATGATAGTGAACTGGCTGTATTCGTTTCCGCATTTGAAAAAACGGGTTTTACAAGTAGCATAAATTGGTATAGAAACCTGGATCGCAATTGGCATATCTTGGCAGATGTAGACCCAGTTATCCAAAAGCCGACCCTCATGATTTACGGCGATCATGATTTGATACCTAGGTCTCCAGATATCAAAGATTTCGTCCCCAATGTAGATGAGGTGAACCTTAATTGCGGCCATTGGATTCAACAGGAAAGACCGGAAGAAACCAATCAAGTGATTTTAAACTGGCTGGAACAACAATCCGCTACTTAGTATCCATTTCT
This sequence comes from Microbulbifer maximicatervae (SeqCode), assembly GCF_052467955.1. Taxonomy (NCBI): domain Bacteria; kingdom Pseudomonadati; phylum Pseudomonadota; class Gammaproteobacteria; order Cellvibrionales; family Microbulbiferaceae; genus Microbulbifer; species Microbulbifer maximicatervae (SeqCode). The sequence goes on from NZ_CP174329.1 coordinate 4,376,574, forward strand.
CTAGGAAATTCCCTTTCAATTTATCCACACAGAACCCCATAAAAAGGGCGTTCACAGTAGGATACTCACTGTAAAGTGGCCATCTGGGGATAGCATGTGCATATAAGCGAGACATGCTACTTCATAAGGCCACTGCTCAACACTATATATCTCGATACAACTCATCAGCTACTGATAAATTGGCTTTGCTGCCGAGATGTTCCTCACCTCTAAATTTGGCTGACAATCATCCCTTAAGTATGTAAAACTAGTGGCTTAATGCATCCACTCTGGTGCAGGCAGATCATAACTTCACTGTCAATTTCAGAATTTTATAATAACTGGATTCCCAAATGGAAAAGGTTGCCATATTTGTTGATGTGCAAAATGTTTATTACACATGTCGACAAATCTATAAACGAAACTTTGATTACAACAAGTTTTGGCGGGAGGTGACAGGGGGTAAAAAAGTTGTTAAAGCCATAGCTTACGCAATCGACCGTGGTGATAGAAAACAGTATGAATTTCAAAACATCTTAAGGTCGATTGGTTTCGAAGTGAAGTTAAAGCCCTTCACCCAAAGATCCGACGGCTCAGCCAAGGGCGACTGGGATGTGGGCATCACTATTGATGCTATGGAATATTCAAACTCGGTAGATACAGTGATTTTAGTGTCAGGAGATGGCGACTTTGACATTCTTGCCCATAAGCTCAGGTTAGATAGAGGCAAGAAAGTTGAAGTATATGGTGTTCCGGAATTGACGGCTGGAGCATTAATTAATGCGGCGAGCAAATTCACTCCAATTGAAGATAGGTTATTGCTGTAATAACTACCAAGGCTACTAACTGGTGTTCAGTGGCCTTAAAGAAATTTCGCTCAAAATAACCATCTAGTCACTTATGTGATTTTAGAACAAATACCTATGCTATTAGTCAACAGACAAGTCTATTATTGGCTTTTATACTATCTAATAACACCTTAGTAAGGCTCAAGGCGTCAACAAATGAAGAACTCATTAGTTATAATTTTGACCCTATTCTCTATGGCTTCTATAGCAAGAGGGGATGTAAATAATTGCCCTCAATTAAATCTCAACATTCCTGAATCTAAAGCCAACCCAGTAATAAAGGTCGCACCACTGCGTCCAATAGGCACTAACAGGAACTTACCCGTATGCGTAGTCGTGTCCTTTAGACTGGTAGAGAAACCGACGTCTGAAGGTGGAGGTCTTGTTCCTGGGGAAATAGAGATCGAAGGTTCATCTGATAAAGCATGGGATACCCCCGTTAAAGTCGCCGTATCAAGATGGCTTTACCTTTCAGAAGGTATCGACTATCGTGGGCGTCAGTATGTGATCTATAAGATTCCCTCACAATCCCCATAGTCAAAAACTAGAAAAGCTAAATGGTACCGTTTAGAGATTTTATGCGTATATTGGTACTCTTGATTACATTTATCCCCGCAGCAGTTTTTGCAGGAGGTATAAATTGTACTAGCGACGGAGACTCAGATCGCTATAAAAATCAGCTCAAAAAATTCAATGCTCAGCTACTATGCGGCCTAAGTCCTGAGTATGTTGCAGGATTTCGTATTGTTTTTGCTCCATCATTCGGACAAGCCAAGATAACAACGGTTTACCAACGCCATGACGGGACACTAGATGTAAATGGTAAATATCCTCTATCGTTATCTCAGTACATGGACATGGTTTCCCAATTTAAGGATCTCAACCTCTTTGAATTAGAAAGTTATGATAGATTAATTGATTTGTACTGTGCCAAGCCTCCAAAATTATCAACGAAAATAGATTCCTCCGAACCTAATAAATGCCCTTTGGGGTTCGATGGGGAGACCGTTTATATTGAGGCTGCCTATGGAGGCCAAAAAAGGACCGTTCAGCGCTGGAATGGACTAAGTGTTGCTCCCGATGTGGAAAGGGACTTTAGTAAAACTGCAAATTTTCTCCTAAATATACTTGACTCTGAAATTAAGGAATAATTTATTTTTATATATACTCAATGAGAACACTTAAGATTCTATTATTTTGCTTTAGGGAGTGGAAAGGATTTAGCCTAATAGTTCTCCTTCTATTACTGGTGTTACTTCATGTTATTAACCTTGCCAGTAACACCGAGAAGGTTGTAAAGCAAAATGGTACAATCAAATCAAAGTTTTATATTGGTCGCTCCAATGCTGCTCACATACCAAAATACCAATATCAAGTAGAGCTGAAGAATCGCAAGGTGATTGATGTGGGCAGCGATATGAACCTACACCCAGGTGATACGGTTTGTATTGCAAGCATCACTTATAAAAATAGCTTGAGAGTCGCCCAATATACCATAGAGACTTCAAACGGCTGCACCGGTGCACAGTAATCGGCGTTGCGTAAGAATCTAATTTTATGTTCCGACTAACTCCACGAGACTCTAGCCGTTGAGTTTTAGGCGTCAGCTCAGAGACCCGCTAATTCCCATGCCTATCAATTCTTATATTAGTTTCTTTACCTTAACCATATTAATAAACTCAGCATGGTGATAGGTGCGCCTAACTTATTGATATTATATGCTTTTTTAGTGGTATTCAGGGTATATGAAGTATTACCCCTGTTACCAAATGCTATGTTTCTAGAGTCGCGTACAATCTACGGAACCAGAAGGCAATGGCTATCAGAATCCTTTCTATCGATGGTGGAGGAATCCGGGGAATCTTGCCTGGCCAGATACTGGTGTCCCTTGAGCACAAGCTAAAGGTGAAATCAGGCAATCCTGACGCCAGGATAGGCGAGTACTTCGACCTGGTGGCCGGAACAAGTACCGGTGCTGTATTGGGTGCCGCCTATATATGCCCTAACAAGCGAGGAAAACCCAAGTTTTCTGCTCAAGATGCTGTCAACCTCTACCTAGAGAGCGGTGAGAAGGTATTTGGCTCCGGATCATGGCCTTTTCTAGAAAAGTTAAAGCTATTGAAGCAGGAGAAGTACTACTCCAAGGAACTGGATAAAGCTATTACACCATTCTTCAAGAAAACAAAACTTAGTAATTTATTAAAGCCCTGCTGCTTTATTTCTTATGATATCAAAAGACGGAAACCAATCATTTTTAAGCAACACCGCGCCATAGTAAAGAATGAAGATTTTCTGGTTAAAGATCTTCTCTTAGGTAGTACAGCGGTACCAACCTACTTTGAGCCTGCACGCATTTTTTCACTTCCTCCATCCAACAATAAGTATGTCCTCGTAGACGGTGGCATGGTAGCCAGTGATCCAGCTTTATGTGCCTACTCCGAAGCTATCAAATTCAGTGAGGTCTCCGGGATTAAGGATATGATTATTTTGTCACTAGGCACTGGCACAGAACTTTCAGGGTACAAATACAAAGAGGTCAAAGATTGGGGGATGTTTAACTGGGCAAGGCCCGCCATTGATATCGCTGTAAATGGAAACGCACAAATGGTTCATTATTACCTAAAGCAAATCTCCTCTACCGTAGAGAACTCAAATTACTACCGCATACAGCCAAAACTCTATACTGCTGACTCAGCTATGGACAATGCATCACCAGAAAATCTAAAGAAGCTTAAAAAGTCGGGAGAAAGGAATGCAGAGTATTTTGATAAAGAGCTGGAAGAAATAGCTACTATATTAGTCAACAACCAAGGGAGCCATAGGTATCAGTAATGCTACCGATCGGGACCAGCGCTGACTTTATCAAATTACAGCTATAGAAAGTCATACTACTTATTAGAGCTTAGGTATTTTTCTCTTACCTGATTAATCATACCTCCTGCTTCCAACACTTCAATTTCGTCCTTAGCCAAATCACTCCGCAAGTTAATACATTCTCCTGATGATTTAATTATTAATTTAATTGAACTGCTTGACTTTATCTGTGCAATTGGATTGTCAATTTCAAGAGCTACCCCCTGTTGAAGAAGATTGTAATCATCAAAATTCTCAAATAGCAATGGCAGCACACCGAAGTTAATAAGATTACGCCGGTGTATACGGGCCATACTTTTTGCAATTATGCACCTCACCCCAAGAAAACGTGAAGATACCGCCGCATGCTCACGGCTGGAGCCTTGTCCATAATTTTCACCACCGACAACAAAACAGTCTCCATTGAGCTTCACTGCCCGATCATAGAACGATTCATCGATTCGTGAGAATGTATAGCGGCTGATGGCGGGGATATTTGAGCGCAGCGGTAAGATTTCTGCTCCAGCAGGTAATATTTCATCAGTGGAAACATTATCCCCTGCTTCCAGCAATAATGGGCCAGTTAAAACTTCCGGTAGCTTTTCGAAATCAGGAAGGGGCTTGATATTTGGCCCTTTAATTAACTCCACTGCTACTGGGATTTCTTGAGGTGGCTGCAATAACGGACGTATATCAGGTAGATATTCCGGCTCATGGAAGCTGGGGTAATCCATATCCAGGTCACGAGGGTCAGTGATCACCCCTCTTAACGCACTGGCAGTGGCCACTTCGGGGCTGCATAAATAGACTTGGTCGTCTGCGGTGCCTGAGCGGCCACGGAAGTTACGTGGGACCGTGCGCAAGCTGATACCGCCACTGGCGGGAGCCTGCCCCATGCCGATACAGCCACCGCACCCAGTTTGATGCAAGCGAGCTCCCGCTTGTAGCAATTTTGTCAGATCTCCACTCCGACTGAGCTCTTCGAGTAACTGACGTGAGGTTGGATTGATGTCAAAGGAAACGTCATCGGCTATTCGGCGACCTGAAACCATGCGTGCAGGTATCGCAAAGTCTCTCAACCCTGGGTTGGCAGAAGAGCCAATATAGCTCTGATAGATAGGACGGCCCTCCACTTCACGGACCGTCACAACTTTGTCTGGGCTTGATGGACAAGCAATTAGCGGCTCGAGATTTGATAAATCGATAGTATCTTCTTCGTCATAACCAGCACCTTCATCGGCCTTCATTTCGACAAAGTCGTTTTCACGATGCTGCTGCTTTAGGAAAGCCCTTACTGCTTCATCGGCAGGAAAGACGCTGGTGGTAGCGCCCATTTCCTGCCCCATATTGGCGATCACATGGCGATCCATCGCTGTCAATTTAGCCAGGCCGGGACCGTAATATTCAACAATCTTGTTAACACAGCCCTTAACAGACTGCCGACGCAACATTTCCAGAATGATGTTCTTAGCGCTAATCCATGGCGGCAACTCACCTTCGAGCTTCACACCGAGTATTTTGGGCATTTTCAGTGCAAAGGGGGCGCCTGCGATGGCCATTGCTACCTGTAAGCCACCGGCTCCAATCGCCAGCATCCCCATAGAACCCGCTGCACAAGTATGGCTATCTGCGCCAAGTAATGTCTTACCAGGCACATCGAAACAAGCCATCTGTACTGGATGGCTGACACCATTACCGGGCCGCGAAAACCAAATTCCAAATTTACGACAGGCACTTTGCAGGAATATATGATCGTCGGCGTTTTTAAAATCCGTCTGTAACAGGTTGTGGTCTACATATTGTGCTGAAAGCTCGGTCCTGATTTGAGACAAACCAAGTGCCTCAAGCTCCAACATAATAAGTGTTCCCGTCCCATCCTGAGCTAGCGTCTGATCGATCTTTATCTCTATTGGGCTGCCAGGCTCCATTGATCCACTCACGAGGTGGCTTTGGATAAGTTTCTGCGCAAGATTCATAGGCATAAAGGGATACCCGGTGAGTGAGCTGGATCTTTCTAGTATTGATTTAACTAGATCTTGATCATTGTAGCTCTAGCTTCCTCGGCTGAAGCACCGTTATAGCTGCAGGACTATGTAAGCGCCAAGGCTATACCCCCGGACTCTTAGTAGCCCTAACATACGTTAGCGCTACCTGAACCGTTTGCTTCCGCAGTTTTGTAATGTCTGACAAATGACTGAGTATATTCAGCTACATACGATCGATAGGGGGTAATCACTATTAGATAGGGGTTTAATTAAATCCAGAACTTCTATTTAACCAGTCAAAATAAAAAGTGTTCTTCGGAAAGATACAATCTCCCAAGATTGGCTATTGCTTATGGATTCAGCTTACACACAATTATATTAATTTTCTTCTCCACAAGCTGACCTGTATTACTTTCTCCATACTCACTATGATTCCCGCGGGATACAACTTTAAATCCAGTGTCAGACAATTGGGCACAAATATCACCTTCATCAAACAGCCTGAATCCATATTGAGTGAACGGTAGATTTTGCATAAAAGACTTATCGCCAAAAGCCAGGCATAACCTTCCTTTAGGTGCTAGTACTCTGGAGATCTCTGCTAGATGAGTTTTTAGGGTGTCCCAAAAGTATATTGTGTGTACGGCTAGAACCTTATCGAACTGTTTATCGGCAAATGGCAGGCTTTCTGAGCTACCAACTAAAAAGTCCATTTGCCCCGACTCTATATATACAAAATTTAGGCCTTTCGCGGTTGCAACCATATCGCTCGACCAATCAATGCCGGTATAGCGGACACAAGCTCCCTTACGAATTACGTCGACTGCAAATTTGCCATTGCCCGGACCAATTTCTAGAACAGAATCACCATCTACCACATTGAGAGCTGTTAAAGCGGCAAGATTCGTTGCTTCATTCGCTTTGTTCATTTGTTGCGCGGTTTCTGAGGCCAATGTACCAGATGGTTTTCTAAGCTGCTCAGCAACGAGCTTTGGATCTTTTGACATTACTATTCCTTCAGCGTCAAAAATAAAGTACTAACCAGATAATTTATTCTTTAAATTAACCAATCACTACCTGGGTAACCGTTTTTTTTGAACATAGATGTAAAATAAAACATATTCTACACTATCCTATTGCTCAACATCTATATCGATTATGTCAGGTAAAAAGTAGGCGCAGGCAGAATACCTATTAAGATATTCTGCCTGAGCATCTTAGCATTTCCTGCAATACAAATTACTTCAATATGAAAATTTGTTTTTTAAGTACCCCCATCCAAAATAGATTGCAAATTAAGCAAACTAGAACTTGTTATCTTTAATTTGGTTAGATTGCACTTATAACGATATTTAAACATCCGTAGTATGTGCCATGAGCTTGCAAGCAATTATCATAAAGCATATGCTCTGCATGATGCTGAGCATGGTAGCTATACTACCGCCGGGACTAGGAAGGCTTGTCTACGGTTTATTCCTATTTCCCTTCAATGCTCCTATTAGGTATTTTTACGAGCCTATGATGCTAACCACCATAGGAATGCTAATATACTTAGGAATTCGTGAGCAATGGAGATTTGGCCAAATAAAAGTGGCTCTTGGGGTAACGACATGCTCATTTATTACTTCCTATTGGGTAGTCAATGTGGGATTTTTTGAGAGTGGGGAAAGATGGATTTTGAGCACTTAATGTTGACTCCATTTTGTTCCACTAAAAATTTATCTCATTAAATATTGGGTTATTAATGGCGGCATGCTACTTCTTAATTGGACGGATAATTAGCACGCTATTTCCAAAACTCCATCCTTTCGCATAGCAATAGAAAAGAACAAACCAAAAGAGCAATTACAAAGTTAGTAAGAATAGTCTTGGAACTATTAGGATGGTGATTTACTCTACCTACAGGAACTTTAGCCCAAAGCTATTTATACGCACTCAAAAAGGAAGCAGAGATGCCAGGCAGTTATCCAAGTAAAATTAAGGAATTACCTCTCTACGATGGTCGCTTTGATGCTTACAAGCTTAAGGCAGAAAACAGTGATGTTCTATTCGCATCATATCCAGCTGGAACGTTCATTCCACCCCATACTCATGACACAGATAATCATGGCGTTATCACAAAGGGGGAACTAATACTCACCATGAATGGTGCCACCCAACGGATTGGTATTGGACAGTGGTACCATGTACCAGCACATGTAGAACACTCTGCGACATTTGATGTCGAAACCGATGAGATCGAATTTTGGTTTAAAGATAATTAGGATTAAATTTCTACTACAGATCAATTTACATGTATAAAACTATAAATCTTGAAAATTAAGCTATTAAACGGTAGATATAGTTTAATAGCTTAAGATATCGTTTTGATAAAGATATTACTTGGAGACGCAATGATGATCCTAATACTATAGCCACCGGGGATCTTTATCCCGTCAACAGCCCTGAATCATTGGATAAGGGAATAATTTAAAATAACCTGTTAATTTATAGGCAATTACACTAAACAGCCTAGAAATATATGTGGAAATTCATACTTGATTTTATAAATGGTGCTCTTGGTATAAGTTCCATTGAAAGTGGCGAAAGAATACCCCTAGAGGAAGAACGCTTTCCATCCGATGGAATCGTACGCGCACCCTCTTTTGATTCGATTCCACTCAAACAAGAACCTTTGTCCGGCTCAGTCCGCCCAAAAGAACTTGGTGAGGTAGTAGAAGTCATGGTTGGTGTTGATTATCCAATTTACGGTGGACAAACGATACTCGTTGCCGATTTTGGAACTTACACAATTGAGCTGCCCAGCCCTTGCAGCGGAATAATCGAAGAGATTCTTATTAAGCCCGGTAGCTTGATAGGTAGCGAAACACCTCTATTTAGAGTACGTAGACCAATATAAAATTTAAACAGATATAACAATAAGGTTAATAGCTTCCTAAAACCTAAAAGCTCTAACTAAAAAGTTAACCACATTCAGATAGTTAAGGAGTCATTTATCGTTCAAGCAGATATTAAACCACCAACCGGCTACCAGAAATACGAATCATTTCTCTTTGGAGATTCTGATAAGTATCCCCCAAACCCTACACTTTCTCTTCATCTCAGAAATTGCCCTGCAATTTTTAAGGATAAATAGCAAGACTTCAATCTCGCCAAGTCCAGTGCACTCAATGTATAGGCCAAGTTCTGAATAATATTTGAAAGAATATTTTGTGACCAATTCTGAATATTCTAAAAATCCACATCTTTTTTTATTAAATCATGGTATCAGCCGAACGAGCTTCCCTATATAGTGGCGCCGCCTAGCTTTGATTAAAAATAGGTTAGTTGTCATTGTTTTTTGAGATGTGGGAGAGATACCAAAGTGATTAAGAAAATTTTTTCGAAAAGAGATCTCAAGCTTCCAATCATTGGCGGCTTGATAGCGGTAGCAAGCTTGCTATCAACAACTGTACCGGCAACGGCCGAAGTTGATATAAATCAATTACGTCAACAATCAAAAATTATGTTCGGCACTCTCTCAGAAACTATGCCAGGCAGTGAAAATGACACCCCAGCGATGGTTGAGCTTGGAAGAACACTGTTCATGGACAAACGGCTTTCAGTCAATGATAGCCAGTCTTGTAACAGCTGCCATCAAGTAGGGAACTACAACGGCTCGGGTGTCGACAATGAAGCGACATCACCGGGAGCTTTACCTGGCACCAAGGGTGATCGAAACTCTCCAACGGTCTGGAATTCCGGATTCCAAGTGGCTCAATTTTGGGATGGTCGCGCAGAGGACCTGAAGGAACAGGCCAAAGGTCCAATTCTAAACCCTGTAGAGATGGGAATGCCTTCAGAAGAGGCTGTTGAGGCAAAGATTTCAAAAATTGCCGAATATCAAGAAAGTTTCAAACACGCCTTTGGTAAAGAGAATGCTATCTCTTACGACAATATTGCTCAGGCCATAGCTGCGTTTGAGCGCACACTGATTACAAATGATCGTTTTGATGATTTTATAAATGGTGATGATCAGGCTATGACACAAAGTGAGTTAAAGGGCCTGCAAACCTTTATCAACACTGGTTGTTCAGCATGCCACAATGGTGCAACCTTGGGTGGAAACATGTACCAGAAGATGGGGCTGGTCAACCAATATCCACACCAGGAAGATTTAGGTCGTTATAAAGTTACAGGCCTTGAAAACGATAAAATGATGTTTAAAGTTCCAATGTTACGCGACGTAAGCAGAAGCGCTCCTTACTTCCACGACGGGCGTGTAGAAACCATTGAGCAGGCAATTTACGATATGGCTTGGTACCAATTGGGACAGAAATTGAGCACACAACAGATAAATGATATTGCAACTTTCCTAAACGCTTTAGAACATCAAGCTCATTAAAATATTTCCCACCCTTCGGGGTGGGCCCCTTTCACTCTAATCAATTTTGGCTAAGCTCACGGGTTCCCAGTCACTAGCTCATTAACCATTCAACCCTGCGGTTACTTTGTGTTTAAACCACGCTCAGAGACAGCATCCAGTAGACTAAATGGTTTCCTGATTGCCGACCAGCTTATAATATTTAGCGCTCCACCAATACTTATATCAAGCCAGTAAATTGAAATCCTAGGGAAATGTGCAGGCTTCAGCCACCGACTTGGGAGAGTTCCATTAAATTACTGTTCACTACCTGGGCTTTCAGTCATCAGATTACTTTATGTGCTTTTCGCTATAAAGATAGTGAAATTTCCCGCAAGAGCCTCAGAGAATAGAAATTACGCCCCCCTCTTACAGATAAAAACCGCTCATACTGCTTGATTCCTTGCCACAACCCAAAAACAAGACAATAAAACAGCCTTTAGTATCTTTTAAATAACGCAAAGAAATAAAACTTATCTACTTTGCCACACTCTCTGTATTAAGGTTTAGAGTATAGGCAGAGCAATGAAACTTCGGCTAGCGTCAGCCTTCACCATACTAATTATCATAGCGTTTTTAGGCTTGGTGTACGTCTACAACTACCGACTGACCCAAAGTATTCGGTTTGATGCCCACCCTGTTACAAAAGAGTTCATCAAAAGTAATGCTTCCCTTAAAGACAAAGATACTATCAACATCCTTATCATAGATGGCGGTGGAATACGTGGTTTGATACCACTCTATGTTATTCAACATATCGAAGAGCAGACCGGCAAATCTATTGATGAATTGTTTGATGTCTTTAGTGGAGTATCCACTGGTGCCATCATCGCTACTGGTCTCAATGTGACCCAAAAATCATTTGAAGATGATCACCCAGGAACTGAAAACCTAAAATCTCAAAGTGATAAAATCATTAATATTTATAAAAAAGATAGCAGATACGTATTCTCCGTACCTTGGTATCACAAATTACTAACCTTCAATGGTTTTATCTCCCCCCGCTTTAGCGGTGAGCGCTTAAGCGAAACCATGGAAAAAAATTTCACTGACAAATTAAAATTTACGAGCCTGAAAAACTACGTCATCATCCCCTCCCTCAATATTCACTCCGGCCAACTCAACTTATTCAAAAATCGTGGCGAGGCAATTACTAAGCTACCCACCAATACACTCTACCAATTAGTTACAGCCGCAGCTAGCGCGGAAACAGTATTCCCCCCCGTCGATTTTATGACTACCGGACAAGACATACATCATCAGTATTATGCCGATGCTGGCGTAGACGCTAACAATCCCACCAGTATTGTATTACGTGATATTATCAGGGAGTTCCCCGGAAAAAACTATTATGTACTAGTCCTTGGGGCTGGCACGCAACCACTAGCTACCACGGAAACTGACTACAGAAGCCTAAAAAACTGGGGGCAAATTAACTGGATCCAAGACCTAATTTCAAACGTACAAAGGTCTATGGATAATCAACAGTTATATACACTGGAAATTGCGAAATCTCTCACTCCTGAGGGACGGATTAATTATAACTATTTCAATGTTGAACTTGTAAATCCATATGTTGACCCGTTTGACTACAAGGCAAGTAATAAGCTAAAAGTTTTATCAGACAGACTTATCAGGGAGAATAAAGCCGAGATTGATCAAGTCGTCGAGAGGCTCAAAAAAAATGGATAGCGCTACCGTTAATCAATCATCACTAAGATGCTTGGGTCTAGACTAGTACACAGCAAATACAGACAACTATTACCTTTCTTCTTGACAATTCTCAGCTCTCAGGCTTTTGCAAGAGGCATAGTTATCATATTCTGGGCGGAATAAAAGTACACTGACCAAGGGTATGGTCCATCGGTAATGAACACACGCCTTCTTAATCTCGATGTGCTACGGGGGCTAGCTGCAACTTTGGTTGTCTGGCAACACAGTAGTGAAGTATTTATCCGCAACCCATCCATCGCCCAGCACGGCTCGGCACTGGCTGAATTTATCAGTCAACTGGATTTTGGCCGGATAGGTGTACTTTGCTTTTTCCTAATATCCGGCTTTGTCATTCCCCACAGTCTTCTTGCATCTAACCGTACTCTCAAGAGCTTTGCTATCCGCCGCTTCTTCCGCTTGTATCCCGCTTACTGGTTATCTCTGACTGCAATTATCGGACTTACATGGTTGCTCGCTGACCGAACATTCTCTGCATCTACTATTCTTGCCAATACCACAATGCTGCAAGGCCTAATGGGGTTTGAAAGTGTTCAGATTCTATATTGGACTCTCACTGCAGAGCTGCTTTTTTACTGCCTCTGCGCACTGATGTTCACTCTTCGACTACTAGGGAATCCCAGATATCTACTCTTAGTGTGCTGGGGGGCACTATCGGTATTTGTCAGCATGCAACTTTTAGGGCAATCATCCACTCCAATTTCCCAGCTTCCCGCCACCACTACATACCTCCCCTTTGCTATCGCAGTTATGTTCTGCGGAACCCTACTCAGGTATTGCTACGAAACAAGGCGTGGTTATCGTTATATGCTTTGGGGCCTGGTTTCGACTTTCTCGATACCACTACTCGTTATGGCCATGCACCTATTAGGTAGGTCGATCAGCGAAACTCCCCTCCGCTTTGTATCATCTCATTTCATCGCTTTAGCTATCTTCCTCGTTTTTGTATTACTTCCACCAAAGCCAATACGACATTTAGCCGCTCTGGGGACTATCAGCTATTCCATTTACCTGTTTCATTTAATCGTGGTCTTTCTCGTCAGCTGGGCCATAAGCCAACCTTGGGGACAAGGGCTTACAAGTATTTCTCTATCCACGTTGCTCGTGGCAGTAACACTACTTAGCTTCGCTTTGGCGGCAGCCATTTATTGGCTGGTGGAGAGGCCCTGCATGCAATTTGGGCGCTTTTTGAGCGATCGAAACGACGGGTTAAACAGGTCAGGGGAAATATTAAGGGGGAGTTAGTGTGGAAAACTATCGGAATAAGTTAGGGGCCAGGAAGCAAAAAAATAGCCGTAGACTTATCAGTCTACAGCTATTTTTAGCAGCTGTTATCGGGCGTCTACTGCGCCCACAACAAGCTGATAGCAATGGTCCACATCATAATGCCCACCAGTACATCGAGTACCTGCCAAGTTCTCGGGTTCTTAAATAGCGGCTGCATCATGCTGCCACCCACAGAGAGAAGGGTGAACCATAACAGGGATGCACTACACGCCCCCAGCACAAAAAACCAGGTTCCATTACCTGCATACTGCGCCCCTACTGAGCCGATCAGCACAACCGTGTCCACATACGCGTGTGGATTAAGCAGGGTTAAGGCTACCGCAGTAATCAAGGCAGAACGGCGGGATTTCATCCACTCTTTTTGCTCTCCAAGACCTTTGTTAGTGAAGGCCGAACGGAAAGCCATGGCACCGTAGGAGAACAGGAAAGCAGCGCCGAGCCAGGTCAGCCAGATCATCCAGTCGCCACCCGCTTGTGCGAGATTTGCAACCAGGAACACACCACCTGTAATCAAGGCAATATCCATCAGTACGCATAAAGCCGCGATACTAAAGTGATATTGTCGACGGATACTCTGCGTCAGCAGAAACGCATTCTGCGCTCCGATCGCCATAATCAAACTGATGGTAGTCAAAAAACCTTTTGCGAGCGGCGCCAGCAACAACCCTGAAAACACGATGCCTCCTGTGCTTCATTCTCTAATTTGGAAGTGCCCGCAGGGCTGCGGGCCTGAATAGTGGCGCGAGATTAAGAGTCAAACTAGAATAAGTAAACTTAATTATACTGATCCCTCATAAGAAATTCTTATGCTAGACCTAAAGCAACTCCAAGCCTTTGCCTTTGTCGTAGAGGAGCGCAGTTTTGACAAGGCTGCCGCCCTACTCCATGTCAGCCAGTCTGCGATTTCCCAACGAATCAAAGCCTTAGAAAGCCAGGTTGGCCAAGCCCTATTGATACGCTCCAACCCTTTGCGGCCCACTGAAGCCGGCCTCAAAGTGCTGGGGTACTACCAGCAAATGCACTTGTTACAGCAAGAGCTTCTCACTGATATAGATCCAGAGGGGGGCAAGACTCGCTATAGCAACCAGAATAAGGTTCGGATCGCACTGAATGCAGATAGCTTGGACACCTGGTTCCTAGCCGCCATCACACCATTGATTCGGTCCCAGCAGTTGCTCGTGGATCTAAAGGTCGACGACCAGGACGCTACCCATGAACTGCTGAAGAATGGTGAAGTCATTGGCTGTATCAGTTCAACAACCAGTAACCTCCAGGGCTGCCAATCGGTACTGCTCGGTCATATGGCCTATTACCCGGTATGCACTAAGGCCTTCAAAAAGAAGTTTTTTTCAGACCCGATTAAGGTTGAAGAGCTCCACTACGCTCCCACAGTGGAGTTCAACTATAAGGATCAATTGCAGAGTCGTTACCTTAAACAGTTTTGGGGAGTGGAGACTGGTCAGTACCCATCTCATGAAATCCCCTCTTCAAAGAGCTTCCTCAGTTTCTTAACTCTGGGGCTGGGTTGGGGAATGGCGCCAGATATTCAGATCGCCAGCCTGCTAAAAAGTGGAAAGTTGGTGAAACTCGCTGAAGACCAGTATTTGAAGATTCCTCTTTACTGGCATGTTTGGAACTTAAAATCGAAATTGATTAAAGAGATCACTATCAACCTCACAGAGCATGCTCGAAAAGCTCTGAGTCAGTAGTTCTCGAATAATTAGTGATGGTGCAACTGCCAGTATGGACAGTAATCCAGCTGCAGTTCGCCATTTTCCAGCTGTTCTAATATTGACAGTGCTTGATGATATATTAGTTGATTTTCCTTATGCCTTACATCTAGACTTTTGAATTCAAGATAGGAGGACTTATAAATTTTTTTGGTTTCATCGCTCAATAGAAACCCAATAATACTGTCCTCATGCTGTAGTTCATAAGCAAAATAAGCTCCATCTAACTTCTCTTTTTGTATCAGCTTTGACGGTTCTGAAATTATACGGCGAGTGAAATAATTTCCGGGTTTATCCACGATACACTGAGAATTTTTTATGCCGCAGTTTTTGCTATATGCTTGTTGTAGCCGCTCAATGCTTTGACCATAATCTGGATCGGCCTGGCCATATACTACTCTTGATCCCCCTAAAAAAATCATCATGCCGCTACACATCATACAGGGCTCTAATGATGTGTAAACTGTAACAGTGGTATGGATAAAATTTTTTGTTTTCGGCCCGAGACATTTCTCAGCAAGGCACTGCTGCATTAAACGCACTTCGGCATGTTGAGTCTTATCATTGCAGCGTATAACTGAATTTAATTGAACCCCAACTATTCGCTTAGCATCACTGTCAAATAAAACCGCACCAATATTATGGCCTCTTTTATTTTTATCAGTAGGCCTGACCCAGTCCTGGAATACTAAAGAGTAAGCCAACAACATCAGTATCTTATCTTGCTCATCCTTAACACTCTCGGCTTTAGCTATTCCCACAAGAGAGAGTTGTGATAGAGCAAAAAATAACAGGGAGCGAAATAGCCCGGTATTTTTATCATAACCGTTAAGCTTTTTAATACTCAGGAGCCCGATTAAAGCCATTTCTCCATTTCACCAATAATAAACCTGACTCTCGCAGGTACAGGTTGAGTCCGCCTTAGCGCCAAATAAAGTGTCTCACTAACGGGAGTTTCAAGGCTATGAGCCTTGATCAACTTCGGCTTACGAAATGCATTTACCCCATAGGCCGGTAAAACTGTGAAGCCCAATCCCATACTGACGGGCTCCAGTATTAAGCTGATCTGGTTAGAAAACCCTTTTTGTTGAAAAGCTTCGAGACTTCTAAATTGTGGGAAGTTTGCTCCCAATAATAGACTCGCATGGTGTACACCGTCTGGATGGCCTATGTACCCCAGCGCTAAAAGCGACTCCCAATCAGGGGTTTTCACTTCAGCCGGCGTCACTAGCAACAACCTTTCACTGGCGATCGGCCGACTATCAAGCTCCTCTGCTTGTGGCGGGCTAGTCATTAATCCAATATCAGCGCCGTTTTCCGCAATGGCCTTCTCTACATCCAGGTTGGGAGCGAAACGGCAGCTCATCGATAAACCCTGATGGATTTTCTGCAGGGACAACAACTTGGGGTAGAGCTTCAGCCCCACACTCCCGGGGCACATTACTCGCACATCCCCATGGTGGGGAGGGTCTTCACCAACAATTTGCCCCAGGCTGGCAAGCTTCTGAATAATCCCCTGCCCTTCCCGGTAGAGCCGATCACCAGCATCCGTGAGCGTGAAGTGTTTACCCTGTCTAACTAACAGAGCGACACCTAAGTGCTCCTCTAACTTGCGTATATGCTGGCTGACCCCAGACTGAGTCATATGCAAGCGATCCGCCGTACGAGTGAAGTGCCCCTCTTCAGCTAAAGTACAGAAGCTTCTTAACCACACTGGATTTATCATTACGAACGCTACTTAAAAATATTACAAATGATAATTATACGTAATGAATTGGAGGCTGTAACTTAACCGCATTCAACAAAGGAGACAGCTATGAGTAGCGCATACCCGAGAACCTTTTCTCATATCGGTATTTCAGTGCCGAACCTTGAAGAGGCTGTGAAGTTTTACACAGAGGTACTTGGTTGGTACCTGATTATGAAGCCCACAGATATCACAGAGGACAAAAGCGCTATCGGTGAAATGTGCACCGACGTATTTGGCCCAAACTGGGGTAGTTTCCGTATTGCTCACTTGTCGACAGGGGACAGGATTGGCGTAGAACTATTCCAGTTTAGCAATCAGGAAAACCCAGAAGATAACTTTGAATACTGGAAAACCGGTATCTTTCACTTCTGTGTGCAAGATCCCAACCTGGAAGAACTGGCGGATAAGATTGTAGCGGCCGGTGGTAAAAAACGTATGCCGGAGCCCCGTTATTACTACCCCGGCGAAAAGCCTTATCGCATGATTTATATGGAAGATCCTTTTGGCAATATTCTGGAAATTTACAGCCACAGCTATGAGCTGATCTACAGTGCTGGTGCCTACTGATAATAAGTACTCCAGAGTTCACTCAGCATCATTCGAACGATGCTGAGTGAAATGCCGGCACGGAGTTATTCAGAGGCTCCCTAATTTATTTTGGTATTACTCAATCGCTCTGGTCTGCTGTGATGCTGACTACATTACGCAAAACCAACCAGGAAACAACAAAGGCCAAAATTCCACACACCGCAATTACCCCAGCAAGCGATTCTGGTGTTCCATTAAAAACCAAACTGGTTATCAGGATAGCTACAGCCCCGATTGACAACTGCATAGTACCAGCCAGGGCAGAAGCCGTTCCCGCTATAGGGCCATGTCTTTCCATGGAAAGAATAAATGCCGTAGGAAGAACCAAACCAAGAAACATATTACATACAATAAGCATGCATATCAGTAGTACGAGATGATCAAAACCGGCCTCTATCACTAAATACATAGTCACCGAGCTTATTACAAATCCAGTCACACCCCACTTCACCAGCTTCACCATCCCTAAACGGGCACCAAAATTTGCCGAAAATTGACTCGACAGGAAGAAACTAAGCGCATTTAGAGCAAAGGCGAGACTAAATTCGGTTGGGGTCAATCCGTAGTAATTCGTATATAAGAATGAAGCTGCCGCAAAAAAAGCAAGTACACTGGCGAAACCAAACCCTCCTATACAAGTAAGCCCTATATAGATGGGATCACGCAGCAATATCGAATAAGACTCAAGCAGCGCACCTATTTTAAATGGTATGCGCTTATTCATTGGTAAGGTTTCGCGAAGGCTCGTAATAGCAAGTATCAGACTTAAAAAAGTAGCAATGGATATCCCCCAAAATATGCTGCGCCAACCAAACGAAATTAATAGCAGACTACCAATTAATGGCGCCAACATAGGAGAAATTGAAAGGACAAGAATTGCTGTCGTAAGAAGGCGAGTTGCTTGAGTACCCGTATAAGAATCTCGAATTATTGCTCGGGGAATCGACATTACCGAAGCGGCACCCACCCCTTGTAGGAAACGAAAGGCAATCAACCACTCGATAGTGGTAGCAAGGGCACAGCAAATAGATGCGAAAGTAAAAACCAGCAAACCAAAATAGAGCGGCGGTTTGCGGCCAAACATATCGGAAGCGGGGCCATAAAAAATCTGACACACCCCGAACGCAATAAAATAAGCCATCAGCGTATAGGACGCGACCTGGGTTGAGGTGTCGAGGTCCTTTGTCATCGCAGGCAATGCAGGCAGATACATATCAATGGCCATAGGACCGACAGAGCTCAAAAGCCCCAGGATCAACGCCATTTTTATAAAGCCTGAGTTCATCCACAGTCCCTATTGAGCCAACTCCACCTTGGCACCTCTACAAGACACCTCTCACAATTACTAAAAAGGGAGAAGGAAAGAATACACCGCGCTTGCGACCCTATGAGGCATGGATGCCGATTAGGAACTTACAGGGATGTATTCACGGCGTGTCTCGAGTGCGGTGTATTCTTTCCTTCCACCTCAGGAGTAAGTTCCCTCATCCTTTTCGGACTGACAGGTCAAACCTTAACCTTCAATCGTAGCAACTTAACTTAGGACCATAAGATCAGGGGAGTTAATGGCCCATGACGCTTCTATACCGCCTGAAGACGGTATAACTAAAGGTGTTTCAGCCCTGACCTCCAAGCGTCCAGGAGGCTCCTGTGGTGCCCGGCTCTTCTTCAGCGCCTCTTGGTGGAAAAGCCCTGTCATTCTAGCAACTGTGGTAGCTCAGGAATTCTTACCTGGCCTGTTGGCTACGACCAGCCACAAGCCCAAGCGGAACCCGCTTTCCCCACCAACAAGACAACGTCGCCGCCTCCCTTTAAGCTCCAGACGCCCAATTACCCCGCGCAGCCACCGTCAGCGACCCTATATCGCCAATACTCCCTGTTGGATTATCACTCTGCAACCAAACAGTGATGACGTTGATCTATTACTCAGCGCCGGGAAAATGCAGCGACTACATATCAACACGATTGGGGGGATTGATGGGCGCTCAGGCATTCCGGAACTGGAAGATAATGAGCATATCGCGAGTAACGTCACCCGGTGGCGCCACTTGTGCGAACTCAAAAGCTCCGAGATTGGATGCTATCTCGCCCACTTGAGAGCAATTCGCCGGGCATACCGCTCCGGCTTGGACCGGGTCTGTATTCTGGAAGATGATGTACAGCTAGAGCCCTCATTTGGCCGCGTCTTAGCGGAGTTAGAGCAACTCCCTGAAAATATCGAGATGATTCGACTGATGGGACTTAAAGTCCGCAAGCGAAAAGTCGCGCAAACCTTGAATGACGGTGTTCATCAGTTAGTGCGTCCAGAGCGGGGGTGGTGTGGGGCACAGGGATATTTGATTAACCGGCGCGGTATGGAAAAAGTCTTAAAATATGCCAGCCGTATTTTCGAACCCATCGACAAGGTATTCGATCACTTCTGGCAATTTGATCTAAAACTGTATGGCGTTGAGCCCCACCTTCTGTGGGAAAACGCACACATCTCCAATATTGTTAAATCCAATATCCACCGCACGAAAGTCGCCCGGTGGCTCTATTGGCTGCACCCTTTCGGAAAACTCTGGCGCAGTGTGGGCAGGCACTTTTATTTAAGGCTCCACTCAAAAGAGTTCTATCCAGCAGAAAAACCCACACAACGCACAGGGCGTACGGCGCGAATTAAATCTTAAGAACCCTGCGATCAATTCTCCCAATAACGCTGCATTTTTAAAAACATAAAAGAAGCAGTCCAGGTAATCATCACCAGTCCCGTAAGGGCTTCAAGGCCAGCGGTAAAACGCAGGTGCCCCAGAGGCTCAATATCACCGAAACCCAGTGAGGTATAAGTGGTGAATGAGAAATAGGCGCAGTCCAACAGGCTGCCATTAAAGTTGCCCACCAAAGTACCAAAATAAGGCGAATTCACCATAAAGTAGTAGCAATAGGCAAACAGCCATATTTCAGCCACGTGGGCGATCAAAGCGCCAAACACCCCCAGGACAATCGCCAGGTTATGCTTGATCGGAATCCAGCGGCCAATCCGGGCAAGGGCACTCAATACTTCGTGGTGTATCAGGACGACGGTGGCGACAACTATTGAATTCACCACAAAAGCAAATGCCAGATCAGCGTCGATCATGAAAGAACTCGCGCACTAAATTGCTTGCCTCTTCCGTCATGACTCCCGACTCCACCGTAATCTTGTGATTGAAAAAGTTGGCTTGTGCCAATTCCAGCTGGCTCTCAACAACACCGGCCCGAGGTTCGGTAGCGCCGTATACCAGCCGCCCTACCCGCGCATGTACCATTGCGCCAAAGCACATAGTACAGGGCTCAATCGTCACATATAAAGTGGTGTTTGGCAGGCGGTAGTTTTGTTGTTTATCTGCCGCTTGCCGCAGGGCTACGATTTCCGCATGGGCACTGGGATCACAATTCCCAATCGGGCGATTACTGCCCTCCCCTATGATTTTTCCATCCTGGACCAAAACCGCACCCACCGGCACTTCACCGCGCTCAGCAGCGAGTTGTGCAAGCTCCAGGGCTCGCCGCATAAATCCAAAGTCTCTGGGAGTCGCCATAACGCTGCTCTATTACCTCTACTATCAAATGCCTGTTATTTATGTTTAATAAAACGACGAATAACAAAGTCCGCTTCCAGCTCCAGGCTGTCGCGCTCTTCGAGTTTCTGCCGTTCTTCACGGTTGCCCTTCCAGGCAAAAGGCGTCATAGCGAGAAAATCTGAAATGGCCTGCTTGCCCTTCAATACGAAAGGGAAACAGCAACGCATATCGACTTCCGGGGTCAACTTCTCAATCACTTTTGGTGCGGGATGTTTACGCGGCTCTTTATAGAGGTACTTCTTTAGTGACCACAAGTGATCGGGGCCAGGGGATACATCTACCAAATGGCCACCGGTTTTGATTACCCGCTCCATTTCATGATCGGGGGCTGGGGCAAAGATCTTCAGCAGGTTATCCACCGACTCCGAGACCACTGGCAAATTTACATTGCTGGCAACCACAAACTGGGCGCCACTGTCGCGCTTGGCCGCCATTCGCACGCCGGATTTTGAAATGTCGATACCGGAAAGGCCGTGACCATGCCAGCCAGCGGACTCAAGCTCCCGCAGGTAATACCCCTCACCACAACCGATATCCAGTAAACGGCGGCCAGGCTTGTAGGGCAAGAGCGCCGAAATACTATCAACCAAAGGCCGATAGTAACCGGCGTGAAGAAAGCGCCGCCGCGCGTGAAGCATCTCCGAAGAGTCACCAGGATCTTTGCGGCGCTTGCGATAAACGGGCAACAAATTGACGTAGCCCTCACGCGCGCGATCAAAACTATGTCGATTGGTACAGTGCCAAGTATCTTTTCCTAAAGTTAAGGGGGCAGCACAAAGCGGGCATTGCCAAATCATTCAACTTCCTGAGTGTGTCTATTCTCTTTTACAAACGAGCGCGAAGACCGCTGCATAATCAATTCTGCCGCCTTCTCCGCAATAGCGATCACAGGCGCATTGGTATTGCCACTGATCAGGGTGGGCATTATGGAGGCGTCCACAACCCTCAGTCCATCCACACCGTGTACTTTTAGCTCGCTGTCCACTACAGCCAATTCATCACTCCCCATTCGACAGGTACCTATCGGATGGTAGATGGATTCTGCATGCTGGCGAATATAGTGGATGATTGACTCTCTATCACTCAACTTCTGCTCTGGGCGCAAGGACTTTTTCTTGTAGCGGCTCAGTTCCTCCTGGGCGAGGATATCCTGTGCCATTTCAAATGCCTCCACCATTACCTGCAGATCCTCGGGCTCACTCAGGTAGTTGGGTTCAATTCTGGGCAGTTTGCGTGGATCGGTGGAGTCCAGAGTGATCTCACCGCGACTCTTAGGCCTCAGGGCACAGGCGTGAAGAGAGTAACCGTAGCAAGTGCGCTTATTAAACCCGTGTTGGAAAGTCGGGACTGCCGTCATGTGGAACTGAATATCCGGGTTACCCCCCGCCAGACTGGAACTGGCAAAGCCCCCCGCCTCGGCCACATTGCTGGTTAGGGGCCCTTTATTTAAAAAGATCAGTTCTGGCAGGCGCATTGCGGTGAGGAGCTTCGGCCATAGTGCCTCGGAAAAGCTAACCGCTTCAGAGGCTTCCACTACTTGTATGATATCCAGGTGGTCCTGCAGGTTTTTTCCGACACCGGGAAGATGCGCTTGCGAAGTCACTCCAGATTTACGCAATTGGTCCTGATCCCCAATACCGGACAGCATTAATAGCTGTGGCGACTGGATAGCACCCGCACTTAAAATCACTTCCTTGTTCGCCAGGATTTTAGTGCCATCAAGCAATTCGACGCCGGTCGCTTTCTCTCCCCTGAGAATAATCCTCGCCACCTGACTGTTGGTACGAACATGCAGGTTAGAGCGGCTGGAAACTGGGTGCAGATAAGCTGTAGCCGCAGAGCAGCGGCGGCCGCGCCGTTGGGTTACTTGGTAAAAACCCACGCCATTTTGCTGGCTGCCATTGAAATCATTATTCGGCCGGTGTCCCAGGGACTCAGCTGCGCGTAAAAAAGCATGGCCCGATCGGGTTTTCCACTTTAAATCCGAGACCGACAGAGGGCCGTAGCCACTGTGGTGCGCATCAGTACCCCGTTCATTGCCTTCCGACATTAAGAAGTAAGGCAACAACCCCTTCCAGCCCCAACCCGGATTACCCTCTGCTTCCCAGGCATCGTAGTCATCGCTATTGCCACGGATATAAACCATGGCATTTATAGAGCTACTACCCCCGAGGGTCCTGCCCCTCGGCCAAAACAGTTTCCTGTCATTCAGGTGCTTTTGTGGCGTGGTATGGTGGTGTAGGTTATAGCGAGTTCCCGGTAGTAACTCGCCAATACCCACAGGGATAGAGATCAGAGGGCTCCGGTCTTTAGGACCCGCCTCCAGAAGACAAACTCGATTCTGCTCTTCGGCACTGAGCCGATTTGCTAAAACACAACCGGCGGAGCCGGCACCTACGATCACATAATCAAAAATCATTTGAGTGGACATGGGACCTCAGCACCTTTGTAGCTGGATGGTCCACTGACGGTACACTCAAGCTGTGAATAATGACAGGCTGGAGGTCACCCAAGCATGCCCAATTCCGAATTCAGTGATGATCAGGTACTCACCTGCTGGCATAAGAATGCTCATGAGTGGACTAAAGTAGTAGACAATGCCGCCATTCCCAGCCGCCGACTGGTCACTGATGCCGCCATTGTCAGCACAATCATGGCGTACCAACCTGCGAGCATTTTAGATATCGGTTGCGGTGAAGGCTGGCTCAGCAGAAAACTGGCAGAGCAAGGTATTCGAGTCTGTGGTGTCGATGGCGTTAAAGATTTAGTGGATATTGCCAGCGCTCGAGCAGGCGCCAATGAGTCCTACCGGCGATTGCAGTACGAAGAAATTTGCTCCGAAAAACTGGAACAGCAGTTTGAACTTATCGTGTGCAATTTCTCCCTCATCGGAAAGGAATCTGTCGAGCAACTATTCAGTCATGCACGCGAGTTAATGCTGCCCGGTGGGTATTTTGTCATCCAAACTCTTCACCCCCATCAAGCCTGCGGTAATGAGCCCTATCGAGATGGATGGCGCCCGGGATCTTGGGAAGGTATTGAGGGAGATTTTGAAGAGGCCGCTCCCTGGTATTTCCGCACCCTGGAAAGTTGGGTCCAGCTATTTCGTGACAACAGCTTTGCCATAGAAGCGATTCACGAACCCAGAGCCGATAGCCAACCTACCCCATCCTCACTGATTATTTGTGGGAGAATTTTGCGGTAGCGCATTTTGGAACTCTTTCCTGGCACCTAAGCCCCGATCCGGTGGAAAGAGGAGCTATTCAAGACAATTTTTTCATCAGCATTGGCACAGAAATACCAAAACAATAATAAAAAAACATTGGCGGGCTCCTGCTCACGCTCGCGACCACTTAGACAAAAATGAAAAAGTATCCATTTCATGCGGCCTCCAAGGAAAGAGATGACTTTTTCGGACTGTCCAGTAAGTGGAGTTGCATCAGCCGCCTAATTAATTCGAAAAAATGCTTTGTTAAGGGTGACCCATAATAAATTCAACGACCGCTTGCGGCCATCGAAATGAGAAGTTGACACCCAGGGGTAAACAGAATGCTACTCTGCAGTTTCCGATTCAGCGCCAATCAACTAGTGCCAAAAACCGTTGGCCTATTTCTTCTGCCCGCGTGCTGCGTCTGTTCTGCCGATGAGTTATTTATCCCGGATTCCCATGAAACCCTGAATATGGAATCCGGCAGTCTGTTTTTCTCCGACAGTGCATTTGCTATGGATAACGAAGCACTGGTCCAGGCCGCCGAGTACTTGCGCACCAATAGTATGAGCAACGTACAGCGACGCCTGAATTACCAGTGGCTGCAGATGCACACCAATCCAGATAAGTTTAAGCCCCTGAAAGGTGGCAAGGCATTATCCAAAATCCTGCGAATGGGTCTAGAAACGTACAAGACACAGAACTCTCGCGCCGCACGTACAGGCTTGCTCAGGTACACCAACAACGAGGGCAAGATTGGCAGCTCGGTGGACTACGGCATCTCTCTGTCCGACGACAAATTCAAGTTCTCTTTTGAGCTGGAGTTTTAGGGAGCCCCTGAACTCAGGCGCGCTACCACTCCTTCCCCGTTTACAGGTTTGTTAGAATCTCCGCCACTTAAAACCGGCGGAGATAACCGTGAGTAGCTCGAACACCCCCAAATCCTTTCCTGAACTCCCTGTTGCCGGGGTGGGTCCACGCCTGGCCGCACTGCTCTACGACCTGCTGATACTGATGGGCCTACTGGTGGTTTACGGCTTTATCGCGCTGATGGTTGCCTCTACCGTGGTGGGCCTCAACTGCCAGCCCGAGGCAAATGACTACAACCCCTGTGTCAGCGGGCCATTCTTTCAGCTGGGCGCTCTAGCGGTTATCGTAGGGTATTACTTCTGGTCCTGGAGGGCTGCGGGTCAAACTGTGGGGATGCGCGCCTGGCGTCTGCTGCTGGCGAGCCCAAACGGAGCCCAGCTCACTTGGCGCCAATGTATTCTTCGCGCCATCGTAGCGCCGCTGTCTATTGCTTGTTTGGGACTCGGATACTTCTCTGCCTGGGCCAGATCCGACAAGGCCACGTGGCATGACCTTATCTCCGAATCCGAGGTGCGCGTACTTCCCAAGAAGTCTAAAAAGTAGAAGGCCAGGGGCCCTAACGGGCCCGCTGCAGTAGATACCATCCCGCGCCAAAGCACAGCAATATCGGTAGCAGCACCGCGAGGAAAGGCGGGAAGCCAAATACCAGGGAAGATGGCCCCAGCATATCCTGGACAAACTGGAACACCAGGCCAACCACCAATCCGGTAAACACACGCAGTCCGGTGGTTACTTCCCGCAGAGGGCCAAAAATAAAGGAGATCGCCACCATCACCAGACTGGCGATAGTGAGAGGCTGCAATACTTTTTTCCAGAACTGCAACCAGTAGCGACTGGAGTCTTCACCTTTGCGATCGAGGAATTTGCCGTAAGCCCACAGATTGCGCGGTGACAGATCCGCAGGCAAAGGCACCACCAAAGCGAATAACTCTGGCGAAATCTCCGCCTTCCATTCGGTCGTAGGTAACGCCTCACTCTCGGTATGCTCACCGGTGAAGATAGTCGTGCGGCTATTCTCCAGTTCCCAGCGCTTGCCGTCAAAATGGCCGCGCTCAGCAAACTCCACCTGCTCCAGCTCTCGATCAGCACCGAAGTGGTAGCGGGTAACACCGTAAAGCTCACCATCCGGCAGCGCCGCGTTGAAGTGCACAAACTCGCCGCTGTCTTTCAGCCACAGGCCACTTTCCAGACCGCTCGCCTCCAGCTCACCCAATGCCCGGGCTTTGTCACTCTCGGCAATTACATTGGTCTTGGGAATAACAAATTCCGCCAGGCCCAAACCCAGTAAAATCAGCAGCATAATGGGCTTCATCACCGCCCAGGTAATCCGACCGATTGAGACTCCGGCAGACCGCATAACGGTCAGCTCACTGGTACCTGCCAATGAACCCAGTCCCACCAGACACCCGACCAGGGCGGAAAAGCCCAGCTGTTCATAGATACGCGCCGGCAATGTCCAGGCAACGTACTTGATTGCGTCAATAAACCCGTAATCCTTCTTCAGGTCTCCCAGCTGATCCACTAGGGCAAAGACGACTGTGAGGCCAAGGATAATCAACAAAGCCGCACCGACTGAAACTAAGACTGTGCGAGCGATATACAGATCAAGCTTATTCATTTGGCAGCTCCTCCACCCCGGGCAACCGCTTGGGTGGCGCCTTGCGCCAACTTCTTCCCGCCAACAATAACAAACCTATTAGAACGAAAGGTGGGTGCACCAACCAGATCATTGCTGGATTAGCAATCTTGCCATCCTCAACTGCCCCCCTTAACCCCTGTAGGATCACCAAATAGGTGATATACAGTAAAATGGCAGGGATCATCTTCGCAAAGCGCCCCTGGCGAGGATTTGTACGAGACAGAGGCACAGCCAAAATAGCTACAACTAACACCAGGACCGGAAGGCTCAGTCGCCAATAAAGATAAGCTTTCTCCTGGGGGGTATCGCCCTCAAGTAGGTCCAAGGTCGATGCCGATTCCATCTGGTCCTGCTGGCGACTGCGCTCTCGGGGCACCTCAAGAATCACAGAATAACTAGTAAATTTCATCTGGCGATACTCCCGCTCTCCGGGAACACCTTCATAGCGAAAGCCGTCGCGTAATACTAAGTAGCGCAGCCCCGTCTTGGGATCGATTTCCTGCACGCCTTCACGGGCACGGATTACAACTTGCTGATCCGCCTCAGTTTCCTCCTCCGCGCCCCCCAACTCCGCCAGGAACACCCCCAGCATGGTGGACTTGTCCTCGCTCAGCGCATCGGCGTAGTAAACCGCACGGCCGCCCTGAGAGGACACAAACTTCTTTGGTACCAGATGATCAAATTCGTTGCGCGCCTTTTCTGCATTCAACAGACTGGTGGAACGCTCCATACCCGCCGGAGAGAAATACAAACTCATTGAGGCTACCACCAATGCCAGCATCAGAGCTGGAATCATTGTGTAACCCAGCAAGCGCCAATCACTGAAACCACAGGCGTGCAGAACCGTCATTTCACTTTCTATATAAAGGCGCCCATAAACCCAAAGAATCCCTACGAACAGGCCCATTGGCAGAACCAGTTCCAGGAACCCCGGCAAGCGGAAACCCATCAAAGAAAGTAGGACATTCGCTGAAATATCACCTGTCGCAGCCTCGGCTAGATATTTCACGAACCGGAGACTCATCACAATTAACAACAAAACTGCGCTGACCGCCAGCGTGACAAGCATCAGCTCACGGCAGAGATAGCGAAAAATAATCACAGGGCGAACAAATTCCTTGGTGACAGCGGTGTGACGATATCTGAATCAATAACGAGTAAGTTTCCCACCGGGTACAGCAATCCATAAGCAGGCGGGTTAAACTTGTGCGACGCATTATCACTAAAAATTCTTGCTATGTCTCGGCCCTGAGGCATGCAATCTATTGTCAGATTTTAAGGAAAGCGAAAAATGCAGTTCTCCGCCAAGGTTGCAGATATCAGTAAACAACGCAGCGCCTGCTCAATTATTTCAGCAGATGCCAAAAATAACCTCAGCGAAAGTGGCAAAAGCCTGGATAAATTGACTGGGGGAATGATCGCAAAAATCCTCAAGCGCGGGGACTTGGGAGCCAAATCCGGCAGCACCCAGCTGATCAATCTTATCGACGTTCCCAGCGAGCGCGTTCTGGTCGTGCGCACCGGTAAAGGCACCATCAGCCAAGCGGATTTCCGCAAGCTGGCAGCCAGCAGTGCCAATGGAGTAAAGAACTTTAAAGAGGCCGCGAGCTACCTCTGCGAAGTAGAGGTTGAAGGTGCCGATAATCGCTGGAAAGCACAGCAAATCGCCATGGCCGCCGGTCTGGCAAGCTACCGCTACACCCTGTCCCGCACCGATGCAAAGCCCCTGCCCCTGGCGAAATTCACCATCCACGCTCCAGAGAAAAAGCAGCTGAAAGCTATTCAAGGCGGCATGGAAGTGGGTGCCGCTCAAGCACTGGGCAGCAATGTCGCCCGTGATTTGGGGGATCTCCCAGGCAATATTTGTACCCCCAACTACCTGGTTGCCCAGGCGAAGGCGCTGGCTAAAAAACATGCAAAGCTCACCACCAGCGTGCTGGACGAAAAGAAAATGAAAGCCCTGGGCATGGGTGCTTTCCTCAGCGTCTCCAAAGGCAGCGACGAGCCCCCCGCGCTGATTGCCATGAACTACAAAGGTGGCAAGGCCAGCGAAAAACCTGTGGTATTGGTCGGTAAAGGCATCACCTTCGATAGCGGCGGCATCAGCATCAAGCCGGGCCAGGCTATGGACGAAATGAAATACGACATGGGCGGTGCCGCCAGTGTCTTCGGCGTAATGAACGCCCTGGTTGAACTGCAGCCTTCTATCAACGTTGTAGGCCTGGTTGCCGCTGCTGAAAATATGCCCAGCGGCCGCGCCAGCAAGCCCGGTGATGTTGTGACCTCCATGTCCGGCAAAACCATCGAAATCCTCAACACCGATGCCGAAGGCCGCCTGGTTCTATGCGATACGATCACCTACGCAGCCAAGTTCAAGCCCAGCGCAGTGATTGATATCGCCACCCTCACCGGTGCCTGTGTTATTGCCCTGGGCCATCACGCCACCGGTCTCTACGCCAATAACGAAGAACTGGCCAAGAGCCTTCTCCAGGCTGGCGAAACTACTGGCGACCGCGCCTGGCAAATGCCACTGTGGGACGAGTACCAGTCCTCCCTGGATTCCAATTTTGCCGATATCCAAAACATCGGTGGACGCGAAGCCGGTTCAGTAACCGCTGCCTGCTTCCTGGCGCGTTTTGCCAAAGACTACAAATGGGCGCATATGGATATTGCCGGTAGTGCCTGGAAGTCCGGCGCACAGAAAGGTGCAACCGGCCGTCCGGTTCCTCTACTGGTTGAATATCTACTGGGCAAATAAGTAGCCAAAGCGCACAATAGCCGCCGGCACCATCGGTGCCCGGCCGCCGGGCGGTCCATTAATTAATGGACCGCTTTTGTTTTTGGCGGCGTATCAATATGGCCGGGATTATTTGACCAGTATCTGAAATGACTCGCATTGATTTCTATATTCTCTCTTCCGACCAACCGGAACACGCCGATGTTTTTGCCTGCCGCCTGGCTGAGAAAGCCTTCCGCGCGGGTATGCGGGTATTAATCGCGGTGGACGACTCGCAACGGGCGGAGCAGATGGATCAACTGCTGTGGACATTTCGCGAGGACAGTTTTCTGCCCCACGCCCCGCAAACTGAAAACCAACAGGCGCAAATAGAAATTAACAGCGGCGAAGACCCCGCAGATCACCACGGCTTACTGATCAATCTCTGCTCCAAAGTACCCAAGTGGTTTAGCCGCTTTGAACGCTTGGCAGAAGTTGTGATCCAACAACCGGAACCATTAAAACGGTCCCGATTGCGATTTGGTCACTTCCGCGATCGCGGATATCCGTTACAATCCCATAAGATCAATTAGAGCCTCTAACTACGTCCGAGAGTCATGTCCGGCAAAAAAAACAAACACAAGCACCGCGGACAGCAGCGCAAGCAGCCCAGTGAATTTCTGGATGAACTTAATTCACTGCACAACTTGCTTGTCACCGACGAGAACAATGAAGAAATCCCCGTGCTCAGCCAAGTGGCCAAGCAGGGTAATCCTGTAACCCCTGAGCCCCCCACACTTCCCACTATTGCCGACATACCAAAACCCAGTGGGACACCAGCTACCAGTGAGTTCGAAGATATCGATACCTCACTGGAAGATATCGACTTGCCGATTTTATTTTCACCGGTTGAAGAAGAGATGCTGGCCCAGCAATCCCTGTCGCTGGCAGAGTCTGACCTGGCTCTATTGCGCCCGCTTCAAGAGCTGGCTGTAGAGGATGAGGAACCACAAGCTTCCGCAGAAACCGGGCAAATCGAAGAAAAGCCCGCTGAAGATAAACCGGTTGAAACACCGTTAGAGCAGATTTCCCGGGAAACCAAAACTGAAGATTTCCCAGAGTCCCAACAGGAGAGAGAGCCCGAACCGCAGCCGGAGCCCCGGGCGGAAAACCCGTTCCTGCCAAATCATATTCGCTCCCGCCTCACCGGTGGACGGCCCCTGCCAGTTGAAGAAAATACCCAAGTAACCGAAACCCCAGTGCCCCCGGCCCCGGAAGCAGAAGCAGAAGCAGAAGCAGAAGCAGAAGCTCCAGCAACAGCGGCCCCGGCCCCTGAAGTAAAGGAAGAAGCTGAACTTCCAAGCACTGAGGCCCAAGCCGCCGAAGAAGATCCGGTCGCAGACCCTGAGCCCTCCGCCAAAGAGCGCCAGCGCCAGGAATTGATCGAACAACTCGTCGCCCAGCAGCTGCCTAAACTGGAGCGCCGCCTGCGCGCCCAAATAGAACACGTGGTCGACGAGCTCGGCGTTTGGGATTAAGAGACGGCCTAAGGGAGCCTCTGAATAACTCCCTAAGCTCAAATACCGCCTTTTGCCCACCAGACCCCGGCGGTATAATTGCCGCCTTTTCCGCGCAGCCCGAGCAAGCACCAGACTATCCTGAGCCAAAACGCTGTGCACGCAGTCAGTTAAACACAAGGTTTCCCGCCCGCATGGACAAAACATACCAGCCCAACGCCATCGAACAGCAGTGGTACAAAACCTGGGAGGAGAACGGCTACTTCAAGCCTTCCGGGGATACTGAGGCCAAGCCCTACAGCATTATGATCCCGCCGCCGAACGTCACCGGCAGCCTGCATATGGGCCACGGTTTCCAGGAGTCCATCATGGACGCCCTGATTCGCTACCACCGCATGCAGGGAGACAACACCCTCTGGCAAGTGGGCACCGACCATGCCGGTATCGCCACCCAGATGGTGGTAGAGCGCCTGCTGGGCGCCGAAGGCGTATCCCGCCACGACCTGGGCCGCGACAAGTTTATTGAGAAGGTCTGGGAGTGGAAGGAAGAGTCCGGCGGCACCATTACCCGCCAGCTGCGCCGCCTGGGTGCCAGCCCCGACTGGTCCCGCGAACGCTTCACCATGGACGACGGCTTCTACAAAGCGGTGCAGGAAGTCTTTATCAAACTGTATGAAGACGGCCTGATTTATCGCGGCAAGCGCCTGGTGAACTGGGACCCGAAATTCCACACCGCGATCTCCGACCTGGAAGTATTAAACGAAGAGAAGCAGGGCCACCTGTGGCACTTCCGCTACCCGCTCTCCGACGGCTCCGGCCACTTGGTAGTTGCCACTACCCGCCCGGAGACCATGCTCGGCGATACCGCCGTAGCCGTACACCCGGAAGACGAGCGCTACCAGCACCTGATCGGCAAGACCATCAAGTTGCCCCTGGCGGATCGCGAAATCCCGATTATTGCCGACGAATACGTCGATCGAGAATTCGGCACCGGCTGTGTAAAAATCACCCCAGCTCACGACTTCAACGACTACGAAATGGGCCAGCGCCACAACCTCGAGATGATTAACATCCTCGATGCCGACGCCCACCTGAATGACGCAGTGCCGGAAAAATACCGAGGCATGGAGCGCTTTGCCGCGCGCACCCAGATTGTCGACGACCTGGACGCCCTCGGCCTGCTGGAAAAAGTAGAGCCCCACACCCTCAAGGTACCTCACGGAGACCGCTCCGGTGCGGTGATCGAGCCCTGGCTCACCGATCAGTGGTATGTGAAAACCCAGCCCCTGGCCGATGAAGCCATCGCCGCCGTTGAAGATGGCCGCGTTGAGTTCGTACCGAAAAACTACGAAAACATGTACTTCTCCTGGATGCGCGATATCCAGGACTGGTGTATTTCCCGCCAGCTGTGGTGGGGTCACCGCATCCCCGCCTGGTACGACAACGAAGGCAAAGTCTACGTTGGCCGCAGCGAAGAGGAAGTGCGCGAGAAGCACAACCTGAGCGCCGATATCAGCCTGCGCCAGGACGACGACGTACTCGACACCTGGTTCTCCTCCGGCCTGTGGACCTTCGGCACCCTGGGCTGGCCAGAAGATACCGAAGAACTGAAAGCCTTCCACCCCAGCTCCGTACTGGTTACCGGCTTCGATATTATTTTCTTCTGGGTCGCGCGCATGATGATGCTGACCCTCTACTTCAAGAAGGAAGTACCGTTTAACACCGTGTACGTACACGGCCTGGTGCGCGACAACCACGGCCAGAAGATGTCCAAATCCAAGGGCAACGTGATCGACCCCATCGACCTGATCGACGGTATCGACCTAGAGACCCTGGTAGAGAAGCGCACCTCTGGTCTGATGCAACCGCACCTGCGCGAAAAGATCGAGAAGCAAACCCGCAAGGACTTCCCCGAAGGTTTCTCTGCTTTTGGTACCGATGCCCTGCGCTACACCTATTACTCACTGGCTTCCACCGGCCGCGACATCAAGTTTGATGTGGGCCGTATCGAAGGCTTCCGTAATTTCTGTAACAAGATCTGGAATGCCTCCCGCTACGTACTGCAAAACTGTGAAGAGCACGATTGCGGACAGGACGGCAGCACGGATTTTGAACTGACCATCGCCGACCGCTGGATTATTTCCCAGCTGCAGCGCACCGAGATTACCGTACGCGAAGCCATGGACACCTACCGCTTCGACCTCGCCTCCCAGGCCCTGTACGACTTTATTTGGAGCGAATACTGCAGCTGGTATCTGGAACTGTCCAAGCCGGTACTGTGGGACGACAACGCCTCCGACGCAGTGAAGAAAGGCACCCGCCGTACCCTAATCCGCGTACTGGAAACCATCTTGCGTCTGGCCCACCCACTGATGCCGTTTATCACCGAAGAAATCTGGCAGCGTGTAAAAACCCTCGCCGGCTCCAACGGTGACACCATTATGCTGCAACAGTACCCGGAAGCAGATAACAGCAAGATCGACGAGGAAGCTGAAGCGGCCGTTGCCTGGTTGAAGCAGGTTATTGAAGGCGTGCGTAATATTCGCGGTGAAATGAATATTTCCCCAGCGAAGAAAATCCCACTGATCCTGCGTGGCGGTTCCAGCCGTGACCAAGAATTGCTGGAGCAAGCCCGCAGCCTGCTGATCAAACTGGCGAGCCTCGAAGAAATCACCTGGTTGGAAAGTGGAGAAGCTGCACCAGCCTCCGCCACCGCCCTGGTAGGCGATATGGAATTGCTGGTACCCATGGCTGGCCTGATCGACGTTAAAGCCGAGAGCGCACGTCTGCAAAAAGAGATTGATAAACTGTCCAAAGAACTCGCACGAGTTGAAGGCAAGCTCAACAATCCTAAGTTCGTAGACAAAGCCCCCGAAGCCGTTGTTGCCAAGGAAAAGGACAAGCTTGCAGAAATGAAAGGTGCTCACGAGCGCCTGCAACAGCAACTTGAGGAAATCAGTAATCTTTAAGGCTTCTGATAATCCGCGTCATTAAAGAGTGGATCTGATTTAAAAAAGGGGGCTCTGCCCCCTTTTCTTTTTTTGACATAAATCAAACGACCCCTTCTAGCCCTAGTGCCTTTCGATTTTCTATCAACTTCAGAACCTGAGTATGTACTCAATGTACCTGCATCGCCTATGGGTTTGTCAGCGCCAAAATCAGCTTTACCGAAGTGGTATACGACCTAAAGCGCGCTAAAACGCTTCAAGCTACGCTCAATCTTTCAACCCTCCTAAGTACCTGATAAGAAATCAACATGATTTCCGATCGGTTTGACTGTTATTTTTTATACAAAGATTCTGATTGATTGAAAACTCTAGGTCTAATAGTGAGTTAGAGAAAAACTATTCATTGGGGATAGTGACCAAACTAATTATTTTTGAACTTGGGACAAGAGTTCCGGTTTGTATGTGATTTATTGATCCCTCAAGGTTCTTACGTACTTCTTCGTTAGATTGATTCCAGAATAGTAATCATCATAATAGTGGTCAGAATGATTACTATATAAATGCCATGTTTCAAATAAGGGGGAGTCATAAACTATGAGTTATGAGCAAATCACAGACCTAAAAGAGATTGAGTCAAAGTTACAAAGTCTCGGTTGGGAACTTGATGCATGTGAGTATGATGATGAAGATGAATTCGAAGAAGTATTAGACCGACTATATCCGGGTGAGGTGAAAAAGGTAGCAAAACGTGCTTCTGAACTTGGCTCTGTAAAGGGGATGCACTTGTACGGTCGAATGCTAGGAGATGAAGCTAGAAAACTCAAGGAAGACGGAAAACCGTACAAGGATTTACAGACGAAAGCCAGAGAGCTAGTTTTTTACGCAGCCAAAGGTGGTTGCTGGGGGGCTATGGATGATTTAGGAACTGAGCATACTGAAGATTTAGGGCCGCAAATGTACGAACAGCTTGCGTTTATCCAACTCTCCGGTCAAGACCCATTGGAACATGTTGAGTATTGTCGAGAGTATCTCAATATGAACATTACCCAGGAAGAAATAGACAAAGGTGTAAACCTATATAATGAGTTACACGATCACATGGAAGTAAATTCTATACAAAAGGAAAGTTGTAACTGTATTTTTCCATAGCAAATCATAACAAATGGTTGCAGTACGTTCCGCTGAACCTGGCATTAACTACACAAGGAGAAGTAATGAGCATTCGAGGAGTATTAACCCGGTTCGCTTTAACTTATATAACACTGATTTTCATCGTAGGATTTACACTTAACTATTTTGG
Source organism: Microbulbifer maximicatervae (SeqCode) (assembly GCF_052467955.1). Taxonomy (NCBI): domain Bacteria; kingdom Pseudomonadati; phylum Pseudomonadota; class Gammaproteobacteria; order Cellvibrionales; family Microbulbiferaceae; genus Microbulbifer; species Microbulbifer maximicatervae (SeqCode). The sequence goes on from NZ_CP174329.1 coordinate 4,411,527, forward strand.
CCTTAGCAGTAGTAGCGGCGTAAATATCGGAATATTATTAGGCACGATATTTTGGGTATGTTCTTCTTTTGCGAATAAGAATCGTCGCTATTTCAATAAAAGTGAAAAAACCAGGGTAGTGATTGGCCTCATCGCAATTAACATGCTTATTCAAGCTATTTTCGGAGCTATCGCACTTTCCGAATCTGGCCATGAAGTAAGCGGTTCAGTTCTTTTGTTCTCAGTTGCGATTATCGGAGCTATTCATGCAGTCGCTATCTATTTCTTCGTAGGGTTTGCGAAAAAAACACTAATTAAGCAAGGCATCATAGAGAGTTAAGAAGACCAGCCAGAGGGACGCCAAAACCGCCGCTTCGCTTTGGTTTTGCCTCCCCTACTGGATGCACCAACGCGCGCCGCTGCTTCGTGCACACTGAAATCTCAACCAACTCCATCCCCCAGTAGCCCCTCCTTCTGAACACGTCTATAGACTTCCTCACGGTGAACAGGTAGAGATTTGGGGGCACGTATACCTATCTTTACCTGATTACCCTTAACTTCCAATACTGTAATTGAGACGTTCGCTCCAATCCGTAAGTTTTCACCCGTCCGGCGCTTTAAGATCAACATATTTGTTTCCTATTAGTACTCAAACCATGCGTAGCCCCCCCTTAATGGAAGGACTCGAAAGTAACTTTTAGGGAAGTATCGGGTGGGGCGCGAGAACGGTAGGCATAGAGGTAGAAAAGGCAGACGCAACGCTTCCAGAGCCAAGGGACACGCCCCAAACTGCTGAATGGACTCCACTTTATTGAAGACGAGCGGGTTTCTAGCGTATGATCCATATAGCCATTTTGATAGTTAGAGTATCAATTTGGTTAGCTGGCCCCAGGTGTTAGCGCACCTTGGGTCAGCGCCTTTTACTTACTTTTACGTCACGCTACCGTTCTCCTTTGAGGGAATGGTTTTTAGAAAATTCTTAATTCTCTCGAATCTCTTTGATCATTGGCCTTTAGAAGGCTGTTCAATATCGATCCAAATACCGATAAATATCCACCGATTTTACGCAGCTTTGACACTAAAACAAACTGAATAAAATCCAACAAGATTATTTTTGTGCCTATATTTTTTATTGCTCACGCTTTGGAAATTTCGGTTGCGTATAAAAATAGCCGTTAAGACTGGTATTCTCCCTCGCCTTTCATTTTGGAATCCAGAAACAATAGATCATACCTAGTTGCTTCAACTTGCTGCTTTTATATACATTCAGTGTTATCCATTTCGAAGATCAAGAGCAGCCGCAATATATCCACTAGAGTAAATTTCCATCATTGCTGACTAACATGTTGATTTATTTGTTTTTTCTGGCAAGAGCGGTTTTCTCCTCTTGGGATATCTTGACTAGTGATATAATGTGGCTGCTTTTGAATACACTGTTAGGTAACCTTCGAATTATGTCAATAATTTCTAAATTAATGGAAGCTACAGAAGCGGATACTGATGTTCTTCACCGCTTAGATTCCAGCGGTGATGACTTTAGTAAATTCAGAGAAGTAGATTTCACCTTCAAGTGCGACAGTAAGGAAAAAGCAGTCACTGTAGCGGGTTTTCTGGGTGATTTTCAGTACGGGACAACGAATTTTATTGATGAAGAACAGCCATACATAGTGCAAGTACTAATAGATATGCCTGTAACTCAAAACATCCTGCTTTGCGTGTCAGGCTTTATGACTTGCATTGGTGAATTATATGGGGTTGAAGTCGAAGGCTGGGGATGTATCGCGCAGAACGGTACCTAACAAGCGCTTGCAACCGAGGCCAACCGCGACGCACTTTTTGCGTTACTCGCTGCGCTCAGTCAATAACACAAAAGCCGCTTCGCGTTTGGCCCGGCTGAAGCGGGCGTTATGCGACATGGTGTCGGAATGTCATATATGAGTAAAAAATACGAAGACCGAACAGACGTTGAAAAAATTCAATCAAATTGGAAAAAACTTTCCGGCTTGTATTCACGTGGGGAATGGTCTAGCTCTATCGTAAGGGCGGCTACAGCAGCTGAAATCGCGTCGAATTTAGTAGTTCGTGAAGAACTAGAAAATACTAAAGGTATTGACAAACCCTTTGTAAGTCATTTAATGCTATGGGCAAATGGGTTACAAGGAAAGTTTCAGAAATTGATATTGCCCGCTGTTGAAGGGAAGAACTATGCGCAAACCTTTAAGCAACTTTCTAACGATATAGGTGAAATAAATAGGGTTCGAAACGGCATTGTTCATTCCGGTAAATTTGCAGATTCTGAACCAGCGTATCAGATCATAGTAAAGGCGCGAACGGTTATATTGGCTTTTGTCTGTCAATATCATCCGGAGTTTGATTTGGGCGAAATTAGTAAGATCGAAGAATCACATAACAAATCAATGCAACCGACCGTTAACGTATCGGCTGATTGAGGCGTTAAGTTTCAAATTAAGGTTCAGGGAACGATGAAGATATCAAAAGTAACTATCAACAACTTTAGATCAATTGAAAGTGCAGTTTTTGATTTAAATGATTTCAATGTATTCGTAGGTCAAAACAATGCAGGGAAAACAAACCTTTTTGAAGCTGTAGAATGGTTCTTCAAAGGATTACCAAAAGGCAAACCCCTAGAAGATTTACACCCCAATAGAAATACTTCAAAAGAAATTTCTATTGAGATTGAATTTGAAGGCGCCCAGCATGGCGCTGAGAATATGCGGAACGAAGCCAATAAAACGAAGATATTAAACGTTTTAGATGGTAACGACTCACTTTCTGTAAAAAGAACAAGCAATGAACCCACCAAAAGAAAACTAACTATCGGAGGTGTGGAATTAGCCAAAAATCCCGCAGGCTTTGATAAAGCGCTCAACGATTTCTTACCTAAATTCGAGTATATTCACACGAAACAATATTTTGATGAGGTTGCAAAATATTCATCTAAAACTCCTGTTGGAATAATGCTTTCTTCTGTATTGGAAGAGATCCTTCAAGATGATCCTCAGTATCGTGCCTTTAGAAGTAAATTCGATGAGTTATTCGATAATGAAAATTCTGCCGTAAAAGTCGAATTTGATAAACTTGGATATAGTGTAAAGACGCACTTAGAAAAACAGTTCGCAGAATGCACAAAGGTTAGCTTCGAGGTAACTAGCCCTGAGTTTGACGATTTACTGAAGAACTTCCAAACAAGGGTAGATGATGGTGTCGAAACGTACGCATCAGAGAAAGGTGATGGTATGCAGCGAGCACTTATGCTCGCAATAATCCAAGCTTATGCAGAGTATAGAAAAAATCGTGATGATGCAGGAAAATCATTTCTTTTCTTCATAGACGAAGCTGAATTACACCTACATCCAACAGCACAAAGAAAGCTAAAAAATGTTTTGTTGGAACTTTGTGAAGACCTCGATCAAGTGTTTATAAATACACACTCTTCTGTATTCGTAGCAGATGAACATTCCTCACAAAAAATATTCAAAGTCGAAAAAGAGGATAATGTTACTAAATTTAAATCTGTAGATACATTTGATAAACCGTACGTAGTTTTTGAATTATTGGGCGGAAGCCCTGCGGATTTACTATTACCTCGCAACTTCATAATTGTAGAGGGTCCTAGTGAAGTCGAATTGTTAACCAGAGTTATTCGCCGTTTCTACTCAGATAAGCCAAGTATTCAAGTGATTTCAGCCGAAGGTGATACTCATCAAGCAAAACGTTCTATCAATGCTATCAAAAAGGCATTTAAACCGCTTGAGAAGTCAATTTTTGAAGAGAAAATGGTGGTTTTGTGCGATTCTCCTACTAATAAGGCTCAAGCTGGATTTGATGATTTCATAAAGAGCTTCAAAACCTTTAACGATAGAGGGCAAATAATTGTCCTAGAGCATGGTTCACTTGAAGAGTGTTATCCAGACCATCAGGATTGGAAGCGTACGGAAGAGCAAGTATCTAGAATGAGCGGAAAGCAAAAGACAAGGCTATCAAGACGCGTAGGCGATCAAATCACTAAAGAGCAATTCGAGAATGAAATGCAGATAGTGTTTAACACTCTAGTTACCGCCTGGGAATTGGCATATTGAAACTTAAATCGGGTAGCCGGTAGTTTCTAGCTACCGGCCCCCACACCACTCATCGTGCGGGCCCGCAATGAGCGCTTCCCTATCCGTAATAAACCTCTACCCAACGATAATGTCGAGCAGTTCTTCATTTGAGTTGGGTGTCATGGCAGTGCGCCACCTCAACTTTATCCACCTGGAAACATACCGATAGGCTAGCCTTGTCTTTTAACTAGTGGAGTTTAGGTTCAGGCCTTCACCCTGTCCAAGGTATTAATCTTGGCATTTGGCTACTATGCCGTCGATTGACTTCTGTTTAATCACCTCGGCCATTACTGACCGAAGTGCAGCTGTGTTCCACCACTTTCGTCTATCCCCACAATGGTGGCTAGCGGGTTGGGCCTTATGGGTCACCGGCCACGCTGACAGCTTCACAGCAGCAAGCTAAACAGATCTCCCCAGATAAGAACGTGAACTTTCACTACACAACTGCATCATTGTCTCTACCCGTTAGATCACCCGGCTTCGGTGCCCTTGGCCCCCTAGCCTCCAAGCTAAGCCTTATAGGATGTTTCTGCCCATCAGCTCGTATTTGCTAGCGGCCCCCTCCCCACAAGACCTCTCGGTATTGCAGTTGCCATTCACTGGTAGTTGGCATTTAATTGAAACCATTAAACGGTGACCTTCCTACGGGAGACTTTTAGCCCACTCCCGAACTGGGCGTACCAAGGGCCTGCAATTTGACCTCCGACCCCTGTCACCTTTTTTGCAGGAAAAGCTGCATAATAGGTGCCAATAGCCTCCGACAGTTGAAGGGCCGCTAGCGAATATCACAAGGAAGAAACATGTTAGCAACACATCAGGATGCCGAAAGGCGATATGAATCATTTAGAGAAATGGCTAGAGACGCCATATTGAAAGAGCTTCCCTATACCGATAGAAACAACATTCGTCTCAGTAACATTTGTCAAAAAGCCCTAATGCAGGCAAAGCTATGGGATGAAGACCCTAATAGGCGAGTTGATTGGCCTTGGGATAGCGGCTATCAGGATTATTCATATAGAAACCCCAAGCGATTTGAACTGGCCACCTGGTATGGAAATACCCTTGCAGGCCTAAGCTTAGGTAGACCTAGCTACGCAGGCACACGACTTCGCCTAGAATTTATCGAATCTAGGCCGTCTTCAAGCCCTCTTAGAGGGCGGATTGTTCCTATAACCATCTCAGTTGCCGAGCTGTATGCAAATGTTATTGGAGCTGATGAATTACGCATAATTGACCCAATTGATGAAAAATTGATCGAATACTATTCGTCATTCGGATATACATACAGCAAAGCTGCTAGTGAAAAGAATCACAAGCACTATCTTGTGAAGGCCATCTCATGAGCAAGAACGAAAGAAAAAAACCATTAACTCCTGAAGAGCTTAGAAAGAGAGCCAAGAAGATTCTTCAAGATAACCCAACATACATAAATGATGAACCATCGGTTGTCGGATCAACAGAGACACTAACTGAAGAGATTGAGGATGATGATGAACCAACAAACGACAAAAAGTGATAAAGAGGCTAAATCGGAAGAAGAAGCAAAAAGAAAGATCGCCCAAAAACTGCATTCTTTACCGATTAAATCAAAACCGCAGGGCCCACCCCAGCGCTAAATCGGATAGCCGGTAGTTCCTAGCTACCGGCCCCCACATCACCCATCGTGCGGGTCCGCAATGGACGGTTCCCTATCCGTAATGAATCCCTACCCAACGAAAGTCTCGAGCAAGTCTTCATTTGAGTTGAGTATCATGGCAGTGAGCTATTTCTGAGTCAGCAGCAACGCCGACAACTTCACAGCAGAAAGCTAAACAGATCTCCCCAGATAAGAACGTCAACTTTCACTACACAGCTCCATCATTGACTCTACCCGTTAGAGCACATGGCCTCGATGTCCTTGGCCACCTCGCCTCCTGGCTTAGCTTTATAGGATGTTTCTATTCGTCAGCTCGTAGCTTTGCTAGCGGTCTCCTCCCCACTAGACCTCTCGGTGTTACAGTTGCCATTCGCTAGTAGTTAGTTAGCATTTAATGGAACCCATTAAATGGTGATCCTCCTACAGGAGACCATCACCCCAATAGTCCAACCAAGCGCCTGCAATCTGACCTCCGGCAGTTGAGGTGGGCATTATGTGTCTTTGAGAGATTAAGTGTGGAATTTGAAAATGAAAGCGAATTTGAGTCTTACCTTCGAGGCTTGATTGAAACCAGAATATGTCATAATCATCCTGATTTGGTTCTTTTCGAAAATAAAAAGGCCGTCGATATTCTTATTTGCCGTAATGGTGAAAATCCAGCCTTATTTTTTCTTGAGGTGAAATACCACAAGCAATCTCATGGTCGCTTAGGCTTTGGAAGTTCTAGCGGCGGAGGGTTTCAGCCAGAGATAATTTCTAAAGCTCCCAATTATTTTGAAGCTAATCTAATGTGGCTAATATCTGGCGAAGGGCATTCTGATAATGGTGTAATTTTTACCTCTTCTTCAGTTATCAGAAATTACCTTTCAGGTGGATCGGTTGGTGAAAAGTTCAACAATATCCAAAAAAAGATATTTCGCGAAATTAATGGCTATAACGAAGATGAGTTAGTTAATAGAATTGAGTCATGGCTAGTCAACTCATAAATCGGGCAGCCGGTAGTTTCTAGCTACCGGCCCCCACACCACCCATCGTGCGGGTCCTCAATGAGCAGTTCCCTATCCGTAATCTCTGCCCAACGATAGTGTCGAGCAGCTCTCCATTTGAGTTGAGTTTCTTGGCAGTGCGCTACCTAAACTTTGTCCAACGGGAAACATATCGCTAGGCCAGCCCTGCCCTTTAACTCGTCGAGTTTGGGCTCAGTCCTTCACCATATCCAAGGTATTAATCTTGACATTAGGCTACTATGCCGTCGGCTGACTTCTGCTTAATCACCCTGATCGTTACTGACCGAGGCGCTGTTATGTCCACCACTTTTGTCTATCCCTGCGATGGTGCCTAGCCGGTTGGGCCTACTTATGAGTCAGGGGCCACGCCGACAGCTTCACAGCAGCAAGCTAAACAGATCTCCCCAGATAAAAACGTGAACCTTCACTACACAACTGCATCATTGACTCTACCCGTTAGATCACCCGGCTTCGCTGTCCCTGACCACCTCGCCTCCAGGCTAAGCCTTATATTATGTTTCTGTCCGTCAGCTCATAGCTTTGCTAGCGGCCTCCTCCCCAAAAGACCTCGCGGTATTGCAGTTGCCATTCGCTAGTAGTTAGCATTTAATGGAACTCATTAAACGGTGATGTTCCGATAGGGGACTCTCACCCCATTAGTCCCCCCATACTGGGCGTACCAAGGCAAGGCACTATCACCCACTACAGGGGCTGGACCTCCATGCTTCGGCCTGTGCTGGCAGTTATTAGGCATTTATTATGAATCAAACAGAGCAGTGGATTTATTGGTTGACACGCGGTAACCAAAAGCAAAAGAAGGAAGCTACGCTTGCTCTCGGTGGTCTAAACACTGATTCTGCAGTAGACGTAGTTGCTCTAACCTCAGCACTAGAAACAGAGAATGAAAAAATACTGTTTTGGGTAATAGGAGCTTTAGGGGCATTATGCTCTAGATCCAACCAAGCGATCGAGAGAATAATTGAGCTTTGTAATCACCCTTACTTGGCGGTTCGTCAATCGGCCGTAATGGCTCTTTCAAAAATATCTCCGTCAGATCCTAGGATAAACAAAGTTCTAATTAGCAAGTTAGAGGATGAGAATGAATTTGTAAGGTGTGATGTCTTAAGTTCATTTATCGCTATGGATTTTGTTGGGGATGAAGAAATAGATGCAATTAAAAAGATGCTTACTGATAAAAGCAAGTTTGTGGTTGAGAAGGCAGAAGTAACACTTAGAAACATCAAAATACGCGGAAAATATGTCTGACTCAGGTAGCCGCTAGCTTCTAGCTACCGACACCCACACCACCCATCGTGCAGGTCCGCAATGAGCGGTTCCCTATCCGCAATGAATCTCTACCCAACGATAGAGCCGAGCAGTTCTTCATTTGAGTTGAGTGTCATGGCAGCGCGCAACCTCAACTTTATCCGACTGGAAACCTATCGGCAGGCTAGCCCTGTCTTTGAACTCATCGATTTTGGGTTCAGGCCTTCACCCTATCCAAGGTATTAATCTAGGCATTTGGCTACCATGCCGTCGGCTGACTTCTGTTGAATCATCCTGGTCATTAATGACCTAGGCACTGCTATGTCCCAACACTTTTGTGTATCCCCGCGATGGTGGCTAGCGGGTTGGGCCTACTTTTAAGTCAGCGGCCACACCAACAACTTCACAGCAGCAAGCTAAACAGATCTCCCCAGATAAGAACGTGAACTTTCACTACACAACTACATCTCTGACTCTACCCGTTAGATCACCCAGTCTCGGTGTCCTTGGCCACCTCGCCTCCAGGCTAAGCCTTATAGGATGTTTTTGTCCGTCAGCTCATAGCTTTACTAGCTGCCTCCTCCCCACAATACCTCACGGTATTGCAGTTGCCATTCGCTAGTAGTTAGCATTTAATGGACCCCATTAAATGGTGATCCTCCTACATGGGAATGGGACTCTCACCCCATTAGTTTACAACCATGCTGGGCGTACCAAGTCAATCAATGCCACCGACATCTTACTTTATGTACTTTTGTATGGCTGCTACGCTCCCATTTACGCGCAAAAAGTATATAAAATAAGCCGCGACTGATTGCGGCGCTAGCATTCACATCCACATAATCCGTCAAACCTAAAGATATAAGAAAATGTCAGAATTTTACATAACAATTAATTTCAATGTTCCTCAAGATAAAAGGTCTAAAATTGAGAGCTTTCTCGAGGAGGGAACTATGAGCATGGATACTGAGGGTGCTATCAATGCGATCTCGTCGTTGGGAGAAGGTATCCGTGAGCTGCTTGAGATAACGGATGATGAAGGTGAGAGAGAGTGGTTAGATGAGCAGTTAACTTTGGAAGAACAGTTGGAGCCTCAGGAATGGAATATTGATGGAAATTCCGTGGAAATCGAGTACATGTGCGACTCTTGGGTTGCAAAGGGTTTCGTGAACTTGTTAATTAATATCTATCGCCTAGCTGGAATGGAAGGTGTTTCTGCAGCTGAACTCAATGAAGACGAATTTTGCGAGTAATCAAAGCTAAATTGGGTAGCCAGTAGTTCTAGCTACCGCCCCCCACACCACCCATCATGCGGATCCGCAATGGGTGGTTCGCTATCCGTAATAGACCCCTACCCAACACTAGAGTCAAGCATCTCTTCATTTAAGTTGATTGTCATGGCAGTACTCTCCCTCAACGTTATATCCAGCTGAAAACATATCGGTAGGCTACCCCTGCCTTTTAACTCATGGATTTAGGTTCAGGCTTTCACCGTGTCTAAGCTATTCATCTAGGCATTGGGCGCTGCTATGCAGTCTGCCGGCTTTAGCTTAATAAGCTCATCAGCCATTACTGACCGAGGCGCGGCAATGTCCTACCATTTTTGTCTATCCCCACGGTGGTGGCTAGTGGGTTGGACCTAATTATGGGTCAGCGGCCACGCTGCCAGATTCACAACAGCAAATTAAACAGATCTTCCTAGATAAAAACGTAAACTTTCACTACACAACTGCATCATTGACTCTACCCGTTAGGTCACCCAGCTTCGGTGTCCTTTGCCACCTCGCCTCTAAGCCAAGCCTTATAGGATGTTTCTGTTCGTCTTTGCTAACCGCTTCCTCTCCACAAGACCTCACGATGTTGCAGTTGCCATTCGCTAACAGTTAGCATTTAATAGAATCCATTAAATGGTGATCTTCCTACAGAGGACTTTCACTCCATTAGTCCACTTCCGTCCTGGGCGTACCAAGTCAATTAACTACGCGCCTTCGGCGTCCGACAGCTTATACTTCACTTCGCTATGTTTCGGCTGCGGGTGATTGAGGCGTTAAAACTCAAAAAGGAATCGTGCATGAAATTTATTGTTTTGGCTTTAACGCTTGCTATGTCATTGGCAGTTACTGCAAATCCAGTACCTAACTTTCCGTTCGTTATTGTCACGGAGAAACTTGAGCAAAAGGTAAAGCCCGATGTAGTAAAAGTACGCTTCAGTATATTGGCTTACGAACAATCCTCTAATAGAGCTATGGAGCAATTAACAAAATCCTCAGCACTGATGTTGGAGGCGCTTAAAAAGCATGGGGTACTCATTTCAAGCTTAGAGTCAACCCAAATTGATAAAAACACAAAGCGCGCTAGAAAAGACGGAGCTTATAATTTGGAGGTTTTGGGTTATGAGGTACAGCAAGGATTCAATTTGAGGTTAACGAACCTCGATAAATACCCCAGCCTTATGAATGAACTGATCCGGCTAGATGGAGTTCAAAATATAGATGCATTCTTTGAGACGTCTAAAGAAGAAGAGTACAAAGAGAAAATGATAACTGAGCTTAGTGTAAAAGCTCGGAAAAAAGCTAATGCTCTTGCCCAAGCCCAATCTAGAAAGGTAAAAAGTGTATATGGTATAACTACGGAGGAAAACTTTGGTCAGGCGTACGCTATATTTTCCTTAGAGTACAACCCCCAAGAATATGCACTGGCTATGGCCGCAGATTCTTACGGTATGGACTTAGTTATGGCGGTGCCGGAATATATTAAAGTGGGACAAAGAATTACCGCAATATATGAACTTAACTAGCTTAAGTGATAAAAAGTGTAAATCGGGGGACGATAGCTTCTAGCTACCGCTCCCATACACCCCATCATGCGGGTCCGCAATGGGCGGCTCCCTATCCGTAATGAATTTCTACCCAACGATAGTGTCGAGCAGGTCTTCATTTGAGCTAAGTATCATGGCAGTGCGCCATCTCAACTTTATCCGACTGGAAACATATCGGTAAGCTAGTCCTGTCTTTCAGCTCAAGGATTTAGGTTCAGGCCTTCACCTTGTCCAGGGTATTAATCTTGGCATTTGGCTACTATGCCATCGGCTGACTTCTGCTTAATCACCCTGACCACTACTGACCCAGGGCGCTGCTATGTCCCACCACTTTTGTCTATCCCCGCGGTGGTGGCTAGCGGGTTGGGCCTACTTATGAGTCAGGGGCCATGCTGACAGCTTCACAGCAGCAAGCTAAACAGATCTCCCCAGATAAGAACGTGAACTTTCACTACACAACTACACAACTACATAACTGACTCTACTCGCTAGATCATCCGTCTTCGGTGCCCCTGGCCACCTCGCCTCCAGGCTAAGCCTTATAGGATGTTTCTATTTGCCAGCGCGTAGTTTTGCTAGCGGCTTCTTCCCCACAAGGCCTCCCGGTATTACAGTTGCCATTCACTGGTAGTTAGCATTTAATGGCGCCTATTAAACGGTGATCTTCCTGCATGGGACTTTCACCCCATTAGTTCACGCCCATGCTGGGCGTACCAAGCGCATGCTGCCGGACTGTTTTTCCGCTGCGCTTCAAACCAGCTGAAAATGCGAGCGCTAGGCTTTTAGACTAAAGGTAGAACATGTCAGTAATTGAAAAGATGATGGATGCAGCAGAAGCTGATATTGACGTATTAAATTTGTTGAATTCTCAGGGAGATAACTTCGATCTACACAGAGATGTAGACTTTCTTATTGAAGCTCCAACTCAAGAAAAAGCGAAACTAATCTGCGAGTTCATAAATGACTATAACTATGGACACGCCACTCTTGAAGGCGAGCATGATGGGGCTCATCGTGTAACAGTGGTGATAAATATGCCTATTAACCAGAACATTATTACTTCTGTCTCGGGGCTCATGGTATGTATTTCAAGCCTCTTTGATGGTGTTCTTAACGGCTGGGGTTGTTGTGCACAAACCCAATCCTAAATCGAGTAGCCGGTAGTTTCTAGCCACCGGCCCCCACACCCGCCATCGTGCGAGTCTGCAATGGGCGGTTCCTATCCGTACGATAGTGTCAAGCAGCGCTTGAGTTGAGTTGAGTGTCATGACATTGCGCTACCTCAACTTTATCCAACTGAAAACATACCGGTAGGCGAACCCTGTCTTTGAACTCATCGATTTTAGATTCAGGCCTTCACACTACCAAGCCGGTGTTTGAGGCGTTAAGTTTACGGAAATATTATGAATTTAAGCTGGAACCCATTTCCTGAGTATCGAGATTTTTCGTTTCAAGCAATCCATGACGATTCGGAGGGTTTTCGAATACTTTTAGAGGCTTACTGTGACAAGATCTCGAATAAGCAAGCATTACGAGTGAGATTTCCTCTGGCTGGCCCGATGTACTACCACAGAGTAGATGAAGGCTTTTTGTTGTCTCCAGAAAGTACGATAGGTAATCCAGCCGCTACTTTTCAGCAAACAAAAGCATCGGATTTAATTGAGCGTTTTCATATGTTTAGCTGTAATATTTATCGAGAAAGTTCAATTGTTCATTATTGTATTTATACTGCTAATGAATGTATTGAAGTTCTCTCAGAATTTGAACCTGTCTGTGAAGATTTGTCGCGCCTGAAAACTTAACAAGTTGCTTAAATACGTTCCGGGCTGCGCCCTCCACGGACAGCCTACACTGTGTTTCGGCTGCCCTTTAGCAAAGCGTTAACTGGAATTTCTATATGAGTCAATTCAAGCCAGGCTTTAGGATTTCGTTACTCGATATAGCGGTGCTAACCGTCGCAGCTATTCTGACTTATGTGACAAGTAGCAGATCAATGATTTTGATGACGATTGTACTGTTCGTCGTTGGCCACTTTTTCTTGTTTTGTAACGTAATCCGAAGGCTTTAAATAGCGGGAATGAAATGAAGAAAGGAATCAAGACTACAGGAATACAATTACTGATCTTATTGGGCTTGTTTGTTGCTTCTATCGTTTGGTGGAGGCTTTGGTTTTACCAAGGCTTCGTTGGTCCCCCTCCTTTCTTACATTGGTTTATCCGCATGGATGGTGAGGCCTCGTATGACTTAACCTATTGTGAAATGTTAATTTTACTTATACTGGTTTGGTTATCATCTAATGTGTTTTACTATGTTAAAAGACGTTATAGTAAAAGCATTTAACCAACTCAGGCACGCGACCCACTTTCGTTCCGCCTTTCGGCTCCACAAAAAGCGCTCGCATGCTAAAGACGTTAAACGTAAGGAATCATATGAGAATAATGCGCTGGATTGGAGAAAAGCTGGCTTTTGGTTTTGTCTTTGGTATTGGTGTTTTTCTGGCCGTAGAGGGAGGTCAGAGGGCTGAGAAGAAGATAAAACGCATCTTTTATTCAAAGGAATATATTCAGTACTCTGGTGGCAACGAGCTTGAAATCAGTGATCACTCAGATATTCGAGATATGCGAGAGTACATAATCGGCGGTGTCATCAAAAATAACACCGAAGACTCATGGAAGAATGTGACCATTGATGTGGTCGTTCTAAAAAGTGGTATCGAGGTTGATCGCTGTCAGAAGGAGCTAGGGTTTCTGGCAGCAAATTCAACCGAAAGTTTTAGTGTAGTTTGTGATCGCGTGTTCCCAGAAAGAGTTACAAAAGATTATACATATACAATTGAAATTTCTTATGCGAGCCGTCGCGTTTAACAAGTGACTATGGTTACTCGTCAAGTTTTTAAGCCATACTTTCATCCCAGTAGGTGTTGTTTTTCACCATTGTATTCAGGATCGTAATCTGCTTTCTCATGCAGGCAACCAGAGCAACCTTTTTAGGTTTGCCAGCGTCGACTAATCGCTTATACATGGGCTTTAGTTTGGGATGATGTTGTATGGCCGACATGATGGAAACAAAAAGAACCGTGCGTACGCGATGCCTTCCACCTCGAATATATCGTTTGCCCTGGAAGTTGCCGCTATCACGGTTCATCGGGGCGATACCGACAAGTGCAGCGATTTCTTTACGGTTCAATTGTCCTAGCTCAGGAAGTTCACTCATTAACGTATAGGCCAATACATTTCCGACCCCTTTGGCACTCAACAATAGGTCACGCCTTTGCCGCCACTCGGACACACTGTTAACCAGTTTATCCAGTTGCTTGTCGATACCTTGCAGCTCTTTCTTGATGGTGTTTAGAATGGTCTGTATAGGTTTGTGTACTGATTTCGGCATTCTCTGAAGCCGATTCTTTTGCATTGTACTCATCTCTAAACACTGACTTCTTACCGCCAGTAAGTCACTGATCTCCCTAAGTTTTTCTGGTTTTGGCACCGACAGCCCTGGCTTCATGGCCTCACCAAAATGTGCAATATCCATTGCATCTAGCTTGTCAGTTTTGGCGAGGCGCCCTGCGGATTTAGCGAAGCTCCTTATCTGCGACGGATTGCAAACAACAATAGGTAATCCGGCTTTGTCGGCGGCGCAAACAAACTCTAACTCGAGCCTTCCCGTAGACTCTATTAATACTCTTTGAGGTTTAAGAGGTTGTAGTTGTTTAATGGCATCTTTAATGCCATTTTTATCATTGGCAACACTAAAGAACTGGCCAGTAGGTCTCACATAAATATCGAGTTGTTTACTGCTGGTATCGATACCGACATTGATCTCTTGAGGTTCCATAAGATAAGCTATCTCCGCCTTGCTATTCGGGCTCGAGGCCCACATGACTATCCGAGTTATGCCTAGTGAGTGCTTATCACGTTCATACTTGTTATCGGTCTTTTACGAACCAGCCAAGCAGCGAACTGTGATAAACAAGGCCTTCGGTGGCCGCCGAAGGTGGGTCTCAATTTACCCGTTAACGAAAAGGATTTTCAACATCAGAATCGGGCAAGAACAACCATACAAGTCAATCAATGCCGCCCCGTGGTGCTGAATCTTCGCACTGCGTGCTCCGGCCCATCATTGAGGCATTAAGCAATAAAGCTATGGTAAAATATAAAATATACTATTTCCAAATTTAAAATTGCGACAAGATGCATTCTAATTCTTGTATCTGTGTTGGCGCATATCCATAGTTATACTTGCTTCCTATTTACAGATGGATGCGGGCTAGCCGAGGGACTGTACGCTTTATATGGCATTGTCTTCGGGTCGTCATTAACAGCCGCTGGCATCATGCTTCTTCATTTTTCAAAATGACCTGCATGGCTAGGGCAGTTATTCTTAGTTTATATTGCAATATTCTCGGTTACAGTGCAATAAATGCTTAACAACACCTACAATGATCGCCCTTCGAGCTGGACCGCTAAAAGCACTGCTTCGCAGCAACACAGCCGATTCACTCAGCGTTATGGATCATTATGAAGTTTCCTAATCTCAATCTATTATTGGTAATTTTCTTGACGTTGGGAGGTTGCTCTTCATTGGGAGCCCGGTATTATTGCGGTAATCCCGATAACAAAAAGAAGTGGGAGTTAGTTGATCTAACCTCTGAATCACAGCGGGTCTATTTGGAATTAATCCCAAAAGAGTCGGCGTTCTTCAAAACACCCAAAAAGTACTACTGGTATACGTCTGGGAAGCAAACTCGGTTGTGTTCGCCAACTCTGGAGTTGGAACCTGGATTTTTCGATGAATCGGTCGAGGGCTGCTTTATCTACGAGTTCATTTTTGAAGGCAGCAATATAGTACAAGAACGTGAGCTAGTGTGTACAGGCTAAGCCATAACAAAGTGCTTTACCGGACCGCCTACTGCGTAGGCTGGGACTCGCAAAGAGCACGCTTTTTACTCGCCGGTAAGCACGACGTTATGCGTAAGTAGTCATGGAAGAAAAATACGAAGGATTCTGGCTTAATATTGATGAAGATGATTCATCTAGAGTTGTGTATGAAAGTTATAGAAAGAAGCTTGATCTCCTAGAAATAATTTATCAAAGAGCGGACGGTTGCTATCTACCTTCTTCATTTAGAAAGCAACGAGATCCACGTTGATGGCAAGTTCCGTGTCATAGACCAGGCTGACATGGAAGTATTACTCAAGAAACTTACTTCTAACGGCGATCAAAGAATTCAATGTGCTGGTGAAGAGTTTGATATGATCGAGCCTCCTGAAGAAAGAGATGTTGAAGTAAGAATATGTGTGTAGAGAACGTTACAATACTTCAGATATCAATGTCTAACAATACGCTGCACCCGACTCTGGCGCTATCGCGCCTCCGTGTGCAAGCTTGGTGCTCTGTGTCAAAGGAGTTATCGTGAGTATACCTAAAAAGGGAAGTAGAAAAATTGTAGTAAAAGGAAATTCGTACCGTTGGATCGTACGAGACCGGCCTACTTACACACAAGCTTGTCAAGGTGGGAAAATGCTTGCTGCTATTGAATTAGATAGCCAAAAAGGTTCTACGTTATCGGTTGAATTCAAGTGGCTGCGTCCAGATGTTGCAATAACTAGCTATCCAAACTCTGTGACTCCAAAGTTAATTGAATCATGTATTAAGAGTGCAATAAACGAAGGCTGGAATCCAATTAATCCTGGTCCAGTTTATAATTATTATTGCGAACTGGATCAACACAGAAATCGGGTAGCCGGTAGTTTCTAGCTACCGGCCCCCACACCACCCATCGTGCGGGTCCGCAATGGGCGGTTCCCTATCCGTAATGAATCTCTACCCAACGATCTCGTAATGAAATCAAACCCATCTCTTCGAAGAACTCATTATTGAGCGCAATATGAATACCCTCAGTTTTTGCGCTTCGCCAGTAACTTTTACCGGACGAGCCGCAGGTAACTGCCAGCGACTCACTCACACCCATACGCAGTAAATTTCGAACTTTCGTTCTCACTCTGCGCCAATTCTTCCAATAGCTCATTCTTAATCGCCGTCGTATCCAGCAGTCAAGATCGATACATTTTTGATAGCCTTGCGCTATCCTAAAATAGTTGATCCAACCACGGAGGTATACGGTAAGTTCTTTCAGTTTCTTTTCCATCGAAATACCACGAGATCGCCCTGTAATCTGGCGGACGCAGTATTTAAATTGGCGCAGTGACTTATCATGCCAGACAAGCTTTGCTCCACGGAAAGAAAAACCCAGAAACTTACAACGACTAACCGGGACTACTTGGCTTTTTGCATCGTTAACTTTGAGTTTAAGCTTGCGCTCAACAAAGCGTTTGATGCTAGCCATAACCCGTTCGCCGGAACGCTTAGAGGAAACAACAATCACAAAATCATCCGCATAGCGGACAAAAAGGTGTTGGCGTTTTTCCAGCTCTTTGTCGAGCAGATCGAGTACAATATTGGACAGCAGCGGCGATAAAGGGCCACCTTGCGGCACCCCCTCATAACACGCTTGCCAACATCCATCTTCTACCCAGCCTACGCGCAAGTAGCTTGCGATCAGTTTGAGTAAACGCTTATCGTTAATTCTTTGGCCGAGTAAGCTCATGAGAAAGTCATGATTCACTCGATCGAAGAACTTGGATAGATCGACATCCACCGCTATTCGCTTGCCACCCTCGATATACTTTTGTAGCTTTTTCACCGCGTGATGCTGTGATCGCTTTGGCCGGAAGCCATAGCTAAACTCTGAAAAAGTCACATCGAAAATAGGGTTGATGATTTGCGCGATTGCTTGCTGAATAACACGATCAAAAATCGTAGGTATCCCTAGACCTCGCTGACCACCGTCTGACTTGCGAATGTAGATGCGTCTAACAGGCAGCGGCTGGTAATGACCTTGCCGAATGGCTTCGATAATTTCATCCCCAACTGCCTTGAAGTGCTGCACAAAATAATCAACGGAAATCCCATCGATACCTGCGGCACCTTTATTGGCTCGAACGTGCTTCCATGCAGCATTGAGGTTTTCTTTGCTGAGGATAGCGTCGAGTAGATTTTCATTTGAGTTGAGTGTCATGGCAGTGCGCTACGTCAATTTTATATCCGGCTGGCAACATATCGGTAGGCTAGCCCTGTCTTTTAACTCGTGGATTTTGGGTTCAGGCCTTCACCCTGTCCAAGGTATTAATCTTGGCATTTGGCTACTATGCCGTCGGCTGACTTCTGTTTAATCACCTCGATCATTACTGACCAAGGCGCCGCTGTGTCCCACCATTTTTGTCTACCCCACGATGGTGGCTAGCGGGCTGGGCCTACTTATGAGTCAGCGGCCACGCTGACAGCTTCACAGCAGCAAGCTAAACAGATCTCCCCAGATAAGAACGTGAACTTTCACTACACAACTGCATCATTTACTCTACCCGTTAGACCACATGGCTTTGGTATCCTTGGCTACCTCGCCTCCAGGCTAAGCCTTATATGATGTTTCTGTTCGTCAGCTCGTAGTTTTGCTAGCGGCTTCCTCCCCACAAGACCTCACGGTATTGCAGTTGCCATTCGCTAGTAGTTGGCATTTAATGAAGTCCATTAAACGGTGATCTTTCTACAGGGGACTTTCACCCCATTAGTTCACGCCCATGCTGGGCGTACCAAATGTATCAAATTGATGCCTACGCTACCGCTTCGGCACAATTTATACAGGCGTTCTGCGTAAAGACTATGAGTAAACAAATAGAAATCTCTCTAACCCAAGATGATGAAATTCTTCTCGAGAGATACATATCAGAGAGGTTTGATATCAGGGTTGCTAATAGGTTCTATCCTGCGTCTTGGGATAAGTCAGCTCTTTACAAGACAAATGATACAAACCATTGGCTAATAATTGATGCTCGTGCAGAAGAGATTCTGATTGAATCTGCAAACTTGATTGATACTGGACCTAGCAAGGATTTATGGCAAATGAGGAGCAAGTCCTATTCATGCATCGAATGGGAAAGGGATATGAGGCCAAATCCTCAGTTTCCTACTGGAAGGTTGTTCTTAGATACTAGTCCTGGTTCAATATGGAAAGATATTTCATCTATTTCGGGAGATGATGTTTCAAAGATTTATAACCGTGCGTGTAGGTGGCTCAAGAAAAACTGCAAACTTACGGGTAGGGTGTGGTCAAGCAACCACACAGAACAAGGGCCAACAATTGGCTCCAGCCGGCGTGGCCGGTGTTCGTAATGAATCTCTACTCAGTGATAGTGTCGAGCAGCTCTTCATTTGAGTTGAGTGTCATGGCATTATGCTACCTCAACTTTATCCAACTGAAAACATATCGATAACCTAGCCCTATTTTTTAACTGATGGATTTTGGGCTCAGGCTTTCACCATGTCCAAGGTATTCATCTTGGCATTAGACTACTATGTCGTCGACTGACTTCTGTTAAATCACCTCTGTCATTGCTAACCGAAGCGTTACTATATTCCACCAATTTTGTCTATCCCCGCGGTGGTGGCTAGCGGGTTGGACCTACTTATGAGTCAGCGGCCACGCTGACAGCCTCATAGCAGCAAGTTAAACATATCTCCTCAGATAAGAACGTGAACTTTTGTCATATAACTGCATCCTTGACTCTACCCGTTAGATCACCCGGTTTCAGTGCCCCTGGTCACCTCACCTCCAGACCAAGCCAAATAAGATGCTTCTGTTCATCAGCTCATAGCTTTACTAGCCGCTTCCTCCCCAGAAGACCTTGCTGTGTTTCAGTTGCCATTCGCTAGTAGTTAGCATTTAATGGAACCCATTAAATGGTGATCTTCCTACAGGGGAATTTTACCCGATTAGTTCACGTCCATGCTGGGCGTGCCAAATTTAGGCAAGCGGACAAATTACTACGCCTTCGATTCTGTAATTTGCCGTTGCAAGGGCGTAATGTGGGGCTAAGTCGAGGTCTTATTAAGAGATGTGGCGTAATTAACATTAGCTTATAGAATCACCCTGACACCCACTGAAGTGCTACGACAAATTTACTAGACACAATAAGTTGTTTTTATGCAGCCTTTTAATACTCAGTTTACCTTATCTAGAGATTACCTTGCCGAATGCTTTGATCAGTCTCTACCTTATGGGAAAAATATCAAGCCGAATTATCTTCTTCCTACATTATTATTATCTTCTGGTGTGGGATTACTGTTATTTACTGAGCAACCTAAGATCGCAAGTTGCACGTTAATTGCGTTGGGCGCGCTGGAGCTCATACATATTCGATTTCGACGAGCTTGGTGGTTAGCACGGCAGATGCTTGGGAAAAGTGCCGGTAGTGAAGTGAAATTAACTATAGACAAGGATGGAATCCAGACAAAAAATTCTTATACGGTAACAGCTCTGTTGTGGGCAGATATCGAGCGTACTATTGAAACTGATTTAGGGCTTATTTTGGTGACTAAATCTGGAGGGCAACAGTATTTATCTAAATCGTTATTACCTCCTGAATTAATTAATGAGATAGTTACCAAGATTAAGGGTTGATATTAGAGATCGCCCTCAAATTTGATTGTGCTGACCTCGTTTTGGAATTCAATGATTGGCAAGAAAACCACATCACTATCAAGTGTGAGAATACGCAAGGATTTCGGTTTTAAAATTCAGAATACGAGATTTCTGAGTCTGAGAGCTTTGATTCTTGTCACACCCTACATGATTCTGGGAGGATGAAAGAAGATCTTAAGCAGGGTGAAGCCTTGGAAGGTAAAAATTGGCTCCACTATAAATTAAACTTTAATACAGCTGGTGTAGTGGAGGTTCTATGCTCCAAACTTGCCAAAACTTAAATTGGGTAGCCGGTAGTTTATAGCTACCGGCCCCCACACCACCCATCGTGAGGATAGGCAATGAGCGTTTCCCTATCCGTAATGAATCTCTACCCAACGAAAGTACCGAACAGGTCTTCATTTGAGTTGAGTATCATTGCAGTGAGCTACTTCTTAGTCTGCAACAACCCCGACAACTTCACAGCAGAAAGCTAAACAGATCTCCCCAGATTGGAACGTAAATTTTCACTACACAACTGCATCATTGACCCTACCCGCTTGATCACCCGACTTCGGTGTCCTTAGCCACCTCGCCTCCAGGCTAAGCCTTAAAGGATGTTTCTGTTCGTCTTTGCTAGCGGCTTCCTCTCCACAAGACCTCACGGGGTTGCAGTTGCCATTCGTTAGTAGTTAGCATTTAATGGAACCTATTAAACGGTGATCTTCCGACAGGGGACTTTACCCCTATTCGTCCATGCCCATACTGGGCGTGCCAGGGCTAACCAGTATTGCCCCTTCGGGGCTGGAATTCGCTACGCTCGGCTGCTGTTGGCGGCATTATATTTTCTTCTCATCGGAGACAGGGAATGTCATCGAAAGAAATTTCCAACTATTATGACTCAACAGAACATAGTGATACTCGAGAAGATTTAATCTATGCTCTTAGCGAAGTAAAAGGAAGAAAGGTTGCTGTTGATTGTGGCTGTGGAGCAGGATCAGATATAGCTTATTTACGCGGTAAGGATTTCATAGTTCATGCCTTTGATATTGAGAATGAATCTATATCTAGATGTCGCAAACGATTTAAAGATGATGAGCAGGTTATTCTATCAATGGATAGTTTTAGCAGTTTCAATTATCCTGAGTCCTCACTAATAGTTGCTGATGCCAGTCTTTTCTTTTGTCCTGAAAAAGATTTTGAATCTGTTTGGTTGAAAATAACTAACTCTTTGACAAAAGGTGGAATTT
The DNA here is from genome assembly GCF_052467955.1 of Microbulbifer maximicatervae (SeqCode). Lineage (NCBI taxonomy): Bacteria > Pseudomonadati > Pseudomonadota > Gammaproteobacteria > Cellvibrionales > Microbulbiferaceae > Microbulbifer > Microbulbifer maximicatervae (SeqCode). Next base: position 4,433,120 of record NZ_CP174329.1, read on the forward strand.
TTTGCGGTTCATTCCTAGGGCCGAAAGACACAATGGCTGGGCCTGAGTATGATAAGGAAGCTTTCTGGAATGATACTCTAGTTATGAATGAATCGAAGATAAGAAAACACCTCAGTAACTTTGAGCTATTAAAGTGGACTGAACATGACCTTTCAGGAAAAACTACAGATGGTACACCGCATCATTGGCATATATTCTCCATCGTAGCGAGAAAAATCTAAATCGGGTAGCAAGTTGTTTCTAGCCACCAGCCCCCACACCACCCATCGCGCAGGTCCGCAACAGTCAGTTCTCTATCCATAACGAACCCCTACCCAACGATAGTCTCAAACAGCTCTTCTATTGAGTTGAGTGTCATGGCAGTGAGCTACTTCTGGGTACGCAGTTACGCTGACAACTGCACAGCGGCAAGCTAAGTAGATCTCCACAGATAAGAACGTGAACTTTCACTACACAACTGCATCATCTACCCTACCCGTTAGATCACATAACTTCGATATCCTTGGTACCTCGCTTGCAGACTAAGCTTTATGGTATATTTCTGTTCGTCAACTCGTAGTTTTGTTAGCGGCTTCCTCCCCAAAAGACCTCGCGGCGCTGCAGTTGCCATTCGCCAGTAGTTAGCATTTAACGGAAACCATTAAACGGTGATCTTCCTAAAGGGGACTTTCACCCCATTAGTTCATGCCCATGCTGGGCGTACCATGTACAAGCAGGTTACTTCGGGCCTTTGACCCTTAGCAGGACGAACGACGCTATGCTCCAGCCGTCCCTGTTGTAGTCGTTATAGGCAAGGATAGATATGGAAAGCAATAAGATATTTCTAACAATCAACAGAGTTAACTCAATACTCTTTCTACTATTATTGATTACTTCATTAATTGGGGCGTTTTTTATCTTTCAAGAGATAACGAAAAGTACAAGGAGAAATGCGGTAGAAATTGCTACTCCTGACAAAGAAACTAAAGAAGTAATCGAGCTTTCAGATGTAGAAACAATTCGAGACAAAGGAATCCAGTATATACGTGTCTATTCAAAGCGTGATGGCGTTTTAAAGTCTGGGGGGTATAGCCGAACCCTTCGAAACCTGCTTTTCTTAAGTCAAATCGGGGAGGAACCTATATGGTTACTTCCGAACAATAACTCTCAAATTATTGAACATCGCGTTCTTAAAACATATGATAGTCAAACAAATGAATCGACGTCCGACTACATATATGTGGAGATTATTCCTGAATCTGAAGGGATAAGTGCTTGTGTCAGCGCCACCGATGGAACAACCCTTGAGTGCCTTGATACTGGATTAAACAAAATCATCCAGTACGAGTATTTCTCAGATAAACAGACGCTGGGCTTGCTTGTTCAAGTGTCAAATGAACTTCGCTACAAAGTTTTTAACCTTGCCTCGAAGAATCTAGAGTCTGACAAATTTGTGATAAAGCTATAAATCGGGTAGTCGGTAGTTTCTAGCTACCGACCCTCACACCACTCATCGTGTAAGCCCGTAATGGACGCTTTCCTATCCGTAATGAATCTCTACCCAGCGATAGTATCGAGCAGCTCTTCATTTGAGTTAAGTGTCATGGCAATGCGCTACCTCAACTATACATCCGACTGGAAACATATCGGTAAGCTAGTTCTGCCTTATAACCCGTGAGTATAAGTCCAGACCTTCAATATGTCCAAGGTATTCAAATTGGTATTAGTCTATGACTTCTGTGGAATAACCCTGGTCATTACTTATCCAGACGCTGCTGTGTTGCGCCACTTTTGTCTATCCCCACCCAGGTTGGGCTTACTTATGAGGCAGCGACCACGCTGACAGCTTCAAGCTAATCAGATTTCCCCAGATAAGAACGTGAACTTTCACTACACAGCTACATCATTTACTCCACCCGTTAGATCACCCGGCTTCGGTGTCCTTGGCCACCTCGCATCCAGCCTAAGCCTTTTATGATGTTTCTGTTCCTCACCTCATAGTTTTGCTAGTGGCTTCCTTCCCAAAAGACTACACGGTATTGCAGTTGCCAATCGCTAGTAGTTAGAATTTAATAGAACCCATGAAATGGTAATCCTCGTACAGTGAACTTTCACCCCACTAGTCTACGCCCTTGCTGGGCGTACCAAGAAAAGGCAGAACGACGCTGAAGAGCCTGTGCGTCTGCTTTGGGCGTTAAGCATCAGCTCAAGTTATGAGTATCGAAATGGAAGCTAGAGAGTTCAAAGTAATAACAGGGATAGAACTCCCTGTATCTTTAATTGAACTCTACAAAGAAAAAGGGAAAGAAGGTTTTGGCCCTGAACATGGCATGCTCGGAATTATTACTGGCCACAAAAACGACTTAGATGATTCGATCTTGAGTCTATATCAGAGTTTATGTTCTGGAGACTCTGATGACCCCAACTGGATTTGGCCAACGGAACTAGTTCCATTTATTCATATTGGGTGTGCAATCCACTATTGCATAGATTCTACTTGCCAAAATAATAAAGTCATTGAATTCGATCCAACAGGTTATGATCCAGAGGTGGGCCCTAAAGGCCACTTCAAAGAGATTTGTCCGTCTTTTAAAGAATGGGTAGCAAGCAATGTGTAAATACTTAACAAACCGATCAACTTCGCGCCTACGTGGCCGGACAGCTAAAAACGTGGCTTCGCCACATTGCTGCCGCTATTGAGGCGTTAAGCGAAAAGATATGAGTACAGAAGAGGCAATGGAAAGGCTAGGGTATACGCAGGAATGGATCGATAGCGGTATCATCTCTGAGGAATTTCTAGCCTTGCAGTACCACGAGATAAATAATAGTGAGGACCAAAATGCAGAGCATTATAGGTGGGGTGGATTTCTCAACTATATTCGTGGAAAAAGCACACTATCAGACGATGAGGTAGAAAATATATTTTCGCTTGAAGATCGTGGTCCTGACGATATCGATCTTCATATAAATAGAGTAATTGAGCTGATTCAATCGGGTCTGCTAACCGATGAACAGTTTGTTAAAATTGCGCACCATAATGAGATTTTAGAAAAACCGATACAGAAGGTATATCAAAGGTTTGCATTGCGTCAAAAAATTCGTTCAATTGGTATTGAGCTAGCGTTTGATGAAGTAAAATCGTCAACAGATACTACAGTGCATGAGTATGTACTGGATCTTCCTGATGTTAAATTAGATCATGTCAGGTGGTTGGCGGAAAATGGCGCCAATAAGCGAGTACGTAATATTGCAAGGCAAATGGCCAATAGTCGTAGGTTCAGGGGTGACGCTTAAATTGGGTAGCCGGTAGTTTCTAGCTTCCGGCTACCACACCAGCCATCGTGCGAGTACGCGATGAGCGTTTACCTATCCGCAATGTATCCCCACCCAACGATAGAGCCGAGCAGCTCTTCATTTGAGTAGAGTGTCATGGCAACGCGCTACCTCAGCGTTATCCAACTGGACATATATCAGTAGCCTAGCATTTCCTTTAAACTTGTGGATTTAGGTTCAGGCCTTCCCTCTGTCCAAGGTATTAATCTTGGCATTAGGCTACTATGCCATCGGCTGACTTCTGTTTAATCATCTCGGTTATAAATAACCGAAACGCTGCCGTGCTCCACCCTTTTTCTCTATCCCTGCGATGGTGGCTAGCGAATTGGGCCTATTTATGAGTCAGCGACCAAGTTGACAGCAGCAAGCTCAATCGATCTCTCCAGATAAGAATGTGAACCTTCACTACCCAACTACACTATTGAATCTATCCATTAGATCACCCGGCTTCGATGTCCTTGGCCATCTCGCATCCAGGCTAAGCTTTGTATGATATTTCTGTACGTCAGCTCATAACTCTACTAGCGGCCTCCTCCCCACAAGGCCTCTCGGTGCTGCAGTTGCCATTCGCTAGTAGTTATCATTTAATGGAACACATTAAATGGTGATCTTCCTACAGGGGACTTTCACCCCATTAGCACACGCCTATGCTGGGTGTAGCAAGTTAATCAATGCTACCCGGATCTCTGCATTAGGTGCTCCGGTCCATTATTGAGACGTTCAGTGAAATAATGCAATACGCTCCATTACTCTTACTATTGCTGTCGGCTATATCAGAAAATGTTTATGCATGTATGAAAATTGCTCCCTCCATGCTGAAGGAGTATGAGGGTATGTCAATCTATGAATCGAATTTAGCGTCGAGTGATATTGCTTTTCGAGGGTACTTGATACAAGCCGAAACTACGGCACGAACAGCTCGAGAAAAGGGGGGTGTAAGAATCTATAAGTATCTCGTAATTGAGCCATTTAAAGGGAATATTAAAAAAAATGAGGTCGTAGAGGTATCACAGAATCGTACTTATTGTAGCTTTACCTATAGTATTGATAAGGAACATTTAGTTTATCTTACAAAAGATAAAAACGGACTATATCAATTTGGTATGGCTCACTCTGGCCCGTTATTTGATCAAATTCTAGATATGGAAAAAGAGGAAGATGTAGAGTTTTATCAAAAGATCGTAGAAGCCGGTAGAGGATCTGATTATGTGGTGCGATCATATTTTCCCAACGGGAAGCCAAGAATTTACACTTATAGTGTGGAAAAACAGCTGGACAAAGTACGTGTCGCATCAACATTTAAACCAGGTAGTCGGTAGTTTCTAGCCGCCGGCCCCCACACCACTCATTGTACGGGTCCGATTTGAGCGGTGCGCTATCCGTAATGAATCTCTGTTCAACGCAAGTGTCGAGCAGCTCTTCATTTTTCTGTTTAATTACTTTGCCAATCACTGACCGAAGCGCTACTTTGTTCTACTACCTCTTTCCTTCCCTGAGACGGTAAATAGCGTATTGAGCCTACTTATGAGTCAACGGCTACACGGACAGCTTCACAGCAGTAAGCTAAACAGATCTCGCTAGATAAAAACGTGAACTTTCACTACATAGCTGCATCATTGACACTACCCGTTAGATCACCCGGCTTCGCTGTCCTTGACCACCTCGTATCCAGGCTAAGCCTTTTATAATCTTTCTGTACGTCAGCTCATGGCTTTACTAGCGGCTTCATCCCCACAAAACCTCACGGTGTTACAGTTGCCATTCGCTAGTAGTTAGCATTTAATGGACCCCATTCGGCGGTGATCTTCCTAAAGGGGACTTTCACCTCATTACTTCGCTCCCATACTGGGCGTACCAAGTTTAGGCAGCCGACGCCTACGGCGCAGATGCTAAAAGCGTTAAGGCTATAGACTAAGTATCGAGCATGTGAGGAAATCATCAATGAGGGGCTGAGCTCATTTACACCCATACTACTTGGCTGTGGATCAGGAGCATTTGGCCTTGTAATGATTATCTCTGCACCACCAACTGATAAAGTAATCGGCTTCTATGTCTTCGCCAGTGCTTGTTTAAGCATTTCATTTGCCTGCATGTTTACTGGTAGAGTTCGTCAATTTTTCGGTAGCTTCATTGGTCTTGGATTGTATTCTGTACTGTCGTCCGCTGTTGCGGACACAATAACCACGGATAGATTCTTTTGAGTATTAGATATCTTGCAGAAACAAAAGACTACAAAGTCTATTCCATCTTCGAGTCTGTGTATTTAAAAAATAAGTCTACTTGTAGAAATCTAGTCGAGCATGAAGAAGAGGATCAATGTATAGCTTGGATCTACGGCGATCCAGATTCAGCTGTAATATCATGCGATGGAAGTTTCATTGTAGTAGCAGGATGTGGAATAACAATATTTTACATCGAAACTAACCAAGCAACTGAGCTATTTAACGAGCCTGATGACATTACTTGGACTGAGGGTATATACCAGAGCTCTGAAGATGATTGTAAATATGTCCGATTTAATGCACTTACCAAAAAAGATAACTTAAAAATACATCGCTTAGACACCCAAAAAGGTAGTCTGGAGGTGTTAAGCTGATGGCTATAAATCAGGTAGGCCCTAGTTTTTAGCTACCGGCCTCACACCACCCATCGTGCTGGTCCGCAATGGGCCGTGCCCTATCCCTGATGAATCTCTACTCAACAACAATATCGTGCAGCACTTCATTTGAGCTGAGTATCATGACAGTGCATTACCTCAACTTTATCCGGCTGGCAACATATTGGCAGGCTAGTCCTATCTTTTAACGCGTGGATTTTGGGTTCAGGACTTCACCATATCTAAGGTATTAGTCCTGGCATTAAGCTACTATGCCGCCGGCTGACTTATGTTTAACCACCTTTGTCATTACGACCGAGTCGCTGCTAAATTTTATATCCTTTGCGATAGTGGCTCGCGAGCTGGGCCTACTTATGAGTTAGCGGCTACGCGGACGGCTTCACAGCAGTAAGCTCATCAGACCTCCCCCGAGAAAAGCATGAACTTCCACTACCCAACTGCATCATGACTCTACCTATTAGCTCACAAGGCTTCGGTGACCTACCCACCTCGCCTACAGGCGAAGCCTCATAGGATATTTCTGTTCCTCAGTTCATAGCTTTACTAGCGGCTTCATCCCCACAAGATCTCACGGTGTTACAGTTGCCATTCGCTAGCAGTTATCATTTAATGGCGCCCATTAAATGGTGATTTTCCTACAGTGGACTTTTACCCCATTAGTTCATATCCAAGCTGGGTGTACTAAGTAAATCCATGTGACTCCTACCGTGGCACCTGATTTAGGCGTTATATTCCAGGAGAGATATGTTAATCCGAGGTAATGTAACCAACATGAGGGAGCATACTACAAAGAATTTTTTATCCATTTTGGGCTGATGGAATCGGCATCGTGTTTTGATATCTATTAGTGATGAGGATGAGCACCTTGATGTCCCCAAGAATGGAAGTATTAAACGTTTGGCTTGCTTCCGTGCTATCTGTCATGAAGGGAGCAACCGCACATAACATCAATCAGATTTCAGGTCAAAATCACATCTCAGTATGTGGCGAAGTTCTAAATATACTGTAAGAAGGCGAACTTAAAATAGCTGTCAAATCGCTGCCATCACCAATAATGGCCAAGTTTGAAATGATGTACAGGTGAAGGCTGGTTAGATTATTAAATTCAGCAGTGAGCTGCAGCTGCATGCACAATATAATAATTTCAAGCACGGTCGCCCACAATCGGGCTGGACTCGTCGCTGCGCTCCTCGCCCGTGTTACGGGCATCAGGCCCTTGGTATTAATCAAGGGGCCAGGCCGACAAGCTTAGATACGGCGACGGAGCTACACAAAAGGCTAACCCCATTCTCATATGAACGTACATGGAGGAATAATGAGATTAACGTATTTCTTTGACACGGCTCAGGAAGCAGAGTCATTCTTTCTTAGCCTGGTGCCACTATACTGCGGTGAGACTACCACTATTGATGTGACACTTGATGAGTTTAGTTTAGGGCTCAGTGAATTGAGTGAGATCTGCACCATGTGCTCCTGGCACTGCGACAAAGGCGGCATCTATGCATTTCTGGATTTTGAAGGTGACGCCTTCAAGATTGCTGATCAGATAAAAGCCACGATTGATAAAATACTTGAGCCTATGGACCTGCGTTATCGCGACTGCCAAGTGGAGAGGTCCTTAAGCGCCTTCGCTGAGGACGAAGAGCCTGACCATCTGAGACTAACCTGGCCAGAAAGCTGGGAACAGGCCCCAAATTTGGGCGAGGGCTGTACGTTCAATTACAATATTTATGCGCTTTTGCCGGCTGAAAATAAGCTGTATACGGGTAAGTGTCTATCTGAACAGCAACAAGCTAACCTAGTTAAGCACTGGTTAGATTACGGTGGTCTCACTGTCGAAGAACTCACTATGTACTATTGGTCAGACGGGGCCGATGGTAACTACACTCCAAGTTCACTCGAAAACATTTTGACTGCTATTTACGGGAACGGTCTACAGAAGTGCGGCTATATCAGTATTGCGTCAAAAAAGGGGCAGTACGTGAAGCGCTTGATCCAGGACCTATTGTTACCAAATGTAGAACTTTTCGATATTTCAGATAGTGGTTATGAAGGCGCTGGTAACGAGATCAAGATTGTCAGTGATAGCGGCGTGCATCTGCAGTTCAATCTGAGGCGAGAGCTATCGGTGGAAGAACGGCAGGCTATTATGAAGCGCTACCAACAGAGTGATCTTTACAAGTTTATCAATACCGCTTTTTCCCGTCTGTTTGACATAGAGCCTGCCTTGGTGTTAGAAGATGATAACAATGCAAACGTTGAGTTTGAACATGCCGATCAACTCGAAGGGCACCTGGTAGCGCTATCAAACGCACTCAAAGGCGGTGGCTATAATATCTCAGCGATTAAGGTTAACAAAGCCCTGGTTAATCTTGGCATCCTTAGAGAGATGAAGGTACGAGGAGTTAAGACCCCTAAGAAGTCCTTCACTGAAGAACATTCTCCATTTGGTGAAAATATCCCTAAGTCTCATCGCAAGAATGATATTGAGGCACGGTATTATCCAGGAACTTTCAGAGCGCTGATGTACCAATTGGGAGAAGCTCCTTCTCTTACTGAGCGGTGATCGCACCACGCAAGAACTGTCCCACCAAAGATCTCTGGCATTAAAAATGAGATGAACTCCAGGATATTAAATACCGAAAAATGAATGGGTCGAACACTGCTTTGTAAACGAGTGCAATGCCCAAATCGGGTATCCGGTAGTTTCTAGCTACCGGCACCCACACCACTTATCATGCGGGCCCGTAATGGGAAGTTTCCTGCCCACAATGAATCTCTACCCAATGATTGTCTCGAGTAGCGCTTCAATTGAGTTAAATGTCATAGTATTGCGCTACCTCAACTTTATCCGACTGGCAATATATTGGTAGGCTAGCCCTGTCTTTTAACCCGTAGATTTTGGGTGCAGGGCCTCCCCCTGCCCAAGGTATTCATCTTGGTATTAGGCTACTATGCCGTCGGCTCAATTCTGTTTAATCTTCTAGGTCATTACTGACCGAGGCGCTACAGTGTCCTTGGGCACCTAGCCTCCGAGTTCAGCCTTATAGGGTGTTTCTGCTTATCAGCTCGTGGCCCTACCCGCGGTTTGCTCTCAACAAGACCTCACTGTATTGCAGTTGCCATTCGCTAGTAGTTAGCATTTAATGGCGCCCATTAAATGGTGATCCTCCTACAGGGGACTTTCACCCCATTAGTTCACGCCGATGCTGGAAGCTTCGCCCCTTTGGGGCTGGACAATCACTCTACGCTCCAGCTACCAGTGATAAAATCGTTATATGGAAGTATATATGTTGAAGAAATTATCGGTACTATTGAGTTCTATTCTTTATATATCTTGTACGAATAATATCCCATATACCCCAATCGCGAAGGATAACTACGGGGATGATACTCCAGGCTACAAAGAGAAAGACTTAGGGGGCGGTCGCTACGATATTGAAGTTTGGGGGTACGAAAATACTAAAGAAGAATTGTATGTATATTATCTGCATAGGCGATCCCAAGAGCTCTGTAAATCTGGATATACATATATACCCAAAGATATAGAGTTGGTTATGGTTTCTAGTGGCCGGCAACCCAAAGTGAATTCAGGTAGATTGTGGAGTATACAGTGTGTAAATCCATAACGGCCACATGAATCGGGTAGTCGGTAGTTTCTAGCAACTGGCCCCCATACCACCCATCATGGGAGACTGCAATGGGCAACTCCCAATCCGTAATGAATATATCACATAAAGATATCAACTAAATACACTGAGGGTTAACTACAGTAGGTTAAACAGATCTGCCCAGATAGGAGCGTGAACTTTCACTACTCGACTGCATCACTAACTCTTTCCACTAGATCACTCGGCTGGGTGTCCTTGGCCACCTCGCCTCCATGCTAAGTCTTATAAACTACTTCTGTTCATCTTTGCTAGCGGCCTCCTCCCCACAAGACCTCACGGTATTGCAGTTGCCATTCGCTGGTAGTTAGCATTTAATGGCGCCCATTAAACGGTGATTTTCCTATAGGGGACTTTCACCCCACTAGTCTACGCGCTTACTGGGCGTACTAATACCGTCAAAATTGCCCTACGGGCTGGACCCCGGTGCTAACGTACCTCCGCCCGTTATCCTAGGCGTTATAAAAACCATCAAAAATAGGAGATTTAAATGGCTGAAGCATGGGGAACCGTAGTAATAAAAGGTGATGATTCTATAGTTGATCTTATTAAGGCTGACGATGAAAGTATCGAGTGGGCCTCAATGGAAAGTCTATTCTTGGCTTTAGGGTTGGGACAATTGAAAGGTAGTCATTATAAGCTTGAGTACTGCAAGGGCAATTCATTTTATCATGAGGGGATCCAGCGTGGTAATGGAATTGCTTCTATATCCATATTTGGTGATGAGTGGATGCCCGTTGTAGATGTCTTAGCTAAAAACGCACGTGGAATAGAGATCTACGCGAGAATCAGGGATGAATATGGCACGTCAGCCTATTACATACTAACAAAAGAGGAACAGCGGTTTAATTCTTCCTTGGACTACGAATGTGGTGTTGAAGAAAGCGAAGAGGCAGAGTTCGAGAAACAATGGAGTTCTTTGGTACCTTCTGAAATAAAATCGACATATTTTTCATAGCGGTGCAGTTTTACAAGTCGGTAGCCAGTAGTTTCTAGCTACCGCCCCATACCATCCATCGTACGGGTCCGCAATGGGTGGCTCCCTATCTGTAATGAATCTCTACCCAGCGATAGTGCCAAGCAGATATTCACTTGAGTTGAGTTGAGTGTCATGACAGTGCGCCACCTCAACTTTATCCGGATGGGAAACATGTCGGTAGGCTAGCCCTATCTTTTAACTCGTGGATTTTGGGTTCAGGCCCTCAACCTGTCCAAGGTATTAAGCTACTATGCCGTAGGCTGGCTTCTGTTTAATCAGCTTAGTCAATTACTAACCGCGGCACTGATATGTCCCAACACTTTTGTCTATCCCCACGATGGTGGCTAGCGGGTTGGGCCCGGTTATGAGTCAGCGGCCATGCTTACAGTTTCACAGTAGCAATCTAAACGGGCCTCCCCAGATAAGAACGTGAACTTTCACTACACAACCGCATCATTTACCCTACTCGTTAGATCAAATAGTTTCGCTGCCCTTGGCTACCTCGCCTCCAGGCTAAACCTTATAAGATGTTTCCGTTTGTCAGCTCGTAGTTTTGCTAGCGGCTTCCTCCCCACAAGACCTCACGGTACTGCAGTTGTCATTCGCTAGTAGTTAGCATTTAATGGCGCCCATTAAATGGTGATTTTCCTATAAGGGACTTCCACCCATTAGTCCGCGTCCATGCTGTACCAATCGCTCCCCTTGATCGCTGGTACAGCCAAAAGGCTGCGCTTATCTGCCAGCCCTTGTACAGGGCATGATATCTCAGGAGGTTGAAGAGTTGTGATTATTAGGGATATGGTGTTAGTAATACCCTTTCTCGGGCTAGCTGGGTGTGCTTCAACCGAGTTGAAAAAATCATTTAAACCAGTAAAAAAACATATGAAACTATACAATTTAATCCTGTATTTGGAGAGGTGACCAGTAAACACCCAGAATATTTAAAGGCCCAGAAAGAGTGTGAAAATACTGTTTATGATGATGGGGTCAAAATTAATGATATATTAGTATATGATCGCTCAAAGCTAAACGGAATATCCACTAAACACATGTCTGAATATATTAAAAATAGATCATCTCGAGGTTTAGGCATTAATGGATCATTTAATTTGGCCAGTGCGGCTTTATCTATTCCAATTAAAAGTGATACCCCCTCTTATCAGTCTAAGGGTAACCCCAAAACATATGAAGATTATACGAAAGAATATATGACTCTGGAGAAGCCGACTGAGATTAAGGCTATTAATAGCCTTCAGGATAAATATATTGAATGTATGCAAGAAGAGAAAAATTTTGAGCCTTTGAAGTTTATAGTAAAGAATGCTGAAACAGGCGAGATAATAAGGGTACACAAAGTCAAGAAATAGACTATATCGAGTAGTTGGCAGCCTTAAGCTGCCAACCATTTTGCGGGTCCGCAATGAACAGTCCCCTATCAGTAATGAACCACTACCTATCGATAGTATCGAGCAGCACTTCACTCAAGTTGAGTGTCATGGCAGTACGACTGCCCCAACTATATCCAACTGGCAACTTATCGGTAGGCTAACGTCTGTTTATTCACCTTGGCGATAACTGACCGAGGCGCAGCTGTGCTCCTCCATTCTTTCTATCTCCACGTTGGTGGCTATCGGGTGGTGCCTAATTATGAGTCTGCGACCATGCTGACAACCTCCCCCAGCAAGACAAATAAATCTCCTCCGATAAGAACCTTGACTTTCACTACACAACCGCATCATTGACTCTACCCGTTAGATCACCCAGCTTCGATGTCCTTAACCACTTTGCTTCCAGGCTAAGTCTTTTAGGATGTATCTGTTCGTCTGCTCGTAGCTTTACTAGCCGCTTCCTCCACACAAAACTTCGAGGTGTTGGTGTTGCAGTTGCCATTAGTTAGTAGTTAGCATTTAATAGCGCCCATTGATTGGTGATTTTCCTATCGGGGATTTTCACCCCATTAGTTCACGCCCGTGCTGGGCATACCGAGCGTAGGCAAGCCGACGAAATTGGCGCTGCGCTTCAGCCTTACTCGTGCTAAAAGCGTTAGGTGTACGCATGGATATTACGATTGATGGGCCAACTTTCTACGACCAAGAAGATGAAAATATTTTCTTTTCCTGTATCTATGAGCTTCCTGACTACAAACAAGTACGAGGCCATGGAATGGAACTCACTATCAGCTTTAACCAATCACCTTCAGATGAAGCCATAATTAAATTATTGGTAATTTGTAGGCGCTGGCATATTAGTGCAAATGTACTTGAACGCTTTAAACGTAAAACAAATTTAGAGTGCTACCTGTGGAAGAATGAAATCCCACGGTCAAGCACCTAACAAATAAAGGCTGTGCGCCTTATGGATAGGACGTGCTAACGTGCAGTGCTGCTTTGGGTATTATGTGTAGTGGCGAGAAAAAATGAAAACCTTTGCATTAAGCTTGATTATTATTGGTAGCGTCATTGGTCTTTCTAACTGGGCATCAGGGCTAAGTGCTTTGATAAAGAAAGGTAGTACATCATTTTCCCCATATATAGGCGGTATAATTTGCTTGGGTGGAGTATATTTACATCCAACATTTCACTTGTCGGATTATTGGTGGCTTGCTTTAATCGTAGACTTTACATTGCTTCCATTAATATTAGTGTTAGCTTGTCAAGCTGCTAGAAATAGAGGAAGTCGTGAAAAAAAATAAATTGGGAGCAAGTAGTTTCTAGCTACCGGCCCCCACACCACCCATCGAGCGAGTCCGCAATGGACGGCTCCCTATTCGTAATGAATCTCTACCAGACAACATTATTGTCCAGCACTTCATCTGAGCTGAGTGTCACGAAAGTACGCTACCTCAAATTTATCCAAACTGGAAATATATCGGTAGGCTAGCCTAATCTTTTAACTCGTAGATTTAGGTTCAGGCCTTAACTCTGCCAAAGATATTAATCTTGCATTTGACCATTATGCAGCCTGCTGGCTTCTGTATAATCACCTAGCCATTACAGACCGAGGCGCAGCTGTGTTCCACCACTTTCATCTATCCCGAGATCGTGGCTAGCGGGTTAGGCCTACTTATGAGCTGACAGCCTCACAACAGTAAGTTACACAGCCCCCCCAGATAAGGACGTGAATTGTCACCACACTACTGTATTATTTACTCTACACGTTAGATCACTCCGCGTCGGTATTCTTGGCTATCTCGCCTCCAGACTAAGCCGTATAGGATATTTCTATTCGTCAGCTCGTAGTTTTGCTAGCAGCTTCCTCGCCCACAAAACCTCACGGTGCTGCGGTTGCCATTCGCTAGTAGTTAGCATTTAATGGACCCCATTCAACGGTGATTTTCTTACAAGGGACTTTCGCCCTGTTAGCTTACGTCTATACTGGGCGTACCAAGTGGCGGCAATGCTAAGTCCATCACGGTTGGACTCAGCATTGTGTGCCTCGCCATTGCGCCAGGCGTTAAGCACACGCAAGATTAGGAACCCTCTCCATTTTATCGCGGCTTCTGAACTCGATAATTGATAGGGGAAAGAATAATGGATGATTTAAGAAGCAGGGCTGCGAGAAGATCCAAGACCAAAGCTAAGCCCCATAAGAATAGTGCTAGAACTAAAAAGCCGTGGATTTCGGAGAAAAACTGGAAGTTGATGTATACACGCTCTGAAAAGCTTCGTAGAGCTAAGCAATTAGGGATCGAGTACCCCAGGCGAACTATGCTTCAAATCCTAAATACTGAGCCTCCTGAGAAAGATTTAGATATGCGAAATCTCCTATTCATATGTAGCCGGAATCAGTGGCGTAGTCCTACAGCTGAAGCCATTTGGAGAAAACACCCTGATTTCAACGCTAAATCTGCGGGTACCAGCCCGCGGGCTAAAAAAACAGTCAGATCAGCGGATATTCGCTGGGCTGATGTGATATTTGTTATGGAACAAAAGCATAAAAATAGGCTAATAGCAGAATTCTCTAGAATGCTGGATCATAAGCCAGTTCATGTCTTAGATATTCCAGATGAATACAAATACATGGACCCAGAGTTAGTTCAAGAATTAGAATCGGTTGTTAGGGCGTACTTAGAGAGTTAGTGTCCAGGTTCAGCCCTTACAAAATTTAGGTAAGCTGAAAAACTACTACACCTGCGGTTCCGCAGTTCCCCTCTGCTAAAAACGGTAGGCGTGTAATATCGACAACCTCTTTGAGACATAATAATGAAGAAACTCAAAAACGAAAAAGAGTTAGTGAAAAAGGCTATAGCACTCGGTACTGCATATGGCACCAAGCGAGGAGTTGTCGAGTTCGAAGCTACCGATTCAGCTCACGAGAAACTCGAATATATTTACCGTCTTTTAGTTCACGATAAAATAATTCAACCGCTTCCAGAAGACAAGATATCACAGAAGGCAATCATGCATAGGTTGGCAATTTGGGCTTCAAAGTACTGAGCGCTCTAATAGGATTTTCAACTAAATCGGGTAGTCACTAGTGTCTAGCGAACCGCCCGATTCATACCGCCATCAGACAAGATACTTTGCCCATTGATGTATCGGGCTTCATGTGAAGCAAGAAAGACACAGGTCTGCCCGATTTCTTCGAACGTGGCAGTGCGCTGTGCGGGTATGGAACTGCGGGCAAACTCCGACAGGTTTACGTTTTCACAGAAGCCCGGCATTAAATTATTCATGCGAATATTGTATCTTGCATAACGATCACCATAGAGCTTGGCAAAACTGTGTAAAGCGCCACGCAGCATGCTCATCGGATAAGGCGCTCTCGGCTCAACCGTGTTCATTGAAGAAATATTGACAAATGCCCCTCCTCCCTGCTTGATATAAATCGGCGTGACTATACGGGCAAGCTTGACGACATTGAGCACGTACATATCGAGGCTCTCATGCCAGAGATCGTCGCTTAGCTCAAGCAGGGGGCCGTTGAAATCAGGATCGAACCCTACTGTTTTAATTTCTTCCGGCACCCCGCCACCATGGCCCATATTGCTAACGATGGCGTCAATACGGCCATAGGTTTGCATCGTATCGTCGACCATTGCCTGCAGATCTGCGGTTTCGAGAACCGAACCCTGCCGCCCTATGCCACCTAATTCCTTGGCCAGTTCAACACTGCGGTTGGAAGGGGACATCAACGAGACCTTGTAACCCGCCTTAGCCATTTCGCGGGCGCAGCCGGCACCAATTCCCTGACCAGTTCCGGTCATAATAGCAACTTTTGTTTCGGACATTACGCTATCCTCTAGTGCAAATAATTCATGGGTGGAGATCAATATACGATCTTTAAAAGTGGCAACAAAAGGATATAATTACATGTACTTATGAGTTTAATTCATACCAAAACACGATCTTTACCATCTTTGGCCGGCTTGCGTGGGTTTGAGGCTGCGGCAAGGCATATGAGTTTTACCGATGCTGCGAAGGAGTTGAGCGTTACGCAAACGGCGATCAGTCACCAAGTGAGAAATTTGGAGTCGAGACTGGGTGTAAAACTGTTCCATCGAGCGGGGAAGTCGATTTCATTGACCGATGCTGGGAAAAAGCTGTTATCCGAAGCCAGTGAATGTTTTGATCGACTCGAAAATGCGCTCCACCTCATCAAAGCCGAGAGTCAATCTCCGGTGGTAACCGTGAGCGTAACCCCCAGTTTTGCCAGCAAATGGTTAATACAGCGGTTAGGTAACTTCTGGAGAGCCTACCCTGATATACAGTTGAATGTTCACCATACCCTGGCTCTCGCCAATTTCACTAACGATGGCGTCGATATTTCCATTCGAGCTGGTGACGGAAACTGGCAAGGTTCAGTGACCAGGCTTTCGTTGCCGCTCGATTTAAGCCCGATTTGCCACCCTTCGCTGCTTAACGGCAAAAATCCTTTGAAAGTGCCATCCGACCTCAAGTATCAAACCTTGCTGCATGAAGATAATTTTGACGATTGGGCATCGTGGCTCAAAGCAGCCGGGGTCGACGATGTCGATCCGCGATCAGGTAGCGTCATGAATGATGGTAACTCTCTCGCAATTGCAGTCGAAAACTGCCAGGGCGTTGCACTGGGCCGAATATCTCTAATCGAGGATGACTTAAAATCTGGAAGAATCGTAAAACCATTTGATATAAGCATTGATTCCAACTTCTCTTATTATCTTGTCTGCCCATACGAAAAACTTGATAACCTTGGAGTACAGGCTTTTCGTAACTTTATACTCAGCGAGGTAAATCAAGCTGTTCAACGCAAGTCCGGAGAGAGATAAGGTATCGCTTAACAACAATCAATTAGCTGGACACGGCAAAGCCTCGCCGATAATCCTAAGCGTTAATAGTCTTATGGAAACAATCCATCTACAAGTAAAATATTTTCAGGAAATATTGATCCAGCGGTCTCGTAGCTAATTGATACAAGGAGTTCCGAAAATAATAATGTTCAAAATCCGCAAAAGTAAAAAGTTACGGTCACGTAGCTTGATTAGGCACCAGAGTCAGCACTACATGTTTTGCTAGGTGCTAACAATGCTAAATACATACATTATATACACAAGTGTAAAATGCCGAACGGAGAACACATGAATAAAGTAAGAGATACAGGTGATATTGAAGGTAGAAAATTTAGCAAATCAGAAATCAAAAGACTGGAAATAGAGCTCTAACAATACCCCACCCTAAAGATATCAACAAAGCGATCTTTCGCAATCTAAATATATTGATAATCACTTACCAAAAAAAATAATAAAATTCAAAATAGAGCACCCCAAGCTTTAACACTTGTTATTACTTAGCTTTGATTTAATAACTACATCATCAGTATTTAGAGAGTCACATATGAGCTCATGATAACCACGGGGCAGCAATGTTTAGATGAGATATTATTGCGATTATACCGTCTACAACACTAACCTATGTCCAACTTTATTGGCAACCCAGGACAACACCGTTAAAACAGGAAAACAGGAAAACAGGAAAACAAATAAATCATCAGCCTTGGAAGGGTAACAAGAGAAGGGGAAGTATGAAGTGGCTTAAGATAAGCCACTTCTATTACAAAAGGCTAATATCTACTAAAGCGGTAACGGCATAGGTTTTTCATTCACCTTAAGCTCACTATCTTTCAGGCTGACATTTGAGATGTAGCCGTCATTGGTAGACACTAACAAACCTTGCTGTTCAAGGGACGCTAATATGGTCGGCACCTGTTGAGCAGCGATTTGCTCCAGTTGCTCTTCACTCATACCTTGAGTTTGAGGGTTATTTTTCAATTGAGCTTTCATCACTTGTACGGCAATAAATTCAATCACAGCTTTATCGCCACTTAGCTCTCCGTCAACTAAGGTGTGTGACAGCCAAAAAGCCGGATCTAGTGGTTGCTCCGGTAACGCACTGATGCCAACTAAGCTAGTATGAAGGTTACTATTAAAGCTGCCTTGTGGGAAAGTACCGCGTAAGCTGGTAATGTTCAGTTGAGGCTCGCCAGCCACTAAAGATAGCAAGTTTTCGCTCATAAACTCCATTGTCTTAGTAGTTGCTTCTTCCGTAGGTAGTTTATTGAGTGAAACGGCAAAGTCCTGATAAGACTTCAAAAATTCCTGACTGATATTGGTGACCTCAAGCTCAAGGGCCAGATCTTCACCGTGGAATTCAGCTATATCGACCTTTTTAGTTCCATAGGCAACTTGCATATTCCCCAGCTGATTTTCTGGGTTGAGTTCAGTACTGGCCTTTATATATAAATCAGCAATGTCAATATTTTCGTTTTGCTCTCTATCATTTAACTTTACGGCACCAAAGTTAATTGTTGTATCAGAATCATAAAACGTACTTTCAAACATTGCTTCAAGGGAGGAAGGCATGGTCATATCCATAGTCAACCTTTCAACCTTAAAATCCCTTAGCTCGGAAGTAACGGTAAGGCTATCGGCACTCCCCTGGTAAGTTAGTTGCTCATCCTGATATTGCCCACGACCCTGAAAACCACTAAAAGTTAACTGAGTTTTTTGATCCTCAACATCAGTAGTAAATGGTGTAATGCTATCGTTATAGTAATAACTACCTAAGGCCTTCATATTGCCATGGACCTGGTAAAAAGGAGCCTCCTCAGCCCAAACCAAATGTTCACGCAATTGATCACCGGCGACTTCTAGCGTCCAGCCAAGCCATCCGAAACCGGCATGTTCACCGAAGCGAAAGGGGCCGTGGGAAGCACTGAAATCCACTTCTACAGAAAAAGATTCAAGTTCAGAGGTAACTGGTATATCCGCGAAAGCATTGACATCCATGCTGACCAAAAAGGTGGCCTGGGTTGAAAACCAGGATGAATCCATGTTTTTTACTTCAACCGTGTATGCCGAATTTTTATTCGCAGTAGCGAGTATTTCATCAATGGATGACTCGAGCTGAGCACCTACTATTTTAGGCCCAACAATACCGGTAAGCACTGCTGCCGGAAGCAATACACTTAATACTTTTTTCATTAAGATAAATCCAAACTACAAATATGATGATGGGAAATAAGTCTATTATTTGCTATTATTATCTCATACTTACAGTTAGCTGTAAGTGAATATGTAAAATATTTATCCTTTTCACTCTAAACTACAAAACGGGCGTCCCACAACAACAATATGTGAAGCGGACTCTATGAAACCCACCACATTAACTATCTTGACTGGCGCCCGTGATGGCAAAGGGGGAGGTTTCCCTCACCGACAATGCGAACGCCTTGCTCAACTGTAATTGGCACAAATTCTTATGCTCTTTAAAGGATCGTGTAAATGTAACCGTTGACGATTTGAGGTTCAGTTTACTGGGCCACTCGAAGGTTTAAATCCACGCGTATGCGATTGTAATTATTGTCAAGCTAACCCATCACGCATTATTAGTGATCCAAATATGTTAGTAATTTTCATTGGAGATGGAATTTCAACTAGACAAAATTGGGATCAGCTCGCTAATTTCTATCATTGTAAAAGTTGTAATCAACTGTTAGCCGTAGGCTGCGATATAAATAGTCAGCTTCGCGGAGCGGTAAATCTCAACATATTGAACGACATGAATGAAATTGGCAAACCTGTTCAAGTGAAGCCAAGACTATTAAGTGCCGAAGAAAAACTAGAACGCTGGGGCAAGTTGTGGGGCTCCCTCAGTGGGCTTTAAAGGCATAATAAGATACAGCAATAGGTCCTGTTGATCACAGAGGCCGCCAAAATATCGCCTCAACCGAAGTGATCTTGAACTTTCAGGATATTAACACTAATACCGCCTAACCCAACTTTGTTCGCCCGGGTAAATAACCATAGCGCGTAATAGAGGGTTTACCAACCTTGGTTTTCAATGAGTGGTGTAGGTCAAGCAATTCAATTTGCTCAACCTGAATAACTTGCGCCTTCTTTAGCGTTATCCTTAATCAAGTCAAATGAGATCGTTTTCCACAGTGACACGACACTACCATCATTCATGGAAAAGCATTCCTCTTGATTGTTAATTGGGCCAGATCAATCAGTGCACCGCATCACAGTCTTTCTATCTCAAACACCAGAAAAGTTACATCTAATTAGCTTCTGAAATTTCTCTTTGAGATTGAGAGACATTGTTGAGGTCTTCTCCTATAGAAAGGTTAAGGCGAGTCAGTTTTGCATTCAGAGTTACCACAACCGCTAAAACGACCAATAGGACAGTAGCTGGTAAAGCAGTGCTGAGCGCTTGCCCAGCCAACAGGTGCGATCCCGCAGCTCCGATCAAAGCGATGGAGAAACCTGCATATCCCCACTGTTTAAGTGTTTCAAACTTTGGCTGAAGGATTACAATCGCGCCGATCAAATAGGCGGTACCTAAGATTTTCAACAAATATAGGGGGTAGCCTAGTTCATTCGCTGCCTGAACGAGGTCCTCTTGCCCAGATAGTTTGGACATGCCCGATGCCGCCATAAGCACTGCGAACAAAGAAGAGGCCACATAAAAAATGACTGCTTGTTTTCTCATGAAGGGAATCCTGTTTCATTGAATAACATGCACAGATTAGGTGTTCCCTTATTGCAGTTATATAGACAAAAAGGCAAACTGGTATTGCATGAATGCAACGTCAGGTTTGTGATATGGATTGGAACGATTTGAAGGTCATTATCGCGCTTGCAGAGAAAGGAACCTTAAAGGCGGCTTCTAGGCAGTTGAATGTTAATTCGACCACTGTGTGGAGGCGGATCCAGCAGCTTGAAAGTGAGCTTTCAACGCAGCTATTTATTGTTAGTCGTCGCGGCTACCAACTGACTGAGGCGGGGCGAACTGTTTTGGATAGTGCCAAGCGAATGGAGTCATTGGCCGATGGCATCCTCATTCAAAGTTCTCTGCAACATGACAAAGTTCAAGGTTTAATTCGTGTTACCGCACCCTCAACAATGGCAACGACCACTTTGCCCGAGTGGGTTAGTGAATTCCGGAGGTCATTCCCCGACGTTGAGTTTGAGATCCTTGAAAGTGAGCAGGCTCTGGATATCGAGCATCGCGATGCGGACATTGCCATTAGGGCAAGTCATACAGCACCGGAAAACCTTATTGCGCGTAAAATGAGAGATGTAAATTTAAGCATCTATGCCTCTGAAGACTTTTTGAAGGCTAGTGGGTATAACGCTCCTTTCAAGTTGTCCGAAATTGAACGCCTAACAGCTATTGACTACGTGCACTTAGATAACCCAGCAGTGCATTGGTATCAGAAACGAATTAAACACAATGCTAAATCCATATATTGTAATTCTATCACTACAGCATTGAACGCTGCGCTTAATGATCAAGGGATAGCATTGTTACCAACTGATGATTCATACGATCTAGTTGAACTCTATCAACTGGACGCTAAGTACAACTCATCTTTGTGGATTCTTGCTAATAAGGATCTGAGAAACACAGCACGTATCAAGGCTTTTTGGGACTTCTTAATTACTAAAATGGAAAATTATAAAGTTCAATGATTTGCATGTTCCTATGCATGGAACTATCAGGGGGAGCTAAAATTCTATGTATTACGAAATGTTACAACACCAAAGGTTCCTCTATCTCTTCTTCATTTTCTTGTCATCTTATTTTTCTGCCTAAAGTCCAAACCTGACTATGCAATTTACAGTTAATAGGTTTCTGATAAGTCCCCGTTTATGCGGGCCTTGATAGGCTGACTATCAAACAAAATGTTACAAATCAAAGGCTTAGGTTACCATTGAATATTGGCTTTAATTTCCCGCTAACAAAAAGGAGTTCAGTATCAGAATCAGGCAAGAACAACCATACAAAGCCAAGCACGATCGCAAGAACAAGTATTTGTTGGACCACCACCATTTTGCAGCCATGCTCCATATTGATTGGCGCTTGCTGTACAAGTAAAAATTTGGAATTTTCAAGCAATGTCAGGAATTATAGAATTAGAGCGTCTTTTGAGCGAAATGAATCCCGAACTTATTGAAGATGAATTTGTATTTTGCACTGTTTCAGGCTCATTAGCTCAATATATTGAATGGAACCCACTTGCGAGCTTCAATGAAAAAGAAGGATTAACACTTGTCTTAACAAAAGATATCGCAAGCCGAGAGGGCTTGCAGTTTAAAAATACTTACAAGCAAATAACTTTAACCGTACATTCTAGTTTAGAGGCTGTTGGATTAACAGCCGCTGTTTCTAACAAACTAGCTTCGAAGGGTATTAGCGCAAATGTAATTGCAGCATACTTCCATGACCATATTTTTGTACAATCAGAAAAAGCAAGGAAAGCGTTGATTGCATTGAAAGAAGTCGGCAAAAACGGTTTATAAGTGCTCCAACAAGGGCATATACTGGCTGACTACTACGCTGCGTGTCAGATTTTGACCACCTCGTATATTCCTATTAAGCAAGTGTTAAGATTTTAGGGTTGAGAAAGTATGGCAAAGGAAATTGAGCGGAAGTTCTTAGTAGATGAAAAGTCTATTGCTTCTTTTACAGGAGGAAAGAGAATCAAACAAGCCTATGTGAGTACGGAGTCCAAAGCTGTAGTTAGAGTTCGTGTAATTGGAGATCGTGCATACCTAACATTGAAAGGTGAAAGTAAAGGAATTACACGGACTGAGTTTGAGTATCCAATACCCTTTGAAGACGCAAATGAAATGATTGCGGAGCTATGTGATGGTCCCCTCATAGATAAAACGAGGTTCATAGTAGAGCACGAAAAACACACTTGGGAAATAGATATCTTTCATGGAGATAATGACGGCTTGATTGTTGCTGAGGTCGAGATGCAAAGTGAATCTGAGAGTGTGGTGTTGCCGGAGTGGATTGATAAAGAGGTTACTGGAGATCCAAAATATTATAATTCCAACTTACTAGATTTTCCATTTAAAGATTGGGATAAATCATAACTAGAACGTGCGCAACATTGACACATAATTCGCTGAGCTAATCACAAAATAAATTCTGTATGTCCTCGGCTCAGCCAGGCATCATGAGTAAATCACTATGAACCCAGCCATAGAAGAATTAAAAAGATATTTAACCGAGCTAGAATCGGTGAATGACTTTGAGTCGATAGAACTTAAATCTGAGCATATTGGCATTTTAATTCAGGTAAAGTCGGCGATAGGACAGCTTGAACTATGCGAAAAGTATGGTATCAGTGCAGCTTCACTAGTAAGTAGTTTACTCAAAACTGAAAATCCAAATTTTTGCTATTTAGTGGTACATGAAAACGAATCGTCGAACCCTGATAGCTGGGAGGAAGTTATCTTCGAAGGACAGAAAATTCAGTTTAGTGGTGGTGACCTTGTAATTCGCAAGCAATCTACACACAGCAAATCATTGTCGCCAATCAACAAACTGCTTATATATTACAATTCTTATAGAAGTTAAGCACTAAAGACCCACGCCGAAAGCATGCTTAAAAAGAGAATAAAAGGTACTCAGAAGCAAGCGATGACTACCACCACAATAAGAGTAATTTGCTTATTAATTTTGGTTTTAGGAATCACACTCCTCTTTGGCTTTATAAAAATCCACAACCCCGATGTAAGCTTTGAAAGCTCAGATGGCCGCTGGGGAGACTCTGAAGTTCAGCTCAAGGGGCGAGATTATTCCGTAATAGGAGAAGGATTCCGTAGGTACAAACTTCAATGTAACGCAAGCGATGTGTACCTTGTTAGAAATACCAAAAAGAATTGGATAAATGTACTTGCTTGGCCAAACTATCTCTCTCATGAGAAATGGAAAGTCCCATACAGAACGGCAAGTGGAGTACGCTATGATGGCATTATTAGGTGCCAGACAAGCCAATGACACCACACTCTAAGTCCAGTACTGCGTAACCCTAAAAACTTCAATCTGCTTTTGATCAGAGGAGTAGTTTAAGAACAATAGGACCCTCCTTCACCTTCTGAAAACTGGCGCACATTTTCATTTATTGAGCTGTCGCAAGACATTACATAACCCTACCGAATAAAAAGTATATACATAAGAATTAAACGTTCCTTCGCACCACTGGCGCTATCTCCCGCAACGATTTATAAATCAGACAAGCGAATAGGATTACCGACAACTAAAAAATTTCGCAGAAAAGCAATAATCGTTTTTCAAATTATCTCTTCTTGCGTGAGAGCACCCTCAAAATCAGCATTCTTGATTTGCCCTTTTACTGCAAGACCAGTGATTGATACGGGCTTCGCCCGCAGAAACATGGGAGAGCGAAGTTGAATTACCCGGATCAGTTCACTCCTCAGATTTGGCCATTGATTGTTTATTGTCTGGCCGTATTTGCCCTAATTACCTTAATGCTCAGCCTTTCCTATTTTCTCGGTCAGAAACGCAGAGACCCGGCTACCGATGAGCCCTATGAGTCGGGTATTGTTTCCCAGGGCAATGCGCGTCTGCGCCTCTCTGTCGCCTATTACCTTGTTGCCATCCTGTTTATCGTCTTCGACCTGGAGGCGATTTACCTGTTTAGCTGGTCCATCGCATTTTATGAAACTGGCCTGCTCGGGTTTATCGAGGCCACCGTATTTATCGTGATACTGCTGGTGGGGCTTATTTATCTGTGGCGCCTGGGTGCACTTGACTGGGGCGGATACCAGAAGAGTTTGGAGAAACGCCAAAAACCCCGATAACAACAATGAGAATTCATAATGCGCTGGAAGCTGAGCAAAGCCGACGACCTGATTGCTACCGAACACGGCAATCCTTCTGAAGAAATAAGCACTCAAGATTTAGAAAAAAATATTCTCCTTACCAAACTCGAAGAGCTGGTTTCCTGGGGCCGTTCAAATTCCCTGTGGCCATTTAACTTCGGGTTGTCCTGTTGCTATGTAGAAATGGCCACCGCCTTCACCAGCCGCCACGACATCTCCCGCTTTGGCGCTGAGGTCATCCGTGCAACCCCACGACAAGCGGATTTAATTGTTATTTCAGGGACAGTTTTCCTGAAAATGGCACCAGTGGTACAGCGACTCTACGAGCAAATGATCGAACCCCGTTGGGTCATCTCCATGGGTTCCTGCGCAAATTCCGGCGGTATGTACGATATCTACAGTGTGGTTCAGGGGGTCGATAAGTTTCTCCCGGTCGATGTTTATGTGCCCGGCTGTCCACCTCGCCCAGAGGCTCTACTGCAGGGATTGACCTTGCTGCAAAAGTCGGTGGCTGCGGAGAGACGAGCCTTCAGCTGGGTTGTGGATGATCAAGGAACTCACAAGGTTCCAAAGCCCAGTCAGCGTGACCTCCATAGGGAGGAACGTATGAAAGCTGACATGCTACGTGCGCCCGACAGTGTTTAGGCTTCATGGAATAAGAAAAAAACAACGGAATAGCCAATGACTGGCGTAATTGCGAAAACTGTCCACACAGCAACTCCCTACAGGAAAGCAGCAGAGGCATTTATTCGGGACCTCGACACCGGATATAAGCTTCACTCGTTCTGGTGGCAGCCACACTGTGATGATATGCCCACACTGTGGATCGAGAAACATGCCTTGATCCCTCTTTTACTCTTTCTCAAGCGGGATATCACCCAACCATTTGAAATGCTGTATGACCTGAGTGCTATCGACGAACGGCTGCGGATCAACCGTGGGGAGGGAACCGAAAAACAGCCTTCCAGCGATTTCACCCTGGTATATCAACTACTTTCATTTACCCGCAATTTATTTATCCGTATTAAGGTGGCTCTTCCCGAGAGTGATCTGAGTGCACCGACTATTACTACCGTTTGGGAGAATGCCAACTGGTATGAGCGGGAAGTGTGGGATCTATTCGGTATCGACTTTCCCGGTCATCCCCATTTACAGAGAATCATGATGCCCCTGACCTGGAAGGGGCATCCACTGCGTAAGGATCACCACGCCCGGGCTACCGAAGTCGACCCATTTAGTCTGTCAGAAGAGAAAGAGCGCAAGGAACAAGACGCCCTGCTGTTCCGGCCGGAAGACTGGGGCATGGCCAGGAGTAATGAGGATTCGGAGTTTATGTTCCTCAACCTGGGCCCGAATCACCCCAGTGTGCACGGGGTATTCCGTGTAGCCCTTCAGCTGGATGGTGAACAGATTATCGATGCTGTGCCAGATATCGGTTACCACCATCGCGGTGCGGAGAAGATGGCCGAGCGCCAAGCCTGGCATACCTATGTGCCCTACACCGACCGTATCGATTACCTCGGCGGTGTCATGAACAACCTGCCCTATCTGATGGCACTGGAACAACTCGCCGGCATTAAGGTCCCTGAACGCGCACAGATGATACGGGTGATGATGTGCGAGTTCTTCCGCATATCCAGCCACCTGGTATTTTTTGGCACCTTTGCCCAGGACGTGGGGCAGATGTCTCCCGTGTTCTATATGTTTATCGATAGGGAAAAACTGTTTGGAATAGTTGAGGCCATTACCGGCGGCAGGATGCACCCGGCATGGTTCCGTATCGGCGGTGTAGCGCAGGACTTACCCCAAGGTTGGGACAAGATGGTGCGGGACTTTCTCGACTATATGCCCGCACGCTTAGCCGATTACGACGGCATGGTAATTAAAAACAAACTCCTGCAACGCCGCACCCGTGGTATTGGTGTCTACGATACGGCGGAGGCGTTTGAGTGGGGGGTTACCGGGCCAGGGCTTCGCGCCACGGGCCTGGATTGGGATCTGCGCAAGAAACGCCCTTACAGCGGCTATGATCAGTTCGAGTTCGAGATTCCCAGCTACGATGGTGGGGACTGTTTCGACCGCTGCCGGGTCCGGGTGGACGAGATATGGCAGAGCCTGCGGATTATCCGCCAGTGCCTGGAAAATATGCCGGCAGGCCCTTATAAGTCGGACCACCCTTTGACTACCCCTCCGCGAAAGGGGCGCACCATGGAGGATATCGAGACTTTAATTCAGCACTTTGTGAATAACAGCTGGGGACCGGTAATGCCAGCCGGCGAAGTGTGTTATCCCATTGAGGCCACTAAAGGAATCAACAGCTACCAAATCGTTAGTGATGGGGGGACCACCTCATACAGGACCCGAATTCGCACCCCTTCATTCCCACACCTGCAAATGATTCCGTTAATGTCCAACGGACTATTGATTGCTGACCTTATTGCCATTATTGCCAGCATCGACTTCGTCATGGCGGATGTGGACAGATAACAATAAAAAACTACGGCACGCACAGGGCCGTATAGCAGCGGAGTAGAAAAGTGTACGGAAATATACCCAGCGTTTCAGCCATCGCACACACAGATGGCAGCAGCGCCTCAACGAAACCTCCGCAAGTTCTATCTCGGGGGCGACTATGTCCAGCTTACTAGAACCGGAATTGATTGAAGTAATGGAGCAAGGCAATAGCAACTCAGCAGACAACCAGGCGACCTTAACAGTACAAGAAAAAGAGGAAATTGATCAGGAAGCCACCCACTACCACGAAAAAACTTCAGTGGGGCTCGAGGCGTTGCGGATTGTACAGAAACATCGCGACTGGATTTCCGATGAGAGCCTCCAGGCAATTTCCAATTATCTGGATATTCCCGTTGCAGAACTTGAGAGTGTCGCCACCTACTTCCAGTTGATTTTCCGCCAACCAGTAGGCAAGGAAGTGATCTACCTGTGTAAAAGCTCCAGCTGCTGGATTATGGGTTGCGATAATTTGCAGAAAAAAATATCTGAGCGCTTAAATATCCAGCCTGGAGAGACCTCCGAAGATGGGATTTTCACCCTGCTGGAAACGCCTTGCCTGGGAGATTGTGATAAAGCTCCAGTCCTTATGCTCGGCGAGGAGATGCATCGCCATTTGGATGAGAAAGGTATTGATGAATTAATCGATAAGAAGAAAAAATACCATGCTGACAAATCCACTGACTAAGAATATTTCCAGTGACAATATTGCCGCCACTATTGAGCAATATGTGGAAAACGACGGCTACCAGGGCTGGCGCAAAGCCATCACCATGGTACCGGACGATATTATCAACGAAGTAAAAGATGCAGGCCTGCGTGGACGCGGTGGTGCGGGGTTTAACACTGGGCTGAAGTGGAGTTTTGTACCTAGGGGTGAAGATTCGCCCAAACAAAAGTACGTTGTCTGTAACGCCGATGAAATGGAACCCGGCGCCTTCAAAGACCGATTGCTAATGGAGCGAGACCCCCACCTCCTTCTAGAGGGAATGGCTATAGCCGCCTATGCCATTGGCGCCTCTCACGCCTATATTTTTATTCGTGGTGAATACCACCTGGCTGCAAACCGGCTCGAACAGGCAATCGATGAAGCCAAGCAGCAGGGCATGATTGGCGAAAATATTTTCGACAGTGGCTTTAATCTGGAGATCTGTCTGCACCGCAGCGCCGGTAACTATATCTGTGGTGAAGAAACCGCACTGCTAAACGCCCTTGAAGGCAAGCGGGCCATTCCCCGTGCCAAGCCCCCCTTTCCACAGGTCAGCGGGCTTTGGGGCAAACCCACCGTCGTTAACAATGTAGAGACCTTGTGCAACCTCCCCCATTTAATTAGCCACGGCGTGGAGTGGTACAAAAACCTTAGCCGGGGTGACGATGCGGGAAGCAAAATATTTGGTGTTAGCGGCAAGGTTAATAATCCAGGGGCTTGGGAACTCCCAATGGGGACGCCCATTCGCGAAATTATTGAACAACATGCCGGTGGCATGAAAGATGGCCTACAACTGAAGGGCATTCTTCCCGGTGGAGGATCGACCGACTTCCTCGGCCCGGACCACCTCGATCTTCCCATGGATTACGACGTTATCGGCAAGGCCGGCAGCCGTATGGGGACCGGCACGATCACCGTGCTCGACGATAAAACCTGCCCCGTAGGCTTGGTACTGAACTTGACCCAGTTCTTCGCGCGGGAATCCTGTGGCTGGTGTACCCCCTGCCGGGACGGCTTGCCCTGGGCGGTCAAAATTCTGGAGAGAATAGAGTCTGGCCAAGGGACGAAAGAAGATTTGGAACTCCTCCGAGAACAGTGCGAGCGTATTGGCCCCGGCAATACCTTTTGTGCCCTGGCTCCCGGCGCCGCAGAGCCGATACAAAGCGCGTTAAAACTCTTTGAACAGGATTTTATCGACCATATTGAAGGCGGTTGTTGCCCCTACCAATAAATTAGCGCGACAACCCTGCCCCTGAAAGCATTAATAAAAAGAAAATGGATTTCAAATGCCAACCATCACAATAGACGGTAATAAATACCAGGTTGATGGAGATCAAAACCTGCTCACTGCCTGCCTGTCCCTGGGTTTGAATGTCCCCTATTTTTGCTGGCACCCCGCCATGGGTTCTGTTGGCGCCTGCCGCCAATGTGCGGTTATCGAGCATAAGGACAGCGAAGATCAACGAGGCCGGTTGATTATGAGCTGTATGACACCGATAAAAGACGGCGGTATTTACAGTGTCAGTTCGGAAGCTGCGAAAGATTTTCGCGGTTCTGTGATAGAAGACCTGATGACCAACCACCCTCATGATTGCCCGGTTTGTGAGGAGGGTGGCGAGTGTCACTTACAGGATATGACTGAAATGTCCGGTCATACCATGCGCCGCTATCAGGGTACCAAGCGCACCCATCGAAACCAGTATCTCGGCCCCTTTATCAATCACGAAATGAATCGCTGTATTACCTGCTACCGGTGTGTCAGGTTCTATCACGACTATGCCGGTGGCGAGGATTTACAAGCACTGGGTCGCAATCACCAGGTCTTTTTTGGGCGCAATACCGAGGGCATGCTGGAAAATGGTTTTAGTGGGAACCTTGTCGAAGTATGCCCCACCGGAGTATTTACCGATAAGACCTTCAGCCAGCACTTTGTCCGAAAATGGGATTTGCAGACAGCCGCCTCAGTCTGTGAACACTGTGCCGTGGGTTGCAACACCGCGCCTGGAGCGAGGGAATCCGGCAACAACCAAGACCCGATGTTGCGCCGTGTGGTCAACTTATATCACCACGATATCAACGGCTATTTTCTCTGTGACCGGGGGCGCTTTGGATACGAATATGTCAACAGTAAGAGCCGGATAACCCAAGTACTTTCTGCGCGCAAAGATGATGTGATCAGCTCTACAGCAGAAACTGATGAACGTTTGCATAAAGAGGTTTCCCCCAAGGATGCAGTGTTCTCACTTTCAGAAAAACTCGCATCTGCGCAAAGAGGTGAACATCATTTAATAGGTATAGGTTCACCCAGGACATCATTGGAAAATAACTTCGCCCTATTAAAGTTTGTAGGGCGGGATAACTTCTTCTCTGGCCTCAACCAGCGGGATATGCAGCTACTACACCTTGTAGACAGAATTCAGAGCGATGCCAATATCCACAGCCCGACCATCCCTGAGATAGAAAATTCAGATGTTGTATTGATACTCGGGGAAGATATCTACAGTACAGCCCCCAGGGTTGCCCTGGCAGTTCGCCAAGCAGCACGGAGCCGCCAAAAAGAACAAGCTGAATCATTAAGAATACCCTTGTGGCAGGATGCTTCTGTTCGACAATTAGAGGGTGAACCCAGCCCGATTATTTTTATCGGCACCGAACTCAATCAGATCTCAGATATTACCTGTAAAGCGATCTATACCCTGCCGGAACAGGCTGCCCAAATCGGCCAGGCAATTGCCAATAATATTCTGGAGGTTAAAAGCAACAAAACTTCACTGAGTGCAGAGAATCTGGAGGAAGCTGAAAGAATCTCAGCAATATTAACTGCGGCCAAAAACCCAGTGATCATCTCTGGAACCAGCAGCAAAAATATCCACCTTACCCACGGCGCAGCCAAAATCGCCAGTGCACTGGCAGAAAAAAATGGCAAACCTACTTCTCTATACTTGTGTTGTGAAGAGGCTAATAGCTTGGGAGTTATTCAGCTGTTTGAGCCCGAAACCGGTTCCCTTGAGCATCTGATCACTGAACTCAAGAATGACAAAACCAATATCGATAAAACCCTAGTGATTCTGGAGAATGACCTCTCCTTAAGAATCGCAAGTGAAGAGTTAAACAGTCTGTTTGCCAGCGTCGACCATATCGTTCTGCTGGACACCCTGCTCAATGAAACCGCCAAATATGCCGACTTAATCTTTCCTGTATCCGCAACGGCCGAATCCCAAGGGACATTTATTAACAATACTGGTTTGGCACAGCGGTTTTACGCGGTCTATGAAGGCACTGGGTTTATCCAGGAGAGCTGGCGCTGGCTGGTAGATGCCGCTGGTTTTTGCACAGAACACTCCGAGAGTATCGACACTATTATCAATTGGAATCACTGCCCGGATATCACCGATTCCCTGGCAGCAAGTGTTGCTTCACTCAAGGTCATCAAAGATTTAGGGCCGGATGAAAACTTCCGGATTCAAGGGCTGAAGGTTGCTCGACAGACCGCTCGCTATAGTGGTCGCACTGCTATTCACGCAGAGGAACATGTCTCAGAGGAGCCCCCACACCAAGACCCCGATGCTCCTATGAGCTTTAGCATGGAAGGTGTGCACAATCCAAACCGGTCACCGCTGCAAGCCAATATCTGGTCTCCCGGATGGAACTCCAACCAATCAATTTTCAAGTTTCAGCAGGAAGTAGGTGGCGAACGCCGTGGTGGTGCCTCGGGCAAATACATCCAGCGACAGGAGCAAGCACTTTCGGAATGGTCCTTGCCCACAGCCCCCGATGGCGATACAGATAGCGAAAACCACAGCCTAACGACACTGCCGATTTACCGAATGTTTGGTTCGGAAGAGCTCAGTAACCGCGCAATGGCCATCGCTACAGTGATCGATAAGCCATTCTTTACTTTAAATCGAGGTGATGCCGAAAGTGCCAACCTCAACCAGGGAGACACAGTGGCGTTAGACACCAATAGCGGTGTTTTCCGGGGCAGTGTGGTTAT
Organism: Microbulbifer maximicatervae (SeqCode); assembly: GCF_052467955.1. Classification (NCBI taxonomy): domain Bacteria; kingdom Pseudomonadati; phylum Pseudomonadota; class Gammaproteobacteria; order Cellvibrionales; family Microbulbiferaceae; genus Microbulbifer; species Microbulbifer maximicatervae (SeqCode). The sequence goes on from NZ_CP174329.1 coordinate 4,465,029, forward strand.
CTCCGATAGCCAACCTTCGGGCAGCCTGGGTGTGCCCTTTGGTCTTCCAGGGCTTGAAACTCTTGCCCCCGTATTACCGGGTGGCGCCAATCTGTTGCCAGTGGAAGAAAGCTCCGCAATCGGGCAAGAGGACTAATTATGAGCACAAATATCTGGATCATATTGCTCAATATTTTCGGCGTATTGATAGTTACCGTGCTGCTAGCAGCCATTTTAACTTGGGGCGAGCGCCGCCTATTGGGCTTTTGGCAAGATCGTCCGGGTCCTAACCGAGTAGGGAAATTTGGCACCCTGCAAGTTATTGCAGATATGATCAAGCTGTTCTTCAAGGAAGACTTCACTCCGAAATTTGCAGATATTCCCGTATTTGTACTGGCACCCACTGTAGTTATGGCAACCATGTTGATTGCCTTTGCTGTAGTGCCCATATCGCCCAATATTGGGGTCACCGACCTGAATATCGGTTTACTGTTTGTGCTGGCTATGAGTTCTATTGCGGTCTATAGCGTAATTCTCGGGGGATATGCATCAAATAATAAATATGCTCTGCTCGGTGGGCTAAGGGCTGCCGCTCAAACCGTGTCCTATGAAGTATTTATGGGTTTGAGCCTGATGGGCGTTGTTATGCTCTCAGGCAGTTTCAATCTGCGCGAGATTGTTAATGCCCAGGCAGATGGTTGGTTTATCATCCCTCAATTCCTGGGTTTTATTGTTTTCTTTATTGCCGGTATTGCCGAGAGCCGCAGAACTCCATTTGATCTTCCGGAAGCTGAGCACGAACTGACAGCGGGATTCCATACCGAATACTCCGGTATGAAGTTCGGCATGTTCTTTGTGGGTGAATATCTGGCAGTGATTCTAATTTCAGCGCTAATCACCACACTGTTTCTCGGTGGATGGCACGGCCCCCTACTGCCTCCATTTATCTGGTTTTGCCTGAAGACTGCCATTCTGGTTGGTGTGTTTATTCTTTTAAGGGCGGCGATTCCACGCCCCCGTTATGACCAATTAATGAAATTCGGCTGGAAGGTCATGCTACCTCTGGCCCTGATCAATCTACTGGCTACCGCAGCGGTACTTTTGTGGACTGCCTAGAAAATTAAAATAAGCGTGCGAGGCCAAAGAAATGATTTCAAGCCAGATTCGCAGCATGTGGTTGGTATTTAAACACCTGTTCCGGAAGAACGTTACCGTACAATACCCTGACCAAAAGCCCTACTTGGCACCCAGATATCGTGGCAGGATCGTGCTCACCCGAGATCCCAACGGTGACGAGCGCTGCGTTGCCTGTAATCTCTGCGCCGTTGCCTGCCCTCCTGATTGTATTTCACTGCAAAAAACAGAAGATCCTGACGGCCGCTGGCGTCCCGAATATTTTCGTATCAATTTTTCCCGCTGCATTATGTGTGGGCTTTGTGAAGATGCCTGCCCAACCTATGCCATTCAGCTAACACCTGACTTTGAGATGTGTGAGTACGATCGGCAAAACATGGTGTACGAAAAGGAAGATCTTCTAATCAGTGGCCCCGGTAAGTATCACGACTACAGCTTTTATCAAATTGCAGGAAAGGCCATCTCAGGTAAAGACAAGGGCGAAGCTCAAAATGAGGCCGAGCCCATTAATGTAAAAAGCCTAAATCTCTGATTTCAATAAGGCTAATAACTAAAAAGAGGTTTTCCCAGTGAATTACATTTTCTACTTAACCGCTGCGGTTGCCATTGTCTCAACCGCCATGGTTATCTTTCACAAGAACGCGGTCCACGCGCTACTTTATCTTGTCACTTCACTTTTATCGATTGCCGTTATTTTCTACCAGTTTGGCGCCCCCCTGGCAGCTGCTTTAGAAGTTATTATTTATGCCGGCGCAATCATGGTATTGATTATTTTTGTCATCATGATGCTCAATCAGGGAGACGCTTCAGTTGCACAGGAGCAAGCCTGGTTACAACCCCACACCTGGATTGGCCCAGCCCTTCTATCAGCCATTTTGTTAATCCAGCTACTTCTGCTGGTTAGTAGCGGGCAAATCCCTTCAGAGCAAACCTATCACTATATCGGTCCCAAACAAGTCGGTATCGCACTTTTTAGTCATTACGTTCTCGCTGTCGAACTGGCTTCAATGCTGCTTTTGGCAGGGCTTGTTGGAGCTTTTCACCTCGCCCGACATAGAAGAACAGTTAAACCGGAGTGAAGCTATGCCTATCGAATCTGCACCTGGCTTGGAGGCTGGCGTGCTGTTGGCCTCCATTCTGTTTTGTTTGGGGTTAGCCGGATTACTAATCCGAAGAAATATTATTTTTATGCTGATGTGTATTGAAATTTGCACAAATGCCGCAGCATTAATGTTTGTTGTCGCCGGCGCACACTGGGGCAATGCTGATGGGCAGGTGATGTTTGTTTTTGTTGTCACCCTGGCCGCTGCCGAAGTAGCCATTGCACTAGCGCTGGTCTTGCAATTCTATTATCGCAAACACACGGTCGATATTGACCAGCTCAATGGATTGAGGGGTTAATATGAACGGATCACTTGCCTGGATACCATTGCTTCCCTTTCTTGGTTTCCTGACCCTCATCAGCATTCCACTTTTTACACAAAAGGAACCCTCACAAAAATTAGTAAGCCTGATTGGGGTGGGCAGTGTGGGAATCGCAGCGATTCTGGTTTTTAACCTCGCACTCTCCACCTTTCTGGGCAACCCGGAATCGGTCGTTACGCTGTCAGTTTGGCAGTGGATGCGAGTATCTGACCTCCAACTCGGCTTCACCTTTCATGTGGACTGGCTAACCCTGGTAATGCTGATGATCATTACCGGAGTGGGCTTCCTTATTCACTTATACTCAGCCGGATATATGCGTGAAGATCCGGATTTCCGCCGCTACTTTTCCTACCTGAATCTATTTGTCTCTGCCATGCTAATTCTCGTAATGGCGGACAACCTGGTACTTCTCTATCTGGGATGGGAAGGTGTTGGTCTTTGTTCCTACTTGCTCATTGGCTTTTGGTATAAGGCCCCTGCAAACGGAGCGGCGGCACAGAAGGCATTTATCGTCACCCGCGTCGGCGATACCGCCATGGCGATCGGCTTGTTCCTGTTGTTCTTTGAGTTCTCAACACTAAATATACCGGAGCTCATCACAGCGGCAGGGAATCCCGGGGTCAACACTCAAATTGTCACTATCGCTATGCTGCTGTTACTGGGGGGCGCTGTGGGTAAGTCAGCACAGATTCCACTCCAGACCTGGCTTCCCGATGCGATGGCAGGCCCCACTCCCGTCAGCGCCCTTATCCACGCTGCCACCATGGTGACGGCCGGGGTCTACTTGATCGCCCGAATGCACCCGCTTTATCAACTGTCTGGAACCGCCATGACAGCTGTAGCCATTGTCGGCGCTCTGACTCTATTAATCTCCGGATTCAGTGCTATCGCACAAAGTGATATCAAACGGGTCCTGGCCTATTCAACCATCTCCCAGATTGGATATATGTTCCTGGCCCTGGGTGTCGGTGCCTGGTCAGGAGCCATCTTCCATTTGATGACCCACGCCTTCTTCAAGGCTCTGCTCTTCCTCTCCGCAGGGTCAGTAATCCTGAGCGTACATCACGAGCAGAATATCTTTGCCATGGGCGGCCTCTATCGCAAAATCCCCTTTACCTTTATCTGCTTTACCATCGGTTGCGCCTGCCTGGCAGCACTCCCATTTACGTCCGGCTTCTACAGCAAAGATCATATTTTGCTCAGCGCTTATGAATATCATCAAGGAGTAAACCTGCTTTGGCTTGCCGGTCTATTGGGAGCACTGGTCACAGGGATTTATAGCTTCCGGGTTCTGTTTCTTGCATTTCTGGGCAGTGAGGGCAGCGCCTCCTCACACTGTAAAGACGCCAATAACACGGTGATGATGCTTCCCTTGGGCCTCCTCGCTGTGCTTGCCCTATTTGGTGGAATTCTCGCTCCACCTCTCCAGGGAGTCTTTGGCACCCCAACCGATGAACACCACTCCTGGGTCATTGAAGCTATTGCCATTGCTATGCCGCTGATCGGCCTGTTTATCGCTTGGAAAATGTTCCTGTTCGAGAAGAAAGTTGGGGAGCAGCGCTCTCCACTAATGCAGTTTTGGTTTAAGGGATGGGGTTTTGACTGGGTCTATGACCGGGTCTTTGTAAGACCTTTTAAATTTATCACCGCCCTTAACCACAAAGATATTATCGACAGCATCTACAAGGGTACCGCTTCGCTGAGTACACATTTAAATAACGCCCTCAGCTCTTCACAAAACGGCCAAATACGTTGGTACCTGGCCACCTTTGTAGCCGGATCAATTTTATTCCTAGCCCTGTTGGTGGCTCTATGACATTACTGGCAATAATTATAATTTTATTTGTTGGGGGAATATTAGCCTGGCTGGCAGAGAAACATCTCTATGAGGGTGGACGCTTAATCAGCCTGGTTTCCCTGATTATCGCATCCCTACTCTTGATCAGCTATTTCCCCCAGGCAGAGTCCACAGCTGTTACAGGTGACAGTCAGTGGTGGGATAGCCTTTTGATATCCTGGATACCCAGGTTTGGGATCAGCTTCCATCTGGCGATTGATGGACTCAGCTTTCTTATGCTGCTACTGACAATGGGGATGGGGATCTTTGGGTTAGTAATGACCTGGAATGATGTCACCTTCCGGCGCGGCTTCTTTTATTTTAACTACCTGTGGACACTGGCCGGTATTGTCGGTGTGTTTACCGCTATCGACCTGTTTTTATTCTTTTTCTTCTGGGAAGTCATGCTGATTCCCATGCTGCTGTTGATTGCAGTTTGGGGCTATGAGGGCAGAGTCTACGCTGCGATAAAGTTCTTTATTTTCACCCAGGCAAGCAGCTTGTTAATGCTGATTGCCATCGTTGCCTTAGCATTTATCCACTATCGGAATAGCGGACAACTGACCTTTAACTATATGGATTTGTTGGGTGCTCAACTGTCTGCAACAGCAGCTTATTGGTTAATGCTCGGATTTTTTATTGCCTTTATCGTCAAGTTGCCAGCGCTGCCCTTCCATACTTGGTTACCTGACGCCCATACCCAGGCCCCTACTGCCGGCAGTATTCTGCTGGCAGCGATTCTATTGAAAACAGGAGCCTATGGTTTATTACGTTTTACACTGCCCTTATTCCCGGAGAGTTCACAAGCTTTTGCACCGGTTGCAATGACCATTGGAGCCATCAGTGTGGTCTACGGCGCATCGCTGGCATTCGCTCAGAAGGATATGAAAAGACTTGTGGCCTATTCCAGTGTAAGCCATATGGGATTTGTTCTATTGGGGCTCTACGCGCTGAATACTATCGCCCTGCAGGGCGCAGTGATGCAAATGATCGCCCACGGCTTGAGTACCGCTGCTCTCTTCGCATTAGTAGGTGCACTACAGCATCGTCTCCATACTCGGGATATGAGCCAGCTCGGCGGTGTCTGGCCTCTTCTGCCAAAGCTATCCGCCGTTGCACTCTTCTTTGCCATTGCCTCGCTGGGACTGCCTGGGCTGGGTAATTTTGTTGCCGAATTCCTGGTGCTTGTTGGTAGCTTTAAAGCTAATCACTGGTTAACGGTTATTGCAGCAATTGGGCTTATTGGAGCAGCACTCTATGCACTATTGATGATGCAGCGTGTCTTCTTTGGCAAGTTTAATGACAAATTGAAACCAGCTACAGAGGGGAAAACTGTCAGTGATCTAAGCCTCAGGGAGATCTCTGCGCTTCTTTCACTGGCGGTGCTTCTCGTGATCTTCGGGCTCCGCCCCCAGCCTATCTTTGATATCGCCGAGCCTACGATTGCCAAATCAATGCAAAAATTTCAGGCCCCTGAAAATAAAGAAGTCGTCATAGAAAAGACAGGGCCGGAAACTTCAGCAAGCTTATCCTCTCCTACTGCTAAAAGCGCTAATACAGGTACATCTCTATGAGTGCCCAAGAACTATTTTCTATCCTACCGCTTTTACTGATTAGTGCCGGTATTGTAATTTTGCTGCTCCAAGTATCCTTCTGGAGAAATCATGCGGGCGCTCTGGTTACAACTCTTATCACTTTGGTAGCCGCTATCATTGCCTGTTTCTGGGTTGGAGCCACCCTATCGGGCAATAACGGGTCCATTCAAGTGACTGCCCTACTCTCGATTGACTACAACTCATTGTTCTTCTGTCTGCTGATATTAGTTACCGCTATAGCCGTCAGCGTTATGGGATACAACTACTTAAAACTTCGGTGTGACCTGAATAGAAACCCGGATAGCTATCCAGAAGAGTTTTATATACTACTTTTACTTGCCATTTTGGGAGCAAGCACCCTGGTATTTGCCAGCCACTTTGCCACTTTCTTCCTCGGTATAGAATTAATTAGCCTCGCACTGTATCCACTATTGGGATTTGCGGTTACTGGCAATTTATCCTCAAGCAAAGATCAAGTAAATTCCCTGGAATCTGCCTTTAAATACTTAATCCTTTCAGCACTTTCTACCGCTCTCGGGCTATTCGGTATCGCATTAATTTATGCGGCGTCTGGGGCACTGGACTTTGGCAGTATCGCTACACGGATACAGGATCTTTCACAGACTTCTGCTCTTTTTGCAACCGGCGCCACTCTGCTGGTCATTTCTGTTGCTTTCAAGTTATCACTGGTTCCATTTCATATCTGGACACCCGATGTATTCCAGGGCGCACCTACGCCTACGACGGCGTTGATCGCCACAGTGGGAAAAACAGCCGTAATTGCCTTTCTGTTGCGATTCTTTAATACCTTAAATCTATACCAGAGCCCTATTCTTATTGACTTACTGACAATCGCCGCCATAGCTAGCATGCTGATAGGAAATTTATTGGCCCTGATGCAAAACAATATCAAAAGGCTGCTGGCCTACTCCTCAATCGGCCATATAGGCTATTTAATTGTGGCGTTTATCATCGGCAATAGCGCGTTTGGTACAGAGGCGGTTATTTATTACATGGTCGCCTATGTCATTACTACACTAGGAGCCTTTGCAATTGTTAGCCTGATAGCCGATTCAGTCGAGGCCACACAACTAACCAATGGAACAAATGTCAGCGACGTGACCAACAGTGCAGATGATCCTTATCACAGGGACTTTTACCGGGGATTACTCTGGCGTAGTCCATGGCTGTCGAGCTGTCTTGCTCTAATGCTGCTATCTCTGGCTGGAATTCCCTTAACTATTGGATTTATTGGGAAGTTTTACGTCTTTACCGCAGGTGTTGAAGGAAAAATGTGGGCTCTTCTCGCTGGTGTGGTTATTGGTAGTGCATTGGGCCTCTTCTATTACCTTCGCCTTCTACTTACGATGGTACAAAGAGATGCCATTGACACTAGCAGTAACAGCGAAACGTTACAAATTACCACCTCAGGGCAGTTTTTAATCGCAATTCTCGCTGCTGTACTGGTTTTTTTCGGAATATTTCCACAGATCCTTATTAACTGGATAAATGCTATATAAAGTAGAGAGCGAGTGCTGATGTAAAAATATTTTAAAGCCCAGGCAATAGCCTGGTCATCAGAGGGTACTTACTATGAAGACTTTCAAACAAGCATTTGAAGTCATCAAGGATGCTGAGAGATTTCACCTGGAAATGGCAGCTGTTTACGAGACCTTACTGGATAAATCAGAGGACTACCGAACCCAATTGCTATTAAAACACATGCTTGAGCATGAGCAGAGAATGGCGAAAAACCTGCAGAACTACAATGATGTAGCGCAAAATAAGGTGATGAAGACATGGCTGCAATACACCCATGAAGAAAGTGCCAATGACTTTATTCGCCGCCTCAATCTGAGTGATCCACCCACAATTCGTGAAATTAATAATATGGGACGAGAGGTAGATCGCTATTTCTCAGAACTCTATCAGGCGGTGTATGGGGCAATTGAGTCGATGGAGGTGAAAGAGGTGTTTGAAGACCTGAAACAAATACAAGATAAGGAAAGAATTACCTTATCTATGGCCACAAACTCACTGTGGGATATGTAAAAACCCCGCTACTTACAGCGGGATCTAATCGTCACATAATTCTGCAGTCGGCTAACCCGGCATTAAGAAACACCAGGTTAGCCAGCTACAAAATTCCAGCTACAGCTGGGATTACTTAGAACTCATACTGCGCTCTTACGTAGTACAGAGCTCCATTGAATCCCATAGGTGCTGTTTCCGGATATTCCGCTCCGGCAACACCGGACCAGGGATTTTTATCCGGATAGTTGTTGAATATGTTTTCCGCACCTGCGATCAAGGTCATGGAATCATTGAAGTCATAAGCAGCCTCAATATCTACTGTAAATTCATCACCGGCGTCGATGGGCAGACTATAGTCATCCAAATGTGCTTCCCAGTAACTACCGTAGTAGTTGAGTCGCACTAGGCCTCGCCAATTATCTCCTGTGTGATTAAAAGTGGCATTACCACGAACATTTGGCAATCCGTCTTCCAGCTGCCTAAGACGCATATCACTTATAGTCTCTTCCCTGAAATCAGTTACTTCAGTATCAGTCCAATTCCAAGCGAAACTAAGGTCCGTAGCATCGCCTACTGGATAGGTTGCTACTACGTCAACACCACGAGTTTTAGTGTCAAAATCATTAGTATAAAAGCGGAAAAAGGTTAAAGAGTCAGCGCCGCTGATACCATCAGCCACTAACTGAGCGCGTTCGTCATCGGTCAGCAATTGATCCGCTGACTGGGTAATCCTGTCATCCACAGAAATCTGGAAATAGTCAATTGTAATTTCCCAATCACCTGCTGAGAATATCGCCCCCAATGTAAAGCTATCAGATTCTTCCGGCTGTAACTGCGTTCCGCCTCTTAACTGAGCAATTGGGTTTGTTGGTGGGATAGTGCCCTTGTTCTCTAACTGGCCATTAGTAAAAGCTGTTGTTACATTGCTGATATTAGATTGTGCTGGAGTTGGTGCACGGAAGCCCGTACTCCATGTAGAGCGCAAGGCAATAGCATCATTGATTGTGTAATGACCTGACAGCTTATAATTAAAAGTATCGCCAAAATCAGAAAAATCTTCCCAACGCAAAGCTGCGCCTAATCGAAGATCATCATTTACTTCAAGCTCAAAGTCAGAGTAAATCGCTATATTGTCGCGGTCGAAAGTGCCTACAGTTTCGGGGCCAAAACCAGAAAAGCCATTAGACCCAATCAAGAAGCCTTGCTCTGCCAAATCGCCAATTTGCCAGGATGCGGTATCACCCTGTTTCACTTCAAATTCTTCTTCTCGCCATTCAAAGCCCGTCGCCATAAATAGCGGCAAGCCAGCAACTTCTGTACTCTTAGTCAAATCAATATTGAAATTGGTTTCAGTTTGAGCATAACCACCAGGGCTGAACTCAGTCGGAGTATCTGGGCCCAAAGTAGCGTTTACCGTATTATAAATATTGAAATCTACTTCGTTATGGCCTCTACTTGCACTTACATCGTAGCCAATCCCATTGGCAAATTCTCCCCGCATGCCGAAGACCACAGAGTAATCCTCAAGATCTCCACCGAATCTTGGCGTAAATCCTCCAGGGAATATTTCTGTATAAGAAAAACATTCTTCGAGATCATGTGCTTCCGACACACTCACGTTCTGACAATCATCAATACCGTTACTGGGATCTAAGTCACCAATTAGAGGATGGATGAATACTTCGTCGTCATCTATAACGCCATTGCCGTTTACGTCTGTCTTTTCCTCATACGTAAAAACCCCAGATCGGTTCTCGGGATTTCGGAAATAGAACCCTCCATCAGTAGAACGACTCGCGTAGTTACCAAAGGCATACAGCTCAGCGGTATCATTTATCTCTATGGCACTGTTAACAAAGAACTTGGTGTCGTCATTAACTTCTGGCTGGCCCCAGATCTGCGCAGGATTGGCAACATAGGTATTGCCATCTGCAATCAACTGGGCTGCATCGTCCCGCTGCACACTGCGGCTGGTAGAATCCTGCTCACGATACTCGAGGCTGACATTCACAAAACCAGAATCCGTCAGAGGCAGGCCGAAATTCGCCGCTATCGTACTCTGATCACCATCACCTTCAGCGGTAGTTGCATACTTGGCTTCAACCGTGCCGCCCTCAGCTGCATCCTTTAACTGAAAGTTGATAACGCCGGCAATCGCATCGGAGCCATATTGGGCTGCGGCACCGTCACGCAGGACCTCAACCTGTTTCAGAGCAATCGCCGGAATTGCAGAGATATCTGGCCCCTGGGCACCATCTGAAACACCACTTCCGAGGAAGGAAATGACGGCAGCGCGATGGCGACGCTTACCATTCACCAGAACCAGTGTGCTATCGGGTGGCAGTCCACGCAGGTTTGCAGGGCGAACAATTGAGGCAGCATCAGAAATTGGCTTTGCATTAACGTTGTAGGATGGAACAACGTTTCTAAGCAGGTTACTGAGATCTCCATCCCCCTGGTTTACAAATTCTTCTCCGGTCACGATATCGATGGGAGCGGAGGAATCTGTAGCGGAACGCCCTTCAACACGGGTACCGATTGTTATCACTTCCTCAAGGAGTGCATCTTCAGCAAAAGTGGGACTGCTTAGTGCAGCAATCGAAGCTGCCAGCAGAGAGGGAGCGCCACAGGCCGTAAGCCAGCGCTTCTTTTTTTCATTCATAGGAGAAATACCCTGTTTTAGTTATCTCTTATTTTCTTCCGAGCCAAATCAACCAGCTTTCACTTAAACCAATTTGTGCGTTACAGCAAAAATAAATTGGCTAATTAAGGTAGTGCTCCAGGAGATCAATAAAAATTTTTTACGCACTTGAAAGCTCGCTTATGCAGAGGGAGGTTACCACCAATACATTCACTGCAAGAAGTGTGACAACCAGAGAAAATGCCAGAAAAACTACAATTTGCAAGAACAAAAAAGGCAATTTTAAAAATTAAGAACGACTAAAAATGTAGATACTGACAAAACTGCCAAAAATAAAATAAATCTAATTAGATGATTAAATTAAATTTAATTACAAGAGGAAGCAAAATAGAGCGCACATACACAAGCAGGGTATATCCCAAATAATAACTTCTACAGAGGACAAATGAAACTTATTTGATGATTTGAGGTAAAAAAATAACCTTAGCCTACCGTAATAAACATGATAAATATCATTTCACAAACAAATACCGTGAAGATATTTTATCTTGTCAGCTCTAACTCACAGACAAACATCCACAGAAAACCCACTTAACAAAAGAGGTTAATACTAAAAAACTAACGAATATGGGACAAGCAAACCTAACAAGAGTAGATTTGTGTTATAAAAAAACCACCCACTGATACGCTTCGAAGCTAGTAGAGTGGCTTTAATAAACGTCACAGTGAACTATCAGTCTAACTTTTGGTTGACAAAGATATCTCTAAGTAAACCTAGCAACACTATTCAACAATCAAGTGCGAACTTTATTGCGGCTTGAGCGTGAATCTCTGTGGAGTTCATCAGGTGAGTAGAGGTATCCTCTTGCGAAAGCAACATGCAAATCTCTGTACACCCTAGGATCACACCTTCGGCACCTCGATTGGATAGCAAATCCACAATACGAATAAATTCCATTTTTGAACTGTTAAGGACTCTTCCCTTACAGAGCTCTTCGTAAATAACCCTGTGGACTATCTCTCTATCGCTGGGCTCCGGAATCAAAACCTCAATCCCATACTTTTCCTGCATATAGCCACGATAGAAATCTTGCTCCATAGTAAAAGCTGTCGCCAACAAGCCGACGGTCTTTATCCCTCTGTTCTTAAGTGCTTCAGCTGTAGCATCACCAATATGTAAAAAAGGTACATCAATAGTCTCGATAATATCTCCAGCTACTTTATGCATAGTATTAGTGCACAGTAAAATGCCCTCAACACCAGCTTTCTCCAGGCACATTGCCGCCTCAACCAATAGCTTACTCGCCTGAGCCCAATCACCCTCCATTTGTAATCGGGCTATTTTTTCAAAATCGACGCTATAAAGTAGAATTTCAGCCGAATGCAGCCCTCCTAACTTTTGAGCAATTCCTTCATTAATCAGGCGATAATAAATTGCTGTACTCTCCCAACTCATTCCACCCAAAAGGCCAATCTTCTTTATCTTTGAGTTCATCTAATATCCCTTAATACATGTTGCGAATACTAACATGAGAGAGTCGAAAGACTGATTGTAAATTGAGGGCATTCAGGAATAGCGACAACTTAATTCAAAGTACCAATTTATATAAAACCGGTATTCACTTATAAATTACATACGGACGTGATTTAATACTTTTCTTATTCTTAGTGAAAGATCAATAATCAGACACTTCTGTAGGATCAACCCGCATACAGGAAGCTATTAAGTTTCTCTTACTGAAGTTGTAACCGGACACGACACTCATCAAGTTTTCCCTTCCCAATAGCCGGTGGGTAATCTCACCAAGAGGCAATCCTTGCCGGTCCAATTCCCGTGCTTCAGTTGCAAGATTTAACAAATAATCATACTTGGCTTGTAAGCGGATTTTTCCTTTTTCTACAATCCCTCTATGAGGACAAAATATAATATCAAAATCATAGGTGAGCACTTTTTTGATACTGTGCATTAAAGTTGGAATACTTTCATCTTTACGCAATAGCTTTAACTTACTAGCTACATACAGATCAGCAGTGAATATCCACCCTCGATCCTGAACTAGATAACAGGTCATGTCTTTAGCATGCCCTGGTGCGGGGATAACAACTACCTTTTCGCCGGAGAACCTTAAATCTTCCGGTAGTGGCGCAGCTTCCGCACGCCCGGCCCTCCCCCAAATCAGCATCTGTATTGGCGGTATTCGAAAACCTCTCTTTAATATCTCTACTGTCGCCTTAGGGGCTCTTGGCTGTATACCAGTAAGCTTATAAATTGCGCCGGCGTTACCACTATGATCTTCGTGGTGATGGGTGAGGACTAATTGCCGAAAAGGTTTATTTTTTACAAACCACTTGACGTATTTCCACTGGTTACTGGGGCCGGCATCGATAATAGTGTCACCCAACCGATATACAATAAAGGTTGTATTGATACCAAAGTCGAAACGGCCGACCCTTTGCGCATCCAGATCTTGATAGTCAAAAGAATCAATAACCGACACGCCACTCTCCAGCGCAAGAGACAGACCTTTAAGGAATTATAGAAGCATATCTATAAGGGCTGTCCTCCCCGGCAATTGAGCAATTTTTACGCCAACCATCGCAGGCTCGGGGAAAGAGAGTTTGATATAAGCTTAAATACGACAAAGTGACATTAATGGTGACGAGCTACTTTGTCATTTTTAAACGCAACTGCAAACCCAACTTGGATGTGGCTCCAGTAGTGACCCAGGCAACGCGCCCGTCAGTGTCGACAATCAGCAAGGTTGGCGTCACTTTAACGCCCCATTGGGCACTTAAAACACCATATGGATCATTTAGAGAAGGAAAAGCAAGTTTGTGATTCCGCATATATTCAGTAACCACCTCTTCTGTTCCAGACTGCATCGCAACACCAACAACCTGGTAATCCCGAGACAGGTCAGTCACAGCGGGGGAAACTATCCGGCAATAGGGGCACCAGGTTGCCCAAAAATAAATTAATACTGGACCTTTAGAGTACATTTGCTTTAGGTCAATAAGATTTCCCTGCAGCGATTGCCCCTCTAACTGAGGGGCCTGGTTCTCAGGGATATCTCTTTGGTGGAAATAACCCACGGCAGTAACCATTAGTACCGCCAAGGTGATAAATATCAACGCCTGAACCAGGAAGCTATAACGAGCTTTTTCCACCCCAAATAAACTCCTTTAGTACTTCACACTACACCCATAAGCCCGCGACGAAGACTTGGGCACAGCCAGTCCCTTCAGTGAAGCATCCAGTGCTGCAGAAACATAATTGTGTGAACTGCCTATAACCGCAGGATTGGCTGAGTCATTATCATCAATGGCTCCAGCATATACGACTTCCCCCTGAGGATTAATGATAAACATATGTGGGGTAGTTTTAGCTCCATAAGCACGCCCCATAACTCCAGAGGTATCCAGTAAGAAGGGTACGCTTGCGCTGAGGTTATGACTCTGTGCAACTGCCATAGCCTGCTCTGGCTCCAAATAGCCCTGCTTTCCTTTAGCGGAAGAAATTACCGTGAGCCAATTTACTTTCTGTGCTGTATACCTTTTTTGTAGGGACTGCATATTACCACTGCCATAGTGTTTCCTGACATAAGGGCAATCTTTATTAAACCATTCAATAACCAACCATTGGCCTGTGTAATCGGAGAGATTGTGAGTTTTTCCAGCAGCATCCACTACTGAGAATTCTGGCGCTTTTTGTCCAGGAACGGCTGCTGCCAACACAACACTCGGCAACATCAGGAATAAAAGCAAAACTCCTCTAAGTATCGAATTATTCACGTTGAAAAGTAATTTCATAATTAACCATCCTCACTATTAACAGTTAAGTGCTTACTAAACAGTGCTGCAATTAAAGACTCTTGCAGCAGTGGTGGAAGTAACTCTGGTTTTTTCTCTCCTGCAGGATACCATGCATATACAGGTACAGAGTTCCTCCCTAAATCCTGCAAAGCTTGGGTAATTTCAGGGTTATAACGCGTCCAGTCGGCCCGAATTAGAAGCACGTTATTCTTTTTAAATAATGCTTGTACACTCGGGGTATCAAGCACCAGCTTTTTATTTACCTGGCAGGTAATACACCAGGCTGCGGTATAGTCGATAAACACAGGGCGCCCATTATCCAAGGCTTCCGTCAAAAGTGCCTTGTCATAACGATGCCAGTCATACGCCATTTCTGCAGGTTGCTCACCACCCTCCATACGGATTGCCGATAGAGATATCAGTAAAATAGCAGCGACACAAATCAGACCCGCTGCTCCCCCCTTTTTGGAAAAATTTTTTACTAGCCAGATTGCAAGAGTAACAACGAGCAACAGGCTTAAACCGGCCAACCAACCAGAGTCCCCAGCTAGGCGCCCTAAAATCCATAGTAGCCATATCACCGTTGCGTAAAGCGGAAATGCAAGAAACTGACGCAACTTCTCCATCCATGGACCTGGAGCTGGCAGATGCCTCAGTATTACAGGACTTGCACACATCAAAATAAATGGCGCAGCGAGCCCTAAACCGAGGCATAAGAAGATGAGTAGAGCCTGAAGTGGAGGAATCACCACCGCTGCCCCCAGAGCTGCTCCCATAAATGGACCGGTACAAGGGGCGGCAACAAAGACAGCTAAAACACCGGTGGTAAAGGAGCCACGGCTACTGGAACTAGCAAGCCCCATTAATCGGTACCCAAACTCCAAAAAGCCGCTAAAGGATAGGGCCATCAGCCAGAAGAGCATAATTAACCCAATTACCACAACCGGTGACTGAAGTTGAAAACCCCAGCCAACGGCCAACCCTCCCCAGCGTAGAGCCAATAAAGCAAGCCCCAGGGCAAGAAAAGTCACCATAATGCCGGCGCCATATAGGAAAGATTCACGCAAACGTTCGGCTGGACGATTACCACCGTTAATCAGTCCAAATAGCTTTATGGACAGCACCGGGAAAACACAGGGCATCAGATTCAATAGGATACCGGCAATAAATGCTGACAGGAGTAAAAGCCATATAGAGGTCGCGCTCTTCTCAATTTCCACTTGGGATAAGAGGGGGGCAGAGACTTTCCAGGCCCGGCTCGAGTCTGTAATCACAAAATCGCTGCTTTCAATAATCTCGGAACCTGGCAGACGCTTGAACTTGTAGAGGAGAGTTTCATCTTCGCGCTGAACTTCTGGCTCAGACGCAGAGTACAAGTCACCATTTATGGGGAAAATACTTGGTATTTCATCGCTACGATTCCCACTGAGCTGCAAAGTAATATGCTCACTACCTCGTGCTGAAATGGATACTGGTTGCCACGGGCTCTCACTTTCTCCCCCTGGAAGCCTGTTGGCAAAGTAATTCCTTAACGCCAGATCTGTAGCTGGCCAAGCCGCCTGCTCTGCAACCGGCCGTACAAGGCTCATAGTGGCAAAGCCCGGTATGCAATCCACTTTACAAACCAACCACTCCAGGTCCGCATGCAGGGTCACCTCTTGCGTGCGCTTATCTGGAAGGAGCTGGAACAGGTAGGCAACATTCCCGGAGTACCCTAGGTTAGTAAGATGCTCTACCCGGAGGCGCGTTGGGAATGGCCATTCGATCGGCCCTAATAAAGCGCCCTGAGCCTCCATATCAAACCGGGGAGCCGCCCCTGAATCTCCAGCATTACGCCAATACACATGCCATCCAGGATCTACCTCAAAGTAGAACCCAACCGTCTCTCTCATTCCTTGGCGAAATGTATCAGGTGCCAGCCAACGCACCTTGACGTGATCACCAGATGCCGTCTCCTGTGCTACAGGGAGACCCGCAACCAACAGTAACATCAAACAGCAGATGTTGATCAGCGTGGTCTTTATTTTCAATGTGATTCTCCTTCTCGCCTAATCAACTGGTACTCCCCCTTTGGGTCAGATACAAGTTACAACATTGGCCTCCCCCATCACAAAACGAAGTCTCACTATACTCCGATCATACCTAACCTAAAGAAGCGCCCAGAATGCCTGCCTTGCAGATAAGTGACGGCCGTATCCTTACTTATGATGACTATGGTGATCCAAATGGCTGGCCTGTGCTTTTCAATCATGGCTTCTCAGATTCGCGACTAATTCGCAATCCTGATAGAGACCTTACCGCATCTCTTGGCGTAAGAATCATCTCTGTAGATCAACCTGGTGTGGGGGGATCATCTCCCCATAGAGGCCGGCGAATGGTTGATTGGGGGGCAGATATCGAAGAACTGGTTAATCGTCTAAATATTGAGACATTTTCGGTAGTCGGCCATTCAGGTGGTGCCCCTCATGCACTTTCTATCGCTAACAAACTTCCCCACAGAGTCTCTAAAATTGCCCTTGCAGCCCCAGTTGCGCCACTGGACTACCCAGGAATGACTGACCTGCTAAAAAACCCGGATATCAGACTTATCGCAAAGATCCATCGTTGGCAATTTCTTACTCGTTGTCTGTGCCGATTAAGTGCATACCAAGCCAATAGCAATATACAAGATTATATTCAGCTCTTTGCAAAGAAAGACGCCTCTGATGCCGCACTGTTTATTCGAGACCCGGCACTTAAGAAAATGTTTGAAGAATCATTTTCTGCTGGAGCAACGCAGCATGGGGAGGGTTTTTTTGAAATGATAATGGCGCTTTGGGATTGGGGGTTTGATCCTCGTGAAATCACCACTTCCACCAAAATATTTTATGGTGACGCCGACGATATAATTGATATTAAAATGCCAGAATATCTCTCAAGTATCATGCCAAATAGCTCAACTCAAAGCTGGCACCAGCTGGGACACTATGCCTTTGTTAACAAGTACTGCTGGGTTGAGTTGCTCAAGTCAGCTCGCAAGTAAGCCTTGCGAACTTTACGAGCAACGCTTTTATCTAGCCATCAACAGGCAAAGCCTCTACTGCACTTACCGGAACCAGGCTTGAAATAAAATCCTCAGTGGCCACATCCCAGGAATAGGTCCTGGCATGAGTAACACAGTCCGATCGGTCCAATAATAGTGCCTTTTCTATGGCCACTTGCAGATTGCTATCCAACGCTCCAACAGGGGCATCACCAATGATATCTTTCGGACCTGTCACAGGGTAGGCGGCAACGGGCAAACCACAGGCTAAAGACTCAAGATTAACCAGACCAAAAGTGTCAGTTACCGAAGGAAATACAAAAACATCTGCAGCGCTGTAACATTCAGTTAAGTCCTTACCCTCTTTAATTCCCAGATATACCGCCTGTGGAAACTTCCTCTTTAATTCATTGAGTTGAGGACCATCCCCCACGATAACTTTTGTTCCCGGTAACTCAAGAGATAAAAACTTATCCAGCGATTTTTCCACTGCAACACGCCCTACATTGAGCATGATAGGTCGAGTTAGGCCCTCAAAAAGTTTTGTCTCAACCGGATGGAATTTTTCTAACTCTACGCCTCTTCGCCAGCGGGTGACACGGGCAATCCCCAAGGCTCGAGCTTCCGCTGCCATACCATCTGTAGTCACCATTGTTTGTGCTGCGGAATTATGAAAGCGACGCAGGAGACCGTGTAACCACTTCAGTGGAACTTTATAGCGAATCGATACATATTCAGAGAGACGGGATAGCCAAGATGTCGTAAAACGCAAATTATTCCGTTTGCAGTAGCCACGAACAGCCCACCCCACTGGACCTTCACTCATGATGTGAATAGCGTCCGGTGAAAAATCCTCAATAATTCGGGCAGCTTTCCCACCGGGAAATACTGCAATTTTCACCTCTTTATAGCCCGGCCAAGGGAAATTAGTAAAATCATTAGCAGAAACAATTTTTACTTGGTGTCCCCTTGCTATGAGTTCTTTCTCAGTTTTTTCCAGTACTCTGGAAACACCATTTAGTTGCTCCGGATAAGTATCCGTAGCAATCAAAATCTTCATATTTTGCACTCTTCAGCTATAGACATTAAACCTCACCTTCCACAGGCAGCCTTGATTTCATATAAAACCAGGACCATTGAAGTATAAAAAAATTACCACTTCGACACACAAGGGATTTTAGTTTGGTCACATCGATGTGAATATTTTTTGGCAATACCCTCAACTTCAGTGAGAAGATTATCATTCAGGGTTATAGGCTTGAGCCCCATCTCGATAAGCTGATCATTATTTACCAACAAATCATTTTCTGCTGATTCTTTTCTGGGGTTGTCCAAGTAGGCGATTCCTACCCCTGTCTTGCTGGAGATTATATTTGCTAGATCCCTGATACGATGCGTCTCTGTCATTTGATTCAGAATTTTGACTCTATCGCCTATCTCTGGAGGATTTTCAATAGCTAACTGAATACATTGACAGGTATCCTGAATATGAATAAATGCCCGCTTCTGGCCACCAGTGCCATGAACGGTAAGTGGGTAATTAATCGCCGCTTGCATCAGGAATCGATTGAGGACTGTTCCATAATCACCATCATAATCAAATCGATTAATCAGAGATTCATCCCTCTGTGTTTGTCGGGTCTGGGTACCCCAAACGATCCCTTGGTGTAAATCAGTGACACGTACCTGATCGTTCTTGTTATAGAAGGCAAATAACAATTGATCCTGAGCCTTTGTCATATGATAGATAGAACCTGGATTACTAGGGTAAAGAATCTCCTGTTCACTCAAATGCCCTTCAGTCTCTACCTGGATTTTTAAATATCCTTCGGGAATAGTGAGACCAGCTGTTCCATACCCGTATACACCCATAGTACCCAAGTGAATCAAATGTATATCCAATCCGCTTTCCACTATAGCCGCCATGACATCATTGGTAGCATTCAAGTTATTATCAAGTGTATAACGTCTATGCCGGACAGATTTCATCGAATAGGGTGCGGCACGCTGTTCAGCAAAATGTACAATCGCGTCTGGTTTTTCCTCTTTTAAGAGAGTGAGCAATCGATCAAAATCCTGTCCGAGGTTAATATAAACATGCCTGATGGACATACCGGAAACTTCACGCCATACACGAAGCCGCTCGGACAGGTGCCTGATTGGTGTCAATGAATCAACTTCAAGCTCAATATCAATTTTTCGCCGTGATAAGTTATCAACAATAATAACTTCATAACCCGCCTCTGAAAGGTGGAGAGATGTAGGCCAACCACAAAATCCATCACCTCCCAAAATCAATATTTTCCTCACCCTACCCCCTAAAAACTCTTAGGAATTTATACAATTCGAATACACTAATATTTTTATCAGCTTCGAATTAACCTACCTCATTCAAAAGTACCAACTGCCGTTAAACGAGGCCATACAGACAAATTTATTCGATTTTTTGTGACATTGTCGTGACAATCCATATCACTATCCATGTTCCTTGTACGCCACAATGAGAAAAAATGAACCACTCGTTTAAAATATCTCTCAGCAGCTTTGTAGTTGATAGTAAGTTGGGGGCTTCCTCGCCTACAGGCGCAATAATAGAACTATCTCATTGTTTCTATATTGAAATATATGGCGACAAAGATCTTTATCGCGCCATTCAAATGAATAGTGCGCCAATTTTACTTTAAGCCTAAATACATTGAGCACTCGAACGGAAACACTATTGTTTTAGACCGATCACTCTATCCCTCTATTAGAAAGGAAAATACGCCAATAATGTTTTCAATAAAGCTAAACTTTTTTGACAATCATACGGTTCAAATTAGTCGCCCCCCCAAAGCACCTTTCTGTAAGTAAGACAGCGATCAAATACCCTTCATCTCTGTGTCTACGCTCACAAGTACATGCTGAATTTTGATCTGGTATAGCGAACTGGCCACTCACCGAAGATAAGAAGCGTTTCCATAAACCCTATCAACAAAGGTGAAATTAAATTCCACAAACAGATGAGTTATTAGCCTACAAACCATGTGTCACCTGAAGACAATACGAATTCACAATTGGGGAATTCACTCTTAATCGAAAATAATTATAAGTTTTTCAAAATATCCATTGCCTTCAGTAACGTTAATAACCAGCACTTTTTCCTAAATCTAATGTCACAACCACCAGGAATAGGGACTTTCCGTGAAGCAGGAAAGCCTGTCACCGAAAGGCAAATATGCAAATACCTACCCTTTCAAAGGAACTTATTTATCACAAACGGCAACTAAAAAAGCCGAAAAACAAAAACATAGCCGCGTACTAGCGCGGTAGGTTATGGGCAAAATCGACACAATCGGGATCGCATTTTAGATCTTTAGGTCAGTTAATCTGAGCTTTAAAATCTGCTATCGCAATACTGTATCTCCCGTGGTCTTGACGCCTGCCATAAGTGGCAGAACAGGCACAGTTCTACCTATAAGAAGCTTGCAAGGATGCTGTTAAACCTTTACTGGATGCACTTTGCGAGATAAAAATGTTATTACCAAAATCTCTATCAATTTTTCCTTGTAGCACAACTGATAATCAGTTTTTTGGGGAATCGTGCTTAAAAGAAAAGTGGTCGAGTGTCTCCGCATCGAGTGCATTTTCGTAGAAGAACTCACCTTACGTCCGCTCAATATCAGTACCCGGAGATATAGCTGATGATACTTAAAAAACACCTATTGCCTGTCACTATGGCAATATCGGCTTTAACATTTAATGCCACTCCAGCGCTTGCCGACTTTGGTTCCAAGCACGATAAAAACCGAGTTCCCAAGCACGCAAGAAAAAACCAAAGACAGCAAAGAACCACTCCCTTCGACTTCAGTGAAGTCTTCGATACCGTACAGATATTGCATGCTGGAGCAATTGAAATTCACCTGGGTGGGCATTTGGAGCAATCTGATCTCGAATCCATGGAAACCCTGGAAGCCTATGTTCATGCTTTTGAGGAAGGCGATGAATTATTCGAGATGAATTACAACGCTCTCGACGGGGTCGGGGTCAATGTGGGCAACGGCAAAAGATTTACCAGCTTCCCAAGGCCCGACCTGAAAGGACCTAATGCATGGGCGAATGTCCTGCCCCATCGTGCGACAGGCCCCAACGGTGATTCCTGCATCAGCTGTCACAACGTACCGGTAGCCGATGGCGGTGGTGGCGTGAACGATAATGTGATTCGTATGGACCCTGAACGTAAGCAAAAAGGCTTTATCGAGCGCCAGTCGCCCCACCTGTTCGGTATGGGGGCTGTACAGTTGGTAGCGGAAGAAATGACTACCGAGCTGCACACTTTGCGGGATGAGGCTATCAGTGAGAGCTGCTCATCCGGCACAGATACGACTGTCGCACTAACCGCAAAAGGCGTTAGCTTTGGTGAGATCTCCGTCTCCTGTGATGAGGTCAACTACGATAATGTTGAAGGCCTTGACGCTGACCTGGTAGTCAGACCCTTTGAGTGGAAAGGCTTAACCGGATTTGTACGCGCATTCGTTCGTGGCGCGGCACACCAGGAGCTGGGCATGCAGGCCACTGAATTGGTCGGTGATGCAGACAGCGACTTTGATTCGATCACTAACGAGCTCAGCGTTGGTGACATTACCGCGTTAACTATCTACAACGCAGCACAGCCCCGCCCGGTGACAAAAATCGAGCTTAACAGCGTGATCGATTCCCTAACCGAGGAAGAGCAGGAGACTTACGGCTTACCACTAAGCGACGGAGAAATCGCCAGTATCGAAAATGGCGAAGAGCTATTTAGCTCTATTGGCTGCGCCTCTTGCCACTCCCCTGAGATGGAAGTTGCATCACCAGTCTTCTATGAACCCTCTCAGCACGCCAACTACCGCGATGAGACTTATCCCGCAGGCGATATAGCCGGCCTACCTAGCAGATCCCTGCAATTTAACTTGCTCACAGAGATCATGGATAACCCCCAGGAGCTTCCATCCGGACAAACGCTGGGACAGTTTGAGGAGTCGGAGAATGGCGGAGCAATAGTCCGCTTGTATGGCGACCTTAAGCGTCACGATATGGGCACAGCCATGGCCGAGGAAATTGATGAGGGCAATGTGGGAGCCTCTGTATTCCTCACCGAAAACCTCTGGGGCGTTGGCTCAACACCACCTTACTTACACGATGGACGCGCTACCACTATGACTGAGGCGATTGTCTATCACGGTGGTGAAGCTGAATCCAGCAAGGAACAGTTTGATGGGCTGAGTGACACTGAAAAGGCAGACCTGGTCAACTTCCTGGATAACCTGGTGCTCTATCTCGCGGAAGAATAAACGCAAGGTTAACTCCATAAACCTGAAGCGGGGCGGCCACAGGCTCGCCCCGCCTCTCTTTATCCCCTCCCTAATCGGGAATATTTCGCTTGTGCCATTCAGCCAGGGACTCTTCAGGGTAGCTTCCAAACATTTCGTCCCCCTCCCGTATATCTGGCTGCACCCAACTCGGAGCATAATCCAGCATCATGTGGCTACGCACTGGCGGTACCGGCAACTCAGAATCAATCGCAGAAACGAAGGGGTGTACCAGTTCTGGCCAGCGCGGGTCCCAAAGCCATAACGCACTGCCACACTTTGAACAAAAATGCCGCCGTGCCGGACTCTTCCCGCTACTTTCCCGACTTCGAATTCCAATTTCAGCCTGATAGACACTCAAAAACTCCTCGCCCTCCACTTTCAGGGTTTGGAAATCTGCCCCCAGGTTAATGGCAAAACCCCCTCCTCCAGCTGTCTTTCTGCATATTGAGCAATAACAGCG
Source organism: Microbulbifer maximicatervae (SeqCode) (assembly GCF_052467955.1). Classification (NCBI taxonomy): domain Bacteria; kingdom Pseudomonadati; phylum Pseudomonadota; class Gammaproteobacteria; order Cellvibrionales; family Microbulbiferaceae; genus Microbulbifer; species Microbulbifer maximicatervae (SeqCode). The sequence continues at coordinate 4,488,302 of NZ_CP174329.1, forward strand.
ATTGAAGGGATAAGGTTGCCCGGAGTTCAAACTGAACTTAACCGATTGGCAGTGGCAAGATCCTTTGAGTTTCACAGTATTCCCCCAGACTTTTACCTTTCGTTCCGCAGGTGGTCAGAATGACGGTTTTACAAACCGCACAGATTCCTGTGCCATTTTTGTCGATGGCTGAAATTGCTACACAAATCATAAGTGTATCCGGGCTAAACTGATTCACCATCCACAATGAGACTCAGGGCGTCACACCAATGAATGAACCTATCAGGCATGATAAGTGGCAGGCTCAAGAGTACGTAAACGCCTCTGACATGCAGTGGCGCCACGCGATGGAAGCCATACATCGCTGCGATTATCGCCAGGCAGCCACTATTCTTGATGTGGGTTGTGGCGATGGCAAGGTGACCCGCTATTTAGCTGAGCGTATGACGAATGGCAGGATTATCGGTATTGATCTAACCGAGGATATGATTTGTTATGCCAATAAAAATTACGCCAATATACCCAACCTATCCTTCGAGCAAATGAGCGCAGACGAAATCCAGTTCGACTACAAATTCGACATTATTTTTTCTTTTAGTTGTTTACACTGGGTAGCGGACCAAGCTCAAGTCTGGAATAGTTTTTACAAATATTTAAAAGATAACGGTAAAGTAGTTTGTGGTTTTCAGGTTGATCATGAAAATTTCTGGGAGGCCGTATACGAGGAACAAGAAACAGCTACATGGAAACCCTACTTTGAGAAATTTCACGATCCATATAATCACTATACGCTAGAGGAAATGCGGAACTATGCCGAAGAGGCAGGTTTCTATTTACCCAGATTCGATGAAATCTACCATGTGGAAAACTTTCAAACCTGGGAAAAGCTCACCACCTTCTTTCTATCATGGGTTCCCCAATTCCGCCATCTAGGCCACCCAGAAAGAGAGCAGTTTGCCGACCAGGTAATGAACAAATACTATAAGAAAATCCACCCGGAAATGCGAAAGGATGCTGGAGTAAGAATCAAACGATTTATTATTGAGGCAGAGAAATAGATTCTCTTCAAGCTTTCCTCATAGCACCAACACTCTCACCTGCTGCCACAGAGGGTTCTGATATATTTTTATAAATAATAGTTGCACCAATTATTAGCATAATTAACTCAATCAAGTAGTGAGTGCCACTTAAAGTTAAATACACAATAGATTCTTCAGGGAATAGTGGATAAATTGACACACCTAGATAAGCCACCACCAGACTAACACACAACCAACGCTTTAACCGCCCCGTTATCATCCGAGTCAATATAAAGAAGGCATAGGCAAAAGCAATAGATACCAATGTAAAATAGGGATAGATAATATCTATCAAACTAGGTGCAAGCCCCCCAGAAGATTCATCATAATTTAGTGCTATCAGGAAAGGTTTTAAAAAAACTCAATATATTGCTTAGTAATGGCCAGGCAAGCAACCCAAAAATAAATACCCTTAGCGATTCCCTGATCACAAAACACCCTTCTTCTGCAACTCTTAATCCAGAAGCAACGATCATCTTAATAAATAACTTTACATCGAAATTGGCTACTGGCTAGTACGTAATGAAAACCTAGAGTCTAGGCATCTCATCCAAGTTAACCTGTAAGCATGAAGCAATCAAATTTCTCTTGCAGAAGTTATAACCAGTCAAAGCGCTGAACAATCCTTCTTTACCTAATAAACGCAAAGTAGTCTCTTCTAAGGGCAGTCCCTGCTGCATCAACTTCTGCGCCTCTCCAGATAGATTAAGCAGATACTCATATTTTTTATTCAACTGCTGCCAACCATCGTCTACCACACCTCTATGAGGACAGAGGATAACGTCAAATGAATGATCCAGGACTCCCTTTATACTTTTCATTAATGTAGGGACATCTTCATCAATACGCAGGAACTTTAAGTAGTTGGCAATAAATAAATCAGCACTAAACAGCCAGCCACGCTCAGGTAACAAATAGCAGGTCATATCCTTTGCATGCCCAGGACAAAATACTGGTAATACTTCTTCTTCACCAATGTAGACCTCCGCTGGGAGAGGTGCCACCTCCGCTTTTCCCGCAGTTCCCCAGAAAAACTTCTGCATCGGGGGAATTCGGAAGCCTTTTTTTAATATACCAATAGTCAGATCCGGGGCCACCGCCTGCACACCGGTAAGTTTCTGGATAGCGCCGGCATTGCCACTATGGTCTTCATGGTGATGAGTCAGCAATAACTGCTTTAGCGGTGCGCTTTGTATAAACGGCTTGACATACTTCCATTGATTGCTGGGACCCGTATCAATTACGGTTCCATTGAGGCGATAAACAACAAAGGTTGTATTAACACCCATATTGACTCGGCCGACGCGAATAGCATCTAAGCCTTGATAATTAAAGGTTTCACGTACTGGCATAGCTGTGCCCTTGGATAGCTAGGCGTTATTTTTAGGCGAATGCCGTATCTTGGGGAATTGTATTTCCCATGAAAATGAATGACATATCCTTTCCGAACCCTAGACAGTTACGGAGGAGACACATCCTGACTTGCTGCAGAATACTGAAACTAGCTGGTCGAGGGTTATTCCAGTGCCACCACTTCTATTCCGGCATCGGAATAGCGCCAACGCAAATTGAATTCACACAATTGCATGCCATAAATGCGCTGAGGATCGGTCTTTTGGTATGCCGGTCTTGGATCCTGGGATAACACCTGTTCAATTAAACGGGGGAGATCTGTACCCCAGTCATCGCGGTAGGCTTTGGCTTTATTCAGAACTGGCTCGGGGATAGTAACGGGAATTTGCACTGGAGCTGCATCAGCAAATTCACTTTGCGCATGCGTTAACGCATCCGCATAGGGAACATAGGGTTTAATATCCAATACTGGCGTACCATCGACCAAATCTGCCCCGGCAACTATCAACTCCACTTTAGGAGAGGTGCGCACCTCCAAAAGACGAACTACTGACAGCCCGATATTATTGGGACGAAAGGGCGAGCGAGTGGCGAGTACACCCAGCTTCTTATTGCCGCCCAAACGGGGCGGGCGCACTTTAGCTGACCACTGCCCAGCGGCTTGGTGAAATTGGAACACTACCCAGATATGGCTATTTTGCTCCAGACCCGCAACTGCATCTGGCGTATCCAGGGGGGGTAACAACGCAATACTGGCGCGACTGGCATCCGCCAATAGTGGCTGGCGGGGCACTCCAAACTTTTCTCCAAAGCAGGAATGCACCCGCGCAATAGGCTCTACAACCATTTAAAATCCAAACACTTTTATAAACTACTTATCAATACCGCCGACACACAAATATTTTATTTCCAGGTAATCCTCAATACCGTATTTTGAGCCCTCGCGTCCCTGTCCGGATTCTTTTACACCGCCAAAGGGTGCCATTTCGTTGGAAATAATACCCTCATTGATACCGACCATACCGTATTCAAGCCCCTCTGCAACACGCCAAATACGACCGATATCCCTGGAGTAAAAATAAGAAGCCAGACCAAATTCCGTATCGTTGGCCATTTTAATGACTTCCTCTTCAGAGGAGAATTTATATAGCGGAGCTACCGGACCGAAGATCTCTTCTTTGAACAGGTTCATTTGATCGGTGGCCCCACCCAATACTACGGGAGAATAAAAGCATTCCCCCATAGTACTGGGACCACCAGCAACTAGGGTTTGCGCGCCTTTTTGCAGCGCATCTTCCACCAGGGATTCCGTTTTCTTCACTGCTTTGGTGGTAATCATAGGGCCCATGTCGACACCGCTATCAAAACCACTGCCCATGGAAAGCTGGTTTACCGCAGCGGAAAATTTCTGTGCAAATTCATCGTAAACACCTTCCTGCACGAAAATGCGATTGGCGCATACACAGGTTTGACCGGCATTGCGATATTTACAAACAATTGCGCCCTTTACGGCTTCGCCAATGTCGGCATCATCAAAAACAATAAATGGGGCATTACCGCCCAACTCCATAGAGGTTTTTTTCATGGTTGCTGCACACTGGGCTTGCAGCAATTTTCCGACAGCGGTAGAACCGGTAAAAGTAAATTTCCGCACTAAGGGATTGGCCGTCATTTCTGCGCCAATCTCCGGTGCCTTATCCCCTGCGACAATATTAAAAACACCTGGGGGGATCCCCGCTTCCTCAGCGAGAACTGCGAGTGCCAGTGCGGATAGAGGTGTTTCGGAAGCGGGCTTGGCAATAAATGGACAGCCTGCGGCAATAGCGGGAGCCATTTTGCGTGCGATCATAGCGCTGGGGAAATTCCATGGCGTTACAGAACAGGTCACACCAATCGACTGCTTGATAACCAAGAGCCGTTTATCACTGGAAGGCGGGCTAATAACATCCCCGTAGACGCGCTTGGCTTCTTCCGCAAACCATTCGACATAATTAGCACCATATACAATTTCGGTACGGGACTCTGTCAGTGGCTTGCCTTGCTCTGCGGTCAAAATAATGGCTAGATCATCGGCGTTAGCAATTATCAGCTCATACCAGCGCCTGAGTATTTTCGCTCTTTCTTTTACCGGAGTATCGCGCCAGGCAGGCCAGGCTTTACCAGCAGCTTCTATAGCACGGCGAGTCTCATCTGCCCCCAAGTTGGCGATACTGGCAACCGCCTTGCCAGTTGCCGGGTCCAACACATCGAAGGTATCGCCAGAATCAGCGTCAATCCACTGGCCATTGATATAGGACTGGTTGCGCAGCAATGCAGGATTCTTCAGCTTCAACATCGTATTCTCCTTGTGGTTTCTTCCCTGGCCCCGTCAAAAACGGGATCACTGGTACGATAGAAATCCCACAATGCCATTCCACTGTGGGTTAAGGCTGTAGAAGCTGGAGTGGTGCGCAAACCGGCAGTATCCCTTGCCGGCTTACAGGTAACCTAAGTTACCGCCTCTTATTTTTTCTTCTTTTTAACAAACTTCATCAGGCGGCGTTTCTTGGCCTTCTGGCGGTCACTCAGCTTGTTCTTTTTGTCCGCGTAGGGGTTAGCGCTGGTGCGGAACTCAATTTTTACCGGAGTACCGTGCAAATCCAGAGCCTTGCGGAAAGTCTTCTCCAGATAGCGCACATAATGTGCCGGTACCTGCTCAGTCTGGTTACCGTGGATCACAATAACCGGCGGATTTTGTCCACCGGCGTGAGCGTAGCGCAATTTGATACGATGTCCGTGCACCAAAGGTGGTTGGTGCTCACTTACCGCCCACTCCAGAATACGAGTGAGGTGATTAGTGGACAGTTTGTCTGTAGCGCTCTGGTAAGCACCCTCAATGGACTCGTACAGATGCCCAACACCGGTGCCATGCAGTGCAGAAATAAAGTGCACATCAGCAAAGTCCACAAAGCGCAGGCGGCGCTCCAACTCGGCTTTCACATAGTCGCGATGATCCGCTTCCAGCCCATCCCATTTGTTCAGGGCAACTACCAGCGCGCGTCCCGCCTGTACCACGCTGCCCATCAGGTGCATATCCTGGTCCACCAGGCCTTCGCGGGCATCGATCACCAGCACCACCACGTTGGCATCTTCCACCGCCTGCAAGGTTTTGACGATAGAGAACTTCTCCACCGATTCCTTGATATTTTTCCGGCGGCGAATGCCCGCAGTATCGATCAGGGTGTAAGGCTTTTCGTCGCGTTCATAATTGATATAGACGCTATCGCGGGTTGTGCCGGGCTGATCGTAGACAACAACCCGGTCCTCACCCAAGAGGCGGTTAACCAGGGTGGATTTACCCACATTGGGGCGGCCCACAATGGCAATCTTGATTCCGGTCGCTTCCTCGGCTTCCTCTTCAATCTCCTGCTCGGGCAGGTCCTCGATGACCCGCTGCATCAGGGAGCGAACACCGCGCCCGTGGGTAGCAGTCGTCGGGAAAAGCTCACCAATACCCAACTCATAGAAAGGTGCCAGGGCAATATCCGGGTTTACCCCATCAACTTTGTTGGCCACCAGGAAAGTGGGCTTGGAGCGGGTGCGCAAGCGCTCGGCAATCATCTCGTCGGCTGGGGTCAGGCCGGCGCGGCTGTCCACCAAAAAGAGTACGAAGTCTGCTTCTTCGATGGCCTGCATGGATTGTTCGGCCATAGCCGCATCGATGCCTTCTTCGCCACCGGAAATACCACCGGTATCTACCAGTAACAGCTTGCGCCCGTCGATCTCCGCCTCACCGTACTTGCGATCGCGGGTAAGCCCGGCGTAGTTGGCCACCAAAGCGTCGCGAGACTTGGTCAACCGGTTAAAAAGTGTGGATTTGCCCACATTGGGGCGCCCGACCAGGGCAATTACTGGCAGCATACAAATTCTGGTTTTAGCCGTATAAAAAAATACAAAAGCCCGCGCGAGGCGGGCGATTTCAACTTGCCTGCGCAGCAGGCTCCATTTGCGGGCTCTAAGCCCTAAGGCGGACAGCCTGTCCGCCTCTCGTCAGTTGGCTGCGATTATCAGGAATCAGCGAGGCGTAGAGCTGATAACTTGCCATCATCCGACAGCACAAATATCAGATCGCCATCAACCAGAATGGGGATGCGAATCGCATCACCGTCCACCTGCTCGCGGCCAATAAATTGTCCGGAATTAGGGTCCAGCACATGCAGGTAGCCTTCCAGATCTCCCACAACGACCACGTCCTGGAAGAAAGCCGGTCCGCTCAATTCGCGGCGCAATAGTTCGTTATTACTCCACTCGATCTGGCCGCTGCCCACATTGTAGGCATAGACGCTACCGGAGGCATCACTGAGGTAGACATGGCCACCACCTACTGCCACTTCGTGGTGGGTAGAGGCATCGCGAGCCCAGAGGCCGCGGCCATTATCTTTGGACAAGGCGACAACACGGCCCTGGTAGCTGGCGGCAAACACCAAATCGCCGCGCACTACTGGAGCACCATCGATATCAACTACCCGCTCCAGCTCCGCAGAGCCCTGGGGAATAGCGACTCGCTGTTCCCAGCGCTGAATGCCATCGCGGGCGTCCAGGGCCAGCAGTTTGCCGTTATCCAGGCCGGCAATCACCATACCACCGCTGATAACAGGTGCTGCAGTACCGCGCAGGGTCAGTACTGGCAAATTGGTATTGTGGCTCCACAACTCTTCACCGCTGGTAGCGTCGAGGCCAACCAGCTTGCCATCTACGGTCTGCAGGACAACCACGCCAGCACCGATCGCTGGAGCGGCAACTACTTCGCCGGAGACTTGGTAATTCCATAGCTCAGCGCCGTTTTCGAGGTCCAGAGCCACGGCGCGGCCGCGGTAGTCGGAGACTACCGCCATGCCCAGACCAGTGCCCACGCCACCGCTCAGATCTACATCCAGATCTGTCTCCCAGAGCTTACGCCCGGAGCTGCGATCAAAAGCACTGATTTCACCATCGCTGCTGGCAGCTATCAGGCGACCATCGATAAGGCTCGGCTGCAGCATCGCGTAACGCTTTTGGTCAATACCGCCAATATCGGCAGACCACACCTCTTGCAGGGCAACAGTGGAGTTAATATCCACCAGTTCGACGGGGTCGACATCTTCCTTCTCGTCATTAGAGGCACAGGCAGCCAGGGCCACCGCTAGCGCCACCGCTGCAGTGCGACCCGCAGCGCGATTCAGAAATCCCATTACTCGTCTCCCTCAGATACAGGCTCGGTTTGGTTCTGAGCGTCACTGCTCTCGGTTACCGCCAGGCTTTCAGCCTTCAGGCGCAGAAGTTGGGTGTTGCCCGCTTGCTCTGGCAGAAGCTCTGTCAGTGCTTGCTCGTACGCGGCACGCGCACCGGCGATGTCACCCTTTTGCTTCAGGATATCACCACGAGTCTCAGAATAAAGGGCCGCGAATGCCGGGGGGATAGTGCCCTCGAGCAATTTCAGGCCTTCATCGGACTCACCACGGGCCGCCAAAACAGCGGCCAGGCGGCGTTTAGCGAGCAACTCCAGGCTTGCTTCACTGGTGTTGTCGAGTACCCACTGCAGCTGCTGCTCGGCAGCTTCCAGGTCATTGCTCTCCGCTGAAATAGCCGCGAGACGCAGTGCAGCCTGGCTGGCGTAGATACGCTTGGCAAAATCATCTTTCAGCTGCTCGGCCACATTCTTGGCAGTGGTAAGCTGCTTGTTGTCCGGTTGATTGTTGTTGGCGGAGACCGCTTCAACGAAAGTCTGGTACAGGTCAGAGGCCGCTTCAGCCTTAGTGCGCTGATCTCCCTGCCACCACTGATAACCGAAGTAACCGGCCAGGGCCAGCACGACGCCAGTCACAATTCCCTTGCCATTTTCCGCCCACCAGCGCTTCAGCGTTTCTATTTGTTCTTGTTCGGTAAGATGCTCAGCCATTGGGTAATTTGCCTTTCCTGTAGATTACTAACTTTCCCGGCGGGGGCCTCCGCCTCCCTCAGTGTTTCTTTCAGCCTTGCAGCAGTGCTGCCAGCTCTTTCGGTGCCAGCGTTTGCTGCGGTTGGTCAGCGCGAAGGTACTTCACAGTTATCTGACCACTTGCAGCCTCATCTTCGCCGATAATCAGCGCATAATCGGCGCCGCTCTTATCAGCTTTCTTCATCTGGCTTTTAAAGCTTCCTCCACCACAGTGCAACTGCAGTCGCAACCAGGGCAGCTCGTCGCGCAATTGCTCGGCGGCTGTCATGGCAGCTGATTGTACATCACCAACGGCAACCAGGTAGGCATCTACCTGTTGCGAAAGGGACTCAGGCAACACTTCTAGGGTTTCTAGCATCAATACAAGACGCTCAACACCCAGGCCAAAACCCACTCCCGGAGTGGCTTTGCCACCCATCTGTTCTACCAGGCCGTCATATCGGCCACCGGCACATACAGTGCCCTGGGCACCGAGGCTGTCGGTCACCCACTCAAATACAGTTTTTCCGTAGTAGTCGAGACCGCGCACCAACTTGGGATTGATCTCATACTTAACGCCTGCCCCGTCCAAAAGTGCCTTTAACTGACTAAAGTGGGCGGCGGATTCCTCATCGAGGAAGTCCAGTAGACAGGGCGCATCCGCCAGCAGTTCCTGAGTTTGCGCATTTTTACTGTCGAGAATTCGCAGCGGATTGCGCTCCAGACGGCGCTGGCTGTCCTCATCCAGCTGGTCACGACGCTCACTTAAATAAGTGACCAGCGCATCCCGATAAGCAGCGCGGCTCTCGGCGTTACCCAGGGAATTGAGCTGCAGGGTCACATGTTCGCTGATACCCAGCTGACGCCACAGTCGCGCAGTCATGATCAGGATTTCTGCATCGATATCCGGCCCTTGAATGCCAAACACCTCGACACCAAACTGGTGGAACTGACGCAGGCGCCCCTTCTGTGGGCGCTCATAGCGGAACATAGGGCCGAAATACCACAGGCGCTGTGGCTGGTTCAGCAGGTTGCTCTGGATTGCTGCACGCACAGTGCCCGCTGTGCCCTCAGGGCGCAGGGTAACGCTGTCACCGCTCTTGTCATCAAAGGTGTACATTTCCTTCTCGACAATATCGGTAGCCTCGCCCACCGCACGGCAAAATAACTGGGTCGACTCCAGGTAGGGAGTGCGAATTTCGGTGTAGCCGTAGCGACTAGTAAGTTCACTCAGTGTGGCTTCCACGTACTGCCATACCGGGGACTGTTCCGGTAGCAGATCGTTCATGCCGCGAATTGCGCGAAGCTGTTTCAACGCTGTTCCTTAATTTTTCACTCAATTAATTGGGTCTTGCGCAGGGAGCTGTTGCCCTCTACGCCTTGGCGATGATATCCGCTTCGCGCTCGGCCTTGGCGGCCGCCTTCTCGCGAATCAAGCGTTCTAAATCATCCACCAGATTTTCATTCTTAAACTTGCGGTCCGGCTGCCCATCCACATAGATGGCATGGCTTGGGGTACCACCAGTCAGGCCTACATCGGCTTCTTTCGCTTCGCCGGGGCCGTTGACGATACAGCCAATTACTGCCACATCCAGCGGTGTGGTCACATCTTCCAGGCGCGTCTCCAGCTCATTCATGGTTTTCACCACATCGAAGTTCTGGCGCGAGCAGCTGGGGCAGGCAATAAAGTTAATACCTTTATTGCGAAGACGCAGGCTTTTGAGCAGATCCCAGCCCACTTTGACCTCTTCTACCGGGTCTGCAGCCAGGGAAACCCGCAGGGTGTCACCGATACCGTCGAGCAGGAGGGCACCGAGACCAATCGCCGACTTCACTGTGCCAGCACGCAAGCCGCCAGCTTCGGTAATACCCAAGTGCAGCGGTTGCTCAATCTGCTGGGCCAGCTTGCGATAGGCAGCCGTGGCCATAAAGATATCGGATGCTTTTACACTGACTTTGAAGTCCTGGAAGTCCAGGCTGTCGAGGATTGATACATGGCGCAGCGCCGACTCTACCAGAGCATCCGGCGTGGGCTCGCCATACTTTTTCTGCAGGTCTTTTTCCAGGGAGCCCGCATTGACACCGATACGAATCGGGATATTCAGATCGCGCGCTTTATCCACTACGGCCCGAATACGCTTCTCTCGGCCAATATTGCCGGGGTTAATACGCAGGCAATCCACCCCCAGGTCTGCAACCCGCAGGGCGATACGGTAATCGAAGTGAATGTCTGCGACTAACGGGACATTCACCTGTTTTTTAATTTCTCCAAACGCCTCTGCGGCATCCATGCTGGGCACAGAAACCCGCACTATATCGGCTCCAGCCTGTTCCAGGCGCTGGATCTGGCCAACAGTAGCTGCTACATCGCAGGTTTCGGTGTTGGTCATACTTTGCACCGAGATTGGGGCATCCCCTCCGACCGGTACATCACCCACCATGATCTGGCGCGACTTGCGGCGGACAATGGGAGATTCAAATTGCATAGGCTGACCTGGTGGTATTACTGATAAAAATCGAGGGGAGATTATAGAGAGATTGGGCGCAAACCTACAGGGTTCGCGCCCAAACGGGGAAGATCATCTTAATCGCCGACAATCAGACGACGAGTGCGGCGGTCGCCAATAGGCTGGCTGTCGATAGTTTCATCGCGGTAAACCACATGGGTTGCACGGGCATTTCCCAACATCAGCTCAAATGGAGCATCTCCATCTAAAGATTTGGCACTGCCAGCAGCTTGGACCCCTGCCAGTAAAATCACACCTTGTGCGTCTTTCACCTCAACCCAGGCATCTTCATCAAAGCGAAGCCGCAAAGCGCCTTTCAGGGCCTGGTCCAACTGGGCTACTTGGGAGGGAACAGGCTCAACCACTTTTTCCACAGAAGCAGCGGGTTTATTCTCCACCGTTTCAGCACTGCCAACCTCAAGTTGAACATCAGCAACTCCATTTGATGCTGGTGCAAATGGCTCTGAGCTCAACTCTTCAACTGCAACTTCCTGCCCCTCTACTTCAGTAACCGGATCAGTTACAACTTCACTGGCAACGGGGGCTTCGGCAACCAGGTCCGCAGTATCCTCACCCATGGGCATACCGGGAATATTGACTGGAGTACCGTACTTCCACCAGAAGACACCACCCGCGAGCAACAGGGGAATCAGGGCTAGGGCACCATGTCCGCGCTTGCGCTCAGGGCGAAATGCCTCGGCTTTAGTGGTTCGCCGGGATTCACTGCGCTGTGCTGGCTGCGGCCGATCCCTATCATAGGCTTCCAAAGCCGGCTCAGCAGGAATATTCAACTCGCGACAAATATTGCGGATATAGCCTCGCGTGTAGACAGCTTCTGGCTGCTTTTCGTAATTATCGCTTTCAATCCACTCAACTGTGTTATCAATAATACACAGGCGCTGCGATAACTCCTCTCGGGACAGCCCGGCCGCTTCCCGAGCCGCCAGCAAAAGATTGCCAGCGGACCCCTTAGAAGTTTGCGTATTGGATACGACCTCACCACCTTCGCAGTGTTCGGGACTACTATCCGTCATTACCACTCAACTCCTGATATTTCAGTGTCTCCGCAGAGTACGGGTACAAATTCTTCAAAGCAAGGGCGTAACTCCGCTCCTTGTCACGATTGCCAAACACCTTCTCGATACGAATCCCAAGCCACAGTGACTGGGGTGTCTGGCGATTCTTTTCACTAAATTGATCCAGGTACGCCTTGGATTTTGCATAATCACCGGCATTAAATTTCAGCTCAGCCATTTCGATCAACGCCAGCGGCAAATCGGAGTTCAGCGCTAACGCCCTGGCATAGGCCCCTTCCGCCTTGTCAGTGAAGCCCAGACGCGCGGCCGTACGGCCGTAGTTAACCAAGGCAAAAGATCGACGATTATAAGTGAGGTCTGTAGAGGCGAGTTCGAACTGTTTGAGGGCCTCTTTGTAGCGTTCTTGTTTATAGAGAAAAACGCCGTAGTTAGTGTGGGCCATAGAAAACCCGTCGCTATAGCGCAAGGCTTTCTTGAAGTGAGACTCCGCAATATCCAGCTCACCATCCGCTTGATAAAGAAGTGCCAGACCGTGGTGCGCCAGTGGGTTTTTTTTACCCAATTCCAAGGCGCGGTTAAAATGGCGACGGGACTGCTCCCGGTTGTTCGGGTCCCGCAAATAGCGAATCCCCAACTGAACATGGGTCTCCAATGCCTTATCCAGATCAACTTCCTTGCGCTCGGGTCCCCCAGAGGTTACACACCCCCCCAGCAGAGTACCGAGCAGTACCAGGAGCGACAGGCTCTTAAATTTCGCGGACACTACATCACCTGTATCTTTATTTTTCACTTATCGGCCCAGCGAGATTGTGCGGGTGTCACTAATACATCAATGATGTGCTAACGCCAATCCCTGGACAAAGCAAGCCCGCAAAACACAGCAAAAACCAATATCGACCACCGGCATCCATTGGCAGTGATAAAAATACATATCGGTATTTTGTGTGAGAAATCTGATTCCGCCTCAGCTGGCACTTTCCAAATCCCTATACTGCCGGAAAGCCTTGCCAGTTGCAGCCCTAAAACCCAATCAATTCCATTTAGTGATGACTTTGTCGAGTATTGTCAATCCGCCAGTACCGGTGTACCGGCGGAATAAGTAAAAAGGGCTTAGAAGAGTTAGAGTTGATTACCTTCCTGGTCAACCGCATCCAGCTGCATGCCATCTGGACCAGTGTCCCGCGGCGGAATCAATGACTGGACTGCATTGGAGTCAGTATTTGCCGCATCTGGATCAGTTAGGGTTTCGAGGAACGCTACCAGTAAATCAACTTCCTCGTCGTCCAAATTCACAGCGCCGTCGCCATTTTCAGCCAACAGTGCTTCAGTCAGTGCCTGGCCATTGGGCGCAACTTTCGCGGCACACTCATCCACCTCTGCAAACTGATCCAAATCGCACATCTCACTGTTGGTGAAATACTGGGAAACAGAGTCGGCTCGACCAGTGTAGTGTTCGACATTTCTTTTCAATGTACCGAACTGACCTGCGTGCCCCCAGGGGCCAGTGAGCGCCACGTTAAGCAGCGTTGGCGTGCGGAAGCTGCCGCTTCCATTACCACCCAGGTCAGCACCACTGCCACTCTCATCTTTACCAACACCAATCTGTGGATAACTGACAGCTCTCAACCCTTGATTAGAGAAAAAGGCTCCTGAGTGGCAATTTGTACACCCTGAATTTCGTGTCATAAAGGTAATTGCCCCTCGCTTTTCATCGTTATTGAGGGCCGCAAGGTCTCCATCAACATAATCAAAGAAGGGGTTATCGATAAAAATTTGCACCGCTTCATAAGAGGCAATTGCCTCTGCAATTCTGCTGAAGTTAATTGCCGAATCGCCAAATGCTGCGGTAAACATTGCACCCCACGAGTCCTGGGTTAATTTTTCAGCGAGAATATCCTCACGATAATCAGTAAAACCATCATCGCTGGTATCGTCGTAACCGAACTGGGTGATATCCCCCATTTCTGCAGCTTCTGTGACCGGGAAGTGGGCTTGGGCCATCATCAGTGCGAGGGTACCAATACCCACGGCCGCCTCTGTGTTGCGAGTAACATCCCGGGAGTCTGTCCTGAGCCCTCCATTACCATTGATCGCCACTCGGTTATCCCAAAACAAACCGTTATCCCAAAGGGCTACATTGCAGATAGGCTGGGCATTTCGCGGTACCAGCGGAACTTCATTCTGGCCGTCGGAGCGACCGGGACCGACTAATTCAGCATCAACGGGATCAACACCAACTGGCATAGACAGATCATCACCACCACAACCTATTGCCGGGTGGTGGCAGGAAGAGCAAGATGCATCGCCATCAGCGCTCAGATTTTTATTGTGAAACAAGCGCATACCCAGCTCTACCATGGCAGGGTCCTGTTCACTTCTGACCCGGGCAGCAAAGGCGCGCATATCTTCCAACTGCTCGGCCATGCCAACGTCATCCAGCACTGCCTGTAGGCAGCTATCGAGACTGCCATCAGCAATATTGACCGCTGAACGCGCATTTTGACATTCATCAAAATCGGAAATTCGGCTATCAGAACCGTCTGCATCAGAACCGTTACTGAGGCCATCATTAGTATTATTTACCAATGTTCTGGCAGTGACGCTGGCGGTCTCATCTTCGCTGTCGACATCGCCGGTGGTTACTGAGTAGGTATATTCAGTGTCTGATGAGAGACCTTCATCGACATAGTATCCGCTAGTCGTCTCAGCAACTCGTTCGCTGCCACGATAGATAACATAGGTCGCACCGGTGCTTTCCCAGGAAAGACCAATGCTGGTACCGGAAAATGCGTTGCCGATCAGTTCTGCAGGAATAATTCCCTGACCTGAGCCTGTATCGCCATCGCCATCGCCATTATCATCATCACCTGAACCAGAATCGTCATCACTGCCAGTATCAGAAGTTTCAGTAGGCGTGTCATTGCCATTACTTGAGGAACCTCCTCCTCCGCAGCCCACCATCACAAGAAATAGAGGTAGGACCAGCAGCTTTACCAGAGCCGTTAGCGATAGTGTGATTTGATTTTTATCAACATTCATAGTTCTTGACCTGCCCGTCAATGACCTTTTCTTATTCCGAGTTCTGGACAGCAAATACAGACCTAAGTGCCAGTGCTGGCATCAAAGGGTAAGGAAACACTTACTATATCTAAGAATAAATTCTGCGTTGCAACCTAATGAAAGATCTAGGGAGCCTCGCATTGATTGTGGACCATCCTGAAAATCAGCGGCATTGCGAAAATACCCAATTACTCCCAGGGCCTACTGTAATGACTTAAAACAGGAATAACTGCTAATAAGGTCGCAGTAAGCTACTACATCCGTTCTCATAGTCAGGAATTTAATAAAAATTAGTAGTTTCGGTGTTTGCTTAAGAAAATATGTAAATTCAATCTCTGAAGTTTGGGCGTTAACGCCCAAACCCCAATGAAAATATTTTTGCGCCATTGAAACAGAGGTGGGACAAGCAAGGAGAGTTTGTAAAAACAAACTGTGTCAGGATTATTTCAGATAGATTAAAAAAAGCTGCCGGCAATAACCAACAGCTTTTTAGCGGTGACTACCGACAAATAGCCGGCTAATCCAACTTAGGGGAAACGCAAAGCGCTCTTGACGCAACCATTTCCCAAAGAGTCAATGGAATGAAGGCTATAAACTTTTACCATCACTATCTTTTGCATCTAACTGCTTTCCATCTGGTCCACCATCCCGAGGAGGAATCAGAAACTGAATCTCATTAGAGTTGGTATTCGCGGCCTTGGGGTCAGTAAGAGTCCCCAGAAATACCACTATAAGGTCCATCTCCTCTTCGCTCAGGCGATTTATACCCCCACCCTCATTTCCATCTAAGATCGCCTGAGAGTGTGCCAAACCATTGGGAGCCAGTTTACTGGCGCAATTTTCAAGATCCTTGAATTGAGCGAGATCACACATCTCACTATTTTCAAAGTACCTGGAAATGGAGGCTCCATGATCACTGTAGTGTTCAACATTTCTCTTCAGCGTGCCAAACTGCCCGTTGTGCCCCCAGGGACCAGTGATCGCCACATTCAGTAAGGTCGGTGCCCTGAATGCTCCGAACCCTAAGGAACCCTCTCCACCCAAATCTTCCCCACTGCCACTCTCATCGGTTCCTATACCTATCTGCGGATAATTTGCGGCCATCAAGGCTTCAGACGTGAAGAAAGCTCCCTTGTGACAGAACGTGCACCCAGCATCCTTCGACATAAAAGTAATAGCACCACGCTTTTCCTCTACATCGAGCGCCTCCAGGTTACCGCCCACATAGTCAAAGAAGGGGTTATCGATAAATATTTGCACGGCTTCATAAGCTGCAATTGCTTCAGCAATGCGACTGAAATTGATTTCAGAATCCCCAAAGGCAGAGGTAAACAGCGGAGCCCAGGCTTCGACATCCAAATTAGCCGCTAATATATCTTCGCGGTATGCAGTGAAATTTTCATCGACAGAATCGTCGTATCCAAAGTCCGCGATGTCCCCCATTTCTGGCGGGGCCGTTACCGGGAAATGCGCCTGCGCCATAAGTAGGGCTAACGAACCAGATCCCACAGCATCATTCGTATTATCGGTAACATCTCTTGAATCCGTACGGAGAACGCCATTCGGACTCAGTGAGACCCGGTTATCCCAGAACAGTCCACGAGACCATAGTGACGCATTACAAATAGCCTGTGAATTTCTCGGCACCAAAGGCACTTCGTTAGTTCTATCAGATCGACCTGGCCCGAGCAAAGCAGTATCTACAGCATTCACTCCAACCGGCATCGAGAGGTCATCTCCACCACAACCAATCGCAGGGTGGTGACAGGATGAACAAGAAGCATCTTGATTAGCACTGAGAGACTTGTTGTGGAACAGACGCATACCCAGCTCCACCTTGGCGGGATCCTGCTCACTGCGGACCCGTGCGGCAAAAGCCCGAATATCTTCGACAAGAGAAACCATGCGATTGTACTCGAGCATGGCTGCCAAACAATTGTCCAAGTCCTCTTCGAGTAGATCTAGTGCCGTCGCAGTATTTTTACACTCTGCAAACGTGGAGATACGCTCATTCAAGACATCATCTTCTGTACCGTTATTCAGGCCAGTATTGGCGTCATTAACTAATGTCTTGACTGTAATCTGCGAAGTTTCTGATTCGTTTGCAGCATCAACCGTACTGACAGAGTAAACATATTCGGTGTTAACTGAGAGGCCCTGCTCCACATAATAGTTATTGCTGGTTTCCGCGACCTTTTCACCGTTTCGATAGATAAAGTAAGTCTCACCATCTCTTTCCCAGTTAAGACCGATACTGGTTCCCGAATGGGCATAGCCAATTAGCTCAGTGGGTTCACCGGCTTCTTCCGGCTCAGGATCGGTACCCGTCCCTGAGCCGGAACTGGAACCGGAACCGGAACCGGAACCATCATCACCCTGAACGGTATCTGCAGGCGAATTATCCTCACTACCAGATGACCCGGAGCCGCAACCAACTAACAGCGAAAACAGCGTGAGGAAAAAGAGTCTAAGTAGGACTCTGGGAAAGACTTTTTGATCGAACTTCTGAGCACTCATAAGAATCCTAGTGGTCCCTTCCATATATTTTTAATAGTTCATAGGTGATAACGCGACACCAATAGATTTGGTTGACCAATTAAGGAAGAAATGTGAACAAAAGTCCGGAGTGAATCCCGGAGGGAACGACCAGCTCACCAGAATTTCAGGGGATAGCATTTTTTCCAGCAACAACTGACTAAAAACTTCGCAATCCAGACGATGACTTATACCTAGCCCTGATCGCAGGAATTCACTCTCGGATCAACTTCGGCCTGGCTCTGGAAGCAAAGTAAGAATTAAACTGTGGTGAATTTTAAGGCAGAAGGTAGTTGCCTGAATGATGAGTGCGAATAAAGTTCGCTAATGAAGAGTTGGCATCTCACCAGTAAGTCAATATTAGTGAGATGCTCAAATAAAATGCAGGAATATTATAGTGCGTTGCCGTCCTGATCCCAGGCATCCAGCTGCATTCCATCGGGTCCGCCGTCACGGGGAGGAATCAGGGATTGGGTTGCATTTGAATTTACATTCTCTGCATCCGGGTCAGTGAGCGCCTCAAGAAATGCCGCTAACAGCTTCACTTCATCGTCGTCTATCGGAAGTGCTGCATCACCATCTATTTCCAGAATTGCCTCGGTCAACTCCAGACCATTGGGCGCAACTTTCGCTGCGCAGTCTTCTAGCTCGGCAAACTGATCCAGGTCGCACATTTCACTATCTTCGAAATACCGGGACACCGAATCCGCTTGCCCGGCATAGTGCTCAATATTTCTTTCTAAGGAGCCAAACTGCCCGGCGTGCCCCCAGGGACCAGTAATGCCTGCATTGAGCAGTGTTGGAACACGAAAGCCACCGAGTACTGCCCCTCCCCAATCAGCGCCATCATCCTCTTTTCCGACACCAATTTGAGGATAGTTAACGACCCTCAATCCCTGGTTAGTAAAGAAGGCGCCCGTATGGCAAGCAGTGCAACCAGAGCCTGGCGTAAAATAAGTAATTGCTCCCCGCTTCGCATCGTCATCCAGCGCTGTCAGGTCACCGTCGATATAGTCAAAGAAGGGATTATCAATAAAAATATATACCGCTTCATAGGCGGCAATCGCCTGTGCGACCCTACTGTAGTCAATACTGTTGTCTCCATAAGCGGCAGCAAATAAGGGGCCCCAGGACTCCTCATTGAGCTTTGGTATAAGATATTCCTCACGGTAATCAGTAAGGTCATCGTCGCTACTTTCGTCGTAGCCAAATTCAGAAATATCCCCCATCTCAGCAGCATCAGTCACCGGAAAATGGGCTTGGGCCATCATAAGTGCCAAAGTACCGGTACCTACCGCCGCTTCAGTATTATTGGTTACATCCCTGGAGTCTGTTTTAAGGCCACCGTCACTCGTGAAAAGAACACGGTTGTCCCAGAATAATCCATTATCCCAGAGCGCCACATTACAAATAGGCTGGGCATTGCGTGCAACCAACGGCACTTCGTTTTCACCATCGGAACGCCCTGGGCCAAGCAAATCGGGATCAACGGCATTAACCCCAACAGACATGGAAAGATCATCACCAGCGCAGCCTATTGTCGGGTGGTGGCAAGAAGAGCAGGCGGTATCACCGTTAGCACTAAGACTTTTACTGTGGAATAACCGCATACCCAACTCAACCATCTCCGGGGCTTGCTCACTTCTAACTCGAGCAGCGAAAGCGCGCATATCCTCCAGTTGCTCTGCCATTCCCACTTCATCCAGCACAGCCTGCAAGCAACCGTCGAGACTACTATCGTCAACATCTACGGCTGAGCGCTCATTTTGACATTCATCAAAATCAACAATGCGCTTTTCAATGGCCTCTGCTTCAGTACCATTGCTCAGGCCATCATTCGTGTTATTAACCAATGTTTTTGCAGTAACACTATTGGTATCACTATCAATACTCCCCACACCGACCCAATAACTATATTCAGTATTAACTGAGAGGACTTCATCCACGTAATGGTTATCTGTAGTTTCTGCGATCAATTCGCCATCGCGATAGATGCTGTAGGTCTCTTCAGAGTCCTCCCAGGAGAGCCCTATGCTGGTGCCGGAGAAGGGATTTGCAATCAGTTCAGCAACCAAGATCCCCTGCTCTGAATCGGAATCATCATCTGCCCCAGTATCACCATCCGAATCGTCACCATCGTCTGAGCCAGAGCTATCCCCAGAGCCGCTATCATTTTCAGTAGTCTCTGTCGATGAATCATCTTCACCGCTAGAGGAACCACCGCCCCCACAGCCCACCATAAATAGAAATAAAGAAATGAACAGCAGCTTATTCAGCGCTACAAGCAATTGGGTTAATTGGTTTTTTTCCGCGTTCATAATGTTCGAACAGTCCCGTCGATAACTTTTCTTTTCCTAAGCCAGGCAACTCAGAGAACTCCATGCACTTCAACTCTCAGCACAGCTGTGCAAGCACTTCTACACATTGTTTTTCCTGAACCTAAGCACGCTGCAACAGCTCCAGGCCAAATGAAAATGACTGGATAGCACGCTATAGCGTCATAATGTTTTGATGGTTGTTGGAGATACGGGTGTAGCTACTGCAAAGATCCAGTGCCAGACGGTCTAGTGAAAACCTCTCTCCAATGGCCAACTGCTTTATTCAAAGTCAAAATATTGCAGGCAAAATGCAAATTAAAAAAATATGATCGTTTTGACCTAATCTCATGCATATATCCAACGCTCCCTTCCCGGGTAAATTTTCCTAGAGCGTTAAACGTTAGATAAAGCAATTTCGTTGACACGAAAAATAGAATAGAAAGGAACTTTCAGACTGAACAGAGTTTTTTAGAGAAGGGAAAAATCGAAGCCAATAGGCTGCCAACAATTTGGCAACCTATAAAAAAAATTACCAGCGACTAGTTAACAATACGAACGGGGCGCTCTGCATTGCGGTAGCGCTCGGAGCGGCGGGTACGGTCATTAACACTGCCTGCCAACTGACCACAGGCCGCATCAATATCATCGCCGCGTGTAGTGCGCACAGTCACGGTATAACCTTTGTCGAGCAAAATCTGCTGGAAGCGACGCAGTGCGTTATTACTCACTCGCTGGTAGTCGGACAACTCAAACGGGTTAAAGGGAATCAGGTTAATTTTCACCGGAATCTCTTTAAGCAGCTCTGCTAATTGCTCAGCGTGCTCCGGGCGGTCGTTAACCTCGCGCATCAGCGTGTATTCAATGGTCATTTTACGGTGCGTATCCGGCATGCGGTCGATGTAGCGCTTGGCGGAATCCAGTAGCATCGCAATAGGGTATTTTTTATTGATCGGCACCAACTCGTTACGCAATTCATCGTTGGGCGCATGCAGGGAAATTGCCAGGCTCACATCGGTCACATCGGCGAGGCGGTCCAGTGCGGGCACTACACCGGAGGTCGACAGGGTGACGCGGCGCTTGGAAATACCGTAGGCGTTGTCTTCCATCATCAGGTTCATGGAATCGACCACATTGTCGAAATTGAGCAATGGCTCACCCATGCCCATCATCACTACGTTGGTAACCTTGCGCGGTCCTTTCGGGTCCAATTGACCGAAAGATTTACAGGCAATCCAGACCTGCCCGATAATTTCTGCCGCCGTTAAATCGCGGTTAAAGCCCTGCTTGCCAGTTGCACAAAAGCTGCAATCCAGGGAACAGCCCACCTGGGAGGAGACACAAAGGGTGCCGCGATCACCATCGGGGATATAAACAGTCTCGATAGCATTGCCACCGGAGACTTTAATTAACCATTTCCGTGTGCCATCGGCGGAATCCCACTGATTCAATACTTCCGGGGCACGGACTTCGGCCACTTCCGCCAGCTTTTGACGCAGGGCCTTGCTGACATTGGTCATCTCAGCAAAATCATCAACCCCATTCTGGTGAATCCACTTTAAAACCTGAACAGCGCGGAAGCGCTTCTCGCCCAATGATTCAAAAAAGGCGGCCAGCTTTTCTACCGAAAGGCCGAGCAGGTTGGTTTTCTCTGTGGTCATTCATTTCACCTCGGGGGAAGAATTGCACCGGTCCGGACAGACCGGTGCGATTTGTGGCGCGGATTAAGCGCGCGCGCAGATTTCGTCGTCGGCGAAGAAGTAGCTTACTTCGCGAGC
This sequence comes from Microbulbifer maximicatervae (SeqCode), assembly GCF_052467955.1. Lineage (NCBI taxonomy): Bacteria > Pseudomonadati > Pseudomonadota > Gammaproteobacteria > Cellvibrionales > Microbulbiferaceae > Microbulbifer > Microbulbifer maximicatervae (SeqCode). The sequence goes on from NZ_CP174329.1 coordinate 4,509,880, forward strand.
AGCGGACTCTGCGGAGTCGGAACCGTGTACAGCGTTGGCGTCGATGCTGTCAGCGAAGTCAGCGCGGATGGTGCCAGCAGCAGCTTCTTTAGGGTTGGTAGCACCCATCAGGTCGCGGTTTGCCAGGATAGCGTTCTCGCCTTCCAGAACCTGTACAACAACTGGACCGGAAGTCATGAAGTCAACCAGGTCTTTGAAGAAAGGACGCTCTTTGTGCTCAGCGTAGAAACCTTCAGCTTTTTCGCGGGACAGTTGAACCATCTTCATGGCAACAATGCTCAGGCCAGCTTTCTCAAAACGGCTCTCGATTTCACCGATTACATTCTTGGCTACTGCGTCCGGCTTGATGATAGAAAGGGTACGCTCCAGGGCCATGGTTATCTCCAAATTGATTTTTTGTAACTTAACTTAGGAACCTCTGAACAACTCTGTAAGCCCCGCAGGGCGGGCCTTCAAGGCTCGCGGAGGTGTTGCGGGATTGTTGCGGAGTTGTTCAGAGGTTCCCTACATAAAGAAAGAGCAACCTACTCAGTTGCTCTTCCCTGATATTCCTTTCATACCCACCGGGGGTACTCAATTTTTGATCACCGCATTTCGCGGCCGGCGGATTATACGGGGTATTGATCGACTTTTGTACTCTCTTGCCAATACTGCCCCGAAGGCCGGTCACTCCTGCTCTTCGATCCAGGCAGCCTGGATCGCTTCGAGGATTTTCTCTCCGCAGCGATCGGGATCGTCATCAAATCCGGGCAGCGCCATCACCCAGTTGCGCAGGTCGACAAAGTTGACCGTCAGTGGGTCCACATCCTCGTGAGCTTCGCTCAACTCTATGGCAATATCGTGAATATCAGTCCACTTCATGATTCGGCTTCCTTAGCGTGCAGGTCAATGCTTTTCCGACACCTGGTTGATGGTGTACTTGGGAATCTCGACCACCAGGTCTTCATCCTCCACAATCGCCTGACAGGACAGGCGAGACTCCGGTTCCAAGCCCCAGGCTTTATCCAGCAGGTCCTCTTCAAGCTCGTCCGGCTCTTCCAGGGAATCGAAGCCCTCGCGCACAATGACGTGGCAGGTGGTACAAGCACAGGCTTTTTCACAGGCGTGCTCAATTTCGATATCGTTGGCCAGGGCCGCGTCGATCACGCTGACACCGCTCTCCGCTTCCACCACTTTGCCCTCGGGGCACATTTCCGGATGGGGTAAAAATACTATCTTCGGCATGGGGTACTGAACCTCTGTGGTCTCAATCCGACGGGGAGAAAGTAACGACTCCCCGGCCGCCGGCAGCGCAGAGTCTGCGCCTGATCATGGTTATTTATCAAATTCATCCAAGCTGTGGCCTTGCATAGCGCGCTTAATAGAGGCATCCATACGCTTGGCAGCAAAAGGCTCAGACAGCTTATTCAAGGCTTCGATACGTCGACGAATTTCCTCAGCGTCGCCGCCGTTATGGGCCAGGCGCAGAGCTTCCATCGCGTGCTCAAGCTCATTTAACTCACCTTCGTCCAGCAGCTGGGCACCGTTCTCACGCAGGGCCACCAACATGCTTTCCAGGGTTCTCTCCGCCTCCACCTGGGCCTCACGCAGGGCACGCAGGACGATATCCTCAGCGGCGTGGGTGTAGGATTCCTGCAGCATTCGCGCAATATCCTTGTCCTCCAGCCCATAAGACGGTTTAACCGTAATATCGGCACTAACACCACTGCTTTTTTCCATGGCTGTCACCGATAAAAGACCGTCAGCATCCACCTGGAAAGTCACACGGATATGGGCGGCACCGGCCACCATCGGCGGTATGCCGCGCAATTCAAAGCGCGCCAGTGAGCGACAGTCACTCACCAGCTCCCGCTCGCCCTGCACGACATGGATTGCCATGGCAGTCTGGCCATCTTTAAAAGTGGTGAACTCCTGGGCTTTAGAGACGGGGATGGTCGTGTTGCGATCAATCAGTTTTTCCGCGAGGCCACCCATGGTTTCAATCCCGAGGGAAAGGGGAATAACATCCAACAGCAGCAGTTCTTCGCTGGACTTATTGCCCACCAGTACATCCGCCTGAATCGCGGCGCCGATTGCTACCACTTGGTCGGGATCAATTTCCGCATGGGGGGGACGACCAAAATAACCCTCAACCCGCTCGCGCACGCGCAAAGTACGGGTGGAGCCCCCCACCAAAACCACTTCCTGTACCTCATCGGCACTGATACCGGCATCGCGCAGGGCGCGTTTACAGGCGCGTAGGGTTTTGTCGATCAGGGGGTCCAGCAGTGAAGCCATGGTGTCGCGATCGAGCACGCCTGACCAATCGCCGTATTGCACTTCCACCTGCTCGACACTGGACAGGGATTCTTTCGCAGCACAGGCGCTGTCTAACAGGACTCGCTGGGTCGCGGCGTCGAGATCGGTACCCAATCCCACTTGCTCGGCGATCCAACTGGCAATGGTGCGATCGAAATCGTCGCCACCGAGAGCGGTATCGCCGCCGGTAGACATGACTTCAAACACACCCCGAGACAGACGCAGAATAGAGATATCGAAGGTGCCGCCACCGAGGTCATAGACCGCGATCACACCCTCTTCGCCTTTATCCAGGCCATAGGCAACAGCCGCTGCTGTGGGCTCGTTGAGCAGGCGCAGGACTTTCAGGCCCGCCAGTTGGGCGGCGTCTTTGGTCGCTTGGCGCTGGGCATCATCGAAGTAGGCCGGCACGGTGATCACCGCACCATCCAGCTCACCGCCCGCTTTGCCATAGAGCGCTTCGCGGCCGCGCGCAGCCAGTTTTTTCAGGATTTCTGCCGATACCTGCACCGGGTTTACCGGTCCGGCTGCAGTTTCAATCGAAGGCATACCGCCGCTGCTCTCAGCCAGGCGATAGGGCAGCTGCTCACCAAAACTTTTGATATCTGCAACACCTCGCCCCATCAGGCGCTTGATAGAAATCATAGTGTTGTAGGGATCTTCTGCAGCGCACGCGCGGGCTTCAGCACCCACGGTAATCGCCTCGGCTCCGTAGTGCACCACTGATGGCAGGATCACTTCACCCTGCTCATCGGCAATGGCCTCTGCCGATCCACTGCGCACGGTCGCTACCAATGAGTTAGTGGTCCCCAAATCGATACCCACTGCGTGCTTGCGCTGGTGGGGAGCTGGGCTCTGGCCCGGTTCAGAAATCTGCAGTAATGCCATTAGTTATCTCTTCTTTAAGCGGGGCGCGGTACCGTCTGGCCCTCTCAGTCAGTGCTCTCGCAACTAGTCGTTGAAAAGGTCTTCTTCCAGCTCGTCAATTTGTTTCTCAAGCTTGGCCAGGAACTGAAGCTTGCGCAGCGAGTCCTCTGCTGCGCCCAGATCGCCCCCGTCATAAGTTTCGGCAAAGCGCTGTTCCTCACTGGAGATCAGCCCCCGCGCCTCAGCACTGAGCTCATCCAGCGCAGCTGCCGGATCGGGCTGCTCGCGCACTTCTTCCAGGCGCTCGCGCAACATCATCTGCTGCATCAGAAATTCAGTATCTTTGGTGGTCTGCTCAGGTGGCACATCTACCCCGGCCAACTTGAGTAGGTAGGCGGCGCGCTGTACCGGGTCGCGCAAAACGGTGTGCGCCTCATTGATCTGGGCCGCCATTTTGATGGCCAACAATTGTTCGCCCTCGGAATGGGAAGCGTATTTGTCCGGGTGGAATTCCCGCTGTAATTCCCGGTAGCGGGTCGCCAGGGCACTGCGATCGACCGCGAACGCGGGTTGCAGACCAAAAACTTCGAAATGGTTCAGGTTGGTTGCCATCTGAATATACCTACTGGGGCACAGCCTGGGACGCGGCTGAAGTTGCCGCTTACTGCTGCACGGCCCCCAACTGTCCGAGGAGCCAATAAAAAGGCCGGTATGCGCAGCGCACCCGGCCTTGTGGGGCGAGAGCGAATCAGACGTGGAAACTCTCGCCGCAGCCACACTCATTTTTTACATTGGGATTCGAGAAGGTGAAGCCTTCGTTCAGGCCTTCCTTGACGAAATCCAGCTGGGTGCCGTCGAGGTAAACCAGACTCTTGGGGTCCACCACCAACTTAACGCCGTTTTGCTCAAATACCGTATCTTCGGCTTCGAACGAATCGACAAATTCCAGCACATAGGCGAGACCGGAACAGCCGGCCGTTTTGACACCGACACGAATGCCGATTCCCTTGCCTCGCTTGGCCAATTGACTTTGAATGTGGGCCTCAGCGGCCTCGGTCATACTAATAGCCAAAATAACACCTTCGCTATGTTTGGACGCTACATTTGGACGAGAAGTTAACCCGCCGCAGATTCCTTGGCTTCTACAGCGTCATCGGACTCACCGCGCTTTTCGCGGATATCGCGAACCGCAGCTTTAATCGCGTCTTCGGCGAGAACCGAGCAGTGGATTTTCACCGGCGGCAGCGCCAGCTCCTCTGCAATGGCAGTGTTTTTGATCTGCTCCGCTTCGTCGATCGTCTTGCCTTTCACCCACTCGGTCAGGAGGGAGCTGGAGGCAATGGCGGAACCACAGCCGTAGGTCTTGAACTTGGCGTCTTCGATAACACCCTCGTCGCTTACCTGAATCTGTAGGCGCATCACGTCACCACAGGCGGGCGCGCCCACCATACCGGTACCTACATTGTCCGCCTTGTCGTCCATACGTCCAACATTGCGGGGGTGCTCGTAGTGGTCAATTACTTTATCGCTATAGGCCATGACTTTTCTCCTAACTCTTGCGCGCGCTTAGTGAGCGGCCCATTCAATCTTGTTCAGGTCTACGCCGTCTTTGTACATATCCCAAAGCGGTGACAATTCACGTAGTTTCTCCACGGCCTTGCGCACTTCTGCGGCAGCGGTGTCGACATCACTCTCGCTGGTAAAACGACCAAAGCTGAAGCGCAGTGAGCTGTGCGCCAGTTCGTCGTTAACACCCAGGGCTCGCAGTACGTAGCTGGGCTCCAGGCTCGCAGAGGTACAGGCGGAACCGGAGGAGATCGCCAGGTCGCGCAGCGACATGATCAGGCTCTCACCTTCTACAAACGCAAAGCTCACGTTCAGGTTGCCCGGAATTCTCTTCTCGGCGGAACCGTTGATATGGACCTCTTCCATATCCTTGATCTGATCCCAGAAACGGTCGCGCAGAGAGCGCAGACGCTCGGCTTCCTGAGCCATTTCTTCTTTAGCAATACCAAAGGCTTCGCCCATACCGACAATCTGGTGAGTCGGCAGGGTACCGGAGCGCATGCCGCGCTCGTGGCCGCCACCGTGCATCTGGGCTTCCAAACGAACGCGGGGCTTGCGGCGTACGTAAAGGGCACCGATACCTTTGGGGCCGTAAATTTTGTGGCCGGAGAAGGACATCAGGTCAACTTTCATTTCCTGAAGGTCGATCGGCAGCTTGCCGGCGCTCTGGGCCGCGTCCACATGGAAAATAACTTTGCGCGAGCGACACAGTTCGCCGATCGCAGCGATATCGTTGATCACCCCGATCTCATTGTTGACGTGCATCAGGCTCACCACAGTGGTGTCCTCGCGCATGGCTTCCTCAACCTGCTCCGGATAGACGATGCCGTCTTCACGGGGATTCAGGTAGGTCACTTCAAAACCTTCCCGCTCCAGCTGGCGGCAGGTATCCAAAACCGCTTTGTGCTCAATTTTGGAGGTAATGATGTGCTTGCCGCGACTCTGGTAGAAATGGGCCGCACCCTTGATACCCAGGTTGTCGGACTCGGTGGCACCGCTGGTCCAGACAATTTCGCGCGGATCGGCATTGATCAGCTCCGCCACCTGGCGTCGGGCATTCTCCACTGCTTCTTCCGCTTTCCAACCAAACAGGTGGGAGCGAGAGGCCGGATTGCCGAAATTGCCTTCCATCGTCAGCTGCTCTGCCATTTTCTTGGCGACGCGTGGGTCAACCGGACAGGTAGCCGAATAGTCCAGATAGATGGGAAGCTTCATAGTCATACCGTTTCCGCTTAGTAAATCTCTAATATCTGTCTGCTGGCCCGTTTGGGCCTCAATCACAGGCCGCCGAGTACAGCGACCCTCTCTTCCGGCGCCTCGCGCATATCTTGCCGACGCGCAACTTCCTGCACCTCAGCTCGGGAAACCAGGTTGGCCAAGCTGATACTGCTGAGGAAGCTATGAATCTGATCGCTCAAGTCTGACCAGAGGTAGTGGGTCAGGCACTGTTCGCCGTTGGCGCAATCCGCATTGCCGCCGCAGCTGGTGGCGTCTACAGATTCATTGACCGCATCAATGATCTGCGCCACAAAAATCTCTTCACCATCCCGCGCCAGGCGATAGCCACCGCCGGGTCCACGCACACTGGACACCAGCCCAGAATGCCGCAACCGGGAGAACAACTGCTCCAGGTAGGACAGTGATATACCCTGGCGCTTGGATATGTCTGCCAGACTGATCGGTCCGCGATCAGCGTGCAACGCCAGGTCCAGCATGGCAGTCACCGCGTAGCGGCCTTTGGTTGTCAAACGCATATCAGCTCCCAACTGATGTACAGCCCTTTTCCGATCGGGGCGCGAGTATGGAATAACCCACTACTGTAGTCAAGTATATAACCCAGCGGGACACTCGGGTACTCAACTAGTCGGGTCGCCCCTTACCACCAGAGCGATGAATGTAATTCTGGATTGAGGTCAACATACCGCGCAGTATACCCAGCTCCATATCATCGGGGCGCACCCGACTATACAGTCGGCGCAGGCGGGTCATTGTCTGACGGGGGTTATCCGGGTCAATAAAGCCCAGCTCGCCCAGCGCCTGTTGCAGGTGATCGAAATACAGCTCCATATCGCTGGCCTTGGCCGGTGGACGATCCCAATCGGTGTAATTCACAGGCTCACCCTTTTCCGCTTCCAGGGCCGCCATACGCACTTCGTAGGCAAGTACCTGAACAGCAGTCGCCAGGTTCAGGGAGCTGTATTCCGGGTTGGCAGGAATATGCACATGGTAGTTACAGGCCTGTAATTCTTCGTTGGTAAGCCCTCGATCCTCGCGGCCAAACACCAAAGCAACCGGATGAGACGCGGCCTCGGCGACGGTACGCTCTCCACACTGGCGCGGGGTCAGCAGGGGCCAAGGGATTCGGCGCTCGCGAGCGCTGGTGGCCACAACAAGACCACAATCAGCCACGGCTTCTTCCAGGGTATCCACCACAACGGCGCTATCGAGCAGCTCAGCTGCCCCTGCTGCACGCCAAACAGCATTGGCTGCAGGAAATTCCCGAGGCGCTACCAGGTACAGCTGACTCAGGCCCATATTCTTGAGCGCGCGCGCCGCACCACCAATATTTCCGGGGTGTGCGCTGTTAACCAGAACCACGCGCACATTGTCGAGCGCGGCAAGTGGAGTCGTGTCTAAAGGTGACTTGGCCATACTGAAAGTAATAAATCGGTGTCATGGGGGCGCGCGAGTGTAGCAAAAACCAATCGGAATCCCTACAATCGCGTCCGTCGCAGTTAACCTGCGGCCTGCTTTTTAACCCCTTTAACCACTTTGTGCGGAATAGTTATGGAACCCATGCTAAATATTGCCCTGCGCGCGGCGCGTAAGGCAGGAGAACTGATCGAACGGGCCTGGGAGCGCGGCGACCTGATGAAATTCGAAGAAAAGACGCGCAACGATTTCGTTACTGAAGTGGATAAGGCCAGCGAACAGGAAATTATCTATCACCTGCGCAAGGCCTACCCCAAGCACAGCATCCGCGCTGAAGAAAGCGGCCTGCAAGAGGGCGCAGAGCCCGATTACGAGTGGATTATCGATCCCCTCGATGGCACCACCAATTTTATCCACGGCGTCCCACAGTTCGCTGTTTCTATCGCCTGTCGCTATCGCGGCCGCATTGAGCACGCAGTCGTACTGGACCCGATCAAACGCGAAGAATTTACCGCAAGTCGCGGTCGCGGCGCTGCCCTGAATGGCCGCCGTATCCGCGTCTCTTCACGCCAGGGCATGCGCGGCTCTCTGATTGGCACCGGCATTCCCTTCAACGGCCTGCCGCTGGATAACATCGACGCCTACCTGGCCGCCCTAAAAGATATCGCTGGGCAAACTGCGGGAATCCGCCGCCCTGGCGCCGCAGCGCTGGATCTTGCCTATGTTGCTGCCGGGCGATTCGACGGCTTCTGGGAAATGTACCTGAACACCTGGGATATCGCAGCGGGCTCCCTGCTGGTCAAAGAGGCCGGCGGCCTGATCAGCGATTTCCGCGGTGGTGAAGACTACCTGGACTCCGGCCACCTGGTCTGTGCAACTCCGAAAGTATTTAAGCCCCTGGTGAAAATCGTGGGCAAACATATGGGGCACATACGCTAAAATCCTGAACGGCACTCCGGCAAATAAGATGCCGGGGTGCTGATTCCAACAGTCCAACTCACCTCTTCCCCGTCAAACACTCCATCAAAACTCGCGCAAGCTGCGGTCGATCAAAGTTATCCGGCAAAGCGGTGGTCACTCCCGAGGAAGCCTCTCCTCCCATAACCACCAAACAGGTTTTTTGAGTGACTTGATCCTGCTTGAGGATACTTACCAAATCCCCAACCGACATTCCCGGTAAGGTATTGTGAAACAACACCACATCCGGTGCTTGGGTACGCGCCATAAATATGGCCTCAACAACATCTGCGGCCACAGAAAGCTGTACTTGCGGCGCCCCCTGCAAAAGCTTTTCCACCCGAGCCACACTTTCAGGACGGATATCCACTAGCAGCAATCTACAATCGGGTAATGTTGACGGGGCATCAACAGAACTTGCAAATGACAGGAAAGACTCCGCTGCATCAACCATTGGGAATTCAACCCAAAATACTGACCCCTGCCCTTCCTGACTGTCAAAATCGATCCGCCCCCCCATCGCCTCCGCCAGACGCTTGGCAATTGCAAGACCGACACCCGTACCCTCGATATGACCTTTTTCCTCCCCCAGACGGTTAAAGGGCTCAAAAACTTCTTTGCGCCTCTCTGCTGCAATCCCCTTGCCGGTATCCAAAATATTCAGCCTCAACCAGCCATCGGCCTGCGGCGTAAAATTAATAATGACACGGCCATTTTCACGATTGTATTTCACCGCGTTGCCCGCCAGGTTCAATACAACTTGCTTATAGCGCACAGGGTCCGCACAAATATAAGCGGACTCCCAGCCGAGAGGCTCAAACATCAAACTTACGCGACGGGTTTCAGCCAGGGGCTCGAGTAAACGTTTACATTCTGCAACCAAATCGGCCGGACGAATTAATTCCATTGAGGGGCCCAAACGCCTACTGTCGATTCTGGCCAGCTCCAATACATCGCCGACCAAATGCAATAAATGCTGCCCCGCGCGACGAATTTCTGATAAGCGCTGACGCTGGTCTGCGTTGAGACTCTGATCTAATTCGACGATTTGGCTGTAACCTAAAATTGCATTAAGTGGCGTGCGTAATTCATGGCTCAGGCTAAATAATAAATCTGCCCGATGCGCATTTTCCTCCCGCTGCAACTCCAGCTCCCGCTCCATTTGCGAAAGTCTTTCCCGGCTGCGGCTGACGTCCTGTAAAACTCCCAACACCCGCACGGGCTGACCGCGACTATTTAATTGGGCCTTACCGCGGCAGCGAACCCAAACCACACTGCTATCCGAACGCCAGATGCGAAATTCCACATCGAGCGGTAACCCCTCGCGCACATGATCCCGCATGGACTGCTCAACCCGAGGGAAGTCCTCCGCTAAAATTCGAGCCTTCCACTGCTCCGCGGCTGAAATACCGATACTGCGTATCGGGCTCACTTCATAACCCAGAATCCCCCAGCAGGCATCATCAAGCACCATTTCATCTGCGCGTAGATCCCACTCCCATAAACCATCGCCAACTCCAGACAGTGTTTGTAAGGGGCGCTCACCAGGCAGGTTGGATAGGTAGCGCTGGGCCAAAGTTTCGGTGAAGTCAGCGCAACTTCCAATCACAACAAATCCACTGTCATCCTCGAGGTTTATCGCGCGTCCCCGCAATCGTAACCAGCGCAACTGACCGAGACTGTCGTAGGCCCGAAAAGTAGTATCGAAGTGTCCACCTTTGTTAGTAAGACGACGCCGCACAGTGATAATTCGATCCCGCTCATCAGAGTGAACCGAACGCAATTCATCACCCGTCCACAGGGAAGTCAAAGAGAGTTCTGCAGTTTCTGCAAACAGGAGCCAAATTTCACCTTGAGCACGCTGGGCACCGGAATCCGGATGCCACTCCCACAACCCGCAATCTGAATCCAAAAACAAATCTTGCAAACAAGCGGTATGACGAGGCAGGCGCGATGCATCCAAAGAAGAGAGCTCATCGCTGGTTGCCAACTGGAACACTGCGCTGGACGGATTTGGGGTTAGTGACTCTGACACACAGGGCTCGACTATCGAAATTAGCTCATTAATTACCTGGCTCATGCATCCTTGCCATAAAAGAGAGCCTCTCTCCCGGGGCCGTCAAATTTGGGAACGCCTCGGGAGACCCTAAACTAAAGCATTATGAGCTTTGCGCAAAGTGCGGGCAAAAAAAAGGCCCCGCAATGCGGGGCCGTAATCAGCGATGATGAGAGAAAACGGGAAGTCACCCAGTGTTAATGGTTTGCCATAACCCTAAGAAACTCTCCCGAAATGCGGGTCCGTTGTCCCGCACAATCACTAATGCAACCCTTATGCCAACTTTAAAAACGGTGTTTTTAACCGGCATCACCCTTCATCCATTGTGTCACAGCAAACTTACGAACCATTGCGAACCTCAAAATATGGTCGCCGCACCAAAACAATGCATTCTCAGCAAAGACACTAGGGGAAAAATCGCTATCAGGTCTGAGAAAAATCGGGACCGCAGAATATGGCCGGTGAGATTTATTTCTCCCGGGCATACATAAACCCGAGGACCACACTATGAACACAACCTCGATAGACTCTACTGTCAAAAGAAAACGCTTCTGGCCTCCCACGTTGCTCTTTGCCATAACAGGTTTGTTGGCAATTATTGTTGTGCCCCTATATGGCTTTATTTTTGGTTATCACTGGTATCAGTGGCTCGCATTCGCCGCAATGGGTGCACTCTGTAGCTTTTCAATTGCTGCCGGATACCACCGTCTCTGGTCTCACAAGAGCTATGAGGCCCACTGGTCCCTGCGAATTTTCTTTGCACTGTTCGGTGCCGCAGCACTGCAAGACACAATATTGAAGTGGTGTGATCACCATCGCCACCACCACCGATTTATCGATGACAATGATCGCGACCCCTACTCCGCCAAGAGAGGGCTATGGTTTTCCCATATCGAGTGGATGTTGCGGGAGTACCCCACTAGCCATCAAAACTTTAATAACGTAAGGGATTTGCAACGAGATAAAATCGTGATGTGGCAACACAACAATTACCTTCCCATAACTGTTGCTATGAACCTTGGTATTCCCTCACTACTTGGAATTATCGCCGGTGATCTTGTCGGCATGTTCTTACTCGCAGGGGCACTCCGTATATTCTTCTGTCATCACACTACCTTTATGGTGAATTCGCTCGTCCACAAATTTGGTCGCAAGCCCTACCGGGATGATATTTCTGCCTGTGACAATGGCGCTGTTAACCTTTTGGTTTTTGGTGAGGGCTACCACAATTTCCACCACGCCTTTCAAATTGACTACCGAAGTGGCATTCACTGGTTTCAATACGATCCAGTCAAGTGGGTCATTAAGGCTCTTAGTCTGATCGGTATTACCCGTAACCTAAAAGTAGCCTCTCCAGTGAAAATTCAAAAAGCCAAGCTAGACCTACAGTTTAAGAAGGCGCGTAAGAAGCTGGAAAGCGGATCTCTGCCCAAGGGAGTCGAAGAGGCCCTAAAAAGTGAAGCTCTACAGCTCACTCATACCCTGGAAAAATGGGAGCAATTGCAATTAAAAAGCTATAAGGCTAAAAATGGAGAAAAGCCCAACAAATGGGAGTTAACCCAAATACAAACCAAGACGAATGAACTTGAGTACAGTTTGAAAATGCAAGGAGAACGACTTCAAGCTCTGATGGAACACGTCCAGGAAGAAAAACCTAAGGAAGCTTTATAATCAGGCCCCCTAATGGAGCCCAAACCTACACTTCTGCGTATTTGCTCACAGCAAATTTGCGCATGGAAAATGCCACCCGTTCATCCACATTTTTCCTGAACATTTCTTCATCAAATTTTTCGATAAAGCCCAAGCGCTCGCGCAAGCCAACACCGTTGGCAATTTGGATTGCCAACCCTGGACGCGCATTGGCCTCCAGTAAGAGCGGGCCACGTTCACGATCCAGGACAATGTCACAGCCTAAATAACCCAGTCCGGTCATTTCGTAACAGCTCGCCGCCAAGCGGACCAGCTCGTACCAATCCGGTACCTGCAATGCATCGAAGGGCACTTCAGTATCCGGGTGTTGGTCAATTCGCAACCCGCGCATTACCGCATGACAACTTTTGCCCGTGGCCAGGTCAATACCTACACCTACAGCGCCCTGGTGCAAATTGGCTTTACCATCTGAGGCGTGGGTTGAGCAGCGCAGCATGGCCATCACCGGATAACCGCGAAAAACAATAACCCGCACATCAGGCACACCTTCAACGGAGTAGCGATCGAAGACCGGGTCAAAATCCACCAGGGCCTCCACCATCACCCTGTCGGGTTTGCCACCGAGACTGTATAGGCCGCTGTGAATATTGCTCACGTGCCGCAAGATATCCAGCGCATCAATTTCAGCACCGGATATCTTTTTATATTTGTCACCATTGCGACCGGCAATAACGAGAATACCTTTACCACCCGAGCCCCGTGCCGGCTTGATAACAAACTGCCATAGAGGGTCAATCACCTCCATAACTCGCTTGCGGCTGGCAGGGCTTTCAAATGCCTCGATCAACTCGGGCACAGGAATTCCCGCTTTTTTAGCCGCGCGCTTAGTGTTTAGCTTGTCGTCGACGATGGGATATTTTTTGCGGTCGTTATAGCGCGCAATATAGTCAATATTACGGGCGTTCATCCCTAACACCCCCATGCGGCGCAGGGTCAGCGGAGATACCACTCCGCCGCGAACTTTATTGAAAATATGCTTAACTGAAAACTGCAGCATAACGCCCCCTAGCGAACCAGCGGACGGAAACGCATCAACTCACTGAGTCGATATCCGGTGTAGTTGCCCACCACCAGAATAAAGGCCAGCAATACCAACAGTAACTCGGGGAAGTTGAACGTCCAATGCTCAATATAGCGGTTCGTCATTACCCACCAAGCCAGTATCGCCACTAACAAACTACCCCCGGACTGCACCACCACCTCGTAGGGGCCATCCTCCTCCCACACAATCGACATACGCTCGATAGTCCAGGCAAGGATAATCATCGGGAAGAATGTCACTGTGAGAGCCTGCTCAATGCCCAGCTTATAGCTGACCACACTGATTGCCCCCATTATTATCACCACCGTCACCACGACGGCGGCGATCCTCGACACCAATAGCAAATTGAGCCTACTGAGATAGAACCTCACCCAAAGGCCGAGGATCAGGATCAAAGTAAAAATGGCTAAACCGGTAATCAACTGGGTTTCGATAAAGGCAATTGCCAGCAGTACCGGCATAAAGGTACCGGAGGTGCGCAGGCCCACGAATACACGCAGCAGCACCACCACCAGGGCCCCTACAGGGACCAGCAGGATCAGCTTGAAAATACTCTGCTGCTCAATGGGCAAACTGTAGATCGAGAAATCCACCAGCGCATCTTTCTCATCCTTGGTGCTGCGTATAGAGACATCGCGAGCTGGGACATCATTGGCAATCACAGAGAAGGTCACTTGGGAGTTACGACCGCCCTCAAGATCCAAAAGACTCTTGCCACCGCGCTGCCAAATAAAGAAATTTTCCGGCACACCAGGCTGGCCACTGCTGGGTTCAAACACGATCCAACGCTTGCCATCATAGACCTCAAGCAGATCTTCTGGAGATAGTCGACGTCGATCATCCTCCAGGTAGAGGCCGCGAATACGGTGGGCGGGGATATCGGCTGTCGCCAGTACAAGCAAAGCGACATCCACAAAAGAGCGATCGGCGTAATGACGGAAGATCAGGTTGCGATCCTGATTTTCATCGTCATTCAATTCGAATAGTAACTGGGTAGTTAGAGATTCCACATCGGAAGAGCGCTCACGGGCCTGTTCAACCAGGGAGTAAATCGCCAAGCGCACCGCTTCTTGCTCACGAGCCCCCAGGAAGGGTTTTTGTATCTCAGTGCTCAGATCCAGAGGCTGCGCCAGCGCAGCACCGGGCCGCTGGTAAACATCCAGCTGATAGAAGAGAGATTGGGGGCCTCTTGCAGCCCGGCGAGACCAAATGGCCCGATAGGCATCATCTTCTCTCGCGATATAGAAACCAAAACCGGAGGAGCTGAAGGTCTCCCCCAGTATTTCCATATTGCGCTGCTCGCGCGGGAGGGTCAGTGCGGCCTTTACCGGACCGCCATCGGCATCGAAGCCCACTTTTGCTTCGATAGTCCACACGGTGCGGTACTCACCCGGCAACAGCGGAAAACCCAACTCAAGGTTTTTATAGGCGGTCAGGCCTGCTCCTACCAATGCGAGTAACGCCGCAATTACATAAACTTGGACACGCGGCGACATTCGCCATTCCCCGTAACTCTGAGGTCCCAATTAGGAACCCAATTGGATTACTGGCCTATTTAACCCCGTCTATTTGGGGTTGGCCCTGGACATTGCGCCGGCTCACATCGACAACAGCGGCATCTTTGAGGAAGTTGCGTCCCAGCAGCATCAATAAATCAGAGCCGCCCTCATCGGTCAGGTTAACTTCGACTTGGTGGGTTATACGCCCAACAGTCAGGTTAAGCTCCACTACCGGCCTGCGCTGATTATCAAAGCCCAGGCGCTCCACTCGAACATGGCGTTTTATCGGCAGCTCTACCGAGACCGGGTCCATTTTGCTCGACTGAACAATCTGGAACCTGATCCAGTCCCTGCCATCCCGCTCGAACGGAGTCAGCTTCCTGACCCGCAGTGTGGAAGTGGGTGAACCTGTATCGACAACGGATTCCAGGATCAGGCCGGGAGGCTCTATGGCCACTTCTTCTACCGATCCCAAAACCAACTTATCTTTGGCAACGGGCACTTCGACTACTTTTTCTACAGTTCGTTCGATTACCCGCTCAACAACCTTCACTTCCGGTTCCGCACAAATCACTTCCGCAGGCTCTGGGCACTGCATTGCAGAATCTGGTGATTCTACCGGTGGTGCAACTTCCGCTGGTTGAGCGGCCCTGTCCCGCCCCGGATACATCAGTGACTCACAACCGGCGAGCACCGAAAGCGTCAACATTAACCACAGAAGGGAAAATCTCTGCATACCGACCAATTACCTCAAGCCCCATTAGCAATGCCATTCGGACCGCTACAAACGCGCGGTGTTCGCTTATCTGACGGAGAAATTGCTCCCCGCCTCAGGCAAAAGGTCGATATTAGCTCATGAGCGCGGCCACTGCACAGCGATGTCCGCCGAGTCGCGGGACTCAACACTAACAATGTGACATGCCGCCCAGAGTGATTGAGAGTATTGGGCTCAGGGAATCAGAAGCTGGTTAGCCCTGCTGCAGGCGCTGGTCGATAGTTTCCAAAATAGCCAGCAGTGCCGCAGCATCATCCCGCCCCTTGAAGAACTCTTCGGCAACCGGAGCAATACCACACTGGCCCGGTAGGGGCATCTCCCCTTCAATCAGGACCTGCATACGCGGCAAAAAAATAAATTGAAGCCACTGGGGCAAGGTCAAAGTATCCACACAAAATGGCTCGGTGCTGGCCAGGGCTTCTGCGGGTGGCGCATTATCCTGCCAAACCTGCAGGCTGCGCAGTTCGGATTCAAGGAACAGGAGCTGATCAGCGATTTCAGAATAAATAGGTTGCATAACTCATAGAACCTTCACATTTACAGCCGTGATAATACGCAATAGCCACCTGCCCAATCTGAGTAACAGCGCAAATACGACTAAAGATTTTCTAAATTTTTCGATTAAAGGGCGGCAGTGAATTGAGTATTGCCTGACCATAGCGACGGGTAACCACCCGGCGATCCAGCAAAGTGACTGTGCCGCTGTCCCCTTCTGCCCGCAGTAAGCGCCCGCAGGCCTGCACCAATTTCAGGGCTGCATCCGGCACTGTGATTTGCATAAACGGATTGCCGCCCTTAGCTTCAATCCACTCCGCCAGCGCCGCCTCAATCGGATCATCGGGCACCGCGAAAGGCAGTTTTGCAATAACCACGTGGCGGCAGTAGTCACCAGGCAAGTCCAATCCCTCGGCAAAACTTGCAAGCCCGAACAGGATACTGCTGCCACCGCCATCGATAATCTCACGGTGGCTATCCAGCAACTGCTGGCGGGATTGCTGCCCCTGCATCAGAATTCGGTTGCGCCAGGTACCAGGGAGCGCCTCGTAAACCGTCTCCATCTGGCGCCGGGAGGAAAACAGCACCAGAGCGCCACCCTCCCCTTTCAACAGGTCTGGCAACACATCGATAATGGCGTCTGTGTGTTGCTCTGCATTGCCCGCATCTACAGCTTCCGGGGGCACTTGCAGTGTTGCATGGGAAAAATCGAAAGGACTCGGCACCACCTGATAGCTGGCATTGTCTGGAGTACCGGCACGCATTTGCAAACGATCAAATTTCCCCAAAGCTGTGAGTGTGGCCGAAGTCAGTACCGCGCCGTAACAGCGGCGCCACAAGCTGTACTCCAGGGTTTTGCCTGCGAGTATCGGTGAGCTGCAAACCTCAAAATCTGTGGAGCCGCCCCAGTCCACCAGGGTGACCCAGCGCGCCTGGGGCAATGCGCCATCAGCATCGGCACGGGCGTAATTCGCCCACAACAGAAGATTGGCCTCAGCGCGCCCATGCCAACTGCCCAACTGGGGGTACCAGCGCTCCAGATCTGCCAGGGGTACCGGCGAGTGGCCGTCCTCCATCATGCGTTGGGCGGTCTGCAACATCTTGCTGAGCAGGCTTTCCAACTCATCAAAGTCTTCCCGCAGCTTTTCCGCCAGCTGCGACATGGAATCGGGGATTACCCCACCTTCAAAGCGATGGCGGATGGTATTGCCCCGCTCATCTTCAAATTCACACAGCTCTTCAATCAGCGGCCACATCTGCTCCAACCCCTGCTTGGCAGAGGTGAGAACCGCCGGCAGCTGCTCGCCGCAGCGGTCGATCTGGGCGCCGTCACCAATCTCACCCAGCATCTGCCCCAGGGCCTTATTGGTTTGATCCAACCAACCGGTGGAAGCCCCTACGCGGCTGTGGTGAGAGAAATGATTGAGGGCCTTTTCCGGTAGATGGTGAGCTTCATCAAGTACATAGATAGTCTCTTCCGGGGGCGGAAGAATCGCGCCACCACCCAGGGCCAGGTCCGCCAGCAACAGGTCGTGGTTGGCAACTATCACCTGGGTCTTGCCCAGGCTTTCTCGCGCTCGGAAGAAGCTGCAATTGGTGACATGGGGGCAGCGGCGGCCACTGCACTGGCGATGGTCAGTGGTAACCCGACTCCAATCATCCGTCTCAATCGTATCCGGCCAGTTATCCCGATCGCCATCCCAGGTACCCGATGTCAGGCTATCCGTCATCTTCTGGTAGAGAGCGACACTCTCCGCTTCCACCTGCGGGAGTTCATCTTCATAGAGACCAAGGGAAAGGCCGGTGCCGGAGGCAGAAAAGCTGGACAAGAGTTGATCCAACTTGGATAGGCAGAGATAGCGGCCACGGCCCTTCGCCAGGGCAAACTCAAATTTGAGCCCACTGTGACGAGCAACTTCTGGCAGGTCTTTGTGGATAATCTGTTCCTGCAGGGCCACCGTGGCGGTGGATATCACCAGGGTCTTGTCCTGGGCCTGGGCCAGGGGAATAGAGGCGAGAAGGTAAGCAACGGTTTTACCGGTACCCGTACCCGCTTCAACTACACAGATATGCTCGCCATCAGTCTTGTCGCTATCGCGCTCACCACTGGCATTCTGGGTGATGGAACCCAGTGAGCGGGCAATGGCAGCTACCATCAGCTTCTGCCCATAGCGGGCTTTCAGCCCTCGACCGGACAGGAATTGGCTATAGGCGCCCTGAATGGCGCTTTTGTGTTTTTCGTTGAGCACGGGGGTGAGGTCTATTCGCTAAGTGGCTGGCGCAGGGGGCACTATTATCCACTAAGCGCCCTCTCCCCACCAGCTTCTGAACTCAGCGGGCCTTACTCATAGGCGAGGCGAGATACCACAGGATTGGCGTAGGCCTGAATAGCCTTGTCGCGCCAGCGCTCATCGACCCGAGCCATGCGCGCTTCAAACTTCTCCCGCTCTTCTTTATGTGCAGCGGGGTCCCAGGCTTTAGCCGGATATCCCACCGGTAATTGAGGAACCTCACCGTAAACCATCTCGTAGGCAATCATATTGGATGGGTGCAATGTGTAGTTGCCGATAACTTGGCGATCTATTTCTTCAGCCAGGCTGTTTACATCGTTAAAATCACCTTCAATCGGCGTGCCGAAGGCGGCATGTACACGGCCTTTGTGACCGACAATGCCCTTACCAATCGAGGCCAAGTCCTCGTTTTTACCCTTCTTGTACTCGTCCTTGTGCTCGGTAACGTAAATTTCCTTGGCCTTCTGTGCATCACAGGGGTCCCATTCGTAGGAAATAGACACCGGAACAATGTGCAACTTGCGCCAAAAATCGGCAAAGGGCGTTTCCCGGTCCTTAGTCATGGCGAACATGGCGCAGAGTGCTGGATTGGTGCGATCCAGGCCATCTTTGGCGCGCCCGGAACGCTGTGCGATCCACACATGCTCGTTATCGTTGACGATGGAGTGATAGATGTAATTGGACAACTGGGTTGCTGCCTGCAGCTTTTCCCGACGACTGCCAGAACTGCGCACCACGGTGAAGCACTTGTTCAACTTCATCAGGTCGCTGGCAAACTGCTTGCTTAGCAGGTTGTCTCCAATCGCAATGCGGGAGGTCTCATGCCCTTCGCGGAACATCGCCTGAATCATCAGCGCCGGGTCCATAGCGATGTCGCGGTGATTGCTGACAAACAGGCAGGCGCGATCCCTGGGCAGGGTGTCCAGACCAGAAATGCTCAGGCCGGAGGTGGTGCGCTTGATCACCTTCTCCATATATTTGCCGACAATCTCTTGAAGATCCCGCACATTGCGAACATTGCGCAGTTCAAAGCGCAGAAACTGACGTACCAACCAGGCGACGGCGCCCTCCAGCTGAGCCAGTTTAGGGACAAGGAAATGCGCCGCTGCATGGGACATTTCCGGGTCGGCAATTAGCCTTTTGATAACCTCGCGCACTTCATCATCGCGATAGGGGCGCATATCCTCGAATTGAGAGGGGTCTAACTCACTTGCTCTCATGAAATACTACCTGTCGGACCTGCCTCAGACGGCCCGCACTTATTTATTTTGCGGCTGGATCAGCCGGGACTACTGGGCGCAGAACATACCGGAAGCGTCGACGAACTGCCAGCACTGGACCCGACCAGATAGTTGACCGCAGTGATAAATCCGGTTTCGACGACCAAGTCAACGCCAAAATACAGCGATGGTGCGATGATACAAAGTGGACTTCACCGCCCCAAGCTATGAGAATAAGGCTATTAACCGCCGCCGACGGCAAAACAACGATAACGAATACGGCGCTAGCCACGCAGTCAAGCAGGAGTTCACCTTGTCTCAATCCAACCCCAGCTCAGAGCCGCGCGCTCCCAGCTTAACGGACGCCCTGATCCCTCTCGGGATTCTCGTCGCCCTGTTGTCACTATCCGTATATTTCTACGGTGCAGACTCCTCCTACGGTCCCAATCAAATAGCGTTACTGCTCTGTGCCTGCGTTGTGGCCCTAATGGGGATGAAGAACGGACACAGCTGGAACGACATGGAAGGCGGGATGCTCCACGGCATTGGCCTGGTATTTGGCGCTATCCTGATCCTGCTGTCTGTAGGTGCACTTATCGGTAGCTGGATTCTGGCCGGCACAGTGCCTTCCATGATCTATTACGGCGTGCAGATTCTGTCGCCACAGTGGTTCTACGCCGCCAGCTGTGTTATTTGTGCCGTAGTAGGACTGAGTATTGGCTCCAGCTGGACCACAGCGGGCACCTTGGGTGTGGCACTGATGGGTATCGCCGGCGCCCTGGGCCTATCCCTTGAGGTCACTGCCGGAGCGGTAATCTCTGGCGCCTACTTCGGCGATAAGATGTCCCCGCTATCTGACACCACCAACGTGGCCGCAGCGGTAACATCCAATGATCTGTTCCAGCATATTCGCCATATGATGTCCACAGCGATCCCGGCCTTCGCGATCGCCCTGGCGGTTTTCGCGTTCCTGGGTTTTACCTCTGAAGCCAGTTCTGCCTCCGCAACTGATATCGAATCATTGCTCACCGCCCTTAGCAGTGAGTTCAAAATTTCCCTGGTTAGCCTGCTGCCTTTGATCTTGTTGCTGGCAATGGCCTGGCGCAAAGTCCCCGCTTTCCCAACATTGATCATCGGCTCCCTGGTTGGCTGTGCCATCGCACTGATTTTCGAACCGGAAGCCGCCCGTCGCCTCGGTGGCGGTGAAGGTGCACTCGCCCCCCTGAAGGGCGCCTGGTACAGCCTATTCGATGGCTATAAGTCCACTTCCACCAACGAGAACGTGGCTGCATTGCTGTCCAAAGGCGGCATGAGCAGCATGCTTAACACCGTATGGCTGATCACCTCCGCCATGGCCTTCGGCGGCGCTATGGAGCGGGCCGGATTCCTACAGGTCATCGTCCAGGGGGTTTTGTCACTGGTTAAAACAGTGGGCGGCCTGGTAACTGCCACCGTATTCACCTGCTTCGGTATGAACCTGGCCGCTGGCGATCAATATATGGCGATTATTATTCCGGGCCGTATGTTCCGCGAAGCCTTCAAGGAAAAGGGCCTTCACGGGCTTAACTTGTCCCGCACCCTAGAGGATTCCGGCACCATCACCTCTGTGCTGATTCCCTGGAATACTTGTGGTGCCTTTATGGCGGCAACGCTGGGTATTGCTACCTGGGAGTATTTACCCTTTGCCCTGTTCAATATTATCTGTCCACTGTTGGCGATCGCCTATGGCTGGCTGCACTTTAAACAGAAGCCCATTTCTGTAGCGGCTACGGCATCTTAAGGAAATAGACAAAACCCCTATGAGTAAAAGCGGTACCCTAAGCGCCCTGATCGAGCAGGCTGACTTCAAATTGCGCTGGTTCGATCTGGGCCGGCGCTTGCAGTCGGTTTCGAAATCCACTGCGGCATCCTTCGAAGCAGGTCTGGCTCCCTGGCCACACCCATACTTGCGCCAGGCCTGGACGGGCCTGCTGCTGCAACCAGCCGAAGGCGGTGAACCCATCGTCTGGTTCCTGCGCTTTCCGCTGGACGAGCAGGGCAAGCTGCAACTTCAAGCCCGAGATGGATTGCTTCGCGCTCTGGCACAGGAACTCAAGCAGGGACCCGCTTCTGAATCTGCTGCGCAGCTGGACCAGCTGCTGCAGCAAAGTGGCTTGCTGTTTACCCCGTCAACTGAGCGGCAGGCAGCATTTCACTCCCAAACAGCGCTTCTGCTGGGCCGCCAGCCCAGCGAACATTACGAGCCTGTCCTGCGCTATTTTGGCGACCCGGAAAATCACCGCTGGGACAACCTTGCGCTGCAAGGGATTGCCGACTTGGCCGTGCGCTGGGAAAAAGAAAGCACTTTGCTAATGCGCCAGATTGGAAAAGTCGCGGCTCCGGTTTTTATTAATATTTGCCATTGCCTGGAAAACCAGCCGGTCGACCACCGTCTTGCAGCAGCCATTATTGAGCGAGCAGAGCAAGAACTGACCGCAAACACGCCGGATATCTCGGTGGCCGCTGCTGCTATCAGGGGTATCTCTCACTCACCAGCCACAGGATTGCGACAGGCATTTATACAGTCACTTTTGGCTGAAGATGCCAGCAACCGGAATAAAGAAGTCCTGGCCGCAATAGGCAGTCGCTGCGTCCAAGATTTGGAAGGACAAGAATTGGCCGCACAGTGGGTTGGCAAGCTGGCCGATGCCGCTGACCAGCAGACTTTTAACTTACTGCTTTCCGATTTAATGTTTATTCCGAAAGTGCGAATCGCCCTATTGAGTGCTCTCCGTGACCCGGCAAGAAAAGAAAGTCTCGCAGTAGCCTTTGGCAATTTTTTGCACGGACCCAAACCGACACACTGAAGGCCTAAAGATAACGCCTCAGCTGGTGCTCCCTCACCCATTAAAGCTACTTTCACGAGTGAGAATTTTTAACAGAAAAAACTCTTACTCGTGAAACCATTTTCTTTGCATCGCAAAAAAACTCCCCAATCCATCAAGCGGCATTGTCAGCCACAATAATAATTCTTAGAGTCTGCCTCAAAACTGGCGCGATCAGTTTCAGCGCGTAGATTAAACAACCGAAATTCACCATAAAAAATGGTCAGCACAAACCACATTTTTTAAAAAACCCCTTATTTAAGTAGTTTTTTAAAATAAATTGGCGCACCTCTTTTCATAACTTGATCATTGACAGACATTTAAACCCAACGCCTATTACACTCAAATAGGCGGTACCTTTGTAGAACAGATTTTACAAAGCTGACCAACAGGTGACGTTTTATTGGCTATGCTAATGGCTAACATCAACGGAAAGGAGTTAGGGGATGAATTTCACTCCAGCCAAGTACTTAATTGGAATTATCAGTGCACTGGTTCTTGCAGGTTGCTGTAGCCCTCCGGCACCTCCAGCTTACTGCCCACCCGGCGCTGAACAAATTCCTCTATCCATGGCTTGTCCTGCAGATGCCGACTGCTGGATGGCTTCCGACAGAGTGCGCTGCATGAAGGTGGTCAAGTAAAATCTTTTTCTTGCCCGACAGCGTGGTGATTCATACTAAATGAAGTTTTGACCAAATCACCGCTGACAGACACCCGATTTACAAAGCCTTATTTAGTATGGATCACCACAAAATGCCGCTCTAACGAGCGGCATTTGTCTTTCCCCACACAGTTCCTTATCTCGAAACATTCCCTGTAATAGACTGTGATGCCCGCGGCGCTGGCCCGGCAAAGAAAATGCCGTTAGCATTGCCGCCCAGAAATAATAAATAAAATTTGATTTGTGTACGTTTTAGCCAAGTGGCAATAAAAAGGCTCAGAAGAGAACAAACCGAATACCATGACTAGTGAAACCCTGGCTTTAAGCCGTGTAGCGGCAATCTCACGGTTGAAGTCCCATTTTGACCAACATAAGTGGTCCTTGAGAGAGCTGTTTGCAACGGATCCCCAAAGGACAGATAAGTTCAGCTCAGACGCAGCCGGAATCTATCTGGATTACAGTAAGAACCACTTGCGTGAAGACACCCTTAAGTTGCTGTTGGAATATGCAGAAGAGCAGGGTCTGAACAACCAAATTACTGCGCTAGTGAACGGGGCCATTGTCAACAATACCGAACACCGCCCTGCCCTGCACACCGCACTGCGATTTCAGGGGCAACCGAAAACTGAACAAGAGCGGGCGGTAAAAGATTGCCGCGAGCAAATGAAACAGTTTGCCGAATCGGTGCACAACCATAGCTGGCGCAGCTTCTCAGATAAACCGATCCGCCATATCGTGAATATCGGTATCGGCGGTTCCGACCTGGGTCCGCGCATGGCGGTAGAGGCCCTCAGTCCTTGGCACAAAGACTCTATCGATGTGCACTTTGTAGCAAATATCGATGGCGCAGACCTTAGCGACACCTTGGCTGGTATCGATGCGGAAGAAACCCTTTTTGTAATTGCTTCCAAGTCCTTTTCCACCTTGGAAACCCGTGAAAATGCGCTGTCCGCACGCCGTTGGATGTTATCTGCCGGTTGCGATGAGTCGCAGTTGGCCAAACACTTTGTTGCGGTGAGCAGTAATATTACTGCTGCTCAGGATTTCGGAATTGCTCCTGAGAATATTTTCCCAATGTGGGATTGGGTGGGTGGTCGCTACTCACTCTGGTCTGCTATCGGCCTGCCCATTGTTCTTGCTTGCGGCTATGAAGTTTTTGAACAGCTTCTGCAAGGCGCCAATGCAATGGACCAGCACTTCGCCACTACTCCACTGGAGTCCAATCTACCCGTACTGATGGCGTTGACCCAGTTCTGGTATCGCCAGTGCTGGCATACGACCAGCCACGTCGTGCTGCCCTACGCGCAGCGCCTGGCCCGATTCCCCGCCTGGTTACAGCAGCTGGATATGGAGAGCCTGGGTAAAAGTGTCGACAAGGACGGGCAGGCGCTGGGCTACCCCAGTGGCAGCGTTATCTGGGGCAGTGAGGGTACGAATGGCCAACACTCTTTCCACCAATTATTGCACCAGGGAACCGACCTTATTCCAGCAGACTTTATCGCAGTCAAGGAACCGACGTCTGAACTCCTCGAACAGCACCGCTGGCTGCAGGCCTGTTGTATTAGCCAGAGCCAGGCGCTACTGCGAGGCAAAAGCCTGCATGAGGCCCGCCAGGAGCTGGAAGAAGCTGGTCACACTCATCGTGAGGCCCACGCCCTAGCCCCACATAAAGTAATCCCTGGTAATCGCTCCAGCAACACCCTGATCCTGGAAAAGTTAGATCCTTTCCACCTGGGCTCGCTCCTGGCACTGTACGAGCACAAGGTCTACGTTGGCGGCTGCCTGCTGGGGATCAACCCCTTTGATCAGTGGGGCGTCGAACTTGGTAAGCAGTTGAGTTCAAAAATCCATAAGGCTGCCAAGGGTGAAATTCCTCAGGATGACTGGGATAGTTCAACCCGCAGCCTGATGAAAAAGCTGCTCTAAACTCTACAAAAAAGGCCGCACTAATTAGTGCGGCCTTTTTTGATCTTTGCTAAGGACATCGTTAACTGGATGCAGAGCCCCGCTTCAGCATTGGCTCAATTAGATCCAGTGGCAACGGAAATACAATTGTAGAGCTGTTATTTGCGCCGGCAATATCAATCATGGTTTGCATATATCGCAAAGTAATCGCGTTGGCATTTTTCGATAATTGATTCGCTGCCTCAGTCAGCTTTAAAGCCGCCTGCGCCTCCCCCTCTGCGTGTATAACTTTAGCCCGCCGCGCGCGCTCCGCCTCTGCCTGCTGTGCGATAGCCCGCACCATACTTTCATCAAGATCGATATGCTTAATCTCTACATTAGTAACTTTTACACCCCAGGCATCTGTTTGCTCATCGAGTATTTTTTGGATATCTACATTTAGCTTATCTCGCTCACATAACATCTCATCCAGCTCGTGCTTACCCAGTACCGAACGCAATGTAGTTTGCGCTAACTGGCTTACAGCCTCGTGATAGAATTCCACATTAATAATTGCAGACTGTGGATTAATTACCCGGTAATAAACCACTGCGTTGACTTTAACTGAGACATTATCCCTGCTGATAACATCCTGGGTGGGTACGTCCATCACTACAGTGCGCAGATCCACACGCTCCATAGTTTGAACAATGGGAATGATTATAATCAGTCCTGGCCCTTTCACTGTTTGAAAACGTCCCAGGAAAAATACCACCGCGCGCTCATACTCCCGCAAAATACGAATGGCATACATCAGTAGCAGTATGAGTGCGACTACCAGTATCCCAAAAAAATAACTGAGCATCATTGGACTCTCCTTAATCCCACCTTAACTGTTGAGCGCTGTCATTAGCTCAATTAATTACCCTACCTACTCCACCTCTACCCGTAAAACCATACCATGTTGGGCCACTACTCTAACTTTCTGCCCCACCTTCAGAGGCTGGTTACAGGTCGCCTGCCAAATCTCTCCATCGAGATGCACCAAGATCTCTGCGCCTTTAACTTCGCTTACCACTGCAGAGCGTCCCACAAAAGCCTGGTCTGCCGAGACTTTCGGCTGGCGTAAACTACGTCCAACAGCGGTCAGTAGCATCAATAAAAAGACACCACTTACACCGGCAATAGCCCCAATCAGCTGTTTGGAAACCTGCATTCCCGGCACATCACTATCAATAAGCATTACAGAGCCAATCACCAATGCAATAATTCCGCCGATCCCCAAGGCGCCGAAACTCGGCATAAAAACCTCTGCCACAATCAGCAATGCGCCAACAATAATTAATGCAAGACCAGCGTAATTAATCGGTAAAACTTGCAAGGCATAAAATGCCAGCAACAGGCAGATAACACCAACAATCCCGGGAACAAAAGCACCGGGGCTATAGCCCTCAAAAATAAGCCCGTAAATACCCACCAATAACAAAATATAGGCCACTTGAGGATTGGTAATCAGTGCCAGCAATTCATTGCGCCAATCCGGCTCGTAACTTTCACTTTGCAGCTCGGCAATATTCTCCGGAATCGTATAATCGCCGGTATCGAGTAATACTTTTCGACCGGCAACCTGGCGTAATAAATCATCATCATTATCCGCAACAATATCGATAACATTCATTTTTAATGCTTCTGGAGCCGTCAGGGTCGCTGCTTCGCGTACAGCTTTTTCCGCCCAGTCTGCATTGCGCCCATGGCGCTGTGCCAACCCTCGGATAAACGCGACAGAGTCATTAACGACTTTGCGCTCCATGGCTGTTCCAGCAAGCGGTTTTTCTTTTTCTCCATCCTCACTGTCTTCCGCCTTTTCTTTTTTCTCTTCCTCCTGCTTTCCCCCCGGCATAGGTGTGCCCTGAGGTCCGCCAATCTGCACTGGCGTAGCCGCTCCCAAGGTGGTAGCAGGAGCCATAGCGGCGATCTGGCTGGCATAGAGAATATAAGTTCCCGCACTCGCAGCGCGCGCGCCGGAGGGGTAAACGTAGGTGGCAATAGGGATAGGAGACGCAAGGATATGCTGGATGATATCCCGCGAGGCCGCATCCAACCCCCCAGGGGTATCCAGATGCAGAATCACCAACTCTGCGCCCTGGTCCACAGCTTCCTGCGTAGCCCGCTTGAAATAATCAGTCGTCGCGGGACCTATGGCGCCATCAATTTTGAGTATGGCTACATGAGGAAAGGGCTCTTCCTGGGCGGCACTTTTGCACACAAAAAGGCTGAGCAGCAGCGCCAGGAAAACCAGGCTGCGAAAGAACAAAACGGGCGAATTCTGCTTCGACATGCATCCATCCCTGATGCGACATCTGGCTCAACGCCAATATTTGGATATTGAGTGCCACAGTGAACAAGAAAAATCACTTTAGCATTCACGACACCCTAAACCGGAAACAAAAAACCCCGGCTAATTCCATCAGATTAACAGAATTAGCCGGGGCCTTGTTTATTTCCACCGGGATTTACGCCCAGTTGAGTAGTTTTATACCCGATTGCGTCGGCTATACCAGTTCACATCGCGGGAATATTTATCTACCTGATTCTCAACACCCAGCAACATAGCAAACAGAGCCATACGCACCAGCAAGCCATTGTCGGTCTGGCGGAAAATCGCCAGGCTCGGATGTTCATTCAGGTCGGTATCCAGTTCATTCGCCTCTGCCCGTGAATCCCGTGGCAGGGGGTGCATAATTACCGTGTTAGGCTCTGCGTGGCGGGTAAAAATAGCCTTATTCAGGCGGAAGCGCCCACGGTAGCGGTTGGCCTCTTCCTGAGAGGCGAAACGCTCTTCCTGGATACGGGTGGAGTAAACAATATCCACATGGGAGATAGAGGATTCCAGCTGATCAGTAACCGTCACCTCGTGCCCGGCCCCGCGCAGCATCTCCACAATCATTTCCGGCATGGCCAGTTCCGGTGGAGAAACCAGGGTAATCTGCACCTTGCCAAACAAACACAGCAGTTTGCACAGGGAGTGCACCGTGCGGCCGTGCTTGAGGTCGCCGATCATGGCGATACGAAAATCATCCAGGGTGCGACCGTGCGCGGCCAGCTCCTTGCGAATGGTGTAGAGATCCAACAGTGCCTGGGTGGGGTGCTCATTGGCGCCGTCACCGCCGTTGACCACCGGCACACGACTCGCTTCAGCAAACTCAGCCACCGACCCTTCTTTTGGGTGGCGCATACAAATCACGTCGCTATAGCCCGATAGCACTCGAGCGGTGTCGTAAAGGGATTCGCCCTTTGCCATAGCGCTGGCAGTAATTCCTACCGTTTCACGTACAGTACCGCCCAACAGATTAAAGGCGGCTCCAAAACTCAGGCGAGTACGGGTGCTCGGCTCCATAAACATATTGCCGAGAATCGCCCCTTCCAATACACGCGTTACCTTTTCACGCTGTGCATAGGGGGTCATGGCGTCAGCTACATCAAATACACGCTCTATGTCAGCGCGCTCAAATTGGCTGACCGACAGAATATTGGCTCCGATAAAGTCCATGGTTACTCCAGTGGTTGCGCCTTGTGGGCGCCGGGTATTCGCGAGCGGCATTCTACTCGGGCACCAGGAAAGAGCCCAGAGGAAGAACGGCCGCTGACGTGATTCGACACATTAGGCGAGTAAGCTATCGCCCCAGTTCTCCAGCTCTGTAATCAGGGAGATGCGCTCCGGGTGCTGAACCCGCAGCTCAGACAGCTGGCGGAAGTAATCTTCCAGGGTGATTGAGGCCCCGGCAGTAGCGTCAGTTAAGCGCTGGAAACACCAGATCTGCCAGCGCTGGTGCTCTTCCTCAGACAGGGTCTCGGGGAAATTGCGCGCCCGCATACGGAATAGCAGCTCGGGTAGGCGCTTATCGGTGAAAGGCACTTCACCCGCCAAAGCTTCCGGACCTCGGGCCGCCAGTCCACGGTGCAGTTCACGGCAGATATCGCGGTCAGAGTCGCTGAGGAATCCACCGTAAAGGTCCGCTTCCACATCTCTCTCAGGGAATTCCCGATCCAGGAATACGTTGTGCAGCTTTTCTGTCAAATCGATATCTTTGAGCTTCTGCCAGTTCGCCTCACAGGTTGTGCGATCGATACCCAGCTCAGCGGCACGCTTGTCATCCAGCATATTTGCAGGCGCCAATACCGGGCACTTGTTCAAATGCACCAGTTTCAGCCCTACCGGCAACTCGCCCTCACCCAGCTTGTCGCGAGAGGTGTATAGGCGCTCTCGCAGAGTGTCTGCATCCAGGCTGAGTAATGGCTCGGGGTCCATCGCCAGGTTGGCAACAATAACCGCATTGCGGTTAACCGGGTGACTGGCCAAGGGCATCACATAGGTCAAGTGACCATGATTAGCAGAGACCTTGCCGGAAATATGCAATAGCGGACGGCGCTCGCGCATATCGATCATCTTGGCGGCCTCCTGCTTGCGGCGCAGGCGGAACACATAGTCGTACAGCTTTGGTTGCTGTTTGCGGATCAGCCTCGCCATATCAATGGTGGCGTGCACATCCGACAGCGCATCGTGGGCGCCCTCATGGGAGATCCCATTGGCAGCGGTCAATTCTTCCAGGCGGAAGGACGGCGCACCGTCCTCACGGGTGGGCCACTGGATTCCCTCTGGGCGCAGGGCGTAGGTGAGGCGCACCATGTCAATAATGTCCCAACGGCTGTTGCCGGAGCGCCATTCCCGTTCATAGGGATCGAGCAGATTGCGATAAAGGGTGTAGCGAGTTACCTCGTCATCAAAACGCAAACTGTTGTAGCCCACCCCACAGGTGCCCGGCGCACCCAGTTCGGCGAGGATGCGCTGGATAAACTCTATTTCCGGCACTCCATTGGCCAGGGCTTTCTGCGGGCTAATGCCAGTCACCAGGCTCGCCATCGGCTGCGGCAGGCAGTCCACTGAAGGGCGGCAGTAAATCATCAATGGCTCGCCGACGATATTCAGTTCTTCGTCGGTCCTGATACCGGCAAACTGCGCCGGCTTGTCGGCACCCGGGTCTGTACCCCAGGTTTCATAATCGTGCCAATAAAGTGTGGTAGAACTCACGGTACCTCCATAATTTGGCGGCATCATACCACCGAGAACCTCCTCGTCTGGACACCCAAGTCGAGATTTCGAGCACTCCGGACCAACTCCTTTGCCAACGCTGGTTGCAAAGCCGCCACCGCCCATTAAAATTCGGCGTTTCCACGAATTTAAGACAGCACTTCACTCTATGAATATTCGCCAGCTCCTCACCGACAAATTCCAGGCCGCCATGCTCGCCGCCGGTATCCCCGAAGAATGCGGCCCGATTGTGGCACCTGCGAAGAAAGCCGGATTTGGCGACTACCAGGCCAATGGCGCTATGGGCGCTGCCAAGCGTATGGGCACCAACCCGCGTGAGCTGGCTGGCAAGATCCTTGAGCAGCTGGATAAGGGCGCTATGATCGAAAAGGTCGAGATCGCAGGCCCCGGTTTCTTGAATATTCACTTGAGCGAACAGTGGCTGAGCCAGCAGCTATTGGCCGCCCAAGGCGACAAGCGCCTGAATATCGCCTCGGTTGAAGAGCCCAAGACCGTAGTCATCGACTATTCCCATCCCAACCTGGCCAAAGAAATGCACGTAGGCCACCTGCGCACCACCATTATCGGTGATGCCCTGGCACGACTGTTGGAGTTCCAGGGGCACAAAGTAGTTCGCCAAAATCATATGGGCGACTGGGGCACCCAATTCGGCATGTTGCTGGCACACCTTTCCGACAAACTGGCAGACAGTGATGCAG
Source organism: Microbulbifer maximicatervae (SeqCode) (assembly GCF_052467955.1). Taxonomy (NCBI): domain Bacteria; kingdom Pseudomonadati; phylum Pseudomonadota; class Gammaproteobacteria; order Cellvibrionales; family Microbulbiferaceae; genus Microbulbifer; species Microbulbifer maximicatervae (SeqCode). The sequence continues at coordinate 4,540,525 of NZ_CP174329.1, forward strand.
AAGTGGCACTGGCCGACCTGGAAGTCTTCTACCGCGAAGCCAAGGTTCGCTTTGATGATGAAGAAGGCTTTGCCGATCGCGCCCGTGAATACGTTGTAAAACTGCAAGGCGGAGATGAGCAGTGCCTGAAACTGTGGAAGCAGTTTATTGATATCTCTATCAGCCACTGCGAAGAAATCTACTCCAAGCTGAATGTCACCCTCAAACAGGAAGACGTTTACGCTGAAAGCCAGTACAACGATGATCTGCCGGTGCTGGTAAAAGAGCTGTTGGATAATGGAATCGCTGTTGAAGACCAGGGCGCGATCGTTGTTTTCCTGGAAGAGATGGCCGATAAGGAAGGCAACCCCAGCCCGATGATTATCCAGAAGAAAGGCGGCGGCTACCTGTATGCCACCACCGACCTGGCCGCTATCCGCTACCGTGCCAACCAACTCAGTGCCGACCGTATCCTATATGTTGTTGATGCTCGCCAATCCCTGCACCTACAGCAGGCCTTTGTCGCCTCACGCAAAGCGAGCTTCCTGCCGGAGTCGGTTTCTCTAGAGCATTGCGCTTTTGGCACTATGATGGGCGACGACGGTAAGCCATTTAAAACCCGCACCGGCGGCACCGTAAAACTGGCAGCCCTCCTGGATGAAGCAGTAGAGCGTGCAGAGAAGCTGGTGGCTGAGAAAAACCCAGAGCTGGATGCAAAAACCTGTGCAGAAATCGCGCGCAAGGTGGGCATCGGCGCGGTGAAATATGCGGACCTAAGTAAGACCCGCACTAACGATTACATCTTCAGCTGGGAATCCATGCTGAGCTTTGAGGGCAATACCGCCCCCTACCTACAGTATGCTTACACCCGCGTACGCAGTATTTTCCGCAAAGCCGGTATTGAGCCGAGCGAGCTCAAGGGCGATATCCAACTGGAAAGCCCGCAGGAACGCGCCCTGGCAATTAAACTGAGCCAATTTGGCGAAGTACTGGACCAGGTAGCCAAAGATACCTTCCCGCACGTACTCTGCACCTACTTGTACGAACTGGCCAGCGCCTATATGAGCTTCTACGAAGCCTGCCCAGTATTGAAAGAAGGCGTAAGTGAACAGCAGAAGCACAGCCGCCTGCAATTATGTAATCTAGTGGCCAGCACTATCGCTACTGGCCTCGACCTGCTTGGCATTGAAGTGATGGAGCAGATGTAATTTGCTCCAGCCCGGTATCACCTTCTGTAACTTTTCAGATAGGCAAACCGGGCAGCACCCGGGTAGGCGGCCTTCAGTTGTGGCCTACCCAACTATCCTGCACCATCTTTTATCCCACTCAGGCCACACGTTTCCCGCCAGCCTGACAAAAGGAAATCACCCGTGAAAATACTGATTACCGGCGCCTCCGGCCTATTGGGGCGCAGTGTATTTAAACAGCTTTCCAGCAATCCGGTTTTTTCTGTTACCGGTACCGCCTTTTCCCGCGCGGGAGAAAATTTAATTCGCCTGGACTTATCCGATAGCGAAGCGGTGAAGACCTGCCTGCAACAGGTTAATCCCGATATTGTCATTCACTGCGCCGCCGAGCGCTGGCCTGATCGCTGCGCCGACAGCCCCGACACCGCCTGGCAGCTCAATGTCAGCAGCACAGAATTCCTGGCGAAATACTGTAACGAAAACGATACACAATTAGTGTATATCAGCACCGACTATGTTTTTGATGGCAGCACTCCGCCCTACAAAGCTGATGACAATCCCAACCCGGTTAACTTCTATGGCCGCAGTAAATTGGCAGGGGAAGAGGCGGTACTGAATAACGGCAATCACTGGGTTTTGAGGTTACCCTGGTTATTCGGGCCCGTTGCCTATCTGGAGGAATCCGGCATCACCGCCCTACTGGATACTTTGCGCAAGCAAAAGCCAGTCACGTTGGATCACTGGGCTATTCGTTTTCCCACCAGTGTTGAGGAAGTGGCTGAAGTATTGGAGCAATGCCTGCTAAAAATTCGTAGTGGTATGAGTTTTGAAGGCATTTACCAGTGGAGTGGCGATACGGCCTGCACACGCTACGAACTCGCACACATTATTGCCAAGGCTTGTAACCTGAATGCCGAACACCTGAGCGCTGAAAGCGAACCCAATTTTACAGTGCCACGCCCTTACAATTGCCAGCTGGATAAATCAAAACTGACAGGTATGGGAATTAACGGTAGTGAACCCCTGGAGCAACAGCTATTACGAAATTTAAAGCCATTTATTGAAGGCTGATTTAAATAGCTTTCAGATAAAGCGCTACAGGGAAGTATCGCTGCCGGCCATGTTCCGGCTCACACCTGTGTAATACCGTTAACTCATACAACAAACGGTGCTACAAGGTGGCAATCGAGTAGATCAGGGAGGAGCTATTGGATTGCCGAGTAAAACCACTCGAATATTTAGGGAAGGATAAATGAAATTAAAACACTGGTTCTCTGCAGGAGCTCTGGTACTGGGCAGCCTAACCACATTGGCTTCTTGCAACGCGGATAGCGGACCTCACAGCAAGAAACCACACCAGGCCATCAAGACTGAAAACGCCCAACCCATTATCTGGATTGGCGACTTCAATAACTTTGACGATGCCGTAGCACTGATGCTAATCGCCAAAGACCCACGCTATACCCTGGAGCTGGCTGTCGTTGAGGACTCTTTCAATACCGTAGCGCACGGGGCCAACACTGTTTACAACATCCTCGAATGGCTGGGAAATAACGATACCCAGGTTATTCGCGGAGCCTATTTTGCCACAGAAGAAGTCGCCTACGGCGCAAACGGCAAAGCTTCAGTATCTCCAGTGAATGACGATAAGGCCGTTCTCGGCAGAGAAGACTACCAACTACCCAACTCCTCCGATTTCTCCACCGGCACCTGGAACCTGGAGCGCCGCAACGCCATGGGTATTAATCTCTACGGCCAGTATGTACCCGGCCCCTGGCGTGACAACGGCTCCACCTTGTATGGAACTGACCACCTAATCCCGCGCGCAAAACAGGAGCACTACCGCTACCAAGGTAACAATGGTGTCTCCTTCAATTTTGAGCTGGCCGAAGACATTATCCTGGAAACGATGGATAACCTGGAGCAACGCCCAGTAGTTTTCAATACCGGCAAACTCACCACCCTGGCCCGGGTACTTGGCAAAGCCAACGAAGAGCAGCTGGCTAAAATTGACCGCGTTATTATGATGGGTGGTGGCTTTGAGAATTATGAGCCGTTTACAGAGAATCACGAAGCAGCCTGCTTTGGCGATAAATCTAGAAATCTGGGCGGCAATATTTTCTCCCACCCCAGCTTCGGCTGTGACAGCGACTTCAGTACCCATCAGGAATTCAATATTCTGCTCGACCCACTGAGCGCACAATGGACCTTCGACGCCCTGAGTGAAAATAGTATTGAAACCTACCTGGTTCCGACCAACTCAACGGATATGGCCAAAGTACAAGGCAGCACCATCGAAGCCCTCGCAGAGCGCCGCGCAACTCCGGAAGCCTGCTACACCTCCCAACTCCTCAGTTCCATTCGTGAATTTGAGGGTGGGGATTTCCAGGGTAATGGTGACTTCGCCATGGATGCCGTTATTCGCCTGTGGGATATTATCGCTGCGATGGTACTACTGGAACCTGAAACCCTGGAAATGGAATTAGTGCCCGGCTATATCACCGTCGATCAACTAGATGCAGGCCTAGCCGACAGCACAACTCCCTATGATCCGATTACCTTTGACCCAACAGTGGGAAAGACTACTTTTGCTGAGGCCGGTGAGGGCTTGGCAGTAAATGTGGTTATGGGTATAAACCACGATGCTGCGCGCTCAGCAATGATTGAACGCTTGCGTGATCGCTTTAATGCTGCGCGGAAGGGGCCTAGATGTAAATCCAACTAAGTAAATTTAGATAGCAGTTAACACAATAGAACCTTTAACCTTTATAAAAACCGAATAAATGATAAAGGTTCTTACTTCACTTATTGAAGATCAGTAAGCTACCATTTTCGCTTCCCAAATTAATATTCTGTATATCGACATCACCCTCTCTATACAACTTGAGAAAATATTATGATGCACAACCAGTTACACCTGCGCCACAAATCACTGATAAAGCTTGAATGAAAAAACTAAGCCTATACTCTATAGCCACCTTGCGGACCACCTGCCTTTAGCAGAATAAAAGTACCAATTTAATTCATTTTATAGGATGCAAGCTTGAAGAGCTTTACTGTATACGGAAACTGCCAAACCCAACCCCTAGCAAACATATTACAAGAAAATAAATCATTTTCTGAGATTTATAGGTATATCCCTATAAAGCCGGCACAGACTCTCGGCAAGGATGACTATAAACCTATACTGTCAAAAATAGAAAGTATTGACCTGTTTATACATCAGCCTGTCGCAACTACCAACAATAGACCCAAAGAGCTGTCTAGCGATCACTTGCTTAAAAAATTAAAGTCAAACGCATTGAGAATTTCCTTTCCCTCGATTTACTTTGATGGATATTTCCCACACCTTCAGGCCTTTAAAGGCTTGGTATCTGAATTGAATTTAGTTCATGATTATTTTATAGCCTATCTATTTGCGAAGGGCTATAGTGAAAAACATACTTTTGAAGCAATCAATGATAGCAATTTGTACACGCCAAACACCTCCAAACAACTAGTTTCAAATTCCCTTAACAACCTCACTGCTCGAGAAGCATCCGAGGACCTCGACATAAGAATCTCAAGATATATAGAGAAAAACTATAGAAAGCAAAAGCTATTCAATCAATTCAATCACCCTAGAAGACCTGTGTTCAGATATATCGCTGAGAATATTTTAAAGACAATTAAGATACAAGATACCTTTATTCCTGAAACTGGGGCAACGACTCTCGACGGAATTATTACTCCAATATATCAAAGCACCTACAACAATTTAAAACTTGAATTTCCTGAGGACTTCCATCATTACAGATCCCAAAATCACGACCGCATCCACCAGAATGATATAATTTCATGTCTATTTAGGTTTTATAGAACATTGGATTCCAAAATGATCGAGGAACACGTTAAGAAATCAAAACCCTTCATTTCCGAAGCAATTGATGGACTCCAAAGCCACATATAAAAATTTAATTTTTGAAGCCAATACACATAACAGTTTCAAGCGAGGTCAACTAGCTATAGGCTGGCTGGCCTCCACAAAGCAAGCCTGAAACTCTAGAAGCTCCCACACTATCTAGCCACCTCCTAAAGAATATTACCAGATCGAATTCATCAATTAGTAAAACAATGCAATTCAACTTATCACCCAGCCACTCTATCGCTTAAACAAAATTGTCAGGAATATGCCTAATCACTCCCCCCCTATTCTGCTACGAGCATTCATCGCTCTTCCTTACAGAAACCGCGCGGGGCTCTTAAGAGCACTAAACTTGACTTCACCACAAAGGAACTAATCGACCACCAGTATACAAGCACTAGTATTAAACAAATTTCTGAATGAGCGAAACCTAAAAGAGCATGAAAAAGCGGTCGACCGCTCAATAATTTATCACTGAGACAGCAGCAAAGCTCATTCCAGGGCGTGTTTATATTGCAAAACCACTAATGATTATCAACTTACAAACCCTAGCAAAAACTGGATCGCCTAGAGCATTCAACGGACCACATTCAATTAGGCTACTTAGTGGCCCCCTACAATAACTCATCAAAAAACTAGCAAATAAAGCTCATTGTTTCTCTATAAAAACAAATGATCAACCACAATATACTCCACATAAATCACTCTGAAAAATCCTTTACCGAACCACCATTTAAAAAGCAATTAACTAGACCAACATATACATCAATCAAGCTGCAGAGCAATGAAAAAATCAAGCTTATTTTTTCTTGTTTGACTACATTTTAGAATTTTAAAATCAAGCATACCCAGCTTTCGCGCCCCCTCAATACAATCCACAATAGAGCCTGGGGTGAAAAGATTCACATGGCAATCATGATAACCTTTAAGGGCTCTATCAAAGGTATCGTAGGATTGTTTAACCGTAAAAGTTCTCGGAACTTTAACTCTATAGTTCGAATAGTCCGCCCACAATCGAGCCGCCTTTACATTTTTATGATAATAACGCTGATCAAAAGCATGCCTTGGAGCTGGCCTATCTCGATCCAACACATAGTTTTCTACTAGCTCTCCCAGCCCAGTCCAAGGACGCTCAACATCAAAACAGTATCGACAATCAGGCACTATAGAAAATATAATCCCACCTGAATTCAAAACTTTGGAAGCATCATTCAGCCAGCCCAAAAAATTTGGCAAGTGTTCCAATACATGGGATGTAAATATATAATCAAATGATCTATCCACCACTTCACTTAACTTTTTACCTTTTAAAACATAATCCAACTCGACAACCTTATCTGGATTTCTATTTTTATTATTTTTAATTTTATTTTTTAGCTGAATCTCATCAAAATAATCCACATAGAAAACTCTGTTGTCAGCCTTCTTTATAAAGGGCTTATCCAGAGGACCAACCTCCAGACCGACCTTTTTCTGAGGAGTAACAATTTTCAAAAACTCATCAGCATAGGAAACCTGCATTATGCGCTTCCTTCCAAGCAAGCCATTCCCAATTAACACTTTTTACTCCTTTAAAATTCACGCACCCAAAATACACTCACCGATAAAAACATAAATATCCCAACCAAAAATGGGCTCTAAACAGCACATTTTTTGAGTATACCCCTCCCCCTTCTCTATTGCTAGAACCAAACATAACGCCCCACCCCATGATGTCGAAATTACAGTTAATAAAAAACTTACTACCAACTATTCACTAGTTTAAATATAATTCCTCAATAATACGGAACTCTTGCTGCCAAACGATACCAAGATACTGAAAAGTAAATCGCTAAAAAATAGCGATTAGCAAGAAAACACCAAAGATAGAGTGGAACAGATAACTCCGAAATCTTTATTAGTTAATTTGTATCAGATGGATAGATAAAAATCTATACTCTGTTGGAACAGGTACAACAAAGCGCCACCTATAATTATTGCGTACGAAGCGCACTTAAAGTTAATATTGGAACGACAAATAAATGGTGAAAATTATCGCTCAAAGTGTCTATTGATCATACGATACGTACCAAAGCTAAAGTCAATACAGCTTCACTAGACAGTAATCTTGCGTTAACAGCCATTAAGTAACTGAGAAAGCTTAGAGACAGGTATTTAATCCCCTAATACTCACCCCGAAAGAGTAAACACTATTGAAACATTAAAAGTCGCAACAAATGAATTATTCTTTTAGCGGTAAAGACTTTGACTTAAAATCGGTATAGGTTCTGAGAGCCAGGTCATATAGGCATGCACAGCAATCTCACAGTAAGTTGCAGTCCATTTAACTTAAGATAACTTAGGTGAAACCAGATAAGATAAAAATAAGCTGGCCCCCACCTTTAAATAAAGCCTTCAAATGATATAAGCACAGCATATTGCTTGTACTATTATCACTCTGAATTATTGATACTTTTTATATTATCCGCAAAAGTAATATACGTAATATTTCAGTCAGAATTGAAGACCCGTCTTACTGCATCAAAAGCACAAATTTGACAGCGTCATCGGGTCTATTTCTCTCAATGCTTAACATTTTTGGAAATGTTAAAAAGTTAATAAATTTGAATACAATACCTTAATTCACCACAAAGAATAAAGATCCCAAGGCTGGTTAAGAAATGACATTCACATCCACCTTTAGAGTTCAAGAGTAGAAATGGATGCGGTTCCTCCAAAGCCAACCCCCTCAACTCCCACTCCCTTACACAGTAGAGGTTGAAGATCCAGAGCTATTAGAGAGCAGATCCTTTTAGCCCCAGGGTAAGATGAGAATATGCACTTAGAACAAAATGCCTCTATTTGCCATTTCACAGGATTTAACCCAATTTTTAACCCCAAATTTAGCAGTTTCCTCGCTCAAATCCCGCAGATTGCCCCTACTCGCCCCGATTGCTAAGATGCGCGCCTGCCGCTATGGCCCGGCTCCCCCTTTGGTTCCGTATTGCGACACTGGGGCTGCCAGCAAACCGATTTTTCCCAAGCGTTACCCTCGCCTATCCGCAACGCGGAGGCCCGAGGCTTTCCACAGGAAAAGCGGTATTGAGGCCAGGTGCTATTTTTAACCGCGAGCGCACCGCGACGACTCCCTGCGACTACAGGAACGAAGTTTATGACCCAACCATCGCTGCAGCAGTTGGAACAACACGACGCCTTTATCCATCGCCATATTGGCCCCGATGCCAAACAGGTAGAGGCCATGCTGGAAACCCTCGGAGTTGCCAGCCTCGAAGAGCTGATCGAGAAAACCGTGCCCGAAGCCATTCGCAAGACCGATGAGCTGGATCTGGCCGACGCGATCAATGAAGTTGAGGCCCTCGCAGAGCTGAAAGATATCGCGGCGCGCAATAAGATCTACCGCACCTTTATTGGTATGGGCTACCACGACACCATTACCCCCAATGTGATCCTGCGCAACGTGTTGGAGAATCCGGGTTGGTACACCGCCTATACCCCTTACCAGCCGGAAATTGCCCAGGGGCGCCTGGAAGGCCTGCTGAACTTCCAGCAGATGATTATGGACCTCACCGGCATGGAACTGGCCAACGCCTCCATGCTGGATGAAGGCACCGCTGCCGCAGAAGCCATGGCCATGTGTAAGCGCCAGGTCAAGCGCAACAAGTCCAACGTCTACTTTATGGACCAGGACTGCCATCCGCAAACTATCGCCGTAGTTAAGACCCGCGCCGAACACTTCGGCTTCGAAGTCGTTGTCGGCGACGTGGAAAAAGATATCCCCACCGAGCTGTTCGGCGCACTGCTGCAATACCCCGGCAGCACCGGCCGTGTACGCGACCTGAGCGATATTATTGCCAAGGTCCACGAAGCCAACGCCCTGGTAACCGTGGCCGCAGATCTGATGAGCCTGGTAGCCCTGCGGGCACCGGGTGATATGGGTGCGGACGTAGTCGTCGGCTGTAACCAGCGCTTCGGTATCCCCATGGGTTACGGTGGCCCCCACGCAGGCTTCTTCGCCTTCCGCGAAGCTTACAAGCGCTCCGCACCGGGCCGTATTATCGGTGTGTCCGTGGACAGCAAAGGTAAGCGCGCGCTGCGTATGGCCATGCAGACCCGCGAGCAGCACATTCGCCGCGAGAAAGCCAACTCCAATATCTGTACCTCCCAGGTACTGCTGGCGGTGATGAGCGCGTTCTATGCGATTTACCACGGCCCCGAAGGCCTGAAAACCATCGCTGCCCGCATCCAGCGCTTAGCAGATATTCTCGCTTCCGCCCTGCAGCAGGAAGGCTTTAACCTGGCCCACGACAGCTGGTTCGATACCCTGAATATCACCGTTGGCGCCAAGCAGGAAGAGATTTACCAGCGCGCCCTGGCCGCAGAGATCAACCTGCGTAAAATTGGTGAAGACGCTCTGGGTGTGAGCCTGAGTGAGACCGCCACCCTGCAGGATGTGTCTGACCTGATCAATGCCTTTATCGGCACCGAACACAGCATCGACCTACACACTCTGGACAGCGAAATTGCCAGCAAGGGCTCCCTGGGTGTACCCGCCGCCCTGGCGCGCGATACTGAATTCCTGACCCATCCGGTGTTCAACACCTACCACTCCGAAACTGAGATGCTGCGCTACCTCAAGTCTCTGGAAGCCAAGGATATCGCCCTGAATCACTCCATGATTCCCCTGGGCTCCTGCACCATGAAGTTGAATGCCACTGCGGAGATGATCCCGGTCACCTGGCCCGAGTTCGGCAAGCTGCACCCCTTCGCACCAGTAGATCAAGCACAAGGCTACGCGGAAATGTTCCGTCAGCTACAGCAAATGCTGTCCGCTTGCACCGGTTACGATGCGGTGAGCCTGCAGCCCAATGCCGGTTCCCAGGGTGAATACGCAGGCCTGGTTGCTATCAAGAAGTACTTCGAAGCGAAGGGTGAAACCCAGCGCAATATCTGCCTGATTCCCGCCTCTGCCCACGGCACCAACCCAGCTTCCGCCATGATGGTGAGCATGAAAGTGGTTGTGGTTGCCTGTGATGATAAAGGCAATGTGAATATTGAAGACCTGAAAGCCAAAATCGAAGAGCACGGCGACCGCGTTGCCGCACTGATGGTCACCTACCCGTCCACCCACGGGGTGTTCGAGGAAGGTATCCGCGAAGTTTGCGATCTGGTTCACCAGGCTGGCGGCCAGGTTTATATCGACGGTGCCAACATGAACGCCTTGATCGGCGTCGCAGCTCCGGGCCAGTTCGGTGGTGACGTATCCCACCTGAACCTGCACAAAACTTTCTGTATTCCTCACGGTGGCGGCGGCCCCGGTATGGGTCCGATCGCTGTTGGCGAACATCTGAAGCCCTACTTGGCGGCCCACCCGGTGACTGAAGTACCGGAAACCAAGCTGGATAACGGCACCATATCCGCCGCTCCTTGGGGCTCCGCCAGCATCCTGCCGATCAGCTGGATGTATATCCGTATGATGGGTAAGCAGGGCATGAAGCAGGCTACCGAAATGGCAATCCTGAACGCCAACTACGTAGCCAAGAAGCTGGGTGAGCACTACTCTCTACTCTACACCGGCACCAATGGCTTTGTTGCCCACGAGTGCCTGGTTGACCTGCGCCCCCTCAAGGAGGCCAGCGGTATCACTGAAGAGGATATCGCCAAGCGTCTGATGGACTTTGGCTTCCACTCCCCCACCATGTCCTTCCCCGTAGCCGGCACCCTGATGATCGAGCCTACCGAAAGTGAATCCAAGGGTGAACTGGATCGCTTTATCGAGGCTATGGCAACAATTCGCCAAGAAGTGGAAGATGTCACCAGCGGTAAATACACCCCTGAAGACAACCCGCTGCACAACGCTCCCCACACCCTTGAGGACGTGATGAGCGATGAGTGGACCCACAGCTACTCCCGCGATATCGCTGCGCGCCCGGCGGCGTGGTTAAAAGAGCATAAGGTGTGGCCCGCCGCTAACCGTATCGACAACGTATACGGCGACCGCAACCTGATTTGTTCCTGCCCTCCGATTGAGAGCTACGCTGATTAAGATCTAACACTCTCACAGGTGGATTTAAAAGCGGGCTTAATGCCCGCTTTTTCTTTGTTAACGAAAATCATTGGACTCGACTTCTTGCTCAAAAAGATCCTACCCACCAACGACGGACACTCTCAGAAAGCAATAGCAAAACCCCAATGATCAGTCGAAGGCTACAACGTAATATAGGCCTGCGAGGATATCGTCCAGGGTAAGCATATTAGCTTACAAAATTAATACGCTAGCAAGTGCAACTCGAAAAGAATTAAGCCCTCAACAGACTGTAAGCTATTTAAAGAAACTTGCAGGCATATCGTTACATCATGAGTAGATCTACCGACTAATTTATTTAGATCAGGCAAATGGTGGAGACTTGTACAAGCACCTTAGGCGGATTAGTTCAGAAGAAACCTGCGTGCGCAGCTTCCTACTCCAGCATGAATCAATTCAATGTGCACATTAAGAAGCCATTAGTTCGCCGGTTGAATAATAGTCACATCCACAATAACACTTTCATGCAGTGCCATACCATTCTCAGGAAATTGTTTATTGATATCCTCAAATAGAATCGCACTCAGCTAGTTAATCCCCAATAAGTGACGAAAGTTAAGGATCGTTGTTTTGTGAAGATCGGACCATTCAAAGGCAATCCAGCGAAATTACATATAGATTCAATTTTATATAGCGCGTCCAACACATCCGGACCCTGAGGTTGGATCGCAGCCATACAATGAATACGCCTCTCCTCAAGAGCACTAAAACTCAATTCGAGCTTCTAATCCAGGCTATGTTATGAGTATACCCATCTGAGAAAGAAACGTTTCTCAGCGAGTTATGAAGCACTTTAGATTGTATTCTGCTTCGCCAAAAGGTAAAGCGTATGATCTATCGTACTGAACACCACCAAGTTGGCCCTTTAGTCAAAATTACATCGGATTACAATAAAGAGCGCTTTTCCAAAGAAGTCCGTACAAGATTCCACCTAAATACGTGCACTCACCTTACCCGAGTTGACATGCCAGCCTTATTGCGTTATATGTCCACATTGGAACTTCTATAGTTGCCTTGTATTCTAGAGTGAGGGTATCTCTGCATTAGCTTAAATAAGAAATATCAATAACTAATCTGCTACTTAATTAAAGTTAAGCGATCAGCCATAAGCCCCTGCCGAATGAGGAATACGAATATTGATGTAATCAGTAGCTCTTTTGGGAATGATTCCCTTATAGGTCAAGAATTTATAAGTAAGGACATTGTACAATCGCGCCCCCTGAAGAGGTTAGATTACATAAAACTTAATTGAGCTCTGAGGATAGTTGATTGGTTATATTGGTCACTTACACTAGAGTCGTTTTATAGTTAATATATTAAATTGCGAGATGTTTTATGAAGTTATATCTGCACATTGGAACAGAGAAAACTGGAACAACCACTATACAAGAGGTTTTATTCAAAAATCAGAACTTCTTGAGCGAGCGGGGATTCCACTTTCTACAATGTGCCGGCGTAAAAAACAACAGAGCCTTACCTGCATACTGTGTTAATGATGAGAAAAGTGATGACTTCTTTAGAGCTAGGAACATTACCACAATTGAAGAAAAAATAATATTTCGAAAATCGCTAAAGGAAAAGTTAGACAAGGAACTTAGCAACCTGCCTGCAAACGTTCACTCTGTAATCATTTCAAGTGAGCACTTCCATTCAAGGGTAAATACAAAAGAGGAGGTTAATAGAGCTCTTGAGTTAATGTCCGAATATTTTTCAGATATTTCTGTCATTTGCTACCTCAGAGAGCAATCTGCGGTTTGTGAATCTTTATACTCAACATCTATCAAGTTTGGTTACTCCCAAAGTTTAGATTTCATGTTAGCCCAGTGTCAGCCATCTAATATATACTACAATTATTATGACATGCTATCTAACTGGGCAAGCGCTTTCGGATTGGAAAATATAAATCCTAGAATATTCTCTAGAGACTTCTTTGTTAACAGCGACCTTATTGATGACTTTTTTTGTCAACTAGATCCAAAACTATTAAAGGGATTATCAAAGGATGTTGATAAGGAGAATGAATCTCTAACTCAGCTTGGCCAGACCTTGGGGAGAGCTGTTAATAGGGTTACACCTAGATATCTTGCCGATGGGACCCCAAACTCACTTCGAGCAAAAGTATTTGATATTATTTATCAGGAATTTAAAGGTAAAGGAGAGCGTGTTTCCCAGGAAAAATATGATGAAATTTATTACTCCTTTGAAGAAAGTAATAGACAGTTAAATAAGGAATTTTTTAAGTCTGAGGATGATATTTTTGTGTATCGGATGCGGAACACAGAGAAATCTGAGCCTGCGGGAAAGGAGCAAGTTGATAGCTTTGTTAAAATCATACAGTCCTTGATGATCGGCTATGCGGGATTACCCGGTCGCTATGCAGGCTTCCCCGATTATTACGCAGATGTTTTTAGGGATGCATCAATTAAATTGGAAACTGTAGATTTAAAAGCTTCTTTGGGGCTTATGGAGATTGCACACTCGATACGGCCTGAAGGAGAGGTTATCAAGAGCAAGCTCGAAAAGTATAGAAATTCCATGTAAAGACTAAACGTTTATTTGAAATATACTTTAATGGTTTGACTCTAATTTCAAACTACTCTGTATTTGAGATTAATTAGGGGGCATACCGCCCCTTTTTTTTGACTAATGTCTCGTAAAGCTATAAAGCGGATACGCGAAATAGACCTCTGGCGAACTAATTCAGACCAAATCTGATACATCCTCTTAACTAGTTTTGATGTATATACCTATACCTAAAAGCGAAAAACTCCATAATCTATACTAATGATCGTATCATCTAACAAAAAACTGGACTGCTAAATTTGGCAGAAGAGCTTCAAAGTTTTCAAACTACTGAGTGTATCCAGAGACACTTTCTATCGGTACATGGAAGCCCTTTCAATTGTCCGCTATCGAGTTCACAGTATCATGAAAAAGCTAGGTTTGGCAGTAGAATTCAAGAAGCGATTTACACTGACGACAGATAACAAAACACCAACTTCTGATTGTGCAAAACCTTCTGAATAGGGAATTATCACTGAGTGTTAAAAATCAAGTTTGAACTACTGATATTGCGTATATCTGGACTGTGCAAGGCTGGTTATACTTGGCGCTAGTGATTGGTCTCTATTCACACCGGATTGTTGGTTTGCATCTAGATCGCCAGATGGAAACGGCCTTGGAAAACCGTGCATTGCTAATAGCTGTCAATTTGCCTACGCCACCAAAAGGTCTTTTCACCGCTCTGATCGAGGCAACCAGTATGCCAGCCATACCTACCAAGCACTGTTGAAGCGACATGAGATGTTATTCTCAATGAACCGCTAAGAAAATTGTTGGGACAACGCTCCGACTGAACGTTTTTAGCAGCCTGAAACGGGAGTGGCTAACAGAAAATCTCTATAACAACAAGGGAGAATGCGATAATCGATGTAAGAGCCTATATCGCTTATTACCACACACGCAGAATACATACAACGCTGGAGGATGTAACCCCTATCGAATTTGAGAAATGTGCTTAATGAGGTGTTCGGTTGGAATTGACCACAACATATCGAGACGCTGCTAAAAAATTCCTACGAAACCGAGGGCAAAACCTTCGGTAGTACAATTATCTGTCCACCACCCTTCAGACTCATAAGCACGGAATGAGCGTACTTGGACTCACAGCTGCTGCATGCCCGGCGGCGTGGTGGCAAGAGTGCTAAGTTTGGCCGACTGCTAACCTTATCGATAAGGAACCAGCTACAAGCCTAAGATACCAGCCACTTATACCCATTACCCCCCTGCGTACCTTTACTAAATCATAGCAAAAACTAACCAGACAATTAATCTGACAACTCAGTTGTAACAAATTAACTTACCCTCTCATAAAATAAGCTAATTAACACCTATGCTAAGCTAATTCTTAACAACCGTTCTGGCATCGGTGGTGTCCGAAGTGAGACAAAGACAAGTCGGGGAATAAGTGCTGACATATCGAATCTCCAATTAAACCGGTAATTGAATTCAGCCAAATAACTCTGTACTTACTTCGGTTTAATTGCATTATAGGTGCTACGTATTGCACTCTATAAATCACCGAGAACCGTATTCACCCAATAAAATTCAGGCCCTCAACAGAATTCCGACCGCCACCACAAGCAATCTTGTCATGTGCACATCCAGCAGTTATAACGGCATTGAAGCACGCAAGACCGCCAGAAATCACTGTGCTGCCGTTACAGAGGTGTTTTTTGCTCCATGCAGAAATCTCACTGCTCCTGAAACCCTTGACAATAGGGAGCTTGATACGTCTTGATCGCCCTTCCTTGGTGGTTTCAACCGCAGCCACAACAGGGGGTTAACTTTAGCTCCACGGCCAGATTTGCATTCTGTACGCTCCCCCCCCCTGAAATAAACATCATCCAGCTCAACGAAGCCAAACAGCTTATATTGGCGGTCTTGCTCCATCATCACCTGCATGAGTTTGCGCTTCATGCGCCAAGTTGCGTTGTATGAGATACCCAAGTGACGTAACAACTCTATACAAGAGATGCCTTTCTTATCCTGGGTGACGAAAAAAAATCTCAAGTAACAAGGGGCAACTTGGTAGAATCGAAGATCATACGGGAAGTGATCGATGTCTGACGCCGACATCGATCCTAGATTGCCAACATAAGTGACACACGCCTGCCTGCTAGAAATTCTAGTGGGCTCAAGTAATTTAGAATCTTTCTTGGACGAGTGTTTATTCGGAACACTGCTTCGTCAATACGGCTTTGGGGTATCTTACCAATCTTCATACCCTTCGGGAAGAAACGTCTCAGTAGACCATTCGTATTTTCGTTTAATCCACGCCCCCAAGAATGATAAGGCTTTGCAAAATATATTTTGCACCCCAGTTTCTGTGTAATCGCTTGATGACCAGCAAACTCCCCTCCGCTATCGAAGGTTATCGTTTTACATATTGCCTGATACGGCTTCAGCATCTTCTTAATTGCCCGACTTAATGTCTTCTTACTCTTGTTGGACACGCAACGAGTGAGCAACAACTTAAAGACTCGCTCAACTAAAGTCACAAGATAGCCATCCTGGCCATAAACCGTATCGCCCTCCCTGTGGCCGAGCTCGGTGTTTCCATCAACAATCGTAGGCCATTCTTCAATATCAATACGCTCCGGAATGAGCTTTGCCCCTGCTTCAGAGCCTGTACGCCTTCGGTAGACTTTGTCTTTTCGTGGAAGCCGCAGCCTCCAACCAAGCTAAGCTATCCAGCGATAAATAGTAGAACAACAGACCGTTCTCTCACATTTCTCAAGTTTCATCCGACCAGCAACTTGTTCGGGGCTAGCATTTTTTAGCTGATGGTCGATTTGCACCTTCATGACGAAATCAAACTAGGTGTACTTACGGGCCCCATATCGCCTCTGCAGCACCTGACGATGAACGCTTTCAGTACAGTAAGGATGAAAGCGATTGAGCTGTAGTGCAATGGCTCGAGCCGAATAGCCCTGTCCATTGAGGACTTCGATCTGGTATCGTTCTTTCAGGGTAAGCTGGTTGATATAGGTTCCCATGAAATTCATGGCTTGTTTGTGTGGGAGCTGACTAGCCTACAGCCAGCTGGCCTCCTTCGCTATCGCAATGCATGTCGGTTATTGTGGGAATCTAGGGATTACATTATGTGAGCTTTCGGTTAGATATATCACAATACTTGTCATACCCACAGTGAGGACAAGAAAACCCTTTTGGCCAACACCACTGGCAGAGAGCCTCGAAACACTGCTCATCGGTATCACATTCTTGGAGGAATTGAGTCAAACTAATGCCTTTCTGGAACTGCACCTTATTACGAGCCATGATCTATTCCCTTATGAATCGACCAAACAACTGTATTTACATACAGATTTATATGAATTAACAAGGATGGAAATTAGCTAAAACAATGAAAGCTAAAGCATGATAAATTTTACTATCGCTAATCTAATAAATTCATTTTAAAATAACTCAACTGTGAATTAAGCCTATATGGAGCAAAAATGAAACCACTTGATAAATTAGATCGAAGATTCAATCTTAAGAATGGAACTTTCAACCTGGACGATGGTACACTTTTCTTACGACAGAAAGGTAAATCCCAAAATCAATTTGCATATCTTCTAGGCGAGCGAACACTTAGCGATAAAACTATAAACAACTTCAACCTAAATATAGATAGAAACAGAGACTACTGTTACAAGAGAAACATACCTTATCGACATGTTATCTTTCCCGCCAAAGCCATTGCCTACCAGGATATATTTCTTCAGGAAGGTCTAAAAATAACCCCAATCTATGGAAAAAAGCACACTCGAAAATCTGTTTACTACCCCGGAAATATCGTTGAGCCAATCGATTACTTCAAAAATGATTCCCACTGCTCTTTCTTGGGCCAATATAAGATTATGCAAGAAGTACTCCACGGTCTCGGTATCGACCTGCATAAGTTCACCTACAAAACAAAAATCGAGCAAAACAGGGGGGACCTAGGGAAAATGCGAGGAGACGCACCTATAGACCTTCTTTCATTTGATTGCTTCACCGAAATAAAACCAGAATTAGACCGATTTAACCTATCAAAGGCTCTGCAGGGAAACACAGGGGGGATATTTCTAACAATAAACCAAACAGCCCCCATTAAAAAACGTATATTACTATTTGGCGACAGTTATTTTCAAAGTTGCTTGAAATGGCTATCTCATATATTTGAAGAAATAATCTATTTAAGATCACCATATATACTTCCAGATGTAGCAAGCTCTCTTTCCCCTGATTTAATTTTAACTGGAAATGCAGAGCGATATCTAGTAAACACTCCAAATGCAGAAAATGATGTGCCCTTCTTTATTAATTACATCCACTCTCGTTTTGAATCCAGGAAATTAGATGAACATACTCTCTCTGCGTTCCAGAATATTTTCTCTGGTAGAAACTCCATAAGCTACTTAGAGTGGAAAGAGACTTTAAGAATCTCCCACAAGAAAACCCTACTCAACCTAGAAAATAATCATTTACTCCAGTTATGCGAAAACAACAATATATTAATAGACAGGATTAGAGATACTGCCACATCCCTGGAAAAAACGGACATGGAAGAAGCCTATCGGCTTATGTCTATTGCTCACAAAGCTCGGCCAAGTGGTATATTTATACGCAGAAAATTACAGGAATATATATTGTTACTTAACCCATAAAAAACTTAAAAATAAGGAGCCGTGAGAATTTTCCTGACAATCAATAACAGCTCATAAGTGAGCTCATTAATTACTTTTAACGGATTGGCAGCGGGCTTAAGGCCCGCTTTTTTCGTTTTTATTGGGCCTAATTAAATTTCGACCACTTTCAAAGCCCCCCATTTTCCCTCTCAATCAATGGTAAGGAACACCCAATGAAAAGCGGCAAACAAAGAAGAACCGAAATTAAGCAAGCTCGAAGAAAAAGAATAGAGAAGTTAAATAGAGGCAAGATCCTTGATCAGTTCAGTGGCCCCATTCCCGACTGGGCTATTGCGGTAGATAGAGCAACAATTGTGCACCACTCTTACTACCTTGACATTCCTCTCTACTACTTGGATCGAGAATTTCAATGTAAAGATTGTGGCTCAGATGAAGTATGGACGGCAAAGCAACAAAAATGGTGGTATGAAATCGCCAAAGGAGACTTTGAGACTTCTGCGATTCGCTGTCGTCCCTGTAGGAAAAAGAGAAACCAAGCGAAAGCAGAACAGAAAGCTCATATGGAAGCAATGGCAAAGAAAAAGCCACACCCCAATGAGGCCTTCTTTAAAAAGGGCTTTATTAAAGAATAATACAGGTGCATCCAGTAAGAACCAGAAATCGCGCCTTAGGAAACGAGTATAAGGATTGTATTTCGGAGTGTTTACAATCCACTCCGAAATAGATTTACTAAAAAAATTAATTAATCACAACTATCAATATTTTTGAACTACTTTAGGCAATTAGGAAGTGCTGAAGTACCTGGCCATATTGTAGAAAGGTAACTGCTAGAATCTTTAGTCACATTAAATATCATAGTACCGCCACCAAGGTTATTATTCTCATTACATGATGCTAAAGCGCTCGCTGCAGAAGCACTATTCAACACAGTAGAAGCGCCAACACCCAGCTTAGACTTATCAACACCCAGATTGATATACTTCTGGATTCTTGAAGTACAACTTGAGCCCAACCAATAGCTCATCTCCCAGCCATAAGTTAGTTGATCGCCCAGTTTCTTGCCATTCCATTCAGCCTGAAAAGCATCGGCATCACTCCAGAGCGCTTTAGAAATGATTTTATTCGGCATTTTCTCTCGCAATGCACTAGTCACTTTTACCAGGGAGTCAGAATAGGTTTGGCCGCACTGTGAGTACTCATCATCAATATCAATACCATCCAGACCATATTGATCCACTGCATCTTTCAACTGCTGAGCAAAGTCATCAGCGGATTGCTCATCGGCAAAACAAGACCAACCTGCATTTTGGTGATTTCCGAGAACGCTGAGCACCACTTTCGTACCCTTGTCTTGCAAGTCTTGTACTGTACTCAAATTGTTATTGAGCAAGTCTGACACTTGGTCATTAAAATGCAGTACAGCTTTCTGACCATCGTAATTAATATTTGCCGCGAAGATCACAGCTATATCAAACAACTGGCTGCCATCGCTCTCTGTAAAGCAGCCCGCATTGCCCAGGTTATTACTATTAACTTCTACGTAAGCAACTTTAGGAGCTAACACACTTTCCTGAGGAGTATCAGATTTACACAGAGTTGAGCCCAGCTCACGGATTTCATTCTTACGTGAACCACACCCATACCCGCTGCCATCCATGGAGGCATTATCGGCAAGATTTGCAATTTCCCAGTCCCCCAGGACGGAACACAGCTCATCCTTATAGATTTGAGCCTCAAGATAGGTGACCGGGCTTGCATCAGATGCACAGCTGCTTCCACTAACAACTTGAGGCGCTGAAGGTTCGGATTTACACAATGTCATGGATAATTGGCGACTTTCATTACTCGTCAATTGGCAATTATTTCCCAGATGTTCTATTGAGGACCCGTCTGATAAACCAACCAAATCACCATTACTGAGAAGATCACAAAATTCATTAGGATAATTAAGCGCTTCAGAATAGCTTACTGCTGTAGTGTCCGAGGGACAGTCAACCGAATTAACCACTTCAATATCTGCGTATGCACCAGTCTGAAATAAAATGGTGGCACAAGCAGCCTGCACTGCTCTACGTGTCGATTGTTTCATATTTATGCTCATTTTTATTATGTAGTTATGTAAATTCTGTAATCTAATATCGATAATCAAAAAAAATGGTGTAGAGCTTACACTCTACACCCAATACTACGATCAACGAGGTATTAGAATTTATAGTTTGCACCAATATATAGTCTGCGCCCAGAGTAATTATAATAAGTCATTCTGTTTTCCTGCTTCCAGAACCCCTCTGCCTTTTCCTCCGTTAAATTAATGATAGATGCCGTGAAATTGAGGTTTTCATTGAAGGTAAAGCTGACATTAAGATCAAGCTGCCCATAAGCTTTATCGTATAAATTATACCCTTGGTGAAGCCCCCCAGCTCGATCATCTTTCCAGTTATAAGATGCTCGCACACTGTACAAATCATTTTCATAATAACCGGAAAGATTGTACTGGTGCTTAGCCGTTCCAGGAATTTCTGCCTCAGTTTCTTCACCATTAACAAACACCCCTGAAGTACTGGTGTCGGTGTAGGTATAATTTGCCATTACACCAAAACCACTTTCGAACGCGTGTTGTG
This sequence comes from Microbulbifer maximicatervae (SeqCode), assembly GCF_052467955.1. Taxonomy (NCBI): domain Bacteria; kingdom Pseudomonadati; phylum Pseudomonadota; class Gammaproteobacteria; order Cellvibrionales; family Microbulbiferaceae; genus Microbulbifer; species Microbulbifer maximicatervae (SeqCode). The sequence goes on from NZ_CP174329.1 coordinate 4,561,494, forward strand.
CAAACAGCTCAACGCCTCTTGAAGTTGCCTCAGCACCACCCGTTTTTGTGGTCATGTCGACTTCAATGGGTCCATTGCAGCAATTGTGCTCACGTAATACAACTTCAGTTGTGGTTATAGGAAGGTTGCTGATATCCTTACTAAATAATGTTGCCCCAAGTGCGGAAGCATCAAAGTAATACCATTCAATTCCCAGGTCGAATTGATTGGAGAGCATCGCTTCTAGCCCAGTATTTGCTGAAGTGCCAGTCCCACGGCCGGTCCAAGAATCCGGCGAGTTAATATTTACAGGGGGGCCATAAGACTCAGCCTGCCCCAAATCAGCATAACTAACTCGAGACATGGTTTTTGCTGCAGCAAATCGTATTACAAGGTCATCAGTTAGATCCCAGGCAATATTCAAACTTGGTAGGAAGTTTTCACTGTCAGCACTTCGATTATTTGCATTGGTGATATCTGTCTCTTGACCAATGATGTCATCGTACGTCGAGGTAGTTAAGTCGGTATTAACATAGCGGACACCAAAGTTACCCCGGAAGGCTTCCCATTCAAAATCTGCCTGTGCGTAAAGTGAAAATATTTTTTCCTCGATGGTATAGGTACCGGATAAGACAGGAACTACAGTCCGAGTAAAATTATCACTAACGTAGGCTTTAAGCGCATCTATATCAAAAGGCAGATAGTTAATAGCCCCGGTATCGCCTGCGCTATTATCGATTACGCTGCCGCCAAGTAAGATTGAAGTGTCTGGATGAAAATCCGGGTTGTGGAACCATTCGGTACCCGACAACCACCCACGATAACCACCGTTATCCGAAATACCGTCATCCCACAGGAAAGTATCTCTTAGGGACTTGGCTTCATGATCTCGGTATTTAGTACCGACATAGATTTTGTTAACTATTCCCCAATTGGTATCAAATCCCAGGTCAAGCTGATAATAATCTTCCCTATCCCGATTTTGGGTAGCGTCAGAACTAAACCAGTCATAGTATGGATAGGCCTCCTGATCCGAGGTGAGATCTGTAGAGATTTCGTAGCTAGGTTCCCCGTCGGCAATAGACCACAGCCAACTATTTACGGAACCATAACGTGCATCCATATTTGCCATGATTCTTTCGGAGACACCTCCTTTTGCAGAGCTGCGCCCAATATTCACTGCTGCTGTGTAAGAATCACCTTCATACAGAATTTCGAGGTCGAATGTATGAGATTCTGATTCACCGTAGCTATCCTGCCCGGTCAATTGCGGAGACATTAAACCTCGCTCTACCTCAACACCACCATTGACATCAGCATCGCCCCAGTTATCAGCATTTAGCAAACCGTTATCACCGTTGCCATAGGTAACTACGGTATCCCCTTCCAGCTCAACGCCAAAGTAGGGGTTATGGTTATCATTCCATTCTGCTAAGGTGAGATTCTGACTACGGGTATCGTATCCCAACTGGGAACCGAAATAGTTCAGAGCAAATTCCAAGCGCTCAGTTGGCCGCCATTGAGTGGTAATTTGATAACCATCCCTGGCCCTATCCTGCTCATGATTACCAATACCCATAGCTCTGGGCGCCCAAACATTGTTGTAAACTTCACCAGTTTCCTGGTCAACAATTGCCGGACGCTCAGCACCTTCAACCGTATCTGAATGGAATCGCCAATGACTCGCGTAGTTTTCAATTGAGGTTACGGTTCTGTCCTGCTTGGTATAGCCAGCCAGGATACCGAAGGTTTCACTCTCATTTTTCCAGGAGTAAAAAGCACTATATTGAGGTTCCCACTGCTCATTAGTATCTGAGTAAGTGGTTTCAGTAGTTATAACACCCTCACCAGAATCCATTTCCAGAGGCTTACGACTGTGTAGAATAACCGTTCCGCCAATTCCTCCTTCATCAATTCTAGCTTCCGGGCTTTTGTAAACTTCTACTTTGCTAATCATGTTGGATGGCAGCAAAGTGTAATTAAAGCTTCGAGATGGCGCTTCTCCATCAGAGGTTGCAATGTAGTTTCCATTTAACTGAGTCAAGGTCCACTCGGCACTGGTGCCACGAATACTGACTCGACTACCCTCTCCACCACTGCGTGTAATTGTGATCCCTGGCACGCGCTGAAGAGAGTCTGCAACATTCTTATCCGGGAACTTGCCCACATCCTCGGCGGTTATCGCGTCTACAATAGCATTAGAATCCCGCTTAATTTCCAGGTTTCTGGTATTACTCTCAAGAATTCCGATTACCTCAATATGATCCATCGGTTTGTCTTTCTCAGAGATATCATCAGCAATCGCCACGCTACTAATGGCTAATGAAATAGCGGAGACTAGCGATTTCTGCTTAATCTCTCGGCTCCAGATTTTGACCATGGTTCGTCTATTATTCTTGACTGTTTTCATAGTATCCCAACTTTCTTTTCTTATAAGTTTTTTAAAAGAGCCCCTCTCCAAATTGGAGAGGGGCGAGAAACCGTCAGGGGACCCTAAACCCCGTAATGACAGTCCACTTGTTGAGCACTAAAACCCTAAGAAAAAAACGGGATAAGGGGGTAATAGAAACTGAGACAGGAATAGAACAAAATCGGCGTTTGGATTTTTGGAGAACACTAAGGGAAAGGTATAAGAAGGTATGAAAGGCCAAAATTCGATTATGGATTTACATGATATTCAACAAATAGATAAACTATTTTTAAAGAGAAGAAAGCCAGCACCAAACCATTTCAACAAAAAACTTCTATTGATTATCCATCTCTAAGTAGTTCAGGAATGGCCTATCGCATTCAAAGTTGAGACTGAACTTCTTCTCTATAAATAGCGGGAAGCTGCCCAAACATGGTCTTGAAATGTCTACTGAAGTAACTGTGAGATGGAAATCCGACACGGTATGCGATTTCAGAAATTGGCCGCTGAGTGTCCACCAGCATACGACGGGAGTTCTCTAACCTAACCTCTCTGACAAACTGCATTGGAGTTTTCTCCAAATACTTTTTAAATCGCCTCTCAAGGGCGCTAACAGACAAACTGGCTACCTCTGCTAGCTGTTCGACAGTAATCGGCTGACTGTAATTATTTTTAATATATTCAACAGGCTTTTTCAGCTTATCCATTCTGGAGAGCGTTTTGACCGTTTCATTAAGGTCGCGAGCTACGCCATAGGTACCAATAATTTTTCCAGTGGAATTCTTTAGTGGGCGCTTGGATGTCGTAAACCAAACCAACTCTCCACTTTTCCCTATATTCAACTCCAGTCGATCTGTAATCGTTTCGCCCTCCATCACTCTTTGGTCATCACGCATATAGTTTTTTGCGAGATAAGAGGGAGAAAAATCCATATCAGAGCGGCCCACAACCTGATTAAGGGACCTGCATCCAACATGCTCAATAAACTCTCGGTTACAATGTACTACGTAACCAGAATCATCTTTTACCCAAAAAATAATATCTGATATTAAATCAAAAACCGCAATAATCTGCTGGGTAGACACCATTTCCAATATTGATTCAGACTTCATTATTATTATCTACAATAGCTGGTAAAGAGTCCCTTTTATTACTGTACAGATCCAGCAAGCAGAAAAGGCACTAAAAAGCGCCTTCTCGGCACTCTCCCCGCACCTCACCACCATATGCGGAAATAACCCGTTCAATTTCAAAATAGCCACGCTCACAGAAACCGCTTTCCAACATCTTTTGTTCGAGAGCCCAATCTAAATAACGCTCTACACGGTCACTTGAACGGCCTCCCAAACCGATAGTATCCCGCTGCATTCGACGTTGAGAACTAGGCTGGTTTGAGACTGGGGGAGGAAGATCCTGTCGATCCTTCTCAAGAGTAAATGTAAAACGCTTAGCTCCATTTTGAGCAATCTCAGTTACAAACGACTCTTTCATTCCGGGAATCGGCTTGTTGCTGGAACAGGCACTGAGAAAAATAGGTAACGCTAGGCTAGCGGCAATAAATAAACGGGCCTGAAAACTGCTAATATTTTTATTATTCACTCAAAATCCTCTCTAAACACTAACCTGCTTTACTACATCGAGCGCAAAGTTAGTATTGTTTACTGCGTTTCTATTTAAATACCACTGTTTTATTTCCGTGTATAAACACTCGTTCCTGTAAAACTAGTTGCAGCGCTCGAGTCAAAACCAATTTTTCAACATCCCTACCTGCATCCGCCATGGTTTCTGCAGAATAGGCATGATCCACATGTATTACATCCTGTTCAATGATCGGCCCTTCATCCAGATCATCGGTAACAAAGTGCGCTGTGGCTCCAATAATTTTTACTCCACGCTCGTAGGCCTGCTGATAGGGCTTGGCGCCAATAAATGCAGGAAGGAAAGAATGGTGGATGTTGATAATGCGTCCACTATAGCGAGCAACAAAATCAGGGGTCAGCACGCGCATATACTTGGCCAGCACCAAATAATCCGGGTTGTACTCATCTACTAAGGTGGCCACTTGCTGCTCGTGAGCTTCGCGCTCCATCCCCTCTGCAGAAATACAGTGGAAAGGAATATCAAACTTCTGTACCAGCCCCTCCAGATCCGGGTGATTGCCGATAACAGCCGCGATCTCCACATCCATAGCGCCGGAATAGCACTTCATCAGGATATCCCCCAGGCAGTGGGGCTCGCGGGTAACCATCAGCACCAGGCGTTTCTTCCGCTCTATGGATACCAAGCGACGCTCTGCCCCCTGGGGCAGTGTCATATCCAGATCTTCCAGGAAGGTGGCATCGTTAAAGATACCCTCCAGGGCAGTGCGCATAAAGAAGCGCCCCTCAACCCGGTCCACAAACTCATCATTTTTGATGATGTTCAGCTGGTGCTTGTAGCAAATATTGGTAATCTTTGCGATCAGGCCCTTATCATCGGGGCAGTCGGTCAGCAGTATCTTCTTTTCCATGGTCAAATTTCAGGCCAAATATCCAGAGTCCAGACTATACACTATGCCGACTTTACGATTCAGCGATCCATTCCGGGGAGAACATGGATAAAAACCTTTACGCCGATCATATGGCCACCCTGTGCCGCCGCTACGACGAAATCCTCGAGCAGAGCGGGTTTGATACCCTCAACGTATTCAGTGGCGCTCCCAGGGTGCAGTTTCTAGACGATAACTATTACCCGTTTAAGGTGAATCCCCACTTTAAGGCACTGGTTCCCATTACCGACAACCCCCACAGCTGGGTTATCTATCAGCGCGGACAAAAGCCAAAGCTTTTGTTCTACCGCCCAGTAGACTTTTGGCACTATGTACCGCCGGCACCCCAGACCTTCTGGAGCGATTTCTACGATATCGAGCTACTGAGCAAGCCGGCCGATGCCCAGGCGTTCCTGAGCTCGGAGAATGCCGCTTTTATCGGTGAGAGCGACAAGCTGCAAGGCTGGTCACTGGGGGAGGAAAATCCGGAGCTTCTGATCAACCGCTTGCACTGGGCCCGCGCTTATAAAACGCCTTATGAGGTCGCCTGCCTGCGTGAGGCGAACCGCATTGCGGTCAGTGGGCACCGCGCCGCCGAACAGGCTTTCCGCAGTGGCGCCAGTGAATTTGAAATCAACCAGGCCTACCTGGGCGCTGCTGGCCAGGGCGAGAACCGTATGCCTTACGGCAACATTGTTGCCTTGAATGAACACGCCGCAATCCTGCACTACACCCACCTGTCTACTGAGCGCCTGCCTGAGCCGCAGCTGAAAAGCTTCCTGATCGATGCGGGTGCTGACTGCAATGGCTACTGCTCTGATATCACTCGCACCTACGCCTATGCCGATAATGAGTTCGCAGAGCTGGTAGCGGCTATGGATGAAAAGCAGTTGCAGCTGGTAGACGGCCTCAAACCTGGCCTGCCTTACCCGGAACTACATCGCCAGTGCCACTTAAACGTGGGAGAGCTGCTGGCCCAATTTGGCATAATCAAAACCTCTGCCGAGAATGCCGTGGAATCCGGCTTAACTCGCCCCTTCCTGCCACACGGCCTGGGTCACTTCCTCGGCCTCCAGGTACACGATGTCGGCGGTCACCAGGCCGGCCCCGATGGAGGCACGACACCCCCACCAGCCGAGTACCCGTTCCTGCGTACCAGCCGAACAATCGAGGAAAACCAGGTATTTACCATCGAACCTGGACTCTACTTTATCGATAGCCTATTGGGAGAGCTAAAAGACTCAGACCTCGCTGCCGAGGTTAACTGGGATAAGGTCGACAGCTTCCGCCCCTACGGCGGCGTGCGTATTGAAGACAATATTGTCGTACACGCAACCGGCAACGAAAACCTTTCTCGCACCCCTTAGTTCATAGACTAAAGCAATATTGTGAGAGTGCTTACAAGTAAGCGCTCTCGCAATACCTTTACCTTACTCCGAAAGTTAAAACATTAAAGAACGCCCTACCGCTCCCGCTTTTCCTCTCGCCGCTTGCGCCCCTAAGCTGCTTGCCCCCTCACCGAAAAAAAGCCAAAGTCCATCACCGGTATTACAACAAGAAAAGGGACGGTTCATGAGAAAAAAAACACTGGCAACGCTTATCGCAGCCACAGTTCTAGCCGCAGCCAATAGCGCTTATGCAAAATCAATCGAGTATATTTTTTACGATAAAGAGGGCATTGCTGGCTCTGAAGTTATTCACCAGGATGGAACAAAGGTATCTGGTGAATTAAAGCTCGGCTGGAATAACCGCCGCCTAAACCTCAAGGAGAGCTTCACTATCGGTGAGGCGGCAATGCCCGAGCAATTATCCATTGAAGGGATCAGCCCATTTGGTGCTCCAGTCAGCGAAGAATTTTCCCTGGAAAATGGTGTCGCTCGCTGGAAAGGTTCCGATGAACATGGCAGCGCAAAAACTTCCGAAGCCCAATTTTATATTCCCAAGAACAGCACCCTTGCCGTACAGGCGCAATTGGTGAAAGCACTGATTGCCGATGCAGATCAAAATATTGATTTACTGCCGCAAGGAAAAGCACGCCTCCATAAGCTTGATAAAGTGACCCTGCAACAAGGCGAGAAAAAGAAAACGGTCCACCTTTACGGCGTAAGCGGCCTGGGCTTTACCCCAGATCTCGCCTGGTATGATGACAATGGGGATTTATTTGCCTCCGACGAAGGGGGATGGTTCGCCATCCTGCGCAAAGGCTGGGATAAATCTCACCTCGAAGAACTGAAAACTCGGCAAGTCGCAGCCGCAGACCAGTACCTGCAAAGTATTGCCAAGAAACATACCCACACATCAACCCAACCCATCCTGATCAGCAACGTCAACCTGGTTGATGTTGAATCTGGCAAACTGCAGAGAAAGCACCATGTGCTGATCAAAGATGGAAAGATCGCAAAAATCAGTAAAAAACCGATCAAAGCCAACGGGGCAACCACCATTGATGCCCGTAACCATACGCTGATCCCCAGCCTCTGGGATATGCACGCCCACTTATCCCCTACCGATGGTGTTCTGAATATGGCCGCTGGCATTGTCAATGTTCGCGACATCGGTAATACCCATGAAAGTATCATGCGTATTGAAGGGATGTTTGAGTCAGAGCAAATCATTGGCGGCGACCTTTTCCGTGCGGGCTTTATGGACCGGGAAAGCGAAAATGCCATGCGAATGGGCAAGACTGCGGACAGCCTGGAAGAAGCCAAGGATATTGTCGAGTGGTATGCCGATCGCGGCTATCAGCAAATTAAAACTTACAGCTCGATGGAGCCCGAGTGGATCGCTCCCTTAGCCAAGCATATCCACGAAAATGGTATGCGTTTGTCCGGTCATATTCCTGCATTTATGACCGCCGAAGAGGCAGTGGACGCGGGCTTTGATGAAATTCAGCATATCAATATGCTGTTTCTGAATTTTATGGGCAAGATAGATACCCGTAAAAGACTGCGCTTTACAGAAATCGGAGAGCACGCCCACGAGCTGGATCTGGATAGCAAAGAAGTGGCTACTTTCCTGGATAAGCTAGCCAAAAAAGGCACTGTCGTAGACGCAACCACCACCGTATTCAGTTCGATGTTACTGCGCCAGCCGGGCAAAGTAGATCCTGAGTTTGCCGATATTACCGACCACCTTCCAGTCAATATCCAGCGCGCCTTTGTTGGGGCCGAACTGGATGTGAAGCCGGAACACCGGGATGACTACGACCTTTCAGCGGAAGCCCTGCTGGCCATGATGCTCAAACTACACGAGCACAAGGTTACTATGGTCGCGGGCTCCGATGGCATCCCCGGATTTACCCTGTTACGCGAACTCGAACTCTATGCCAAAGCAGGTATTCCCAATATTGATGTACTGCGCACGGCTACACTGGTACCGGCGCAGGTTATGGGGGCCGACGAGTACACTGGCAGTATTGCAGTGGGAAAAAATGCAGACCTGGTTTTACTGGAGGGAAATCCCCTTGAGGATATTACCGCGCTGCGTCGCACTGCACTGGTGCTCGAGGGACAAAATATGTATCGCCCGGATGAACTTTACACTGCCTTGGGTATTAAACCTTTCCACCCTTCAGTGCCATTTGAATTAAATAATACTACTACAGTAGCCACCAAGTCCGAGTAAGTTAAAAAAACAGAAGCGAAAAAAACAGAAAAAAAACCGGCAATCCAAATGATTGCCGGTTTTTTATTTATAAATTGGCTAGGCCAGTTCTGTGCGCACAGTGCGTGCAGCCTCTACCATATTCAGTAGGGATGACCCGACCTCAGCCCAGTTACGGGTTTTAAGGCCGCAGTCTGGGTTTACCCAAAGTCGCTCAACCGGCACCACCTGTGCAATTTTCTTAAGTCGCTCAACCAGCTCCCCCCTTTCCGGCACATTGGGTGAGTGAATATCGTAAATGCCAGGTCCAATTTCATTGGGGTAACCACCGGCCTTGTCGGCAAACGCGCTGAGTAGGCGCAAATCGGAGCGAGCTGATTCAATAGTAATTACATCCGCATCAAGGGAAACAATGGCATCCATAATTGCATTGAAATTGCTGTAACACATATGAGTGTGGATCTGGGTTTCCGCTTTTACTTCGCTACAGGTGTAGCGGAAACACCCTACCGCCCAGGCAAAATAATACTGGTGCTCAGACTCTCGAAGGGGAACTCCCTCACGCAAAGCCGGTTCATCAATCTGGATGATCCCGATACCGGCCGCCTCAAGATCCAACACTTCTTCCCGCAATGCCTTGGCAATTTGCAGACAGCTCTCACTGCGGTGAATATCTTCCCTCGGGAAGGACCAGTTGAGAATTGTCACCGGGCCGGTAAGCATACCTTTTACCGGCTTATTAGTAAGGCTCTGGGCATAGCTGCTCCACTCTACTGTCATAGCGTTAAGTCGGGAAATATCATCAAAAATAATCGGGGGTTTCACACAGCGAGAGCCATAACTTTGCACCCAGCCATTACCGGTGTGTACAAAACCATCCAGTTGCTCCCCGAAATATTCCACCATATCGTTGCGCTCAGCCTCACCATGCACCAGTACATCCAGACCGAGTATTTCCTGACGACGGATAGCTTCGGCAATTTCAGCGCGTAGATGTTCTAAATAATCCGCTTCAGAAATTTCGCTATTGCGGTACTTGCGGCGCACACCGCGCAAAAGATCCGTCTGTGGGAATGAGCCTATTGTGGTGGTTGGTAGCAGTGGCAATTGCCAACGCTTGGCCTGTACTAAAGAGCGATCCTGAAAGCACTGTTGACGCCAGGTATCCCGTAATTGATCAGCAATGGAGCCCTCGGCTACACCACTCTCTCCGCCTGAGACAGGGATCTCTGTGTCCTCATTGAGCAGCTGCTGTAATTGAGCCAACTCCTGAAGTTTCTGGCGGCTGTAAGCGAGCTTCTGTTTTTGCTCACTGGGCAGCTTGACCTCCGTTTCCAGATCCACAGGGCTATGGAGCAGGGAGCAACTGGCTGATAGCCATAGGCGATCTCCCAACTGCTTCGCCAAAGGCTGCAAAGTGCCCTGCCAACGATTGAGGTCTGCTCGCCACACATTTCGCCCATTAATCACACCCGCAGACAGAACCTTGTTCTTACCTGCCAGCTGGGCCGCAGCTTCAAGTTCTTCAGGTGCGCGTACACAGTCAATATGTACCCCGGACACAGGGAGGGAAAATACCAGCTCCAGATTCTCGCGCAAAGGTGAGAAATAGGTAGCCAGCAGTGTATTCACCCCCGGGGCTACTACCGCAATCTGCTGGTAGGTGCTATCAAAAGCCCCACGCCATTCATCCGGCAGATCCAGGCCTAGTATGGGTTCCTCCAACTGCACCCATTCAACTCCGAGGTCAGCGAGCTGAGACAGCAACTCGGCATAGCAAGGCAGGAGTTTTGGCACTAAATCCAGAGGGCTATCCACACCTCGTCCCAGCCACAGGTAAGTGAGTGGTCCGATAACCACCGGCTTGGCTTTGTAGCCCAGGGATTGGGCTTCCCGCACCTCGTCAAGTAACCACTCACTATCCAGGGAGAAGGCCTGATCATTGGAGAGTTCAGGGACCAAGTAGTGATAGTTGGTATCAAACCACTTGGTCATGGCACTGGCCGCTACCGGCTGTCCCGATGGAGCGCGACCACGGGCCAAGCGGAAATACTGGTCCAGCTTGTTATCTGCCGCTCCTTCTTTAAAGCGCTGACCGACCACACCAAACATCAGGGAGTGATTCAGAACCTGGTCGTACCAGGCGAAATCCCCCACAGCTACACGGCTCAAACCGGCCTCACTTTGGGCCTGCCAGTTACCACGGCGTATCTCTGTGCCCACTTGCAGCAACTGCTGCTGGGGCATATCACCGCGCCAATAGGCTTCTTGCGCTTTCTTCAGTTCGCGATTGGCTCCGATACGCGGATAGCCGAGGATATGTGTTTGCACCATGGCCGCCTTCCCAAGCTCTTTCCTGTGAGGGGATCAAAGTTGCCCCATTGAAAAATACCCCGCAGCTGCGATCTCGGTAACGGTCGCATTAGCGAGAGTCCTGACTTGATTGTGTGCGCACAGTGCTGTTCAATCAATTTCATATTTTTTGCAAATAACATGAATAATTTTAATGATGATTGAATTGCGCCATTTGCGTGCGCTGAGTGTTTTGCGTGAGACAGGCAGCCTGGTACGCGCAGCAGAGCGCCTTCACCTGACCCAGTCGGCTCTTTCGCACTTATTTCGCGAAATGGAGGACCGGCTCGGCCAAGAACTGTTTATACGTAAATCCCGGCCTCTGCGATTTACCAGTGCCGGTCTGAGACTGCTGCAATTGGCGGACGACATACTGCCCCAGGTAGCTATAGCACAACGGGACCTGTCTCGACTGGCATCTGGGCAAGCGGGCAGGCTCAATATCGCTATCGAGTGCCACAGCTGCTACCAGTGGCTGATGCCCGCACTGAATACCTTCCGGGACAGCTGGCCAGAAGTGGAACTGGACCTGTGCAGCGGCTTCCACTTCGCTCCCCTACCCGCACTGGTGCGCGGCGATCTGGACCTGGTTGTCACTTCTAATCCAGACCCCGATCTCAAAGGACTGCACTACGAGCCGCTATTCAGCTTTGAAATGTGCCTTGCCATAAGTCGCAAACACCCTCTAGCGCAGGAGAGCAAACGGCGTTGGGTAGAACCGCAGGAATTGGCTGGTGAAGTCCAGATTACCTATCCGGTTGAGCGCGAGCGGCTGGATATCTTCCAGCACTTCCTCGACCCCGCTGGAATTGAACCCGCAGAAGTTCGAACCGCAGAACTCACCGTGATGATGGTTCAGTTAGTAGCCAGCGGCCGAGGGGTTTGCGCCCTGCCCAATTGGGCGCTACACGAGTACCTGCAAAAGGGGTTTGTTTCCCAATTCCAGCTGGGTAAAGAGGGCCTTTGGAGCACTCTCTACGCGGCAGTGCGGGAAGATATGCTCGAGCAACCTTATCTCACAGACTTCCTCAAAACCGCACGGGATACCAGCTTTGCCAATCTACAAGGTGTGAGAGCGGCCAGAACCTGCCTAACCACTTACAAAAGTTAACTGGGCGGCTTAAGCCTTTGCGGAAATAATGACTTACTCAACCTCAGCACAATTATCAAACAAACTGAATATTTTCAGATCAAACAAATCAATGGTTTGGTCTGGCCGGAGAGGCCGGTAAAATCACACAAATAACTATACGGCAGTGGCCTGTACCCGGCCAAATGCCTGGACTTTGTAGGAGACCCTCTATGTCAAACCCGGTTGAACGTTGGAACTCAGTGAGTAAAGGACTGCACTGGCTTTTTGTAATCCTGCTGCTCTCTGTGTGGGGAGCGGTTGAACTGCATGAGTTTTACGAGCGCGGCGACCCCATGCGCGGCTGGTTTATGCAGCTGCACTTCTCGCTGGGAGTCGGTGTCCTGATGCTTCTGGCCCTTCGCCTCTACTGGCGTGCACGTCACAAGCGCCCACAGATTGAAGGCAAGAAGTGGCAGAAGGCACTGTCCAGCCTGACCCATGGTGGACTCTACCTGTTGATTCTGGCTATGCCGGTATCAGGCATCGTGATGCGCCAACTGTTTGGGCGCGATACCGAGTTTTTTGGCCTGTTTGCCGTTCCCAACCTGTTCGCCAAAAACCCGGATCTGGGCAAGCAAATCGCTTTCCTGCACAAAGATGTAATGTGGCCCGCCCTGCTCGTACTGGTTGGACTGCATATCGCCGCCGCCCTGTGGCACCACTTTATTGCCCGCGATAACACACTCACCCGTATGCTGCCACAGCGCTAATTCAAGTCAGGGAAGAAATAGAAGAAAGGAAACTGAATGGGAGAGCGCAGGCCTGCGCTCTCCCGGAATAAACCTGCTAAACAGGTACGACTTACTCGTCGTTATTGCCGCGCTTGGCTTTGGGCTTACCTTTGGGCTTGAACTTAGGCTTACCCTTGGGCTTCCCTTTCGATTTCACCGCCGCTTCATCGAAGCGGGTGATTTTCATCGGTTTACCGGAAACACGCACCTTCTTCAGGTGTTGGAACACTTCTTTCGGCATTCCCTGGGGCAGATCTACCGTGGTGAAATCGTTGTAGATTTCGATACGGCCGATATAGGAGCTGTCCAGATCCACCTCATTGGCAATAGCGCCTACAATGCTGCCGGGGCGCACGCCCTGCTCGCGGCCGATCTCGATACGGAAGCGCTCCAGCCCCTCATCGGGCGGCGGCAGCTTGCGATCTTTCTCGAAGCTTTCCTTCTTGCGGCGGCGACCACCGTCAAAGTCATCATCGCGCTCGCGACGCTCTTTGCGCGGCCTCTGCTCTTTCTCTTGAATCAGCAGGGGCTGGTCACCCTGGGCCATTGCAGCCAGCGCGGCAGCAACATCCAGAGGGTCAACCTCATTCTGCGCCAGGAATTCCTCAACCAGCTGACGATAGGGCGCCAGATCAGTTTGGCCTTCCAGGGTCGCGGTAATGCGCTCGCGGAAGCGCTGCATACGGGCGCTGTTAACTGCATCTGCGCTGGGCAAATCCAGTTTTTCGATCGGCTTCTTGGTCGCTTTCTCGATGACACGCAACATACGGCGCTCGCGGGGCGCCACAAACAGGATCGCATCGCCTTCGCGACCAGCGCGGCCGGTACGACCGATACGGTGAATATAAGCTTCGGTATCGTAGGGGATATCGTAGTTAATCACGTGGCTGATACGCTTTACGTCCAGTCCACGAGCCGCAACATCGGTGGCTACAACAATATCGAGCTTGCCGTTTTTCAGCTTGTCAATCACGGCTTCACGCAGGTTCTGCGCCATATCACCGTTCAGGGCGGCACTGGCGAACCCTCTGGCGGCCAGCTTATCTGCCAGTTCCACGGTGCTGTTTTTGGTGCGCACGAAGATAATCGTGGCGTCCACCGGCTCCGCTTCAAGAATACGGGTCAGTGCATCCAGTTTGTGCAGACCACCAACCGGCCAATAGCGCTGGCGAATGGTTTCCGCAGTCTCAGTCTTAACACGGATTTTTACTTCAACCGGCTCATCCAGATGCTCGCGGGCGATGCGGGCAATCTCTTTTGGCATAGTGGCGGAGAACAGCGCAATCTGGCGCTCTTCAGGAATCTGCTCCAATACCCACTGCACATCATCGATAAAGCCCATGCGCAGCATTTCATCCGCTTCATCCAGCACCAGGGTGCGTAGATTGGACAGATCCAGGGAACCACGACGCATATGGTCCATCACCCGTCCGGGAGTACCTACCACCAACTGAACGCCACGCTTCAACTGCTGTATCTGGCCGCGGTAGTCAGCGCCACCGTAGATAGGCGCAACGTGGAAACCTTTCAACTTGGATGCGTAAGACTGACAGGCTTCAGCCACCTGAATAGCCAGTTCGCGGGTCGGTGCCAGCACCAGTGCCTGAGGGCGACGATCCTTCAGGTCCAGCTGGGAGAGTAGCGGCAGCGCAAAAGCTGCGGTCTTGCCAGTGCCCGTCTGGGCCTGGCCTAGCACATCCCGCCCCTCCAGCAGGGACGGAATAGTTTGTGCCTGGATCGGGGAGGGAGTCTCATAGCCGAGCTTTTCGATGGCGCTGAGAATTTCAGACGGCAGACCCAACTGGTCGAAGCCGGCCGCTTTAGGGGTATCGGTCATTTCGGAATTCACTTGAAGCCAAAGTCCCTATCGCGGGACCGGAGCGGTGGGTAAAAGGCCGCGCAGTCTAACAGGTTAGACGATCCAGATCAGCCTGTTTTTTAAACAAGCTGTGATGAAGCGTGCAAGCGGAATGAAATACCTTAGATGGAAAGGAAAAGAACGCAAAATCCCTAATCCCTAATCCCTAATCCCTAATCTCTAGTCCAAGTCCGTGCGAGAGAATTAACCCGCACTATTTCCGCTTTTGATAGAGAGCTTGGCCTGGGGGCTACCCTCAGCAGCAGATTCTATGCGCTTTACCACCCCTTCGATGGTGGCGCCAACCGCCTTGGAGAAGCTACCGTCTAGCTGAGTTTGCTCATATAAATAGGTATGAAAGCGTCTGAAAAAAGCAATATCCACGCTCTCAGGCTCAGCCCAGAAGCTGGATAGTTTACCTTGATGAGTCAGGCCTGGGATGTCATATAGCGCGCGCCCAAGCACTTTTGTGGGCACTTTGTGAAGAAGGGCAGAGATACCGACAGTACTATTAATTGTAACTACGCCACGAGCATGATCGAGAAGGGTGGGCAAGTGCAGATCATGACAATATATAACTCGTCCCTGGATACTATAGCGAGCTTCTAAGCTATCAATCAGCTTCTGGTAATGACAAAACCCACGATCCATCGGGTGATGCTTTAAAACGATCACCGCGTCATTTGGCGCGTTCTTGGCAAATGACTTCAATACTCGATCAATGGCGTTTTCAATTGAGAGAAGGTCCGAGTGCTGTCTTAATTGAAAATCATCTCGAGTCTGTAAGGGAAATAAGAAAAAACGCTGGCTTAGCTTTCCCGTAAGCTTAGGCGTCAAACTGCGCTCTGTTACTTTATAAAGCCCTTTTCGTGCAAAGCTCTTCAACCAACAAACGCCTTCGGCTTTCCAATCTCGATTTCTATGATGGTGATATGCCTGAAATTCGGAACGCGCGAGGCGCATCGCTGCGTAGTAACCCATAGCGAAGCAAGCACGATGCCAGAATGTTTGCCCTACTGGTAACCCACAAGATCTGCTCTGGACCGGTTCATACTTTTCGATCTCCTCCCGCGTCCAGTCCATTTGAGAGAAAGCATTAACCCCCCCCCATTCCAACGTAACAAAATCTGGACGTAAATACCCCTCTTCAAACACCCCAAAAGCAACACCCAAAGATTCACAAACACTTCGAGCTTGAGAGTGATAGCGACGACAGTCTCCATAAACAAATACAGCTTCTGCATTATGTTTTAGCAAATAGGACTTAAAGAAGGGTGACCAATCACTTTCGGTTCCCGTGAAATCACTCTGAAAATCAGCCCAAGCAAAATAGCGATCGCCGCCATTGAAATTAATTTTATGCGTAGTTATGCCTTGATGTGAGAGTCTCTTTGCCAACTTCGCAAAGAACGGGCCATGAGGTCCCTGTAAAAAGACTGCCACAGACATTATTCAACCTACCCCTAAAACTTGCTATTTAGCGCTTAGAAATTGAGCACATATATATAACGGGTCAAACAAAAACCATTTCCATGCCGCACATTAGCTACTTCAGTCATTGACATATCGCCATATGTCACTCCGTGGCTCAATAGGCCTAACAGGAAATTGATCAACTAAACGAACAAGAACAGGTATTAGAGTACTAACCGGCGCAAAATTCTACCAAATAGAACAATAATCTTCTACAGTTGTTAACTTCTTCCAAACCTCAGAAATTGGTAGTGACAAAATTCTCCCGCACCGGAGAAGCATAGAGTATAAACAGGGAGTACTTTTCTCTGTTTAGAATACTAAGTTCATTTTTTTGAAGCTTCAGAAGCCATTTTATCAAAACAAAATTTTTTACTTTACATCCTTACCCATCATAAACGAAGCTGGCGAACTTGCCATCAAAAAAGTTTTCGGCCAAGTCGGGATTTTAGTTGGATGGCCAGCCATTTCAACTGACCAGATCACAATTCACCCACCAAACAAGCGGTCATACTAAGGCCTAACTAATATCATACCAGTCAACCCCAAAACATTATTTATCAAGTAAAGGCGCTTCCTACTGGCAATAACTACCAAAGACCTACACGATATACTTAGAAGCAAGCACAAACAAAATAGCAAGCTTAATCCACAGTTTCCATGCACCGAGAACGAGCTAAGCGTCCATAATAATTTCGCTGCTCTCCACTATTAATCTTGCCTTTATCCAGCCGTTTTAAGGCCACTTTCCATACTGTTTCGAATGCTTTAGCAGCACTATTAGGGAAAGGGGTAAATAATGGATTAAAGGGGTTGTCTCTAGCCTGCATCCACACCGTCATACGCTTCGACTTTTGGAGCGCCTCACCGCGACAGTGAAAACCATACACATTACCAATCACTAAAGTATTTGCAGGGACAGATAGCTTTTTCACTTCATATCCCATTTTTTTCAGATCTTTGTCATTGACCCGAAAAGATCCATCCCAATAACGTCCAGATGGCCTTTCGTTGCCCTTCTTACAAGCCTCTAGACTCTCTCTATACTCCCACTTCAACCTTTTCCAGGAAAGCTTGTGAGAACCTGGTGCATAGACGTAAGCTCCATTATTATCACTCGTCTCATCTATATATAACCACCCTTTAACACACGGGTGAAAGGTATCCGCATGTAAGTCTCGTTGAGGGTCTGGCCGGGGATTCACATTCTCATGGTTGCAGAGGTTTTCTATATAGAATAAAGGCGGCCGATTCTTCGATGAGCAGTACCGCATCAAGCGATTTAATAGCTGATTTTCAACTAGCCGCTTAAATTCTGGAGCTCTTTTTCGCTCCTCGTAATCCATAAATATCCTCTGGGTTACAGTCGTACCTTCAATTATTTCCCTAACAGGCCCCTCGAACTGATCAAGCTCCTTTACCAACTGTAAAAACTGCTTATTATCGAGAAAATTTTTCTTTAAAATATAACCATTCTCAATAAATTCTCTTCGGTATTCCGAAGGAACTATAGGAGAAAGGAGAAATAATCGGAACCGAAATAGAGCATGAGCAACTACAACCCTAAGGACATGTAACCCGAAAAAATTAAGCACGTAATTTCCAATAATAGGATTATTCTTAAAGCTCTTCCCCCAGCTAACCAATTCGAAAGACCACTTAGGTGCTTTCCAGGTCAAAGCAAGTATTCGACTTAGCATTATCACCTCCCAAAGATACATATCTGAAACTATATTATTTATATGGAAATACAGTTTCGCTTTGCTGCCTACTAAACAGGGCACCCATTATCATATTAATCAATAACGAAGAAAAATTTTTCTATACCAGCAAAAAACTTTAAAGAAAAAGCTCTCGCCATTATATAAAGATCGTTTTTTTTCTACCAACTTAACTGTGGTCTCTGCATCAATGTAATCCCCTGTCGCAGCATCAACATATACTGGGTAAAGTAGCAAGGTTCCCGCGATTAACTCATCTAAAGTCAATTTACGTCGCCGCCTTTGCTTAAAAATGTCAAAATCCTTCCTATCACTCCCTACCTTGGAGAGCAGAGTGTCCTCAGTTAAACCCCAACCGGAATAAAAAGGTAAACCATAAGTGACAACCTTAACTTTTCTAAGCAAGGCTTCAAACCCCGCCAAAGAACACAAGGTATGCACCTCATCAACCTGATCCAATATTTGAGAGATATCCCCTTCAGTAACAATCGAGTCATATAATCTTTTAGATCCTTGAGGTAATTCTCCCAAGCGAGCACCAGCAACCACATCGGGATGAGGTTTATAGATAATATATGCTTCTGGATTTTCCTTCCTTACT
Organism: Microbulbifer maximicatervae (SeqCode); assembly: GCF_052467955.1. NCBI lineage: Bacteria > Pseudomonadati > Pseudomonadota > Gammaproteobacteria > Cellvibrionales > Microbulbiferaceae > Microbulbifer > Microbulbifer maximicatervae (SeqCode). Next base: position 4,579,881 of record NZ_CP174329.1, read on the forward strand.
CTCTCCAAAAGAGAGTGGTTACTTTTTATAACAGGAGAACCATAAGCAATTGAGGCATCGCTTTCCACCTGCCCAGGAACTAAAATAATTTTCTTATTATCAGGAAGAGAGAGATTTACTGAGCCCTGAATGTTATATTTTGTAACTCTTTTTCTTAAAAGTAGCAGATGAAGGCTTTTCGCCCTATTAAGTATTTCATCACTAAAATTAGTATTACTTAAAATAATTTCAAGATCACTGGGTGACCGGGCATCAAAGTAAATACCCCGGGAATCAAACACTAAAGAAGTGGGTGCAACCAAGTCCGCACCTAGCCCTGCTGAACGTATGAACCCATCTTCAACTCTCCAAAGACGAGCTTGAATCTCCACAATCTTTTTCTGCAATGAGTTCGTTGGCCGACTAGCCCAAACAAAAATATTAGCGCCCGCTGCACACTGACTGACAGAGCTTGTGCCTCTAACAAAGTCCACCTTTCTCTTTTTACTAAGAAAATTAGGAATAAACTTTCTCTTCCATGATGAAAAGCCCACACCTAACCAAGCACCTTGAAACCTAAGCCACTGCCTCTTTTGCTCCGCAATCAAAGCAACCGTCTCTTCAAACTCACATTTATCACCGGTATATGGGTTTATATATCGACAATACCTCAAATAGGCAGCACAAAAGAGCTGCGAAAGAGATCTGTTGATATTGCGACGTGATAAAAATTGTCTATCTTTAGTTAATCCCCACCCAGAATAAAAAGGAACACCAAAGCAGTGTACTTCTTTCCCTGCAATTAAAGCATCAAACCCCAGCTGACTAGTGACAACATAAACTTTTTCCACATAGTCAAAAATAGCCCAAGGTGAGATATCTTCAGATATAATTCTACAGCCTTTTTCAAAAGCTAAACTTAATAAATAACCCTTCTTCTTCCCTGTTATAACATCCGGGTGTATTTTTACACATATCTCGGCTTCAGGGTTATCTTCAATAGCACTATCCAGCATGGCCAGAAAATGAGATTCAGAAGCCTGGCCAGCCGAAACAGAGACATCACCAAAAGTCTGATCCACAACTAAAACCCTTTTCAAATTAGTTGACCAATCTAAGGGCTTATCTATGGATTGATTATATTTACAAAGCCTATTAGCTCGTAATAGCTCTATCCCTTTCTCCGCTCGATCCAGTTCTTCAGAAGTGAAGTCAGCTAAAGCTATCAATGTTTCTAAATCACTAGGTCGAGATGCATCATAATAGATCCCGGTTTTATCGACCACCAGACTATGCGGAACCGCTCCATTAACTCCCAACCCGAGCGAACGTAAAAACCCATCTTCTATACATGCAAATGGGAGCCCTGCTCGTAGAGCAATCCTTTTTGCTTTCATCGCTGTTGGTTTAAGCCCCCAACCAATCATATAACTCACATAACTAGCGGGCTTGAAGGTAATATACTGGCAGCGTATATCGAGTAGGCTTTCTAGAATCCGGTGTTTCCGCAAACCTAAAGAACAGTGTCCGGCTACAGGCATTTTCGTGCCTCGGCCAGCATATTCCTTCGTAATTCTTCATCCTCAGCCAAAGCAAGAATTCCATCGATCCATTGCGAAGAGTTCATAGGTAAAAGCAAACCGTTTTCACGATGACGAACCACTTTGCCATAAATATCACCAGCAGCGTAAATACCCACAGCACCAGCCTGTGTGATATCAAAGAACTTGGTGTGAGACCTAGCTCTATTAAAAGGTACATTCAATAAGGGCGCTAAACCTATATTTCGCCCCGGCACCTGTAACATCGAGAAATAAGTAGGCCATTTCATCGGGTGCAACACTTTAACCCTTGGTATATTGGAAAAAAGCCGATTCACGTAGGTATTTCCAATTATTTCAAAGCTCAAATTTTGATTATACTTAAGAACCTCACTTACCACAGGGTACAACCATTGGATATCTTCTTGATGTGATGCAGAGCCATGATAAAAAAGATTTACAAAATTTCTATCAGTTATCTTGATGGGCTCCGCTTGCAACAATCTTGGCCTCCAGTCACTATATTTACTCTGTAAATAAGGCGTCGAAACCAACAATTGAGCTCCCACAGACTTCAACCATTTTTGCTTTGACCACCCATATCGAAGTAATTTGAATTTGTACTTAATAGACAAGCCAAGAAGTGCCTTCTGATCAAATAAATCATCATCTATAAAGAAAAATATACCAGAAATATCCTCAACATTTTTCTTCAGGAATGATTGCCATTTGCTAGGGACATAACGCACAAATAAAATATTTGCATCACGTATATTTTCCTCTGCAGGGACTTCATTAAAACCGAAACGTTTATAGCTAACTCCCATATTTTTAAGGAATGGCAAAATAAAATAATCTGTCGAGGGGTTACGACCTTCTTCTACAATTAGCCAGCGGCTAGCAAATTCCAAATCAATCTCCAGACCTGTCAAATCTCAAGGGGGAATACAATTGGCAGCAACAGTAAAACAACCAGAGAATAAGCAATAGTCAGGGGCAACCCGGCACGGAGAAAATCACGCAAATGATATCCACCAAGGTTCTGTACTATTAGGTTTGTTTGATAACCAAAAGGTGTCAAAAAGCTTGCACTTGCTCCATAAGCTACAGCCATTACAAAAGGCATCCAACTGACATCAAAACTATCAGCTAGACTCCAAGCAAGGGGGAATGCCAAGGCCGCAGCTGCATTGTTAGTCATCAACTCAGTTAGCAACAGCGTGAGTATAAAGATACCCACCAAACCCGCTATTGGCCCCCAGTCAGCTAGAAGCCCCTTTAGCCCGATAGCCAATAAATCCGCCAAGCCACTACTAGCGAATGCTTCTGCAAGTACCAAGGCACTCGCAATGATCAACCATATCTGAAAAGGAAAGCGCCTCTGCAATTCAGTAGTTGATAGGATACCGAGTGCGATCATACCGCTAAGAAGTACCACTAACCCTTTTAACAGAGAAAAATAGCCTAGCGCGGTTCCCACCACAACTGCCGAAAAGCCTAAGCCTAACAACCAATTATCCCGTCGTGACAAGTCACGTCGCACTTCAGTGCCACTAATCACATAGAAATTTTTGTCAATATTCAGGTGATGACGAAAATCCTGGCCTACTGCTAGTAAAAGGGCGTCTCCCGCACGAAGTTCAATTTCACCTAACTTACCCGATAGCCGATCACCACCACGACGCATTGCCACCACTGCAGCATCAAAACGAGTACGAAAGTTACAGCTTTTTAACGATTGCCCGAGGATACTAGAATTAGGGGTAATTACCACTTCAGTAAGATTCAGGCCCAACTCTTCATCCTCTAACGCAAACAGGCGTAGCCCCTGAATGCCCTGTAAACGTCCAAGGTCACGAACGTCACCGCAAAAAATTAATTTATCACCATCTCGGATAATCTCTGAGGGGCCTACAGGGCTGATTACCTGATCACCCCGAACTATCTCAATTAGGTAAAAAGTTTCCAAGTGACGCAGATGATTCTGCTCGACACTCTTTCCGTCGAGAGGGGAATTCTCAATGACTTCCGCTTCTAAAAGATATTCGGTCACAGGCTCATCGACTACGCTCCCTTCTGGCAACAAACGGTTACATAGCAACAAAACAACCAACCCTACTAAAGTGGCAGCTATTCCAATGGGCATAAAAGTAAAGAAGTCTAAGCCAGGCAAGCCTCGATCCAGTACAAAACTATTTACTATCAGATTGGTAGAAGTGCCAATTAGGGTAAGTGTTCCCCCAAGAATCGCTGCATAAGACAGAGGCATCAAAAGTTTGGCTGATGGGAAGCGCCGCTGCCCCTTGACACTAGACGCAAGAGCAGCTACCACTGCCGTATTGTTAAGAAATGCAGAACTCAACGCTGTAGCAGCAGAAAGTCTCAGTAAACTAGCCTTAAGAGATCCCTTAATCAATCCTTCTGAGATCACCCGAAGCCAACGAGCCCTCTCTAACCCGACCGATACCAACAATAGAGCGACCAAAGTAACAAGACCGACGTTCACCCCCTTTTGTAGAGCAGACTCTAACGGTACAAGCCCCGTTAGAAAGCACGATCCAGCAGCCGTGGCAAAGATCAGGGATGGCTTTAAGCGGGTAAAAATAAGTGAACCGATAACCAGAATGAAGATCCCGGCTACAAGCAATTGAGAAAAGGTCATAAGATTAGGGCGTCATTAAGGCTATATGAGATAGAGTTCTATTACTAATACACTTGTAACTCACGAAGATTATGCCAAATTTAATGTGACTGCGCTTTCTAGCCTCCAACCTATAAAGCGGCAAGTTAAGCAGGCCCCTTCTTTGGCAAGATTTTGAGGAAAATAAAAGCTCATCTACTAGAGCATCCCGCATACTATTATGCGTGGCAATTAAAATGCCACGCTTTGCTAAAATCAAGCCAAGGTAAAGTCCTCGTGAGCTAAGGTCAGGTTAGGGTTGTATGCGGGATCAGCATCCAGCACCCCCCCCCACCGATCACGCATATAGTCAGCCTCCCTTTGTGCCCGGCGGCGTTTAGCTTTTGTATCATCCGCTCCACGGGAAACAGACTCGTGGTGATATAGCTCAGCATATGGCGTCCACAAATTACGATATCCTGCTTCACGAACTTTCAAACATAAGTCCACATCATTAAAGGAGATTGCCAAGTCTTTCTCATTTAAGCCTCCAACCTCCTCAAACACGGACTTACGTAATACTAAACAAGCGGCCGTCACAGCAGAGAGATTCTGTATTAGATGGAGGCGTGAAAAATAACCATACTCATTGCGACTGAAATATTTATGGGAGTGGCCCGCAACACCACCTATGCCTAATATTACACCACCATGCTGGATAGTATCGTTGGGATAATAAAGTTTGGCTCCAACACAGCCAATATCAGACCTTAAAGCCTGTCCTACCATCTCACTTAACCAACCATCATTGATGGGTTCAATATCATTATTGATCAAACCAATAATCTCACCCCTCGCAAGAGCAACGCCGAAATTATTAATTGAAGAATAATTAAATGGATGATTCCAGCGGTGAACTGAAACACGAGGATCAGAGGCAATTATCTCCTCTAAAAAGCCTAGTGTAGCCTTGCAAGTGCTTTGATTATCTAGAATTAACAACTCAAAATTTGGATAATCAGTTCTAGATAGAATTGCATCGATACAGGGCTTTAAAATATCATAGCCGTCCCTCGTAGGAACCAATAGAGTCACAAGTGGAGCGCATTCGGGCACATTCCATCGTACTCTGTAACTATTTGGAGCCGAACCTAGTGTCACACTGGCATTTAGAGATTGAGCATCCAAATAGTCACTCACGGCTTTTAAACCAGCAGTTGAGGCATAATTTTTAGCAGTACCTTCCTTAGCTGTGGAGCCGATAATTGCTCTCCAGTGGTACAATATCTCTGGAATATGTACCACATTGCTACTATTCAGGTACGGCATACATCGCAAAAGCAAATCATGATCCTGGCTACCCTCTACCCCCAGGCGGAAGCCCCCAACCAAGTCTACGAGAGTTGCCTTTAAAACGGTCAAATGACAAATATAATTTTGTGACAGTAGCAGATCAGGATTCCACCCAGGTTTAAAGTGGGGATCAAAGCGTTCACCTAGCTCATCAATTTTATCCTCATCACTATAGAGCAACTGCGCCTCTGGGTTATCAATAATTGCCTGCATCACTGTCATCAATGCATGTGGCACCAATGTATCATCATGATCGAGTAGTGCAATATACTCGCCCCTTACCAATTCTAAAGCGGTATTACTAGCAGCAGATATATGCCCATTATCCTTTCGAAAAACTACTTGGATACGAGAATCCTTCTCCTGATAACTCTGAAGGCATTCTCGAACTTTCTGATTTGAAGAAGCATCATCTGCAATACAGAGCTGCCAGTTGCCGTAACTCTGCACAATTACAGACTCTATACAGCTACTTAGCAGCTCCAAATCACTGTTAAAAGTTGGGAGAATAATTGAAATCAATGGTTGCGTATCAAGTTTTCTACTGTATGCAACATCTAAATTGGAAGCTATCTTTAAAGTCTCAATCTCAGAGATCCATTCCGCATAATCACATGCCTGTCGCCGTTTGGAGAAAGTTCTTGCGTAATATTGTAATGCCAACTCTCTCCAAGACCGATTAGTCTCATGAGCTTCATTACGGATACTCTGCAGTACTTCCACTTTCCGTAAATCACGGAACTTAAAATGCGCGTTAATTAAACGCTGGCACAAACGATCATAGGCAAACTGCGCTGGTAATTTAACTAAACGAAAATGCTTAACAGAAAAGTACCCAGTAGACTCCAAAGGGTCTAATCGAAGTACCTTAACCCGCCTTGGTAGATACACGAGACGCTTTGTAACCCTGCCTGCCTTTAAGGGGATCAAAACACTATCCGACTCATCGAAACCTTGCCCATAATTAAAATATAGCTTTGAATCGGCGAGCAGTTGGTCATGCGATAAATTGATCTCCACCATATACCAACCAGCACCCATAAGGTGGTTTTTAATGTAAAATTGTGGATCGCTGCTTGTTGCGCGCCACTCGAAACCTTTTTCAAGCTTCGTAACAGGCTCAATTGATACCTGCGGCCTAAGCCGAGGAATCAAATTAACATGGAAAAGGGATCTTAAAAATTTAAACACTAGTTAACAGCCTAGAAAATAAACAGTTCATTTCACAGTTTTTCGCATGAAGACTCGAAAGCCGCCAATCTATAACTTTACATAAATACAAGCTCTTCAATCACAAATACTGTTAACAACCACCCCATATTCCCAAATTAATTTTCATACACTTTTAGACGGTTATATATCCTATTAATAACAACGCCACTAGGCCTAAGTGCCAGAGCCTTTTTTATGAAGAGCAGAGCCTGCTCAAACTCACCGATGGTCTCTAACGCCAATGCTGTTTCCCTGCAGATATCCGCCCCATCGGAAGAGCGTGATTTCACAACTTGAAGTTGCTTATCGGTGTATTGAAATTTAGATATGGTTGGCTCGTTATATAAAACTCCAAAAATATCGGCAAGCCGATAAACCACATAGCTATTTACGCTAGAATTTGAAAGGTGACTAGAAATCAGTTCTTTTAACTCTTCTTTAACATATGGACGATGATCAATTGCCTTTGCTGCATCCAACAATTCGACTAAAGGAATACGCTTCTCTATTGTATCGACTTCACCTAAATTTGACGAAGCTGTCTCACTAAAGAAATCATCAGGGCAATATGCCAAAACGCTTTCTTTCATGTATTTATTGGATATGGAAAATTTTTCTTCTAACAGTTTTAGTTTTTCTAAAGTTACTACATCTGTTAGTGGCGAAGGCAACAGCTGCAATTCGTCTGAATATTTCTGTAAGCACCAATCCAATTCATGCTGCAATGACAATGTCGCATCACTCAGAATATAATTCAGCTGACGTTTTAGTTCCAAAGCTCCCAAAGAATAAGAAGAGTTTACAGCCTTAATATTCAAAGAGAATTTATTTATACGCTTCCTAGAAACACCAAGAAAATTAAGAAAATTTAACTCAATACTATTAGGCTCTTCCTTTGAATAACGATACGGATATACGATTACATTATCGGAACCAAATCTTTCAATCCAACTTTTGAAAACATCACCTGATATCCCCCCCAAGTTTTCATTTAATTTAGTCTCAATAAAGCAATCTAAAAGCTTAGTGCTAAAATGTCGTTTAATTGCTTGATTATAGTTTGAAACCAAAGCGCTTATTGGGGCTCTAAAATAAGCGAAAATTTTCACCCTATACTCGGATACAAGGCTAGCTAACTCTTTAGCTCGTCCATAAAAGGACTCACCTGACAGTAACAGGCACAGCTGATTCCGCTTCGCGACCTCAACCCACTCCACTAATAGCTTTGCGGCACTAGCCATATCACCACGTATAAGCATAACTCCTAACCTGGAGTGTCCACCTGAAACGTCGTTAACATCCAGTGGATGTTCTGGATAATAATAACCCGATTTTAAAAGCTCCTCTCTGTTATCCATACAAAACTTCTGAATAGCTGAAGAGCCAGATTTAGGGGCGCCAATATGTATCACAATGTCTTGTGATTTAGGATCAGGAATGGTAGAGCTAGTTACTACAGGAGTGATAAATTTTGATCTACCCCTACCCAAAAAATATTTACCAATAGAAGCCAAAGTAGATAAAGTCCCCAATATACTTAATTTTTAAGTAATCATTATTACTCAACCCTTTCACATTTTACTTATTAGCGTAACCTCGCGAAAGGGACCGGATGGGCAGAAAAAAATTGCCATTTGCTGTCAACTTAGTCGTTTAGCACCCTACCCATATCCCAATAATTAAAACACTCTGTACTAAGCAAAACCTAGAACCAGCTCTTTAGTTTCGATGAATTTTCACAAACTAGAAAGTATCTCGAAGCTCTTAGATCAGAATAATCGTTGAATCGCTCTTCGAGCAGCCCTCACACCGTAAGTAAGTTGTACGAAAGTATAACTTAAATGATAACATTCAACTATAGTTAAAAACTATGACGTAATTGGCACAACAAATGTGCTAGAAGCATTTTTATGCAGAAAAGGCATGCCAATCCTGCATATAGACTCAATCTAGCCACCTTTTGACAGGTTAGTCACTCCCAAAAATATCTCTTGTATAAACTTTTTCAGAAATATCAGAGATCTCATCGACTAACCGATTTGCCACTACCACATCAGAGATTGCCTTAAACTCACTCAAATCACTAATTACACGTGAGTGAAAAAATTCGGATTCGGCAAGCGTGGGTTCATACACTACTACTTCTACACCCTTTGCTTTGATACGTTTCATTACTCCCTGAATAGATGAAGAACGAAAATTATCGGACCCCGATTTCATTATAAGTCGATAAATTCCAACCACCTGAGGATTGCGTTTCAAAACGGACGACGCAATGAAGTCCTTTCGGGTTGTATTTGCATCAACAATTGCAGAAATAATATTATTGGGTACGTCCTGATAGTTAGCCAGTAGCTGTTTTGTGTCTTTTGGTAGGCAGTAGCCACCATAACCGAAAGAAGGGTTATTATAATGATTTCCGATTCGCGGATCTAATCCGACGCCTTTAATTATTTGACGTGAGCTTAAGCCGTGTGTTTCCGCATATGTATCTAATTCATTAAAGTATGCAACCCGCATAGCTAGATAGGTATTAGAAAACAGTTTAATTGCTTCCGCTTCAGCTGAATCACATAAGCAAACGGAAATATCCTCTTTTTCAGCCCCCTGACAAAGCAGGTCAGCAAATTGTTGAGCCCTATCAGATTGCTCTCCAATGATAATACGCGACGGGTACAAGTTATCATAGAGAGCTTTCCCTTCTCTCAAGAATTCAGGTGAAAAAATAATGTTATTGCAGTCGAGCTGTATCCTTAATTTGTTTGTAAAACCTACAGGAACTGTAGATTTAATTACTATTGAAGCTGTAGGGTTAATTGTTAGTACATCTCTTACAACTGACTCAACCGACGTGGTGTCGAAATAATTTGACTCAGGGTCATAGTCAGTAGGTGTCGCGACAACTACGAACTCCGCATGTTTGTAGGCTAACTCCTTATCCAAAGTCGCCCTTAGATTTAGAGGAATTTCAGCTAGATATTTTTCTATCTCTCGATCAACTATAGGTGAAACTTTATCATTGATAAGATCCACTCTGCTCGCATTTACATCAACACAAAGAACTTCATTATGTTGCGCAAGCAAGACCGCATTAGAGAGCCCTACGTAACCTGTGCCAACTACCGCAATTTTCATATCTACTTACCGGACTTCTTTAAACAATTTATATCAACTCGAAAATAGACAAATTAAAGGCAAAACTATTTACAATAGTTTTGCCTTCCACGTCATACGAATATATAAAATGTCATGCTATTTTACCACACGATTTATAACAATTACCACTGCAACTACGTGACCAGAAATGCAAATTGAAAAGGTAAATTAATTCGCATCTGAAGTTTCTAAAGTAGACACTATAAAATACCTCATTCCCTAGACTTTTCATTAACCAGTCACGTCCTTACAATTAAACTTGAATAACTTTGCATTTATCATGGACGTTAATAGTTAGTAACTCCATATGAGATAATGTATTAATGTCGGATACAAGTCCCTCAAAATTATCCTGAACGTCAATGCGTTCGAGCAAACTACTACTTACTAATATACCTTCAAAGTTTAGTTCATCAATCTGACTCAATGCTACGAACTGGGAATTTAGGCTTGACAAATTACTGTACTTAAGATTCGGCCAATTGTCACTTGAAACTGTATTATCGACGAATCCAGAATCCATAGCATATGGCTGGGCCACCCTGACATTCTTATCATATTTTGAGAGCTTAGAAATCACATAACAATGAGAGCCCAGAGTAAGTAAAGAATCTGAGATTCCTTTAAAAAAACTTGGATGTAACTGATTTCCACTCTTTAAAAGGCAAACATAGTATTTGCCTATTTCATACGGAAATTCTAGGTGAGAAGGAAAGAAATCAATAAAATTGGAGTATTTGGCCTTGGCTTCAGAGCTTGGAGATGCCATGACAACTCCAATACTTCCTGAAAAATTACAGAAATTTGCCGATGCAACAATTGCTGCTAATGTGATATCAAGCTTTTCAGGATCCTCGCATTCGGTAATCAAGAACAGAATGCTTTCGGAAGCAGTGCTCGCATCCGGAGAGCCCTTATCAGGACCTGAAATTGAACTCTTATATTCGATTAACGAATCCGAATAATTTTCCAGCTTCGTTATCTGGTTTTCAGCCAAATCCATATAGTAGTTTGAAAGCAAGGCAGGTACGTAAAGTGGCCTATTTTCGTTTGTATACCTCACAATCAACTCCCAATCAACCAAGCGCCTCATTCTTTCGTTGAAGCCACCTAAAGACTGATACTTTGATCGTCGATGCATAAAGGCATTTAAATCTATAAAGTTTCTATTCTTAACTAGCGCCTGATTAAAGGGCCCTGCACGTAGAAACGACTCTTCCACCAAGCTTTCGCCACTGGTGAGATTGCAAGTTTGATGAATTAGCTGGCCCGCATAAGCACATTCTCTGCTTTGATTTTTTTCCAGCTCAAATGCCATAATAGAAAGATAATTTTTATCCCAGGTATTGTCAGAATCTAAGTAAGCTATAAAGTCTCCCCTAGCTTTCTCGAGGCCTACGTTTCTTGCTGAAGAAACGCCCATATTTTCTGGTAGCGTATAAATAGAAATACGGTGATCATTCGTTGATGATTTAATCACTTCTACAGAGCGGTCGTTACTCCCGTCATCAACAATGATCAGTTCCCATTCTTGATAAACTTGATCTAGTATGGAGCTAACTGCATCCAGAACTACATTTTCTCGATTAAAAACTGGCATTATGATGCTAACAAGCGGTTTCTCACTTAACCGGTCAAAGTATCTATTAGCATCATAAGATAGCCCTTGCTTTAAACTTTCAAAGTACTTCTTTACTGCCTGGTAGTTTTTGTCTTGAACATAAACCGAACGATGGACATAGAGCCATTTGTTAACATCCTGAAAAACATTAATTTTTTCAGGTGTTTTAGGTTCTCGAAGTGAAAATGAAACATCACGCTCACATAAATAAATCGTTTTACCATCAGGATCGATAGCTTCAACTTTTATATTATGGGCATTACCATCAAGTACAAACATCGGTAATTTGACTTGTAATGAGTGACACCCGTCGAACTTAAAGGCTTTTTCTAAATCTTCACGATAGTTATCCGCGGAATACACCCCTAAAAATCTTCCATCAGAAAACAGCTTAAATTTTATTTTATCAAATAGGTTTGTTTCATCTATAAGCCATCCACAAAGAGATCCACCTGAAATACCATCAATGCGCCCTTTATAAGAAGCGCTAAAACTATCAAACTGAATAGTAGACGGGGAATTTATTGCGTCAACTTCTCTCCATCGAATACTTACAACTGCCTTTTTTCCATTAATGTAAGTTTTTGGAATCTTAAAGGTATATCCGTGATGGCCGTCACCGCTAACTCCCGCTTTTACAAGATCCTCTCTAAACTCATCACAAGTTACATTACCAACATAAAATTCATCAACAAACACATCAAGGTTTAATTTTAATTCGGGATTTAACGAATTTATAGCCCAACCATGCACAATTCCATCATTTGTTACTGAATCAAGACGTATTTTTAAATGATCAGTTTGTACGTCATCTTCAGACTCGAGGGTTTTTCCTGAAATGCCTGCTTTCCCATCTAAAACAGCTCGATCCATCAAACTATTCAGCTTGTCACTAGTTTCAGGGAAGCTTTTCTTTATTCTCTCTTTCCATGGATTAATGAATCTTTCTAATAGATTTTTCTCCAGCATTTCAAAGTCTCCCACCCCAAACTTACCATAGAAATTAAAAGTATTCCGAATATAATAGTAAAGATAGTATTCCTTTGGAGGCTTACCTTTAGGCTCAGAATTCTTATGATGCCTTATCAATACTGAAGGACAAATAACTATCTTTTTATCTTTACGCCTTGCCTCCAGGCACCAATCTGTTTCCTCGTAATATAGGAAGTAATCCTCAGGTATGTACCCGATATCATCGATCAACGAGCCATTAAAAAGTAGGCATGCTCCTGCTGCATACTCGACCTCATACGGCTCACTTGGCAATGAACTAAAATGATCGCCGGAATAATGATGATCGACATTAACACCTTCATCAAATGAAACTACTCCACCAGCACTCCAAATTTGACTAGTATCATCCCTTAAAATAGCTGGAGACACGATGTCTGACTCGATATTTTTCTTATAATTTATCAGGGAACTGATAGAGTTTGGGAGATACTCAATATCCGGGTTTGAAATCAGTACATACTCTGATTTTAAGGTGTCAATTGCGTACCGAACCCCGACATTATTACCTCTAGCGTAACCAGCATTAGTATTCAATCTAATCACATGGCAATCGCTAAAATAGTGTGTCAATAAGTTATCGTTGATATTTGTTGATTTATTATCAACAATGATAATTTGATATTCAAAGTCAATGGATTGGCTCCGTATACTTTGAACTACCTTCAGGACGTCTTTTTCACAGTTGTAATTTAATATTATAACTGTAAGTGTTGGACTGCTGACGGTATCTGTTGGCTGATGAATTAGTCTTGCCCCGTCGCCCAGATGTTTAAAGGGAGCGCTAGAAGACTGGTATGCAAATTTTATAGAATTTGCTCCATTGCTCCAAGAAATATTCTCCGCGTATTCTTTTGCTCGCTGCTTCATCAACGCTCTATCTAAAAGCGAGACCTCCAGTGATTTTTGCATTGCAGAAATCAACCCAGAAATACTACCTTTTTCATAAACAAAACCATTTTCACCATCTTTAATAATTTCTGGTAATACACCATCGGCGGGCGCAATTACAGGAATAGAAAAAGAAAAGGCATTTAATACCGATCCTGATGTCAAAATATTTCGATAGGGGAAAACAGCAAAATCTGCCGCATTAAAATACAGTTCCAATGACTCATCTTCAACCATCCCTTCATATATCTCAATCCCATCAACCTTTCCGTAGAGCTCGCTAATTTCTCCAGGCTTAATTGGGTGGACAGGCTTCCCTGCTATGATAAGTTTTGAATTTTTATCTACTTTCCTAATCTCTGAAAATGAAACGACTAAATCTGTAATTCCTTTATACGGACGCACCTGCCCAAGAAATAGAAATACAGTTTCAGAATCTTTAATTCCAAGCTTTTTTCGAGCAGCTGCCCTAGAAATTGTATTCGGATAAACACCTATATAATTTCCATGTTCAGAAATAGATATTTTTTTTCTGTTCATAAAATAATCCGCAGATAGAACATCTTTGGCCAATTCATTATGAACGAAAACCTGGTGTGCTAAGTCCGTTAACTCTTCATTAAGCTCTTTTTCAATTTCAATAAAATTACTATCGTGAGATAATTTATTATGAACAGTCCAAAAAAACTTACCGCCTTTAAGTATGTATCGCCTAATCTTTCCTATAAATGCGTTCTTTAAAAACTTTGCCTCATAAATAGTTTTTGCACCGGCCAACACTCCAGAGGTCCAGTGAAGATGAAAAACATCACTATTCACTAGTGAAGCATCTAATTCATTGTACGCAATATACTGAATATTATATTCCCCTTCGAGCTCTGCATACATTTCTTCCAAATATGGATTCGTAGCCCTGTAATCCGGACATATAATAAGGTTTTTCATTGATTCAACTATACTTTTCAAGTGCTTACAATTATAAATTATGCTCGTCCGTATCTATCTTGAAAACGAACAATATCATCTTCTCCTAGGTAGGAACCTGTTTGAACTTCAATCATCTCTAACTGAATTTTCCCCGGGTTCTCCAATGCATGTATTTCACCAATAGGAATGTAAGTCGACTCATTCTCAGAAACCAAACGAGTCTTTTCACCTATAGTAACTTTAGCGGTACCCGATACGACTATCCAGTGTTCGGCACGATGGTGATGCATCTGAACAGATAGCTTTGCGCCTGGCTTAACTGTAATTCTCTTTACCTGATCTCGTGCACCAAAATCTATCGAATCATAATGTCCCCAAGGGCGATACACCTCTCTTCCATGTTTGAATTCACTCCGCCCTTCATCTTTAAGTTTATTGACGACCTGCTTCACTTCTTGAATTTTATTTTTATCGGCAACAAGAAGCGCATCCTTAGTTTCAATAACTACGATATTTTGCAAGCCTATTGCCGCGACCAACTTTCCATCAGCATTAATATAGCAATTTTCCACATCCTGAAGTAGGACATCACCTCGAGTGACATTGCCATTCAAGTCCTTTTCAGATATTTCCCACAAGCTACTCCAACATCCGACATCACTCCATTGTGCATCGAGGGGAATCACCATAGCTTCAGTAGTTTTTTCCATAACAGCATAATCGACTGAAACATCAGGCGAAGATTTAAACTTCTCAGCATGAGGGCGTAGGAAATTCAAATCTGATTCAGCTTCATCCATTGCTGCCTTGCAGCTCTCAAATATGTCAGGGCAATGAACCTTAAGTTCTTCTAGATACGCACTCGCTTTAAACATAAACATGCCGCTATTCCAGAAATACTCACCACTTTCTAGGTATCGTTTTGCTGTATCTACATCTGGCTTTTCTACAAATTCAGCCACCGGAGATGCTTTGTGAATAGTTTCAGCTCGAATATAGCCGTATCCGGTATGCGGGTTTCGTGGTACAACTCCGAAAGTCACTAGCTTGCCTAGTTCAGCATGTGATTTAGCTTCCTCCACGGCTGCATGAAAAGCGGCTTTATCCTGAATTACATGGTCAGCAGCTAAAACCAAGAGAATCTCCTCTGGGTCTGCCGCCATAGCTGCCAGAGCTATCGCTGGAGCGGTATTTCGGCCCAAAGGTTCTAAAATTATTGTTGCTCCTTCGGATCCAACTTGCCGCAATTCCTCTGCGGCAATAAACCTATGCTCTTCATTACACACAACCATTGGTGCCAGAGACGATATCACCTCTATCCTATTGATTGTTTCAATCAACATGGAATCGCTACCCATCAATTTTAGGAATTGTTTCGGCATTAGTTCGCGGGAAGCAGGCCACAAACGACTTCCTGAACCACCCGCCATAATTACTGGTTTAATTTTCATGATTCGCTACCCCCTCTCCATATTGAGCTGTAACACTATTCATATAACTTCCATCCATAATAGAGGTCCACCAATCGTTATTTTCCAGATACCACCGCAAGGTTTTTCTAATACCTTTTTGAAAGCTTTCATGCGGACAATAACCGATTTCATCATTTGATTTCTTAGGATCTATCGCATAACGGCGATCATGACCAGGCCGGTCTTTCACAAAGGTAATTAACTCGTGAGATACTCCTGCGATCGCAGCTTTTGCATGAGGATATCTATTTTCAAGTAATGGGTTTTCACTAAACTCATCATTCATTAATGCACATATCAATCTAACGATATCAATGTTGGTCCACTCATTAATTCCACCTAAGTTATAACATTCACCCAGCCGCCCCTTATTAATAACCAAGTCGATACCTCTTGCGTGATCTTCAACGTAGAGCCAATCCCGAATCTGCTGCCCATTTCCATAAATAGGCAAAGGCTTATTATGTAGAATATTTGTTATTACAAGCGGTATTAATTTTTCAGGGAAATGATATGGCCCATAGTTATTTGAGCAATTACTTGTTGTCACCTGTAATCCATAAGTGTGGTGATAAGCACGCACTAGGTGATCAGAAGCTGCTTTACTTGCAGAATAGGGACTATTTGGTGCGTATGGCGTATTCTCACTAAAAGCAGGGTCTTCTGCTTCAAGAGTTCCATATACTTCATCCGTTGATACGTGATGAAAACGATGGGTTTCTCTATTGATCCCCTCATCAAGCCACACTGTTTTAGCTGCCTTTAATAAGCTATAAGTTCCAATAATATTCGTCTGAATAAATGCATCTGGCCCGCTAATTGATCGATCCACATGACTTTCAGCCGCAAAGTGCACTAAGGTATCAATTCGGTGTTCACGGAGTAGAGTTTCTACCAGCGCTCTATCGCATATGTCACCTTGGTAAAACTTATAATTAGGGTGATCCTTAACTAGATCTAAATTTGCAAGGTTTCCTGCGTATGTGAGTGCATCTAAGACTATCACTGTATCCTGTGGGTAATTTTTTATCCAGTAATGGACAAAATTAGCACCAATAAATCCAGCGCCACCGGTAACCAGTAATTTTTTCATATCAAGATCGCTATCAGTCACAATTTTTAAAAAAGCCCCAATACCTAATAGGCAATTAGACAATTAATGTTGTTGTTTCTTTTCAGATAGAGCCAGTCTAAGTGACTCACGCCAATGCCTAGGCTTAATATCTAATTCGGTAATCAATCGAGTTTTATCTAATACACTATAAGATGGTCTCTTCGCAGGAGTAGGATATTCATGTGTAGCTATTGCTTTAAGGTCTAATTGTTTATCCTGCGAAAGTACACCTAAGATCTTACCTTCTTCATAAATAGCTACCGCAAAGTCATACCAACTGGCTACCCCGAGGTCGGTACAATGGTATATACCACTCACACTAGGTTTTTGAGCAAGTATGATTAAGATCTCCGCTAAGGTTCCTGTCCAGGTTGGTGTGCCAACCTGATCTGCAACGACACTAAGTTGATCTCTATCCGCCATCAACCTAAGCATAGTATTCATAAAATTATTCCCGTGGGATGCGTAAACCCACGCGGTACGTACAATTATCGCTTCCGGAAGGATTCTTAAAACGGCAGTTTCTGCTTCAGCTTTACTAGAGCCATATACCCCGACAGGATTAACTTTATCGGATGTTAGGTATGGAGCTGACTTCTCACCATCAAACACGAAATCTGTTGAGACGTGAATGAGGCGAATATTTAGACTGTTACATACCTCTGCTAGATTTTCGCTACCCTGCTTATTGATTGCAAAAACGACATTTTCTTCCTGCTCTGCCTTATCAACAGCGGTATAGGCAGCAGTATTTATGATTACATCGGGCTTAACTTCTCCGATCACGGCCTGGACAACTTGTTTATTGGAGATATCCAGCTCTTCGCGTCCCATCGCGACCATCTCAATATCGACAGGACATAGCTTTTGAAGCTCACGTCCAAGTTGACCGTTTTTACCCGTTATTAAGATTTTAAAAGTTGCCATTTTATACAGACCAAGAATAGTTTGACGACGCATCTATCGCGCCGCCAAGTTTTAGCAAAATAGGAAGGTTAATCTTTAAAGAGAAGCTAATCTCGGAGTTAGTGAAACCAGCGTATACTCTCTATTCGAAATGAACCGCATCCACAAAAGAACTACCGCAGCGATCTTTTTCCGAAAGCTGAGGCTGTATACCTTCAATAAGTGGCCAGTCAATATTCAGATCTTGATCATTCCACAGGAGCGACTGCTCGTATTCTGGAGCATAATAATCTGTGCACTTGTATATAAATTCAGCATTTTCACTTGTTACATAGAAGCCATGAGCAAATCCTTCAGGAACCCACAGCTGGCGCTTGTTCTCAGCTGACAGGTAGACACCAACCCATTGTCCAAAAGTTGGAGAGCTTCTTCGTAAATCTACTGCAACGTCATAAACTTCGCCATGCACTACCCTAACTAACTTACCTTGAGTTCTCTCTGTCTGGTAATGTAAGCCTCGCAAAATTCCTTGAGAAGACTTACTGTGATTATCTTGAACAAACGTACGATGTTCACACTTACTATTAAAGATATCATCACGAAATGACTCGTAGAAAAAGCCACGTTCATCACCAAACACTTTTGGTTCTACAATTTTAACGTCGGAGATTTTTGTATCAATGATATTCATACTAATTGAGAATTTAGCTGTCATCGCGCAGAGAAGCAATCTAGCTACTGCAGCTCTAATGAGGAGGATAGAGGCAGAGTCGTTCGTCCCTGAACGACATCTAAGTAATAACTCTAGAAAAAGCTCAATTTTAGCCCGTTTGGACTTTTATAAACCAGAGGCGTAGCGTCGTGTATTGAGAGAAGAGGTTTCACCATTCTCAACTAAAATTTGCATCAAATATTTCCCATAGCCACTTTTCATTAAAGGTTGAACTTGCGCTTCTAGCTCTTCTGCAGTGATAAACCCTTTACGATATGCAACTTCTTCTGGGCAGGCTATTTTTTGCCCCTGGCGACGTTCGATTGTTTGAACAAAGTGAGCCGCATCTAACAAATTATCGTGCGTACCAGTATCCAACCAAGCACTGCCGCGTCCAAGACGTTCCACGTCTAATTGATTTTGGGTAAGATATACTTTATTAATATCTGTGATTTCCAATTCACCACGCGCACTCGGCTTCACTTCTCGAGCGATGTCACAAACTTGATTATCATAAAAATAAAGGCCAGTGACAGCGTGATTAGACTTAGGCTTTTCGGGTTTTTCCTCTAAACTAATAGCCCTACCATCATCATCGAACTCAACAACACCATATGCTCGCGGGTCTGCCACACGATAACCAAATACTGTAGCTCCCGTCTCTCTCGCATCAGCTTGTTGCAAAATTTGACTGAAGCTGTGCGAATAAAAAATATTATCACCTAGTACAAGGGCGCTGTTGTAATTACCTACATGTTCGCGCCCAATCAAAAATGCTTGAGCTAGGCCATCGGGAGATGGTTGCACTGCATAAGAAATATTAATCCCCCATTGTGCGCCATCCTCGAGCAGACGCTGGTATAAAGATTGCTCCTCTGGTGTCGTAATGATTAGGATGTCTCTAATACCAGCCAACATCAATGTCGTCAAAGGATAATATATCATCGGCTTATCATAAACAGCCATTAACTGTTTGCTCACCCCTTTTGTCAAAGGATACAAACGAGTTCCTGACCCTCCGGCCAGTATTATCCCCTTGCGTTCAGAAGCCCCTTTAGCAACCATCGCCCCTTACCCCCAATTTTCCATTCCGCTATTGACTTTATTTAATATGTCTCAGAAGTTCCTGGACATTAAGACTTCCATGAAGGTGAATCCAACCACTGAACCCCAAAAGCTCTATTGAGCCCTTTGAGGCGTGGATGATTACATAGATGCCCCAAAAACGATATCACAAGCGCCTTACAGCTCATCACAGCCATAAAACTACATTTAAGAACATACGGTAAAACTACTATTCTTTATTAACTCTGCAAAATAAAAGCCAATATGAACACGAAAAACACATTAGATGTACCAGTTAAAATGATAGTACCGCAGCTGTGCCTACCGCAATGCGATATAGTATCTCTGTGATGTCTTTTGTTACTTGTAGCTCGCTAGATTGGATCTTTGGCATTACCATAATTTCATCACCTGGTCTCAGGCGATCTCCTAAGCGATTATCAAAATCACGGTCCTCAATGCGATTAATAGTTCCATCTAAGTGTAAAATTACTAATTCTTGCTCATTTGCGTTATTGGCAAAGCCACCTGCAAGCTCTATATAATCATCCAAAGTGTGCTTTTTATTGTAAACCAATGATGTAGGGAAAATAACTTCTCCCACTATTGATACAGTCGAGGATTTCAATGGAACGACTAGCTCATCACCATCCTCCAGTAACATTTGAGCTGCATTTGGATTATTAGCAATCACCACTTGGCCTTTAGGTTCTGCCTTCCGCGCTTGCTCAATAAAGTTTTGAATCATCAGTGCACTGTCTTTCTGTGCAGTTTTTTCCAAGTCGGTATTAGGCTGACGCGTAAGAACTTCCATTTGCAACGCATCAAGTGAACGGTCTAATGCCGCACGCTGCCTTTCAGCCACACTCATTCGGTATAACTGGATAGATTCCCTATCTGCGTTATCTCGGAAGCTAAGCTGCTCTAACAGAACTTCCAGCGTTGCACCGTAAGGTAAAATATAAGTTGCAGGGCCATTTAATTCACCCGAAACACGAATGGAAATGGACTTTACATCGTTATCTCTAACCAGTTCAACCTCTGCACCTGGGTACAAACGCTGTGTAAGGGCTTTATCAAGAGGGAGATAATTAGCCTGCTGAATACCATCGATAGCCTGTGTGATTCGAGCAAAGTTCGCCTGAGGGTCTGGCTTACTAATGAGAAGCATTTCGCCAAGCTGCGTATAAGGCCCAATAAACTCCATCTGTGCAGCCCGCTGAACCGCTCCCTCCACAGTTACAGCTCCCCTTTTAGCTCCAACCACGATAACATCTCCGTTGCGCAACTGAAGTGCCGGCATAGTCCCTTCGACCAAAAAGTTATAGAGATTGATTGACTCTATCGGTTCTCCTTGACGCAACACTTTGATGTCAACAAAGCTACCACTTTTTGCATCAATCCCTCCTGCACTATCAAGATAATACAAGATCGAGTCAGAGCTGAAACCATTGTACAGTCCGGGGCTAGCTACATACCCAGTAACAAATACTTTTACCGGCTGACTGGCCTCAAGATTAGCGTAAGCCTGAACATTATTTTTAAATACCCGCTTGACATGACGCAGAACGAAAGTGTTTAACTCTCCGTTTTTTACTCCAGCCACATGAACAGGGCCAACCTCAGGAATAAATATATTTCCTTTAGGGTCTACAGTAAGCGAGGCACTGAAACTATATGCTCCCCATAGCTGTAAATTTATTTGATCACCAATTGTAATTCGATAATCAGGGTTGAAACCGCTAAAAGGCTGATCTTTAAATCCCCCCTTGAACAGCGTCTGTCCAAAAACTGGCACATTATTTTGATGCGACTCTAAAGAAGCGGGCTCGTCGATTAATTGAGTTTCCAATGCTATAGCTTGCCCGCATCCCAACGAAGCAAGTAGAGCAAACCCAGATCCGATTTTCTTAACTTTTCCTGTAATCATTTGTGCTAATCTTTTTCGAATAAATTTATCGATGAATTTAGGGAACCCCCAACGTTCTCTCTGCTTTACATCCTATGTTCACGGATAGTAACAACCAGCATTTTTCCTATCCCGCATAGCATCAGCAAAATAATTGCGATGCTTGTCAAATTGTAGAGTTTATGTGGATACTCAGCTTCCTCAGCTAACGATGGCTTCGTCACAACCAATAAATGCTTTAACTTACCTGAAGCCTCCATTCGTGCGGCCTCTAACGCCTTAAGAGAAGTGGCATATGCATCAGTAGCAAACTGCAAATCGAGTTCTAAATTTTGGAAATGAGCACTAAGAGAATTAAGTTTTTGTTCTCCCTCCTCCTCCCCAATCCCCACCAAACGGACCTTCTCTAGCTCTATCTGATTCTCAAGGGCATCTATATCCGCTTGCATAGACACAATTTGTGAAGAATCTGCATTTAGGTATGTCTTTGCTGCCGTAAGCTGGGCACGTTGCTCAGCTAGTCGTGATTCTAAACCTTGGATAATAGTACTAATTCCCTTGGTCAGTTCCTCTGGACTTACCACCTTATGGCTGTTCTGAAAGTCAAGAATTAGCTGCTTAGTAGTCCGTAATTTTCCCTGAGCCAAATCAACTTCACTTTTCACAAAAGCGACTTGTTTATCGGCCAATTGATTACTAATTGCATTGACAAAATCTTCGGACTTTTGAATAACAGTCTCACTTAACAGTTTTGCAAAAGTCGGGTCAAATGCCTGTATTTCGATTGTAATAATCCCTGTGGTCTCATCATGACCAATGCCTATATGCTCACGATAATATTCCAAGTACTCTTCCTGAGTTGCATCAGAGGACAGCCGTGAAAAGAAATCGTAACGAGTACTTTTGTAATACTCTGAAAGTCCTAAATTATTATCCAAGTACAGCGCCATATCTAACGAGTGGATATAGTTGACCACTAAGAAAGCATCCTGAGTATCAGCGCCCATGCCAGGAATTAGCAAACCTAGTGCGGGGGATGTTGCCTGAGACGATGTACTATCCTTCACTATCAACTGCGCTCTACTAACATAGCGCTCAGAAACCCAGAACAAATAGTACACAACAAGTAAAAGTAGAGGCAAAAATACAAACAAAGCCCATCCATTGAACCTAGAAAAATAATTAGAAGCCTTGCTCACCACGTCAATCAGAGCTTTTTTCCTTGATGGATTCTGCACTTGTGCTTCAACTAGCTGGTCTTTAACTTCCATAATTAACTCTTATGCATCTCAATGGCTGTTGTTTTTTCTGGAGCTCTTAGTTTTTTCCCCTGATACAACTCAATAGCTTGATCAACCGTATCAAGAATCCTTAATCCATTCGGGTCCAGATATATCCCTACATCACAATTCTTCCGAAGAAGTGCCATAGCATGTGCCACAATAATAAAAGATGAATTCTTCCTTTTTTCGGCTATAACCTCTTCGCACTTTCTTTTGAAGTGTGCATCGCCAACCGACATCACCTCATCAACCAAGTAAATATCGAAGTCGATAGCGATGCTTAAGCCAAACCCGAGTCGTGAACGCATTCCGGATGAGTAATTACCTACAGGGACATCGAAATAATTTCCGATTTCAGCAAAGTCTTGCACCTTATCCATTACTTTGCGCTGTGCACTTCCCCAGATACCGTGTATGCCGCAAACAAAAGCAACATTTTCACGGCCAGTCATACTTCCTTGAAAACCACCGGCCAACCCCATCGGCCATGAGATCCTTTGATTGGTAAGCACCCTTCCCGAGTCGGGATAATCAATACCACCCATTATGCGTAGTAAAGTTGACTTGCCGGCTCCATTTCGACCAAGAATACCTATGTTCTTTCCTTCAGGGAAAGATGCATTCACGTTCTCAAAAAGTACTTTTCGTCCATGAGGCGTGCGGTACGACTTAGTTAAGCGCTCTAATCTAATCATTGACTTCTCATTAAATCACGCCAATTTGCCCGATAGCAAAGCAAACCAAAAAATAGCACCGAAACAGAAGTAACTCCTAGGTACATCAGACTTCCAGAGTATCCACTGAAGTTACTAAATAACGCCTCACGATTTAACTCAATTACATGCAACAAAGGGTTCCACACCAAGTAAACATGATATTCCTTTGGAACCTGTTCAAGGGAGAAGAAAACCCCAGACATAAAATAGAGAGGCCGTATTAACATAGGGATTACCTTCGCCGCTTCTGGAAACCGCTCACCCAAAACACATAGCGCCAAGCTAAGACCTAAACAAAAAAAGAAAAACAGCAGGTTAATTGCCGTGAAAAGTACAAAATTATTAAACGGGGTGGACACTCCACCCCATGCAAATACAGCCATGAGTGTGACAAGAGTTGCCAGATAAATAACAAACTCCAACAACACACGACTTAGAACTGCATCAAACGGCCTCAGCTGCCGATAGTTGAATAACCCTCGATTTGATTTCACTGCCGCTAACCCCTTCTGCACGCAGTGATTAAAGAAAAGAAAAGGGGCAATTCCCGCAAGCATGAATAGCGGGGTAGGCACCCCAGGATAAAATTCATCTCTTAGAAAGCTGAAAACGGCCACCAACACTATGATATGGAGTGATGGCTCCAGCAGCATCCAAGCATACCCGAGTCGCCACTTGCCAAAACGAGTTTTCATCTCGCGCACCAGTAGCGCATAAATCACATCTCGTTGAATTTTCCAGGTTGAGCGTTGGGTAAAAAACTCCATAAAGATCTACTATTTTGCAAAGTGTGAACCAGTTCGCAACGGAACCAAAGGTAGGTTTGGGATAATCGAATAGAAAAAGTAACCCTGTAGGTGGCTCTTAAGTACAACCCCTAACACTTCATATTAAAAAGTTAAGCTTACCCTTCATTAACAATAAATTAGATTACTGTCAACATCACCCCTTCACAAGAATAAGTGCAATATCTTATAGCAGCGCTCAACTAAGGCAATCACGCGCCATTACGCTAACATTGCCGGCCATCTCGCATAACTAATCTTCAACACTTCTTTACTAAAACGGGCAGGCGTCAAATGATAAAGCTCTGCGCACCAACCCTTAAGCTCCTGCGGCCATCCATAAGTTGTAATTCCCTAGGCTAAGGCCTGCCCCTTATACTAGCACCCAAAATCTGCAATGCGACTCGCTTAACCCAAACCCTCCATGCTAATGACGAAAAAATCCGCTCGTTGAGCGGATTTTGGCCACCTGATCTAATGGTGTATGTAAGTGGGCCACAGAGTTTTTGTAGCAATTCAGCTACAATGGAACCATTGGAAAATGGGCAACCTACTGAATTCTAAACAAAAATTCACTCCCTGAGCAAGTTTTATTCTCTACAACCTTGCTTTGCTGTGGGAGCTACTACCCTCAGACTTGGGATTCTGCTCTGTCCTGCAAAAACACGATCTAACGCTTTTAACGGCTGATCAAAATACAACCAGAGCACCTCTCCCAGCCACCTATAAAGACATTAACCATGTTAGCATCAACCAGCCTGAGGTATTTCTGCCATAAAAAGTTGGCTGTGCGACAATCTATTCATCTTAACTTTAAAGAAGTAGCATCGCTGGAGATTTGCAATTCCTTCATATATAAGTCATCTTTCATAATCAAGCTTCAGGAGAAGCCGGAAATAACGAGCTTTTACCTGCCATGATTTTTAAATATCCACCAAACCAGTCATGCCGTTAACTCTCCCATATTGCCCTGCTTAAAAATCTAAGGTAAGCCTTATAGGGGCACATTTACCTTCTAATAGATAAGTGATATTTATCATGTCTGTAAAATAATAGTCAGGTTCTTGCCTGCTTCCAAAAATATCAAAAATATTTTAAACTTAGGGCAGCGCTAGAGGGAGTCTCTTATATATCTCCTGACTTAAAATTTAAGTTCTATAACTACTACGCTCATAGAATCTGAAAAACTCAAACGCTCAAATCATGCAACGTACGAAATAATTTTTACTATCAACAAGCGACCAAATATAAATAGCTTGGTTTCAGGTATTAAGTGCAATCCTTTTATACCGCAAGCAGATCAGCTTGCAGCCCTATAAATAACTCATTCGGTGACCTTCCACCTCGACTCGCTCTTGGTCTACTATTCAGGCGATCCATTACAAATTGAACCTGCTCGTCTGTTACCTTATTAAAATCGGTACCCTTTGGGAATGAGGCCGTTAGTATTTTCATTGATCCCTCTCTCCCAAGATGAATATGGGTGAGTAAAATAAATATGAGCTTCTAAGCCTTCTGCAATTGTTTCATGACCAGCAAACTCAAGACCATTACCGAAGGTAATTGTTTTGATTTTTTCTTTGAAGTTCACCATGTGACTAACCGCTGCTTCAGCCAATAAGCCTGATCGTTTACCTGTTAATCTGACAATAACAGTAAATAGCGCTTGCGTTCAACCATGGTCAGCAAAGCTCCACCACGCCCCTTGCCTATAACGGTATCACCTTCCCAGTCACCTATCCGATTTATCCGATCAACAACCGCTGGTCGTTCATCTATGCTCACTCTGTTTTTGATCTTTCCGCGTCGATCATACTTACCGTAGCGCTTACGATAGGGCTTTGATGCAATCCTAAGATGCTTGTATAAGTCTCCACCATTTGCCTGATCTAAATAAATGAGTTGGTAAATCGTCTCATGATGTAACGATACACCTGTATGTCTCTTTAAATAGCTTGCAGTCTGCTGAGGACTTAATTCTTTCCGAGTAGGATGACTATTTGTTGCCACACTCCATCAGTCACTTCTGTGCCTTATACGCTTGCCTGCGTCTAAGCTCCGAAAGCTTATGCGCTTACCCTGGGCGATATCCTCGCAAACCTGTATTGCGTCGTAGCTCTCGGCTGATCGTTGCGGGGTGCCTCTCTAACAATTTTGCTATTGCTCTTTGAGAGTGTCCGGATTTTTTAAACTGTAAATCTGGTATCGTTCGTTCTCGCTCAATTGGTAGTAGCTCATCAGTGCCTTTCTCTTGGTCGGGAGAGGTGCCGACTCTACCAGCTGAGCCCTCCCTTACCAATTGCACTTATTATCCGAAACCTGATCCTACCCACCAACAACGGACACACCACTAAGCGACTAGTTGTTCCTCAAACGCCTCAGGGCTGAGATAGCCATTGGCGCTGTGTAAGCGATTTCGATTGTAGTCTATTTCTATATACTCAAATACGGTTTCCCGCATGAGGCACCTTGTAGGAAAGCGGTTACCATGGATTACTTCTACCTTAAGTGAGTGGAAGAACGTTTCTGCGCAGGCGTTATCATAGCAGTTACCTTTGGCGCTCATGCTGCACCGCAGATCATAAGCTGTAATTAAAGATTGATAATCTTTAGAGCAATATTGGCTTCCCCTGTCAGTATGCACGATAACATTTGTAGGTTTCTTACGTCGCCATAAAGCCATTTGAAGGGCGTCACAGACCAATGTAGCTGTCATCGTTTCTGACATCGCCCAACCAATAACCAGCCGACTATATAGGTCTATCACTACAGCCAGATATAACCAACCCTCTTCTGTTCGTAGGTAGGTAATATCCCCGACCCATTTCTGATTCGGCGCTTCAGTATTGAAGTTCTGCTCGAGCAGATTTGGGGCCACTGGCAGACCATGTTTTGAGTAGGTTGTGGCTTTATATCTCTTGGCGGCTTTAGCCCGTAGGCCCTGTCGACGCATGCTGGCAGCAACTGTTTTTTGATTATATTTACTCCCCTCACTGGCCAATTCCCTCGTCAGGCGAGGGGCGCCACTACGTTCTTTACTGGCTATAAAGCGCTGCTGTACCAAACCATCAAGCTCCATTTGGTACTGCTGGCGCTTGGATTGATCGGCCGATCTTGACACCCAATCGTAAAACCCACTGCGAGATACGCTCAATACCTTAGCCATCGCTTTGATGCTGAACTTATGCCTGTGCTTTAGCATGAAGGCGTACCTCATTTCAGGCTCTTTGCAAAGTACGCTGCGGCCTTTTTTAAGATCGCCAGCTCCTCTGCCTGCTCAGCCAGCTGCCGCTTAAGGCGAGCATTCTCTGTGGCCAGCTCTCTCTCGGCATCCCCTCGGCTCTGATGTAACTTAGCCTTGCTTCGCCATCCGTAAATCTGGGAAGGATGTAACCCAAGCTGTTTAGCGGCAACGCTTACCCCTACCTTGACCGCCAGTGCTAGGGCATCTTTTCTATATTCCTCTGAGTATTTTTTACGAGTGGTTTTGGTTGATTTACTTGATCGTGTCATAGGGCACCTCTGCTGCGTAGTTTATCGCTTAAGAGAGTGTCCGTCTTTGGTGGGTAGGATCAACCAAGTTACATTACATTTGTTCCAAAAATAATAAAGCTCCTCTTTTACGCCTCCTGGCTGGGCGATGGTATCGCATTCCTCCACTATGGGGTCGCTGAATTCAGCGATAGCGCTTAAAACTACAATAGGAGCCCCAAAAACCTCTGAATCATTATCTTTCAGACGATGTACAAATACTTCGGTATCACCTAGAGCAAATAATTTAGGATATCCCTTGTTAAGAGCTTCTATGTCAGACATACCTATACTTTTTGAAGTGCTATCGTTTTCGCAAACACCAAAAAATAAGATGAAGAAAGAAATAACAATAAATTTAAAAACGTTGTTTAGCATCATGATTCAGGTATTACATTTAACAGTTTATTAAAGAGCCAGTGGCTCACTATCCGTGAGGCCACTATTTCTGAAGTAGACCTTTAAGCTATGTAAAAAAGCCTTTATTTACAGTAGGTAAAAAATTTTGACCAAATAATAACCAGAAATAGTCAGCCATCGGCTCAAATCGCCTGGTTTCATCTCTCGCTCTTGAACACATTTTACCCGCAATTACATCAATAAGTTAGGGGGGAACTTTCTGCAGATGTAAGCCATGGCTCTATAATTCGGGGCTTCGCACCGGCGGTACGCCCATTCCAGTACTGAAAGCAACGACTAGTATCACCCACTCAGAATTGCCATAGCCGCAATCGAGCTATGCACAATAAGTCGTCCGAC
Organism: Microbulbifer maximicatervae (SeqCode); assembly: GCF_052467955.1. Classification (NCBI taxonomy): domain Bacteria; kingdom Pseudomonadati; phylum Pseudomonadota; class Gammaproteobacteria; order Cellvibrionales; family Microbulbiferaceae; genus Microbulbifer; species Microbulbifer maximicatervae (SeqCode). Next base: position 4,608,444 of record NZ_CP174329.1, read on the forward strand.
AGTATCATAATACCATCAGACACCGGATCGGAAGCCTCCCCCCTTAAAGTAGACGCCACCTTATATTCATCTGGGCTTTTGAACCCAAGTGAACCATGTCTTCTTTTAAAGTTATAGTGCTTATCAAGATACCAAGATAAGTTAGTTCTTAGCTCCTCAACGGATTCAAAATTAAACCCTTTGAAACTCTCAGTTTTCAGTGTTTGAAAAAATGATTCTACATACACATTATCATTCATAAATCCTGGACGGTTCATGCTCGGCTCAATACCCAGTTCCTTGAGTCGGTTTTGGTATGCATGAGCACCGTACTCAGAACCTCTGTCGCTGTGAAATATTGGATCTGATTCTATATTTCTGCGACGGACAGCTTTATTTAGCGCTGACAGTGTTAGCTCAACAGTTCGAGTGTCCGACAGCTCCCAACCCAACACTTTCCGGGAGTAAAGATCAATAATCACAGCTAAATATTGCCATTGCCCATTGATTTTCATATAGGTTACATCACCAGCCCATTGAGAGTCTGGTTTACTCGGCATATCATGCTCTCTTTGTAAATTTTCAACCTAAATGCAAGGATTTCCAGGCAAAGGGCGTCGGCGATAGATCCTTCCGGCTTTCCCCACGATTCCAGCCTCTCTCATAAGGTGTTCAACGCGCTTGTGATTTATTCGTTCACCATTAGCTTTCAGCTCTGCGCTAATTCTTGGGCTTCCATAATTACCATCATGCTGCGCATAGATAGCTTCGATACATCCAAGAATTCGCCTATTTTCTATGTCTCGAGTGCTCTCATCACGGTTGAGCCACTTATAAAACCCTTGGGGTGAAACATTCAAGTATCTACATAAGTACCTGACACCAAAGTCTGATCGATTACGAGCTATGAACGAGAATCTTTCAGCTTTGGATCTTTCAGGTACATTTCCCACTTTTTTAGGAAATCATTCTCCTTTTGCAATTTCTCAACCTGCTTTTTTAGACGTCTTATCTCTTTATCATCAGTTTGAGACTGAGTTTTCGTTGTCTTTGTCATACTTATTCTACGACTGGGCTTCTCGACCAGCTTGCCTTCTCTACTTTCCTGTCGCCATCTAAACACCATTACTGGATGCAAACCAATAACGTTGGCGATAGTCGTCGTATCTACTTTCAGTTGATTAGTGAGAGCTACCACTCTAACTTAAAACTCTGTTGAATATTCAACAACCCGCTCTTCACTCAGTATTTTCGGCATTTTTTCCTACCTTATTCAAAAGGTAGGCGTCTACTCAATGGGGGAAGGTTTCCGCGCGCCGCGCTGAGTTTAATAAATTCTTTAATTACCTAATGGCTGAAGGCTTGAGCAAACTGGAAAGCAACCCCTTCACCACAGCCGACGATCGCCCGCGCCTGCTGGAAAAGGGAAAGCCCATTAAAAAGCGCCAACGCTTAACCCTGGAAGCTTACTGGACCATCTATGACAAGGCCGGGGAATTAGGCTATGAAGCGCTTCAGGTCGCTATGGGTATCAGTATGCTAACTACCATGCGTCGCGCCGATATCTGCGAACTGAACTTTGAGAAACACCTGCAAGGTGACAATCTACGCAAAACGATTAATAAATCTGAAGCGCAACGGGACAGCCTTGCCGCCAGCCACTTAAATTTTAATTTAAAAACCCACCAACAACTTGGCAAACTTATAAACCGCGCGAGAGAACTCAGCCTAAGGAATTATCGCTGCCCCTATTTACTAAGCCATACACCTAAGCAACGGAGAACGGGAAAAATCAAAGAGCATGTTTGCCAGGTAATCCCCGACCGATTGAGCGATATGTTCACCGAAGTTCTCAACGCTACCGGTCTCTATATCGGATTAACCAAAGATCAAACCCCACCCAGCTTCCACGAAGTACGCAGTCTGGCTTCAGACCGGTTTAAGCGTATGGGGTATGATGTGGAATCAGTGCAGCAGTTAATGGCGCATACTGATGAGCGGGTCACGCAGGCGTATCAAGCTAGGCATGGCATCGATTACGAAGAAATTGCTATTTACCTAGATGAGCAGGCAATCGGTCGAGAGTTTTAAAAAAGGGCTAGGAAAGCCCTTTTAATAATTTCGTTACTAACTCAGCCCTAGGTATCAACCCAAGTTAGTAGGAGCAGAGCGAACTTACTCACCTTCTACGGTTAGAAGCTCAGCACTGCCATCAACAACAGTAATCATCTGGTTATTACTACAAGGATAGAGATTTATCCCATTGGAAAAACTAGAGAGGATATGCTCAGCGGCATCCTTAAAGGGTTGATTCCCGTAGTGAGGTAACGGGTAGAAATCCACAAGGTTCAGCCCCTCATAAGACTCTAAACCCTTTACAACATCGGCATTGTCCATCTCCTGGATATACGCAATATTCGGTGAAAGTATGACAGAACCTGCCGACTCACCAATATACGTTTTACCGGATTTTACCTGTTCTAGTAGGATTTTATCCGCCCCACTTCGCCTGAGTTCTTGAAGCAGAAAAAACGTATTGCCGCCAGTCACATAAATGTATTCATTATTCTTAAGTTTACTTTCAATTTCACTGATTGAGGCTGTGGATACATCCAAGTTATCCACAGTAAGGCCCAGCCTTTCGAAGGCCCGCCTTGCATCATCAACGTAAAAATCAATTTCTTCGGGAATACTTGCAGTTGGGATAAATGTAACCGCTTTCCCTTCAAGACCTCTCTCATAGCCTCCAATTACATCAGCAACCTCAGCGAGATATGAGGTCAAGAACAGTTTGGTCATGTGTTTTAATCCCTTAACGTATAAATCGAATCAACTGCCTAATATTGAAAGCACGCACTCTCTAAGGAAAAAGCTAAGAAGCTCGTTACAAAGCCACAGGATTATCATACAGTCATTGGAGATGACAAAATTGACCTATATCTACATCATTAAAAACACAAAGGCAGAATGAAAAAAAAGGCCATCTTAGCTTTTAACTAAAAGCTCAAATTGAATAACGGCACATACAGGCATGGCTGATGAACCAGGGGGGGTAGTTAAGTTGATATGAAAAGCAACCTGGATGGGCAAGAGCTTTCAAGGTAGAAATTTCAGACGAAAAAAAAAGGGCCTTAAGGCCCTTTTTTCATTCTTGCGAGTTTTTGTTCACCGGATAAGAGGCCGTGAACCTCTTCTCGCAACCCCTTGAAGTACAAGGGAAATTTGGTGGAGCTAAGCGGGATCGAACCGCTGACCTCAACACTGCCAGTGTTGCGCTCTCCCAGCTGAGCTATAGCCCCAAATTTTGTTGCTTGACGTTTCCGTCGAAAGCGGGGCGCATTTTAGCAAGGTTTAGACGCCTGTCAACAGAAAAAATAACTTTTTAATCAATTAGTTAGCTGCTGACACCACAGGCCCCCGGAGGCTGCCGCTTCCAGGGGCTCGCCAACGCGGATCAGCCTTACTTGAGTCCAGCGTACTCTTTTTCCCAGCGCTTCAACACTTTCTTTCCGGCACCACCCAATACGTCGATCGCCTGGCGCAGGCGGGCGCGGCTGAGGTCGGGGCCCAGGAGCACCATGGCTTCCATCACGGAGAAGGACGCAGTGGTGCCGCTGATGGCGACAAACAGCGGGGCATTAAAGTCTTTCAGCTTGATTTCCATAGCCGTGGACAGGGCTTTCACTGCCTGGAAGATACTGTCCTTGTCCCAAGCGCGCAGGGCTTCCAAGCGCCACAGGGCAAATTGAAGCAGCTTCTTCTGGTCATCCAGAGGCAGCTTGTTACCGCTGAAGCTGTCTTCGGTCAGGGGCAATTTGCCAGAGGCGAGGAAGCTAACCAGCGGTGCAAAGTCACCGAAGGTTTCCATGCGCTCTTTCGCCTGGGGCAGAACCTTAAGCAGGTTGTCCCGGTTAAACATCCACTCGGTGAGGCGATCGGCGAGTTGCTCGTTTTCCAGTTCGCGAATCCACAGGCCGTTCAACCAGGACAGTTTCTCTACATCGAATACCGGGCCGCCCAAGGAGACACGTTGAATATCGAAATGCTCCAGCATCTCTTCGAGGGAGAACTTCTCGCGCTCATCCGGCATGGACCAACCCATACGGCCGAGGTAGTTAAGCAGTGCTTCAGGCATAAAGCCGGCGCGCTGGTAATACAGAATAGAGGTGGGGTTCTTACGCTTGGAAAGCTTGGTCTTGTCCGGGTTGCGCAACAGCGGCAGGTGGCAGAGCACCGGCATTCCCCAACCGAAGTATTCGTACAGCAGTTTGTGCTTGGGTGCGGAGTTGATCCACTCCTCACCGCGAAGAACATGGGTGATCTCCATCAGGTGATCATCCACCACGTTCGCCAAGTGGTAAGTGGGCATACCATCGGACTTGAGCAGAATTTGTGCGTCTACTTGGGCCCAGTCGATTTCAATAGTACCGCGCAGCAGGTCCTCAATTACACATGAGCCCTCTTCGGGCACGTTCATACGCACCACATAAGGTGCTCCGGCAGCGCGTCGCTTTTCCACTTCCTCTTCAGGGAGCGCCAAGTCGCTGGGCTTCAGTGCGATGCGACCTGCTTCACGCAGTTCTTCGCGGAGCTGCTCCAGCTCTTCCGCAGTGCGATAGCAGTGGAAGGCATGCCCTTTTTGTACCAGCTCATCGCAGTAAGTTTTGTAGATATCCCCGCGCTCACTTTGGCGATAGGGGCCGTGGGGGCCGCCGACATCCGGTCCTTCCTGCCAATCCAGCCCGAGCCAACGCAGGCTGTCGAGAATGGCTTTCTCCGATTCCGGGGTACTGCGCTGCTGGTCGGTGTCTTCAATACGCAATACAAACTGGCCGCCTTGAGCGCGGGCAAAGCACTGGTTGAAGAGGGCAATATAGGCTGTACCAACGTGGGGATCACCGGTTGGAGACGGTGCGATTCGGGTTCTTACGGTCATGATAAACCTGATTGATAAATGGAGGACTCGTTAAACCGCAGGATTATAGCGCTGGCCAGCCTCTTGGCACAGGCGGGGTTTTCTCCTCAATAAGAATATTTACGCGCCATAACTTCATTATTGTGAGCTAATGACGTGACATACATCACGAAAAAAGTATTATTGCGGCCATAAAGAAGGAATGGCTTGACTAACGTATTACCCCAAATTTTGCAGGGGTTTCCGCGAGCAGCTTCTCCCTAAGAACGATAAATTAATCGCTCAGGATGGCATACCATGCAAAAAAATGTAGTTCGCACACTGTTTTCTGCTATTGCAGCAGGTACCCTTTTCAGCATTTCTGCCGCTTCAATGGCCGCTACTGATAGTGCAAGCAGTGATATCACCCTCTCTTTCACACCCACTATTGAGATCACTCGTGTAGACAACCTCACGATTACCGATCCCACTTTGGGTACCGATGCCGTAGGCACCGAAGATTTCTGTGTGGGCGGCCTCGGGTTCTCCACCTACAGCATTACTTTCGACAGTAATGACACAGTAAATGACACTGAGTTCACCCTCACTGACGGCACCAACAATGTCCCTTACAGTGTTGGTTTTGATAACAGCACTTCCGGTACTTTTACAACTGTTACCGAAGGCGATGCGTTGACAGGCCAAACCCGGAATATCGCTTCCTGTGGCTCCAGCGATAATGCGCGCTTCCAAATCACTGTGGCCAACAGCGATTGGGAAACTGCAACTGTGCTAAATGGCACCACCTATACCGATACCCTGCTGATCACTGTCGCCTCCGAGTAACAGTAAAGAGTGGCTGGCCCTGCCAGCCATAGCTCAATATGGCAGGACGTCATCTGGGGCGCCTTGCGCTGGCTTTGTGTCTGGTGCAAGCCTCTTGCCCCGATGCCCTTGCAGCGACCGCAGCGACTTTCCTACTGGAAACCTCTGCTCCTGAAGGGTTTGATGATCTCACCGAACCCCAGCAACTCGTGGTGGATCTCTACTACGGTGGCCGGGAAATTGGTGCTGCGCAAGTCACAATAGATCCGCGCTTTGTTCGCTTTGACTCCCCGTCTGAGGTACTCGAACTGTTGCCCGAATTTCGCGATACCGAGCGAATTCTCTCCATCCTCGAACGACCGCAAACAAGAAACAGTCATCATGTATGCCGCTCAAACCGGCAGATTGGCTGCGGCTACTTAATGCCCTCAGAGTTTGCCGTTATTTACAATGAGCAGCTCTACCGGCTGGATCTTTTTTTCTCACAAGAGCTGTTGCCACAACAAGCGGCAATCAATGATCCCTATCTGCCGGAAGCGAGTTCTGACTTCTCTGTCGTACAAAACCTGAGCGGTTCCTGGAGTGGAGTTGAAAGTGATTGGGGCCCGGACAGCTATAGCGCTGCATTAAATGGCAACACCATAGTGAGCTTTGGTGAGAGCGCTCTGCATTCACAATGGTCTGTGGCCTCAGAGCAGGGCAGCCGGATCCATAATCTGTATTGGAGTCGGGATTTTCAGGGGCAAGCCTATTCGGCCGGTCTTTTACAACCCCAGGGAGGCTTTGGCTACTTCAGGCCTCAGGAAGCGATCTATGGCATAGAGCTACGCACTTCCCAGCGCACCCGAACCGATATCAGTTATCAACAGGGAGCGCCGGTTGAAATTAATATGCCGGTGCGCGGTAGAGTCGAGGTATATCGGGATGAACGACTTATCCACACCGAACTACTGGAGGCCGGCAACCGCCTGTTAAATACCTCTACCCTACCCCACGGCGCCTACGATATTGAGGTGCGCACTTACGATGAAGCGGGGCGGGTATTAAGCCGGCATATCGAATTCTTTGCCAAGGATTCGCTACTGCCGGCCCCCGGCGAATGGTTTTGGAGCTTGCAGGCAGGCTTGCCCACCCGCAATTTTTGGGACGACACTCTGCCGGACTACTACGAAGAAGGAATTATTACTGCCTCTGTCGCACGCCGTTTAACGACCGGATTGGGTCTTTTTGTTTCTGGCGCCGCAGCCGAGGAGCAGCAATTGTTGGAAGTCGGCGGTCGCTGGATTGGCGAAGGCGTTGAAGTCTCCCCAAGCTTGGTGACATCCGGTGATGGACGCAGCGGATACCGATTGCAGGCATTACTTAAAATGCCCTACGGGACTTTTAGTGCAGTAAAAACCGAGCTGGATGCCAATAAAACGCCGTTCAATAACGATAAATATACATTGCTGCCGGGCAGCTATTCCCAAACAAGTCTGAGTTTGCGCACAGCAGTATTGGGCGGACAGCTATCCCTAAGATTCAGCGAGCGGGATCAAAACCAACTCCCCGGCAGCATCGACAACGGCGATTCACTGAGCAGTGCCCAGAAGTTAAAAACCCTGGAGTTCCGCCACCCCATTTTTAAGAGCACCCATTGGCTCGGCAACGCCACTCTGTCCCACAGTGATGCAGACGGCGAGCAGTACACGAGTCTGGAGTTCCAGTTCCGAATGCGCTCCAAGCACTGGCAACACACCGCTAATCTTTATAGCGACAACAGCGAACAAAGCACTAGCAGCGAGCGATTTGCACTGCAAAGCCGCTGGTACGACCGGGATTTATGGGCGGCTGAATTTGAACAGCAGCTTTCTATGGAAGCATCCCCTGAAGCCAATTACCTGGAGGCCCGTACGCATTTAGCGGGACATCACGGATATTTGAATACTGCAGTTGGGCTTTACGATGATGATGAAGGCCGTGCGATCAACTACCTCGGAGGATTCAGCACCAACCTGATTGCCACAAAAAATTCCCTCAATTGGGGCGGTGAGCAAAATCTCCAGAGCGCGGTTATCGTAAATATCGAAGGCAGTGAAGATAAAGATTTTGAAGTTTTGGTTAATGGCAGCCGCCGTGGATACGCCAAAGGCGGCACAACGTCAGTGATTAATTTACCGGCTTATCGCAGTTACGACCTTTCCCTCCGGCCCCTGGAAGAGGGCTTTTTCGATTACCGGGAAACCTCCGAAACGATTACCCTGTATCCGGGCAATGTGGGCGCCAGCAGTTACCAGATACTGCCACAAATCCTGGTACTGGGCCGATTAACCAGCCTTGGCCAGGGGCTGACAAATACAGAAATAATCATTGGCGAACACTCAGCGCAAACTGACCAATATGGTGTTTTCCAAATGGAATTCCACGGTGAACATAGCACCATCCTAAATACAGAAGTTCGCTGGGGAAATTGTAAAGCCTCAATCGAAGCCGCTTCATCGGGCGATAGCTGGCTCAACCTGGGAACCATAGAAGAGTCAGAGGCCAACTGCCAGACTGGGCAAATAGCAGAGGTAAGCCGTGTCCGTAATTAAGAAGCTGCACAAACTTGGCCTGGCCTCTGCGCTGTTGATTCCGCTATTTAATATACCAGTACAAGCCCAGGTAAATTGCTCCAGCAATAACGATTTGCGAGTTTGTGGCCTGGAAGATTCACACACTATTGATTACGAATCAGAACCTAAAGAAATTCAGTTCACTACCCGAAGCCTGCTGGGAAGCTGGACCCTGCGCTATGATGTAGAAGTGAGTCCGCTCAGTGGATCTACTTTCGCACTATTTGCGGACAGTGGTGAACAGCTGGATATTGATATTTCATTTCGAGCCAATAACGGCACCACGGAAACACTCAGTCCAGGAACTCAGTCCGCTACTTTTGCCGGCACCAGCGACGATGCAGATACTTATTTAGTGATCGAGCTGGACAGCAGCCAAATACCCTCTTCCAGCCGCTACTCCGCCAGCTTTGAGATGACACTGAATAATTATTTTATTATTTGGACTGCCGGCACCGAAACAGTTCAGTTTGACATTGTGCTGGACGTAGAGCCAAACATCGCCATTCGCAATCTGGGTGATATTGACCTCAGCAACAGTGGCACCCTGTTTGGACAGGCCATTGAGGGCAGTGAGGACTTTTGTGTTGGCGGTATAGGATTTAGCGGTTACACAGTAAACCTGTCCAGTGCCAATGGCAGCACCGGGGGATCAGGCAGTAGTGCCTATGAATTGGGGGGAAACAGTGAACAAATCCCCTACAGCGTTGCCTTCTCAGACAACCTGGCTGCAACTTCAGGCATTTCCCCGGATAGCCTTGGCGATATCTCCGGCAGTTTTAGCCGAACTTCGGATGAAAACTGCCTTTCTGATAATGCGCGAATTTATATTTCCATTGCGCCCTCAGACTGGGAAAACGCGGGCGAACCTCTCTACACCGATGTACTCACAGTAACGGTGAGCAGCCAGTGAGTTAGATACAAAATAATCCTTTAATCCGCCCAGCCTGCTATAGGCAAGCAACCAATCCTAATTAGCCACTAAGAGGAAAACGAACCCGCTCACTCTGCTGCCCTCGTAGTAAAACTTCCAGCTCACCGCCAACGAGTTTACCCGTTACTTCGATACTGGTGCCAGCGTATAACCGACCGGTGGCCTCAAGTTTTTCACACTTCTCTTCAGTCACACAATGACGTACTTCCACGACTTCTACATTAATATTGCCACTATTCGTGAGTCGGTAATTATCCCCTTCAGCCACTAAATCAATTTTATAAGCTCCGCCTTTTGGCTGCACAAATACCAATGCCTGATAAGCTACAAGGATTTTTAGTGCCGTTCTGTCACTCTTGATATCACCTACAACAGGTTTAAAAGTCACCCGGTAGACTTTTTCCTCTTCAAGATCTCTATCTAAGGCCATTAAGCGAAAGCGCTTTCTCTCTCCGGGGGCCAGGACAGCTCTTGCGGGGCTGACAAGAAGTTTAAATTCATCGGGATTTATCACCCTGACTCGGCTCTCATTATCATGGCCGGGGTTATCCACACGGAATATTTCAGTTTGGATATATAGCGTCTCATTATCTGGATTGCTGACGAGAACATCATCCCGGGCGCTGGGAGTATCTTCCAGGTAAAGGACAATTTTATCCACAGACATAGCTGCCATTACTGGCTGGACGACAAAGAGTAGCAGTGAAAGCAGTACTTTTTTCATAAAGAGCGGGTAGTTTTAGAACTTCTTAAAGTAAGCGCAATATCGGGCTGTTTTATCCACAAGTCAAATCGGAACCTAATGAGCCTCCCTTAAATCAATATCACCAGCCCCGCTAGTAAATAAGAGGCAATACTGATTTGCCCTACACCGCCTGAAAAGTAAAACACTGCCAACGTAATAGATCATCCTGACGCGACATACCGCTAGCTAACTCAGTGGCGCGCTATCCATATGGGCAGTATGCAATCGATTCAGCATCATCACTATGTAAAAACCCCAGCCCTCCATTGATAGCCCTCTGGTCCCATATTTCCTCCCCGTGAACCTTGCAACAGCGGTGGCACCGTCTATTTTTCCTGTATGACCCGGCTCCAGCCAGGGTCCGGTTCATCTCTGGGCAAAGGCCAAATTACGCCCAATTCCAGACGACAATAACACCCGCTTTTCGGACCAGATTCACATGTTAATTGCTCATCGCGGCGACAAGACCCGCCAACCAGAGAATACGATTGCCGCTTTCGAGGCGGCCCATAATCTGGGGGCCTGCGCTATTCAGTGCGATATCCGCTTCAGCGCCGACGGCACCCCCTGGTGCTTCCACGAGGATAGCCTGCACATCCCCGGCAATGACCAGTCCCAGGTCTTCCACTCCCTTAGGGACTCACAGTTACACCACCAGTCGATCAATCGCTTCATCGAGCTGGTAGACTGGGCCAGCTGCCATCGCCACCTGGATTGGTTTATCGGTATCTCACCTGCCAATATCGCCGCCACTGGATTTGTCACCGCCGTTAAAAAGTTAATGGAGCTGATGCGCACCGAGAATGAGTCATTCGCTCTACTCACCGCAGACTGCCGCAGCCTCAGAGCCGCCCGCAATATGGGCTGGCATCGAGTTGCCCTTGAGATCAATAGTGTCTCCCGGTGCCTATCTGCCGACATTGTTACTTTGGCGCCAGAATATCTACTAATTCGCGACAGCCAAGTTGAATGTGACGAATTGCCCCCAGGCCCCTGGCAATGGGTTGTCTATGAAATCAACTCGACAGAAGAGGCAGTACTCTGGCGCAAGCGCGGTGCTCACCATATTCTCACCGGCAACTTGCCGCTGCTGATGCGCTCCCGGGAAGCGAGTGATGTCTACGGATTTTGATGTCCTGGTAGTCGGCGCAGGTATACAGGGAGCGGGAGCCGCTGAGGTTCTGGCCACAAATCACTATTCCGTGGTGATACTCGAACAGCTGGGTATCGCCGCCGCCACTTCCTCTCGCTCCTCCAAACTCATTCACGGCGGCTTGCGTTACCTGGAGAGCGGCCAGTTCCGTTTGGTCTACGAGTGCCTGCGGGAGAGAAAGTGGCTACTGGATAACAAGCCTGAACTCGTGAGAATGGTCCCTTTTTATATCCCTATCTACCAGCACAGCAGGAGACCGGCCTGGCTGGTCCGCTTGGGGTTGAGCCTATATAGCCTTCTGTCTGGACTGAGTAACACTGATTCATACTTTCGCAGAATACCCAAGTCCCAGTGGGACAGCCTTCCAGGCCTGAATAGGGAGGGCCTAAAAGAGGTCTTCCGCTATAACGATGCGCAGACCGATGACGCAGCACTTACCAGGGATGTAGTTGCCTCAGCAGTTGCCCACGGGGCGCAGATTATCTGTCCCGGTAGCCTAGTAGGTGCAGAAGTCACTGGAGATGGGGTCCGCGTTGACTATGTTGCTAATGGCAAGCTCAGCACGCTGCGCACCCGGGCGCTCATAAATTGCAGTGGCCCCTGGGTAGCCAACACGAATGCACGCTGTTCACCGCCAGTGGACATGCCCCCTATCGACCTGGTCGCAGGTACCCATATTTTATTGCCCCTCTCTCTTGGCGATAAAATCTACTATGTGGAGGCTGATGATGGCCGTGCGATTTTCGTGATGCCCTGGCAGGATAAAACACTGGTTGGAACTACAGAACGCCCCTATTTTGGCGATCCTCGGGATGTCACCCCCACACTAGAAGAAGAGAGTTACCTTCTGCAGACCGTACAGAAATATTTCTCTCAAGCCCGGGAGCTCATTGGAGAAGATATTTGCGAGAGCTATTCCGGACTACGGGTACTTCCGGAAATGGAAAAGAGTCCTTTTGCGCGCTCCCGGGAAACCATTATTTGCTGTGATGATAATAAGAAGCCTAGAATTCTAGCGGTGGCAGGCGGTAAGCTAACCAGCTATCGTGCCACTGCACGTAAATTACTAAATAAACTTGAACCCACTTTATGTGTGGAACCACCCACCCCACCCAATACCCAACATTCCGAAACCGCAAAAAACTCTTCTGAACGCGAGAGAAATATCTAAAATTTCTTCCTCGCAATAGCCCCCATTTACTTTGGGAGCCAGAAAATGGGGAGCAAGAAAAACCTCCTACCCCCGAATTTTGCTATTAACCTTCATCCACATTGGAATTCATTACTGCTAAACACTGACTTCCCGGACCTGAACAAGGTCCCTGCAATACATAAGTGGCACGCTTATCACATCCTGAAACCCCATAAGTTCTGTATCCCAGTTGCTGGATCGTTATTGAGCCCGCATCACAGTTCAGATCAAAAGGCGCCCTTTTAGATACAGTTTCTTTCATTAATGAAGCGCATCCACCCAAAACCAGTACCACAGCTCCCACACTGATTAATTTAAACTTCATACTAAACTCCTTTTATAAATTTTGTTGAGCTTGGCCAAAAAGTCAGAAGTGCACTGCCACCAAAGAAAAGACTGCACTCAAAATAATCGGCTCAGTATTAAGGACGGAGCAATTCTATCTTTCATCACAGAAATCTGTCAGCAGAAGAACATTGTGTTCACTCACTATTTATTTTGCTAATGTGGATAATTCAAATTACCAGCAAGTACAAACTGAATAAAACCTGATCTCTCTTTACCTTGCATACATCAGCCATCAAGGATCGAATGAGAAGCTCTTGGTATATCAACCCGTTCCAGCTTTTACATCCACCGCAGATCTCTCACACTATTAGTTACACAAGCAACCGATAGGATAAGAGCACCCCTTATAAAGCCCGCCAACCATTATTCGAGTTCCACCTTATTCGAGTTCCACCTTGCTGTTCCGCAAGCACTCACTCCAGGATAGGTGCCCGAAGTTTCACAATAAAGCCGCACATCACCATAGGCATCCCATATAATGGCGGCTACTCTGTTTTTATTAGTGTTTTACTCCGCAGTTTATGTCCGAATTTAATACCCACCGTTTCTGCACTGCACCACTTCTCGATTGGAGCGACCGCCATTGCCGCTATATGTGGCGCCTATTGAGCAAGCATGCACGCCTGTATTCGGAAATGGTGACCACCGGGGCAATACTGCATGGTGACCAACAGCGACATTTGCAATTTGATGCAGCTGAACAACCTGTCGCCCTGCAGTTGGGGGGCAGTGACCCTCAAGAACTGGCTGAATGCGCCCGTATCGCCGAGGAATGGGGCTATAGCGAAATCAACCTAAACTGTGGCTGCCCCAGTGACCGAGTCCAGTCCGGGCGTTTTGGTGCCTGCCTTATGGCGGAACCGGATGTGGTAGCCGCAGGACTCACTGCCATGCGGGAAGCGGTATCTATTCCGGTTACCGTCAAGCACCGTATCGGCATCGACGATATGGAAGACTACCCAGGCCTGACCCGCTTCGTGGAGGCCCAGGCCAATGCCGGTGTGGATACCTTTATCGTCCATGCGCGCAAAGCGTGGCTAAAGGGGCTAAGCCCCAAGGAAAACCGTGAAATTCCTCCGCTCAATTACGACATGGTTTACCAGTTAAAGAAGGATTACCCCCAGCTACAAATTGTTATTAATGGGGGGATCAATTCAATTGAGGAATGCCAGCAACATTTAAGCCACGTGGATGGTGTTATGCTGGGGCGCGCGGCTTACCAAACCCCGACAATCCTGGCCCAGGTGGACAGCCAATTATTTGGCGGTGAGACCGGCCCGGATGCCATCCAGGTGGTAGAGCAGATGCTGCCCTATATCGAGCAGGAAATGCAGCGCGGACAGCGCTTGAATCATATCACCCGGCATATGCTCGGGTTATTCCAGGGGCTTCCTGGTGCTCGACGCTTCCGCCGCCATTTGAGCGAAAATGCCCACAAGCCGGGGGCGGGTCCCGAGGTGCTTGAACAGGCATTGGCCCAGGTCACCCAAGCCGCTTAGACCGCTTTCAATATGTAGACCAGTGAATAATTAAGGGAGGAACCATGAACAAGTTGGAGCAACTCAAACAGCGCAGCCAGGTTGTAGCAGATACAGGAGATATTGAAGCAATTCGCCGATATTGTCCTCAAGATGCCACAACCAACCCCTCCCTACTGTTTAAGGCCGCCCAGCTCCCTCAGTACGACAACCATATCGCCGAGGCACTTCAGTGGGCCGAAAGCCACCAGGGTGGCTCGAACGCGGAAAATATTGCACGCCTGGCCGCCATCAAACTGGCTGTCAGCATCGGCACGGAAATCTTGCAGTTGGTGCCCGGGGTGGTATCCACCGAGGTCAATGCTCGCCTCTCCTTTGATACCCGCGCTACTATTGATTACGCACGCCACCTGATCGCCCTCTATGAACGCGCAGGTATTGCCAAAGAGCGGGTATTGATCAAGATCGCGTCGACATGGGAAGGCATTGCTGCCGCATCAGTACTGGAGCGCGAGGGAATCCACTGCAACCTGACCTTGTTGTTCAGTCAATCCCAGGCGATTGCCTGTGCCGAAGCCGGGGTAACTCTGATCTCCCCCTTCGTCGGTCGAATCCTCGATTGGCATATCGCCAACAGCGGCCGCGAGTCATTCCCTGCGGAAGAGGACCCGGGCGTAATCTCGGTGCGTAATATCTATGAGTACTACAAGTCCCGAGACTACAAAACCATTGTGATGGGCGCCAGCTTCCGCAATACCGGGGAGATCGAGGCCCTGGCTGGTTGCGATCGACTGACAATCAGCCCTCAGCTATTACAGGCCCTGGAGGACAGTGAGGCACCTCTCGCTGCTGGCCTGCCACCGGTATCCGCAACCAAATCCCGGCCGACACAGGATCTGGCTGAAGCCGAATTCCGCTTTCAATTGAATAGCGATGCCATGGCCACTGAAAAGCTTGCCGATGGCATCCGGAACTTCGTGAAGGATCAGGAACGTTTAGAGCTATTGTTACAGAACCGAGTAAAGGGACAGCAGGAAATTCATGCTGCAACAAATCCGTAAACTGTTTGAGCAGATAGGAAATAGCGTTGATGTTGAAGCACGTGACGAAAAAGACGTGCGGATGATCAGCGCTGCGCTGTTAGTCGAGGTCGCCACTGTCGATCAAAAGCTCGATGAGTGTGAGCGTGAAACGCTCACACAGCTCTTATGCCAGCACTACTCTCTCGACCAGACTAGTGCCACAGAAATAGTCAGTGAAGCTATTGGCCAACGGGACAGAGCCACATCCCTGTTCGAGTTCACCCAGGCAGTGAATGAACAGTTCAGCGAGAGAGATAAATACCTGCTGATTTTGCAGATGTGGCAGGTAGCTTTTTCAGATGATGTTATCGAGGCTTTCGAGGAGCACCTGATTCGCAGGGTGGCAGAGCTAATTTATCTGCCACACGGACTCTTCACCAAGGCACGCGCCGAAGCGAGGGATATGAAGCGTTGCTAAGAAAGGGAGATTTCCAGAACTGGGGATTAGGAGAGAATAAGCGCTAGTGATAATGCGCCGAAGATTTGGCAACCGGGGAACATTCTCGCTCCAGGGTATGTACCAAGTCGCGAAAAGTCTCGGCGTTTTGCTCGTTCATGCTCATCAATACCCGGTGAGCTTCCAGCACCTTTTCCCGCGCAGCACACTCGTCGGGGCTATTACATACCAAAGGCGTGGTGGGTACGCTCAAATCGTGGACCGTATCGCTGATTTCAACCAACGAATCAAAGCCCATAGCGTCCAATAGATGGCGGATACCTTTACCCGCAGAGAATACCAGCGGCTTATCACAGCCCCGCTCCAAAGCGCGAATAGCAATCTTCGCCATCAGGCCGAGGGTCGTACTATCAACACCTTCTGCACCACCGAGATCAAATGCCACTCCGGCAAAATCACCCCGTGCAAACATGTTGTCGATAAAGCTATCAAATGAGGTACAAAGGTTGAGACGAACATCACCTACTAACTTGATGACGTAGATGCCCTGGTGGGCCCCAACCATAATTTGCCCGGACTGCATAACAACCCCTGGCTCACCCGAATACACCTTTTGATAGAAGTGCAGGCGGATGGCAAAAGTTCACTGGTAGAGAACACAATAGCATTTGACGTTTTTGGCGCCTAGTGCAATTTTGTGCATAAAGTGGGCGGAGCTTACTCCTGACTATGCAGACTGACAAGTGCGATAAAGCACAAAATTCGACTTCATAGTCGAAGACTATCGATAGAAGTTTTAGGCATTACTGGCGGCCTAAAGTGAGAATCGTAATATCGTCCGGAAGGGCACCAAAAGTATCCATTTTTAGAGACTGACAGAGCCTGTCGAGTTCTCCCCCACTCTCTGAAATAGCCCGCAAAAGCTGGGCCTCTTTATCGAGCAGATCGCCCTGTAATAATTCAAGTACACCGTCTGAACAAGCGACCAGGCGCCAAGCGGGCGGCAGCTCAGCACGCATCACTTGCCAATCACCCCGTTCAAAAATACCCAGGGGACGCCCTTTTCCCGGCAACCAGTCTGCACCCGCCTCACTAACCAGGGCCGGCATAGGTATTTGCCCGGCGACGGCATAGTGCAATTGCCGGGCACTACTATCCACAACCCCGACAAACATACTGGCGTGCTTGCCCAATTTTGTGGATAACAACTCTCCATTGACCAGATTAAGGACATCCAGCAAGTCATCACTGAGGGAGTCCAGCTGGGCAAATAAGGGGCGCTCCCGCAAACGATGCATAATGCTGTGCTTAATCAGGGCAGTAACCAGCGCAGAAGAGACACCATGGCCCGACACATCGACCAGGTAAAAGGCTACAAAGCGCTCACCGAACAAGCCGTAATCAACAAAATCACCGCTCAGGTACAGGGAGGGAACCAGCCGGTAGGATGCTTCCACACCGCTGGGGTAATGATAGGGGGTACGGGGAAGTAAATGCTGTTGCAGTAAACGGCCAGCTTCCTGGTCCCTGCGCAGCAGCTCGACATGATCCCGCAGTTCACTGTTGCGACGCTCCAAGGTCACTTTATATTCGCGATTCTGCTTCGCCAGGTTTTCTTCACCGCTGATACGGCAGATCATACGATCAATAGCCGCTGCTTCTTCCAGGGGTTTAACCAAGTAGTCTTTGGCTCCAAGGCGCATCGCTTGGAGTACATCATCGGCAGCACTGTCTGAGGCAATAATTACTGCGGCCACTTCTGGGGCTATGCGCTTTATCCGCCGCAACACTTCCAGCCCACTCATATCCGGCAAATAGCGATCAATCAATACGATATGGAAAGCACCGGGGCTGAACTGGCCGATGCCATCTTCCCCGTTGTTGGCAACACTTACCTGGAAGCCAAAACGCGAAAGCGCCCCTCGCAAAAAATTGCGGGAGCGCTCATCGTCGGTAAGCACTAGGCTACTGGGGCCGGCCATATAAAGGCTCTAAAAAGTTATCTGCCCTAGGTGACAAATCAGTAGTCGGAAGCCTCTTCCACTTCACCCTGATCAATTGCCTCTGCGGCCTCTTCTTCGGTTTGAACATCCATTTCACCATCGACAATCAAATAGTCGCGGCGCTGCAGGTAAGCATCCCGCAAGAGTACATAGCGATCACCATGCAACAAGGACTCCGCTTGCAGCAGGCTGGCACGGCTCTGAATGATATCTGTACCCTTCAATGCATATTTGGTCGCGTCGTCATTTACATAGGTCAAGGGGTTGGTGTAGTAATCCACGACCCTGGCAGGGGTATCCCGTACAGTGGACGGACCCAGTAGCGGCAAAACCAGGTAGGGGCCAGAAGGCACACCCCAAACAGCCAAAGTCTGGCCAAAGTCCTCGCCATCACCCTGCTCGAGACCCATGTGCTGGGCAACATCCAGAATACCGACAATACCTACCGTGGAATTCACCAGGAAACGACCCGCGTCATTGCCCGCTTGGCCCCATTTACCCTGCAGAACATCATTAAAAGTATTGGTAACTTCGCGCAGATTGTCGAAAAAGTTGCTGACACCGTGCTGCACGAAAATCGGGGTAATTTGGCGATAGCTGACAGCGGCGGGCTTCAACACATAGCGATCTGCACCATCGTTGAAGGAGAATATGGCCCGATTAAAACCTTCCCAGGGGTCGCGAAGTGATAAATCTTCGCCCTCGGCACCACCAAATTCATCGGCAGGATCAAAGCCGTACTCATCCTCGAGAGACAGGCCCCCGTCATCGGCACTGGCATCCTCTGCTCCGCTGGTATCTACCGCAGCCGGGTTTTGAGCTGCACCACCAAACGGATCTTGTTGCGCTAGCGCCCCTACTGGAGTAACAGCTATCAGAGTTGCCATTAACCAGGGCGATAAAGTTTTGCTTCCAAGCACAACCCTGCTCCTCTTATATCAAACTAGTGAGACCAAGGATTCTAACGCCCTAGTAATTCGTAAGCTACCCTCGGCAGCATAGCAGCTGGGATTTGCCAAAGATAAAGGAGTTTCAGGCAATCACAGGCTAAGCCTTTAAACCGGCAATAACCCCTTTATTCAGTAGTTTTTCTAATAAATCGGCACCAAAATCAAATAAGGAGTCACGACTAATATTGGGTAATTCCTGAGCCATCTGTTCCAATATTTGTAAGCCGGTGTAATCGCCCGCAGAGACCAACTGCAACAATCTGGCGGTGACGGCATTGATCTCCATAAAATTCACTTTGTCGGAACGATCCCGGTATACGAAAAGGAACGTCGGTACCTCCGGCGGCTCTTGGGGCTGAAAATCCGGCCCCAACCGATGCACTGGGTAGCGGTAGCTGAGGCTCCAGACAAGAGGGGAAACTACAGGAACTTGCTGTAAAACATCCCCCTCTATCGCCAGCCCTTCCGGTAATTCCACATCACTGACATCTAAAGCCAACTCTACCCACTCGTAGTGGGCAAGCTCCAACAGGAACGGAGGATCTTGTGGTTGTTCTCCCCGTTCGTTCTGTAAATATGAGAGAAACTCTTCACTGATCTGCAAAAAATACGGGCTAACGGATGTGTGTTTGTGGACAAAATCACGCACCATTTGATGCCAGTTTTCGTCGCTATAAAGACTGCGCAATACCGGGAATCCACTGGCAACAAAGGATTCAATATTGTTGTAAATCAAATCTCGATAAATAGCGACACGCCGGTCCTCAATTTCTGCCGGCGGCGCAACTTGATCCGGTGCGCGCAAATGGGCAGCAAAGTCCCGCTGCACACTTTTGAATGTCTCGGGCTTATCGACGACTGAGGACATAATTCTCTTCCACCTGGTGACTGGCCTGAATGGTTTTAATATGTCCTACTTCTTCGAGTAATTTGGGAATCGGCGGAATATTAAAATCCCGCTCAAGTAGCGTCGGCATCACACCGTGAATATCGTAGGCGCGATCGAGTAGTTCCCACACAGGATCAATAACCGGTGCACCATGGGTGTCCACCTTTAAATCCTCTGCCTCATCATAGTGCCCGGCAATATGTACGTAGCGAATTCTTTCAGTAGGTAGTGCAGATAGAAAGTCCAGCGCATCGTAGCGGTGGTTAATCGAGTTTACATAAATATTGTTCACGTCCAGAAGCAAATCACAATCGGCCTCTTCCAGCACCGCATTTAAAAAAGCCAGTTCAGTCATCTCCTGGCCCGGCGCCGCATAGTAGGAGACATTCTCCATTGCAATCCGTTCTTCCAGTGCGTCCTGGACCATACGGATTCGCTCGGCAACATACATCACCGCTTCTTGCGTAAAGGGAATGGGCAATAAATCGTACAGATGGCCGTGATCTGAGCAATAACTCAAGTGCTCACTGTAACCGCGAATATTGTGTTGCTTGATAAATTTTTTAATGGCTGCAACCAATTCCATATCCAATGGTTCTGGTGCACCAATCGAGAGAGATAAACCGTGAAGTAAAAAAGGAAAACGCTCTGTATATTCCTTAAACCAGCGCCCATAGCGACCGCCAACACCAATCCAGTTCTCAGGTGCTACCTCCAGAAAATCTACGGCATCTGTATCAAGGTTTTCACCCATCATTGAGCGGCGCAATCCAAACCCAGCGCCTTCTACGGAAAACTCGCGCAACACTTTCAGGTCTCACTATTTTCAGCGATCAATAAAAAACAGGGTGGATCGCTAAAGCGTATCCACCCTCTTTGAGTACAGCGAAAAATTACCCGCCACACTTACCTTCGCCGCACTTACCTTCTTTTTTCTTGCCTTCGCCGCACTTACCTTCGCCGCACTTGCCTTCTTTTTTCTTACCTTCGCCGCACTTGCCTTCGCCGCACTTACCCTCTTTCTTTTTATCATCACCGTCGTGATCAGCCAGCGCCACGTTGTAGCCTGAGCTCAGGTCTGCTGCGGCAAAGGGGTTAGCATTGCTGTTGGCAGCAGATACATTCATAGCGGCAGTGGCGATAAACGCTGCGCCAACTGCGGCGGCTACAGGGGAAAGGTGCTTCTTGTTCATAGTGAATCTCCTAACTAGGTGTCCTTAGCAATAAAAAGTACAAGAGACTTTTTTCCACTCCGCAGAAGTATAATGCTGCGAAACAAAAATCAGTCATTGAATAGAACCCGCCACAAAATAACCGGTATCAAGGGGTCATTCTGGGCTCCAGGCCTGCTTTCAGTACTTCTGTCGGGCTCTCCATCAAATTCTTACACTTGATCAAAATTTTTTTTGTGATCTCTTTTCCATAGAGAAAATCAACCAAGCAAACCTTTCCCATCAATTTCTGCCCATGACTTGCTTAAGCGCTTGGATGACACCGGCATCAGGGTTTTTAGAGTCTGCGCGAATAAGGAAACACGAAATTCCTCCAACATCCAGCGAAACTCACGCAATTCTGCCTCTGCAGAGAGTTCTCTGGGTGAATATTTCTCCACTTGCGCCAAGTAAGGCTCCGCCGCCTTCTGGTATTCAACTTGCAGTTTTCGGTCACGGTTAGGGTCGAGAGCGGCCTTTTCCAAGCGCATTGCAATCGCCTTCAGATAGCGACCGTACTGGCGCAGCCATGACAGCGGAGTATCAAACAGGCATCCTCGGTAGAAGAGCCCAGCCAGTTGCTGCTGGATATCCCCCACCGCCATTGCGACCGCCAGGTTTTTCTGCTGCTTGATTTGTTTGCGCAGGGGCACTAGCTGGGCCAGGGCCTTGACCAACAGATCACCAATCTCCTGGGCCACCCCCACCAAGTCACCGTCATTTTCCAAAGCGGCCAGGAATTCAGCTTCGGTGCGCGGCAACTCCTCTTTGGGCCAGAAAACTTCGCGCACGGCTGCCATCAGGATGTCGTCAGCTACCTCCTCACGGCGCCCCAGATCCGCTGCAGAAAGCCCCAGCTCCTTGCCTCGCAACAGCTCTTTGCGCAGATACTTCACCTTCTCCGGCAAGTGCAACAGAGTCAAACGGCAAATACCGGCGCGAGTAAGCCTGCGAGCCTCGCTGGGGTTATCCAGTAGCTTCAGGGAGACACTGTCTTTTCCTTCAACCAGCGCTGGGTAAGCCCGCACCTTGAGCCCGCCCTGGTTGAGGGTATGGGTCTCTGGAAGATCACCGAAGTCCCAGCGGGAAATACCCTCCCGCTCAAAACTGTCGCCAGCCGTTGCCAGCCCCTGCTGTACCCTATCCCGGTAGCGCGCCTGCAATAAGGCCAAATCCCGATCTTGATCCAGCAATTTACCGCCTTCATCCATTACCTGGATATTGAAACGGTAATAATCTTCCAGGGCCTGTTCCGCAGACTCCCACACCTCATCTGGCAGCTGCTGTGCTGTCTGGCGCTTCAGCTCCAGAGCCAACGACTGCCACAACGGGGTATTGTCTGCACGCAGTCGGGGCAAAGCCTTATCTATCGCAGCTGGCACTGGCACAAAATACTTGCGCCACTGCTTGGGCAGGGCTTTTACAAGAGCGATGCACTTGTCCCGCAAGATGCCCGGCACCAACCAGGAGAGGCGAGCTGCCGGCACCTGGTGCAGCGCTGCAACCGGCACCTGGATACTGACGCCATCATCCACACTGCCAGGCTCAAAGTGATAGCTGAGCGGATAGACAATACCGCCCGCCTGCAACTCATTGGGGAATTGGGCCTCTCCCACATGATCGGCACTCTGCTGCATCAATAAGTCGCGGGGAATAAACAGCAGCTGTGTATCGCTGGATTCCGCTTTCTTGCGCCAGTGCTCAAATCCAGCCAGGTTGACGATATCCGCCGGGATACGCTCATCGAAGAAACGGTACACCACTTCATCATCCACCAGAATATCCCGGCGACGGGATTTGGCTTCCAGCTCTTCCAGGGACTTCAACAGGTCGAGATAGTGCTTATAAAACCGGCCCTTACCGCGATAGCGTTGCTCCACCAGCGCCTGGCGAATAAACACTTCCCGAGAAGTTTGCGGGTCCAGTTTGCCGTAGGGAATTCGGCGTTTTTCCACCAGCACCAAACCGTAAAGGGAGACCTTCTCAAAGGCCATCACCTGCCCGGAGCGAGCGTCAAAATGGGGTTCAAAATAATTGCACTTAACCAGGTGCTGCGCGGCGGCCAATATCCACTCGGGCTCGACCTTAGCTACGGTATGGGCGAATAGGCGGCTGGTCTCCAGTAACTGGGCAGACACCACCCAGCGGGGAGGTTTTTTAAATTGGCCAGAGCCTGGGAAAATATGGAAACGACGATTGCGGCAGCCGTTAAACTCCTTGTTTTCATCCCGCGCGCCAATATTGCCCAGCAATCCCACCACGATGGCTCGGTGTATCGCTTCGTATTCCGCCGGCTCTTTGTTTTCTTTAACTTCGAGATCGCGACAGGCCACGCGCAGCTGGTGGTGGATATCTCTCCACTCGCGCATACGCAGCCAGGACAGGAAGTTTTTCTGGCACCACTTGCGCAACTGATTTTGACTCAGTTCCTGACGCTGGACTTCAAAGGCATCCCACAGCTGAACGAAGGATAAAAAATCCGATTGTTCATGCTGCCACTGGCGATGTTTTTCATCCGCAGCCTGGCGTTTTTCTGCCGGGCGCTCGCGCGGGTCCTGCACGGCCAGAGCGGCGACAATAATCAAGAGCTCCCGCGCACTGCCATTCTCTGCCCCCGCCAATAACATGCGGCTCAAGCGCGGGTCCAAAGGCAACCTTGATAGGGATCGCCCCAATTTAGTGACCCGGCCCTGCTCATCTACCGCCTGTAATTCCTGCAGCAATTTATAGCCGTCATTAATCAGTCGTGGGTCCGGCGGATCGACAAATGGAAACTCGCGGATATCACCGATACGCAACTGCAACATTTGCAGAATGACTGCGGCCAGATTTGTGCGCAGAATTTCCGCATCGGTAAATTCCGGGCGCTGCTCAAAATCCCGCTCTTCATACAAGCGCACACAAACACCAGCGCTGACACGGCCGCAGCGACCGGCACGCTGGTTGGCGCTGGCCTGGGAAACCGGCTCTATAGGAAGCCGCTGAATTTTACTGCGGTAACTGTAGCGGCTCACTCGTGCAGTACCCGGGTCGATCACATAGCGGATACCGGGCACCGTAATAGAGGTCTCTGCCACATTGGTAGCGAGTACAATGCGACGGCCTTTATGGCCGTGGAAAACTTTGGCTTGCTCCGCAAGGCTCAAGCGGGCATACAAGGGCAGCACTTCCAATTGCGCTATCTGTGCATCGCGCAAAGCCTTGGCGCACTCGCGGATTTCCCGCTCGCCGCTCATAAATACCAGGATATCCCCACCGCGCCGACTGCTGGACTTTTCCTCGTGCAGCAATTCCTCCACAGCAGTGACCACCTGCTCGTTGAGATCTGCATCCGTATCCGCTGCGGGGCGATAGTGAACTTCCACCGGGTAGGTACGACCGGAAACCTCGATAATCGGCGCATCGCCAAAGTGCCGGGAAAATTTTTCCAGGTCGATGGTGGCCGAGGTAATTATCAGTTTCAGGTCAGGGCGCTTGGGCAGTATGGTTTTCAAATAGCCCAACAGAAAATCAATATTAAGGCTGCGCTCATGGGCCTCATCGATGATCAACGTATCGTATTTATTTAACAGGGGATCGCGCTGAATTTCAGCCAGTAGGATACCGTCCGTCATCAGTTTGACGTGGGTATGCTCGTTGCTGTGATCGGTAAAGCGCACCTGGTAACCGACGGACTCTCCCAGGGGCTGCCCCAGCTCCTCAGCAATTCGGTTGGCTACAGTGCGCGCGGCAATCCTGCGCGGCTGGGTGTGGCCAATCTGGCCGTAAATTCCCCGGCCCAGTGACAGGCAAATTTTTGGCAACTGAGTGGTTTTACCAGAACCGGTTTCACCGGCAATCACTACAACCTGATTTTTCTCGATCTGCTCGGCGATTTCCTCCCGCCGCGCTACCACTGGCAAAGACTCCGGCCACTGCACTTCCGGCAACTTGCGCCGACGCTCCTCCACCAGGGTCTCAGACGCTTGGAGCTGCTGCTCCAATTGGGCCAACATGCGATCTACCGGCTTGCCCTCTTTCTGGCGCCGACGTACATTTTTGACGGTCCTGCGCAACCCATAGCGGTCACGCCCCATGGTCGCGGAGATTCGGGCCTGCAGCGCCCCCAGTACTTTTTCTGCTTCGGTGTGACTCATAATTCGTACAGCAATGGCAAACGCGGGATTATACCCCCTGAGCACCGCAGGGCTATCAAACCTTATTGTGGCGCTCATCTATACTGGTGCGAATAGCACTTCTTCTGAGGGGCACGGCCTTTACTGCTGGTGCAATTCCTCAGGGTCATACCTTGCGAGCAGTACTATGCAAGAGATCAAGCCCAAGCCCCCCGCCAGCGCAGGCCAGCTGTTTGGCCACCCCAAGGGACTCTTCCTGTTGTTTGGTACTGAGATGTGGGAACGTCTCAGCTACTACGGCATGCGTGGTATTTTTGTCTTCTACCTGACCTCTACAGCGACTGCCGCAGTCTTCGGCTGGGAACAACTGACCGATACCGAGTTGCAATCCAAAGCCCTCAGCTACCTGGGCTGGTATGCAATGCTGGTCTACCTGACCCCCATTATTGGCGGTTGGATGGCAGATAATCGCTGGGGCCAGCGCCGCTGTATTATGTTCGGCGGCACCTTGATGATGCTGGGACAGTTCGCCCTGGGATTTCCCCACGGTTGGCTGCCAAATGGCAGCCAAATTTACATGCTGTGGATCGGGTTAGCCTTACTGATTATCGGCAACGGTTTCTTCAAGCCAAATATCTCTACCATGGTCGGGGACCTCTATGAAGAGGGTGATCACCGCCGGGATACCGCTTTTACCATTTTTTATATGGGCATCAACCTGGGCTCAATCCTCGGTTACCTGCTGGTGGGCTGGATTGGGGAAAAGGTGGATTACCAGCTGGCCTTTATCGTCGCTGGCCTTGGCATGTTAGCCGGCCTAATCCTGCAGATGACCCAAGCCAAGCGCTACCTGGGAGAAATCGGTGTAGAACCTTCTGCGCACCTGGAACTGAAAGACAAGAAAGATGAGGACGTCGATAAGCGCCGCCCTTTGACTCAGGAGGAGCGAGACCGCATCAAAGTTATTTTGGTTTTGGGCGTGTTTATCGTGATTTTTTGGGCTGGCTTTGAGCAGGCTGCCGGTTCAATGAACTTATTCGCCAAATATCGAACCGACCTGAATGTGCTGGGGTGGGAGATTCCCGCCAGTTGGCTGCAGATGGTAAACCCTCTGTTTATTATTATCCTCGCGCCAATTATGGCCAGTATTTGGGTAGGCATGGGAGACCGGGAACCCAGCTCACCGGCCAAATTCAGTTTGGGACTGGTTTTTCTCGGCGTGGGATTCTTATCCATGTGCGGTGCCGCCCTGCAAATTGGCGATTCAGAGACCATTAAAGCGAGTATTTGGTGGCTGGTATTTGCCTATATTTTCCACACCATTGGCGAACTTTGCCTATCGCCAATTGGGCTCTCTGTCGTAACTAAATTATCTCCGCTGCGCTATTTATCCCTGATGATGGGGCTTTGGTTTGCCTTTATTGGTATTGCCAACAAAGGAGCCGCAGAGATCGGTAAACTCGTTGGTGTATCCGGTCCACTCGCAACCTTTGGCGGAGTAGCCCTGGCCGCAATTATTGCCGGAATTATCCTGTACTTTATTCGCGAGAAACTGGTGGACTGGATGCACGGTGCAGAAGAGGTTCACGTAAAGGTGGGCGAAACCACCAAGGAGGAACTGAGCATCACCGCCGATCACGACGGTGTACCGCCGAAGCATTTTAGCGGTAATGACAAATAAGGGAGCCAACCCATAAAAGGCGTATTTTGCGAGCACGGACCTCGCTCTTTAACGTTATCAGATTCCGGACCGCTAACAGGCGTACGTTTAGCAGTCAAAGATCTCTTTCAATTGAAAGGGGAGAAAAATACGGCAGGCAGCCCCGAGTGGTTCAATACTCACCCCCCAGCCAATAAAACTGCACTCAGCTTACAGCAATTACTGGAGGCCGGCTCAACCTTTATTGGATTTACTCTCCTTGATGAACTCGCCTACAGCATGCAGGGGAGTAATTTACATTACGGTTCTGCCGACAACCCTAAACTGCCCGGCTATTTTTGTGGGGGTTCCTCTATGGGATCGGCCGCCGCCGTGGCCTCAGGAACAGCCGATATTGGCTTAGGCACCGACACCGGCGGATCGGTGAGGGTACCTGCAAGCTATTGTGGTTTATTCGGCATTCGAACCAGTCACTCACTTATTCCTACCGACGGTGTTATCGGTTTAGCACCCTGCTTTGATACTGTCGGTTGGTTTAGTCAAACTCCTTCACTACTTGTAGACGTCGGCAAAATTCTCATCCCGTCACAGCACTTGTCCACAAATAAAGTAACCCGCCTGGTTATTTGCCCCGAGATCAGTCAACTGGCAGATACGCCCATTCAAGCAGCAATCCAGGAATTTATTCCTACATTAAATAATCAATTTCCTATCTGCGAGATTAAACACCTGTCTGATATTGAATTACTCGGCGAACTGGCGGGTGTATTCAGAATTTTGCAGGGCCGCGCCATCGCCAATACCCACGGAGACTGGTTGCGAAAATACCGGCCAGTATTTTCAGAGGACATCGCCACAAGAATTACTATGGCCCTATCAATTACCGACGATGAGATATCCTGGGCCAACGAAAAACGACAACAGTGGTGCAAGTTGATGGAAACATTACTACCGGACAACAGTAGCGTTTTACTAGTACCAACCACCCCCACAACCGCAATTAAGAAAGGGACCGATAGTGAATCCAGAAAATTACAAACAAATCGCCAGCGACTATTGGGTTTAACCGCTATTGCAGGGCTTTGGGGCGCCCCCCAGTGTCATCTGCCGTTGTTTTCTATCGTAGAAAATGGGATTAATACTGGGGGAAAAGAGATAGAGAAACCCAGTGGCTTCTCATTGATAATGACTCCACGAAGCGATTTTTCGCTTCTCTCTCTAGTTGAACAACTAACAAAATCCCTCGAAGGAATAGCAGGCAGCACCTACGGTGCTACCTGAAAAAGCGATCAGCCTTTTAACGCCCTTTAACCAAATAAGCGATGGCTCGATCCAACCCCTCCAGGGTCATCGGATACATATGCCCGTCCACCAGTCTCTGGGTCATACCGATACTGGGGGTATATTGCCAGTACTCCTCTCCTACAGGATTCAACCAGATCAGGTTACTGTAGGTATCGGTAACACGCTCCATCCAGGCCGCACCGGGCTCTTCATTCATATGTTCGACACTGCCGAAACGACTGGTAATTTCGTAGGGCGCCATAGACGCATCGCCGACAAAAATTACTTTGTAGTCCTTGCCATAGGTGCGCAGTATTTCCAGCAGCGAGGTATTTTCGCTATAGCGCCGCTGGTTGTCTTTCCACACATGCTCGTAAACAAAATTGTGGAAATAAAAATATTCGAGATGCTTGAACTCGGAACGACAGGCGGAGAACAGTTCTTCACAGACGCGCACATAGGGGTCCATAGAGCCCCCTACATCGAAAAAGATCAGCACCTTAATCGCATTATGTCGCTCCGGCACCATTTGAATATCCAGTAACCCTGCGTTGCGTGCAGTAGAGGAAATGGTGTTATCCAGATCCAGTTCCTCTGCGGCACCGGTGCGGGCAAATTTGCGCAACTTGCGCAGAGCCACCTGGATATTGCGGGTGCCCAGACTGATACTGTCATCCAGATTTTTAAACTGGCGCTTCTCCCAAACCTTTGACGCCGAGCGATTGCGCCCCTTACCACCCACACGGATACCACCGGGATGATAACCACTATTGCCAAACGGGCTAGTGCCGCCAGTACCAATCCAGCGATTACCACCGCTGTGACGTTTCTTCTGCTCCTCTAGACGCTTTTTAAATTCCTCCAGTAGTTTTTCCAAGCCACCGAGGCTTTGCACCTGGGCCTTTTCCTCTTCGCTCAGCTGCTTCATAAATTCTGCACGCAGCCAGTCCTCGGGAATCATTTGCTCGACAATGTCGTCGAGGGTCTCAAGGTCCTTAAAATAGGCGTCGAAAGCGCGATCAAATTTATCGAAGTGCTTCTCATCCTTGACGAGGCAAACGCGGGCAAGGAAGTAAAATTCCTCAAGGTCGGCAAATACCAGGCGCTGCTGTAATGCCTCAAGCAGGGCCAGCAGTTCGGTGATGGTTACCGGTAATTTATAGCGGCGTAAATTCTGGAAAAAGCCAATCAGCATAATAATTCGCAGTCAGCACAGAGAAAAAATAACACCCGGTTAAACCGGGCCGAAATCACCGAGGACAATTTCAGCCCTCGGTGACATTAACCAACACAGTTTAGCGATTATCGCGACGGGCCATAAACGCCAGGCGCTCCAGCATATGGACATCCTGCTCGTTTTTCAGCAGGGCACCGTAGAGCGGCGGAATGGCATTGCTGCTATCGCTGTTTTTCAGGATCTCCTCGGGAATATCATCAGCCATCAACAGCTTGAGCCAATCGATCAGCTCAGAGGTAGAAGGCTTTTTCTTCAGGCCTGGAACCTCGCGCAGCTGGAAGAAAATATCCATTGCCTCGGCCACCAGCTGCCCTTTGATCCCTGGGTAGTGCACATCGACAATTTTGCGCATGGTGTCACGATCGGGGAAGCTGATGTAATGGAAAAAGCAACGGCGTAAAAAAGCGTCCGGCAACTCTTTCTCATTATTGGAAGTGATAATTACGATGGGGCGCTGCTTGGCCTTGATGGTTTCGCCAGTCTCATAGACAAAGAACTCCATACGATCCAGCTCAACCAGCAGGTCGTTGGGGAATTCGATATCCGCTTTATCGATTTCATCGATCAGCAGCACCACGCGCTCTTCTGCCGCAAAGGCCTCCCAAAGCTTACCGCGCTTAATGTAGTTGCCAATATCGTGAACCTTATCCACCCCCAGTTGGGAGTCCCGCAGGCGGGATACCGCGTCGTACTCGTACAGGCCCTGCTGGGCTTTGGTGGTGGATTTAATATGCCACTGAATCAGCTTTAGTCCGAGGCTCTCTGCTACCTGCTCGGCGAGCAGTGTTTTGCCGGTGCCGGGCTCACCCTTGATCAATAGTGGGCGCTGCAGGGTAACGGCCGCATTCACCGCCATCTGCAAGTCGTCGGTCGCTACATAGCTTTCGGTACCGGTAAACTTCATAACTGCTCCAATCCTGTCGTCGAGGCTAACTATCTCTTTTAGCGAATGATAATTGAACAACAGGTTGGGGGCGAGGCGGTAACGCTCAATTTGGATGACCAGCTTGCGCTGGGGGAATTTGCCAGTCCCGCAGGGCGAGCCTTGAAAGTACGCGTGGGCTTACCGAAGCAGCCTAGGCCATCTGGGTACTGCGGCGGTGTACAACCTGGCGACCTTTGCCGGTGATATACCAGCGGATGCCCAGGTGACTGTGAATTTTCCCGACCATCTCCAGCACCAGCAAGCTATTCAAGGCGCGGGCTATAGAATTGGTTTCCATACCGCTGTCCTGCACCATGCCGGAAAGAGACCGAAATACACACTCCCCGGTATTTAACAAATGCAGCACCTGTAGGGCATTGTCATCCAATTTACGGATCTGATTGAAATCGATGGTCGGCCCCTGCTCGGGGTCGCCCTCAATTTCATGCTCCAATAGGGGCATGATTTCCAACTGCATGGTGCGCAGTTCCTGCTCCATATTCTCTACTCGGGCGCGGGCAATACTGGCGTCTCGCAACTGGCGCCGCGCGGCGTTAAACACGAACATACGTGATGCAATTGCAGCGAGCAGGCAGTAACCGGTAAAAATCAATAAACGCGAGGGGTCACCCTGGATTTCTATCAACAAGTCACTCTGGGTGAATTTAAGGAATATCGGTACCATCAAGGCGCCACACAGCCCCATAATCAGGCAACGTGCGAGCCCCGCTGGATCTTCTTCGGTAAACAGCATTTGATAGTAATTGACCAACCCACCCAAAATGCCCGAAACCAGCATTACTGCAGTCAATATAAGCAGGT
Source organism: Microbulbifer maximicatervae (SeqCode) (assembly GCF_052467955.1). Classification (NCBI taxonomy): domain Bacteria; kingdom Pseudomonadati; phylum Pseudomonadota; class Gammaproteobacteria; order Cellvibrionales; family Microbulbiferaceae; genus Microbulbifer; species Microbulbifer maximicatervae (SeqCode). The sequence goes on from NZ_CP174329.1 coordinate 4,639,161, forward strand.
GATCGAGCATCAGTATTCCTCAGCCATTCGGCTCTCACTGCCAATCCGGGCAAGTGGGTATTGAACTGAATATTTCACTCTATTCACGACTGCCCTTGCCCTCTTCCCCTATTAGGTGCGAGGTATTTCCCACATGCCGGATACAGCCGCCTCTTGTTGTTACTGGATACCTGGCAGAAAAGTGACACTGCTTTTACATTGTTTTGCATTGCGCCACAGCGGGAACCAGCTTAATAGATATAGCAGCTGTCATTGACTGGGGTTGTCGGTCTAAAGGGTTTTAGCGCCTTTGATACGAGCAACCGAGTGAAGGCCTGGATATAGGCGTCGAGGAGGGACGATGGCTGCGCAAGTGAATTAAAGTGCAACAAAAAATACTGGGGGAATGGCTACCCTGCCCTCAGGCATGACAGCCATATCTTGGGTTATTGTTCGTTAAAGTAGGGATCTTCATCAAAGCGACGACGCCTGTCCCGGCGAAACCTCATCAGCAAGCTGACAATCCCCCAAACAACCATGATCGCCAGGGCTCCACCCGAAGCGAATATCAAATTGGTAGTGACCTCTGGCGCCGCTCCATTTTCTTCAAACAGCGTTTGATAAACAAATAGCGGCAACACCGGCACAGCAACTGACTCCGCTACAGAGGTCTTTGCCGGCGCCAGCAACACCGCCGCAGCCACTAACAGTAGAGTCTGGCGCACCCAACTCCATCGCCAATTGCGCATAAACCACCAGCCCGCCAACAGCATAACCAGTGTTGAAGCGGCGTATACCATCCAGGCAAATTGGAAATCTTCTGTCATTCTCTCACTCTACTTTCTGGCACACCGATTTAATATCGGGCAAATATGCCAGGGTCCTTTACATCGTCACTCGCTCGGAACCGGCATATTTACGCCGCTTCGCAGACAAGCACTGCCAGCCATAAATCGATCCGAAGAATGATTTAATTATGCGCAATATTCAAAGGCGTTCACAGGTCGCAGTTCCCGTTTGCGATCAACCTTGTTCAACCCAAGAGACAATATGATCCTCCATATCGTCTGAATGAACCGACTCTTCACTGACAACGCGCCCACGCACCGATATCCCCGCCCGATGTACGGATTCCGGGTCCCCCGACACCAGTGGGTGCCAGTCCGCAAGAGGGCGCCCTTCCGCAAGACTGCGGTATGCGCAGGTGAGCGGCAACCAATCGAATTCGGCAATATCCTCTATACGCAACTGAATACATCCGGGAACATGGGCTTTGCGCTGGCTGTACTCACTGCACTGGCAGGAATGGGTATCCAACAGGCGGCAGGCCACATTAGTGAGGTAGACCTCACCCGTATCCTCATCCTCCAAGCTGTGCAGACAGCAGCGACCACAACCGTCACAAAGCTGCTCCCACTCGGATCGACTCATTTGCTCCAGCGTTTTCCGCCGCCAAAAAGGCTCCTGTGCCATTTAGCTCGACTCAGCGTTGCAACTTGCTGTTCTTCAGCGCGATTTCACTCATTTCGGAATCGGCTATTGGCGGCATCTGTAAGTAATAGCCGCGAGTGAGCACCTCTTTGAGCAACTTGTCCGCCTCTGCACGGGCCAGCTTTTTGTCCGGCGTCACCAACATCGTAGTGACGTGCTGCGGCTTGCCGAAAAGCTCCAGTAGATTTTTGGGAACCCTCGTAGTGCCTTCGCGCTTATCCACGTACAGATACATTTCGTCTTTATTTGGACTGCGATAAATATCGCATAAAACTTTCACTTCAATTCCTCTTTACGCAATTGTTTCAGAGCTTCGAGCAAAGGGTGGCCAATCACATCGGCCCGCCACCCTGTGAGCCGCCCCTCTAACTCGGGTCGACGGGCCTGGACCAAGGCTTCCAGCTCTTTTTTGCGAATTAATATTTCGGCAGGCAACCCGGCCCGCTCGGCAATAGACACCATCTCAAGCCGCAGTTGCTTGAGGATCTCTCCCTGCTGCCGGTTGAGAGGCTGCTGCATTCGCGCAGGAGGATCGCTTCTCTCGCAGGCTTGGGCAACGATTTTTAACAGGGCCTCTCCGTGCTCACGCAAAGCCCGCCCTTCCATACCCAGTTGGCTCAAGGCACCTCTATGTCGAGGCAACTGTTGGGCCAGGCCGAGACAGATATTCTCTTTCAACAAGTGATTGCGCGGCATATTCAGCGCCCTGGCCTGCTTTTCGCGCCAGGCACACACATCCTGTAGCACTGCCAGTTGTTTACTGCGCAGGCGCCAGGCACCTTTCACTTTTTGGTAGTAAATCTCAGGCGGGTTCGGGTTTCGAGCCGTGACCACCAATGATGCACAGTCTTCCTGCAACCACTCCAGGCGCCCCTTCCCATTGAGGTCCTTTACCAGTACGCCGTAGAGTACCGGCAACCAAGCGACATCGAGGGCGGCATAGGTTTTCTGTGCATCACTGAGAGGTCTCTGCAGCCAGTCCGAGCGGGTTTCACTCTTGGGCAATTCAATATGCAGTAGCTGGTTAACTGTCGCCGCATAACCTAAGCCCGCTCCCATGCCACAGATCGCAGCGGCAATTTGGGTATCAAAAATGGGCTCGGGGATCACCCCCAGCAAGCGCTCCAGGGTTTCCAGGTCCTCACTACAACTGTGCATGATTTTAGTGACAGCGGTATCGAGCAAGAGGTCGCGAAGCGGCTGTAACTCCTCAATCGCCAAATTGTCGATCAGGTAGCAGTGTTTTCCATCACCTACCTGGACCAGGGCCGGTTGGGGATAAAAAGTACGGCTGCGCATGAACTCGGTATCCAGGGCTACCGCACTCTGCTTGCGCCATTCTGCACACAACTCTACCAGCTGCTCGTAACTGTCGACCCAGCGTGGAGTGGTATCTATTTCTGTCATTGATATCACTCAACTGCCGGAAAAAAATGCGGTTCGACTATTAAAGGCGTGGGCGAGAGTGCCGCCATCGATATATTCCAGCTCTCCGCCGATGGGCACACCGTGGGCAATCCGGCTCACCGTCACCCCCTGGGCACGAGCTCTCTCCGCGATGTACTGCGCGGTAGCTTCACCTTCTACCGTAGGGTTAGTGGCGACAATAAGTTCGCGCAACTGCTCAGTAGCGAGCCTCTGCTCCAGCAAGTCGATCCCCAGGTCCCCCGGGCCAATACCATCGATGGGCGAGAGATGCCCATGCAGGACAAAGTAGCGACCGTGGTAATTACCGGCCTGCTCAATAGCCAGAACATCAGCGGGCGTCTCAACCACGCACAGTGAGTCCTGCTCGCGCCGGCTATTGCTACACAATGAGCAAACGGGCTCCTCTGTCAGGGTGCGACACTGCCCACAGCGCCCGACTTGTTCCACCGCTCGTGCCAAACTCTGGGCCAGCAGGGAGGCAGCTTCCCGGTCTTTTTCCAACAGGTACATCGCCATGCGCTGCGCGGACTTGGGGCCCACACTGGGCAGACAGCGGAGCGCGCGGATCAGCTCTTCAATCAGGGGACTAAACATACAAACTCAAAACCAGTGGATGGCCACTTCTTAAAAGGGGAACTTAAAGCCTTCAGGCAAATTGATACCTGAAGTCAGGTCTCCCATCCCCTGCTTTTGCAGTTCCTGTGTTTTTTCCTCTACACGGCGCACAGCGTCGTTGACCGCAGCGGCCAGCAGGTCTTCCAGCATTTCCTTCTCCTCAGTCATCAGGGAGGGGTCAATTTCCACAGATGTCACATCGTGGCGACCATTCATCGTCACCTTGACCATACCCGCCCCAGACTCACCGCAGATGCGAAGCTCAGTCAGGTCCTGCTGCATCTTCTGCATTTTTTCCTGCATATCGGCCTGCATTTTCTGGGCCTGCTGCATCAAATCGCCCAAACCTTTCATAGGTAACCTCTATCTTGTGCATGTGGCCCCGGAATAAACCGGGCCCTAATTGTCATTAATCTTCTACTACTAGTGATTCTACGGAGCCCGGCACCAGTTCCGCACTCAATTCTGCCTGTAATTCTTGAACCAGTGGGTCAGCGACCAGTGCATCCTGGGCAGCTTCTAGCCGCGCTTGGCGGGTAGCTGCGACTAATCGGGCGGGGGTACTCCCATGTACCTGCCCTACTTGTATCTGCGCTACCACAGGCTGTTGGAAGAAGTCAGCCAGAGAGTCCCCCAGACGCCGCTGGTGAACTTCGTCGTAGAGGCTGCTGTAAGATTCATCCAGGGTGAACGAGAGTATATTGTCCTGCCTGCCCACCATCTCCAAGTGCTGGGCAATAGAGTGCAAAATACCGGTAATACCCAGCTGTCCATACATTACCGGCCAACTGCCAGGCGTTAATGCTTCCAAACGCCCTTTTGGCACTTCCTGACTGCGGCTTTCTACCGGAGCCTCCCGCGAGGTATTCACCGTATTTTGTGGTACTGGTTGCTGTGATGCCGGCGCCGACTCCACTTCCGCAACTCGCTGGCGAAGCTCGGCCAGGACATCTTTACGCTGGGGACGCTCTTCTGCCACTCCCTGGACAGGAGGCGGGCTTGTAATTTGCTCCGGCTGAGCCTCCGTCGCTGGCTCACTGATCATTTCAGCTGGGGCTGCAGGCTCTACCTCCCTTTGCTCTGCCTGATTCTGCAACGGCTGCAGGCCCTGCACTGCCTGCGGGGGAGCCACATCAACCTTTGTAACAGCCTGCGGCTGTGCCGCTTCAGGCTTTTTTGCCGGACTGACCTCCGGTACTTCTGGCGCTACAGGGGCCTGTGGCTGTAGCGCTTCTAGAGCTGGTGCTGGTGAAACGGATTCGGAAGCCGATGGCAGTGGAGAACGGGGAATATCCGCAACTCCCTGAGGACGGAAGGCCAGCATCCGCAGTAGAGCCATTTCAAAGCCACTGCGCTGATCCGGGGCCAAGGGCAAGTCACGCCGGGCCAGCAGGGCCATCTGGTAATACAGCTGCACATTTTCCGGGGCGATACGCCCAGCTAAATTTCTCAGTCGCTCACCATCACCCAGGGAATTATCGATAGATTGCGGCAACACCTGAGCCACTGCGATACGGTGCAGGTTATCGGCGAGTTCTGCCAGCGCAGCACTGTAATCAGGGGCCTGCTGAGACAACTCAGCAACTGTGGCAAATAAAGCCTGTGCGTCCTCTTCAGACAAGGCTTGCAGCAGCTTCCACACCAAACCGGTATCGATACTGCCCAGCATACCGCGCACTTCTGCCTCGGTAATTTGCCCCCCACCAAATGCGATGGCCTGGTCAGTAAGACTCATCCCATCTCGCATACTGCCATCTGCGGCGCGACCGAGATGCCACAGGGCCCCTTCTTCAAACGGAACCTGTTCTTGCTCCAACACAAACTTCAAGTGCCCCACAACCCGCTCGGGGCTCATATTCTTCAGCTTGAACTGGAGACAGCGGGACAGCACGGTAACCGGCAACTTCTGCGGATCAGTCGTTGCCAGTAGAAACTTCACATGGGGAGGCGGTTCTTCGAGGGTTTTTAACAGCGCGTTAAACGAGCTGTTCGACAACATATGGACTTCGTCGATCAGGTAAACCTTGAAGCGACCCCGGGTCGGTGCGTACTGCACGTTCTCAAGCAGTTCACGAGTATCTTCGACCTTGGTACGCGAGGCTGCATCCACTTCGATCAAGTCGACAAAACGGCCATCGGCAATCTCATTGCAAGTGTGGCACTGGCCACAGGGTTCAGAACTAACTCCCTCTTCACAATTCAGACACTTGGCCAGGATTCGTGCGATCGTGGTTTTACCCACACCACGGGTACCGGCAAAGAGGTAGGCGTGGTGCAAGCGGCCATTATCCAGGGCGTTGATCAACGCCTGGAGAACATGCTCCTGTCCCACCATCTCGCGAAACAGCTTCGGCCGCCACTTCCGTGCCAGTACTTGATAACTCATTCAATCTCCGGTGCTCGACACACCTCTGCAAGGTCTTATTGTCTGCGCCTGTGGCGCGGCCGCCATTATACCGGCATCCATCGCCAGGCATAGAGAATCGAAGAGTGTGACCAGTCAAGTTCTATCGTACCTCTCGTAGCGAAACCAATGCTTGTGATATAACTGTGCGCCAGCTCGCACTAAGAACAATCAGTCCATAACTACAGCGAGCAGGGTACGGGGATCACGATCAGTAATGAATAAGGCCAGGAAGACGCTTCTTGAAAGGCTGTTTACCGAACACGGACAGGCCTTGGTACGCTTTGTCTCTCGCATTGTAAAAAGCCCTGACGATGCCGAGGATATCGCCCAACATGCCTATCTACGCCTGCAAAAACTCAGCGATGAGAAGGAACTTGAGAATCCACGGGCCTACCTCTACCAGATTGCCAATAACCTTGCTGTGGACCAGCTGCGTCGGGGCAAGCTTCATGTAGAGTATGTGAGCCAGCAGATCCCCATGGAGGGTGAGCCCTACACCGACGACCATGCGGACCATCAGTCACCAGAAAGGTTGCTGGCAGCCCGCCAGCAACTACAGTCCATCTACGAAACCATGGACAAGCTGCCCCTTAAGTGTCGCCAGGCCTTTCTATTGCATAGGACCCGGGGCCTCTCCTATAGCGAGATAGCTAAGGAGATGAATATCTCCGTGAGTAGTGTGGAAAAGTATATTTTGCAGGCTTTGAAAGCGTGTCGTAAGAAGGTGACTCCTGAAAGGTGACCTTCAGTCAGTTGCGCCACTTGTGACATATATCCTTAAAAATAACGATAAAAAAATGAACCACCAGTATTCACACCTTAACAACAACTCCACAAAATTATTTGAGGGGGGAAGCTGTTCAGTCGTCTCAGCTTCGAAGGACCGAATTGAGTAAACCTAAATACTCTACATACAACAGAACATTTTACTGCAATTCAGTAAAAACTCGTTGGAATGACATTTTTATTCGACGGTATGCGCGGTAGAGGTCGCACAAATCCAGAAACTTTGAGTAATATGCCGCCCTGAATATCAAAGTACTAAAGTAACACTTCGTAAACCCAAGATGCTAGAGCAACCATGATGACTAACCCTAAGCAAGCAATAAGTGAAGAAAGCCTTGACCAGGCTTGCGCTTGGGTTGCTCGTTTGCGCTCTGACTCGATTACATCTAGCGACCGTCACCAGTTCAAGAAGTGGATTTCCCAAGAAGAGAATCAGCTGGCTTTTGCCGAAATCACTGAACTCTGGGGAGACCTGGGTGCTTTATCTCACCTACCGGTAGATACATTGTTCCCTGAAAGCATCCCCTCTCCGCAAAATAGAACTGCGATTTGCTCCGCATCCACCGATAACGCACAGGGGCAACAAAGCTCAAAGCAATGGACATTGCCGCAGTGGCTTATGGGCGGCGGTCTAGCAACCTGCGGAGCAATAGTTGCCCTGTGGGTTGGATATCAGGGTATGGGCGGCGAACTCAAGGCTCAAATATATGCGACTGAACGCGGACAAATACAGACAATAAACCTGTCCGATGGCTCAGAAGTAAAGCTGAACTCCAATAGTGAACTGCGGGTGATCTATAACCGCAATGAGCGCCGCACTGAGTTAGTTCGAGGTGAAGCCTTCTTCGAAGTGGCAAGGCAAACTTCTCGCCCCTTTACTGTTACTGCCGGCAGCGCCAATATCCGCGTATTGGGAACCGAATTTAACGTTGAACTCAACCCACAGAGCACAAGAGTATCTGTAACTGAGGGCACAGTCTCAGTCAGCGAAACCGATAGCGCTCCCGGCTTGGAGCCTGAATCAGTACAATTGGTCAAGAACGAGAAAGTCAGCGTTTCTGAAAGAGGACTCAGTCCAATTGGCCAAACATCACCGGAAGAAGCTACCGACTGGACAAAAGGACTGCTAGTCTTTGAAAAAACCCCACTTAAGGACGCTTTAACCGAGTTAAACCGTTATTTAGCTGTTCCAGTTGCCGCCTCCCCCCAAGTAGAGGACAAGTTGGTTTCAGGAACCTTTGAGATTTCCGACCCAGATAGCACCTTGAAAGCAATCGCTACTGCGCTCGATTTACATGAAGACCACAGCGACTCCAACCTGACTATCTTGTCTCCCGCACATAACTAGGTTATAACCGTCGATACGGCGGTTATATATTACACAAGCAAAATAAGCCCGCCCAAAAACTAAGAAAAACTATCAATTTGCTGCATTTTGACATGCTGCATGTATTTGAATGGGCACCTCATTGACACTTAGGTACTGGATAACAATATCCCTTGTGTTAGCGCTTTGCTCCCCTAGCGCTACCTACGCCCTATGCCCTGAATCGGGAATCGAAATCCCCAAAGGGAGCCTCTCTCAAGCTCTGATATCACTGGGCCAACAATGTAAAATATCACTGCTGGTTAGAGCCTCATCAGCTGCAAAATTTCAAGTTAACAGGCGGACACTACTTAGCCCCGACGGCCAATTTGAGCCCGCTTTAAAGCAACTATTAGAAGGAGTGCCGCTATCCTTCAAAAAAGTAGGCCCATCATCAGTAGCAGTTATTGAATCACCCCAGGCTAATACTAGCCCGCAAATAGCAACAGGTATTTTACAAACTGAAGAAGTAACGGTTACGGGTCAGAGCCTAACGGGAAGTCACTTGCGCCACTTCCAATCAGAAGGATACCTGCCGGTAGACCGTCTTTCGCGAGACCAGCTGGAAATGACCGGCGCTCAGACTATTGCCGATTTGCTAAAGTTTTTACCTGCTATCTCCGGCAACTCCACAAGCACTTCAGTTAGCCAGGAGAGCGATGGTACTGCAGCAGTCTCCCTGCGCGGCCTACCAGCCAATAGCACTCTTGTTCTCCTCAATGGGAGACGAATCATCAGCGATGGGTTTAATGGAGAAGCAACCGACTTAAACACTATCCCTCTAGCTCTTGTTGAAAGAGTCGAAATTCTAAAAGACGGGGCTTCGGCTGTTTATGGCTCCGATGCTATCGCAGGAGTTGTGAATATTATCCTGCAAACTGACTTTGAAGGGCTCACAGTGAAGAGCTATTACGGACAAGCTTCACAAGGTGATCGACAGAGTGAATCCCACCATTTAACCTGGGGATGGAGGGGGGACCGGTCTCACTTAATGTTAAACCTGGCCCAAAATCGCCAGGGAAAAGTAATGAGCCGGGACCGAGATCTCTCCAGCTCAGCGGATAGTCGCGCAATTGGGGGGACAGACCAGAGATCATCCGCCATCCCAGATGGCTTTATCGCCCTCGAGAGAAATGAGGTGTTAACCAACCTCTCCCCCGGAACCTATCAGAGCTGGTCGCCGGAAGAGAAATTTAACTACAGCGACTACACCTCAGCAATTACCCCCACCCAAAGTGACTCAATATACATAGCCGGCAACCTGGATATCGGCGAAAGCACGCAAGCTTTTTCTGAAATTATGGGAGTCCGATCTATCGGAGTATCAACCTCTGCTCCCACCCCTGTATTTACACGCTTTGACAACGGGGACCTAACGATAGCGGCTGATAATATTTACAATACTTTTAACGAAGAAATTTATGATGTCCGCAGACGCGTTATCGAGCTTGGCCCAAGGACACAAAACAACCGAACAAACACCTGGAGACTCAATACCGGAATTAAAGGCTTCTGGAATGAGTGGCAATGGGAACTAGGTGCCTCAATTCACAGAACCTCTAAGAAAGAAACACTAAACAATGTAATAGATCCCTTTGCGCTCTCCCTGGGGCTAAAAGGACCAGATGTCTGCAATATCACGACCTCCTGTGTGGCTGTAAACCTTCTTGGCCCCAGCGGAAGTATTGATGCGGAACAGCTAGAGTTCATTCGCGGCAAAAGTGTAACCACTAGCAACTCCCGAATGACATCTTTCACATTCATAACTGACGGCATTATCAAAAAGATATCAGCAGGAAATATTCTTGCAGCAGCAGGAATTGAGTTCAGACGGGAAAGCGTAAATCTTCACTCCAATGATAATTTTGGAATGTCCTTTATTGGTGGGCACGCCCCTGGATCTACAGAAGGAACCCGGCTTGTCAAAGAAGCTTTTGCTGAGGTGTCCATCCCGCTTATTTCAGAAAAGCTGTGGCTAGATGGTGCCATTAGAAGCTCTCACTACGACGACTTTGGGGATACTAGTAATCCCAAACTGGCTCTAAGATGGAAACCAGCTCCCTCCCTTCTTGTACGAAGCAGCTATACCACTGGGTTCAGAGCCCCAACTCTTACAGACATGAATCAACAGGGCTACCAAACACAAGAATTTCTATTCGACCCCTGTACCAGCACAAATGCAAGCGACCTTCCTGGCTGCCAATTTCAGTCAGACAGTTCACGGATACAATATTTAACTGAATTTAGCGGTAATCCAGATCTAGCTCCAGAAACATCCCGAACAATTTCTCTTGGAGTGACATGGGAACCTCTCAGGCTTCCCGACTTTATTGCTAAGTTTGACCTTTATGACATCGACGAAGACCAAGTGATCGGCACTAACCCCCAGTTTTTATTGGATCAAAATGCCTACTACAACCTTTATACGGATTTAGTCAAACGCGACCAAAGTGGCGATATCACCAAAATATATGCTTCTCGTATAAATCAAGGAAGCCGTGAAATTCGAGGATATGACGCCGCTTTTCGTTATCACTTCCAACTAGAGGGTGATAAGGAGCTGCATTTGGCTTTAAACATCAGCAGAATGCTTCACTACCTCAATCAAAGCTCACCTAACTCAACCAAAGAAGATCTATCTGGCACCTTCACAGATATTTCAGCCGGCGGCCCAGGATCATTGCCAAAGTGGAAAGCCAATGCTGGAGCATACATAAAAAAAGGCCCTTGGAATGCCGGCTATACCGTCCATTACGTGGACAGCCTTAAAGAAACGTTTACCACCCTGGACGGCACTAACGAAAGCCGCAATATCAGCGACTGGTCATCACATGACATTCAGGTTGCTTACACCCCGAGCTCTCGACTGAGATTTGCGTTCGGTATCAATAATTTACTAGATCGCTCACCTCCTTTTGCTTCAACCGCAGAGAGCAATAACCACGACTACCTTACATATGACCTAACAGGTCGATTCTTTTACGGAAGCTTCTCCCTAAGCCTTTAAGTTACACCTCTCTACTCAAACCTCTTCTGCCTCCCCTTTTACCGCTCTCAGACAGACCAAAAATAAAACAAAAAGATCGATGAGCGAGCACGCGCTGACCTACCAAACCTGACAATACGTAGTATCAGAAAAAAACACGATTCTTTTGAGGGGTTCCGCCCGCCAAACGTTAATAGGTGTGTTGGGAGGGAAGTAGCCACTTGGGGGTAGCTACTTCCAGCAATCGTCATTAATGACAACAGACTATAAATCCAACGATCAAGAGAGGATTGACAATGAAAAAGAACCTCCTGTCCGCAGCCGTAAAGGGAGCCCTGGGCTTCACCGCTGCCGCAATTATGGTTCCTGCAATGCCTGCTTTCGCTCAGCAAGATGCGGAAATGGTTGAAGAAGTTATCGTTACTGGCTCTCGTATCAAGCGCCAAGACCTTGAATCTGTTACTCCATTAACCTCTATTGGGGCAGAAGAGTTCAAGATTTCCGGTAACCTCAATATTGAGCAGAAACTCGCTGAACTACCTCAGACTCGGCCCAGCTTTGGTCCCAGCTCTAACAACCCTGGGGACGGTACTGCCCAGGTAGACCTTCGCGGCCTCGGAAGCTATCGTACAGTGGTTCTTGTCAACGGCCGCCGCTATATTCCCTCTACTCAAGAAGGTATCGTTGACCTGAACACCATTCCCAGCACCCTGATCCGGAGTGTTGATGTAATTACTGGTGGTGCTTCTGCGGTATACGGCTCCGATGCCCTCGCCGGTGTAGTTAACTTCCAGTTAGTAGACGATTTCGAAGGGGTTCAACTTACCAGCCTTTATGATGTTACAGAGGAAGGTGATGGCACCAAGCGCAATATCGACCTGACTATCGGTGGTAACTTTGCCGATGGACGCGGTAATGCTACCGTATATGCATCTTGGACTGACCGTGACCCCGTTTTCCAAGCTGACCGCAACTTCAGTACTAACACTTGGGGCGAAGCGGACACTGACGGGGACGGCTTCAACGATAGCCTGTCCACCTCTGGTTCCAGTGGCATTCCTGGCACAAACGTATTTAGTACTGGCACAACCTTTGAGCCAGATGGCACTTCTCGCGCTTTCCAAGACCCAGAAGACCGCTTTAACTACGCTCCAGATAACTATTTGCAGCTGCCGCAAGAGCGCTTCCTGATTAGTGCGTTTACGCATTACGACCTGAATGACAAAGTCACCGCTTATGGTGAAATGGCGTTCTCTCACAACCAAGTTCCACAGGAACTGGCCCCCACCCCTGCATTTACTACAGTTTCAGTAAACCCAAATACACCTTTCTTCGATGAAGCTTACCAAGAAACTCTTAGAAACCTGAATGTCGCAAATGGCAACAATGCAGATGATCCGGTTGATCTTTTCATCGGACGTCGAATGGTTGAAAATGGTTCTCGCGAATCAATAGATACTCGTGACGCTTTCCGCATCGTGACTGGCTTCCGTGGCGACATCAATGACGACTGGTCTTTTGATACTTACTACAGCTACTCCAATCTCGATCAGACCAACCGTCAAAACAACGACGTTGCGGCCTCCAAGTTCAAGCAAGCTATCCTTGTCACAGATGACGGCACAGCATGTCAAGATACTTCCAATGGCTGTGTACCATTAAATATTTGGGGCGCAGGCAATATCAGTGACGAAGCGATTAACTTCATCACTGTCGATGCCACAAACATTACCAGCATCACACAAGAAGTAATCTCTGCAAGCGTATCCGGCCTTCTGGGCACTGTTCCCTCTGCAGATGAAGCTATCGGTGTGGTGTTTGGTTTAGAGCATCGCGATGATGAGTCTAGCTTCCACCCTGATAGCTACCTCGCTACAGGCGACGTTTTGGGCTTTAATGCCGGGCAGCAGACCATTGGTGGTTATACCGCAATGGAAGCTTTTGCCGAAGTAAACGTACCGCTGGTTTCTGGCAAGCCTGGAGTTGAGAGCCTAGCTCTGTGGGGTGCATACCGCTATTCCGATTACTCGAATATTGGCGGAGTTAACTCTTTCGCAACTGCTTTAAACTACGCTCCAATTGAAATGGTTAAGTTCCGCGCAGGCTTTCAGCAGTCTGTTCGCGCTCCAAATGTCTACGAGCTTTACCTAGGTGAATCCGCAGGCTTCCCGCCCGCTAGCGACCCATGTGCTGTAGGCGGTTCAGGGGATACCGATACCTGTAACGCCACCATGCCTGATGGCGTAACTGCAGGCAGCTTTACTCAAGCGAATACCCAGATTGAAGGTGTTTTCGGCGGCAATGAGGAGCTTCAAGAGGAAACCTCAACTACGATCACATTTGGTGCAGTAATTGAGCCGATGGATGGCCTCGACATCGCTATCGACTACTACGATATTGAAATCGAAGATGCGATCGACGTATACGGCGGTGGTGTAAATAACATCCTGGATCTCTGCTACAACCAATTCCAAGATGCTAGCTCACCATATTGCCAAGCAATTAACCGCCGCAGCGACGGTAACGTTGACTACGTAGAAGCGTTTAATGCGAACATCGGCCTGATTGAGACCAGAGGTGTTGACCTCAACATTAACTACGGTACCGATCTGGACTTCGGCTTTGATGGTGCCTCCTACCTGAGCGTCACTTTCAACAGCACCTACCTGCTCCAGTACGACGTAACTCCCGTTGCTGAGTTCCCAAGTGTTGTGAATGAGTGTGCCGGCTATTACGGAAACACCTGTGAGGCACCCAGAGGCGAATTCAACTGGAATACACGTGTTAGCTGGCAGAGTGGCCCACTAACCTTGTCCGCCTTGGTTCGCTATCTTGATGGAACCAAAGATGACCAGTTGATGACCGTTAGTGGACCTCGCACTATCGAAGTTACCGCTGACAACATCGATGATCTGATGGATGCGGGCTCTGCTTTCACCAACATCGCCGTTGGAGACACTGTCACCAATCCATTCGATGAGCGCAACCAACTGGTTGTAGAGTCTATTGATGATGAGTTTTACCTTGACCTCAGCGCCGGCTGGGCAGTCAATGAAAACTTTGACATCAACTTTGGTATTAAGAATGTTCTAGATACTGAACCCACCACTTTGGGGGATTCTGCTGAGCAAGCTAATACCTATCCATCTACTTATGACTTGTTAGGTCCGCGCTACTTCCTGAGCGCAAGCTATCGTTTTGAGTAGAAGTAAGCTGATTGTCATTTGACACAAAGAAACGGCGAGCATTGCTCGCCGTTTCTTTAATTAGAAAATGTCTATGAAGAGAAATTTAACGCTTCAACAAGTCCTGGCGAGCCTTGGAAAAATGGTGGAGTCTGGACATGCTCAGAACGCGCTACCTGCAATCCAAAAATTGAATCAGCAGTTCCCGAACGAGCCGAATGTATTACACCTCTCCGCTCTCGCGTTAGGTGCAGTCAACAGTAAAAGAGAAGCTAAAGATTTCTTTGAAAAATCACTTAAAGCAAAAAATGACCAACCGCCGGTACATAATAATTTTGCTAACTTTCTAAAAGCGCAAAAGCAGATAGATCTTGCAAGGTACCATTACAAGCAAGCTATTCATTACAATCCGAAATTTACAGCCGCATGGCGAAATTTGGCAATACTTGAGTTTGAATCAAACAACCTAACTCTAGCCTATGAACATGCCTTAAAGGCCGCAAGCTTCACGCCTAGCTCTCCTGCTTCACTAACCCTCCTTGGAAATATCTGCAGAAAAAACAGCCAATTTCAAGATGCCTTGGATTTCTTTCAAAAAGCGAGGGCTCAAGATGCAAAGAATTTGAAGGCTACTTATGGATTAGCCATAACTTATTCTGACCTTGAGGAGCCTGAAAAAGCGCTAGCTTTGCTTGAAGAAGTTCTTAGCTTGGCACCTGATATGAGCGAAGCACTTTATGCCAAAGCACTTGCCGAACTAAACCTTGGCTACCATAAAACAGCCATAGAAACACTTGAGAAACTCATTACTACAGAACCTCTTCATACCGAGGCGCACAAAACCCTGAATGAAGCATATTGGCAGCTTGGTAATAAAGGGCTATTTTGCGAAAGCTATCGCAAGTTATCGCAATCCCCAAAAGATCATCGAGAAATCACCATTGCTCATATTGAAAGCTTAATCGCAGCAGGGTTAATTAAAGAGGCACAAAGCGTACTTGAGTCACGTCCAGATGTTGACACAAGCTTCGAACTTCTATTTCTCAGAGGCAAAATTGCCGAAGAGGAAGGAGATTTAAAGCTTGCCTTGAAATTCTATGAAACTGTTTTTTCAGTGCAACCTGACCTCAGCATTACAAAGCAGTACTTAATAACCCTTGTTAGAAACTATGAATTCGAAGTGGCTGATAAACTTGTTAAGCAGGCCTTAAAACAAGCCCCAAATGACCAACTTCTTTGGGCTATTCAAGGGACGTGCTGGAAAATGATGGGGAATGAGCGCTACCAATGGCTCACTCAAAATAGTAGCTATATTCAAGAGTATGTAATACCAACCCCAAATGGGTATTCCAGCCTTAACGAGTTCCTTCTGGAGTTAAAAGCAAATCTATTAGACATGCACAAACTGAAGGAGCGCCCCCTTTTTCAATCGGTACGCTCTGGAGTTCAAACACCTGGCAGACTGCTTCACAAAAGTCATCCTGTAATATGCTCCTTAAAGGAAAGCCTTAAAGAGGTCATTAGCGATTACATATCAAACTCACCTGAAGATGAGAAACACCCATTTTTAGGAAGAACGTCATCAAATTTTAAATTTTCTGGATCATGGTCCGTAATGCTAAAAGGTGGTGGACACCATGTTAGCCATGTGCATCCCCAAGGCTGGATTAGCTCCGCTTTTTATGTAGAATTACCACCACCAGAAAATGAAGGAGCCCCAACAAATCCAGGTGACATCTTTTTCGGGAAGTCTCCATATGAACTTGGAGAGAGAGATTTTGTGGAAAAGCAAATAACTCCCTCTAAAGGATCACTAGTTTTATTTCCTTCATACACTTGGCACGGAACAATCCCCCTACCAGAAGAATCCACGCATCTGAGAGTAACCACGCCGTTTGATGTAATCCCTAGCAATTAATAATTAACTGTGAACGCATTACGCCATTTCCCCACGCCTTAACCAGCCAGTAATTGAATAGCGGCTCTTAGGCGCAAATGGAGCAACATATGAAACTGAATGCTTCTGAGGGACTTTAAATACGTTTACAGCATTAAATGTTGGCACCAGTCCCTTGATTGCCCCTCCATCCTTCCCATAAAAATGCAAAACTCCGCCCCAGTCTAAATTCCAGTTTGGGGTTAAATTAATAACATATGCTGCAACTCTATTCTTCCCGGAAACACCATCATCATGCTCCTTTAGAAAATGCCCACGGTCAAAACATGTCGCTTGAACGTCGGCGAAAGCAATACTATTGTCCCCAACAACTGAGCGCATTAAGGATAAAAATGACTCGCTGTTAACCAACTGAAAAATAGACATAAACCGCTTATCCTGACCACTACCACGACTACAAAAATCAAATATAGGGATGCTCTTGTAAAGGTATTGAAACTCTGTCCCAGCCTGAGACCACACGATATCGTTCAACATACCTTTCTGATCAGCACTCCAACCACAATAATCAGAAAAGCTAATATCCGTATGAACACCAAGCTTATTGAAAGACAGGTTCCATTCCTTCTGCTCCCTCAAAAAAGAAAAAATATCACTAGCCGACTGACTATGAAGAAAATTAGGTACCTGTACAACTGATGACCTTAAGAACTCCTCCCGCAGCCTATCAACATCGAGATCAGATGATATACAATACATTACAACTCCCAGTAAGCATCGATCAGAAGAGATGCCTATAAGACAATTAAATTTCACTCAAGGTCGGCAATTTAAAACACTTAGGGAAGTATACCGAGATAAATCTGTCATATGAAGCATCACACCCCACCCAAAAGCCCCAAACCCTCTCAATGGGAGACCTCTATTGCCTCAATTGAACTTGATCTAAAACAGAAAAATTATACTTCTGCACATACACAACTTCTTAATCTGCCAACCTCGACCTCCTCCAGGCAAATTCAAAAATTGTTGATGCTTGCCTTTACGTCAAGACAGCTAAAAAAGAGGTCCGAAGCACTTAGCCAGCTAAAGGAAGCTGAAACTACAAACGGTATCACAGCAGCTGATCTCAAATTTATAGCAACAGAATATGTAGCCCTAGAAAAACACCATTATGCAGTCGCAGCAATTGAGAGAATTGAACCAATGGATGGGCAAACATTCCATTTGCTCGGTCTTTCTCACTTTAAGTTAGGGAATATAGGGAAAGCTTTTCCAATCTATAAAAAATTATTTTCTCATTTACAGAACAATCTGGCTATTGCCCGCGAGCTATCATTGGTCGCAGCGGAGTTCCGGGATTATGAAACCGCCATCACTGCATACTCTAGATATATTCAGTTAGTATCGCCCTCAGCCTCCGACCGTTTAAAGTATGCAGATCTATTACTAATGGCAAGAAAAACTGAAGAAAGCCAAGTCCAGCTCGAGAAAGCAATAAGCATGGGGGAAACATCCGCTCAGGCTGATCTATTGAAGGCTAAAATAAAAAGACTAAATGGGAACTATAGCGACTCAATTAAGCATGCAACACTAGCCACTTCAAAGAACCCCAAACTCAGCGCTGGATGGCAAATTATTGCTGAACTCACCCCTCCAAGTGACATTAGCCAAGCTCTAGTAAACAAACTAAATTCGGCCATTAAATCTCTATTAGAACCATCGATCGATGCGGAAATATGTAACTTTGCACTTTCAGAAATCTATATAAAACAAAACAAATACCAAAAATCCTACAAGCAAATTGGAATAGCCAACAAAATCAAGCTTGAACTACTAAAAAGGGCAAATAACACCTACGACCCTCGAAAAACAGAAGAATTGTTCTCGAAAATAATAGAGACATACAGCCTATCATCGCATGCGCACAACAAGAGTTCCAACCAAAACAGCCCTATATTTATAGTGGGAATGCCAAGATCAGGAACAACTTTAATAAATAAAATTATAGAAAATTCCAATAGTGTTTACAGTCTCGGAGAAAGTGAAGAAATACCTAGAACGGTATCCCAGCTGCAATTGAAATTTCAGGGGAAAGCCTATGAGAACATTCACAAATTAAGCTCTACCGACTGGAACCAGCTTGCTGAGCATTACATGAAACTCGAAACGGAAGCAGAAAAAGACACTGTGGACAAAATGCCCAGCAACCTACTAAACGTTGGATTGATTTTATCTTTATTCCCCAATGCCCGCATTATTCAAGTAGCCAGAAATCCTTTCGATGTATGCATGTCAATTCTTTCAAAGCCCTTTCCCGAAGGGCATACATATGCGTGCAAAGCAGAAGATGTCGCTCACTATTACTACCAATCAATGAGACTAATGCAATTTTGGGGCAAAACCTTCCCAAAGAGTATTTTCAACCTGAATTTTGATGAATTTCTATCCACACAAAAAGAAACTGCCCAAAAACTATACTCCTTTTTAGGCCTTAGATGGAGCGACAACATACTGTCCCTGAGGGGAAAATCTAACAATTTTACGTTTAGCGAGCTGCAAGTACGAAAACCTATAGATCCTTCAGAAGCCAAGAAATGGAGCAAATTTTCTGAGGCTGCCGAAGACCTCCTCGCAGCCTTAAACAACGAATCAAAAAGAGCCCTAAAGCATCAAACATCTAATACGGGAAGTTGAGATATGCAATATATAATTAATCGTGAACTTGACTCCCTTTACTGGAGCAATGAGTTTAATCAAGACCTGAGCTGCCGAGTTACAAACTTATTAAGTAACGATTCAGCCCACACTTTGAAAAAAGAAATCTTAAAATATGCGAGTTTTAAGCAGGCACATATTTCCAATGGGAAATACTCTGAGATATCAAAAGATGAATTTGCACAGTTAGATCTTAATGATCGCCGCACACTAGTACAAAACGTACATAAGTTAGCTAGCGATGGAGTTGGCTTTTGGTATGGAAGGCAAGAGTTGAGTCAGAGCTCAACCCCTCATCTAGCCAATATCTACAGCTGGCTTTCTAGCGAAGAGATGATAAAGAATATTAGGACTATTACAGGAATTTCATCGTTAGCATACCCAAGCGCCCAAATAACAGCTTTTGCTCCTGGGGATTTTTTAACTCGCCATAGAGACGATGTTTCGGCAGAAAAAAGAAGAGTGGCTTTTGTTTATAACTTATCCGAAAATTGGCATCCTGACTGGGGGGGACTCTTGCAGTTTTACAAAGATGATGGCACTCCCACTAAGTCTTGGTCTCCCACTTACAACAGCCTTTGCTTATTTCATGTCAAACATATTCATTCCGTAACTTGTGTTGCTCCATTTGCACCCAAGTTACGACTCGCTATAAGCGGCTGGTTTCACGACAAATAAATCATATCAATTTCTCACGATTGCACTTACTGCCTGTGAAAACTCCTCGCAGGCAAGCAACTCAAAGCTGCATACAGTGCACACTTTCCCCCAAACACCTCCAGCTTGATACCCACCTCACTACATTAACTATTCCTCTCACCTTTATTTCTGGAAGAAATTTCCACTATTCCTCAGGCAAATCCCCAGCCTCAGCGCTAAAAATTTTTATATTAATAAAAGACTCGGCTACGCAATAAATTAACGGCATAAACCTGTAAATAGGACAAAAAACCTAAAAAAATACTGTTTAACCCAATATCAGCCAATCCTAATCTATCTTCTAGGCCAAATTATTGGGTGCATGAAATGTCACAATAGTTCCATAATAAGCAAATATGCATTAAAGTCACTCATGTCACTTAAAGCTTTTTATCGAATAAAGCCTAATAAGCACCTTAAGTATAAGAAGGTTCCACTATGATCAAGACCAAATTGAGCATCGCCATCGCTGCTCTGGGCACCATCGCCAGCACTGGCGCTTTTGCTCAGGAATCTGCTGATGTTGGCGCAGAGGTAGAAGAAGTAATTGTTACTGGCTCGCGCATTGCTCGTGACCCACTGTCCACTACCGGACCAATCACCCTGGTTGATTCCGAAGCGATTCAACGCTCTGGTGTAGGCACTATTGATGAGCTGCTGAACCAACTTCCTTCTATGGGCACCACCGGCATCAATGCAAATGACAACAACGGCGGTGCTGGTCTTTCATTTGTAGATCTTCGCAACCTAGGTTCTGCACGTACCCTGGTTCTCGTTAACGGTCGTCGCTTCGTATCGTCCAGCTCTGGCGTAGCCTCTGCAGTAGATATGAACAATATCCCTGTAGACATGATCGACCGCATCGAAGTACTGACCGACGGTGCGTCTGCTGTATACGGTTCCGACGCGGTTGCAGGCGTAATTAACGTAGTCCTGAAAGACTCTTTCGACGGCGTTCGTATAAATGCTCGTGCGGGAGCAACCGAAGCTGGCGGTGGTGAGAATGGCGAACTTTCTATCACTTTTGGTAAAGAGTTCGACCGTGGCCAGTTTATCGCTAACGTGACTCACAGTAAGCGCGACGAAATCGCTTATAGCGACCGCGACTGGGCGGGCCTGCAAAGCTCAATGTCTCCCACCGGTAATATCTTTACCAACTACGGCTCCTTCAGCGTTGCCGATGACGGTGTCACTTTGGGTGATTACTCCAGCTATGATATCGGCCAATACATGTGGCTTTCCGGTTCCATGGAGCGCACCAGCTTCACCGGAAGTGGCTCATACTCCATTACCGACGACATTGAGTTTTACGGGGAAGGTTCTTACACCCTGAAAACTACCAATCAGCAGCTTGCCGCTCAGCCCATGTACGCTGGCAATGGCCTCAACCTGACCGCTGACCACCTCTCTGATGAAGTTCAAGAGCAATTGGCAGAAGCATGGCAGGTAGCTGAAGATGCTTACCAGATTGAACTTGCAGCTTACAATGCTGCAGTTGCAGAGTGGGAAGCACAAGGTAGCCCTGAGGATCTTGAGCCTACAGCACCAACTGCAACCCACGGGGACAGCTGGTCAGACGGCCTCTCTGATGTTCGCCTGCGCCCTGTAGCCGGTGGAACTCGTGACTCCGAACAGAAAACTGAAACCTACCGTATCCTCGGCGGCTTACGCGGAGATCTTGCCAATGGTTGGGGCTGGGACGCTTTCGTAAGCTACGGTAAAAACGAAGGTGAAAACACTGTCGGAAATTCCATCAGCAAAACAATGCTGCAGGAAATCCTGGATGGGGAAAGTGGAATTGCTGACGAGGATATTCAGTTCCTCGGTGGCATGAGCGATGAAGTTATCGACTACATCAGCTACACCGATCGCGAAGACAACGAGTACGACATGCTCAATGTCGGCGCGAGCTTGACTGGAGACATCGAACAGATTCAATTCCAAGGCGGTGCCTTAGGGTTTGCTGCTGGTCTTGAATATCGAGAGGAGTCTGGCGAATTTAACCCCAGTGAAGAAACTCAATCCGGTGCCACATTTAGCAACCAGCAAGATGCGACATCCGGAGACTTCGCTGTAACTGAAGTATTTGCCGAGTTTAACCTGCCTATCCTGGCTGGCTTAAAGTATGCGGATGAGCTGTCTGTTGACGCCGCTGTTCGTTATTCCGACTACGACACATTTGGCGGCCAAGCGACTTACAAGCTCGGTGCAGTCTATGCGCCGACTGAAAACCTGCGCTTCCGTACCAGCTTGTCTACTGCATTCCGTGCTCCAGGCATTTATGAGCTCTACAGCGGTTCTTCACAGAGCTACGAGTATCTCATCGACCCATGTGACACTAGCAGCAACAACTCTGCTGGCCAGGGCGCAAACTGCGACATGGTAAGCGCGGGCTTCACCCAAGCCGGCTCCCAGGTACCGACAAACATCGGTGGTAACGAAGATCTTCAGCCTGAAGAATCAACAAGTTTCACCGCTGGTATTGTTTGGACTCCTAGCTTTGTAGAAGACCTGTCCATTACCCTGGACTACTTCGATATCCAAATCAAAGACGCCATCACAGATGCCGACACGCAGCAGATTTTGGATGATTGCTACAGAGACGGTATCAGCTCTGCCTGTGAGCTTGTTAGCCGTGGTACCAGTGGGCAAATTAACTACCTGGAAGGCTCTCTGCTGAATATTGGCGAAATTAATACCAGTGGTATTGATATCGACGTAGTTCAAAACCTTTACTACGATGCTGGTAAGCTGGCTCTGCGCGCTCAAGCGACCCACCTGCTTGAGTATGAGGAGTACAACACCCAGACTGACCAAACTACTGACTATGTAGACTACATAGGCACTACTGGCGACGCATACACCAAATGGCGCGGGCTGGCCAGTGCAACCTGGTATGCCGACAGCTGGGACTTTGGAGCAGACATTCAGTATATCGGTGATGGCCATAGCCCCTATATGGATATGCCTTCACACACCTACCTGAACTTGAAAGCAGGTTGGGATGTTAACGATTCCATGCGTCTTACTGCAGGTATCGACAACGTCACCGATCGCGAACCGTCTACTACCTCTGGTAGCGACTGGAATGGTACTTACGACTTCCAAGGCCGCTACGCCTGGGCTGGTGTTAGCTACCAGTTCTAAGTACTGACTTTCTAAGTCAAATCGATAAGGGCGCTATTTGGCGCCCTTATTTTTTCTAGTTAAGTATTCGCAAATAAAGTTACAACCGCTCTTACACTAACTACTCCCCAGCGCCCATTAAGAACTCTAACTTATTCATATATCTATTTTTAACGGATAAATTATTTACCAGTGAAAATGCCTCCGTAAAGCTCTCCCTGGAAGACACCACATCCCCAAGCTGGTATCGAGTTAATCCCAACAAAAAATGAAACCGGTGATCACTGCTATCGGCTCTTATAGCCCTTCGAAGGCGCTTTTCAGCCAGCTTAAACTTGCCATTTTCATAGGCTTCCCGCGCCTGATAGTAAATGTAATAAGGGTTTCTCTCACGATGATAGCGAACCCTATCTGCGTAGCCATCAGCCAGCACTTCCCTACCTGTGCTACGATACAAACGCTCTAAATTACTATTCGCAACAAGGTTTCCCTTTTGCAGGTTTAACGCCTGTAAATAACTCTGTTCAGCTTCGTCAAGATGGTTAAAGTGGCTGTAGAAAGCTCCTAGGTTTGACCATAGGTCCGCCCTATTCGGGTGTAACTGAATAGCTTTGCGCAGGTACAAAAATGCTTGCCTCTCTTCTCCCTCGCGCATCAACTCAACCCCCCGATTGCTGTAATAGAGCGCAAAAGCAACTCTATCCTCGAGCTTTTGCTGCTTGTAGATAGGGTCATAAGCAGCCAAGTTGAAGTCAATCACCCGCCGGCCCCGTGCATGCTCGGACACCATGTTCACATGGCGGTAGACAACGAAGATTTCGGCCTCATCCTGGTTCCAAACTGGAGGTACATCTACCTCATTAAAATAAGCTTGGGCACCCAATTGTCTAGCCATAGCTACCATCAATAAGGTAAATGTCAGGCAATTGCCACGCTTTCGGTGATAAGCCTCTATTGCGGGAAGGGTACTATCGGCATCGTATTCAAATTGCATATCTCCCTGACGGAAGGCGCCAAGCAGCCCCTTTAACCGCACATCGGGAGCTGAGCCGGGAGAAATCGTACTGAGGTATGATTCTATATCGTTATCAAGATCTAATAATTCCTCACTTGGTAGCTCAAATTTCTCAACTGGCCGGCCGAAAACCGCTTTGCCACTTAAGACATGATCGCTATCTGCAATTTCCACATGGCGGCTTGGAGACTGGGAGCAACCAGTGGCCAGTAGCACTAGAGTAAGTCCGAACAGAAGCTTCACAGTTATTTCCCCTCAAGATTAGGATCACAACAGGATTTAACTCTAATTTACAGACTCACAAAGTACCCTGTTGCCATTTTTATGAATAACCTCACAACAGTTCGCCTGTTAAATAGACAGCTGGTAAACTTTCCAAGTTACGCAGGAGGTAGACTCTACAAACATTTGGGCCTTTGAGCTGGCTGGAAACACCCAGTGCAGACCCGAATCGGTCCCGACCTCTTTAAACAAGAGCAATACAGGAAAAAAATAGTACTCTGACACACGGATGAATTACCTGGCTAGCCAAAGGGCTCTGAAATTTCAGCTCCCTGGCCAGGCTGCCTTCCTAATATGCAACAGCATATTGCATTAGAGCTATAACAACTGGAATTTCAGCTTATGTCGTCAAATATAGACCAAAATGACGCCGGCTTTTTTGGCCACCCGAAAGGGCTCTCAACACTTTTCTTCACAGAAATGTGGGAGCGGATGAGTTACTACGGTATGCGAGCCCTGCTTGTGCTGTTTATGACAGCCAGCCTTCAGGAAGAGGGCTTGGCCTTTACCGTTGCAGCAGCAGGAGCCATTTATGGGCTCTACACTGGCGCCGTGTATTTCCTCGGCCTGCCCGGTGGTTGGATTGCAGACCGCCTACTAGGAGGACAACGCACCATTTGGTATGGCGGCATCATCATTATGTGTGGCCATATTGTGCTCGCTATCCCAGCCAGTTGGAGCTTCTTTATAGGCTTGATCCTTGTTGCTACCGGCACAGGCCTGCTCAAGCCCAATATCAGTGCAGCAGTTGGCCACCTGTACCAACCAGATGATGTTCGCCGCGATAGTGGATACGCACTGTACTATATGGGCATCAACATGGGCTCAATCATTGGTTATGCCGTCTGCGGGTATTTCGGTGAAAGTGAAGACTGGGGCTGGCACTGGGGCTTTGGCGCAGCCGCTGTGGGGATGGCAATTGGTTTGTTCCAATATCGCCGTACTATCGACAACCTGGGAGGGGCCAGCCTCAATCCCGAGAACCCACTTTCGCCAGAAAAGGCAAAGCTCGCTTGGCGCATAATCGGTGCTGTTGTAGTCGGTGTTGCGGTGATTACTGGCCTGGTGATGAATGGTAATATCACCATCAACCCAGTAGAAATAGCCAAGTACGTAGCAGTAGCCTTCACCCTAACTTTCCTTGCCTACTTTGGCTTTATCTACTTTGGCGGCCAGCTGAGCGGGTCAGAGAAAAAGAAAATGTGGGCGCTATTCCTAGTCTGCGTAGCCTCTACCTTTTTCTGGTCGGGCTTCGAGCAAGCGGGTTCCTCACTGAACCTATTCGGCCGCGACTACACGGATCGCCTGATTGGCAGCTTTGAAATGCCAACCTCCTGGCTACAAAGCTTTAACTCCATCTTTATCATTACTCTGTCCCCCTTCTTTGCCGCGCTGTGGATTAACCTGGGCAAACGCATGATCACCCCATCCTATGGGCTGAAATGTGCACTTGGCCTGATCATCATGGCCAGTGGCTTCCTGGTAATGTTCTTTGCCGCTCAATACGCAGCAGCGGGCCTGAAAGTTGCTCCTTACTGGCTGGTAGCCACTTACTTCCTGCACACTGTCGGTGAACTCTGCCTGAGCCCAGTGGCCCTGAGTGCAGTAAGTAAACTTTCTCCTCGCCGCTTTGCTGGCCAGATGATGGGTGTCTTTGTTCTGACTTACTCTATCGGCAACCTCTTTGCCGGTCTTCTGTCAGGTAACTTCGATCCGAACAATGTTGCTGAGATGCCAAACCTGTTCCTACAAATCAGCTTGTTCACAATCGGAGTGGGTATCATCCTGGCCTTGATCAGTCTCAAGTCCAAGTACTGGGAAACTGACTCAGAAGCACCCCAGAATACTGCGACCGCTGAAGGCTCCACTAAAACGGCCTAATACTTAGCTGTATTCCAAAAAAAAGGCCACTGCTATGCAGTGGCCTTTTTTATTTTCCCTCGCCTAAAGCAAGCCTTGTAACAAACCGACATTCAGCCAGATAAAGCGCACCCCAATAATAAACAGCAAAACAGCAAAGCAATGCTTAAGCATTTTGGGAGAAAGGCGATGGGCGAGATTGGCACCAAAGCGGGCAAAAAACGTGCTGGTGATAACAATTCCAAAAAACGCAGGCCAGTACACATAGCCACTACTCCATTCCGGTAGAAGTTGATTGTTCCAGCCCTGGAATCCAAAGCTCAGTGCACCCGCAACCGCAATGGGAAGACCACAAGCCGCCGACGTAGCAACCGCACGCTGCATCTTCACCCGGCAACGGGATAAAAATGGAACGGTTAGTGAGCCCCCACCGATACCAAAAATCGCGGATACCCAGCCGATAACTCCCCCAGCAGATAGCAATAAAGATGACCTTGGTAAGTTGCCGGCCCCCTCCGTTAATTGATCGTGCCGGGCACCACTAAGCCACATCCTCACCGCAATCACGATCGCAAAGACGCCGATCAGCAGCTGCAGCCAGGCACCGGGCAACAGTTCAGCAGTGGCACCACCGGCCCAGGAGCCGATTAAAATGCCTGGAGCCATAACCCCAAAGATCTTCCAGTCCACCGCCCTTTTCTTGTTGTGGGCGCGCACTGAACTGATTGAAGTGACAATGATTGTTGCTAGGGAGGTACCCACAGCCATGTGGGTGAGGATTTCAGGGGATATCCCCATGGCGGTGAAAACAAAGACCAAGGCAGGGACAATGATCAGGCCACCACCTACGCCAAATAGTCCGGCAATAGTTCCAGCAGCGGCACCAACCAACAAATAAACCAGTAGTATTTCCATAGCCCACCCCGTTTAAATACAACAAACAATTTTGTCGCATTTAAACAGATATAAGCTGGGGATAGATAGCGACCTTAACTTCTGCTTTCCACTGTAAGCCAGTCAAAGCCTTCCTGCTGACAGGCAAAAATACAGCTCTCCACTGTTTCGGCAACCTCTGCCAGGGCCTCCTTTGCCAGGGCAAGGCTGTTATTTTTTTCACTGATATGGGCTACAACCAGGTGCTGTAGCTGCTCATAGCCAACACGCTGTAGGAAGCCAGCAGCCTGCTGATTACTCAGGTGGCCATAGGCACCTCCAACGCGTCGCTTCAACGAAGGTGGATAAGGTCCTTGAGCGAGCATCAGGGGGTCGTGATTTGCCTCTAGAACCAAGGCATCACAATCACCAAAGTGCGCTTCAACATGAGGGGTGATAGTCCCCAGATCCGTCAACAAGCCCAGACTGCTACCGCGACAGCGAAACACAAACTGCGCCGCCTCACGAGCATCGTGGGGAACCGCGACCGGGGTTACTTCAATATCAGCGACGACAAAGGGCTGGTGCCCCTCAATTAAGTGCAGCTCCGGTAACCTGCCAATATCACGCGCCTTAAAAGTACCGGGCGTCAGGTAGACAGGCAGGCCATATCTGCGCGCAAGTGGACCTACACCAGAGAGGTGATCACTGTGTTCGTGGGTAACCACAATCGCAGAGATATCAGCGGGAGACATACCGAGCCGCGCCATACGGCGTTCGGTTTCCTTGATGGTAAAACCGCAGTCAACCAAAAGAAAGTGGTCGCCACTGGCGACCACTGTTCCATTGCCTTTACTGCCGCTTCCCAAAGAGGCGAAGCGCAGGCCCATTAAATAAGGTTCTGCTGGATAGATTGAAGCAGCTGGGAAGCTTCATTCTTTGAAAGCGGCTGTCCGCGAGTATCGCGCACGCGCACTTCAATCTCATCGTCATTGCCACGAATAACAATCAGATAGCCGGGATAAGCCTCGCTTGTAGCGGTTTCTACTCCCAGGCCTTTGATTTCCTTGAAGAGAGCAGGTTCAGCACCCTCAGTCATATCAATTCCAGCCAAGATCTGCTGTAGGCTTACCTGATCAGCGCTCTCTGCCAGCTCATCTTCATCGCTCTTGCTACCCCAGGAGAACCAACCTCCGTCGCCATCTTCCTCATCAGAAGCAAGTGCACGGTCTTCATCGTAGGTGACGTAAAAAAGTCCAATATCGGAATCTTCACGGTGTAGACGATAAGCACCAGAATTCACAGCATGAGCGACAGTAGCCCAGGCCCGATCCATTTCGAGCCCCATTGCAATATAGGGCTCATGACCAGCAGGCTCCCTCAACTGGACCTTAAGTGAGCTGCTACCAATTGCCTGGGCAACCAAAGACGCTGTAGCAGCAGCTGTTTCTGACGCCAGAGCCGTGGACATTTCATCAATCATCCACCCTTCTCGCTCAGGGCTCGAAGAGCGGTCTGGCCAATTAACGCTACCGCCAACCGGGGCAGCAGAAGGCACAGACAAGTGGCGTACATGAATCTCTGTCGTATCGGGTTGCACACCGGTTTCTACCTGCAAGCGATACTTATCTTTAGTGTCAGGGCTCTCTTTAAAGGCCATCCAAGCAGTTTCCATCACACCCGCATTGGCATCTGACATTTCTATATTCAAGCCTGAGCTGCGAAGGAATTGGTGCAACTGGGGCCACACCTCTTCAGGAGGCTGGGATACCAGCACCCAGCGATTTCCGCCGAGCTTTTGAATCTTTACTCTCTCCAGACCCGCATTCACTGAAAGCGCTTGAGGACGCGGAACTTCAAATTCCCCTTGGGCCAGCTGCTCTCCTGCAATCTGGGGGATCTCATAGAGTTCCTCCTGGTGCTTGGTATTAACACCTTCAGGTATCCGCAGAGGCGTCAGGCTATCGGCATGCTGGTAATCATTACTGCGATCGCGGAAATAGCCATCGTTGCCGAACACACCGCACCCCGCCAGTGTAATACTGGAGATAAAGAGCCCGGCTCCAACGGTCAATTTTTTCATTAAAGCTATCCTGGTTAATTCTCAGTTCGCGGGTTTAGAGTACACCGGCACTGCGCAGAGCTTCGCGCACTGTTCCGTGGTGCTCAGGGGATAAACTTGTCAGAGGTAGGCGTATTCCACCGTCGACACGACCCATCTCCCGGAGAGCCCATTTCACCGGTATCGGATTGGACTCCAAAAACAGCACTTTGTGCAATATTTGTATTCGCTGGTCAATTGTCCGTGCAGTCACCGCATCACCGGCCAGCGCCGCTTCACACATTTGGGCCACTGCTGCGGGAGCCACATTAGCGGTTACACTAATATTTCCATGACCACCCAGTAACATTAGTTCAACCGCGGTACTATCGTCGCCAGAGTAAACGGCAAACCCTTCGGGCAGAGTATCTATTAAAACCTTAGCCCGCTCCAGGTCACCAGTGGCCTCCTTGACGCCTACGATATTGCCGACCAACGCCAGGCGCTGTACCGTTTCTGGCAGCATATCTACTGCTGTGCGGCCGGGAACATTGTAGAGAATTTGGGGAATGGAGACAGCCTTGGCCACCGCACGATAGTGCTGGTAGAGGCCTTCTTGGGTGGGCTTATTGTAATAAGGTGTAACCAGCAGACAGGCATCTGCACCACATCGGGCGGCATTCTCTGTGAGGTCAATCGCTTCAGAAGTAGAGTTTGCGCCAGTTCCAGCAATCACTGGCACTCGACCTGCCACTTGGTCCACAACACGTCGAATAACCTCAATATGCTCATTGAAGTCCAAGGTTGCAGATTCACCGGTAGTCCCCACCGCAACCAGTGCTCGGGTCCCCTGCTCGATATGCCACTCAACGAGGTTGTGCAGGCTGTCCCAATCCGGGCTTCCGTCTGCGTACATTGGGGTGGCCAGGGCCACCATACTACCGGTTAACATCCTCACTCCTTATTTTTTGCACTCCACCCGGAATACCACCGCCAGAGTCAGTTCAGTATGTTACTTAGGCCAGGGTATCTGCGCCAGTGCGACTAGCTCGCCATTCTTTTGCGTTTCTTCTTCTTTTTGCGTACCCCGTGATACACGTTTTCTGCCCCTTCAGGACGGGTCTTAAAACGGCGATGCACCCACATGTATTGTTCTGGGGCCTCGCGAATACGCGCTTCGATAAACTGGTTCACCAAAATGGCATCTTGCAGCTCATCTCCCGAAGGGATCTGCTCAATAGGATCGTAAATCTTCAAACGGTAACCTGAGCCATCATCCAGTCGTGCCACCACATAGGGCACCACTTTGGCCTTGCCGACCCTGGCGAACCGTGAGGTTCCCGTAACAGTCGCCGCCGGAACATCGAAGAAAGGAGCAAAGATCCCCTGCTTAATCCCGTAATCCTGATCCGGAGCATACCAGACCGCACGCCCGCGCTGCAGGGCTCGCAATACCCCGCGCACATCTTTACGCTGATAAACACTACCATTCTCAGTATGGCGCTCTCGCCCTTTGCGCTGCATGTAGTCATAAACCGGATTTTTGTGCGGCCGATACATGCCATCGAGAGTAATACTCATCCCCATCATGGCGGCGCCGATTTCAAGGGTAGTGAAATGCATGGCCATCAGGAGAACGCCCTGGCCTTGGGCCTGGATGGCCTGCAGGGCTTCCAGCCCTTCAAAGGTAAAGCGTTTCCGTAACCACGTTGCAGAGCGAAACCAGGCCATGCCGGTTTCCATCAAGGCGATACCACTGGACTCAAAATTACGCTTAAGAAGTTCAGTTCGCTCATTTTCCCCCAGCTCGGGGAAGCACAGCGCGAGATTACGTTCAGCAATCGTGCGCCGGCTGGTAGCTACTCTTAGCATTAGGCGGCCAAACGCACGGCCCATGGCCAACTGCCAGCGATAGGGCAATTGCGCGATCAAAAACCATAGTGCAAAAAGCAGCCAGGTCAGCCAGTAGCGAGGATGCAGCAGCGCCGCGCGAAATCGGGGTTTTTCCATCAGATCTATATCAGGGTGTGGCGCCGAGGCGCAACCTAAGTCGGTTGAAAACGACGTAGTATACCCTATGCGAAGAGAGCGGGGAGCGCGTAACAGCCACAGGAGGTCAGTGCCTTAATAGGGTGTCCAACTCATCCACTGCGACACACCAATCCGAATCATCCAAAATGGCATTCTCCAGGAACTCTCGTTGCCCATCACTCCAAAAGGAGGCGGAGGAAAGCTTCTCATGACGGTGCAAATAGTGAGTGACCAGAAATTCATGGATCTGTGCATCTTCAGACGCCAGCCCCAACTGGGAAAACAAGTCCTTCAGTGTGTGATGTCCAGTAGTTTCCATAACGATTACCGCTATCTATTCTGGCAGCCATATTTTCATGGCGACTACCCCAATTATAGTTGGGCAGCCCCTGATTCATTCCGCATTATTCCTTCGGGGCTTTCAGAGGCATCACAGGCTTTCATCAATAGAATTCAGACTCTACCCTTTTAGGGCGCCGGGTTGGGATTCCCCTGGTGTATAGCTTCGATAGCCGCTAATTGCTCACCATCCAGGGTCATTTCAATGCTGGAAATATTGGAACGCAATTGCTCGATAGTTGTGGCGCCAATGATATTTGAAGTAACAAATGGCTGCTGATTCACGAATGCCAGTGCCATCTGCGCAGGGTCCAGACCAAACTCCCGGGCCAAATCCACATAGGCCTGGGTCGCAGCCAAGGTTCGCTCTCCAGCGTAGCGCTGAAAGCGATCATAGCGGGTAAGTCGTGCACCCTCCGGCTTCCTTCCCCCCAGATACTTGCCCGAAAGAACCCCAAATGCGAGGGGGGAGTACGCCAATAGGCCACACCTCTCGCGAATAGCAATTTCAGCGCAGCCAACTTCAAAAGCCCTGTTTAAAAGACTGTAGGGGTTTTGAATCGATACAATCCTTGGCTTTCCGTAGGCAATCGACTGCTGCAGGTACTCAAACATACCCCAGGGGGTCTCATTGGAAACACCGATATGACGAACCTTACCTTGCTCAACCAACTCCTCAAGCGCGCCCAATGTTTCAGCTATAGACACACCATCGTCGCTGCCGTGGACATAGTCCAGGCGCCCGAAGAAATTAGTTTGCCTTTCAGGCCAGTGGACCTGGTAGAGGTCGATATAGTCAGTGCGCAACCGTTTTAAGGAATCATCACAAGCCTGCAAAATCTGCTCTCGGTTCAGACGGGGACCCGAGCGAATATGGCCAACACCTGAATTGGCGGCACTGCGGCCCGCCACTTTAGTTGCGACAATAACCTGGTGCCTGCCTCCTCGCGCAGCCAACCAGTTGCCGATATATTCCTCGGTTCGGCCCTGGGTTTCTGGCCGTGGCGGTACGGGATACATTTCCGCGCAATCAATAAAGTTAACCCCTTGAGATATTGCATAGTCGAGTTGCTCAGCGGATTCAGCTTCATTATTTTGTTCACCATAAGTCATGGTGCCCAGGCAAATCTGGCTGACCTTAAGGTTGGTGGTGCCGAGTTGGCGATACTCCATTGAAAAGCCCCCATAAACCGAAAAACCGGATTATGCAGCTTTGCTAGGAAGAGTTGTAGGAGTGCGTTACGGAAGGGGAAACGGGACTCCCAAATGGAGTCCCGCAAAAAATCAGCCGAATTTGGTATCTACCATAGGTGAGGTGTCTGCATCGTAATCAATGCCATCAACACCAAATCCAAACAGCTTGAGGAAGTCCGCCTGATAGCCCTTGAAGTCAGTCAAGTCAAACAGGTTCTCAGCAGTTACCTCTGGCCAGAGCTTTTCGATCTTCGCCTGAGTCTCAGGGCGCAGCTCTTTCTCGTCCATGCGTAAACGGTTCACATCATCGAGACGTGGAGTATCGGTATAGAGCCCCTCAGTGTAGAGGCGGTATAGCTGTTCGATACAGCCCTCATGAGTCCCCTCTTCTTTCATGATTTTGTACGCAAGAGAGATATAGAGTGGCATCACCGGAATAGCAGAGCTGGATTGGGTCACCAGCGCCTTCAAAACGGCAACGTTAGCCGCAGCCTTACCGTTATCGGTGATCGCTTTTGCCGCGCGATCAAGATCTTCTTTAGCTTTACCGATAGTCGCGTGACCATAAATCGGCCAGGTCAACTTTTCACCGATATAGGTATAAGCCACAGTTTTGCAGTTATCAGCCAATACCCCGGCATCACCGAGGGCCTGCATCCACAGTTCCCAATCTTCACCACCCATAACCTTGACGGTATTTGCGATCTCTTCGTCGCTCGCCGGCTCCAAAGTAATATCGGAGATCTCCAGCTTGTCAGTGTTCAGATTCTTGGCAGTGTAAGATTTGTTAATGGGCTTGAGTACAGAGCTATACAGCTCACCGCTTTTCGGATCTGTGCGACGCGGGGATGCCAAGCTGTAAACCACGAGATCAACCTGACCTAGGTCTTCTTTGATCATCTCTACAGTCTGGGCTTTCACCTCATCTGAAAAGGCATCGCCATTGATACTCTTTGCGTAAAGCCCCGCTTTGTGTGCCTCCTGCTCAAAAGCTGCGGAATTGTAATAACCCGCAGAAGCCGTGCGCTTTTCAGTAGGCGGCTTCTCGAAGAACACACCAAGGGTGCTTGCGCCGCAACCAAAAGCAGCTGTAATTCGTGATGCCAGGCCGTAGCCTGTGGAGGCACCTATCACCAGCACCTTTTTGGGCCCATTTTCGACCGCTGGCTGGGACTGAATATACTCAATCTGCTCGCGTACGTTAGCAGCGCAGCCCTGCGGGTGGGCATTGGTACAAATAAAACCGCGTACTTTCGGCTGGATGATCATCCTTACAGTCTCTCCCTTCGTCTTTTGGGAATCGTTGTTACCTGATTACAGATACGCTGGTGGCGCTCCGGAGAACTATCAACCCAAGGTCGTGAGTGCGACGCCTGGGTCAGGTTCGTGGGCCATTCTAATCTCTGTCGCCGAGGAGTCCCATAGCGGTATTTCCCACAATCGATAGATGACGTCCAAAATATCTACTATCCCGGCCAAAGCGCCATATCCTGTTTAAAACCCAAACAGGAAATCGATATTTCCTGACTTTCCTGCACATAAAAGGGGCTACAGTGATTAATGTCGCGCCAAGCCGGTGCCACAAAAGGGCTAATTGACATATTTCCACAGGAAAATTCATCAACCGCGCTTTTTCTGGCTTGGCACGCTGTATGCAGTCTCACCAGTGAAGGAAGCTTTTCGCTGTCATACAGCAAGCCAGGGATGGCTCGAGCGTTGTTCAACCTGTAGTAAGTTAGGAAGGTCAGAGTGAAATACTATTCGCGACACTGTGTGAAACCCGGAGACCTCAATCCCGCCCAGCGCCTGTTTGGCGGACAGCTACTGTCCTGGATTGATGAGGAAGCGGCAATCTTTGCCGGCTGCCAGATGGGTACTCCAATGCTGGTCACCAAACTGATGTCGGAAATTGACTTCGTCAGCTCCGCTTGCTGCGGTGATGTGGTGGAGTTTGGATTCGAAGTGGTTGGTATCGGCCAAACCTCTCTCACAGTCCATTGTGAGGTTCGCAACAAACAGTCACAGCAGCTGATTGTGCAAGTGGACCAAATTGTTTTTGTCGCGCTGGACGCACATGGCAAGCCTACCCCTCACGCAAAGGCCGGCATGTCCCTGGAACAGGCCCGAATTGTTACTCAACAAGAGCGGGAGGTTCGCGAACGCAGAATTGCCAGCTGACTCTACCCCGGAGCAATAACGCTCTAGAGCAGTGAACCGGTGGCGGTATACTGACGCTTTGCACTAACCGCCATCGACTATGTTTGAACTGCGATTTCACACCCCCAAATCCTGGGCTCAAGTGGTGCTCGCCGACTTTGATCGATTCCTGCAAGACCATGCTGCCGCAGAGAAAAAGGCCTCCGGCATGGCGGTATCCATGTTCTCTCACTATCCCGACAAGCCCGTTTTAGTGGAAGCCATGATCAACCTGGCACTGGAAGAAATGAACCACTTCCGCCAGGTTATCAAGATTATGCATGATCGAGGGATCTACCAGGCACCGGATGTGAAAGATCCGTATATCAACACCCTGCGCCAACTGATTCGCCGGGGGCCAGATGAATACTTGATGGACCGCCTGCTCACCGCAGCGATCATCGAAGCGCGGGGGTGCGAACGCTTTGGACTGGTGGCTGAGGCACTGCCAGCTGGCCCCCTGAAAACCTTCTACCAGGTCATCGCTGATAGCGAGGCTCGCCACCACGAACTATTTGCTGAACTCGCCCTGGAGTACTTTCCCCGCGAAAAAGTGGAAGCGAGGCTATCTGAATTACTCGACGAGGAAGCCGCGATTACTGCCGCACTCCCATACCGCGCGGCATTGCATTAGCGGGCCGTAATTCGACGCAATTCCTATTCCCCTTTAATGGTGTATCCTGGCGCCAATCTCTAGCCCGACGTAGAGGCGCCAAACATATGCAGATTTTCCTTCGCCAACACTGGTTCCGCCTGTTCTTATTGACCACATTTGCCATTACCTGGGCCTGGTCTGCCTGGAACCCCCTGCACCCCGATGACTGGTTGCTGGAGAACTATCTGGTATTTGCCGCTCTACCGATCATTTTGATCAGTGCACGGAGTTTTCCCTTATCGAATATCTCCTATACATTGATCACCATCTTCATCTGCCTTCATGTGATCGGCTCTCACTACACCTATGCCGAAACGCCTTTTGGCTACACCTTGCAGGAATGGCTGGGCTCCGATCGCAATATGTACGACCGCCTGGTGCATTTCAGCTTTGGCCTTCTCCTGGCCTATCCGGTGCGAGAGGTTCTTGTGCGCCTGGCTCAGCTGCGTGGATTCTGGGCCTATTTCTTCCCGGTAGACGTGACTTTTGCGCTCTCATCAATCTACGAAATCATCGAGTGGCAAGCGGCAAAAGCTGTCTCTCCAGAATTGGGCGCAGCCTTCCTCGGATCTCAGGGAGATATTTGGGATGCGCAGAAAGACATGCTGCTGGCGGGGCTCGGCTCTATCACCACCATGCTGGTGGTACTCGCCCTGAACCTGTGGTTGAACTCCAACGCCTGGAGTGATATTCGCAACAGTCTTAAGGCCCCCCCGGGTGACAGCGCCCTGGGAGAAACCCGATTGCGCCACTGGTGGAGTAATCGACGCGGCTAGAGTCCAGCCCTATTTGGACAATGCGTGATTTAGCGGTAAACGGGTTGTCTGCTTCATCGTCTCCATTACAAAACTGGAGCTGACATCAAACAGGTCGGCCTTGATCAGTTCCTTATAGAGACGATCGTAGCCAGGCATATCGGTGACTACCGCTTTGATCAGATAGTCCAAATCTCCACTCATACGATGGACCTCAAGAATTTCAGCCACCCCCTGTACCAGTTCGCCAAAACGGGCGGCCCACTGATCGTTGTGCTGGTTGGTACGAATTGAGATATAAACCGTCAGCGGCAAGTTCAGTTTTTGCTGATCGAGGAGGGTAACCCTGTCGCAAATCACCCCCTCACTCTCAAGACGCTGAATGCGGCGCCAGCATGCCGACTTGGACATCCCAACCCGCTCGGCAATATCCCCCACTGACAGGGTCGCATCAGCCTGCAACAGCTCGAGTATTGCCCTATCCAATTTGCTTAATCCTTCAGTCATCACTCAGTCCCCGCCTCGCCCAATCACACAAAATGACGCCTTATGGCACAGTTTTACGATTTAAATCTTATTATCGGCACATTTATTCATAAATTGCACAATAAAAGATACAAGTAGAGACATTGTTTCAAGCATTCGGGACTAAAGTGAGCCCCACAAAACAGGGGAAAGGAAATCATGACAGACCTGATAAAGCACATCCGCGACTCGGTAATCGGCGAATTGCAAGCAATCGTAACGCCGTTTGGAAAACGTCCTCTGGTGTACGCCGACTACACAGCTTCCGGTCGTGCGCTGACATTTATCGAAGAGACTATCCGCCAGCAGGTACTGCCCTTCTATGCCAATACCCACAGCGAGAGCTCCTATACCGGTGCCCATACCACCGCGCTACGGGAGCAGGCCCGTGAAGAAATTCGTCAGGCAGTCAACGCCAGCGATAACCATAAAGTGATTTTTTGTGGTTCTGGTGCAACAGCGGCGATCAACAAATTGATCGATATTCTCAACTTGCGCCTGCCCGCAGACCTGGATAGGCAACACCAGCTCTTAAGTAGAATTCCCGAACATGATCGCCCGGTTATTTTTATCGGCCCATACGAGCACCATTCCAATGAACTCCCCTGGCGAGAGAGCATTGCCGATTTAATCGCTATTCCACTGGATCAAAGTGGAAAACTTGACCTTGAAGTACTGGAATCAGAACTGCGCGCCCATGCCCATAGACCACACAAAATCGGCAGTTTTTCTGCGGCCTCTAACGTAACCGGAATCAAAACAGATGTAGAGGCAGTGACTGCACTCCTTAAAAAACACGGAGCTTTATCTTTTTGGGACTACGCCGCCGCAGCACCCTATGTGCAAATTAATATGCAAGGGCCAGCAACGCCGGATAGCCACTACCAAAAGGATGCCGTGTTTATCTCCCCGCACAAATTCATCGGAGGACCTGGTACCCCAGGTATTCTGGTTGTACACGAAGACCTGCTGAAAAACTCGGTACCTGCCACACCGGGAGGCGGTACCGTCCTTTATGTCACACCGGAAGATCACCGCTATCTGGAAGACGCCGAGCGCAGTGAAGAGGGCGGCACTCCAGCCATTATCGAGTCGATCAGGGCCGGTATGGTTTTCAAACTTCAACAGACGGTGGGCGCAAAAGAGATTGGTCGACGCGAAACCCAATTTTTACAGCGGGCACTGCAACGCTGGTCGGAGGAAGAGGCCATTGAGATACTCGGCAATACTGACCCTGCGCGACTATCCATCATCTCCCTGCGAATTAAATGGAACAATAAGGACCTTCACTACGGTTTTGTAGTGGCATTGCTCAATGACCTGTTTGGTATTCAGGTTCGCGGAGGCTGCTCCTGTGCCGGTCCCTATGGGCACGCTTTATTGGGCATCGATATGGCCCACAGTAAATCCTTGGAAGAACAAATCCTGCAAGGTCACAAGGTACTGAGACCCGGTTGGATAAGACTCAATTTTAACTATTTTATCAGCGAGGAAGTCTTCGAATACTTATTGGAGGCAGTGGCCCTGGTCGCCAACTACGGCTGGAGATTGTTGCCGTTTTACCGTTTTGACCCAATCACCGGCGTATGGCGATATCAGGATAAGAAAATAAGGACATTGATTGATATTTCTCAGCTGACATTTACCGAGAAAGACACGCAACAAGAGCAGGAAAATCGTTGCAACTTAGATCTTAAAAGCTATTTAGTGATGGGAGAAAAAGAGCTTCGCAAAGTTGGTCGCGAAGCCCATTTCTACGATTTAAGACTACCCGATGAGGCAGAACCCCTACGCTGGTTTGCCAGCCCCCGGGAAGCGGCACTGGCACTTTAAGTGGGAAGCGAAGGGGCTTCTACCGCAACAGCAACAGAGGCTGGCGGGCTTTCAACAACATTTTAACGGTGATGCTTCCCATCAGAAGGTCGTGCAGGCGGTTGTGACTGAAAGCTCCCATCACGGTTAGGTCAATCTGGTGCTCGGTTTGGTAGGCCACCAAAGCTTCAACGGTATTGCCGGTGAGATTACTGGCAGTGCAAGTGAGTCCTGCAGAATCCAGTTTGGCCGAGGCTTCAGCCAACAAATTCTCCGCAGTTTCAGCGGGCCCTACATAGACAAGGTGACAGGAGAGTTCGCGAAATAATGGGCTCTCTGCAACCATCGCCAATGCCTTGCACGAGGCCTCACTGCCATCGTAGGCAAGCATCACCCTGCTGGGCTCTGTGAAGTCCCGATTGACCACCAAAATCGGCTTGTGCAGTGAGCGCACTACTGTCTCCAGGTGAGCGCCAAGTCCACGCTCAGAATCCCCGTGCTCTTCACCGCGAATTCCCAACACCAGCGCGCGAATGGAGTCTTCCATTTCCACCACTGATTCTGTCAGGCTGTCGTGACGCTGGCAGGCTTTGATATTTTGCACACCGGCATCTTCGGCGCGGCTGCGGGCGGCCTGTAGCATCAGCTTGCCCTGCTGCACCATTAACTGCGCCCGCTGCTGCTCCAGCGCAGTTAACTCTTCCAGCAACTCCTCCTGACTTCCCAGGCCAATACTGCCGGTAAAATCGGTTACCGCAGGGACACTGCTTCTTTCGATGTTGTGCAACAGCTTCAGCGGTGCTTGCAGGCTCCTGGCCAGCCAGGCCGAGTAATCACACACCGCTCCAGTGTAATGAGAGCCATCGATACAAGAGAGTATCAATGGCGCTTTGCCGCCATTACCTGTGTTCTCATTGTTATTTTCGCTGTTGCTTACGGCCATCAATGTCCTCCAAGAACCCGCTCAATTTCCTCGGGCTTATCGTGTACGCCAAAACGGTCGACGATCGTTTCACTGGCCTCATTCAGTCCTACCAGCTCAACTTGTGCTCCCTCGCGGCGGAACTTAAGCACCACCTTGTCTAGCGCATTAACCCCGGAAACATCCCAGAAATGCGCGCGGTTGAGGTCGATCACCACCGTATCCACCACCTCTTTGAAATCAAATGAAGCGGTAAACTTATCGGCTGAATTGAAAAATACCTGCCCAATGACCTTGTAAGTGCGGCGACTCTGCTTTTCATCCAGGGAGCTGCTCACATACATAAAGTGACTGACTTTGTTGGCAAAGAACAGCGATGCCAACAGCACACCGACAAATACACCATAGGCCAGGTTGTGAGTCCACACTACCACAACCACAGTGGCCAGCATGACCAAATTTGTAGAGAGTGGGTAGTGCTTCAGGTTGCGGATGGAGCCCCAGTCAAAGGTGCCGATAGAGACCATAATCATGACTGCCACCAGCGCCGCCATGGGGATCACAGCAACCCAGTCACTGATAAACACTACCAGTGTCAGCAGACCGATACCGGCCACCAGAGTGGAAAGACGGCCGCGGCCACCGGATTTCACATTAATAACAGACTGGCCGATCATCGCACAGCCAGCCATACCACCCAGGGTACCCGCAGCAATATTGGCAATACCCTGACCTTTACACTCGCGGTTCTTGTCACTGGTAGTATCCGTCAGGTCGTCGACAATCGTCGCGGTCATCAGGGATTCCAGCAAGCCCACGACGGCCAGACCTGCGGAGTAGGGAAAGATAATCTGTAAGGTTTCAAAGTTAAGCGGAACTTCTGGCCAGAGGAAAACAGGCAAAGTATCCGGCAGCTCACCCATATCGCCGACAGTGCGAATATCCAATCCCATCGTCACTGCCACTGCGGTGAGGAGCAGAATACACACCAGCGGTGATGGCACAGCCTTGCCAATCACGGGGATATAAGGGAACAGGTAAATAATCCCCAGACCCGCCGCAGTCATTGCATAGACTTCCCAGGTGCCGCCGATCAATTCCGGCATTTGCGCCAGGAATATCAATATTGCCAGGGCATTGACGAACCCTGTCACCACAGCCCGGGAGACAAAACTCATTAAGCTCCCCAGCTTCAGGTAACCCGCAATAATCTGCAGTACCCCAGTCAATAAGGTTGCCGCAAGCAGATACTGCAACCCGTGTTCTTTCACCAGAGTCACCATCAGCAGAGCCATGGCCCCGGTGGCAGCGGAGATCATTCCCGGGCGACCGCCGACAAATGCAATCACAACAGCGATACAGAAAGAGGCGTAGAGCCCGACCCTGGGGTCAACGCCCGCAATGATCGAGAAAGCGATGGCTTCGGGTATCAAAGCCAGGGCCACTACCAGGCCGGCGAGAACATCCCGACGTATGTTGCCGAACCAGTCGGCTTTGGTCGATGAGAGCAGCGAAGGAAACATAGGAGACAGCTAATTAAATTGAGATTGATCAAAAAAAGGCCGCGCACTCTAACATAAACGGCAGTAACCCCGCATGGCGCAGCCTCCCTCTCCCCACTTTTCCCCTGATAAATATCAGAACTGTCCACAGCTGTTCGACCGCGGACAAGGCGGACACCGGACACTTTTTGCGGACACCATTAAGAAAACAAAAAAACACAAAAAACTAAAAAAGTCTTTTTATATCAACAGGTTAAATAAAATTTAACTGTTGGCATGCTTATTGCGATACCCCTCCTAACAAGCAGATTCTTAGCTCTGAATCCAAATTTCCAAAAGCCTGCATCCAAATAGCAATGACAGGCAAAACAGCAAGAGAAACGGAAAGCCGCAATGATTAGAGATACTTCCGGACAAGATACCAAGATAGAAGCCGTGCCGGTTTGGAAGAACAAAAAGGTCGTCAAAGCCTCGGTATTTGCCGGTTTGACATTGGCATTCCTGACCTGGGGTATTAGCTCCTGGCACAGCAATAGCTCTGTCGACAGCACCCTCTCCCTGTCTCAAGTCAATATCGCCCAGGTCCAGCGAGGAGACCTGGTGCGAGATCTGGTGGTTCAGGGCCAAGTGGTCGCCGCAAACAGCCCCACACTTTTCAGCCCTGCCCAGGGCATTGTGAAGTTTGCAGTGAAAGCTGGGGATACCGTTGACGAAGGGCAGTTGTTGGCCACCGTCGACAGCCCGGAACTATCCAATCAGCTGGCCCAGGAAAACGCTCAACTCAACCAGCTGACGGTGAACCTGCAGCGCCAAAAAATCCAGGCCAAACGCCAGCATATGGAAAACCAGCAAAAGGCCGACCTGGCCAAAGTCAACCTCACCGCTGCCAAACGAGAATTGAGGCGAGCAGAGTTGTCGATGGAAAAGCAAATTATCTCGCGGCTGGATTTTGAAAAAACCAAGGACGATATGGCCCGCGCCCAGCTGGAGTACGAACAAGCCGTACAAAATGCGGGACTGGAAAAAGAATCACTGACCTTTGAAACCCAGAACCTGGAACTCCAGGTCTCACAACAACGCCTTCAGGTAGAAGAAACTGAGCGCCGAGTGCGCGAGCTGAACATTATCTCACCGGTCAACGGCACCATCGGTAGCTTAGCTGTGGCACAGCGCAGCGCCGTGGGCGCCAATGCGCCACTTATTACAGTTGTCGATCTCACCAGTTTTGAACTCGAGGCCAAAGTGCCGGAAAACTATGCCGACGACCTGGGTATCAGCATGGCCGTGGTAATCAAACTCGGTGGAAAAGAGCTACCAGGGGAAATTACTGCAATCTCCCCCGAGGTTATAAACGGCCAGGTGGTCGCACGGGTTCGTTTCACTGAGGGGCAGCCGAAAAAGCTTCGACAAAATCTCCGCCTCACCGCCCGCATACTGCTGGAAAACCGCAATAACGTGCTACTGGTCAAACGCGGTGGCTTCCTCGATCAAAGCGGTGGCAACCATGCCTTTCGTTTGAACAGCGAACAACAGGCAGAGCGAGTTTCCATCCAGATAGGCGCCTTTGGCTTAAAACAGGTAGAGATTATCTCA
This sequence comes from Microbulbifer maximicatervae (SeqCode), assembly GCF_052467955.1. Lineage (NCBI taxonomy): Bacteria > Pseudomonadati > Pseudomonadota > Gammaproteobacteria > Cellvibrionales > Microbulbiferaceae > Microbulbifer > Microbulbifer maximicatervae (SeqCode). Next base: position 4,681,439 of record NZ_CP174329.1, read on the forward strand.
GGTCTACAAGAGGGAGACAGAATCATTATCTCCTCTTCCGAGGAACTCGAAAATGCCCAGCTAATTGCGCTGACAGATTAACCCCAAATTCAAATTGGAGCTCAGTAAAGCTCTTTAGTAAATCAATCAATAATTTAAAGTTTAAGAAAAAGGGAATATCGCAATGTTGAAAATGAACAATATCCGTAAAAGTTTCCGTACCGATACTATCGAAACTCATGCGCTGCGCGATTTCAGCCTTGAAGTTAAAGAGGGTGAGTTTGTTTCTGTGACCGGCCCCAGTGGCTCCGGTAAAACCACCTTTCTCAACATCGCCGGCCTACTGGAAACGCCCACCAGTGGAGAGTACCTGCTCGACGGTGAGAATGTTAGTAATCTCAATGACCGCCAGCGCTCACATCTGCGCAACGAAAAAATAGGCTTTATTTTCCAGGGGTTTAACCTGATTCCCGACCTAACTTTATTCGACAATATCGACGTTCCCCTGCGCTATCGTGGTTTCAATGCAAAAGAACGTCGCAAGCGTATTGAAAAAGTGCTCGAGCAGGTAGGCCTTTCTGCACGCGCTAAACACCTGCCGGCACAGCTCTCCGGTGGACAGCAGCAACGTATCGCTATCGCCCGCGCTTTAGCTGGCGAACCCCGTTTTCTACTTGCGGATGAGCCCACCGGTAACCTCGACTCCTTAATGGCCCGCCAGGTAATGGAGCTACTGGAGTTTATTAACGAGTGGGGAACCACCATCGTAATGGTTACCCACGATCCAGAACTCGCACGCCGTGCCCACCGCAACATCCAGATTGTAGATGGACAGGTTTGCGATTTACGTGCGGTCCCCGAGCAGCCTGCTGCCGTTACTGCTTAAGGAGACTGCACCATGTTTGGATACTATATTTCCCTGGCCCTACGAAGTTTGCGCGGAACCCCGATTTTAAGCAGCTTAATGGTTGCCGCTATTGCAGTCGGTGTCGGCGCCTCTATGACGGTGCTGACCCTGAACTACACTATGTCCCAGAATGCTTTAAAGCACAAAGACGACGTTCTCTTTGCCGTACAGCTAGACAGTTGGGATGTTAATAAAGCTTACAAAAGTAAGAATGAAATACCCTGGCAGCTGACCTATCGGGACGCCGAAGCGTTATTGCGCTCAGATATTCCCACCCGCCAAGTTGCCATGCATCGCTACGGTTTTACCGTTGAGATTGAAAATTCTGCTATTAGACCTTTTGAATCACATACCCGGGTAACTACCCGAGACTTTTTCGCTTTGTTCGATGTGCCCTTTATTTATGGTGGCACTTGGGAAAAGTCTGCTGATAGCTCTCCTACTCAAGTAGTTGTGCTTTCCAAGCCGACAAATGACAAGCTTTTCTCTGGTCAAAATAGCGTTGGAAAGACAATAAAACTCAACGACGAACCCTATACGGTAGTGGGCGTTATCGACACTTGGGAGCCCTCACCAAAGGTATATGATGTCAACAACAGCCCGTTTGATACAGTAGAAGAGTTATTCATACCCTTTGGCTTACACCGCAAATTGGAAATTCACAGCTGGGGCAACACCAATGGCTGGGACAATGCCGATCCGCAGGGATATGAAGAGTTTCTACAGAGTGAATATCTCTGGGTTCAATACTGGGTTGAACTTACAACTAGCGAACAAAAAGCACATTACGAAAATTTTCTTCGTGCTTATATTCAGCAAGAGAAAGCTCAAGGACGTTTCGAGCGACCACTAAAGTTTGCCTTGAGTAAGCCATCTGAGTGGTTGGTTCTCAATGAGGTACTCAGCGATGACAACCGCATTCTTGGGTGGGTTTCTTTGGCGTTTCTCCTGGTATGTATTATCAATGCCGTTGCATTATTGTTGGCAAAATTTCTACGCAAAGCACCAGAAGCTGGTGTGCGTCGCGCCTTGGGAGCAAGTAGAAGTGCGATTTTCACCCAGCACTTAATTGAAAGCGCAACCATAGGAATCATCGGCGGAGTAGCAGGTATTTTTCTCGCCATACTCGGCCTTAGCGGCATTCGCTACCTGGCCATGGGCCAAATCGACACACTTCCAACTATGGATTGGGTCATGATGGTTGCGGCTATTGGCCTGGCTATTGTCGCAAGCCTATTGGCAGGTTTCTATCCAGCATTGAAGATCAGTCAAACCAACCCTTCTATCTACCTGAAAACCCAGTAAGGCCTGACCATGCTTGAATTAAAACCGATGCTGTCCGCCCTCTGGCGCAACAAAGTTTCTGCACTGCTGATTGCCCTTCAGCTTGGCTTAACCCTGGCAATTATCAGCAACACAGCAATAATAATCCAAGATAGAGTAGAAAAGATAAACCGGCCCACAGGAATCGATGTCGACAACATTATTACTATTGGGTTCATGGCAATACCAAAAGACTACGACACAATTGGGGCGGTACGAGCCGATTTAGGGATTCTCCGTCAACTTCCAAATGTTGTCGATGCCTCGATCACTCAACAAATCCCTCTATCGCAATCAGGATCGTCTTCGGTATATCACAATAAAGCCAATCAGGAAATCGGCGGAGAAGGAGCCAACTACTATCAAGTTGATCCACACTTTATTAACACCCTCAATTTAAAGTTAGTCGCAGGTCGTAACTTTACCGAGGCCGATATGCAGGCCAGCAACTCTCACGAGGCTACAAAAAAACCTGTTGTCATTATCACCCAGCAACTTGCCGATAAATTCTACCCCAATCAGGATCCTATAGGACGGCCAATTTTCTCCGGTGGTAGCTCTGAACCGATGGAAATAGTCGGAGTTGTAGAACGGCATCTGGGAGCATGGGTTGGATGGTCCAAAGCTGGTAATGTGATGTTTTACCCAGAAATAAAAAATAGGCGTTATGCAAAATATATAGTACGTACAGAGCCGGGTAAACGCGATGAGGTAATGAAGGTGTTAGCTGACAAGCTTTCCGAGCGAGACCCTCAGCGAGTAATCTCTGTTGAGCCACTCTCTAAGTATGTCAAACGCAGCTATGCTATCGACAATATGATGGTTAAAGTACTCTCTATCGTTGCAGCTATGCTGAGCTTTATTGTAGCCCTTGGCATTGTAGGTCTAACCATTTTTTGGATTAACCAAAGGGCCAAGCAAATTGGTGTTAGACGTGCATTAGGGGCCACCCGTACTAATATCAGCCGATATTTCCTTATTGAAAACGGAATGATAGCGAGTCTGGGTATCGCAGTTGGCAGTGCAGCGGCACTGATTGCCAATCAATATATGGTTCGCGATTACTCACAGCCTACTTTAACAATTGTACCTCTAGTTATTTGTGCGCTACTGGTTCTCTTAGTCAGCCTTGTAGCTGCACTTGCCCCAGCACTACGAGCAGCCAATATATCGCCGGCGACAGCCACCCGAAGTATTTAAACAACAACCTTTAGGGGGTGAGCTAATTGCTCGCCCCCAAGATAAGGTAAAAGTTTTCCTCATTCATTTTCATGGTTTATCTGCCACATTCGGTCGACATACCCCCCAGCAAAAAAACAATAGGGACATTGATCTTGTTTAAAAAAATATCTTCTTTATTTTTTGTGGGGCTAACCTTCATTAGCCCAAACTTACAAGCTGAAAAACATCCGGTTATTGCTGGTCCACTAGTAACTGAAGAACTAGTACAACAAATTACTAGAGCCGACCAACGCTTATTTGATGCATTATTCAATAATTGTGATCTAAGAGAAGCACAAAACCTGGTGACCGATGACTTTGAAATGTACCATGACAAGTGGGGTCAAACAGCAAAGTCTGGAGAAGAGTTTGTCAAGGCCATTACCAATATGTGTAAACAGCGTGAAAATGGAAGTGGTATTCGTGCACGTCGTGAACTGGTAATCGAGAGCACTAAAATCTACCCTGTTAACCATTACGGTGCTATTCAGTCAGGCACCCATCGATTTTATGGCATCAATGACGACAAATCTGAGATCTTACGGGAAAGTTCACAGTTTACTCACCTCTGGAAACAGGTAGATGGAAAGTGGCAGCTCGCGAGGGTACTCAGCTTCGACCATAAACCTGCTGAGCAACACATCGTCCACTAACTCTCCCTAATCTATTTGTGGCAGGGAAAACCTGCCACAAGCATTCCCCCTCGCCATCAACACATTGCATAATAGGCGCCTTAATAGCGTGTCTTAGAAACTATGGACAAAGTACTTATTATTGACGACAACAGCAGTATCGTTTCCGCCCTGGAGATCCTGTTGTCTCTGCATGACTTGCAGCCACTTTGTGCGATTACTCCTCAAGCCGGCTTACAGCTACTACGAGAGAACAGCGATGTCAGCCTGGTTATCCAGGATATGAATTTCACCGCTGACACAACTTCTGGAGAAGAAGGCAAAGAACTGTTCTTCGCGATTCGGGAAATAAATCCGGACCTTCCGATTATCCTGCTGACAGCTTGGACTCAACTGGAAATGGCCGTCGAGTTAGTCAGAGCTGGTGCTGCTGATTACCTGGGTAAGCCCTGGGATGACAATAAACTAATATCCACAATTAACAATTTATTGGAACTGGGAGAACTACAAAAGCGCCAGCAGGCATCCCAGCAACAAGCTTTGAATGCTCGCAGCCAATTACGGGAGGACTTTTTACTACAAGACATAATTTACCGCAGCGATAAAATGCAAAAGCTGTTGGAGATGGCCACTCAAGTAGCGAAATCTGAAGTTCCCATCCTGATCACAGGGCCAAATGGGGCCGGCAAAGAGAAGATTGCTGAGATTGTCCAGGCGAACTCTTCATCTAAAGAAGGGCCTTTTATTAAAGTTAATGTGGGTGCACTGCCGGAAGATCTGATGGAAGCAGAGCTGTTCGGAGCCGAACCTGGAGCCTATACCGGCGCCAGCAATCGGGCACGGGAGGGCAGGTTTGAGGCCGCCGATGGCGGCACCCTGTTCTTCGATGAAATTGGCGAGCTATCACCCAGCGGTCAGGTGAAACTACTGCGTGTACTACAAACCGGGGAATTCCAACGTTTAGGCAGCAGCCAAACCCGCAAAACCAAAGTTCGGGTAATCAGTGCTACCAATAGAGATCTCCACAAGGCTATCGAGGAAGGCAAGTTTCGCCAGGATTTATTTTATCGACTCAATGTTATAGAACTGCGCCTCCCACCACTGCATGAGCGCCCTGAAGACATCCCTCCCCTCGCGATGAGCTTCCTCGCAGAAAGTGGCAACTCAAAAAAGCTATCTCCTCAAGCGTTAAACGCCCTTACTCGCTATCATTGGCCCGGCAATGTGCGAGAACTTCAAAATGTTATGCAGCGAGCGGCCGTCCTTAGTCAGGAGGATACCATCGATGAAGCCGTCCTGGCACTTCCTGAGCAAACACCATCCGATAAAGTGGAAGTGAGTTTCGAGCCCAGTCGTGAGCTGCTACAAGAGACACTATCCAACTGCAATGGAATTATTGCCCAGGCTGCACGAGAACTCGGTATGAGCCGCCAAGCGCTATACCGCCGCCTGGAAAAACACGGTATACCCTATTGATGTCGAAATATTTTTCACTTGAAGGCCGCCTTATTGCAACAGCGGCCATTCCCTTAGTCGCTGGTGTTACCATATCCTGGCTCGGCATTCGGGCTGGCTTTAACCCATCACTCGCCTGGTCAGCGGGACTCATCATTTCATTGCCGTTATTAATTGTACTGATTCGCCTTATACTTGCCCCCCTAACTAGCACCCTAAAATCACTACAAAATGGCCTGCTAAATTTTCGTGACGGCGACTTCTCAATTTCCCTTGTACATCCAAAGGATAGCGAGCTCAGAAAAATAACACTGCTTTATAATGAAATTGGCGAACACTTACGTAAAGAGCGCGCTCATATTTATCAACGGGAACTCCTTTTAGACACCGTTATCCAGACATCTCCCCAAGCTCTTTTACTGGTCGATCAAAGCGATCGTATTATTTACTCAAACAGTAGTGCCAAACAACTACTCAATAATGGTAAACCTATACAAGGGTTAATGTTACAAAACCTCCTACCCAAAAGCCCTAAAGAAATAGCTAGCGCCATTAATAGCTGGAAAAATGGACTATTTAATTACACTGATAGTAATGGACCGCACTCCATGCATATCGGGAACAGTACATTTATATTGAATACCCAAAAGCATCGCTTAATCGTCTTGCGGGAAATGACCCGCGAACTAACCCGTGCAGAGGTAGAAGTTTGGAAAAAAGTTATTCGCCTGATAAGCCATGAACTGAACAACTCCCTTGCCCCGATCTCGTCTCTCGCCCACTCAGGAAAAATGCTGGTAACAAAGCCCGGCAAAGAGAAAGCTCTGGAAAAAGTATTCGATATTATTGCAGATCGCTGTAAGCATCTAACAGAGTTCACCCAAGGATATGCCTCTTTTGCAAAACTCCCTCCCCCTAGCTGCGAGGCCATAACTTGGCAAGATCTAGTCGATCGTATAATGCCAATTCAGGCCTTCTCAATTAAGGGCGCCTTACCGGATGAACCCGGTTATTTTGACCCCATTCAAATTGAACAGGCCCTCTTAAATTTGATTAAAAATTCACGAGAAGCTGGTAGTGATAGTGAGGATATTGAGCTTGAAGTCAGCACCGATATCCTTGGGCAAAAGTTAGTACTCTCCGATCGTGGCTGTGGCATGAGTGAGAAAGTGCTTGAGCAGGCTTTGCTCCCCTTTTTCTCAACTAAAGAGCAAGGTGTCGGCCTGGGCTTAGCGCTCTGCCGAGAAATCATTGATGCACACGATGGGCACATACAACTCTTGAACCGCCCCGGTGGAGGGTTACAAATTTGCCTCTGGCTACCATGGAAAAACAATAAAAATTAGATGTGCAACAAGTTATGCTACAAAAGCCATCCAGACGGGGAAATAATTTCTAACAGCGTCAACGGGAAAATTTCTCAGTGATCAAATGAACGTCACACTTTAGTTTAAAATTATGCCAAATCTCTATAATTTTATTGCGGCCTAATCATCTTAAAACGTCATCCCTCTGTAGCTAATAATAAAAAAACTGAGCTGCCACAACTCGAAGTCTGACTATTTTAGTAAGTTTTATTTATGTCTGATTTCGGAACTTATAATTATCTCGGAACGCACAAGAAGGGATCATGCTAAAAATAAACAGTTTGCTCTCCGTCGGCACGCTTGCACTGAGCCTGATGACAGTCAATGCCCACGCCGTTAACTCATCTCAAAAGGGTGGTGATCAAGTCGACTTGGTTATTGCCAATGAAGCCAAATTAATTGATATGCTCAAGCGCTCTGGGCGCATCAGCCAAGATGCCTCTATTGCAGAAGCTGAACGCACTTTAAGGGCTTACTTAAAAGAGCGGGCCACCCATAGCATTAATGGGGCTCAAGATCTTTCCAGCGATACCGTAACGATGATGCGCGATGCCCGTGGAAAACATCACCCCCGGCTTAAAAGGGGCAAAGGTTCCCTTCACCGCAACCATGGCAGCCGCCACCCTAGAAACATTCAACTAGAGAGCTACGACGGTGAAGCCCAAACTGCACGGGTTCTCGCTATTTTGATGGAGTTCCCCGATTTTCCCCATAACAGCATCGAGCCCGGGGAAAGTGATATGTACTACGCGGATTACGCCGCTGAACATTACGCTGACTTGCTTTTCTCCCAAAACGGCTTTGAAGGCCCCAATGGGGAAAACATGCTATCCATGCAACAGTTTTACTGGCAGCAATCCGGCAACAGCTACTCAGTTGAAGGCTCTGTAGCAGGTTGGTATATGGCCAACCAACCAGCAGCTTTTTACGGCAATAACACCGATGGTGATGCTCGCTCCCTAATTCGTGAGGCCCTGGAAGCTGCAGCTGCCGACCCCACAGTAAACCTGTCAGACTTTGATATTGAAGACCGTTACGACTTGGATGGTGATGGCGATTTTTGGGAAGCAGATGGTTTGGTAGACCACATCATGATCTTCCACTCCTCGGTTGGTGAAGAAGCAGGTGGCGGGCAACTGGGTGAAGACGCCATTTGGTCTCACCGTTGGAACCTTGGCAGCGTCTATTCACTAGAAGGAACTACTGCGGAGGTAGATTACTGGGGCGGCACTATGGCTGCTTATGATTACACCATTCAGCCGGCGGACGCCGCTGCAGGGGTTGTCAGCCATGAATATGGCCATGATTTGGGCTTGCCCGATGAATACGATACCGATGGTAGCGGTCGCGGTGAACCCGTCTCCTCCTGGTCCATTATGTCCAGTGGTAGCTGGGCCGGTATTATTCCGGGTTCAGAGCCCACCGGCTTCTCTGCCTATGCCAAGGAATACCTGCAACACAACCATGGTGGGAACTGGCTTCATGGTGAAACTATTGCACTAGATGAAATTCCTCGCCGCGGTATCGAGTTGCTACTCGATGAAGCGGTTAATAAGGGGACCAATAACGATGCAGTCCGAATTGACCTACCAGCAAAACAAGAAATAGTTACCGAACCCAGCAGTGGAGAATACGCCTACTTCAGCGGTAGCGGCAACAACCTGCAAAACTCTATGACAATATCTGTTGATCTGAGCAATGCAGAAACAGCAAGCCTCTCTTTCAAAGCTTGGTACGACATTGAGCTGGATTGGGATTACGCCGCGATCATGGTAGATTCCGGTGATGGCTTTGTCTCCATTCCCGGTTCAGTAACTACAGATACCAATCCCAACGGCACCAACCCAGGTAATGGTATTACTGGTAGCTCCGAGGGCTGGATTGACGTTGCATTCGATCTAAGCGCTTACGCCGGGCAAGAAATTAGCCTTTCACTTACCTATATTACTGATGGCGCCGTAGCGAATTCAGGTCTTTTTGCCGATGACATCAGCATCGAAATTGATGACACAACATTCCTTTTCGATGATGCTGAAACTGATGGCAACTTTAGCCTTGCAGGCTTTAGCCGAAACCCAGGCTATCTCGAGCACGATCACTACTACTTACTCGAATGGCGTACGCATCGCGGCGTTGATGCCGGATTGGCACATGTGAATGTAGCCGGCGAGATGCTCACTTTCACAGAAGGCCTCTTGGTTTGGTACGTAGATTCCAGCTACGATAATAACTGGGTTGGCGTACACCCAGGAAACGGCTTCCTCGGAGTTGTTGATGCCGACCAAAATGTATTGAGATGGAGTGATGATTCCGTTGCCAGTACCCGCTATCAGGTTCACGATGCCACATTTAACATCGAAAGAGCCGACGACATGGTTCTGGATTTACTCGAGGACTACGGCATACTCTTAAGTGACACTCACAACCGCCGCTACCCATTGTTTAATGACACCCGGAGCTATAGCAGCGAAGAAATACCAGATGCCGGCCGCGCTATCACACCTTACGGCTTAAAGGTTCGGGTCGTATCTCGCAGCGGAGATAAATCTGTAGCTAAAATACGCGTAACCAAGTAAAGAAGTAAAAACAGACGGCGCCTACATGGCGCCGTCTCCAATTTAACAAATAGAATAAGATTCCCGCTTAAAACAAAGCCTTTAATTTGAGCAAAACTCCCCTCTCCAGCTAACCTGAATGCCAGAAACTTATTTTCATCATTCAGGCATTCATTTATGGAAAAGCCTCTAGACAACTCCCGTCGCCACTTTCTTAAGCTTTCAGGAACATCGCTACTTTTAATTCCTGCCACATTTATCGCAGCACCCTCAGCTCAGGCCCAAATCAAAGCGCAAAAAGACAAAGTAAATTACCAGGATACTCCCAAGGATGGGAAAAAGTGCGTGGACTGTCAGCTATTTGAGCCCCCCAATGCCTGCCTGGTTGTGGAGGGCGATATCAGTCCCGAAGGGTGGTGTAGCTTATTTGTTTTGAAGCAGGGCAACCCAGTTTCAAATTAAGCTGGGACCCGCTGTTCACCGCGCAATTTAATCACGTCCGCGCGGGGCGGAAGACCAAACATACGGCTGTATTCACGACTGAAATGAGAGGGGCTCTCATAGCCAACCCGATAGCTGGCGGAAGCCGCTTCCAGTCCCTCAGTCAACATTAGGCGTCGTGCCTCATGTAAACGCAGCTTTTTCTGGAACTGCAACGGGGACATGCGCGTGATCTGCTTAAAGCTGTGATACAGGGATGACTCACTCATATTGGCCTGGTCGGCCAAGTCACTGATACGCAGCGGTTCTGAGAAACGGTCTTTTAGCACCTCAATCACGCGGGATACCCGGTTCGCCTGGCTATCTACCATGGCAAACTTGCGCATCCGCGCGCCAATCTCCCCCATCAGGGCACGATAGATAATCTCACGCCGGGCTAATGGCGCCAGTATCGGGACATCTTTAGGGCTATCCAGCAAGGAAACCAGCCGGTTTAGCGCATCAAGCATACCGTAATCCATTTTGGTCAGGCACAGGCCGCAGCTGACTTCGGGACAGTCGTAGCCAGCCTCCACACCCGGCGCCTTATCACCCAGCTCCATAACCAGGTCTGCCACCTCTTGCGGGTCGATCGTTATCTTTACCCCGAGGAACGGTGTATCCAGGGAAGCATCTTCAACACGCCCCAGGATCGGTAAGTGCACTGAGGTTGCCACATAGCTCAGCGGCATATAGGAAATTTCCCGGTCTCCCAGTTCTAAGGTCTTGCGGCCTTGAATAATAAAATTCAGGGACGGTGTATACACCGATGCCGCACAGGCTCCCGGCTCATTACAGCGAATCAGGGAGAGACCACCCAGTACCGTTTCATTTAATCCCTGTTCCGGTGCCTGACGCATCAGGGAGGCAATCAGCTTCTGCCGTATCGACTCCATATCCATGGCGACAGAGTTGAATTCCGCTCTTTTTTCAATGCTCATATGCTCCCCTTGTGCCCGCTAACAATTCCACGACTCAACACGAAGTGGCACAGAGTATACGGAGTTTTAGGCAATTTCCGTGTAGTTTTGCAGGATTGGGCAATCACTGTGCAGTAATAGGTAACTATAACCGATTAATAGCCCTGCAGTCGCTGTAATATCTTAATCACCTTTTGCGATAACTAGTTATATATCCAGTTCTTTACACATCCAACAGAATGTGATCCTTCCAACCCAAAAGTACGTCTTAAGTAGAAATAGGCAATCAATTAACAGTTCCCGGATACCGCAACCAACTTGGCCACCGCTAGAGTTACGCCCTTACTGGGAGAAGCACCCAATAGCCCTTCCCCCTCCGTAGCAAAGGGAGTACACGCGTAATGGTAAGAAAATTAACGACGGTTTTATTCGGCGTATCCGCACTGGTACTCGCCGGCTGCAACAGTGACGCACCCAGCGGTCAACAACCGCCTCCCCCAGCCGTGGAGGTCGCCCAGGTATCTGCAGGAAATACGACATTGTGGCGCAGCTTTACCGGCCGTGTGGCAGCCCCAGAAACCGTTGAACTGCGCCCACGGGTTAGCGGTTATATCGACAAGGTTTCATTTGCCGAGGGAACTCTGGTCAAACAGGGCGATGTCCTGTTCACCATTGACCCCCGCCCTTACCAAGCTCGCGAACGCGCCGCCCGCGCAGACCTGGCTCGGGTTCGCAGCGACCTCTCCTATAGCGAGAAGCAAGCCGGCCGGGCAAAACAGCTACTCAACAGCAAAGCCATCTCCCGCGAGGAATACGATCGGCGTATCGCTTCGCGAGATTCGGCCCGAGCGGCCCTCAGCGCCGCCGAGGCAGCGCTGGAAAATGCCCAGTTGGACCTTCAATACACTGAAGTTAAAGCACCAATAAGTGGCCGAGTAAGCCGCGCCCTGGTTACTCAAGGCAATCTCGCCAATGCCGACAGCACCCTGCTGACAACGCTGGTCTCTGTCGACCCAATGTACGTGTATTTCGAAAGTGACGAACAGACTTTTGCTAAGGGCCGCGACTTACTCAACAGCGGGCAAAAACCTGCTGTGCGCATAGGTCTCGCCGGTGAGCAGGGCTATCCACACAGTGGGGAGTTGGACTTTATTGATAACCGCCTGAACAGCCATACCGGCACTATTCAATTCCGCGCTGTGGTTAACAACAGGGACGGCTTTTTCAGACCGGGGCAATTTGCCCGGGTGGAAATGCCGATTGAAGAGGTGTCACAGGCAGTTTTAATCAATAGCAAAGCGGTTCTTACCGATCAGGACCGCCGCTATGTCTACATCGTCAACGACAGTAATGTCACCGAAAAGCGCCCCGTGGTCGCTGGCCAACGCCAAGGTGACCTTGTGGTTATCCGCAGCGGCCTGGAGCCCGGCGAGAAAATTGTGGTGAATGGCCTGCAAAAGATTTTCTTCCCAGGCATGCCCGTCGCACCGGAAATGGTGGCCATGCAGGAGCAGGTAAAGGCGACCCAAGTCGCTGGCCATTAAACAAAGAGCAAGGGGCTTGCCGAAGTGGGCCCATACATTCAGCTAATCCTATCAATGGAATCCGAGCGGCTGACTGAGTCGCTCTCGGAGTAGCAGTATATGAATTTTTCCCGTTTCTTTGTCGACAGACCGATATTTGCATCCGTGTTGTCGATCATTATTTTCGTCGTCGGTCTGATCAGTATTCCCTCACTGCCGGTCAGCGAATATCCCGAAGTTGTGCCTCCCAGTGTGCAAGTGAGTGCTCGCTATCCTGGCGCTAACCCTAAGACAATCTCAGAAACTGTTGCCACGCCGCTGGAAGAAGCAATTAACGGCGTGGAAAATATGATCTACATGAAGTCAGTGGCTGGTAGTGACGGCACCCTGACTTTGAACGTGACCTTTGAGTTGGGCACCGACCCGGACCAAGCCCAGGTACAGGTGCAAAACCGGGTGTCCCAGGCCCTGCCGCGCCTGCCCGAAGATGTCCGCTTGCAAGGTGTTACTACCCAGAAGCAGTCGCCAAACCTGATGATGGCGGTGCACCTGATTTCACCGGACGACAGCCTCGACGCTACCTATATTCGCAACTACGCCGTACTGCATATTCGCGATGAGCTATCGCGCATTCCCGGCGTGGGTCTTGCCGCCGTATTCGGTTCCGGTGACTACGCCATGCGCTTGTGGGTGGACCCGCAGAAAGCCGCCGCCGTAGGCATTACTGCTGCCGATATTGTCAGTGCCGTGCGTGAGCAGAACGTACAGGTTTCCGCCGGCCAGATCGGCGCCTCCCCCATGCCGAACGGCTCCGACTTCCTGATTTCCATTAACGCCAAAGGCCGCCTGGAAAGTGAAGAGGAGTTTGGCGATGTTGTACTCAAGACCGGCAATAATGGTGAGATCACCCGCCTGAGAGATGTGGCCCGTGTAGAGCTGGCCTCTTCCCAGGACTCCCTGCGCGCCCTACTTAACGGCCGCCAGGCTGTCGCTCTCCCTATTTTCCAATCTCCCGGCTCCAACTCACTGGAGGTTTCTGCGGCGGTACGGGAGAAAATGGCTGAACTGGATGACCAGTTCCCGGAAGGCCTCAAATGGGAAGTCGCTTACGACCCCACGGTTTTTGTTAGCACCTCCATCAGCTCAGTGATCAAGACCCTACTGGAAGCCGTACTACTCGTGGTTCTGGTGGTTATCCTGTTCCTGCAAACCTGGCGCGCCTCACTGATCCCGCTGTTGGCCGTGCCGGTATCTATTGTCGGCACCTTTGCGGTGCTGTTAATGCTGGGCTTCTCAATCAACACCCTAACCCTGTTCGCCATGGTGCTGGCCATCGGTATTGTGGTGGATGACGCCATTGTGGTGGTGGAAAACGTCGAGCGGAATATCGAGGAGGGACTGACGCCTTTAGCCGCTGCCCACCAAGCCATGCGCGAGGTGAGCGGTCCGATTGTCGCGATCAGCCTGGTGCTCTGCGCGGTGTTTGTGCCCATGGCATTCCTGGACGGCATCACCGGCCAGTTCTACCGCCAGTTTGCCACCACCATTGCCATCGCCACCATTATCTCCGCGATCAACTCTCTGACTCTATCTCCGGCTCTGGCGGCAACTCTGTTGAAGCCTCACGGCGCCAAACCGGATATGCCCGCGCGCATTATTGAGCGTTTGTTCGGCTGGATATTCCGCCCTTTCAACCGCTTCTTCCAGCGCAATTCCGAGCGTTACCAGCGGATCGTGGGTGGCAGCCTCAAGCGTCGTGGTATCGTATTTGGTGTTTACCTGATATTGCTCGGCGGTACTTTCGCCCTGTTCCAACAGGTGCCCGGCGGCTTTATTCCGGTTCAGGATAAGACTTACCTGGTGGGCAGTATCCGCCTGCCGGAAGGTGCCTCCCTGGACCGCACCGAGGAAGTTGCTCGCCGCGTGAGTGAATTGGCCCTGGAAACAGAAGGTGTTGCCAACGCCGCGGCCTTTGTCGGCTTCAATGCCCTGCAAGGTACCAACACCCCCAACGTGGGCACGGTATTTATCCTGTTCGACGATTTCGATGAACGTGAGCGCAGTGCCCAGGAAATCGCTGCGGAGCTAAATGGCAAGATCTCACAGATCAAGGAAGGCTTTGCCATGACCTTTATGCCGCCGCCCATCTTCGGTCTGGGTGCCGGCTCCGGCTACTCGCTCTATGTTCAGGACCGTCGCGGTGCCGGCTACGGTGAGCTGCAAAACGCCACCAATATGTTGGCTGGTGCCCTGAGCCAAGCCAGCGGCCTCAGCTACCCCTTCAGCTCCTACCAGGCCAATGTGCCGCAGATGGACGCGGAAGTGGATCGACTACAGGCCAAGGCTCAAGGTGTGCGCATGGACGACTTGTTCGGCACCCTGCAGCTCTACTTCGGCTCTATGTATATCAACGACTTCAACCTTTTCGGCCGCACCTACCAGGTCGTTGCCCAGGCTGATGCACCCTTCCGCGATGAAGTGCAGGATCTCGATAATCTCTACACTCGCAATATGAATGGGGAGATGGTGCCCATCAGCACCATGGTGACCCTGCGCCAGAGTTACGGACCCGATCCGGTGATCCGCTACAACGGCTATCCCGCAGCCGACCTGATGGGGCAGTCCGATCCCAGCATTTTGTCCTCTTCCGAGGCACTGGCAGCGGTTGAGCAGGTTGCCAGCCAAGCCCTGCCACCGGGCATGCAAATCCAGTGGACCGACCTCAGCTTCCAGCAGGTCAACCAGGGCAATGCCGCTATGGTGGTTTTCCCTCTCGCAGTACTACTGGTATTCCTGGTGCTGGCCGCCCTCTATGAAAGCTGGGTAATGCCACTGGCGGTGATCCTGATCGTGCCCATGTGTCTGCTGGCTGCACTATTTGGTGTCTGGGCTACTGGCGGCGACAACAATGTATTTGTTCAAGTCGGGCTGGTTGTACTGATGGGGCTCGCTTGTAAGAACGCTATTTTAATCGTGGAATTTGCTCGCGAACTGGAAATGGAAGGCAAAGGCACTGTCGAGGCTGCACTGGAAGCCTGCCGCCTGCGTCTGCGCCCGATCATTATGACTTCAGTCGCCTTTATTGCCGGTGTTGTTCCACTGGTATTGGCCGGCGGCGCTGGCGCTGAGGTGCGCAATGCCATGGGAATTACCGTATTTACCGGCATGATCGGTGTAACCCTGTTTGGCCTGTTCCTCACTCCGGTATTTTATGTTGCCCTGCGCAAGATTGCCGGCGGCAAACTATCAGCTGCCCGTCACGCAGATAGTCAAGAAAGCAATTTACCCTTAGAGCACGCGACTAATACTTAACCCCGCTTATCCCGGGCGCACCAACACTATGCGCCCGGGCTTTTTCTACTTGCGCTCCTCCTTTTTCCAGCGGGCTCCAGGAAAAACAATCACATACAAGCGGATCAACAAGCCCATTGGCACACAAATCAAAATCACAATAACTCCTAAAACAGCACGCATATAATCACTGCCTTCTTCGTGTTTCTCAGCGTGATCCCACAGGTAGGATTGGTAACAGTGATCGGGCCCATCAATCGGCTTCAGGGTATAGTTAATTACCCGCTCCAGAAACCTCCAGTAACGCCGAAAACGTGTTTCTGTCACCCTTGAGAAATAACCACAGCGCGCAGATATAGTTGCATCAGGATTGCCGCCAGCAATGGCATTGCCCAATTGATCCACGGCAACAATAACATTCCAAAGCCAGCTTTTATTGGCACCTTTCATTACCAGCCTATTTATTGACGGATAACCCTCCTCCCTAATACCCCAGCCCTAGGGTTTGGCATCCACAGTAAAACAATCACCAATGAAAGAATAATCCATAAAAACACGAGCGTGCACACAAACGCTTTTTCGTAAGAAAATCAAGTTCCGCCGAACTTCAGTGGCAAAAGCCGCGTTCGGCTAGACTTTTTCCGAGCGGCAATAAATCCATGCCGTTAAAAAATACTTCAGATTATCGAGATCTCTTCCTAAAAGATGTTGCATGTCGCCACGATTGCCACCCACTCGGAAAGGATGCTTCCCGTCCTACTGGAATCCGCCAACCGCAACGGCGTGTCATTATCTATCCTTGGGCACAATTACCCTTGGAAAGATTTCTCGTCCAAAATAGACATCTTAATGCCTTTCTTTAGATCCCTACCGGAAGAGGATATCGTCTGCTACCTGGATGGTTTCGATTCACTAATACTGCCATCAATCAAACACTTAGAAAAAAAATTTCTCACCTTTGGCAAGGAAATTATTTTTTCCAATGATTACGAACATAGCGGTATACAAGGATTTTTTGAAAGAAAATTTTTTCCCAGCGAGTGTGTTTTTTCTACAGGAGTCTTTATAGGCAGAAATATAGCGCTACAAAACCTTTTCCAGGCCGCTCGTAACATGTACCCCAATTACTCTGATGACCAAAAAATTCTTAGGCACTATTATGCACACCAAAACTGCACACAAATAGGTATCGACGGTGAAAGCCAACTTTTTTTTAACTTTGATGCCGCCAATCCAAGTTTCAATCTACTAAGCCAAGTAAGCAAAATTCACAACGAAGAAATATACCTACACAATGGAGAAACTCCGAGTATTATTTCATTCCCTTGCAGCTGGTTTGCTATTGGCATCAAGAAAAAACTCAATGTGCTTCTGGAAAAACTCGGGTACGAATACAACCCAGGAATTAACATCAAAGGTACTTTCCATGGCCTGAAGTACTATATTGGCACCTCGATTAAAGAGAGTATCAAAACACTATTAAAATAGCCCCAAATCACCCAGCCAATACTCCCTTCAATCGCAGATAACCTTTATATCGATCAATAAAAGCTATAACTTAATTCAAACGGTGAATAGGGTCCTTCACACCAATCACCGGTGTCCAGTTGATAGCAGTGCACACCCTCGGCAATACAGTTATCGAGACTTCCCATATAGGGATCACCGGCCAGGCAAAAACGCGGGAATGCAGTAAGTTCATCCGGTGGCACCGGAGTAGTTTTGTAGGTGTAGTAAGTTGCCGTGCCGGTTAAGTCATAACCGAAACCGTCAGCCACGCAGCCCGCCAGGGACTGCGTTACAAGAACAAGAAAAAAAACAACGCTAATTTTCATAGGAAATACAACGCCTTCCACCGGAAATGTCAAAACAACGAGCACTGGGTGGGCAAATAGAACCCGGCGCCAGCTCCTCAGAATCTCCCGGGCAGCTTGTTGGAGACGCAGGTGCATCTGGCACGTGGGAGGAATGAGAAGAGTGAGAAGAGGGATAACCCCGGTATTCCGCATGGCGGGGAATTGGCGGGCTTACGGGATAAACTACTTGATTGCGCGTATCGGGGGTTCCACAACCCTCAAGGAATACACCCATCGACAAAGCAGAAATAAATATCGCAAATTTTTGCATGGTAGCGCTCCGTATCAGCACCGCGCGGACAGAATCCACGCACTTTTAGATCCGGCTATTTCGCAACAGCTCCACACTGAGCTCGGCTACTATCGTTAGTAAACCCGCAATATAGGGAAAAACCAGGCCATGGAGTCCTGCAAGCTATCTACGCAATCCGCCGCCTCGCATTCGCTTTTGGCGGTAAGGGGTTGTGGGTATTTTGTGTGGTTACTGCCGACTTCCACAAAGCTGGCGCTTTGTCCGGCAGCCTCTGCCTCATAAAAGAAAGGGTCTTCGCCCTCCACTTCGTCCGCAGGCAAAAACAAGCAGCCCTGCATCGCAAATACCGCCACAAACGGCAACGCGAATTTCCTTGTAGGTCCCATAATCCGACACCTCACATTTTCAGTGCTGCGATGATAGTAGCCTCTCTGTGAGTCTAGCTGCCGAGGCATTAGCAGCCAGCAATCCAGAATCGATTTGCGCGTAAATCATCTTATTGTTGTTTTACGCGGCGAATATTTCATTTCCACTTAAAGGCTCCTTAGTCCTGACTATAAAAAAAGCGGCCGATTGGCCGCTTTTTTTACTGACTTTAACTCGCTGGCAATTACAGCAACAGTCTGCGCACATCCGCCAGCACGCTAACCAAATAAGTCATAAAGCGTCCGGCATCTCCGCCATTTACCGCGCGGTGATCGTAGGAGAGCGCCAAGGGCAACATCTGCCGAGGCTCAAAATCCTTACCGTTCCACACCGGCTTCATCGCCAGCTTGGAAACACCGAGGATACCAACTTCCGGAGAATTGACGATCGGGGTAAACCCGGTGCCGCCGATAGCCCCCAAACTGGAAATGGTAAAGCAGGCGCCCTGCATCTCGTTGGGCTTCAGCTTGCCATCGCGGGCCTTCAGGGCCATTTCAGTGGCCTCGGCCGCCAGCTCGTACAGGCCTTTCTTATCCACATCGCGGATAACCGGCACCATTAAGCCTTTGGGTGTATCTACTGCCATACCCACATGCACATAGTCCTTGCGCACAATGTGCTCGCCATCGTTGTGCAGGGACACATTAAAGCTCGGTTCTGCACGCAGGGCCGCAGCTACCGCTTTCAGCAGGAAAGGCACTGGGGTGAGCTTCACTCCGCGCTTCTCCGCCTCGACCTTCATGGACTTGCGGAAGGTTTCCAGCTCTGTGATATCCGCATCGTCAAACTGGGTGACGTGAGGCACGTTGAGCCAGTTGCGCGACATGTTGGCTGCGGTAATCTTGTGGATCTTGCTCATCGGCTCCACATTCACCGGGCCAAACTGGCTGAAGTCGATATCCGGCATCTTGGCGATACCGATTCCACCGCCGACACCAACCGCGCCGCTTTCAGCTTTCTTCACCTGCTCACGGATGTAATTATGCAGATCGTCCTTGGAGACCCGGTTGCGCGGGCCGGTAGGCTTCACCTTATTCAAGGTAACACCCAACTCGCGGGCCAGTTTGCGCACGGCGGGGCCGGCGTAAACCTGGGCTGCTGCGGTGAGGTTGCGCTCCAGCTGATAGTCTTTCTGCGGCACTGCCGGGGGCTCAACAGACGCAGATGCCTGCTGTGGCGCGCTCTCGGCAGGCGCTGTTGCTGCAGGGGCTGCAGCTGTAACCGCGGGCGCGGCGGCGCCTGCAGCAACTACTTTCAACACGCCCAAAGTGTCACCTGTGGAAACCTTGTCGCCTTCTTTAACGGCGATAGAAACCACGGTACCGGCGCTGGGGGAAGGCACATCCATAGAGGCTTTATCGCCTTCCACCACAATCAGGGAGTCCCCCTCTTCAACCACATCACCGGGCTGTACACTGATCTCGATCACATCAACCGCATCAGCACCGCCCAGATCCGGGATCTGGATCGTTTCCTCTTTCGGCTCGCCGCTCGGCGCTGCCACAGGGGCTTCAGCCACAGGCTCCGCAACGGGTGCAGCTTCTTGCTTGGCGGGGGCCGCAGCGGGCTCCTCTGCCGGCGCTTCCGCCACATCGGTTTCGATTTCCCCAATCACGTCGCCTTCAGAGACCTTATCGCCCTCTTTCACGCTGATGCTGAGGATTTTGCCAGCCACTGGGGCTGGCACATCCATGGAGGCTTTATCGCCCTCCACCACAATCAGTGAATCCTCTTGCGCGACGGTATCGCCGACAGCAACAGAAATTTCAATCACATCCACCTGATCGGCACCACCGAGATCAGGCACTTTAATGACTTGTTTTGCCATAGGAGTTCTGCCTTCTCTTAGCTGATGCGCGGGTTAACTTTTTCGGCGTCGATATTGAGCTTCACGATTGCTTCCGCAACCTCTTTCGCATCAATAACGCCCTGCTTGGCCAAGCCGTTCAGTGCGGCAATTACCACGTAGTTGCGATCCACCTCGAAGAAGCGACGCAGCTGCTCGCGGCTGTCACTGCGGCCGAAACCATCGGTACCCAGGGTGGTCAGTTCACCGTCGATAAATTCACGCAGTGGCTCCACATAGGAACGGATGTAGTCGGTGGAGGCGATAACCGGGGAGGTATTGCCTTCGAACTGCTCAGTGATCCAGGCTTTGCGCGGCTCGGCTTCCGGGTGCAGCATATTCCAGCGCGCCACATCCTGGCCTTCACGAGCCGATTCCACAGCGGAGGTAAGGCTCCAGACATCGGAGGTCACACCGAACTGGTCGGCGAGGATATCCGCCGCAGCCAGTACTTCGCGCAAAATAGTACCGCCACCAATCAGCTGTACATGTTTCTTCGCCGCTTTGCCCTTGGCGCCTTTCTTGACGTTGGACTGCAGCTTGTAGATACCGCGGATAATGCCCTCTTCCACGCCCTGAGGCATTTCCGGCTGCAGGTAGTTTTCGTTCTCGATAGTGATGTAGTAGAAGAGGTTCTTCTGCTCTTCGTACATCTCTTTCAAGCCGCGCTGCATAACCACCGCCAGCTCATAACCGTAAGCCGGGTCGTAGCTGCGGCAGTTGGGGATAGTGGAGGACAGTACGTGGCTGTGGCCATCCTGGTGCTGCAGACCCTCACCGTTTAAGGTTGTACGGCCAGCAGTGGCACCGATCAGGAAGCCGCGCGCCTGCATATCGCCAGCGGCCCAGGCCAGGTCGCCGATACGCTGGAAACCGAACATGGAGTAGTAGATATAGAAAGGCACCATCGGCACGCCGTGGTTGCTGTAAGCCGTGGCCAACGCCATCCAGGTGGACATAGCACCGGCTTCGTTGATGCCCTCTTCCAGCACCTGGCCTTTCTTATCTTCCTTGTAATACATGATCTGGCCGTGATCCACCGGGGTGTAGCGCTGCCCCTGGGAGGAATAAATACCCAGCTGGCGGAACAGGCCTTCCATACCAAAGGTACGGGCTTCATCGGGAACGATCGGCGCGATGTTCTTGCCGATATTCTTGTCTTTTACCAAGGCCGCGATAGCGCGGACAAAGGCCATGGTGGTGGAGATTTCGCGCTCACCGGAGCCTTTGGTCAGTGCGCTGAAGGCATCGAGACCAGGAACTTCCAGTTTCGGGCACTCAACCGGGCGACGGGGAACCGGACCGCCCAGGGCCTTGCGGCGCTCCGCCATATATTTCATTTCCGGGCTATCCGGAGATGGGCGGTAGTAAGGGACCTCTTCCAGCTCTTTATCAGTGAGCGGAATGGCAAAGCGATCGCGGAAACGCTTGAGGGAATCCAGATCCAGCTTCTTCACAGAATGGGTATCCATCGCCGCTTCACCGGCGGAGCCCAAGCCGTAACCTTTAACGGTCTGGGCCAGGATCACGGTGGGCTGGCCTTTGTGGGCCATCGCCGCCGCGTAGGCTGCGTAAACTTTGTAGGGGTCGTGGCCGCCGCGATTGAGCTTCATAATCTCATCGTCGGACATATCCTTAACCAGCTCCAGCAACTCCGGGTACTTGCCGAAGAAGTGCTCGCGGGTATAAGCGCCGCCGTTGGCCTTGAAGTTCTGCATCTCGCCATCGACTACTTCGTCCATGACTTTCTGCAACAGGCCTTTGTCATCTTTCTCCAGCAGCGGATCCCATAGGCGACCCCAGAGTACTTTGACAACATTCCAACCGGCACCGCGGAATACGCCTTCCAACTCCTGCACGATCTTACCGTTGCCGCGTACCGGGCCGTCCAGACGCTGCAGGTTACAGTTAACCACGAACACCAGATTTTCCAGTTGCTCGCGGCCGGCCAGGGAAATTGCGCCCAGGGTTTCCGGCTCGTCACACTCACCATCACCTAGGAAAGCCCACACTTTGCGATCGCCGCGCGGGGACAGGCCGCGGGCAGACAGGTAGCGCATAATGTGCGCTTGGTAAATCGCTTGGATCGGCCCCAATCCCATGGAAACCGTGGGGAACTGCCAGTACTCCGGCATCAGCCAGGGGTGCGGGTAGGAGGACAGGCCATTGCCGTTCACTTCGCGGCGGAAGTTGTCCAGCTGCTCTTCATCGAAACGCCCTTCCAAGTAGGAGCGAGCATAAATACCCGGCGCGCTGTGGCCCTGAAAGAAAATCAGGTCGCCGCGCTCCTCCCCCTCATTGCCACGGAAGAAGTAGTTAAAGCCCACATCGTAGAGTGTGGCCGCAGAGGAGAAACTGGAAATATGGCCACCGAGGCCATCGTCATTCTGGTTGGCACGTACCACCATCGCCAGGGCATTCCAGCGAATCAGGGAGCGAATGCGGCGCTCCATAAATAAGTCGCCAGGCATACGCTTTTCCGCATTGGGCGGAATGGAGTTGCGATAGGGAGTGGTGATTGCCGCAGGCAATTGTACGCCTACATCGGTAGCGCGGTCAGACAGCTGCTTCAGAAGGAAGGCTGCGCGTTCTTTGCCGCTATAGCGGATAACCGCTTGCAGCGCGTCCAGCCACTCCTGCGTTTCGAGGTTATCGGTATCTTCGTGCATCAAGTGCTCCTCGGCGAATTAGGCGACGTCGAGTCGGTCTATTTCTCAAAAATCGGTACGCGGGCAAACTACAGCGCGAGCAAAAAAAAGCTTCCTTTTTTTCTTGGTTCCGCCAATTCACCAACTTTGTTGGCGTAAATGCAAAGTTTGTGAATCTTTACTCGAATATGACGGTGAGGAAAGCGGCGCAATTGATTGCCGCAAGTGCCTAGTTTGACTGTGATTATTTGTTCCGGGGCCCGCGCAGACTGGCGGGCAAAACCCCATCCCCGGTTGTTAGCGGAGGGAATTGTAGTATTACTACAAAAAATTTTCCAGATAGGACGGTTAGTAACAAATAAAACAAAAGAGCAAAACAATTATTTGCCGTTTGGCCGTTTCACCGGAACATTTAGTGGAATTTTTGAGAAAATGAACTACAAAATCGAGTCTCAAACAAAGACATCAGTCACAGCTGAACCAGCTCCCCACCGGGTTGATATTCAGCGTAGACCAAGTAACGCAGCGGGCCACCAGCCGCCAGGGCATTAAAGGGGTAACAAGTCACCAGCAATAAACCCCGCTCGGCAAAGATCGGCAAACGCTCTCTCTCACTGTCCACAATTCGCATTTCCGCAACCCGATAAGTATGCCAGCGTCCGCGCTTATCCTGCAGGTAAATGGAGGTACCCCGCCTGACACGCTCTAATCCCGCAAAGTGAGTATCCCGGTGTGCGGCAATAACCGTGGTGCGAGACTCACCAGGATTGCCGGACCCAGCTAAGAGGCCAGGGCCGAAAGCCAACGCCTGGCCACTACCGCCGCTGAGAACAATTAATGGCGACTGCCCTTCCAACTTTAACTTGGCCACAGGCCAGGTGTCCGCCCAGGGCCAGGGCTTTTGCAGAGCCCCGCCCTGTAGCTGTTCTTCCCAAGCACTATCAATCAACACTTGGGCCAATTCTGCCTTGGCCAGGAGCCAGCTGGCGGAACCCAGCTGCCACAACCCCGTTCCCAAGCAAAGCATAAAGAGCAGTGAGCGAGCCACGCTTACACACCTCCCCGTTGCAGAGGATTAGCGCCGCTGGGTTGACGGGGGTCCGGTAAAACCCTGCGCAGGACGGAGCGCAGGGCTCGGGTCAAGTTGCTACGCAAGGCCCGACCGCGCTGGAAGATCGCCGCAAACATCAACAATACCGCCGCTGCCAATAACTGCCCGTAGAGACCTGTAGCAGTTTGCGGATAGGCCTGGCGTTGTAGCACTTGCCCTTTAGCCACCATATTGGTGACCGAGCTGCGAGATAACTTCTCTTCAGCGCTGCGTACAACTTCCTCTTCAACTGCAACAAAACTGGTGTAGGGGCTGGCAAGTTGATGCCTCAGGGCAATCTGTAAAATCTGTTCGCGCAGAGCCAGGCCCGCATCCGACTGCTCTCCAGACTGAAGCTGCCGGTCCCGCAGAGAATCTATCTTGCTGCGCGCCCAGACATTGCCGATACCTGAAGTATCGCTACCACTCTCTACTTTCAAAGCGAGTTTGCGCACAAACTGTTTGCCTGCCATTCGGCCCCGCAGCTGGATATCTCCCTGCAAGAGATCACCCTGCACCTTTGCCACCAACTGCATAGGCTCACCGTTATAGAGATCCGGGATACGCTTGGGGTAGGCATCCGCGACGACTCCTTGGGGCCAACTGAGTTGCAGGTCTGTAGCCATAGGATTTTCCAACTTGGCGAACAGGGCCTGCATACGCTCGCGAACTTCGGAAATATCACCGATGGTGACGAAAGTACCGCGTCCAAACTGAGCAGCTTTGCGCATAAAGTGGCTATTGGGAGCCGAACCAATACCCACAGTAAACAGCCGGGCGTTATGCAAGGACTGGCTAATTAACTCGAACAGGGCCCGCTCATTGCCCACCGCACCATCTGTAATAAATACGACTTGCTGAACGGTACTGGTGTCGTCTTGCATTTGCTGACCGAATGCCATTCGCAAGGCCGGCGCCATTTCTGTACCCCCCTCCGCATTCAGGTTTTCGATTTCCTGACGCGCACGGCGGATATTCTCCGCGCTCGCCGCTATCGGGCGCGGGAAAAATGCGCGGGTTGTACTGTTAAATTCAATAACGTTAAAGCGATCATTGCTGTGCAGGCGAGACAGTGCCAGGGTAAGGCTCTCCTTCGCCTGGCGAATAGAATTGCCAGACATGGAGCCGGAAGTGTCGATCACATAAATCACTTCCCTCGGTAAACGCTGCGCAGAGGTACCGTCGCTGGGTGGCAGCAGCATGACCTGCAGATAAGCACCAGCCTGCTCTTCTACCCCCTCTTGCGCTGTGATTTTCTCGCTAAACAATGCCGCCCGCGGCATAGCAGAAGCGCGCGGCTGCCAATTCAATAAGAAATCCCGATCCATTGCAGCTGTTTCATCCCGCAACTGAACCCGATAGCGACCGTCACCTCGGTTATCAATATCAATCTGGTGATAGGGGCTATCGATTTTTGCTAGCGGCAGTCCGCCATGCAGATCCACCTCGATAGAAATATTATGACTACCCAGTGCCTCTAGCTCCTGCGCTGACTGCATAAACGGAGTTATCGACGCAGCATCCGGCACTTGATTAGTGGGCAGTGCCCAGCCACTACTCTCTGCCACCAACTCCTGCTCATCGCCATTCAATGCCTGGGAAGATATTGTCTTGCCAGGGATATAGCGCGGGGTCAATGTCGTGGGCATACGCAGTGAAAAAACGCCACTGTCATAATTCACTGACTGCAAAAAGCGGATATTAATTTGCACCATCTCATCGGGGGCAATATTGGCCACTTTATTAGTAAACAGATTTGGGCGCTGCTGCTCTAGAAGAGCTGCACGCTTACCCGCCGCACGAGCAGCCTTATAAATCTTGGAGGCCTCTTTCCGCTCGCGTACCTTACCGACAATGCGGCGCTCACCCACCTGAATTTCAAGCCCCGCCACCGCAGCTTGCTCAGGCAGTGGTAATGCATAAACCGCTTCCTGCCAACCGTCGGTGGTATTCTTGAATTGCTGCTGAAGCTCGACTTCCGCTACCAGACCCCGCACAGAAATACTGACCTGACTTTTCAGGTGCACCGCTGGAATATACTTTCCTGACTCATCCCCGGTAAAAAGTAAGTCCCCACCCTTTACATCATCCAGGGTAACTGTCTCGGTGAATTCCTGCTGGATCGCATCACTCACAGCGGGAAGTTCCTGGGCATTGACCTCTGCCCCGATTGCCGCAATGCCAACCGCCAATACCACCACAATAAATAACAGCCAGCGCCCGGCACCGCCGGTCTTCTGGCGACGACGATAGTATTCATCTGTCGGCAACATCAGATCGTCTTTATGGAACCGCTGCCCGAATAACATCACCCTGTTCACTCACTTACCTCCACTTTTAAATTGGATGTTGAAGTCATTAAACAGAGGGAAGCGGGCGAAAGGCGGCAGAAATACGAGCACAAAACAGGAGGAATTGTGGCGAATTATGGCAGGCATAAAAAAACCGGCGAAAACGCCGGTTTTTTGCAGTTCGATCCAGGTTAGTCGACCAGACCGTAATCCTTGCGGAGAACTTCAAGCAATTCCGCTTTGGGATTATCAGATATCTCAAGATTCGTACCAATAATCTTCTCAGCAATACCAATATAAGTATTAGAGAGATCCATCAGCATAGATTCTGGCAGTTCGTTATCACGAGCTAAAGCCGAGCGCTCATCCATGCGATCTTTGTTCAACAGGATATCAGCATCAGGGAAGTAGTTGAGCAGGGCCTGGCGGAAACCCTCTTTGGATTTTTCCACGACCTTGCCCGCGCGGTACTGTTCGCCGTCCCAGATACGAGAGGAGTCCGGAGTACCCACCTCATCCATATAAATCAGCTTCTCTTCACCATTGGCATCGGTGACATAGCCGAATTCAAACTTGGTATCGACAAAGACCTGGTCGAGCTTTTCCAGCTCTGCGGAAATCAAATCGAAACCTTCTTTTAACAACTTCTCGTACAGATCGATATCGCACGCATTGCGGAAGCCAAAGGCCTCGAAATTGTCTTCGATATTCTTGCGAGTGACATTAACATCGTCTGCTTCCGGCACGCCGGGGATACCCTTGAGAATACCTTTGCTAGAGGGAGTAATGAGCAGTTCAGGCAGCTTCTGGTCTTTCTGCAAGCCATCGGAAATCTCGATACCACAGAACTCCCGCTCACCCTTCTCATAGGAACGCCACATGGAGCCGGTGATGTACTGACGAGCGATCGCCTCGATCATTACCGGGCGCGCCTTCTGTACGATCCACACCAGCGGGTGCGGGATATCCAGAATGTGGCTATCGGCGAGGCCCTGCTCTTTAAACAGCTTGAACCAGTGGTTGGAAATAGCATTTAGTGCTGCGCCCTTGCCAGGTACGCCACGCATACCGCCTTCGCCAGTCCAGATACAGTCGAACGCGGAGATACGGTCGGAAATCACCATTACCGCAAGTGGGGTGTCAGGAGAAACCGGGTAGCCCTTCTCCTCAACCAGGCGGCGGCTGTCTTCTTCGCTCAGCCAGTATACGGAACGGACCTTGCCACTGTGGATAGGCTTGTCGGTGCGGATCGGCAGGTCATTATTGACCGCTAGAACTTTGTCAGCCAGGCTCATGGGCTCTCACCTATTTGAAGGGACCAAATAAAAGAAAGCGCGGCATTCTAGCAAATGCCGCAGCCTACAGACAAAGAAAGATATCGGGCAATTACTCCGAACTTCTCCTGGCCTCCCATTCCACCTGGTGCTCATGGGTGGGCCAGGCACTCATAATGGCCTTGAGCAAGGTCGCCAGGGGAATTGCAAAGAAGACGCCCCAGAAACCCCAGATGCCACCAAAGAACAGCACCGCAAGGATAATGGCAACCGGGTGCAGGTTAACTGCCTCAGAAAATAACAGTGGTACCAGTACGTTGCCATCGAGCAGTTGGATAATGCCGTAAGTCATCATCAGGTATAAAAACTCATTACTCCACCCCCACTGGAAAAGCCCAATAGCCGCAACGGGGATAGTGACAACCGCTGCACCGATATAAGGAATCAACACACTGAAACCCACGGCTACCGCCAGCAACAGGGCGTAGTTCACCCCCAGTAGCAGGAAGGCGGCATAACTGACAGCAGCCACAATGCCAATTTCTATTACCTTACCGCGCACATAATTGGCCACCTGATCATTCATCTCATGCCAAATCTGGTGGAGCATGGGCCGTTCTTTGGGCAGGAAAGAGGTGCACCAGCGGATCAGCTGTTCCGCATCTTTAAGGAAGAAGAATACCAGGATCGGCACCACTACAACGTAAATCAGCAACCCGGCAAAAATGGGTAGGTTGGTAAGGGAGAAGGCCAGCAGTGTCTGCCCCAGGCCGCCCAATTCGCTGCCAAGGGTATTGAAGATTTCATCGATCTGCCCTGCCGAAATTAAGCGCGGGTAGCGCTCAGGAAGCAACAATAAAAGCTCCTGTCCGCGCTGCACCATATTGGGCAACTCTGCCCCAAGCCGCACCAACTGACGCCAGATAATAGGTAGCACCACAAATAACAGAGCCACAATAGTACCCACCAACACCAAGCAGGACAGGGTAACCGCCAGCCAGTGTGGCACACGCCAGGACTTCAGCTTTTGCACCATGCCCTGCATCAGGAATGCGATCACCAGTGCGGTGAATACTGGGGCCAGCACAGCACCCAGAGTCGCCAGAACCACCAGGGCCAGGGTCAATATTAAAACCAGAAGCACCACTTCTTCCTGACTGAAGTAGCGGTTCACCCAGCCTTTTACAATCGATAACATAGACTCTCGGGATTTATCTTTATTCATTTGCCAGCGTACAGCCAATATTGAAAGGTATTATTACGTCGCTCAGCGCGGAGCAGGGACCGGCCACTTAAAGATGCAAAACTGTGGAAGTCTCGCCAGGACCCTTCATCAGTGGCCAGTACACAAAGCAGCGTTCCCTCTGGGTATTCCCGCAATGCCCGGCGCATGGCCAGTAACGGTTGTGGGCAGGGCAGATTTCTTGCATCCACAATAGTGGCCGCGTCCCAGTTCGGTATCTGGGTATCGGGCTGACTGGTAGAAGAAGTTACTGACATTGCCTTTTTAGTCACAAACCAGAATTGCCGGGGATTATAGCGCGAACCAGACGCCATAACCCGCGCAGGCTTTACGCTTTTTAACTTTCCGCCTGGCGTAAGTGTGAACCTTTTATGGTCCACTAAGTCCAAACCTCGACAGTCCAACGGGGTAGCGTATAGAGTTGGACTATAGATCCTTCATGGACAGACCGAGCAGTAATCAAGATGACTGATTCCAAAAACAGCCTGCTTCACCGAACGCGCCCCCCAGCTATCCTCCATCGACTTCGCGCAGGACTGCGAAGCCTGGGTATGGGGTTGTTACTCGGCGCAGTCCCGTTTGCTGCCATAGCGGACAGTGATGAAATCCGCCTCCCCGAACTGGGCGATAGGACCAGCGGGGTCGTCTCCCACACCCAGGAAAAAGAACTGGGGCAAATGTGGCTGCGTATTTTTCGCAGTCAGGTTCGCACCTCCAGTGATGCCCTGATCCAGCAATTTGTCGAGGGCATGGTCAAGGAATTGGCCGAGTACAGCCCACTGGAAGACAAAGAAATTGATGTTGTTGTTGTAAACAACAAAACCATGAATGCCTTTGCAGTCCCCGGTGGAGTCATGGGGGTCCATACCGGCCTGTTTCTGTTTGCAGAGCGTGAAGACCAGTTTGCATCGGTAGTTGCCCACGAATTGGGCCACCTCAGCCAGCGGCACTACGCCCGCTCCCTGGAAGCACAGCGCAACAGTACAATTCCCACCCTGGCCGGTATGCTCGGTGCCCTGGTTCTGGCAGCTACCGCCGGTGGTGAAGCGGGAATAGCAGCCATGAGCGTGACCCAGGCTGCAGCCCTGGACAACCAGCTGCGATTCAGCCGCAAGAATGAGCAAGAGGCAGATAGGGTCGGTATCGATACCCTGGCCAAATCCGGCCGCGATCCAGAGGCCGCCGGTGAAATGTTCGAGCAAATGCTCAAGGCCACACGTTACTACCAGCGCCCGCCAGAATTTCTCCTGACCCACCCCGTTACAGAAAAGCGTATTGCCGATGCCAAGTTGCGCGCTCAGCGTATGGAAAAAGTGGCTCCCAGCGAGGATCTGGATTATCACCTGATGCGCGCCCGAGTGCGGCTCGCCACAGAACCAACGCCGCAGCAAGCAGTAAAACGCTTTAGCGCGGAACTGAATGGTATTAATGACAATGAGGATGCCGCCCGTTACGGCCTCGCCCTGGCCCAAGTAGCCGCAGGCAGGCCCGATTCAGCGCTGGACACCCTGCAGCCCCTGTTAGACAAAACTCCCTCAAAAGCAGCCTATGTGCTGGCCCGAGCGGATATCGATCTGTTGCGAGAAGACTACAGCAGTGCCACCAAGCGCCTGCAGTGGGCCCTCGATCGCAATCCGGGAAACCATGCCTTAATCATGGGCCTTGCCAATGCCCACTTTAAAGCCGGCAACTACCTGGCTGCAGAGCGCCTGCTGGCGAAATATAGCCGTACACGGAAGAAAGACCCGGCAGTTTGGTACCTATTGGCGGAGACCCACGGATTAGCCGGAGATATTGTCGGCGTGCACGAGGCCCGGGCTGAGTATTACATTCTCAACGGCATATTCGACAAGGCTATTCAACACCTGCGCCATGGAATTCGCATGTCAAAAGACGATTACCAGGTCAATGCCATCCTGGAACAGCGCCTCAAAGATGTACTGAAAATGCAGGAAAGAATCGAGGAGCTGTAACTCCCCCAACAAAAAGAGCGGCCACTGGCCGCTCTTTTTGTTTACTCACCGCTACTCCCTCGAGAGCTAACCTTTGCGGAAATCCAACATCCGCTGCAGCGGAATCATCGCCTTGCGCCCCAGTTCCGGGTCCACAAAGATCTCATTATCCCCGCGCTCCAGTACACCGCAGAGGTTCTCCAGAGAGTTCATCGCCATCCAGGGGCAATTAGCACAGCTGCGGCAAGTAGCTCCAGCGCCGGCGGTAGGCGCTACCATTAGCTCTTTGTCTGGGCACTCCTGCTGCATCTTGTAAAAAATGCCCTGGTCGGTAGCCACAATAAAGCGCTTCTCCGGGCGAGTCTTGGCAGCATTAATAATCTGCGAAGTAGAACCCACAACGTCGGCCAGGGCTACCACGGAGGCGGGAGACTCAGGATGTACTAGAACCACAGCATCTGGATAGAGGGCCTTTAAGTCCTCAACACCCTTGGCCTTAAACTCTTCATGCACAATACAGGAGCCGTCCCATAACAGTACGTCGGCGCCGGTTTCCCGTTGCACATAGCCGCCGAGGTGCTTGTCAGGTGCCCAAAGGATTTTTTCGCCATTGGCATCCAGGTGATCCACTACATCCAGTGCAATACTCGAGGTCACCACCCAATCGGCCCTGGCTTTTACCGCAGCAGAAGTATTCGCGTAAACCACCACAGTGCGGTCCGGGTGCTGGTCGCAAAAGTCAGAGAACTCCTGTGGGGGGCAGCCGAGGTCCAGGGAGCAGGTTGCCTCAAGGGTCGGCATCAGTACTTTCTTGTTTGGGGTAAGGATCTTGGCGGTCTCACCCATAAACTTTACCCCGGCCACAACCAAAGTGTCCGCCGAGTGCTGAGCGCCAAAACGGGCCATTTCCAATGAGTCAGAAACGCAGCCGCCGGTCTCCTCCGCGAGGGCCTGAATCAAAGGATCGGTATAGTAGTGTGCGACCAATACTGCATTCTGTTCTTTCAACAAGCGCTTGATACGCTCGCGCCATTCTTGCAGCTCTTCTTCGCTATATTGAGACATTACCGGCTCCGCCAGGTGCGCTTGCACCAAAGAGCGAGAATCTACCTTGTCTGCGGCAATGGACTTATGAGTCATGACTAACTTCCAGTCGCGGAAAAGCGCGCATTATAGCGCAATGAAACGACACCACCACGCACCCTTTCGACAGCAATTTTAATCTGGCGTTACAGGCAAAATAGACCAAAGGGATTAAACCTCGTCACCTCAGATAGCACACATTTCGGCAGTAGGACCGCTATGGAGATATTGGATACCGTGATAGTCGGGGCTGGGGTATTAGGGCTTGCCTGCGCCTACCAGTTGAGCCGCGCTAGCCACAAAGTGATGGTACTGGAACAACACAGTGCCATTGGAACTGAAACCAGCGCGCGCAGTAGCGAGGTTATTCATGCAGGCCTCTACTATCCAACAGACAGCTTGAAAGCCCGAGCCTGTGTTAAGGGTAAATCCATGCTGTACCAATTTTGCCAAGAATACGCAGTGCCCCATAAACAGATCGGCAAACTGGTAGTCGCCACCGATAAAGCACAGTTGCCGCAACTCCGAGCCCTCAAAGCCCAGGGGGATGCAAACAACGCCGGGGGACTTCACTTACTGAACACTAAAGACGCTCTATCTATGGAGCCAGCATTACAGTGTACAGGGGCCATCTACTCACCGACGACAGGCATTATCGACAGCCACAGCCTGATGCTGGCTCTTGAAGGCGCCACAGAGTCCAAGGGAGGCGAAGTCATACTTGCGAGTAAAGTTGCGCGCATTGAGATATCCAATGGCACTTGCCAACTGGTGATGAAGGATGGCTACAGACTGACAGCCCGCAACCTCATCCTGGCCGCAGGCCTTCACACCAGCTCACTGATGAGCACAGTAAATAGCGAAGTTATAAAACGAGAAATTCCCTCCACGTATTTTGTTAAGGGCAGTTACTTTACTCAGTCAAGTAAGGTACCTTTTTCACACTTAATTTACCCTCTGCCTGAAAGTGCCGGTCTGGGTATTCACCTCACCCTGGATTTGGCTGGAGGGGCGCGGTTTGGCCCGGATGTGGAGTGGATTAAAGTCATTAACTACCAAGTAGATCCAGGCAAGCGGGATAAATTCTATCGCAGTATCCAGCGCTACTGGCCCGGAGTAGAAAATAATACGTTACAGCCTGGCTATGCCGGTATTCGCCCAAAGATTGTTCCCAAAGGCGCCTCCACCGGTGATTTTCAGGTTTTTCATAAAAAGCTAAACAACAATGCGCAGCTAATAGCATTCTTTGGTATCGAATCTCCCGGCCTGACCTCCTCACTCTATCTGGGAGAGATGATTTCAAAGATTATTAGCTAACCGATTACTTCTTGAATTGACATCGCATCATTGTCGTCGTCAATTTGCATATTTGAGATCAGGCTGTTGATAGTATTACTGACCTGCTCCGCATCAGAGACATTTCCCGTTCCACCT
This sequence comes from Microbulbifer maximicatervae (SeqCode), assembly GCF_052467955.1. Classification (NCBI taxonomy): domain Bacteria; kingdom Pseudomonadati; phylum Pseudomonadota; class Gammaproteobacteria; order Cellvibrionales; family Microbulbiferaceae; genus Microbulbifer; species Microbulbifer maximicatervae (SeqCode). The sequence continues at coordinate 4,714,488 of NZ_CP174329.1, forward strand.
TGAATAACCACAATCTGATTATCAGCAACCATAGGATCTGTATAATTAATTGTGACCATAGTGAGGACTCTCTACTGAGAAACGTCACTCAAATTAATGCCAATATAGCAGTAACTAAGGGCTACTTCCCAACAAACAAAAGAGCTCCAAATTTAAAAACATCAACCTTCGCTTATCGCCTCAAAGGTTTATCGTAAATCTTACTGGAGGATAGTCCCCACATTTGACATACCATTTTGTGTTGCGGATGCAGTTTGGAAATTGTTTAACTGGCTAGTAGTATGATTATTTGAAGTGCCAATTTGAATTGTGTTACTGGTACTATTTGACGCGCCCATCTGAGTAACATCACTCGAATTCATATCGCCATCTTGAGTAATAAAAATATTTGACGAAACAACATTAACTTGTAATGCCGTCAAGGAGTTACTCGTACCGATTTGTGAGGTTATGACGCTACTGAGTTCAACAAAAGTATCCTGTTCTACATCTGCATCATTAGATACTCCTGACTGCGCAATATCAATCGCGCTACTGGAGATAAGCCCATCTTGCTCCGCATCCACCATATTGGAGGAGCCATTTTGATCAATACTGACTGTACTGAATGAAATCAGGCCATCTATCTGCAATACCTGGGAATTATTGTTATCACCGGTTTGAACAACCGTGGTAGAACTGGAATCCACCAAATTACTTTGATTGATTTCAGCATCATTCATACTGCCATTTTGCACAACAGTAGCAATCGTTGAGGAAACTTCGCCCTCCTGGTCCACATCGACCTCATTCATATCCCCCGTTTGATCAACGCTGACCAAGCTAAGAGAAACTATTTCCTCCTGATCCACTAAAAGACTATTGTCCGTCCCATTTTGGCTGACACTAATATTACTGGATATAACTTCACTTGATTGATCCACGCTAGCATCATTATCAGTACCCGACTGGAAAATGGTGGCAGTACTGGAAGAGATATCTCCAAACTGGGCTATATCTGCCTCATTGGAGGAACCTAGCTGGGTAATAGATCCTATTGTTGCAAATATGGTATCAAAGTGATCAATATTCGCATCATTCTCATCCCCAATCTGATTTAAGATAATCGTACTCGATGAAACAGTACTCGCTTGTTGAGCATCAGCATCGTTCATATTTCCATCTTGAACCGTGGTAATGGTGCTAGTAGTAACAACATCCTCTTGGTCAATTTCAATCACATTGGAACTACCAATCTGCGTGGAGTTAATAGAGCTGAAAGTGATATCTGTATCCTGCTGCCCTGCAAATTCATTACCCGTCCCTGACTGAGTGGCGACGATGGTACTGGATTCAACACCGGTCTCCTGAATAGTCTCCGCTTCATTCATATCACCTATTTGAATAACAGTTGCCTGACTGGAGATAACTGTTCCTTCCTGCACCAAATCTGTGAAGTTTGTATTACCAACTTGAGTTGCAGTTAAACCAGAAAACTCAATAAGTGTGTCCTGAAATAACTCAGCATCATTCGCATCTCCTTGTTGAGTCGTAGAAATCACACCGACATTGGTATCATTGGCTTGAGCCGAAATCGCCTCATTATTATCACCAATCTGTATATGCGTAATTAAACTATTAGTCGTCCCTGTCACCTGCTCCGCCTCAGATATATTGCCAGAACCTTCCTGGACAACCACTATCTGATTTCCTTCAGTAGTTGCGTCAACTTGGTTGAGCGTAACCATATTTAGAGTGCCCAACTGAGTCACATCACTTGAATTATTATCAGCGGCAACCCCGGTATGGATAATGGCCAACATCGCTGCGGCTAATGGCTTTAATAATTTCATTGAAAATCCCTTTCAAATACAAATTGAATTTATAACCTTGAGCTCTAATCAGCACTAATGGAGCGCCCCCCCTAAAAGTCCACTACTACTATTGAACAATATTTCCCTGGTTGCCCGTCCCTATCTGAACAGCCGTAGCCACCTGTCCATCATTTGTCTGAGTTGTAACATGAACATTAGAGTTTCCCACTTGAGTAATAGTGGCCAAACCAGTGCTTAACCCGGACTGGGAAACCTCTACATAATTCATGTCACCACTCTGGAAGGTGGTAATAGAGGAAAATAGGGCAAAGCCCTGCGCTACCAACGCCTCATTGAGAGTTCCATCTTGATCAACACTGATAAAACTCGATTCAGTCAGGTCTCCCTGGAATAAGTCGGCACTATTTTCACTTCCGAGTTGATTAATTAGCCCAGTGCTGTTGAGCGCAAAATCCTCATGGAGCGCCAGTGCAAAGTTCATTGTCCCGTTCTGAGTAACAGCGACAGTACCCTGTATTCCCCCGACATCCACCTGGGCAGCAATACCCTCATTATTTGAACCGGACTGGATAACAGTGGCGCTACCAGCTTCAACAAAATCATCCTGGACCACCCAACCCAAATTGCCATCGCCAGACTGGATAATTAGAGCCGTACTCTCAGAGACTTCTGCAATTTGCTCCAGAATTGCTTCGTTCATCAAACCCGATTGCTCTATCGTGCCCGTATTCAAATCTGTAAGGGCACCTTGCAAAACAGATGCTTGGTGGGAATCCCCAGTTTGAGTTATCGAGACGGAATTATTGGTACTGGTCGGATTAGACTGATCCACTGTTGCCAGATGCCCAACACCATCCTGATCAATATCTGTCGTATTATTGCCGCCCATAGAATGGCCACTGAAAGTGAGCGCAGCTATTGCAGTAACTGAAGTCCAAATTCTCATTTAACTAATCCCTTGTACATAAATCCCACCCCTTCTGTTTAAAGTCCAGGCGTAGCAAAGCATCCCAGAAAATAATCTAAGCCAATTTAAATTAGAGTTAAAAGCCAAACCAGACAGGAGAGAGTCAATAGAAAGAGAACATGCAACTCCCTAAAAAATCACTCATATCTCAAATATAGGACTGAATAAAACACAAAAGAAAAACTGGGACTTTGCAGATACACGACAACTGCCGGTATTCATACTGATATCGCAAAGCCCCAATGAAATCTATTGAAAAATAAATCCAATATTGGAAGTACCATTTTGCGTTGCGATTGCAGTTTGTGAATCTAGCATTTGCGATGTTGTATGTTGATTCAAATCACCGATTTGAGTAGTTGTCGCCACACTGAGCATATTTCCCTGTTGGAGAACACCGGCAATATTACTGGTGCCATTTTGAAATATGGAGCCCGTAACTGAGGTGGCAGTGATTTGCCCCAACGTCGCATCATTCATTGACCCTAACTGAGTAACAGTTGCAGAGGCAAAAGAAGTTCCCCCAGCTTGCTGGGTAACGCCCATATTCACAGTACCAGATTGGCTCACTATACCAACACTGGCATCTATACCAGTATCCTGAACGCCGCCACCAAAGTTTCCATCCCCTACTTGAGTCACACTTACAGTACTATTGGCAACACCATTCTGCTGTAGTGCCCCACCAAAGTTGCTGGTACCGGTTTGGGTAATAAGGACCGTACTTGAAGTAACTCCATTTTCCTGATCAGACTCGATATCATTCATATCGCCTGACTGAATAGCAGTAACGGTAGAGTTAAAAACCCCCATTAATTGCTCACTATCAAAGTTATTCTGGTTGCCAAGCTGATCTGCTGACACAGAGCTAAATTCAACAACACTCTGCTGGGAAATCTGGGCCATATTGTCATCGCCAATTTGATTTAGGATGACATCACTTCCCAAAATATCGAATACCTGCCCCATTATAATCGCATCATTCATATCCCCAGTTTGAGTCACCGCGATACTGGATGCTTCAGTATCAGTCTGGGTGATGGTCATAAAGTTCATTTCCCCAGCTTGATTTAGTTCCTGGGTAGAACCAAGTGACTCAAGTTGCTCCGCTGTCGTATCGTTATTATTCCCAATCTGGTTAATTTCCAACGAACTTGACTCAGTCATAAACTGCTGGAAAGACTCAGCCATATTCCCATCACCCTCTTGGTAGTGGGTCATGGTGTTACTTATGGCATCGCTCGCCTGGGTCGATGACGAAGAATTACCATCGCCAATCTGGGTGACATCTATCAGGTTCCCTATAGCCGTAGGGTCAACCTGATTGGCGTTCGCTGTATTACCCACTCCCTGCTGATCTATTAACGTCGTATTATTACTGGCCATCGCACTTCCACTCACTGCGGCCAATATAACTAGAGCTACAGGCTTCAACTTCCTCATAATTCAATCCTTCATTAACTATTCAAGCTTTTCTTGGGACTCAACTTAGAGGGCCTCATCAACAACATCGATACCAATAGGCATGCTGGCGTAAGGCATGCGCAAAATCCAATTTAGCGCCATCCCTACTCCAAACAGCAGTATCCACCAAAGAAGTGTTAAAGCTCGCCAAACTCGAGCGCTGAGGCAATAAAATTGACACAGGCAATTATGCGAACAACAAACCCCAAGAGGAATTGACATGCACTGGCACAAGGTCACTTGCGATAATGAACGGCTGAATATTTAGAAACTATTCTCAAATCGCTGATCATGGGCCGACCAACTACTGGGTAAGAGTTAACGATAAGCGGCGATACAGCTATAAGAAGGAAGTGGGGAAAAACTAGGAACAAAGTTTGGGATTAAATTTCTGTGCCACCGGTAGAGCTTTAATAACTCACTCTTAGCGGGTCAAGTCATTCAACAATTAAGAAGATGACTCTCACTAGCCACTTATGTCGCCAATCTGGTGCTAGTAGCACCAGCGCGAGATGTGACATATTCCTTAGATAGGTCCGGTCAAGATCTAGAAGCACCTTAGTGATGAAATAAAATAGATCCAGACGCACGAACAAATTACTTGCGTTGTCAGCACCTACTGAAAAGTAGCGCCCACTAGTCGAGAGAAAATATTTAGCAAACAGAAATAGAAAATTAAATAGATTTTAGATAAATCTAAGAAAAGTAATTATTACGGAAGCAGAGAAGAGATGGTGGGTCGTGCTGGATTCGAACCAGCGACCAATTGGTTAAAAGCCAACTGCTCTACCAACTGAGCTAACGACCCCCAGGATGGTTGGACTAACTTGGTAATGGTCCAACTTGGGTTGTTTTCACCTTCGCGCAGAAGTGTAAAAACTGGGTGGGTTGCCTTGGGCATCCCTGTCGAAAATGGTGGGTCGTGCTGGATTCGAACCAGCGACCAATTGGTTAAAAGCCAACTGCTCTACCGACTGAGCTAACGACCCTTTTCGATGCCTCGTTGTGAGGAGCTGCGTATCTTACGGATCTATTTCGAAAAGACAATACCTAACTCGAAAAAAAATCTAACAAATTTAAGGAGTTAGGTATTTGTTCAAAAAATTGGCGCCAACGGCCAATTAAGGTGCGTAGACCGTGGGGTCCTCCAGGCCGGCCTCTGTGAAGCCGGCAGCCCTCAGGCGGCAACTGTCGCAGCGACGGCAGGCAGCGCCATCTGGCAAGGCTTGGTAGCAGGACACAGTTAAACTGTAGTCCACCCCTAAGCGGGTTCCTTCGGTAACAATATCCGCCTTGCTCATGTCCATCAGCGGCGCACGTATAGACAGCTTGTTGCCCTCGACACCGGCCCTGGTAGCCAGGTTGGCCATCTTCTCGTAGGCCTCAATATATTCCGGGCGGCAATCCGGATAGCCGGAGTAGTCCACGGCGTTCACACCCACGAAAATATCCTGGGCGCCCAACACCTCTGCCCAACCCAGGGCAATAGACAGGAATACCGTGTTTCGCGCCGGCACATAGGTCACCGGAATACCGGAGGTTTCCTCTTCGGGTACTTCGATAGAGTCATCGGTCAACGCCGATCCGCCGATTGAGCGCAGGTCGAGCTTAACCACCTTGTGCTCAACGGCCCCCAAGTCCTTCGCCACCTTCTGCGCAGCCAATAGTTCTGCCTCGTGACGCTGGCCATAATCGAAGCCCAGGGCGTAACACTCGTAGCCCTCAGCGCGAGCCATGGCCAGTACGGTGGCTGAGTCCAGGCCACCGGATAGCAAGATTACTGCTTTCTTTGCTGTCATTTTTTCCTCTTTTCTTGATGTGGCGCAGCGGTGCTTTAGACGCCGGGGATGTCACCCCACAACAGCTTGTGCATTTGCATCTGCATACGCACCGGTAACCCATCTTCCAGTATCCATTCAGCTAGCTGGCGCGGCTGCAGCTGCTCGTAACTGGGGGAGAAAAGCACCTCTCCAACCCGCTCAGGTAAGCGGTACTGATCCAGGGTAAATCGAGCCCAGTCATAATCCCCGCGATCACAGATCACAAATTTGATCTGGTCCTGGCGAGTGAGTACCTGCATATTCTCCATTCGGTTGCGGTGCTGCTCCCCGGAGGCCGGCGTTTTCAGGTCGACCACTCTCGACACCCGCTCATCCACTTTATCCACAGGCATAGCGCCACTGGTCTCAAGGGACACCGCATAGCCCGCATCGCAAAGCGCCTTCATCAGGGGAAAACAATTGGGCTGGGCCAGGGGCTCACCACCGGTAACGCACACATGGCGAGCGGGATGGCTTTGCACCTGCTGCAAAATCTGCTCCAGCGTCATGCGCTCGCCGCCGTAAAAGGCGTACTCGGAGTCGCAATAGGTACAGCGTAACGGGCAGCCCGTCAGGCGTACAAACACCGTAGGAAGGCCACTTTCTCGCGCTTCTCCCTGAAGGGAGTAGAAAATTTCACTGATTCTGAGTGATTCTTTGGAAAGATCGGTCATACACACCCAACACAAAAACGCCCGAGTGGCACATGCCACCCGGGCGCGGGATCATAGGCTTTTTCTGCTCAAAAAACCAGCGATGGCAGTCAGTAGCGGTTGGATGCTACTGGAAGTTCTCCTGCAGATACTTCTTCGCCAAGTTCGATGCTCTGGCGTCACTAGCTGCCACCTGCTCCAGCAGGTTGCGGGCTTTTTGCTGGTCGCCCAGCTGGTGATAAACAGTGCCCAGCTTGTAGCGGCCATCCCAGACTTTACTGGAATTCGGGTAACCGTCGAGGAGGGCTACGAACCACTCCCGAGCCTCTTCCAGGTTGCCTTGAACCAGTGCAATCTCACCCAGCCAGTAATTCGCATTCGGGGCGTACTGACCATTGGGGAAGTCCTGCAACAGACTTTTGAACTCCTCACTGGCGCCGCCGTAATCGCCATTGCGGGCCAAGCCAAAGCTGGCCTGGTAGCGGTCGCGCTCGCTCTTGCCGTCTTTCGGCCCTTGGGGTTTAGGCGGCATTGCTGAGCCCCCCTGCCCTTGCATGGACGAAGCACCGCCTTCAGCGGTAGACGGAGGCTGAGCCGCTGGCTCTGTACCACTCAGGCGCGCAATACGCCGGTCCAGATCCATATAATCTTCGGTGCGCTGCTGTTTGAGACGCTTGATCTCATGGCGCAACTCTTCAACTGTGCCACGCAACTCCCGCACTTCCTGCTGCAAAACCTGCATTTGATAGTAGGCTTCGGCCTGGGGGTTGCCCTGGGCTCGGGGTGGTGACATACCGGCGCGGGCGAGCTGTGTCGGAGCACTGCTTTCCACTTCATCGGTATAAGTAATGGTCGACTGGTCCTGGCTCTTAGAAGACAGGTCTACAATCGGGGCCTGGGAAAATACCGGCGATGCCGCAGTCATTACTGCTGCGGCGATCGCTAGTTTTCTAATCGTTAAAGCCATTGGCATCCATTTTTACGATTAGTTAATAACAACGCGACGGTTCATCGCACGGGCAGATTCGTTAGAACCCATTTGAGCCGGACGCTCTTCACCGTAGCTGATTACTTCCAGGTTAGCTGCGTCTACGCCTTGCAGTACCAAAAAGTCGCGAACGGCATTGGCACGACGCTCACCCAGAGCCAGGTTGTACTCGCGAGTACCCAGTTCGTCAGCGTGGCCTTCCAGGCGAACAGAACCGGTGGCAGCGCGCATACGATCAGCGTGACGGATCAGCAGTTCACGGGTTTCGGGCTTCAGCAGGGACTGGTCGAAATCGAAGTAAACTACGTTTTCAAGAGGTGCCACTGTCTCGGTTGGCGTGGTATCAAAATCGGTGGTTTCAACCGCAGTTTGATCTGCCTGGTCCAGGGTCTGCTGGCTACCTTCGGTGGTGTCAGTGCTACTACAACCAGCCATTACTGCCAATACACAGGCTAACCCGAGGCCTGTTTTTACTGATTTCAACATAAGCTACTCCGCTTTATATATAGTGTTATCGAAAATCCTGAAAGATTTCTAATTGCTCTAATTCACACCCTTCGCTTGAGTACGTCGGGCACCCCCGCCTTATTCAAAGTACGGCGACCAGGCCGGTTCACGGACATCACCCCTCTGAGAGGGCAGGTTGTACTTCACCCCAGCATCCAGCGACACCGCTGCCAGAATACCTTTATCCCCACGTTTGGTAGCGTACATCAACATGGCCCCATTCGGCGCGATACTAGGGGATTCGTCCAGCGTAGTCTCCGTAAGGACACGCACTCTGCCCGAGTTGATATCCATCGTAGCGATGGTAAATACGCCCCTATTACGATGCACCATTACCAGTGTCTTTCCATCGGGAGAAACACGGGGCCGCGCATTGTAATCGCCATCGAAGGTTAAGCGGTCGACTTGACCAGTGGCAAGAGTCAATTGGTAAATTTGTGGCTTCCCTCCCCTATCGGAGGTGAAAACCAGTGATTTACCATCTGGCATCCAGTTCGGCTCGGTATCAATGGAGAAATGCCTTGTCATTCTTGTCAGTTTATTACTGACCAGATCCAGCACGTAGATCTCCGGGTTGCCGTCCTTGGAGAGCACCATCGCCAATTTGGTTCCATCCGGGGACCAGGTCGGCGAACTGTTGATGCCCTTGAAGTTAGTTAATTGCTTGCGCGCACCCGTGCGCAGGTTCTCGCGAAAAATTGCCGGGCGCCCGGTTTCAAAGGAGACGTAGGCGAGCTCCTGGCCATTGGGGGACCACATGGGAGACATCACCGGCGCGCTGAAACGGCGGATCTGCTTGGCGCGAGCACCATCGATATCCGCACGCATCAGCAGATAACTGGGCTTGCCGCCACGAGTCTCTTCCTGCACGTACACCATTTCCGTGGAGAAGGCACCGCGAATACCGGTGATAGCTTCAAAGATCTCATCGGCGGCGCGGTGGGCGATATCCCGCAGCTGGGTCTGGCCGCCGCGCACTTGCTTGGTGAACATCTTGTGCTGGCCGAAAACATTGACCAGATCAAAAGTGAGCAGGTAACCGGTGGCCTGCGGCTCAATGCGGCCGGTCACTATGTACTCGGTGCCGAGGATACGCCAGTCGCGGAATACCACGTCTTCCGGAGCCTTGGGGAAAGACAGCATGTCTTCCTTGGGCACAGGTGAGAAAAGGCCACTGCGGCGAAGGTCTGAGGAAATAATCCCGGAAACATCTTCCGCCAGTACCCCGCCACCAGACCAGCTGAATGGGGATACAGCGATCGGTGTGGGGTCATCGATACCGCTGGTGATATCCACCACCAGCTGGGCTCGGGCCCCCAGGCTCGCCGAGGCGATTGCAATAATGACGACTGTCTTCAGTAAACTCTTGATCATTGGCGCAGATCTTCGACTTTAAAGTTCAAAATAGTTGTGCGGACTTCCCGCTCAAATACCACTGGTTCTTCCCGGGCCAGGTCGGCCACTTCGGGAAATACCTCCACTTTTTTAATAGCGGTCAGTACCGAGCGATCCAGGGCGGCATTACCACTGCCCTCGACGATATTAGCTGCCACCACCCGGCCGGTGGGGACAAAGTTTATTCTCACCTTGGTAAGCATACCGTTTCGGGCACTGGGCGGGCGACTCCATACCGCCTCAATTTGCTGCTGGATCGCCTGGCCAACGGACATCACCGCTTGCTCGGCCTCATTCGCATCCAGCAGTTCCTCTTCATCCTGGAGGGCCTCGTCAAAAGAACTCTGGCGCTCTTGGGCCAGCTTCTCCTTCAGCTCTTTTTCTTTGCGCGCCTTTTCTTGCTGCTCTTTCTCGCGACGGGCTTTCTCTGCCTGTGCCTTGCGATCAGCTTCGAGTTTCGCTTTGCGTTTCTTTTCCGCCTCGAGCTTTTTCTTCTGCTCCAGGGCTGCGCGGCGCTTACGTTCGACCTCAGCCTTGCGTTTTTGCTCCGCAGCGCGATCGGCACGCTGTTTTATTTTATCGACCTTTTTCGGCAGTTTCTTCTTCGGTGTTGCCGCTTCAATTGTCACCAGCTTAGCCTGCACAAACTTTGGCATCGGTTTGCGCTCAGGCATACTGCTGGCTTCCCAGCCGTAGGTCATGGCAGCTATCAACGCCCCGTGTAACGCGAGGCTGATGATAACCGCCAATGCATAAAAGCCTTTATTCACCGGCACCCTACCCCTGAGGTGGCTCTGTCACCAGGCCGACGCTGGGCGCTCCCGCCTGCTGCAGTTCGGTCATGGCATTGACGATCAGGCCATAGCGAGCCTCGGTGTCACCCCACACCAAAACCGGAGTTCCCGGCTTTTGGCGTAACACCTTAGCGACCGTTTGCTTAATCTCTTCGAGCGGCTTGGCACTCTTCTCGTCAGTCCCTAGATTCAGATAGTAGGTGCCATCGGAGCGCACAGAAATAATCAGCGGCTCCTCATCGGTTTCCTCCATCGGCGCCGAGGGCGCGTTTGGAAGGTCGACTTTGACCCCCTGCATCAACAAAGGTGCCGTGACCATAAAGACAATTAGCAGCACCAGCATTACGTCAATGTAGGGCACCACATTGATCTCCGAGACCAGCTTCTTTTTGGTTCCCTTGCGAAACACACTCATAGGGTTCGCCTATTCACTACTCAGCCGGAATGCACTTTGCGGTGCAGGATAGAGGAAAACTCCTCGGCGAAAGTTTCGTAGCTGGACAACAGCGACTCCGCCTTGGCGGAATAGCGGTTAAAAGCCATCACCGCAGGAATTGCTGCAAACAGGCCCATAGCCGTAGCCACCAACGCTTCACTGATACCGGGTGCGACCGTGGCAATAGTGGCCTGGTGCATAGTAGCGAGACCACGGAAAGAATTCATAATCCCCCACACAGTGCCAAACAGGCCGATATAGGGACTGACAGAGCCTACGGTTGCCAGGAACGGCAGGTTCATTTCCACCTTTTCCTGCTCCCGGGACATAGCCACACGCATGGCCCGCTCAGTGCCTTCCATCACCGCTTCAGGGCCGCTGCTACCCTGCTGGCGCAGGCGGGTAAACTCGGTAAAACCGGCGCGGAAAAGGGACTCAACACCATCGGTTCGGCCTTTTTCCGCTCGCTCGTTACCTTCGCGGAAGAGTTTGTTCAGGTCGGCACCGGACCAAAAGCGGCGCTCGAAATTGTTCAGGGAGCGCTTGGCCTGGGACAGGTAAAGCCCACGCTGGATAATCATCACCCAGGACACCACAGAGGCCAGTAACAGCAGCAGCATAACTAACTGTACCAACAGGCTGGCGTTCTGGATTAGCCCCCAAAGAGAAAGTTGTTCACCGGCGTTCATCTTCTTAAATAACTGCCTTTAATGCTGAATAAATAGGTTCCGGCAGGGCACAGGGCCTGCGGCTGTCGCCAGCGACACAAGCAACTTTGACCACACCTTCGCAAATTAGCTCATCGCCGCGCCAGATTTTTTGCTCAAAAGTCACTGCGGCCCGCCCCAGTTTGCCAATCGAGGCCGTAGCGCGCAATGCATCATCAAGAAGTGCGGACTTTCGATACTGGATCTCGGCGGAGTGCACCACCAGTAACAGACCCTGTTCTGGCATCGCCGGCTTATCATACCCGAGGGAGCGCAGCAGTTCTGTGCGCGCGCGCTCCATATACTTCAAATAATTGACGTAATAAACGATACCACCTGCGTCGGTATCCTCGATATAAACCCGCAGCGGAATACTGAAAACTTCCTTCACCCCATCCTCTCTCTACTTATTATCGGGCTTCGGCAGGCCGAAGTGCTCGTAGGCCAGGCCGGTTGCCACTCGCCCTCGCGGTGTGCGGGCGATATAACCCTGCTGAATCAGGTAGGGCTCTAACACATCTTCCAGGGTATCCCGCTCTTCACTGACTGCTGCAGCGAGACTGTCCACCCCCACCGGCCCACCATCGAACTTCTCAATCATGGCCAGTAGCATACGGCGATCCAGCTGATCGAAACCACGGGAATCCACATTGAGCATGTTGAGGGCGGCATCGGCAATTCCGGAATCCACGGCACCATCACCTTTAACCTCCGCGTAGTCGCGCACGCGGCGCAGCAGGCGGTTGGCTATTCGGGGGGTACCCCGAGCTCGACGGGCAACTTCGAGAGCACCACCTTCATCCATCTCCACTCCCATCAGGCCAGCGGAACGACGAACAATACTGGTGAGATCCTCAACGTTATAGAACTCAAGCCGCTGGACGATACCGAAGCGATCCCGCAGTGGCGAGGTAAGCAGGCCCGCCCTCGTGGTGGCACCCACCAATGTGAAGGGTGGCAGGTCGAGCTTGATGGAACGCGCCGCAGGCCCTTCACCGATCATAATATCCAGCTGGTAATCTTCCATCGCCGGATACAGTACCTCTTCCACATGGGGGCTGAGGCGGTGGATCTCATCGATAAACAGCACATCCCCCGGCTCCAGGTTGGTCATCAACGCAGCCAGATCGCCAGCCTTCTCCAGTACCGGGCCCGAGGTGGTCTTGATGGCCACTCCCATTTCGGCGGCGATGATATTTGCCAGGGTGGTTTTACCCAGCCCCGGCGGTCCGAATACCAGGGTGTGATCCAGGGCCTCTTTGCGCAGCTTGGCAGCCTGAATAAAGATCTCCATTTGCTCCCGCACCACTGGCTGACCCACATAATCATCCAGGGTTTTGGGGCGCACGGCGCGATCGTACTGCTCTTCCTGGCCCGAGGGGCCCACGGGCTCCGGTGCCACCAAACGGTCGGCTTCGATCATTGCAACAACTCCTGGGCCTCAGATTAAGCGGGGGCCATTCCCTTAAGGGCAAGGCGAATCAAAGTCGCACTATCGGCATCCGGCTGCTCTTTGCTGGCGCGGGCCACCATTTTGCTGGCTTCAGTGGGCTTGTAACCCAGAGCCGCCAGGGCGCTCTCCGCTTCACCGGTGTGATCCACCTTCGGCTCGGCAGCAGCGGCCATCAGGGGAATATCGTTGGCATCGCCAAAATCCGGGGTCAATTTATCCCGCAGCTCCACAATCAGGCGCTCGGCAGTCTTTTTACCGACACCGGGGACTTTGACCAGTGCCGCTACATTATCCTCCGACACACAGCGGGCCAGGGCAGCGCCGTCCAGCCCAGATAAAATGGCCAGGGCCATCTTGGGACCCACTCCACTCACCTTGATCAGGGTGCGAAACAATTTGCGGTCCCCATCGCGAATAAAACCATATAACTGCTGGGCTGTTTCGGATACCGCTAAATGAGTGTGCAGCTGTACCGGCTGCCCCAGTGCGGGCAGTTCAAAAATCGTGGTCATGGGTGCGAGCACTTCATAGCCCACCCCCTGTACATCCACCAACAGCAGAGGTGGCTGCACTGCGGCCAGGGTACCGCTCAATCTTCCAATCATGTGTTATTCCAGGTTTATATTGTCTGCGCCCTTTACGGGGCCAATTCTACCAGCCGATCACACGCTCAGGCGGCCGCGACGAAAACGACTGCGCGCACCGCCAGCGGTAAATACCAGGGTTTGCTCGGTATGCATATGACACAGAGCCACGGCCAGCGCATCGGCGGCATCCTCCTGGGGCGACGCAGGTAGGGACAGCAGGGTTTTCACCATGTGCTGGACCTGCAATTTATCCGCTCCACCGCTGCCGACCACTGCCTGCTTCACTTTGCGAGCTTCATATTCGGCTACTGCCAGACCACTATTTGCCCCTGCCACAATAGCTGCCCCCCGGGCCTGTCCCAATTTCAGGGCGGAGCCGGCGCTCTTGGACATAAAAACATTTTCAATTGCCATCTGAGCAGGCTGGTATTGCTGGGCGATCTGGCTCACTGCATCAAAAATCAGTTTGAGGCGCTCAGGCAGGGCACCTTCGGGAATACGAATCACCCCGCTGGCCACATAGCGAGCCTTGCCCCGCTCCACATCGATAATTCCATAGCCCGTTTTTCGCGAGCCGGGGTCAATACCCAGGATTCGGGTCAAAAGGCAGCTCCCCAAATATCTGTATGTTTATATAGTGGTGGGAGTGTCCCAAGGTGAACAGGAAGCGTCAAGGGAGGGGGAGTAAGAAGGGCTTGAAAAGATAAAAACCAGAGGCGGGACAGTAGCCGCCTCCAGTTACGGAACCGGCCTTAGCCCAGTTCCTCCATCACCTCTGCCGGAATATCCGCATTGGTGTAAACGTTTTGCACATCATCCAGGTCTTCCAGCATCTCGATCAGAGCGAGTACTTTTTCAGCACCGTCTTTATCCAGCGGAATCGTGGTGGAAGGAATCATGGCAATTTCGGCACTGTCCGGGGTAAAACCGGCTGCAACCAGGGCGTCCTTAACCGTCAGGTAGTCCTGGAATTCAGTGGTAACTTCTACACTGCCGTCATCGTTGGATTCGATATCCTCAGCCCCGGCTTCGAGAGCTGCGTCCATCAACGCATCTTCATCCACTCCGGTCTCGTAGAACATCTGACCTTTGCGGGTAAACAGATAGCTAACGGAACCGTCAGTACCCAGGTTGCCACCGCGCTTGGTGAAGGCGTGGCGCACTTCAGCCACAGTGCGGTTGCGGTTGTCAGTCAGGCACTCCACCAGGACCGCTACACCACCAACGCCGTAGCCCTCGTAAACTACGGCTTCGTAGTTTTCACCATCCGCATTGCCGGCGCCACGAGCGATAGCTTTGTCGATGGTGTCGCGCTTCATATTGGCGCCCAAAGCCTTATCGATAGTGGCGCGCAGCGCCGGGTTATCGTCCGGGTTTGGACCCGATTTGGCGGCTACCGTCAACTCGCGAATGATCTTGGTAAAGACCTTGCCCCGCTTGGCATCCTGAGCTGCTTTGCGGTGCTTAATATTGGCCCATTTACTATGTCCGGCCATTTTCCGTCTCTCTTCAGTCAGTGCGTAGGATGAGCCAAAGAGCGAAGCGAATCGCCCATCACTACGATTGGATGGGCCCGCTTCGCTCGGCCCATCGGGGAAAAATCAGCTGATTTTCTCTTCTTTTTGTCGCAGGCGAATACTCAGCTCACGCAGCTGTTTCGCATCTACGGTACCCGGGGCATCTGTCATTACACAGGCGGCGCTCTGGGTTTTCGGGAAAGCGATAACATCGCGAATAGAGTCACTGTCGGTCATCAACATCACCAGACGATCCAGGCCAAAGGCCAGGCCACCATGGGGCGGCGCACCGTATTTGAGTGCATCCAGCAGGAAGCCAAACTTCTCGCGCTGCTCTTCAGCATCGATACCCAGGATGCGGAATACCGCTTCCTGCATCAATTGGTCGTGGATACGAACAGAACCACCGCCCAGCTCGGTGCCATTGAGCACCATATCGTAAGCGCGGGAAAGTGCTTCAAGCGGATTCTTTTCCAACTCTTCCGGGGTACAGGAAGGCGCAGTGAAGGGGTGGTGCAACGCAGTCAGGCTGCCGTCGTCATTTTCTTCAAACATTGGGAAGGCGACAACCCACAAAGGCGCCCACTCGCTGGTGTACAAATCCAGGTCTTCACCCAGCTTGCAGCGCAATGCACCCAGGGCTTCGGAGACAATCTTGGCCTTGTCCGAGCCGAAGAAAAGAACGTCACCATCTTCTGCTTGCAGGCGATCGAGGATAGCTGCACGGGTTTCAAGCGGCAGGAATTTAACGATTGGCGACTGCAGACCATTTTCCAGGTCAGAGCGATCGTTAACTTTGATATACGCCAGGCCCTTGGCGCCATAAATACCAACAAATTTGCCGTAATCGTCCAGCTGCTTGCGGGTCAGTTTCTTACAACCGCCAGGTACTTTAATCGCGGCAACACGTCCCTTCGGATCATTGGCCGGCCCGGAGAATACCTTGAAGTCCACCTCGGTCATCAGGTCCTTGATCTCCACCATCTCCAACGGAATACGCAGGTCCGGCTTGTCGGAACCGTAGCGCAGCATCGCCTGGTAGTGGGTCATGCGCGGGAATTCACCCAGATCAACACCCTTAAGCTCTTTAAACAGCTTGCGAACCATATTCTCGGTGATCGACATGATTTCCTCTTCGTCGAGGAAGGAGGTCTCAATATCAATCTGGGTAAATTCAGGCTGGCGATCAGCGCGCAAATCCTCATCGCGGAAACACTTGGCGATTTGGTAGTAGCGATCGAAACCGGAAACCATCAGCAACTGCTTAAACAGCTGTGGTGACTGTGGCAGGGCGAAGAACTTGCCCTCGTGGGTGCGGCTCGGCACCAGGTAATCCCGGGCACCTTCTGGGGTGGCGCGGGTCAGGATTGGGGTCTCGATATCGAGGAAGCCGTGCTCATCCAGGTAATTGCGGATTGCGGTAGTCAGCTTGGAACGGAAATACAGGTTGTTCTGCATTTCGTTGCGGCGCAGATCCAGATAGCGGTATTTCAAGCGGATATCTTCACCCACCTCGGTGTGCTCATCCAGCTGGAAAGGCACTGTCTCAGCGGTATTGAGGATCTCCAGCTCTGTGCCGTAAACCTCAACTTCACCGGTCACCATATTGGGATTCACGGCCTCTGGGGCACGGGCGCGCACACGACCTGTCACTTTAAGCACATATTCGCTGCGCACGCGATCGGCCATCTCGAAGTGTTCGGCCGCATCGGGGTCGAACACCACCTGTACAATTCCCTCGCGGTCGCGCAGGTCGATAAAAATCACTCCGCCGTGATCGCGGCGGCGGTCGACCCAGCCACAGAGGGTTACTACGCGGTCAATGTCCGCAGAACGAAGGACGCCACAGTAATCGCTGCGCATGGATGAAAATTCCCGTTATCGATAGGTGAAAAGATTAGTTAGAGGGTACACCGCACGGACAGCCCCGCACAGCTCGCCTAGGCCGTCTTTGCCGCCGCTGTGCCAGACTTGTCGCTTTTGGCCTTACCACTGTTGGCAGAGTCACCGCCAGCGAGGTTTTTCTTGCTACCAGTTTTAAAATCAGTCTCGTACCAACCGGCGCCCTTCAGGCGAAATCCAGCCGCTGAGATTTTCTTGCGCAGCTCGGCCTTCTCGCAAGCTGGGCAGTCTTTGAGCGGGTCATCGCTCATCCGCTGCAAAGCTTCCATTTCATGGCCGCAGGCATTGCACTGGTATTCATATATCGGCATTACACAGTACCTGGTGCTTAAAAAAAGGGGGAGAGAGTATACATGAGGCCTACAGAGGTAAGAAGCTGCACGGGTCTTTTCCCTGGGTAAAGCGTCCCATAAAGGCGACGTGAGGCTAAAAAATGTAAAAAAAGCACTATTTTTCTAGTATTTCTTCGTGCGGCCGAACAAAAACTATATATACTTCCCCCATCACCCGCTGAGACACCCGTAACGGATGCAGCGCAGCGGGAGAAAAAACACACTTTTACCGGATATATACCGAACAACAAAGAAGGAAGTAAGCCATGGCTGTCTCCAAGAAAGCTGCTACTAAAAAGGCCCCGGCAAAGAAAGCTGCGGCCAAAGCTGCACCGGCCAAGAAAGTAAAAGCAATCAAGGAAAAGTACACTAAAACTCAAGTACTTAATCAGATTGCAGAAAGCACTGAGCTGTCCCGCAAGCAGGTTCAATCTGTTCTGGACGAGCTGAACGATATCATCGAAGGCCATATCAAGAAGCGCGCAGTTGGCGAATTCACCCTGCCCGGCCTGATGAAAATCACCACCGTGAAAAAGCCGGCTAAGAAAGCTCGCAAGGGTATCAACCCGTTCACCGGTGAAGAGACTACCTTCAAGGCGAAGCCTGCCAGCATCCAGGTTAAAGTTCGCCCACTGAAGAAGCTGAAGGAAATGGCAGAGAACTAATACACTCTGTAAAGCCTCAGCTTAAAAACCCCGCTTATGCGGGGTTTTTTATTCACTCCCATTCCAAGCCAGTGCCCAGGCACCTGCTAAATAGATACCCCGGTATAGCAAAAGGCAATCCGCATTGAGGCAATACTGCCCCCAGGCAATATTTATTGCCCAGCGAATAGCGTAAAATAGCCAGCTTACCCGTAATAGAATCCATATAATTCCTATGCGCGCATCTCGTTATCTCATCGCAACCCAAAAAGAAACTCCCAACGACGCAGTGGTGATCAGCCATCAGCTGATGCTGCGTGCCGGCATGATCCGCCGTCTGTCTTCAGGTCTCTACACCTGGCTGCCCACCGGGTTGCGGGTGTTGCGCAAAGTCGAGCGCATCGTTCGCGAAGAGATGGACCGCGCTGGCTCCCTGGAAGTACTGATGCCGGTCGTGCAGCCGGCAGAGCTTTGGGAAGAGTCCGGCCGCTGGCAGCAGTACGGCCCCGAACTCCTGCGCATCAAGGATCGCCACAACAATGACTTCTGCCTGGGCCCGACCCACGAGGAAGTCATCACCGACCTGATCCGCAGTGAAATCAATAGCTATAAGCAGTTGCCCGCCAACTTCTACCAGGTGCAGACTAAATTCCGCGATGAAATCCGTCCGCGCTTTGGCGTAATGCGCGCGCGCGAGTTCACCATGAAGGATGCCTACTCCTTCCACGTAAACGAGGATTCCCTGCAGGAAACCTACGATATTATGCACGGCGCCTACTGCCAGATTTTTGAGCGTATTGGCCTGGACTACCGCCCGGTACTGGCAGACACCGGTTCAATCGGTGGCTCCAGCTCTCACGAATTCCACGTGCTGGCGCAGAGCGGCGAAGACGATATCGCCTTCTCTACAGAATCCCGCTATGCCGCCAATGTCGAATTGGCAGAAGCGGTTGCCCCAACTGGCGAGCGCCCTGATCCGTCACAGGAAATGCAGGAAGTTCATACGCCGAACCAAAAAACCATCGCCGATGTCAGCGAGTTTTTGAAAAGTGATCCCGCCCACTCAGTAAAAACCCTGATTGTCCTGGGCGAGTGCGAAGAGGGTGAAACCGCTCCATTAATTGCCCTGGTACTGCGCGGCGATCACGAGCTGAACGAGTTAAAAGCAGAGAAGCTGGCTGGAATCGCCAGCCCCATTCAGTTCGCCTCGGAAGAGCGCATTGCCGAAGAACTCAGCTGCAACATTGGCTCCCTAGGCCCGGTGGGCATAAAGATCGAGACTGTTGTCGATCGCTCTGCAGCGCACCTGGCAGACTTTATCTGCGGCGCCAATCGCGATGACTACCACTTAACCGGTGTGAACTGGGGTCGCGATGTGGAGTTGGGCCGCGTCGAAGACCTGCGCAACGTAGTGGCAGGCGACGCCAGCCCCGATGGCCAGGGCACCCTGGAAATCAAACGGGGTATCGAGGTCGGCCACATTTTCCAGTTGGGCGACAAGTACAGCCGCGCTATGAATGCCACAGTACTGGATGAAAACGGTAAAGAGCAGGTTATGTCCATGGGCTGCTATGGCATCGGCGTTTCCCGAATCGTCGCTGCGGCGATCGAGCAGAACCACGACGACTCAGGGATTATCTGGCCCACTGCGATTGCACCTTTCCAGCTGGCGATTGTGCCAATCAATATGCACAAGAGCGATGTGGTAAGGGAAAAGTGCGAGCACCTGTATGAGTCCCTGCGCAGCAAGGGTATTGATGTATTGCTGATGGACGAAGCCAAAGCGCGACTGGGTGCTATGCTCGCCGATGTGGAGCTGATCGGTATTCCCCACCGCATTGTTATCGGCGATCGCGGCCTGGAAAAAGGTGTGGTGGAATATAAAGGTCGCGGAGATGCGGAAAGCCAGGAGTTTGCCGTATCCCAGCTCGAAGAAGTGTTATTGGAAAAATTTAATCAATAATTGTCGAGCCGCCCGGTCTGCCCCCAAGCAGGCCGGGACCTCTTACGGCAAAAGTGCTTTTTATCGGCGGCGTCACAAAATCACGCTGCCCATTTTGCCGGGCTTTTCGTAGAATCACCCCATGATAAAAAAAGCCACCGCCCTCTTGTTGCTCTGCCTTACCTGCTGTGCCGCCCAGGCTCAAAGCAGTAGAGCCGAGATCGACCCGGAGTTGCGCCTCGCCCTGCAGGACGCAGTTACCCAGGCCGACAGCTTTGTGGACCGCTTCGATGCGGAAGTGTGGCTAATGTCTAAATCCCAGCCTCTGTCCCGCTATATCAAAGATCCCAAGCGGCGGATGCACGTACTGAAAGCAGTCCACCGGGAGGCAACTCGGGCCGGGCTGCGCCCGGAAATTGTATTGGCGGTTATCCAGATTGAGAGTGCTTTTGACCCCTATGCGATATCCCGCGTTGGCGCTCTGGGTATGATGCAGGTAATGCCATTCTGGAAAAATGAAATCGGTCGACCCGACGATAACCTGATCGATATGGACACCAATCTAAGGTACGGATGTACCATTCTTAAACACTACATCAAAAAAGCCAAAGGCAATCTAGCCAACGCCCTCGCCTATTACAATGGTAGCTACGGCCGCCATACTTATAGCAGCAAGGTCCTGGATGCCTGGGCCGAGCGCTGGAGATAAACGATGACCGCCGGCTACTTATTTTTCTCCGGCGGCGCATGCGCTCTTCTTTTATTGGCGGCAACCAAGGTTGCAATACATCACTACCGGCTTGTTGCCGGGCGCTGCTTACTGGCCCTGCTGATAGCCGTGATCTGCTATTTACTCTGGCCCATCCTGCCACAATTGAGTGGACCTACTGCGCTCTTGCTTAACCTGCCAATTACTCTGATTCCCGCAATTTTTTGGCTGTTTACTCACCTGTTATGCCGCGAGGAAGAGCCTTTTCCCCTGTGGGGCTGGATTCCGATTGGTATTACCCTGATCATCGGCATAGTCGCCTACCACGCACCATTGCCATTGACGTCAGATCAGCAACCCCCACTATTTACCCTTTCGCAGCTACTTAAACTCGGCTTAATCAGCCTCGGCCTACTGACACTACAACGGCAGTTTCACCTGGACTTGGTCGCAGAGCGCCGACGCCTGCGCACAACCCTACTTATCGCCGTCGGCGCCTATATGCTGGTGGTAATTGGCGCAGAATCTATCTTTGCTTACCGCCCGCTTCCCAACGGTGTACCGACACTCCACGCACTATTTGCCAGCCTGTTGTCACTGGTTGCCTGCCTATGGTTGCTGGCCCTTTCCCCCAGCGCTCTGGGAGAATCCCTGCCGCGCCCTAAGAGCAGCGAGCCAGAGGAGGAAGAACAGCCTTTAGCTCCGCCACCTGAACTGGATGAACAACAGCAAACCCAGCTGCAAAAATTACAGGAACATATGCACAACGGTGGTTATCGCCACACCGGACTCACCATCAGGGAGCTCGCGGAGCAGTTGGATATTCGCGAACATGTGCTGCGTGTACTGATTAATCGCCACCTGGGTTATCGCAATTTTAACGAATACCTAAATCAGTTTCGTATTGATGAAGCCAGCAACCGGTTGGCAGATCCGGAACAGGCCCATTTGCCAGTACTCACCATTGCTCTGGACATCGGCTATCGCTCCTTGAGCCCATTTAACGCTGCTTTCAAGCGCCGTCACAGCCAAACCCCCACTGAGTACCGCCGGGAAAAGCTGCCCGCCTGAATCTCCTCTCCTGAAAGAATCCGTCAGCATTTTTTCATATTCCGTAAGCCCGCAAAGTAAAAGGCTCCCAGACTGGGAGCGAGGTGAAAGCGATTTTCCCGATGCGTGCCCGGCTCACCGAGACCCGATTTAACACCGGTGAGTCTCCCTTCAATAGAAGAATAATGATGGTGAGAATATGGATTTTTTAGTCGACATATCCCAGGACGGAGCCAAACATTTCCAGTTGAGTTTATTTCGCTATGTGCTGGCCGCTTCAGTAATGAGTATTTTGGCCGGCTGGCTATTTCGCACCTGGATGAACCGGCGCCGTATCCAAAAGCGTCGTGCCGAGTGGAAAGACATTCGGCGGGAGGTGAGTTATTCACTATTAACGGTGTGTATCTTTTCCCTGGTAGGGGTTATTACCACCATGATGCACGATCTGGGACTGACCAAATTTTACTGGCAGTGGAGCGATTATCCACTCTGGTGGAGTATTGCCAGCCTGCCAGTAGTGATTTTGATCCACGACGCTTATTTTTACTGGACCCACCGAGGTATGCACCATCCCAAGGTGTTTAAACACTTCCACCGCCTACACCATCAGTCCAGAACACCCACGCCCTGGACGGCATACAGTTTTTCCGTAGGTGAAGCGGTCCTGATGGGCGCTTTCTCTCCCCTGATAGCCCTGATACTGCCACTTAATCCAACTATTTGGTTCACCTTTTTATTTATCAGCATCTTCCGCAACGCCATGCTGCACACTGGCCGCGAGTTCCACCCCCGCAGCTGGGTCGACGGCCCTATGGACAGGCTCACCACCACGACTCACCACGACTTGCACCACCAGCGCTTCCAGGGTAACTACGGCTTTTACTTCACTTGGTGGGATCGCTGGATGGGCACAGAATTTAAGGACTACAAGCAAGTCTTCCGGCAAGCAGTGGATGGGCAATTACACGGGGGAGAAAAAGAGGTGGAAATAGACAACAGCGCAGCAGAAGGCGCAAAAGCTCACGCTTAACCCACTCAAATCACTTAAATGGGCGCCGGGGTTCTCCCGGCTCCTTTCTACTAGCCGTAACAACCGTGTTAATGGCCATGCTGCAAAGGCAACCAGCGGGATTCTCGGTAACAGTAAAGTCCCCAGATCACAAAGACGACTTCGATAGCAAAAAGCACTAAATTGCGCTGGTCAAAACCACTGATAAATAACATTCCGTAGAGGCGCCCAAGAGCGAAGCCGATATAGGCGATAGACATCGCAGCGTAAGCAACCCTGCGGTGCGGGCGCATAGCCAAAGCCACCAGTAGAATCACCGCAATGGCCAACATAAACCCGCCATAAGTGGCCATAAACTCGGGCATGGCTTCGGGGGTATCAAATGAAAAATCCACTTCATTCGCAAGGCTCTGCGGCTTAAACAGGGCCCAAAGGCCAATAGAAGCAAAAACCAATAGATTGAGTGTCAAATAGACTCTTCCCAAATATTTCAATCGATTCTCCCCTCTAATTTCTGTTACTCACCCCTATACAAGGGGAACACCGCTTTGGAGTACTGTCACAGTATATATGAGCCACACCCCGCCATACGCCGGAACAATTCACCAATTTGGTACAAAGCGATGGATTTATCAATAATTTCTTACTGGCAAACTGAGAATGTCTTTCCATAATTAGAATCCACAGCGCAACTCCGACCCACTCCAAAATAAGGGCCGCGCTTTTGAATACCACCACCTTCCTCAAGTCATTGGCGAAAGAGCCCCTGCTGTATTTTATTTCGATCGCCCTAATCCTATTGGGATTGGGAGAAATCCTGGAACCGCCTGCACAAGAGATTGTTATCAGCGAGGGGCGCGTCGAACATCTACGTTCGGTGTTTGAGCGCAAGTGGCACAGGTACCCCACCGATAGCGAGCTGGAGCAACTTATTGAGAGTTACCTAAGAGAGGAAATACTTTACAGGGAAGCGCTTGCCCTGGGATTAGCCGAGAGCGATACGGTAATCCGCCGCCGCCTACGAATGAAAATGGAACTTACGGCGCGTAATTTCGCTGACACTCAAGACCCAGGCGATCGAGTATTGGAGAAATTCCTTCAAGGTCAGGCTGATAAATACCAGAATCCCCCCACCCTATCTTTCCAACAACGATTTTTCTCAGCGGATCTGGCCTCATCAGATTCACGTGATTTTAAGGACTTACTCATGCAGCTAAACAGCGGTCAGGCTTCGCCAATGATTGGGGACTCAACCCTACTGCCAGCTGCTTTTATCGACACTTCAGAGCCACGAATAGACAGGCAATTTGGGCTGGGATTTTCCGCTCAATTATCCAAGTTGCCTATTGGCAAGTGGAGTGGTCCAGTCCGCTCGACCTTCGGCGATCACCTGGTCCTCCTTGAGGAAATCAAGTCCACCCAGCTACCGGCATTGGCTGAAATACGCAGCCGCGTGCTAAATGATTGGCAATTCCAGGCGCAAAAGAAGATTCTGCAGGAGCAGTATCTCCAGTACCGTAAAAACTACGAGGTCACTGTCCACAAGCCGGATAACTTCTCAGCCGAGGTTGCCGTCAAGTGATGCACATACGGCCACTCCTGCTCATTCTGCTCCTCAGCTCTACTCCAATACTATCTGCCCACGAACTGCGCCCGGCTTACCTGGGCATCACTCAAGTTGATGCACAATTATTTAAAGTACTTTGGCGATTGCCCGCACAAGGCGATCTTCGCCTCGCTCTGAATGTCCATTTGAACCAAGCTGCCTCTCCCCTAAGCCAACCCAGAGCGCAAATAAGTAAGGGCTACTACACAGAGCACTGGACCATCCATCACCCCAGGGAGCTACAACAGCTGTCGATTCATATCGATGGCCTACAGAGCACTATGACCGATGCGCTAGTGCGGATCTCCTGGTTAGATGGGCGTGAGCAAGTTATCCGACTGACACCAGACCAGCCAGAATGGACCCTTGACCAACCCGCCAGCGAGTTCCAAGTCGCCCAAACTTACTTTGTGCTGGGCGTTGAACATATTCTTCTCGGTGTCGATCACTTGCTGTTCGTTTTGGCCCTGATCTTACTCAAACAAAGCCTTCGCCAGCTGATCGGCACTATCACTGCTTTCACTATCGCCCACAGTATTACCTTGGCAGCTGCCGTACTGGGCTATATCCATCTGCCATCAGCGCCAGTGGAGGCGATTATCGCCCTCAGTATTTTACTGGCAGCCAGAGAGGCTGTACGCCAGAGGCATGGTGTTTTCAGTTTGACCTGTCGCTATCCATGGACAATTGCCTTTGCTTTTGGACTTTTACACGGTTTGGGTTTTGCCGGTGTACTGGGGGAAATTGGGCTTCCCCAGGGGGCTATTCCCCAGGCATTACTGACTTTTAATCTCGGTGTGGAAGTGGGGCAATTAGTATTTATCACCGCAGCTCTTGCAGTGATCAACTTGTATCAAAAGCTCCTTAAACACTGGCCAGGGTATGCCATTCGGAACCGCGAACAATACTCTTTCGGGGAGGGTGGAGGTATCGGAATACCAGCCGCTACAGTGATCGCGTATACGCTGGGGGGCATTGCCTGCTACTGGGTGATTGAGCGCAGCCTGCTTATTGTTTTCCCATAACAGAGAACATTAACCGGCGCCCTGCAAATCACGGGCACCGGTTAATTTAAGGCTCAGTCCTGAAACAAGAGTTCCAGTGGGTAGCCGGTAAAAGGCTTGGTTTTCTCAATCACCAAATGAGAAGTCATACGGGAAATCGCCGCCTCTTCATTGGCCAACAACTGCTCTGAGACTCGATTAAAATCTGCTGCGTCCGGGCAGACGAAATGCAGCATATAGTCGAACTCACCAGACATCTTCACACAGGAAACAATCTGTGGAATATCGCTAATAATGCGGCGAAAGTTCTCACTGGTACGGGCATCCTGCCTCTTAAGCGCAACGTTTACATAAAACTCTGCATGCCGAACTTTATCCAGGTTTATCTCGGCAAAGAACTCGCGGATATAGCGCTCACTGGTCAGGCGTTTAACCCGGGCCAGGCAGGCACTTTCCGATAATCCAATTTTTTCACTCAAATTCAGGTTACTTGTACGTGCGTTTGATTGCAGGGCCTGCAAAATACGCAAATTATGCCGGTCAATTTTCACGGAGCTATTTTCTTTTGAATCTGAAAGGGGGCAAGGATAGCGGTATTCGCCGGTGGCATAAACATTACAGCCACCGGCATGGGAAACTTGTCATCACTTCAAAAGCGAATTTGGCGACAACCAGCCTCCCGGCAAAGGCCTAACCGGCCTGGCGGTTACCACTGGTGACGAACTGCTCAATGCGATCCAAGGCCCGCGACAACTCGGCCTCATCAGCCGCCAGGGTGAGGCGAACATGATTCACTGAACTGCTACCAAAGGGCGCGCCAGGCAGTACCGAGACCCGCTCAGCATCCAAAAGGGCTTCAGCGAAGGTTTGCCCGGAGCTGGATACCTTGGAGACATCCACCATAACAAACATCCCAGCCTCAGGGCTGTAGCAACTCAAGCCAGGTATCTGGCCAATCCTCTCAACAATCAGGTCTCGACGCTGCTGATAGGCATCCCGCATCTGCTTCACGAAGTAGCTATCAAACTCCAGGGCAAAGGCTGCAGCCTCCTGGATGAACTGAGGGCATCCAAAAATTGTCGCCCCTGCAAAAGCAATCAAACGATCTACCAGGGGACCACGAGCCACTGCCCACCCCAGGCGCCAGCCACTCATGGCGTGGGATTTGGACAAGCCATCAACCACAACAATATTATCCAGCGACTCCGCTGCCGTACGCAGAGAGGTGTGGCGGCGGGCAAAGGTGATCATTGAATAAACTTCATCACACACCAGCCAAATATTGCGCTCGCGGCAGTATGCCGCCAACTCGCGCAATTGTTCAGGGGTAGCCATCGCGCCAGTCGGGTTTACCGGCGTATTGATCATAACGACCTTGGTCTGCTCACTGATGGAGGCCTTGATAGCGTCGACATCAAAAGCGAAATTGGTCTCCGCCGGGCAAGTCACTCGCTTTACGGAGAGGCGCAAGGCATCACAAATGGGGACATAGCCGATATACATCGGCTCGGGAATTACAATCTCCTCACCGGGGTTTAGCAGGCAGGCAAGTACTGCGTAGATCGCGTTGGTTCCACCGGGGAAAACAACAACATCATCCGGATTACAGGGGTGGGGAGAGACCTTGCTCTCGATATCCGCGATAGCCCTGCGCAACATTGGCTCCCCGGCCGCAGGGGAATAGTGGGTGCGCCCCACTCCCAGGCGAGCGCGGGCAAAGTCGAGGATCGGCTCGGGGGTGTCAAAGTTGGGATCACCTACACAGAGAAAGATGACATCCTCCCCTTTATTGGCGAGATCGTGAGCCCGGTCACTCACAGCCCAAACATTGGCGTCCTCACCATTCAAAGCCTCACTTTGCAAGCTGAACCTGGGGGTAAAATTTGTCACGTTTTTCACTATTTAGCAGCCATTTATAGGGGCTAAGGTAACAACCATCTGGGTAATCGGTGCCGCTATATGACCGTCAATTTCGCATTAGAGGGAGCTTTTCTCGGGTATTCCCGCAGATAATGCGGGGGCCAGTGTGTTCACGTGGATCGCGACTAAAAATAGATTTTTAGTCTCAGTTATTCAGGACGATCCTGGCGCCCCAGAGAGAGCGAGTAATGAGTAAAACTTAAGCAAGGTATCACCCCATCCCACTGCAATTGAACACTATTAAACGGAGCCAGGAAAACCCCAGGGCTATGTACAAAGCTTCATTACGATATTCTTTTTTGACGTCCCGTCCGCTCCCCATGCCCCTTTCACCTGACTCGCAGCAATCTCCCTCAAGTTTTCGCTGTATTTAGATTAACTTTAATCTTCAAAGATGGAGGGCAAACTCCAATCCCGGTATAGGTGCGAAACTGGCCCCTTAGCGCCTCTGGATATACTTAGTGTTAACCAGCTTTGATCTTCCGAAACTATCTATTACGGCTTGATTGCGTATTATCGTTAACACCTAAAAACCAATAAGTAAATTTTAATCATGGATAAGATGAAACAATTACTAACCTTACTTTTGCTCTCCTGTTCACTTACGGCAATCGGCACTGAAATTTCTCAGGAAAGGAAGTTGGAGCTTATTAATTCTATCGAGAAAAAGATTGCCTCCAACTATGTCCTGCAAGAAAACCTGGAAGCTATTCACTCTTCATTAAATAAAGTTGCAGAGTCAGAGGCATTCAGACAAGCCACTGACACAGAGTCAGTGGCTGGAATTATTAAATCCGCCTTAACAAAGCATGATAAACACTTTGGCGTAATCTGGGATGATCCAGAATCTCCCCAACAGCAGCCGAAACACGAGGATTGGTTTAGTAAGCTCAGTAGAAAAAATTCTGGATTTACCCGAGTCGAAGTTTTAGAGGGTAACATCAGCTATATTGATTTCTGGGGGTTTGACCATGTTAACGAGGAGTCCCAAGGTCGAGTGGCTGCAGCTATGGCATTAATCCAAGATGCTAGCGCTATTATTTTTGACCTGAGAAAGAATGGTGGTGGTAATGGCTTTATGGGCGGCCTTATCAGCGGTTATCTTTTTGATAAACCCACCCACCTCAATAGCATCCACTGGAAGCCCGCGGGCAATGTTACAGAGATATGGAGTCAGGAAAAGGTTCAGGGTAAAAAGGTAGCAGACACCCCGGTATATATATTAACCAGTAGCGATACCTTCTCAGCAGCAGAGGCCTTTGCGTACTATTTAAAGCACCTGGACCGTGCAACCATTATTGGAGAGGCTACCAAAGGTGGGGCAAATCCCTGGCAGTACTTCCCCCTTGGGAATGGCTTTAAAATAGCAATCCCTATCGCCAAGGCAGTTAATCCGATTACCAAAACTAACTGGGAGGGGACTGGTGTAAAACCAGATATCGAGACATCTCGGGAGAAAGCATTTCCAACAGCCTATAGGCTCGCCTTACAAGCGGCCAAAATTTCTACTGCACATCCGGAACACTTAAAAGAAATTCAACAAAAACTGCAGGATTTCGATAGCCTTTAAAATACCTTAACCCCTTTCAATAACTTTTCAGACTACTACTTCAGGAAGGGGTCCTAGTTATTAGCCACCCTTCCCAGATCAATTCAACATCCCATAAATAAAAAAACAGCCCTTAATAATTGTAAAAATCTTTCACTCACATTAACCTAATATCATCCCCTTATCTTATTCGTGTAGCAGGGCGAATTGGATGTTTCAATTTACTCAAATCCTAAAGTACATTCCTGAAGAACTTGCGGACAGCTTTGCCCACCTCCCTCCAGATGAATATCTAAAATCCCAAAATCCATATCGCTACCGAACATATAGTTCAGGACTCTATAGTGGCAATTCAATTGAGTGGAGCAACAATACCATCTTCATACAGAGTAAAACAATTAACACGTACCTTGGGGATATAGAGCGTCACTACCCCTCATTAGGAGCAATCGCTAGAATATTCTCACAAAATATTGTAAGACACTTAATTTCCCAACAATATATACCGGCAAAAAAATATCAGGTCGGGTGCCACCAGATAAGAGTTCGCGCTACAGATGAATTCAACGCTTACCCCACCCCTGAGGGTTTTCACCAAGATGGGTTTGACTATGTAGCGATTAATTGTATTAATAGAAATAATGTCAATGGAGGGGAATCATTCATCAGCAACTTGGATGAAAATGAAATTATATTTCATGGCACACTAACCCCTGGAAAAGCTTTGGTTTTGAACGACAGGTCGCTCAAACACTACGTAAGCCCCATCACTCCTCTTTTTCCCGGGGAGGCTTTAAGGGATGTTGTGGTAATTACATTACATAACGATAGAAATACCACATAAAAACATGAAGCTTACCCAAACCAGATCCCAAAGAATTTTTTCAAGTTTAAAAAGATGACCGCCTAAATCAAACTTCAAATCCTCTCAAAAATATCAAACCAAGATCTTTTATTAACTTAATATCCGCATCAAGATGCTTGCAAGACCATATAGTAAACCACCAGATAGCGTAGACATTTACCCGTGGCAACCAATAACAAAAACCAAACCAAACGAATTCTTAGAATACCAGCCATTACAGTAAGGGGATCACCAATAATAGGCACCCAGGAAAAAAACAGGGAGAATACCCCATATTTTTTAAATCTCTGTTCAGCCTTTACAAATTCCTCTTCAGACATTCCCAACCATTTCTTGATCACGCCCAAGCTGGCCCAGTAGCCTAATGCATAATTGAGAAGAGAGCCCGCTACATTCCCAGTAGTGGCGACTATTATCAGGGCCCAAGGGGAGAGGCCCTGGAGCAACAGACCAGTCATTACAATTTCTGAGCTTAGCGGCAGAATGGTCGCTGCCAGGAATGCTGATACGAAAAGCCCCAAAAATCCAAACTCAAGAAAGTACCCCATAATGACGACTCATGCCTAGCTAAACTCGGCATTCCTTCTATCTATACTTATAATTGCGCCACTATAATCGAAAAAAGGGGACATCCCAACAACCCCCCTCATCAGTGTTAGCGATACTAGTCACAAGCCTCTACTTTTTATATTCACCCTTGTTAACACATTTTAGAATTCATAACCTTACACAGACTTACTTAGGCCCAAGTACAGACCCGCTCATCCGAAGTCGAAATCAGTGTCCACCCCATAATCCTCCAGCCACCTTTCAGTTTTCCTATCGACAAGATATTACAGGCAGCTTTCCTACTCCTTTCTTTTGATTTGGATCGCTGAAAAACAACAAGCGATGTTGCTGAGCCATCCTCTGAAATATAAATCTTCTCTATATATAATCCGGAAAATGGATATTTCTCAAGGTCCATAGTTTTACGCAGCTGACTGATAATTACGGGAATTAAATCTGGATGATTGGACAACCCCGGCTGCTCACCGATAAAAAATAAAGGGGATTGAGCAAAGTACTTCTTTAAACTACTTGGCGGAGATGAACTATTAAGTGTGCGGTAAAAACTTTTTATAAGATAAGATACTTCACTGCGCGAGCTTGCATACATTTCAGATGAAAAGGAAATAAATACGACAACCAACAGCGCCATAGCAATTTTCATGGCTACCACTTCCTATTTTAAGGAGTTTCTGAGTAACTCTGCAATTAGAGGGGACTGACTAAAGGTTGAAGTATAGTTATGCTATTAATTCGCATTGACTGAAAAAGGGAATCTGATAATCACCAAACGGAGTTATCCTGTGCCAGAGGTAATAGTGGAGAGAAGTATTTACTGCCCTTATTGCGGTGAAACCATAAAAATACTGGTTGATTCATCAGTTTTGCCTCAACAGTACACCGAGGACTGCCAAGTTTGCTGTAGACCTATCGTTTTCTCTGTGGAACTCGATTTAAATGGCGAGCTATCTATCGTGGCTCATACTGAGGATGAAGCGTTCTAAATCGCATTGTCGCACTCAAATTCACTTCAAATTGGCAAAAACTTCAATCGCTCGCTTCCGTCCAGCCCCCACATCGCAAATCACTTGAGGATAGCCTTGAGTCGGCGGTGGATCGTGTATGGATTTGTCGCTCAGCTCCTTTAGCTCAGGTATAAACTTGCGGATAAAATCTCCATTGGGATCAAAACGTTGCGACTGACTATAAGGATTAAATACACGAAAATAGGGTGCAGCATCAGTACCCGTGGAGGCAGTCCACTGCCAGCCCCCATTGTTGGAAGCAAAGTCTGCATCAATTAAGCGCTGCATAAAGTAGCGCTCACCCCAGCGCCAATCTATCAGCATATTTTTACTGAGAAATGAAGCTACTATCATACGCAATCGATTATGCATCCAGGCAGTCTCATTTAACTGTCGCATCGCTGCATCAACTATCGGAACCCCAGTCTCCCCCAAAGTCCAACGCTCAAACTGATCCTTATTGTAGGACCAGGGGATTTGGTCAGTTTCCTGCTTGAATGGCCTCCCTTTACTCAGACGGGGAAAGTCCACCAACAAATGGGTATAAAACTCCCGCCAGATTAATTCGCTAATCCAACAGGCCGCCCCATCATCTCCACCCAGCCAACGCCCCTCATTCATATCCAACGCCATTGCTATACATTGGCGAATCGAAACAGCACCACTATTTAGGTAGGGGGATAAGCAGGAGGTACTATCAAGTGCTGGAAAGTCTCTCTCTGCCTGATAAGCAGATATTTTTCCACCGAACTTCTTGAGCCGTTTCAGTGCCGCCTTTTCTCCTACTTGCCAACCTTTAATCAGGCCTGCATCGTCGATCTTATCTATCGAGTATGTCGACAGTTGCGTTGGAATCTTTTGGCTTAATTTCTGCCCTTCAGATAAAGAAAGCCACTTTGGCCAATGTGCTCCATTTTCCCGGGTAGAAATTTTCCGAGGCTTAGGCAAGGTTTTTACTTCACTATCGGCACACAATTGAATCAGTGCACGCTTGAAGGGGGTAAACACCTTGTAGGGTTTCCCTCCGCCGGTTCTTACTGCTCCCGGTGGAAGCAGGGTGCGGTCACTGTAGAATTGAACCTGAACCCCCTCATTTGTCAGTAAATCTTTTACTGCATTATCACGACGTAGCTCATTGAGTGGATATTCAGCATTCGCATAGAGAGCATTGACATCCAGGCGCCCAACTATTTGCTGAAGAACCCCTGGAACCTGAGCAAAAGTAGGAACTTCAACGAAGTACAGCGGTATATTGCGCTCCTCTAATCCATCTCGTAATTCACGCAAACAGGCAATACGAAAAGTCACCAATGGATTGCCTTCATCCTGGCTCTGCCAGGTATCCGGACAGGCAATAAATACAGCAGCCACCTCCTGACATTGCACACTGGCTTGGTAAAGTGCTGAATTATCATTGAGGCGTAAGTCACTGCGTAGCCATACCAGGCCACGCGGCAAAGTCACTGGGCGACTCATAGCTTAAAAGACTCCCGCAATTGTGTAACTGCGCTCTCTGTATTTCCGGCAAGTACTCTTGTTAAAGGGAGTTGGTTTAAATCAGCCAAAGCCAAGCGCTGCACCTCAATAAAATCACCCGCAAGCCACAGAGGATCAGTCATCCCCTGAACAGCACTTGGTAACTCACGTTCAAGAATATTTTTCGGCAGAGCCTTGTGGCTATAGCAAAGCACTCCCTGAGCACCCAGTTTTTTGACTGTACTTCCAAGCTCCAATAATCCCGCAGGATAAGTCAGGGTAATGACCTCTATTCCCGCAGCAAGGAGTACCGCAATAAACATCTGTATAAATGCCTGTTGGCCCTGAACGCCAATTTCCAGTAAAAGAACACGGGGCTTCGCCTGGGACTTGTCTTTGTCCAGGTTTTTCCTGGCCATACCATTAGCCAGAAGTAGCTGTTCCTTTAACAGAGGCCAGAAAAATATCTGCGCTCCATGGGCTTCAGGTAGGCGAAATCGCTCAAGCCGCACATGCAAAGGTTTCAGCCAGTGCTCCAACAGCAAAGCGGCAGGGAATGAGGAAAACCACTGATCGAGACGGCGGCGCAGCTGGGGTTCTGCAAAGTCTCTGAGAAGACTGGAGGTTTCATCCAGCATCGCCT
Source organism: Microbulbifer maximicatervae (SeqCode) (assembly GCF_052467955.1). Taxonomy (NCBI): domain Bacteria; kingdom Pseudomonadati; phylum Pseudomonadota; class Gammaproteobacteria; order Cellvibrionales; family Microbulbiferaceae; genus Microbulbifer; species Microbulbifer maximicatervae (SeqCode). The sequence continues at coordinate 4,747,815 of NZ_CP174329.1, forward strand.
GCCAATTGTTTTTTCCATCGCCTGTAGTCGCTGGCAACCCCAATTTGTCCTGCTCTCGCGCTAACAAGTTTCGCACTTGACCAATGGAAACGCCCCTGGCGAGGCATTGCAGGACCTTTTCGATCTGCTCGACTTCCTCTTCACTATAAAGGCGATGCCCTTTGCTGGTGCGCATGGGTTTTAGTAAACCATAGCGGCGCTCCCAGGCCCGCAAGGTCACAGGGTGCACCCCGGTCCTTCGGGCTATCTCTCGAATCGGAAAATAGTTTTTTTCAACAACTTCTGGGTCGGACATGACACTCATTATCGAAATTCACATAAACCTAATTCAGCCGGCTCGGCAGCGAGCAAGACCTGGCTGTGGATAAAGTGGTGTGGGCTTCTCGGCAAGTAATGACGGAGCATAGTAAGCACCGCCGAAATCGGTTTATGCCCTTGCCGGTACTCCTCGACAAGCTGGGCCAGCTCAGCCCGCTCTTCCCGGCTTAAATAGCCCTTTAAATGCCCCTGGCTGTGCATCAGTGCATTGGTTCGATCCTTGCGCGATGCATGTTGGGAGAGAATATCCATAATCCGCCCACGAATTTCATAAGCGAACTCTTCAGGGGTCACCGCACGAGAGTTGGAAACAAACTGACCCAAGGTACGGGTCAGAGGCTGGCTATGGGCTAACAAGAGGTACTTATAAGCGGTGTAAAACTCAATAACTTTAGCGGGTCGAGGATCCGGCGATACATAGCGATGCCAGGCATCGTAAGCAAATACTCGGGTTAAAAAGTTTTCGCGAATGTCGCTGGCATTCAGTCGCCCTACTTCCTCCATAGGGAGGTGGGGGAAATTCTCTCTCACACGCGCAGCAAATAGACCTGCCGAATGCGCCAGTACACCGCGACCATCTTCTTTGTAATGGGGGGTAGTACGCACACCGCAGCTGGGAGACTTTTGCATCAGGATAAAACCGCGCAACTGCTCAACCTCCGGGCTTATCTCATCTGCGTAAGCCTCAAGATCCTCTGTCACATCGATATTGGTGTCATCGCGCCCAACTGCGCGCAGGCGATCACTGACAATCAGGTGAATTGGCGGGCGGGGCACTCCCAAGCCTATTGCCACTTCCGGGCAGTAAGCTTGCAGATCAAAGCAATTACCCAGCAGCTGAGTGCAGACTTTGCTGTGCTTATGGCTACCGTTATATCGAACGGGATCACCCACGGCACAGCGGCTGATACCAACGGGAATCTTATGCGGCAGGAATTGAATATTCATAGTCACAAAGTGTGCAGGTAATGGCCTACCTTTTTTATAGCCTGTCACTAAAACTTATACAAGTTCTGCTCTTGTATAAGTTTTTGGAAGTCTCTTGCAAGGTAACCGTGGCTTGCGCAAATACAAACCAAAGCTACAATGCAAAGCCGCGTTCATTCCGAGTTTTAGCGCTGCGCGCACTCTTATCGCCAGTCCCCGGTCTGCGATGCGGCCCATACCTCCCGGAAAGTACGGATTAGCTCATGATTCCAGCATTGCGCGAAGTCGACGAGGTTCAGGCGCTCTATTTGCAGTTCTTGCAGGAACTGAAGGACGCAGGTTTCCGTGGCGATACCACCCCCAGTTATGCCAGCCGCACGGTTCTGGCTACCGATAATTCGATATACCAGGTCCTCCCTCAGGCTGTTGTCTATCCCCGCGACAATCGCGACTTGCAGCTGCTCGCCGAGCTGGCTGACAGGGAGGAGTTTCACTCGGTAGTGCTATCCCCCCGTGGCGGTGGTACCGGTACAAACGGCCAGTCCCTGACCGATGGACTGGTTGTGGATATCTCCCGCCATATGAACCAGATTCTCGAAATCAATGTTGAGAAGCGCTGGGTCCGGGTACAGGCCGGTGTGGTCAAAGATCAACTGAATGCAGCACTCAAACCCCACGGCCTCTTTTTTGCTCCGGAGCTTTCCACCAGTAACCGGGCCACCATTGGCGGCATGATCAATACCGATGCCTCGGGCCAGGGTTCATGTGTCTACGGCAAAACCCGCGATCACGTGCTGGAGTTACACACTGTATTATTGGGCGGTGAGATTTGGCACTCGGCCCCGATCGACGATGAGGAGCTGGCACAAGTTAGTGTCGGGGATAAACGCTCTGCACAGGTTCACCAAGTCTGTGATTCTATCGCGCGTACAAAAGCAGAATTAATCACAGCAAAGTTTCCCAAACTCAACCGCTGCCTCACCGGCTACGACCTGGCTCATATTCGCGACGATAAAGGCTTTAACCTCAATAGTGTTCTCTGTGGCTCAGAGGGAACCCTGGGTTTTATCGCCGAGGCAAAACTCAACCTGTTGCCAATCCCCAAATGTATCGCTCTGGTCAATTTAAAGTACGACCATTTTCAAGAGGCGCTACGCGACGCCAAAGACCTGATGCTGGCCGGTCCCATGTCTATCGAGACAGTGGACAGCAAAGTGTTGCAGCTGGCGATGGAAGATATTGTCTGGCACAGCGTCAGTGAATTTTTCCCAACAGACGATCGCCCAGTCAAGGGCATTAATTTAGTCGAGTACGCCGCCGATAGTGAAGAGGAATTGGAGCAGGCACTGACCCAATTTACTGCTCATATTGATGAAGCTATTGGCCAAGCAGGTAAAAGTTTCGGTTATTCCATTGCCCGAGGCCACGCCGAGGTCAATCGAATCTGGGCCATGCGCAAACGGGCCGTGGGCTTACTGGGAAATGCCCAGGGAGAAAAACGCCCAATTCCCTTTGTCGAGGACACGGCAGTACCACCGGAAAACCTGGCGGATTTTATCGCTGAGTTCCGCGCGGTACTGGACGAAGCCAATCTCGACTACGGTATGTTTGGCCATGTCGATGCGGGCGTGCTGCACGTGCGTCCGGCAATTGATATGAAAGACCCCCAGCAAGCCGCACAAATTCGTCCGATTACCGATCAGGTGGTCGCCCTCACACAGAAATATAAAGGCCTTTTGTGGGGGGAGCATGGGAAAGGTGTCAGATCAGAGTATGCACCGGAATTTTTTGGCGAGCTCTACCCAGAGCTGCAAAAAATCAAAGCCGCCTTCGATCCTCGCAACCAACTCAATCCAGGGAAAATAGCTACCCCCAGTGATGACAGCCAGCTGCTGAAAATTGACGAGGTATCCACCCGAGGCGAGCGGGACAGACAAATTCCCGCCCAGGTCTGGGAGGGCTATGAGGAAGGTGTGCACTGCAACGGTAATGGCGCTTGCTTTAACTGGAACCCCGACGATGCCATGTGCCCTTCCTACAAGGCCACTCGCAACCGTATTCACTCTCCCAAAGGGCGCGCCTCTTTAATGCGCGAATGGCTGCGATTGCTCAGCGAAAAAAATGTTGATGCGGTCTCCAGTGCCCAGCGCCTGCGGGAACGCTCCTTTTTTGTCGGACTCCCCAAGCGCATTATCAATTCCCTGGCAAAAACCCGTGGCGAGTACGATTTCAATCACGAAGTTAACGAGGCGATGCAAGGCTGTCTGGCGTGTAAATCCTGTGTAGGGCAGTGCCCGATAAAAGTGGATGTGCCGGAGTTTCGCAGCAAATTCCTCGAACTCTACTACAGCCGCTATTTGCGTCCGCTAAAAGATTACGCCGTCGGTGGGCTGGAATTCCTGATGCCACACCTGGCCAAGCTACCTCAGTTATACAACTGGCCACTAAAACTCAAGCCAGTTTCCTTCCTGATGGAGCGCCTGTTCGGCATGGTGGACAGCCCACTGTTATCGGAAAAAACCTTGAAAGCGACTATGGCGGAGCTGGGTGTGCCTGTCGCCAGTGCCGCCTGCCTGGAGTCCTTGGGCCCGGCACAGCGCAGTCGCGCAGTGGTGATAGTGCAGGATGCTTTTACCAGTTATTTTGATGCCCAAGTGGTTGCCGACATTGTGCGCTTGCTAAAGCAGCTCGATTTTGTCCCCATGCTGGCGCCCTACCGCGCCAACGGTAAACCCCTGCATGTCCACGGTTTCCTGCGCCAGTTCCAGAGGGTCGCTGAATTAAACAGCCAGATGCTTAACGACCTCGCCGCCAGCGGTATTCCCCTTGTGGGCATCGACCCCTCAATGACCCTGACTTATCGCTCCGAGTATAAAAAGCTGATGGGCGATGAGGCACCCAAGGTCCACTTGTTACAGGAATGGCTGGCTTCCCAGCGGGAGCACCTGGAACAACAGCGCCACCGCATAGCGCCCGCCAACTTCCAGCTTCTGCCCCATTGCAGTGAACAAACCAATGCCACCGCCTCGGTGAAAGACTGGCAAAATGTTTTCACTGCCCTGGGCCTGGAACTCGCTACCGAGAGCCTCGGCTGCTGCGGTATGGCCGGTACCTATGGCCACGAAGCAGATCACAAAGAGACCTCACGAGTCATTTTCCAGCAATCCTGGGCGCCCCGATTGAACAGTGGCGAAAACCAGTTGGCCACCGGCTATTCCTGTCGTTGCCAGGCCAGTCGCTTTGCAGGCGTATCCTTGCGCCATCCGCTACAGGGGCTACTGGCACAACTGGATAAATAGGCATTTACTGACGTAAGAGGCCCATATCTCCGGGTCTCTTACCGTCCACCCAAAGTAGCCTGCGGGAAGTGCCTATGCACAAACATCTCTCAAACCTGCTCATGCTGTTTTATGCACTGCTTGGCATCGCCGTATTGCTAGCAGCAATATCCATAAGCTCAAACTCCGGGAAACAACAATTAGGGCACCATCTATCCCAGGCCCAACACTCCCTGGCATTGGTTACTGAGGCTGAAACCTACGCCCGCACGGGCAACTACGCCGACGCACTGCCACTTTACGAAAAGGCCATCTCCTCGCTGTCCGACTATCCGGATCAACAGCAGGCCCTGCGCTACCGCTACGGTATTGTGCTCAATGCATTTAGCGCCCAAGCGCGACCTGACCTCTACCCCCTTGCCCGCGCACAGTTCGAATCGGTCCTCAATTACCTGGATGAGGGCGCGGTGCTACCGCAGTCCACCGCGAGAGTGCGGTCAGCCATGGCACACACTTACCATCAGCAAGCAGCAACGGAGAAGGAGCACACTCAGCGAGCTCATCTTTTACGCTCTGCTTACCTTCTATATAAGAGTGCAATCCAAGGCCTGCGCGAACAGGCGGAATGGCAGAACCTTGCCATCACCTATTTCAACCTGGGGCAAGTCTGTGAGTGGCAGGGAAACCTGGAGGAAGCCATCATCTGGTTGGAAAAAACGGTGAAGCTGGACATGCAGCACAAGCTGCCGGACCTCCAGGAAGACAGTGACTACTTATCCGCATTGCGCAGCCAGGTGGAACCGATACTGGAAAACCCCGAAACCGCGCTGTAAGTACTGGGGATTCCCTGCACTTTTTAATGTGACGCACCGGTTTTTCCGCTAAAACCTGCTGTTTTTTGTCATATCAGCAATATATGGAGAATAAGTCACAAATAATTTATGAGGAATTTTTTACTGTTCCAGTCATGCTAAGCAATGCCCTCCACCACTCCTAGCACGACTCTTTAGAATGACATCGCTGTCACGCAATTTTTCTCTTTTGAAACCATTTACCAAGGAGCTGGGTTCTACCCGGCCATTTCCTTCTGTACAAAATATATACATTGCAATTTTATTGCTCTTTATATCTGAAAATTAAGCCATTTTTTTATTTTCTGTAAATAACCCGCCAATTCATACGGCTTTTTCTCGCTTTGCAGGAAAAAGTTGATACCTCAGGAATCGCCGGTAATATAGCCAGCGTTGATTAAATATTGATCAACGATTTCCAAACAAACTTGGAAATTTCACAAGCAGCCCTTGGCTTGTGACCATTTATGACCTGGAGGTAATGGGACATGATGAAACAGACTCTGCGAAATACTGCCTTTTTTATTGCTGCCTTGCTCGCTATCGGTGTAAGCGTTAATGCCTCAGCAGCACTTAAGAAAACCATGATTGTTGACGCAACTGCTTACAACTCTGTACCCGGACAAACTGACAGTGATCCCTGGGTAGCAGCTTGGAACAACCGCCTGCGCCCCGGTGACAAAATTATCGCCGTATCCCGTGACCTGGAAAAACACGGTCTGACTAACGGCGCCAAAGTTAAAATTGAAGGTCTGCCTGGCACCTATACCGTGCGCGACCGTATGAACAAGCGTTTTACTAACCGAATCGATGTTTGGATGGAGAAAGACATTAAGAAAGCCCGCGCCTGGGGCAAGAAAAAACTGAAGATTGTTTTTGAACCCGTAAAGTAATTAGACCTAATTTCAACAGAGCTTGTGACCCCGCCCTCCAGCGGGGTTTTTTTATTGTTAAAAGAAATTATATCTAATCCAGAAAAAAGCAATCAGGGTTCCATCTCCATTAAAAACCCTTCTAGCTCTATACAATTTGAATTTCCGATATAAAACAGGCTCGGCTGCTGGTTCTCGGTATAGCGATGTTTTAATCCATCCTCGCCAATTAATATTAAGTATTCTGATTTTACCCAGCGCTCACCCTCCCTGTATTCCGTTAGCCATAAAAGCGACGGCTGCCCCTCGTGACAGAGCCCATAAAACATGCGGGTTTTTTCCACCAGTTTCTTAGTCATGTAATCTAGATAGCGGCCGGGATAGGTATAGCGATCAGCCTCAATACCAATTTTCTCTGGGTTTATCCCCATATCGGCGCGGCCAACTCTCTGTATATAAATTGCCAGGTTCTCGTCGCAATCGAGACAATGGCGCCCGGCAACAATGGCATAGCCACTCAATTCGGAGATAAGTCGGGCTTCTTTCAGGTCAGTGGTGAGCAGCTGTCGATTGGAAAGGCGGATGCTCTCTGCGGATACCAGTGGACTTAATACAGTCACCAGCAGAATAAGGTAGCGCAGGTTCATGGGGAGGGTAACCGCAGGTTAGGTAGTACCGCCGGAGACCTGGATTCCACCATTGTCTCGCGGCGGCACTGTGATTGGGTGTGCTGTTACACAGTCGCGATTCCCTTCTCACATTAACCTTAGCAGTTTGAACAAATGTCAGCCGACTTTTGCCACAACTCCCGCTGGGAATTGCCAGTCAGCCGATTCATTCTGAAGAGGGCTTACCAGCTGCCATCGGCTTCCTGAACTGGCCCAACAAAGGTAGCGATCCCCTCCTCTTTAAGAGCATCGAGCGCTTCATCCAGCGCTTCCCGCTCAGTCTCAAACGCGTCTTCCCAAACGGTTGAGTTGTTGTGTTCATCGACGATTTCAAGCAGCCAGCCGCCCTCACCATCTTCATAAATATCGATCTGGACGGAAACCTCGCCCTCCCGATAGATCTGGCTCAACTCCGATTCTTTCGGTGCAAACTCTTCGCCCATGGGATTCGCCTCGCTGTGACCTTGAAATTTCGGCCAGAACTTTGACAACTTGCGGCCCGACGGTCAACTACAAATCCCTTTTCTTGCAGGTGCGGACCGCCTGCTTACTGTACGACAAGCTCCTTTTTTTGCGATAAAATGCGCGGCGATTTTTTCTGCTCCGGATTTGCGATCCGGCCCGCAACTGAGGAAGTACCATGAACCATTTTGTTGTCTGTGCACTGTATAAGTTCGTTACCCTTGAGAACTTTGAAACGCTTCGCGCCCCACTGCTGGAGGTGATGCAAGAAAACAGTGTTCGCGGCACCCTGCTGTTGGCCCAAGAGGGCATCAATGGCACTGTAGCCGGCTCCCGCGAAGGTATCGACGCGGTATTAGCCCATTTGAAGTCAGACGAGCGCCTCGCCAACCTGGACTACAAAGAGTCCATCACCCAGGCAATGCCCTTCCTGCGCAGCAAAGTGAAGCTAAAGAAAGAAATTGTCACCATGGGTGTAGAGGGCATTGATCCACTGCGCACCGTCGGCACCTATGTCAAACCCAAAGACTGGAATGCCCTGATCAGCGACCCAGAGGTTGTTGTCGTGGACACCCGCAATGACTATGAATTCCAGGTCGGTACTTTCAAGAATTCCATCAACCCGGAAACTGAGACTTTCCGCGAGTTCCCGCAGTACGTAAAAGAGAATATGGACCCGGCCAAGCACAAGAAGGTCGCCATGTTCTGCACCGGCGGTATCCGCTGCGAGAAGTCCACAGCCTATATGAAAGAGCAGGGCTTTGAAGAGGTATATCACCTCCACGGCGGTATTTTGAAATACCTGGAAGAAGTCCCAGCAGAAGAATCCCTGTGGGAAGGCGAGTGCTTTGTTTTCGATGAGCGGGTGACAGTCAACCACAACCTGGAACGCGGCAAATATGATCAATGCAATGCATGCCGCATGCCCATCACTGAGGAAGACCAGCAATCTCCCCTGTTCGAGCAGGGTGTAAGCTGCCCGCACTGCCACGACAAGGTGCCTGAAGCCGACCGAGCCCGTTTCCGCGAGCGCGAAAAGCAAATTCAGCTAGCCAAACAGCGCGGTGAAGTACACATTGGCCAGGACGCCCGCGCGCAAACCGTCTCCCGCCGCGAGCAAAAGAGGGAGGAGCGCCGCCGCCAGGCTGAAGCCCAACAGGCGCGCAACCAGCAGGCCTAACTCCTCCCCTAGAGAGCAAGAGGCTGAGGTACGACCTTTATCTGGGCTAGCCAGGCCTCTGCCTCGGCCTCCACAACGAACTCCCTAGAACTGAGCCTGCACAGGCAGGAGCCATGGCTGGGCAGCGGACAGGTCCAGCGCCCTCGCGGATGTAACACCGCGATAAATGCCCGTCGCAGTACAGGGTTCTCAGCAATAAAGTGAATAAATTTCTGGTGTTCCTCCAGTGTGGTTTTGCTGCGCGCATAACGCAGGTCGAGTAGTACACGTAGGGGTTTTCGGTGGCGATACTTTTCCACCAGTAGTGCAATGGCTTCTATTTTGTCCTTATACCCCACCGGACCAAAAAAAAGCACACGCGCTATTCCACCCGCCGGCCGATAGCTAATATGAAAATTCATTGATAACAGCACCCGTGCGCTTGTCTTTTTTATTTTTATCGACTACAGCTTCCGCAATGCCTCTTTTTATTGTCTTACCTGTATTGAAAACGCGAAATAAGGCAGACTTTTTTCTCGTACACTCCTGATATTTACTTCTATCTCAACGGCAATCCAACATCCGTATAAAGGGTTTGACGTTTGTCGGCGAAAATACTGCACCTGTAAACCCGTTTTAATACCCTCAGCCCCAACTACATTTAATAAGCGACAAAAAACCAGCAAATACTGCCACCTAAAAATCATAAGCGGTCTATATCGCAAAAAAATATCGGCTTTATGATTTTTAAAACAATAAGTAACTAGTACGATCAAAATACCCCTGTTTTTTACCAGGTAATTCTGTGAAATATTTTGAAACTTCTAATTTACCCAGGGCGCGACAGAAGTGGGCTATCGCTAAAAGGAAATCTGTACCATAAAACAAGGAACAAACTAGTACGGCTTACTTCAATGAGGGACACCGGGCTGCATCAATATAGAAATATTGGAGCCCGGTAAAAACAGAAAAACAAAGAAAATTATTTCTTTGTGATCAATATCGCGAATGGGTTCAACTTATTTCGATTTCCGGCATATCGCTGTCATCACTGCTGTTTAACCAGATCTGGGCGGCAGCCTTGCGGGCAATTTCGCAATAAAAACCAGCAATTTCACTATCTGGATCGGAAATAACACTGGGCTGTCCGCTATCCACATCGGCGCGGATTTTCTGTGCCAGCGGAAGCTCTCCCAGTAAATGGGTATCGTACTCTGCAGCGATTCGCTCACCGCCACCGGTACCGAAAATTGGCTCGCTGTGACCACACTTGGAACAAGTATGCAGCGCCATATTTTCCACAATACCCAGCACAGGTACCGATACCTTGCGGAACATCTCCACGCCCTTAATGGCATCTTTTAGTGCCAGGTCTTGAGGGGTAGTTACAATTACCGCACCGGCCAAGGTAGTTTTCTGTGCCAGCGTCAATTGAATATCCCCAGTACCCGGGGGCATATCCACAACCAGGTAATCAAGCCCATCCCGACTTTCCCCCCACAGGGTTTGACTGAGAATCTGGTTGAGCGCGCCGCTGGCCATAGGCCCGCGCCATACCGCTGGGGTCTCCTCGGTCATCAGGTACCCCAGAGACATTGTCTCTATTCCGTGAGCCTCTACCGGCACAAAAAATTTCTGTTCTTTCACATGCGGGCGCTGGTCTTCAGTTCCCAGCATGGTGGGCAGGCTCGGGCCGTAGATATCAGCATCCAATAAGCCAACCCGGGCACCTTCCGCCGCCAGGGCCAGGGCCAGATTGACCGCAGTTGTGGACTTGCCAACCCCGCCTTTGCCCGACGCCACGGCAACAATATTTTTTACCTTCGCCAGAGTTTCCGGCGCCCCGGAAGTCGGCGTAGCGGGAATATCGCTGAACAGCTCAAACTGCAACTTAGAGCCTTTGAGGGGCCCGGCTTTCAACAGCGGCTGACAGCTTTCCTCTACTCTCTGGTGCCAGTCTGCCTCCTGGCTCGCACACGGATATCCCAGGGTAATCCCTGCGAAAACAGTTTCGTCCTCATACCCAACTTCAATTTCTGCGTCCAAATCATCCAGCGGCAAGCCACTGGCAGGATCATGCAACTGGCCGAGGCACTCCGCCAGTCGCTCCAGTTCAGCCTGAACTTCCTGTGACAGCTCGTCATGATCGTGATGATGATCGCTCACGGTATCTCCCTCTCAGCGCTTCTAGATTGGCTCGCATTGTGTCGGATGACGCGGCCTAACACCAGCCACGGCAGCCAAACAAGGATTCACATAAGCCAGCTTGATCCCTCCACGACATAGTGCAAATCTGCTATATTCCGCGGTCTTTTGACGATCTTCGGCCCACTCTCCGTGAGTCCCTGGCCGCAACCCCACAGCGATGGAAAAACCGATGTCCGATACGCGCAACATTCTCGTCACCAGCGCACTGCCCTATGCCAATGGCTCCCTACATCTGGGCCATGTGCTCGAATATATCCAAACCGATATTTGGGCCCGCTTCCAGCGTGCGCGCGGTAATAACTGCCTGTATATCTGTGCCGACGATGCTCACGGCACTGCAATTATGCTGAAGGCTGAACAACTGGGCCTGACCCCGGAACAGCATATCGCCAATATGCAGGCAGAACACGAGCGCGACTTCGCCGACTTCCTAATTGGTGTGGACAACTACCACTCCACCCATTCAGAGGAAAACCGCGAGCTGTCGGCAATGATCTACCGCCGCCTCAGCGAAAACGGCCACATCGCATCGCGCACTATTACCCAGGCTTTCGATCCAGAGAAACAGCTTTTCCTGGCGGATCGCTATATCAAGGGAACCTGCCCCCGCTGCAGCACGCCCGACCAGTATGGTGATAACTGTGAAGCCTGTGGCGCCACCTACAGCCCTACCGAACTGATCGATCCGGTATCAGCAATCTCCGGCGCCACTCCGATAGAAAAGGAGTCAGAGCACTTCTTCTTTACCCTGCCCGCATTCACCGAATACCTGCGCGAGTGGACCCGCTCCGGTACCCTCCAGGATGAAGTAGCCAACAAGCTGGCCGAATGGCTGGAAGAGGGCCTGCAAGAGTGGGATATTTCCCGCGACGCCCCTTACTTCGGTTTCGAAATTCCCGATGCGCCGGGCAAATATTTCTACGTGTGGCTCGACGCTCCCATTGGCTATATGGCCAGTCTCAAAAACTACTGCGACAGCAAAGGGCTGGACTGGCAGGAGTACTGGAAAAAAGACAGCGACGCCGAGGTCTACCATTTTATCGGCAAGGATATCGTCAACTTCCACGCACTCTTTTGGCCAGCCATGCTGGACTCAGCGGACTTCCGCACCCCCAACAAAGTTTGCGTACACGGCTTCCTTACCGTAAACGGCAAGAAGATGTCCAAGTCCCGCGGCACCTTTATCAATGCCCGCAACTACCTGGATCACTTGAGCCCTGAGTATTTGCGCTACTACTTCGCCGCCAAACTGACCGGTGGCGTCGATGACCTGGATCTGAACCTGGACGATTTTATCGCCAAGGTGAACTCTGACCTGGTGGGTAAAGTAGTCAATATCGCCTCTCGCACCGCCAAGTTTGTCAGCAAGTCCGGTGGCAAGCTGGCCGGCGAACTGGCCGACGAACAATTGTGGAACCAATTTGTAGAGGCGGCTCCACGAATTGCTGAGTATTACGAGCAGCGAGAATACGCCCGCGCCATGCGCGACATTATGGCTCTGGCCGACGCCGCCAATGCCTGGATCGCCGACAAGGCTCCCTGGTCCCTGGCCAAGCAGGAGGGCACCGAAGCTGAGGTTCTGGCTATTTGCTCCCAGGGTGTGAATATGTTCCGCGCTCTGATCACCTGGCTCGCCCCGGTATTACCCAACACTGCACAAAAAGCGGCGGAGTTCCTCAACAGTGAGCTGGATTGGAACAGCGCAACCAAACCGCTGACAGATCACGAAATCAAGAAGTTCAAGCCGCTGCTGCAACGGGTGGAGAAAACCCAGGTAGATGCAGTTATGGATGCGGCTGCGGAATCCCTGGCCCAGCTACAAGCGGAAACCAAAGCTGCTACCGGCCCTCTGGCGGAGGACCCCATTGCTGAGGAAATCCAGTTTGATGACTTCGCCAAAGTAGACTTGAGGATAGCCCTGATCGCCAAAGCTGAGCATGTTGAAGGCGCCGGTAAACTGCTGCGCTTAACCCTGGACCTGGGCGGCGAAACCCGCCAGGTATTTGCCGGTATTAAAAGCGCCTACGCCCCTGAAGACCTGGAAGGTAAGCACACCGTTATGGTCGCTAACCTGGCGCCGCGTAAAATGCGCTTTGGTGTCAGTGAGGGTATGGTTCTGGCAGCAGGTCCCGGAGGTAAGGACCTGTGGATACTGGAGCCCCACGAGGGCGCCAAACCCGGTATGCGCGTAATGTAATTTCCCTGCGCTAACGCAGGGAAACTGCAATCAAGCCGGCACACACCAGCCCCACTCCCAGCAGCTGGGGCCTGTGTGCCGGCTCCTTGAGTAACCAGACCGCCAAACCCACGCCCAGGGGAATACTCAACTGCCTTAGGGCGACTACATAACTCACATTTTCAGTCATTGTCATCGCCAGCAGTACCAGGCCGTAAGTCGCTCCCATCATGGCACCGGTCAGAGCCCCAACCTTCAAATCCCGAAAACTTTGGATCAATGGCGCAGTGCCACTCTGACCCAAACACCCCAGAAGCAGCCATACGCCACAGGCGAGAAACTGCATCCCCAAATAGCTGTAAGCCAGAACAAGCGCAGGCATAGTGCCTCCCGCAGCATCCCCCAGGTAAATCAGCGCCCCTTTATCCGCCAGTGAATAGCCCACAGTGCCAATGGCTGCTACCAGCGCCCAGGCGCAGTCCGCGCGCCAATAAGCTCTCCAGTGCCACTCGCGGAAATACACCAGCGGTACCAGCAGGCAGCCAATTGTCACCAACAGCATTCCCACCCAGGCGAGTGGAGGCAACGATTGCCCCAACAATACCGTTGCCAGTGCAACCAGCAATACCGGCAATGCTCGAGCAACGGGATAGACCAATCCCATATTGGCTCGCTGGTAGGCGAGGGATAAGCCCCCCATATAAATCATTTGAAAAAAACCACTACCGATAAGGAGGATCCAAAAACCTCGCGGGAGTGAATCAACCTGATATAGCAACCAAAAATTTAGCGGTAAAAGAAAAATTCCAACACTGAGAGTCGCGATACAAAAAAAGGCGGGAGTTGGTGTGCGGGACTTCCCCAGTAAATTCCAACCCGCGTGTAGAAATGCAGAAATTAAAACAAGACTGGCAGCGGTAAACGATATTCCCATAGAGGCCCTCTTCAATTGCGACAGAAAGGCCCCGACAAACCAACCGTAGCCACGAATATGCGCAGTTAAGGCCGCTGGCCAGCAAAGTTTTGCATTCCCTCTTTACTGCCGTAGCATGTCCACCACACTGCAAATCTATCGAGGAGATGTCATGCGCGGCGTATTTCTGGACACTTTGACAATGAAGCTTGAGGAGCTGGATACCTCGGCCCTAACAAATAGTCTAGACCAGTGGGACTTCTATGAAACGACTCCCGCCGAAAAAGTCGCGGAGCGAATCGCCGAGGCCGAGGTGGTAATAACCAATAAAGTCATAATAAGCCGCACATTATTGGAGCAAGCCAGCAAATTAAAAATGATTTGTGTTTGTGCAACCGGTACAAATAACATCGATCTCGCCGCCGCACAGGAATTAAATATTCCGGTGTACAACGTTAAAGGTTATGCGGGGGCTTCTGTACCACAGCACACTCTTGCCCTGATCCTGGCTCTTGCTTCCAAGTGGCACCGCTATCACAACGATGTTTTTGCCGGACGCTGGAGCCAATCTACAATTTTTTGCCTGCTCGATCACCCAGTGGTTGAACTCGCAGGAAAAACACTCGGTATCATTGGCTTTGGTGCCCTCGGGCAGAAGGTGGCAAAACTGGGGGAAGCCCTGGACATGCGGGTACTGGTGGCTGAATCATTTAGCGGCACACCCGCTGAAGGCAGGACGCCACTGCAACAATTGTGTGCAGAGTCCGATGTCATCAGTCTGCACTGCCCGCTCACAGAAGAAACCGATCAGCTGGTAGACGAGCAATTCATCGCCGAGATGAAACCCGGCGCACTCCTGGTCAATACGGCTCGGGGCGGGCTGGTCAATGAACAGGCACTGGCGGATGCTTTGCGCAGTGGACACCTTGGGGGGGCGGCGCTGGATGTCCTCAGCCAGGAGCCCCCACCCGCCAGTCACCCACTATTGGACAGAGATATCCCCAATTTGATTATCACCCCCCACAACGCCTGGATCAGCCGTGAATCACGCCAGCGCCTACTCAACGGGGTCGTAGAGAATATTGAAACCTGGAAAAGTGAGAGTACCAGCCATCCATAAACAACTCGCTTTTATCTAACCCAAGCCATCTCAGGCATCTGCCGGTCCGAGGACTAATCCCCTCTGTGAACTCAGGCCGGCTTTTGCCGTTTGAAACTACGACCGGGCCCGAACAGCTGCCAGCCATAGTCCAAGATCAGTAGCAGAGACAGGGACTTTTTCCTGCAAAAATCGCGTGAAAAAAACCCCTTTTTCAAGTGGGAATTACCACGCGGGACTATAGACTTCCTCGGCAATTAAACCCCGAGAGGAGAAACCTGATGGCAACCGCAAGATCTCCACATACGAACTCCAGTAGGGAGAAGCTGCAACAGGCCTATAATCTTGCTGGAGAGGCCGCTTCACAAGCTGCTGGCAGCTTGAAAGAGAGGGCCCGGACCTCTGTAGAGTCCCAGAGACAACGTGCCACCGATGTAATGGAAAAAGCGGAGTCCTCACTTCGGGAGCGCCCCATTCTCGCTGTTGGCTGTGCATTTGTTGTTGGCTGGGCAATTGCGAAGCTCTTTAAGTAACGCTTCTCTCTTTTTTTCGACTGGTAAGGACACCCCCTGATGGGCAATGAAAAAAAGTCCCAAGCGTCTGGCGAGAATGCCGATTCCGCTGCGCAGGAGCGCAGCCCGGGTCAGTCTTCACCTTCTCCCTCAGGGAAAGACTCTGATGGAGAAGGTGAAAATAGCCTTGAAGCTACCCTTGCTCGCGCCGAGGCAACACTGACCCTACTGACTGCCTGGTTGGCTAATATTCAAAAGCTATTCCAGTTGGAGTTGGATAGAACGATTGCAGCCGGCAAGCGTATTGTTGCCCTGCAACTGATGTTACTGCCTCTAAGTGCGGCCCTCATCGTCAGTCTCTGTGGAGGCGTTGGGCTGATTGCCTACTATTTTTCCCAGTCTATTTATTTGGCATTTCTGGTATTTATTCTTATCCAGGTCGCTATTTTGGCGGGAGCTATCGTTTATCAAAAGAAGCTGGTGCCCCTACTGGGTTTTGAAGAGACCAAGCGACAAGTTAAAGAGGCTTTAAACGATGTCACTGAAGTCTTTAAATAAACAGATCGAACTATGTAGTCGAGACACGGAGCGACAGCGGCTCAGTGTATTGGCAATCGTAAATCAGCAACAGCAAGATGTTCAGCAGCGTTTACAGGGAATTCCCCTGCCATTGGTTTTAGGCCTCGCTTTAATCGCCGGCTTCGCGGCGGAAAAATTATGGCAATTGCCCCGCACCTCACAGGTGGTTCAGTTTATGCTTTCTATGAGGGCTTTTTAGCCGACGCTACTCTTTATATAGGTATTAATACAACGGCCACTTCTAAAAAGAGGGGCACCGGAAAATAACCTTAGAAAATAGATACTGGCACATCCTTGTGCCAGCCTTACCTATTAATACCCTGTATTAATCAACATCCTTATCGGTCACTTTATCTTGGGTGTTATTGTCAAAATCACCGGCGCTGTGGCGCTCATGTAGTTGTTCGCTGGGCTCACCCCAGGTTCGATTGACCATTCGTCCGCGCTTTACTGCTGGCCGCTCTGCAATTTCCCCCACCCAACGATTGAGATTTTTATAACTCTGGGTATCGAGAAATTCCGCCGCACTATAAGCTTCATTGCGCACCAGAGCCCCATACCAGGGCCAGATCGCAATATCGGCGATGGTATAAGTCCTACCCGCCACATACGGATGCTTCGCCAGCTGTTGGTCCAATACGTCCAACTGGCGCTTTACTTCCATAGCAAATCGGTTGATCGGGTATTCATATTTTTCCGGTGCATAGGCATAAAAGTGTCCAAAGCCTCCTCCCAGGTAAGGGGCCGAGCCCATCTGCCAGAAGAGCCAATTCAATGCCTCAGTGCGCTGCTCGGGTGTATGGGGCAAGAGGACATTAAACTTTTCCGCCAGGTAAAGCAGTATGGAGCCACTCTCAAATACCCGGATTGGTGGCGTAGTGCTGTGATCCACTAAGACCGGGATCTTGGAATTTGGGTTTGCTTCAACAAAACCACTGCCAAACTGCTCTCCTTCAGTGATACGGACTAAATGGGCATCGTATTCTGCTCCCTCAAACCCGAGTTCCAATAACTCCTCTAACATCACCGTCGCCTTAACCCCATTCGGCGTGGCCAAAGAATAGAGCTGCATCGGGTGCTGCCCCTGCGGCAGCGCTTTATCATGGGTCGCACCCGCTACCGGCCGATTGATACTGGCAAAAGCGCCCCCGCTTTCCTTATCCCACTGCCAAACCTTGGGGGGAGTGTAGGTTTCGTTCGACATTAAACTGCTCCAACTGAATTTAAGGTTGCTCTCAAGCAAAAACACGCATGCCGAGTCAATATACTGTATTGCCTCTACCCCACGCTTAACACCAAGTACCAAACTGGGTTACCCATCTTGTACCTATCGTTTCAAATTGACATAGGTACTGCAAATAGTATCCACAAAGGCCTCCACCTTTGCTCCAAGTGGAGTCCTTTTGATCCAGAGGTGGCCCTTTGTCGGCCCTTTTCCCCTGCCACCCTCCTCACGAGTTGAAGCCCCCAAGCGACTCAACCATAATAGCCGCCCTGCGCGGCATTCGACGGTGCTCACAAGGAAGGTGCTAGTCTCACCTTAACCCTGCCGACGCCATTGCCGCTGTTCGCGCCACTCCGCCCTAGGGCTTTAACCGGACCTGTTATGACCGAATTTGCCGTCATTCTGCTCAGCACCATCTTGGTCAATAATTATGTGTTAGTGCAGTTTCTCGGCCTGTGCCCGTTTATGGGAGTTTCCAATAAACTGGAGACCGCTGTGGGTATGGCCGGCGCTACCACCTTTGTACTTACTTTGGCCTCTATTTGTTCATACCTGGTCAACACCTATCTGTTGGCCCCTTTTGGTATTGAAGATCTTCGCACCATCTCATTTATTCTGGTGATTGCTGTTGTCGTACAGTTCACGCAGATGTTTATCCAGAAGACCAGCCCCTTGATGTACAAAGTGCTAGGCGTTTTTCTACCGCTGATCACTACCAACTGTGCCGTGTTGGGTGTCGCTCTGCAGAACACTATGAAAGCGCACACTTTTATACAGTCCACTCTTTACGGATTTGGCGCAGCAGTGGGTTTCTCCCTGGTGTTAATCTTGTTTTCCTCGATGCGCGAGCGCCTTTTTGCCGCCGATGTCCCGCTGCCATTTCGCGGCGCCGCAATCGGAATGGTCACTGCCGGACTGATGTCACTGGCATTTATGGGCTTTAGCGGTCTGGTATAGGATTTCGAAATGCTGGACTGGATTTCACAAATTTCTTCTCCCCTGCTGGTGCTTGGTGGCATGGCATTGGTATTCGGTGCCCTGCTGGGTTTCGCCGCCGTTCGCTTCCGGGTGGAGGGTGACCCACTCGTTGAGCAGGTCGATGCCCTGTTGCCACAGACTCAATGTGGCCAGTGTGGCTACCCCGGCTGTCGCCCCTACGCAGAAGCGATAGTGCACGGCGATACCATCAACAAGTGCCCCCCCGGCGGGCAGGCCACTATCAATGAGTTGGCCAATCTGCTGGATATAGAGCCCATGCCGTTGGACGCCGAGCACGGTATTGAAGATGTAAAAAAAGTGGCATTTATCCGCGAGGCAGAGTGCATCGGTTGCACCAAATGTATTCAGGCCTGTCCGGTAGATGCCATTGCGGGCGCCGCCAAATATATGCACACGGTGATCACCGATGAGTGCACAGGATGTGACCTTTGTGTCGAACCTTGCCCCGTTGACTGTATCGATATGGTTCCCCTGGAAACCGCTTTACAGGATTGGCACCCACACAAGCCCAGCGATAGCTCGGTGCTGATTGCCAGCGATCGCCGCACTATTCAAGAACATACCGGGGGAGGCGCGGTTTGAACCCCGTAGATAGCAAGACCAAGCAAAGAGAGGCCGTTCAGGAGAGACGCGCAGCCCGCGAGGCACAACTGATTGCCAGTGAAAAAGCGCGCGAGCTGCGCCCCAACGACTTCCCCGGCGGAGTGCACCCTCCCGAGAACAAACACCAGAGTACCGGTGAGCCTATAGGAGTGATCCCCCTCGCCGAGGACTTGATCGTACCACTGCTACAGCACTCTGGTACCACCGCCATACCGCTGGTGAACCTCGGTGATAAGGTATTAAAGGGACAAAAGATTGCCGAGGCCGACGGTTTCATTAGCTGTCCAGTGCATGCTCCCAGCTCCGGCAGGGTTATGGCCATTGAACCCTATCCAGTGCCCCACCCTTCGGGTCTGCTGGAGGACTGCATTGTCATTCGCACAGACGGCGACGATGCCTGGTGCGATCTCACCCCCTGCGAAGATTACCTCCAGGTTTCACCGATAGAGCTTCTGGACAAGATCCGCGACTGCGGTATTGCCGGCATGGGCGGTGCAGGATTTCCAACCGCTGTGAAGCTAGACCCTCACGGCGGCGCCGAAATTGATACTTTGATTATCAATGGCACAGAGTGTGAACCCTATATCACTGCCGACGATATGCTTATGCGGGAGCGTGCCGACGAAATTATCGCTGGCGTGGAAATTCTTGCCCATATCCTCGACCAGCCCGAACGGGTATTGATTGGTATTGAAGACAATAAGCCCAAAGCTATCCGCGCGATGCGCAAAGCTGTCGAAGGCACCCGTTTCGATATCGTGGTATTCCCCACAAAGTATCCGTCCGGCGGCGAAAAACAGCTGATTCAAATTCTTACCGGCCGAGAAGTGCCCAACAAAGGGCTACCGGCTAACGTGGGGATTGTATGCCAGAATGTCGGCACTGCTCGCGCGGTATATCGCGCGATTCGGTTTGGCGAACCCCTGATCAGCCGAGTGACGACTGTTGTCGGCAAAGCGCTGGAGCAGCAGCGCAATATCGACGTACCTATCGGCACTCCCATAGAACATATCCTCAAATATCACGGTGTCCATCGGGGCCTGATGCAAAAGGTGATCATCGGCGGTCCGATGATGGGTTATACGATTGACGATCAACGCGCCCCAATCGTGAAAACCACCAACTGCCTGCTGGTACCGACCCGTGAGGAGCTACCTCCAGCACCGGTGGCCCAAGCTTGTATTCGCTGCGGTTTTTGCGCAGAGGCATGCCCGGCTTCCCTGCTACCGCAACAACTCTATTGGTATGCCCGCGCCGACGAACGGGAGAAGCTACAGGCCTATAACCTATTTGACTGTATCGAGTGCGGTGCCTGCTCTTACGTCTGCCCCAGTACGATTCCCCTGGTTCAGTACTACCGCGCTGCCAAAGGTGCAATTCGCACTGCTGAAGCGGAAAAAGAAAAGTCCGATCGCGCACGCGATCGTTTCGAATTCCGCAAGTTGCGCCTTGAAAAAGCTGAAAAAGAGAAAGAAGCGAAACGCGAAGCCCGGCGCAAAGCCGCTGAACAAGCTCGCCAGCAAAGGGAACAAAACCCTGAATCTCCGACAGCCAAAGCTGAGAAGCAGGAAGCAGATGTTGTCGCCGCCGCCCTGGCGCGAGTTAAGTCCCGCCAGGAGGACCCCAAGCAGCTTTTGGCCCGCGCCCAGCGTACTTTCTCCAGTGCCGAGAGCCGGGTGGAACGCATGCGTAATAAACTGGAAGCTGTCGATGAGAGCCAGCGCGACCAATTGGCAGCGCAACTCAAAGCTGCTGAAGTGAAATTGCAGGAGGCACAACACAAGTTGACCCTTGCCGAACGACGCGCCGATAGGGATACCACCCGGGAGCCCAACCAGGAAGAAACCAATGCAGCTGTGCGGGCAATTACCAAAGCCCGTGCCTCCGCAGAGGCGCGGGCCCAGATGAGTGACGCCGACAGACTTGCTGCAGATATCGAAGCACTGCGCAAGCGCGTCACTAAAGCTGAGACTCGCCTGCAAAAGGCTCGGGATGAAGATGATGCCAATCTGGGTGCATTCGAAAGTGCCCTGGAGAAGCTACAAAAGAAACTGGAAGACAAAATGCGCGAACAACAAGCAGCACAGGACGGAAAGCAATAATGTCTCTGATGCGCGCCACCTCCCCTCACGCCCGTTCCGGCAATGACACCACCAAAGTCATGCTACAAGTCGCCGCGGCCACCATACCCGGTGTGCTGGCGATGGTGATTTATTTCGGTATCGGAGTACTGATCAATATTGCCCTGTGCACAATCACAGCGCTTCTGTGTGAAGCAGCGGTAATGAGATTGCGCGGCAGGCCGGCAGCATTCTATCTGCGGGATTGCAGTGCTTTTGTAACTGCACTGCTGCTCGGTATCGCGCTTCCAGCCTACTGTGCCTGGTGGCTGCCGATAGTGGGCACTGCGGTGGCAATTGTCCTGGCCAAGCATCTTTATGGCGGCATGGGGTACAACCCATTTAACCCCGCAATGGTGGGCTATGTTGTCCTGCTGATTAGTTTCCCGGTAGATATGACCCGCTGGGTGGGAGCTGCAGAGGTTATCGGTGGGACACCCAGCCTGGAAGAAGCCTTCTCTCTGGTAATCGGTAGCTACAATGTCGATGGTTTTACCCGGGCTACACCGCTGGAAATCGTGCGGTTAAACGAGTCAGTGCTTCTTTCCCAGCTCTATGAAATGGAGCCGGTCCTCAATAAAGGCACATTTGCTGGAGTCGGTTGGGAAACCGTCAGCTTCGGATTCCTGTTAGGTGGGCTGTTCTTACTATTTCGCGGCATTATTACCTGGCATGCACCGGTTGCCATGCTCGCCACCCTCACTCTGATTTCCCTGTTTTTCTACGACAGCGGCAGTTCCTTGTCAGAGGGATCCCCCGTACTGCATTTATTTTCTGGGGCCACCATGTTTGGGGCCTTCTTTATTATTACCGACCCTGTCAGCGGTGCCACCAGTAACCGGGGCCGCCTGATTTTTGGGGCCGGTGTGGGGCTGCTCACTTATGTAATCCGGGCCTGGGGCACTTACCCCGATGCGGTGGCTTTTGCTGTATTGCTGATGAACTTTGCAACACCAACCATTGATAACTACACGCTTCCACGGACCTATGGCCACAAGGGCTCCCGCCGCGCTACCGACCTGGAGGAGAGCTGATGCTTAAACAGTCAATGGCCTCCAATGCCGCTGTTCTCACTCTTATCGCCCTGGTCACTGCAGGTACACTCGCAGTGACCCAGATTACGACCAAAGAGCCGATTGAGAGAGCTATCCGGGAAGCTTCGGCGAAAGCGCTACTGGAAATTATTCCATTGGAACGCCACAGTAATGACATGTTGGTAGACACCTATCCAATTCCAAAACCTTACTGGAATCAGCTAGGCCTGCAACAAGGTGGAGATATCAATCTCGCGCGGGAAGAGGACGGAAAAGTCTCCGCAGTCATTGTGCCCGCAGTCACACCGGATGGATATTCCGGCCCGATAAAAATACTCGTTGGTGTGAATCGCGATGGCACTATTGCTGGCGTCAGGGTAACAAGCCACACAGAAACTCCGGGGCTGGGCGATAAAGTCGAGCTGAAAAAAAGTAACTGGGTGCTCCAGTTTGACGGCCTGTCACTAAAAAATCCGCCCTCAGCCGATTGGAAGGTACAAAAGGATGGCGGCGTTTTTGATGAATTTACTGGCGCAACAATTACTCCTCGCGCTGTTGTCAATGAAGTGCACCAGGTGCTTGAGTTTGTAGCCCAGCACCACGAACAAATATTTAATGCGCCAATGTCCAAGCGAGCGGTAGAGATTGAGAACTCTGAAATCGACTCGGAACAAGTACCTGCGGCGGTTGAGGAGCAGAACTGATGGCAACTCCCGGCTACACAGAAATCGCCCAAAATGGGCTGTGGAAAAATAACCCCGCGCTGGTGCAATTGCTTGGCCTCTGTCCCCTGCTGGCGGTCACCGGTTCCGTAGTGAACGGCATCGGCCTCGGTTTGGCCACTACCGGAGTTCTCACCTGCTCCAACCTTGCGGTCTCCCTGATCCGACGACAAATTCCGGATACTGTCCGTTTACCAGCCTCCGTTATGATCATCGCCACCTTCGTTACCTGCGTTGAGCTATTGATGAAGGCTTATACCTACGAGCTTTACTTGGTGCTAGGTATTTTTATCCCGCTAATTGTAACCAACTGTGCGATCCTCGGGCGAGCAGATGCTTTTGCCAGTAAAAACCCCGTGCTTCCGTCCTTGGCAGATGGATTTATGATGGGTATAGGTTTCACTGCAGTACTCATCGCCATTGGCGCAGTCAGAGAAATTCTTGGCCAAGGCACGCTATTTTCAGATATGGACTTGTTATTTGGTTCAATGGCAAAAGATTGGGGTATTTCCATTTTTGGCAGTGACTATCCAGGCGTTCTTGTTGCCGTGCTTCCTCCTGGTGCATTCCTTGTCGCCGGCTTATTGATCGCAGCAAAAAACGCCATTGATATCGGTATTGAAAGACATAAAAGCCAGAAAGTTAAGATCATTCCAGGCTCAAAGCGCGTACGTGTTACCGGAAAAATCTCTTAAGATAAGCAGCAGCTAACCAATTTAATTCTGCAATTGAATGGCGATTTATCCTGCCAATCGATTGCAGAACTTAATTTTTTCACCAAAAGCCAAAATGTGAACCCCCTCACTAATCTGTATCTTGCGGATTTTTCATCTTTCACTTTTTCAGTATGATGAGATACATCATCAAATCCCCACTTTTTTACATTTATTGCGCTGTACCAGTGCAATATTCGTGTAATCGAATGTAATAGCATTATTCCCTTTTTTTAATTTTGTTTGGCTAGAATGGCACGGCCGACCAGCTTCACCTTGCTATCGGCGCCAACGCAATAAGACAGGGATAATGCTATGACTGTAGACACTGGAAAGTCTGAATTGGTCTACCACGGCCGCCGGGCCCAACGCGCAGATAGCCGTCTGCGGCGCAAGGCGATTCTAGAGGCCACCCTGAGACTGATCGTTAAAGAAGGTATCCGCGGCATCAGGCACCGTGCAGTCGCCCGCGAAGCTAACGTTCCTCTCGCGGCTACTACTTATTATTTCAAAGACCTGAATGACCTGATCAGCGATTCATTTACTTATTTTGTTGAGCAGGGACTCGAGGCTACACGCCAACTGCATGAAGAGAGTTTTAGTGCGGCACGGAATTTATCCGCACAAGAACGGGCGTCACATAGCAGTCGTAAACTGCTGATTCAACAATTGACCCGTTTTATTCTTACTCATGTCCGCACCCAGGCTGAAGACCGGGATCGCAGATTGGTTGAACTGGCATTCCGCAATGAAGCGCTTCGCAATGAGCAGCTGACCCGCGCGGTGCGGATGGCCAATCACGCCAGAGAGTCAATGATTAAGGAATTCTTCCAATTACTGGGTCTGGCTGATTCTGAAGCGGCTGCACAAATTGCTCACGGTACGATCCTGAACCTTGAGTATGAAATTTTGAGCGGTGCTATTGCTATCGACTCACCGCTGTTGGAACGCACCGTCACCTTGATGATCAACGGATTAATTCCAGCTGCAACAGTTGTTGCTGAAACTGCAGCATACGGCTGAATCTTTCTGAATTACTCGTCTCCAGGAAACGGGTATGGAGTTGTCCCCTCCATACCCAACTCCTCTTCATATAGCTCTTTCCAGATAGCTTCCAATAAAGATTAAGTGCAGCTTCCCGGTAGGGAGCTTACCCACTGCTTTAGTAATTCAACGCCCTCTGTATGCACCATGCTTCTACCTAATTCAGGCATCATGGCCCCAGGCGCGGTAGACTCTACACGAAAATTCAAAATAGAATTTTCAGGCTCTCCCGGTACTATTGCAAATAAATGCCCTCCACTGCCTGTACCCGCAGCAATAGGCGGTTTACATAGCCCAAGTTTGCGCCAATCAGTTTCGCCATGATGCAACATAAGCCCTGAGGTATCTGCCGGCCCAGTGGGATTGTGACAGTGGCCACAATTGATATCCAAATAAGCCCTGGCGCGATCCTCGAGCGACACAGTCGCATCGTAAATATTGGCATTTCTCGGCAAACTTTTCAGATCAGGCAGCCCACGTAAATAGCCGGCCTTCTGCCAAAACAGCAATTGATTCTCTACTCCGCTACCGTAGGGATAGTCTTTATTCAGATGTCGAGCTTTTGGGCCGAGAGGAGAAATGGCTTTTGCAGTAAACTTTTCTGCATGGCAACCAGCACATTGATTGGCGTCAGGTACTACATAACTAAGGTTTTCCTGTTGTCCGTTCAGGCCAACCAACTGAAAATTTTTCACATCTCCAGCAATCTCAAGAGTTGCCTCAGTCTGCTCTTTATTCCAGACATAGGGCAGCGCCTGCCAATTTTCCTTCCTGCGGATTAAAAGCCGCGTCTCAACGAGACGGACTCGATTTAAATCAAGTGCCTGCCCAAAGCGCCCCTCAACATAATCCGCAGAGAAGTCATCGGTACGGCGAACTACACCACTACTCTCCTGTGGATAGTAAAATGTCTTGCTTAAGATAGTTCCGACAGGGTAATTAAACTGTTCTTCTCCGTAGGTTACAAACGCCCCCTTAGGCAGCCAGATGGTTCTGAACTTATGAGCATAATCGGTAAATAAACCCGTATTTAAATCGTAGGGTAATGCTCTTTCCGCAGGGAAGAGCACACCTTTCTCCAGTCTCAATAAATTCCATGCACTGAGATTTTCGGGCACCTCTTCTGCCGGGAATAAATGAACATCCTTTTTGTATGAATCACATCCCACAAGACCAATCAGTAATACAAGGCTCCAAATAGAATAGATAAGCTTCCTACTTATTTGATTGTTATTCTTCATTAGCTACCTCTATCACTGCCAAATGGTCTTCATTTTCCAGCTTTGGATCAAAGTCTAAAACTACTTTGGCAAGCTTTTCCAAATGACACTGATGAGGTGCTATATCCGTGGATATATTCTTATACTCATTTCCAAAATCTATGTTGAGAATTCCTGCAGGTTCGTTATCAATACATAACTTTAATGCCTCAGGTATTTGACCATCCACCAGTTTACTTTGATCAACAACCCCATCCCAAAGAATATCCGGCAATGTACCTGATATTCCAAACATAGCTAACTTCAGAGCTTTTAACTTAAGATGATCTGGCGATGTACCACCGCCAGAAAAGTTATTGGCATAGATATAGATCCCCTCTGGGTATGGGTCAAAATCAGCTTGCGTAGACTTATCACTATAGTATCCAGCCGTAAAATAGCTGCTGATCAATATGTTAGCAGTATCATTATCAGAAATATCATTTTCAAAAATCTCCACCCGATCATTCGAGTTAATAACCACCCCAGATCCTGCTGGCACGGCAGCAACCGGCGTGCCCTCATGACCAAAATTTCCAGTATTATTATTCTTTATCTGGTTATTGTAGATACGTGTACTGTGCCCTGGCTGCGGAAGATTAGGCATATTAAAAACAAGAATTCCCCCAGTATTATTCACAGCAATATTGTTGTAAACATCTGCACCGATCGTATTCTCTACCTCAATACCCGCCACATTAAATTCTGCACGGCTATTGCGAACAATAACATTCCGCGACTGACCGACATAAATTCCTGCATCTGAAGCACCAATAGCTACCACACCATCGATTAAAGTATTTTCAGTCTGTACAGGATAAATACCATAGGCACCATTTTGGGTAGACGGGCCATTGGTCCATTCAACACGAACATCCCTGATGATAATGTTTTTGCCCTCATTAATTTTCAGGGCATCGCCTATGGTATCCTCAATAGCCAACCCCTCAATAGTAAAGTTACTGGCATTAACTAATATCCCCTCAGCACCCTGAATTTGCCCCTCAAAGGAGAGGACAGATTTATCCATGCCAGCTCCACGTAGCGTTACCCCATCAATATTCAGGGATAAACTACGATTAATATGGAATTTACCCTCAGGAATAGTAATAACATCCCCGGTCTTTGCAGATATCAGTTTTTTTAATAGTTGCTTTTGAAAATCAACCTTACTGGAACTGTCCTCAACTCTGGATTCAGGCCGTTCAGAACATCCAACGGATACTATTAAAGCCAGAATTACTCCCATATACGCTAAAGTCTTCATAGCCACACCTTTTATATAAATTATTGTCAATTGAGCTACTCAAACCTCAAACTGGTACTCATGTACCAATTTAAAGATGAAAACAGGACTAAATACACACTTTGATACTATCCAACCAACACCTCGTTATCAAGGCGCTATTATTAATACAGAAGACAACCCTAGAAATTCATTTAAGCGCCATACTCCCAAAAACAAAAACCACTTATTGAAATCAAGATGGCCAGTACTTCAATCAAAAAATATCAGTTTTTGTGTTTTCTTATTTACATATTCTGCTCACTTGACGCTGCTGCCGAAATGATAGCGATACAGATCTCTGCTCCTAATGGATCAAACCTCTACACAGAACAACCTATCGATAAAAGTACAGATATCAAAGGAAGCGAGCCTATCTATATCAAAATATCATCAACTCAATATCAAGCAATAAAGTGCAAAGGCCCGTGGGGCGCTACAAAGTACAAAAAATGGATGACGGAGGGGCCTGGTTTCAAGCTCTACCAAAGTGATAAGCAGCTGCTCATTCAGGTTGTTGAACACCGGGTAATTAGCGCTGACATGGCCATTAACTCCATGAGCATACATTGCATGGACGCAGAACCTAAACAAGTTATTAAATCAATAGCGGAGATAGTGATCGAAAGATCAATAAATTCAGAAGAAATACTAGAGTTTGATAACGGGTATAAATTATCTTACCAGTACTCAATTACAAAAGGAAAACCGTAAGTTTAGTCATTCAGGAAACTATTCATGCCGGCATAAACTTTTGCGCACTCCCCTTTCACTAAGTCTTCAAGAATCAAAAATGGATGAATCATATCGGAAAAATGAACATTTTCAGACCTAACACCCACCTCTTCCACTTTCCGGTAGTAAATATCCCCAGTATCCCGGTGCGGGCAAAACTCCACGGTAAAAACTAAGGTTTCAGGAAGAGCTGCCGTAAAATCCATAAAAAGAGGGGATGCTTTTTTTCTACACTGCCCCTCAGCAAAATATTGCCCCAAGTACCAAATTGATTTTCGTGCCTCTAAAAAATAGCCTACCGCATTCTCTTCATGGGACCGTAAATGCATGGTGTAATCGAGAACCGGATAAATTAAAACCTGCTTTTTAATCTTAACGCTGTAGTCAAATTGAGCCAGGTGAGACATTGTGGCGGCCAGAGCGCCACCTGCAGAGTCCCCAGCAACCGACAAACTCGGTTGATAATATAAGCCCAATCTATCCAGTGCCGCCCAAACCCCAACAACTGCGGCATAGCAATCTGTTACTGCGCTCGGATAGCGATTCTCAGGGGCCAACCGGTACTCAGGCGCAACAACAATATGTCGAGTCTCCCGGGCAATCTTTCTGCAAATCGGGTCAAATGAATAAACGTTTCCAGCTACATGACCACCGCCATGAAAATAGACAAGAACAGGTAGAACTTCATCGGGATAGGGGACAAAGACTCTTACAGGTACGTCATATCCAGAGGCATAGATAATGCCATCTTGTACCGAGGCAACATCTGGAATATCGGTCACATACTTATCTATAAACTTTGTGGTCGATTCCCGAACATTGATGGGGTTGAACTCAAAGCCCTTCGAGTAGAGCTCTTTCATAGAGCTGTTGAATTCTTCGAGAAACCCCGAAAGGCGGTCATTTACTTTACGCATTGTCGTTACAGCCAGGATAGAAGAGACTTCGCCGTACCCGTGAATATGAGCCCCTTCACCGGGTACGACGTCGATAGCTTGTATCCCCACCACAACAACAGCCCTAAATCTCCTGGCGAAAATGCCTGAAACGACATTTCATCTAGTGATAGCTACGAGCCCAAACTACTCAAGAGGAGTAAAAGACCGGTGCGGATACATAACTCCAGAATAGAACTGTAGCAACCATAATAATGACTGCCATGACGAGTGACACCGTAATAATTGCACTGGCAAAAAGGAAGCCACGCTCTTCAGAAACACCCATCACAATAGGAATTCCCAAATAAAGCAGATAGACGGCGTAAGCAACCGCCAGAGTTGCGAGCAGTATGTCCAACCACAACACAGGGTAAATCCCTGCAATACCCACAATAAAAATAGGCGTGGCAGTGAAACCCGCTACAACAACGCCTTTAAGGGGGTGAGTTTCAGCTCCGTAAGTCTTGGCCATCCAATGGATGAAATAACCAATAGCAGTGACAGCCAAAACCATTGTGCAATAAAATACGGCGACCAATTCCAAAGCACTTTGTCCCGTAATTCTCACCGGGGCACCAGTGCCAATCGTCCAGCCAACTTGTGTCGTGCCAAAATACCACGCAGCTGCAGGAAGTAATGCCAGAACGATGACATAAGGAACCTGTCTACGCAGATTACGTTCAGAGAGACTGCCAATAAGCTGCCACTGTCTACGTGGTTGCAGCATAAGGCCAAGCATATGGGTCAACATCTCGTTATCCTCGACTGTGCAAGGAACTATAAGCGAGACCTATTAGCTCAAATTGATCTTGGAACTGCTGGTCAAAATGAGGTGTACCGCAATCAGGCCACTCTCAAGCTCCAATTTATTTCTTATTTAACCCCTTCACTTTTAGGTGTTAAGGTCGCACAAGTCAACAAACTCAATTAAATTGGCGGGAATATTTACGCGAGCGTTTCGCTTGGAAACAAGTAAATAGAAAACACTGCTACAAAAAAACCCGCGAAGGATAAAGCAGGATTTACGGTGGGGAAAAGCTGGTTACTAGACCCAGGCAGCCTTGGAAACTGCCCGGGTACGAAGATTTAGTACTTAAACTACAGGCTCAACAGAGTGCATCCACCCGTAAGCATCCTCAGAACGCCCCTCCTGAATATCCAGCAGTGCTTGTCGCAAACGCTCTGCAACAGGACCTGGGGCATCGGCTAGTTCGTACTCCTTATCGCCATCACCGATTACGCTGATAGGACTGATTATTGCAGCAGTACCACAAGCAAAAGCTTCGCTACAGTCTCCAGAAGCTACCTGTTCTAACAGTTCATCAATGGGGATCGCCCGCTCAACAACCTTGTACCCCAATCCCTCCGCAAGCTGGATCAGAGAATATCGGGTGATGCCTTCGAGAATTGAGCCGTTCAACGCTGGGGTATATATAGCGCCATCAATGACCGCAAAAAAATTCATCCCTGACAGCTCATCGATACTCTGCCGATTAGAGGGGCTCAACCAAAGCGACTGATCATAACCTCGCTCTTTAAGGCGGCCGATACTAAGTAGAGAACTGGCATAATTTCCGCCAACTTTAGCATCCCCAGTTCCCCCTACTGCAGCTCGAGCATCTTCTCTCTCAACCCACAAACGCATATTGCCGGAATGGTAGGCTTCCGAGGGACTAGCTATTACATAAAATTCATAGGCATTACTGGCTGAAACCGTTAGGTCCGGCTGGGTTCCCATTAGGAAAGGACGCAGGTACAGGGACTCACCGCTGTTGCTCGGGAGCAGGCCAGCGCAGTAAGCAGTCACAACACGAACGCCATCCAGGAACAGGGACTCAGGAACCGGAGGCATACATAAGCGCTTCGCTGAATATGCCATTCGTGCAGCATTCATTTCGGGCCGGAACAGTGCAGCTCCCCCCTCGGAAGTTCGATAGGCCTTCATTCCTTCAAAGCATGACTGCGCGTAGTGAAGTACCTTAGCAGCAGGGTCGACGGTCAGAGGCGCATAGGGGATCAACTCTCCACTACTCCAGCAACCATCCTGCCAAATGGCGCGAAACATTACTGGGGCCATGGCGGTTCCAAAGCCCAGCTTCTCGGGTGCTTCATAGCCCCGAAGGCTTACCGCGATCTCTGGATCGATATAGATACTCACTGAGCTCTCCTCTGAATTCGAATCAGCTGATTATGGCGCTTGTTACGCTGCAATCCAAATAGATCAACCTCTGATACAGCAACAGCAGTAATCTAACCCCAAATTCAGCATACTTGTTAGGACGATGATCCACCTATTTAGCTTCCGCCATCCTGATGTGGCACCAGCGCCAACCAAGCCACTCGCTACACTTCGCTGCCAAGTCGCGATATCGGACGTAATCAACAAATTTTTGGCATCTACTTACAGTCCCTCACCCCTAATTTGCACTCCCAACTGCTAAACCAAAAGGGTGGTCACAGGCATGCTGGCGCAATGGGCATTAAGTGGCTGAAGTACCCGCCGCAGCTTCCTTCTTGGCACATAGTGCTAGCTATACTGACTAATACGCGGCCAGGCAGGCATTTATAAGCATCCAGTCGCGCCGTCACTGTGAGCTTGAGGATACCCCCTCAATGCGCTCAGGGTCGAGAGAACCACATTCAGGAGAGAACTTCCGCCGTATTCGCTGTTGCAGTGGGCGAGCGGAAATAAGACCCGAAAACTGACAGGTGCAGGTTCCAACCTCAGCTGTTTGGTATTCGGTGAAGCCAAATATGAAACGGAAGTGGTTCAATCGTGACACAGATAGATACCAGCAATTCCTTTGCTATCGGCTTGATGTTTACAGCCACAGCACTGCTGTGTAATGGCGCCCTGGCCGACGATGGCGCACCTGTGGCAGTCCAAACTAATGCACCTCCAAAAGCCTTTATTGAAGCCGCCTCGAAACCACTCAAGAAAACACCTCGACAGCTAAGGCCCTCCGAGGCTGTAGAAAATTACCGTGAACGTATAGAGGAGCTCGAAGCCCAATATGGTGCTTATGGCGCCGGTATTGATGAACAGCTTTTGGGGCTGGCCACCGCATTACAGAAAGCTGGCGATCATGAGCAGGCTGTCACTGAATTTCGTCGTGCAATGCTGATTAGCAGAGTCAATGAGGGGCTCTATTCCCTAAGCCAAATCCCTATGATCAAGCGCTTGATCGAGAGTCAAATAGCGCTCAATCAGTGGGAAGAAGCTAACGACAACCAGCAGTACCTCTACTGGCTCTACCAGAAAAATTACGGCGAAAAAGACCCCCGTATGCTGCCAGTAATCAACAACTTGAGTCGTTGGCATTTACAGGCTTATGTGGAGGAAAAAGGGGACACGCTATTTGAGCATCTAATTAGTGCAACCAATCTTTACAGTTTGGCGGTAGATATTATTACAAAAAACTTTGGCTCCACCGACCTTCGCCTTGTTGATGCCCTGCGCGGATTAAAAGCAACTAACTATTATCTGGCCACCTATAAGGGTGAACCCAACTCTCCAGTTTTTGTTAACGCCAGCTTTGGTGGTAGTGGCCCCGACTCACATCAGCGAACCAAATTAGATCACTACCGGATGAAGAGTTTTAACACCGGGAAAAAAGCCATTACCCGTATCGTTGATGTCTACCAAAGAAACCCCAAGTCCCCCCCGGCAGCCTCAGCCAAAGCCAAAGTTGAACTCGGCGACTGGTACATGATGTTTAACAAGTGGCACTCCGCACGCCAAACCTACGGCGAGGCCTACAAGGCACTTTGGGATAACGGTGCCTCTAACGATGAAATTGAGGACATATTTGGACGGCCTGTGGCTTTACCCGCGCTCCCAGTTTTGGAGTCGGACAGCAAAGCCCTAGCCAATTCCCGGATTACGGTCTCCTATGATGTCACGGCTTTTGGCAAGGCGAGGAATATAAAAATACTCAGGGCTTACCCTTCAGATAAAGTGAAGATCCGCTCAAAAGTTAGAAACATTCTAAAACGCGCCAAATTCAGACCAAGGTTTGAAGATGGAGAGGCGGTGGAAACCCGCGGAATTGTGCAACGCTTTATATTCGACTGAGAAACCTATCACCACTGACACCGGCTCGATGTGGAATCTACGCAAATAATCAAATAACAACTATTTTTAAAGTTCCACATTGAGCATTTGCTAGTACCGGAAAAACACTTCATGTGTCTCACGCGGTCACACCGGCAAACAGTCTAGGAGAGAAAGAGATGACACCTCGAGCAGCGGTAGAAAAAATTCACCGCCACAGCTGTTTGTCAAATGTACTGGTACCAATTGCTTTGGCGGCGATCTTAACCGGTGGGTGCAAGAGCCAACAAACTCAGTCACAGCCACCAGCAATGCCATCTCTACCATCCTCCAGTTCATCTTCCAGTTCTGCATCGCAATCACAATCGCAATCGCAATCTAGTAGCAGCAGTAGTTCGCAAAGATCTGGCCAATCAACGGCTTCGAGCAGTGGGCAGCCTAGTAGCAGCTCTTCCAGCCAGCCCAGTGCGAATATGCCTACAGCGAGATCAGAACAGAGCCAGTCCTCCAGTAGTGGAAGTAGCGGATCAGAGTCGAGGGATCAAAGTTCACCTGGGGATCAAATGCCGGACCCAAACGGTTCAAATGATCCATCGTCACCAATTTATACAGATCCCGAACAAACCAGCCAAAATGGAGAGAAACCTACTGATCCTTCGTCTGGTGAAGATGGAACGCCTCCCGAAGAAATTGATTTTTCTGAGGAGGAGCAATCATCTTCGTCTTCCAGCGCATCATCTAGTAGCTCAGCTTCTAGCAGCAGCTCATCCAGTAGTAACTCAGCGGCCAGCGGCGCGCCTGCCAGCAGTTCAGCTTCTGGGCAACCCGGCGGTGGTTCGCCACGTTCCGGCAGTGCCCCCAATGAAGCTCCCACTTCATCGGCAGATCGCGTTGCAGAACTTGAGGGCCAGTTTGAATCCACTATGGTCAGCTATGACGGCATGATTTTGCGGGAGCGCGACTTTGTAAGAAACAGACCGGGGTCAGCCTCCGAAGAAAATAAAGAAGAGGCGATGGATGAGGCACCACCAGCAGGGGAATCCCTAGAAGACTTAATTCAATCTGCAGAAGCCGAAATTCCACCTCCCCCCAATGCAGGCCCAACATCAGGTAACGGCCCCAAAAATAATAACTCCAGTGGACAAATAACCGGTCCCGGACTGCCCGCCTCTGGACGTAAAGGTGATTTTAATCACGGTGGTTCACAGGCAGTTGTGCCCGCCGATATACCCAGTGGTACAGATGATGACGTCGTAGCTCGACAGATTCGTGAAGCTGCCACACGCGAGACTGACCCCGAATTGCGCGAAAAGCTTTGGGAAGAGTATCGCAAGTATAAAAGTGCAACGCAGTAGTCTTGGAGAACGCCGATATGTCGACCAACCAAAAAACCCGACCGGTTAAGTATCAGTTCATAACAAGAGTCGCAGCATTTTTTCTAATTCTTGTTGTTATCAATGGTTGTACCACTACCGAAGTCAGAACTACCGCATTTACTCCGCTAACAATCGAAGATAACAATGTTCCCGAAGAGAGACTGCTGGATGTCGGCGTTATTCAATTCAATCCAGGTCTCGATACAGCACAAGCAGATGAAGATGAGCTTGTTTTTCCCGAGCTTCGTCAAGCTGAATCCCGCTATATGGCTGTCACCCTTGCCGATTCATTGCAGTCCAGCCTGGGGTGGGGAGCTGTAAGGGTTATTCCATCGAGCCGCACCAATATTGATGTGACCGTATCCGGGCGAATTTTACAATCTGATGGAGAAAAGCTGACGGTGGAAATCACCGTATCCGATTCCCGGGGACAGTTGTGGTTTACCAAGCAGTATTCAGAGAACGCTTCCCACTATGCCTACGACCGAAAGCACCCTACTGAAGGAGATGCTTTTCAGGGAATCTATAACCGTATTGCTAACGATATGCTGAATTACCGACAAAAGCTTTCAAATCAGCAAATCGTAGAGCTGCGCACAATTTCTGAGATACGGTTTGCACGGGATTTTTCTCCCCAGGCATTCAATCGCTATTTAACTCAAAGTGCTGAGGGTGTCTATTTTTTAAGTGCTTTACCCGCAGAGAATGACCCCATGTTACAAAGGGTAAGAAAAATACGGGAAAGGGATTATCTGTTTGTCGACACTCTGCAGGAGTACTACGGCACCTTCGCCAAAAGTATGGAAGTTCCCTATCAGGAATGGCGAGCCCGCAGCTATGAAGAAGTAAGGGAGATGCGAGAGTTAAAGCGCAAAGCCCGCAATCACACAATTATGGGAGCAGCAGCCATTATTGGAGGTATCGCAGCTGCTGGCGCTGGCACTGGAAGCGCTCAGGCAGCTGGGCAGGTTGGAATCGGTGCCGGGGGCTATCTTGTTAAAAGTGCATTTGACCGAAAATCCGATGCCAAGATGCATTTGGAAGCTCTGCAAGAATTAGGAGACTCCATTGAGGCAGAGGTAGAACCGCAAATTGTTGAGCTGGAAGATCGCACTATTACCCTCACAGGTACTGTTGAAAATCAGTATCGGCAATGGCGGGAAATTCTAAAGGAAATCTATGAAGCCGAAACTGGCGCAGTCAGTAACAGCATTTAAATTACGTTAGAGGTACCCAAAAAGCACGCTAATCAATGTGATTAGTTATTACTGAATACCCAACATCTTCACTGGGTCATTGAATAACACGGCGGAATCACTATGCAGCACCGCGATAACTCCAAGGAAGATACAGTTCATATAGAGCCCGCAGAATTCACATTCGGCGGAGAGGAAAGCTCTAAATCCCCTAAGTCAACGACTGCCAACACTATTCATCAACGGGAGCAAAGGTCCTACTGGCCCGCCGTTCTTGGAGTGATAATGGTAAGCGCACTGGTCGGTGTATTTTGGGGGCTTCCTCAGGTTGTAAAACCACCAAAGCGTTCAGCCGATACAATTGTCTCCGCACAGCCTGGAAACAGCGCAGCTGTGGAGAGCAACCAAAAATCTCCTTATAGCGATGCAGAAATAATGCAGCAGCGCAGGGAGGTTCAAAAGGTTCTCCAGGAAATTCTTGAAATCAAAGAAGAGCTCAAAGATCGAAAGGTAGAAGTATGGGCTTTTGAAGAATTCTATTCTGCTGAAGACTTGGCTCTAAAAGCTGATGAAATTTATCGCAAACGCAATTTCATGGCAGCGCTCGAAAAATACCGGGAATCACTCCAGGCATTAGAGTACCTGAAAGATAGTATTCCCGAGCGTATTGAAACGCATATTAGTGAAGGTAATCGAGCTCTGAGTCAGGGAGATAAGGATTCCGCCAGCGATGCTTTCAAGATGGTATTAACCATATCCAATAACCATCCCAGAGGCCTTAAGGGTATTGAGCGAGCCGACAAACTCCCCCTCGCTTGGTGGCACTTAACTCAAGGAACAAAGGCATTTAAACAGGCCAAATTGGATTTGGCTCAGGAACAGCTCAAGAAATCTCTCGCGATCGACTCAGAAACAGCCGATGCTCAGGATCTATTAGCAAAGGTTGAGGGTGCAATTACAGAAAGGGATTATCAAAGCGCGATGTCATCTGGCTACGGTGCAATTGCCGAAGAAAAATTTGAATCGGCAAAATCCTATTTTCATCGAGCAAAGAACTTAAAGCCAACAGCAAAAGCCCCCGATATCGGCTTAGCACAGGCACAAAATGAAGCTGACAGAGTGCAGATAGAAAAACTCCTCCAACAAGCCCGCATGGAAGAAACCAAGGAAGAATGGCACAGAGCCCTAAAAAGTTATACAGACCTGGTCAAGAAGGACTCTAGCCTGGTGGACGCAATAACAGGCAAGGCTAGAGCTGCTGCCAGAGCAAAGCTGGATGACCAGTTAAAAGACTTAATTCAAGATCCATTAACCCTTGGCGAAGGTAAAAGGAACTATTTTGCCCGACAAGTACTAACAGACGCTCGCAAACTCAATACTAAAACCCCAAGGCTGCAAAGACAAATTGAAGACCTTGAAAATGCCCTGACACAAGCCCTGATCCCCTTGCCGGTTAAATTCAAGTCGGATCGAACCACCAGTGTCACCATTTACCATGTAGGGAAATTAGGTAATTTTGACCAAAGGGAAATCGCGCTGAAACCTGGGCGCTATATCGCCATTGGTACCAGAGAAGGTTACCGAGACGTTCGCCAAGAGTTTGTTGTAAAACCAGGTAAGCCCACAACGGAAGTTGTTATCCAATGTGCCGAAAGGATAAATGGTGCCAATAATAGTTAAATGAGAGAACCCAGACAGCAGCATAAACTCTAAAAATAAGATTTTCCGTAATGAGCTGCGATGACAACAGACACCTCGTTGAGCTGAGCGAAACGAGGTGTTCTGTGACAAACACCCTATAAATCCCCATGCAGATTACGCCAGCAAGCTAAGCTTTCTGCAGATAGAAAAATGTGTACCCACCTTTGGTCAGGCTGACTGAGCATAAAGCGATGCGTGCCAAACCAATGCCATTGCGAAAAATCTATAAGTACCAGCAATAGGGAAACATAAATGACAGTGAAGGAAGCAGTACCTGTCCAGGATGAAAAGCCGCCAGTTCAGGAACAAAGCCTGATTGAGCCAGTTGGATTCACCCCGGTACAAATAAAATCTACCCGCGCGCGACTCTTTCTTTCTAAGCGAGCATTGACTGTCGCAGGTTGCCTTTTACTCGCTATTTTTGCACTCAGCTATCTGATTATGGCGCGGTCATTAATCTTTGATACCAACCCGGTTGATGCCCGCATCAAGGTCAGTGGGTTCGCCATTCCTCTGGGCGATGGACATTTGGTTTTACCTGGTAATTATCAATTCACGATCAGTGCTGACGGCTATTTGCCCCAGAGTGGCGAAGTCGAAGTAAAACGTGACGGGCACAGTCGCCACTCTGTTTCCCTGGAAAAACTTCCAGGCCACCTACAGGTTAAAACAACGCCCCCTGTACCAGTAAAAATCCTTATTAATGGACGGGAAGTACCCAATAGAAATGGTCTTGTGGAAGCAATCAACGCAGGTCCTATGCGTGTGACTGTCCTATCAGACCGGTACTTGCCGTTCACCCGTGAAATCAATGTTGAGGGGCTAGACAATACCCACACACTGGAGGCCGCGCTTCGACCGGCCTGGGCCAATATCACCGTCAGCAGCAACCCTCCCGGGGCCACGGTCACGGTTGAAGGAAAAGTTCTCGGCAGAACACCACTGACCACTGAATTAGTTCAGGGCGACAGAACCGTGTCCATTTCACTACCGGAACATAAAACTGTCGATATTCCTGTCGCTGTTACAGCCGGTGTCGATCAAACGCTAGCAACCGTCAGCCTGGGACCCGCTGATGGACTTTTACGCGTTGTTACCACCCCAGAGGGAGCGGGAGTGACAGTCAACGGAGAGTTTCGCGGTCATACCCCACTGGAACTGGAATTGGCCTCCGGCCACAGGCATAGACTTCGCTTCTTCAAGGATGGCTACGCCTCTATTGAGCACACAGTTGACCTCGGTGCTGGAACACAGCGGGACCTGAATATAAACCTAAATGCTGTGTACGGCAGGGTTCACATCAGTAGTGTCCCTCCAGATGCGGAAGTTTACATTGATGGTCAATACGCCGGGAACAGTGGACAAACTTTCAACCTGCCAGCCCGCAGCCATAACATTGTCGTACGTAAACAGGGCTACCAGGAATTTGACACTCGTGTCATTCCCAGCACCAAACTGGAGCAAACTGTCAGAGCGGTACTGCTTACATCCGAACAAGCGCGCTGGAGAGAAACCCCATCAACTTTGCGTCACGCAGCTGGCGGCACCATGAAACTCATGCGCCCCAACGCCGTATTTACCATGGGATCATCCCGGCGAGAACAGGGGCGGCGGGCAAACGAGGTTATGCGTCAGGTATCTCTAAATCGGCCTTTCTATATTGGGACCACTGAAGTTACTAACCGGGAATATCGGCGTTTCAAGCGCCTGCATACCTCAAGCCATATAAATGGTGTCAGTCTCGACAATGACAATCTGCCAGTTGTAAATGTCAGTTGGGTAGAGGCAGTGCTATTTTGTAATTGGCTCAGTGAAAGAGACGGTCTCACACCGGTCTATTTGACGGAAGCCGGGCGTGTTGTCGGCTTTGATGGCGCAGCCAACGGTTATCGTTTACCGACTGAAGCCGAATGGGCCTGGGTTGCACGATACGATCAAGGCACCATGAAAAAATTCCCTTGGGGAAATGAGCTACCAATAAAGAGCAATTCCGGAAACTACGCAGATACTACTGCCACAAAACTAGTTCCTGCAGTCCTTCGCACCTACAGTGATCGTTACGCAGCTACCTCACCGGTAGGTAGCTACAGTCCTAATGCTTTTGGTATTTATGACTTAGGTGGAAATGTCTCTGAATGGATTCACGATCTATACACGATAGGGACCGGGTTATCCCGACGTATCGAAGAAAACCCTGTCGGTCCAGAGGATGGGGACTTCCATGTAATACGTGGTTCCAGTTGGCGTCATTCGGGGTTGACTGAGTTACGCCTCTCCTACCGTGATTACGGAGAGTCCGCTCGTAATGATATTGGCTTCCGCCTTGCCCGCTGGGTGAATTAGGAGACTAGTGTGAAATTTTTATTACTTACTTTACTGCTTCTATTTATCAACTTCGCGTACGCAGAAGATGAAAACAAGCCGGAAGAGAACCAACAAACAGCGGCAGTAATCCCCAAGAAAGAAGCACCAATAACTAGGAATAAAAGTAATTCAGATGACTATAAGGCCTCGGAAGAAATCTCCGAAGACTTATCGGTTTCCTTTCCCGTAGATATATAGAAATAGCTTCTAGCGAGTATCGCCATGAAATTTAAATCATCGGATTTTGTCTTCCAGGTCTTTGCTCTTCTGGGGTCTATTATTTTGGTCCACGCGATTTATGTCGCCATTATTCGCCCTAATGCAGATGCGCTAATTGAGGAGCAACTGGCGAGGGAGGCCGCTGGGGAAACCTACGTTCAACAACGCTCTATCTACATTGTGATGCGCGACTATGAGCAAGAGGCCTGCTTTGTTCTGATGTTGTGGGCAATGGCCATTATGGGACTGAAGGCACAGAGAAGCATTCGCGAGCGAAAATTACTGGACAAAGCTCTACTTAATATCAGCGAGGGAACTCCTATTCTTCCCGAGGATACCCGTGATTTATCCCGCCCGATACAAGCCCTTCCTGAAGAGGAACGACGATATTTAGTTCCCAGGGCACTACTCACCGCCCTGCAGAGATTCGGTTCTACCAAGAATGTCGCCGCCGTTTCCAACTCTGTAAAAGAGGTTTGCGAAACTGAGGGAGACAGACTCGATTCTGAACTGGCAATGGTTCGCTATATTACCTGGGCTATTCCATCTATCGGATTTATTGGCACGGTACGAGGTATCGGCGAAGCATTATCACAGGCGCATAGAGCCGTGGAAGGGGATATAGCTGGCGTGACGGTAAGTCTGGGGGTCGCGTTTAACTCTACCTTTATCGCCCTGGTAATTAGTATCGTCATTATGTTTTTCACTCACCAGCTACAACTCATGCAGGAGCGCCTGGTGTTGGATACACAAAGTTACTGTGACAACCGCTTACTGCGTTTCCTGAAAATCAGCTAGCGGTTTTACCTGAATAAGTCGTAGCGAGGAATAAACCCATGGGACAAGGCGTCCTGGAAATAAATGACTGCGGATTACGTGTATTTTCAAATACTAACGAAGTACTGGAAAGTCCTGGAATTGCAGTTATTGAACACAATAAAATTCATATTGGTACCTCAGCTCAAATGCGTGCCAGAAGCCATCCGACTCAGGTTAACAACCAGTTTTGGAGAAGACTGAGCCTCGAGTCGCTAAAGTCAGAAAATCAACGCTGCCGCCACCATGCCGACTTGGTCTACTGCCACCTTCAGGAAATAGCGGAGCACTGTGACCTTCCCGATGAAATTGTTCTCGCTGTTCCCGGCAATTTTACCCACGAACAACTGGCCTTACTTCTGGGAGTTATTAAAGTCAGCGATATCAATATCGTAGGCATTGTTGATGCAGCAACCGCGTGCCTGGGTAATTTGGCTCCTGCAGGAATCCAACTGCATATCGACCTACAACTCCACCAGACACTGGTAACAAAGATTGCTGTGGATAAGCAAGCCACGGTGAAAACGGTAGAAACTGTTGCCGACGCAGGACTACACAACTTCCAGGAATCCTGGGCTCGCGTATTTACCGATGCATTTATTATGCAGTGCCGATTTGACCCTCTCCATTCAGCTGAATCAGAACAGCAACTCTATGATTTGATGCCCCAGTGGACTGATCGAGCGATGCGTCACGGAGAAGTTCTAGCTGAACTTGATGATCGAACAGCAAAGATCAGCCTGCGGCAGCTTCAAGATGCAACAACCCCTCTCCTTTCTCGTATACGAGCAATGATTGAAAACCTGGAGGAAAGTCAAAGTGTGAGTTTTATCTCCCATCGCTGGGCTGATATCCCAGGGGGAATTCAATTGGCCCAACGTGTACATCTTCTCTCAAGAGACTCCATTGCACATGCCATCAATCATCGCTGGAAAGAATTACGCAGTGATAGCAGTACATTGAAACTGATCAACTCTGTCACTGCCCTCCCCCCCAACGAGGTCAAAGTGCATGTAGAGAAATCCTCAGAAACCGTAGCGACACATTTACTTTTTGGCCACAAGGCACTGGCCGCCCAGGAACCTCTATTCGTTTTCTGGCATGACGAGAAATTTCAAGTCACCCCAACACCACCGGAGCACCCTGCCGCAACAGTCACAAATCATGCCGGCAGACTTGCTTTGCGGGTGGATGCTGGAATTCAGCTCACACTCAATGGAAAAGAGATTGAGTCACCCGTTAATCTCAATGCCGGCGATACAATTGGAGTTGCAGATTATCAAGATGTGATAACTGCGATTAGCGTGGAGCGATATGGGGCGTAAAAAGCGTCGTTTTTCCACATTTAGCCTGTCCTTCCTCGATATCATGTCCTGTGGTTTTGGGGCAGTAGCGTTAATTTTTCTTATTATCAAACACGGCTCCGATCACCAAGTTGAAGTAGAGACTGAAGATCTCACTGCCGAGGTGAACCTTCTGGAAGAGGAGGTGGAATTTGGACAGGAACACTTAGTTCAAGCCAGAAATACTCTGGATATCGTTAGTGATGAACTGGTTGAGGCTCAAGGGCTTGCCAGACGCATTTTGGAGCAAATAGAGGAAACCAAAGGCAATATCGCTGAAATCGACAGTATCGATGAAGAAGAGGATATCAAGAGGCTACAAGATAAACTCAAAAAACTGGAGCAGGCGAAAAAGAACCTTGAGGAAGAAAATAAAAAGCTGGGAAATAACGTTCGCAAATTTGTCGGTGATGGAGATCGTCAATACCTCACCGGCCTGCGCCTAGGCGGTAATCGCATCCTGATACTATTGGATTCATCGGCGTCTATGCTCGGCGACGAGCTTATTAAAATAATACGCGCCCGTAACATGTCTTCACCGGTAAAACGCAAAACTGAAAAATGGCGCAGGGCCGTCAGCACAGTCTCCTGGCTTACTGCTCAGTTTCCCAGAGATAGCCAATACCAGATCTATACTTTTAATACCTCTTTTCGTGCCGCAATAGCCGGTACAGAAGATCGCTGGCTCAATGTGGATGACCGCGACCAGTTGGACCAGGCTATCAAGGGGCTAGATGAAGTAGTGCCGGAAAATGGTACCAGTCTAGAGAGAGTATTTAACGCTATTAACGCTATGACGCCACTGCCCGACAACATTATTCTCATTACCGATGGGTTACCGACCCAAGGGATGAGTGCGCCCAGAAAACCCACTATTTCGGGTAGAGACAGGCGCAGTCTATTCAAGCGCGCGGTCAAAGTGCTCCCCAAGAATATTCCCATCAATGTCATTCTTGCCCCAATGGAGGGGGACCCATTTGCGGCTAGTGAATTTTGGAAGCTGGCGATGCAAAGCAAAGGCTCTTTCCTTGCACCTTCGAGGGACTGGCCATGATAGGAGCACAAAAAAAGCGTCGCCAGGAGGAGTTCAGCATTTCCTTCCTGGATGTTATCTGCTGTGGATTTGGCGCAATTGTTTTGCTGCTGATGATCGCCAAGACTGCAGAACCGATTGTATTAGAGGAAGCTGAAGTTGACCTCGAAGGGCAGGTATTGGAACTACAGCAACAGCTGGCAGAAATCCGTGGTGAGACCACAGTTATCAACCGGGACCTAAATTCCAAGCGAGAACAAATCGATATTGAGCGCAAGAGAATTGCCAACCTGCGCGGTGAGTTGGAAGCACTTCAAGCAGAATTTGCCAGTAAAACCGAAGGGCAAAGTGAGGATGGCAAACTCAAAGGTGAGCTGACCATTGCACTACAATCCATCACTGATGAAATGCGTCGCCTACTGGGCGAGAACTACCAGCGTAAAAACAATGTTATTGGCGGAATCCCTGTCGACAGCGAATACATTCTCTTCATTATCGACACCTCCGGCAGTATGTTTAATTACGGCTGGGACCGAATGATGGCGGAGATGGTCAATACTCTAGACCTTTATCCCAATGTTAAAGGTATCCAGGTCATGAATGATATGGGGGACTATATGTTCTTCAATTATCGAAACAAGTGGATACCTGATACCCCAGGGCGCCGCCAAGCGATACTAAAGCGGTTGAAGTCCTGGAATCCTTTTAGTAACTCCAGCCCTGTTGAAGGTATCCAGAAAGCCGTCCGCAGCTTTTATGATCCCAGTAAGAAAATCAGTATTTATGTGCTTGGCGATGAATTCACCGGAAAATCAATCCGCAGGGTTATGTTAGCTGTCGAACGGGTAAATACTAAGCACGGTGAGGGAAAACGAAATATCAGAATCCATGCAGTAGGATTCCCTGTACAGTTCTCTCGCCCTCCACACCTACAAACCACAGGACTGCGCTTTGCGGCCCTTATGCGCGAACTCACCTATCGAAACGGCGGCACTTTCGTGGGGTTGAATGACTTTCGCTAGTTAAATGATTCAAGGAGGAACATATGAGGTATAGGTCGACTTCCTTTGGACACCTAAAGGTACTTATTCTTGTAAGTTTCTTCCTGGGTGCTTGCAGTCATACAGTACAGGTGGATGGCAATTACCCTGCCCCAATAGGCGATCAATTGCCAATAACAGTAGGCTTCTACCTCAGTGAGGACTTTAAAAGTTTCACTTATAAAGAAGACAGTGAAGATCGTGAAGAATGGAATATAAGCACAGGCAGAGCACAAAAAAATCTGTTTGAAACAGTATTGGGTTCCATGTTTACCGATACCGTATCTCTATCCAGTTATCCACAAGAAGTCCCCGCCAATGTCGAACTGGTGATAGTTCCAGAAGTGCGAGAGCTGCAGTTCACAATGCCCAGAGAGACAAGAGTCAATATTTTTGAGGTATGGATTAAATACAACATGACCGCATTTGACCCCAGTGGCGGACAGGTTGCCAACTGGGTAATAACCGCATACGGAAAAACCCCTACCGCATTTTTACAGTCCCAGGAACAGGCATTAACTCAGGCGATAAATATCGCCCTGCGCGATGCCGGAGCAAATCTCTATACCGGGTTTGGGAAAGTTCCTGAACTACAGGCCTTTCTCTCTGGGAAGCGCCGATCGCTATCACTGAGAGAAATCAAGGTGAAAGCCAAAAAGGCTGAATAAGAGGAGTAAATCGTGTTCAAGCCACTTCTAGTTGCAGCGATAGTCTTTATTAGCGGTTGTACCACTGTCGTAATTGATGAGTATCGACGCTCCGATGGTGAGCTTGCCGAAGGAGATTCCGTCGTCATCCTCGGCCGTCGTCATTCCAGTGAATATGAAACAGAGCCTGATTTAATTGCTTGTGTTGGTAGAGAACTACACAACCCTGAGTTAGGTGTAAACATTATTCCAGAGCAAGACTTTGTCGATCTTATGTACCCCTGGTTTGAACCCAGGACAGCACCTATGCATGTTCGCTCCCTAGATCGCCTGATGGAAAATGAAAGTGTCCGTGAGCGAATGGAAACCTATGGAGTGAAGTACATCGTCTGGATTGATGGTTCGACGGAGACCACAGCCAGTGCCGGCTCTATCAGCTGTACCATCAGTACCGGGGGTGCAGGGTGCTTTGGCTTTGGGACCTGGGATAAA
The DNA here is from genome assembly GCF_052467955.1 of Microbulbifer maximicatervae (SeqCode). Lineage (NCBI taxonomy): Bacteria > Pseudomonadati > Pseudomonadota > Gammaproteobacteria > Cellvibrionales > Microbulbiferaceae > Microbulbifer > Microbulbifer maximicatervae (SeqCode). Next base: position 4,792,795 of record NZ_CP174329.1, read on the forward strand.
GAATCTGACTACGAAGCAGCAGTATGGGATTTCAGGGACCGCGAACTGTCTGGGAAACTTAGCGCAGATGCCAAAGGAACCTCCTATATGCCCGCAATCGTGGTTCCAATACCACTAATCGCCAGAGTCCAGAATAATGCCTGTAAAGGAATGGCGCTGCAGCTCCAACAATTCTTGATGCCAGCAGTAACACCCAGTTCATAAAAATTAAGACGCTACGGGAGGCCAGGGGTAATGAAATTTATCGAGCGTGTTTTTGCCAGCGCTATCCTAATACTCAGTGCAGGCTGTGCATTTAACCCTGCCACCAATAAGCCTGACCTGGTTCTAATGTCTGAGGACAAGGAGATCTCCATCGGTCGGGAGATGCATGAAAAGCTGATAGAGAGCACTCCAATCTATAAAGACCCAGTCCTAACCGCTTATGTTAATCATGTCGGGCAAAAAGTTGCCGCCGCCAGCGACAGACCGGATATCAAGTACCAATTTACGATCATCGACAGCCAGGATATCAACGCATTTGCCCTTCCCGGTGGGTATATCTACATCAACCGAGGCCTTCTAACTTACCTGCACTCAGAAGCTGAAATGGCCGCTGTACTAGCTCATGAGATTGGCCATATCACCGCCCGTCATGCGGTAAGGCAAAAAACAGCTGCGACCGGAGCCAGCGTTGTATCAGTATTGTCAGTTTTGGTTACCGGTAGTGGTGTAGTCGGAGATGTTGCAAATTTATATAGCACCGCTGCAGTGAAGGGTTACGGCCGCGAGATGGAACTGGAAGCCGATCGCTTCGGCGCCCAGTATATGTTCAACGCTGGTTATGACCCCCAGGCTATGATCAATGTTATTGGGCTATTAAAGGATCAGGAGACATTTGCCCGACGCCGTGCCCGTATTGAGGGCAAGAAACCGCAAACTTACCACGGTGTTTTTGCATCTCACCCTAGAAATGACCTTCGCCTACAGGAAGTTGTAAACGCTGCGGGCCAGCTTCCCGAAGATAACAAAGAAACCAAAGTAGAATACTATCGGGAAAAAACAGATGGCCTTGTGTACGGACAAAACACACAGCAGTCCACTAAAAATCGCTACAATCACAAGCGGCTGGGCTTCTCCCTTTTATTTCCCGATGGCTGGTTGGTAGAAAATCAACGTTCAGCCATTGTCGGCTCTGCACCTGATAAAAGTGCACAAATTACCATTACAGTTACCCAACGCGATGGCAACCAGCCCGCTGACATGGCTCTGCGCTCAGAGTTCGATCTACGACAACTGGAGAAAGGGGAGAAACTCAATCAATATCGACTTGAAGGCCATACCGGAAAAATTCCACCGCTTGAAAAAGAGGATGCAGATCCAGACAGAATTGCGGTAATTTTTTATGGTAGCAGACAATTTGTACTGCAGGGAAAAGTCACAAATGATGAAGACTCAGATCCAGAAGCTATTGATAAATATGACAATTTATTCCTGACCAGCATTAGAAGCTTCAGGCCGCTACGACAAACTGACATTGTAGAAGAGAAGGACATCAAACGCTTGCGCTACGTCCAGGCCAATGAAAAAACTACTTTTGCCTCCCTGGCAAAACATATGGAAATCGGCGAATATGCAGAGGAGCAATTACGCCTCTTAAATGGTTATTATCCCCGAGGAGAACCCAAGCCCGGAGAATGGATAAAGATCGTTCAATAATTTTATAAGAAGCAGCCCCTAATCCTTTTTCTATCACCCCCCAAAATTTTGGAGGGTTAGTGTCTATCTGAAAATAAAAGATAATAATAAGGAGTAAGTGATGAATGGCATGATGATGCAATCCCAGCTCATCCTCACCGGTATTATGAAGCATGCTCTAAGCAACTCACCGGATAGTGAGATTGTTTCAGTTACCTTGGATAACCCCGATTTTCGTTATAGCTATCAACAAGCTTTTGAGCGAGTCTCGCAATTGGCAAATGCACTACAAAAGCTTGGAGCCAATGATGGAGATCGAATTGGTACTCTTGCCTGGAACGATCACCGGCATTTTGAACTCTACTACGCAACTTCTTGCAGCGGGCTCGTTTGCCATACCATTAACCCCCGGCTTTTCCCTGAGCAAATATCTTACATTATTGAGCATGCCACAGATCGATGGCTGTTTATTGATCCACTATTTATGCCCCTAATCGAATCTCTGGCAGAATATCTAGATTCGATTGAAGGCATCATTGTGCTAACTGATAAAGCACATATGCCCGCCACAAGCCTGAGCAATGTTTACTGCTATGAAACATTGATTGCAGCAGAGCCCACTGAGTTTCAATGGCCTGAATTAGAGGAAGAGAGTGCAGCAGCACTCTGTTATACATCAGGCACAACAGGCAATCCCAAAGGGGTGCTTTATTCCCATCGCTCTCTGATGCTGCATACCTACGGCGTATTGATGCCAGATGTCTTTGCGATTAGAAGGGACGAAGCCATATTGCCTGTTGTTCCCATGTTTCACGTCAACGCCTGGTCAATACCCTATGCGGCACCGGCTGTTGGAGCAAAACTCGTGTTACCTGGCCCCCAAATGGGGTGTGGAGAAACGCTCAGTCAATTAATTCAAAAGGAAGCCGTTACTATCGCTGCCGGCGTTCCAACCGTTTGGCTCGCCCTGCTCAAGTACCTGCGGGAAAGTGAAGAGACCCTACCCAGCTTGAATCGAGTAGTCGTGGGTGGATCGGCTTGCCCCTGGAGTATTATGGAGGAATTCGAGCAAAAGCATGGGGTATACACCCATCACGCCTGGGGCATGACTGAAATGAGCCCACTGGGAACCTACAATGCCCGCATACCTGAGAACCTCTCTAAAGACGAAGCACAGGCCCTCAGGCTCAAGCAGGGCCGAGCGGGCTTTGGGGTCGAGATGCGTATTGTAGACCCCGAGGGAAATACCTTGGCACAAGACGGGCTGGCTTTTGGAGCCCTTCAAGTGCGTGGTCCCTGGGTCTGTGAGCGCTACTACCAATCCAAAGAGTCAGCACTTACCGAAGACGGCTGGTTTGATACTGGTGACGTTGCCACGATCGATGCTGACGGCTACCTGACAATCACTGATCGCACTAAGGATGTTATCAAGTCCGGCGGCGAGTGGATTTCCTCTATTGAGCTGGAGAATTTTGCTATGACACAGGCGGGAGTAGCCGAAGCCGCTGTTATTGGGGTTGCCCATGAAAAGTGGGCTGAGCGGCCTCTCCTGATCATTGTTCCTGCTGAAGGCAAAACACTAAAAACTGAGGAGATTCTGGCATCCTTTAAAGGGCATTTTGCCAACTGGTGGATTCCCGATGACTGTGTCATTGCCAAGGAAATCCCCCATACGGCTACAGGCAAAGTCAGCAAAAAAGACCTTCGAGAAATCTATGCCGACTATCTATGGTCTCACGAAGCCACTGTGTGAAGGGGATTAAGACGCTTTTGGCAGGCATCATCGCGGCATAGCAAAGCGTTGCACTGTAATAACGCAATTTTACCTACCTCAAGTCTTGATTAAATTTTGACGGCGCCGAAATAGCGCCGTTTTAGAGTGCTTAACTTCCTGTTAATACCTAAACCAGCGGTTCCTCTGTAGGCGACAATCTTTGCTTGCTGACTATTAACCCTTATCGATTCATGGTTTCCGGGCTGACTGGATATCGGTTTATCTTCTATTGACTTACCTAGGCGCACTAGCCAACCAGAATTGTCTAGAATTATCTTGAGTAGAAGTATCTGACTGTGGATATCCTGGAATATCTCAGTCCATGTGAGAGGGAATAGGGAATTTACACTTCCTTGCGTTGGATGGCACTGGCTTACAATCTAGCCATTATCATACTCCTCACAGCAACGGCATTTACTCATTAACGAGGAAGTCACAATGAAGAAATTATTCAGTTTGGTAATCGCTGCAATAATTACCATTTCTGCAAATACCCTAGCTTGGGCAGATAATGACCATGCCGCACAACTTGCGGAGCGCTTAGAGGCAACTAAAGCCAAGCTTAACCTCTCTGATGAGCAGGTAGAAAAAGTAAAGCCAATCCTGGAATCAGCCAATGAACAACGCCGCCAAGTGCTTGCAAAATACGGCGTTAACATAGAAAGTCCCTCTGGCGCTATCCAAAAGATGAGCTTTCGTGAGAAGCGCCAGTTAGGTAAAGAAATGGCCGCTATCAGAAAATCTACGCTCAGTGAAATGTCCACCGTACTGACGGATCAACAATTAGCAGAGTTCAAAAAACTTCAAGAAGAAAATCGAGCAGCCTTCAAAGCCAAGCTTCAAGAGAAAAGAAATTAGAGTCACCAGGGTTCATAATGCCTATCAGATAGACGAAGCCGCGCTGAATAGCTCTGCGAAAGCCTCGCCCTGGCGGGGCTCTCGTATTCAGTTATATCCCTGTCATATTTCTCTGCTAGAAAGTGCCCCACAATTCATCACGGGCCTTTATCACATGTTAAAAAACATTCTATCAGTAGTGTTGATTGGCTTTTCTGTAGCCGCAACACTAACCTGCGCGGATAACTTTGATCAGAGAAATAAACAAACTATTGTGGTAGCTCATAGAGGTGCCTCTGCCTACCTACCTGAACACACCCTCGAATCCAAAGCGCTGGCTTACGGTATGCGTCCAGACTATATCGAGCAAGACTTGGTACTCAGCAAAGATGATCACTTGATCGTAATGCACGATATTTATCTAGATAGTGTAACTAATGTCGCCAACGTTTTTCCCCAGCGCGCTCGCGATGATGGTCACTTTTACACTATCGATTTTACCCTGAGCGAACTTAAGCAGCTTCAGGTATCAGAGCCCTTCATAGATAGTGAGGATGGACTTCAAGCAAAATACCCTGAGAGATTTCCAATATGGAAATCTAGCTTTAAGCTGTCCACCTTTGAGGAAGAACTGGAATTGATCCAGGGGCTTAATCGATCCCTGGGCTACGATATTGGCATCTACCCGGAGATTAAAAAACCCTACTTCCATCACTGGGAAGGAAAAGATATTGCCTCTATAGCCTTACAATCACTCAAGAAATACGGCTATACCGATCGCGATCACAAAGTTTTTTTCCAATGCTTTGACGCAGAAGAGCTCCAGCGAGTTAAATTTGAGCTGATGCCCTCCATGGGGATGGATCTATCATTAGTTCAATTGATCGCCGCTACCGACTGGGGGGAAAAATTGGTCGAAGTGAATGGAGAAATTGAAAAGTACAATTATGACTGGATGCTGCAACAGGGGGGCTTGCGCAAAATCGCCACCTACGCAGATGGGATTGGCCCCTGGTATCCTATGTTAATGGAAGTAACGGATGGCCAACCAAGAGCTAACAGTGTTGTCCGCCGGGCACACCGCAGACAGCTAGAAGTTCACCCCTATACCTTCCGCGCGGATACAGGCAAGGTTCCCGAAGAATTTGAAAGCTTCGAGGACTTCCTGCATTTCGCTGTATATCAGCTGCGCATTGACGGTCTCTTTACCGACCACCCCGACAGAGCCGTTAACTATCTTTCCCGGGGACATAGGGATCGTTAAAAAATGAAATCAGAAAAAAGGCCGCATAGTGCGGCCTTTTTTTACTTAATCAAACTTGGAGAAGTCCGCTGGTCTCTTCTCCATAAAGGCCATAGCAGCCTCTTTAAACTCATCAGAGGCGAGGCGCTCCTTAAAGTAACGGCCTTCGTCTTGAATAAACTCTAACCCTTTCTCTTGAGTTGCTCTGCGCAAAAGCTGCTTAGTTAAACGGAGGGCAGCCGGAGCTTTCCTCGCTAACTCAGCTGCGGCTTCACGTGCTCGAACTATGGCCTGCTCTGGCGCCACTGCGGCATTACAGATACCAATCTCAACGGCTTCCTGAGCACTAAAACGCTTGCTCAACAGTAATAGTTCAGAAGCTTTGGCATGGCCGGCGATCCTGGGCAACAAGTAGCTGGAGCCATACTCTGGACACAGCCCCAGGTCCACAAACGGCATCTGGAACATGGCGTCGTCTCCAGCAAAAGACAGGTCGCAATGCAACAGCATGGTCGTACCAATACCTACTGCGGGGCCATTAACAGCTGCAACTACCGGCTTGGGGAAGTGGTAAAGAGCACTCATAAACTGGAAAACCGGAGACTCCTCCCCTTCGGCAGAGCCGCCCAGGAAATCTGTCAGGTCGTTACCACTGGTGAATATGCCCTCAGCACCGGTAATAATCGCGACGCGAACATCCGGGTTTGTAGCTGCGTTATTCAATAACCCTGCCATCGCGGTATACATGGCCATAGTCAGGGCATTTTTGCGCCCGGGTCGATTAATCGTAATCTCGAGGATGCGGTCCTTAAGCTGAGCCTGAATTTCAGCGCATTCGCTTTGCATATTGTTCTCCGGGGTAAGAAGTAGATTGGGCTACTCTCAGTAGCCTAATTATGGAACCCCAACGGAAGCCACTTTTAATCCGCTGTAGGCCATCTATTTAGGAGATTCATATTAACCGCTACTCCCAGAGGTTCGAGTTCCTAATCAACCACTTTCGTTGACGGGATTAACCCGGTCACCAGTGACCGGGCCCTCTAGGTAACCAGCAACAGTAATCAAACTTTATTGGCTGAATCCCGGCGCAGAGGTTGGCACATACAATGAACGCCACCGCCCCCCGGAGTGATCATAGAAATATCCGGGTCGATAACTTCCAAACCATGTGCGCGACACTTCTCCGCCAGTCCGGTATTGGCCTTAGGTAGCATCACTCGATCGTTCCCCAGGGCAACGACATTCACTCCAAGCTCCAATACCTGCGGGAAGGGAATATCGATAATCTCTATATTTCGGCTTTTAAACCACTGCACCAGCTCCGGCTCAACAGCATCAACACAAATTGCTGCCAGCTTTTCCGCAAGCATCGCTACCATCACATCAATATGCAGGAAGAACGGATCGAACTGGTAGCCTTTAACTTCCCAGCCCTCTTTTTCCACCCAACTTTTCATCTGCTCAAATCCCTGCGGGCTGGTGCGTTCGCCGGAGTAGCCACACAGAATAACGCCGGGCTCTAGCACCATAAAATCACCGCCCTCCAGAGAGCCTGCGGTAATAATGTCGTAAATAGGGATATCCAGCTCTGCATACTTCTTCACTATGGGCGCCCACTCACCACGGCGCCAAGGGCTGAACATCTGTGTCACGATAGGCCCCCAGGGAGTCATTACTGAGGAGTCGCGACCGTAAATTTGGTAGGGCAATGTGCTGTCCGCTGGGATTAGGTGCGTATTCACTCCTGCGTGGCGGTAAGCATCGAGCATCTCTCCATGCTGTGCCATCGCCACCTTGTGATCAAACTTCATTCCGAGGCGCTCAGCACGTCGCGCACTCGCATTACCAGTGCGCCAACTGAAGTTATCCACAGGCCCAATTAGAACATCCCTCAGTACACCGTATTCTGAATCCATCCCCCATTCACTCAGGAGTGCCGTACCGCCGTTATCCTGACGGTGCTTCAAAGTAAAATTACTCATTCGCCTAAATTCCAACTTGTTATCAACTATGCCAAAACAAAGACAGTGCAACGCCGACAGTTGACAGAAGCACTTGTTTTACTGCTACTTAAGCCTGCTCCGCACTGTTTAGCATTGCGTGAAGCAACACATTACAACCCGCCTCAAGATGATCCGGCTCCGCCGATTCCGCTTCATTGTGCGACAGCCCTCCTTCACAGGGCACAAAGATCATAGAGACAGGGGCGACTCGGGAAACATATACGGAATCGTGCCCAGCACCTGAAACCATCTTGCGATTGCTATATCCCAAGGTCTGCACAGCACTGCTAACCGAATCAATGCAATGCTTATCAAAGGCGACTGGAGGTGAGTACCACTCTTCCCGAATATCGACTCTGGTACCTGTCTCTTCCTGTACTTTTTCAGCCGCCCTATACAAGGCTTTATGCAGATGGTTTAACCCTTCAGGTAACGGGTGACGGAGGTCCAGTGCCAGCACAACCTCTTCAGGAACTGTATTTCGGCTGCCCGGCGCCGCCCTTAAATCCCCACAGGTCATGCGCGCATCTTCTGAATACTCCCGGACTTCGCGATACATACGCTCGCACAGAATAGACATTGCTTGGACCGGATCACGGCGGTCCTCCATCGGAGTTGGACCCGCATGGCAAGGCGTTCCGTAAAAAGTTACGTCATACCAGCGAATACCCTGTACACCGGTGACAACACCAATTACCTGATCCTGTTTTTCGAGGATCGGGCCCTGCTCGATATGCGCTTCAAATGAAGCCTTAATAGCCCTCGGCTGAGCGGGCTCAGTACCGAGATAACCGATCCGCTCCAACTCTTCACCGATGGTGATGCCCGATTTATCCGCGCGGCTGTGCCCATACTCCAAGCTAAATTCGCCAGCCCAAACCCCGGAGCCCACCATTGCAGGAGAGAAGCGCGCACCCTCCTCATTAGTCCATACAACCACCTCTAATGGGGCCTTGGTCCTGATACCTTGATCCTCTAGAGTGCGCAGAACTTCCAGGCCGGCAAGTACGCCATATACACCGTCAAATTTGCCACCCGTGGGCTGGGTATCCAAATGAGAACCAGTCACTACCGCAGGCAAGCTGTTATCTGCTCCCGGTCGGCGGGCAAAAATATTGCCCATCTGATCCACTCTGACCTCACAGCCTATATCTCGGCACCAGCGCACGAAAAGGTCGCGCCCTTCACGGTCTTCATCTGTCAGGGCTTGTCGATTGCATCCGCCCGCTGGGGTCGCGCCTATCTCAGCAATTTCCATCAGGCTATCCCAAAGGCGAGAGCCATTGACACGTAGGTTTTGTGCTGGGTTTTCCATTCAAAGAGCTCCGGGCTTTATAATGGGTCCAATATTAATCACTTTGCCGTAATTTTTGTTTTGATCCACACCGGCTAAAGAGAGCATTATTTTGTAACTGGTCAAAACACACTCAGGAAGCAGCTGACTATGACAATAACTTATAGCTCTTACCTAAAAGTAGACGAGCTTTTGCAGTGCCAGAAACCCCTTTCCGATGGTCCCGAGCACGACGAACTACTTTTCATTACTATTCATCAAAGCTACGAGCTCTGGTTCAAGCAAATGTTGCATGAACTGGATTTCCTGGTGCGACTGTTCAACGCAGGTGAACGCAATCGCGCATTGCATACACTTAAACGTGTCGACACGATTTATCGTACTTTGATTCAACAGGTCGATATCCTGGAAACCCTAACTCCCCTGGAGTTTATGTCTTTCCGCGATCGACTATCCACAGCTAGTGGTTTTCAGTCGTACCAGTTTCGCGAGTTGGAATTTCTTTACGGAGCCAAGGACCCGAAAAAACTGGAAAACTATACCCCTGGCTCAGAGCACTACCAGCGCTTGATGAAGCGCCTTGAGGCGCCGACCCTTTGGGATGCTTTCCTAAACTTTTTGGTTCACGAAGGGCATAAGGTACCCGCTAATGAGCTTGAAAGGGATTTTAGCCAAGTTGCGGGACCTTCTTCAGCCGTCCAGAAAATACTGATCGATATCTATCGCAATGATCCACTGGTAAGTGAAATCTGTGAGGCTTTGGTGGACATCGATACTTCGTTACAACAGTGGCGTTACAGACATGTAAAAATGGTCGAGCGAACAATTGGCAGGAAAATGGGGACTGGTGGATCGAGCGGAGTAGGTTATTTACAGGGAACCCTGTTTAGACCGGTTTTCCCCGACCTCTGGGCAATTCGTTCAGAATTCTGATATCGGATTTCATTTGAGGGGGTACTTAAGTACCCCCCCCCAATTTGTGACCAGTTCAAAACCATAATTCACAAATGAAAAAAGCCAGCAATATGCTGGCTTTTTAAGCGCGGGTAACTCACCGGGAACTTAGTCCTCGTAAGGTACCAGGGAGACCTGAATACCCAGGCTCACTTCCTTCGCGGCATCCGCAATCTGTACGTAAGTATCCGCACTAGACTTGTTGTGTGCACGCACAATCACCATTGCCTGCGGGTTCTCCGCATACATCTGGGCGATACGGGCCCGTACAGCACGGCTGTCAATACGGCTGCCATCCGCCATGGTGATTTCATCATTTGCGCTAACCATCAACAGAATATTCTGCTTGGTAGGATCTGGCTCAGCATTGCTGGTCTCATTTGGATCAGGCACATTCACATCCAGCGCCTTCTCTTTAACAAATGAAGCAGTCACGATAAAGAAGATCAACATGATAAACACAACGTCCAACATGGGCGTCAGGTCGATATCTGCCTTTTCTTCTTCTACGGCCTTTCCGCGTCGTCTACTCATAAAACACCGTGCAATTTTCAAATATCAGGGGTGCCGGATTGACCGGTCTAATCTGGTGGGCAAGATTGCCGCGATTTCGCAAGCATTGCAAGTGCGAGCGATAACAGAGATAAATAAACTTTAAAAATCAATAAGTTACAGAATCGAGCCGACAGAAAAGATCAAATTTTAAGCAAAAATTCCGACTAACGTCCTGCTAGATAGCTGTGATAGTCAGGCACCTCATGCTCGAAGGATTGGTCCATCAATGGTGACTGTACCACCATATCTGCACTGCTCTGGTTGCAAGCCACTGGGATATTCCACGCTGCAGCAATACGCAGTAGTGCCTTGACGTCTGGGTCATGGGGCATGGGCTCAAAGGGGTCCCAGAAGAATATCAGTAAGTCCACCTGCCCCTCGCTAATCCTCGCTCCGAGCTGTTGATCACCTCCCAGAGGGCCACTTAAGAGCTTTTCGACACTTAAACCCGTCGCATCTTCAATTTTTCCACCAGTAGTCCCCGTAGCCAATAACTGGTGTCGTTTGAGCAGATTGTGATGTCTGAGACACCACTGAATCATGGCATCTTTACGGTTGTCATGGGCTACCAGAGCCACTCGCTTTGTCGCCGGCAGTGCTTTAGCAATAAATTCCATTTGAACCTCAATATCAAGAGTCTCTTCTATAGTATCTCAAATAAGCACCGACAGATTTGATTTTCCCGTAGGTTTAGTCCCTGTTATCGCAACCCAACTCCTTTATAGAGACTTCCAAAATTACTACAAAACGATTCATTAGATTCGAAGAAGTAATGTGGATTAATTCAAAGACCTCTTTATTCATTGTTATCTAGAGTAAGATCCCCCTGAACACAGCCCCCCTCGCTATAATGCAACAGCAAGAAACCGGACCTTTATAAGGAGTAAGTATGAGCGTAGGAGCCTGGGAGCCACAGGTAAGTGGCCCACAAAATGAAACCAGTGAAGAATTCAACCGGGAGCAGTTGCTCAGACTTATCGAAATTGCAGAGTCAGATAAACCTTTTACAGAATCAGTAGGAGCGTTTGAAAAAGTACCCTCTACACTTATTCGCCTTCCCTTCCAACACTGGATCGAAGAGAGCGAACATTGGAACAGTGCCCAGCTATGGCAACTGATCCGCTTCTTTACCTTGGCAGAAATGAATCTGCCAGGCTGGGACGCCGGCGCTGAGTCTGCAGTAATTCCCCTCGCCAAAGTACTCAAGCAACGCTCGACGCCATTAACAAAAGAACAACTGTTATGGATTCGCCAGAATTCCAACAATCGTTATTTGCCCTACGGGCCACTATAAAGCTACGCGATTGACTCCATATCACCCCAGTGACAGAGATATTCTGTTACTGGGTCAGTCCTGTCCCCCTCTCCCATTGCAAAACTCATAAGGTTGCCTTCGGTAAGAGCAGCCACTCCAAAGCAGAAGCATTGCCCATAAAAATATCATTAAGATTGTTGATCAACGCACGGATAATCAGGACTGCATTCAAATAGCTTCTGGTATTACTTGCCTCTGAACAACTGCCCTCTACTCCTTTTATGGCTAGCAGGGATGTCACGTGATAGCAAAACAAATGACTGGAGACCAAGCGCTCGCTTTCTCGGTAATTAAAAAGACCTCAACTGAAGAGCACAAACTAATACAGTTCCGTCCCATTAAATACATGGTTATAACTAGATTTATCACTGGCTTGCTTTCCGCTATGTAAAAGTAAACCTCGCAGCAATAATGTCAAATCCCGGCAGCCAAGACCCCAAATACCCCAACCGGTTGGAACTTATATACTGGGCAGTAGATCCCGTACATGAGTGTAAGTTCGCTCCCAGTTTTTAATTCCTTACTAAATGCCAGGGTACGGCAGTAGGATTCAAGCTGTCTCTGACATCTTGACACTTGCAACTTTCCGCAATTTGAATATCACACTTCAATACGCAAGGTTACACAACCAGCTATGGAGGTTGCCCGCTAATTGGCGCAGGCAAAAGCTCGCAGTTAAGTTTTGTTAATCCGGCTCTCTGTTAATTGATGAACAGAAACTATCTGCCACCATCAAAATCCAACTATAAAAGCCAAAACAACTAAACCAACAAGTTCATAAAGCTTACAAAATTACTCAACTATTTAACGCCACCGATACTGACCTGATACAAGGAATATTGAAGTTAAAGAATCACCAGTAATGAGTGCTTTCAAGTTCCCAAAAAGATCAAAAACACAGTTCAAACGGCCCCCAATTGAAAAATATGTAAAAAAAAGCCATTTTTTTTACATTAAATAGAAAAAAACCATCTAAAGGACTTGCAATTAGGTATACAAATAAGCTGCAATTAGCGCCGCTAGCTTGGGGGGACTCACTATCAATTGTTTTCTGCCGAAAACATGCATCTTGGACGGTGCCTAATTCCGTTAAAGATGGCTGAGAATAATTGATAGGAATGCCCCCACTTACTAAAACAATTCATTTTGCAGGGATATTTAAATGGCTACTAAAAAAGCTGCTCAAGTCGCTACCAGCGACGTCGCAAAAATGGAAGCGGAGCTACGCTCCCTTACCGCTAAACTGGAAACTGCCCGCCTTAAGCAGGAAAAAGACCTGACTGTCAAAGCCGAGAAATTGGCAAACAGTGCCAAGAAGGCTGCTGCTAAAGCAAAAACTACTCAAGATAAAGTAGCGACTGTTAGAGCTAAGAAAAAGACTGCTGCTCAACAGCAACAGCTGAAAAAAGCACGTGAAGCCGCCGCTGCAGCTAAAACTGCTGCAACTGAAGCCAAAACTGCCGCAACTGAAGCCAAAGATGCACTGGCTGAAATCAAAGCCGCCAACAAGCTGGCTTCTCAGGTAGCTAAGATCGTCGCTAAAGAAGAAGCTGCTGTAGCTAAGAAACTGGCTGCTGCTGAAAAGAAAAAAGCCGCTGCCGAAGCGAAGAAAACTGCTGCTGCCGCTAAAAAAGCCGCTGCTGCTGACAAGAAGAAAGCCACCGCAGCTAAGAAAAAGCCCGGCCGCCCAGCTAAAACTGAAGAAGCCAAGAAGAAGCCTGGTCGTCCCGCTAAGACCGAAGAAGCTAAGAAAAAGCCTGGCCGTCCCAAAAAAGACGCCACTGAAGCCAAGAAGAAGCCCGGTCGCCCAGCAAAAACTGAAGCCGCTAAGAAAAAGCCCGGCCGCCCCAAAAAAGCAGAGACCGCAGCCGCCGCAGCAACTGATGCTGCTCCTGTAAAACGCGGTCGTGGCCGCCCACCTAAGGCAGAATCCGCACAAAAGAAGCCCGGTCGCCCAGCAAAAGCGGAAGCCGCTAAGAAAAAGCCAGGGCGCCCCAAAAAAGCAGAAGCCACAGCCGCAGCAGCAACTGAAGCTGCTCCTGTAAAGCGCGGTCGCGGTCGTCCGCCCAAGGCTAAGTAAGCCAGCGCTTAAGTAAAACTGATTTATTCAGTTAGTTTAAACCCTGGCCTCGCCAGGGTTTAAACAGATCTTACTGCATCCGCAAGCCCTTCACCTGATGGTCCTCCCCCAACTCAATAACACAATCTGCCCAACCCGGCATATCCTCTAGCAAGCTCCGCGTCACTCTTTCGTAGTGTTGTACAAACTGAACAATTTGTTGATCTGTCATCCCCATTCCGGAGCGAACCCTGAGTTTATGTTCCTGTAACTTACGCCACTCAACGATACATTCCATACTCGGCGCTTTGAGCATCACCCATACATCGATAAGCGAAAAAAGATCTCGATAAGAATCTTCCAACTGTTGATTAACAAAATTTCGCCATTCGCCAGTACTATCTTCCCTGCACTCCAGTTCATTGAGCGGCCCTTCATACCCTTCTGAAGGCTTGGCTCCTAGGCACCATCCTTCGAAGATAACAACATCAACTTGCCCCCTGAATACGGGCCACAAGTGCTTAGGGATCCGATCATCACGTCCTTTATCAAACCTAGGTAATGCGATAGCGGAATCACTACTGGATGCACACAGGGCCTTGAGCGTGCTGATCCCCAAGCCGATATCATGGGTTCCCGGCACACCACGAGTTTCGAGTAAAGGGTGTACCTGTGTAGCCAGCTTGCGGCGCTGTTCCAGAGTTAAATAGATATCATCCAGAGACAAAACACAGCAGCGATAGCCCATCGCCTGGTAAATACATTGCCACACATCTGCCAGGGTCGACTTGCCGGTACCCTGCCCCCCACTAACCCCAATTATTAATGGATTACTGCGCTTATGGCGAGTCAGTACCCAAACTCCGAGGGGAAGAAAAAGTTGTTCGAGCACCTGGAGGAAATCGCATGGTAATTGATGCTCACGCAACAGCTCCTTAAAAGGCCCCGATAAACTCTCCTTAAGCTGTCCACTACGCTCTAAAATTTCATTCGGCCATTTAGCCTTATTCATAAATTCCCCGCTATAAAAACGGGGGCCTAAGCCCCCGAATTTTGTGATCACTAATTATGATTACAGTACTTATATAGCCGTCACTAACTTGCTACCGACTCAATAACCCCCTCTGGATTACCCCTCTTCTTGGAGCGACCCGGTAGTACTAACATAATGGGTGTGACCAATAACGTCAGCAAAGTGGAAAAGGTAAGCCCGTAAACAATTGCACTGGCTAGCTTCACCCAAAAAGAGGCTATCACTCCATCGACAACAATATTGCGCCCGACCATATCCACACTGACGCCTAGCGCCAGGGGCAACAACCCGAGGATAGTTGTTGCCGTTGTCAAAAAGACCGGTCTCAGCCTCTGTGTCGATGCCTTTACTGCTGCTTCCGTTGGTGTAAGGCTCGGCTCATTCTTACGCACGAAATTATAGGTATCTATCAATACAATATTATTGTTCACCACGATTCCAGCCAGCGCCACAATACCCACTCCAGTCATAATCACACTGAAGGTGCTTTGTGTTATTAGCAGGCCAAACATCACTCCCAAAGTGGACATAATCACAGATGAAAGTACCAATAAAGACTGATAGAAGCTGTTGAACTGTGTTACTAACAGGATAAACATTAAAAACAGAGCCAGGAGGAAGGCTATGCCTAGGAATTGAAAAGACTCATTCTGCTCCTCGTCCGCCCCACGGAATAGCAGCTCAACCCGGTTATCCACCGGATTAGTCTGCAACCACTTCCTTATTTCCTTCACTTTGTCATCCGGCAGAATCCCCTCTTGCGCATCAGCCTTAATTTGCATGCGAGTAATTCCGTCGATTCGCTCAATCTTATCGACCTTGGGCATGGCTTCCGTATGTACGAAGCTGCTAATCGGAACGGTACCCTGCACGGTATTAACTTTTAGCTGATCGAGCGCGGCTATGCCTCTGGCACTTCTGGGGTACCTGATACGTATATCTACTTCTTCATCCGTATCATCGGGTCGATATTCTGCAACCCGGACGCCATTGGTAACCAACTGCACCGCCCTGCCAACTTCAGTTAGATCGGCACCATATAGGGCAGCCTTGGCTCGATCGACTTTCACTTCCCACTCGATGCCAGGTAGTGGCGCGGTGTTTACAATATCTCGCAACCCGCCAATTTCCTCCATTGCACGGTGTAGTCGCCAGGTTTCCAGCAGTAGCTGCTCATAGTTCTGACTGCGCAACTCCAGAACAATATCCTTGCCTACCGGCGGTCCTCCCTCCATTACATTTGCGGTTACTTTAATTCCGGCAAAATCTGAGGTGCGGGAACGGATATCGGCAAAAATGTCGCGGCTCCGCCGCTCGCGTTCCTCTGCGGGATAAAGCTCCACTAACATATTGGCGATTTGATCTGGGGAACGATCAGAATTTCCAGAAATTCCGCCAGAACCAATAGTAGTGTGAGCTATTCGGACCTCAGGTACACTAAGCACGGCTCTTTCCACTTGCACCACCAGGGCTTTTTTCTCCTCCATGGACAAATTGCCCTGGGCCCTAATTTCTACATTGCCGTATTGCTCTTCTGTATCCGTGAAAAATTCAACACCCGCACCAAAATTGACAAAGCCAATAAAGATGGCAACCAGAATGGCAATAGTGGTTAAGAACCCACCCAATGGGCGCTGTAGAACCTTCTCAAGAATACGCGCATACCAGCCGGTAATTCCAGGCAGGGCTCGAGGTAAGCCATCCTCTAACTGACTCAGGTAGTTACGAGTAGAGGCATCCATTGCGCTTTTGCCAAACAGTGAACCCAGCACAGGAGCAAAAAACAGGGCGTACAAGAGTGACCCCGCCAATACTGCAAATACTGTAACGGGCAGGTAACGCATGAAGTCTCCCACCACTCCAGGCCACAGCATAATAGGCAAAAATGCTGCAAGGGTAGTCGCCGTTGAGGCAACTACCGGCCAGAACATCCGACTGACTGATGCAATATAGGACTCCCTTGCTGACAAGCCTTCAGCCATTTTCCGATCGGCAAACTCGGTGATCACAATGGAGCCATCAATTAACATACCGAGGGCCAGCAACATTCCGAACATCACCATAAAGTTAAACGAATAACCCAGATACCAGGTGATGATGGAACCAAACAGCAAAGAGAAGGGCACTCCCAGCCCCACCAGAATTCCCGAGCGAAAGCCGAGCGCGGCAACGACAATAATCATTACCAATAGCATCGCGGTCAGGATGTTTCCCTGCATCTCACTGACCATATCCCGTGCAAAATCAGATTGGTCAAAAACAAACTCAACCGTAATTCCCTGTGGCAAAACACCAAATTCAGCCTGAACCACTTCCCGGACTCGATCCGCAACATCGACAGAGCTGGCATCGTTGCGCTTTTCAACATTAATAGCGAGCCCCGGGCGACCATTGATACTGGTGTAGCTCACTGCATCTTTGAAGGTTCTGCGAATATCTGTAACAGCACCCAAGGTCACAACTCCATCGCGTGACTTCTTGAGCGGAATTTCATAAACATCCTGAGCGGTCTCAATCAACCCAGGGACTTTCACTGAAAAACGGCCCCGATTGGTTTCCAGCTCCCCTGCAGGAATTAACAGATTGTTCCCCAATACCGCGTTGATTAACTCCGCACTGGTGATTTGATAGTGCTCCAGTCGCACCGGATCAATCACTGCCTCAACAACCTCCTCCCTATTACCGTGGAGATCTGCACCTAGCACCTCAGGGATACTCTCTATCTTCCGCTTAAGCAATTCAGCCGAGCGCAGTAAAACCCGTTCATTCACTTGCTCGCCGGATAGGGTAACGACGATGGTAGGGAAAGGTTGAGCGGATACTTCCTCCACAGTGGGCTCGTCGGCATCCCGGGGCAGCTCAGCCCTGGCCCGCTCTACAGCATTGCGAATATCATCGACGGCATCATCTACACCAATGGCAGAGTCAAATTCAATCACGATATATGCAAGGGATTCCCGGGCGACAGCAATCACCTCGACAACCCCTTCTACCGCACGAATTTCC
The DNA here is from genome assembly GCF_052467955.1 of Microbulbifer maximicatervae (SeqCode). Classification (NCBI taxonomy): domain Bacteria; kingdom Pseudomonadati; phylum Pseudomonadota; class Gammaproteobacteria; order Cellvibrionales; family Microbulbiferaceae; genus Microbulbifer; species Microbulbifer maximicatervae (SeqCode). Next base: position 4,810,545 of record NZ_CP174329.1, read on the forward strand.
TTCTCCAGAGGGCGGACCAACAGGCGTACACCATCCTCTGGGGAAATTCCCTCGTGAGTGACCTGTACAATTACAAATGGAGGGTTCACCTCAGGGCTTGATTCAATTGTCATCGCTGCGCGAGCAACTATGCCAATTAAAACGATCAGCAGCATCAGGCATATTGTACTGCGATTTCTTTGAATAGCGCTTTCCAACAGCTTCATCGCGAATCCCCCTCGGGAATCACTGAAGTTTCGGATACCGGAGTCACCTCTGCGGAATCTACTGGGGAAGCTTCCTTCGCTTGGTTCTCCCGGGAAAACTCCTCCCCAGTTTTCAGTATTTCTGCACGAACCAAATCTCCCGTAGTGACATATTCTTGTCCCACAGTAATCAGAGTCACTGTGTCGGGCAGTCCAGAAACCCAGACGCCGCCATCACCATCCCCAACCAGTGAAACATTAATAAATTGCACTCGGTTTTTATCATTGAGAGTCCGCACCCCCAATTCACCGCTATCATCCAGCGTGAGTAGAGATGCATTAATATGGTGGGCCGTAATTTCACCGGTCGGGAGGACCAGCTGACCACTCAAGCCTCCGGGAAGTTGATTACCTGGATTATCTACTGCTACCTCCACTCGGTAAGCCCGAGTAATTTCCTGCGCCTGTTGACTGATATAACGAAGGTATCCGTCTACTAACAGTCCTCTTTGTAATTGGGCTCTCGCCGGCCCGCCCTCAACAAGGCTCCCCACTTGATCCTCTGAAACTTCGCCAACAATTAGGATGGGATCCAAGTCAAGAATGGTCGCGCATTCCTCTCCCCGGCGAATAAAATCCCCCAGCTCCACCGCTCGGCTATTCACTACTCCAGCAAATGGTGCACGAATTTGTAGTTTCTCTACCGTCACTTTGGCACGTGTGTACTCCGCCTTGGTTCGGGCAAGCTCAACTTGCTGCTGGGCCATTGCGGTATCCGACTGCAGTCCTTTTTTCTTAAGTTTCTCGGCACCGGCAAAGTCTATTTCTGCTTTGCGTTTTGCCGCTTCAGCTAATGCCAGTTGCTCAATACGATCTTCAGCCTCGATTTCGCAAATGACATCCCCTTGTCTAACTGTCTGCCCTTCCGCAACTGGAAGTGCAGCAATAATGCCATCCAGTTCAGCGCGCAGACGTACATGCCGGTTAGCCTCAGTGCGCCCATTCACTAGTATCTGAGTGGCGTATGGGCTGGACTCAATGATTTGGGCTTGAATTCGCAATTCAGGCTCCGGCTTCTTGGCAGTTACCTCTTTAGATTCTGACTGCTCATCCTCTGCATCGGAGAATAACTGCCCACTCAGCAGCCATAAAATAGCGATCACCGAAACAATAATTGCCATCCGGTAATTGCGCCTTGACCAGATTGATGCCAATACATTCATAACTTACTAAACCTGTTGGGCAATGATGCGCCATCGCAAAAGGGGTCTTAAATCCAATCGAAGGGATCTGCGATAACAACTGAAGCGAAGCGATTTTTACACAATCACAGCGACATATAAAAAGCTCCGCTGTGTCCTACTCGAATTCTGTCAATAAATACGTGGTTAATGTCGGGCAAATGAAATATACGAGTGATCTACAAATTTAGACTGGAATCAGCAGATAGTCCCCCCTAAAGAAAGGTGTACACATGTGCCAATAAAAATAAGTACAAAGAGGAGGGAGAGCAGTCAGGAGCGAGGAAATAATTCTCTCGCCCTTGGTTTGAACGGGAAACCTCTACGACAGCATAGATTCCAGAAATCCAAGCATGTCGGATTCATCATCAACCAGCTCACCAGAACCAAACTCCGCATTCCAGTCGAGCAGAATTTGAGCCAAAGCTTTCGCCTGTTCCGCTAAGGCAATTAACTCTTCCCGGCTATTTTTGGGTCCTGTATAAAGTTTCAGCTTTCTATGGCTATTCGCCAACTGATGCCCCGGATACTTGGACCTATAGACCTCCAGTTTCCAACGCAATGAATGCACCATATTGCGATAGAAAACCAGTTTTGCTGGCAACTGTAAAAGTGATAAGTCTTCCAGGTCACCAAACAGCGTACAATCAACGCCTAGAACCTGGGTATCCTGGCTATTATTCGCGGCAAATACATCGGCACTGCGGGGCTCCGCCAATAGCATCGACAAATCACCAAATAACTCACCTGGACGTATTACCGCCAAAGGACGTTCATTTCCCGGAGCCTCCTCAGCTGCGGGACTGTTCACCTTCACATGTAACTCGCCGCGTAACAAGAAGTAGACCCATTGATCCACATCCCCTGCACGCAGCAGCTGTTCGCCCGACTGAAGGCTGACCAACCGGGAGCGCTTTAGCAATACATCGTATTGCCACTCACTCGAGGCACGAATATCCCGAAATAGATGGATGACATTGAGAAGACGATCCACAGCATCCCGTGGATACTCGCTAAGAGGTTTAATTTCCATGCACAATTCAAATTTAGTGAAAACTATTCCATTTTCCTGAAAAGAGTGGCCTAAGCCACTCTGCAAAGTGCCATTCTAAACGATATCGACCTAGCACACCTGTTTCTAAGTGTGACAATCGTTTCTTTACCAACCCATCATCTTGCGATAAAGAGGACAGTCTGCCCCTCACAGGGTTGAACTCCGTTCCAGTTACAGTAGAGTTAGGTGTAGTGGGTAGTACATTGTACTCCTACAAGCTTTGGGCGCGCACTTTTTAATCTGACTTGTGTGCATTGGGGTTGGGGCCCCGAAATTCTTACTTAGCGGAGCAATTTACTCCTGCTACTCAGACACCATAGAACAATGAAATCGATAAAAATTGTCCTCTCTTTTTGGGTGTTTACATTTGCTTTCACTGCGAAAGCGGCACCACTCCTGAACGGTATTGCACTAGAAAAGCAATTTAACAAAGACATTTATATCGCTGCGATCTACTCGGAAAACTTGACCCGGGATTCCAGCACACTGCTCGATAACAACATTCCCCGGCGGTTGGAAGTTCGTATTATCACCAATAGCCTTCCCGCACGCCGATTCCGCAATCAGTGGATGGAAGCCATTGCCATTAACAACCGCGGAGACACATTGAGCAGTCAGGCAGAAAATATGGTAACTTTTGCCAACATGTTTACCGGGCGCTTTGTTCACGGCGATCAATTGAGTGCTGAGTTTGCGGCAGACACAGGCTCGACCACCATATCCCTCAACAGCATCCGGTTAGGTGAGATTGCCGACCCTAATTTTTTCAATACCCTGCTGCGAGCTTGGATTGGCTCAGTTCCCCCTTCTAGCGACTTCAAAGACGGATTGCTCTCCGCCGGTCAGGTATCAGGCAACTTGGTTACCACATTCGAATCTCTGACACCAACTAGTGAACGAATTGCAGACCTGCAACTGAAGCAAATAAACCAGGAAGAGGCTGTCACTGCGGAGGAGGCGCCTACGGAAAAACCACTTCCTACACCCGCCATTGAGATTGCCGACCTACCCCCACTCACCCTAGCCCTGGCAGAAACGGTCCCTGCCGCAGCAATTTCCCCAGACGCAGGTGTAATTCAAGAGGGCTCTGAGGTAGCTTCACAATCAGAGGAATCTGCATCAGCGCTGGCCGAAGAAGAGATTGAATTGATTACGGTCCCTCCTGAGGATGGGCCAATACTGGCCGAAGGTGCAGCCGACATGTTAGAGGAAGAAGAGGAAGCCCCCCTGACGGCGGATATGATCCTGGCACGCCAGATTTACCATTCCAGTTTACTTCGTCACACCTACCGCTATATTCGCTACCCTAAGCGGGCACAGGGGCGTGGACAAGAAGGCAGTGTCCGTCTAAATGTGACCATTAATTCCCAAGGGGAAGTATTAGAGATTCAGCCAATCCAAGAATCCCGCTTCTCGAGCCTTAACCGTGAAGCCCAAGCAGCCGTTCACAGAGCTGACCCGTACCCGGGGGTTCCTTCGCAACTGAGTACGGATACTTATAATTTTTCTATTCCTATCACCTTCCGTCTCCCCGATTGAGCAAAAAGATTAAAACTAGCGTTTTAGAGCCCCGCATTGCGGGGCTTTTTACTAGGCTCAATCCAACGCACCTCTTCCCCAGCTAAACGCAGCCCTCTTGCCCCAGCTCACCCCCTGCTTTTAGTATGCTCGGCGGATATTCAGCCAAAAGAGCAAAAATGAAAAAGTTACTATTACCACTCGCTATTGCCGGTACTCTGGCGGGAGCCCAGTTCCCTCTGTTTGCTGTCGCTCACGACCACTCCACCGGTAGTAAAGCTACCGCTGAGCAGGTTCAGCTTTCCTCGGGTATCGACCTGGGCGCTATGGATACCAGTGTACGGCCTCAAGACGACTTCTTTGCTTATGTAAACGGCACTTGGCTGAAGAATACTGAAATCCCTGCGGACAAGTCCCGCTGGGGTGGTTTCTCTATTCTGAGAGATCAAAGTACCAAGCAAGTCAAAGCTCTGATTATGGAAGCCAGCCAAGGAGCCAAGAGCGCCGATGCCAAGCAAATTGGAGATCTCTACAACAGCTTTATGGATAAAAAGCTGATCGAGAAAAAAGGACTCTCAGCTGTTTCCGGCGAACTCGCCAAAGTCGATGCAATTAAGAACCGCAAGGATCTTACCGATTTCTTCGCCTATGCGGATACCGTCGGCTACGATGTACCATTTGGCGGAAGCATCTGGCAGGACCTGAAGCAAGTAGAAAACTACATGACTTTCCTGTGGCAGGCAGGCCTTGGACTCCCTGATCGTGACTACTACTTCGAGGACACTGAGAAGAGTAAGAAACTCCGCGAAGCCTATGTAACCTACCTCACTGATCTTCAAGACCTCGCAGGACTTAAAGAGGCTGACGACTTTGCCAACAAGATCTTCAAACTTGAGGAAAGTTTGGCAAATCACCATCGCAGCCGCGTTGATAACCGGGACCCGGAAAAGTACTACAACAAGAAAACTGTTGCTCAACTTAAAGAGCTAATGCCCGTTGTAGATTGGGACAGCTACCTAGCCAAAGCCCAATTGAAGAAGGCGGATAGTTTTATTGTCGGCCAGCCTGAATACCTGGAAGCGGCCAATGAGATTATTGCCAATACTGAGCTGGCAACCTGGAAGCGCTACCTGAAGGTCAAAGTGCTTAATGCAATGGCGCCCTACATGCATGACGAAATCGCACAACTGCGCTTTGACTTCTACGGCACCACTGTTCACGGTATCGAACAGATGGAACCCCGCTGGAAGCGCGGCGTGCAATTTGTCAATGGTTCTGTAGGCGAGCTGGTCGGTAAGCGCTACGTAGAAAAGCACTTCCCGCCCGAAGCCAAAGAGCGAATGGTTGTACTTGTGGACAATCTGAAAGCCGCCTACCGGGAATCCATCGAATCCCTCGAGTGGATGGGCGAAGATACCAAAAAGCAGGCTCTGTTTAAGCTAAGCAATTTTTCCACCAAAATCGGCTACCCAGACAAGTGGCGTGACTACAGTAACTTGACAGTTAAATCCGATGACCTGATTGGCAACGTTCTGGCAGCTAACTTGTTTGAGTCCTCTTACGATCGCAATAAGCTGGGCAAGCCGATTGATCGCGATGAGTGGGGCATGAGCCCACAGACTGTGAATGCTTACTACAACCCAGCCATGAATGAAATCGTATTCCCTGCAGCGATTCTGCAACCACCATTCTTTAATATGAATGCGGATGATGCAGTCAACTACGGCGGTATCGGCGGTGTAATCGGCCACGAGATTGGACACGGGTTCGATGATAAAGGCAGTAAATTTGATGGACGCGGCTATCTCAACAACTGGTGGACCGACTCCGACCGTAACAATTTTGAGCAGCTGACCAGCAAGCTCGTATCCCAGTACAACGCCTACGAGCCGCTTGAGGGTGAACACATCAACGGCGAGCTGACCCTGGGCGAGAATATCGGCGATTTATCAGGCCTGGGAATTGCCTATAAAGCTTATAAAATGTCTCTAGATGGAGAAGAGGCACCTGTTATTGACGGCTTTACCGGCGATCAGAGGGTGTTTATGGGCTGGGCTCAGGTGTGGCGCAGCAAGATGCGCGATAAAGCCCTCAGTGGACGCTTGAAGGTAGATAGTCACTCTCCCGCTGAATATCGTGTGAAAGGCGTGCTACCAAATATCGATGCTTTCTACGAAGCATTCGATATTAAGGAAGGCGACGGTATGTACCTGCCTGAAGAGGAACGGGTAACTGTCTGGTAAACCGGTACCCTCACCTGGCCGCCCACGCGGCCGGGTTTCCCTTCAACCAATTCTACCTCTCCCCCAACAACCCCTAATCTATCGTACCAATTTACCCACTATCACGGGGGATACCTCCCGTCGGCAGTATGACTTACCATTAGCTCACTTAAATAAGAAGAGAGTTGCCAATGGCTAACCAGTCTCAGTTTCATCTTCTCACTAGCCGCCGCTTTTTGCCGTTCTTCAGCACCCAATTCCTGGGCGCCTTCAATGACAATGTTTATAAAAATGCCCTAATTGTCATGATCGCCTTTCGCTTGGTGGAAAGTGAAGCGAACGCACTAATTAACCTGGCTGCTGGTTTGTTTATTCTTCCCTTTTTCTTATTTTCTGCCTCCGCCGGTCAGATCGCAGACAAATACGACAAGGGGAGGTTAATACGCTGGATTAAGCTAGGAGAGATCGCTATCGGTGCACTGGGAGTTTTCGCCCTTTTTAGCGGAAGCAACGCACTCTGTTTAACTGTGCTCTTTCTCCTGGGCATACAGTCCGCCTTTTTTGGCCCGGTGAAGTACGCGATTATCCCTCAACACTTGAAGCGTTCCGAACTGATAGGGGGCAATGCTCTGGTGGAAATGGGGACATTTGTGGCCATTTTAACGGGAACAATTGTCGGTAGCCTACTCGCAGGCCTCACAGGCCATGGGCAACAGGGAATTCTCTACTTAGGCCTCGTAATTATGGGCGCAGCTACCCTGGGATATCTGGCCAGCCGCTCAATTCCCGCAGCGCCAGCCCCCACACCCAATCTCAAAATAAACCCTAACCCCATTACTCAAACCCATAAAATACTCCGTGCCAGCGCGAATACTCCCTCAATTTTCTACTCCATTATTGGAATATCTTGGTTTTGGTTAATGGGGGCGGCCTATCTGACACAAATTCCCAGTTTTACCAAGAATGTCCTAGGTGGCAGTGAATCAGTGGTTACATTACTGCTGTGCAGTTTTACCATTGGTATTGCGATTGGGTCCTTAATCTGCGAGCGCCTCTCCAGTGGATTTATTGAACTTGGCCTGGTGCCTGTTGGTGCTGCTGGACTCACCATAAGTGGTATCGCCCTGGGCATTGTCGGGGGAAACTTTGCAGAACTCCATGAGCCCAGCTTTACCGCATTTCTAAGTACCGATGGTGCATACTCTCTTCTCAGTTGTCTGGTACTACTGGGGATGTTTGGGGGTCTTTACATCGTTCCTCTGTACACCATGATCCAGGATCGATCCGACCCGGCAATTCGTGCACAAATTATCTCCGTAAACAATATTTTGAACGCCCTCTTTATGGTGGCTTCGGCGCTACTTGGAATTCTGTTCCTCAATATGCTGGACGCGACCATACCGCAGTTCTTTCTTGTTATTGCACTTATGAATGCGGCTGTCGCCATTTTTGTGTTCGCCAAAGTGCCAGAATTTGCTATGCGCTTTTTGATCTGGGCCCTTTCCCACACCATGTACCGGGTAAAGCACCAAGGGCTTGAACAGATACCCACAGAGGGACCAGCCCTAATCGCTTGCAATCATGTAAGTTATGTCGACGCACTATTACTCGCCGGCGCTGTCCGCCGTCCTATCCGCTTTATTATGTACAAGCCCATTTATGAAATTCCAATTTTGCACTTCGTCTTCAAAACAGGCAGGGCAATTCCAATTTGCTCCAAGCAGAAAGACCCTGAAGGGTATGAACAGGCTTTTCAAGCCATTGAGGACGGGCTAAAGGATGGAGATCTTCTCTGCATATTCCCCGAAGGTCAGTTGACGAAAGACGGAGAACTACAGCCATTTAAAGCAGGCATAGAAAAAATTCTGGAGAGAACCCCTGTCCCTGTAATCCCTATGGCCCTCCAAGGTCTCTGGGGAAGCTTTTTCAGTCATAAAGGCGGTCATGCCTTCACTACATTGCCCAAGCGTTTTTGGTCGCGGGTGAGCGTCGTTGCCGGCAGGCCTGTCGAAGCAGCCGGTGCCAAGGCAGAGGCTCTATACCGCCAAGTGCTGGGCTTACGCGGAGAGAAACGCTAGCCCTCCTTATTCCCGACCAAATTAAAATATATGCCTGCCTCATTGGCAGGCATGTAGATTACTCACCCCTCTCGCCGCACCCACATTCCACCAGATATCATCCGTATCGCCTATTCTGAGAGCGGGACCCCCAATACCTTGCTGCTGGCAACAACACATATCACCTACCAGTTTCGGGTTGGTGAAAAATTCCTTTACTCCAGAATGGCAAAGGGACGAAGGCCTAACCATGGCTCAAAGCAATCAGTTCAAGCTTCTCGCCAGTCGCCGCTTTATGCCACTGTTTTTGTCCTTACTAAGTAGTGTTTTTAATGACAACTTATTCAAAAACTCACTACTCGTCTTACTCGCATTTCACTTAGCGAAGGCAGAGGCCAATACATTAATCAACCTTGCCAGCAGCCTGTATGTCGTTCCTTACTTCCTTTTTTCGCTAGCTGCGGGGCAGTTGGCAGATAAATATGAAAAAGGACGTGTGATAAGAATTATTAAAGCTGCAGAAATTCTCATCAGTTTGCTCGGCGCTATTGCCCTACTTACTAATGATCGAGTATTAAGTTTCATTGTGCTGATACTTTATGCCACTCACACAGCTTTCTTTAGCCCCGTCAGGTATGCCATTTTACCGCAACACCTTAAACCGTCCGAACTACTCGGGGGCAATGGCCTGGCCCAAGTCGCGTCCTTTGCTGGACTATTAGTTGGAACTATTGTCGGAACTTTACTCGCCGGCGATGTAGGCCAGGGAAAATCCGGGCTGCTTTACTTGAGTTTGGTGATGGTAGTTGTCGCTGTACTCAGCTATCTAATTAGTAGGGAAATTCCCTTCGCCGCCCCTTCAGACCCCGACCTGAATGTAGATTGGAACCCCCTAACTCAAACACTGAAAATCATGCGAGAGGTGGTTAAGACTCCAACTATATTTTACGCCATTATCGCCAATTCCTGGTTCTGGCTGTTTAGCACAGCATGTCTGACCCAGGTTCCCAGCTTTGTTAGGAATGTGTTGGGCGCCAGCGAACCTATCATCACCGTGCTTCTCTGTTGCCTGACGGTTGGTGTTGCCATAGGCTCACTAATGTGTGAAAGCCTGTCTCGTGGACGTGCCGAACTGGGCTTAGTAACAGTCGGGGGGCTGGGTATGACAATAGCTGCACTTTGGCTGGGAGTCCTATCTGGAAATTATCAAATGCTATCCAACGCGTCCCTCGTCCAGTTTTTACAGAGCGACGGAGGTTTTACTATCCTATTTATCACGAGTTTCATCGGCGTCGCTGGCGGAATATTTATAGTGCCGTTATACACAATCATCCAGGTCAGAACAGCAGAAAAAATTCGCGCACAAGTTATTTCTGTGAATAATGTATTCAATGCCGTATTTGTTGTTATTATCTCTTTTGCCATCATTGGACTTTTGGGTCCTGTTGGCATCGCGATTCCTCAGATATTCACTCTGCTGGCCGCACTAAATTTGGTAATGTTGATATTCTTACTTTTTCAAATGCCAGAGATGTTGTTCGATACTTTGGCGTGGCTAACCTACCATCTACCCAGGCGCACTCAATATCACAACTTGAAAAATCTTCCCGCCACAGGCCCCATCCTTATCTTAACGACTTACTCAAATGCTTTTACCCCGCTTATTATAAGCAGCTTAACCACAAGAAAAATCCGCTTTATCCCCAGCAACGCCCTAAACAAAAATCAATCAATTAAAAAAATTCTGAGTAAGAGCAACCGACTCTACGAACCCCATAAAGATGATACCCTAGAAAACAATTTAACATTGAACAAATATTTTACTCACTTAGAGCACAATGGGGATTTAATATGCTTCTTAATTGAAAAAGAATCTTCAACTAGTGCTATGAAGGAAATAAACCTGGTCAAGGAATCACTAAAAAACAATCCCATCTCCATAATACCAATTTTCATCAGAGGTGCTTTTGGCAGCAAACAAAGATTAAAAGCAGAAGTCAGAGTTGGAAAGTCAATATCAGCAAGCGACATAACCCCCCAATCGCTTCAAGCACTATTAAATCATCTGCAATTGACAAAAGACGATCATTAAACTAATAACGAATAGGGTGCCGCTACTTATAACAAATTAGATATATATTTACGTAATTTATAACCAAACACAAACAGACATCTCCGATAAACCAGCACCATCTGCTAGGATTGAATATAGAACTCATTAATTTGTTTGCATTCATTAAAAAACAGAAGCTTTTGTTGCAGTCTCGGTGCGCCATTTGAAAACGGTACCCTGTATAAAAAACACTCTTTCAGAATGATCATCCATCATATAAGTGGCAACTGTTCATGACTCAGAACAGTCAATTTAAACTGCTTACCAAACGTCGCTTTCTCCCGCTGTTTATCACTCACGTATTTGAAATGCTGGATGATAAATTCTATAAAAATGCCCTCATCGTTTTATTGGTCTATCAACTAGCCGCTACAGAAGCAAACACTCTAGTCAATATCGCTTCAAGCCTATACATATTTCCTTTTTTTTTGCTCTCCGCATCTGCGGGCCAAATAGCAGATAAATATGATAAAGGCTCCATAATACGTATCCTAAAGGTCTGTGAAATTATTTTCGCCATTATCGGTGTCACTGCGCTATTTACCAAAAACTATACTTTGGGGTTAGCGGCCATTCTTCTATATGGTATTCACGCCACATTCTATAGCGCAACAAAATACGCCTTACTTCCCCAGCATTTACATCGTGACGAGCTACTCAGTGGCAATGCTTTAGTCCAAATGGGTTCCTTTAGCGGGACACTAATAGGAACTATTATTGGAATCCTCCTGATTGGAATGACTGGCCCAGGCCAATATGGCCTATATTATATAGCGCTCGCATTAATTGGTTTTGCCTTTCTAGGATTACTAGCAAGCTTTGCTATTCCTCCTGCGCCACCACCAACACCAGGCCTGAAGGTTAATTGGAATCCAATATCTCACACTCTAAAAGTTTTGCATCTAACCACACAAACACCTGCCGTTTTTTACTCCATATTAGCCGTCGCTTGGTTTTGGATGCTAACCACCGCCTACCTGGCCCAGGTCCCTAGCTTTACTAAAAATATCCTCAAGGGTGATGAGCAAGTTATTACCCTATTACTTTGCAGCCTGACGGTTGGTACAGCAGCGGGTTCCCTGCTATGCAGCAGCTTATCTAAGGGGCGTATTGAACTAGGCATTGTTCCTATAGGTGCCATCGGAGTAACAGCCTCAGGCTTAGCTCTTGGATATCTTGCAGCTAATTTTGATGCCACTGCCAATGCTACAGTCCATCAGTTTATTCTCAATACCAATTCCTACCCTATTTTGATCGCTATCGCATTATTCGGAATTTTTGGGGGCATTTTTTCAGTCCCTCTATACGCCGTAATCCAAGACCGAGCCACGGAAACCATCCGAGGGCAGGTAATTTCAATTAGCAACGTTGTCAACGCATTCTTTATGGCAGTTGCCGCCCTCTTCGACATTTTCATTCTCGACTTTATTCATATCGGAATTCCTGAATTTTTCGTAATAGTCGCACTAATGAATATTGTTATTGTGACAATCATTTTTTCACGAGAACCCGAACTTGCAACGCGAATGTTGCTATGGGTTCCCACCCATACCCTTTGCCACATCAGTTTGGATGGCCTGGATAAAATTCCCACTAAAGGGCCGGCATTAATCATCAGTAATCATGTTAGCTATTTAGATCCTCTACTGCTCGCCGATGCCGTACAGCGCCCCATTCGCTTCATCACTCATCAGTCGATCTACCAAATGCCAATGCTCCACTTTCTATTTCGCACTAATGCAGCCATTCCCATTCCCCTTAAAGGTGATGATCCAAAAAGTCGAGAAACTGCCCTACAGGCCATAGAGGACGGGCTGAAAAAAGGAGAAATAATGTGTATCTTCCCCGAAGGCAAAATCACACTCGACGGCAACCTTCAACCCTTTTTAAAAGACGTCGAGGAAATTCTTGAGCGAACTACAGTTCCGGTCATTCCAATAGCTCTTCAAGGACTTTGGGGAAGTATTTTCAGCCCACAGGACACGAGGCTTCCCAAAAAACAAAAGCGTCGATTTTTCCCCAAGGTCAATATCATCGCAGGAGAACCGATCGACGGCAGCAATGCAAAAAGAGAAAACTTGAGAAGAAAGATTGCAGAACTCAGAGGCGACCAATTGTAAGAGCACAACAGCCCAAACAATAATGTGATGGGAGCCAGAAGAAGAAATAGGGTACCCACAGAGTTGCGGGTACCCAAAAGCCATTTAGGCCGCTTTAGCGGAACTGGAATCTGAGCGGCCGCCTTTCAGTAGCAACCACAGAGCGACAACCAGTATTGCCCCCTGAATACCAACACCTTGCCAAGTCGGGTAGATACCCAACCAGTCAAAGCTGAGATTTACCGGCAGCGGGGAAATCGCAATCCACGCCGCTTCTTGCAGCGCCGCGACAGCCTTGCCCGCAAGAACAAATGACAACGCCAACAGTAAATAGGTCGTCATGGAGAAGAACTTGCCTATAGGCAAGCGAGCAGAGAAGCGCACAAAGGCAACGCCCAGCACAACCAGCAATATCGCACCGGCAGCGAGCCCCCCCCATAGGGCGCTGTACTGACTGGAAGCTGTTTGCACCAATAGGGCCTGGTAGAACAGGATGGTTTCAAAAATTTCGCGGTACACAGCGACAAATGCGAGACCGGCAATGCCCCACAGGGCGCCAGCGCTAAGGCTGCGGTTGATGCTGTTCTGGATATATTGCTGCCACTGATCCGCCTGGGTCTTACTGTGCATCCAGAAACCCACGTAGAAGAGCACAACTGCGGCCAGAAGCGCTGCAACCCCTTCCATAACTTCCCGGCTGGCGCCACTGATGGAAACCAAACTCTGTGCGGCAACCCAAGTAACAACACCTGCGACCGCGGCACTGATCCAACCGAAGTGAACAAATTTCAACGCATCGCGACGACCGGATTTTACCAGGATCGTTGTCAGTGCAATCACAACCAGCAGCGCCTCGAGACCTTCGCGCAGAAGTATCACCAAGCTGGCAATAAATAGTGCACCCGCAGAGAGAGTTGTCTCCTGCATTAAAGATTCGGCGCGCCCGAGTTGCTCAAGAATTACCTGTACCTGAGCCCCGACTTGCTCGGGGTTACTATCGGCATTCAGCTGACTGCGCAGCCCGAGCAGCTCCCGCTCAGTGGCTTTACGCAGATCGGCGTCGAGGGAATCCAGAGAACTCTCCGCCATCTCAAAACCGTCCAGGTAGGCACTAATAGCCAGGGTGCGGGCGTGATCGTAGTTACCTTCCTGGTAGGCCACCAAGGACTTTTCCAGTTGCGCACGGGCTATCTCAATCGGCTGGCTACTGAGGCTCTCCTCACCAGTAAAGAAGGGTGTGGGGTCGGCACGCAGGGAAGCAACTGCCGCGCCGGACAGTTCCGGGCGATCACTCTGCAGCACATTGGGGCTGTACATCACGATATCCTGCAAGCTCGGCTCAACGCCTTCGCCCTCCCCCGCTTCACCTTGGAAAGCCAGGCCGCCAACATAAAATGCCAGGGACCAGCGCTGCTGCTCATTCAGGTTTTTGAAGGCGGTCATTGCAGTGCCATCGATACCGTTACTGATAGCATCGTAAAGGCCCAGCAGGGAGCGATTTTCAGCGCGCTCCAACTCGTAGAAGTTTGTCGGCGCCGGCTCCAACTGTGCCGCTAAGGGGCCATCCCCTTTACCCTCGATACCATGGCAGGTAACACACTGCGCCTGGTAGATAGCGCGACTCTCATCCACATTCAGCAATGCAGTGGGCAAAGATAGCGCGGGGGCGATAGATAGTAGCCCCTGACGCAACTTGGCGGTATGCGCTTGCACTTCCTGCACACTGGCCTTGCGGAGAATCGCCGCTTGCAACGCATCCGCCTCGGTGCGGATCATCGCCGCTTCAGGCGACTCTTGCAGTTGTGCGCCGCGATCGATCAGTACCGAGGCGAACTCCTGCATCTCTGCAAACTCATCGTCACTAATGATCTCCCCGTCTGCCACCGCTTCCGGGTAATCTACACCGATGTACTCTGCCATCTGCATCAGCTGGCGCAATTCCTGCTCTGAAAGACCGGAGGCCTGGGCTTGGACGGGTAGAACCGTAATGGCCAGTAGCGCCACTAGCAGGCGGGCCAAGTGTAAGGTGAGGCGCATGGAGAATCCTTTACTGTTATTGCAAAAGGGTTTTATCAATCTGGCGCATAATATAATTGGTAATCATTCTCACAATAAAGCCTGCAAAAGGGCTACTCCCAAATAAAGCAGTTGCAAAAAAGGTTGTGCACAACTAAATTTAGCAAAATACAAACCTTCGAGGCTCTCCCAATGACCGATCTCTACTCAATTCCTGTGCAAACCGCTGATGGGCAAAAGACCACTCTGGCCGATTACAAAGACAAGGTGGTGCTAGTTGTTAACACGGCCAGTAAGTGTGGCTTCACCAAGCAATACGCGGGCCTGGAGGATTTATATAAAAAATACAAAGACCGTGGATTTACCGTCCTGGGCTTTCCCTGCAATCAATTTGGCAAGCAGGAACCCGGTAGCGATGAGGAAATTCAGGAGTTTTGTGAACTGAACTTTGGAGTCAGCTTCCCCGTCTACGCTAAGCTGGACGTCAATGGCGATGAAGCTCACCCGCTGTTTGTGGAGCTCAAGAAACGTGCGCCGGGGCTATTGGGAACCGAGGGCATTAAGTGGAATTTCACTAAGTTCTTGATCGGTAAGAATGGCGAAAATGTTAAACGCTACGCGCCAAAGGATGCACCGGCATCCCTGGAGACAGAAATCGAGCGTATGCTCTGATGATTGTCTGTGATGACGATTCCGGCGAGCTGGCACTGAACCGCCAGCTATGTTTTGCCCTCTACGCCGCATCCCGAGCCATGACCCGCGCCTACCAGCCGATGCTAAAGGAATTGGGGATCACCTATCCGCAATATCTGGTTTTAATGGTTCTGTGGGAGTGGGCCAACACCAAGGCGCCATCGGAAGAAGAGCAGAGCGTCAGTGCACTGGGGCAGAGGCTGATGCTGGATTCCGGCACCTTGACCCCGCTGCTTAAGCGGATGGAGCAAAACGGCCTGGTCAAGCGTCGCCGCAGCAATCAGGATGAACGGATAACCCTGATCACTGTGACAGAGGAAAGCCTTGCCCTTAAACCAAGAGCCAGAGAGTGGGTGACAGCACAGCTGGACAACAGCCGTATCAGCCGCAGCGAGGTAGAGCAACTACACGGAGACTTGTGGCAGTTTCTGCATAAATTGACCGATACCACCCCTTAATAGCAGACCCCATTGAAACCCTCAGTGGGGCAGCCCTTCAAAAACAGGATATAAACACTAAAAAACAGCCCAGACCGAAAACATAATAACAAAAACAGAAAATAATACGCCAATATTAGGATATACATTGACCTTTCGGTTGATTCCGCTTCATAATGCCCTGAATCCGACCTAATGCGGAAACTGTTGTATATGAAGACTCCATTTATAATTCAGCGCCAGTCTTTTCTTGCCCTAGCTTTCTCGCTACGACTGCCCCTGCGCGGCATATAATTTTTCTCCCCCCCACCCCCAACAGAATTCCAAACTTTATTTGAGCGATGCATAGACAGCGGCAAGGCCCCCTGTTTAGCCTCAAAGCAAATAAGGAGAACAAACGAAAATGAGCACTAAAAAAGATAAGTTAGTCATTTTTGATACCACTCTGCGCGATGGCGAGCAGAGTCCTGGCGCCTCTATGACGAGAGAGGAAAAAATTCGCATCGCCCGCATGCTTGAGAGAATGCGTGTCGATGTCATTGAGGCTGGATTCGCGATTGCCAGTCCCGGGGACTTCGAGTCGGTCAAGGCCGTCGCTGAAGCCGTTACCGAATCACGGGTTTGCAGCCTTGCCCGAGCGGTCAATGCCGATATCGTGCGCGCTGGCGAAGCCCTGAAGAATGCCAACGCCTCGCGTATCCACACATTTATTGCCACTTCTCCAATCCATATGAAATACAAGCTGCAAATGGAGCCGGAAGCGGTGTTGCAGCAGGCAGTGAAAGCGGTTCAAACAGCGCGCAACTTTACCGACGATGTGGAATTCTCCCTCGAGGATGGCAGCCGCTCCGAGCCGGAATTTATGTATCGCATCATCGAAGCGGTTATCGCGGCAGGGGCCGGCACTATCAATATTCCCGACACCGTTGGTTACGGAGAGCCGGAAGAATATGGGGCTATGTTCCGCCGCGTTATCGAAAACGTTCCCAACTCCGACAAAGCCATCTTTTCGACCCACTGTCACAACGACCTGGGCCTCGCCGTTGCCAACTCCCTGTCGGCCGTGATGAACGGTGTGCGCCAAGTGGAATGCACCATCAATGGCTTGGGAGAGCGCGCCGGTAATGCCTCCCTGGAAGAAATCGTTATGGCAGTACAAACCCGCCAGGATCTCTACCCGGTAGAAACAGGGCTGGATACCAGCCACATCGTGCCCACTTCGAGAATGGTGTCGTCGATTACCGGCTTCCCGGTACAGCCCAACAAGGCCATTGTCGGCGCTAATGCCTTTGCCCATGAGTCCGGCATTCACCAGGACGGTGTTCTGAAACACCGCGAGACCTACGAAATCATGCGCGCTGAAGATGTAGGCTGGGGTCAAAACCGTCTGGTTCTCGGTAAACACTCCGGCCGGGCTGCCGTCCGCGCCCGTTACGAAGAGCTGGGGGTAGATTTCGCCGATACCGAAGAATTCCAGCAGGTATTTGCCCGCTTTAAAGACCTCGCCGATAAGAAGCATGAGATCTTTGACGAAGATTTGCACTCTCTGGTGAGCGGAGGCGAGTCCCCAGTGGAACGGTTCCAACTGAGCGACCTGGATGTGCGCACCAAAATCGGTTCAGCCCCCCAGGCCTTTGTCAGCCTCACCATTGATGGAGAACTCCGGCAGACTGAAGCCAGCGGTGGCGGCCCCGTAGATGCCACCTTCAAAGCTATTGAACAGCTGGTAAACAGTGGCGCCGATTTAAAACTGTATTCTGTGAATGCGGTCACCCAGGGAACAGACTCCCAAGGGTCCGTTACAGTGCGCCTGGAAAAGGACGGCCGCCTGGTCAACGGCGTTGGCGCAGATACAGATATCCTGATTGCCTCAGCACAAGCCTACATGGATGCGTTAAACTTGCTCGCCAGCAGTGAGAGTAAGAAACAGGGCGTATAAGTGAACGAGCTTCAGCGAGCGGAATATTTATCAGTACTTGGGGTTCCAAGCTATGTGCCCCGATTCGTATTGCCGCTCGCACCCGATCCTCGCCAGGCCGAACTGCCTCCCGCCGAAGAGGCTGCTGGGACTCAGCAGCCTCTGGTTGCAAGTGGAATAGCTCAAAACCCGCTACCCCACTCAGCAGATCAGATAATCACCCAACCGGTACAGAGTCCGGAGCGCAACGCCCGTGTGCTAGATGAAATAAGCGCTCTCACCGACCAGACAAAACGCCCACAAGAGACGGTGGCAGTGACACCGGCTCCTGTTGCCCCCCCCCAGCAAAGTGTTAAACCTTTTGTTTTGAACTGCTGGCGTATTGGGGAGGAACTCCTGGCCGTGGACAGCCACGAGCCTGGTGCAGCGCTTCCCCTGGAAGCCCTGTTCAACAATATTCTCCGCGCCTTGCACTGGCACCAGCTCCCCCGGCAACAGGAGCGCCTGCAATGGCCTTTAACAGAAAATCGCTTTGGTCCTGCCGAAGACGCCTCACAGGCTCGGGATACATTCTCCAGCTGGTTGGAGGCCTCTTATTCCCGTATGCCGGTTAAATCCATCTGGCTGATGGGCAGTGAAGCTCAAAACTTTTGCACTCCGATCCCATTGGAAAGCCAGGTTGTCGAATGGCAGAAGGCCCGCTTAATTAGTATGCCCAGCCTCTCGCAACTACTGCGAGCCCCCGAACTAAAACGCCCCCTGTGGAACCTGTTGCGCACTAGTTACCCGACTGAAACCCGCGCAGAATGACCTATTTAAATTACACTGAGCTACAGTTGCGCTCCGCCGATGCCGATGACTGTGCATCTCTGGCCCAGCTGGCAAAAAGTGCCCACAGTCATCCGTGGAGTCAAGCCCAATACCAGCAGAGTCTCAGCGCCGGCCACTACTGCTGGGTCCTGATCCAAGGCGATGACATTATCGCCTGTTGCGTGATCAGTAGCCTATTTGACCAGGCAGAAATCCTGGACATTGCCGTATCGCCAGCGCGACGCCGACAGGGCCTCGCCGAGGCACTGCTGAACAGCGTGAAAACGGAATTACCCTGCGAAGTTGAGCGAATTTTGCTCGAGGTGCGGGTATCCAATCTCGCTGCGCGCTCCCTCTATCGCAAACTGGGTTTCTCTGAAGACGGGATACGCAAAAGTTATTACCCCGCGCAAAACGGCATGCGCGAGGACGCCGTACTCATGAGTCTCGCTCTGAATGACACTCAGTCGTAGAATGAGCCTCTCATTCGGAATTCCCGCCTTACCGACAAGGCCTTGAACGGCAGGCAACCACTCCTGCTCTGTAACACTATTCCCGACTTCCCAACCCCCTCGTTGGATTGACAAGAGTTATACATGTCTCTATCAAAAAGCAGCCCATCACTGCTGGAAGGTTCAGTTTCCAGTCACTTACAGAGACTGGCACTACCCATGGTCTGGGGAATTCTCGCCGCCATGTCCTTTAATATCGCCGATACCTATTTTGTCTCCCAGCTGGGCGATGGCCCCCTGGCGGCGATGAGTTTCACCTTCCCGGTAGTGATGGCCATAAACAGCTTTGCTATCGGCCTCGGCGCAGGTACTTCTTCGGCTGTGGCCCGGGTTTACGGCGCTGGAGATATAAAGAACGTTCGCCGCCTGGTAACTGACGCATCTGTACTGGCACTGCTGATTGCTATTGTGATTACTGCAGTCGGCCTGGCCACCATGCGCCCTCTATTTGAGCTGCTGGGCGCCGGCCCCGATATGCTTCCGCTTATTGCCGATTACATGATCCCCTGGTATCTGGGAACCATCTTTGTCATTGTCCCGACCGTCGCGCTCGCCGCTCTTCGCGCCATTGGTAACAGCGCGGTAACCGGCCGTATCATGGTGGCGGTAGCCCTGCTGAACCTGATTCTCGACCCCATTTTGATTTTTGGGCTTTTCGGCTTTCCCCGACTTGAGCTCCAGGGAGCAGCTATCGCTACGATTATCGTGCGCGCCCTGAGCTTTATTGCTGCACTCTACTTCGTCATCAAAAAAGAACACCTAATGACAGCCCCACAATGGCGGCTGAGCGGCCTACTCGAATCCTGGCGCAAAGTGTTGGCTGTCGGGCTTCCCGCTGTGCTCACCAATGTCATTATTCCCGTATCGGGGGGGGTTGTCGTTGCACTCGTTGCCGTGCACGGCGAGGATGCCGTCGCGGGCCTGGGAGTCGCACTCCGAGTCGAACCCCTGGCACTCATTGTGTTTTACGCACTTTCCTCTGTAGTCGGCCCCTTTATGGGGCAGAATGCCGGGGCGGAAAAAACCGATCGCCTGCGGGAAACCGTGAGCGTACTGGCAAGGTTCTGCCTGGTATTTGGAGCGGGACTGGCGGTGCTTCTCTACTTTGTTGCAGAACCTATCGTAAGTCTGTTCAGTGATTCCACCGAGGTTCTCGCTGTCGCTGTTGCCTACCTGACCCTGGTGCCTCTCAGCTATGCCGGGTACGGCTTTGTGATGTCTGCCAATGCCGCATTCAATGGACTCGGGAAACCGCTGCCTGCAACCGTCATTTCTTTCCTGCGGGTACTGGGCCTATACCTACCCCTGGCCTGGATTGGAAACAGCCTGTGGGGCATGACCGGCCTGTTTGTCGCTACAGCAGCATCCAACCTGATTCTCGGCTTTGTTTCCTGGTGGTGGCTGCGCCGCGATACGCACCAGCGCACGGCAGAGACAACATCCAGCCCCGAGCTGTCAACCAACTGATCAATCTATGGGCCGAATCACTCCTGATTGGGCCCATATCTATCCCCCCCCTAAAAACACAACACAAGGAAATCAGTGCCTTAACGGGCAGCGTACACATTACTTGCCATTTTTGCCGATAACTTCAAATTCCTCCAAACCCCGGCAGACAGCAGCATAGCCCGCCTTCTTCTCTTACTGCGAAACATGGATGGTGATTCGATGAGGCTTCAGGAGATTTCCCCCCTTCAAACCCGCACCCTATTAATCAGCGCACTGACAATACTTCTGGTCTGTGCACCTTTAACAGGGTGCGACAATGACGATTCAGATCCACCCCCATCAGATGACGATACTGGCGATGACAGCAGCCCCTGGGTGCTAAATACCGACGATGAACGGGCGCCTTACATCTACGAAAGCAATAGTAATGAGCAGGTCCTGGTCAATGTACAAAGCATCGAAACCGTCACTGTCGACAGCAGGGAATACACTCAAGTCACTGCATCCGGCATCCCGGATTATGAAATTGAAATCACCACCGCTATCTACGACGAGCTAATCAATCGCCCCAAGGCGAGCACCGACTTTGTCTACGGCAGCCCCACGGTACAAATTGGCGATATCGTGAGTTTTGGTCAGGATATCGGCTTTAGCAGCAATCCACATACCTGCTACGCCGAAGCGGGTTTTGGATTCTGGCCGCCGGGCCCTGTCTGCCCAGAAAATGTTTCCCACAACAGCTATTTTCCAACTGAGCCAGAGGTCTCAGAAGAAGCTTGTGAAAGTGGACTCGGACCACAGGGCTATTGGGTCAACGGCACCTCTATCTACCAGTGGAGCGATGGACAGTCCGTGAATGGTACCTGGCATACTCTGGCACCGGTCGCTGAGATGTACGATGTTGATATCTGTGGTGGACACGCTGCTCGGGGAGACTATCACCACCACTTCTACAGCGATTGCCTGGCCGACTTGGTTGGAGACACTGGAGATAGCCACTCCCCCGTCTACGGGTTTACCGCTGATGGCTATCCCATTTATGGCCCCTGGGAGGCCGATGGTGTACTTGTAGTAAGTAGCTGGGTCACTAGAGACTATGACGATGCCGACTCTACCAGCGGCTGCGGGATTGCCGGTGAGCGCAGTTGTTTACTGGTAGATGAATACGATTTATCACAGGGCACAAATACACTTGCCCAATCCGGCCCCAGTACCAGCGATACATTTACGTCCCTATCAGGCAACCTTTTTCAAACCACCAGCGGTTTTTTTTACGAAGACTATTACTGGGACTCCAATTTGACCAATCAGGAGGGCGCTTATCTGGATCAATACAATGGACACAGTGACAGCGAGCGTGGTTATCACTACCACCTAACGGTAGAACTGAATGATGAAGGGCAGCTGACACCATCATTCCCCTATACTTTTGGGCCCCGCTTTTACGGCAAACTCGATGACCAGACAATCGTGAATGTTTGCTCCGATGAAGTCGGCGGAGGTTTTCCCCCTGGCCCACCGCCCATGTAACTAGACCAGCAGAAAACAGCTTACCTATATCACCTATAAATCATTGATAAAGCCCCACGCCAGCCTGGAACCGGTTAAAGCTTCCAGACTGGCGACTCTCCCAAATACAGTCTCAGAACCCAGGCCTCTGCTTTCAGTATCTGGCTTCACTAAATACAGCCAGCCAACTACTAGGGAGCCTCTGAATAACTCCGTGATACCTCTGGCATGCAGAGCGGTTCACAATCAAGGCGCGGCTTCGCAGGAATGTCTAGACCTTTCAAGAAGTCGCAACGCGGAGTGTGAATCGCTCTGCAAGCCCCGAAGGGCGGGCCTTGAAGGCCACAGCTGCTGCGTTGCAGCTCTTGCCAAGGGCTACGGCCATTCGCGGCGAGCTGCGCCTAACATCTGCAGCCTTCAAGACCCGCAGAGGCATTACGGAGTTATTCAGAGGCTCCCTAGACCTTTTAGTCAAAAAAATATCGCAAGAATAATATTTTATTTAAATTAAATACAAAGAAAGTCATTAACGAGGTAAGTAATTTTTCAGCAAATAACTTTTTAACTGTTGATTCCGAAAGAAAAGCCATCCTTTTGAACTTACGCACAAACTAAGCAGAAATAGAGAGCCAATTTAACCCTTTGCAAATTAGGTTAATATTTATCCACATTTTCTCCACTTTTATCCGCTAATTTCTGGGCTAACCCCCATCTAGTTCACGGTGTGCTATGAAATTAACGGAAATTTTTGACACGGACCGAAAGTCCATTTTGCCTTATGTAATATCTCTGGTATTGCTTTCAGGCGTACTCCAAGCATGCGGTGGAGGCGGCAGCTCTTCATCTGATTCAGATTCGTCATCTGAAGATACTAGTGACAGCGGCTCAGATTCCGGTGACGATAATGACGATGACGATTCTTCAGATGATAGTGACAGCTCAGACTCGAGCACCGATAGCGGGGTTTGGATTCTAAATACTGATGATGAGCGCGCACCCTATATCTATGAAAGTAACAGCAATGAACAAGTACTAGTAAATGTTCAGAGCGTTGAATCTGAAACTGTCGACGGTAAAGAATACACTGTTGTATCAGCAACCGGCATTCCAAATTACACTATCGAAATTACACAAACTGTTCTCGATGCACTCCTGGAACGTCCAAAAGCATCCTCTGACTTTTTAACCGGCAGCCCCTATGTCAGCGTTGGCGATATTGTCAGTTTTGGGCAGGACATTGGATATAAAAGTAATTCGTCCTGTGGTACAGAAGCTGGTTATGGATTTTGGCCACCGGGGCCTGTCTGTCCTGAAAATGTTTCACATGTTGGCTATTTTCCCGTTGAACCTGAACCTGCAACTGACAGTTGTGAAACTGGTTTAGGGGTACAGGGCTACTGGGTAAATGGAACCTCTATTTATCAATGGAGTGACGGGATGAGTGTTGATAATACATGGCATACACTCGCCCCCCTAGCTGAAGTCTACGACGTTGATATTTGCGGTGGTCACGCAGCAAACGGTGATTATCACCACCATTTTTACAGTGAATGCCTCGCAGAGATGGTCGGCGATATTGGTGACGACCACTCTCCAATTTATGGCTACACCGCCGACGGCTATGCAATTTATGGCCCTTGGGAAAGTGAGGGTGAATTAGCGGAAAGTAGTTGGGCTGTTCGAGATTACGATGATGTCTCATCCGAAAGTGGTTGTGGTGTCGCCGGCGAGCGCAGCTGCTTATTAATCAATGAATATGATATTTCCCAAGGCGTGGAAACTACTTCTAATACTGGCCCAACTACAAGTGATTCATATACCTCCGCGTCCGGAAATGAATTTGAAACAGCTGCTGGTTTTTTCTACGAGGATTATTATTGGGACGAAGAACTTACAGCTCAAGGTGGAGTCTATTTAGATCAGTACAATGGCCATTCGGATGATGAGCGAGGATACCATTATCATCTTACCGTCACTGTCGATAGCGATGGACAATTAATCCCCGCCTTTCCCTTCACTTTTGGACCGCGCTTTTACGGAAAATTGGATGACCAAACTGTTGTCAGCCGATGCTCAACAACCGTGGGGCGGTAACCAATAAAGATAAATTGAGGTAACCTTCTCGTGAAAATTAACGGGTACTTTCTTGCCGGCTCATTAGCCTGGCTAACTGCAGCCAGTGTTGTGGCTCAACCTAATCCCAACTCTGGGCATAACAACGATCAACGTTCGGTTAGGGAAGTACCTGTTCGCAATAGCAATGGAAGAAACTGGCAAAACAACAATTCGATAAATTCAGAAAACACTAGAAATAACACTGCAGATTCCTCCACCGACTCAAACAGCAATACAGTTGAAGAGGAAAGTCCTACAGATACTACGGTAGATAATCCAGCAGAAACAACTACCGACGAAACAAGCAATACATCGAATAATAACGAGGACACTTCTTCGGACGTTAACGAAGAGAATTCCGGCTCCTCAGATAATTCGACAATTTCAGGTAACGAGGAAGGCTCGGTAACAGAGAGCTCCGGTACTACCTGGATTATCAATTCAACTAACGAACGCGCCCCCTATATTTACGAAAGTAACAGTAATCAGCAGGTTCTGGTTAATGTGCAAAGTGTTGAACCTGTAACCGTTGCCGGAAAAGAATATACCCGCGTATCTGCTACCGGTATCCCGGACTACCAGATTGAAATAACCCAGGAAGTACTAGACGCACTCATCAGCCGTCCAAAAGCCTCTACAGACTTCGTCAATGGCTACCCCTTGGTACAAACTGGTGAGGTTGTTAGCTTCGGCCAAGACATCGGCTATCGCAGTAATTCCAGCTGCGGCTCAGAAGCCGGTTATGGCTTCTGGCCCCCAGGTCCCGTGTGCCCCGAAAACGTCGACCATGTAGGCTATATTCCTGCTGAGCCTGAGGCATCCACTGAGAGCTGTGAAACTGGGCTCGGTGTACAGGGTTACTGGGTAAATGGAACCTCAATTTACCAGTGGAGTGACGGGCAGTCAGTAAATAACACTTGGCATACCCTGGCTCCCATGGCAGAAGTCTATGACGTAGATATCTGTGGCGGCCATGCAGCTAACGGCGATTACCACCATCACTTTTACAGTAATTGCCTGGCTGAAATTGCCGGGGACACCGCCGATGGCCACTCCCCTATCTACGGTTATACCGCCGATGGCTACGCAATTTACGGTCCATGGGAAAGCACAGGTGTGCTCGCTAAAAGCAGCTGGGCAATACGGGATTACGACGATCCCCGTTCAGACACCGGCTGTGGCGTTGCCGGGCAACGCAGCTGTCTGCTAGTCGATGAATATGATATTGATCGCGGCGTATCCAATACAAATAACACCGGCCCCACTACCAGCGGTAGCTACACTTCTCAATCCGGAAACGAATTTGAAACTCCGGCAGGTTTTTTCTACGAGGATTATTACTGGGATCAAAGCCTGACAGCGCGAGGTGGCGAATACTTGGATCAATTCAATGGACACGCTGACAGCGAAAGAGGTTATCACTACCACCTGACAGTGACGCAGGATAACAATGGCCAATTAATTCCAGCTTTCCCATTTACCTTCGGTCCACGCTTTGCCGGCAAACTGGATGACCAAACTATCGTCAATCGCTGCTCAACCACCGTTGGCCGCTAACTCATATTCAAGCTTGGGAGTAAGAGTTAAATGAAAATGCACAGGTTCTTTATCGCTGGGTCTTTGGCCTGGATTGTTTCATCCTCTATGACCGCGTATGCGGCACAGCCAAATCCTCACGCGGGCCACAATGGCGATCAGCATCCGGTGATAGAGATACCTCTGCATGTTGCCGCTCCCAGAATCGAACTGGACATGAGCCGCGACGATATGTCCGGCTATAACCTGCATATTGACTACGATCGGTTTGAGCTGGAATCCCCTCGCTTTGCCAATGACGATTCTGAGCAGTTTCTGGAGGGGCACGCCCACCTTTACATCAATGGGGAAAAAATCCAACGTCTTTATGGCTCGGATTTACATATTCCCGGAAAATTACTAAAACCCGGTTTTAACCAAGTCACCGTGACTCTCAATGCACACGACCACAGCACTTGGAGCCGCGGTGGAAAGCGAATACTGGCAACCTTATTTGTTCACCTCGATAAGAAAGAGCTGGTATTACACCGCTTTTCAACATCACCTATCGGGGGCAACAAACAAATAGCCAAAGTCAGCCGACCTGATAATTAGATTAAGACCTGGAATTTTTCAAAGAGAGAATTGGAGCTAATACCCCAAAAAATATTTAATTAATAGCCGGCCCACTAATTAAAGGCTACTTAGGCTATTTACAATAAAGCAATAAGATATTTTTGCCTGACTCACGGAGTATCTCTTTTGAACGCAGTGCACAAATCTGAAAAAAATTAAGACGATAAAGAGGATATAAAATGTAGCTAGCAGGCCATCCACATTTCATTCACTTTTGTGCGCTAGGTTCGGGGAGCAACTCCTCCATATGCCACGGTGTGATATGAAAATAATTAAAATTTTTGACCGGAATGGCCAGCCTACACTCTCTTATACACTAGCGTTGATAATATCTCTCGGAGTTCTTCAGGGATGCGATAGTGGCTCTTCCTCAGATGAGGATGGTGATGATTCTTCTGAGACCTCCTCTGAAGAGTCAGATTCCAGCACTGATACTGGTGTCTGGATTATGAATACTGATGACGAACGCGCGCCTTACATTTATGAAAGTAACAGCAATGAGCAGGTTCTGGTCAACGTCCAGAGCGTAGCATCAGAAACCGTAGATGGCCGGGAATACACCGTTGTCTCAGCAACCGGTGTTCCCGACTACGAGATTGAAATTACTCAAAGTATTCTAGACGGACTACTTGAACGTCCATTAGCCTCCTCTGATTTCGAAACCGGCAGCCCCACTGTCAGCGTTGGAGATATTGTCAGCTTTGGGCAGGATATTGGCTATACAGGTATTGGCACCTGTGATGTAGATGCCGGCTATGGATTTTGGCCACCAGGGCTCGTTTGCCCAGAGAATGTCTCTCATGTCGGATACATCCCTGTCGAACCCGAGCCCGCAACGGAGGAGTGCACAACGGGGCTCGGCGTACAGGGCTACTGGGTAAATGGCGTCTCTATTTATGATTGGGGTGATGGTCAATCAGTGGATGGCACCTGGCAAACCCTGGCACCGGTTGCTGAGGTCTACGATGTGGATATCTGTGGTGGACACGCCGCAAACGGAGATTACCACCATCACTTTTATAGCGATTGCCTAGCCGATCTTGTTGGCGATATAGGTGACGACCACTCCCCTATCTACGGCTATACCGCCGACGGCTATGCAATCTATGGCCCCTGGCAGAGTGAAGGAGAACTCGCAGAAAGCAGCTGGGCTGTACGAGATTATGACGACCCCAGCTCCGAGAGCGGTTGCGGCGTAGCAGGCGAGAGAAGCTGTCTCTTGGTGGATGAATACGACCTCTCCCAAGGAGTCGAAACAACATCGAATACCGGTCCCACGACAAGTGGCTCTTATACCTCCCTGTCAGGCAATGAGTTCACTACAGCGGCGGGCTTTTTCTACGAGGACTATTACTGGGACGAAGACCTGACTAATGAAGGCGGAGTATATTTGGACCAGCATAACGGTCACTCAGATGACGAAAGGGGATACCATTACCACCTGACTGTCACTGTCGATGATGATGGTGAGCTTGTCCCCGCCTTCCCATATACTTTTGGCCCCCGCTTTTACGGCAAGCTAGATGATCAAACTATTGTCAATGAGTGCTCAACACAGTAGTTCAGCGGTGCACTAACATTGAAGGCCAAGCCACTTTCCTAATACGCCGGAAATCTCCCTGGAGTCGCAGTAAGTGTAAGCTTTGCGGTCCCTTGTTTTTACGGGGACCCACACCCCAGGTAATGGAAGTAACTGGAGCAATAGCACCCGATAGACTAAAAGCACTGGTAACCAGAAGTATTCACAGCAACAGCAGTTTGAATGAAGTTTGTTGCCCCATCGCCAAACCTGGGAGTGAGACAATAATGAAAATTCTTCGAGCCGTTCTTATCGGGTCTTTTATCTGGGGAATGAACAACCTTGCTACAGCACAGCCAAACTCACACACGAGCCATAACGGCGACCAACACCCAGTAGTCGAGATCCCTTTACACAATGCTGCACCGCGCATCGAACTGGACATTAGTCGCGATAAAATGTCCGGATATAACCTACATATAGACTACGACCGGTTCGAATTAGAATCCCCTCGCCACGCCAATGATGCCTCAAAGCAATATCTGGAAGGTCATGCCCATCTCTATATCAATGGTAAGAAAATACAACGAATCTATGGTCCAGACTTACACCTTCCCGACAAGCTGTTTAAATCGGGCTTCAACCAAATTACTGTCACTCTTAACGCCCATGACCACAGTACCTGGAGCCGGGGAGGGAAGAGAATTCTTGCAACTCTATTTATCCGGCTCGATAAGCCCGATCTGATATTGCATCGTTTTTCTACATCTCCAATAAAGCCGGGAGTAAGCACAGGCAAACCGGGATAACAATAGAAGTAACTACCAGTAGGGACTCAATCTCTCTCACCGACTCAGGGCATGGAGGCCCCAAGAACAGCTTTGGATAACCAAGCTAAGCTTATTGGCACTTAGCTTGGGCTCTTATCGCGAGACTCTCGGAGTGTTAAAAGATTGCTCTGATATTTACAGTAAGTGTAGGCTTGATCTTCTGAGCCGCGTTTCCTCAGTGGAAACAGAGTAAAATGCACCTGAGCTCACTGTGAACACAGGCTACTGAAATCCAAGCTACCGGCTATGTCGTTAAATATTCGCTATAAACTAAGCCTCGCTTTCTTATTGACTACAGCAATTACTGTTGGCGGGATGTTCGTATTCTTTCAGTGGAGCTTTAAGCATGGTTTTATGACCTATATCCAGTCTCAGGAGCTTCGCGAGGTCGGCGATTTGGTAGATGAGTTACAAGAAATCTACGCCAGCGAAGGGAGCTGGCAATCTATCGACGGCAATAGCAGGCGCTGGCAAAGACTCCACAGACGCGTGATGTCCAGTCACTTTGAGGATATGCCACCCCCACATCGTCCACCTCCGGGTACGAGGGGCCCCCGCCGCCCGCCTGAGCCCCCACCTGAACATGCAGTGGGCAAGTCGCTTAATGCCCGCCTGGTCCTGTTGAACAAAGAAAAAAGACCTCTGATAGGTCGTTATTCAGGATCTGAGAACATGGTAATGCAGCCTCTGGTTGTGAACGGAGAAACCGTTGGTTACCTGGCTATCAATCCACTACCCGTGTTAGATGATGATTTGGCCGTAGGGTTTGTTAAAGAGCAATCGCGGACTTTCGCTCTTATCTCTGTTGCCACCTTCATTCTGGCACTGGCCATTGCCATCCCCCTTGCCTGGCAGCTGGTAAGGCCCATCCGTAAGCTGACAGAAGCGACATCCCATCTTACATCCGGCAACTTCAAAACCCGTATTGATATAGAGCAGCGAGATGAGCTGGGCCAATTAAGTGCTGACTTTAATCGGCTCGCCGCAACGCTGGAAGCAAATGAACATGCCCGAAACCGGTGGATGGCAGATATTTCGCATGAGCTGCGCACACCTCTCGCAGTATTAAAAGGGCAGATTGAAGCCATTCAAGACGGTATCAGATCAGCCACACCAGAGAACCTGCGCATACTGCACAGCAAAATTCAACAATTGAGCCGCCTGATAGATGATCTCTATGAGTTGTCTCTCTCCGACGCGGGGGCACTAAGTTACTGCAAGTCCGACATCTCCCTGGAGAATATCCTACGAAGTGTTATCGAAGACTTTGAAATTCCATTCGACCAGAAAGGTATTCGCTTAAGCAGTGACCTCCAACTATCGGAAGATAAGTTAGTTTACGCAGATGAAGCACGCCTCAATCAGTTATTTAGCAACCTGTTAACCAACAGCCTGCGCTACACCGATAGTGGGGGACAACTCAAAGTAACTGCGCGCTGTGAAGCCCGAACAGCCATTATCACTTTCGCCGACTCCGCCCCCGGTGTTGCCAGTGCTGATATACCACACCTGTTCGAGCGCCTGTATAGAGCAGATAGTTCACGCAGCCGGGAAACCGGCGGTGCGGGTTTGGGGCTATCAATTTGCCAAAATATTGTTACAGCACACGAGGGTAGCATTTCTGCAACTCCGTCCACTATGGGCGGTCTTGAAATAAGTATTTTTTTACCCCTAAGCCAAAGGATTAAATGGTAGGAAGTTATGAGCGCCAAAATATTAATAGTCGAAGATGAAACCGAACTTGCGCACCTACTACTGGATTATCTTCATGCCGCCGACTATCAAGCCGAGATCATTTCTGATGGTAATCAGGTTGTCCCCAAAGTGGAAACTATGAAACCGGATTTGATCCTTCTCGACCTGATGCTACCTGGGCGGCATGGGATGGAGATTTGCGAAGAGATTCGCCAAAAAGGCAACGACGTTCCAATTATTATAATGACTGCGCAAATTGAGGAACCCGATCGTTTGCGCGGCCTGGAATCCGGTGCCGACGACTATGTTTGTAAACCCTACAGCCCCAGGGAACTCGTCGCACGGGTGAAAGCGGTGTTGCGCCGTCGACCACAAAAGGGCGAAGTCGGAAATGGTGGCATCGAACTAGATAGAAATACCGGGCAACTGCGAATCGGAGGTAAAGACGCCAACCTTACTGCGCTGGAGTTCCACCTATTTGACCTACTTTACAGTGAGCCCGGTCGAATTTTTTCCCGCGAACAAATCATGGACCGTATCTATTCCGATTACCGCGTAATCAGCGACCGAACTATTGATAGCCACATCAAAAAAGTGCGCAAAAAAATATCAGTGCTTATGCCTGAAAAAGAGTTGATTCACTCTGTCTACGGTGCTGGCTATAAGTTTGAGATAAATTAATTATGCCTGGGGGCACGCAGCCCCCAGATTCACACTACAAAGCTTCAGTAGCCAATTTTAACCATTCAGCAGTTTTTTCAGTAACCAGCGGGGTAATCACATCTCGCACCCTCTGGTGGTAGCGATTCAGCCATTCCCGTTCAGTCTCAGTGAGTAGTGCCACGTCAATCAAATTACGGTCGATCGGAGCTAACGTAAGTTCTTCAAATTCTAGAAAATCTGGATAATTTTCGCTCTTTTTCACAAACACCAAATTTTCAATACGGATGCCATACTGCCCAGTGAGATAAAACCCCGGTTCATTGGAAACGATCATCCCCGGCTGAAGAGCAACACCTGTTACAGCCTTACCTATCCGCTGTGGCCCCTCGTGAACACTTAAGTAACTACCAACACCGTGACCGGTACCATGGGCATAATCCAGCCCTACCTCCCAAAGCGAACGGCGTGCAAGCGCATCAATTTGCTCTCCACAAGTCCCCCTGGGGAATCGCAAAGTCGCAACTGCAATATGTCCCTTTAAAACCCGGGTAAAATTTTCTTTTGCCGAAGGCGGGAACTCACCCAGAGCGACTGTTCGGGTAATGTCAGTGGTGCCATCTGGATATTGGCCTCCAGAATCGCACAGATATACCCCTTCTGGCTTCATAGCCAAACTGGATTCAGGGCTCACCCGATAGTGAACAATGGCCCCATTCGGACCATAGCCGGAAATTGTCTCAAAACTGTTGCCCTGAAAGCCTTCGCGAGCCTCTCTTTTACTTCGTAAAAGCTTTACTGCGGACAATTCGTCAAAATGGCCTGTGGCAACCTGTTCAGGTATTTCCGCCAGGAATTCACACACCGCAGCACCATCCCTTTCGTGTGCAGCCTGGCTGCCTGCCAGTTCAATCGCATTCTTACAGGCCTTGGCTTCAGTGACCGGGTCACCTTCCAGCATTAGTTCAATATCCAGTGCCCGCAATTGCTGTAAAGTCCAACTGTTGCTAATCAGGGGATCTATCCATATTTTATTGACGTGGCGGCGCTTAATATTTTCAAATAATTCCCCTTTGGCCACGACTAAACTTACATCTTTATCCAAGTGCTCAATCAACGCATCCCCTACAGCGCCCTCCCCCAAATAAAGAGTTGCACTGCCATCCCGATAAAGGACTGCATTGGCCAAGGCCACTGGTAAGTGCGGAATATCCTCTCCACGGATATTAAAAAGCCAAGCACAGCTTTCAGGATTTGGTAGCCATAAAGCATCGGCTCGTTTTTCTGCGAGACGTCGGGCAATCCTCTGCCGTTTCTCTTTGGAATGCTCACCAGTAAAGATGAAGGGGTGTGGGCGCGCAGGCCCACAGGGAGATGCGGGGCGGTCATTCCAGATGGCATCAATCGGGCTCTGTTCCATCGGCTGTAGTTGGATATCCCTTTCAGCCAATCGCTTCTTGATCAAGGCCAATCCCGGCTCCGTGTGCAGTCGCGGGTCATACCCCAGAGACTGACCGGCATCCAGCTGACTACACAGCCACTCAATGATCGCGACTTGACTGAGGCTCATTAACTCAATGGGTTGATCACCGAGTTGTTGCTGCGCCTGCAAGGTATAGCGACCATCAACAAATAATGCCGCTTCTCGACTGCCTACCGCAGCCATTCCTGCGGAACCAGTGAAACCTGTCAGCCAGGGCAGTCGCTCATCTGCCGCAGGCACACTTTCATTTTGGTACTCATCAGCCCGGGGTACCAAGAAAGCATCGACACCCTGCCGCTGCAACTCTTCCCGCAATGCCTGTAAACGCTCCCGGCTCATAACCTCTCCCCTTCAATAACTGAGTTTGCCACTGCACCGCTAAAAGCTCCTCGATGACTGTTGGCCACAACAGAGTACAGTGTTAATCCAAATGGATTTGAGCAAATTGTCCAGGTGTGCCAGTCCCGCTGGCAACTCAGCCCATTGACATGACCCCATTCGCCGAGCTGGTAAACTGACAAGTCTAATTTCGCAGTATACCCCACCCTCGGAGCAACGCCTGCGTGTATAATACGCCCCTATTTTTTTCGAATATCCAGTGATCGAATCTTAAAGTATGGGTCAAAGTTCTTCCCTGGCAGGCTTTGCCGGCCGCCGCACCTTCGCCATTATTTCCCACCCGGACGCCGGTAAAACAACCGTGACCGAAAAGCTTCTTTTGTTCGGGAATGCAATCCAGCAAGCGGGCTCCGTTAAGGGGAAAAAAGGTCCCCACGCACGCTCTGACTGGATGACGATGGAACAGGAACGCGGTATTTCTGTTACCTCTTCCGTTATGCAGTTCCCCTACAAAGAGAGGACTGTAAACCTACTGGATACACCGGGGCACGAAGACTTCTCTGAAGATACCTACCGGGTACTCACCGCCGTCGACTCCGCACTGATGGTGATTGACGGGGCCAAAGGTGTGGAAGACCGCACCATCAAGTTGATGAATGTGTGCCGCTTGCGAACCACACCGATTCTCTCATTTATCAACAAACTCGACCGGGATATTCGCGACCCGATCGAGGTAATGGATGAGATTGAAGAAGTTCTGAATATCCAGGCTGCCCCTATCAATTGGCCTTTGAGTTCAGGAAAAGGTTTCAAGGGGGTTTATAACCTCTACACCGATACCATCCATGTATTCTCCCAAGGTCAGGGCCACAGAATTCCCGATGATATTCAAATTAAGGGTCTGGATTCCGCTGAGGCTGACGCACTACTTGGCGAGTACGCCGAGGATATTCGGGAAGAGATTGAATTGGTTCGTGGAGCCACTCATGAGTTTGACCTGGAAGCTTATCTTGCCGGTGAACTGACCCCGGTATTTTTTGGTACGGCCTTGGGTAATTTTGGCGTAAGGGAAATGCTCGATGGTTTCGTTGAATGGGCGCCCTCACCCCAATCTCGGGAAACCAAAGAGAGAAAAGTAGAGCCCAGCGAAGATAAATTCTCCGGCTTTGTTTTTAAAATCCAAGCGAATATGGACCCCAAACACCGCGATAGAATTGCCTTTATGCGTGTCTGCTCCGGCACCTACAATCGCGGTATGAAAATGAAGCATGTGCGCATTGGCAAGGATGTAAAAATTGCTGATGCGGTGACATTTATGGCTGGCGACCGAACCCACGTAGAAGAAGCCATTGCCGGCGATATTATTGGTTTGCACAACCACGGTACTATCCAGATCGGCGATACCTTTACCGAAGGCGAAGCACTGAAATTTACCGGCATTCCCAATTTCGCCCCGGAGCTATTCCGTCGCATACGTTTAAAAGACCCTCTCAAATTAAAGCAATTACAAAAAGGGCTTCAGCAGCTTTCTGAAGAGGGGTCCACCCAGGTATTTTTCCCGCTGGATAACAACGACATTATCGTGGGCGCAGTTGGTGTACTACAGTTCGAAGTAGTCGCTTACCGATTAAAAGACGAATACAAAGTTGAAGCCATCTACGAAAACGTCAACGTGAACACTGCGCGCTGGGTAGATAGTGAAAGTGCCAAAGAACTAGAGAATTTCAAGCGCAAGGCCAGTACCAACCTGGCACTCGATGGCAGCGGACACCTGACCTACCTGGCACCGACGCGCGTTAATTTACAATTGGCTGAAGAGCGCTATCCGGAAGTTCGCTTTTATGCCACGCGGGAACACTAAAGCAGCAAGGCTAAGTACCTTTGCTGAAACCTTAGTGTGACAGCAGTAAGAAAGAGGCAAATAATGAGTCAGTTTGTAGAAATACCTACTGAAGTACCCAATGAAGTACCTCGGCTGGGCAATCGCATCACCAAAGCTATTGGCAAGTTGATAATCAAGGTGCTCGGCTGGCGAATGGATGGGGAAATCCCTCCAGAAAGAAAAGTCATGGTGGCTTTGGCTCCCCACACATCCAATTGGGATTTTGTGGTTGCCATGCCATTTATTATGGCATTGGGTATTAAAATTTCCTGGCTCATGAAAAAGGAAGCTTTTTTCTTCCCGTTTAAAGGACTATTTATGTGGCTTGGAGGTGTTCCTACCGATAGGCGCGCCGCAGGTAATATCGCTCTACAAGTTGCATCGAGTTACCGGGAAAATGAAAAAATGTGGGTGGGGATTACTCCCGAGGGGACCCGCAAAAAAGTAGGGCGCTGGAAGAACGGTTTTTTAAGGATTTCCTATACCGCTCAAGTTCCTATTTTGCTTGTTGCCTGGGACTTTCCCAATAAGCGTATTTGCATTGACTCCCTGTACCAGCCTATCGGTGATCTGGAACAGGATATGGCAGAGATCCAAAAGCGCTTTAGCAAGTATCAGGGGTATTACCACGATAATGAAAGTACTCTTGAAAAGGGGTAACCAGTCCACTCGTGATACAGTTAAGTAGTGAGCTTTCTACTTATACCTACCTGATACTGACAGTAATCGCCTTTACCGCAGGCTTTGTCAGTGCGATCGCCGGGGGAGGGGGAATAATCACCCTCCCCGCTTTACTCTGGGCCGGCATTCCCCCACTCGATGCTCTCGGTACCAATAAGTTTCAAAGCGTCTTTGGCACCCTATCATCCACCATTAACTTCCTGCAAAAAGGCCAGTTGAATTTACGCCCCCTCTGGCCAGGACTACTTGCTGCAATTATCGGTTCCTGCCTAGGCACCTTAACAGTCGCTTCACTTGGGGAGGCTGGTCTCAATACCTTACTTCCCATCCTGCTCATTGCTATTGCCCTCTACTTTATTCTGTCCCCTCGCATTTCCGACATTGACTCAAAACCCAGAATCAGTAACGTTACTTTTAATCTAGTTGTTGGCGGTGGGCTCGGCTTTTACGGGGGCTTCTTTGGCCCTGGGATGGGGTCTATCTGTGCAGCCGCCTTCGCAGCACTACTCGGCTACAATATGCGTGCGGCTACGGCATCAACAAAACCTATTGTGCTCGCTACCAATGTGACCTCTATGCTAATTTTTATCGCTGGAGGCCATATTTTTCTATTGCTCGCTATCGCTATGTCTTTTGCCCAGGTTGTAGGAGCTCGTCTCGGCTCCAACCTCGTGATTGCAAGAGGTGCCAGTATTATCAAGCCGGTAATCATTATTGCCACCATTGCTGTGGCAATAAAACTATTAGTGGAGGATTGATATCGTGACCTGGCTGGCAACGCTTATTCTTTCTTTCATTGCCTTTGTTATTGTGGTTTGGGTTCTTATGCACCTGCGCAGACCCAGATTTCGAATGGACCGAGGCAGTTTTGTTAAGGGCCTTGAAGATGTAATCACCGGGCAAGCCAGCGATACTGAATGGCGAGCACTCCTCGCCTGCCCAATGCGACACGACCCAAAGCTTGAAGAGATGCGACAACGTTGCCTCAGTATTGAAGACAGCGAATATACTGGCGAACCGCCCTACTTATTTACAGAAAAAGGCCTGCATACGTTACGTGAAATTCGCGAGCAACTGATCGCGGCCTCATCAAATAACGAGCCAAAAGCTTAAGACCGAAGAGTATTAACAAAGGATAGACCGATGTTGAAACCACTGCTTTCCCTTACCGGGGGACTGATCACTACCATGGCACTGGGAATAGCCCAGGCAGCCCCTCTGTCACAGGAAGATGTATCTGTGGCGGAAGTATTGCGTGACCGGGCACTGGAAAGCTCCGACGCCTACAGTATCGTAGAGTCTTTGACCGTCGAGGTTGGACCACGACGGACAGGCACTGAGGGCGATGAAAGAGCCGTTGCCTGGGCACAAGACAAAATGAAGGCATTTGGCTTTGATCGCGTCTATACCGAGCAAATTGAGGTACCCCGCTGGATTCGTGGCCATGCTCACGCCGAAGTCATATCCCCTTTCCCCCAGCCACTAGTTGTCTCCTCCCTCGGCTATGGCGCCGCCACTCCTGCGGGAGGGTTAACAGCGGAAATTATCGAGTTTCCCGATGTGCAGGCCCTGTTGAAGGCCCCAGCCAGCCAAGTGAAAGGCAAAATTGCTTTTATCAATAAGCGTATGGAGAGAGCGCGCACGGGAGAAGGCTACGGCCCTGCGGCGCAAGGCCGCAAGTTGGGAATGCGCGCTGCCGCTGAAAAAGGGGCTGCTGCCATGCTGTTGCGCTCCGTAGGAACCGACTCAGACCGATTTGCCCACACCGGTATGATGTCGGTTGATGATGTGGAAAACCCAGTTCCTGCACTCGCACTTTCCGCTCCTGATGCAAACCTGCTCGAGGCTATGCTCCAACGCGGCAAGCCAGTCCAGGTAAAACTTGATGTTGAAACTGAGCGACTGAGTGACGGCCCCTCTTTTAATGTCATCGGTGAGATTACTGGCCGTGAGCAACCTGAAGAAGTCATGATTATCGGTGCGCACCTGGATTCCTGGGATGAAGGCACCGGGGCCTTGGACGACGGAGCTGGGGTTGCCATTGTTATGGAAACTGCACGTCTAATTGCTGAGCTGCCACAGCGCCCCCGTCGTACCTTGCGAGTCGTGCTGTTTGGTGCAGAGGAAATCGGATTGGTAGGTGCTAAGCAGTATGTTGAGGCACACGTAAAAGAACTGGACAATATTATTGCCGTCTCCGAATCAGACTTTGGAGCAGGGAAAGTCTGGCGTTTCGATACCCGTCTCCCTGAGAGCAAATTTGATATTGCAGATCAAATGATGCAACTCCTCGCCCCCCTGGGTATTGAGCGCGGGAATAATGAATCTTACGGTGGCCCAGATAGCAGTGTGTTTGTTGCGCGCGGTGTGCCAGCCTTTGGTCTATACCAGGACGGTACCGACTACTTCGATTATCACCACACACCCAACGATACCCTGGATAAAGTCGACCCTGAGAATCTTCGCCAGAATGTAGCGGCCTGGGTTGTAATGTCTTTCCTGACCACAGAAATGGAAGGAGACTTGGGCCGAGTTCCTACTGCCTCTGAATAAATAAAAGATACAGACGATATTTTTAAAGCCCCACCTGGTGGGGCTTTTTTTATCCCCAAATTTTTCTTCTCTCGAATACTGGCGTACCAATCAGTCGCAGTAATCCACAGATTTATCGCTCATAACACTGTTAATAACTGATGTCCGTTTTATGGCGTCTTTGTTACCAACAGAAACCATGGATAGAGCTGTGTATAACTCCGGGATATCCCCGGCCAGCCCCGTGATTGCTTGGCTCTATTGAAGGCGGGTAAAAAAGCAGCACTTTTTGCGCAGATTTCCACAGCCAGCGGTTACTAACAGAAAGTCTGGATAGAGTTGTGCATAACTTTAATAAACGGGCTACAGGCCCCGTGGTTACAGGGGATTACTGCAGAGACTAAAAAATCACCGATATTTTTACCGGCTAAATTTAATTTTTGGCGGGAGTGGTATGGGTACTTTTCTGGTTTTTACGCGAGTTATTTTTGTTGGATGATTTTTTATATAAGTGCGACGGAGGTAGGTAAAGACCTATTTTTATAGGCTTTTTAGGAGAGCGTCTGTTTAAGGTGCTCAGGTAGTTTTAGGTTTTTCTTTTTTTAATTACTGACTGATTTTTTAAATAGAAAGTTGAGCATAAAAGTTTTTCAGAGTTACTTTTATTTTTTTTCATTTAATTTCTGCCAAGTATTTTCTGCTTTCTCTTTCTTATTTTTTTGTTTTTTGTTTTTTGTTTTTTTAAATATTTTTAGCCATAAAAAAAGGGCCACCCTATTGGGTGGCCCTTTCGGATTAGAAGCCTGACGATGACCTACTCTCACATGGGGAAGCCCCACACTACCATCGGCGATGTTGCGTTTCACTTCTGAGTTCGGCAAGGGATCAGGTGGTTCCACAACTCTATTGTCGTCAGGCAAACTGGCTTGGGTTGGCGTTGGTCTTATAAGCAAAGTGCTTGGCCTGCCGCGTTATCGCTGTTTGCCTCGGTCATATTATTGACCGGCGATAACCCCAAATAAGTCGGTAAAACAATCTGTAGTAATACACCGCAAGCGATCGTATGTCTCTAACTCACAATCCGCTAGCTTAGCTAGTCGTTAGTAACCATCTCTGTTGTATGGTCAAGCCGCACGGGCAATTAGTACTGGTTAGCTCAACGCCTCACAACGCTTCCACACCCAGCCTATCAACGTGGTAGTCTTCCACGGCCCTTCAGGAGGCTCAAGGCCTCAGGGAGATCTTATCTTGAAGGAGGCTTCCCGCTTAGATGCTTTCAGCGGTTATCCCGTCCGAACATAGCTACCCGGCAATGCCACTGGCGTGACAACCGGAACACCAGAGGTTCGTTCACTCCGGTCCTCTCGTACTAGGAGCAACTCTTCTCAAATCTCCAACGCCCACGGCAGATAGGGACCGAACTGTCTCACGACGTTCTAAACCCAGCTCGCGTACCACTTTAAATGGCGAACAGCCATACCCTTGGGACCGGCTTCAGCCCCAGGATGTGATGAGCCGACATCGAGGTGCCAAACACCGCCGTCGATGTGAACTCTTGGGCGGTATCAGCCTGTTATCCCCGGAGTACCTTTTATCCGTTGAGCGATGGCCCTTCCATACAGAACCACCGGATCACTATGACCTACTTTCGTACCTGCTCGACATGTCTGTCTCGCAGTCAAGCGCACTTATACCATTATGCTCATTGCATGATTTCCGACCATGCTGAGTGCACC
>NZ_CP174329.1:4855000-4967500 GCF_052467955.1 Microbulbifer maximicatervae (SeqCode)
AGACCCGAAACCGCAGTAACCAGTGCCGCCACTATAGCCAAGCCTGGTCCTACTTCAGCATTGTGGCCTGCCCACACCATGCTCGCGACGATCGCAGCAGCTGTTGGGCTCGCCAATCCAATAAAGACCCCTTTATCAACGGTATCTACCTGTGTATTGAAACGCGCAAGCCTCAATGCCGCACAAGCTGCATATAAAAATGCTATAGCCCAACCAAATTTACCCAGGTTTCCCAGCGCCCAACTGAAAACGACCAAGGCAGGAGCCAGGCCGAATGAAACCATGTCTGAAAGCGAGTCATATTGAACACCAAAGGCACTTTGGGTATCTGTCAGGCGAGCGACGCGCCCATCCAATCCATCCAGTACCATCGCGACAAAAATCGCTATCGCAGCCGATTCAAAATGCCCACTCATACCTGCGACAATGGCATAAAAGCCGCTAAACAGTGCACCTGTTGTCACAAGATTGGGCAGCAGGTAGATACCTCGTGCGCGCACTCTTTTACCACTGGAAGAAACCTCTTCCTCAACATGCTCATCGACAGGCAAACGAATTTCCTCAGTAGCCTCACTACTTGAGTCTATGGGCTGTTTTTCGCCCCCTTGACCGCTCATATACTCTCCATTGATGCATTGTGCAGTCAGCGAGTTTAACGCCAATTTACCACCCGAGCCCAGAGCAAAAAAAAAACGGCAGGGTCGCCCCTGCCGTTTTTGCCAACCTTAAGTCAGCTATTACCTTCGGTGCGATCAATAATTTTATTCGCTTTGATCCACGGCATCATGGCGCGGAGTTTTGCCCCCACTTGCTCAATCTCGTGTTCACTACCAATGCGACGCTCTGCTTTCAGACGCGGCTGCCCCGCCAGGGACTCGAGCATAAAGTCTTTGGCAAACTTACCGGTTTGAATATCTTTAAGAACCCGTTTCATTTCTGCCTTGGTTTCTTCCGTAACAATACGCGGGCCAGTTACGTAGTCACCATACTCTGCGGTATTGGAGATAGAGTAGCGCATATCGGCAATGCCCCCCTGGTACATCAGGTCGACAATCAGCTTCAACTCATGCAGACATTCAAAATACGCCATTTCCGGAGCATAGCCGGCTTCTACCAGAGTCTCAAAACCAGCCGTTACAAGCGCAGAAACACCCCCACACAGAACAGCCTGCTCACCGAAGAGATCTGTTTCAGTCTCTTCTCGGAAATTGGTTTCAATAATACCTGAGCGGCCACCACCATTAGCTGAAGCATAAGACAGCGCCAAGTCTTTTGCTTTACCTGTCGCATCCTGATAAACCGCAATCAAGGTAGGGACACCGCCTCCCTCAAGGTAGGTCGATCGAACGGTATGGCCGGGCCCCTTGGGAGCAACCATAATGACATCGACATCCGCTGGTGGCTCAATCAATTCAAAGTGCACATTAAAACCATGTGCGAAAGCCAGTGCTGCACCAGACTTTAAATTTGGAGCAACTTGCTCTTTGTAAATATTCGCCTGGTATTCATCCGGAGCGAGTATCATAACCACGTCGGCATCTTTCACCGCATCGACAACTTCAGCTACCTTCAAGCCCGCGCCTTCAGCCTTTTTCCAGGAAGCAGACCCCTCGCGCAACCCAACAACAACATTCGCTACGCCAGAGTCTTTCAGGTTATTGGCATGGGCATGACCTTGAGATCCATAACCAATAATGGCTACTGTTTTTCCCTGAATTAAAGAAAGGTCACAATCTTTGTCGTAATAAACTTGCATCGCTCAATTCCTGCTTTTTGCTCTATACACTTAATACTTTTTCACCGCGGGCAATCCCGGAAACTCCGGATCGCACCACTTCCATAATTGTGTGCTCCCCCAGCGCCTGGAGGAACGCATCGAGTTTTTCGCCGGTTCCTGCCACCTGTACCGTGTACATACTGCTGGTGACATCAACGATCTGCCCGCGAAAAATATCGACACTACGCTTCACCTCATCGCGCTGGGCACCATTGGCTCGCACTTTCACCAATAGCAGCTCCCGCTCGATATGAGAGCCTTCAGTGAGGTCCACCAATTTCACAACATCGATAAGCTTGTTTAGGTTCTTGGTAATTTGCTCAATCTTGTGATCGTCACCAATCGTCACCAAAGTGAGACGCGATAAAGTCGCATCCTCAGTAGGCGCCACGGTGAGGCTTTCAATGTTGTAGCCACGCTGGGAAAATAAGCCAACAACACGAGACAAAGCCCCTGGTTCGTTCTCCATCAGAACCGAAATTATTCTACGCATCGCCCTACCCTTTAAGTTCTCTCAGTTTTGCTCAGCCACATGTCACGCATGGAGCCATTTGGTAGCACTTGCATGGGATAGACATGCTCAGATGGGTCGACGTATACGTCGATAAATACAGTGCGATCCTTAATTGCAAAAGCTTCTTGTAACTTGTTGTGTAGGTCTTCACGACGCTCCACTTTCACTCCGACGTGACCGTATGCCTCGGCGAGTTTCACAAAATCAGGCAGCGATTCCTCGTAAACACTATTGGAAAGCCTTCCTTCATATTGCATCTCCTGCCACTGCTTCACCATCCCCAGAGCCTGGTTGTTAAGGCAGAGGATTTTTACTGGCAGATGATATTGGGTAGCCGTAGAAAGCTCCTGAATACACATCTGGATACTTCCCTCGCCAGTTACGCACACAACCTCTTTATCCGGGTGAGCTATTTTCACCCCCAAGGCTGCCGGTAAGCCGAAACCCATAGTCCCCAGCCCACCGGAGTTAATCCAGCGGCGCGGCTTATCAAACAGGTAATATTGCGCAGCAAACATCTGGTGTTGCCCTACATCGGATGTCACAAAAGCATCACCCTCAGTAATGTCATACACCGCCTTGATCACATCCTGCGGCATTATCAGAGCACCATTAGTCTGATAACGAGGAGCCGTGTAGAGCCCGTGACGCTCACGCCAATCATCGATTTGGCGCCACCAGTCAACTATCGCGGAGTGATCCGGCTGCTCATCGTTGGCTTTCAACGCTTCGAGCATCTCCCGAAGGACAGCCTGGACCGTGCCAACAATCGGGATATCGGCAACAATCGTTTTAGAGATCGAAGCCGGATCGACGTCGATATGAATAATTTTGGCACCCGGGCAGAATTTGCCTGGAGTATTAGTCACCCGGTCATCAAAGCGTGCACCTACAGCCAGAATAACGTCGGCGTGATGCATGGCTGTATTTGCCTCGAAAGTGCCGTGCATACCGAGCATTCCCAAGAAACGCCTGTCACTTCCAGGAAATGCTCCGAGCCCCATCAAGGTATTAGTCACCGGGTAGTTCAACTTTCTAGCCAGCTCGGTGAGAAGCTCGGCGCCGCCACCCTGCACCACTCCCCCGCCGGCATAAATCACCGGGCGGCGAGCTGATAGCAACATAGCAATCGCTTTGCGAATCTGGCCGCTATGCCCCTTACCTGCTGGGGTATAGGAGCGCATCCGCAATTTTTCAGGGTAGTGGTAGGGGAATCTCTCCGCCGGGTTGGTTACATCCTTTGGAACATCGATCACTACGGGACCGGGACGGCCAGTATTGGCGATAAAAAATGCCTTTTTGACGATCGTAGGAATATCTTCAGCATTTTTTACCAAAAAGCTGTGCTTCACGATCGGTCGCGAGCAACCGACCATATC
Source organism: Microbulbifer maximicatervae (SeqCode) (assembly GCF_052467955.1). Taxonomy (NCBI): domain Bacteria; kingdom Pseudomonadati; phylum Pseudomonadota; class Gammaproteobacteria; order Cellvibrionales; family Microbulbiferaceae; genus Microbulbifer; species Microbulbifer maximicatervae (SeqCode). Next base: position 4,858,671 of record NZ_CP174329.1, read on the forward strand.
TGTTTCCTGAAACGCATCCTCACCGATCTTATCCCTGGGTACCTGGCCAGATATCACCACCATAGGGATAGAATCCATATAGGCCGTTGCGATGCCAGTAATCGCGTTCGTAGCACCGGGACCAGACGTCACCAGTACCACACCCGCCTTACCAGTAGACCGTGCATAGCCATCGGCAGCATGGGTCGCACCCTGCTCGTGACGCACGAGAATATGCTTTATCGACTTCTGCCGAAAAATAGCATCATAGATATGTAACGCTGAGCCGCCCGGGTATCCAAAAATCAGATCCACCCCTTCATCCTGCAGCGCGCGAACCAACATATCGCCGCCGGAAAGTAATTCCACTTGAGTCTCCTCAATTTTCCTGTTTTATAGGATAGCCATCACCGAAAACGTATAAAACGCCTACCAGCAAGAATGCCAGGCAGCAATTATAGGGGAAAATGGTGACAAATATCAGCCTGTTGCGTGTTTAGCTGCCGATTTTTAGGATGAACTGATCGCGCATAAACACCCAACCCCAAGTAAATCTACAAAGGTTCACTACGGGGTTAGCAGGCCTCCAGGGGTGGGGAGGGCCACTCAGTGGAATTTCGATGGAGGATGTTCCACCAGGGTTAGACTCAAAACCACGGGTTTGCGGTGAAATCTAGTCACTGAGTAAACCCCCGATTTTGCCAATTGAGTCCTAGCTGTCAATAGGTGTCTGCGAAAGTGTTAAGACAGTTACAGGAAAACCCGCCAGTACCGGTACAATAAGGGGACGGAAGGAACATCAACACAAGGGGTAAGCACCATGCGCATCTTACTGGCGCTATTGATTGCAGTAACAGCTACGACCACTCAAGCCGATGGCATCTATAAATGGGTAGATGAGAATGGTGTTGTCCACTTCGGTGAGCAACCTCCAGGAGACGCTCAAGTGGACGTGATCAAAAAGCCCAAGTCAGAGCGCTATAAGAAATGGGAAGCTGAACAAAATGCGATAGCCGCACGTGAAGCACAGAAAAATGCACCTCAAGTGCCTCAACAGTCAAAGGAAGAACAGCTGCCCGACGCTGAGCAACAGAGACAACTGGAGGCCAGAGCTAAAGAAGAGGCAGCAAAACGAGCAGAGCTCTGTGTCGCGTACCAAAAGAACCTTAAGAGCCTGACCACACACGCGAGAGTGCGCGAAAAAGATAAAGATGGAAACTATCGCAGGCTCGGAGAAGATGAGCGGCAAGAACGCATTACCAAAGCCCGCGAGCAAATCAAGAAAAACTGCTAGTCGCCCTTCTAGCGATACCGATCCCTAAGGCTCACGGTAGGGACTATCAGTAAATTGATCCAGGCTATAGCGTTCAGTGTAATAGCCTGGTTCAAAAGCACTATCCCTGGCCATAGGTACCGTCACCCTGGCAATACTCAATTGCTTCACCAGGTAGGGGCCGTCCTGCCCGGCATCGCGAATTAAGAGCCCGTAAAACTCCAGGGGAACCCAGTGCCGCCCCGCCGTTAACTCAAGAGCATTTTGCGTTGTGCCTATCGGGGATTGCTCATCGTTATACAGGGAGCCCTGAAAATAGTAGCGCCCCTCTCTGCTGATATCGACTTCCGCCTCAATTAATAAATTGCCATCGGCGGTAACGGAATCCCGCAACGAGCCCGTATAACTTCCCGTATCCTCAGATAGGGTGAATGCTGCCGCATCTCGAAGACCATCAATATCCGTATCCACAATGACCTTAAAAATGCCCGCCTCCAGCACCTGGCTATTAAAGGAGCCCGCCTCCATCAATACTTCGTAGACTAAGTCTCCATCCGAATCACCGAAAGCCAAGGTACCCACGACTTCTTGGTCTTCGTAAACCAACAGCGCAGTCAAGTCAGCACTGACCCGATCTCCATCACTATCGGCCTGATAGGCAAAAACCCGAATAGTATCCCCACGCAAATAAAACTTTTCATCTGTCCATATAGTCAGAGAATCCCCTTCCTCACTGTGAGTGGTTCTTTCATCCACCGCGAATGTCTGAGTAATCGGGTCTTGCTCAGGAGTTTTAATTGCTCGGTTTTCTGGCGGATAGCGATGAAAGCGGGCTAGATCCGAGAGAAGGGATTCGTGTAACTCAGTCTTGTTGGGCAGGGACTGAATTCCCTTCCATAGTTTTACAGACTGATCCTCTTCCTCTTGCTCCAGTTCCGCCGGCTTAACGTTATCAGGCTTGCGGCTTCGGATAGATTGCTCTTCAGCTTTTGCTTTAGCTACAACAGAGGGCGTCGCCTCTTCACTACCAGCCAGGGCCCAGTAACCCACCAACCCAGTAACTACGGCCAGTACACCCCAGCCTGCCAGCCGGGCCTTTGAGCGATCTTTGCTTGATGTGGACATCAATACCTCCGAAGCCTTTTATTTTTTTAGTTAATTTGTGCAGGCTGAGATTCTACCCGCGCTGTTCTTTCCTGAGCCACAGTCCAGTCCATCGGGAATAGAATCATAATCAGGGGATAGAATACCACCGTTACGCTGCGCATCATGATCTGTATAGATACTGGCCAAATTGTAAGATCGAGCAGTGCCTTTACTGTCGTTATCACAAGAGAAAATCGCGCTGCCGTAAGCTACGCCAAACAGGGTTTCATATTCTTTGAGATTCGACCACAGGTTGCGCTTGGCAGATCCGGAACAGTTCATTTGCGAAGCCAAATTAATGTAACCGTCATCCTCACCATTCAGCAGCATGGAGGTAGCACTTTCCACACCAGGGAAGCCCGCATAACCCCCAATGGTGTACACCGGCGCACCGAGATTAGTCCCTACATAATTTCTCACAGTGTAAACATCATTAGTCTGCATATAGCGAACCGCCGAACACTCACGCCCAAGAAATAGTGCATTGACCAAATCGTCATACCAGCTTCCATTACATATCCGATCAACGCCTTCAGTACCGGTAATTGCACCTCCTGTGGTGAATATTGCAGCAACACCGCTGATAGCCGCATCAAAATCAACGCTCACTGCATAGCTCTCGTTAAGCCCGGCAACTCGAACTTCTTCTTCAACCGTTTTACAGGATTTACTGCCATACCAAGTCGTGGAACATTTTTTTACTTCTTGAATTTCTGTATTGCTATCGAACTGGTTGTAGGCGCGATTGTAGTATGGGGATCCTTCAACAGCGTTACCCGCGATATACATCATTTGGGCTGCACCCTGGCTGTGGGAAATAATCCAGAAAGTGTCCTCTGCTGAGCACTGGTTTTCGTGTTCAAACCGATCTCCCTGGCCAGAGCGGATCTCTATAATTTGACGAGCAATTTCACCCGCAGTCTCATCATGCCAATAGGGGAATTCACCTTCATCAGTTGAGTTATAACCGACAACGCCGTAATTGCCGCCATCAACTAACAATTGCTCAATAAAATCACTGCTAGAATATTCGTCGAAAACCGCCTCACTCCAATAGTCCAGTGCTGGCTGCACTAAACTCCCATCATTACTTTCACTTGTAGTGTGTCCTTCGACTCCGTGTCCATGAACCAGGATATAGCAGTTTTCCGCTACCGCTGATGAAGCTCCAATTATCGCCGAGAAAAAAATAGACAGGCTTGTACCCAGCCTTTTAGACAGTGCCATTGTTATTTTCCTTTATTGTTTTAGTAAGTGGTAACTCTCGTGACTGAAGAGTTTTAAAAAATCTGAATAACGCAATGTACAGCAGACGACTAAAACTTATCCTTAACGCTCTATTTCGGAATAGGATTAAAGGCGCCAGAGGGGGGTCGAATCCGCCACGCGAAGCGACCAATTCGTCATATTCCTCAATTTATACTCGTGCTTTGAGGCGCCTTTGCTATGATGCCGGCAACGCCACCCGGACGGCAGTAAGTCATGAGAGACCAAAATAAAAATATGTCCGGCCATGCCGGCGTGCCCAAGATATTTGCGCCTTACTTTGTGGTTGCCGCCGCCAGGCTCGGCATCCCCACCGAGACGCTAATTGAACGATTGCCATTCTCATTTAGCTGGAATCCAGGAGAGAGTGAATGGCTTAATTACAGTGAATTCAATGCTCTAATTGAAAGCATACTGGCGCTATCCCCTGTTACTTCACCAGGTCTCAGCTTTAGTCGCTTCCCAATTATGCTTTGGCTTGAAGAAACTATTATCGAAGCTCAGCCCTCCTTGAGACGGCCGAGGGAGATCTTTCGCCCTGCAGAAATTGTACTCTCACAAACTCTGGCCCCCCTCCTGCGGTTCCAGACTTACCAGGAAGCCGATGCGGAAGTACTCACACTCAACTGGCAGCAGGAACTCTTTAGCGCTCCGGTCAATCATTTTATTGCTGAAATGCTGATGAGTCGTGGAGTAGACCTATTGCGCACTCTTAACCCCAGGTTTCCCGAGGTCCGGGGATTAAAGTTACGCAGTGAAAAGCCAGAAGATGACTCTATCCACAAGAGGATTTTCCAGTGCCCGATTGAATTTTCCGCTGATGAAAATGCGATTATCCTGGGATCCCAGATACTGGACTTCCCTATACCCAGTTACCATAAAATCATTCGCAGCCAGAGCAGAAATATTTTAAAGGCAGTTTTGCACAATACTTTGACCAGCTATAACCTGGCAGCCAGTTTGCGAGCTTGGCTCGAAAAGCACTTGCTCAGTGAAGAAATTACTATCAAACAAGCCGCAGCCCACTTCCGCACCAGCGGCCGTACTTTACAGCGCAGACTGAGAGAACAGGGAGTAACATTCCAGCAGCTTAAAGACAGTGTTACGCTATCTCTGACCAAGAAACTCCTTCTCTCAACCAATGATTCCGTAGAAAGTATTGCGGTACAACTTCATTTTGCCGAACGAGCAGTATTTACTCGCTTCTTTAAAAAACATGAGGGAGTCACCCCTTCTGAGTTCCGTCGCAGCAATGTCGACAGAGATATTTTCGAAGCGTAAATAAGTGTAAAGAAACTCAGGAGGCCGCTACAGCCTCCGCCTCAAAATTCCGCCCAAGATACATATACATCGCCGGCACGACAAATAAAGTAAATAACGTTCCAATTGTCATACCGGTCGCCACTACCAAGCCCATTGCAAACCTTGCTCCTCCTCCTGGCCCCGACGCTATTAACAATGGAACCATCGCCAAAACCAGAGATGCGGTAGTCATTAAAATCGGTCGCAAACGGATTGAAGTGGCCTGCTCAATCGCTGATCGCTTATCAAGCCCTGAGAGCTGTAACTTATTGGCAAACTCCACTATCAGAATGCCGTGTTTGGAAATAACCCCAATCAGGGTAACCAGGCCCACTTGTGTGTAAATATTGAGAGTCGTCAATCCTAGACTGACAAAAATCATCGCTCCGCAAACACTCATCGGTACGGTGACCAACATAATCAAGGGATCACGCCATGATTCAAATTGAGCAGCCAGCACCAAATAAATTACTATCAAGGCAAAGAAAAAGGTAACCACCAAATCTGATCCTTCAGTTTTGAACTGTCTGGACTGCCCCGAGTAGTCCACAGAATACTCGACCGGTAAGATTTCTTTTGCCGCATTATCCAACACCATCAGTGCTTCACCCAACGTAATTCCAGGGCGTGGCACACCCGAAATAGTGACGGCATTTAACTGTTGAAATCGCTTTAGTTGCTGTGGTTCAACGGTTTCCGTGAGCCTTATCAAAGTACTCACAGGAACCAACTTGTCGTTTACCGCCCGAATATAATATTGCTCCAACTGATCAGGGGTTAGGCGGTCAACTCTCTCGACTTGAGGGATAACTTTATAACTGCGATTATCCAGGGAAAAACGGTTAACATAAGCTCCGGATAACATCGTACCTAAGTCACGACTCAAGTCCACCATTTCCACACCCATACTGGCCGCTTTATCACGATCAATTTCTATTACAATTTTTGGTTTATCAATTTTCAGATCAGAATCGAGAAAAATAAATTTTCGACTCTCAAGAGCTCGGGTCATAATATCGCTTGCCACCGATGCCAGATTCTCCATGGGCTCTGTAGAACCGATAACAAATTCAACCGGAAGCTGCCCTCCCGCAGTTGGCAGACTTGGTGGCACCACTACAGCTATTTTTAGCCCGGCTATTTGCTGAACATCACTGCTGATCAACTCCTGCATCTTTTCCGTATCACGGTCTCTCCCTTCCCAGGGAGCCAAAACAAACCCGGCCACCGCATTATTAACACCACTACTGAAGGTGCCCGCCCCATTAAGCAGAAAAAGATTTTCTACCTCAGTAAATCTCTCAGCAATGACATTAAGTTCACCACTGTACTGTTCAACATAATCTAAAGTTGCGTAAGCATCGGCAGTAGAAATTGTAAGAACAAGCCCCCTATCCTCTGTAGGTTCAAGCTCTTGAGGGGACGTCACAAATAAGAAGTAACAACTTATCAATACAATTAAGCCGAAAACCAAAATAACTCGGCGCTCATCAAGAGAAGAATGGAGCGATTTTTCAAATCTCGTCTGAAGTCGATTAAATTGGCGTTCCAGCCAAATTTCAAACCGGGTACCTCCACTATCGCGAGGCTTTAATATTTTCGAGGCCATCATGGGGGATAAAGTAAGAGCGACCACTCCAGACAGTAATACGGCGCCAGCTAGGGAGAATGCAAACTCTATGAATAGGGTCCCGGTTAAACCACCGAGAAAACCAATAGGAATATACACTGCAATTAGCGTCGTAGTCATAGCCACTACAGGCCATGCCAACTCTCGAGCCCCTACGATCGCAGCCTCTTTTGGAGGCAAGCCCTCTTCTATATGTCGATGGACATTTTCCAAAACAATGATGGCATCATCAACAACAATTCCGATAGCCAGAACCATGCTTAGCAATGTGAGTAAATTGATGGAAAATCCCATTAAAAACATTAAAAAGAATGCACCGACGAGAGAAAGAGGCAGTGCAATTGCTGGAATCAATACGCTGCGAACTGACCCCAGAAACAAATAAATCACCAAAATTACTATAAATACTGCTTCAACAATTGTTTTGACGACTTCTTCAATGGAGTCCTGAATATATTCAGTACTGTCGTAAGGAATCTCGCCTAGCATACCCTCTGGCAACTGTGGAAAAATTTTCTGCTCCAACTCCTCGCGTACTTTTTTAATAACATCAAGGGAGTTCGCATCGGGTGCCACCTCAATAGCAATAAAAGTGGCCGATTGTCCGTTAAAAGTCACAGAGCTGTCATAGGATTCAGCTCCTAACTCTATCTCCGCCACTTCACCTAGACGAACCAACTTATCCCCATCGGCTCTAACCACTAGCTTGCGGAAATCCAATTGACGTGCAATATCTGTATCCGCACGTATTTCCAGTGCCACACGGGTTCCCTTTGTCGAACCAACTGCCGACAGAATATTATTATCCCTAAGCGCATCAGAAATATCTGCAGGTGTGACTTCCAATGCCGCCATCTCTGTCGGCTTTAACCAGACTCTCATTGCAAAAGTACTGTCACCCAAAAGGCGAGCTCGCTGCACACCAGCTATAGTCGCCAATTTAGGTTGAACAACGCGTGTCAGATAATCCGTAATTTGATTATTAGCGAGAATATTTGAGGAAAAAGAAAGGTACATTGCAGCAGTGGTTTCTCCCTGCTGCATTTCCACGCTGGAATCCTCTGATTCATCAGGCAATTCACTGCGCAGCTTATTTACCTTGGCAACGACCTGAGTTAACACTTCATTTGGATCGTAATCAAAACGTACATAAACGTTTATCGTCGAGAGACCTTGCACGCTGGTGGAGACCATGTAATCGATACCATCTGCAGTAGCAATCTCTTGCTCAAGCGGCGTAGTAATAAACCCCTGTACTAGATCTGAGTCGGCACCAACATAAACGGTGGTTACTGTAATAACTGCATTTTCAAGTTCCGGGTACTGCCTGACATTTAATTCCGTTAGCGACCTTAAACCCAATAGAAAAATAAATAGGCTGACTACGCAGGCCAACACTGGCTTTCGAATGAAAATCTCTGTGAAATTCACAACCTATAAATTCCAGGTTTAACTATTTTCCGGTGTGGGGTCTGCGCTTTCTGGGGGTTGATTCTGATTATTGATAACCGCTTTCTCTCCATTGCGAAGTTTGAGTAGTCCGCTGCTAGCCACTATGTCCCCCACCAAAAGTCCTTGTGTAATTTCAACTAGATCCCCACGCTCCTCACCAGTTTTCACAAACCGTTTAACTGCGATCATATGCTCGCCATCTTTATCGGGCTCCAACACAAAAACCGCCACCCCATAGGGAGCAAAAGCCAATGCGGTTCTGGGAATAACGAGCACTTTTCGCTGTGCACTTATCTTTACGGATACCTGGGCAAACATCCCAGGACGTAAATCGTGTTGGGGGTTTTTCAGAGTAGCTTGAATCAGAAAGTTCCTACTTGCACTATCCACCTGAGGGTCAACAGCAGTAATTCTTCCTTCGTAGGTATTTTTAGGGAAGGCATCTGTTGTCAACTGAATAGCAAGCCCAGCCTTAACCAAGGCATATTTTTGTTCAGGGAGGGAAAAATCAACAAAAATAGGATCAAGTTGCTGTAGAGAAACAACAGACTCCCCCGGGCTTACATTCTGCCCAAGATCGATTTGTCGAATTCCCAGTACTCCACTAAAAGGCGCCACGATAACTCGCTGATCCACCCTGGCCCGCTGCACTTCTATATTGGCAACCACCTGGTCCAAAGTACTGCGAGCGCTATCCAAATCTGCTTCGGTTGTTACACCTCGCCCCAGCAGAGTCTTGATCCGCACGTAATTACGACGGGCCAAGCGAAGCTCTGCATCCAACACCTGCAACTGCGCCTTTTCCGGTTCAGCAAAAATTTCCGCCAATAAATCGCCCTTCCTAACATGCTGGCCCGACTTGAAGTGAATAGCGCTGATAACCCCCTGAGCTTCGGTAGTAACCTCTACACCATTAACAGCTCGAATGGTGCCTATTCCTCTCAGGTCTTCCTTCCAATATTGAAACTGGGCGGTTGCTGAAGTCACTGTGGCCGCAGGCAGGGCTAAGTTGTCTATGAACTGATTCACCATATGCCTGCCAATTAATTTATAAGCAAAAATTCCGCCGAAGAGCAAAAGGCATCCCAGCAGCATTAGCAACATACGCTTACTGATATCAGGCCCCCGTAAGGTGTCGTCAATAAAAACTATAAACTGATACTTGCAAGGGAAACTATGCGCTACGGAGGGGTGCCCCTCTACGTAAATATCCGAACAAACGGATTAGCGCACCTGTGAGTATAGATATGGAGAGAGTGAGGAATCGGTGGGAGTTTAGGGGTGCACTATATGGCACCCCCAAGTGCTTTTTTATCGGAATACGGCTTTATCGCCTTCAACATCCGCGTGGATCGTTGCTCCAGGGGAAAACTTACCGGCGAGAACATCTTGCGCCAGCGGGTTTTCCAGCCATACCTGAATAGCACGCTTTAATGGCCGTGCACCATAAACGGGATCGAACCCAACTTCTGCTAATTTATCCAGCAGACTTTCAGATACCTCTAATTTCAGGTCCCTCTCTGTCAGTCGACGGCAAAGTTGTTGCAACTGAATTTCGGCAATAGAGCGTACTTCTGCCTTATCCAGTGGATGGAAAACAACCACTTCGTCAATACGATTTATGAACTCTGGCCTGAAATGGTTCCCCACCACTTCCATCACCGCACTTTTCATCTGTCGATAACGAATTTCAGCGTCCAGGTCATCACCATTTTCAGCTGTGGCGTATTTTTGAATTAAATCTGAGCCAAGGTTTGAAGTCATTACGACAACGGTATTACGAAAGTCTACCGTGCGCCCCTGGCCGTCGGTCAGGCGGCCATCATCAAGAACCTGTAAAAGAATATTGAATACATCGGGATGCGCTTTCTCCACTTCGTCTAATAGCACAACAGAATAGGGTTTTCTCCGCACCGCTTCAGTCAGGTATCCCCCTTCTTCATAACCTACATATCCGGGAGGTGCGCCAATCAGTCGGGCCACAGAGTGCTTCTCCATAAATTCCGACATATCGATACGCACCATGGCGTCTTCTGTGTCAAACAAGAACTGAGCCAATGCCTTGCATAATTCCGTCTTACCCACACCGGTTGGGCCGAGGAACAAGAATGAGCCATTGGGTCGGTTGGGATCAGCTAGCCCCGCCCTCGAGCGGCGTACGGCATTAGCAACCGCTTCCACCGCTTCCCCCTGTCCGATGACCCGCTTGTGCAACTCATCTTCCATTCGCAGTAGCTTTTCACGCTCACCTTCGAGCATCTTAGATACAGGAATACCCGTCCAGCGGGATACCACTTCAGCCACCTCTTCATCGGTAACCCGATTGCGCAGCAGGCGGGGTTCTTCAGAAGCTTCAGCGGTAGCGGCACTTTTAAGCTGTTGTTCAAGTTGTGGAATTACACCGTACTGTAATTCAGACATTCTATTGAGATCACCTGCACGCCGTGCAGACTCCATATCGAGCTTGGCCTGCTCGAGCTTTTCCTTGAGGTCGTGGCTGCCGGCAAGCTGTGCCTTCTCCGCCTTCCAAACCTCTTCAAGGTCGGAGTATTCCCGCTCCAGTTGTAGAATCTCTTCTTCCAGTTTCGACAGGCGTTTTTTAGTCGCCTCGTCATCCGTATCCTTTTTAACCGCCTCACGTTCAATCTTTAATTGAATTAAACGGCGCTCCAATTTATCCATGGATTCCGGTTTGGAGTCGATCTCCATGCGTATCCGGCTGGCGGCCTCATCAATAAGATCAATCGCTTTATCTGGTAATTGACGATCAGTGATGTAACGCTGCGATAATTTTGTCGCCGCAATAATTGCAGAGTCGGTAATATCAACACCGTGGTGTACTTCGTAGCGTTCTTTTAATCCGCGCAGAATCGCAACCGTATCCTCTTCCGTTGGTTCATCAACCAGCACTTTTTGGAAACGCCGCTCAAGCGCTGCATCTTTTTCAATATATTGCCGATACTCATCCAGAGTGGTTGCACCGACACAATGTAATTCCCCGCGGGCCAAAGCGGGCTTCAGCATATTTCCCGCATCCATGGCCCCCTCAGCTTTACCGGCACCCACCATCGTGTGGATCTCATCGATAAAGAGAATAATGCGACCTTCCTGTTTGGATAATTCGTTGAGTACCGCTTTTAATCGCTCTTCAAATTCTCCACGAAATTTTGCGCCCGCCAACAATGCCCCCAAATCCAGGGAAAGAAGTCGTTTGTCCTTTAACCCTTCCGGCACTTCACCATTGACGATACGTTGAGCGAGCCCTTCAACAATGGCAGTTTTACCAACACCCGGCTCACCAATTAGTACAGGGTTATTCTTGGTACGCCGCTGTAAGACTTGAATCGTCCGCCGTATTTCATCATCGCGGCCGATCACCGGGTCAAGCTTGCCGGCCAGAGCCCTCTCGGTCAGGTCGAGAGTATATTTATCCAGCGCCTGGCGCGCTTCTTCCGCATTGGGGTCATCCACTTTTTCGTCGCCACGCACTTTTTGAATTGCCGCCTCTAATTGTTTAATGTCGCCGTTGGCATTTAGGATTTTGGAAATCTCTCCCGCCGCAGAGTCGAAAGCCGCCAGTAATACAGTTTCACTGGAAATAAAACTGTCACCATTTTGTTGGGCTCGCTTGTCCGTGAGATTCATTAAGCGCATTAATTCCTGGGACATCCCCACATCACCCGTGGGGGAAGTCACCCGCGGCAGGCTATCCAACCGCTTGGCAAGGTCATTGCGCAACCCGTTTAGGTTAAATCCCGCCTGTGACAGGAATGCGGGTACGCTTCCGTTGTTCTGGTTAAGCAGTGCCAGAATCAAGTGCTCGGGATAAATCTGGTTGTGGTCGCGCCCTACCGCCAGGGATTGCGCATCAGCAAATGCCGCCTGTAGCGGGTTTGTCATTCGGTCAATTCGCATGAACGAAACCTCTTTTACTCGATTTTTTCAGAAGCGCTGCAATAGTGGCACTAATTTGCCTTTTACATTCGCTATGGTACTGACAAGTAAAATAGGGGCGCAGGAAGGGTTTTCAATGATTTAAATCAATAGCGGCATTTATTCTATGCAAAGTGGTTTTGCGGCAAATCTATCTCTTATAATTTTTTACAGCCCAGTCAACGCCCAGCCTTGTAATTGCCCAAGCTGCCCCAATATTATCGAATGGCTTACATAGAAAAAATAAGCCATCTAGAAATTCAGTTCAGTCTTTATCCCGCCATATCAAAGTTGCCATACGACCGGTTTCAGACTCCCTGCGGTAGGAAAAAAACTTCTCAGGTTCTGACATTGTGCAGAGTCCCCCACCGTATACCCCGCCAATCCCCAGCTCTGCCAACTCCGCGCGAGCCAGGGCGTAGATATCTGTTAAAAAGTGCAGTGGTTTCTTAGTGTGTGGGCGGAAACAGCTAGCGATTTTTTCTGTGTGTCGACTGCTAATTGCATTTTCAAAGAATGCCTCGAGGACATCGATTCCAGTTTCAAAGGCCTCCGGGCCAATCGCTGGACCCAACCAAACCATCAACTCCTCAGGATCACACTTCATCGCCCGTACGGTATTGCGCAATATACCACCGGCCAATCCGCGCCACCCGGCATGGGCTGCTGCTACACGGGCACCACTCTTATCGCATAGCAAAACAGGCAAACAGTCTGCGGTTAGCACGGCACAGACAACACCTCTTTTCATACTAAAGCAGGCATCTGCGGTTCGAACTAAGGCGTCATCACTTGCCTCGACTACTTTGTCGCTATGGATCTGCTCCAGCCACTGCGGTTCTGAGGGCAACTCAAGCTCCTCCCTCAACTGTTGGCGATTGGCAGTAACAGCTGACTCCTTGTCCCCCACGTGAGCAGCCAGATTAAAGGAGGAGAAATGGCCACAACTTTGGCCCCCAGTGCGTAGCGTCGCCGCCGCCCTCACCCCTGCGGGTGCGGGCCAATCGGGTATCAGGTAGTGGTTACTTGGCATTGAGATATCTTGCTTTGCGAAATTGTCCTTTCGAGAACCGGCGATAGGTGCCCAGGCGAATTTATAACCGGTACTTCAGGGCTCATCAGCGCGCAACTGATCGAGCAGTGCTTGCATGTCAGCAGGCATTGGCGCACACCAATGCATGTCCTGTCCACTAGTGGGATGTACTAGAGCTAGTTCAGCCGCATGCAGAGCCTGCCGAGGGAAGCTCTGGAGAGCTTCAACAAGGTCTGCCGAGGCCTCTGGAGGCAACTTTGGGCGGCCTCCGTAGAGTGGATCTCCCACGAGCGGGTGCCTGATATGGGCCATGTGTACCCGAATCTGATGAGTACGACCGGTTTCCAGCTTGCAGCGTAAGAGCGTGTAAGCGCTGTAACGCTCCTGTACACGATAATGAGTGATCGCCTCTTTGCCGCCAAAGTCCAAAACAGCCATCTTGAGACGATTTTGACGATGCCGACCGATGGGCGCATCAACACGACCCGCAATGGTGATATATCCTTGGACCAAGGCATCATACTGTCGACTCACCGTTCTCTGCTTTAATTGATCCACGAGATGGGTCTGAGCGGCCAAAGTCTTAGCCACAACCATCAGGCCACTGGTGTCCTTATCCAGCCGGTGAACAATACCGGCTCGGGGTATCAGCTCCTGTGCTGGATTGTGGTAAAGCAGGCCATTGAGCAGAGTGCCGTCGGGGTTACCGGCAGCGGGGTGGACTACGAGGCCCGCGGGCTTATTGACCACCATCAGGCTGTCATCTTCGTACATAATATTGAGGTCGAGGTCCTGGGCAGCCCAGCTACCTTGGGGTTCCAGCTCTGCGCGAAGCTGGATAAGCTCGCCGCCAAAGAGCTTTTCCTTGGCCTTAGCTGGGGCTCCGTTTAAGGTGAGCTGACCGCCTTTGATCCACGATTGGAGGCGCGCGCGCGAAAAATCGGGAATTAATTCGGCTGCGGCCTGGTCTAAGCGTCGACCAGCCATATTGGCAGGAACTTGGATATCTAGTTTTAGGTGTTCAATCATCAATCAATTGCAAATACTTTGGGCAGCTCCGCGACTGTGGTTAAATGTCCGACGCGCCAGGTTAATACTGGTGGGTAGTTTAATAAGGTAGAGTGTAAGAATGATAGAGCGAGGGGCTATGCAGACCTGGAAAATGCTGTGGCTGGCCTTGGTGTCCGCAATATTGGTTGCCTGCGCCAACACAGATGATTCGGAAGTGGGCCTACCCACAGGTTCACGTACAGAGCAGGCATACTACGAGATGGCCCAGCGACAGCTGCGAACCAGCCAGTGGGATCTTGCCATCAGAAACCTGCGAGCCCTGGAAGACAACTTCCCATTCGGCAACTACGCGGAACAGGCTCAGCTTGAGCTGATCTATGCCTACTACCGCAACTATGAAAACGATGCTGCTATCGCCGCTGCAGACCGCTTTATCCGCCTACACCCCCAGCACCGCAATGTCGACTACGCCTACTATATGAAGGGCCTGTCCTCCTTTACTGAGGGCACAGGCCTGTTCGAGCGCTTTATGCCTACCGACTTGACCAGTCGCGACCCAGGATCGGCTCGAGAGTCATTCGCTTATTTCTCCCAGTTAATGGCCCGCTACCCTGAGAGCCGCTACGCTCCAGACGCGCAAAAGCGCATGATCCATTTGCGTAACCTGCTGGCTCGCTATGAAGTTCACGTGGCTAACTACTACTTTAAGCGCGGCGCCTACCTCGCAGCAGCCAATCGTGGCCGCTACATTGTGGAAAACTTCCAGCAGACACCCGCAATTCCCGATGCCCTGGCAGTTATGGTTCAAGGTTACCATTTGATGGAAATGCAAGATCTCGAGGCTAATGCCCTGGATGTACTGCGCAATAACTATCCAAAGCACCCCGCTTTTAACGAAGACGGCACTTTCAACTACGACTTTTACAAAGGTCCGAGCGGCCGCAGTCTGGTGCACAGGGTTACCCTGGGCCTGTTTGAAAAATCTGACCCGCGGGGCTTTGACAGCCGGGAACTCTATAATCCCGAATACAACCGGGACGAGACTCCCCTGCCTCCAGAGCTTCTGTAACTTATCACTTGAAAATAGAAACGGCGCCATTCGGCGCCGTTTCTATTTTCAGGATAGCTAGTCTCCCAGCTTCCAGCCATTGGTGATGGGATAACGACGATCCCTTCCAAATCCGCGTTCAGAAATACGCACCCCGATGGCTGCTTGGCGCCTCTTGTACTCATTGCGTCCCACTAACCTGACCACACGCTCTACATCCTCTCTCTGGAAGCCACGCTGAATGATTTCCTCAGCGCTGTGGTCTTGATCAACATAGAGATTGAGAATTTGATCCAGGATCTCGTAAGGCGGAAGGCTGTCAGAATCCACCTGGTCCGGGGCCAGCTCAGCACTGGGGGGGCGAGTAATGACCGTTTCAGGAATCACTTCAGAAATTGTGTTGCGGTAACGGGCCAGCTCGAATACCAATACTTTGGGAACATCCTTCAGGGCATTAAATCCGCCTACCATATCCCCGTATAAGGTTGCGTAACCAACGGCCATCTCACTCTTGTTACCGGTGGTCAGGACCATCGCGCCCTTCTTATTGGAGATAGCCATCAAAAGGACACCACGAGAGCGGGCCTGCAGGTTCTCCTCAGTGGTATCCCTCTCACTGCCAGCAAATTCTTCAGCGAGAGCGCCCATAAACGAATCAAAGATGGGCTCGATACTAATTTCCCGATAGTGAACCCCCATTCTTTCCGCTTGATCGGCCGCATCGCCTTTACTCAGATCCGAGGTATAGCGAAACGGCATCATTACCGCCTCAACACGCTCTTTGCCCAACGCATCGACCGCAACTGCCAATGTCAGAGCTGAGTCGATTCCACCCGACAACCCCAGTACAACACCATTAAAACCATTTTTATTAACGTAGTCGCGCACCCCGAGTACCAAGGCTTGGTACACGGAAGCCAAATCGCTGCGAGGAGGAGCAATTTTCCCAGGGAGTACCGTCAAATCCTGTCCCTGCAAAGATATGGAAGCTGGCAACAACTGCTCTGTAAACTCCTCAGCCCTGGCACATACCTCTCCCTCGGCGTCAACAACGATTGAGCCACCGTCAAAAACCAGCTCGTCCTGACCACCGCACCAGTTTACATAGGCAATGGGGACCCCGGCATTCTTTGCCTGCCTGGAAACCAATTCCAACCTCTGTTGAGCCTTGCCCCGATGGAAAGGTGATGCATTGATGTTGAGAATCAACTTGGCTCCAGCATCGACTGACTGCTTGATAGGCTCTGGAAACCAAATATCCTCACAAACACTCAGTCCAACAGGAACTCCCTTGATATGCACTACACAGGGAGATTTACCCGGTTTGAAGTAACGCTTTTCATCAAAGACCTGATAGTTAGGCAGCTTCTGTTTGGAATATTCTGCGATTAACTCTCCCTCAACTATTACCCCCGCCATATTGAACATAACGCCATCGAGCAACTTGGGGTAACCCACAACAATGGCGCAGGGCAGTTCTGCAGCTTTGAGCTGATCCAATGCCGCATCAATACGAATCTGCATACTGGGGCGCAACAACAAGTCTTCAGGAGAGTAGCCGCACAGGGTCAGCTCCGGGAAAAGTACCAAGTCAGCACCCAGTTCCTGGTACGCTCGGCGCGCAATTTCTATCACCTGCTTGGTATTCCCTGGAATATCTCCCACCAGGGAATTGATTTGTGCCAGCACTAACTGCAAAGTAGACATCGTTGAACCTCGGACAAGACAGGCCGCTATTGTAACCCCATCGGGGTAACAACAGCAGCGGCTCACCACTACAAGAATACCGGGCATCTACAGTGAGCAGTTCCCAGACATCCCCCCAACAACACCATGAGCTTTTGCGCATAAGCGCAATTTACCGAGTAGCAATAGCCCTAGTTCTGCTGGGAGTATTCTACTCCGACATAGGTGGAGGCTCACTTGGCACGTACTTGCCAACACTATTTATATATACAACGTCTTCCTATGCCCTTCTGAATGTGGCGTGGTTACTATTTTTGCGCCAGAAGGCTTACCAGACAAATAGCAGCCAAGTCGGGATTATTTTGGGCTGTGACATTCTGGTTTTCTTGTTGTTGATCGAGGCTAGTGGAGGGCTAAACTCTGGACTCGGTTATTTACTGCTTATCAGTTGTTCAATCGGTGCCATCCTACTTGATAAGCGCCTCAGTGCATTTTTTGCGGCCATTGCTAGCTTGGGTGTTATCGCGCTCCAGCTTTACCATTTACTAACTGAATCGGGTTCTAGCCAGGAGATTGTGTCTGCAGGCGGACTAGGTTTACTACTATTTGTAACCGTAAGTGCCATCCAGTACCTATCGGAACGTATTCGTAAAGCTAATATTCGCGCAGACAAACAAAGCCGCCAGGCTGCGCACCTTCAACGCCTGGCTCAAGAAATCATTGAAAGAATGAATACCGGTGTATTGGTTTTAGGCCCTTCTTTCAAGCCAGAACTGATCAATAAATCAGCAAGAAGATTGCTAGAAAACCAAATTGATACAGCGCATGACTACCATGCAGAGCTGAGACAAAAGGTTAGGGAGTGGCGCAGTCATAAGAGTCAAAATAATGTGCTTATCCCCGCAAAAAATGGGGACGAGCTTCATGCAAATTTTTCAGAATTACAGCATGACACGGGTCATAGCACATTAGTTTTTGTGGAGGACAACCGGAAGCTGGCAGAGGCAGCCCAAAAGCTCAAACTCGCCTCCCTGGGCCAACTAACAGCTTCAATTGCTCACGAAATACGTAACCCCTTAGCGGCAATCAAGCACGCCGCACAGCTACTATCGGAGTCCCCAGAATTAAAAGAAGAGGACCACCAATTAACAGACATAATTTGTCGCCAAAGCCAGCGCATCAATCAGATTGTTGAAAACGTAATGCAGCTTTCACGAAAGCGCGCCCACTCAGCCCAAAAATATGAGCTGGGGGCTTGGCTCAAGCAATTCTTAGTAGACTTCAATGCCGGGAAAGCGGATGACCTCGTCGAGTTGGACGCTATAGGGCAGGTGCCACTGGTATATTTTGACTCCGCACAATTGTCACAAGTAGTCACCAACTTAACAGAGAACGCCTTGGAACACTCAAAACTAGCTACAGGAGTGGGCCATGCCTCTATTAGTGCTTACTACAATATGGAGCGCAGGAATACAGTTTTAGAGATCAAAGATCTTGGTAAGGGTGTACCTGAAGAGGTTCTCAATAAAATATTTGAGCCATTTTTCACAACAGAAAAAAACGGCAGTGGACTGGGCCTATATATCGCGCGCGAGCTATGTGAAGCCAACAACCTTACCCTCTATCACTGCCGGAGTAGTGATAACAAAAGTTGTTTTAGGATTGAATTTTCCAACTGTGAAGAAGTTACTTGATCTGGCTCATAGATTTTTTTCGACCTATGAGCCATTATGCTATAGAGATTTCTGACATAATTTCAGTTAGTAAGCCGCCAAATAATTTCACCGCAACAAGAAAAGACAAAGAAATAATGCGACCTCTGGCACTGGTTGTTGACGACGAACCAGATATTTGTAACTTAATTAGCCTAACACTTAAGCGAATGGATGTGGACTGTCACAGTGCAGGCACGCTCGCACAAGCAAAGGAACTGCTACACAACCATAGCTATCAATTTTGCCTCACAGATTTACGACTTCCTGATGGCGATGGCTTACAACTGGTTGAATACATTCAGCAAGTTGTCGAGACACATCTGCCTATAGCGGTCATAACCGCTCACGGGAATATGGATAGTGCAATCAAAGCATTGAAGCTGGGCGCATTTGACTTTGTTAGTAAACCTGTTGATTTAGAGCGCTTAAGGAATCTTGCTCAACTGGCCCTCCGGTTGAATCATCAACAAAGCGACGAGTTAACCCAAAGTGACACAGAGTTGTTATTGGGTGATGCTGGTAACATGCGTATACTAAGGAATCAACTGGCAAAAGTTGCACGCAGTGATGCACCTATATTTATCAGCGGTGAATCCGGATCGGGGAAAGAGCTTGCAGCTCGATCCATCCATCAGCACGGAGCCAGAGCTGATAAGCCTTTTGTCCCGATTAATTGCGGAGCGATTCCAAAAGAATTAGTAGAAAGTGAGTTTTTTGGGCATCGAAAAGGTAGCTTTACTGGCGCTTATAAGGACAAGGTCGGCTTACTTCAAAGTGCAGAGGGAGGAAGTCTGTTTCTCGATGAAATCGCTGACCTTCCCCTGGATATGCAAGTCAAGCTACTTAGGGTTATACAAGAAAAATCTGTTCGTCCTATTGGCGCAAACCAGGAAATCCCTATTGACATTCGTATTCTGAGCGCGACTCATAAAAATCTAGCTACTGAAGTGGCAGAAGGGCGCTTTCGTAGCGACCTCTACTATCGAATCAATGTTATAGAGATCTCTATACCTCCACTACGTGATCGTGTTGAAGATATTCCTGTTCTTGCACAAGCTTTCATGCAAAGAATTGCACGGAAGTCCGGCCTACCCCGGCCGAAAATACATCCTCAAGCAATGTTAGCCCTTCAAAAATTTCATTTTCCAGGAAATGTTAGGCAGCTAGAAAATATTCTCGAAAGGGCTTTCACTTTATGCGAAAAGAGAGAAATTAAAGAGTCAGACCTTAAGCTTGATCAAAATACGGCATCAACAAAAGAGCTCTCTGAGCTTAGCCAGTTCCCCGTCATGCCTGCTCCTTCACGACAGTTATTTGAGTCCTCTCAATACACAACGATTGATGAATATCTACAAGAGATAGAAAAAGAAGTTATAGAGAGCGCACTAAGCAAGACAAGATGGAATAGAACTGCGGCAGCAGAGCGCCTTGGAATCAGCTTTCGCTCACTTCGATATCGACTAAAGAAATTAGGTCTAGAAACCTAACCTGCTAGATTGAGTAGCTCCATAAAAAAGAGCTACTCAATATTTATCTTATAATTTCACAAAAAATTACCAACAGTCTCCACTACTAGCACTTTTTACACCTGCCTGAGTTAAAGTAAAACTAGCACAGCTACTGTCACCCGCTTGAACCGAGCCCGACTGAGGCGCTGCCGTCAATGTATAGGTTGTCGCCGTTAGAACACCCGAAATAGAATAAAGGTCATTTTCCGTTGATAGGGTATTCCCATTAGATATTTCACCGGCAACAGAACAGTTAGCATCATCATAAGCGCTAAAAGCCGTAAAGCAACGTTGTAAACGCTGCGCCACATCATTTAGTTCAGTTTTAGCCTCTGCACGATTACTTTTCCTAACAGAATCCATATAGGAGGGGTAAGCAATTGCCCCTAAGATTCCAATTATTGCAACAACCACCAAAACTTCTATTAAAGTAAACCCGCAATTCATACGAAAACTAAAGTTCTTCATAAAATACTACTCTTTATGGTTGCCGCCAAGATAAACGATCATTAGGTCGAGAAAGCTCGCCATTAGGTCCTCCCACAGCGCCTGACGTATCTGATGAAGGGATAAATATTTTTTTCCCTGCAATAATAACATCAGAAAAAGCGATGGTAGCGCTATCTTCTTTCGTATTGGGCTCATCCAAGATACTCTCATTTGCAAACCTGGGATCGCCTAAGCCAATAAGCTCCATAGTCCAGCCTGTTGCACCGTAAGCACAGGGATCCTCAGATGGAATAAGAGTCGGAAAAATTAAGCGATCTCGAATTAATAGTGGCTTACTGATAACTCTTTCACCTGTTACATTTGCTGTAGATCCAGAAACCGCCCCAAAATCTAAATACCATCCCTTTTTAGTATCCCACCAAGAGGTATCGCTATCCCCGTTAATGGTTCTCGAACCAGAAGACTCTGAGATAGTTTTCTCAAATAATTCTGACCTATTTGTAGATGTGATATTAGTATCGTTATCAACAATGCCATAAAAAGTATGGACCACATCCCCTTCCCCATCATCAGCTGAAGATAAATAACTACCTGTACCAAAGTACACCATAATAGCATTATCCACCTTCGAGTTGGCTCCTAGCACTGGTGCTGCGGTGATAGGCTGTGAACGGCCATTAATATCATTTGCAGTGAATAGGGGCTCGGGGGATGATTCGCTTCCAAATGCAACCTTCCAACTGCTCTCAGATTCACTACTCAGATCAAACTTCCACATATTGCCGTAAATATCACCAGCATATGCGGCTCTAACTATCCCGTAGATATCAGGTAATAGTGATGGCCCGGCCAAACCATTATCGGTTGAGCTACCGGCCTCTAATACTTCAATATCGCTGGGATCAGCCAAGTCGACAATCACTAATGAGGCAGCATCATTATTGGAGTTGTATCCATTTCCAAAAATTAACTTCCAACCTGCTGGTGTAGGTGCAATAAGCGGTTGTCCAATAACATTCCCTATACTGTCATTATCTGAACTATCCAGCTCGAACAAAACCTCTGGACTCGATGGATTAGTTACATCAAGAACAAACAGACCCTCTGATCCAGCACCGTAAGTACCCACTAAAATATTCCGCCATGACTCACTGGCGCCCTTCTTAAAGTAGGCATCACTTACATATAAGGGACCATCCACAATATACTCATGGGGGTTAGATTCAGTGCCATAATCAGTCTTTGTTAAATCAGCCAACTTTTCATAAGCGCCCGATGGAATATAAGCAAATTCCTCGACACCAGTGGCAGAGTTTAGCCCATGCAACATTCCATCGTTGGCACTCACATAGAGAATTTCTTTTGAGCGAGTTTCTTTGGTATCTGATAAGTAAGAAGCGTATTTGTCACCACCAAGATAAGCGGGTAGAGACGAATAATACATATCCTTATTATTCGCTAATGCTGGACTGCTATTAACAACATCACCCAACAAATAAGTTCGGCTGCGCATCCCTGAGATCGATTTACCCCACAACCACTCCAAACGCTCCTCACCGACAGAATCACTATCAGGTCCAATCAGGGCTGACTTTTGTTTGTTCGTTAAATTATTCCAAGTAAAACTCACTGTGTCGGAGCCATCATAAGTGAGTATCGTTCGACCCGACGTGGGTATTTTCCCTGAGGACGAGGTACTCCACTTAGGGGTATCGCTCAAGCCTCCATCTGTATCCATCGCAAAAGCTTTGACTTCACCACTCCAGTCGTTTGAATCAAATAGCGCTTGGAAAACCAATGTATCAGTTCCCAAGCGAGTGGAGTTGGCCGCAACCGCTGATGAGGATCCAGCGCGCCCGCTGATATTACTTAATACAGCTTTTAGTTGATCGGCGAACGTTTTGGAATCACTTGCGCTGTAGAAACCTCCACGACTATTCAGAGAAGCATGTAATAGATCGTCTAATTTATTTGCATTAATATTGGGGTCTGAATAACTGGGGTCTGGATCCCCCCAAGAAATAGCGGTGCTGGTATCAATCGCATTAAATGCGGTAGTCGGGTCAACGTTACCTGTAACTCCAAGCGCAACCCCAAAAGTCACCATATGTTGCCAGGTTGCCGTATCAATACTGCCTTCAGCTTGACTTACATTATTTGATAGATTGGTATTTAAATCGGTTTTCCAATAATCCATGGCAATATCTGCCAGTGTATTACTATACGAATCGGAGAATGGCGCTCCATAAGTTCCATCCGCATTGCCGTAGTTATCAATCTTACTACTGCCATAATCATTGCCATAACCATCTGTCATTAAAATGGTATAGCTCGATCTACAGGCAACATCAGAGCTAGTGCTACCGCTTTCTCCAGGTGTTGAAGACCAAGGCCCCCTGCTATCCATGCGACTGTAGTATTTACCCGCTGCTTCCAGAGCGTTTAATAAAGGGGTCCCTTGTGAAGGAATCGTTGTTCCATACAGCCTCTCAAAGAAATTCTCTCTATCGGTATCCTTAAAAGCGCGCACCCCCTCAAGGATCACATCAGTGCTAACATTATCAATAGTTTTACTACCAGTATTAAGTGTACCAAAACCTACGCGTAACCCCTCCCCTTGGGCTGAAAAAGCATGTCCGATCCCTGCCCGAGACATCAATACACGGGAGCGATGGTAGCTATACCAGTTAGCAAAATTCTGAATTTCCTCTGCATAGGTACAAGCACTTGAATCTGCGCAGTCCGTTCGCGCACTGCCCCCTGCATAGGTACTTCCATCATTCTTAATTTGGACACGATCATAGCTACTAGAAAAATAAACATCTGATGAAGCTGTTCCTTTATAATTAAAATAGGTGGCGGGATAGAATGTAAGGTCGCCACTCTCACACAATTCATCGGATGAATTACTCGAATCCTTGGTAGCGGTGCCTTTTATCCAACAATTTGCACTCTGTGTATTATTTACTGTGAGGTTGCGCCAGCCTTTAGAGATATCATAAGGGTTGTGATATGCCTTTTGAGGATTTGCATTTAAAAATGCATTGCCATATTCATCCTCCTCGGCCCAAGGAAGATACAGAACGGCTGGATTATAATAAGACTTGTTATTGTATGAGGAACGGTAATAAGCAGCCCATTTATTATCACTATCGAATTTCGCTATGGTCTGTCTATCATCGGACCCATTCCAGTAGTCACAATCATAAGACGAAGAGCTATTATAAGGACAGGGGGTTAATCGCACAGCAGCATTATGACTATCCGCTTCAGTTTGCGGGAAAACATACTCTACTGAATAGGTTTCATACCTATACACCCACTTCTTTTTTTTATTATTCCATATCTCTGTCCGTACAGAAAAATACTCAGTAATTTCCGAGGGAGTAACTTCAAACTGCATTGACCCAGAATCATCCAAAATAAACATAATATTTGGATCAACCGAAGTACTTAAAAACAGTGGCTGTTGAGCAAAATCAAGGGATGCCGCACTATGTGATATCCCTAAACTTAAAAATGCGGCCGTAATTGCCGAGGCGCTTTTTAATTTTTTTACAAGACTAATCATAATCATTATTCCAAGCGCAAATTATTAACGAGCAGTAGTAGACTGGAGAATTACTACAGTACTATCGCTGCCGCCGACACCGCGGCTGGTAATTCGGTAGTACTCGGGCGCCTTATCGTTAGCTTTGCAAACCTGATCAATACAGCCACCGTTATTGGCATTCCATTGTGCCCCAGTAAATTTCTCGACGACATAAACCGGCTGGCTGGCAACCCCGCTGAGTTCGAGATCGGTCGAAACCGAGACGCTGTCCCAGTCATAATCCAGCCAAAACTCAGTCGCAGAAGAGCCGTCCATTTCTTCAACATATCCAACATTAGTTCCATCGTAAAGCTGGCTTATCGAACGGTCAAAGTCCTCTACCAGCCTAACTTCAGCAACCCGCAATGCAGCTTCAGCCGCCTGGAATGCAAGCTGGCGATCGCGCATATTACCGGCCATTAACTCCTGCATACCACTTCCGCGAATCGCCGCCAGCCCGATAAAAGTCATCAGTAGTAAAATAATCAGCCCAACAAGCAATGTTGCCCCACCTTGCTGTTGCAGGCTTTTAACATAAGGTCTTTCTTTCATTTCCCTACCTCCAATTACGGCAAACTACGGCTACGGAGAGATACAATACTCGTGAAGACCTGGCGCAGGCGCCTATCGCCTGGATCGAGATCCTCCTCTCCATTGAAACTGTATAGCTGCGTGTCCTGAAGTACATTATCGTCGTCGGAGGAAACCAATAATTCCACCCTAATACTGACTAATCTTTCCCAGTCTTTACTGGAAATCTCTTTTGCGGTCTTAAACTCATCTGGGTTATTAGTATCCAAGCCGTAAGTGATCTGCATTTGTTCAACTCCAGTTAAGAGTTCTTGAGATTCACCATTTATCTCTCGAAACAAACTTGGGCGACCAGAGGTACCATTGTCGATATAATAAAATGTACTGGTTGTTACAAAAACCTGCGCATCTTGATCGAAGTAATGGCCTTGGTTTTTTTCACTTTCGTTAAAGACTCCATAGCCCTTTTTATTTCCCGGTGTAAAGCCATCGGCATCTGAGTGGTATAGCCCAACCTCCCCAGACCTACTTCCACTATCAAACCCAGTCACTTGGAAAGCTAGCGCTTTTGTACAATCGGCAATTATCGCAATATCACTGGCACAAATACCGCTGTATTTATCTTTACCTTCATCGCAGCCATCTTTTTCGACTTCGGTATTTTCAATATAAAATCGATCTCTCAATGTTGCGCCAGTTACTGCCACAGCCGCCTCATTTGCGCTTCGCAACAACAAAACATCCGAATCTCCGGAATGGTTTGGATAGCTTGGATCGATTTGGTCGTGATCGATTCCCTCTGCGGGATCAGCAAAATTATAAAGCGTTGTTTCGCTATCATTTAATATGTTTTCAAACTCACCGGTCGCGGCATTCATACAGCCGAGAAAACCGGCCATACGTATATCTTCACTCATAAAATCAATTGCAAGGCGTCCAGTTTCCTGCACCCTAGCGATGGCCTGCTGGGTAGTGAATGTGACTTTACTCGACAAAAAAAGCTGTACCACTCCAGCCATCAATATCAAACCAACGGTAATAGATACCATGAGTTCAACAAGTGAGATTCCTCGCTGCTTAAACATTACAATTTCCACTAAATTATTGTCATATATTGAAAGCTACTGGTACCTTCATCATCACCAGTGCCAGTGGAATCCTCCTCCCCCCACTGGACAATTACCGTACACACATCATTTACATCACAACTAATTCCCCCCCTACCCGCCGGGAGGAGATCTGACAACAAGTTTCTCCACTCACCTAAATCAATATCAGCGCGGTTTGAACTCGAACTTGGCGTGGGATCATCAACATCTATCTCATAGTCTGATAAATTCTCACGATTAGCCCTTAAACGCTCAAATACATCTTGAGCCAGAATATTCGCCTGTGAGCGCATGTAGGCACTGTGATTGTATTGCAGCGCTTTGTTTTGCAGCGCTGCCAAGCCAAGCAGTGATGTGGAAAGAATTAATACGGTTACTAGAACTTCGATTAATCCAACTCCACGCTGGGAATTTAATAATTTCACCTCATCTCCTTTAGCAGTCTGCTCTTGCTACTGTTATCAAGCCGGCTGCACCAACTGTCATGCTTCTAGCGTTACTGCTAATACATTTAGAGTTTTTCGCAACTATAGTAATATCAGTAAAGCGCCCTAGAGTACCCAGGCTTGTGTAGCGGATAAAATTTGTAGCTGCACCCTGATCAACCGTAATAGAAGCATCTGGATCATCAATATCCCACACTCTTAAAACTGTATCGACAACGGGCGTACCAGCCTTATCGGTAGCCGCGCTGTCAACAAATACTATCCATCCCTGGTCCCAAGTATTTGCAGCTCCACAGCTAGCCCCATTTGTACTCGCACAGATAGAAACCCTCCCCCCACGTCTAATGGCCTCCGAGCGCGAGTAATTAAGGGCCCCTATAAAGTCCTCAGCCAAAGCCACTGAACGGCTGTTGTTGATCATATCTGTGAACTTTGGGACTGCAATACCAATGAGTACAGATAAAACCACCAGTGTGATCATCATCTCTATCAGAGTAAATCCATATTGCTTCCGGGGAAGATTTCCCAGATCTGTGTTTTTAAACTGCATCTATTTCAAACGCCTGTGCCAATAATTCAGAGTTCACTTTACCGCCAAACATCTAGAAAGAGAAAAAGACCGTGGATATAGTCGGGAAAGTAGCATTTCAATTCGTTATCAAACCAGATCAAACCGACTAGCGGCCTTTCCAGCAGATTCAATGGTCATTTAAATGAGACCTACGTCTAATAATCCCGGGAGGGAACCATGACTCAGCGGGGATTTACGTTACTTGAGCTACTAATCACTCTTTGTATTTTATCCATACTTCTATTTATCGGTCTGCCAAGCTTTACGCAGATTATTGAAAAAACACAGCTAGAGCTTGCGGGTGAGGAGCTAATTAGCGCTATACAGCTAACAAGAAATACGGCTGTTGTGAAGAATCAACGCGTCACTATGCGCAACTCAGGAAGCTGGGATCTTGGGTGGGAGATTTTTATCGATGCCGACAATGACGGTTCCCGCGGTGAAAGAGACACTCTAGTAATGTCTGGGGCTAGATTAGATAAAGTGCAGGTTCTATCTAACTCTCCACTTAGAGATTACATTTCCTTTATTGGAACCGGTGAAAGTCGCAAGGCAGGCTCTCCTCAAGGCGCATTACAAATGGGAAGTCTCTATGTTTGCAGCCTTGATGGATCACAGGGCCTAGCCCTGATATTGTTTCACAGCGGTCGCCTAAGAGTCGAGCAGGCGAATCAAAGCCAATGCTCCTAGCCTCCTAAAACCAAAGGGAAAGGAGGCGCGAGAAGTTTTGATTATTTGAGTTCTTTAGGCAGGGAGAATCGTATATTTTCAGCTCGCCCATCCATTTCTTCTGGAAGGCTTGCACCAAGTTGTTGCAATCGGCTAACGACTCCCTGCACCAAAATTTCTGGTGCTGAGGCCCCGGCTGTGATCCCTATAGCCGCCTTACCCTGGAGCCAATCCGCATCGATATCATCCGCACCATCGATCAATTTGGCAGCAGCACCACAGCGTTCAGCGAGTTCACGCAGGCGATTAGAGTTAGAACTATTCGGGCTACCAACAACAAGGACCAGGTCACTTTCCAGAGCCAGCTGCTTTACAGCATCCTGGCGATTCTGGGTTGCGTAACAGATATCATCTTTTCGAGGCCCACGGATTTCAGGGAAACGCACTCTCAGGGCATCAATGACTCGAGCGGTATCATCCATGGATAGTGTTGTTTGGGTAACATAGGCGAGATTACTCTCGTCTTTAACGGTTAACTTCGCAACATCCTCTTCGTCTTCAACCAGGTAGATGGCACCACCAGCAGAGTTGTCATACTGCCCCATTGTGCCCTCCACTTCCGGGTGCCCGGCGTGGCCGATTAGTATGCACTCAGCACCGTCGGTGCTGAACTTACTCACTTCAATATGCACCTTGGTAACGAGTGGGCAAGTAGCATCGAATACACGCAGGCCGCGCTCTTCAGCTTCGCGCTGCACAGCTTTTGAAACACCGTGAGCACTGAAGATAACGATAACATCATCGGGTACTTCATCGAGTTCATCGACAAAGACCGCACCGCGCTCTTTCAGGCTCTCCACCACAAACTTATTGTGCACCACTTCATGGCGGACATAGATCGGCGCACCAAATACATCCAGGGCGCGATTCACAATATCAATTGCCCGATCAACACCGGCACAAAAGCCCCGGGGGTTAGCCATTCGGATTTGCATGTCTACTTCAGTACCCTACTTGCTACAAAGAGGGAACCCGACCCTATTGGATCGAATCCACCGCAATAATTTTCACATGGAAATTTAAGGTTTGACCGGCCAATGGATGATTAAAGTCGACGGTAACATCGTCCTCACCAATCTCACTGATTACTCCGGGGAGTTCGCCGCTGCCGTTGTCAAAAGAGACTACCAACCCGCGCTCCAGCTCCATATCGGGAGAAAAGGTATCCCGGCGTACCTTTTGCAGGTTTTCCGGGTTGCGCTGACCAAATCCTATCTCCGGCGGTATCTCGATCTCGGCTTCATCCCCCGCTTTTAAACCAAAAAGCGCTTTTTCAAAGCCCGGCAGCAAACTACCATCGCCAACACTGAAAGAGGCTGGATCACCTTTGAAGGTTGAATCCACCTCAGTGCCGTCGTCCAATTTCAGGCTAAAGTGCAGTGTCACCCGGCAGTGTTCACCGATAACGGCATTACTCATAGTTCGTTAAACTTCCACGTTATTTTTTGCTTTGCCACTCTCTTTTTCTGCAAAAAAAAGTAGCTCAATAACCAGCATTGCAGCGCCGATACTAATTCCCATATCCGCAACATTGAATACCGGGAAGTGCCAGTTGCCGTAATAGACCGAAATAAAATCCCTTACGTAACCCAGCAGCACTCGATCCCAAAGGTTGCCCAAGGCTCCCCCCAAAATCAGCGCCAGGGCGCAGGGTTCCCAGCGCTTTGTTGCCGGCAAGCGCCATAGCCAAACACTGACAACAACGCTAAATACAAAGGCAATAATTCCGAAAAACCACCGCTGCCATCCCCCAGCATCAGACAGGAAGCTAAAGGCAGCACCGTAGTTTTCGGCATAAGTAAATTGCAGCAAGCCGGGAATAATTTGCATTGAAGGGCCGTGCATAAACATATCCACGGCCCAGACTTTGCTGGCGATATCGAGGACAACCACCACCAGCGCCAGCCAGTACCAGCGCCATGGATGCCCCCAAACAGGGTTGGAACTAGGCATAATGCCTCACTTCTCCTTCACCAGAAACGTTTTCCACGCAGCGCTCACAAATGTCTGGATACTCTGCTGATACACCCACATCGGCACGGTAATGCCAACAGCGCGCACACTTGGGGTGATCCACTTTGCTTACGCTGACTTTCAATCCTTCCAGCTCTGTGGACTGTGCACCGGCAGCATCGCTGAGTGGCTGTACAGAAGTGGAGGAGCAAATCAAAACAAAGCGCAACTCGTCTTCGAGCTCCAAGAGCTTTTCACGCAGGTCATCCTCGGCGAACAGAGTCACCGCCGCTTGCAGGGAGCCGCCAATAGCACCAGCTCCACGCTGCTCTTCAAGCACTTTGTTTACCGCAGTTTTTACTTCGGCGATGGCGGCCCAATAGTCCGCACCTTTAACCGAGTCTGCGGGCAGCTTCGGCAGTGAATACCATTCTTCAATAAAGATGCTGTCCGCTTTGGCACCGGGAATAAACTGCCACAGCTCTTCTGCGGTAAAGCTCAGGATAGGCGCAATCCAGCGAACAAATGCCTGAACAATATGATAGAGGGCAGTTTGCGCAGAGCGGCGTGCAGTACTGTCCTCTTTAGTGGTGTACTGGCGATCTTTGATGATATCCAGGTAGAAGCCACCCATTTCCACGACGCAGAAGTTATGTAACTTCTGATAGATCTGGTGGAACTGGTAGTTATCGTAAGCCGCGATAATTTCATCCTGTAGACGCGCAGCCTTATCCAGCGCCCAGCGATCCAGCGCCAGAAGTTCACTCTCCGGCAACAAATCTTTTTCTGGGTCAAACCCAGCCAGATTGGACAGGAAGAAGCGAGCCGTATTGCGCAAGCGACGGTAAGAGTCCGCTGTGCGTTTCAGGATCTCATCGGAAACCGCCATTTCACCACTGAAGTCTGTAGCGGAAACCCAAAGGCGCAATACATCTGCACCCAACTTGTTGATTACATCCAGTGGTGCAACGGTATTGCCGATGGACTTGGACATTTTCCGTCCCTGTGCATCTACCGTGAAACCGTGGGTCAACACTTGCTTATAAGGGGCACAATCGTTGATGGCGATGGAGGTCTTCAGTGAAGACTGGAACCAGCCACGGTGCTGATCAGAGCCCTCAAGGTACAGATCTGCCGGGAAGCGCAGGCCGTTGCGGCGCTCCAGTACGGCGTAGTGAGTCACACCTGAATCGAACCAGACATCCAGGGTGTCGGTAACCTTTTGATATTGGTCTGCCTCATCTCCCAGGAGCTCCTGCGGGTCCAGGTCAAACCAAACATCCATACCCTCGGCGTCGACCTTTTCAGCCACTTTGTCCATCAAAGCGGGAGTGTCCGGATGGATTTCATGGGTCTCTTTGTGAACAAACAAAGCGATGGGCACGCCCCAGGTGCGCTGGCGGGAAATACACCAATCCGGGCTGCCGTCGAGCATGGCATCGATACGAGCCTTGCCCCAACCGGGGATCCACTGAACTTCATCCGCTGCCTTCTGTGCATTCTCCAGAAGGTCATTCTGCTGCATGCTCACAAACCACTGCGGAGTTGCGCGGTAAATAAGCGGCGTCTTGGTGCGCCAACAGTGGGGGTAGCTGTGCTCCATCTTACCCTGGTGCAGAAGTACTCCGCGCTCCTGTAACAGGGCCACGATTTTGTCGTCCACCTTGTAGACGTGTTCACCGGCAAACAGCGGTACCATATCGCGGTATACGCCATTGTCATCGATATAGTTCAGGGTATCGATGCCGTAGCGCTTGCCCACCTGGAAGTCATCGGGACCATGGTCCGGCGCAGTGTGTACACAGCCTGTACCTGCATCAGTGGTGACATGGTCGCCGAGGATCATCGGCAATTGCTTCTCGTAAAAAGGGTGGTTTAGCTTCAGGTGCTCCAATGCGGCACCGCGAATACGGCCTACCACTTCACCTTCGAGCCCCGCCTTCTCCAATACGGCATCCTTGAGTGCTTCGGCAACGAGCAATCGGCGCTCAGCCGTTTGCACCACAACATATTCCAGCTCAGCATTGACAGAAACCGCTTGGCTGGAAGGAAGCGTCCAGGGGGTTGTGGTCCAGATAACAACGGATAGGGGGCCTTCACCCGCGTGTCCACCTGCCGCATCGGCGATAGCCAGGGATGTCTCTTCCGTCGCCGGATAGCAAACGTAAATGGAGTAGGAGGTTTTATCCTGATACTCCACTTCCGCTTCCGCCAGAGCTGATCCGCCCACAACGCTCCAGTACACGGGCTTGAAACCCCGTGCCAAATGGCCATTTTTGACCACTCGCCCAAGCGCTCGGATGATATCGCCTTCAAATTGGAAATCCATGGTGCGGTAGGGATTGTCCCATTCACCGAACACCCCTAGGCGAATAAAGTCTTTCTTCTGTCCGTCCACCTGCTTGGCTGCGTATTCGCGGCACTTCTGGCGGAAAGTTTTGTGATCCACCTTTGCGCCAGCCTTGCCAATCTTTTTCTCGACGCGGTGCTCAATCGGCAGGCCGTGGCAGTCCCAGCCAGGCACATAGGGAGCGTCAAAACCGCTCAGGGTTTTCGACTTGATAATTATATCTTTGAGAATCTTGTTGACCGAATGACCTATGTGAATATCCCCGTTGGCGTAGGGAGGGCCGTCGTGCAGGATAAACTGCTCGCGCCCCGCCCGCGCTTCGCGGATTTTTTCGTAGAGCTTGGTTTCCTGCCACTTCTTTAAAATAGCCGGCTCGCGCTGGGGCAGATTGCCGCGCATAGGAAAGTCGGTCTCAGGCAGGTTTAAGGTCACTTTATAATCAGTCATTGGATGTCTACTTCAGCTCTAGTAGAGAATAATTCATCGTCTATACGCCGGTTAGTGTCCCTTGGGGTTTTGCACAAACCAGTCTTTAGCATCGTCAATATCCTGAGCGATGCGGGCTTTGAGGATTTCCAGGGAGGCAAACTTCTCTTCATTGCGAAGTTTGTGGCAAAACTCTACCGCTAGTTCTTTCCCGTAGAGGTTGCCATCAAAATCAAACAAGTTGACTTCCAGCAGTGGCCGGGCGCCCTCTCCCTCAACTGTCGGGCGAAACCCCACATTGGCAACACCGTCAATTTCCGGCCGCCCAGCTGCGAGTTCACTTCCATTCGCGGCTTTGGTGCGAACGGTGTAAACACCAACCAGCGGGGAGCGGTAGCGGTGCAAACGCACATTGGCTGTGGGAGCACCAAGTTGCCGGCCCAAGGCGCGGCCGGGGGCAACCCGTCCGGTAATACTGTAAGGGCGCCCGAGTAAGGCCTCGGCCAACTCAAACTCGCCCCGCTGCAACGCTTCGCGAATGCGGGTGCTGCTCACCCGGGCTCCGCGAATCTCAAGCGTAGCTGTGTCTTCCACCGTGAATCCATTTTCGGCCCCGGCGCCCTGAAGGAATTGATAATCGCCACTGCGATCACAGCCGAAGCGAAAATCATCTCCCACCACTAAATGGCGGATTCCAAGGCCGTCCACCAGAATACGGCGCACAAAGGCATCGGCACTCAGGTTGCGTAACTTCTCGTTAAACTGCAAACACAGCACCCGGTCGGCACCAGCATCAAATAGCGCCAATACCTTCTCTTTAAAGCGCATCAGACGCGCGGGCGCCCTTTCCCCAGAGAAGAACTCATGTGGCTGGGGCTCAAAGATAATCGCCACCGAGGGCAGATCATGTTCCTGCGCGCGTTGCTTGAGCTGCGCAATAATCGCCTGGTGACCGAGGTGTACACCATCGAACGAGCCGATTGTCGCCACGCTTCCCCGGTGGCGGGGGCGCAGGTTGTGCAACCCGCGAATTAGTTCGCGCTCCTGGGCCAAAGCGATTTTCCCATCCTCATAAAATCGAGCCGCACAGTATAGCGGATTCCCACTGGGCGGCCAGAGGCCATATTTATCCAGATATACCCACTTAATAAACTAACTTGTGGCGCGGAAGTGGCGGGGGCGCAATCCTGAAACCAGTAAAACCGACATATAGGTCGCTCCCCCAACAGCTACGATTAGCCCCATACGCCAGGCGCGGTCATACCAGGCCCATTCACTCCACTGTGACCACAGGTGCAGAGCCCCGAGCAAAATCGCAACCATCGCCAAATTCGCCAGAAGCAACCTTACCAGGTAAGTGCCCCAACCAGCCTCAGGTTTATAGACATCATCTCGACGCAAGCCTTTATAGAGGAGCCAGGCGTTAATAGCGGCCTGGCAGGCCGTAGCCAGTGCCAGGCCCATATGGCCGAGCTTGAAGTAGTAGTTAAGCGGTATCACAAACAGCAGGCTCAACACCATTTTGGCCGAGATAGCAATTAAGCCAAAGCGCACTGGGGTATAGGTATCCTGGCGGGCAAAATAGCCCGGCGCCAGCACTTTAATCAGCATAAACGCCAACAGCCCCATGGCATAAGCGCGCAGGGACCAAGCAGCCATTTGCATATCGCGCGGCTGCATCTGCCCATACTGAAAAAGGGTTGTCAGGAGCGGCTCAGCCAGTACCACCAAGGCTACAGAGGCGGGCAGGGAAATTAGCGTGACACTGCGCAAAGCCCAGTCGAGGGTATGACGGAACCGGCGGGGATCTCCATCGGTGTGCTGACGCGACAGGCTCGGCAGAATTACCGTGGCCACTGCAACCCCAAACACCCCCAAGGGCAGCTCGGTGAGGCGGTCGGAAAAATAGAGCCAGGAAACGCTGCCGCTGGGCAGGAATGAAGCAAGCAGAGTGTCCATCACCAGGCTGATCTGGGTCACTGACACACCAAAAATCGCCGGCGCCATCAGGCGTAAAATTTTACGCACTCCTTTGTGCTGCCAATCCCACTTAGGGCTAGGCAGCAAACCTTCACGGGCGAGAAAAGGCAGTTGAAACAGCAGCTGCACCACCCCCGCAACAAAAACGCCCCAAGCCAGCGCCATAATTTGCGGATCAAACCAGCTGGTAGCAACAGTCGCCGCAGCAATCAAAACCAGGTTGAGCATCACCGGGGTTAGCGCCGGAATCGCAAAACGATCGAAAGTATTGAGTATCGCCCCGGTAAATCCCGCCAGGGAAATCAGCATTAAATAGGGAAAGGTGATCTGCAACATATCGGTAGCAAGATCGAACTTCTCCCGCTCACTGCCGTCCCACCACCAACCAAAAGCAAAAATACCCGTAACTAGTGGAGCGCAGAGAACACCAAACAGAGTAACCAACAAAAGTACGCCGCCAAGGGCGCCCGCAACCCGGTCATTTAACTCGCGCGCAGCCGCTTTACCGCCCTTTTGGCGGTATTCGGCCAGTACCGGCACAAAGGCCTGTGCAAATGCACCTTCGGCAAATAAGCGGCGGAAAAAGTTGGGAATCTTGAATGCGACAAAAAAGG
Organism: Microbulbifer maximicatervae (SeqCode); assembly: GCF_052467955.1. Classification (NCBI taxonomy): domain Bacteria; kingdom Pseudomonadati; phylum Pseudomonadota; class Gammaproteobacteria; order Cellvibrionales; family Microbulbiferaceae; genus Microbulbifer; species Microbulbifer maximicatervae (SeqCode). Next base: position 4,893,404 of record NZ_CP174329.1, read on the forward strand.
CATCGGCAGCATCGCCCGCACCGGCAAAGCGGGCCAGTGCCACGTCGCGAACCAGCCCGGCCACTCGCGACAGCATAGTGGCAGCACCGACAACGGAACTGCCCCGCAGCAATCTGGAAGCACCAGATTTTTCGACTGCCTGTTCCTGAGCTGGGGATGACTGCGACAAAACTCGGACTCCTGGCGAAAGTTGAAACTTGTTGGCCGGCAAGTCTACCCCAAAACCTGGGGATATATGGGCTCCTCTACAGAGCTGAGGCCCTGCGACTGCGGGACCGCGAGCCTATACTAAGAGCGAGCTAGTCGCGCCACCCATGGAGCTGGTGGTGCGGGGAGAGAAGGGATGACCATTAGTGCTTTGATTATTGCCCTGGTTCTGGCAATTGTGCGGTACATAGCAGCTGTTGATGGCCCCAGCCCCGTCTGTCCATCCACCCCCTGCTATAACTGCGGTCGCCCAGCCCCTACCAGCTTCTGAGCTGGGTTTCGGAGCGATCGCCATATTTCGCCACAATTGAGCCGCAGTTGGTCATAGCTGCGCCACGCCAGCGCCTCCTTAGAGCTTTTTAATAACACTCAAACGGGCCACAACAGAACAGGCCCACACGAGTAAGAAAAGCCGCTAAGGAGCAGAACAATGAAAAAAGTAGTGATGGCCGTCGCCCTGGGTTCTCTAATTGCCACCGGAGCCCACGCTAAGGAACAAAACGAATCCAATTTGACTCCGGCCAAGCAGGCCTCAGTCTTTACCGGCTCTGCAATTGCCGGTGCAGCATTGGGTGGGCCCGTTGGCTTTATCGCCGGAGCACTCGGCGGAGCCTGGCTCGGAGAGCAGATCAAGCAAGCAGACGAGGCAGATATGCTGGCAACACAACTGACAGAGAGCCGTGCAGAGCTCAGCAACCTGGCACAGCAATTGGATGCGGCTCAACTGTCCGCGAACGACGCCAGCCAACTGGCCCTGGATTCACTGCAATTCCAAATGCTGTTTACCACTGGGGAGGACGAGCTTCAGGAGGGCCAAATGCATCAGCTGAGTGCCATGGCTGACTTCCTCAAGCGCCACCCCCACCTGCAAATTCACCTGGAGGGACACGCAGATCCTCGCGGCAGCGACGGCTACAACAATGTACTGTCCGATCAACGCGCCCTGAGTGTGGAAGAAGCTTTGGTATCGCTGGGAGTTGATGCCTCAAGAATCAGCCGCAGCGCACTCGGCTCCACCTATTCCCAGGCAGCCCGAGGCGATGTAGACGCCTACGCCATGGAGCGCCGCGTCGACATCCGCTTCTCCCTTCCGGAGTCCATGGCGGGAAACTTCTGAGTCAAAGGGGCACGGCGGACAACAAATCCGCATATCCCTTCGCCTTCAAGCCGCACTACATAAGCGTGAGTGGATCGCAAATCCACTCACGCAACTCCAAGCTGATAGAAACCCTGTTGTATTTGCGGGCGCCTTGCGCCCGCCTTTTTGCCTAACCCCTGCAACTTCGTGCATGATTCTCCGCCAGAAAGGAATTAAGTCGGGATTTGTCATGAGTGCAACCATCGCCATTGTCGAAGATGAACGCGCTATCGCAGAAAACTACCGCGATGCTCTGCGCCGCCACGGTTACCGGGTCGATTTATACAGCGCCAGGATTGAGGCCATGGATGCTTTTCGCCAGCGGCTGCCGGACCTGGCCGTGATCGATGTTGGCCTGGGCAGCGAGGTGGAGGGCGGTTTTGAGCTCTGCCGGGAATTGCGCGCTATGGCGCCGAGCCTGCCAATATTATTTCTCACCGCCAGGGACTCAGAGCTGGATATTATTTCCGGACTGCGCCTGGGGGCTGATGATTACCTCACCAAGGATATCTCCCTACCCCATATGCAGGCGCGAATTAACGCCCTACTGCGCCGCGTTAGCGTGCTGCGAGATCAAAACGATGAAGGCGAGAGCTTAACTCAGGGAAAGCTATGGCTGGATATTTCCAGGCTCCATTGCCACTGGGATGAGCAACCCGTGGACCTGACCGTGACCGAATTCTGGATTGTCCACGCCCTGGCCAAAAGGCCCGGTCACGTTAAATCCCGCAGCCAACTTATGGAAGCGGCCCGCGTAGTGCTGGATGACAACACCATCACCTCTCACGTCAAAAGAATCAGGCGCAAGTTCCAGGCGCTGGACACCGAGTTTAATGCCATAGGAACCGCCTACGGCATGGGGTATCGCTGGCAGCTGTAAACCGCCATCGGGCGAACAATTTCAAAAATTTAAGTATGAACCTACGCCGCCAACTCTTGCTCGTCAGCCTTGTCGCACTCACCCTGCCCTGGGCCGGCTGCCAGTACCTCCGCCAGGTGGACGCCGCCCTAGCACAAGGCCAGATCCAGGCAATCGAGGCAACTGCGGCGGCAATTGCCGCGCGCTTGGCCAGTACCCCCCAACTTATCGCTCCAGATCCTCAGCGCCTTTCACGCCCACCAGGGGCTCAGCTCTACCTGAATCCCCTATCTCAAGCTCCGAGAGTCGACGGCTATGGCGATGAGTGGCGAGCGCAGCAACTGGAGCCCAGAGCCCTTGAGGACGGGCAGCTATCCCCTATGGCCCAGGTGACGCTGGGGCAACTGGATAAGCAAGTCTACCTGCTTCTCACTGTTTCGGACTCAACTCCCGCCTACCGGGACCCCCGCACAGGCCTGATCGCTGGTGGTGACACCGTAGAGCTGTTTACCGCTGACCGGCACTACATCCTGCCCGTCGCCAGCCAGGGGACCGCCAGCGCCTTGTGGCACAACCCGAGAGAGGGCCGCTACGAGCGTGAGCTGCGCTTAAGGGGCCGCTGGACAACTTCTGGTGCCGGTTACCAATTGGAGCTGGCTCTACCACAAACCCTAACCGGTGGAGCCCTCGCTATCCGTATTCACGACAGGGCAAACAGCAGTGGTTCCTCACCGACTCGAAGCGCCAGCACACTTCCGGCAGATGGTCACCCAGGGCGCTTGGTAAGCCCTCTGCCAGACCTTCAAAGAGAACTCGACCACTTTGCGCGCCCTGGACTTCGCCTCGCAGTAGTGGACAGCGAGGGATTTCTTCTTGCCAGCAACGGACAACTACAGCTGGCAGATTCCGAGAGCAATTCGTGGCTGAGAGACTGGGCTTATCGCAAATTGCTTTCCAGAGAGGATTTGCCACAGCTGCCGGAAAATAGCTTGCCTCTTGCGACGCCTGACAGCCGTGGCACCCGGGAGCAATGGTATTCAGGACCGCTGCAATCCCGAATTGGTGCGGTGAGTGTGCCCGTTATCACCCGGGTCGACGAAGTGGTTGAGCGGCCACTTCTGGGGCAAGTCGTCGTCCTGCAATCTGGCGAAGCGATGCAATCAGTCACCGAGGGAGCAGCCCACCGGTTGTGGTTGATCAGCTGCGCCGCGGCCGCTATCGCCCTGCTCTTCCTTTTGGGCTATGCCAGCTGGCTTTCCTGGCGCGTGCGCAAGCTTCACCAGGCCGCCCGCAACGCGGTAGATTCCAGCGGCAAGCTGCGCGGTAACTTTCCCCGCTCGAAAGCCGGCGATGAGCTGGGGGAGCTAAACCGGGCCTTCGCCAGCCTGCTCGGCGAGCTGGACCAATACCACCAGTACCTGCGCACTCTCGCCAGTAAGTTGTCACACGAGCTACGCACACCGCTGGCAGTGGTTCGCTCATCCCTGGATAACCTCGCCGCCGGAGAACTCGACGACCACAGCCGCCGCTATGCAGGGCGGGCTATGGATGGCAGTGCAAGGCTGTCGGGGATTCTCAACAGTCTCTCCGCAGCCAGCAATCTTGAAACCAGCATCCACCAAGCGGAGCGGGAGCCTTTCGACCTGGCAGACCTGCTTGAAGTCATGACACAGTGCTATGGCGATGCTCACAGCGAACACCAATTTACTCTGAACAAACCCACTGGGGAGCTAGCCTGCCACGGCGCACCGGAGTTATTGGCTCAACTACTGGACAAGCTGGTGGATAACGCTTGCAGCTTCGCCCCCCAAGGCAGTGAAATTTGCCTGTCAGTAGCAAAAAACAGAGATATGTACCTGATCACAGTAGGCAATGACGGCCCTCTGCTCCCGGAAGGTTACGCTCACAAGCTGTTCGACTCTCTCGTTTCTGTGCGCAATCAAGGCGATAATGCCGGCCACCTGGGGCTGGGACTGCATATCGCCAAACTGATCGCAGACTTCCACGGAGGCTCCCTAAAAGCCCGAAACCGCAGCGACGGCAGCGGTGTAGAGTTCAGCCTGGAGTTGCCGACCGGGTAACCGCCGTTGTGGATTGACAACATATCTGCACCGAGACGCCCGCTATGGTTGACAAACAACCAACTGTGGGGATAATGTCGCGTCCCGATCGGGCCCCAGGGCCTGTTAGTTACAGATTTATAGATTCCAGACAGGAGCAACCGGTGGCCAACTCACCTCAAGCGAAGAAACGCGCGCGCCAGAACGACAAGCGCCGCATGCACAACGCCAGTCTGCGCTCCATGGTGCGCACCTACATCAAGAAGGTAGTTGCGGCCATCGATGCCGGCGATGCGGAAAAAGCAAAAACTGCGTACGCAGAAGCAGTTCCCGTTATTGACCGTATGGCAGACAAAGGCATTATTCACAAGAATAAAGCCGCTCGTCATAAGAGCCGTCTGAACGCTCAGATCAAAGCTCTGGCCGCCTAATCCCTTAGGCAGCAGACACAAAAAAGCCCCGCATTGCGGGGCTTTTTTGTGTTCGACACCTGCCAATTTAGAGCAGGATCAGGTTATCGCGGTGAATCAATTCATCGTCATCCCGATACCCTAAAAGGTCGGCAAACTTCTCCGATGACTGCCCCAGAATCCGACCACTCTCACTACTGTCATAATTAACCAGGCCCCGCGCTATCTCGCGACCTTCAGCATTCCTGCAAGACACCAGATCCCCGCGCCTGAAATGCCCTTCAACAGCGGTAACCCCCACCGGCAACAAACTGCTACCACTCCCAGTCATAGCTGCCTCGGCACCGGCATCCACTAACAGGGTTCCGCGCACCTGTAACTGTCCCGCGAGCCAGCGCTTACGCGCCGCCAGGGGATCTGCCTCTGGCAGCAACAGGGTACCCAACTGCTCGCCGGCACAGACTTTATCTATCACCGCCTCCAGGGCCCCGCCAGCGATCACTGTGCGAGCTCCTGAGCGCGCTGCCAACTGCGCTGCGCGCACCTTGGTGGTCATACCACCACGACCCAGACCGCTGCGGGAATCCCCCGCCATCTCGAGCAGCCTGGGATCAAGCGCAGATGCCTCACTAATTAATTCTGCTTCGGGGTTATCGCGGGGATCTTCAGTAAACAGCCCATCCGCATCGGTCAAAATCAGCAGCGCATCTGCCTCAACCAGATTTGCAACCAGGGCCGCCAGGGTATCGTTGTCGCCGAAACGTATTTCGTCAGTCACTACCGTGTCATTTTCATTCACGATAGGCACAGCCCCCAGTGACAGGAGCGTGCGCAAAGTGCTGCGAGCATTCAGGTAGCGGGTGCGATTGGAGAGATCGTCGTGATCCAGCAGGATCTGAGCGCTGCGAATATCAAAGCGGTTAAAGGCCTGCTCATAAACCTGTACCAGATGACTCTGTCCCACAGCAGCGGCCGCCTGCAACTGGTGGATAGACTCGGGCCGGCGACACCAGCCCAATCGATCCATTCCGGCCGCAACAGCGCCGGATGACACCAGAACGACTTCGATTCCTCGACGGCGCAAATCAGCCATCTGCGCCACCCAGGCAGAAATGGCAGCGGTATTCACACCTCGACCATTATCTGTCAGAAGGGCGCTACCAATTTTTACCACCCACCGCTGGGCCTTGGTCAACGCCTGCCGGGACACTGTTGCGGAGTCCATGCTTCCCCCTCAGGACAAGATAACTATTGAGCGAGCCAAGCTACTTCAGCAACTGCTCGCTCCATGCCATTTAAGAGCGATACTCGACATCCACATCGTGGTCGTCGTCATCATCCCAATCCTCGTCGTCATCCACCTGCCCCTTGGCAGCTTTGCGCTTGGCGCGATGACTCTCTCTCAACTCTTCGATTCGCTCGCGAGCTTCGCGCTGCATTTGACGCTGCGCTTCCAGCTCCGCCACAGCCAAGTCGGGATCTCGCTCCTCAATTTCCTGACGCTCTTCCAGGTAGTCCATCAGGCGCCCACCGAGGGCATCGGTACCCTCTTTGCGAATAGCTGCCACACGGAACACAGGCCCTTCCCAGCCCAGAGCATCCACTACCGCCTGGCAGCGCTCTTCCAGTTCCGCAGCGGGAACCAGGTCGGTCTTGTTCAATACCAGCCAGCGCTCACGCCCAGCCAGAGTCGGGCTAAAAGTGGACAGCTCGCGCTCAATGGCTCGGGCATTCTCCACCGGATCAGAGCCATCGAAGGGAGCCAGGTCAACCAGGTGCAACAAAACACGACAGCGGGTTAAGTGCTTGAGGAAGCGAATACCCAGGCCCGCCCCTTCGGCTGCACCTTCAATCAGGCCGGGAATATCTGCAATCACAAAGCTGCGATGCTTCTGAACCTGCACTACCCCCAAATTTGGTACCAAGGTGGTAAAGGGGTAGTTGGCCACTTTCGGTTTGGCCGCAGAGACGGCGCGAATAAACGTGGATTTACCCGCATTGGGCAGCCCCAACATGCCTACATCTGCCAGAACTTTTAGCTCGAGCTTGAGGCTGCGCATCTCACCCTCAGTGCCGTGCGTGGTCTGACGCGGCGCACGGTTAGTACTGGATTTGAATCGGGTATTACCCAGGCCGTGGAAGCCCCCCTGGGCCACCAGCTGACGCTCACCGGCTTCGGTCATATCGCCGATAGTCTCGCCGGTATCCGCATCAATGATCGTGGTGCCCACCGGCACCTTAAGGACCAGGTCCTCACCCTTGGCGCCAGTACAGTTGCGCCCTCGACCCGGCTGGCCACTCTCAGCGGCGTAGCGGGGCTGGTAGCGATAATCCACCAGGGTGTTCAGGGAATCATCAGCTTCCAGGTACACGGAGCCGCCATCGCCGCCGTCACCGCCATCCGGACCACCCTTCTCAACAAATTTTTCCCGGCGAAAGCTCAGGCAGCCATTGCCGCCCTTGCCTGCCTGCACAGAGATGGGCGCCTCATCGACAAACTTCATAATCACTCCACCGCCACAGCGGTTGTCTCATCCGGTGCGCAGATGCGCGCACTATCATCATACCAGCCGACAAGCCGCCTCCTGTGGGCAACTGCCACCCTAACTTCCCGTCGCGGCCTTTTTGCGACTTTTCCAACAAAAAAGCCCCGCAATAGCGGGGCTTTTTATGAAGCTTGGGCTAATGACCGCTTAAGCTGTTTCGATAGAAACGAACTTGCGGTTGTTGGGGCCCTTAACTTCAAACTTCACAACGCCGTCCGCAGTGGCGAACAGGGTGTGGTCTTTGCCCATACCAACGTTAACACCGGCGTGGAACTTGGTGCCACGCTGACGAACGATGATGTTGCCTGCTGCTACAGACTGGCCGCCAAAGCGCTTCACGCCCAGGCGTTTACTCTCGGAATCGCGACCATTTCGCGTACTACCGCCAGCTTTCTTATGTGCCATGAGTCGTTACTCCTCTCTTATGCCTTGATGCCAGTGATTTTAACTTCGGTGTACCACTGACGGTGGCCCTGGCGCTTCATGGAGTGCTTACGACGACGGAACTTGATGATTTTCACCTTCTCGCCGCGGCCGTGGCTTACCACTTCAGCAGTTACTTTAGCGCCATCTACAATAGGAGCGCCAATGCTGATCTTGTCGCCATCGACAACCATGAACACTTTATCAAAATCAATGGATTCGCCAGTTGCTACTTCCAGCTTCTCCAGGCGAAGAACTTCGCCTTCCTCTACACGGTGTTGCTTGCCACCGCTCTCAAAAACAGCGTACATATTTCTATGCTCCGGTATGGACGACACGAAGCAGCGGGAGGACCAGTAAGTCACTGCTCCGCATTTCGGGAGCTTGCGCCGTGTGTTTAACATCTATTCGCCAAAAGGCCCGCAGACGACCCAATAGCCGCAAAGAGCCCGCGATTGGCGGGGCGCAGATTCTAATCAATTCGCCGGGTTGATACAATAGCGCCCCTTCGCCTTCCGGCCCCCGGGAGGCCTATGTCTAGTCGTATAAGGAACTCTCACATGCTGCCTTTTCACCGGGTCGCCGCCGAAGACTTTGCTGCGGTTAACCAGCGCATTCTCGATCAACTGCACTCGGACGTTCCCCTGGTGGAAAATATAGGTCACTACCTGGTCGAAGCCGGGGGGAAGCGCCTGCGCCCACTACTGGTACTGCTTTGTGCCAAAGCTTGCGGCTATCAGGGTGAGAACCATATCGATCTCGCCACAATTATCGAGTTTATTCACACCGCTACCTTACTGCACGACGACGTCGTAGACACCTCTGATATGCGCCGCGGCCGCCTTACCGCCAATGCCAAGTGGGGCAATGCGCCCAGCGTACTCGTGGGAGATTTCCTCTATTCCCGCGCCTTCCAAATGATGGTTGCTCTGGAAGACATGAGCATCATGGCAATACTCTCAGAAACCACCAACACCATCGCAGAGGGTGAAGTACAGCAGCTGGTCAACGCCGGTGATCCCGAAGTAAGCGAAGAGAATTACTTCACCGTTATCCACAAAAAGACCGGCGCACTGTTTGAAGCCGCCTGTGAAACTGCGGCCGTATTAGCCAACTGCTCAAGTGAAGAACAAACTGCACTGAAACTCTACGGCCGGCACCTGGGACTCGCCTTCCAGCTGGTTGATGACGCTCTTGATTATCGCGGTAATTCGGAAGAACTGGGTAAAAATGTTGGGGATGACCTGGCGGAGGGCAAGCCGACCCTGCCCTTGATCTACACCATGGCCAACGGCAGCAAGGACCAGGCACTGCTGGTAAAAACTGCAATTGAACAGCGCAGTGCGGAAAAGCTCAGTGAAATAGTAGAGGCCATTGAAGCCTGCGGTGCTCTGGACTACACCATGGATCGTGCCCGGGCCGCTGTAGAAGACGCCAAAAAGCAATTGACCTTTATGCCCGAGAGCGAACAAAAAACCGCCCTGCAGCAATTGGCGAGTTTTGCTATAGAGAGAAACGTCTAGAAGTAAATGCTGCTCGGGCTATATCGATAGCACGGGCAGCGCCGCTACCTTAAGTACAATGCGAAGCAACGCAGTTCCCACCCCCTCGAACAGCTACCAACCCTGACCGGGCTCCAAGATTTATTCGTATCTATTTTCCTCTGCCCCTTCAACATTGGGTACGATTGTTCCTCTTGTTATTTCAAGCGCCAACACCAATTCCTCAGGAGCAAAAATAACGAGAAAAATATAATTAGTATAGAGAGATCAGCACATGAGAAGCTCTACTGCGCTTTATCAGCTTAGAAATTACCCGGAAATGTTCTTAAAAAATAACCTGGTGAGAATTTCCGGTACAAAAGATACTGGAGTCATGGATTATCAATTCGGGACCTACACCATGGGCATGGGCGCACCTGGTATCGATAGCGCCAATGAAATTTTTGCTTTCCACCGCCAAGGGGTCTTTATCGAAGATCCACAAATAATCAAAGTCCACCATATTCGCATGATCGATTGGGATGAAGACCTTGCCCTAGATCGCCTTGAGCCCTACCAAATGCGCAGCGGTGCCGACATTATGATTACCGGGCAACTCAGTGACTGCTGTTTCTGTATTGGCGGGCGCAATGCGAATATGCCGGCCGTTGCTCATGTTCGCCCAAGGAAAAAGCAGGGACTCAATGGCAAGGCCACACACAATGAAATTATCAACCGGGGAAAGTTCAGGTTTTTAGGTAACGTCACAAAATCCCTTGGGCGCTCAACTCTAAAGCCCCACCATCACATCTACACAGACTACGCCTATGTTATTGGAGTACGGGTTAAGAACCAGTGGCAAATCTTCGCTCAACACGTAAAGACCCCCAAAGGCCCCATCCAAGCTGTCACCCGACTCTTATAATTTCTTCTATAAAACCAGATAAATAACTTTTAGCACCCCCAAACCAAAAAGCCCCACAGTTGCGAGGCTTTTTAATATTAAAAAACGAGTATTAACCGATAAGCTTAAGCAGCTCCTCTGTTTTCTCCCGCATTAATTCCTCACTTCCCCGGGATTCAACATTCAAGCGAACAACCGGTTCAGTATTTGACATACGCAAATTAAAACGCCACTCGGGGTAAGCGATACTCAACCCATCCACGTGCTCAACGCTGTCAGCTGCAGGTCCATACTTTTCCTCTGCCGCCTTTAACAGTGCTGCAGCATCCTGAACCTTAGAGTTAATCTCTCCCGAACAGGGGAAAGCAGCCATGCGCTCACCAACAAGCTGTGACAGCGATTTACCACTGCGACTTACCAACTCAGCAACCAATAACCATGGAATCATACCGCTATCGCAGTAGGCAAAATCCCGGAAATAATGATGCGCACTCATTTCACCGCCATAAATGGCATCTTCCTTGCGCATGCGCTCTTTAATAAAGGCATGACCGGTTTTACTCTGTACCGGCTCTCCACCAGCAGCGCGGACAATATCCTCGGTATTCCAGAGCAGGCGTGGATCATGAACAACTTTGGCACCGTTGTTTTTTGCCAGGAAAGCTTCTGCCAGCAAGCCAACAACATAGTAACCTTCAATAAAATCACCACTTTCATCGAAGAAAAAGCAGCGATCAAAATCACCATCCCAGGCTATACCAAAATCAGCACCGCTTGCCCGCACTGCCTCGGCAGTAGAATTGCGGTTTTCTGGCAAAATTGGGTTGGGAATACCGTTGGGAAAGTTGCCGTCGGGCTCGTGGTGAACTCGCACAAACTCAAATGGCAGGTGTGGAGCCAGCGCATCAACAACCGCCCCCGCACCACCATTACCGGCATTAACCACCAATTTTAATGGTTTCAATGCAGTATTATCGATATACCCCAATAAGTGCTGCACAAAATCAGCGCGGTGTTCAAAGCGCTGCAAAGTGCCTCTTTGCTCAACCGGAGCAAAGTTGTTTTCTTCTGCCAAGCGCTTGATATCCAGTAGACCGGTATCACCACTGATTGGACTACTGCCTGCACGGACAAACTTCATGCCGTTGTAGTCCATAGGATTGTGACTAGCAGTAACACAAATACCGCCGTCAAAGTCCCCGTGGAAATTGGCAAAGTAGACCTCTTCTGTACCGCACTCGCCGATATGGAAAACATCGGCACCCGCATCTCGCAATCCATTGACCAGCGCATCTGTCAGCTCGCCACTGGTAAGCCGAATATCATGCCCAACAACTACTCGACGAGCATTCAGGAACTGGGCAAAGGCACGCCCCACTCGATATGCAACATCGGTATTAAGTTCATCGGGTACACGGCCGCGAAGGTCATAAGCTTTGAAACAAGTCAACTCACTCACTTACCTTTCTCCTCAGCAGCCTGCTCTGGCAAATACACATTTTCGTAAACGTGGTTAGTAGCATCAATAAAGCCTTCTACAGAACCACAGTCAAAGCGTCGACCTTTGAAGGCATAGGCTAATACGCAGCCCTGCTGAGCTTGCGCCATCAGCGCATCGGTAATTTGAACCTCACCATTTTTGCCTGGAGGAGTATCACGGATCAGATCAAAGATATCCGGTGTCAGGATATAACGACCAATAATCGCCATATTACTTGGGGCATCTTCCGCTGCAGGCTTCTCCACCATATTGGTGACTTGATACAGACCAGGTTTAATCTCATTGCCACCGATCACACCAAATTTATGAATCTGCTCCTTCGGTACTTCCTCTACCGCAACAATACTGCAGCGGAATTGCTTATAAAGCTGAACCATTTGCCCCAAAACTCCCATATCTTCATTTAGACACAGGTCATCAGCCAACACCACGGCAAACGGCTCATCGCCAACCAGGCGATGTCCTTGCAAAATAGCGTCACCCAGGCCTCTCATTTCGCCCTGACGCGTATAAGAAAAGCTCGCTCTATCAATCACTTTGCGCACGGAGTCCAGGTAACGTTCTTTGCCGGTACCCGCGATCTGGTGTTCCAGCTCAAAATTGGTATCAAAGTGATCCTCAATCGCGCGCTTGCCTCGCCCAGTGACAAAACCAATCTCGGTCAGTCCCGCCTCTATAGCCTCCTCAACGCCATACTGAACCAGTGGCTTATTCACCAGCGGCAACATTTCTTTCGGCATTGCCTTGGTGGCAGGAAGAAAACGAGTGCCATAGCCGGCAACAGGAAATAGGCATTTCTTGAGCATTCTGCTCCCCCAATCAATTTAAAACAGCGCACCCCCGCGCAGTGCCGGCAACTTATCATAGCGTCGCTGTGCAAGCACTTACACTCGATAACGTTAAGCTTGGCCCAATATGTGAATTCCCTGAGGATAAACACCAAAACTATATGAGTAAGATGAGGAATTAACACGCTAAATAGGCGGTATTTGTGAAGACAATTCTCACGCCAGTCACAAAAACCCCCTTGACCGACTGGACAAGCGACACAGACCCCTTAGAATGCCCGCTCTTGCAAAAGTGTCCAATCTCAATTGCATAACCACCCACTAACGGGGAAATGATGAGTAATTTTGTACAAAAAAGTGAGTATACCAGAGAGGAGCTCCTGACCTGCTCCCGTGGCGAGATGTTCGGCCCAGGCAACGCCCAGTTGCCGGCTCCCAATATGTTGATGCTCGATCGTATCACCCATATATCCAAGGAAGGTGGTGCTTTCGGCAAGGGAGAGCTGATCGCTGAGCTCGACATTCACCCCGACCTATGGTTCTTCGACTGCCATTTTCCCGGCGATCCCGTAATGCCCGGCTGCCTCGGCCTGGATGCTATGTGGCAATTATTGGGTTATTTCCTGGCCTGGAAAGGCAACCCCGGCCGCGGTCGAGCACTGGGCTGTGGTGAAGTTAAATTTACCGGCCAAATTCTCCCCACCAGCAAGAAGGTGACTTACCATATTCAGATGAGCCGGATTGTTGAGCGCAGGCTTGTTATGGGTATTGGCGACGGCAGTGTCTCTGTGGATGGAAGAGAAATTTACACAGCAAAGGATCTTCGCGTAGGCTTATTTACCCGTACGGACAATTTTTAAACTCGTTTAAGACTAATACCGGTAGAAACCATCAGTCCTCTGCCGACAAGCTATGCTGGAGATCACTATGCGTCGGGTCGTCATTACCGGAATGGGTATCACTTCCTGTATCGGTACCAACACTAAAGAAGTCACCGAGTCACTGAAAACTGGTCGAAGCGGCATCCGCTTCCAAGAAGAGTATAAGGAGCTCGGCCTGCGCAGCCATGTGGCTGGGCCTGTGGACATCGATTTCAAAGAGCATATCGATCGCAAGCAACTTCGCTTTATGGGCGACGCTGCAGCCTATGCGTACATTGCCATGCGTGAAGCAATCGAGATGTCGGGCCTGCAGGAGGAGCAGATATCTAATCCGCGCACGGGTATCGTGATGGGCTCTGGCGGCACATCCACTCAGCAGATTATTGACGCTGCACATACTCTGAAGGAAAAAGGTGTTCGCCGTGTAGGCGCCTACCGCGTGCCCCAGGTAATGAACAGTACCGTTTCCGCATGCTTAGCCACTCCATTCAAAATCAAAGGGGTGAACTACAGTATTTCTTCCGCTTGCGCTACCAGTGCCCACTGTATAGGAAACGGAGCTGAGCTTATCCAGATGGGTAAGCAGGATGTAGTGTTTGCTGGCGGTGGTGAGGAACTTGCCTGGAGTTTGACTCACTTGTTTGACGCTATGGGCGCCCTCTCAAGCAAATATAACGATACTCCGACAAAAGCATCACGCCCCTACGATGCCGATCGCGATGGCTTTGTGATCGCCGGTGGTGGTGGCTGTCTGGTACTCGAAGAAATGGAGCACGCCGTGGCTCGCGGTGCGACCATCTATGCGGAGCTAACCGGTTACGGCGCAACTTCCGATGGTTACGATATGGTTGCCCCAAGCGGTGAAGGCGCCACCCGCTGTATGCAGCAGGCTCTGGCCGGTATGGACGGCAAAGGCCTGCAGGGTAGCGTGGACTATATCAACACCCACGGCACCTCTACACCCGTAGGCGATGTCGCCGAATTGAAAGCCATGCGCGAAGCCTTCGGGGATACAGTTCCGGCATTCGCCTCTACCAAATCTCTGACAGGCCACTCTCTGGGAGCTGCAGGGGTTCAGGAGGCCATTTACAGCCTGCTGATGATGCAGAATAACTTTATTGCTGCATCAGCCAATGTAGAGAACCTCGACCCCGCTGCGGAAGGCATGGACCTTGTCCGCCAGCTGCGTGAGACTGAAGTCAAACGGGCTATGTCCAATAGCTTTGGCTTTGGCGGAACTAATGCCTGCCTGATATTCGATAAAATCTAATCGAAATAAAAAGGGCGCCGCGAGGCGCCCTTTTTATTGACTGCACAACAGAAACCAAACTATTCCGGAGTCGCGTGCAAGCGCTCCAACCACAGCTCAACCTGGCGTGTCAGTCCCTGTCTCCAGCTCCGCTGCTGAACACCAAAGACATCCCGCAACTTGCCACATGAAAGTACTATGCTGCGATCCCGCTTCTCAGCCTCATCCCCTAATGAAGTAAATTGCGCAAAGCGCTCTTCATCGTAAAAAGCCTGGGCGCGCTCGACCACCTCCAGGGCAAACTCCATCGCTGTGCAGCTATCAGAACTACCGTAGTGATAAACGCCTCCTGCCTTGGCCCCGCTAGCGAGCTGCTGGGCAACCGCCACTGCGACACGAGCCAGATCCACCACTGTTACTGGGTTGCCGCTGTTCCTTCCATCCAGGGCTAAAGGCTCTCCAGACACAAAGTTGCGTAAAATACGCCCTAACAAGGCATCCGGACCACTATCCACCATCCAGCCAAAACGCAAAATCGTCAGGTTTTGCAGCCCATTAAAGGCATCTTCGCAGGCCAGCCATTCGCGCCCACTCGAGGACTGTGGTTCTGCGGGCTCATCTTCGTCATAGCGGCGGCGCTCACCGCCAGAAAAAACTTGGTAGGATGAGAGATGAATAATATGTTCACAGGGTGCAGCACAAAGCCGCTTACTCACCAGCAGTGACTCCGGCATGCCTCGATTGTCGGCACAGGCGGAGGCATTAATCACAATTGAGCCCGGTCTCAATTGATCGATTTCCCCGGGGGTCAACTGCTGTATGCGAAAGCCTGCGCGCTGCAGTCTTTTTTGCAGCGCACCATCAATCTCATTACCAGCTGTGATAATGGCGACGGTATCCGGCATATAACCTGTATTCAATTCAGACACTGGTAAATCCAGTTCTTAGAACGGGATATCGTCATCAAAGCTATTATCGAAACCACCGGCAGGACCTTGGTTCGGCTGTTGCTGGGGCTGCTGGTTAGCTGGTGCCATCGGTGAGGGAGCGGTACGCCCCTGCCCGTATGCCTCCTGGCCGCCCTGCTGCTGGTAGCCACCCTGGAAACCGCCGCCCTGTTGGTCAAAACCGCTGGAACCACCCATCGGCTGGCCGCCACCCATTTGGCCACCTGCGGCTGCGCCCATTCCAGCGCCACCCATACCCTGACCAAAGCCGCCCTGCTCACCGCGACCGTCCAGCATCTGCATTTCGCTGGCAACGATTTCAGTGGTGTAGCGGTCCTGGCCGGAATTCTTATCCTGCCACTTACGGGTGCGTAGAGAGCCCTCTACATAAACTTTGGCCCCCTTGCGCAGGTACTCACCGGCGATCTCAGCCAGGCGGTTAAAAAATACTACGCGATGCCACTCAGTGCGCTCCTGCTGCTGGCCAGTCTGCTTGTCTTTCCAGCTCTCACTGGTAGCCAGGCTGATGTTGGTAACAGCACCGCCACTCGGCATATATTTGGTTTCCGGGTCATTCCCCAGATTACCGATCAGAATTACTTTATTAATACCCCTGGCCATGGCCCTCTCCTCTCGTCAACCCGGGCTCCACCCGGGGCAATAAACTATTTAAACAATCAATTAATCTATCAAGTGTTATGAAATACCGTCAGTGCTGCATTGCACCATCGGTAAATATTGTATTTTTATCCAGTAGGATACAATAGCGGCTCAGTGTTAGTAAGCGCTACCTTCACGCTCTCTCGCGCAAACCCCACCACAGCAACATCCATAGCAGCAGCACCGCCAAACCCAGAGCAGCAACTGCGGAAGCGCCCCCCAGACCGAACAGCAGGCCACCCAGGCTACCGCCGACAAAGGTGCCAAAGAACTGTAAAGTCGCGTAGAGCCCCGTAGCTGCGCCCCTCGCTTCCGCCGGAGCCTTCCTGGTTAGCTGCGCTGGCAACAGGGCTTCAAGCAGGTTGAAACCGGTGAAGAACACTGCCAGCAAGACTACCAGCACCCAGGTGCTTGCAGACAACAAGGCCGCACTGCCACCGATCAAAGCCAAACAAGCAAAATTAAGCGCGAACGGCACCCGATCACTTTTCTCTGCCGCCCTCATCATTGGCAACATCACCAGGAAGGTGCCGAGCATTAGCGGCCCATACAGTTTCCAGTGTTCGCTCGCCGGCCAATCCAATCTATCGACTAGCACCAATGGCAAGGCGACAAACAATGCCGTGAGCAACAAGTGGGAGAAAAAGGCCCCAGAAACCAAGCGCCAAACAAGACCGCTTTTAACTACCGTACGAAAACCACTGCCATAAACGGCCGGCCGCCTAGCCGCCTCTGGAGTTGGCACCAAGCGCCAAACCAATAATCCACCCAGCAGTGCTAATCCAGCAGTGACCCAGAAAATTGCCGGCAAGCCGCCCACACCGGCCAGCGCCGGCCCCAGGATCACCGCCAGCATAAATGCGACGCCAATAGACGCTCCGATAATCGCCATCGCAATACCGCGCTTTTCATCGCGGGTTAAGTCGGCGACCAGCGCCATCACAGCCGCGGCAATGGCACCACAACCCTGCAGTACCCGCCCCACAATAAGGCCGTAAACCGAATCCGTCAGTGCAGCGATGACACTGCCCAGGGCAAACAGTGCAAGGCCGGTATAAATAACCGGCTTGCGCCCCCAGCGATCGGACAGGAGCCCCAGAGGAATTTGGAGTATCGCCTGACTCAGGCCATAGGCACCCATTGCCAGCCCCAGCAGCATGGGCGTGCTATCGCGATAGCCCTCGCCGTACACAGTGAGAACCGGCAAGACCATAAACAGGCCCAGCATACGAAAGACATACAGGGAAGCCAGCCCACCCAGGGCGCGGCGCTCAATGGAATTCATGCAAATCCCGGAACAGCATCAAATAGGGCGCGCATTGTACAGTGAGCCGCCTCCCGGCTGTAGGGGAAACAGCACAACTTTTATCCACAACTAGTTACGACCGTACTCATCATCGAGGCGGACAATGTCATCCTCTCCGAGATAACTGCCGGATTGCACCTCAATCAACTCCAAGGGAATCGTACCGGGGTTCTCCAAACGGTGGACCACCCCCAGGGGGATATAAGTCGATTGGTTCTCGGTGATCAGGACCTCTTCTTCACCCCGGGTAACCTTCGCAGTTCCCTGCACCACAACCCAGTGTTCAGCGCGGTGGTGATGCATCTGCAGGGATAGCTGCTGACCCGGCTTCACCACAATACGCTTCACTTGAAAGCGTGGACCCGCATCAATCGAGTCGTAGTAGCCCCAGGGCCTATATACCTTGCGGTGCCTTTGGGCCTCACTGCGGCCAGTGCTCTTGAGGTTACTGACCAGTTTTTTGACTTCCTGGACCCGTTGCCGGTCAGCGATCAGAAGCGCATCGTCAGTATCGACAACCACCAGGTCGGATACACCGAGAAGGCTGACCAAGCGGCTCTCACCACGCACCAGGCAGCGCTGGGAGTCTTCTAGCAACACATCACCCTGAAGCAAATTGTCATTGGCATCACGTTTTACTAACTCCCACAACCCCTGCCAGGAGCCCACATCGCTCCAACCCGCATCCATAGGTACAACTGCCGCGGATTCCGTCGGCTCCATTACTGCATAATCCACAGACTCATCTGCGCAGGCTGCAAAAGCCTCTCTATCCACCCGGGTAAAATCCAGATCCCTCGCGGCACTCTTATAGGCACTGCCGCAGGCTGTGAGAATATCTGCACGGTACCGCTCCAACTCCTCCAGATAGCGGGAAGCGCGGAACAGGAACATGCCACTGTTCCAGGAGTAATCCCCGGAGGCCAGGTAAGCTTCAGCGGTTTCAGTGTCCGGCTTTTCGACGAACTCCGCCACTTTCCAAGCAGTTTCCGCCAATTTATCCCCGCGCCGAATGTAGCCGTAGCCGGTCTCCGCCCGGGTCGGCACAATACCAAAGGTGACCAGATACCCCTGCTCAGCCAGGGCTCGGGCCGACTCTACAGACTCCTGAAAATTTGCCTCGTCGGAAACGGCGTGGTCTGCCGGTAATACCAGCAGTAAAGGGTCAGCTCCTGACTCCAGTGCTGCCAGGGCAGCCAGGGCAATAGCCGGTGCAGTATTGCGCGCGCAGGGCTCCAGTAAAATGGACTGGGCTCCGTGGCCGATTTCCTGCAATTGCTCGGCAGCGGCAAAACGATGCTCTTCGTTGCATACCAGGATCGGCGCCTGTAATGGCTCAATGCCCTCCAGGCGCCTTACGGTTGTCTGTAACATCGTTTCACCCCCGATAAGGGGTAAGAACTGTTTGGGGTAGGCCTCGCGAGAGAGTGGCCACAGGCGCGAGCCGGTGCCACCACAGAGAATCACAGGAATCATCGAATGCTATCTGCCTGAATGTCGGGTATTGCGAAAGACAATTTTCGCACATCAGGTGGCGAGTTTATACTTGACTGTTTTTCCGGCACCGCAGTTGTGATCGCCCCGCGCGGAGCAAGTCCGAGGCCCGGCCCAGTATTAGCAGCATATAGGTAGAGCGTGGACACGATTTATGTAAGGGGTGCTCGCACCCACAACCTGAAGAATATCGACCTGGACATTCCCCGCGATAAACTGATCGTTATCACCGGCCTGTCCGGTTCCGGCAAATCTTCCCTGGCCTTTGACACCCTTTACGCAGAGGGACAGCGCCGCTACGTGGAATCACTCTCCACCTACGCCCGTCAATTCCTGTCGATGATGGAAAAGCCGGATGTGGATACCGTCGAGGGGCTATCACCGGCAATTTCAATCGAGCAGAAGTCCACCTCTCACAACCCCCGCTCCACTGTAGGTACCATCACAGAGATCTATGACTACCTGCGGCTGCTATTTGCCCGGGTTGGAGAACCCCGCTGCCCCGAGCACGACGAACCCCTGCAAGCCCAGACGATCAGCCAGATGGTGGATCAGGTACTGGCTTTACCGGAAGGCAGCAAGATTATGTTGCTGGCGCCGGTAGTTCGCGATCGAAAGGGTGAGCACCAGCACGTATTTGAACAATTGCGCCGGGACGGATTTGTGCGAGCACGGATCGACGGAGTTATCTGTGACCTGGACGACACCCCCAAGCTGGATAAGCGCCGCAAGCACACCATTGAGGTGGTGGTAGACCGCTTTAAGGTGCGTGAGGACCTGCAACTGCGTTTGGCGGAGTCCTTCGAAACTGCCCTGAATCTCACCGACGGTATCGCCTCCATCAGTTTTATGGATGGAGACCAGGAAGATCGCCTCTTCTCTGCCCGCCACGCCTGCCCCGTCTGTGATTACTCACTGGATGAGCTGGAACCGCGTCTGTTCTCCTTCAACAACCCCGCGGGTGCCTGCCCCAGTTGTGACGGCCTGGGCGTCAAACAGTTCTTCGATGAAGACAAGGTAATTATCGATTCGGAAAGCAGTATTTCCGAGGGCGCCATTCGCGGTTGGGACAGACGCAACATTTACTATTACCACATGCTCGACTCCCTCGCCGAGCACTACGGTTTCGATCTGGATAAGCCCTGGAAAAAATTACGCAAAGCCCACCGCAAGGTTATCCTGCAGGGCAGTGGCGACGAAGAGATAGACTTCAGCTACGTCAATGATCGCGGCGATGTCACCGTGCGCCAGCACACCTTCGAGGGCATTATCCCCAACTTCCAACGCCGCTATCGGGATACCGAGTCCCAATCGGTACGGGAGGAGTTAGCCAAGTATCTGAGTACACAAAAATGCCCAGAGTGCCACGGTACCCGCCTACGCCGCGAGGCCCGTCATGTCTTTGTGGATAACCGCACCCTGGCGCAAATTACTGAGCTGCCTGTAGGCGATGCGTTCGAGTATTTCGGCCATGAGCTGGCTTTTAAAGGCGCCCAGAAAGAGATTGCCGATAAGATTCTCAAAGAGCTGCGCGATCGATTCCGCTTCCTCGTCGATGTCGGCCTGAATTACCTGACCCTAAACCGCAGTGCAGAAACCCTCTCCGGCGGCGAAGCGCAGCGCATTCGCCTCGCCAGCCAGATCGGCGCCGGCCTCGTGGGCGTAATGTATATTCTCGACGAGCCCTCTATCGGCCTACACCAGCGGGACAACGAGCGCCTGCTCAACACCCTTACCCACCTGCGCGATATCGGCAATACGGTTATTGTGGTGGAGCACGATGAGGATGCCATTCGCAGTGCTGACTTTATTGTCGATATTGGCCCCGGTGCCGGTGTCCATGGCGGAGAGGTCGTGGCAGCGGGCACCGCCGATAAAATTACCAAATGTAAGAAGTCCCTAACCGGTCAGTACCTCTCCGGCAAAAAGAAAATTGCCGTACCGGAAGAGCGCTACTTACCCGACCCGGACTATTTGTTGCGTCTCGAAGGCGCCAGTGGAAATAATTTACAGGACGTCGATCTGGAAATCCCAGTAGGATTATTTACCTGTGTAACCGGTGTATCGGGCTCTGGTAAGTCCACCCTGATCAATACAACCCTCTATCCACTTGCCGCCACTGCACTTAACAAAGCAACAACCCTTAAGGCCTCCCCCTATAAAGAGGTGCACGGCCTGGAGCACTTCGACAAATGCGTGGATATTGATCAGAGTCCTATCGGGCGCACTCCTCGCTCAAATCCGGCAACTTATACCGGTATTTTTACCCCAATTCGCGACTTGTTTGCCGGCACCCAGGAAGCCCGCTCACGGGGCTATAAACCCGGGCGCTTCAGCTTTAACGTCAAGGGTGGGCGTTGTGAAGCCTGCCAGGGCGACGGGGTGATTAAGGTAGAAATGCACTTTTTGCCGGATGTCTATGTACCCTGTGATACCTGCCACGGCAAGCGCTACAACCGCGAGACCCTGGAGGTACACTACAAGGGCAAAAATATCCACGAAGTATTGGAAATGACCGTGGAAGATGCACGGGAATTCTTTGACCCTGTGCCCGCAATCGCGAAGAAGTTGCAAACCCTAATGGATGTCGGCCTCTCATATATCAAGCTGGGCCAGGCTGCCACCACTCTCTCAGGTGGTGAAGCCCAACGGGTAAAACTCTCCCGCGAGCTATCCAAACGAGACACTGGGCAAACCCTGTACATCCTCGACGAACCGACTACCGGCCTGCACTTTGCCGATATCCAATTACTGCTGGATGTTCTGCATCGCCTGCGCGATCACGGCAATACCATCGTAGTGATCGAACACAATCTGGACGTGATCAAAACTGCAGACTGGATTATAGACCTTGGCCCGGAGGGTGGCTCTGGCGGCGGGCAAATTATTGCCACGGGGACACCTGAGGATGTTGTAGAAATGGACATTTCCCATACCGGGCGCTTTCTAAAAACCATGCTGAACTAATTGAATAGGAAAGGATGCCAATCTATAGATCGGCATCCTTTCTTGCTCAATTCACTTAAAAATAACTAGTAGGTAGGTGCGACAAGATATGAAGTTATTCAATCGCGACCGCTTAAACTCAGTGATCGCAGTAAGTGCAATTATGATTTCTCTGGCATCCTTCTATGCCACCTATTTACAAGCCAGAGCTGCCAATCAACAAGTCAAAATAATGACAATGCCTGTTATTCAGTTCAGCCATGGCAACTATGACGAGGAGAGCAATCAAAGCAAAATTACATTTGGCTTTCGCAATGCTGGGGCCGGCCCTGCCATCCTAAAATCCGTTAGCTTTAAATATAAAAATGTAGAATACTCAAGCACCCATGATTTTTTGCGCGCCTGCTGTCAGGAAGAGCATAAAATGATGAAAAATAAATTTAATAGAAATTATAAAAATCACCACCCACCCCTTGACGAAGGCTTTCAAAGCTCTTCAGAAATAAATGAAGTTATCATTCCCGCACAATCGGAGTACCCTTTCTATTCTTTAAGTCGTGGCACTGCAACTTCTGAACTATGGGAAAAAATTAATCAAGAAAGATGGAACCTTTCAATTTCCGCCTGCTTCTGCTCCCCACTGGGAAATTGCTATGAATCAAATTCAAAGAAAATCTCTATGGAAGTAAATCAGTGCCCTGACAATTAACCACTTTAATAGGCAGATTCTTAGCGTTAAAACCCATTCAAAATATATTACAGGCAGGATGCCACAGTGAACATTGATATCAACTGCGATCTGGGTGAAGGTGCTGATTTACACAGCTGTGACAGGGACGCCCAAATCATGCCGTTTATTTCCCGTTGCAATATAGCTTGCGGCGGTCACGCTGGCACTCCCGAGATCATGGGTAGATCAATCGAAAACGCCCTAAAAAATAGCTTAAAAATCGGCGCGCACCCCAGCTACCCCGACAGGGAAAATTTTGGCCGCAAATCTCTAGTTATTCCTCAAAATAAATTGCTCGACTCTCTTTGCACACAAGTAAACCAACTAGAAAATATCGCGCGCAGCCTAGGAGCAACTTTAGACCATATTAAACTACACGGCGCTCTCTACAATGATACAGAGTCAAACAGAGAACTCGCTAAAAGTATTATTACCCTACTCGACAAAGAATATCCTTCACTGAAAATTATTGGGTTAGCCAACGCTGCCATGCAGTTCGCTGCTGCCAAACAAAATAAAACATTTATTCGCGAAGGATTTATGGACAGGCAGTACCTCAGCAATAACCAACTAGCTCCACGCTCAATGGCGGGCGCTGTTATTGCTGAGACAGAACAGTGCTTAGAGCAGGCTATCTGCTTGGCAAAGGGCTTAGAATTTAACGATTATCATGGTGAAAAATTACAATTCTCTGTGGATACCATCTGCCTCCACGGCGATAATCCCCAAGCGCCCATTATCGCCAGACAACTTAATCAACATCTCAATGCAAACGGCGTGAGCATAGCTCGGTGACACACCCTGCCCCCCATATACCACTAGCTATAACCATTAACGGAGATTGTGCAGTAGATATCCGCTTTTCCGGTAAACCATGCAAAGCTCTTAGCCGGACAATTATCGGTTTGAGAGCGGCTCTATTAAATGAAGTGCATCCAGGTATCATTGATATCATTCCTGCATACCAGTGCTTAACTGTTATTTTCAATCCTTCCCTATGGGATCACAAAACCTTATACCAATTACTCACTAAAACTACCGAGGACGTTCTAAACAACCCTGCCCCCTCCACCAGTAGACCACGTATAGTGCGTATTCCCGTATGCTACGAAGAAGGCTTTTCTCCAGACCTTGAGGCATTATCAGAACATACCAAATTATCGTCACAGGAAATCATCAAGCGACATACCGCACAACGTTACTTAGTGCATATGTTGGGCTTTACTCCAGGCTTCTTATACCTTGGCGGACTTGACCCAAAGCTATATTGCCCCAGAAAAGAAACTCCCCGAACCAGAATTCCCGCAGGCGCTGTCGGGATAGGTGGAGAACAAACAGGCATCTACCCGCAAGCTACACCGGGGGGATGGCAAATTATTGGCCAGACACCCCTTAGTCTTTTTCAACCTGCGGAACCCTCCCCATTTATCGCTGCACCTTTAGATGAAATTGAGTTTTATGCAATAGATTCTCAGCAATTTCATATACTCTCGCAGAGTACTAAAAGTAGTTCACCCTAAAAAGGAGGGTCTATGGGTATTCACTTTCTTCGAGCAGGGCTACAGACAAGTATTCAGGACCTGGGTCGTCCAGGCATGATGCACTGTGGAATTCCATGGGGAGGTGCTGCCGACCCACTATCGATGAAAATAGCCAACCTGTTATTAGGAAACCCGTTAGGGCACCCAACCTTTGAGATCACCCTGCTCGGTCCTAGAATCGAATTCCTCTGCAATCTCACTATCGCTATAGCCGGAGGCCAATTCAGAGGTTCCTTAAATAACGAGTCAATTGATAATTTCCGAACCTATAGGGTTAAGCCTGGTGATATTTTGGATATAGCTCAAGCTATTTCCGGTGCAAGAACCTACCTTGCGATTTCTGCCAAGATAGACGCACCCAATATCTTAGGTAGCTCTGCAACTCACGTTATAAGTAAATTTGGCGCAAATAGTGGCAAACCGATCACATCTAACGAAGTCATCCACTTTAAAGAAGTCCACAACGCAAAAGAATCTGTACTAAATAAAAGGTTTCACCTTCACTACTCACATAATTCAAAGCTACGACTAGTGGCTGGACCAGAGAGCAATTTATTTTCCAAGAAATTTATTGAACACTTTTACGGCTCAATCTATCTGGTTTCTACCCAAAGCAATCGTATGGGCATTCGTCTATCCACTAAAAACAATTCTACAATTCATAAAATTACAAACGGAAAGACACAACTATCATCAGCTGGACTCTATCCCGGCAGCATTCAAGTACCACCCGATGCCAATCCTATTATTTCCTTTATTGAGGGACAGACTATTGGCGGGTACCCCCGAATAGGCCATATTATAAAATCGGAACTTCATCGCCTGGGCCAGCTGGCCCCAAAAAACAAAATCACATTTCAAGAAATAAGCATTGAAGAATCGCGTGAAATTTTCAAAAAGAAACAAGACCTAATTAAAAAACTCCAACAGAGCCTGAATCTTAATCATAGGGAGGCACTATCCCTTTAATACAAGCATAAACATTATCAGATACAGAACTATTTAATGCTCAAAAATAACAGCATAAAGTAGAGAATAAAAATTACGCCAAAATAGACAAAATAATTTTATTAAAAATTTAAATGGAATATTTTTGGACAAAAAAAGAAAAAATATTACAGAAATTCTGTGACCGGCAAGTTTCCCCTCATATCTTTCTAGACCAAAACATCATTATTAACTAACCTCATTGGGTTTTACCCAAACAGCGATTTGGACTAGCGTGCAAGTTGATTATCTATAGGGAGCAAATAACCTCCAAACAATTATTGCAGGATCAACAAAGCACACTCCAAAGAGAAAACACACAATACCTTAAGGGGATTAATAATGATAAAAATTCTCCGTGGTTTTATTTCAATACTCTTAGCGAGTTCTCTACTTATCACAGCGCATGCAAATGCAGAACCGGGTGATTACAACTTCTGGACTACCCTAAAGCATTTGTTTGATCCACCCAATGCCGATGCGCCAGTCACCTCGCAGCAAGCTGAGGGGATGTATCCACTAACTATGGACGATCCCAGTTTTAATGATGATTTTGATCCTGGCGACTACAACACCTGGCAAAAAATTGATGTACCTACCAGTACAGGTGCCATGTGTGGGAATGGATCACCCTATAAGTTCTTTGTTCACCGTGTTCCAGATACCAGTAACACCATTTTCTATTTCGAGGGTGGTGGGGCATGCTGGGACTATGAAAGCTGCTCAGGACAAGCTGGTATTCGCGGGGCTCGCAACCCCAATGGCATTCCCGATGATTACCTAAGCAATGTGCACTTGTTAGATTTTACAAATTTCGAGAATCTTACTACCGCTGGCGTATCCCCTTTGATTTATACACATCATCCCTACGACCAGTATAAAACTGGCGAGTGGAATATGGTTTACGTGCCATACTGCACTGGGGATATCTACGTAGGCGATAAAACTGAAATATACGAGGACACTACTGGCGAGAACCCCGACCTTATCTGGCACCACAATGGATTACGCAACGTTCAGGCAGTTACTTCCTGGGTGAAAAATAATTTGCAAAAACCGAAGCAGATGCTCGCTGCAGGTTGTAGTGCAGGCAGTATTGGTGCCCTGTTTAATTATTCAAAATTGCGCGAGGATATGAATGTCGATTATGGCTATCTCCTCGATGATTCAGGCCCTCTCTATCAGGCACCTTTAGACGGGAGTGACAGCACCCAATATCCCTCATTACCGCTACATAAAGAAGTGCTGCGCTCTTGGACTACCTATACCGCCGATAGCGATGAAAGCTCGGAAAACCCCATCACTATGTTAAAAGCCATAACACCGGGATTCGAAGCCAATCAGCTAGCCTCACTTTATGCTGCGCTTTCCAATAAATTCCCTTCAGATCGATTGGGTATTACGCACTTTCTTGCTGACGGGAATTTTTCATCGTACTCCTACGAGAGATTTTATGAGGATATTTATAATGATCCCAATGCAGACTCCCGTTTAAATAAATTGCGACAGCGCTGGCAGAAAGATACCCATGAAAATTTGATTCCACTGCTGGATCAAACTAGTAACTGGGGCTATTACTTCCCGATGTTCCGCAACTTGAACGAGAGCCACTGCACAACCATTATCGATTTAAACTATGGTGAGATTGCCGAGCACGGGCTTGAATTAAAAGATTTCCTCGACAACATCGTCAATCATAACGGTGGAGGAATGATTCGGGCATACGAAACCGATGAGGTTTCAGATTATGAGGACAATAGTAACTGGTTCTATGATCTGATCGGCTTGTTTATGTAATTAAAATGTCCCCAGCGCTGCCGGTAACTAGCTGGCAGCGCTGAATGATAGAAAGCCTAACTGCCATATACCGCCTCACGGGCGTCCTGAAGGCGTTTACGTAAGTATTCATGTCTACTCATACCATCGGGAAAGGACGTCATCTGCTGAACTTCCTCAACGATCGAGCGCTCAAGATCCTTATAGGTGGAAAAGCCCGGAACCTCGACATGAGGGTCGTAATCCCTGATCACCGTTTGCGCTTTATCCCGATAAATATTAAATAGCTCTTCAGCTCTTTGGGTGAACTCTGCCTGGTTAAGGCTATTTTTTTCCAGCCAGGCCAACTTCATTGAAAGCGCTTCATAGCCTGTAATACGCGATTCCCGCTCTATTTTTTCAATTGCATCCCAGGCCTCTTCACCAGAGAGACTGCCCAGGTCTGCAAAGTAGTCCTTGAGCGCCTGCTTAACATTCTCACGGTCCAGATAAGCCTGAACCCGAGGATGATTTAATAACTCTTCGACCTCCCCATGTTCCAGCTGGGACCAGGGTATGCTGTCAGAAATATTCTTTACTAATTCACTATCATCTTTTAGCGGCTCTATCATCTGGCGCACCTTGGCCACACTTGAGCGCACATCAATATCGTAGTGATCAACCCCTACAACGGCGAGCGTTACTGCTCCGGCAAGCAAAATCAGCTTTTTCATAATTAGTTACCGAGCAAATTAGAAATTATGTATTTGTCTGTCGGTAACTATCTAAGCAGAGAATTGGGAGAGCATGAAAGAAAATAACGCCCTCACCAATGAATAAAGTGCCAATATCTTACAGACTGATTAGCTAGCCAACCCAGTTAACAGCTTGCTCATCGTCTTTTTTTCCTACACAGGGCTCATCCTTGGTCTTCGGCGCCACATAGCCTACCTGTTGCTCCCGCGGAAGGTTTGCGGACTCCCAATTGGAAACCGCTTCTGCGCAGAGGCTGCGTTGCTCAGGGGATAGCGCAACACCACTAGGCCATTTTCCAAGTTCAATGGCCCGCTTTAAGCTGCCCACAATCTCGGGATTCAAACTCTTTAACAGTTGCTCAAAAGACATACAAAAATCTCCTTATGGCAAAAAAAAGGCCGGTCAAAGACCGGCCTTCCGTAGCGCTATGGCTAATAACGCTTAAGCTTCAGCAGCTTCGTCTTCTACTTGAGGACGGTCTACCAGCTCAACGTATGCCATCGGCGCCTTATCACCAGCGCGGAAACCACACTTCATGATACGGATGTAACCACCAGGACGGGCTTCGTAACGAGGACCCAGCTCGTCGAACAGCTTGCGCACAGCATCCTTATCACGGATACGAGCGAAAGCCAGACGGCGGTTAGCAACACTGTCTTTCTTAGCCAGAGTGATCAGCGGCTCGGCAACGCGGCGCAGTTCTTTGGCTTTGGCCAGTGTGGTTTTGATCAGTTCGTGCTCCACCAGAGAGGCGCTCATGTTCTTGAACATGGCCTTGCGGTGAGCGCTCGTGCGGCTGAATTTACGGCCACTATAGCGATGACGCATGACTCAATTCCTTACGACCTAAGTTGCTGTCACAGCAGGTCGTTCTGGAGCGGTGTCGCGCTAAGCTGTAGCACCGCTCGGGTTCTTTCTACTAATCACGACACCGTCGCGACTACCAAATGCTTACAGGGGGCTTAACTTGCTGTCGCCTTTCAGGCTGGCCGGCGGCCAGTTTTCCAGGCGCATACCCAGGGACAAACCACGGGAAGCCAGTACGTCCTTGATTTCAGTCAGAGACTTCTTACCAAGATTCGGCGTCTTCAGCAGTTCTACTTCAGTGCGCTGAATCAGATCACCGATGTAGTAAATATTCTCTGCCTTCAGACAGTTCGCCGAACGTACAGTCAACTCCAGGTCGTCTACCGGGCGCAGTAGTACCGGATCAACTTCAGGCTCTTCAGCCTTCGGTTGTGCATCCTTCTCGCCTTCCAGGTCCACAAATACTGCGAGCTGTTGCTGCAGAATAGTGGCGGCGCGACGAATAGCCTCTTCCGGGTCCAGGGTACCGTTGGTCTCCAGATCCAGAACCAGCTTATCCAGGTCAGTGCGCTGTTCTACACGCGCGCTTTCCACGCTGTAGGAAACGCGACGCACTGGGCTGTATGAAGCATCCAGCTGCAGACGGCCAATTGCACGGCTTTCCTCTTCCTCGCCACGACGAGCATCGGCGGGCTGGTAGCCGCGACCGCGCGCTACAGTGAGACGCAGGTTGAGCTCGACATCACCAGTAATATTGGCGATCACGTGCTCAGGATTAACGATCTCGATGTCGTGATCTACCTGGATATCTCCAGCAGTCACCGCACCTGGGCCCTTTTTGCTCAGGCTCAATACCGCCTGATCCTTACCGTGCATAACAACGGCGATTTCTTTCAGGTTGAGCAGGATTTCAATTACATCTTCCTGCACACCTTCGATCGCGCTGTACTCGTGCTCGACACCTTCGATTTCCACCTCGGTGACGGCGCAGCCCGGCATGGAGGACAGCAGGATGCGACGCAGCGCATTGCCAAGAGTGTGGCCAAAGCCACGCTCCAGGGGCTCCAAAATCACTTTGGCGTGATTCGGATTGTACTCGGTGACGTCAATACGACGCGGTGTCAAAAACTCGTTGACAGCAGTCTGCATAGCCATACCTGTTTACAGTTGCATTCCTTAAAGTGGACTTATTGTTACTTGGAGTACAGTTCCACGATAAGGTTTTCGTTGATCTCTGCCGGCAGATCGACACGATCCGGAGTGCGCTTGAAAGTGCCTTCCAGTTTGCTCGCGTTTACGTCTACCCACTCGACATCGCCACGCTGGGCAGCGAGGGAAACGGAATTCTGGATACGCAGCTGCTTCTTGGCTTTCTCACGTACAGCGATAACGTCGCCTTCTTTAACCTGGAAAGAAGGGATGTTAACGGTAGTGCCGTTTACAAGAATCGCTTTGTGGGAAACCAGCTGACGCGCTTCAGAGCGAGTTGAGCCGAAGCCCATGCGGTAAACCACGTTGTCCAGACGCTGCTCGAGAAGTTGCAGCAGGTTTTCACCTGTAGCGCCCTTCAGACGTGCTGCTTCCTTATAGTAGTTACGGAACTGCTTTTCCAGTACGCCGTAGATACGACGAACTTTTTGCTTTTCACGCAGCTGAATACCGTAGTCGGACAGACGACCGCGACCAGCGCCGTGCTGACCGGGTTTGGATTCTGCGCGACACTTGGAGTCGTGCGGACGAACACCACTCTTCAGCTGCAGGTCAGTCCCTTCACGACGGGACAGTTTACATTTTGGTCCAATATAACGTGCCATTTTGTCAGCCCCCTCTTACACGCGACGCTTTTTAGGTGGACGACATCCGTTATGCGGGATAGGCGTCACGTCGGTGATGTTGGTGATCTTGTAGCCGCAGTTGTTCAGTGCACGAACGGCAGATTCGCGACCGGGGCCAGGGCCCTTAACTTCTACGTCGAGGTTTTTCAGGCCGTATTCCTGAGCTGCAGTACCTGCGCGCTCAGCGGCAACCTGGGCTGCAAACGGGGTGCTCTTACGCGAGCCACGGAAGCCAGATCCACCTGCGGTGGCCCAGCTGAGGGTATTACCCTGGCGATCAGTGATCGTCACGATCGTGTTGTTGAACGATGCGTGGATGTGGGCAATACCGTCGACAACGGTCTTTTTGACCTTTTTGCGAACAGTAGTTTTTGGCTTAGCCATACCAGTATCCTAAATCCTGTATCAAATCCCCTCGGCGATTAGCCGGACGGGGCATCTTGAACCGCGATTTCGCGCCTTTTAGTTAAGGCTTACTTGCGAATCGGCTTGCGCGGACCCTTACGGGTGCGAGCATTGGTCTTGGTGCGCTGACCACGCAGCGGCAAGCTGCGACGGTGACGCAGACCGCGATAACAACCCAGATCCATCAAACGCTTGATGTTCATGGATATTTCACGGCGCAGGTCGCCTTCCACGGTCAGTTTTGCAACTTCACCACGGATGGTTTCGATCTGCTCTTCAGACAGTTCGCGGATTTTGGTGGATTCAGCGATACCAACCGCTGCCAAAATAGACTTAGCCGTAGTGCGACCAACCCCATAAATGTGGGTCAGGGAGATTACGGCGTGCTTGTGGTCTGGTACATTGACACCAGCAATACGTGCCATAGAGGCGTACTCCACGTATTGGAGTCACTGCTTTATATTAAGTATGTGACTCTACTTTGATTTCGGCGCTGACAGCGACTAAAAAACCGGCGGCGCCACCAAAAAGGCGCGCAAGAATAGCTTTTCAGACACTAATTTGCAATAGCCAACGTCCGCATCGGTCCCCCGAAGCGGATGAAGACGACAGTCAACGCCCCCAGTTGGAAGTTTGCTGTTGCTAACTTCCCACCCCAAAAAACTTCCCGGGGTGTTGCCATTCGATACGGGGCTGTATCGAGTAGCGAATTTTTCCAGCTTTTACAGAGGCGCCCTGTGGGCGCTCTCCGCAAGGGGCTGGCCCCTTCTTAGCCTTGACGCTGCTTGTGACGTGGCTCAGCGCTGCAGATTACCCGCAGAACACCCTTGCGACGCACGATTTTGCAGTTACGGCAGATCTTTTTTACAGAAGCGCGTACTTTCATGACCTTACCTCAATTCAATCAAACTGCGAGCAGGCGACGCCCTAGCGACGACCGTAGCTTTGCAGGTTAGATTTTTTCATCAAACCCTCGTACTGGTGCGACAGCAGATGCGATTGTACCTGTGCCATAAAGTCCATCACTACGACTACAACGATCAGCAGTGAGGTACCCCCCAGATAGAAGGGAACGTTAAACCCAACCACCAGGAACTGCGGCAGCAGGGATACCAGTGCGATGTATACAGCACCCACCAGAGTGAGGCGAGTCAGCACGCTATCGATATAGCGGGCCGTCTGCTCTCCAGGGCGAATACCTGGCACATAAGCACCGGACTTTTTCAGGTTATCCGCAACTTCATTCGGGTTGAACATCAACGCCGTGTAGAAGAAACAGAAGAAACCAATCAACAGTGCGAACAGAATAATGTTCAGCGGTTGCCCTGGTCCAAGCTGCAACGCCATCCACTGCAGGATCTCTGCACCGAGACCTTCCCCGCCCTGACCAAACCACTGTGCCAGTGTGGCCGGGAACAACAGGATACTGCTGGCAAAGATTACCGGAATTACACCGGCCATGTTTACCTTCAGCGGCAAGTGGCTCGCCTGTGCAGCTGGAGCTGCAGAGTAACGTCCCGCTTGGCGCCTGGCGTGATTGATCGTAATGCGGCGCTGGCCGCGTTCCATAACAACCACAAAGAACACTACAGCAAGAGCGATGACGCCAATCATCAACAGCATGAGTATGTGCAGCTCACCCTGTCTCGCCTGTTCAAATGCCTGGCCGATGGCACCGGGTAAACCGGCGACGATACCGGCAAAAATCAGCATGGAAATGCCGTTGCCAACACCGCGCTCGGTGATCTGCTCACCGAGCCACATCATAAATACAGCACCAGTCACCAGTGACGTTACCGCCACAAAGTAAAAACCAAACGCGGGCTCAGATGAGTAAGCCAGGTTCTGCCCTGCCAGGCCGAAAGTCATACCGATCCCCTGAATCAGGGCCAGTATTACCGTCAGATAGCGGGTGTACTGGTTGATCTTACGTCTTCCGGCCTCCCCTTCCTTCTTCAACGCTTCCAGAGAGGGAGTCACCGCGCTCATCAACTGCATGATGATGGACGCGGAGATGTAGGGCATGATGCCCAGCGCCAGAATACTCATCCTTTCCAGGGCGCCGCCTGAAAACATGTTAAACAGGCCAAGGATGGTTCCCTGGTTCTGGTTAAACAGGTTTGACAGCTTTTCCGGATCAATGCCGGGCACCGGAATATGTGTCCCCAGTCGATAAACAAGAATCGCTAGAAACAGAAAACGAAGGCGAGCCCAAAGCTCGCCCAATCCCTTGCTGTTGCCCAGGGGATTTCCACCGGATCCTGGTCGTGCCATTGGCGCCTCGATTAGTCTTCTATTTTACCGCCAGCAGCTTCAATCGCTGCCTTTGCACCTTTGGTAACTCCCAGACCCTTAACGGTAACAGCTTTGGTCAGCTCACCTGAGAGGAACACTTTGGCGCGTTTAATATGGCTGCCGATGATATCGGCATTCTTAAGCGCTGCCAAATCGATTACGTCATTTTCTACCTTCGCCAGCTCAGCCAGACGTACTTCTGCGGTAAAGCGAGAAACACGAGCGGTGAAACCGTACTTAGGAAGACGCTTCTGCAAAGGCATCTGACCGCCTTCGAAGCCCGGACGAACACTGCCGCCGGAACGCGCTTTCTGACCTTTGTGGCCGCGGCCACCGGTCTTACCAATTCCGCTACCAATACCGCGACCAACGCGCTTGGCGCTGTGCTTGTGGCCTGGTGCTGGAGACAAGTCGTTCAAACGCATGTTATTCCCCCTCAACCTTAACCAGGTAGTTTACTTTGTTGATCATACCGCGCACGGAGGGAGTATCCTCCACTTCCACTGTGTGGCCGATGCGGCGCAGGCCCAGACCCGCAACGCACGCCTGATGACTTTTCAGGCGTCCGTTGATGCTTTTGGTCTGGGTCACTTTTATGGTCTTCTTAGCCATGGTCTTAACCCACCAATAACCTTAAATCCGAGCTGTAATTAGCCCAGAATCTCTTCGACAGATTTACCGCGCTTGGCAGCTACATCTTCCGGGCTCTGCATTTGCTCCAGAGCTTTGAAAGTTGCACGTACTACGTTCACCGGGTTGGTGGAGCCGTAACACTTAGCCAATACGTTGTGTACACCAGCCATTTCCAGAACGGAGCGCATAGCACCGCCGGCAATTACACCGGTACCCTGGGAAGCGGGCTGCATGTAAATCTTGGAACCGCCGTGGCGACCATTGGTAGCGTACTGGATGGTGTCACCATTCAGGTCTACCTGGATCATGTTGCGGCGTGCAGATTCCATCGCCTTTTGAATCGCTACAGGCACTTCACGTGCCTTGCCGCGACCAAAGCCAACACGGCCATTGCCATCACCAACTACGGTCAGTGCGGTAAAGGCGAAGATACGACCACCTTTAACAGTCTTGGCAACGCGGTTGACCTGGACCAGCTTCTCCTGCAGGCCTTCGTCGTTGCTTTTGTCTTTCTCTCTAGCCATAACTCAACCCTTAGAATTTCAGACCGGCTTCGCGGGCAGCGTCAGCCAGAGCCTTAACACGGCCATGGTATCTGAAGCCGCTACGATCGAAGGCAACTTGTTCAACGCCAGCGGCTTTCGCGCGCTCAGCGATCAGTTTGCCAACTGCGGCAGCAGCGTCAGCGTTGCCAGTTTTACCAGAGCGCAGGTCCTTGTCCAGGGTAGAGGCGGAAGCCAATACCGCGCTGCCTTCGGCAGACAGGATCTGTGCGTAAATGTGGCGCGGGGTGCGGTTCACGGTGAGGCGAACGGCGCCCAGCTCACGGATCTTGGCGCGGGCACGACGTGCACGACGCAAGCGAGATGCTTTCTTAACGTTCATATCTATGCCCTACTTACTTCTTCTTGGCCTCTTTGCGATACACGCGCTCGTCGGCATAACGGACACCCTTACCTTTGTAGGGCTCCGGCGGACGGAACGAGCGGATCTCAGCGGCCACTTGGCCCAGCAGCTGTTTATTGCTGCTCTTCAGTACGATTTCAGTCTGGGATGGAGTTTCCGCAGTCACACCTTCCGGCAACTGATAATCGATCGGATGGGAGAAGCCCAGGGTCAGGTTAACCGCTTTACCGGCTGCTTTCGCACGATAACCAACACCCAGCAACTGCAGCTTCTTCTCGAAGCCCTTGCTTACGCCTATCACCATGTTATTGACCAAAGCACGGGTGGTACCCGCCAAGGCTCTGGCCTGCTTGGAGTTATTGCGCGCGGCAAAAGTCAGCTGGCTTTCAGCCTCGCTCACTTCTACATCACCGTGAATAACCATATCCAGGTTACCGCTACCGCCTTTAACAGCGATATTTTGACCTTTCAGGTCTACGGTTACACCTGCGGGGATAACTACCGGACTATTTGCTACTCGAGACATTGCAACCCCCGCTTAGAATACGGTGCAAAGCACTTCGCCACCGATACCAGCCTGACGTGCAGCGCGGTCAGTCATCACACCATTAGAGGTGGAAACGATCGCGACACCCAGGCCACCACGTACGGTAGGCAGAGCTTTTTTACCAGTGTAAGCGCGCAGGCCCGGACGGGAAACGCGATTGAGCTCGGCAATAACCGGCTTGCCCTGGAAGTATTTCAGAGCAATGGTCAGTTCCGGCTTAGCGCCTTCGCTTACGTTTAAATCAGTAACGTAACCTTCGTCTTTCAGGACTTTGGCCACTGCTACTTTCAGTTTGGATGATGGCAGGGTGACTTCCGCCTTTCCGCGCGCCAGGGCATTGCGGATGCGAGTCAGCATATCTGCCAACGGATCTTGCATACTCATCTTATGAGACTCCTCAAATCTGCCTTAAACCAGCTGGTAATTACCAGCTGGACTTCACGAGGCCAGGAACATCACCACGCATCGCAGCTTCACGAAGCTTGTTACGGCACAGGCCGAACTTGCGGTATACAGCGTGGGGGCGACCAGTAATACGACAGCGGCGTTGCTGACGTACCGGGCTTGCATCGCGCGGCATTTTCTGCAGCTTGAGTTGAGCCTCCCACTGCTCCTCTTCGGAAGCAGTGGAACTGGCGATGATCGCCTTCAGCTCTTGACGCTTCTCGGCGTACTTAGCTGCGGTTCGAGCGCGCTTGTTTTCGCGCGCAATCATGGATTTCTTCGCCATGGAATCCTCTTAACCCTTGAAAGGGAAGTTGAACGCTTTCAGCAGCGCACGACCTTGATCGTCGTTTGCAGCTGTAGTGGTAATACAAATATCCAGACCGCGGAGCTTGTCTACTTTGTCGTAGTCAATTTCCGGGAAGATGATTTGTTCAGTCACGCCCATAGAGAAGTTACCGCGGCCGTCGAACTGCTTCGGGCTAATGCCACGGAAGTCGCGGATACGCGGAATCGCGATGTCAACCAAACGCTCCAGGAACTCATACATGCGCTCACCGCGCAGAGTTACCTTGCAGCCGATCGGCCAACCGTCACGAATCTTAAAGCCCGCAATAGACTTGCGCGCTTTAGTAACGATGGGCTTTTGACCAGTAATTGCTGTCATATCGTTGACAGCGTGCTCCAGCACCTTCTTATCACCAATCGCTTCACCAACACCCATGTTGATGGTGATCTTGGTGATGCGCGGCACTGCCATCACATTCTCGAGACCAAGCTCTTCTTTTAGCTTGGCCACGAGGTCCTTAGTGTAGAGCTCTTTAAGCTTTGCCATGATCTACCAACCTGCTTTTGCGTCAAGAGCCTTAGATGGCTTCGCCGCTGGATTTGAAGACGCGAATCTTAGTGCCGTCTTCCAGTACTTTAAAGCCCACCCGGTCAGCCTTCTGGGTGTTAGGGTTGAAGATGGCTACGTTGGAAGCTTGGATAGCAGCTTCTTTCTCAACGATGCCACCTGCAATACCCATCTGTGGGTTTGGCTTTTGGTGCTTTTTGATCATCTGTATGCCGGAGACAATCAGACGACCGTCGTTCAGTACTTTACGTACTGAACCACGTTTGCCCTTGTCACGACCGGCGATAACGATCACTTCGTCGTCACGCTTGATCTTGCGCATAACTCTTCTCCGCTCGAGGCCTAGATAACTTCGGGAGCGAGGGAGATGATCTTCATGAACTTCTCACCGCGCAATTCGCGAGTTACCGGACCAAAAATACGGGTGCCAACCGGCGCCAGTTGCTGGTTCAGCAGCACCGCTGCGTTATCGTCAAATTTAATCAGGGAACCGTCCGCGCGACGCACACCTTTTTTGGTGCGAACCACAACGGCGTTCATTACCTGACCTTTCTTCACTTTACCGCGGGGGATGGCTTCCTTAACGGTTACCTTGATAATGTCGCCCACGCCGGCATAACGACGATGGGAGCCGCCCAGCACCTTGATGCACATGACGCGGCGAGCCCCACTGTTGTCAGCTACTTCTAAGTAGGATTCCGCTTGAATCATTGTCTCTCTCCGAAACCTTTCAATTCGGCAGTCAATGCGCTAGGGGTTATACCTTCGCCGCACGCTCTACAATTTTCTGCAAAGCCCAAGATTTGCTCTTGGACAGAGGACGAGATTCCTCGATGGTTACAACATCACCGATGCTGCAATCATTGTTCTCATCATGTGCCTTGAGCTTTGTGGACTTGTTTACAATTTTGCCGTAGATCGGGTGCTTAACACGGCGCTCGATCAAAACGGTGATGGTTTTATCCATCTTGTCACTCACAACCTTGCCGGTCAGAGTACGCTTCAGTTTTGCTTCAGCCATGATTAATTACCTGCCTTCTCGGTCAACACAGTCTTTATGCGAGCAATGTCGCGACGAGTCTGCTTCAGCAGATGAGTCTGAGCCAGTTGACCGGTGGATTTTTGCATACGAAGCTTAAATTGAGCTTCGAGCTGGTTCAGCAGTTCTTGGTTCAGCTCTTCAACTGACTTTTCGCGTAGATCTGCAGTCTTCATTACATCACCGAACGCTTAACGAAAGTTGTTTTTACAGGCAGCTTGGCCGCAGCTAATGCAAAAGCCTCACGAGCCAGCTCCTCGGACACACCCTCCATCTCATAGAGGACCTTGCCCGGCTGGATCTGAGCTACCCAGTATTCAACGCCACCTTTACCTTTACCCATTCGAACTTCGAGGGGCTTATTGGTAATTGGCTTGTCTGGAAACACACGAATCCAGATTTTACCGCCACGTTTAATGTGACGAGTCATTGCGCGACGAGCCGCTTCGATCTGGCGCGCAGTAATGCGACCACGACCGGTAGCCTTAAGGCCAAACTCGCCAAAGCTCACTTTAGAGCCGCGCTGAGCAAGACCGCGGTTGCGACCCTTCTGTACCTTGCGGAATTTTGTACGCTTTGGTTGCAGCATTTGCGTACCCCTTATTTAGCAGCTTTTTTGCGGCTCTTTACCGGCTTCTCATCGGGCACTTCGTCACCGATTACCTCGCCTTTAAAGATCCACACCTTGATACCGATGATGCCGTAAGTAGTCTTCGCTTCAACATTGGCGTAGTCGATGTTGGCGCGCAGGGTGTGCAGGGGCACACGGCCTTCGCGATACCATTCGGTACGCGCGATTTCTGCACCGCCAAGACGGCCACTTACTTGAATCTTGATACCTTCGGCACCCTGACGCATAGCGTTCTGTACGGCACGCTTCATAGCGCGACGGAACATAACACGGCGTTCCAGCTGCTGGGCAACGTTCTGGCCAACCAGAGCCGCGTCCATATCAGGCTTGCGCACTTCTTCGATGTCGATGTGCACAGGTACGCCCATCTGCGCGCTTACTTCTTTGCGCAGACGTTCTACGTCTTCACCTTTTTTACCGATCACGATGCCCGGACGTGCAGTGTGAATCTTCACACGTGCAGTGTTTGCCGGACGTTCGATCTCAATACGGCTCACAGAAGCGTGGGCCAGTTTTTTGCGAATGTATTCGCGAACTTTCAGATCCGTGTACAGCTTGTCTGCGTACTCGTCGCTGCCGGCATACCAAACAGAGGTATGCTTTTTAACGATACCCAGACGAATGCCGGTAGGATGTACTTTTTGTCCCATGGTTTTCTCGCCTGCTCTCTTATTTCTCGGCCACTTTCACAGTGATGTGACAAGTACGCTTAAGAATGCGATCAGCACGACCTTTAGCACGCGGCTTAATGCGCTTCATGGTCATACCTTCGTCCACAAAAATTGTGGAAACCTTCAGCTCGTCAACGTCAGCACCTTCGTTGTGCTCAGCGTTGGCAATGGCCGACTCCAGTACTTTCTTAATGATCGCCGCACCCTTTTTAGTACTGAAAGCCAGTATATCCAGGGCCTCTTCAACGCCTTTGCCGCGAACCTGATCAGCTACCAGTCGCGCCTTTTGCGCCGATAGACGTGCGCCGCGTAATTTTGCTGCTACTTCCATCTTTATAACCTCGGCTTAGCGCTTCTTCGCTTTCTTGTCCGCAGCATGACCGCGGTAAGTGCGGGTAGCAGCGAACTCGCCCAGTTTATGGCCAACCATTTCTTCGTTAACCAAAACGGGCACGTGTTGACGACCGTTGTGCACGGCAATCGTCAGTCCAACCATTTCCGGCATAATCATGGAACGGCGGGACCAGGTTTTAATCGGCCGACGATCGTTTGCTGCAATCGCTGCCTCCACCTTCTTGATCAAATGCAGATCAATAAAGGGACCTTTCTTTAATGAGCGTGGCACTGTCGATTCCTCTCTAGCTGCTCAGACATCGCGCGGCTTACTTGCCGCGACGACGTACTATCATCTTATCGGTGCGCTTGTTCTTGCGCGTTTTCTTACCCTTGGTCGGAACGCCCCACGGAGTAACCGGATGACGACCACCAGAGGTACGGCCTTCACCACCACCGTGCGGGTGATCTACCGGGTTCATCGCCACACCGCGAACGGTAGGACGAACACCACGCCAGCGTGCAGCACCAGCTTTACCCAGCTTGCGCAGGCTGTGCTCGGAGTTGCTCACTTCACCCAGGGTTGCGCGGCACTCAGCGAGAACCTTGCGCATTTCGCCGGAACGCAGACGAATGGTCGCATACTGACCTTCACGAGCTACCAGCTGCACAGAGGCACCAGCAGAACGGGCCAGCTGAGCGCCTTTGCCTGGCTTCAGCTCGATCGCGTGGATTACAGAACCTACCGGAACGTTGCGCAGAGGCAGAGTGTTACCCACAACAATCGGTGCGGCATCGCCGGACTGAATGGTGGCACCTGCTTTCAGGCCTTTCGGTGCGATAATGTAACGACGCTCACCGTCGGCGTAACACACCAGAGCGATGTGTGCGCTGCGGTTGGGATCGTACTCCAGACGCTCAACTTTAGCCGGAATACCGTCTTTGTTGCGCTTGAAGTCGATTACACGGTAGTGCTGCTTGTGGCCACCACCGATGTGACGGGTAGTGATACGACCATTGTTGTTACGGCCACCACTTTTGCTCTTGCTCTCTAACAGAGGAGCGTAAGGAGCACCCTTGTGCAGGTCGGTGTTAACAACCTTAACCAGGTGACGACGGCCGGCGGAGGTCGGTTTTGTTTTTACAATTGCCATTGTAACGGTCCCCTTTACTCAGCAGCTTCAAAATTGATGTCGCTGCCCTCAGCCAGGCGAACGTAGGCTTTTTTCCAATCGCTGCGCTGGCCCATGCCATTGCGAGTGCGCTTGGTTTTGCCCTTTACGTTCACGGTGCGAACCTGCTCAACGGAAACGTTAAACAGCTTCTCAACCGCAGCCTTGATCTCAGCTTTTTCGGCGTCGGTGGTAACCTTGAAAACTACCTGATTGGCGCTATCCGCCAGTCCAGCAGCTTTTTCGGAAATTACCGGGCCCAGCAGTACTTTGTAGAGTCGCTCTTGGTTCATCCCAGCACCTCTTCAATTTTCTTGAGCGCAGAAACGGTAACCACGACCTTATCAAAGCGAATCAGGCTTACTGGATCGATCGCCTGTACATCGCGGACGTCGATCTTGTGCAAGTTGCGTGCGGCCAGGTAGAGGTTTTCGCTAACCTCTTCAGTCACGATCAGCGCATCGGACAGGTCAAACTGAGCCAGTTTGCTTACCAGCTGCTTGGTCTTGGGTGCGTCCACATCAAAGGACTCAACCACTACCAGGCGCTCCTGACGAGCCAGCTCAGACAGAATGCAACGCAGTGCAGCGCGGTACATTTTTTTGTTCAGCTTAACGCTGTGATCGCGCGGATCAGCGGCGAAGGTTACGCCACCGGAACGCCACAGCGGGCTGCGGATAGTACCGGCACGTGCGCGGCCAGTACCTTTTTGGCGCCATGGCTTCTTACCACCACCAGAAACATCGGAACGATTTTTCTGCGCCTTGGTACCCTGGCGAGCGCCGGCCATGTAGGCCACAACTGCCTGGTGTACCAGATCTTGGTTGAACTCACGTCCGAAAGTCACTTCAGAGACAGCTACTGTGCCTTTAGCGCCTTCGGGAGTAGCGATATTCAGTTCCATATCTATTTCCCCTCAGACTTAGGCTTTAACTGCCGGACGAACGATAACGTTGCCACCGGGTGCACCGGGTACAGCGCCTTTAACCAACAGCAGGTTGCGTTCGGCATCGACACGAACCACTTCCAGGTTTTGCACGGTTACGCGCTCAGCACCCATATGTCCGGCCATCTTCTTGCCTTTCCATA
The DNA here is from genome assembly GCF_052467955.1 of Microbulbifer maximicatervae (SeqCode). Lineage (NCBI taxonomy): Bacteria > Pseudomonadati > Pseudomonadota > Gammaproteobacteria > Cellvibrionales > Microbulbiferaceae > Microbulbifer > Microbulbifer maximicatervae (SeqCode). The sequence continues at coordinate 4,934,636 of NZ_CP174329.1, forward strand.
CGCGGCCAGGAGTCTGACATTGACCGATAGAACCGGGTGCGCGGTGAGACAGGGAGTTACCGTGGGTTGCGTCCTGGGTGCGGAAATTCCAACGCTTAACGCCGCCCTGGAAGCCTTTACCTTTGGAAGTGCCGGTTACGTCGATCATCTGGCCAGCTTCGAAGCTGGAAACAGTAATTTCAGAACCGATTTCGAAAGTCTCTTCGGAACCGTCAGTGCGCAGTTCGAAAAGATTTGTGCCAGCCTCTACATTGGCTTTGGCGAAGTGGCCCGCTGCGGGCTTGGAGACACGGGAAGCTTTGCGGCTGCCTACTGCTACTTGAACAGCGCTGTAACCGTCAGTTTCCTGAGTTTTCACTTGGGTGACGCGATTCGGAGCAACCTCAACAACGGTTACCGGAATGGATACGCCATCTTCAGTGAAGATGCGAGTCATGCCGCTCTTGCGGCCGACAATACCTATAGTCATCTTTTTTAACCTCTCAGTGCACGGGGCTTTAACCCACTGCGGCCGCCCAATTTCAGAGCGTTACACTACCCGGACCGTTTTCGTCCGGGATTCGGTAGTTAGTAAAAGTGTTAGCCGAGACTAATTTGGACCTCAACACCGGCCGCCAGATCGAGCTTCATCAGCGCGTCGACGGTTTTCTCGGTAGGCTCAACGATGTCCAGCAAACGCTTGTGAGTACGGATCTCATACTGATCGCGAGCGTCTTTATTAACGTGCGGGGAAATCAGTACGGTGTACTTCTCTTTGCGAGTCGGCAGCGGGATAGGACCGCGAACTTGTGCGCCAGTGCGCTTAGCCGTCTCTACGATCTCCTGAGTGGACGCGTCGATCAGCTTGTGATCGAAGGCCTTCAGGCGAATACGGATACGTTGACCCTGCATGGAATCAAACTCCAATTATTAACTAAAGAACGTCCTCTTACGCAGCCCCGAGGGCGGGCGAAAAGGAGCGCGAATTCTACGGGGAGCGCAGCAGGCTGTCAACTGTACAGGCTGATCAAATTTCAATCTACTGAAACTACAATTGAGTACCCCAAGCGGAACGAGGTATCCACAATGACTATCGCCGCAACACTGAGTCAATATTTAAATGACCAATCGGTCGATTATCATCTGATTCAGCATCCACACACTCGCACCAGCCGGGAAAGTGCCCGCGCCGCCCATGTGCGTGAAGATCAGGTGGCAAAAGCGATTTTGCTTCAGGATATAGAGGGTTACGTAATGGCTGTGATCCCAGCCAGCAGCAGCCTCGACATGCGCTCTCTTCACAATGAGACAGGGCGAAACTCACTGCAAATGGTCTCGGAAACCGAGCTCGGCGCCATATTCCCAGACTGTGAACTGGGCGCCCTGCCCGCCCTAGGCCAGGCTTACGGAATTACCACCCTGCTAGACACCAGTCTTGGACACCGTGAAACCATTTACTTTGAGGCCGGTGACCACGAAGAGCTGGTCGAGATGAGCGGCCCTCAATTCACCAAGCTGTTTGCGGGCAGCAGAAGCTGTGATTTAAGCCGGGATTGGCCATAAGCTCGCTAGATTAAAAGCAAATATTAGCGGCCGCAGATATGCCGGAAAGGATTCAATATTGAGCCCCTAACAGAGAGGGGTGATGCTCGCAGCACCAAACAACACCAGCTGGTGCAAGTAGGCAATTATCGGGCACAAAAAAAGCCGCAGCGCGTCCGCTGCGGCTTTTTATTTAGATCAGGAGTAACTATTACTCGATGATCTTGGCAACAACGCCCGCACCTACGGTACGACCACCTTCGCGGATAGCGAAGCGCAGGCCGTCTTCCATGGCGATCGGAGCGATCAGGGTAACAACCATTTGAATGTTGTCGCCCGGCATTACCATTTCAGTACCTTCCGGCAGCTCTACCGCACCAGTTACGTCGGTAGTACGGAAGTAGAACTGAGGACGGTAGCCTTTGAAGAAGGGGGTGTGACGACCACCTTCGTCCTTGGACAGTACATACACTTCCGCTTCGAACTTGGTGTGCGGAGTGATGGAGCCCGGCTTAGCCAGTACCTGACCACGCTCTACTTCGTCACGCTTGGTGCCGCGCAGCAGTGCGCCGATGTTCTCACCAGCACGACCTTCGTCGAGCAGCTTGCGGAACATTTCAACACCAGTACAGGTAGTAGTGGTGGTTTCTTTGATACCAACGATTTCGATCTCGTCGCCAGTGTTGATCACACCGCGCTCTACACGACCAGTTACAACGGTACCACGGCCAGAGATAGAGAATACGTCTTCGATCGGCATCAGGAACGGCTGATCTACAGCGCGCTCTGGCTCAGGGATGTACTCGTCCAGAGTCTCTACCAGCTTCTTAACAGCGGTAGTACCCATTTCGTTGTCGTCTTCGCCGTTCAGGGCCATCAGAGCGGAACCAACGATGATCGGAGTGTCGTCACCTGGGAACTCGTACTGGTCCAGAAGTTCGCGAACTTCCATTTCCACCAGCTCGAGCAGCTCTTCGTCGTCTACCATGTCCGCTTTGTTCAGGAATACAACGATGTAAGGTACACCTACCTGACGGGAAAGCAGGATGTGCTCACGAGTCTGCGGCATGGGGCCGTCAGCTGCGGAACATACCAGGATAGCGCCGTCCATCTGAGCAGCACCGGTGATCATGTTCTTAACGTAGTCGGCGTGTCCCGGGCAATCTACGTGCGCGTAGTGGCGAGTCGGGGACTCGTACTCAACGTGAGAAGTAGCGATGGTGATACCGCGCTCACGCTCTTCCGGTGCATTGTCGATACCGTCGAAAGCAACAGCGTCACCGCCCCAAACTTCCGCACATACGCGGGTCAGAGCAGCGGTCAGGGTGGTTTTACCGTGGTCAACGTGACCGATGGTGCCCACGTTCACGTGGGGCTTGGAACGTTCAAACTTTTCTTTTGCCATCTTTAGATGTCCTCTAGCTAAAAGTTTGCCAAAGGGGCCCCAGCTGTTGGCCCGGCCCCCTTTAAGCAGAAGTTAATTAGGCCTTAGTCTTGGCGATGATCTCATCGGCAACATTTTTCGGCGCTTCGGCGTACTTCAGGAATTCCATGGTGTAGGTAGCACGGCCCTGAGTAGCAGAACGCAGGTCGGTTGCGTAACCGAACATTTCTGCCAGAGGTACTTCCGCATTGACAACCTTACCGGAGGGGTTGTCTTCCATACCCTGGATGAGGCCACGGCGACGGTTGAGGTCACCAACCACATCACCCATGTTCTCTTCCGGAGTTACCACTTCCACCTTCATCATCGGCTCGAGCAGTACCGCACCGCCCTGACTGGACAGCTTCTTGGTCGCCATAGAACCGGCGATCTTAAACGCCATTTCATTGGAGTCCACATCGTGGAAGGAACCGTCGTACAGAGTCGCCTTCAGGCCCAGCAGCGGGTAGCCAGCCAGAACACCGTTCTTCATCTGCTCTTCGATACCTTTCTGTACCGCAGGAATGTATTCCTTCGGTACCGCACCGCCCACGATTTCGTTAACGAATTCCAGACCTTCCTGAGACTCGTCTTCGGCGGGCTCAAACTTCACCCATACGTGACCGTACTGACCGCGACCACCGGACTGACGAACGAACTTACCTTCGATCTCAGAGGTGTTGCGGATAGTTTCACGGTAGGCAACCTGAGGCTTACCGATGTTCGCTTCAACGTTGAACTCACGCTTCATGCGGTCAACGATGATATCCAGGTGCAATTCACCCATACCGGAGATAATGGTCTGACCGGTTTCCTCGTCAGTCTTCACGCGGAAGGACGGATCTTCCTGGGCCAGCTTGCCGAGGGCAATACCCATTTTTTCCTGGTCCGGCTTGGACTTGGGCTCAACCGCAACAGAAATTACCGGCTCGGGGAACTCCATACGCTCCAGAACAATCTTGTTGGCTTCGGAGCACAGGGTGTCACCAGTGGTTACGTCTTTCAGACCAATCGCAGCAGCGATGTCACCAGCCAGTACTTCTTTAATTTCCTGACGATCGTTGGAGTGCATCTGCACCATACGACCGACACGCTCTTTCTTCATTTTTACGGAGTTGTATACCGCAGTACCGCTCTCCAGCTTACCGGAGTAAACACGGAAGAAAGTCAGGGTACCAACGAAGGGGTCGGTAGCAATTTTGAACGCCAGTGCAGCGAACGGCGCGTTGTCGTCAGCTTCGCGGCTCTCAACAGTTTCGCCATCTTCCAGAGTACCTTCGATCGCCTTAACTTCAGTCGGCGCCGGCAGGTATTCGATAACTGCGTCCAGTACAGCCTGTACACCCTTGTTCTTGAACGCAGAACCGCCCAGAACCGGTACAATTTCGTTGGCCAGGGTACGCTGACGGATAGCTGCCTTGATTTCTTCTTCGGACAGCTCACCTTCTTCCAGGTATTTTTCCATCAACTCTTCGCTGGCTTCAGCCGCCGCTTCTACCAGGTACTCGCGCATTTCGTCGCACTCGTCCTGCAGCTCAGCGGGGATGTCAGCGTAGTCGAAAGTCATGCCCTGGTCGGCTTCATTCCACAGAATGGCCTTCATCTTCACCAGGTCAACAACACCCTTGAACTCGTCCTCAGAGCCGATGGTCATCTGCAGAGGTACAGCATTCGCGTTCAAGCGGTCTTTCAGCTGGCTCACAACGTTGCGGTAGTTCGCACCGGCGCGGTCCATTTTGTTTACGAATACCATGCGCGGTACTTCGTATTTGTTCGCCTGGCGCCATACGGTTTCAGTCTGAGGCTGAACACCAGAGGAGCCACACAGTACAACAACAGCACCGTCGAGTACGCGCAGGGAGCGCTCAACTTCAATAGTGAAGTCAACGTGTCCCGGGGTATCGATGATGTTTACGCGGTGCTGGTCGAACTGCTGCTGCATGCCAGACCAGAAACAGGTAGTTGCAGCAGAAGTAATGGTGATACCACGCTCCTGCTCCTGCTCCATCCAGTCCATGGTGGCAGCACCTTCGTGTACTTCACCAATTTTGTGGGATAGACCAGTGTAGAAAAGTACGCGCTCGGTAGTAGTGGTTTTACCGGCGTCTACGTGGGCACAGATACCGATGTTACGGTAACGTGCGATGGGCGTTTTACGTGCCACAGTTGTATCCTCGATATAACGGCAAAAGGCAGCCTGGAATTTTCCGTGCTGCCTTTCGGTATTAATTTCCGATGTTGGTATTCATCAGACTTAGAAGCGGTAGTGAGAGAATGCCTTGTTGGCTTCTGCCATGCGGTGTACATCTTCACGCTTCTTGACCGCGCCACCCTTGTTTTGGGCTGCATCGATCATTTCGTTGGCCAGACGCTGAGCCATAGATTTCTCACCGCGCTTACGGGAGAACTCCACCAACCAACGCATTGCCAGAGCCGTACGACGCGAGGGGCGCACTTCTACAGGCACCTGATACGTCGCACCACCAACACGGCGGGACTTTACTTCCACCATAGGCGCGATATTTTCCAAAGACTCCTCGAATACTTCGATCGGATCTTTGTTCAATTTTTCAGAAATAGTTTCAAGTGCACCGTATACGATACGCTCTGCAACTGACTTCTTGCCGCTGATCATGACGTGGTTCATGAACTTGGCCAGGGTGACGTTCCCGAACTTGGGGTCCGGTAGCACTTCGCGCTTGGCGACTACTCGTCTTCTCGGCATGGGTATTGCCTCTCTTCAGGGTTATTCTGAGACGCCGCCGTAAAACATTACAATCCGGCGAGCTCAGCCTTACTCCGGTTGGAAACCGAAACGCAAATCGTTAAAGGTGATTAACCTTTAGGACGCTTGGCGCCGTACTTAGAACGGCCCTGCTTGCGATCGTTTACGCCGGCACAGTCAAGTGCACCGCGTACAGTGTGGTAGCGCACACCCGGCAGGTCTTTTACACGACCGCCGCGAATCAGTACCACGCTGTGCTCTTGCAGGTTGTGGCCTTCACCACCGATGTACGAAGTTACTTCGTAACCGCTGGTCAGACGCACACGGCAAACCTTACGCAGTGCAGAGTTCGGCTTCTTCGGTGTAGTGGTGTACACACGAGTGCAAACTCCGCGACGCTGCGGGCTAGCCTGCAGAGCAGGAACGTCGCTTTTTTCAACTTTGCGTTTTCTCGGCTTACGAACCAACTGGTTGATCGTTGCCATTAAAAATCACTCCAAAAATAAAATGCCCCCACCTCTAACAGTGAGGGCCTATCGTCTGTGTGTATCGTCCGATCCTGGGATCAAACGGAACACCCCACATAAGCGGGGGCCGCATTCTATAAGCGACAACCCGCCTAGTCAATCGGCGACGGAAGTAAGTGCTTACATCACAGACAGTCGCCAATATCAGATCGGGCACCTAAGTGCCCCAACCTACCCCACTCCACCAACAGATAGAGTGGGATACGCCTTATTCGCCTGAGGACTTCAGAGCCTCAGTCAGAGCCGCTTCAACCTCAGCTGCGGAAGGTCCTTCACCGAAGGCCTCTTCCAACTGCAGACTGCGTTTGCGCTTGCGCTCGCTGTGGTAAGCCAGACCGGTACCAGCCGGGATCAGTCGACCCACAACCACGTTCTCTTTCAAGCCGCGCAGGTTGTCTTCCTTACCAGTTACCGCCGCTTCGGTCAGAACGCGAGTGGTTTCCTGGAACGAAGCCGCTGACAGGAAGGACTCAGTTGCCAGGGACGCTTTGGTAATACCCAGCAGCAGGCGCTCGAACTGAGCGGGCTGCTTGTTCTCGGCACGCAGCTGTTCGTTCTCTTCGATCACGCGCTGGTATTCAACCTGGTCGCCCTTAATCAAGCTGGAATCACCCATCTCGGTGACTTCAACTTTACGCAGCATCTGGCGCACGATGGTTTCGATGTGCTTATCGTTAATGCCTACACCCTGGAGGCGGTAAACCTCCTGGATCTCGTTGGTGATGTAGCGAGCCAGCTCTTCAACACCTTTCAGGCGCAGAATATCGTGCGGGTTGGACGGGCCATCGGAGATAACCTCACCCTTCTCTACGGTTTCACCTTCGAACACGGTCAGCTGGCGGTGCTTTGGAATCAGAACCTCGTAGTGGTCCTTACCATTGGCCAGCGGCTTGCCGTCGCGCGGAGTAATCTGCAGACGAACCTTGCCTTTGGTCTCTTTACCGAAGGAAACGGTACCGGAGATTTCCGCCAGAATGGACGGCTCTTTCGGCTTACGCGCTTCAAACAGGTCGGCAACGCGGGGCAGACCACCGGTGATATCCTTGGTACCGCCGGATTCCTGCGGAATACGTGCAATTACGTCACCCACGTTCACCTGCTTACCTTCAGCCAGGCTGAGGATTGCACGCGGCGGCAAGGCGTAGTGCGCAGGCGCATTACTGTTAGCCAGAGTCAGCTCTTCGCCGTTCTCATCCAGCAGGGTTACCGCTGGGCGCAGGTCTTTACCCGCTGCCGGGCGCTCGGCCGGATCGATAATCTCGATAGAAGACAGGCCAGTGATATCGTCGGTCTGCTTGCGGATGGAGAGCCCTTCTTCCATACCGGACAGTTTCACCCAACCGGCTACCTCGGTGATGATCGGGTGAGTGTGCGGGTCCCACTTGGCCACGATCTGGCCACCGTCTACCTCAGCACCTTCGTAGACGCTAATCACAGCACCGTAAGGCAGCTTGTAGCGCTCGCGCTCGCGACCGGCGCTGTCGGCAATCGCCAGCTCACCGGAACGGGACACGGCTACCAGAGTGCCAACTTCGGTCTTAACCGTCTTAACATTGTGCAGACGTACGGTACCGCCCTGCTTCACCTGGATGCTATCCGCAGCAGAGGCACGGCTTGCAGCACCACCGATGTGGAAGGTACGCATGGTCAGCTGGGTGCCCGGCTCACCGATGGACTGTGCGGCAACAACGCCCACAGACTCACCCGGGTTGGCGCGGTGGCCACGGGCCAGGTCGCGGCCGTAACACTGGGCACAGATACCGTGTGCAGTCTCACAGGTGATCGGGGAGCGAACCAGAACCTCATCGATGCCCATGGCTTCGATGCGCTCTACCCACTTCTCGTCGATCATAGTGCCGGCAGAAACGGCGATTTCGTCACTGCCTGGCTTCAGTACATCGCGGGCCACTACACGACCGAGGATACGGTCACCGAGAGATTCGATAACATCACCGCCCTCGATTACCGGCGCCATGGTCAGACCGTCGTCGGTGCCACAATCCAGCTCGGTAATTACCACGTCCTGGGCCACGTCAACCAGACGACGGGTCAGGTAACCGGAGTTAGCGGTTTTCAGTGCGGTATCCGCCAGACCTTTACGAGCACCGTGGGTCGAGATGAAGTACTGCTGTACAGTCAGGCCTTCACGGAAGTTTGCCGTAATGGCGTTCTCGATAATGGAGCCATCCGGACGGGCCATCAGACCACGCATACCAGCGAGCTGACGGATCTGCGCTTCAGAACCACGAGCACCGGAGTCAGCGTACATGTATACGGAGTTGAAGGAGTCCTGCTTGGTCTCGTTGCCCTCGCGGTCGATCACCTTCTCTTTCTTGATACCGGCCATCATCGCCTGGGTTACCTTGTCGTTGGTGCGGGACCAAACGTCGATAACCTTGTTGTACTTCTCACCCTGGGTTACCAGGCCGGAAGCAAACTGGCTTTCAATCTCTTTCACTTCCGCTTCAGCGGCATCGATCAGCTCAGCTTTCTCAGCTGGAATCTCAAAGTCGTTCACACCAATGGAGGAACCGGACTTGGTAGAGAAATCGAAACCGGTGTACATCAGCTGGTCGGCAAAAATAACCGTCGCCTTCAGGCCTACCTTGCGGTAGCACTCGTTCAGGGCGCGGGAGATTGCCTTTTTCTTCATCGGCTGGTTGACGTGCGCAAACGGCAGGCCTTCCGGCACGATGTTCCACAGCAGCGCGCGGCCTACAGTGGTGTCCTGAATGGAGATAGTCTCGTGCTTCTCACCGTCTTCGCCGACGATATTTTCGCGGATACGCACCTTGATCTTCGCTTGCAGACCAACCTGCTTGGCGTAGAAAGCGCGGCTCACTTCTTTGATATCGGAGAAGAACATGCCTTCGCCTTTATCGTTAACACGCTCGCGGGTCATCCAGTACAGACCCAGTACCACGTCCTGGGACGGTACGATGATCGGCTCACCGTTGGCAGGCGACAGGATGTTGTTGGTGGACATCATCAGCGCGCGGGATTCCAGCTGCGCTTCGATCGTCAGCGGTACGTGTACCGCCATCTGGTCACCGTCGAAGTCGGCGTTATAGGCCGCACAAACCAGCGGGTGCAGCTGGATTGCCTTACCTTCAATCAGTACCGGTTCAAACGCCTGGATACCCAGACGGTGAAGGGTCGGTGCACGGTTAAGCAGTACCGGGTGCTCGCGAATCACTTCGTCGAGGATATCCCAAACGACAGCTTCCTCGCGCTCAACCATCTTCTTGGCAGCTTTGATCGTAGTGGCCAGGCCACGGGATTCCAGCTTGCCAAAGATAAACGGCTTAAACAGTTCCAGTGCCATCTTCTTGGGCAGACCACACTGGTGCAGACGCAGGGTCGGACCTACCACGATCACGGAACGACCGGAGTAGTCAACACGCTTACCCAGCAGGTTCTGACGGAAACGACCCTGCTTACCTTTAATCATGTCAGCCAGGGACTTCAGCGGGCGCTTGTTGGAGCCAGTGATGGCGCGACCGCGACGGCCGTTATCCAGCAGTGCGTCAACAGATTCCTGCAGCATGCGCTTTTCGTTGCGCACGATAATGTCTGGCGCGTTCAGCTCAAGCAGACGCTTCAGACGGTTGTTACGGTTGATCACACGACGGTAGAGGTCGTTCAGATCCGAGGTCGCGAAACGACCGCCATCCAGCGGTACCAGCGGACGCAGATCCGGCGGCAGAACCGGCAGAGCCTTCATCACCATCCACTCCGGGTTGTTGCCGGACTTGTAGAAGGCTTCCAGCAGCTTCAGGCGCTTGGACAGTTTCTTGATCTTGGTTTCGGAGTTGGTCGCCGGGATCTCTTCACGCAGGCGCTGGATTTCTGCGGGCAGCTCGATATCCGCCATCAGCTCCTGGATCGCCTCGGCACCCATCTTCGCTTCAAACTCGTCGGCGAACTCTTCCATCGCCTCAAAGTACTGCTCGTCATTCAGCAGCTGACCGCGCTCCAGGGTAGTCATACCCGGCTCGGTAACCACGTAAGATTCGAAGTACAGCACGCGCTCGATATCGCGCAGGGTCATGTCCAGCAGCAGGCCGATACGGGACGGCAGGGACTTCAGGAACCAGATGTGTGCAACCGGGCTGGCCAGCTCGATGTGACCCATGCGCTCACGGCGAACCTTGGCCTTGGTCACTTCAACGCCACACTTCTCACAGATAATGCCGCGGTGCTTCATGCGCTTGTACTTACCGCACAGGCACTCGTAGTCTTTTACCGGGCCAAAGATCTTGGCACAGAACAAGCCTTCACGCTCAGGCTTAAAGGTACGGTAGTTGATGGTCTCCGGCTTTTTCACTTCGCCGTAGGACCAGGAGCGAATCATGTCCGGTGATGCCAGACCGATACGAATCGCATCAAACTCTTCCAGCTGCTCCTGGGACTTCACCAGATTTAATAAATCTTTCAAGGCCTTTCCTCCACTAGGGGGTAGTCAACCCGGCTCTCGCACTAGCCGCCGGGCTAGCCAGCTGCCCCACTGCTTCGAGGGGCGCTGGCACTTGTCTCATTTCACCTGCCAACAGGCTTCGGTACGGGTTCGGATTTACTCGTGCTCAAGCTCGAAGTTCATACCGAGAGAGCGGATTTCCTTAACCAGTACGTTGAAGGATTCCGGCATGCCCGGCTCCATGCGGTGGTCGGAGTCCACGATGTTCTTGTACATCTTGGTACGGCCTTCCACGTCATCGGATTTAACCGTGAGCATTTCCTGCAGGGTGTATGCAGCGCCGTAAGCTTCCAGCGCCCACACTTCCATCTCCCCGAAACGCTGACCACCGAACTGGGCTTTACCACCCAGCGGCTGCTGGGTAACCAAGCTGTAGGAACCGGTAGAACGCGCGTGCATCTTGTCGTCTACCAAGTGGTTCAGCTTCAGCATGTACATGTAGCCCACAGTTACCGGACGCTCGAAAGCATCGCCGGTGCGGCCGTCGTGCAGGGTGATCTGACCGGAGTCCGGGATATCGGCAAGACGCAGCAGCTGCTTGATCTCACTTTCATCGGCACCGTCAAATACCGGGGTCGCCATAGGTACGCCGCGACGCAGGTTTTGCGCCATGGTCATGACTTCCACATCGGAGAACTCGTCGAGTTCTTCCTTGCGTCCGCCAGTGGAGTTGTAGACCTCTTCCAGGAATCCGCGCACCTTGGCGATTTCCTGCTGCTCCTTGATCATCTTGTCGACTTTAACGCCGAGGCCTTTAGCGGCCATGCCCAAGTGCATTTCCAGAACCTGACCAACGTTCATCCGCGAGGGAACGCCCAGCGGGTTCAGGACGATATCTACCGGCTCACCGTTTTGGTCATATGGCATGTCCTCAACGGGCTTGATTACGGAGATAACACCTTTGTTACCGTGACGACCGGCCATCTTGTCGCCCGGCTGGATGCGGCGTTTGATCGCCAGGTAAACCTTGACGATTTTCAGCACGCCCGGAGCCAGGTCATCGCCGGACTCCAGTTTCTTCTTCTTGTCTTCGAAGGCTTCGTCGAGCAGCTTGCGACGCTCTTTCAGCTGAGCTTCCGCTTTTTCCAGCTGATCGTTCAGGCTGTCGTCTTCCATACGCAGCTTGAACCAGTCTTCGCGCGGCAGGGCGGCGAGGACTTCAGCGGTCATCTCATCGCCCTTCTTAACGCCCTTACCACCGGCGGCCTTTTGGCCCAGCAGAGCTTGTTGCAGACGCTCGAAGGTCGCACCTTCTACAATGCGATATTCCTCGTTCAGATCCTTGCGGACCTCGTCCAGCTGTGACTTCTCGATATCGAGGGAGCGCTGGTCTTTCTGCAGGCCGTCGCGGGTAAATACCTGAACGTCGATCACCGTACCGCGGGTGCCACTGGGCGCGCGCAGGGAGGTGTCCTTAACGTCGGAAGCTTTCTCTCCGAAGATTGCGCGCAGCAGTTTTTCTTCCGGAGTCAGCTGGGCTTCGCCCTTCGGAGTGACCTTACCGACCAGGATATCGCCAGCGCCTACTTCTGCGCCGATGTATACGATGCCGGACTCGTCCAGCTTATTCAGGGCAGATTCGCCAACATTGGGGATATCCGCAGTAATTTCCTCACTGCCCAGCTTGGTATCGCGGGCAATACAGGTCAGCTCCTGAATGTGGATGGTGGTGAAGCGGTCTTCCTGTACAACGCGCTCACTGATGAGGATGGAGTCCTCAAAGTTGTAACCATTCCAGGGCATAAATGCGATGCGCATATTCTGGCCCAGAGCCAGCTCACCCAGGTCTACAGAGGGACCATCGGCGAGAATATCGCCACGGACTACACGATCGCCAGTATTAACGATCGGGCGCTGGTTGATACAGGTATTCTGGTTGGAGCGGATGTATTTGGTCAGGTTGTAGATATCCACACCTGCATCACCGGCTTCCACCTCAGCATCGGCCACGCGAACAACCACACGGCTGGAATCAACGCGCTCAATAATGCCGCCGCGCTTAGCAACCACACACACGCCGGAGTCGCGCGCTACAGTGCGCTCCATACCGGTGCCCACCAGCGGCTTTTCAGCGCGTAGGGTCGGTACCGCCTGACGTTGCATGTTCGATCCCATCAATGCACGGTTGGCGTCATCGTGCTCGAGGAATGGAATCATCGCCGCAGCTACGGAAACCACCTGCTTGGCGGAAACATCCATATACTGGATTTCGCCCGGTGCTTTCAGGGTAAATTCGCCCTGGTGACGCACGCTGATCAGGTCATCAACAAAGTTGCCGTTGTCGTCTACTTCCGCAGACGCTTGGGCAATAATGAAGTTGGCTTCATTGATCGCGGACAGGTACGCAATTTCATCAGTTACCTTGCCGTCAACCACTTTGCGGTAGGCGCTCTCGAGGAAACCGTAATGGTTGGCGCGGGCGTAAGTAGCCAGGGAGTTAATCAGACCGATGTTCGGTCCTTCCGGCGTCTCAATCGGACATACGCGGCCGTAGTGAGTCGGGTGCACGTCGCGCACCTCAAAGCCAGCGCGCTCACGGGTCAAACCACCCGGGCCGAGGGCGGAAACACGACGCTTGTGAGTCACTTCCGACAGCGGGTTGTTCTGGTCCATAAACTGGGACAGCTGCGAGGAACCGAAGAATTCCTTCACGGCAGCGGCAACCGGCTTGGCATTGATCAGGTCCTGAGGCATCAGGCCTTCGGACTCCGCCATGGACAGGCGCTCTTTAACAGCGCGCTCTACACGTACCAGGCCAACGCGGAACTGGTTTTCAGCCATTTCGCCTACGGAACGCACGCGACGGTTACCCAGGTGATCGATATCGTCGACCATGCCCTGACCGTTGCGGATATCGATCAGAGTCTTCAGAACTTCGACGATATCTTCTTTGCTCAGAGTGCCGGGGCCAGTTTCGTCTTCGCGACCCAGGCGTCGGTTGAACTTCATGCGGCCAACAGCGGACAGGTCGTAACGCTCGTCGGTAAAGAACAAGTTCTCGAACAGCGCTTCTGCGGACTCCTTGGTGGGCGGTTCGCCCGGGCGCATCATACGGTAAATCTCTACCAGCGCTTCCAACACAGTGCGAGACGGCTCTGCACGCAGGGTGTCGGAGATAAACGGACCGCGATCCAGGTCGTTGGTGTACAGGGTTTGGAAACTCTTAACGTTCAGTACACGCAGCTTGGCGATCACTTCATCAGTAATCTCGGTATTACAGTCGATCGCAATCTCACCGGTGGACTCATCAATGATGTCGTTCGCCAGTACACGGCCAAACAGGTACTCAAGCGGTGCTTCCAGCTTTTCTACGCCGGCCTTTTCCAACTGGCGGATATGACGCGGGGTAATACGGCGACCCTCTTCGACAATCACCTTGCCCTGACCGTCTTTGATGTCAAAAGAAGCAACATCACCGCGCAGGCGAGACGGAATCAGCTCCAGGCTGACACGGTCTTCCAACAGCTCAAAGGTGCTGGTCTCGAAGAACATTTCCAGCATTTCCTGGGAGGTGTAACCCAGGGCACGCAGCAGAATAGTCGCTGGCAATTTACGGCGACGATCGATACGAACGAATACCAGGTCTTTCGGATCGAACTCGAAGTCCAGCCATGAGCCACGGTAGGGGATGACACGCGCGGCGTACAACAGCTTACCGGAAGAGTGAGTCTTGCCTTTGTCGTGATCGAAGAATACACCCGGGGAACGGTGCAGCTGGGATACGATAACGCGCTCGGTACCATTGATTACGAAGGTACCGTTGTCGGTCATGAGCGGAATCTCGCCCATGTAAACTTCCTGCTCTTTAATGTCCTTAATGGACTTATTCGCAGATTCTTTATCGTAAATAATCAGACGCACGCGCACGCGCAGCGGACATGCATAGGTAACGCCGCGCAAGGTACATTCCTTAACGTCAAAAGCGGGCTTACCCAGCGTATAACTTACGTACTCCAGGGCGGCATTGCCGGAATAGCTGACAATCGGAAATACAGATTTAAACGCCGCTTGCAGGCCAACGTCCATACGGTCGTCGGGGCGCTTGTCGGCCTGTGTAAAGTTGCGATAAGAATCGAGCTGTATCGCAAGCAGAAAGGGCACATCCATGACCTTAGGCAGTTTGCCAAAATCCTTGCGGATACGTTTTTTCTCAGTATATGAGTAAGCCATTCAAATTCCCCAGCTTGATCAGTGACAAGACTTCGTGGGACTCCAGTCCAGAGCCCCTCCGGGCGAGAAGCCTCTGGTCAATGCAACTTGCCTGCACTGGCCAGAAACCTCTCCGCTTGCTTTTGGGTAGCGCTACTGCGCTATGGTTAAATGAGGTTTGCCACGGTTTTTAAATCCCGCCGGCACCGGTAAAAACCTCAGTACCGCAAACGGCAAAAAGGCCGGCGGACAAAAGTCCACCAGCCTTACCGCTACCCGCCGCTTTACGCGACAGCTAGCGGGAGACGCAAGAACCGAATTACTTCAGTTCTACAACTGCGCCAGCTTCTTCCAGCTCTTTCTTAGCTGCTTCAGCTTCGTCTTTGCTTACGCCTTCTTTCAGCGGGCTCGGAGCGCCGTCTACCAGACCTTTAGCTTCTTTCAAGCCCAGGCCAGTGATGCCGCGAACAACTTTGATCACGTTCACTTTCTTGTCGCCTGGGGAGGTCAGGATTACGTCGAAAGAGTCTTTCTCTTCAGCGGCAGCTTCGCCACCAGCTGGGCCAGCTACAACTGCTGCAGCAGCAGTTACGCCGAATTTCTCTTCCATTGCTTCGATCAGCTCAACAACATCCTTAACGGACATTTCGGCAACAGCATTGATGATATCTTCTTTGGTCAGAGACATGATTCAGTACCTGAATTGGTTTGAGCAGTAGCTGCTCGTATTTCGTTTTGAAACTGCGATTCGCTCTAGCGAAAAAATTACGCAGCTTCCTGCTCTTTTTGGTCGCGAACGGCCGCAATAGTGCGAACCAACTTGCCAGCAGATGCTTCTTTCAACACGCTCATCAGCTTGGCGATCGCCTCGTCGTAAGTCGGCAGGCTTGCCAACAATGCGACGTCGGTGATCGCGCCTTCGAAGGCAGCACCTTTCAGTTCCAGCTTGTCATTGCCTTTAGCGAACTGGCTCAGGATGCGCGCGCCGGCACCTGGGTGTTCGTTAGAGAATGCAATGATGCTAGGACCTACGAACTTGTCAGTCAGACATTCGTATTCGGTACCTGCCAGAGCGCGACGCGCCAGAGTATTGCGGACGACTTTCAACCAAACGCCGTTCTCGCGAGCCTCTTTGCGCAGAGTGGTCATGTCATTCACGGTTACGCCGCGGGAATCCGCAACAACCGCAGACAGAGCACCTTCAGCAGCTTGCTGGACATCTGCGACAATCGCTTTCTTGTCTTCGAGTCCAATAGCCATAGTGTCACTCCTGGATTTGAAAAAAACCGGACTTAAACGTCCGATCCGTTCCGGTGCATAAAGCTCAAATCCAGTAAAAATACTGGTTTGGGCGACACCGTCTGCGTAGGCTCGAACCTCGCAATGGCCAACCTGGCCGAAGTTCGGATTAAGCCAGGCACGTTAAACCTCAACGCACCTGACACCTACGGTCTTTGACGGCCCACCTTCTGCCGAAGCATTCAGGTGGACCCCAAAGTTCGATTTACTGAGAGGTGATCACACCCCGCAGTGATATTTAGATGTTCAGGGAAGACTGATCGATAACCAGACCCGGGCCCATAGTGGTGCTCAGGGTGATCTTCTTCAGATATACACCTTTTGCAGAAGCCGGCTTGGCTTTCTTCAGGTCGGCAACCAGAGCTTCCAGGTTCTCTTTCAGAGAGTTCGCATCGAAAGCAACTTTACCGATACCACCGTGGATAATGCCGCCTTTGTCAGCGCGGAAACGCACCTGACCAGCTTTGGCATTTTTAACCGCAGTAGCAACGTCTGGAGTTACAGTGCCAGTCTTCGGGTTCGGCATCAGGCCGCGCGGGCCGAGGATTTGACCCAGTTGACCTACAACGCGCATCGCATCGGGGGAAGCGATTACTACGTCGAAGTCCATCTTGCCTGCTTTAACGTCGGCAGCCAGCTCGTCCATACCGATCAAGTCAGCGCCCGCTTCTTTAGCGGCGTCAGCGTTAGCACCCTGGGTGAAAACAGCTACGCGAACTTCTTTACCAGTACCGTGCGGCAGAGTAGTTGCACCGCGAACAGCCTGATCGGATTTACGTGGGTCGATGCCCAGGTTTACGGAAGCGTCTACAGTTTCTGCAAACTTAACGTTGGACAGCTCTTTCAGCAGGGCTACGGCTTCTTCGATACCGTAAGCCTTACCAGCTTCAACTTTCTCAGCGATTACGCGCTGACGCTTGCTCAATTTAGCCACTTAGAGACCCTCCACTTCGATACCGGCGCTGCGAGCGGAACCGGCGATAGTGCGCACGGCCGCGTCCAAGTCGGATGCAGTCAGGTCTGCTTTCTTCATTTCTACGATCTCTTCCAGCTGAGCGCGGGTTACTTTACCCACTTTCTCAGTGTTCGGACGACCGGAACCGCTCTTGATCTTGGCAGCCTTGCGCAGCAGTACAGCGGCGGGCGGCGACTTCATGATGAAGGTGAAGGAGCGGTCGTTGTATACAGAGATTACAACTGGAACTGGCAGACCTGGCTCGAGGCTCTGGGTCTGGGCGTTGAACGCCTTACAGAATTCCATGATGTTCACACCGTGCTGACCCAGTGCGGGACCAACGGGCGGACTCGGGTTGGCCTGACCGGCCTTAACTTGCAGCTTGATATAAGCTTCTACTTTCTTAGCCATTACAGCTCTCCTCTAGTTGGGTATTAACGCCCGCCACTCAGCCATAAGGTTTAAGGGCAAGCTCCCCGAACCCCGAAATGAAAACTCATTTTTCGGGGACGCGAAAACCCCCTTCCACCTCGCGGCGAAAGGGGGCAAAAAATTTATACTGGAATCAGGTCTTCTCTACCTGACTGAACTCCAGTTCAACCGGGGTGGAACGCCCGAAGATCAACACAGCCACTCGCAAGCGACTCTTCTCGTAGTTAACCTCTTCAACCACACCGTTGAAATCATTAAACGGACCGTCGATAACTCGAACCATTTCACCGGGCTCAAACAGAGTCTTGGGCTTGGGCTTATCGGCGGAATCGTCAATGCGATTCAGGATAGCCTGCGCTTCGCGGTCAGTAATCGGGGCTGGCTTATCCGCCTTACCGCCGATAAAACCCAGTACTCGGGGAGTTTCTTTCACCAAGTGCCAGGTATCGTCATTCAATTCCATTTCTACCAGGACATAGCCCGGGAAAAACTTGCGTTCACTCTTGCGCTTTTGCCCTGCGCGCATCTCGACCACTTCTTCCGTGGGAACCAGGACTTCACCAAACAGGTGGTCCATTTCGTTCAGCTCAATGCGCTCTTTCAGGGAGCTGGCGACACGCTTCTCATAGCCCGAGTAAGCCTGGACCACATACCAATTCTTTGACATGTATCAACCTTTAGCCGATAAATTTGGAAGCCGCCCAACCCAGAGCCGAATCAAGCGCCCACAAGATAAGCGCCATAATCAACACGAAAACAACCACAATCGCTGTGGTCTGGGTTGCTTCTTGGCGGGTCGGCCAAACCACACGCCTGACTTCAGTTTGCGCTTCGCGCAACAGTTGCCACAACGCATTGCCTTTGGCGGTATTTACAGCCACAACCAGAGCTACCAGACAGATGGCAGTTACTGCCAACACTCGGTAAAACAAAGGGAATTCGGCATAATATGAATTGCCTGCAACAGCACCGCCCACCAGCAGCACTATTAACAACCACTTCAGACCGTCAAGACGAAAGGTTTTCGCTTCTGTTTTAGCATTCATATAAGAAGCCCTTAGCGCACTATAGATAATCTTTTAGCGCTCATAAACACAAAAGCCCCACTGACAAGTAGGGTTTTGCGACACCCCTAAGCTTATCTAAGCGGAGTGATTAAAAATGGCAGGCCAGGAGGGACTCGAACCCCCAACACCCGGTTTTGGAGACCGGTGCTCTACCAATTGAACTACTGGCCTGTACAGTGTGAGCACTTTCGCACTCAAAGATGAGAGAGCTACAGGAACTCTCCCACCTGGTGCACCACATAGAATATTGTGATGCAGAAATCAAAGATTACTCAATGATCTTAGCAACAACGCCCGCACCTACGGTACGACCACCTTCACGGATAGCGAAGCGCAGGCCGTCTTCCATGGCGATCGGAGCGATCAGGGTAACAACCATTTGAATGTTGTCGCCCGGCATTACCATTTCAGTACCTTCCGGCAGCTCTACCGCACCAGTTACATCGGTAGTACGGAAGTAGAACTGAGGACGGTAGCCTTTGAAGAAGGGGGTGTGACGACCACCTTCGTCCTTGGACAGTACATACACTTCCGCTTCGAACTTGGTGTGCGGAGTGATGGAGCCCGGCTTAGCCAGTACCTGACCACGCTCTACTTCGTCACGCTTGGTGCCGCGCAGCAGTGCGCCGATGTTCTCACCAGCACGACCTTCGTCGAGCAGCTTGCGGAACATTTCAACACCAGTACAGGTAGTAGTGGTGGTTTCTTTGATACCAACGATTTCGATCTCGTCGCCAGTGTTGATCACACCGCGCTCTACACGACCAGTTACAACGGTACCACGGCCAGAGATAGAGAATACGTCTTCGATCGGCATCAGGAACGGCTGATCTACAGCGCGCTCTGGCTCAGGGATGTACTCGTCCAGAGTCTCTACCAGCTTCTTAACAGCGGTAGTACCCATTTCGTTGTCGTCTTCGCCGTTCAGGGCCATCAGAGCGGAACCAACGATGATCGGAGTGTCGTCACCTGGGAACTCGTACTGGTCCAGAAGTTCGCGAACTTCCATTTCCACCAGCTCGAGCAGCTCTTCGTCGTCTACCATGTCCGCTTTGTTCAGGAATACAACGATGTAAGGTACACCTACCTGACGGGAAAGCAGGATGTGCTCACGAGTCTGCGGCATGGGGCCGTCAGCTGCGGAACATACCAGGATAGCGCCGTCCATCTGAGCAGCACCGGTGATCATGTTCTTAACGTAGTCGGCGTGTCCCGGGCAATCTACGTGCGCGTAGTGGCGAGTCGGGGACTCGTACTCAACGTGAGAAGTAGCGATGGTGATACCGCGCTCACGCTCTTCCGGTGCATTGTCGATACCGTCGAAAGCAACAGCGTCACCGCCCCAAACTTCCGCACATACGCGGGTCAGAGCAGCGGTCAGGGTGGTTTTACCGTGGTCAACGTGACCGATGGTGCCCACGTTCACGTGGGGCTTGGAACGTTCAAACTTTTCTTTTGCCATTGCAGCCTCCTATATATAGGCGAGCCGATAACGGCACCACCCACGTCCAGAACATGCACATCCGACCCGGAAAATCCGACCCCGGACACAAACAACCGCAAGAGCTTTCACCCTTGCGGTCATATAAAATGGAGCTCATGGGCGGATTTGAACCGCCGACCTCACCCTTACCAAGGGTGTGCTCTACCCCTGAGCTACATGAGCTAAAATCTTGCCGATAACGGCATCTTAAAATGTTGCACCCTGGAGAGCATTCCAACCAACCCCAAAACTTGGAGCGGGCAGCGGGGATCGAACCCGCATCATCAGCTTGGAAGGCTGAGGTTCTACCATTGAACTATGCCCGCTTTCGGGACCTCCATGCGAAACCGTTCGATTTCGCGCAACACCCTAAGGTGTAATATGGTGCAGGGGGGTGGATTCGAACCACCGAAGCTTTCGCGTCAGATTTACAGTCTGATCCCTTTGGCCACTCGGGAACCCCTGCTCAAAGCGGTGTGCATTGTCTACACATCTCGCTGCGCTGTCAACAATTTTTCTTTAAATTTCACATACTTAGCAGCGAAACCTAATTTTGACAGCAACGGGATGAAAATGGAGCTGGCGAGAGGAGTCGAACCCCCGACCGGCTGATTACAAGTCAGCTGCTCTACCAACTGAGCTACGCCAGCCCTATCCCGTTCATTGCCGAAGTTGTTATGTCACCCTCGTCAATGGAGGCGGGATTCTATGGGAACTTATCTCGACACGCAACACCCTTTTTGCAGATAAATCATATTTTTTATGTCGCCTATTCCAACTTGTTGAAAAAAACAGCGATTCGAGACGCCACCTGATGATTTTCTGATAAATCTGCTTTTTTGTTAGCCAAGTACTTCAGAACAAAGATTTGGGCGCCGATCCAGATCCGGGTATTCACTTTGCAGTTGTCGCCAAAATTCTTCTGCAAGACTTTCTGTGCTGCCAGGGGGCATAACTATCCACCGCTCCATATAGGTTTGCGGCTCCTCCTTGAACTGCGCGGTAACCCCCCTCTCCTTCAAAACGGCGGTATGGGACTCAGCTCGGGCTCGCTCACTGAAAATCCCAAATGAAATGCCATTTTCCAATGCGCCTTTGGGAATGACATAGCTGTCGATCCCCTGAGACTGTAGTTCACGCAAGCGATTGTAGGCCTCCCGCCTCGAACTCAGTGGCGGCAGATATACCCAGTAGCGCATCTGCCCTTGCATTTCTATATCACGCAGTTCGGCTTTAACCTGAAGGGACCGGATTCGCTGCAAGAGATCCTCGCCCTGGTACTCCTCCGCGAAAGGCCCCAACAGCGTACAAAGCTGCTCAACCTCAAAGGACTCCTTACTCAGTGCCCCAGCCTTCTCTGGAGCAGGCAGCTCTTCAGGGGATATTTCGCTAACGAGGGTAATTTTCTTTCCCTCCGACTCGAGAGGGATCGGGCTCTTGCCGCTACTTAACTGCGGAGATGGCGCTACCAACATATACCAGGCAAAAAGCACAGCGTTCAGGGCAACTAAAGAAAGGGCTATCCAGCGCATAACAGAGTAAATTTTTATGGATTACTAAGGGCCAACCCATCCATCACCAAATCGGGAACCAGGCGATGTTCGTGCTGGTAAACTGCGGAAAGCAACTGCGCATCCCCGCCGGTTAACCACAATAAAGGGGGGGAACCGGAGTGGACCTGCAATTCTTCCATTGCTCGATCAACCGCACCCAACACCATCAGCAAGAGGCCACGGTTTATCGCCTCATTGGTATTGCGTCCCGCGCCCAATGTTTTTGTCAGGGCCAGTGCCTCACGACTCTTTGCTGCATGGGTATCGACACTGAGAACGCGATTCATCAATCCGAAACCGGGAACGATATATCCCCCAATGTGGCGCCCGCTATTGTCCAGCAAATCTAAGGTGACCGCACTGCCGCAATCCACAATTAATGATGCTCGGGGAGATTGCTGGTAGGCCGCCAACATTGCCAACCACCGATCCACCCCCAGGGCGGAGTGGTCTTCATACCCACAGATAACGCCGGCACATTGAGGTGCCACTGCAGAGAATTCAGCCTCCAGTGTGAACAGGTCTCGGGCCACCTGACTCAAGAATTCAGCAACAACGGGACCGGCGACATTCACTACCCGAAAACGGTAGGGGGTTAAGTCTGCCCAACCCTCAGGCAAAACCTGCTGGCGCAACTGCCCAGTTTCGATATCACCACGGGCTATCACCTCGCCTTCGACCAGGTAGCGCCACTTACCCCGTGTATTGCCGACATCCAGCTCTAGAATCACACCTGCCCCCTCAACGAGATTTCCCCCCCATGAAATGACTTTTGCCCTTTATCAGTGTCGAGTAACAAGGCTCCTTTTTCATCGACACCGGCCGCAACACCTTCCCAGCTCAAATTACCTGACCGCAACTGAACTGGCTGCCCGGCAAACTGGTCTAGGGTTGACCACGATTCCCGGTAAGTGGCGAACCCCCCTTCCGGGTAAGTTTCCAGCATCGGTAACAGCTCGCTGAGTATCGCCGCAGTTAATTCACTGCGGCCAATACCAGGACGGACTTGCTGGAGATCTGCCCATGGTTGATCAATCTCCTCTGCTGTCTTTGCGTTGAGACCATTATTCAACCCGATACCGATAACCACTGAACAGCGGTCGGTTAAATCCCCTTTTAGCTCAAGTAATACACCGGCCAATTTACGGCCCTGGCACCACACATCATTTGGCCACTTCAGGCGCACGCCCGGTACAGAAAAACGCTCGAGCGCTTTTGCCACAGCAACACCGACGGCAAGACTCAACCCCTCCAGGCTTAGTACACCACCATTAAACTCCCAGCCCACTGAGAGGCTGATACTTGTGGCATACGGGCTGACCCAATTGCGACCACGGCGACCCCGACCGGCACTTTGCCGCTCGGCGAGAATCGCTACAGCATGCCCCTTACCTTCTTCAAAACGTTCCAGTAACAGCGAGTTCGTTGAACTCAATTCATCAAAAACCCGCAACTCGCGCAGTAGCGCTCGGGCTGAATCATCCAGCTGAGCGGTAACAGTCTGCGCAGATAGCAAGTCGAGACCTCCCGGCAAGCGATAACCTCGCCCCTTAGCAGACTCAAGCGTCAGGCCGTAGCTCTCGAGCTTTTGTAGTTGTTTCCAAACAGCGGCTCGGCTGACACCAAGCGCATTCCCGAGGGATTCTCCCGAGTGTATTTCCCCATCCGCCAGCAGCTCCAGCACCGGGCGAAGCTGTTCTAATGGTGTTTTTGCGGCGACGTCCTGCAATTTGTTCAACCTTTTACATAATGGCGGCCATAGCGATGCCCGAGGCTCGTCAGGACTTCATAACCGATAGTCCCGGCATACCCAGCGACCTCATCCACCGTAAGCTGGTCATTGAGAATCTCGATCGACTGAAGGGAGTCCCGCTCCTCTTCGCTGAGACCCGAAATATCGAAAGTGGTAGAGTCCATTGATATACGCCCGACAATTGGCAGAGGGCGGCCGTGCCCCCATCCGCGCCCCCGCCCCCCTTGGGCTCGTATAATGCCATCGGCATATCCACCCCGAGCTACCGCAAGCCAACTATCTCCGGGAACTTCCTGGGTCGCACCATACCCCACAGACCGGGACTGACTGACATAGCGCTTTTGGACAATTGGCAAGCCCAAAGTCACCGTTGGACGCATCGGGTTTTCAGCCTCAGGGACAGGGTTAAGGCCGTATAGTGCGGAGCCCGGTCGGGCAATATCAAAGTGATAGTCCTCACCCAAAAAGATGCCGGATGAGTTCGCAAGGCTGAGCTGAATATCCGGGCACAGTTCCCGCAAGCGATCGCCCGCGGTCTTAAACTCGTTCAACTGAAGCTTGTTATGCGGATGCTGGGGCTGATCTGCACAGGCAAGATGACTGAAGAACATCCGAACATCGGCGGACTCCAAGAGAGGGCGGTCCTTGAGCAGCAATTCGAACTCATCTGGGGTCAATCCCAGCCGAGTCATGCCGGTATCAATTTTTACGGCGCAAGGGGCCTCCAACTGAGCTTTCTCGCAGATTTCAACCCAGCTCTTCAATTGATCCAGAGTAAACAATGTGGGGATCAAACCCGCGCGAGCGCACTCTAGTTCAGCACCAGGCCTGACACCGGTAAAAATGACTATATTCACATCGTTGCCGAGGTCACTGCGCAAGCGCTCCCCCTCGACTTGGGTGGCCACAAAGAAATCGCGGCATCCCTGAGCGTATAGCGCCGGTGCAACATGAGCCATTCCCAAGCCGTAAGCATCCGCTTTAACCACAGCACCGCACCGGGTGCCGGCTTTCAAGCGATTAGCCAGATCCTGATAGTTATCTGCTATAGACCTCAGGTTGATACTTAATAACCCTTCACGAAAGTCACTCATACCAGTACAACTCTCTAAATCAGTAAGCTAGGTAGCTCCGAGCAGACTCTCTCGCTGCAGCGCTCGGGCACCGCCTAATATACACCCAACAACCAACAAAAGGCTGACCAGTGAGCCAGCGATCATTAGTGATATGGAGACCGTATCCCCAACCAGTAGAGCCTTAAACCACTGCTGTTGCGCGACCAGCGGGACCAACTGCCAGACAGGTTCCTCTAGCTCTATGGATGACATATCCAATATTAACAACATAGTGACAGGTAAAATCTGCAATATACTCAATTGAGTTTGAGCATCTTTAAATGACTGGGAACGCAACGCTAACAATATTTGCAGTACAGCAACCAATAGAGCCAATGGCAGCAGGGCAAGCGCCATAGCGACCATTCCACTTAGCGTAGTTGCATGTTGTATCCCCATTTCAGCCAAGGGCAAAAATGGAAAAACAGCCATTAGCGAAACTAACGCAAGAATAGAAGATAACCAACTGATACTGGCTACAGCGAGCACCTTGGCCAGGACCACCTGCCAGGCGGCCAGAGGTTGTTGCAGCAATACCTCAAAACTCATTCTCTCCCGCTCACCGGCAGAGGCATCAATGGACGAGGACAAGCAACCTATAAACAGCGTCATTATCAGGAGTGCCGGTATTGAACCAACAATCCAGGCACTGCGGGTAGAGGGGGTACTGACATCCCTGACCTGTACTTGCCAGGGTGCCATTGTTTTTAGTGGGACTCCCCTAGCGACCATTCTTTGTTGAATAACGAGCTGTTGTAGCTCACCCAGCTTTTGTTGAACATGGCTCGCGCCTTGCCCGCTGAAACGATCGGAGCTATCAACATACAAATAAATCTTGGGGCTGCGGAAATTGCGATAATCGGTAGAAAAGCCTTCGTCAATTTTCACAACTGCATCGTAACCTTCATCAAGTAAAGCCATCGGGTCCCCTTCTGACAGGCTATCCAGTTCCACCCGCCCTTTACTCAGCTGCTGCTCCAATACTGGTAAATCCTGACCGCCTAACAACGCTAGCTGAAATGTCCTCTCTCCTTGGGACTTAAACATAAACAGAGTCATTGATGCGATCATTCCGGGAAATAAAATGGCAAAAAACAACGATAAATACAGTGCTCGCCGGTCACGCCAAACCTCTAATAACTCCTTTTTCAAAAGAGCAGACATGGCGGGAGTAAATAATAGGTTTAAAAATTTCATGCCATCACCTCCCCTTTAACCCCGTAAGCCAGAGTGACAAAACTATCTTCCAGGTTTTTACAGCCTGTGCGCTCTACAAGCTCATCTGGGGTACCACTGTCGACAATAGCACCGTTAGCCATCACCAACACTCTATCTGACAACTCAGTGACTTCAGCCATAATATGGCTGGAAAATAAAATGGCTACGCCCTCAGAGCGCAACCGCAGAAGTGTTTTCCGCAGCAGTCTCGCTGCAAGGACATCAAGACCGCGAGTCGGTTCATCTAGTATCAAATGCGTAGGCCGGTGGACTAGTGCCCGCGCCAGCGACACTTTCATTCTCTCCCCCTGGGAAAAGCCTTTTGTCCGACGTTGCCACAAATCTTCTAATTCCAGCTCTTCTCGAACAGAATTCAATGCGCGCTTAAGCTCTGCCCCAAATAATCCTTGCGCACTGGCAAAAAATGATAAGTACTCCGCTACAGTAAGTCGTTCATACAAGCCTTCACGATCGCCGACAACGCCCAATTGCCGCTTTATTTCTAATGGCTTTTCGGCCACATTAAGCCCACTAACAAATACTGTACCTTCATCCGGTTTTACCAACCCCGCTATAATTCTCAGGCAAGTAGTTTTACCGGCTCCATTAGCCCCCAGCAAAGCGGTTATTTGGCCATCAGGTATATTGAAGTTCAGGTCTTTGAGTACTTTCTTTCCAGAGAATTGCTTGTGAATAGATTTAACAGCAATCATTTGTTATCCCCTTGGCTCGATAGCAACTCACTGGATACCGCTTTATCAATTTCAGGTCCAAAAGCACCCGCCATAAAAGGTGGTCTTTGAATATCCGCAATACAATCACTATCTAAAGAAGCAAGTGGAGATTTTAGAAAATCATCTATTAGCTTTGGTATACAACCGCGCATACTATTGATATGCCCACCACCTGGAACCACTACCTGTGTTAATTCTGAAAGATACCCCAAGCTTTGTTCAGCATAATAATGTGGGGTAATAGGGTCAGCCTCCCCGGAAATAATTAACACAGGATGATTTCTTTCTTCCGGGACTTCGTAAGTGATAGGAGATACGGGCCACACCTTGCAACCCTCAGCAAAAATCTCAAAAAAAGCATCACCTAAAAAGCTATTGCGAATATCTGCAGCCAGCTCTTCCTCTGTAGTGCGATTTAACTCTTCAGCGCAAGCAACTGATAAGGTGAGCCCCATAGACATACTTCCATCATCAGATAAAAGTCCAGCCAATCCCGATAGCGGCAAATAATTACCTTCCTCAGCCTGGCTAATAGCGTATGGTAACTGCGCTGCCATTTCAGGTGTGTAGAGCGCGGTCCTTATCAGGTTTTGTATGAAGCTCCGGGGAACACTTGTTTCCATTGTGCGACCAGAGTGGGGGTCCGGGAAATTCGATGCTCTTCCATCCCAGTCCCTAAGCAAGCTATCCAGGTCAGATCTCCAATCGCCAAATTCGGAGCACACCGGATCCTGACTGCAGTCTTTCTCCAATTTTAGCAGCGCCTTTTCAGCAGCTTGCGCAGTAAGAAAAACTTTTGAATCAATCGGGGCTACGGCATCCAGGATCAGGACACTCAAACTTTCGGGATACCATTGCTGGTAAAGAAGCGCTGTGCGAGTTCCCCAAGAACCTCCCCACAAAGCAATTTTTTTATGCCTCAACTGGAGGCGCACTTCCTCCAGATCATCAACCGCTTGACGGCTATGCAGGGCTTTCGCAAAGGAAGAGTTTTCAAGGTAGCAAGTTGAGAATTGATCGGTGACCGCCTCCAGATCCATATGGACTTCTCCGTCGATCCCACAATCAAATGCAGCCGAGTAACCCGAGCCGCGCCTATCGACAAGAACGATCGCCCTACTCTGATTGACTTTATATAAGGCATTTAGAATTGGGGTCAGATAACTGGCTGCCTGGCCGGGGCCACCGGCCAGTAAATAAAGTGGCTCCAGTCCAATGTCATTAACTGCTGGGGCTATCATTACCGCTAGATCTACTGCAGCTTCTCCTTCACCAACCGGTATCTTTGTACAGTGCAGAGCATGGCTCCAGCCGTCCAGGTAGCAGGGCGAGAAGTTACTCTCTTCTCTCTCCTCTGCAACTGCTGGAGATAGCCCTATAAACAAGCCGATCGCGAAGATCGCAAACCTCTGTATCCAAACCACTGACAACTCCCTATCCATCTAATTTATCCCAGCCAGTGTATCGAACCATTTTCAACATGTCGCCATTCAACAAAAGACAGATAATTGCATTTGCATTAGCACCCACCCCTGCACAGTGGTATGGTTTCTTATTTACTTGCCCATGATTGCACCCATGAGCTTTTCAGACCGAGAAAAACACCTAATCCGAGCCGCCTTTGCCTGGGGCCAAATCACACAACAGGAAGGCTATACACTTTCTGATCTTGAAATTGAAAAATCGGTTCTCTTCCGACGATTACTTGGCGGCCGGCCGCCATTGGCATTCCCGCCGCCATTGCGTCACGGATTTCCCTGGTATGACGTTATTGAAGGGCGTAGCGAACACTTAGTGAGTGCATCCGAAGCCTCACCTGAATGCAGCATCATTGCTCCGGGCTGCAAGCTCGGGGATACCTGCATTCTTATTGACGGCGCCTTTTGGCGCGTAGTCGAAACTGTTCGCGAGCACGAAGAATATATCGTTGAATGGGGCCAATACCCAATGCAGTGGCGCTTGAAAAAGCACTGGGAAGTAAACTATGAAATGACACAACAGCTTCATAGTTTTCGTAAAGATAACCCCAATGCCGAAGTGAGCTTTGACAACTATTTAAGCCAAAGGGAGTACCGGGAATTTCGCATAGACGATGATCAGACGGTATGGCTCTGTGAATGGCAATTAAGCCGCACCAGCCTCTCTGGTTGGGTATGGGTGGGGACAATACTACCTGTTCCCGGTTATCAGCTCATTCCAGTATTCGACGATGATCAAGGTCCGGTTATTCTCGGCGAGGATGGTAATTCCAATGGGCAGGCCTGGCTGCGTATTGAAGATGCCACGGATGAATACCGCTTCGTTAAACTATTGGGAACCTACGACTACCAGTCGCTAATTACTGCGAGCACCTCTGAGCTGAAGACCTTTTTACAAGATCTACAGCAAGAAGAGTTAGCAGACATTGAAGTATTGGATTGGCACCAGAACAATGCCGCACGACGCTTTGCTCTCCCTGCCGAGCTGGTTCCACTGGAAGACCTCAGTTTGAATGATATGAACTTTGAGCTCGTTCCAGATAACGCCTTTGCTTGCTAGCCCACCCAAGCCCCACCTGGTGGGGCTTTTTTTATCCCCAAATTTTTCTTCTCTCGCATACTGGCGTACCAATCAGCCGCAGTAATCCACAGATTTATCGCTCATAACACTGTTAATAACTGATGTCCGTTTTATGGCGTCTTTGTTACCAACAGAAACCATGGATAGAGCTGTGTATAACTCCGGGATATCCCCGGCCAGCCCCGTGGTTGCTTGGCTCTATTGAAGGCGGGTAAAAAAGCAGCACTTTTTGCGCGGATTTCCACAGCCAGGTGTTACTAACAGAAAGTCTGGATAGAGTTGTGCATAACTTTAATAAACGGGCTACAGGCCCCGTGGTTACAGGGGATCACTGCAGAGACTAAAAAATCACCGATATTTTTATGGGCTAATTTTAATTTTTGGCGGGAGTGGTATGGGTACTTTTCTGGTTTTTACGCGGGTTATTTTTGTTGGATTATTTTTTGAGTGAGTGCAAAGGCGTTTGGAGAGAAGATCGGTAAAGACCTATTTTTATAGGCTTTTTAGGAGAGTGTCTGTTTAAGGTGCTCAAGTAATTTTAGGTTTTTATTTTTTGTTTACTGACTGATTTTTTAAATAGAAAGTTAAGCATTAAATTTTTTCAGAGTTACTTTTATTTTTTCTATTTAATTTTTGCTAAATATTTTCTGCTTTCTCTTTCTTATTTTTGTCTTTTGTTTTTTTTGTTTTTTAAAATATTTTTTCAGCCATAAAAAAAGGGCCACCCTATTGGGTGGCCCTTTTCGGATTAGAAGCCTGACGATGACCTACTCTCACATGGGGAAGCCCCACACTACCATCGGCGATGTTGCGTTTCACTTCTGAGTTCGGCAAGGGATCAGGTGGTTCCACAACTCTATTGTCGTCAGGCAAACTGGCTTGGGTTGGCGTTGGTCTTATAAGCAAAGTGCTTGGCCTGCCGCGTTATCGCTGTTTGCCTCGGTCATATTATTGACCGGCGATAACCCCAAATAAGTCGGTAAAACAATCTGTAGTAATACACCGCAAGCGATCGTATGTCTCTAACTCACAATCCGCTAGCTTAGCTAGTCGTTAGTAACCATCTCTGTTGTATGGTCAAGCCGCACGGGCAATTAGTACTGGTTAGCTCAACGCCTCACAACGCTTCCACACCCAGCCTATCAACGTGGTAGTCTTCCACGGCCCTTCAGGAGGCTCAAGGCCTCAGGGAGATCTTATCTTGAAGGAGGCTTCCCGCTTAGATGCTTTCAGCGGTTATCCCGTCCGAACATAGCTACCCGGCAATGCCACTGGCGTGACAACCGGAACACCAGAGGTTCGTTCACTCCGGTCCTCTCGTACTAGGAGCAACTCTTCTCAAATCTCCAACGCCCACGGCAGATAGGGACCGAACTGTCTCACGACGTTCTAAACCCAGCTCGCGTACCACTTTAAATGGCGAACAGCCATACCCTTGGGACCGGCTTCAGCCCCAGGATGTGATGAGCCGACATCGAGGTGCCAAACACCGCCGTCGATGTGAACTCTTGGGCGGTATCAGCCTGTTATCCCCGGAGTACCTTTTATCCGTTGAGCGATGGCCCTTCCATACAGAACCACCGGATCACTATGACCTACTTTCGTACCTGCTCGACATGTCTGTCTCGCAGTCAAGCGCACTTATACCATTATGCTCATTGCATGATTTCCGACCATGCTGAGTGCACCTTCGTACTCCTCCGTTACTCTTTGGGAGGAGACCGCCCCAGTCAAACTACCCACCATACACTGTCCTCGATCCGGATAACGGACCAGAGTTAGAACCTCAAACATACCAGGGTGGTATTTCAAGGACGGCTCCACAACAACTAGCGTCGCTGCTTCAAAGCCTCCCACCTATCCTACACAAATAGGCTCAAAGTTCAGTGCAAAGCTGTAGTAAAGGTTCACGGGGTCTTTCCGTCTAGCCGCGGGTACACTGCATCTTAACAGCGATTTCAATTTCACTGAGTCTCTGGTGGAGACAGCGTGGCCATCGTTACGCCATTCGTGCAGGTCGGAACTTACCCGACAAGGAATTTCGCTACCTTAGGACCGTTATAGTTACGGCCGCCGTTTACCGGGGCTTCGATCAAGAGCTTCGCCGAAGCTAACCCCATCAATTAACCTTCCGGCACCGGGCAGGCGTCACACCCTATACGTCCTCTTACGAGTTTGCAGAGTGCTATGTTTTTAATAAACAGTCGCAGCCACCTGGTCACTTCGACCGGCCTCAGCTTAGGGAGCAAGTCCCATCACCAAAACCGGCGTACCTTCTCCCGAAGTTACGGTACCATTTTGCCTAGTTCCTTCACCAGAGTTCTCTCAAGCGCCTTGGTATTCTCTACCTGACCACCTGTGTCGGTTTAGAGTACGATTCACTATTACCTGAAGCTTAGAAGTTTTTCCTGGAAGCAGGGCATCAACCACTTCACCCACTAAGTGGGCTTCGTCATCAGTTCTCAGCCTTAGGGACCCGGATTTGCCTAAGTCCCCAGCCTACAACCTTAAACATGGACAACCAATCGCCATGCCGGCCTAGCCTTCTCCGTCACTCCGTCGCAGTAATAGCGAGTACAGGAATATTAACCTGTTTCCCATCGACTACGGCTTTCGCCCTCGCCTTAGGGGTCGACTAACCCTGTCCCGATTAGCGTTGGACAGGAACCCTTGGTCTTCCGGCGGGGAGGTTTTTCACCTCCCTTATCGTTACTCATGTCAGCATTCGCACTTGTGATACCTCCAGCAGACCTCCCGATCCACCTTCAACGGCTTACACAACGCTCCTCTACCATGCTCCTAAGAGCATCCGCAGCTTCGGTTATCAGTTTGAGCCCCGGTATATCTTCCGCGCAGGCCGACTCGACTAGTGAGCTATTACGCTTTCTTTAAAGGATGGCTGCTTCTAAGCCAACCTCCTAGCTGTCTGGGCCTTCCCACATCGTTTCCCACTTAACTGATATTTGGGACCTTAGCTGGCGGTCTGGGTTGTTTCCCTTTCCACGACGGACGTTAGCACCCGCCGTGTGTCTCCCGCGATTGCACTCCTCGGTATTCGGAGTTTGCATGGGGTTGGTAAGTCGGGATGACCCCCTAGCCCAAACAGTGCTCTACCCCCGAGGGTGAGACGCGAGGCGCTACCTAAATAGCTTTCGAGGAGAACCAGCTATCTCCCGGCTTGATTAGCCTTTCACTCCGATCCACAGGTCATCCCCTAATTTTTCAACATTAGTGGGTTCGGTCCTCCAGTTGATGTTACTCAACCTTCAACCTGCCCATGGATAGATCGCCGGGTTTCGGGTCTATTGCCTGCAACTAAACGCCCTATTAAGACTCGATTTCTCTACGGCTCCCCTAAGCGGTTAACCTTGCTACAGACAATAAGTCGCTGACCCATTATACAAAAGGTACGCAGTCACCCCGAAGGGCTCCTACTGCTTGTACGTATACGGTTTCAGGTTCTATTTCACTCCCCTCTCCGGGGTTCTTTTCGCCTTTCCCTCACGGTACTGGTTCACTATCGGTCAGCTGGGAGTATTTAGCCTTGGAGGATGGTCCCCCCATATTCAGTCAAGATAACACGTGTCCCGACCTACTCGATTTCACTCTAAATGCCTTTTCGTGTACGGGGCTATCACCCTGTATCGCGGTACTTTCCAGAACCTTCCACTAAAACATAAAGAGCTTAAGGGCTAATCCCCGTTCGCTCGCCGCTACTAAGGGAATCTCGGTTGATTTCTTTTCCTCCGGGTACTTAGATGTTTCAGTTCCCCGGGTTCGCCTCCATAACCTATGTATTCAGTTATGGATACTCCTAAAAGGAGTGGGTTTCCCCATTCGGACATTCTAGGATCAAAGCTTGTGTGCCAGCTCCC
>NZ_CP174329.1:4972500-5168493 GCF_052467955.1 Microbulbifer maximicatervae (SeqCode)
GGCAGCGATGCTGGGCTGAGTGACAGCCTGATAATGGAGATGGCGGATGTATTCAGCTCCGATATCGACTTTGCCCTCGATATTCGCAAGGGCGACAACTTTAGTGTGATGTTCGAAGAGTTGTTCCTGGATGGGGAGAAAATTGGCAACGGTCCTATCCTGGCGGTCAGTTTTACCAACCAGGGAAGAACTTTTAGCGCTGTACGCTATGTGGATAACAGTGGTGATGCCAATTACTACACGCCTGAAGGCAAAAGTATGCGCAAGGCATTTATCCGCACACCGCTGGACATAGTCCGCATCAGCTCTCACTTCAACCCAAGCCGCCTGCACCCTGTATTCAAGTCACGCCGACCTCATAATGGCACCGACTATGCCGCTCCAAGAGGCACCCCCGTTTACTCTACTGGCGATGGTCGGGTTATCGCGTCCGGCTATAGCAAACCCAACGGCAACTACGTATTTATCCAGCACGGCGAACGGTATGTAACCCGCTATCTCCACCTAACCAAGCGCAAAGTCAAAAAGGGCCAGCGCGTTAAGCAGCGCCAGGTTATTGGCACTGTGGGGTCTACCGGTTATGCCACCGGCCCGCACTTGCACTACGAATTCCTGGTGGATGGCAGACATCGCAACCCCGCCACCATTGTGCGCAAATTGCCCAAGGCAAAGTCGGTACCGACTTCTGAGATGATCCGTTTTAAAAACCAGACCCAGCCACTTCTGGCGAAACTAGAAAACTTCCAGGGGCCGGCTTTGGCTCAACTGGATGAAGAAAGCCCCTAACAAGCGCCAACGAATATGCCCGATCTGTTTATCGGCCTGATGTCCGGCACCAGCGTTGACTCCATTGACGCGGTGCTGGTCGATTTTGGCGATGAAGAAAAAATAAACACCCGGATCCTGGCTGCGCTAGCCCACCCGATTCACAGCGGCCTGCGCGAGGCTATCCTCAGCCTCTGTGCCCCCGGCCCTTCAGAGTTGGATCGCGCTGGACAGTTAGACCGGCAACTGGGACAGGTTTTTGCCGAGGCCACCAATACCCTGCTAGCCCGAGCCGGTGTTGAGGGTCAGTCTGTTACCGCCATTGGCAGTCACGGCCAAACTGTACGCCACCGCCCCCCAGGCACAGTGACTTCTCCCTTTACTTTGCAACTCGGTGACCCCAACACCATCTCAGCACTGACGGGCATCTGCACCGTTGCGGATTTCCGTCGCCGGGATATCGCTCTCGGTGGTCAAGGAGCGCCTTTAATGCCGGCGTTTCACCAGGCCGCCTTCAAAACTGATGGAAGCCGTGCTGTGGTCAATATTGGGGGGATGGCCAATATCACTGAGCTGACGGCAGATGGCCAGGTTTACGGCTATGACACGGGTCCAGGTAATGCATTGCTCGACTACTGGGTGAACCTACACAAAAACCAGCCCTACGATAGAAATGGAGACTGGGCCGCGAGCGGTCGCGCCAATGCTGAACTTCTCAACCGCCTTCTTTCAGATCCCTATTTCTCCGCCGAGCCACCCAAGAGCACTGGCCGTGAAACTTTTAACCCCAGCTGGCTCGAACAGGCCTGCGCCGGTTTGGAAGTAGCGCCGGTAGATGTGCAGGCGACCCTGTCTGAAGTGACCGCAGCCAGTATCGCCGACGCCGTGCATAATTTTGCCGAAGGCGGCGAGTTGCTCACTTGCGGGGGCGGGGCAAAAAATAAGGACTTGGTTGCGCGATTACAGCGCCGCTTGCCCACCTGGTCTATTACTGACACGGGCAGTTACGGTATTGACGCAGACTGGCTCGAAGCCGTTGGATTTGCCTGGTTAGCCCGCCAGACATTGAGAGGGCTGCCCGGTAATTGCCCGGGAGTGACTGGCGCGCAGAAAGAGGCGGTTCTAGGGGCTATTTACCCGCCCTGATAATAGGGCGGGTTAGGATTTCTCAAATAGAGAAAGAGGAGCCGCAGCCACAGGTAGCGGACGCATTGGGATTTTGTACTACGAAGCGCGACCCCGAAAGGCCTTCTTCGTAATCAACATTGGCGCCAACCAGGTAGGGGTAGCTCATCGCATCCACCAAGACCTGAATACCATCCTTTTCTATGATGGCATCATCTTCGGCAACCAATTCATCAAAGGTAAAACCGTATTGGAAACCGGAACAGCCGCCTCCGGTCACGAACACCCTGAGTTTCAACTCCGGGTTGCCCTCCTCTTCCAACAGGCTTTTTACCTTGGCCACAGCCTTGTCTGTGACCACGAGTGGCGCGGGAGAAAAGGATACAGCTTCTGACATAAGTCTCTCTCAACTCATCGGGACATTCACCGCTCGTATAAAAGTTATAACGAGTGCAGCCCCGGGGGCGTCATCTTGCTTAAACCCAGCAATTCAGTCAAGTATTAACCGGCAGGTAGGCCGGTACAACAAAGTACCAGCGCCAGCCAGTACTACCCGGACTTAAGAGGCTTCAATGACAGTTTCATCTTCGGAATAGCCGAGCATATGGGGCTCACCCGCGCTACTCAGGTCGGCACTGGATACCAGGGCACCGTTTACCTGGGCACCTTTCAGCATCTCGATCAGCTTATAGTGTACATTGCCTTCTACCATTGCCTTGGAAGCGAGTTCCAGGTGGCGCGCAGCAAACACATCCCCTTTCACATTGCCATTGATCACTACCTGAGGCACACGAATTTCACCCTCAATGATGCCGCCATCCACAATTTGCAGGCGCGCATCACTATCACTGTGAGCGGTAACATTGCCGCGCACCTTACCTTCGATGACCAGGTTGCCACGGAAGTGGATATCACCGCTGATCTCAGTCTGACGAGCGATCAAAGTCGTGTGGTTACTACCGGTATTGGCCATAGTTATCTGTTTCTCTTTTTTTCTTAACATAATCCCCAAAACCTCGTGCCTTTGGCACCTATGCTAACTTTCCTGTACTAACCAACCGTAGCGCTGCTCAATATTAAAGCCCTTGCGCCCAGAAGATTTAAGTGACAACTCCACACCTTCGGGCACAAATCCCTCCGGCAAGCGCAGCTCTCCCTCGATATTCTGAAAATATTTAAAACGCAGCTGAATCGACTCACTATCCACCTGCTCCGACAGTTCCTTCAGAGAGTAACTCTTCGGTTCCCCATCCTGACGGCCCACTACGGTAAATGTGGCCGTGCCTTTTACAACATCTCGACGCGCTGCGGACTGTTTGATCTGTAACTTGTACTGGTAACTTTTTGGATCGCCGGTCTGCGAGAGGATAAAGCGTCCAATGGACACCCCCTCACCCCCATCTTCAGGGGCCATGACGCCGCGATAGAAAGAAATTTCCTGCTTTAGCTCTGCGATCTGGCTCTCTTTCTGCACCAGTTCCGCACGTACCGACTCACTCGCCTGCTCACCGATAGTCAGCGACTGCTCTGCAGTGGCAACCCTCATTCGCAGGGATTCATTCTCACTCTGGAGCGCGGTAACACGATCGAGTACTTGAGTATGCTCCAGTGTCTTGCGATCGAGGCTCTGGCGCAGCTGATACTGTCCGGCAAAATAGGACCCCGCCGAGGTCACTAATACCAAAAAAACGACCCCCACTACGGCAATGACACCAGAGAAGGGTTTATGAGGCACCACTTTCATGCGGTACTGCTTGCTGCCTTTAACTTTGAGCACCATGAAATCTGCTAAGTCTTATCCGGGATTTATCGATTGTCGGGAAACACCCGATTCTAAGGCAGCAGTGCCGGGCTATCCAGGCCCAACGTCTCAGTTAAGCCAAACATAATATTCATATTCTGGATTGCCTGGGCGGACGCGCCTTTGGCCAGGTTATCAATGGCCGATAATACCAGTACCGTATCCCGCTCCTGGGGTTGCAATACCGAGATGCGGCACATATTGGTCCCTCTAACCGTACGAGTCTGAGGGTGGCTGCCCGCCGGCATCACATCTACAAAAGGCTCATTTTTATAGCGGTTTTCAAAGATCTGTTGAAGCTCATCGGCATCAACCTTCCCCACTGAGCGGGCAAATAAAGTAGCGTGGATACCGCGAATCATGGGAAGTAAATGCGGTACAAAAGTCACCTGCGCGGGAGAGGATTCAGTGGCCTGCACTCGACGAAGCCCCTGTTCAATCTCGGGTAAATGACGGTGCCCGGCGGCAGAATATGCGCGGAAGTTGTCGCTATTCTCAGCCATAATCAAGTCGGTCTTACCCTGTCGCCCCGCTCCACTGATACCACTGGCCGCACTGGCGATCAGCTCACCAGGTTCTACCAGGCCCTTTTCCAAAAGCGGTATCCATCCCAATTGAATCGCGGTGGGATAACAGCCCGGGCAGGCTATCAACTGCGCATTGGCAATCTGTTCCCGATTAACTTCTGGCAAACCATAAACAGCGCTTTGAGCTAATTCCGGAGCGGCGTGGGCTTGGCCGTACCACTGCTCCCAGGTAGGTATATCTTTCAAACGGAAATCGGCGGACAAATCGATCACTCGAACTCCGCGTTCAATAAGTGCCGGTACTTGGGCCTGGGCAACGCCATGAGGTGTAGCGAAGAATACAACGTCACAATCCGCCAGCTGTTCGAGATCGGGGCTACAGAAAGACAGCTGCGAGTGCCCTCTCAGGCTAGGGAAAAGCTCGGCAACCGGGGTACCATTCAACGAACGGGAGGTGATTGCGGTAACTTCCGCTTGTGGATGTGTTGAGAGAAGCCGAAGTAATTCCACCCCTGTATAGCCGGTGCCCCCGACAATCGCTACTTTTATCACCTTGCTAAAATCTCCGGTATATCCGCCAACTGAGACGATAATCGTAAAACCAGACAGGCACTCTACCACAAGCCCCAGCATTTTAAGGATGTGCGGTGTCACAGCCCCCAAGGAACTCACTAAAAAAGTCATTTTCGCGTTATTTAGTCAGGCCTGGCAGCCTCGAAAATATGCGCTTACAGCTTTCCTCCAAAGACGCGCTGGCGCCTTTGCTGGGAATGGCCCTGATCACCGGCATCCTGGCCGGAGGGGTAACTGTACTTTTTCGGCTGGCGATGGAGTGGCCGACCACGCTGTTTTTATCAATCCCACAAAATTACGAATCCCTTCCTCCATTCTGGCGCTTCGCATTGCCAGTCATCGGCTCTCTGGCAGTGGGATGTATCTATTTATTTCTAAATCCCAGACGCCGCCAGGTGGGAGTGGTCCATGTCCTGGACCGGCTCTACAACCACCAGGGGCAAATGCCAATGCAAAATGCCCTGCTACAGTTTTTTGCCGGCGCAATAATTTTAATTAGCGGCCACTCGGTGGGGCGGGAAGGCCCAGCTGTACACTTGGGAGCAGCCAGTGGCAGCTGGTTAGCCAGGGCGCTGAAGCTCCCCAATAATTCCGGTCGCAACCTACTGGGGTGTGGTGTAGCCGCAGCAATTGCGGCCTCCTTTAATACCCCGCTGGCGGGCGTGGTATTCGCGATGGAAGTCGTGATGCTGGAATATACTGTGGCAGGTTTTTTACCGATAATTCTCGCGGCTGTTGCCGGTAGCACCATCACCCAGCTGACTTTCGGTAGCCAGCCGGACTTTAATGTACCCGCGATTCAACTCAACTCCCTTGCCGAGCTGCCGCTACTTTTTGTGTGCGCACTGGTTATTGGGGTTCTCGCCGGATTATTTATCCGCTCCCAGCGTATTTTGATTCCCCAGCAACGTTACTCCCCACTTCTTCGATTTCTCTTGGTTGGCCTTGTTACTGGCACCTTGGGTATCTGGGTACCGGAAATCCTGGGCGGTGGATATGACACCTTGCAGGTGGCAATGCTGGGGGAGTTGGGGGTCGCGACACTCATTGCTATTGTCGCCGCGAAGTTAGTCGCAACCGCTTTGGGGGCAGGGCTCGGAATTCCCGGTGGGGTAATAGGCCCCAGCCTGATTATCGGTGCCTGTATCGGTGGTATTGCCGGTGGCCTGGCTAACTTGTGGCTGGGTGAGCACACAGCGAGCCCTGGCTTTTATGCCATGGTGGGTATGGCAGCAATGATGGCTGCCATGCTCAATGCACCTCTAGCTGCGCTACTCGCTATCTTGGAACTTACCTATAACCCACATATTTTATTCCCTGGAATGATGATGATCGTGGTGGCCACATTAGTAAGCCGCCAACTCTTTTCCACTATCGGTCTCTATCATGAAACGCTGCGCGCCCTGAATAAAGCGGGAATGCCAAGTTGGCGACAGCAAATGCTGAGCAGTGTCGGAGTTGCCAGCGAAATGAATCAGAGCTTTGTTGTGACTCCTAGGGAAATTACCCGCGCTGCGGCAAAAGAATTAATTAATCAACACCCCGAGTGGATTCTTATCGATTTACCCAAGGAGCCGGCACCGCAACTACTGCGTGCAGCAGACTTGGCAACTTTTCTTCGCGGTGGTGCGAATGAGGCGGTCGAGAGCGAAAAACAGGCTTCCTCCGCATCAGATAAATTACTAGACCCGGGAGAAATGATCGATTTATTAAGACTACCCGGTGAACGCAAACAGCTGGCGTCCCTAAGTTGGCGAGCGACAATGCTGGAGGCCTCGCAAAAGCTGGAGAGAAGTGGCGCGGATGGCCTGTATATCTGCCGTCATAAAAGCGGCTCGCTGGACAATCGCACGGCGGGCATTATTCTGCCGCTACAAATTAACAACTTTTACCGGAAGTAATTTTTCTTCCCGTTTCTTTTAAGGGGACTTTCAATGCTGTGGATCAAGGCTTTTCACATTATTGCGATGGTGTGCTGGTTTGCCGCACTTTTTTATCTGCCTCGACTGTTTGTCTACCATGTCGATGCCACTGATGCCGTTAGCCGCGACCGCTTCTGTATTATGGAACGCCGCCTTTATCGCGGTATTGCCATTCCCTCCATGCTGGCTACCGTTGCCTTGGGCATCTGGCTCTACAGCTTGAACCCGGCCTACTACACCTCCGCCGGCTGGATGCACGCAAAACTGACTTTTGTTGTGCTCCTCCTGGGCTATCACCATATCTGTGGCGCCTATGTTCGCAAGTTTGCCCGGGGAACCGTTACCCGCAGCCGCCGCTACTTCCTAATATTTAATGAGTTCCCAGCAGTTGCACTTGTCGCCATCGTCATTTTGGTTGTCGTAAAGCCATTTTAATTTGGCGCGTATTCATTCCTTGTCAAAGGCGCTCAGCAACTAGAATTAGGCGCACAGCTAATGGCCGTCATGTAGAGCACTTATGGATACACCTCAGCCCGTTATTCTGACCGTTACTCACCACGATCCCAGCGGCAGCGCCGGAATTGCCGCAGATACTGAGACAGCGGTCAGTCTCGGCTGCCATGCGGCCTCGGCAGTTACCGCCATCAGCGTGTGTAACACCGGTGAATTGCTGGGTGTCGCCCCAGTCGACGACAGCCTGCTAATTGAACAAACCCGGGCCGTTCTGGAAGACATGCCGATCGCCGCGATCAAGGTCGGCTACCTGGGCTCTGTGGAGAATGTGCGCGCGCTTCACAGCGTACTCCACGACTACCCGGATATTCCCGTCGTTATCGACCCCGATGCCACACTGGCCGACAAAGATAGCGTACTCGCCCCACCTCTGTGGGAGGCTATGGTGTCGCTGTTGTTGCCCAAGGCGACCATGGTGTGCCCCAACCGCAGGGAAGCTCGCGCCATGGCTGTGGAGGCCGATGTCCTCGATGCCATGGCCCAGGAAATCCTCGAATCCGGCTGTCGCTACCTGTTGCTGACTGGCGTGCCCCACGAGCAACAATTGCAGAACCGGCTCTACGATGAGCGCGGCCTGATGCGGGAGTTCAAGTGGGAGCGCTTGCAGCCAGCGGCCTATGGCGTCTGCGGCACCCTCGCTACTGCCATTGCCTGCCATATCGCCCACGGGCTGACCATTATCGAAGCGGTTACCCGCAGTCAGCAGTACGCCTGGAGTGCGATCAAAGACAGCCGGCGCCTGGGCATGGGAAGACCGATCCCCAACCGGCTGTTCTGGTGCGAACGCTAAACCTGGAGCTGCTGACACAAATTTCGCCCCTGCCCCGATCAGTCTCACCGTTCCCGTGGCGGTGAGATCTTCTGTCTACACAGTCTGTGACCGGTCGTCGCCAATCTACACATTGTCCTCAGGCGCCACCCCCGCGATAATGCTCCCCAGGCCCTTTATGCAGAACCTGAATTAAGTTTATGAGTAAATCCGAGCAGCTTTTCGCAGAAGCACAGCAGTATATTCCCGGCGGCGTTAACTCTCCGGTACGGGCTTTTCGCGCAGTCGGCGGTACCCCGGTGTTTATCCGCCGTGCCGAGGGCGCCTACCTCTACGATGCAGACGAGAAACGCTACATCGACTACGTACAGTCCTGGGGCCCCATGGTGCTGGGCCACGCACACCCGGAAGTCATTGAAGCCGTGGTGGAACAGGCCCAATCGGGACTGAGCTTCGGTGCACCAACCGAACTGGAAACCGAACTGGCCGAAGAACTCTGCCGCCTGTGGCCGAACATGGACCTGGTGCGCTTCGTCAATTCCGGTACCGAAGCCACCATGAGCGCGATTCGCCTGGCCCGTGGATTTACCGGGCGCGACAAGATTGTGAAGTTCGAGGGCTGCTACCACGGCCACTCCGACTCCCTGCTGGTTAAGGCCGGCTCCGGGGCCCTGACCATGGGTGTACCCTCCTCTCCCGGCGTTCCCGCCGCCCTGGCAGATCACACCATCACCTTGAGCTATAACGATGCTGATAGTGTGCGCAGCTGCTTCGAAGAGCTGGGCGATCAAATCGCCTGTATCATCGTCGAGCCTGTTGCCGGCAATATGAACTGCATTCCGCCGGTACCCGGCTTCCTGGAAACCCTGCGCGAAGTTTGCGACCAGCACGGTGCCCTGTTGATTCTCGATGAAGTGATGACCGGCTTCCGGGTGAGCTTGACCGGGGCCCAGGGCTTCTACGGTATCGAAGCGGATATCACCACCCTCGGCAAAGTCATCGGCGGCGGTATGCCCGTTGGCGCCTTTGGCGGTAAACGCGAGATCATGGAACAAATCGCCCCCCTGGGTCCGGTTTACCAGGCGGGCACCCTGTCCGGTAACCCTGTGGCTATGGTCGCGGGCTTGGAAACCCTGCGTTTGGTGGAAGAACCCGCCTTCTACGAGCCTTTAATTGCCAAAACCGACCGTTTGGTAGAGGGCATCCTGGCGGCTGGTAAGGCCGCAGGTATCCCAATTACCGCCAATAAGGCCGGAACCATGTTCGGTTTCTTCTTCACCGAAGAACCTAAAGTAACTAACTATCAACAGGTAATGGCCTGCGATAACGAGCGCTTTAACCGTTTCTTCCACGGCATGCTGGAAGAAGGTATCTACCTGGCACCTGCCTCCTATGAGGCAGGGTTTATGTCCGCAGCTCATACCGATGAGGATATTGAGGCCACAATCACTGCCGCTGAACGCGTCTTCGCCCGCCTCGGCTAATTGCCCACCTCTCTCCAGCACCCGCAGCCTGCGGGTGCTGCTTCTATGCCCGCTTAACTTTACCCCCCTCCTATAAAGCCCCAGTCGCTTCACCGCAAAGTTATTGCGCTCAAAAAAACTAACAGCTAAAAATGTATACAAAATATAAAAGGTATACATTTTGAAAAACTCACCGTTTTCAGATACCAGCTTGTCAGCCATCAGCGCAGGCTTTGTCGCCGTGCTGGTGGGAGTAGCCAGTTCCGCCGCCATAGTCTTTGAAGCCGCGCGTGCAGCTGGCGCAAGTGAAGCGATGATCGCCTCCTGGATTGGCGCCCTGGGCCTGGGGATGGGCATTACCTGTATTGCCTTCTCTTGGTATTACCGCGCCCCGGTAATCACTGCCTGGTCGACTCCAGGTGCTGCACTCTTGGCCACCAGTTTAAGTGGCATACCCATTGCTGAGGCGATTGGTGCTTTTGCGTTTAGCGCCCTGTTAACACTCCTCGTGGGCTTGTCCGGAGCCTTTGAGCGGGTAGCGCGAATGGTGCCGGCACCGATTGCCAGCGCTATGCTCGCAGGCATACTTCTGCAATTTGGTCTCTCAGTATTTACTTCTCTGCAGGCACAACCGCTATTGGTCGGCATCATGTTACTGACCTATCTAGTCGGGCGCCGTTGGGCGCCTCGCTATGCCATTATTTTGGTACTAGCGGCTGGAGTGGCGACTTGCTGGAAGTTGCAACTCATTGCATCGGCCCAGATCGGCTGGCAAGCGGCACACCCTGTTTGGGTCACTCCAGAATTCCGTCTCTCCACTTTAATTGGCATTGGCCTTCCTCTTTTTATCGTCACTATGACCTCTCAGAACCTGCCCGGAGCGGCAACCCTGGCCGCCAGTGGCTACAGTAGAGTGCCTATATCTCCTGTTATTAGTGGCACCGGCCTCACCTCTTTATTGCTGACACCGTTTGGTGGCTTTGCATTTAATCTGGCGGCTATTACCGCTGCTATTTGCACCGGCCCGGAAGCCCATCCCAACCCCGACAAA
The DNA here is from genome assembly GCF_052467955.1 of Microbulbifer maximicatervae (SeqCode). NCBI lineage: Bacteria > Pseudomonadati > Pseudomonadota > Gammaproteobacteria > Cellvibrionales > Microbulbiferaceae > Microbulbifer > Microbulbifer maximicatervae (SeqCode). The sequence goes on from NZ_CP174329.1 coordinate 4,983,010, forward strand.
CGCTATACCGCCGGCATTGCCGCCGGTATTTTTTATCTGTTGGTGGGCCTCTGTGGCGCTAGCGTTGTGGCATTATTCAGCGCCTTCCCCCAGTCGCTGATTGCCGGCCTCGCCGGCTTGGCACTGATTGGCGTCATTGGTAGCAGCCTGGCTGGCGCAACAGCCGAGGCCGACAGTCGCGAAGCCGGAATTATCACTTTTCTGATCAGTGCTTCCGGTATCAGCCTCTTCGGCATTAGCTCTGCCTTTTGGGGCCTGCTGGGGGGGCTGATGTGTTACTGGTTTTTCAAGCGCAGGAATTAATAAACATCAATGAGCCTCTACGAAAAAATTAAGTCGGACTTGCAGCATGGGCGCTTCGCCGCCGGCCAGGTGCTAAAGCAAGCCGAACTGGCAGAGCTTTACGCCGTGAGCCGTATTCCGGTTAGGGACGCTCTACAAAGATTGAAAAATGAGGGCTGGTTAACCGGACACGGAAAACGCGGCGTCGCAGTGCCGCAGTTTGACCCTATTGAAGTGGAAGACCTCTACCTGATGCGCATGCGCCTGGAGCCGCTGCTGCAATCCCTGGCACTGGAAAACCTTAATAGAGAGATCCTGGGGCGGGCCAGAGATATTCTGGAATCCATGCAAGCCAAACCTGAACTCTCCGCCGAGCAGATCGGAAAAATGAATTGGGAGTTCCATGCCTGTATTTACCGGGCAGCTGCAAGACCCACGCTATTTAGTACCGTCGAGCAACTGCACCGGCAATGTGAGCGTTATATCGGTTACCAATCCCACGGTCTGAATTACCAGGACACCAGTCAGGACGAGCACTTTGCAATACTCAATGCACTCCAAGAGGGAAACGGGGACCAAGCCGCCGCACTGCTGGCAAAACATATAGAAGCCGCCGGCAAACTATTGGTAAGGCACTTACATCAGCCCCATTTTTAAACCGCTTTCCCTCAGCAATCGAAAATCACCCACTGCGGCAATTTGATATGATGGCTGCCAATTGCGGCTGCGGGGTTTCTGCGGCCCTATGGATAGCCGGAGTAATTTCCCGATGAGCCAAAGATTCGGCCGTGGTGCCTACCCCAACACTCGCCTGCGTCGCCTGCGTGCAAAGGATTTTTCCCGTCGACTGGTGCGGGAAACCCAGTTGAGCAGTGACGACTTGATCCTGCCACTGTTTGTTATTGAGGGGCGTAACGAAACCCAAAAAGTCGCCTCAATGCCGGGTGTTGAACGCCTGAGCGTAGACCTGTTGGCCAAGAAAGCGAAGACAGTTCAAGAGTTGGGAATCCCCGCAATAGCCCTGTTTCCGGTAGTCGACCCGTCGGCAAAGTCCGATTGCGCCAGTGCCGCCCACGACGCCGATGGCTTGGCACAAAGGGCTGTTCGCGAGCTGAAAAATGCGGTACCGGAATTGGGAGTTATCACCGATGTAGCCCTGGACCCCTTTACCAGCCACGGCCAGGACGGGCTGATGGACCACAGCGGTTATATCGTCAACGACGAAACCGTTGAGGTATTGGTACAGCAGGCCCTGTCACACGCTGCAGCCGGTGCCGATATGGTGGCCCCCTCGGATATGATGGATGGCCGTATCGGAGCCATTCGCGATGCTCTCGAAGGCGCGGGCCACAGCAATACCCTGATTATGTCCTACGCCGCTAAATATGCCTCCGCTTACTACGGCCCCTTCCGCGATGCAGTGGGCTCTGCCGGGAACTTGAAAGGTGGCAATAAAGCAAGCTACCAAATGGACCCCGCCAATACCGATGAGGCATTGCACGAGTGCGCCCTGGATCTGCAAGAGGGCGCAGATATGGTGATGGTGAAACCCGGTATGCCCTACCTGGATATAGTGCGTCGGGTAAAAGAAGAATTGCGGGTTCCCACTTTCGCCTATCAGGTGAGCGGGGAGTATGCGATGCACTGCGCCGCCTTTGAAAATGGCTGGTTGAAGCGAGAGGCGGTTATTCTGGAGTCCTTACTGGCCTTTAAGCGCGCCGGTGCCGACGGCATCCTCACCTATTTCGCCGAAGAAGCCGCACAGTTGCTGCAAGACTGATAGCCGGCGATAAAGCGCGCGATTCAATCGCGCGCTACCTTCCCTAGGGCCACTGATCTTCCAGGTCAGGCCCCACCGGCTGGGCTTCCTCTACCGGTACGCTGTGAGCCCTCCCGCCAAAAGTATTATCTCTTGGCAGCTCCAGGGGCTCCTCTTCATAATCGGAGCCATACTCGGGATCTACACCAAACTCTTCCGCATCGTCACCTCGAAGTTGTTCCTGCAATTGTTGGCGGCGCTGATCGCGCATCTGCTGCTCACTGGTATCCACCCCCCAACCGGGACTCATCTCCTCTCTGGGAGCCGCTTCGTCGCGACCATTGCCAAATAGATTGCGGAACCAGCGCCAGCGGTTCTGCCCCCGACATTCCGGCGCCGGTTGCAGCTGGCTCTCGTAGGAGAAAGGAATCTCATAACCACCGCGACAGTAATCCGGGTCCATAAACTGCCCCCGGGAGTTCACTGACTTAAGCTCCACTCCTCGGGGCATCTCTGCCGGTCCATGTTGATGGGGCAGCTTGCGCATAATCTCCGTCCAGATCGGCAGTGCGCCGGTGGAGCCAGTTAGGCGCGTGCGCTCATTGTCGTCGCGCCCGAGCCAGACTACAGCGGTTACTTCCGGCGAGAAGCCCGCAAACCAACTATCGCGGTTATTGTTAGTGGTTCCGGTTTTCCCGGCAAAGGCGATGCTACTTGGCAAGCGCTTGGCAGAGCGGCGTCCGGTACCCTCACGCATGGCCTGCTCCAGCCCCCAGCGCAACAGGTAAGCTGGAACGGGGTCGACACCGCGATTAGCCTTGCGGCGGAAGTGCTGTACACGGCCGCCCTGGGCATCGGAAACCGCCAGCAGTGTGCGCGGCTGTACCGTCTCACCATTGTTCGCGATGGTCTGGTACATACCGGCAACTTCGAACGGGGTCATCTCCACAGCACCAAGCAACATCGCCGGCACTCGGGGGAGCCTGGATTCAACACCCAGGCGGCGAATCGTCTGGCGCACATTCTGCAGGCCGAGATCCAATCCCAAATGGGCCGTCGCCAGGTTATAGGACTTGGCCAGAGCGATATATAGCGGTATCTGTCCGTGAGCGCGCTTATCGAAGTTCTGCGGCATCCATACATCGCCATCCGCCTCTTCAATTCTCACCGGGGCATCATCGATCAGGGTGGCCAGGTTGTACTCTTCCGGTCGCTCTAGAGCAGTGAGAAACACAGCCGGCTTAATCAGGGAGCCCACCTGGCGGCGGGCTTCCAGCGCCCGGTTGAAGCCTGGGTAGTCCGGGTTCCGATCTCCCACCATGGCGAGCACATTGCCGTTGCGATTATCCAACAATACTGTCGCGGCCTGGAGTGAATTGGCTTTGATCCCTCGGTCTTTCTCCAGCTGGCTAACGCCCTGACTGATGGACTCCTCCGCCAACTTCTGCACCGAAGGGGCCAAGGTGGTGTAAACCCGTAAACCCGAAGTGCGCAATTCCTCGTAGGAGTAGTAGGGACGCAATTCAATCAACAGCCGCTCAGTAAAGGCCGGGTAAGGATTCTGCGCACCGACACCACCCTTGACCACCCCCAGAGGCTTGGCGGAATACTTCTGGAACTCCTCCTGAGTAATCAGCCCCTGCTCCAGCATCAATTCCAGCACGGTATTGCGCCTTTGCAGTGCTCTCTCGGGATTGCGCCAGGGGTTGTAGTAAGACGCACCTTTCGCCAGCCCCACCAACAGCGCTACCTGATGGGGTTCCAAGGTGTCCAGGGGCTGCTGGAAATAGAATTCAGAGGCCAACCCAAAGCCATAAATACCTCTGGCACCCTGCTGACCCAACCATACTTCGTTGATGTATTCCTGCAGGATATAGCGCTTGTCGTAGTGCACCTCCATCAGGATGGCCATCAGGGCCTCGTTGAATTTACGCCTCAGGCTGGGCTTATGGTCAAAAAAGATATTTTTGACCAACTGCTGAGTAATTGTGGAGCCACCCTGTACCAATCGTCCGGCTTTTGCGTTGGCCACCATGGCCCGGGCAATACCGCGAGGGGAAACACCAAAGTGATTGAGAAAGTCCTGGTCCTCAACAGCAATCAGGGTATTGGCTACCAAGGGAGGAATATCATCGAAACGCACTGGATTGCGGTCGTCACCTCCCCCTAGTAGAGAGCCGATATTAGCTGCGTCCAGGCGAAACTCTGCCAGGCTTCGGCCATTGTCATCACGCAGGCCGCTGATTTGATCATTGCGCAGACGGAAGGAGACCACTGCAGCAGGCTGGCGGCCATTGGCATGGATAAAGTCCCGGCGCCAGACCTTGTAATTCATTCCGTCCTGAACCCAGGAACCAGGCTCACTCAGAGTGCCCTGCTTGCGGTAATTCAAGGCAGCAAATTCGGACTCCAACTCATCCGGATGCATTGCCATACCCTCGCGCAGCACCAGCGGACGAGCGTAGACTCGGGCGGGGAGTTGGTATTGACGGCTATCCAGTCGCTCGCGCAGCTGCACATCCAGGTAAGCCATATACGCTGCCAGCGCCAGGGAGCCCACCAGGGCTAAAAGCACTAGCAGCTTGAGCCAGCGATATCGTCGTTTGGGCTTTGACGCTCTGACGCGCCGGCGTTTCGTTGATGCCATATGAGGATTCAGTCCCGCTGCCAACTCAGTACATCAAGCGACTCATGAGACCTAACCAGCCCCAATCGAAGAGTCGAAGGCAGGGTACCAGCAGGTGGCAGCTCCGCTGGTATCTTGCTGCCAGTGCCTTTCAGCACTGGCGGGCCCACTCAATTAGCGGGCTAAAATCCAGGCTTGGCAGTATCTATCACCTGGCGGTTTACGTGAAGGTGCTATTTACACCTGTGCGAGGATTGACCGCAGCAACCGCCTATAAGTTCACCAAGATGTAACAAGCGCCTATGTGAGGGTTTGCTGTCGCCAGCCCTCCCCAATGCCTTGCACTTGGCAAAATCACGTCCATAATGCGGCGGAAATGTAGACAATAAGCCCGAATAGGAATGATATGCAGCAATACGATCTCTACGGCATAGGTGCCGCCCTACTCGATACAGAAATCGAAGTGTCGGACCAGGATTTGAGCAGCCTTGGCGTGGAAAAGGGAATCATGACCCTGGTAGATGACGCCCGTCAGCAACAGCTGGTAGACGACCTTCAAAACCATATGGTCACTGCCAAATTGGCCTGCGGCGGCTCCGGTGCCAATACGGTCATTGCTGCCAGCTATTTCGGTCTCCGCACCTTCTATTCGTGCAAAGTTGCCGCTGACGAGAATGGTGATTTCTACAGAAACAACCTTAACAGCGCCGGGGTCGACTACCCCGAAACACTGAAGCAAGCTGATGAGGGCACTACCGGCAAATGCCTGGTGCTTATCACCCCGGATGCCGAACGCAGTATGAACACCTATCTGGGAATGAGTGAACAGCTCTCAGTCGCTGAGCTGGATAGCGATGCACTGTCCGCCTCCAAGTGGGCCTATATCGAAGGCTACCTAGTTTCCTCTGAAACGGGCCGTGCCGCAGCGATCAAGCTTCGCGAAGAAGCCGAAGCCCACGGAGTTAAAACCGCTCTCAGCCTGTCTGACCCGGCTATGGTTCAGTTCTTCGGCGAAGGGCTGCGGGAAATGATTGGCGGCGGTGTGGATATGCTGTTCTGCAACCGGGATGAGGCTCTGGGCTTTACCGGTACCGACTCTGTGGAGGGCGCCGTTGAAGCGCTGCGCGATTACTGCCGCAGTTTCGCGATTACCCTGGGCGCCGATGGCGCACTGCTATGGGACGGCAACGATGTTCACCGCATAGAGAGTCCCGAAGTCCGCGCCATCGATACCAACGGCGCAGGCGATATGTTTGCCGGTGCTTTCCTCTACGGTATCAACCGCGAAATGAGTTTTACCGAAGCCGGCGAGCTCGCTTGCCGCGCTGCCGCCCAGGTGGTGAGCCAATACGGCCCGCGACTAGAAGCCGAGCAGCACTCCGAATTACTCGCACCGGTTGTTTAATAGCAATTGCCTAATAGCAGTTATCTATAGACACATGATTTCCAGGGGCCCCTACGGCTTGGGCCCTCTGGAATGGTGTAGCATCCCCGGGTAGCTATCCAGCTCCGGCAGCCCCGTCGCTGCGGAAATACCGAACCCCTGGGCATAGTCCACCCCCATCTGGCTCAATTTTTCCATTAACTCCGGGCTCTCTACATACTCGGCGATAGTGCTGATACCCATTCTCTTCGCCAAGTGATCAATAGTGCTTACCATTGCGCTATCAATTTCATCCTCAAGCATATTGCGCACAAAGCTTCCATCGATTTTAAGAAAATCTACCGGCAGCTGGCGCAGATAAGCCAGGGAGGAAACACCGCGACCAAAGTCATCCAGGGCAAAGCTGCAACCGGCGGCTCTCAGCTTGTGGATAAATATCAGGGCTCGCTCGAGATTATTGATGGCGCTGGTTTCTGTAATTTCAAATTGAACCCGCGAAGGCGTTACACCGGCATCGGACAAAGACTGCAGCACAAAATCAGCAAAGGTCTCATCCCCCAGGCTGATACCGGAAATATTGACCGCATAATTAATTCCGCCCATCCCCAGGCGCTGCTCCTGGGCCATATAGTCAAAGACCCGGCGAATTACCCAACGGTCCACTTCCTCGATCAAGCCGTAGCGCTCTGCGGCTGGCAAAAATAGCCCCGGTGAAATCACTCCACCATCACGGCCGCGCATCCGCACCAGGATTTCATAGTGGTGGACATTGCGGTCCCCCTTTAGTGAAACCACTGGCTGCCGGTACAACATGAGGCGGTCTTCCCGCAAAGCCGCGTGAATTTCCGCAACCCAAGTGGTCTCGCGACGCTTCTCCAATACCTTGCGGGAGTCACCAAACAGCTTAACGCGATTTCTGCCCTGCTCGCGGGCACTGCAACAGGCATCATTGGCCGACGCCAGTAACTGACTGGCATTGGGGGTAAAGTGATCGACTCCAACAACACCGATCGACACCGCGACCCGGTTGTCATTCCCCTCCCAGAAAAAACTGAAGTTCTGCACAGAGTCGCGCAGCCGAGCCACCACACGACCACCCTCTTCCAGGGTGCAGTCGCGCAATAGTATCGCAAACTCATCACTACCGACTCGGGCAAACAGATCGTCGCTGGAGAGGCAGCGCTTGATTAACTCCACCAACTGAACCAACAACTGGTCCCCGGCAACAAAGCCCAGTGTGTCGTTAATAACTTTGAATTGATAAACATCCAGGTAGAGCAATACATGGTGCTGGCGTTTATCGATACAGAGGCTGAGTTGACTTTGCAGCTCACTCTCAAAGAATTGTCGGTTGGGCAGTCGGGTTAAGGCGTCGTGGCTGCTCTGCCACATAAGGCGGGTGGAAACCCGGCGCGCGGCAGAGGTATCCCGCAGCACCAAAACATAATTTTTTAGCACCCCCATATCCCAAAGAGCCATTACCTGCACGGTCACTTCAAGCGGGACATGCTCTTCCCCTGGGCGCTCAATACAGGCATTAAACTCTCTGGTTCTGGGTACTTCACCCAGGTCACTGGATGCCGGCAGTATCGGCTCTATCGCATCGCCCCGGCTATTGCACAGGCGCAAACCTTCGCTGAGTGGCTGGCCGGGCAGCAGTCCAACCAGGTCCCCAGTCATTTCGTTGACCAGGGGGTTGGTGTAAACCACCGTACCCGCAGCATCGGTGACAATGACACCATCGGCAACTTCACCGAGAGCCGCCTCCGCCGCCTGTAAACTGATCTGCTCACAGGGGCGCAGCCCCTCTTCCAACTGGGCGAGGGGGCCGAGGTAACTTGCGGCCTCTGGATTAAACAGCGTCACGGGAAAACTCACTCAAAACACAACAGAGCAAAGCGCAAACCTTTCCCAGTAGCGGGGAGGTGCCTTGCGACAGGCCATAACCGAAAAAGGTTACCGACATCATCGCCCACGATCGCCGATTTTATTCAATTATCCAGCCTCCCAGCCGAGTTTTTTCTACAAATGTATAAATTGCACATTCACAGATTGCTGCGCAAGAAATTTTTTAATTTCTCGTCTTCAAATACTCGTTGTAGAGTTGTGCTGAGCAGTCCATTCACACGGCTTTGGACTTCTTCACGGCTGGGCTTAACCAGGTTCCGATCTTTGCCGGAAGCGCTGTAAGTGCCGAAATAAGTGCGAGGACCAATTTTCACTTCCAGGTGAATTTCAGCAGAGGTGTCAATCTCGGTGGTATAAACCGTATTTGGACTGTTGTAGGTGAGTTTTACCAATTTTGCGATCACCTGAACTTCCGGCGCGCTATCGGTAATTCGGAATGACCAATTTGAAAAACCCTCACGCAATCCCGCCGCAATAGCCTCACCAGCGTCATTGCCAATACTTACCTGAGCAGTATCCGCATAAACACCACCCAATGATCCCAAGCCGCCAGAGGGCAGTTCATTAACTCCCATCACACTCATACTAAAGCCTTCGCCTATCGCTTCAGGAGCAACCTGAACCTGAGGCTGCAGCCAAATTTGCAGCGGGCTGTGAGCACAAGCGCTGAGTAGCAGCGCACCGGCAAAAACCAATAACTTCTTCATGTTTAATTCCCCCTCACTTCAAAAAAACTGCCAATTCAGCCATGGTGATGGTGGTGGTGCTCCCCCTCATCACTCATCCGAACTATTGGCACAAGAATATCTACACTGCTGCCATCGGCAAAAAGCAGTCGCAACGGCAACTCTTCCCCCGCCTGCAAGCGCAGACCTTTAATCATTAAGTGAACTCCACCGGGAGCCATATCTACACTTGCCCCGGCGGCAATCGTCAGCTGATCCAGCGGGCGCATCCGGTTTATTCCATTCTCCGATATTGTGGTATGCAGGTCTGCCGAAGCCTGTTCAACACCCGGCAACTCCACACCCGTGAGTACCTGACTCGAATCACCAGTGTTGTGCAGCGACACAAAGGCAGCGCTCATCGAAGGTCCCGGAGGAGTTTCCCGGGCATACCCCTCCGCTGTAATTCCTATGGAATAGGCGCCTTTAGACACAAGGAGTGCGGTGATTAAAAAGGCAAATGCCAATACTTTTTTCATGGTGCCCCTCCGCTGGGCTTAATCAGAATCAGTTTCGCCGGATTCCCGACTTTGATATCTCCACGCACCCGATACCCGGGTACAGCCTCGCGCAGTTGCTGATAAACCCAACGGCCCTCAGCATCAGTGCGCGCTACGATAATGACGCGCAGCTGCTCGCTGCGAATCCTGCCCGCTACTCGCTGCAACTGTTCCACCAACCCGGCAGACCTTGTTGCGAGTTCACCGGCTGGCAGACCTATCACCTCCCCTTGTGGTAAATCGAGCTGCGCTCTCCCCCGCTCGCGGACCAACTGTGTACGCACTTCAGCCACCAGCGGATTGGCCGGGGCCAACATCTCGGCCCGTTTCAACAGGGTATTCACCGCCCCAAAATCCCTGCGACGCAGGGCGTCCCGCGCCCGCTCAACATAGGTGACCACAATGGTTTGAATACCGGTTTCTGCCTTGCTGTTATCCGGTTGCAGTTGCAATACACGCAGGTAATAGTCGTAGGCACTGGCACCGGCAGGCTGGGTTAGATGCCCTTTGCGTAGCGCCTGTTCCGCACGACTCAAAAAAAAGGAAATATTGTTGCGCCGAACCTGGTCTTGGGATGGCGTCTTTTTAGGGGCGGGAGGAGGGACAACCGTTTTAGGTGCGGGCTTATTGGATGAGCAGGCCCCCAGGCAAAATGCCAGTAGCAGTAAAACCCCAAGGCTGTGAAGGCGTTCAAATGACGGCAAAACAATCCCCTATTGTTGTTTTTTTGTACCACTGGCGTCGCTATACTGCTGCGGCGACTGAACCCCCGTCTGGTGCAGCAGTCTGAACTATGCGCCCGACTATAATGAATTTTTTCATCTATGGCTGTGATGACCAAAAGTTTCCGAAAAAATTTCCTCGTTCTGCTGACAATCCTGCTGGCCATAACCAGCATTGGAGCTGCAGCGCAGAATTCCGATAACCCTTTTGCCTCGCTGAGCAGCGCCCAGGAAAACTCTTTCCTGCCGGTCGATGAAGCTTATCAGCAGGATCTGCTCTTTGATGCCAACGGCCTCAGTGCACTCTTCCAGATTGCCCCAGAGTACTACCTCTATCGCGAAAAACTGGCGCTGTACAGAGTCGATAATGGTGAAAAAACTCCCATCCCCCTAAACCTGCCAACCGGTGAAGTCATTTGGGACGACTATTTCGAGAAAGAGACTGAGGTCTACCGAGGCCAGCTCGAATTTGCCCTGGATATCCCTGAAACCAGCGGTTCCACCCAACTGGAGCTCCACTATCAAGGCTGCGCAGATGCTGGCCTTTGCTATCCACCTCAGACCCGATACTACAGTGTGGATTTTGCCAGTCAGGATATAGAACCGCAGGACAGCGCCTTAATTACAGGCGCGCCCACTCCGCCAGCGAGTGCTGGCGGTGCCGCAGGCAGTAGCAATGTCACCTTATCACTGGCGCTGCTTCTCGCATTTGCCGGTGGCCTGATCCTGAACCTGATGCCCTGTGTCTTCCCAGTACTGTCGATTAAATTACTGGCAGTGAGCCAGGCGGCACAAAATGCAAGCCAAAGGCACCACCACGGCTGGGCTTATACACTGGGCGTAGTTTTGAGCTTTGTGGCTATCGCCGCTGTGATGCTCGCCCTTCGCGCCGGCGGAGAAGCTGTCGGCTGGGGCTTCCAGCTTCAATCCCCCTGGTTGGTGGCAGCACTCGCCTACCTGTTTTTTATCATGGGGTTGAGTCTGTCCGGAATGACCGAGCTCGGCAGTAACCTGATGGGTATTGGCGGCAACCTGAATAAACGTCAGGGATTGTCGGGCTCTGTGGCATCCGGCGCGCTGGCAACCCTGGTGGCCAGCCCCTGTACTGCACCGCTGATGGGCTCCGCACTGGGGTTTGCTGTTACGCAGCCCGCGCTAATTGCGCTAAGTGTTTTTGCCGCCCTTGGCGCCGGTATGGCGGCCCCCTTCCTGTTGTTGACCTATATCCCCGCTCTGGCGGAAAAGCTGCCCAAACCCGGCCCCTGGATGGATCGCCTAAAGCAGTTGTTGGCATTCCCGATGTATCTCACTGCGGTATGGCTACTGTGGGTTCTGGGCCGACAAGCCGGGGGGGATGGAGTTGCCCTGGTACTGGCTGGTGCTGTAGCCATTGCATTTTCCCTGTGGCTTTGGCCGCGTCCGCAATGGCACTGGCTGCGCGGTTCCCTGGCCCTGGCCTCCCTGGCCTTGGCCGTTTTTCTACTTCCGCAACTGAAAACCATCAATCAGTCTGAACAATTGTCCAGCAGCGATTACTGGGAGCCCTATTCGGCAGAGAGACTGGAGACTGCACGCAGTGAGGGGCGTGCAGTTCTGGCCAATATGACAGCGGCCTGGTGCATCACCTGCCTGATGAATGAGAAAGCTGTGCTGTCGAGCACCGAGGTCAGTGATGCTTTGGAGCGCCTCAACGTGGTCGCGCTGAAAGGAGATTGGACCAACCAGGATCCGCGAATCAGCGAATTATTGGCCAAATACGGGCGTACCAGTGTGCCGCTGTATCTCCTCTATCCCGCCGATGGGGGCGACGCAAAAATACTGCCGCAAATACTTTCTCAAGATGATTTACTACAGGAATTGGAGAACGCTGTGGACTCCCCTTTGAGCACTGGGGTGACTCAGTAAAGTTTTTGACGCCTTTGTAGCCAATAACCCAAGGTAAACAGGCCACAGCCCGGATATTTTGAACTAATTTTTTGCCCAATATCGCCGAACTGCTGCTAACTTCGATAAACTCCGAGTCTGGCATGGACAGGGAGTCACTTTTGCGGCAGACTCGGTTAATGAGTTCGGGCAGCTAGGCCGAAATTTCGAGTTTGCCCGCAAGATAGCCAATTTTAACCCACTTTATATGGGTTTTCGGCAACTTTCTTCAGGGCGAATTATGGCTAAACTTCTTCTCCTTCACGGCCCCAACCTAAATCTTTTAGGCAGTCGCGAACCGCACATCTACGGGTCTACCACCCTGGCGGATATCAATAAAGCCGCCGAGCGCCAGTGCGACGCCGCCGGCCACGAACTGGAAGTCCTGCAGAGCAATAGTGAATCAGCCCTGCTCGAACGAATCCACTTGGCGGCGACCAGTGGGGTCGACTTTATCGTGATCAATCCCGCTGCGTTCACCCATACCAGTGTCGCCTTGCGCGATGCCCTGGCAGCCGTTGCCATCCCGTTTATTGAGCTTCACCTGTCCAATCCCCACGCCAGGGAAGCTTTCCGACACCATTCCTATCTTTCAGATCTGGCCTGCGGCGTAATCTGTGGCTTTGGCGCCAACAGCTACACCCTGGCTCTACAGGCAGCCATCCATCAACTGGATGCCACACCTGCACAACAATGAATCAAACTGCGAGTAAATAACTATGGATATCCGCAAAATTAAAAAATTGATTGAGCTGCTCGAAGAATCGGATATCGGCGAGCTGGAAATCAAAGAAGGCGAAGAGTCCGTGCGCATCAGTCGCGGCGTCAGCAGCGCAGCCCAACCCGTTGCACCGATTTACAGCGCGCCTCCCGCACCGGTTGCCGCCCCCGCTGCTCCGGCGCCCAGCGCTCCTGCTGCCCCAGCTGAAAAAGAGTCCAAGCCGGCTATCAGCGGGCACGCGGTGAAGTCCCCAATGGTAGGCACCTATTACGCTGCCCCCAGTCCTGGCGCCGAGGCCTTCGTGAAGGTGGGCCAGCAGGTCAAAGTTGGCGATGTTGTGTGCATCGTCGAAGCGATGAAAATGATGAACCAGATCGAAGCCGACAAGGCCGGCACCATTGAGTCGATCCTGCTGGAAGACGGCCAACCGGTTGAGTTTGACCAGCCCCTCGTGACCATCGTCTGAGTGGGGTAAGTCACAATGTTCGACAAAATCCTAATCGCCAACCGCGGCGAAATCGCATTGCGGATTTTGCGCGCCTGTAAAGAGATGGGCATCGCCACTGTGGCGGTGCACTCTTTGGTAGACCGCAATCTCAAGCATGTCCGCCTGGCCGACGAATCTGTATGTATCGGCCCCAACCCATCCCCGCAGAGCTACCTAAATGTGCCGGCCCTGATCTCCGCCATGGAAATCACCGACGCAGTAGCCGTGCACCCCGGCTATGGCTTTCTCGCAGAGAACGCCGACTTCGCCGAACAGGTGCAAAAGAGCGGCTTTACCTTTATCGGCCCTGATCCGGATGTGATCCGCCTGATGGGTGACAAGGTGTCTGCAATTGCCGCCATGAAAAAGGCTGGCGTTCCCACCGTTCCAGGCTCTGACGGCCCGCTGCCCGATAATAGCGAGCGCTGCATGGAGATCGGCCGCAGCATCGGTTATCCGGTCATCATTAAAGCTGCCGCCGGTGGCGGTGGTCGCGGCATGCGCGTGGTGGAAAAGGAAGAGGAGCTGGTGAACGCGATTGCCGTGACCAAGTCCGAAGCCCAAGCGGCCTTCGGTGACGGCACCGTCTACATGGAAAAATTCCTGCAGAATCCCCGCCATGTTGAGATCCAGGTAATGGCCGATGGCCAGGGCAACGCCGTTCATCTGGGCGATCGCGACTGCTCCCTGCAGCGCCGCCATCAAAAAGTTTTGGAAGAAGCCCCAGCTCCGGGTATTCCCGATGAGGTGCGCGAGCAGGTACATGAGTCCTGTGTACAAGCCTGTATCGATATCGGCTATCGCGGCGCGGGTACTTTTGAATTCCTGTATGAAAATGAGCGCTTCTACTTTATCGAAATGAACACCCGTATCCAGGTGGAGCACCCCGTTACCGAAATGGTAACCGGCGTCGACCTGATCAAGGAGCAGATTCGGGTTTGTGCCGGTGAGAAGCTATCCCTGAAGCAGGAAGATATCGTAATCAAAGGTCACGCCTTTGAGTGCCGTATCAATGCCGAAGACCCACAGACCTTCTTCCCCAGCCCCGGCAAGGTAAACAACTTCCATATGCCTGGCGGCTTGGGTGTGCGGGTCGACTCCCATCTCTACTCCGGATACTCCGTACCCCCCAACTACGATTCCATGATCGCCAAGCTGATCACCCATGCGGAAGATCGTGAAACCGCGTTGGCGCGTATGCGTGTAGCTCTGTCGGAACTGGTGGTGGACGGTATCAAAACCAACATTCCCCTACAGGAAGAGTTGGTACGAGATGAAAACTTTGCCAAGGGTGGGGTCAATATCCACTACCTGGAGAAGAAGTTAGGTCTTTAAGCGCTCGCCAGCCGGGGCAAAGTTAGCGAGAATTGCGGCAAACATAACGACACTGAACCTTGCCATGGATGGCGTGGCAACCGTCGTTATCTGAGTGCGGCCCAGCCGCAACAATGCCGTAAACATCGCTATAACAATTCCGGAATAATTATGCCCTGGCTACAACTCCGCGTGGACACCGACCGTGATCACGCGGAAAAAATTGAAGACGCACTGCTTTTTGCCGGTGCCGTATCTGTCACCCTGCAAGACAACGCTGACCAACCGATCCTTGAGCCCGGGCTCGGAGAGGTGCCCCTTTGGGAGCAAACACGGGTTACCGGGTTGTTCGATGCGGAAGTGGACACCTCGGTTACCGAGGCAAAAGCAGCTTCCTTCCTATGCGAAATGTTGCCCAATGCCCGCTGGGAGCAACTTGAGGACAAGGATTGGGAGCGAGAGTGGATGACCCACTACAAACCCATCCAGTGCGGCCCCAATTTATGGATCTGCCCCAGCTGGTGTGAGCCTCCACAGCCGGACGCCGTGAACCTGCTGCTCGATCCGGGCCTTGCCTTCGGCACTGGCACGCACCCAACTACTTTCCTATGCCTGCAATGGTTGGCACAGCAGGAACTCGCAGGTAAGAGTGCCATCGACTTCGGTTGCGGCTCGGGCATTCTGGGGATTAGCGCACTACTACTGGGAGCAGAGCGAGTTCTCGGTACCGATATCGATCCCCAGGCATTGATCGCCAGTCGCGACAATGCCCAGCGCAACGGCATAGACCCCGAGCGTTTCCCGGTCTACCTGCCAGAGCAAATGCCGAGCGAAGCCGCCGATGTCATGTTGGCCAATATCCTCGCCGGTCCCCTGGTAGAACTCGCCCCTCAATTGATACAACTCACTCAATTGGGCGGAAAAATCTGCCTGTCCGGCATCCTCAGTTCCCAGGCAGAGCAGGTGAAAAATGCTTACAGCGAATGGATTGAGTTCGATTCTGACGGCGAACACGAGGGATGGGTCAGACTGACAGGCAAGCGGGTGCGCTAAATGCGCTCCCGAGCACTACGCGGGACCCCTTTGGGCTGATAAACTTGGCTGCTAAATAAACTGCGCTCTAGTCGAATGTCTCAACTGGTAACCCGCTGCCCTCATTGCAGCACATCATTTCATATTAATGACCAGCAACTGCGCGCTGCCCGCGGCGCCGTTCGCTGTGGGTCTTGCCTGCAGGTGTTTCGCGCAGACGAAAATATCGTTTTCTCAGAAAGTGATAGCGAGAGCCGCAATGATTTGGAAGCTTTGCTGGAAGACGATGACTTCCTGATTCACGACGATATCGAGCTCGACGAGGACGAACCCGCCACCCCGCCATCTCCACCAGCTGTGGATCAAACTGCCGGTCGGGAGAGTGCAACCAATGAGAGTGCACCTGACAGCGCGCCCAAATCTGAACCAAAAGAATATAGTGCAGCAGCGCAGGAATTAATTGGTGACGCCTTTGGCGACCATGAGTGGCAGGAGCTGGAAGCATCTCACACTGAAGAGGAAGCGGAACCCGAAGAGGACCTGGATAAAATCCTCAAGCCGGACTGGGAAGAACTTCCTGATTTTGATTCTGACCCTTCGCCTGAGTACAACGGCCAACCTGAAGTACCGGAGTTTGAAACTTCTAGCTCCCTCGCTGAGGAACCATCCTGGGACAACAATGAGCCTGCGGTATCAACCGAGTCTGTAGATACACCTCCCCCCACTGAGGAAAGCCGCCAGGAGCCTTACTTCGGTGGCGAATCTACCACTGCTGAAGAGCCCCAGCGGGAGCAATTGATCTCAGCTATCCAGCCCGCGCCTGTGGAGATGTCGTGGGGAGTCCCCAAAAAGAAACGCACAGCCTCTCCCTGGCTGTGGCGTGCATTGATTCCCCTATCGATCCTCGGCATAGTAATTCAGGTTGCATACTTCCAGTTCGATAGCCTCAGCCGCAAACAGCCCTGGCGGGACTTCTATGCTGCCGCCTGCCCACTATTCGGCTGCACCTTACCCCAACTAAAAGATACCCGGGCGATCCAGGCCACAAACTTAATGGTGCGCACCCACCCGCAGCTGCAGGGCGCCCTGGTAGTGGATGCAGTGCTGCTAAATACCGCCCCTTACGCGCAACCCTTCCCCAACCTGTTGCTGAACTTCAGCGACCTGAAGGACAAGGCTGTGGCCAGTCGCCGGTTTACCCCGGACGAGTACTTACAGGGGGAGTTGGCCGGACGCAAACTAATGCCCCAGGACAGCCCCATTCATATCGCAATTGAGGTGGTTGACCCCGGTGCAGAAGCGGTAAACTACGAGCTGAACATCACTCACTAAGCGCACACAAGTACCCCGGCCAAGTTTTTAGCAAAGGGGGTTTGGCGCCATAAACAACCAAACCTGCGCATTCAGCAGGCTAAATGGACAGTGTTCGATCAAATTGCCCGCTTTTTCGCTTTGCCATTAACGGGCCAGCCGCTATCATAGGCGGCTGTTTTGCCGGGGCACAGATTGCCCTTCCTACAGCCCAAATGGAGCTACCGTGTCTACTGCCATTGGCCCCTATATTATCGACAACCCGGTAATTCTGGCGCCCATGGCCGGTGTCACCGACCGCCCCTTCCGCCAGCTGTGCCGAGAACTCGGCGCCGGATTGGTGGTTTCGGAGATGGTGACCTCGGACACTCGCCTGTGGAACAGCCGCAAGTCCCGCTTGCGCCTGGATCACGGTGGCGAAGCGGCGCCCATATCGGTGCAGATCGCCGGCGGTGATCCTGAGATGATGGCGGAAGCCGCTCGGGAGAATGCTCGTCGCGGCGCGCAAATCATCGATATTAATATGGGTTGCCCGGCAAAAAAGGTGTGTAAGAAAGCAGCGGGCTCCGCCCTGCTGCGGGATGAAAAGCTGGTAGCGGATATTCTTCAAGCCGTGGTCCAGTCTGTTTCCGTCCCGGTGACGCTGAAGATCCGCACCGGCTGGTGCCCGGATTCCCGCAATGGCGTCACTGTAGCCAAAATGGCCGAGGATTCCGGGATCGCTGCACTGGCGGTTCACGGTCGCACTCGCGCCTGTGGCTACCACGGACAGGCTGAATTCGATACCATTGCCGAAATTGTATCCAGGGTAAAAATCCCAGTTTTTGCCAATGGCGACATCTGCAGTGCTGAGAGAGCCCGAGAGGTGCTCGATTACACTGGCGCATCGGCGGTCATGATTGGCCGTGCAGCACAGGGACGACCATGGATTTTTCGGGAAATAGCCCACTATCTCGCCACTGGCGAGCGGCTACCCGAACCGACATTGGATGAAGTCAGGAATATTTTGCTCGCCCATTTGGGCGAACTACACCGATTCTACGGTGAGGTGATGGGGGTCCGTATCGCTCGCAAACATGTGGGCTGGTACTTGAAGACGCTCGCGGATAGCGAGTCCTTCCGCAAGACCTTTTTCCAAATAGAGAGTGCAGAAGTACAACATGCCAGCGTTCACGAGTGGTTTGAACGCCGAATAACGAGAGGGGCACAAGCGGCATGAACAACGAAGTATTAATTCCGGATACTGGCAATGAAGAAGTATCCTCCAGGGGACAGACTCAACTGGCACAGCCACAGCAGCAGTCCCTGCGCGATGCCGTCGAGCACGCAATGGAGAACTACTTCCGCCACCTGGATGGCCAGATGGTAACCGATGTCTACGACATGGTGCTGTCGGAGATCGAAGCGCCCATGCTCGAAGTGGTGATGAAATACACCCGCCACAACCAGACCCGCGCCGCGCAATTACTGGGTCTCAACCGTGGCACCTTGCGCAAGAAGCTGAAGCGCTACGGCCTGCTGTAAGCTTCCCACCGAGCGAAATTTTGAAGGGGGATGAGGTAACTCATCCCCCTTCGCTATTTTCCCGGCAGCGTTTTTGTTGCCACAGTGGACAACCGCTAAAACCCTTTAAACATCCTTTTCGAAAACCAATTGGATCAAGTGCAATGACAGACAAGGTTTCCATCCGCCGCGCTCTAATTAGTGTCTCTGACAAGAGTGGCATTGTAGAGTTCGCTCAACAGCTCTCCGCAATGGGGGTTGAGATTCTTTCCACCGGCGGAACCCACCGCCAGCTCAAGGAAGCGGGTATTCCCGTGGTAGAAGTTTCCGACTACACCGGCTTCCCCGAAATGATGGACGGCCGTGTCAAAACTCTGCACCCGAAAGTACACGGTGGCATTCTGGGGCGCCGTGGTACCGATGATGCCATCATGGGCGAGCACGGTATCACCCCGATCGATATGGTGGTGGTTAACCTCTACCCCTTCGCTCAAACCGTTGCCAAGCCCGACTGTTCCCTCGAAGACGCTATCGAGAATATCGATATCGGAGGCCCTACCATGGTTCGCGCTGCCGCCAAGAACCACAAAGATGTCACTATCGTGGTCAATGCCAGCGATTACGGCAATATCATCGAGGAGATGAAAGCTAACGATGGTGCCCTGAGCCACGCCAGCCGCTTTGATCTGGCGGTAAAAGCCTTCGAACACACTGCGGGCTACGACGGCGCTATTGCCAATTACCTGGGCGCCATTAAAGGCGAAGAAAAGCAGCTGTTCCCGCGCACTTACAACAGCCAATTTATCAAGAAACTGGATCTGCGCTACGGTGAGAACCCGCACCAGAAATCCGCTTTCTATACCGAAGCCAACCCAGCTGAGGCCAGTATTTCCACTGCCACCCAGCTGCAGGGCAAAGAGCTGTCCTACAACAATATCGCCGATACCGATGCCGCGCTGGAGTGTGTGAAATCCTTCGAACAACCCGCTTGCGTGATCGTAAAACACGCCAATCCCTGCGGTGTGGCGATTGCTGAAGATATTCACAAAGCCTACGACCTGGCCTTCGCTACCGACAGCGAATCTGCCTTTGGCGGTATCATCGCCTTTAACCGAGAGCTGGACGGCACCACTGCCCGCGCTATCGTCGAGCGACAGTTTGTTGAAGTCATCATCGCACCGTCAGTCTCCGAAGAGGCCAAACAGGCCGTTGCCGAGAAGAAGAACCTGCGCCTTCTGGTATGCGGCCAGTGGAGCAGCGAGCGCGCCCCGGAACTGGACTACAAGCGCGTTAATGGCGGCCTGCTGGTTCAGGGCCGCGACGACGGCCTGATCACCGCTGCCGACCTGAAAGTAGTCTCCAAGCGCCAGCCCACTGAAGAAGAAATCCGCGATCTGCTGTTTACCTGGAAAGTGGCCAAGTTCGTAAAATCCAATGCCATCGTATACGGCAAAGACGGTCGCACTGTGGGCGTAGGCGCAGGCCAGATGAGCCGCGTAAACTCCGCGCGTATCGCCGCGATCAAGGCCGAGCACGCCGGCCTCGCCGTTGCAGAATCCGTTATGGCTTCCGATGCCTTCTTCCCCTTCCGCGACGGCATCGATAATGCTGCCGCTGTAGGAATCCAGGCGGTCATCCAGCCCGGCGGCTCCATGCGCGATGAAGAAGTGATCGCCGCAGCGGACGAGCACAATATGGCCATGGTATTTACCGGTATGCGCCACTTCCGCCACTAAGATTGTACGCCCGCAAATGCTCACTGCTGCGGGCTATGATCAACGGGCTGGGAAGTATCGATACTTCCCAGCCCGCACAAATCATTTGAATCCAGGGGCGAGACTCAGGCCCCAGAATCAATTCCACGTTAAACTAGCACACCTATAACCTGTGCAATGGACCGGATCGGTCGACTTAGGGGGATTTAAGAATGAACGTATTGGTTATCGGATCAGGTGGCCGCGAGCACGCTCTGGCGTGGAAAGCAGCGCAAAACCCAAATGTCGGCACCGTCTATGTTGCCCCAGGCAACGCCGGCACTGCCCGCGAACCCAAGCTGGAAAATATCGCGATCGGTGTGGATAACTTCGCCGCCCTGGCAGATTTCGCCGAAGAAAACGGCGTAGAACTAACTATTGTCGGCCCGGAAGCACCGCTGGTAGAGGGCGTTGTCGATTTCTTTAATGCCCGTGGCCTCGCCATTTTTGGCCCCAGCAAAGGCGCCTCCCAACTGGAGGGCTCCAAAGCCTTTACCAAGGACTTTCTCGAGCGCCACAAAATCCCCACCGCTGCCTACCGCAATTTCACCGAAGTGGAGCCGGCGGTTGCCTACATTCGCGAGCGCGGCGCGCCCATCGTGGTTAAAGCCGACGGCTTGGCTGCGGGCAAGGGTGTAATCGTTGCCGAAACCGAAGAGCAGGCTGAGCTCGCTGTACGCGATATGCTGTCTGGAAACGCCTTTGGTGAAGCCGGCTGCCGCGTGGTTATCGAGGAGTTCCTCCAGGGTGAGGAAGCGAGCTTTATCGTGATGGTGGATGGTGAAAACATCCTGCCGATGGCCACCAGCCAGGATCACAAGCGCGTTGGCGATGGTGATACCGGCCCCAATACGGGCGGTATGGGTGCCTACTCCCCGGCACCGGTGGTGACCGACACCATTTACCAGCGCATTATGCAAGAGGTTATCGAGCCCACAGTTAAAGGCCTGGCCTCTGAGGGTACGCCCTACACCGGTTTCCTCTACGCCGGCCTGATGATCGACAGCGACGGTACTCCGAAGGTTATCGAGTACAACTGCCGCTTTGGCGATCCGGAAACCCAGCCAATTATGATTCGCCTGAAATCAGACCTGGTCGACCTGTGCATGGCTGCTCTGGACAAGAAGCTGGACACTGTCACTGCTGAGTGGGACCCCCGCCCAGCCCTGGGTGTGGTACTTGCCGCGCACGGCTATCCCGGCAGCTACCGCAAGGGCGACGCCATCAGCGGCCTGGACAAAGCAGACGGTGACAACGCCAAGGTCTTCCACGCCGGTACCGCACTGGATGGTGAGCGCGTAGTCACTAATGGTGGCCGGGTGTTGTGCGCCACAGCATTAGGGGATACCGTCGCTGAAGCTCAGGAAAATGCCTATGAATCAGCTCGGGCTATCTACTGGGACGGTGTATTCTTCCGGAAAGATATCGGCTACCGCGCTGTCGAAAGAGAAAAGGTTTCTGCAGAGCAGCAGGACTAACAGCTGGCATCGGCGGCCGCTCATCAACGGTCGCCTTCCACAGGGAGCAGAAGACTATGAGTAAACGCAGCCTCAGCGGACTCGACCGCCTGTTAATTCAAGCGGATCGGGCTCTGCGCACCCTGAGTCCCGGCGAACCCTGCCACGGCCGGGCATCCCCGGCCAAGGGTGAAGCCGAGACAGACCTCACCGACAGCGAACGCAAACACGCCGCTGGCCTTATGCGGGTCAACCATAGCGGTGAAGTCTGCGCCCAGGCGCTCTACCAGGGCCAGGCCCTGACCGCCAAGCTGCCCGAGGTGCGGGGGGAAATGGAGCGCGCTGCCGATGAGGAGATCGACCATCTGGCCTGGTGTGAACAGCGCTTGAAGGAATTGGACAGCCGCCCCAGCCTACTCAACCCACTGTGGTACGGCATGTCCTTTGGGCTCGGCGCCGCCGCCGGGAAAATCAGCGACCGAATCAGCCTCGGTTTTGTGGCCGCTACGGAAGACCAGGTGTGTAAACATCTTGAGAGCCACCTCGAAAAGCTTCCCGCCGACGACAAGAGAAGCCGTGCGGTAGTGGAACAGATGTTAATTGACGAAGACGAGCACGCCCACGCTGCACTGGCCGCCGGTGGTGCCCGCTTCCCCGCTCCGGTAAAAGGAGTGATGTCTCTGGTATCTAAAGTGATGACCTCGGCCAGTTATAAAATCTGACCGTTACTCTTCACTCACTAAAACGACTTGGATTTTAGGGAGGTTACGCCCAGTATCCTCCTTCCCTTCCCGGCTAATTTTCCTTCAAGCTTCTTCAACGCTGTAGCTGTGCACAATCTCGACACCCGCATTGCGCAACATGATGGAGCCTGAGCAGTATTTCTCTGCGGAGAGTTCCACTGCACGGGCAACATGGGATTCCTTCAATCCGCGACCGCGCACTACAAACTTCATTTCAATTCGCTCAAACGGCGATGGGGTTGTATCTGGGCGCACACCTTCCAGTTCACAATGACAGGAAATAATGTCTTGTCTCGCCTTCTGTAAAATACTCACCACATCGTAAGCCGCGCAGCCACCGACGCCCAGCAAAATCATTTCCATCGGGCGCACACCATTATTTGTGCGGCCGCCTTCCATCACTACCGAATTACCACTGCCGGCTTCACCGACGAAGGTTAAATCATTTACCCAGGTTACTTTCCCCTGCATCACTCCACTCCCATTAAAACTTCAGCGGCGAAGCTTAGCATATTGGCGAAGTCTATCCCGGCACCTGTATGTTTCCGGTATAGTGTCTGGTACGCCTCCGCGCGAAAGCCGAATGACGCATGATCAAATGCTTTTTCTATGAACGCATCGTGGTTTATGAAGTCCAAGCGACCCAGTGCCATAGTGTCACAGGTCACACTGCGGAACTTTGCCGCGGTCAGCCCCTGTTGGGGATTTTGTTTTCGCGCGATAATTCAATAGTGCTCAGCTGCTAAAGCCGGGATAGAGCACAAGACAAAAAATGAGGAATAAATCCGTGACGGTTGCTATCGAAGACCCCATGACTATCGGCAATATTGAAGACTTTCTGGCCCACTGCCACCGGCGTCGCTACCCGGCCAAGAGCACAATTATCTATGCTGGCGACCGCTGTGAATCCCTTTATTTCATTATGCGCGGTTCCGTTACAGTTCTGATTGAGGACGATGAAGGCCGCGAGATGATCGTTGCCTACCTCAACGACGGAGACTTTTTCGGTGAGATGGGCCTGTTCGATCAGGACACCCGCAGTGCCTGGGTCCGCACCAAAACCGAGTGTGAGGTGGCAGAAATCTCCTACACCAAGTTCCAAGAACTCACTCGCCAGCACCCAGAGTTTCTTTTCGCCCTGGCCACCCAAATGGCAGGCCGCCTGCGCAACACCACGCGCAAAGTTGGCGATCTTGCCTTCCTGGATGTTACCGGACGTGTCGCTCGCACCCTGCTCGACCTCTGCAATGAGCCGGATGCAATGACTCACCCCGAGGGCATGCAAATAAAAATCACCCGCCAGGAAATTGGCCGTATCGTCGGCTGCTCCCGGGAAATGGTGGGCCGCGTATTAAAAACCCTGGAAGAACAGGGCCTGGTTTCCGTTAAAGGTAAAACCATGGTGGTGTACGGTACCCGCTAGTAACCGAATAAATACACCGCATAAAAAAAGGGCGATTTTTATATCGCCCTTTTTTATTTCTACTACTGGAGTAAGCGGTCAGTTAAACATCTCCATCAGTTTCCTGCCCGGCTCCTCCTCCCGCATAAAGGCCTCTCCCACCAGGAAAGCATTGACGTTATGACCGCGCATCGCCGCAACATCATCTGTGGTATGAATACCACTTTCCGTGACCACAAGACGGTCATCGGGGATCAAGTCCAGTAACTTAAAGGTATTTTCCAGCTGTACATCGAAAGTGTGCAGATTGCGATTATTGATACCGATTAAGCGGTTAGGTAATGTCAGGGCCCTCTCCAATTCCTTGTGGTTATGCACTTCCACCAAGACATCCAAACCCAACTCCAAAGCGAGCCCGTTGAGATCCGCCATTTGTGGATCTTCCAGGCAGGCTGCAATCAGCAAAATACAGTCGGCCCCAATCGCGCGAGCTTCATAGATTTGGTAGGGATCAACGGTAAAGTCCTTGCGCAGCACCGGTAGGCGTACGGCATCTCGGGCCTGCTGCAAGTAATTATCTGCGCCCTGAAAAAAGTCCACATCGGTTAGTACTGACAGACAAGCCGCGCCACCTTTTTCATAGCTGGTAGCAATTTCTGCAGGAAGGAAATCCTCGCGAATCACGCCTTTACTGGGAGAGGCTTTTTTAATTTCGGCAATTACTGCAGCCTCACCAGTGGAAATCTTGCGATCCACTGCACCGACAAAGCCTCTCGCCGGTTCCTGATCCCGGGCGCGAAGGCGAACTTCGTCGGTGGAGCACTCAGCCTTGCGCTCAGCAACCTCTTGCCACTTGCGCTCGACAATTGTTTTTAAAATGGTCGGTGTACTCACGATTGAATTTCCTCTGGGCGAAACGCACTGGTAAACGCGGCAAGATCGTTAATTTTCTCTCCGGCGAGACCGCTGTCGATAGCATCTTGTGCCATAGCCACACCTTGCTCTGCAGAGTGCGCAACGCCGCTGACATAAATTGCCAGGCCTGCGTTAAGCGCAATAATATCCGCGGCTTTTTGCCCCGCCTCAGTATTGCGCTTACCCAGCGCATCGCGAATCAGGGCCAGGGAGTCCTCGGAACCAGAAACACTAAGATCAGAGAGGTCACGGCGCAGCAAACCAAAGTCTTCAGGCTTGAGGGTATATTCCTGCAAGGCACCATCCTTTAATTCCACAGCAAAGGTATCCGCAGCAATACTGGCTTCATCGAGCCCATCATCACTATGTAAAACCAGCACATGCTCTGAACCGAGCTTTTGCAAAACCTCAGCCAACAGGCGGCAGTAGCGCTTGTCATACACACCGATTACTTTTCGCTTTACCCCCGCCGGATTTGTCATCGGCCCGAGTAAATTGAAGATGGTACGCAGTCCCAGCGCCTTGCGCGATGGGCCAACGTGGCGCATCGCATTGTGAAAGCTGGGCGCAAACATAAAGCCAATACCGATAGTCTCTACGCATCGCGCCATCTGCGAGGGACTCAATTCCAAAAATACGCCGGCGTGCTCAAGCAGGTCCGCAGAACCACTACTGGACGACACCGAGCGATTGCCATGCTTGGCTACCTTAGCTCCGGCGGCAGCTGCCACAAAGCTGCTCGCACTGGACACGTTAAACAGATTGGCGCCATCACCGCCGGTGCCGACAATATCAACCGTGTTTTCCAGATCGAGCTCAACCTTTACCGCCAGCTCACGCATGGTTTCCACAGCGCCGACAATTTCATCGACTGTCTCCCCGCGAATGCGCAGTGCGATAAGGAGTGCGCCTATCTGAGACTCCAGCGCTTCGCCACACATAATCTGGCCCACGGTTTCGCGCATTTCTTCACGAGTAAGGTGTTCGCCATCCACCAGTTTGGCAATGGCCTGTTGAATATTCATTTTTCCCCCTTTGCCCAGCTCTGGTTATTGATTCTGGCGGGGCCTGCCCGCCGCGCACTTATTCTTCCGGCCCTCAAGACTCGATAAAGTTTCTCAACATATCGTGACCGTGCATGGTGAGAATCGACTCAGGATGAAATTGCACCCCTTCTACCGCTAATTCCCTGTGCTTCACGCCCATGATCTCGTCAATTTCACCATCCTCTGTCTCAGTCCAGGCGGTGATCTCCAGGCATTCCGGTAAACTGCTTTTCTCCACTACCAGTGAGTGATAGCGAGTCGCCTCAAACGGGTTGGACAAACCGTGGAACACCCCCAAATTGTTGTGCACTATAGGAGATGTTTTGCCGTGCATAACCTGCCGGGCACGAACTACCCTGCCACCGAAGACCTGGCCAAT
Source organism: Microbulbifer maximicatervae (SeqCode) (assembly GCF_052467955.1). Classification (NCBI taxonomy): domain Bacteria; kingdom Pseudomonadati; phylum Pseudomonadota; class Gammaproteobacteria; order Cellvibrionales; family Microbulbiferaceae; genus Microbulbifer; species Microbulbifer maximicatervae (SeqCode). The sequence continues at coordinate 5,008,903 of NZ_CP174329.1, forward strand.
ACTCTGGTGCCCCAGACAAATACCCAAAATAGGGATACTGCCGGCAAAACGGCGAATGGTATCGAGCGAAATACCCGCCTCATTGGGGGTACAGGGACCCGGCGAAATCACAATTTTCTCTGGCGCCATTGCCTCGATTTCATCCAGGGTAATTTCGTCGTTGCGTTTTACCATCACTTTTGCACCCAGCTCTTCCAGGTACTGCACTACATTCCAGGTAAAGGAGTCGTAGTTATCGATCATTAAAATCATTGTGCGGCCCCCTTAGCCTCTGGTTGATAAGTGGATTCTTCCATTCTTTTTTGCAGGCGTGCGAGAGAGGCCTGGGTTGCGCGGAGTTCGCGCAGGATTTCGGTCTGGCTTGGAGGCAGACACATTTCATCCATTCGTCGCAATTTGGCCTCTTCCAGGTTATTCAAGACTACACCGATAAAGAGGTTAATCATTACGAACGCCCCCATGACCACAAAGCTGACGAAGTAAAGCCAGGCCCAAGGCATCGAATCCATCGCTGTATACATAATATCCGTCCAGTCCTCAAAGGTGACTATGCGGAATAAACTCAAAAATGCGATGGGTAAAGTGCGCCAGTGAGTTGGATCAATATCGTGAAATAGGAAATAGCCCGCTACACCATAGATATAGAAAATGATGCTCATCAACAAAGCAATGTGCATCATGCTTGGCAAACTGCGCAAAAGCGTGTCCACCAGTGTGCGGAGTTCCGGGAATGCAGACACCAGCCGCAAAACCCTTAATACCCGCACCAAGCGCGCCAGGGTAGCTAGCGGCCCTGTAGCAGGAATCAAACTCAGTGCAATAATAGTAAAATCAAAGCAATTCCAACCACTGGCAAAGTAACGCCAGGGACGGGCCCCATGGGCAAAAATTTTAACCAGCGCCTCAATAACAAATGAGGCGAGAATCAGTTGATTAATAGCGCCCAGCAGCGTACCAAAGCGCTCCATCACCCAAGTGGAAGTCTCCAACCCAACAGCGACGGCATTGAGCAGAATCATTCCGATAATGATTTGGTTAAATAACGGCGCTGCGACGACTCGCTCGCAGCGTTCAGCCAGGGTCAACTTTTGAGAAATACTAACTTCGCTCATCTTGCTCGATCTTTAAAGGGTCACTACTCTTGGCCAGCGCCATACCGGCAGCGCGGAAAAGCGCTCGGGCCTTATTCATTGTTTCATTCCACTCTGACTGTGGATCGGAGTCCGCCACCAGGCCAGCTCCCGCCTGCACATATAGTCGGTCATCCTTGATAACTGCTGTACGAATGGCGATAGCGGTATCCATATTGCCATTCCAAGCCAGGTAGCCAACCGCCCCACCGTAAATGCCACGCTTTTCTGGCTCCAGCTCATCGATAATTTCCATAGCGCGTATCTTGGGGGCGCCCGACAGGGTACCGGCCGGCAGTGCCGCGCGCAGAGCATCCATGGCGGTGAGGCCCGGCTTTAACTGGCCGACAACATTGGAGGTGATATGCATCACGTGGGAATAGCGCTCGACAAACATTTGGTCGGTGACTTTAACACTGCCAGTATCAGCCACCCTGCCGATATCATTGCGCCCCAGGTCAATCAGCATCAGATGTTCAGCGAGTTCTTTGGGATCTGCCAACAGCTCTTCCTCCAGGGCAAGATCCTCCTCCTCAGTGGCTCCCCGATGGCGAGTTCCCGCCAGAGGTCGCACAGTCATTTCCCCCTCTTCTAAATGCACCAAAATTTCTGGGCTGGAGCCCACCACATGGTGATCACCCAGATCGAGGAAATACATATACGGCGAAGGGTTCAAACTGCGTAAAGCACGGTAAAAATTGAGTGGCGGCGCATCGAAAGGCGCAGACAGGCGCTGGGAGGGCACCACCTGCATCACATCACCGGCAAGCACGTACTCTTTAACCCGGTCTACTGCGCGCTTAAAGTTGTCCTCGCCAAAGTGGGATTGGAATTCGCTCTCATCAATGCCGCGCCCATGCAAATCGAGGGGCACAGTATCCGGTAGCGGTTGCGCTAACTGGCCAACCAATTGGTCCAGGCGCTGCTGGGCTTTTTCATAGGCTGCTTCTTCAGCGGTATTTGCGTGGACAATCAGAATTACCGCACCGGCAAGATTGTCAAAAACCACCAATTCATCGCTGACCATCAACAGGATATCCGGGTTACCCAGGGTATCCGGCGGAGTACTGGCGGCCAGACGCGGTTCGATATAGCGCACGCAGTCATAGCCAAAATAGCCCACCAGCCCGCCGTTAAAACGGGGCAGATCCGCTAATTCAGGTACCTGATAGCGCTGCTGAAACTGTTCAACAAACTCCAGAGGGTCGGCGGCGCTGTGGCTCTCTACAACCTCACCATCAGTTTCCACGATGATGTCAGTGCCCTTAACCCTGAGCAAAGTCCGCGCAGGTAAACCAATAATGGAATAGCGCCCCCATTTCTCCCCGCCCTGAACCGATTCCAGCAAATAGCTGTAACGGCCTCCGGCCAGTTTCAAATAGGTGGACAGTGGCGTTTCAATATCCGCCAGTACGCGCCTTACCAGGGGGATACGGTTATAACCCTCAGACGCAAGTTGAGCGTATTCAGTAGGGGTCATGGAGACTCCGATCAATTTTTCATTCTTTATGATTGGCGCCAGAGTATAAGCAGCGCCCACGGGAAAGGTGCCTCAATCGCCAAACTCGATTGGGCCTCAGCAGGTCAGTGGCGCCATCGCCAACTGTTTGTCAGGGAGAAAGAGTGGTTCACGGAAATTCCCTCAGTGCAGGCGCACAAGTTAACAAATCCCGTCTATGGCGGGCAAGAGATTGCCCGCCAGTTTTGTAAATTAAGCCAAACTCTTACGCATAGCTGCAATCACTTCAGCGTAGTCCGGAGTATTGAATATGGCAGACCCAGCGACAAAGGTATCTGCTCCAGCTGCAGCAATTTCGGCAATATTGTCGCGATTAACACCGCCGTCGATCTCAAGGCGAATATCAAACCCAGACTCATCAATCAACTTGCGGGCTTCTTTTAACTTGGTCAGGGTATTGGGGATAAACTTCTGCCCACCAAAGCCCGGGTTCACCGACATCAGCAGGATCATATCCAGCTTATCCATTACATATTTGGCCGCATCGAGGCCACTGGCTGGATTGAACACCAGCCCGGCTTTACAGCCGAGACTGCGGATCAATTGTAGGGAGCGGTCCGGGTGACGAGAGGCTTCTGGGTGGAACGTAATATAGGTAGCTCCGGCATCGGCGAACATGCGAATCATTTCATCCACCGGCTCCACCATCAGGTGCACATCAATCGGAGCCTCAACACCGTGTTTGCGCAGGGCCTGGCATACCATAGGGCCAATCGTGAGATTTGGCACATAGTGATTGTCCATCACATCAAAATGCACCCAGTCCGCTCCGGCTGCCAACACATTGTCCACTTCCTCACCCAAACGTGCGAAATCTGCGGAGAGAATAGAGGGGGCGATCTTGTAATCTGACATCAAAATATCCTTTGGTAACTCAACTTTCGCCAGTCAGTCGGCGATCTAAATTTTCCAGGCGCTCGGGGGTTCCCACATCGCACCAGTCCCCCTCATAGAGTTCAGCTTGTAGCTTATCCTCATTAAAGGTGAACACTTCCCCAAGCCCAAAGCATTCGCGACGCTTAGGGTATTCAGTTAGGGTTTCAGCTCGCAGCCAGCTAATACCCGCAAAGGTATAGCGGGGCTTGGCTGTACCCGACAGCAAGCCACCTTCTATGCCAAAATCTCCATCGGGGTTATGGGGAGGATTGGGAACCATCAAAAGACGCCCAGGGCAAGACTCCGGCAGCGGCCTCTCGATCCATTGCGACAGGTCATAGTCACACCAGACATCACCATTAACCACCAAAAACGATGAATCGCCGATCAGTGGCAGCGCCTTGAGAATCCCGCCGGCAGTTTCCAGTGGCTCCTCCTCATGCTCCACAGAATAATGAATATCCAACCCCCAGCGGGAACCAGAACCAAGCTGTTGACGAATTTTGGGTCCTAAGTAGCCCAGGTTAATCACGACCTTTTGCACACCAATAGCTGCCAAGCGCTCAATTGCATATTCAATCAGGGGCTTACCGGCAATCGGTAACAGAGGCTTTGGAGTTTGGTCAGTCAGTGGGCGCATACGGCGCCCAAAACCTGCTGCCAATACCATGGCAGTCAAAGGGGAATTCTCTTTGGGTTTGCTCATTAAATTAATCTGTACAGTTTTCGTACGGCCTACTTCGGCTAGTCACCGGCACAGCGGTAATCGCTGTACCAGGGCAAAGGCTCTATCTGCGGCAGTAGGGTGCCGCTGAACCAATCAGTAAACGGCTCCAGCTCTGGGTAGCGCTCAGCGGTTTCCAAAACATAGCGAATCACCAGCGGCAGGTGCTGCAAGTATCCCTGCTTTCCATCACGCAGACTGAGGCGCGGGAACAGACCCAGCACTTTAATATGACGCTGTAACCCCATCCAGTCGAACCAACGAAGATAAAGTTGTGGGTCCACAGGTTGCATAACACCCGCCGCTTCTGCGGTCGCGACGTAAGCCAGCACCCAGCGCTCTACCCGCTCGCGGGGCCAACGGATATAGCAATCTTTGAGCAGAGACACCAGATCGTAGGTGGCGGGCCCCCACACTGCGTCTTGAAAATCGACAATCCCCGGCCTTTCCCCGTCACGGATCATCAGGTTGCGACTGTGGTAATCCCGGTGAACAATAGTGTGAGGCTGTTCCTCCGCACTGTTAAGCAACAATTCAAAGGTTTGCTCCAGCAGCTTTTCTTCCCGCTCTGAAAGCTGGTAGCCAAGTAGCTCTCGCACCAGCCACTCAGGCATAACCTGCATTTCCTTAAGAAGTAGTTCCCGACTATAAGCTGGGAATAATTGTTCCTCAAAAGGGATTTGCTGCAGGCACAAAAGTTCACTCATTACCTCTGCGTAGAGTCCCTCAACACTGTCGCTGTTGAGCACGCTATATAACTGGGTATCCCCCAAATCTTCCAGCAGCAGGTACCCCTCCGCGGTGTCTGCAGCAATCACCATCGGAGTATGGGTACCGTTGCGGCGCAAGTAATCAGCCAGAGCCACAAAGCGGGCGGGGTTAGTCAATTGGGGAGGAGTATCTACCGCTATCAGTGACGGCTCGGTTAGAGTGCGAAAATAACGGCGAAATCCAGCATCTCCCGCCAGGCTCGATAAATCAGCCGGAGCCTCCATACCCAGGGCCACGCCAACCCACTCACTCAAGGCATTGCGTCTGGGATCGGAGTCGATCTCGCACCCTTGCTCAACTTCACTGCTCGATCTTAGGCTCATCTTATATTCCAACTGTTTCTAGCTGCATTTTAACCCCGAGCCTCTCTGCGTCCAGAGACGCCATCACTATTTATTGGTGCCCCTACTTTGCCTCAGCTAAAAAAAGAACACGAGTTCCAGGTAATTTGCGTTTCAAAGCTGAGCCTCTAGCTGTAACATTACGACTTCAGTACGGCTATTAACCACATCTACATTCAAGTAGAATCGGACGATGATTTTGCGCGCCCCGGCTCGAAAGCTGTCGCACGTATCCATCGATAAAGAAACACTAAAAGATAGCTGGAACATATCGTTTGATGCTTGAAGTCTCCCGGTGGCGTCGCCTCGCTCTGGCGATTGCTAATAACTCCCAAGCCCGCTCCATCGCTCTCGGCCTGATCGCTGCTCAACCTCTGTGGGCGCAAGCCAATCAGGGCGAGCCGTATCCTGATCCCGACTACAACCCCTATTTGTACTTGGACTGGTTGCCCCGCTCTGAGCTAACCCCGGAGGAGTTAGCCAATCTACCGGCGGTGTGCTCTGGTGCCTTTGTAGCCCCTCCGCGCAACTATCCCGGTTCTGATCTGCCCCCTGGGGAGGCTCCACTGAGAGCCACTGCTGAGAAATCCCAGTGGCTGGAAGATGGTTCAGCCGAGCTGAGCGGGAATGTACATATTACCCAGGGTTACCGGCAGCTCTTTGCCGACCAGGTCAAACTGAATCGCCCAGAAAATATCGCCACTTTAGATGGCGCCATTGAGCTTCGGGAACCCGGTTTACTGATCCGTGGTTCCTCCGCCGAAGTCCATACCGAAAGCGAAGCGGCCTCTATTGAGGATGCTACCTATGTGGTGCATGATGCTTTTATTCATGGGGATGCCGAGCTAGTTGCACGTCAAACCAGTGGTGAGCTAACCCTGACAGAGGGCACATATACCCGCTGTGAGCCCGGGCGTGAGTTCTGGCAACTCACGGGCCGCGAGATCAATATTGATGAAGTAGAAAGCCAGGGGACTGCGCGGGATGTGCGCCTGAAGATTCTGGATGTACCTGTCTTATACCTGCCGTATTTCCGCTTTCCAGTGGGCGATGCGCGCATGTCCGGCTTCCTGTTTCCCACACTCAGCAACAGCGACAAGAATGGCTGGGACCTCGCCATTCCCTACTACTGGAATATTGCCCCGCAGATGGACGCCACCATTTCCCCGCGTTACATCCAATATCGCGGAGCGGGATTAGAGGTTGAGTTCAGGCACCTGGCAGAAATGTTTAGTACTGAAATCCGTCTAGCCGATCTCCCCAACGACGATGGCGGCAATAATGACCTTGCCCAGGACCTGATTGATGAGGGTTTCCCTGAGGACCTGGTTCTCCCCTATAAAGGCGAAGACCGCTGGCTGATCAGTTTGGAGCAGCAAGGGGGGTACAGCGGCAGTGTCTGGCGTACCGATATCGACTATACCAAGGTCAGCGATCCAGATTATTTCCGCGATTTGAGTACGGCCAACCTAGACATCAATGCGGAAACCCGTGTTAGCCAGAAAGTTCAGGGGCTACTGCGCAGCGAGCACTGGCGAGCAACACTGCGTACCCAGGACTATCAAGTACTGGAAAATGACGCCTTCGATACCTTTGCCCAATACCCCCGTTTGGATATAGACGGGGATTACCGCTGGGATGACTGGCTGTTGACTATGCAGAACGAAGTCACCAGCTGGGATCACAGTGACACACAAACCATAAGGTTTATTGAAGACACCGATGACCCCGACAGTGTCACTACTCGGACACGAGACTTTATCACTGCAGATCGGCTGCGCCTCGACTATGAATTCTACTGGGATAAAGAGTGGCTCTGGGGATATTTTAAGCCGGGAATAGCTGGTCGCTATCTCACTTACAGCGTGAGTGACCTGTTTCTACCCGAGGATGCCGACGATACCCCCGATGCGGCTGCAGCCCAGTTTATTCTGGATACTGGGCTCTACTTTGAGCGCGATAGCCACCTATTTAACCGCGACTTTATCCAGACACTGGAACCTCGGTTATTTACCCTGATTAGCAGCAATGCCGATCAAAGTGATTTCTTTGATATCAGCGGTCGTGCTAACGAAGTCGATCCTGAAATTAGGATAGACCCTGACAGTAACAACCTACTGTACGACACCTCACTTTACACTTTCAGTTACGACCAGTTATTCCGGGATAGCCGCTTTACTGGAAATGACCGGATCGACGATGCAGATAGACTTGCCCTAGGCCTGACAACTCGCTTTCTAGATCCAGTCAGTGGCCGGGACCTCTTCTCAGCCAGTGTCGGACAGGTCTACTACTCCAGTGACAGGCAAATTGGCCGCACTGCTTACATTGAGGATACCCAACGGTCAGAACTGGCTGCACGAATCGAAAGTCGCCCTTTCGAATCCCTGCGTTTGGGGACTGAGCTGGTCTATGAAGATAGTGAGCACAATATTAATCGCGGTAATTTCAGCCTGCGCTATCTTGACGACGACTACCGCATCTTTAATTTCAGCTATTACTACGAGCGTCCAGACTCAACGGATGACGAGGATGAGGACGAAGATGAAGATGAAACCGTGAGTCAACTAAATGCCTCAACAGTCCTCCCACTTGGTACTCATACCTCACTCATGGCTGGTGCCAGCTATGATCTTACTTTAAATCGGGAACTGGAATACCTGGCAGGAATCGAATATGACGACTGCTGCTACCGTACCCGACTGGTGTGGCGACGCACACTGGACAATGATCTCGCAGGGGTTGTATCTGCTGAAGACCTTGAGTACGACGAAGGTATTTATCTCGAAGTCGAACTCAAAGGATTAGCAGGCTTTGGTTCAACCGTGACAGAAATGCTGACCCAGGGGATTGCCAACTTTGATCAGAGAGAAGAGCTGAAACAGTGATGAGAATAATTAAGAAATTCGTACCGAAACTGGGCCTGGCACCCGTACTGGCAGCTGGCGCTCTGATCGCCGCCACTGCTACGGCACAAGTCAGAAACCTTGACCGGGTAGTTGCTGTTGTTGATGACGATGTTGTAATGGCCAGTGAACTGACCCAGCGCATGAATACCATCGCCAGCCAAATCCAAGCACAGCAGGTGCAGGCTCCTCCAGTGGATGTTTTGCGCCGCCAGGTTCTCGAACAACTCATTATCGAGCGTTTGCAACTGCAGATGGCCTCTCGCGCAGGTGTTACCGTTTCTGAATCGGAGTTGGACCAAGCTATCGCCCGTGTCCAACAAAATGCCGGAGTCAGCCCCGAAGAATTCCGCCAGCGGCTGCTCGCTGACGGTATGAGCATGAAGAGCTTTCGTCAGCAGATTCGCCAAGAGCTGATGATTCGCCGGGTCGAGCAAGGCAGCGTTAACCGCCGGATCCAGATTACCGATCAAGATATCGATAACTTCCTACGCTCCAAGGAGGGGGAGTTTTGGAAGTCCCCTCAATTTGAGCTAGGCCATATTCTGATCCCCGTAAGTTCCAGTGCCCCCAGCAGCGAAGTTACCCAGGCACGGGAAAAGGCTGAAGACCTAGCTCAGCAGGCCAAAGACGGCGCTGACTTCCGCCGCCTGGCGATCGCAAACTCTGCAGGCCAAAATGCACTTACCGGCGGTGACCTAGGTTGGCGCAAAACCGTCGAGCTTCCCACTCTTTTTGCCGATGCCCTTACCGACTTAAAAGCCGGTGATGTTACCGAGCCTTTCCGCAGTGATGCCGGCTTTCACCTGTTAAAGATTCACGCGCAGAAAGGCGCCAGCGAGCAGTTGGTGGAACAGACAAAAGTTCGCCATATCCTGCTTAAGCCATCCGCTATTCTTACCGATGACCAAGCTTACAATAAGCTGATTGAGCTGCGTGAAGAGGCCATGGCCAGCGATAACTTTAGCGAACTCGCGCGCGAGAACTCAGAGGATATAGGTTCTATGCTATCCGGTGGCGATCTTGGCTGGTCTATGCCCGGACAGTTTGTGCCAGAGTTTACCCAGGCTATGGATGCAACTGAGATTGGCAGCATTAGCCTGCCTTTCCGCAGCCAGTTCGGCTGGCATATCCTGCAGGTTGAAGATCGGCGCAAACAGGATATGACCGACAAATATATCCGCAATCAGGCAGCCAATTTGCTGCGCAACCGCCGCTATGAAGAAGAACTGCAAAACTGGCGCCGTGAGATTCGCGACCAGGCATACGTTGAGATCAAATTGCCGGACTCTGAGACCACCGAGGACTCAGGTAACCAATAGTAAGCCGCTTTTTCAGCGGGAAAGACCGGGCCCTGTGCCCGGTTTTTTTTTGTAGCTACAGGAAAGTTATATAGCAATGGCTCCTAAAATTGCCTTCACCCCCGGAGAACCTGCAGGTATTGGCCCTGAGCTGGCTGTGAAGATTGCACAAGAGAGTTCTCCAGCACAGATTGTCGCAATTGCTGATCCCCTACTACTGACAGAGACCGCTGCGGCATTGGGGTTGCCTCTTCAGCTCCTTCCTCTGTCCACAGCAGGCACAGAGGGGACACCTGCCGGTGCTCTCTACATACTACCGGTCTCCATACCCGAGCCTGCTAAACCCGGCTTACTGAATGCAGTCAATGCACCCTATGTATTGGAAACTCTTACAGTTGCGGCAGAGGGTTGCCTGGCCGGCCAGTTTGATGCCGTGGTTACAGGGCCCGTACACAAAGGCATTATCAATGATGCCGGTACTCCATTTAGCGGCCATACAGAGTTCTTTGCTGAAAATGCCGGTGTTGAGCGTGTCGTTATGATGCTAGCAGCAGAGGACCTTCGAGTTGCTCTAGTGACAACTCACCTGCCCCTCAAAGAGGTGAGCGCTGCTATCACCCCCCCGCTTCTAGAGCAGATTATTACCATCCTCGACGCCAGTTTGCGGGAACATTTCTGCATCTCCAATCCCCGTATTAGCGTTTGCGGCCTCAACCCCCATGCTGGAGAAGGGGGACACTTAGGCCATGAGGAAATAGAAATAATTGAACCCACACTCGAACACTTGCGCCACCAAGGTATATCACTGAAAGGTCCACTTCCCGCAGACACTCTTTTTACCCCGCCGCATTTGTCGGAATGTGACGCCGTTTTAGCTATGTATCACGATCAGGGGCTTCCAGTGTTAAAATTCAAGGGTTTTGGCCACGCCGTCAATATCACTTTGGGGCTACCCTTTATCCGCACTTCAGTAGACCACGGCACAGCTCTCAATATCGCGGGCACAGGCATTGCAGACTGCGGCAGCCTCAAAGCCGCACTGTCTCAGGCTGTGGCGATAGCTAAATTGCGCAGTTCCTAACCAGTGCCTAAAACTTGCTTGAAGAAAGTGTAAACCATGCCCTCACCACGTGAGCGCAGTGAAAGGCCCTAAAGGGTATCCAACTGAAATGCTCACTAGCACCCCAAGGCTTAACCGCAAAATTAATCATCCAGGTTACAGATATATCAATGGATAACTTCTTTCAACACAAAGCCCGCAAACGCTTTGGACAAAACTTTCTCGTCGATGAAAATATTATCGAGCGCATTGTTCGTGCGGTAGGCCCTAAAGAGTCAGATACGCTAGTGGAAATTGGCCCGGGCCAAGGGGCAATTACAGAATTACTACTAAAACGGTGCCCATCTCTAACCGCTGTCGAACTGGATCGCGACCTGATTCCGATGCTGGAATTTAAATTCAGGGAATACCCGGAATTTAGCATCATTGAAAAGGACGCATTAAAATTTGACTTTGGCACCTTTGCTGGAGATAAGCAGCTACGCATTGTCGGTAACCTTCCATATAACATATCCACACCATTACTGTTCCATCTGCTCAGTTTTCGCGGGCAAGTCCAGGATATGCATTTTATGCTTCAGAAAGAGGTGGTAGATCGGCTCAGCGCTACGCCTTCGACTAAATCTTATGGGCGACTTAGCGTGATGGTTCAATATTACTGTCGCGTACAGGGCCTATTCCCTGTCCCTCCGCAGTCCTTCCGGCCCGCCCCCAAAGTGGATTCTGCCATCGTGAGATTGGTTCCCCACAGCACTCTGCCATTTACCGCAAAAGATGAAGGATTATTGGAAAGAATCGTCAATATAGCCTTCCAGCAGCGCCGTAAGACCCTGCGCAATGCTTTAAAACCCCTATTCCCGGATCTCGACCCCGAGCTGCTACCCATTGATGCCGGCCGCAGAGCAGAAACCTTAAGCGTCGAGGACTTTGTTAAGCTGGCCGACTACTGTACAAACTTGCAACAACAATAATTATTTTTCACATTATTGGGGGGAACCTTGGCAACTTACGCCATCGGAGATATTCAAGGATGCTTTGCAGCTTTTCAAAGCCTTCTCAAGAAAATCAATTTTAGTGCTGACCGTGACAAACTCTGGCTTGCCGGAGACTTGGTTCACCGGGGTGAGGATAGCCTGAGCACCCTTCGCTATCTCTATGAGCACCGCCAGCAGGTTACAGCAGTGTTGGGCAACCATGATCTCCATTTACTAGCGATCGCCCATGGCGCTAAATCTCTGTCTGAAAAAGAGCACGACCTTGCCAAGGTTTTAAAAGCAAAAGATTCTGATAAGTTACTGGAGTGGCTACAAAGCCTACCCCTTTTAGTACATAAGAAGGGGTACACCATGGTGCATGCGGGTATCCCCCCCATTTGGAGCGTTACTAAAGCGCAAAAGCTCGCCACTGAAGTGCATAAGGCCCTCGCCGACGAAGCTATGGCAAAGGCATTTTTTTATGGCATGTACGGTAATGAGCCACACTGTTGGGATGATCATTTGATCGGCATCGAACGCCTGCGGTCCATTACCAATTACTTCACAAGAATGCGATTTTGTAAGGCTGATGGCACTCTGGATCTAATCAATAAAAAGGGGGTCCAGGCCTCTCACGGTGAATACCAGCCATGGTTTAGCTTTCCCAATCGAAAAACCAGAAATGACAAGATTATTTTTGGGCATTGGGCTGCCCTGGAAGGCCGTGCAGATACTGAGAATATCTATGCCCTAGACACAGGTTGCGTTTGGGGAGGATACCTGACTGCAATGCGATTAAGTGATGAAGAATTTTTTTGTACAGACTGTAGCTTATAAAAATCACTTCGCCCTGAAGCCTAAAAGAAGAATTTAAACCGACCGAATCTAAAAAAATAAACTGACAGTTATCACCTGGGAGTGTAACTGTCAGTTTACCTAGCTTGAATAACCTTATAAGCCATGGGTTAATTGATCCAAAGCAACTCCTACACTCGACGGTTTCCCATCAAGTAAAAGCTCAATAGAGTTAACAAGTTCCGCTGCTCCTTCCCTCTGGCTGAGAAGCATCAAGAAAGTATCAGCGCCTTTTTCTCCGCCGCCCTCGACCTCTTGACGAAAACTGCTCCATATCGAAAAAATATTTGACGAATCAGCATTTTCACTTTGCAGAAACAGATCAATTGCTCGATGTATGAGCAGGCCACAGCTATAATACAGATCAAACCTACCCCGGTTAGCAGCCTCAACCAAAGGAATCTCTTTTACACCTTTTGTACAACTTTCCTTAAAAGCTTTAATTTTATTAGAGACATATTTTGATGACTCGGGATACAAATCTAATAAAGCCAGCACTGCTAACCAATCCGCATTCCCTTCATGTAACCACGATTCATTCGCATCACCATACAACTCCGTTTCACTACCCTGCTGATATAAATGTGCGACCTCATGAGCAAAAAACCAAATGGTTTCATTAATAAATTTAGGGTCGGAAAACTTCCCATCTAGTTCATTGATATTCCAATGCATAAAAATCTGATTTGGCAAGGTCCCCCCCTGCCAAGAGTTATCATCGACATTCGCATATGATGCATACAAGGCCGGCTTGGTTCCACTTAGTGCCCCAAGCCTCTGCTCAAAATAACTCATTAACCTGGGAATATCTGACTCTAAAGACAATCTCAATTTTTCAGGCAAACCGCTATCAATTACTGCTAAAACACTAGCTGTATTTATAGGTTCTTGAGTTCCAACATAGACATTCATTCCATTATCACGATCAATCCAGCTGACTGTCCCAATATTTATCTTCCCGTTAATGATCATATGCTCACCTGGAGGAACCTGCATAGTTACTCGCCAGGTTTTTTCTTTATCATCACAGTTGTCAATACAAGCAAAAAAGCGGCCCGTATATATCAGGCTTCCACCATCTGAATAGGGGGAGAAAGGTGCATAATCTTTGGGAAGAGATATATAACTAGGCGTCAAATAAATTTCAATGTGTTCGAATGAACTTCTATCTTTTCTAACCAGAAACTCTTCACCATCCATAGAAACTAATTCAAATTCTGGTGACACAGGCTTCCAGCGTTTTATACGAGAGGCATCCGGGTTACGTACAAAGCTAATCCGGCTTGCCGGCCTATCCATTTGATAGGTAAGCTTCCAGAGCTTATCGCCCTGCTTCTCAATCGCGATATCCACCCCAGATATATCTTCAGCTAAAGCTGAAAAACCAGTTAAAACTAACAGTAAAAACTGAATATATTTCAATCTTAACTCCTTTTAGATTGAGAAAAATAAACAAAAATTGAAGTAATAAATGCTTCCATATATTGATAACTATCAATCGAGCGTTATACATACAACCAGACAGACAAATAATTCTTATTCTTCGCTAATCAGAAACGTTCAAGTCAATCAACAGGATTGTATCTATCGGTAGTATAATGGCCCCTTAACGCAGGTACTGTTGATATAATTTTATTTAGAACATGAAAGAAACTCATTGCCTGCAATATCCGCATGGAGCTGCGCAAGCAATGAGCATTATCAGGTTGATAGAAAAACCTAACCCTCTGTGAGGCAAAAAATAGGATCAAATTTCCTTAACTTAATTTTGCCTAATCTGCACTGTACCCTTTAGGATTTTTATACTGCCAACGCCAGGTATCTTTCACCATACGTACTAAATCATACTCAGCTTTCCACCCCAGCTCTGTTTCAGCCAGCTCTGGATCTGCGTAACACTCTGCAATATCTCCGGGTCTCCGCGGAGCAATGTTATAGGGAATTTCCTTCCCGCTGACACTCTCGAAAGCACGAACGACTTGTAAAACAGAACTGCCCTGTCCCGTCCCCAGATTATGGGTATAACAACCCTCAGAAATTTCTTCTTTACAAATTAAGTTTAGCGCCGCCAAGTGTCCGCGAGCCAGATCAACTACATGTATATAATCTCGAACTCCAGTACCATCGACGGTATCATAATCACCACCAAAAACCTGTAGCTGCTCCAATCTACCTACAGCCACTTGGGAAACATAGGGTAGTAAGTTATTGGGGATACCACTGGGATCTTCACCAATAGTCCCACTTTCATGGGCTCCAATCGGATTGAAGTAACGCAACAAGCTCACTTTCCACCGGCTGTTCGGCGCAGCACAAAGATCTCGCAACATGTTTTCCACAACCAACTTACTTGAGCCATAGGGGTTGGTTGCGCCAGTAGGGAAATCTTCTTTAATTGGTACTGTTTCAGGATCACCATAGACTGTTGCCGACGAACTGAAAATCAGGCGGTGAACTCCAAACTCCTCCATCACCTCACATAAAGTTAAGGTCCCAGCTACATTATTCTGGTAATAGCGCAGAGGCTGCGCAACAGATTCACCAACTGCTTTCAACCCCGCGAAGTGAATTACGGCGTCAATCTTATGATCAGAGAATACTTTGCGTAAACCTTCCTTATCACTAATATCCAGATGGTGAAAAGGGATATCTTTGCCAGCAATTAACTCGACCCTCCGTAGGGCTTCCTCACTGCTATTCGATAGGTTATCCACAACTACAGGCTCAAAGCCGGCAGCAAGCAACTCGATACAGGTATGACTGCCAATATATCCGGCACCTCCAGTCACCAAAATCGCCATTTATGTTCCTCAATATTTCTCTAATACCCAATATGGGCTGTAGTAAAGCGTAAAACAGCCGCCCAATTCAACCTATATAAGTGACATTCCACTGTCTCATTCAAAGGGAAAGCTATGCTGGAAAAGCTGGAGAGCATTCAACACTTACTCCAGCAAAGAACAAGGTTCACAACGGCAATAACGATAGTGCTTCACGCCAAGCGTATCCCAAACACGATCTGGACTTTACAGCTCATACATCGCTCGTCACATTTGGGCAAGAGAAGCCAAGGGCGTACGACATCCTAACCAAAGCAGGAAACTGAGCTAAATCCAGTAGGCTACAGGGAGGTAGACACCATGACAATTTTCAATCACTACTTGGAAAGATACGAATCTATCCAAGACGAGGAACTCAGTATTCAGGAATACCTGGAGCTGTGTAAGACAGACCGCAGTGCCTATGCGTCACCAGCTGAGAGGATGCTGATGGCCATCGGCGAGGCCGAACTGGTAGACACCTCACGGGACCCGCGCCTGTCACGTATTTTCTGTAATAAGGTTATTAAGCGATACAAGGCCTTCAGTGAATTCTATGGTATGGAGGAAGCCATAGAGCAAATTGTCTCTTTCTTCCGACATGCCGCACAGGGTCTGGAAGAGAAGAAGCAAATCCTGTACTTGCTAGGTCCTGTTGGCGGCGGAAAGTCATCCCTTGCAGAGCGGCTAAAAGCCTTGATGGAGCAGGTGCCCATCTATGCAATTAAGGGATCGCCAGTATTTGAATCTCCCTTGAGCCTTTTCTCTCCTACTGAGGATGGCCGCATCCTTGAAGAGGACTACGGCATTGCACGTCGATACGTCAACACTATTATGTCTCCCTGGTCTGTTAAGCGATTGCATGAATTTAAAGGGGACATCAGTAAATTCCGTGTCGTAAAAATTCGTCCATCTATTCTCGATCAAGTTGCCATCTCAAAAACAGAGCCCGGTGATGAAAATAACCAGGATATTTCATCACTGGTTGGCAAGATCGACATTCGTAAGCTTGAGGATTTCCCCCAGAATGACCCTGATGCCTATAGTTTTTCTGGTAGTTTATGTAGGGCCAACCAGGGACTGATGGAGTTTGTCGAGATGTTCAAAGCGCCTATCAAGGTGCTTCACCCCCTACTAACTGCAACACAAGAAGGGAATTACAACAGTACTGAGGGGTTGGGGTCAATTCCGTTCAACGGTACAATCCTCGCTCATTCCAATGAATCAGAATGGCAATCCTTCCGCAATAATCGCAACAATGAGGCTTTCCTGGATCGTATTTATATCGTCAAGGTGCCCTACTGTGTAAGAGTGCAGGAAGAAATACGAATCTATCAGAAACTGCTAGAAAATAGCTCCTTGTCAAAAGCTCCCTGTGCACCAGACACCCTGCGGATGTTGGCGCAATTCTCTGTATTGTCGAGAGTTAAAAATCCTGAGAACTCCAGCCTTTATTCAAAGATGCGTATCTATGACGGTGAAAACCTAAAGGATACCGACCCCAAAGCAAAAACCATTCAGGAATACAGAGATAATGCAGGGGTAGATGAAGGCATGAACGGACTATCCACCCGTTTCTCCTTTAAGATCCTCTCAAAAGTTTTCAATTTCGATGCTACCGAGGTGGCGGCAAATCCAGTCCACCTACTCTATGTTCTGGAACAGCAAATAGAGCAGGAGCAATTTCCACCAGAAGTGCAAGAGACTTACCTCGGGTTTATCAAGGAATATTTAGCTCCAAGATACGTAGAATTTATCGGTAAGGAAATCCAAACAGCTTACCTGGAATCCTACGCTGAATACGGCCAAAACTTGTTTGATCGCTATGTCACTTACGCTGATTTCTGGATACAGGACCAGGAGTATCGCGACCCAGAAACTGGTGAAATACTGGATCGCGGCGCCCTTAATGAAGAGCTTGAAAAGACAGAAAAACCTGCAGGAATTTCCAATCCGAAAGATTTCCGCAATGAAATAGTCAATTTTGTGCTCCGTGCCAGGGCTAACAATCAAGGAAAAAATCCCGACTGGAGATCTTACGAGAAACTACGTGCCGTTATCGAGAAAAAAATGTTCTCCAATACGGAAGATCTTCTGCCAGTTATATCCTTTAATACCAAGGCGTCAGCAGATGATAAACGCAAGCATGCAGACTTCGTTGCGCGTATGGTTGAACGCGGCTATACCGAGAAGCAGGTTAGATTGTTATCCGAATGGTATCTACGCGTGAGAAAATCTCAATAGTGAGGTTTTCCTTCATTAAGGTCACTGGAAAAACACGAGGAAGCCAAACCCGGATACTGATTAGATCATTAACTTTTAGTGAGCACTTAAATGATTTCACAGCATCTCATCGGGACCCTCAACGGCTCGCTATAGTGAAGATACCAATAATTGTGTTTGGTGGATTCAGCAGGAAATATTCTGAATAGATTTATGGCGATGGATGCCTGTGAGCTTTATTCAGAACAAAGGCAGAAATATGAGCTATATCATCGACCGCCGCTTGAATGGAAAGAAAAAGAGTACCGTTAACCGGCAGCGATTCTTAAGACGCTACAAGGCTCACATTAAGAAAGCTGTCGGCGACGCCATGAATAGCCGCTCTATTATGGACATGGATAAGGGAGAGCAAATCAGTATTCCTACTCGGGATATCAGCGAACCCTTATTTTCTCACGGTAGCGGTGGGCACGTAGAGCGAGTTCTACCCGGAAACAAGCAATTTACTGCTGGTGATCGTATCCCTCGTCAAGGTCAGCGAGGCGGTGATGGAAATGGTGGTGGTGCCAGTGATAGTGGGGAAGGGGTTGATGAATTTGTCTTCCAGATATCACAAGAAGAGTTTCTGGACTTTATGTTTGAGGGGCTCCAGCTGCCCAATATGATCAAGCAACGCCTGGCCGGCAACGAGTCTTTTCAAATAGTACGTGCCGGAATTAGTAATGAAGGAACTCCAGGTCGTCTCAATGTGATCCGCTCACTCAGGGCTGCCCATGCAAGACGCATAGCCTTGACCAGTAATAAGCGAAGAAACCTGCGCAATTTAGAGGAAGACCTATCCCAGGAAGAAAACAAAGATACTGCTCTGCGAGACCAGCGCAAAATTGAGGCTCTTAAAAACCAAATCGCCGAACTTCGCAGCCGTATCAATCGAGTCCCTTTCCTCGATGATTTCGACCTGAAATATAACCTGCTGATTCGACAACCAAAACCTCGATCTAGGGCGGTGATGTTTTGCCTGATGGATGTATCCGGCTCGATGAACCAAGCCACAAAGGATATGGCCAAACGCTTCTTCTTACTTTTATATTTGTTTCTACAGCGCAGTTATGAATATACAGAAGTCGTTTTTATTCGACACCACACTAGCGCCAAAGAAGTTGATGAAGAGGAGTTTTTCTATTCACGGGAAACTGGCGGCACCATTGTCTCAAGCGCACTCAAATTAATGCGACGTATTATAAGAGATCGCTACCCCGCCAGCGAATGGAATATCTATGGAGCCCAGGCCTCAGATGGCGATAACTGGAACGACGACTCCAGTACCTGCCACCGAATCCTTATCGACGATATTATGCCCCATGTGCAGTATTACTCTTATGTGGAAATTACTCCCAGAGATCACCAGGCCCTGTGGGAAGAATATGAAAGTGTTCGTACTTTATTCCCCGATCACTTTGCTATGGAGCAGATTGTCGATGTACAGGATATTTATCCGGTGTTCCGACAACTGTTCCGCCAAAAGGTGACTGCCTGATGCTCGACAAATTTGCCAGTGGCGCTGAAGCATCTGAATCTGAGTCGCGTCAGCCCATATCAACAAGCTCAGAATGGACTTTTGAATTAATCCAGGAATATGATCGCGCCATCGGCGCACTGGCAGAAGAGTTTGGGTTAGATACCTACCCAAATCAGATTGAAGTTATCTGCTCTGAGCAGATGATGGATGCCTACTCCTCGGTAGGGATGCCAGTGGGTTATCACCACTGGTCTTTTGGCAAGCAATTTATCAGCGTGGAAAATAATTACCAGCGCGGATTGATGGGGCTGGCTTATGAAATAGTCATTAATTCTAATCCCTGCATCGCTTACCTCATGGAAGAAAATACCATGACAATGCAGGCTTTGGTGATTGCTCACGCCTCCTATGGGCACAACTCTTTCTTTAAAGGGAATTACCTGTTTCGCTCCTGGACAGATGCCAGCAGTATTATTGACTATCTGATCTTTGCCAAAAATTATATTTCCCGCTGTGAAGAGCGCTACGGGCTTGATGAAGTCGAGGCCATTCTCGACTCCTGTCATGCCCTAATGAACTACGGTGTAGATCGCTATAAACGCCCTTACCCAATCTCGGCTGTTGAAGAAGAACGCCAACAGCAAGAGCGAGAAGAGTACCGCCAGAGACAGCTCAATGATTTATGGAGGACCATCCCAAAACTCGGTGACGGTATAGAGGAGACAAAGGAGAAACGTTTTCCCGAAGAGCCTCAGGAGAATATTCTGTACTTTGTTGAGAAAAATGCCCCTCTACTGGAAAACTGGCAACGGGAGCTGGTGCGCATTGTACGTAAGCTGGCCCAATATTTTTATCCACAGCGGCAAACCCAAGTAATGAATGAGGGCTGGGCTACCTTCTGGCACTACACTCTCTTAACCGAGCTGTACAAGCGCGGGCGGGTGACTGAAGGCTTTATGATGGAGTTTCTACAAAGCCACACCAATGTTATCTACCAACCCTCTTTTGACAGCCCTCACTACAGCGGTATCAATCCCTATACCCTAGGCTTCAGTATTTTTACTGACTTACGGCGTATCTGTGAAAGCCCCACTGAAGAGGATCGCCGCTGGTTCCCAGACATTGCTGGAAGTAATTGGCGTGAAACCCTTCAGTTCGCCATGCGCGACTTCAAAGATGAAAGTTTCATTTTACAATTCCTGTCTCCCAAGGTTATGCGAGACATGAAACTATTTTGTATCAGCGACAACGATAAAGAGAACGATATCATTGTCAGCGCAATTCACGATGAGAGCGGTTATCGCCAGTTAAGAGAGAACCTTGCGGGACAGTACAACCTGGGCAATCGGGAACCGAACATCCAGGTATATTCAGTAGATACCCGTGGTGACCGTTCACTGACCCTGCACCACACACAGCACCGCCGTCGCCCTCTTGGTAAAGATACAGCAGAGGTATTAAGGCATCTTCACCGGCTATGGGGCTTCGATGTTCACCTGAACAGTTTGAACGGGGATCAAATAACGGCCAGTTGTCACTGCCCGGAGCAAGGTCGGGACCGACCGGAGGGTGAAGAAGAGTCTATGTTAATACCAAAACCCATTTAGGTTTCAGCGCGGGAACTGTTGAAATACCAGCCCCGCACAGAATGGGGAAATAATACCCACTAGCGAATCGCGCTACTTAGGCATCAGCTTCCAACAAAAGCTTGGCCTTTGCAGAAAGTTCACCGTGCTCAGAACGGTGAGTTAAAAGAGCATCAGCTCCAGCATCCAGCCAACGGGCTTTCTCGCCATCGTCATCAGAAGGCACAACCAGAATGCTCAAATTTGAATACTCACTGCGGGATCTGAGGTAGTCCAGCACCTGAAACCCACTCTCCCCAAGCAACCCAGTGTCAACCACTAACAACGCCGGCTTGGCACTCGCCATCAAGATACCGGCGGAAAAACTATCACTAGCTACTTCTACTTCACACCCCATCTGCTGAAGCGCCTGGCGTCCACCTGAAGTCAGCTCAGGATCAGTCGTTAACAAAAGCACTTTTCGACTGGGAACTGCCAGGTCGTTCGGAACTGGCATTGAGTTGTCCCGCAGGAACCCCACGAAATCCTCAACACAGATACGGTGGTCACCACGCCCTGGAAGTTTGTATGCCTTGAGCTGGCCACGCTCAATCCAGCGAATCACCGTTCGGAAGTTAACACCGCAGTACCTGGCTGCTTCCCCGGTGGTTAGCACATGTAATTCGCTCATCTTTATTCTCCCCAACAACTGCGATTAAAAAGAAGAACAGTCAACTTCCCGAAGGTATCCTCTGCCCCACAGAGTTACACGTGAAATTATCCTGCCCAGCTGAACCGCCCCTATAAATTATGCTGTTTAATGCTGCAAACCCAGCCCGAAATTCGGTCCATGTAACTTATTAACGAACAGCGGAACAACCCCCTCAAAAAATACTAATAGATATAGTTGACAGGTAAGACAGGTTTCTTAGAATGACACTAGATTCGTGACTTGGGACTTGTCACGCGATCCTTTCCAGTGGCGTGGCCGTTAAGTCAGAGCCCCCACAGTTGGCAAAGAAATGTTTGCTAAGCGAATACCCTAAGACCCTGGGCCCCCTTGTTTTTTCGGGGCCTTTTTTTTATCTTGCCGAAGCTTCTTACACTCCTACCGCTCATCCTCCGTCCAGCAGACAAACCTGGAACAACGCCGGAACAAATGGACTTATGGCAGTACAATCACCTAACAGATCACTGGTCCCTCCAGCTCTGGAGCAAATGCTTTGAAGATCTACCTTGTTGGCGGCGCAGTGCGCGACAGACTTTTGAATCGCCCAGTCACCGAGCGCGACTGGGTAGTGGTTGGGGCAGATGCAGATAGAATGCAGGACCTCGGATACAGTCCAGTCGGCAAAGATTTTCCAGTATTCCTACACCCTGAGACCGGTGAAGAATACGCGCTCGCTCGCACCGAAAGAAAAAGCGGACACGGCTATGGCGGTTTTACCGTTAACGCCGATGCCAATATCACCCTGGAAGAGGATCTACTGCGGCGAGATCTCACTATTAATGCCATTGCAGAAGACAGCGACGGCAAGCTAATTGACCTCTACGGCGGGCAGAAAGATCTGGAAGCACGGCTTTTGCGCCATGTTTCCCCTGCTTTTGCCGAAGACCCGCTAAGAGTTCTGCGAGTGGCCCGCTTTGCCGCCCGCTACCACCACCTTGGCTTTAGCGTTGCCCCTGAAACCATGATACTCATGCGCCAGATGGTAGAAGCGGGTGAAGTGGAATATCTGGTGGCCGAGAGAGTCTGGAAAGAGGTAAGCCGGGCGCTTACCGAGCCAGACCCCGATATTTTTATTCGAGTACTGCGAGACTGCGGCGCCCTATCAGTACTTTTACCAGAGTTAGAAAGTTTGTTTGGTGTTCCCCAGCCGCCCAAACACCACCCCGAAGTGGACACTGGAGAACACGTACTACTAGCCCTGCGGGCCGCACCGGCAGAGCTCCCCTTACGTTTTGCAGTACTGCTACACGACCTGGGCAAAGGACTGACTCCCGAAGAGATTCTCCCCAGCCACCACGGCCACGAGGCCGCAGGCGTACCTCTTGTAAAGGCCGTCTGTGAGCGCTGGCGTACCCCAAAAGACCTGACTGCACTAGCTGTCGGGGTCTGCGAATATCACCTGCATTGCCACAGAGCCTTCGAATTGCGCCCACAAACCATTATGAAAATGATCCGCAGTCTGGATGCCTTGCGACGTCCCGAGCGATTTGAAAACTTTCTTCGCGCCTGTGAGGCTGATGCCCGAGGTCGTGAGGGACTGGAGAATCGAGATTATCCACAGGTGGAATTTTTACGCGCCGCTCGAGATGGGGCAGCGGCAGTAACTGCCGAGGAGCTGATTAAACAGGGCTACCAGGGTGCGAAACTCGGGCAAGCACTGGACCGGGAGCGCATCAAGGCAATCGCCAGAGTAAAGGATGACTACTTTGCGTAATGTGTTGATTACCGGTGCCGCCGCACGCCTGGGCCGTGCTATTACTGAGGAGCTACATAAAGATCACAGAGTTGTTATTCACTATCGCAACTCGGCTGATGCTGCCAAGGCCCTGGCAAACGAGCTGAACCAACGTCGCCCCAACTCTGCCATAGCGTTGCACAGTGAATTGAATAGCGCCGAAGCCTGCTCCAATCTGGCCCAGCGTGCACAAGAGGCCTGGGGCGGTATTGATGTTCTGGTCAACAATGCCTCAGCATTTCACCCCACACCTGTGGGAAAGGCGACCGAGGAGGACTGGGATCGGCTGGTAGGCAGCAACCTCAAAGCCCCCTTCTTTCTCACTCAGGCCCTGAAAGAAACACTCAGCCAGCAGCAGGGTTGCGTTGTTAATATGGCGGATATTCACGCCGAGCGCCCGATGCCCAAGCACACCATTTACTGCGCCGCCAAAGCAGGACTGGTAATGCTGACAAAAAGCCTCGCTCTGGAGCTATCGCCCCAGGTGCGGGTCAATGCAGTCGCCCCCGGTGCCATTCTTTGGCCGGAGCAAGAGGCAACTAACGAAGCCAAGAAAGCAAAAATCACCCAGCGCATTCCTTTGGCTCGAACTGGTGACCCCAGCGATATCGCCAAGACCGTGCGCTTCCTTGCCTGTGATGCCCCCTATATCAACGGTCAGGTTATTGCCGTTGACGGCGGCCGCAACCTCAATATCTAGAGCGGTCCAACCAATATCTAAAACAGTCCAACAATGGGGCTTCACTTCAATTTCACCGGCACTCTGTCAGAATGTTTTGTAACTTCCTCTACCAAAAGAGATTTGCCGGTGCGCTCACTGAAGATATTGTTGATTGAAGATAACCCCACTATCGCCCGCCAGCTTGCCGAATTCCTACATGCTGAGGGCTGGCAGATAGATTATGCCCACCGGGGTCGCCAGGGCTTACAGCTGGCCCTGGAACAAATCTTCGACCTGATCATTCTCGACCTGGGCCTGCCGGATATGGACGGCTTGGAGGTCTGCGAAAAGATCAAGGCACAAGCGCCAGTTAACATGCCAATTCTGATGTTAACTGCCCGAGATGCTCTCGCAGATAAGGAACGCGGATTTGGTATCGGTACCGATGACTACTTATGTAAGCCCTTCGAACCAAGGGAACTGATATTGAGATGCCGCGCCCTGGCACGTAGACACCAGCTACATACCAGTGAAGAAATTAAGGTCGGTGATTTACAGATAAACCAGCGCCAGCAAACGGCCTACCGGGATAAACAACCTCTGCCCCTGACAACTATCGGTTTTCGCATTCTCACTATGCTCGCCCAGGCGTCGCCAGCACCAGTAAGCCGCTCGGCAATAATCCACCATATTTGGGGTGATGAACCCCCAGAAACAGACGCCTTAAAATCCCACATTTATAGTCTTCGCCAAACACTGGATAAGCCTTTCCAGGCCCCTATGTTGAAAACCATCACCAATCTCGGTTATCAGTTGGAAACTCCCAATGCGCGAAACCAGTAATTTACAGAGGAAGGTCTTCGCTATTTTTGGCAGTTTTACCCTGCTACTATGCTTGGTGTTTTTTGCCATCTGTATGATGGTTGCCTATGTAGTTGAAGACCATTTACTCGATAACTTATTGGCCGGAGAAGTCCGCCACCTCGAACAGCAGGCAAGACTGAATAATGAGACCCCAGAGCCACGCCTACCCTATTTAACGCTATATACTGAAAGCAAAATAATACCGGCCGAACTGCGCACTGCCTTACCAAGCTATGCAGAAAAGGCTGAGTGGTTTAGTGATACTGAACATCACTTCCATTTACGCAGAGTACATTTTCCGGACAACCATTCCGCCGTTCTCGTAGCTGAAGTCAGTGAATTGCTCACTGTTACCCGACAATCTTCAAAGCTTCTCTGGCTCTTTGCCAGCGCCTGTATCTTGACCCTACTCTTAGCCCTCTATTGTGCTTTTCGTATTTCCCGTAAAACCATCGCGCCTGTAGTAACCCTCGCTAAAGCAGTTCAGCAGCAGAGAAACTGCGATTCTCAAATTTCCCTGCCCTATAACAATGAACAAGATGAAATCGGTTATCTCGCAAGTACGTTGCAAGATACACTTAACCAGCTCAAGCTAACATTGCGCAGGGAAACTGAGTTTACCCGGGATACAAGCCATGAGTTGCGCACCGGGCTAACCATTCTGAAAAGCACACTGGCTCTCAGTCAAAATCGGGAAATGACTTTAGCTGAGAAAAATGAGCTATTAGAAACTGTTATCGGTATGGAAAAAACCGTTAAGACACTATTAGCCCTCGCCCGCTCTGAGTCTCTACAGTCGGAAGATATCCCATTGTGCGCTTTACTAGAGGAACGTCTTTTAGCTCAACACCAGTTAATTGTACAAAAGCATTTTAATGTTGATTTAAAGTTAGGGCACAAAGTCAGAGTCCTGGCCAATCGACACCTGGTAAGTCTGCTCTTCGACAACTTGATCAGCAATGCATTACAGCACGCTACCAGCCCTGAATTGGTTATTACCTATAAGGGGGACACACTCTTTTTTGAGAACGCCACAGACAACCAATTAGATCTAGAAACCTCCCTCTTACCCGGCCAAAAAAGGGAAGGCAGTGACGGTATTGGTCAAGGCCTTTTCCTGGCCAAGAGAATCTGTGAAGCCTTAAATTGGACCATCTCTATCCAATGTCGGAACAATATTTATCAGTGCGCTCTATCTTTTACATAGTAGCGTTCTAAGATTCAAATTTTTACCGTATGTGTTCGAGATGCATAGTGAATCGGCATCCATACCTTATACAATCTCGAGCGCAGCTTTTTCTTTCTTCCCAAATAGCAATTGCAATCTCACCTGAATTTCACCTTCCATCCATTATTCTCCTACGAACTCACTAAAAGATTTTCCGTCTGCTACTACAATTTTGGAGATTAATATGTTGAAGAAAATTGTTATTTCCCTGGCACTGACTTTGTCCGTCTTTTTTGGTTTTATTATTTGGATTAAGGGCCTAATTCCACCCCAAGAGCAGGACTTTTCCACTACGACAGTAAGTGACCTGCCGTATTTACAACAACTACCCAGGGAAAGCCGAGGAAAAATCTTAGCTGTTGTTACCAGTACTGAAACGATGGGAGATAGCGGCAAGGCAACTGGTTATGAATTAACGGAACTGGCACGCCCCTATTACATCTTTTCAGCCAACGGATTTATTGTCGATATTGCCAGTCCCAAAGGCGGCAAACCGCCTGCGGTGATCGATAAAGATGATCTGGGGCCTTTCGACTATGCCTTCCTCAATGACCCGGAGGCACAACAAAAGGTCAACAACAGTATTCCTATCGATCAGGTAGCAGCAGAGGATTACCAGGCCGTATTTTTTGTCGGCGGTAAAGGCACCATGTTCGATTTCCCCGACAATCCCCATATTCAGTCCCTGGTGCGGGAAATCTATAACAGCGGCAAAATTATCGGAGCGGTATGCCACGGGCCAGCAGCCCTTACCAATGTCACCCTGGATAATGGCAAGCCCTTAATCGCCGATCGGCAGATCAGTGCTTTTACTAACGAAGAGGAGCTTTTTCTTATCCCTGACGCCGAGCAACGATTTCCATTCCTGCTTGAGGATCGCTTACGTGAGCAAGGCGCGTTTTTTCAGGCTGGGCCCACTTACCTGGAACAAGTCAGCGTGGATGGCCAGCTTATTACCGGGCAAAACCCCTGGTCCACCTGGCTGGCGGCTGAGAGTATGGTAAGCGCGATGGGGTATACCCCTGTTCCACGCCAAATCACTCCGGTGGAGCAGACCGTCAAATTACTACTCACTTATGAGCAGCGCGGCTTTACCGAGGCCACAGAGAAATTACACAAGCTTCAGGAGAAAGGGGAAATAGACCAGCGCCTACTGGCCATGCACGGCGTTGTCTCTGTTATGCGTTGGGAGCCGGGCAGGGCTCTGGACATAATCAGACTGCTGTCCAAGAGCCAGGATTGATAGAGCCCCTCAAAAAGCCAGCTAGCCAGCCTGCTCTAGGGGCTGGCCATTTTCATCCACAAATAATACATCGCGAATACTGAGTTTTTGTCCCTGGGCATTCTGAACAGCCACTTCGGAGATAAGCTCACCACTGTTTTTATCGACCAGGTGCATCCCATCTTTATTGCCGTTCCAGCGCAGATTCCACTGGCGCAGGGCGATTACCACCGTAAACAGGTCCCGGCCTTTTTCCGTTAAGCGGTACTCGTAGCGAGTACCGTGTTCACCCGCATCAAAGCGTACCAGCACCTCGTTATCCACCAGACGTGATAACCGATCCACAAGGATATTTTTGGCAATTCCCAGGTTTCTTTGGAAATCCACAAAACGGCGAGTACCCAGCATCGCCTGCTTAATTATCAGCAGGGACCACCAGTCCCCCACTTCATTCAGGGCACAGGCCAGAGAACAGTCGAGATCATCAAAGCGTTTACGTGACATATAGGGAGCCTCTAAATAACTCCGTGATACCTCTGGCATGCAGAGCGGTTCACAATCAAGGCGCGGCTTCGCAGGAATGTCTAGACCTTTCAAGAAGTCGCAACGCGGAGTGTGAATCGCTCTGCACGCCCCGAAGGGCGGGCCTTGAAGGCCCGCAGAGGCATTACGGAGTTATTCAGAGGCTCCCTAGCCATTATACCGACAAAAGAGTTGCAATACGAAACCAGATATTGAACTCAACCTTAAAATAAGGTCTTATAACGCAACCGTTTTAATTGTGACCTAGTGGGACCAGTGAGTCCCAGTGTTGAATCGAGACATTCAGGAGAGAAATATGAGTGGTTCCCTGGACAACCTACTGCGTCCCTTCGAGCATAAATCCCTAAAGCTGCGCAACCGGGTTGCGATGGCTCCCATGACCCGCACTATGTCACCGGGCTATGCAGCCAATGATCAAGTGGCCGGCTATTACCGCCGCCGCGCCGAGGGCGAAGTGGGACTGATTATTACCGAAGGCACCTTCGTTAATCATAAAGCCGCAAACGGCTACGAGAATGTTCCGGCAATCTACGGTGAGGCCGCTCTCGCCGGCTGGAAAAAAGTGGTAGACGAAGTACACGCTGCCGGTGGCCAGATTATCCCGCAGTTATGGCACGTAGGCTCCGTGCGCAAAGAGGGCATAGGCCCGGATAAATCAGTGCCCGGCTACTCCCCTTCAGGCCTGTTCAAACCCGGCAAGCCCAATGGCCAGGCGATGAGCAAAGAGGACATCCAGGAAGTTGTACAAGCTTTTGCAGACGCAGCCAAAGCAGCCAAGGAAATTGGGTTTGACGGCGTAGAGATTCACGGCGCCCACGGCTATCTGATCGACCAGTTTTTCTGGGAAGGTACCAACCAACGCGATGACGAGTACGGTGGCTCCATCGAAAATCGCACCCGCTTTGCAGTGGAGATTATCAAAGCGGTACGTGAAGCCGTAGGCGAAGATTTCGCCATAGTGCTGCGCTACTCCCAGTGGAAGCAGCAGGATTACGAAGCCAAGTTGGCGCAAAGCCCGGAAGAACTGAAACGCTTTCTAACACCGCTGGTTGAAGCCGGCGTTGATGTTTTCCACGCCTCTACCAGACGCTTCTGGGTGCCAGAATTTGAGGGCTCTGATCTCAACCTGGCAGGCTGGACCAAGGAATTGACGGGAAAACCGGTAATTTCTGTCGGCAGTGTCGGCCTTGACGATGATTTTATCGGCGGCAATAACCAGGGCATGGGCGGCACTGCCAATCCTACCGATTTAGGCGAACTGACCCGCCGTATGGACAACCAGGAATTCGACCTGATTGCCGTTGGCCGCGCGCTATTACAAGACCCACATTGGTTCGCCAAGGTGCGTGAAGATCGCGCGGAGGAAATCACTCCGTTCACCAAAGAAGCGCTAATGAGCCTGAGTTAATTACTCCTAACAAAAAAGCAGCCTCAAAGGGCTGCTTTTTCATCTGCATTTTTTAAAAATTTATTGGAATCACGGCCAGATAAATTCCACCGGCCACAATTTTTGCGAATCCTGGTCGTACTCGTTCCACAGTTGGCGGTAAGTTTTCTGCTCCACCGGATGCAATACTTCTGGAGCTATCTCTGCCAGAGGCTGTAATACAAAGGCATTTTTTACAATCTCACCTCGAGGCAATTTTACCCCGTCGACAGTTCCGGTCAGGTGATCGTAGGTGAGAATATCAATATCCAGGGTGCGCGCGCTGAACTTGGGCCCGGAACGCAAGCGGCCGTTGGCATCTTCAATACCGCGCAGACACAGGGCCAGCTGCCCTACCGACAGGTCAGTTTGCAGCCCCACCACCAGGTTGTAAAAGTTATCGCCCTGGAAACCCACCGCTTCACTTTCGAAGACCCGGGACACCTGTAATTCGCCAAACCGCCCGGTCAGGGCATCCAGCGCTGCGCGGATATATTGCGCACGATTGATATTACTGCCGAGGCTGAGATACACCTGAGCCACGTTTACACTCCCGCAGACATCGCTGCTGCACCTTTTGCCGGCCTCTCGCCGCGCTCAATAATGACACCCACATCCCTGGACCCTCTGACCGCACCCGGCTTGGACAACCGCAGTCGCAGCCAGCTTACAGAAAACTCTTCCCTGACAATTGCCGCAGCCTGCTCTGCCATGGTCTCTACCAACAGAAACTCACTGCTTTCAATAAAAGCGATCAAGCGCTTGGCCACCGCTTTATAGTTAAGTGTGTACTCGATATTGTCTGTGCGCGCCGCCTCACTAATATCGAAGGCCATCTCCAAATCGAGACTGACCGTCTGTCGCACTTCCCGCTCCCAATCGTAAATACCAATAATGGTATTCACCTTTAAATCCCGTATATAAACAATATCCATTTATCGGCTCTTTTCTTTTTACTGCCAGGCTATTCCTGGGATTTTTAAAGTTCGGTCTTGGGCAATTCTGTCATAGGCCAGCGCGGACGCACATCTACCGCAAGGCTCGTCTGCTCCCCTGCTTTTAAACGTAAACTACCGGCGTAGGCGATCATGGCGCCGTTATCAGTGCAGAATTCATGGCGGGGATAGTAGACGCTGGCGTGATCCTTTCGCAGGCTCGTTTCCAAACGCTCACGCAATAATTTATTTGCGGAAACTCCACCGGCAATCACCAGGGTTTTATAGCCGGAAGCCTTAATAGCGCGACGACATTTAATCACCAGGGTATCCACTACCGCCTCCTGGAAAGCCGCAGCAATATCTGCGCAAGTCTGCTCGTCCGGCAAACCATCCTCGAGGGCGTGTTTACGCACCGTCGTCAGGGTGAAGGTTTTAAGACCTGAAAAACTGAAATCCAACCCCGGTCGATCCGTCATAGGCCGCGGGAAGGTAAAGCGTTTGGGATCTCCTTTCTCCGCCAGGGCAGCCAAACGCGGGCCACCGGGATAATCCAGGTCGAGCATTTTAGCGGCCTTATCAAAGGCCTCGCCGGCAGCGTCATCCAGGGATTCACCCATCAGTTCGTAATCGCCGAGCCCCCGCACCTCCACCAGCTGGGTGTGTCCGCCGGAAACCAGCAGGGCCACAAAAGGGAAGGCGGGCGGATTATCCTCCAGCATTGGGGCCAGCAGGTGGCCTTCCATATGGTGCACCGCCACCGCCGGAATATCCCAGCCATAGGCCAGTGCACGGGCCGCGCAGGCCCCGACCATCAGCGCTCCCACCAGACCGGGGCCTGCGGTATAGGCGATACCATTGAGGTCTGAAGGGCTGGTATCGGCCTTCTTCATTACCTGTCGAACCAGCGGCAAGAGCTTGCGCACATGATCACGGCTCGCCAGCTCGGGGACTACGCCGCCATAATCGGCATGCAGGTCCACTTGACTGAACAGGGCATGGCTGAGCAAACCGGACTCAGAATCGTAAATAGCGACGCCAGTTTCATCGCAGGAAGTTTCTATACCAAGGACGCGCACTTGATCTCATTCTCGTGACTACTTCGAGGGGTGGTTATCATACTGGAAAATGGGGTTGCGATCCCGTATAGGAGTGTTTAGAATTTGCGCCCTCGCTGTGAACCGGCCACCGGATGCAACTGCGAGAGCATTGCCGGAATGGCCGAGAGAAACGAATTTTAACAGGTATCCTAATGCCCTCTGTACGAATCAAAGACAACGAACCTTTCGATATCGCCCTGCGCCGTTTCAAGCGCTCCTGTGAAAAAGCAGGCGTACTGTCTGAAGTACGTCGTCGCGAGTTCTACGAGAAGCCCACCGCTGTTCGTAAGCGCAAAGCTGCTGCCGCTGTAAAGCGTCACGCTAAAAAGCTTCAGCGCGAAAACCGCAAGTTCCAGCGTCTCTACTAAGAGCCGCAGGCTGCATAAGCCTGTCGCAGCGAGGCGGCCGGACGGGCTTAGCCCGTAGCGGAGCTATAAAGAACGGCGTGCGAGCCATACTCGCGCGCCGTTTTTCGTTTGGGCTAACGCATTTCCCCCGCCCAGCAGACAAGCTATCCTAAGCCCCTGATCCAAAATTCATTGCCAACAATCTCGGAACACTCACTATGAGCACTCTCAAGGAAACCCTGACTCAAGCCACTAAAGACGCAATGAAAGCGCGAGACAAAGAGCGCCTGGCCACCCTGCGCCTGATCAACGCCGAGATCAAACGCGTTGAAGTCGACGAGCGCATCGACCTGGATGACGCCCGCATCCTCGCCCTGCTGGACAAAATGACCAAGCAGCGCCGCGACTCCATTACCCAGTACGAGAAAGCTGGCCGGGCCGAACTGGCAGCAGTAGAACAGGCTGAAATTGAAGTTATCCAGGAATTCCTGCCGAAGCAGCTGAGCGAAGCTGAGATCACCGATATCGTTGCCTCCGCCGTCAAAGACACCGGTGCCAACAGCATGGCGGATATGGGCAAAGTCATCGCCCAGGTTAAACCCCAGGTGCAGGGCCGTGCAGATATGGGCGCGGTGAGCAAACTGGTGAAGGCCCAACTGGCCTAAGCTGAGCGAATCCCCATGGCCGGCAAGATACCCCAGCACTTTATTGACGATCTGCTCGCAAGGGCAGATATCGTCGAGCTGGTGGACAGCCGGGTCAAGCTGCGTAAAACAGGCAAAAACTACTCTGCCTGCTGCCCCTTCCACGACGAGAAAACCCCATCGTTTACCGTGAGTGCGGACAAGCAGTTTTATTATTGCTTCGGCTGCGGTGCCAATGGCAATGCCATCGGCTTCCTCATGGAGTACGACCGCCTGCCCTTCCCAGAAGCGGTGGAAAAACTCGCGGCCACCCGTGGACTGGAAGTTCCCAGGGAACAACTGGCACCGGGGCAAGAAAAGCGCCAGCGGGAGAGTCAATCTCTCTACCAGCTCACAGAGAAAGCCGCCGACTACTACCGTGAACAGCTGCGTAACCACCCCGCCGCAGGCAATGCGGTGGCCTACTTGCGCAATCGCGGCCTCTCCGGTGAGATTGCCCGGGACTTTGGTATCGGCCTTGCGCCCCCGGGCTGGGACAACCTGCTCAATGCATTAGCCGATACCCCCGAGAAAGCGGATCAACTGGAACTGGCAGGCCTGGCCATTCGCCGCCAGGACAGTGATGGCAATACCAAGCCCAACGCGCGCCACCACTACGACCGCTTCCGCAACCGTATTATTTTCCCGATCCGCGACCAGCGCGGGCGCGCCATCGCCTTTGGCGGGCGGGTACTGGGCGACGACAAACCCAAGTACCTGAACTCCCCGGAAACCCCGATTTTCCACAAGAGCCGCGAACTCTACGGCCTGTGGGAAGCGCGCCAGGCCAACCGCAATTTAGAGCGCCTAATTGTGGTTGAAGGCTATATGGATGTGGTGGCACTGGCCCAGTTCGATATCCGCTGCGCCGTCGCCACCCTGGGCACCGCTTGTGGCGAAGACCATATTCAACTCGCCTTCCGCCACACCTCGGAACTGCTGTTTTGCTTTGACGGCGACCGTGCCGGCCGCGCTGCCGCCCGCCGCGCTCTGGAGTCGGCCCTGCCGCAGATGCAGGACGGGCGCAGCCTGCGCTTCCTGCTGCTGCCGGAAGGCGAGGACCCGGACACCCTGGTACGCCAACTGGGCGGTGAACGTTTCCAGCAGTTAATTAAGGAGCAATCCCTACCGCTGGAAGATTTTCTCTTCGACCTACTGAGCGAAGATATCAACCTGCAGACCATGGACGGCCGCGCGCGCCTGTCCAAACTCGCCGCCCCCCTGCTCGACCTGCTGCCCGATGGCGTCTACCGCCAGCTGATGTTCCAACAACTGGCCTCGCGCACCGGGCTCGACAAGGAAACCCTGCAAGAGGTTATCCGCACAGAAAAAGCTCGCACGCCGCAACAGCCCCACCCGCAACCTACAGCTGCACCGGGAGAGCCAAACCAAGCACCCTCCCCTCACGAGGAGCTGGAGCACCGCACACCGCCGGAACCCTGGCAGCGCGACAACAACTTCAGCGAAAGTGCAGCACCGAGTTACAACAGTCCGCGCCGCCAGAGCCAATATCTCCTGCCACCGGAGCGCATGCTGATCGCCCTGCTATTGCACCACCCGGAGCTGGCAGCACAAATCGAAAATCCACAGCAATTCCCCATCGATGGCAATGCAGACCTGGCATTGTTTATCCAGCTGGTAGAGCTATACAAAAGCCGCCCCCAATTAAATTTCTATCAATTGATCGGCCACTGGCGTGCACACCACAGCGCAGAATCTTGCGATACCCTGGCCAAGCTCGCTATTTCTCCACTGGTATCGGTCGCGCGGCAACTCGCCCAGGATGACAGCAACCTGGAATACGATCCGCACACCGAATTTAACGACTGTCTGCTGCGCCTGAAACAAGCTGCAGACAAACAGCGCAACCGCGATTTACTCGATCAACTCAAGAACAGCGCCCAGTTGAGCCCCGAAGAACAACTGGCTCTATTAGCCAATTGGCGAAAAAAGCAGAATTAATAAGCGCCAGCCCCTTGAAAACTGCGGGCTCAGCACTATATTCACTCACCCCCGCCGGGCGGGATCGGGAACCCCAGCACCCTAAACATCGCACCTACGCCGTTACTTGACAGCTAGAGTGGTTATTGCTAGTGCAAATACGCTATAATCCCGCGTCTTTGTCCCGTATTTTCATTCCCAGAATTCAGGGTTGTGCATGACCGACAAAACCCAGCAACAGTCCCGCATTAAGGAACTGATCGCCCGCGGTAAAGAGCAGGGCTATCTGACCTATGCCGAGGTAAATGACCACCTACCGGAAGATATTTCCGATCCCGATCAGGTGGAAGACATTATTGGCATGATCAACGACATGGGCATCAAGGTGTTTGAAACCGCACCGGATGCCGAAGAGTTGTTGATGGCTGAAGGCGACAGCTCCGCTGATGAAATCGCCGCAGCCGAAGCTGCCGCTGCCCTGGCAGCCGTAGAGTCCGACGTAGGCCGAACCACCGATCCAGTACGCATGTATATGCGCGAAATGGGCACCGTAGAGCTGCTCACGCGCGAAGGCGAGATCGCCATTGCCAAGCGTATCGAAGAGGGCCTGCGCGAACTGATGGCCGCCCTGGCCTACTGGCCGGGTGCAGTGCAGCAGATCATCGATGAGTACGCTCTGATCGAAAAAGAAGAGCGCCGCATCCCCGATATTATCTCCGGTTGGCTCGACCCCGCCGACGAGGTTCCGCCCGGAGCCCAGGCCGGCCAAGCCGCCGCCGCTGCCAGCGCGCCGGAGTCATCAGATTCCGATGACGACGCCGAAGACGACGACAGCGATGACGACAGCAGCGAAGAAGAAGAGGAAGCTACCGGCGGTATCGACCCCGAAGAGCTCGCCGAGCGCATGAACGCGCTGATCGCCGCACAGAAAGCTGCCGACGAAGCCATCGCCGCCCACGGCCGCGACTCCAAAGAAGCTGGCCAGGCCCTCGAAGCCGTTGGCGATGTATTCCGCTTCTTTAAACTGGCTCCCCGCCAGTTCGAACCACTCTATGGCGAAGTTCGCTACGTTCTCGACAGTGTGCGCGAGCAAGAGCGCGTGGTTATGGCCATGTGTATCAAACGCGCCCGCATGCCGCGCAAGACCTTTATCAAGGAATTCCCCGGCAACGAGACCAATGATGATTGGATTCCCGCAATCATCAAGAAAAAGCGCGATTACTCCGATGCCCTGCGCCACGTCGTAGACGAAGTTGTTCGCGCCCAGCGCAAACTGGCTCAGTTCCAGGAGCGCGCTAAGCTGGACGTAGGCCAGATCAAAGAGATCAACCGCCGCATGTCCATTGGTGAGGCCCGTTCACGCCGCGCCAAGAAAGAGATGGTCGAAGCCAACCTGCGTCTGGTTATCTCTATCGCCAAGAAGTACACCAACCGCGGCCTGCAGTTCCTGGACCTGATCCAGGAGGGCAACATCGGCTTGATGAAGGCTGTGGATAAGTTCGAATACCGCCGCGGTTACAAATTCTCCACTTATGCCACCTGGTGGATTCGCCAGGCCATTACTCGCTCTATTGCGGACCAGGCCCGCACCATCCGTATCCCGGTGCATATGATTGAGACCATCAACAAGCTCAACCGTATCAGCCGCCAGATGCTGCAGGAAATGGGTCGCGAACCCACCCCGGAAGAACTGGGCGAGCGCATGGAAATGCCGGAAGACAAGGTGCGTAAAGTCCTCAAAATCGCCAAAGAGCCGATCTCTATGGAGACGCCCATCGGCGACGATGAAGACTCCCACCTGGGTGACTTTATCGAGGACCAAAACCAATCCTCGCCGGTGGATACCGCCACTCAAACTGGTCTGCACGACGCTACCCGCTCTGTACTCTCCGGCCTCACCGCCCGTGAAGCCAAGGTACTGCGTATGCGTTTCGGTATCGATATGAATACCGACCACACTCTGGAAGAGGTGGGCAAACAGTTTGACGTAACCCGCGAGCGTATCCGTCAAATCGAAGCGAAAGCACTGCGCAAACTGCGACACCCCTCCAGGTCGGAGCATTTACGCAGCTTCCTCGACGAGTAAGCGCTAGACTAAAGCCCGGTTCAACCGGGCTTTTTTTTGTGACATAAAGATGACCTCCCCGCGCAGGCTTAGTGAAAGCAGGAGATAAGCATGCAAAAAGAAATGGCGAATAAGCAGGAAAAATCTGACGAGCTTGCCAACAAGCCCGGCAAGAAGGGGTTTGCTCGCCTCCTGGCTGCCACTAGCTACTCCAGTCAGGGGCTCGTCGCTGCATGGCGCAATGAGGAAGCTTTTCGCCAGGAAGTAATTGCTGCCTGCCTAATGGTGCCTCTCGCACTCTGGGCCGGGGAGACACCTACTGAGCGCGCCATATTGATTGCAGCCGTGATGTTTGTCCTCCCAATAGAACTTATCAACAGCGCTATTGAGGCGACCGTGGACCGCATCGGCCCCGAGAAACACCCGCTGGCCAAGATTGCCAAAGACACAGGCTCCGCCGCCGTGGCCGTCGCCCTCTTCGCTGCTTTCCTGGTTTGGTGCTGTATCCTTATCCCCAAACTGCCGATTTAAATACTTTAGTATGGGGTTTTAGCCTCCATTTCACATAAACAAGACAGCTGTACCAATTACAATCTCTAATTGATACTATCGAACCAATTAAGGTATTTGACAGCTTTCGCAAGGTGGGTATCTATTCCATAAAGATCAGTTGTTGGCGAAAGCTTGAGCAATAGGGAAAGAAGATTTCTAGAATTTGCCCATATCGGCTTTGAGTGCTAACAAAGGCATTGATTTGCAAGGGAAAATCTTGTACTTTTCCCAACCGCTTGCAACGATCCTCGCAAGCAATGTGTGGGCCCTTAGCTCAGTTGGTTAGAGCATCCGACTCATAATCGGCAGGTCCTGGGTTCGAGTCCCGGAGGGCCCACCATTTTTAATCCCCTATAAATCCAAGTCATTTCTCGGTAATTCAACTCCTCCGCTATCCTTAGCTTTCAGGGGAAGCGATTACTTACTCGCCACCTTATAAAAAATTAGCTAAAGAAAAATTCGTAGTTTTCTAGGGCCCGCCGATTGCTAAAAACTCAAGTATTTATTGGCCCACTATTGACACGGGGAAAGGCCTCGTAAGGAAAATCGTGTAATTCACGAATCCCTGAATATTTCTATTATTTTTGAGATGTCACTGGACTATCTGATAATGGGCCAGCCGATGGAAAAAGGTCCCATCCGCAACGATGATGCTATTTAAGCGTTTCAAGCTGCTGGAGACTTTTGATGATCAAGACAAGGACACGGTGATTCGGATGATCGATGCGATTATCGCCCAGCGCCAGGTGGAACATGCTATGCGGCCGCTGATAGTTAACGCTCTACTTTTCTTATTCGGCAGAACTCAAACTAATGTCCGTATTTTAGCTTTTAAAAGCTCTTATAAAAAATCGAGCCGACCATGAACACATTGCAAGCCCAAAAATAAGAAACCAATCAAACCCTTCCGCAATCAATAATACAATTACTCCACAAATCGCAATTATAAATATTACAGCAAGAACTAAAGCTAGCTTTCTATAAACTGGTATCACTCTAGAAGAGCCTATCGGATCAATTTCACTCAATTGGATTCTCCACCAAACTTAAACCTACTATTCAGACAGCCAAATTGCTGTTCTATTTACAGCAATACGAGCAAGTGAGCCAACAAAGTTTCCAGCTTCATATACAGCCGTTAAACGAGCACAATTAACTACAGCACCTGTAGACACATGACCTAGAGTTTGAAGCCTTGTTCCCAAGTGGTCTGCCGTCTTAAACCCACCTTTAAAAAACTGTCCAAATGTCATATATCCAGTTTCACGTGCAATTGCACCACCGTCAAATAATCCCACTACCTTTTTATCTACTGATTTCAGGAAACCAATAGTAAAAAAATTTCCTGTCCGACCACCAGTAAAATTAATTATTCCCTCAAGAGCACCTTCATAAAAATCTTGACTTAACCCATTTGCTACCGCGTTATAACGCCATTTAGCCCCATCCCAGAATGCACCAGTATAGCCTTTAGCCGTGCTCCAAAGACCTCCCTTTTGTGCAGTAGCTCATCTCTCAATCAAGAAGTATGCTAGAAAAAATATACAAATTACAGGAACCAATAGGCTCAATACTCCACCCGCATACCCAGAGGGCTTACAGAGAACAACCTTTTTCTTAACTAAAAAACTCTTACTGCGACTTCGAATAGAAAAAAGTATATAATTTAATAAAAAAACAATAATCGAAATTAATACTGCCGAAAATTTGGTAACACCAGAAAAAGTTTCTCCTAACCCTAAAAACATATGAGCAAGCAGAACTCCGTTTATAAAAATGGCAATCTCAAATAAAGAGAGGGATAGGCAGGCATAGTAGTGATTATGTCTGCCCACACCATTAATCTTTTGGGAGAGAGCAAAAAATTGAAAATAAAAATAATTAAGCATATTTCAATCTAGCAATTTCCGGTAAGAAAACAAATCCTATCAACATTTGTCATCACTAAAAGTCTATACATCTCAGGGCTATACTTAAGCATTGCCGATGTTCCCCATAGCTAACAGCTGCAACTCCACCCAAAGTACCACAAGCAAACCCTGCTACACCAAACGCTAAGTCAACACCTGCATTAATACACTAAAGCCATTCCCGTTACTTAAAGCCTGACAACCATTCCAAAGTGAGATAGCATTACTGACATAAAAAATTACTGTACCCGCATGTTTTAGTGTTTGGAGACTTTTAGAAGTGTCTAATGCGTTTGCAACAGGAAATGGACTCATAAGGAATATAAATGTAAATAAAAACAATGAAACATTACTTTCCTTCTTGCGGGCCATTAAACACTATAAAACTCTACTTGATTCTGAAATTCTAAAGGATCCAGGGGATATCTCAAGGCTATTATATGCATATAATGAAGCTTTAGAAAATTTAAAAATCTTATATGACGTAGAAGTAAGTAAAGAGGAGAACCTTTTCCAAATCTAAGCAGCACTTAATCCCACCGAAAGATATCAATACGAATCTCCAAGTGGAAAATCTATTGAATACTCAATAACAGCCTTGCAGTCTCATCTTCCATTTGTGGATATCTTTCATTTGAATCATCGATAGGTTCGCTTACCTGAAAATGCCTTCCCTTTTGATATCGAAAGACTAGTTCTCTTTGATTTCACAATTAATCTAAATATTTCCGAACTTATCAAACATGTCTAAGTTGATTTATTATCTAGTGAACCAAGAAATCAATAAAAGGAAAGAAAACGATGAAGGCATTGACGCTAAAAACACCAGGTGGACTAGAAAACATTTCGGTTAGCGACATCGCTGACCCGGGAGCACCCGGCCCAGACCAAATCCGTGTTGCAATTAAAGCCTCCTCCCTCAACTTCCACGATCTTTTGGTTGCCAACGGCGGTATTCCCACACAAGACGGCCGTATTCTGATGTCTGACGGCGGCGGTATCGTGGATGCAGTTGGTGAGGATGTTACCGATTTTCAGGCCGGCGATTCTGTTGTGTCGTGCTTTTTCCCACAGTGGCCAGCAGGTACGCCTATGGCTTCCGTGGGTAACTTTGCCAATACGCCTGGTGACGGTATCGATGGGATGGCCGCTGAGTTTGTTGTGCGCGATCAGAGCGCTTTTACCCTTGCCCCAAAAGGCTGGAGCCACGCTCAGGCGGCAACCATTACTACCGCGGGCCTTACTGCTTGGCGGGCATTGGTAGTAGACGGCAAGGTAAAACCTGGCGACACAATATTGACTCTAGGAACTGGCGGAGTATCTATTACGGTAATTCAGATTGCCAAAATACTGGGGGCCAAAGTTATTGTTACTTCTTCTTCCAATGAAAAACTGGAGCGCGCCAAAAAATTAGGCGCCGATCATGGCGTCAACTATCGCACCCATACACAGTGGTCAAAAAAGGTTATGGAGCTGACGGAAGGCAAAGGTGCGGACCATATAATTGAGCTCGGTGGCCCCGGTACACTAGAGCAATCGATCCATTCAGTCAGAGTTGGCGGCCATATTTCATTGATTGGTGTTTTAACGGGCCGCTCGGGAGAAGTGCCCACAGCACTGTTGATGGCCAAGCAGGCCCGGTTACAGGGCTTGATCGTTGGAAGCCGTAGGGATCAACGGGAATATGTCACCGCATTGGAAGCCAACCAGATACAGCCAGTGATTGATAAGACTTACCCTATGGAGGAACTGGCTGCGGCATTTGAGTACCAGGCCAGCGGGTCGCACTTTGGCAAGATCTGCGTCGAGTGGTAATGGAATAGCTCTCAATCTCGCCGCACTCTTAAAGCTAAGACACTTGTGAGAGCGCGGCTTAACGATTCCTACTGAAATATGAGGGGGAAACTCCAAATTGGCCATAAAAAGCCCGGCGAAAGCTATCATAGCTTGCAAACCCTACCTGCCGAGCCACCTGAACAAGGCTTGCTGATTCACAGGTGATTAAATCCCGCGCCCGGTTTAAACGGAGTTGGTTTAGATAATGTCCGGGGGTGCTATTAAGATGCTGTTTGAACAAGCGAGTTAACTGGCGATCGCTGACGGAAATACGCTCCGCCATATCGGAAACGCTGATTGATTTCTGGTAATTCTCCGACAGCCACTCCAATAGAGGATTGAGCCTCATACTGTCGCTGGATTGCACTTTAAGCAGATCAGAGTACTGTGACTGCCCTCCCCTGCGCTGAAGATAAACGACCAGATCTTTAGCCACGCTGGCCGCAATAGTATTGCCATAATCCTGGCGAATCACTTCCAAGGCCAAGTCGACTCCAGATAGAATTCCCGCTGAAGACCACAGTTTTCCGCTTTCAATAAACAGGGGGTCCTGCTCAACCTGATAATTGACTGCTTGCTCGGCAAGCTGCCGGCAATGCCGCCAGTGAGTGGTAATGCGGTGCTTTTGTTCCGGAAATATATCTGTTAGTAAGAATGCACCTGTACAGATACTCAAGACACGTTCTGCTTTGTCTGCGATTGCACGCAGCGCATTTACCTGCTTAGGACTTAAGCGCAGCTGCCGCATCCCAGTACCGCCAGTAATGACCAGGTAATCAATTTCCCTATCCTGGTAAATATCAAAATCCACTGATAGGGCTTGGCCGTACGCGGTTTTAACTGATGCATTGGTTAAACCTATCAAACGACTTGTATAGGCCTCACTAACGAAACTATTAGTCTCCATAAAGGCATCCAAGGGCCCAAAAAGGTCTAACGCCTGGAATCCATCTGCAACAAAAAAACCTATCTTCTTGGTCATAGCATCTCCTCCACACAGGGAATTGTACTCCAGTGGGCGCGTCTGCTATGACACATTTACGACATAAAACGACATTGGTACTTCACCTAAACTAGTTCAACATAGAACTACCTCCATGAAACTGAACCACCCAACCTCATAAGGCTGGCAAAAGATTAGCTAGTCAGTCCAAATTCCAAAGCAATTAAAACTCTACCATTCAGCTGCTCAATATTTGTAAGGCTCTTATTATTCAAACTGTTCGTACCAAGTTGGTCAGCTCTTATCCTAAATAGGAAGTTTTACCCAATAACAAATAAGCATTATAAAAATACTCAAGATGCAACTGAACCAACCATGACGCCGGTCAAGTAATAAAAATTAATTTAGAGTTAACCTTCAGTTTTATTCACCAAACAAACTGCAGTTGTATTTTTCACCCACACCAAATTTCCACCCCATAAAAAACAACTTATTACTCCAAAAGTACCAATACCTAAAGCACAAGAAATACAGTAAGGATGTATTAAATGGCGTTACAGAAGTCCCCTGGACAAAAAAGAAAATCAATGGTACGTACAGTATGCATTTTAGTTTTCCTTATTCTGACTTACTTTCTGTCAAACTATTACTCTCGTGCCAACAATGAATCATTAAGTTGGATCGAAAGTCATCAAGCTCTAGATGCTGAAGTAGTAGCGTTAAGAGAGGAGGAAGAAGAGTACCGTGGCCGCAAAGGTAAAAAGCGCTATCGTACAAATTACTATATTGACTACCAGTTTAACTATGAAGATGAAGACTTTGAATCCTCCGCAGAGGTTCCAAAAGGAATTTATAGTCAATATAAACAAGGTCAACCTATCGAAGTATGGTTTCCAGAGGGCGACATCTACGGGCATGTATTAGCGCAAAATGCTCAAAGAAATGTCGAAAATAACACACCTGTAGGAAACCTGATTCAAGCAGCACCTATCACTATAGGTATCTGCCTCGTCTTATATTGGATTTTAAGCTTCTTGTTTGTAAGGGAGTCAAAAAAAGCACTACCCGAGGGCTTTTATACTGAGACGTCCTGGCTTGATATCGATGATAACTACCTCGTCGCCTTAGAAGGAGATGAACTCGTCTATTTTGATATCCCGAAAAAACAGGCTTCAACTGCTCAATCCGCCTATCAAGCGGGGAAATCCCCTGAAGAAATATATCATTTGTGTAAACCTGATACCGCAGCACGAATCCCTCTCAATGAAATAAATTCACTTAGCAGTGACCACAATTCAGATGTAATAACGATCAAGCACGGGGATAAGACCCATTCTGTTGAGTTCTTAAACCAAACAGTAAAAGCGCACGCATTAGAGCGTATCGAGAAACAACTACCTGAGACAATGGATTATCAGCATATTCAGCGGTCTCGTTTGCAAGCCACTCTACCGTCACTTGTGATAGCAATACTGTTAATTGGCCTTATCTACTGGCTTGACTCATTTATTCTCCGTGCGATAGTTGGTTTTATTGGGCTAACCTCTGTGGCCCCGAATCTTTTGTCCAAATTAATTAGTCCGACAGAGACACGCCTCTGGGTGAAAGTCGAAGAAACCTCTGTAAAGCACGCATAGTAAAGAAGATGGCCAGCTTCGGCTGGCCGCTTTAATAGAACTGCCTGTTGCTCATAATCGAGCTCAGCTATACTGTCCCCAGAATAAACATAACGTCAGTCTGAAGACCCATTGGGATAGCAGAGATTATGAACTTCTCTTCATTAGCTTTTGCCATGCTCACCACAGCTACTACTCCAAATAGTTGCACAGATGGTATCGCTTTACTCCGTGGAGTAACAGCCATTGCCGCTGAATACCCTTGGCTGAGTGCAGATAAAAAAGATTATATAGTCCGAGACTATCCACGAATGTATCTCGTGCTACCTAAAATACCCGGGGAGCAAACAGTCGGTAATGAACAGCCTAATGCCGCGGTGGATAAAGAAAGCTGCCAGGTTATTAATGTGTTTCTTTCTAGCTAATTTTATTTAGTATCTCAAAGCTCCCTACGGCTTAGTTCCGGGAGCTCTCCCCCTATCTACTACTACCCTTGCTCAGCATAAGTCAGTGTATTGTTATTTTCGTTACACTCATCGACGAGATTGGTAAAGTCAGCAGTTACCTCTAAAACCGCATCCGGATCAAAAACCCAGTAACCCAAAGTAAATACAATACTTACAGTGCCACCTGTTGGAATTGCAGGCGTCGCCTGTACATCGTTGGCTAGTGTATCAATATCTAAAAGGCGAGCCTGGCTGATTGGCGCTGCCAGAGCACCTATATTAGTGATATCGACTACGATGATGGATTGCCCGGTTCCAGGATTCCAGATCGGATCATAGATTTGGCTCACTATCAGGTCAGGTTTATTACATACACACAGACACATAAAGTGATCATCTTCTTTGACACCATAAGGGGTTCCGACATAGCAAACCGACTTATCGTCAAACTGATTACCATAGAGCCAGTGAGATGATGGGTCATTG
Source organism: Microbulbifer maximicatervae (SeqCode) (assembly GCF_052467955.1). NCBI lineage: Bacteria > Pseudomonadati > Pseudomonadota > Gammaproteobacteria > Cellvibrionales > Microbulbiferaceae > Microbulbifer > Microbulbifer maximicatervae (SeqCode). The sequence continues at coordinate 5,052,755 of NZ_CP174329.1, forward strand.
ACAGGTTTCTCGATTATTTCAGGGTCGCGAGTTACCTTACAAACACTGGTAGATTCAAAATCATCTATCAGGTCAGTAGCAACCTCTGACTCAGGCACCCCTCCAACCCAAATTGCACAAGTCCGACGACATGTCAGTGGACCCTGCCCCTGCCAATAATTTGGAAACCAACCCGCTTCATAGTTTTGCATACTTAAATCTTGAATTGGATCTGCATAACTGCTAGAAGCTAAAATCCCTAAGATAACTACACGCAATATAGATTTAAACATAACGCTCTCCATTTAAGTGAATACACCTATAAATTTACCCATCCAGATTCATGTAACTTAGACTGAATTTATGGGCAGAGCGATTGTAAACTGCGCTTAATGAATATCTATGGAGACAGCAAAATTCTGGCGGGAATTAATTTTGCTTGCTATTGAATGCAAACAAAAAATAAACACCTTCAAACCATGTATTTCTAATAACAATTAAAATAGAAAGCCACCTATCATACAAATATAAATAGCAAAATAACGCAACTGGAGCCAGAATAACAAATTGGAATAACCAGAAACTTATAATTCAGCCAAACTATAAAATGCTGCCATTACCGTACCGAGCATGATTAGTGGCAGATAAACAAAACTTAAAACCGAGTATTTAATACAGGTCGAAACCCACCCCTCTTTATAAATATTCTTTTGCATTACTAGTAAGTTTATTGGCATCCAGAGGAAAAGCAGTAGCAAAACTCCATAACATAAAATTTCTGCCCAAAACAAAGGCTCAACAGATTCTTGCAAGAGAAAAATAGCAGTTCCTAGCAACAACGTTAGGCTCACATAGGCATGACTATGGAGCGACACAATAACATGCTCCATATATAATTTTTCTCTACACGCATAAAGTAGCCACAATATACCTGAATATATTGGCAGCATAAGTAATAGCATTGTAGGGAGAGATCCGAAGAAAGCCTTGGCAAAGATTGTAGGATTTTCCGATACTCGATCAATATTACTCCTCGCCTTTTCGAATTCGATATCAAACCAATGACGCCATGCCTGTGGCATAAATTCTACAGCATAGACTTTTTCTTCAAAAATTGAGAGTACTCGATTAAAAGATATCGACCATACTTCTTGCTTATTTTCTGCTCCACGAATTTTCAATTTCCTGCCACCAGGTAAATCCCAGTCAAATTGTTTCTCTGTATCACCTGTGGAAGACGGAACCATTTTTGCGGCAACATTCTCACTAGTACGGATAGGCTGCTCTTGAGCAATACTCCAATCACTACTAATACGAATCAGAAAAAAGGCGCTTACGCAAAGAAAGATAAACAGCTTTACCGGGCTTACATATCGTGCTCGCCTTCCAGATAAGTATTCTATCGTTAAAAATCCTGGGGATAACAATAAAGCCGGCAGTGTTTTCCACAAGCGTGAATCAAGTGCCACAAGGGTATTTAGAAAGTCTCTAATTACACTTGATAAGCGTCTCACAATACCTTCTGCTGACTGTCCACAGCCATAACAGAAATGCCCCAATAAAATTGTATTACAGTTAGAGCAATAATCTTGCCTCTCTACCGACGTTTCCTTTCGATTTCTAATACTCACTATATCTTCCGACTATATATAACTGTATACTTTAAATGTCCATCAATTTATATCGCTAAAATCGTTATTACAATCCAGCCAAGCTCCAAACAATGGCAAAAACCGCCCCAATTGATAATAAACACAAGTAAGCCATCCCCAATACTGAATATTTACAAAAGGTTACAAACCAGCCTTGCCTATATATACGCTTTTGCATCCAAAGGAGATAAACCAGAACCCAAAAAATCAATAAGGTTATCAGGGCCTCTAAAGCTAATGTTATAGCAGTATACCCGGCCATGTTAACACTTAGTATGTATAAGATATTTCCAATCAGGATACTTAGAAATATAAAAGCATGACTATGTAAAGCTACAATTAAGTGTTCCATATATAGTCGACGCTTAAAGATATAGAGCGCCCATAACATCATGGCAAACATTGGCAACATGATTAACAGTGCATAAGGAAGCGTCTTAAGAAATACTTTCTTGAACCGATTTGGATTTTCAGTAACTTGTTTAATATTCTGGTTGGCATTTTCAATCTTTGCATCCATCCAGTCTTGCATGGGCTTTGGCAGGCCTTTGATATCCATTCTTATTAATTTATTATCTGGATCATTGGCTGATGACTGCCAAACTGGCTCCGAGTCCTCTTGAGAAATTATTCGCCCCTTATCACTGCCTTTAACAATCTCATTTTTAATACCTCTTTTAATACCCTCTTCAACCTCCTCTTTAGCTTCGATAAGACTTATTTCAGCCTTCTTAATTTCTCCTAGCAGGCCTTTTTGTTCAGGAATTTCAGTATGTACTGGCCGATCCGCCTGCAAAAGGAGGTCGACACCCGACGCTTCTAACTGAGGTCCTTCATTTGAAGTATCAACATCCGTAAAATTGATTGTCCAGTCTCCACTCAAACGAGTTACAAAAAGACTGGTGATACAGAGAAAAATAAATAGCCGTACAGGGCTTACATATCGAACACGACGACCAGAAAAATACTCTGTTGTTAAAAACCCTGGTCGGAAAAATAGCGCAGGTATGGTTTTCCATGTTCTGGAGTCAAATGCCAACAAGGTATCTAAGAAATCACCGATTACAGATGAAAAATGCCGCACCATACCTTTAACGGGCTGACCACAAGCATAACAATGGGGACCTAACAACTGTGTACAGCAGTTTGCGCACTTATTATCTTCATTACAAACACTTGCCATTGATGTCGTACTACTCAAGACCTACTTCCTTCGACATTCCCTTTAACTACTTACCACTAGTAATCCGAAAGTCCAATTTTCTGAACAGAATTACGGATATAAATTTACAATACAACATTCTGAATATAGATGGTGCTGCGAGCGAACTCTTTAGCTTGAATAACTTAACATCGAAACAGCACAGTTTCACCTACACCAACCATTAAACGCTTATGCGTTTAATGGTTGGAATCCTATTAGGATATATCCTTATAACTCTGCCAAACTCCAAAATACAGTAAGAGCCGCACCAACAGATAATAAAACTAGATAAGCTAAACCCAAAAAAGAATACTTAAACAGGGTCATGATCCAACCCTGCTGATATACACGCTTTTGCATCCAAAAAAGATATATAGGAACCCAAAGAACTAATAGTGCCATTAAGCTGTTAAGAGACGAGTATATAAATGCGTATCCTTCCAGTTGACTACTAATACTATAAAAAAGGTTGCCAATCAGAATACTCAGGCAGATAAAAGCCTGGCTGTGTAACGCTACAATCAGGTGCTCCATATAAAGTCTGCGTTTAAAGACGTAAAGCATCCACAGCATCATGGCAAATATTGGCAGTATGACTATAAGAGTTGACGGAAGAGCTCCCAAGAATGCTTTTTTGAAACGATTTGGATCATCGGTGACCCTTTCTACATTTTTATGGGCGCTCTCTACTTTACGGTTAACCCAATCTTCTAATGGTTTGGGAAGCCAATCAACTTGAAGAAACTCTCTATCTAACTCACTAATAGTCTCATTCAATCCTGAGGCCAGTTCCTCTTTAGAAAGGTTTTCCGATCCATTCTGGCCTTCATCAATCTCACTTAAATCTTCATTGAGTTTATGCAAACCACCGGTAAGCTTCTCTTGTTCGCTAATCAGATTTTTCTCAACGTCTTCCAAAACAGCGACAGCATAACTATTGTTAACGTGCTTTTCTTTGCCTTTTCGAATATCTTCGATGGCGTCGTTATAACCTTGGCTCGCTTTTTCAACATCGACTGACTCAACGTCTACATTTCCAAAATTAATAGCCCAGTCACTGTTTATCTGGGTTACAAAGAAGCTGGTGATACATAGAAAGATAAACAAGCGTACAGGGCTGACATAACGCACCCGTCGACCAGAGAAATACTCAGCGGTTAAAAATCCAGGTCTAAAAAACAGAGAGGGTATTGTTTTCCATGTGCGGGAATCAAAAGCAAGTAGGGTATCAAAAAAGTCTCCAATTACTGAAGAGAAATGACGAACCATGCCTTTAACCGGCTGACCACAGGCATAGCAATGGGGCCCCAATAGCTCTGCTTGACAATTGGCACAATGGTTTGGATTATAATCCGAATTATTTGTAGAGGTTGCAGTGCTCATTACCGCTCACCGAATCACTGATTATCTTATTCACCTGGCAAATGCTTCCAGACCCAAGTATCTGCTAACGAACCAGAACCGAAATACCTCAATTAGCAGAACGTTACTAATATCCCGGTTTTCAGCTGGAGTACAATTTTTTTAATGACTTATAGGTATTAGGGGCGAGGTAAAAGAAACGCGCCGACAATTAGGCGCGTTTCGTAAGGTATTTGGCATAAATTGCCGGTTGCTAATTATCCAAAAGGAAGCGTGCAATTGTCCGCAGGCCGTGCCCTTTAGCACCTGGCGCCCACTGATCATTGCCACTGGGCTGATAAGAGCCAGAAAGGTCCATATGCACCCAATTGCGGCCTTCATCCCGTACAAAGCGCGCGAGGAAGGAGGCTGCCGTAGATGCACCAGGACTTCCCTCAATACCAACATTGGCGATGTCGGCAAAGTTGGACGGGGTTTGCTCAAGGTGGAAACGCTCTAAAGGCAGTCTCCACGCCTTTTCATTTTCCTCAGAAGCTGCAGACAATACCTTTTGGGCTGCTTCATCTTCAAAACTAAAGACAGAGTTGAAATCCCGACCTACAGCCATCTTTGCTGCACCGGTCAGAGTAGCGGCATCTAATAACCAGCGAGGCTCTTCTTCCGAAGCTGCAATTAAACCGTCGGCCAGTACCAGGCGCCCTTCAGCATCGGTATTCAGTATTTCTACACTCACTCCGTTTTTATATTTAATAATATCGCCCAATTTAAAGGCATGACCGGAGATCAGGTTTTCTGCGCAGCAGAGATAGAGTTTGACCCGCTTGTTGAGACCTCTGGCTATTGCAAGAGCCAAGCCTCCAGTTACCATGGCCGCGCCACCCATATCGGATTTCATTGTGGCCATGTTGTTGGACGGCTTAATGCTGTAGCCGCCGGAGTCAAAAGTAATTCCTTTACCTACCAAACACATATCAACCGGCGCCTGGTCATCACCCCTCGGGTTAAAGTCCACTTGTAACATCACCGGCTCACGTACACTACCACGCCCAACGTTGTGGATACCGACAAACCCTTCACGCAGCAGGTCATCCCCGGCAACTATACGGTAAGTTACCGCACTGGGAGCCAGCTTTTGCAGCATTTCTGCAGCGCTCTCCGCCAATACACGCGGAGACACATCATCAGGAGTACCATTAGTAATTTCACGAACCCAGCGACTGGCATTTTCACGGGCGGCGAGTTCTTTTAACTCGGCGCTGTCATCAGTCCCCCAGTCAATTTTGTTGGATTTACGCGGGTTAAAAAAACCTGCCCAAAATGCCCAGCGGCTTTCAATGCTCCAGCTTTCTCCTTTGAGGACAACATCGTTGACCCCCATACCATCGAGCTTTCGGGCAGCTCGCTGCGCTGCAACCAACACAGCGCCTTTCGCAGCGCTAATATGAATATTGGCAGCGCTACCATCAAAGCTCAGCAGAGCTGACTCTCCCCAGGGTTCCGGCGCAAAGCCCTCAACCAAATGAATATGCATAGCCTTTGTCATACAACACCTATTTTGAAACTTGTGTACCAATTTTATCGGTATTTCTCCTGCATTCTAACAGGACATTAAAAATACTTGATGATTGCACCGCCACCGAGTCGACAGATAAACTGTGAACCAAGACAAAATAACTATTAAGTAGAGAAATTCGTTAGGGAAGAATAAATGGCTGATTCCTGCCACTATCACACTAGCAAGACTGCATCCTGGCAGTGCCAGCCCTGCAACCGTCAGTTCTGTGGCGAGTGTATTCCCGGCTCCAGCGCAAATTATCACGAGCAAGGACCCGACTGTCCCCTTTGCCGGAAGAGCCTGGAGTATATTGGGGCCAGTAACAGTGCAAAACCATTTTGGCAAATGGGACTGTTTTATTTCCTTTATGCTCTCAAACCAGGTCCATTAACTCTGATGGCGGTAGCCGCTGCCGGAAGCCTGGTAATTACCTCCATTGGGCTTCTCAGCCTCATTGCATTAGTGGCAGTTGTGGCGGTGGTAGTCCGTTACAACCTTTTAGTGATTGAAAAGCTCGCCGCAGGCCAACGGGAAGCCCCGGCTCTTACGGAGGCCCTGGACGGAAATGGGGCTGTATTACTCCTCAAAGTCGTCGGAATGACGCTGATTGCAATATTTGTCGGTTACAAACTTGTGCAATCTACCGGCAGCCTTGGAGTTTTAGCTATTTATATGGCAGTGCTTTCTTTTTTAACGCCAGCTTCTATGATTGCCCTGGCTATCACACACAGCTTGAAGGCAGCAATCAATCCACTTAAGTTACTTGAATTTACTTTGGTTATAGGCTGGCCTTATTGGTTGTTATTAATTATTACTAATGTCATATCTTTCGCTCCAACCATTTTAATGGCTATTGTTAGCGACAAGCTTCCCTCCTGGGCAATTATGCCAACAACAGCAGCTACTGTTACTTACTTTTACATAGTCTCAAGTGCAGTAATGGGTTATATCTGCTTGACTCGACAACAAAAACTCGGGGTAGCTGCACTGTACGAAGATGACGACAATTACTTAGAGGAAAATGAATTCCTATGTAAACGAGCTCAGGCAGAAGCACAAATATTTTTGCGTGAAGGAGATTTCACTAGCGCTCGTCAGGCTTTAGTCGAGGGACTGCGCCGCTTTCCTAGCGACGAAATACTAAACGAACGCTATTACCGTCTGTTATTAGCAACCAAAGATAAAAAAGCCCTACTGGAGCTGGGGCCGCATCTTTTAGAGAAATTTGTACAGATAAATCGTCCACACAAAGCGGCGGAGCTTTATATAGCTACAGAGCCCACTCCAGCTGTGCGCAAGTCTGAAGTTCGCCACGCTATCGCGCAGGTACTATATCATCAACATAAATACCAACTTGCTGCACAACTATTAAATAATCTACACAAAGAAGCCTATCCACAGCTTGACGCCGCCTACCTGTTATTAGCTCAAGTCTATATCGATGGATTAGGCCGGGAAGACTTAGCAAAAAAACTGCTTCACTTTCTCCGACAGAAATTCCCCGACAGCGCCTTTCGCTCTCAGATCAACACCTTGTGGAACGTATTAAACTCGACAGCAGATATACATTGAGCACGACTACCAGTGCTTGAAAGCTCGATTCCAGAGATACAACCCTCTTGCAAAAATATTGTAAAGGATATTTAGGCACCACCTCAGGCCAGGGAGCTTCGACACCTTGGCCTTCCACAATTCCTTGGGGGAGTTCTCCCAAATCGTAATAAAAGCTTCGTAGCCTACTTTCAGATTTCCATCCGCATCCAATACATGCAACCGCTCACGGACAAACTCTAAATCTGTATTCAGTTCCTTCGCTTTATCTTCATCAATATGAACATCCTCCCAATCCACTTGGCAGGAGTTGGACTTTTTCTTTTGTGCTGAAATTCCTGCGTTACAGACTGGACAAGCAGAATTATAAAAAACCCGAATCTTTTCAGGCATAAGCTAAAAATCCACTCTTTTCTACCGGCGAAAACTACTTCGGGTGGTCAATATTATCGCGGTTCACCAACTCCCAGGGTAAACCATTATTTCGGTAGATCCGCTGATTTTTTTCTGGGTAGTCGGCAACATCATGTTGTAGTCGCTGGCCTACAACTATGCAACGCAAGGTCACTTCTCCCACATTGCGCATCACATGAGCTGGGCCACCAGCGGGGTAGCCAATAAAATCCCCTGCAGAAACCTGGTGGTGATCGTCACCAATACGCACATCGGCCCTACCCTCCAGGACATAAACACATTCGTCTTCAAAATAGTGACAATGGAATTCTGTGGATTCATAACCTGGCTCGATTTCGATCATATGGAAACCAAAGCCGGATATGCCGATAAGATCACCCAGGGACTTGTTTTTACGCACCGCATTGGCATTGAGGAAATGTACCTTGCGCTCCCCCTCCATCCCTGCAATTTCGGTCCCGGTCAAAATATAGCGACTCACTCTGCCCCCAATACATTACTTAATTATTTATAAGACATACCGAATTATGTTCTTCAACTTGAGGCAGCCATATCTTGGGTCATCTCTTTCACCTCGCGCGCGCGGCCTTCCTCACCCAGGCGACGATAGTAATTGACCAGAACCATTCCCAGCTTGGGAATCAAGGGGTGATTCACTCGCTGCTGTTTCAAGTGGCGCAGTAATTCCTCTAGCCACGGCCAGTCCTTTTCCTCCGCTGCACGCCGTGCCATCAATAAATTTGCCTTTCCGGTGAGCGCCTTTGGACTTTTTGTTGCCGCCAAGTAGCGGCGATAGCCACTTGCCAGGGTATGGCCATCGATCTCCAGATTTCCTGCCTGGGCAAATAAAGCGAGATTGGCCCGGTGGTAACCTTCACTCTCTGGCGCCGCTGAGGTCAGTTCTATATAGCGCTCAATCAGTGTTAACGCCTGTGGATATTGCCGCACCGCTGAGGCTGCCGCTTCAGTGGCTTCCAGGATTTTTCCCTCTTCCAAAAAACGATCAATCCGCGCCAAGGCTACCCTTTGGGGGGACGGGGCCTCCTCTTCCTCCGGCATAGGTTCCACCATCGGGCGCCAGTACAACACCGCCAAAGTCAGGGCAAAACCCGCAAGTAAACCACCAGTATGGGCCCAATAGGCAATGCTGGCATCTCCATACAAATAACCGAAAATCTCCTTACCCAACCACAGCGGTAACACCAGCAGCGCCGGTGCACTGAATTCGCCAAACATAAAACCAATGGTGTAAAAGAAACGTAGCCGGCGCACACCGTAAACCGCGACGAACATGCCCATAATTGCCGAGACCGCACCGGAGGCACCCACCATCGGTACATGGCTGCCGGATTCCACCAGCACATGCAGACCTGCTGCCGCCAATCCTCCCACCAGGTAAAGCCCTATAAACCACACCCCTCCCAGGGCTAGTTCAACAGACAAGCCAAACAACAGCAGAAACACCATATTGCCAATAAGGTGATCCCAGCTACCGTGTAGAAACATATGGCCAAAGGCTCCAGCAATACTCGGGTCAGCCGGTATCAGCCCCAGTGCGTTGCTACTGACCCTATCCCGCAGTTGGGCAAACTCCTGCCTCTGTCGTAACCACTCGGTCTCACCCTCTGCTTCGAGCTTCGGCAACAGCCAGTGGTGGAATTCAGGATTACCGAGGGATTCCCGGTAAAAAAACTCTTCCCCTTCCACACCCATCTGCGCTCTCCACTCTGGGTGCATTTCATTGACATACACAAGAAAGCGTTGCTCTTCGAGGTCCGGTAAGTCACTCTCAAAATAGTAATCTTCAGCTTCCTGCCAGCGAGCTTCATCCCCCCCTTGATAGAAAACAAACATCAGCAAGTTAAGGGCAATCAACGCAAAACACATTAATGGCGGCCGGCGCCAGTCGGGTTTGTTTTGGATGGGGATGATCAGCACGGGCTTCCCTTATTGTGATTTCATCAGCGCCCTGAGAGAAAACGCAGTAACACCGGTAAATGAACTTGCACCGACACAAAGGCCAGTAGACTGAAAATACTATGAAATCCCGGAGGTGTCATGCCAGCCGGACCCCAGTTACTTCCTGGCGGTACGGCCAATGATCGCCGGAACATCCCAACTGCGCAGATGCAGATCTCTCTGAGGGAAAGGTACCTCAATACCCTTATCGCGAAATTCCCGCAACAACTCCAAGTTGTACAGGGCATAGGAGTCTCCCAGGGAAGTCACCATATTGCTGTTGACCCACACCACCAACTTGAAGTCGAGGGCATTATCTCCGAACCCCATCAGCCACACCTCGGTTTTTCGCTTCCAGTCGGTATGGGTGATATTGACTCGAGCGGCAGCTTCCAGGGCAGCTTCCCGCACCAAATCTGGGTCCGAGGCATAAGACACACCAAAGGGTACGTGAATACGGCGCACAGGGTCATCCAGTGTGTGGTTAATAACCCGGCCCGCAACAAACTCAGTGTTGGGCACCAAGATATCCACATTGTCCCGCGTGGTAATACGGGTTGAGCGCACGCTGATATCGCGGATGCGGCCAAAAACGCCCGACTCCAACTCCACCAGATCACCCACTTTGAGAGGGCGCTCAAACAGCAGAATCAAACCGGAGATAAAATTCGAGAAGATCGCCTGGAGCCCAAAGCCAATACCTACCGACAGGGCTCCAGCGACCAGGGCCAACTTGGAGGTATCCAGGCCCAACATGCTGAGCACCACAATCAGGGCCGCGGAAATAAAGATGTAATGCAACACCCGCCCAAGATTGTACATGGAGGATTCACTGGCATGCTCCCTGCGCACAAGCCGGCGCAGGAAGGCCTGGGTGAGTCCAGACAATAGCCAGGCCCCCACCAAGACCACAATCATCTTGGCGATCAACCGCAGGGTTATCGGGTTCTGGGCAACAGTAAATAACTGATAATCCGCCAACTTACGCCAGCGGTTATAAGCTTGTCTTGCGCCCAGTGCGACTCGTTCGCGCACTGTTGCCCACCAACCCTGGCGCTCCTTGTAAACCTCCAGCTGGGCCTTTTCATAGCGCTGAATATCCTGCTCGAGGTCATTGGCGCGGGCCAGGCCACTGCCAATACGCTCAAAGTAAGACCACCAGCGACTCAGGTCTTCGTTCTCTTCATCTTCGCGCCAGGCCACCACCTGGCGCTGGCGCACCGCCAGCTCCCGCGACGCACTTTCAATCACAGAGTTGGCATTTTCCAATAAATCCCGACTGATAATCAGGGGGCGCTCTTCGCCCTCTTCATTCAGGACCTCATTGATGGATTGCAGCAATTCACTTTTGCGTTTTTCCAACTGCTCCTCCAACAAGTCCACTTCAAGCTGCATCAGGGTGAGGTCTTTCTGCATATTGATGGTGGGGTCAGTGGAGGGTTCTGTAGTGCTTTGAATACTGGTGCGGGTCGCAGAAATACGTTCGATTTTCTTTTCGTTTGCGGCGATATCCTTATCTATTTCCTCTGCATCTTTACTGGAGTAGACGAGGGTATCCAGAAGTCTCCGCAATTTAATTTCCGCGCTATTAATTTTCTCCCGCCAGGTTCCCAGGAAAGTATTAACAGTACTCAGCTGCTCAATAATATTTAGGTGATTTATTTGAGCTAAAAGTAGAGCCTGCGCCGCCTCATCCTCCTCTCGTCCACTGGAATCCCGCAGTACAATCACTTGCTTACGCAGTAAAGACAGCGACTGAGACTGGGTTGATTTAAGTTGGCGAGCCTCCAGTTCTACGCCTTTTAACCTACGTCGGCCACGGCTGATGGCAGAATCGGCCTTGGCCCAGTTCAATACCGTTGGGCTTTCTGGAAAATCCACATCCGGCATTAAAGGGACTTTCAGGTACTCCTCTCGTTTTTTCCAGGTAATTGCGATCCCTTGTAAACTTTGGCTAATCTTTTCTGCACCGTCCTGTAAGGCCTCATCCTCCGGCAAATCCTTTTCCCACTCCTCCCAGCTCTTTGTGACCAAGCTAAGCCATTCTCGTCGCTCTTCGGGAGAGGCACTGGTCCATCCAGTCCACCAATCTGCAGAGGGGTCAGCAAAATCCGGAACCTCCGGCTTAAACTCCTTGGGTTTACTACCGGGAAGCTGGGCGACACTGGAAACAGAGAGACAGGCGACGCTAAAGAAAAGGAGAAATGAAAGGGCGAGGTGAAGAAAAGGAAATTCTTTGCCGGCACTACAACGAGGGATGAAAAGGCTGGCACCCGGCATAAAATACTTCTATCCGTGAAAAAATCCGGCACTAATAAAATAGGCGCCTACTGGGCCATATTGTTCAGTGTAGCCCAGGGACTTCCCTGCCCCATGCATTTACCTGAAGCGGCGACTTTGACGCAAACATTTCCTGTATACTTTGCGATATTCACGCATAGCCCGCCTGGTTGTTTTACCAGGCTCACCCGTACGGCGCAGCAAATTTGCCGCCCGGGCTTCACAGTAAATATCCCAATCCTTACGATCGACTCGTTTACCCTCTGAGCGGTGCCGCAAATGGCGGGGCGGATACGCTCGGGGGTATATTTTCTTTTTCGGAGCTAGGGGATTGCGATTAACATGCTGCCAATTGGGAGGGGGCGTGACCACCACATATTGATTGTCCCTGGGGTCTAATAAGAAAAAGGTACCATTACCCGCAAGCATATAATGCTTGTTACCCAAGTTAATGGGGGTTCCAAAAGGTACTCGGGAGACCCGAGCTCCCAGAGGCGGCTCAATCCGAGTATAGGCATCGGGGCCTTTGCGGTAGAAATAACCATTTTGATAAAAAACTGTCTGGTTATTCACTTCGATAGGCTCAGCTCCGGGAGGCAGGTGGTCCGATCGAACCTGAGACTCCGAAACAGAACAGAAGAATACAAGAAATAGGGTAAGCAGGGATCGCATGGCTAATATCATCAGCAAATTGCAATCCGCTAAGGGTATGGTGCGAACAAGTCATCCCCAAGGCTATCCCAAGCGGTAACTAGAGCGCCATTAATTGCTCCAATTACCACTGGTCTAACCAATAGAGTTATACAGCAGTACTCGGCAAGGGAGACCTGCTATCCATCCGACTACTGACTGCCACACGACGTTTACGTAACCAGATTAAAACTCCAGTCACACTCAACATCGCAATCACCACCCCCATAATTGAAATCAGTATGCGACCAGGGAGACCGAGGATCCTACCGGAATGCACAGGGAATTGCGCCTGTACAAATAAGTCTGCTGCCGTCCCTTCCCAGGGGATAAAGTCTCCGAGATATTCGCCGCTGTGGCCATCAAAAAATAGAGCCTTGTGACCAACCCCCCCGGCACCATGCCCTGCGCTGGCATCAAAAAATTCAGCCCGATATATCCCCCACTCCCGGGCATACCACAGGGAATTCAACGGTTGCTGCCAACCAATCTGCGCAGCTTGGTTTTCTCCAATCGCGGCTATATCCCGAAAAGACAACGAGGGGGTAATTGGATTGCTGTGATCGTTAGGTGTGCGCTCTTCCAAGGGCGACGGAGTCACATCTGATACCAGCGACATCAGGGGAAAAAATACTTCTCGATAGAGATTCAGCGAGAAGGCCGTAAATGCAATTGTCAGCAGCAGCACCCAGGTCCACAGACTGAACGCACGATGTAAATCAAATGTGAGCCTGGCACGCCCAGCGCCGGCCTTAATCATCCATGCGGGCTTCCAGCGCTGCCACCAAGTCCGAGATGGCTTTCGGGTGGATTTCTTGCGGCGAGGTAAAGTCACCGCTAGTCCCACAAAGCAATCGATTGTCCATACCAGTGCAATAACGCCCAGCAGCCAAATCCCCCAGTGGTCAGTGCCCCAAAATTCAGGGATATGAAAGCTGTAATGCAGCTTGTACAAAAACGACATCAGGGTTTCAGTTGTTATTGGCCAGACACGCCCCCATTCGCGCTTACCAATAATTTCCCCATTGGTCGGATCGACAAATACCTGGTTGTAATCCACCGCAAAGAATTGACCGGTAGCCGGGTCAATTCGAGGCTCTACCCAGAAATACTGGGTGTGCCCAGGCTCCTGTACCAATTCAAAGTAGGATATTTGGACTTGCGGCAAGGACTCTTCAAGCCGTTCTGCCAACTCGATAGAGGCTAAGGGTTCGCCGCTGGAAGTAATTTTATATAAGTGGGGATTAAGCCACTCATCCAGTTCGTGATCCCAGGAGATAATAGCGCCGGTTAGCCCGGTGACTATCAGGAAGACCGCAGTAGCAAGCCCCAGGTAACGATGTAAAAGAACCAGGGTTTGACGCATAACATTTACCTAAAACTAAAAAACAGAAAACCCGGCATAAGTACCGGGTTAAACTGCAACGGAGTTAACTAAGCGCCTTAGTAGCGCCAGCTCACACTCAACTGTGCCTGACGCGGAGCGCCGTAATAGCCCTGGGTCCAATAGAGGCTGTTGATATATTTCTCGTTGGTCAGGTTATCAATATTGAGGCCAACCGTTAAAGCATCAGAAATATCATACTTGGCAAAGGCGCTGAGCAACGCATAGCTATCCTGCTCTACACGAACACCCTCGACAGGCTCAATGTAAATATCATCCTGCCAATTGATACCGCCGCCGAACTTCAAGCCTTGAACTTGAGGTAAATCGTAGGCCACGGCCACCTTCAGGGTGTTGCGCGGAATATAAGTGCGGACATCCTCACCGTCATCACCCACCACTTCACTTAAATGAGTGAAACCAAAGCTGATATTGAAATTCTCGGTAATAGCACCGATTAATTCCAGCTCGGCACCTTTAGTGGAGTAATCGAGCCCATTATAGGTATTTACACCATCAACAGTCCCAGCAAACTCGCCAAGATTATTCAGGTTGGATTCGAACAGTCCAAAGCTGCCTGTTGCCTGTCCGCCTGCAAGGGAGTATTTAACCCCGACTTCGGAACTATCCCCCTCTGCGACACCTAGCGGTGTAAATTCAGGGCTAACCCAAGACTGAGGAGTAAAGACTTCGGTAAAGCTACCATAGAGGGAGAAACTATCGTTCAAGTCAAAAGTGGCCCCCACATAAGGAACAGTTTGATCCGCTGAAGTGTCAGCATCAACGCCATAACTGTACCCGGACTGCTCCACTTCCATTTTGCGCGCACCGGCCAATAGGGACAGGCTATCAGTAACGTTCAGGCGAGTAGCAAAGTATAAAGACTTGTGCTCTTGATCGTCGTAGTGGCCAGTGTAATAAGCGTCAGTATCGACAAAGTCAGGCCGCGCCGTTGTGCCATTAGCCCAGTCACTGCCAAGAACCGGATAGCCGTCGGAGTAGCTGTAGAAAGATTGGCCGCTTAGTTCGATATCTGCATAGTTGGCACCCACCACCAATTCGTGGTCGCGGCCGAACAAATTGTAAACTCCTGACAGGAATACATCCGCAATCTTTTGCTTTTCATCCAACTTGTAGCCAAACGCATATCCATATAAACCCAGTTCGGTTTCTCTGTCTGGAGTGCCGTAGACATACATCTCCTCGACATCCATATCGATTTCATTCTGGGTCAGTAATGCAGTAACGGACCAGTTTGCGGAAAGATCCTGCTTCAGTTCAACAAAAGTCTGGGCTCTGTCTACATTGCGGAAAGCCCAGTCCGGTGCCGTGCTTGTGGAAATATCGTAATCGGTAGCGCTGCCATTGGTATAGAAAAG
This sequence comes from Microbulbifer maximicatervae (SeqCode), assembly GCF_052467955.1. NCBI lineage: Bacteria > Pseudomonadati > Pseudomonadota > Gammaproteobacteria > Cellvibrionales > Microbulbiferaceae > Microbulbifer > Microbulbifer maximicatervae (SeqCode). The sequence goes on from NZ_CP174329.1 coordinate 5,068,164, forward strand.
TGGCAGGGCACCGGACATGCTGCCATCGGCTTCACTGCGATTTTGGCTGTGGCCTAAGGTCAGGGTGGTGGAATCAGTCAAATCTGCTTCCACAATACCGTAGTAGACACTGCCGTCAGTTTCGTAGCGGTCAAGATAAGAGTCAGCCTGATCCTCTGCAACCACCAACCGTCCTCGGACGTTATCACTGATAGAACCTGAGATATCTCCCTGGGTGCGCAAACGTCCCTCTTCACCGACAATCAGATCTACACCCGCCTTGAACTCTTCTGTCGGACGCTTACGGATAAAGTTAACCGTCGCGGAGGGGTTAGCCAGACCTGTGGTCAGAGCTGCTGCGCCCTTCACCACTTCAACCTGGTTGAATATCGCGGTGTCTTGATGCCCATGGGATAAACCAGAGGAAAAGGGAACACCGATTCCATCGTATTGGAAGTTCACAATATCAAAGCCGCGAGCGGTGTAATAAGTACGATCCGTCTCTACGTTCTCTACGGTTACCCCAGGGGTATATTTCAGCAGCTCATTAATATCCAGTAGGGCAAAGTCCTGGATTTGAGCCTGGGATACAGTTGTTACCGTTTGCGGAGTATCGTAAACAGATAGGCTTAGGCGAGAGGCAGTACTGGTCTCCTCCTGCTCTCCGTAGACACTGACTTCTTCCATGGTTTCAGCAGTTTCGCTTTCAGCAGACCAAGCAGAACTTCCCAGCGGGGCGAGCACGGCGGCAGCAATCCAGGCTGACAGCGCTTTTTTCTTCATTAAGCCGTTAATTTTCATCGGCTAAAACCTCATTCCAAATCAGCGAACGGTGCAGGGGCACCATAAACGGAGCGGATGATATTTGAAGAAATATACGCCAGTCAATGCGAATGATTATTATTTAGTCGATGTACCCACAAATAGTTTGGATGGGGAGGGAACATCATTGCTTGGTGAAAGATTAGGAGGGCCAGGGCGATCACAAGCAGCGAGTCACCCTGTATTTGATCAGAAGGCCTTCAGGGAAAATCAGGAATTAGCCACTGCCCGCCTGTAATGGCTCTTTATCTCGCACCACTTCCGACAGCACTTTAACTTCCTGTCCAGGCTGCAAGCGCTCAGCACCACGCACTATCACACGATCGCCCTTAGTGAGATCACCGCTTACCGACACCCATTCACCATCGCCACTACCGATACGCACAGATAATCGCTCTGCCTTATCCTCCTCGCCCACTCGATATACGAAGGTATCGCCATTTCTTAAAACCAAGGCATCCCTTGGCACAGACATGGTGGCCTGCGCCTGCGCAATGGGCACAGAGACCTGTACCGGCATACCGACAATCCAGTCCCACTGCTCCGGCGCACTCTGTGGCAAAGTTACCATCAGCTTAACTCGCCGGGAGCGGTCGCTGGCCACAGGCACAAATTGACGTACCCGGCCGCTAAATAATTGATCATCCACCCGTGCCTCTCCCGGCAGAGAGACAGAATCACTGCGTAGCGCCACTGTGTCACCGATGCGAATCAGCGGCAGGGCCGTCAGGGGAATATCCGCCTCCACTTCCATCTGTGACATATCCAGGGCTCGCAGTAATTCCGAACCAGTGCGCACATATTCTCCCGCCTGTAATTCGCGGCTCACCACTAAAGTGTCAAAGGGCGCATCAATGGCTGTTTTAGATAATTCATAAGCTCGACGGTCGCGCTCAATTTGAGCCGCAATCAGATCCTGAGCCATTGCCTCCCGCTCAGCCTGCTGCTCTTCCAGTGCAGCTCGGGAGGTACTATTGGTTTCCGCCAACTTACTCAGTCGATTTAACTGAGCATCCATATAGGTCAACCGCGCACGCAATTGTGCGATACGGCTGTCACTGTTGCGCAGCTGTAATCGCCAATGAGTACTGTCCAGCTCGGCTAGGCGCTCACCCTTTTTAATAAAGCTGCCGGGTTCAGCGACAAATTCCAACACACCATCCAGTTCAGAAGACACCAGGATATCCCGTCGGCTCACCACCTCACCTGCAGACCACTGGCTCGGAGCAATTTCCCGAACTTGGGCCCGATCCACCAATACCGCAATAGGATCGCCCTGTGCCCAAACGCCATTGGCGCCCAGAGATAAAACGATACCTGCGAGCAATTTCTTCATTGTGAACTCCTCAGGGCAAACCTTTCGCGCATAGCCGTAAATTTGGGTAGCGGCAGGCTGCCGGTTTGCAGTAATGCCGGCAATAAAACCAGGGTAAAGAGCGTGCTCACTGCCATGCCGCCCACAATCACTGCGGCCAGGCCGCGGTAGATAACACTGCCCTCACCGGGAGCAACCAACAGTGGCAACATGCCAAACACACTGGTCAGGGTACTCATAAAAATAGGGCGCAAACGCAGGCGTAAAGCCTGCTCTACAGCGTCCACCCGAGTGCTACCCGCCATTTCTGCCGCTCGCGTCTGGTGTACCAGCAAAATAGCATTATTCACCACCAGGCCTAGCAATATCACAAAGCCAATCATGGTGAGCAGATCCAGTGGTTGGAAATCGATCAAGTTTAAAATTTGTAGCGCCAACACGCCGCCCACTGTCGCCAGGGGCACGGTGAGCAGTACCAGAGAGGCATCCCGCAAGGAGCGGAACAGTGCACTCATCAGCAGGAATAAAATTAGCAGCGCTAACAGGAAATTCTTGGAAAGCGAAGCCAACGCCTTATCCAGGTCACTGGCATTTCCTCCCACCAAAATACTCCCGTCAGCAGGCAGAGCTTCGCGAATCTTCGGCAATACATCCGCCTCCAGCTGTGCGCGCACCTCTTCAAGGGACACATCTTCCGGCGGTACTATATTCAGTGTAATAGTGCGCCGACCATCGACCCGGCGCAAACTGCCCGGCCCCACAGTCCGCTCCACACTGGCCAGCTGACTGAGTGGCACCACTTCTCCACGGGGCGTTACCAAAGGCGTATTTTGCAGTTGTTCGGGAGTACTCCAGGGCTGCGCTTTAAAAATAATATCCAGGCGCTTTTCACCGTCAAAATACTCGCCGACATAAAGACCATTGCCTAGCGTTCGAACCAGTCCGCCCATATCCTGGCGATTCCAACCCTGCTCCAGCATTGCGCGATCATTGGGGCGCACTGTCAATTCAGGTTCTGATAAAGATAAGCCTGGGTTGGTCTGCACCGGCGTTCCCGGCATCACCTCTTCAACAACCTCAACCCCAAGGGCAGCCGCACGCATCAATGCTTCGGCATCACGGGATTGCAGATGTAAAGCAATGTTTCGGTCACCACCGAATTGGCCAAACAGATTACCCCGGGCGGCGAATCCCTGGAAATCAGGAATATCCACCAGGATTTCTTCCCGCAGGATTCTCTCCATCTCCTTGGCTTGATCCATATCCTTAACCCGCACTCCCATAGTGCCGCCATTGGGCCAGGTGATCACGTAGTAGTTCTTCAGGGCTGGTTCGCGCTCACCACTCATGTAGGGTGCCATGCGCTTATCCAACTCGTTGACGATTTCTGTTTCTAAAGTTTTGGTATTAGTGGATGCAGGGAAATTCATCCACACATCGACTGCATCCCTTTTTACCGGCGGTAAATAATCCAGGTTTGGTAAGAATAAATAAGTCGCAGCCATGGGCATTAATAAAAGCCCCCCGATCACCTGCCAACGGCGGGTCCTGGTACTCGTCAAAGCCATTACCCGCGCGGTTATTTTTTCCCACACTCGGGAGAGACGGTCTTCAGTAGAGACAGAGGGTAGCCACAGACGCGCGGCCAGGGGAACCACGGCCACCGCAACCAGCAGGGAAAACACCACAGCCACGGCAATAGTCAGGGCCAGGTCACCGAAGACCTGCCCTTCGACACTGTTAAGGAAAAATACCGGTAGGAATATCGCAACGGTTGTCGCAGTACTGGCCAACAGTGCACCCCACACCTGGCCTGCACCCTGCTCCGCAGCCTCCTCTGCCCCCCGACCTTTTTCTCTCAGGCGCACAATATTCTCCAACACTACTATCGCAGCATCGAGCACCATACCGGTAGCAAAGGCCAGTCCCGCCAGAGAAATTACATTCACGCTGCGGCCTGCGGCCGACAGCACCACAAAGGTCGAAAGTAATGAAATTGGAATCGCTGCGGCAACGATCAAGGTCGCACGCATGCGCCGCATAAACCACCAGAGCACTCCGACAGCTAATACGATACCTAAAATCATATTACCGCCAAGCAGATTTAAAGCCCGGTAAACAAACACCGATGCATCAAATGATTGCACCAGCACAAGCTGCTCAGCTTTCAATTTAGTTTCATTCAGCTCAGCGACTTTTTGCTTAACCCGCTCCAAAGTAGCCAGCATATTGGCATTGTTGGTACGGTTAATACGGAGAGAAACTGCCGGGTTGCCATTTTGCGTGGTGACACCGCGCGACTCTGAAGGCCCCACCTTGACCTCGGCAATATCGCCCAAGCGCACCGGCTGTCCATTGCGCCACTCCAACACCAATTCGGATAAGTCTTTGGGCTCATACTCGCCGACAAAGCGCAGGGTATAGCGACGCCGTCCCACGTCGGTAAATCCGCCGGAGACATCCCGGGCAGACGCCAGCTGCCGACTCACTGTAGGCAGCTCTACTCCCAGTTCCGCTGCTTTCCAGGGATCAAAAATAATCTGTAACTCTTCCTGTGCCGCACTCCCAGACTGGGCCTGGACACTTGCAACTCCGGGCACCGACTCCAACTCCGGGCGCAGTACATCTTCAATCAGGCCAGCGTAGTCATCCAGGTTATTCTGGTTATCAGGTAATTTTTGCAGAAAGAAATAGGTCAGTGCTGTGGCATCGCCACCCCAGCCACCCAGCATTACTCGCGGTGGCTCCGCATCCCGGGGCAGTGGCGGCAGGCTGCTCATACGGCTGATAACGTCAATTAGCACCTTATTCATATCGGTGCCCATGGCAAATTCCAGATTTGCCCAGGCGCCGCCGCGACCGGCGTTGACTTGCATCATTTCCAGACCGGTGAGGCCCTGTAATACAGATTCGATCGGCTCGACAATTTCCGCCTCCACCTCTTTCGGTGCGGCCGCTCTCCAGCCCGCCTGAATAGCGATACGAGGATTGTCGATATCGGGGAAAAGTTGAACCGGCAGCTGGCTGGCGAGGAAAGCTCCAAGCAGAACAGCCATAACCACTGCGACCCCCGCAGCAGCGGGATTCTTTAAAGCGGCGCGTGTTAATGCCATTACTTCAGCCCCAGTTTTTTATTGGGACTGAAGGCTAGCGTAATATGAATTCCTTACAAGGCAGTTGCGACTAGTTGCCAGGAAAATTCGATCAGGCCATGAAAAGCCCGTTTATTCGCCAAAAAGAAAACAAAAATTCACAAAATGAAATCCATGCCTTAAAAGGCAGCGTTACAGTGGAAAACCCACCAGCTTTGCTGCCTCACCTGAGAGCCATAAAAAATTTATGGATCAAAGGAAGTGCTGGACTTTATTTTTATAGCTGCGGCTCATTTTTAAACACTCGCCGCTATCTAATACCAGATGGTATTCGCCATTAATATGGGCACGTATTTCCCTTACCCGACTTAAATTGACGATGGTTGACCGATGAATGCGCTGGAAAAGTTTCGGGTCCAACTGCTGCTCCAGCTCTTTCATGGTAATACGCATCACATGAGTCTCACCTCGAGCATGTACACACATATAATCACCGGCAGCATCGATCCAATCGATTTCGCTGGAGGGCACTAAAGTTATTTTGCCCGCATCTTTCACTGCAATTTTGTCCGGATAGGCACTGCCGGCAAATTGCCCGCTAACCAGTTTCTGCTCCAGAGCCTCCGGGGATTCCTTGGTCAGGTCGGCAACAGCTTCGAGTAGTTGCTCTCTTTGGTTAGCGATATCAGCGTTGGCTCTCTGTTCTCTGACTCGGGTAAGGGCCAACTCCAAGCGCTCTTCTTCGATGGGCTTTAGTACGTAGTCCACCGCATTGATTTCAAAAGCCTCTACCGCATACTGGTCGTAGGCCGTGACAAAAACTACATGGGGAAGGGAATCCACAGGGATCAGCTGTACCAGCTGCAAACCGTTCACGCCGGGCATCTGGATATCCACAAATGCTACATCGGGCTTCAACTCCAGTATTTTCTCCAGCGCATCGCGACCATTGCCACTCTCTGCAACTACCTCGATATCAGCCATTTGCTCCAGGCGCAGCCGCAATCCGCGACGAGCCAGGGGTTCATCATCGACAACGATCGCCCTCAGGGTCTCTACTCCACTCATCTCTTTATTCCTGTTCAAAGGGAATGCGAATATTCACCGACAAGCCCCCCTCCGGGCGGTTGCGGAAACGCACTCTCTGGTCATCGCCGTAAAGGGCCTTAAGGCGCTCACAGGTATTGCGAATGCCCACTCCGTAGCCTTTGCCAATCAGGCGCAGCTCTTCTTCCGACATACCGGGGCCGTTATCGCTGACCTCCAACAACAATTCGCCGGCGAAAACCCGTGACTTGATGTCAATCTCACCGCCCCACTCCAGTTGTGAAATCCCGTATTTGATCGCGTTTTCAACCAGCGGTTGCAACAACAGGCTCGGCACCAGGGCCTGGGGGGACTCCCCCTGTAAATCCAGATTCACCCCTAAGCGATCGGCGAAGCGCACCTTTTCAATGTCCAGGTACAACATCAGCGCCTCAACTTCCTTCGCCAGGGTGACCTTCTGCATGGGGTCATTATCCAGGGAATGGCGCAGGAATTGAGACAGGCGCGTCACCATATTGTTGGCCGTGCGCCCGTCCTTATCGAGGATCAAGGTGGAGATTGCGTTGAGTGTGTTAAACAGGAAGTGCGGATTCAACTGGTAACGCAGCATTTTTAATTGAGCCTGGTGCGCCATTGATTCCGCCCGCAGCGCCTTCTCCTGCTGGGCCTGAGAGGAGCGGTAATACTTGATGCCGTAATAGAGCGCCGCCCAGGTCATCAGAATCAGAAATGAATAGGTGAACCAGTAGATAGCCAGGAGTGCCGGGTGCTCATCACCATCGTGGCCATAAAGCCACAGGGAGCCGGCGAATTTTATTGCTGCCCAAATCACTGCCGCCATTACCACCAGCAGTAAAGAGCCTAGCAATCGCAGTGCTGGGGGCTTACTCCACAGGCGGTGGAAACCCAAGCGCATGCTCTCGCTGAGAACAACCCCCGCAGTAGTGGCAACAATGATGTAGCCCGAGTGAATCCAGTGGTCATTCACCCAGAAAAAACTGCCCACAAAGGTCAACAGCGTATAGCCCCCCCAACCAGAGAGCTGCAAGGCCCAGTACTGTGAACGACGACTGGCCAGCTTCTGTGAGAGCCACTGAAGTGTTTTGCTTCCCATAATCTCCCGCTTATTGGGTAAAAATCTATGCGCCGATTTGACACTAATCGGCAGCTTCATACTAAATGGCGTCGAAAGCCGGCGAAACACCAACCGGCGCAGCAAAGAGACAAACTGCCGCATGACCTACTGGTTATTTAAATCTGAGCCCGATGAATACAGCCTCCAGGACCTCGCTGCCGAATCCAGCGGTTGCGGTCGCTGGGATGGTATCCGCAATTACCAGGCACGCAATTTTTTGCGCGATAAGGTGAAGGAAGGAGATGGCGTGCTGTTTTATCACAGTGCCTGTAAGGTGCCGGCAGTTGTGGGCACCGCTGAAGTGGTTCGCTCTGCCTACCCCGATCCGGCCCAGTTCGACCCAGAAAGCAAGTACTTTGACCCCAAGGCCAGCGAGGATAAACCGCGCTGGTACTGCGTCGATATTCGCTGGCGAAGTGAGTTCCAGCGGCCGGTGCCCCTCGCAGAAATCAAGGGCATCCCCCAGTTAGCAGAGATGGTGCTGGTAAAACAGGGGCGCCTGTCTATCCAGCCAGTTTCCGGTGACGAATGGCAGCTACTCCAGCACTTGGGAAGCTCCACACCGCGCTAGACGATACCTTTTGTCTGGGCGATGTACAGGCTCAGCAACGATAGCAGCGTCAATAACGCTAACAAGCCGAGTAACAGTACCCAGGGGCGGAAAGGTTTGCGCTCGACACTGTTGATGCCGGACTGCAGGTATTTATCGACCTTTGCTTGGTCTTCGTCGGAGAGTTTCTTATCGGAGGGATCTATCATGGGCACTTTTGCTCGTTATTTTTGTGCCCTGAGTTTAGGAGAAAGCCTTCTACAGCTCCACAAAAAAGCCCCGCAATGCGGGGCTTTTTAACACTTTCGCTGGGAGCTGTTAGAACAGCTCTTCCTCCAAGTCCATCAAGCTAGCGCTGCCTGCATTGACACTGCCGGCCAATGCCTGGGTGCGTGGCAACAGGCGAGCAAAGTAGAAGCGCGCAGTCTTTATCTGGCCGCTGTAGAAGCTATCCGCTTCTGCGTTCGGCAGCGCTGCAGCCACAATTTTCGCCCACATAAAGGCGTAAGCGACGTAGCCGAACAGGTGCAGGTACTCTACAGAAGCCGCACCCGGTGCGTGGGGGTCTTGCTGAGTGGCGGCAACCATATTCTCAGTTGCTTCACGCAGGCGTTGCATCTCAGCGATAAGCGGCTGGATAAACTCTGCCATTTCCTCGCGATCAATCTGGGCATCGATAAAGCCCTGTACATCTGCAGCAAACAATTCGAATAGAGCACCGCCAGTGGCTACAGTCTTGCGGCCCACCAGATCCAGAGCCTGGATACCATTGGTTCCTTCATAGATCTGGGTAATACGCACATCGCGCACCAACTGTTCCTGGCCCCATTCGCGGATATAACCGTGGCCACCGAAGACCTGCTGACCGAGGATGGTGCAATCCAATCCCATATCAGTAGTAAAGGCTTTGGCCACCGGGGTCAGCAAGGCAACCATATTCTCCGCGTTCTTTTTCTCTTCACCCTCGCCGAACTTGGAAATATCCAACCACTTGGCCACGTAAGTGGACAGAGCGCGGCCGCCGTTCACCAAAGCTTTTTGGGTGAGCAGCATGCGGCGCACATCCGGGTGCACAATGATGGGGTCTGCGGCTTTCTCCGGCTGCTTGGCGCCCGCTGGAGAGCGGCTTTGGATACGGTCGCGAGCGTATTCAACAGCATTCTGATAGGAGCGATCTGAAGCGCCGAGGCCCTGGATACCGACACCCAGACGCTCGTAGTTCATCATGGTAAACATGGCCGCGAGTCCTTTGTTCTCCTCGCCGACCAGCCAGCCTTGGGCGCCGTCGAAGTTCATCGCACAGGTAGCGGAGGCCTTGATACCCATTTTGTGCTCGATCGAGCCACAGTTCACATCATTGTGCTCGCCGATGCTGTTGTCTTCGTTCACCTTGTATTTGGGCACCAGGAACAGCGAGATGCCTCTCGGTCCCTTGGGTGCGTCTGGCAATTTTGCCAATACCAGGTGAATTATGTTTTCGGACAGATCCTGATCACCGCCGGTGATAAAGATCTTGCTGCCGCTAATGCTAAAGCTGCCATCGCCACGGGGCTCGGCCTTGGTGCGGATAATACCCAGGTCTGTACCGGCGTGAGGCTCGGTAAGGCCCATGGCACCAGCCCAGGTTCCCTCATACATCTTGGGCAGGTATTTTTCTTTCAGCGCATCACTGGCGTGGGCATCAATTGCCAGGCAGGCGCCGTTAGTCAGAACCGGGTAGAGTGCAAAAGAGATATTTGAAGCATTGATCATCTCCTCAACCTGAGCGCCCAGCATTTTCGGCATACCCATGCCGCCGTATTCCGGGTTGCCCAGCAGTCCACCCCAGCCGCCTTCACAGAAGGTGGTATAGGCTTCTTTAAAGCCTTTCGGCGTGGTCACCACACCGTCATTCCACTGGCAGCCCTCTTCGTCGCCAGTGCGATTGATCGGATCCAGGGTGTTGGCAGCCAGCTTGGCCATCTCTTCGAGAATCGCATCTGCGGTCTCACGATCTACCGCTCCAGCCAACCCGGGCAATTCCGCCCAGAGTTTTTCCGCAGCAAATACCTCGTGAAGTAGGAAGTTCATCTCCCTTAGTGGCGCCTTATAGTCGGCCATGCTCCCGGTCCTCATTCAAGTGTTTCAAACGCTCGTTTGAATCTAGGGCCGAAGCGCCCTAATGTCAACAGTCTCGGGCTTTGAGGAACCTGACAAGCACTCAGTTCTAAAGAGTGGGAACAATCTGTTGAATGGATGCTGTACCGCTCACTAGAGCCGGCTGAAAAAACTGCTGCTAGTCTACATTGGCGCTCCTTCGCAGTAGAACGCTGACGAGTTCGGCTAACTTATCCTCAGCTAATAGTGGAATCTCATCACTGGGTACAAATGAATAGGGCTCATCTGCATATCGCGGGATGATTTGCACATGCATGTGATCTTCAGACTGGCCTGCGGACACTCCGGAATTGCAGAATGTATGAATACCATCTGGCTGAAATGCCTCTCGCAGAATATCAACACCCGTTAGGATCAAATTGCTGACATCTGATAAAACTACCGAGTCACAAGCGGTAAAATGATTCGTGTGCAAAGAAGGGATTACTAACAATGCGCCTTTACTGCGCTGCCTCGGATTTACCGCCAGGCAAGCGTGCTTCATCTCCTTTACCAGCGGAACACTCGAATGCATCAGTGTACATAGCGGGCACGGCCTTCGAACTCGAAACGTATAAGGCACAGCAAACTCAATACAAGTTATGATCGTTTTATAATAGGGGTTATTTCGAGAAATTGAGAGCACCGCGTAGACGTGCAGCTTCCTTCGCCCTCTCCGGCGAACTCCATTGCGGACACGAAAAAATATCCGTATAGCGATATTTTCTACCCGCTTTCCTGTCACTCCTGGGGACAATCTCCCAAACTAAGTGAAGATAGGATCGCCCCGTAATTCCCCCCCAATCACACCAGACATTGGTACCATCCGGATCATAGAGGTTTTCTACTGCAAAAGTAGACTCCCTGACACACTTAAATAGATCGCGGAACTCACTCTGATTGAATGTGGAAAAATCCGTATGATAGGCGTGAGGCACCACCACCACATTCCCCCTAATTCTCGGACGTATCGGTATTAGTGCGGTCGCAACATCATTTTGACAGACAATAAATTGCGACCTCTCCCCCGGGGTACTCAAGCAATAACCGCATGGGCATCCCTGTTTAGACAAAAGTAAGTTAGACAATTGTGATACGAGCCTCACTACCTTTCATTACACAAACATTAGCCAAAACGCCGATTGGTAAAGTCAACATGGGATCTGTATGCCCAAAGCTTAGATTCGCCACTATTGGAAAGTCGAAATCTGCACAAGCCTCAAGAACCGTATCTTTTAGCGTGACGCCGGCAATATCAGTGCAATATGGAGAGCGTCCAATAAGCATACCTCTAACGTGAGAGAGTATCCCTGATTGACGCAGATGGGTAAGGGCACGACGAACCCTCTCTAGTCGCGCTTCTTCAGCATGGGCCTCCCAGAAAAAAATAATATCTGAGGGGATATTAAGATATGGCGTACCCACAAGCATATTTAGCGTCTCTATATTCCCTCCAAACAATATCCCCTCACCCAGCCCTTCTCGATAAACTATTCGGTGACTGTCTTTTCCCATCAAACGGCGCCGTCGCGGACTTTCACCCCAGTCCGTAAATTCACGAGTCCATGCAGCAGGATCTCTTAGCTCTGTCAAGGTCTCATTATTACCAATGGCAGAAAAAAGGTTCTCGATCGTAAAAGCAAAAGGCTGAGGGTATTCGCCAAACTGGGGTAACAGCGTGGGGCCAAAATAAGTAGTCCATCCACTCAAACTAAAAATACCTAAAATCAAGGCTGTCGCATCGCTGTTGCCAATTAACACTTTGGGGTATTGGCAAACAATATCTCGATTCAAGTGTTCTAATATTTCAGCTGAGTTGAATCCTCCAATTGAACACATGATTCCCGCAATCGAGTGATCGAGTAATAAACTCTCAAACGCCTGAGCCCGCTCCAATGCAGTCCCTGCCGTAAACCCTCTTGAAAAGCACACCTGCTCCGGCAGTACAACCTTTGTATTCAAGGTTCGCTCCAAGGCTTTGACGCTCCGAATTAATCGGTCAGGATATTTACTTACTACATTTGAAGAGGGTGAATATATTGCTATCGCCTTTCCCGGTATTAACTTAGGATAAAACCTGTTATTCATATTGATAGCGTGAACTTTTCATTTCGAACATTGTTTCTCTGGGCTTATGCCCAGAGCGCCCAAAGTTTACCGACATTGCATCATTATTCAGGCCAGTCAATGGTTAGCCCCTGCCGTCGTAACACATCAACAAGCTGATTATATTTTTGCTCCTCTAGTAACAAATCAGACTTTCCTATTTCATTAACCGCTCGCAGGAAAATTTGATGAAGGCTAGCTTGACTCAAATAAAGATCCTCAGGCTTCAAAGTACGAGGGTGAGTGTTATGAAGTTGTTCTACCCAGTCGGTCGGCAATCGCTGCTCTAATCGCCGATCCCCCTGTAATTTAACACCTGTAGCCTGTTGAATAAGTGGGATAATGGCATGTTTACGTGTAAAGGCGAGAGAGTCACAAGCAGCCAAACTCTCACCTCTTTTAATTTTTGCAAATGTATACCAAAGCCATCCACAATAACGAGGAATAATATCCTGCACTGACATTGATTCCGTATCAGGCATGGTGTTTTGGTTGATAGGAATATCTTTACGCAAGACGATGAATGGTTCTTGGATACAGCAGGGAGGATCTGCACAATACAAAAAACTTATATCTAACTTTACAATCCAGTCATCTTGTCGAGTATAGAAAACAAGTAAATTTGGGATTCCCGCATGCACAGCAGAGAATGTCACGCAAATATTAAAATACCGGGTGAACATCTGCTCAAATTCAGCTCTGGCCCTATTGAGTGGATTAGTCGACTCATAGACTGCCGTGATATCCAAATCACTAAAAGCATCGGCTTCACCAGATGCGATGCTTCCACCTATAGTTATAGTCACTGGTGCATCTTGTTGATTTGCCCATGAATTGATAAATGAAAGTATGGGGTGTAAGTGCTGAGGTACTCTATCTTCAGCTAATCCCAGTGAGCTAATTCTTACCTGATTAGAAATATTGTAACTTGAAGGGTCCCTATCGAAAGAACTCATGGTGACAATTCAAATCCATTTCTACGAGGTAATATCTGGAGATCCCGAATATCATCGTGTTGGAGCACCCACATCAAAAATCGCTCAACACCCATGCCAAATCCAGCCGTTCTCAATGGGTAAACCCGCTTCATATTCGTATACCACTTATAGGATTCTGGATTTACCCCATGTACCTTCATAGCTGTGAGAACGGCCAGATCGTCAACATGTCTCTCACCACAACCAACCACTTCGCCACATCCAAATAAGAGATCACTATTTAATGCGCTATAGCCGTTTTTATCCATGGCTTGATAAAAAGGAACAATTCCATGGTCCCACTTGGTAACCCAAACAAAGGGGCCAATAGTTCTGATAAGCTCTCGCTCTCCCGCTCTAGTAAGATTTCGCCCGTAATCCGTTTTATCGATAAACTCCGGTTTGTCCTGAAGAAGCTTGGCGGCTTCATCAAAAGTAACAGAATTAAAAGTTAAATCTCCGTTTGCCACTGACTCTAAGTGACTTAAGCTGCCGATTGCTCGTGTAATTGACTCAGCTTGCTCCCTAAGTATCGCTTCGCAAAGCACACGGATATATCCTTCAGCCAAAGACATAGCCTCATCCAAGTCGCCACTAATTTCTACCTCGCTGTGCATAAACTGACAGAGATGTGTAGCGTCCCAGTCCTCCCCACGAAATGACGGCATTAGATAATAAGCGCCCCGAGGCTTCATTCGACAACACAACTCAAGCTGAAACTGCATGGAGTCGGCTAGATATGTTTCCTGACCATTTAATTGAATACTCACAGGAATTGAGTCACTTCCCAGCCCAACTGGGCTCGAAATACTACCAGTCGTAACAGGTAAGTGAACGGTTCCAATTCCCTGGCCTCGCCAGAACATTGCTGTCTCTCGAGTAAGTATGTCTTGCAAATCTACCAGCAAGTTAAACCAAGAATTATTTGCTAGTTTCAAGTATCTGCTGGGATCTTCAAGAATCGGTGGTTGCCAGCCATTTGTATGCTCATTCGTAGTCAATTTCCCAACCCCAATCAAAGAGATATCCCCATAAGAATATATCCATCTACTTTTTACTGCTGGACGATACAAATTTTTGGTGCGCGTTTTGTTTCCCCCTTTAATAAATCAATAACGCAAATCCAATAACGGCAATAACCGAGTCAGGAAATAATGAAAAATTAGAGAAAATCACGCCAGCTTTATCCAAATAACTACATAGACTATAAATTAAACATTGTCATGAATATTCTTGCAAAAAGCTTCTCAATTAACGATGAAGAATCAAACCTGTATCCTTTTGGTTGATCTCGAATGTACTTGTGATAACGAGCCGCCCCTCCCTCCAGAGGAAGCCGAAACCATAGAGTTGGGTGCGATAGTGGGAAGTTTGACACAAAAAGCTTTTGTTCAATTAGATGAAAGGCAGCTTTACGTAAAACCCTTTCTTCACAGGAAATTGACACTATTTTGTACCGAATTAACGGGTATTACTCAGGAGCAGGTTGATAAGGCCTCGTTGTTACCCGGGGTACTGGATAAATTCAAAGATTGGCTTTCCAACTATGAATTAGCCGCATGGGGCAGCTGGGGAAATTTTGATGCATGGCAATTGCGCATGGAAACAGGCAGAAAGGAAATAGCAAACCCCTTACAGTACCTGCCTCACATTAATGTGAAGCAAATATTCGCTGACAATAAAGGACACCGGGTCAACCTAGCCAAGGCTATTAAATTATCGGGGCTTACATTTAGAGGGCGACTGCATTCCGGTATCGATGACACACGAAATATCGCCCAACTTCTGGAAAATGATATCGCCCTACGAACTAGCTTTTTAAATCAGATATAATCAGGCCTAGTAATATCACCTTGTAAGGACAGCATTTTGCGCCTTCTCCTTATCCTACCGCCCCATCAGTGATCGGCTTGGGCAATTAACCCATCGATATCCAGGTACTGGGCAGCATTGCGATAGTTCGCGGCGCTATCGAATGGAAGAGAGCCTAGAAGAGGAGCCGGCAGTAGAGCCTTAAGGGTATGCAGATTCTCCTCTGCGCGAGCCATACCCTCACCACGTACAAAGTTGGCTACCCAACCCACTAACGGAAGCCCATCACGGCGGATTGCCTCTACTGTGAGTAATGCATGGTTGATACAGCCAAGTTGCATGCCCACCACAAGTATGACCGGTAGGTTTAGTTCCCGGGGCAACTGGGACAGAAAGCTTCTTGGGCCCAATGGGGTGCGCCAGCCACCAGCACCTTCGATCAAAACTAGGTCGGCCCCTGCAGACATCACTCCCCGACAGACGCCAGCCATCCGCGCAACATTTAACTGCTTACCCACCTCTGCGGCCGCTATATGCGGAGCAATAGCGGGCTCCAGGGCAAAGGGGTTTACTTGCTGATAAGGCAGCTTCAGAGTCATCGCTTCCTGGAGCAAAAGGGCATCTTCATTGCGCAGGCCATCATCCGTGTGCTCACATCCAGACGCCACAGGCTTCACTGCCGCCGTTTGCAAGCCTGCCTCCGCCGCTGCCGATAACAGTGCGGCGCTCACATATGTCTTGCCAACCTCGGTGTCAGTACCGGCGATAAAATAGGTTTTTGCCAAGGCCTAACCCCCTCCTCCAATAAAAGTTAACTTTTTTCATGACGTGACTTTTCACGCCACTTAGATGGTGATAAATTAACCCGGTAGCGCAAATTTTGAACAACCCAAGCCGTACATCGATAAGAAGGCACGGGGTTGCGCTCACACAATAACCCCCTTTTAAAGGGGACAGACAGCAGGGATGCGGTGTCATTGCGAAATAACCGACAACTACCCGAACTGCTTAAAGACCATGCGATACCTGACCTTTGCCCTGCTCCTGCTGGTGCCAATCTTTGCTTCAGCGAAAGTTGATCCCGTTGACCACGTCGTAGTTTATAAGTCCAAGAAACTCATGCAGCTGATACGGGACGGCCGTGTCGTGAAAAGCTATACCGTGTCTTTTGGCGATAACCCCAGGGGACACAAGGTTCGCCAGGGGGACGAGCGTACCCCTGAAGGCCGCTACACACTGGACTGGAAGAATCCCAACAGCCGCTTTTATCGTTCAATCCACGTGTCCTATCCCAACAAGCAGGACCGTGCACGGGCAGCCAAAATGGGGGTCAGTCCCGGCGGTGACATTATGATCCACGGTATCAAGCCCCAGTGGTCCTACATGGAAAGGCACCTGCGCCGCACCAACTGGACCGATGGTTGTATCGCGGTGGCCTCCAACCGTGAAATGGACGAAATCTGGGCTCTGGTGAAGACGCCAATCCCTATCGACATCTACCCCTGATCTCTTCAATCTTGCACCCGGCTCCCTGCGTTGCGATAGGCGCAGGTCAGCCGGATTTTTTTGCCCTGCAAGCGGTGAGATTCATATAGATCACCTCGTAAGTTACCGGCAATCCACGCTCTTCCCGCTTATTCTCATAGGCCACGGACAAGCGCTGCAGTTTGCGGCGACCGGTCATACCTTTATCCGCCGCCCGGTTAATATTGTGTGCACCCACTCCCTTAAGCTCCCGCATCAACTGCCGCAGGCTATCAAAGTGCAGTAGGCGTAGTTCATCCGTAACTAATCCGCTGAGGTCACTGTGCAGCGCCGCTTCACGCCATTGCTCGGCGGGCAGGAACTGATTGACATGTACACCCCCATCCACTTGAGCCCAACTCTGTTTCAATTCCACCAGGGTTTTAGGGCCAAGGGTGGCAACCAGGCACCGCCCTTCAGGGGCCAGTATTCGCTGCAACTCAGCAAACAATTGCGGAAGGCGGTAGCACCATTGCAGCGCCATACTTGAAAACACCAAATCAATACTACCCGCCGCCAGGGGTAACTGTTCGGCATCGGCCGCAATGTAACCATCAGCTTCGGGTCTTTGCGTCCGGGCAAATTTCAGCATCCCCTCCGCCAGATCCAGGGCAATAATTTGCGCCTTAGGAAAATGCCGCCGTAACAGTTCAGTACCGAATCCGGTGCCACTGCCCAAATCGAGGATCGTACGGGGTGCCCAGCTGTCATCGGCTTGGGCCAACAGTTGCCGGCAGACTGCCCGCTGCAGATGGGCGCAATCATCATAGCCCTGTGCTGCCCGGGTAAAAGAGCGAGCTACCGCTGCCTTATCAAACGGCTCAGCCGGGGGATTCCCAATAGACTCGAGAAGCTCGAATAGATATTCAGCGACGATGTCAGCCTTGGTGCAATGGGGTAAATGGCCCGTCTCGGGTATGACTTTGACGGTGCCCCCACACGCCTCAATGGACCGAGCAGCTTCAATGGGAACCAGGGCATCCCTGCTGCCAAACAGATGCTGTGCCGGCACGGACAGATTTTCCAGGTATTGGCGGTTATCCAACTCTGCCAGACAGCACAATGCTTCCCGCCAGGCATCACTATTTATTTGAGGTTTTTGTGCCTTAAGGTCTTTAAGCAAAGAGCGCATGGCGCTATCACCCCGTGCCTGCAGCGAGCAAAATCGCTCCCAGGTACTCTCCGGAGATGATGTAAAAGCATCGAAAAATGCCTTGAAAGTGTTCTCGGCCATGCCCGGCCAGCCATCTCGTTCCACAAAGCAGGCATTGGCAGCTATGGTCACTAACCCCAGAACTTTGTCCTGCTTCGCTATAGAAGCCAGGCGAACAGCAAGCATACCGCCGAGGGAGTGGCCAACCAGGATACAGCGAGGGGGAAGTTGCTGATAAAGCTTCTGCAGCAAAGCTTCTAGTGGGGGCCAGTCTTCAGCACCTTGTGTAGCAAATCCAGGTAACTCAATACAGTGGAGTTGCACTTCTGTACGACGCGCCAGGGATTCTACAAGCGGCTGCCAAAGGTCTGCACTCCCGCCCCACCCATGCAGGAAAACCAAGTGTTCAACCCGTGTCACTTATCCAGTACCCCTGCGTCCTGCAAAATCTGCTGCAGCGCGCCTAGTAGCTCGTCGATATCCTCCACCCGGTGAGCCGCGCTCAGGGTAATGCGCAAGCGTGCAGTGCCCAGCGGCACTGTAGGCGGGCGAATGGCACCCACCAGGAACCCGCGCTCCTGCAATTCTCTGGCAACCGTCATCACATTGTTTTCACAGCCCAACACCAGCGGCTGTATCGCACTGGCTGACGCCTGTAGAGGTAAGCCGAGCTGTAGTGCCCTGCGGCGGAAATAAGCGATATTTACCCGCAACCGCCCTTGCAACTGAGGCTCATCGCGAATCAGTTCGATTGCAGCCAAGGCACCGGCAGCCACTGCTGGCGTCATTCCGGTGGTATAGATATAGGGCCGCGCAAACTGGGTGAGGAAATTTATCAGTGCCCGGGAGCCCGCAATAAAGGCACCGGCATTACCAACCGCTTTCCCCAAGGTACCCATCACAACCGGGGCTTGTTCCTGGGACAGCCCCGCCAGGGCACAGCTGCCCGCCAATGGGTATGCTTCGCTACCCATTACGCCAAAGCCGTGGGCCTCATCAACCATTAACCAGGCGTTGTATTGCTTACACTTAGTGGCAATCTCAGCCAGAGGGGCCAAATCACCATCCATGCTGTAAACGCCATCCACCGCTACTAAAGTAGCGCCACCCCGGCTAGTAGCGCGCTGCAATTGGCGTTCAAGGCCAGCGAGATCGTTATGGGCAAAGCGCAGACTGTTGGCGCCACTCAAGCGGGCACCGTCAATCAGTGAGGCGTGATTAAGCCTGTCCGAAACAATATTGTCGGCTCGCCCTAACAGGGCACAAATAGTGCCGATATTCGCCATGTAGCCACTCGAGAATATCAGCGCCGCTTCTCGCCCGGTTACCTCGGCGATGCACTGCTGCAAGCGGTGATGAATATCCAGGTGACCATTAACCAGGTGAGAGGCTGTGGCGCCTGCACCACACTCCGCTCCCGCCTTCTGTGCTGCGATGACTTCCTCGCGGCTGGCAAGCCCCAAGTAGTCGTTACTACTAAATACCAGTAGCTCCCGCCCATCGACCCGGGCTCGCGGCCCGGGTGCGCGATCGAGGGTTTTTAGCTCCCGGTACAGATTCTGCTGGCGGCGCTCGGCGAGGCGCTGTTGCAGGACTTCATTCAGGGTCATTTGGCCGCGTCGTAGAAGAAGGCATCATTTTGCTGTTCGGTGATCTGCGCGTTCAATTCCGCTTCCACCTCAGCCTCATCGGCGTACTGCTGATACTCTTTTGGCTTAATACCCAGGCGACTGAACAACTGCATATCTTCGTTAGCTTCCGGATTCGCAGTCGTCAGCAGTTTTTCACCGTAGAAAATAGAGTTGGCGCCGGCGAGGAAAGCCATTGCCTGCATCTCATCGCTCATCTGCTCGCGACCGGCGGATAGGCGCACATGGGATTTCGGCATCATGATACGGGCCACAGCAATGCAGCGAATAAATTCGAAGGGATCCAGGTCCTTTTGTTCTTCCAGCGGGGTACCTGCGACTTTTACCAGCATATTGATGGGCACTGATTCAGGGTGCTCCGGCAGGTTCGCCAATTGTATCAATAACCCGGCGCGATCTTTATCGCCTTCACCCATTCCCACAATGCCACCAGCACAGACCTTCATTCCCGCTGAACGCACTCGCCCCAAGGTTTCCAGGCGATCCTGGTAAGTGCGAGTGGTAATAATCTCACCGTAATATTCCGGCGAAGTATCCAAATTGTGGTTGTAGTAATCGAGGCCTGCATCCGCCAACTCCTGGGCCTGATCATCATTTAGCATGCCCAGGGTCATACAGGTTTCCATACCCAACGCCTTTACTTCTCGTACCATCTGGGTCACGTAAGGCATATCTTTTTTCTTGGGAGAGCGCCAAGCGGCCCCCATGCAGAAGCGGGTAGCACCACCGGCCTTAGCCGCCCTTGCCTCCTGCAACACCTTTTCAACCTTCATCAGTTTTTCCCGCTCCAGCCCGGTGTCATAGCGGGCGCTTTGGGGACAGTAGGCACAGTCCTCAGGGCAAGCACCGGTCTTGATAGAGCAAAGGGTACTGACCTGTACCCGATTGGCATCAAAATAAGCTCTGTGCACTTGCTGCGCGGTAAACATCAAGTCGCTAAACGGCATGGCGAAGAGGTCCAGTACCTGCTGGCGGGTCCAGTCGTGGCGGATCTCTGCGGCGGGCATTTGCTGGGCGGCAGTCACAGGGCGTACTCTCTCTGTTGCTTATTAAAATCGGATACTCACAGCCTGTTAGCAGGCTCTAGCGGCATCGATCAGCGAGCTCTAATTCGGCATCTGCCGTTCAATCCACCAGACTGGCCAGTTTAGCCACGGCCAAACCGCTGTCAACTCAGAAGAGACGATATGGTTTACAAGCTTTTCAGTAGAAAACTTGCCCAAAGTCTGGCCCGCTGCCTGCTGTGCGGCGGAGCATCGGGAGAGGTTGGAATCTGTTCTGCCTGCACTCAGGAACTACCGGCGCTAGGCCGTGGTTGCCGCTACTGCGCCCTACCCTTGGCGGCGGCAAAAGATAATATTTGCGCGGCTTGTTTACAGAGGCCACCCGCCTTAAAGAAGATCAGCGCTGCCTGGCAATACGCTTACCCAATCAACCACTTAATCCAACATTTCAAATACCACCGGAACCTGGCCGCCGGACACAGCCTTATACAGCTAGCTGCCCGCCAATTGGGGCTTCCAGAGGATATGCCTGACATACTTACCCCGGTTCCTCTGCACTGGCGTCGCTATTGGCAACGCGGTTACAACCAGGCTCAACTTATTGCCAGTGGGCTGGGGCAATACTGGTGCCTGCCAGTAGATCTGCAACTACTGCGCAAAACAACATCCACCAAAACCCAGTCTCAACTCAGCCGCAACCAACGGCTGAAAAACCTGTCTGACAGCTTTACCGTGCGCGGAGAAATATCGGGTGCCCATATCGGCCTGGTAGACGATGTTGTAACCACGGGAGCGACCCTTGAAATCATCACTCGCCAGCTACTCAAAGCCGGGGCAAAACAGGTCAGCGCCTTCGTTTTGGCCAGAACGCCATGACTGTTCGGCGCGACTACAAATAGACCCATAGTCACCCCAACGTCACAATAGCTTACCTTGCCGTTCTGGCGCCTCAGTCCCTCATCTGCCAGCACTGCTAAGGTTCTAACAGCGACTAAATTGCCCGCATTTCTGTTGTCGCGGGCCAGGAATTCAGCGATGAGTGAATACAAGTTGCCACGGGGCATTGTCATCAGCGGCACAGGCCTGTGGACCCCACCGGAATCTATTAGCAATGAAGAGTTGGTAGATGCCTATAACACCCATGCCCAGCAGTACAATCTTGAGCATGCTCAAGAGATTGAGGCCGGTGAGCGCGCGGCAAAACCTTTCTCTTCTGCAGAATTTATCGAGAAGGCCTCGGGCATCAAGAGCCGCTATGTGGTGACCCGCGATGGCATCCTTGATCCGAAGCGCATGCGCCCCCTTATTCCCGAGCGCGCAGATGACGAGCTAAGTGTACAAGCCGAAATGGGCTTAAAGGCCGCCAGACTAGCCCTGGAGAAAGCCGGTAAGCAGGCGTCTGACATTGATTTGGTCATTGTCGGTGCCTCCTATATGCAGCGCGCCTACCCCGCTATTGCTATTGAAATCCAAGGTGCACTGGGTATCGATGGTTTTGCCTTTGATATGGAAGTGGCCTGCTCCTCAGCCACCTTCTCACTTCAGCGTGCGGTGGATGCGATCTGCTCAGGCTCAGCCAAAACTGTACTGGTCATCAATGCCGAGCTGGCCTCACCACAAGTGGATTACACCGACCGAGACAGCCACTTTATCTTTGGCGATGTAGCCGTAGCCAGCATTATCGAGCGCAGAGAAACCTGTACTGTCGAAAGCGCCTGGGAAATTCTCGGCACCAAAGCGAAAACCGTTTTCTCCAACAATATCCGTTCGAACTTTGGCTACACCGCTCGCGCCGCCGATGTGGACCCTTTTGGCCCCGGTAAGTTGTTCCGCCAGAATGGCCGAAAGGTATTTAAAGAAGTTTGCCCCATGGCGGCGTCTCATATTGAGGCCCACCTGCAAGAGACAGACACCGATCCTCACAGCGTGCGCCGCTACTGGCTCCATCAGGCCAATATCAATATGAACAACCTGATCGCCAAGAAGCTAATGGGTGACAATGCAAGCGTTGAACGCGCGCCCATCGTTCTGGACCGCTACGCCAACACGGCAAGTGCCGGCTCAGTTATCGCATTTAATTTGCACAGCGATGACTTGCAGGTCGGTGACCGGGGAATTATCTGTTCCTTTGGCGCAGGCTATTCTATTGGCAGCTTGGTATTGGAAAAAATCTCCATTTAATTTTGAAATATTTTCGGAGTTCGGGAATAAATACTGAACTCCGAAACAAGCACCAAAAAGACCGGTGGTTCTCACTACCACTGACACCAGGATTTTATTAACCGGCGACCTGGCCTTCACAAATATCTATTAAAACTATGCGCGATCCAGCCGCAGCGCATAGCAACCATAAGCAGCGAAGCGCAGCAGAGCGAAATCAATCTCATCCTGCATAAAATATTCACTCACTTCTGTTTTTATTTGTTCAGGGCCCACCAATTTCGCAGACACGATGTGCTCTTCAGCGCTATAGGCGCGAAGCACTAGTGGCACACTACTCTTGAAATAATCTTCCGCATTATTATTTAGCGGGGGGAAGCTATTCTGTGCTCTGAAGTCTTGTTCCGGCTGCGCCAGTACAAATACAGGCCCGTATTCCCGGTAAGGACCGGCAAAAGAGAAAGGGCAGTAGCTCGCCAAGAGGATTTTCTCCCCCGGCCGTGCGCGCCGTCGCACATCACGACATGGCTCACCGCCCTGGGCGCTCAGCTGCCGTACCGGCTGCCCTAGATCATCTAGACCTGCTTGACGAACCTTTTCTAAAAAATCTTCGCGGATAGGTGTTACAGTAAAAGTCATGGCTAAGGTCACCCCACTTGCTAAAATAGCGAGGTTACTGAACACCAAACAGCATCGCTGGCCAGATTCGGGCACGTCATTCCAAGCGAGTAGCGGTTATTTTTTTACAGACTCTTGAAGCTCACTCAGCAGACCTTCCGCCCAACTGATCCAGGTCTTTTCCGCCTCAATACCCAAAAGCAGGGTTTGATGTGCCAACCAGTAGCGCTCCTGGAGCGCTGTATCACTCTTTAATACCCGCTCATTTTGCTCCTGGTAACTTTCCAGGGAGCTGCGATGTTGGCGCAGTTGGGCCTCCAGAGCATCTCGCATTTCATCCTTGCTCAGGTTGTGACCGGCGAACATACGCACCAGGAAAGGCTCGCGAATCTTCTGCGGCGCACTGGGCTGAATGACCCAGTCACGCAGCTCGGCGCGGCCTAGATCCGTGAGGCTATAGACCTTCTTGTCCGGCTTGCCTTCTTGGGCTTGCTCTTCACAGTCCAGCAGGCCCTCCTCATGTAACTTGTGCAGCTCGCGATACATTTGCTGATGGCTGGCACTCCAGAAGTGGGAGACGCTGCGTTCAAAGCGCCGCTTAAGGTCATAACCACTGCCGGGCTCAATATCCAGCAAGGTGAGAACGGCAAAGCGCAAGGACATGAAAACTCCAACTCATCTTATGCAAAGAGTTGCATATTAACCGGTGCCAGCTATTCGTGACCAGCAGTCAGATTTCCATAACAAGATAATTAGATTAAAGAAACATTAAAAAATAGGACAAATGTATCGAGAGAAACTGGCAGTCGAGATGTAAGGCTAGCTTTTATGCAAATTGGAGATATAATCGCCGGCCTGTCGCCAAAGTCGTTTAGGCGGCCACTGTCTACGAGGTTGTTTGCCCAATGTCCGCGCCCGCACTATCCCCATCCAGTCCAGATGCCCCAGATGAAAAGGCTTCTGGTGCGCGCCGCTGGGACTTTATGCTGGACATCTTCGCCATGAATAGCTTCTCTTGGGCTGTAGCGATCCCCATCGAGCTGGTTCTGGCGGGTATGAGTTGGAATGAACACCTGAAAGTTCGCCTGATGGCCCTGGTATTCAATACCCTCATCGCCCGTCCATTCAGTATGTATCGCAACTGGATTGTGAACCGTTTTGGGGGCGGCGGCTTTATCAATGCCTATCTGGTAGACACCTTTGTATTCCTCAGCTTCCAGTTCCCGCTATATATGGCCAATATGCGCCTCGGTGGGGCCAGCTGGGACGAAATTGCCACCGCCAGTATTACTTTTATGCTCATCGCGGGAGCTCTTGGCCGTCCCTACGGAATTTATCTCGACTGGGTGCGCCGAGTGTGGATTAATACGCTTGTCCCCCTGTGGAGCAAACGCGCTGCCTGAGGGGTCACCGATACTCGATTAGGCATTACGAGAGAGGAACATGACTGTGTTGACCGATAACGCCATTGAAAACAGTTCCATGACCGTTGGCGTGGTCGCCGGCACCCCCACAGATACCCGCTTCGGGTTGGACTTCCTCGCCGCGCGCCAACTTCGTGGCGTGGGCCTGTCCCTATCTTCCTCTCCCCAGGCCCAGACTCAATTGCAGGCGCTGGAGCGCGACGCCCTTACCCAACAATTGATCGAAGCCATTGAGCAGCTGTACCAGGCCGGTGCAGAAGCGGCCATGATCTATTGCAACTCACTTTCCGGTGCTGTGGATATGACGGCGGTAAAAGCTGCCTCCCCCATTGAGGTGGTATCCCCTCTCGAGGTCTACGCTGAGCTTACCCAGCGCTATCGCAACTTTGGACTGCTGGCCGCCAACTGCCAGAGCTGCGCCAATATCGAGCGGGAAATACTCGAGCGCAATACAACCGCCAAAGTCATCGGTATTGGCAACTTGCAAATTGTGGAAGATATCGAGGACGGCCTCGCCGCAGAAATGATCGTTCGCCAACACGCCCTTGATGACTTGGTCGCGGCATTGGTGAAAAGTGGCGTACAGATCCTGATTTTGGGCTGCACCCATTTCGATTATTTTTATCGGGAACTGCTCGCACACTGCGATGGCATTCGCCTTTTCCTTCCCTCAGAGCGTATGTTGCAATTGCTGCAAGAGCGCATTCCCCAGGCTGCCTGAATACTATTTCCTCACGACAGCTCCGGCGTAATTTGTTCAGGAGCTGTCGCTAATCTACCCATATAATCTAGTAAATTGCTGCTAGATCCCTCTATGTAATCAGATGCAATCTGCTGATTAACTTCACGCCCAACAACCCGGCCGCTCAACCTCAAGGCAGAACAGACGGGGCCAGCCGGCAACTCTTCTATCGGCAAGTTAACTGAAGCGCCTCTGCTCCCCCCACAGCAGAAGCAAAATTTTTCTTGTACCAAAAGCGGGCTTATTGCAGTATCAAAAATCTCCGGTGTGCCTGGGTATTCATTACAACAAGTCGTATAAACCCTTTTTGGACTGCAGGATTTAGTCCAATTTAAATAACGTTGGTTACAAGGATGATAGAAACCACTTTGTCTGGGGGAATTCCCTCTCGTCACGTATTCTTGCGTGCCATATGCCTCGGCCTATTGGTCTCGGGTTCGGTATTTTTATCGAGTACTGCACAGGCCGATGTTATTACCACACTAAAAAGTCAGGTCCCGCTCTTTTGGATGGGAATACCTGCTGTGCTTCTACTGCTAATTTGTGCGTTTGCAATAAATAGGCAAGTTAAATTACGCCAATTAACTCTCGATACCAATGCTCGGCTTAAAAATTTGAGCAAGGAAAATAGCAATCTTTTCCAACAGGTACACAGTCGTAACAGCGAATTTATCGCACTGGAAAAACAACTTGCCGATGCTCTCAGTGAGCTGGAACAATTGCGCCAGGAGAAATCTGATCTCCTCACCATAACCCGGCACCACTTACAGCATCCCCTGGATACACTTCTCGGCACTTTGAATTTATTGGCTCGCAGCGAAGACAACAATACGCGCGCCCTGGTAGAAATCGGGAAAAGACAATTAAACAGCGCCCTTAAATCCCTGGAGAACTTACATCAGTGCGGTAATGTTGAAACAGTAGAATTAAAACTCCCCACTGAAAGCCATCGTGCACCCGGCAAACAGCTCTCTGTATTACTCGTTGAAAACAGTAAGCATGACTCCCTTCAGCCCACCCTGGAGACCATGGGCCATAACGTGCAACGGGAGTGCAATGGGATCGATGGGAGCAGCGCGGCACTGCAAAAAAATTTCGATCTTATTTTGGCAGATACCCATCTTCCGTTGATGGATGGTGTTGAAGCAGTGCGGGAAATCCGCAGGGAGAGAGGTGCAGAACTACCTATTTTTGCCCTTTTACAAAATGCCAGCTCTGGCGATAAGGAGCGCTACCAAGCCAGAGGCTTTACCGGGGTATTGACCCACCCGATCGGCGACCGACAGCTGATGCAATTATTGAGTTGGGCTGTTCGCCGAAGCCAGGGCATTGCAGGCCCCCAGGGAGCAAAGCCCACTCGACTCCTTAATACCAATACCCTATTTCGCCTGCGGGATACATTGGATCACCATACGTTTGCCGAATTACTCAGCGAGCGCACCGCCACCCTGCCAAAACAAATAACGTCATTAACCAGCGCTATTACTGGACGCCACTGGCTTGATGCAGAACAGCAGGCACAAAGACTGGCTCGCTCAGCTATTGAGGTCGGCCTCGAAACAATAGCTTCTCGCTTGCGTACCCTGGCCGCAAACCTCTCTATCGATAGTGAAAGAGAACATTGTCGCCAACAGCGCACAGAGCTTTTACAGCTTATGCGCGAATCTGTACGCCAGCTAAAGGCCTGGCGCGAACGCAATGTTCACACCGAGTGGGCATTAAAATGAACTACCCTACTGTGACCCAATTTCGAGCCACAGTACTCTTACTGGGAAACAATAGGGCGGAAAAAGCGTCTGCAATCCACCGCGCAAATAACACATCCCAGCGCAGCTAAGTTGAAATGCACTATTTGCACCACACTATATTGGAGTGAATAGTAAAGAGAACAAGTTATGTCAGAGCAGTATCCCGAACGCAGTCAGGAAGCCCGAGAACAAAGCGGGCGCGACCTGGCCATCATGGTTTACCTGATCCAGGCGATCAGCTTATTTACTGCAGTACCATTTTTTATCGGGGTATTAATCAACTATTTTAAGCGCAGCGATGTTCGCGGCACCCTGGCCGAATCCCATTTCCGCTGGCAGATTCGCACCTTCTGGTTCTGGCTGCTGTGGACCATTGTTGGCTCATTAACCATCTGGGTACTGGGGCTAGGCTACCTAATCCTTGCGATTAACTGGATATGGGTAATTTATCGGGTTATTCGCGGCTGGCTGACACTGGTCGACCGGCGCCCAGCTTATTAATGGCAAATATTTCATTTTATGGGCCCAGTATCTTGGGCCCATTTACTTCTCAGTAAGAAATGAACCCAAGATTCCCTGACTGAAATTACCGACTTTCACACCTCGTAAAAGACAAAAGCAGATTGACTAGCCAAAAGGCTGTACCAACTTTTCCTCATTTACTTTCTCAAGCCCTTATTCGCCAAAAGTTGCAGCTGCAACATTGCATGCTTCATCACAAAGTGTGCGAATATGCCTATCCGATTGACTTTCACCGCGTTGTTAACAGGGAGAAATAGATTCGTGAACCAGGACCAGAATGCCCCCTTGCGGGAAGATGTACGCCTGCTGGGTGAAGAGCTCGGCGCAGTATTGCGAAACCAAGTTGGCGAGCCACTATTTGATACCGTTGAGAATATTCGTCAGGCGGCCGTTGAAAGCCGCAGCAAAGGGGCGATGCAGGCCGATCACTTGCGAGAGCTACTCGACCCCCTGGATGATGCGACCCTATTGGAAGTTGCCCGGGCATTCAGCCAGTTTCTAAACCTGGCCAATATTGCCGAACAGCGCCATCGCGAGAGACTGCACCGCCAGCACCAGCGCTTTCCCGGAGATCCCGATACAGACCGCGGCCTGCGACAGGTACTGGCAGAGTTAAGCAAAGCGGGGAAGTCTCCCGAGGAAATCCACGGGACACTAAAAGAGTTATCCGTAGAACTGGTCCTAACCGCTCATCCCACCGAAGTGACACGCCGTACCCTAATTCGCAAATACGATCGAGTTGCAGACCTGCTCAACACACTGGACAGGCCCGACCTGACCCTAGAAGAATCCCAGGATTTACGTCGCCACCTACAAGAGCAGATCCTTTCCGCTTGGAGCACAGACGAGATCCGTCGCTCCAGGCCCACTCCGGTTGATGAAGCCAGATGGGGCTTTGCCACTATCGAACAGTCCCTGTGGCAGGCGGTTCCCAGAAGCATGCGGGAAATAGACAGTGAATTGGCCCTGGCCAAGCTTCCCCCATTACCGGTTGATTGGGTTCCCATCCACTTTGCCTCTTGGATGGGGGGAGACCGGGACGGCAACCCCAATGTCACCGCCAGCGTCACCCGGGAAGTTCTGCACCTAGCCCGCTGGATGGCCGCCGACCTCTATCTGCGCGATGTGGAAAACCTGCTCGCAGATTTGTCCATGCATCGCGCCAGCGAAGAACTTTTACAGCGCACTGGCCCCAGCCACGAGCCCTATCGCCTGGTGCTGCGCCAGGTTCGCGACCGTCTCAAAATAACCCGGGAAAAAATGGAGGCCCGCATTGGTCGACGCGCAGAGCCTTCCGGCCTCGCGTTTACCAGCAGCGAGCAGCTGGCCGACGAGCTGCGCCTGATCGACCGCTCCCTACGCGATGTGGGCCTCTCAGCCATCGCCGATGGCCAACTTAAAGATACCCTGAGGCGACTCAACTGCTTCGGCATCACTCTATTGCGTTTGGATATACGACAGGAATCCACCCGCCACGCTGACACCCTGGATGCCATTACCCGCTATCTGGGTATGGGCAATTACAGTAGTTGGAGTGAAGAGGAGAAACAGGAGTTCCTGGTGTCCGAGCTGGACAGCCGCCGCCCACTGGTGGACGAGAGCTTTTACCGCAGTGATTTTTGTGACGAAGAGGTAAGCGAAGTCTTACAGACCTGCAAGGTCATTGCCGAACAGGGTCCCGAAGGATTAGGTGCCTACGTTATCTCAATGGCGACCACACCTTCCGATGTTCTCGCTGTAATGCTGCTGCAAAAAATTGCCGGGGTGCAGGTGCCAATGCGAGTGGTTCCCCTGTTTGAAACCCTCGACGATCTCGATGGTGCAGCTACCACTATGAGTACCCTGCTGAATATCCCCCTCTACAAGCAGCGTGTGCTCGATGGCCAGGAAGTGATGATCGGCTACTCGGACTCCGCCAAGGACGCCGGCTTCCTGGGCGCCGCCTGGGCCCAGTACCGCACACAGGAAGCTCTCACCGGAATATTCCGCAACCACGGTATCCCCCTAACTCTGTTTCACGGCCGGGGCGGCTCCATATCCCGGGGCGGCTCGCCGACTCGTATGGCCCTGCTGTCGCAGCCACCGGGATCAATAGCCGGGCGCATTCGCGTTACCGAACAGGGAGAAATGATTCGCTTCAAATACGGCCGCCCCTCTGTAGCTGCTTACAACCTGGAGCAGTATGTCGCCGCAACTCTGGAGGCGACACTGATGCCCCCGGCAGAGCCGCGTTCGGAGTGGCGCGCGGAGATGGACCGGCTCACGGAAGTCTCTGTCGGCAATTATCGGGAAGTCGTGCA
Organism: Microbulbifer maximicatervae (SeqCode); assembly: GCF_052467955.1. Taxonomy (NCBI): domain Bacteria; kingdom Pseudomonadati; phylum Pseudomonadota; class Gammaproteobacteria; order Cellvibrionales; family Microbulbiferaceae; genus Microbulbifer; species Microbulbifer maximicatervae (SeqCode). Next base: position 5,097,979 of record NZ_CP174329.1, read on the forward strand.
GGATGATCCGGCCCTGGTGGCTTACTTGCGCACTGTCACCCCGGAAACCGAGCTGAGCCGCCTGGCCCTGGGCAGCCGCCCGGCAAGGCGTAAACCCGGTGGCGGTGTCGAATCATTGCGGGCGATTCCGTGGGTGTTTGCCTGGACCCAGATACGACTGATGCTACCGGCCTGGCTGGGCACTGGCGCCGCCTTGGAGAATGCCCTCAAACATGCAGATGAAACCGATATCTTGCGGGATATGAGTCGCCAATGGCCCTTTTTCCAGGGCGTTGTGGATATGCTAGAAATGGTACTGGCCAAGGCCGATCCCCGCGTTGCCTCCTGGTACGAAGAACGACTCACCCAGGATGCAGAACTAATCCAACTGGGTGTCAGTTTGCGAGAGCGACTGGCTCACACCGTAGAGGCCCTAAAACAGCTTACCGGGCGGGAGAGCTTGTTGGATAACAATCCCGTAATGCGCTGGTCCATCCGCGTGCGCGATCCCTACACTGACCCTTTGCACCTATTGCAGGCCGAGCTGATGGCACGTTTGCGCGAACGGGAAAGTGATGCGGTACTGGAAAGCGCACTGATGGTCACTATCGCCGGGATTGCAGCGGGCATGCGCAATACGGGTTAGAAGGAGACTCCGGCCGCTTTGTTGCACTGGGATTTGAGGCCTGCTTTTTTCACAACAGCAGGCCCCCAAGCAATCAGAATCTGCCGGTAAGTGCCATCACGAACAGGTCTGCCGGCAACTGCTCTCCATTCACCTCCAACTGGCCGCGGTTGACCTTGAGATACATTTGCAGCTCACCCTTGTCTTCGATCAGCAGGCCATAATCTCGCAGAAGCATTGCCTGACCTACCAGGGGGGACTGCAAGAGCGCCTGCTCTGCAGCGCTAACGGTCATACTACCTACCAGCGGTTTGAGCCACTGATCGATCTCACTGGCACCTCGGCGAGAGGATTTGCGCATACCCCGCCAATCGATATCAGCATCTACTAACACCGGGCCATTGCGAGATTGAATCGCCAGCTGTTGCTCCAGGCGCAGCGGGCGACTCATTTCATGGGCCCAATTCCGCTCAGGGGCCGGCAACAATACACGCAGGTAGTGTCCCAGATCCGCAGTCTTAATTCTCGGCAAGGTCATCTGCTGGCGCACAGAGGTAATCGGTGTTGCTGAGTCCACGGTGGGGAGCTTCAGGTCACTGATAATTTTCAGGGTCTGGGCAGCCAACTCTTCCAAGGTCAGGTCCAGGGTAACATCGCGCAATTGAACCGGTCCGGAATCTGATTCTGCCCTCAGCAACGACAAGCGCAGCTCCGCATTACCGCCCTCGCCAGGCATATATTCAAACTCGCCTTCAAGGGGCTCGGTAAACAGTACTTCGATACCTTCGCGAATATGGCGCAAGCTTCCCAGCTCCACGACACCGTTCAGCACAGCACCGGTGTAATCCGTAGATACGGCAATCTCCCCACCGTCAAACTCCAGCTCCCCGAGTGGGCCAGTATTTTTGAAAGGGTCTAAGCGGAGGGTATTCAGCACCCGGTTGTCGGCGGTAACCAGGGTTTCCAGAACTACCGGACTCGCCTGTAAAGCGCCATAAATGGACTCCAATTGAGCGCGCAATTCAGTCTGTAGTTGATCCAGCTCCAGCCGGGTCTCGGTATAAACCACACCCAGGCGCGGCCCCTTGGAGGTAAGCAACACCGGCCCATGATGGATCTCGGTATTGAGCTGGGTAGTGCCATCCGGCAATGCCACTTCAGTATTGGTTTCAGCACCAAACCATCCGCGTTCGTAACCCGTGGAATTCCCCCCCTGCAAGCGGCCCAATTGCTGCTTCCAAATTTCCTCTACTTTGGGGCCGATAAAACCCGGCGCAGCCAGGGCAGATATCACCATTAGGGCAAGCACAATAAATAGAAGTGAACGCAGTAGTTTCATAAAAAATCATCTAGCGAAGGGGTTTGCGCCGATGGTATCAGATTATGAGGCTATTAGTGCGACAAGAGCCTCGTTACTTGGTACGAGTGCTGAACATTCATCAACCACGGCATAAGGACCTACGACCCATTTCTAAAGAGCAGAATCTCGGCTTGTAAATTAGTAAATCTATATTTCAAAAGCTCTGATCAAGCCTAAGAAGAGGGGGTTGTAAGCGGCCATAAATTGAAATTGACCATTATCGCTAGAGATCAGCTCACAAGTCTCTTGATCTCCTGTGGCACGCCTGAGTAATTTTATGGCTCGATGACAGTTTTAAACAACAATGTAATTTTTTAAACCACTCTTTAACTTTCCCTAAATCAGAGCAATTTAAAATGGTAGGTAACAATCTATTTTTCTTGTATTTCAATCTAACCCAGATTCTTATCTCCACGATTTAGCTTTCTTACAAATACCTCCGCAAAATAAAGGTCCTGATTACTATAAGAAAACCGCTATCTAGGAAATTTTTTTGTTTTCTACCTATTCATGTAAAAAATAATTATTGAATTCATAACCGTTATCTCGATCGGATCTTAAAAGATACCTTTACAACAACCGAAACTTCCATTACCGCACGTTGGGACACTCCCCCAGTTTGAGTAGACTTGTGGCCAAACTAGGAGAAGGAGAAGACGTTATGCGATATCTTGTTTCAATGGTGCTCTTGTGTTCTCTCGCAGGTTTCAGTTATGCAGATGACCGCATGACGCGCCTCCCATCCAACGCTGAACCCGTGCAAATTCTCGGCAAGACTTATTATCAAAGTGGTAATACTTTCTATGCCTTTAATGAGCAGGGCCGTTATTTCTACAGAGTACAGCCCCCCACCTCTATTCGTAGTTATGAGAATCCCCGGGATATGTATATCCGCGGCTCACAACCTCGCCCCCAAACTTGGGGTCTGACTAGAGACCAGGTAGAAGGCTGTATGAATGCCGCTGCAGATATGGCAAATGCTAACCCTGCGGTAGGTGGTAAGATTTATATTCGCGAATATAACCGCTGTATCAGTAACTTGCGCTAGCCATTGTGGCTATATTTACTGCTACAAGGGGCCTTCGGGCCCCTTTTTTCAATCGTTATTTTTTATAGTTACTAAACTAGCAAGTCTTTCAACACACTAAAGCTATCAATCCTCTAATTTTAGAGCTGTGAAATATGCAAGCCGCTATTATCAGGTCTTATGGCAGCCCCATCGAAATTGCACAGATGCCTAAACCTTCACCGGATAAAAATAGTATTTTAGTAAAGGTACAATCGGCCAGTATCAACCCCCTCGATAACTGGGCAATATCGGGGGCTTTACAAAACGTAATGCCTGTAAAAATGCCGCATATTGTCGGGTACGATGTTACTGGGAAAGTAGTAAAAATTGGCAGCGCTGTCAGAAATTTTAAAATTGGCGATCTGATATTTGCACGCCCCGATACAAATCAAGCGGGTACGATTGCCGAATACACTTCAATCAAAGCAATGGACGCAGCTATCCGCCCCTGCAATCTTTCCAACAATGAGTGTGCCGCTTTCCCTCTCGTGGGTTTAACAGCCTGGCAATCTCTCATTGAAGTGGGAAAATTACAGAAAGGGCAAAGAGTTCTTATCCACGCTGGCTCCGGCGGAGTCGGAACTATCGCTATACAAATAGCGAAATATATTGGCGCCTTCGTAGCCACAACCACCAGTGATGCCAACTTTACATTAGTCAAACGACTCGGTGCCGACACTGTTATCAATTATAAAACCGAAAAATTTGAGGAATTACTCGAGGATTATGACCTTGTACTCGACTCTTTAGGCGGAGAAGTATTAGAAAGGTCTGCCAAAGTTCTTAACAAACATGGTCTATTAGTATCAGTCTCCGTCAAAACTAAAGGGTCAGATACCTTAATTGAAAAGATGAGGCAGCGTCTCCAACTAGTCTATTCATGGCCAAGTGGCACTACTCTCGCAGAACTTGCTTCATTACTTGAGAAAGGATTTTTGAAACCGGTTATTGATAGAGTCTACCCCATACATGAAACTCAAGCCGCACTCGACTACCTAAATAAAGGAAGAGCCAAAGGTAAAATAGTTATTGATGTGTTGCAGGGTAAATAAACGATAGTATAGGATTTCAACCTAGACTCAAAAAAACTGGAGCCCTAGTGAAACGGATATTTCTATTTTTGGGTACCCTGATTTCTGCCGCCAGTTATGCACAAAATATAACTTTGGCCGAAGCTGCTCTGGAGCGAACCTATCATAAGGTACGCTACGATCCAGCTTATGTGTCTATTCCCTATCCAAATGGAGATGTGCCGGCTGATACCGGTGTTTGTACCGACGTAGTGATTCGATCATATAGGAAGCTGGGGATCGATTTGCAAAAAGAAGTTCACGAGGATATATCGGGTCATTTTCAAGCCTACCCATCTAAACGCATTTGGGGACTTTCCAGGCCAGATAAAAATATTGATCACCGGCGAGTACCCAATCTACAGGCTTTTTTTACTCGCAAAGGACAATCACTCTCAATAAGTGACAAGGCAGCGGATTATCTACCAGGGGACATCGTTACCTGGATGCTGCCCGGTAATTTACCACATATCGGTATTGTGACTGCGAAACGCTCTCTAAAGACCAACCGGTACTTGGTCGCACACAATATCGGGGCTGGACCCGTGCTGGAAGACATGCTGTTTTCCTTTAAAATTACCGGGCATTACCGATACAACGCCGGCCAGGCAACCGAAAAGATTGAGTAGCGAAAAAACTACGCTAGTGCCAAGCGATTACGGCCTTTCTTTGACCGGGATATGGAGAAACATTTCCGCTGTCGGGCTGGTAACCTGGTATCTGGGTGGGTACAGCTCAAAGTCTGGCCTCTCAATATAGTCGTAATTGGACTTTGGCAACCAGCTTCCCCAAATATACTTCAATGTCTGTTCCAGGGTGGTAATAGATCCACGGTGAACAAATTTTGCATATAGCTGCTCCGGTAGTTCCCGCGCCACCATACCCTCGGGTACCTGAGTCAAGTCGGCAACCGGCGCACAGCAGACATACTTAAACTGAATTTCATCACCCGCTTCCTCATAACATTCATAGATACCAAAAGATTCATCGCTGATACGATTGAGGATTTTATCCCTGTAGGGCCGAAATGCAGACCAGAGCTTTGGCAAGCTGAGATTTTCATGGTCGTATTCCTGCGCTACCCCCACCAATTGCATCGCTGGCCGCGAAATAATTTGTGGCTCCATGGACAACTCATTTTGCAAGAAGTGCAGCATATGAGGGCTAAATTGATCCTTATACAACAACCGAAAAGGATCCTGCTGCTTTCGATACTGTGCCGGGGTTACGTTAAATAAAGCTTTAAACGCGCGAGTAAACGCTTCTTGGGAGTCAAATTGGCACTCCATGGCAAGCTCAAGAATACCAATATCTTCACTCAACAACCTCTTTGCGGCGACGCTCAATCGGCGCTTACGCAAATACTCTTTCGGTGAGTCCCCCACTAATGCCTTAAAAATACGGCTGAAGTGGTAGGTGGAGTAATGAGAGGCAGCAGCAATTTCGTGAACAGAAATTTTGTCATATAGATGCTGCTCTACGAAGTTAATACTTTTAAAAAATCGCTGCATGAGAGGCTCCTTTACTGCCAGTCTACGTTGGGACGGTGAAATTTTCGAACAATACCTTCCCGGTTTAGTATGCCTTTAAATTAAATTCGCTCACTAGTGATAAAAAAGCGTAAATGGGCAAATGCTTTGTCCCTCAAAGGAATAATCGCCTGGTAGGCTGGATCATTAAAGAATGCATAGATCGCCTCCCGATCCGGAAAAGATACCACAACAAAAGCCCTTGGTGACCGCCCCCCGTCCAGGGCCTCTTCCACATCATAAGAAGCAATAGGCACCCCCCCATACTGTTGCATTAATTGCGGTGCCAGACCACTATACTGCTGAAGAGCCTGCAATTCCTGTAAGTTTGGTGAAGACTCTATATGTAAAAATACTGGTAACAAAGTAATAACCTCTTAAGTGTAAATAAATTTTAGTTGCTTAACTAAGAGCTTCTAATGACTAACTTTGAGAGGCTACTCGCCTATGCCAAAAAACCAGAAGTGGAACTATCGCAAGCTCAATAATCGTAGGGGGTAAGACCTGATCATCCACCAATCCAAATTCCAGAATATTGCTTAAGCGGCCCAGACCGCCAATAAAGAGGGATAAAGCCACGAAGTAAAACAATGCTTTTGTTTTTCGATATTGCTCAGGAAATACAGTAGAACCAATCCCTGGGCAAAGAAAACACCAAAGGCAAATCGATATTGATTATCCCCAAATCCTCTCAAGGGGCTATCCGGGCCAAAAATTATAGCACCACCACTCAGGGCAGCACTGCCATTCAGCCCTCCAAATGCACTGATACCACCGGGTACAAAACAGATCACCGCTAGCGCTACCACTAACAATTGGAAAATTTTTCTTTCTATAGAACTCGCCTGATTCATAGTGTCACCTTAGTTTGCCGTATTTGGAGTGATGACCTAATCATATTGGCCAGTAAGGCCCTATTTTTGATATTTCTTGCGGTCTTGGTATCCCACTAAGACAGCAAGAAATGTCAAAAGACGAGGCGCTTAACCGCTTATCTTTCTCTCCAACAGCCGGGTATATCCATATCCGGGCACCAGTTCCCAATATCCACAGAGACAGAAAGATGATTAAGAGTGTTTTGATTACCGGAGCGAATGCAGGCTTAGGCAGGGAATGCGCCAAGCAACTGGCGGAATACCAGCAGATTAACAAGATCTATCTCGGCTGCCGCAATCTGCACAAAGCCAAGGAAGCCCAAGCCGATCTGGTGTCGGTAACAGGCAGGAATATCTTCGAAGTATTGCTGATCGATGTCGCGGATCAACAATCTGTGAAAGAGGCAGTTAAGAACCTGGACTCCCCAGTTGATGCGCTGGTTATGAATGCTGGCGGTACCGGGGGGAAAGAGTTTTACAACAAGACCCCCGAAGGAGTCACACAAATTTTCGCCGTCAACCTGCTTGGGCATGCTTTACTGACTAACGAGTTACTGAAAGCCAATAAATTAACCCAGACTGCTATCTATGCCGGCTCCGAGGCCGCTCGCGGTGTAAAAGAGATGGGTATGAAGCGACCAGAGCTGAAAAGCGCCTCTGTGGAGGAATTTATGCAGATCTGCGAAGGAGAGCTCTATGCCAGTACCAAAGACGCTACGGTACCCTATGGTCCGATAAAGTATATGGGCGCCCTATGGATGTCTTCCATGGCACGGGAATTCCCCCATATCCGCTTCGTAACCATGAGCCCCGGGGCTACTGTAGGCACAGAGGGCTTCAATACACTGTCGTTATTCAAGCAATATATGATGAAGGGCATGATGCGGATTATGCTGCTACTTGGCAAAGTCCACAAAGTAGAAATAGGCGCCAAGCGCTATATCGATGCCCTACTGGATACAAGATCCTTCCGCACAGGTGTTTTTTACGGCAGTGAACACGGATTGACTGGACCTCTTGGTGAACAGCGAAAGCTTTTCCCGGACCTGGACAACCCTACCTATCAGGACAATGCCAAAACGGCGCTCAATCGCTTTATCTAATGAAAGTTCGCATCAGGGAAGGGCCCTGTACACCCTTCCCTGCCCCCAAGTTAACGCCACCGATACCGCTTGTTTACCTATACTTGACTGTTAAATACTTACTGCTAAAAACAGCCAATGTTTCGGGTAATCTTTTCCCTGCTGTTGTTAATTCCCCTTGCCCTGACTGCTGCTGAAGATGTAGCTAAAGCAACTCCCCTGCGGCTGCTGGATCCAGCAACTGTGGATAAGTTCGTCAATGAACTGCCAATACCCGCAGAAATCCGCCCTCAGGGCTCAGCCTCGATTAAACTACCCGCCCGCCCCACTGAAGTTTGGATGGGGCTACGGGATAAGGAAGGCAATCGTTTAATGACAAAAGCCTGGGGTTTTGAATATGCAGGTCGCATCCACTCTCCTGGCCCTACTATTCGCGCCCGAGAAGGCCAACCGGTATTTGTACACTGGGCCAATGAGCTACCGGGTCCGCATCTATTTCCTGTGGATCGATCCATTCACCTCGCCGACGTAAAAGATCCAAAAGCTGTACCTATGGTTATCCACCTTCACGGCGGGCATACAGAGTGGAAAAGTGACGGCAACCCCCTCGCTTGGTACACCCGCAATTATCGTGAGACGGGACCATTATTTGAGAAAAAGGTTTACGAATACGACAACTCCCAGGATGCCGCCACTATCTGGTATCACGACCACACCCTGGGCATGACGCGCCTTAATGTTTACGCAGGTCTATTCGGTTTTTACCTGGTTGGCGATGACAATGAAGACCGTCTGATACAGGAGAAACTGCTCCCTGCAGAAGAGCGCACTTTTGTAGCCGCTATTACAGACAGCTTGTTTAGCTCCGATGGGCAGCTGTATTTTCCTGGCTGGAGGGACCAGCCTCCATCACCGGTTTCCCATGAGGTGGTTAAAGCCAATTGGCCCAATCCGTCCCATCTCGACGAATTTTTTGGCAATATTATTCTGGTAAACGGCATGACCTGGCCCAAAGTCAGTGTCACTCCACACGTCTATCGATTTCGGTTACTCAACGCATCCGATACCCGCACACTGATACTCAGGATCGACGAAAATACACCCTTTGTACAAGTCGGCGGTGACGGCGGATTTCTCGATTACCCTGTAAAATTGAACGAGTTGATATTGGCACCCGCAGAGCGAGCAGATGTTTTAGTAGATTTCAGCGGTTATGAAGGGCGTGAACAAACACTGCGAAACTTTGGACCGGATGTCCCTTTTAAAGGCTTTGTAGAGGCCAATGATCCAAAGAGTTCAATTCCACTTGTCTATAACCCGGATGGTAAACGCGTATTAAGCGATGGGCGCGGCGGCATCACACCAGCTACCGATCCAAATACTACAGGCCAGATCCTACAATTTCATATTGCTTCAACACCGATCCCCCCCCCTTCTAATAAACAGAAATCAGAGATTAAAAATACCATTGGAGATTTAAAACTCACCCTAAATACTCCCTTGCGCACCCCACTTAATAGGCTTAACCAAGCCAGTCGTACACGACAACTTGCCACCTACCGATTGGACGATCCCTACGGCCGCAATCTGCTCATGTTAGGTCCAGTAAAGGAGGGCTCCCTATTTTTTGAAGACCCTACTACAGAAATAATCCAACACAACGCCGTTGAGATCTGGGAGATATACAACCCTACAGTATCGGCTCATCCAATCCATATTCATCTGGTGGAATTCCAGGTACTGGATCGCCAGCCTTTTAAAGGAAAACTTATTGCCAAGCAGCAGAAATTTATGCATACAGATAAGATATTTCAGGGTGCACGCCTGGAAATAGAATCTCTACAGGGAAAACCCCTTCCACCACAACCAGAAGAAAGCGGCCCCAAAGATACGGTCATCGCCCTTCCTGGCCAAGTAACACGGGTAATAGCCCGCTTCGACCGCGAAGGCCTTTATGTATGGCACTGCCATCTACTCTCCCATGAGGATTACGATATGATGAGGCCGTTTAGGGTGTTGGCACCAAAACATTCTGCCAACGATTAATCTTCTTCACGAACGAAGGACACTATCTCGAAATATAAACTACGTAACAGAGGAGCTCCTTGCCATGCTAATTGGGTTCTTCTAAAGACTTAATCTTTATTAGAAGAACATCTAGAGAAGGTTGCTCGGATATTGATCATAGACAAAATCTGGATAGCTTAAGGCTCTACTGCATAAGCAATACAGCGATATATCTATACCAAGTTTGAACCGGCCACAAATTTCACGTTAATAGATTACAACAACCTAAATGTGAAGAGATAGTAAAGCTAGCCACAGCAAAGCCCAACACCGGGGCATACCTTTGTACATGCAGGCGATACGGAAAATCGAATAACCTGATGATCACTTTTATTTACCTAATCGGCAAAATTTAATAACCGTGGGGGTTTCATAATTTTGCGACTACAACGAAAATACCGTCACATAAAGTATGCTAGTAACAACCACAGATAAGCCATCCTGTCACCTTTGGCCAAAAATGACCTGCCTGTTGTTTAATAGCCTTGAGGAAGGGTTCTTTTGAAAAAGAAAAAATCATACCTGGCAGATTTTGTAAAGTTTAGTATTTTTGATTTGTACATGAGGGAAGTTAAATGAAAGGTTGCAAGAAACCTTCAAGGAGCATATTTAGCAGCAGAATTTTCTGCATTGCATTAGCACTATCCGCATGTAGCGGCGGCGGGGGATCTGGAAGTAACGACACAACAAATCAAACCACTACGGAATATAACATAACCACGAGCCTTGGCGATGGAGGGGACATTGAGCCGAAGTCTGTAAAAGTGGGGCCAGGCCGCAATGCTCAATTCAATATTACATTAGATGAAGGATATGTAATCGAGTCTGCAGCTGGCTGTGGTGGGAACTTGGTTGGAACAACTTATACCACAAGTGTTATCGCCGACGATTGTGAGATCTCTGTTATTTTTAAACAAGAGTTTTTTAGGGTGACGACCGTCGCAGGGCCTGGAGGAAAGTTTCAATCTGATTCTCTGATCGGTAAAGGATCTATATCACTACACCTAATCCCAGACTCTGGATATGTAGTTGACCAAGTTAGCGGCTGCTCCGGTACACTAGATGGCAATATTTATAAGACAGGTCAATTAATAAAAAATTGTGAAGTCTCAGCCACATTTAAACGAGGAACAACTTTAGATGTATCTGTTGAGCCAACGAAATCATTATATTTCACTTGGGTCGATACTCCTGGCGCCTCTCACTATAAATTACATGAAAATGTAGATGGACAAACAGGGTTTGTTCAAGTTGGCGAAGATATTACTCAGGGAACACAAAACTACAAGCATATTGTTCCTCTCTTCGCACGTGTTAACGCCTCATATTTCTTAGAAATTTGTTTTGGGCAGGTTTGTGAAAGTAGTAATACCGTATACGTAAGAGACTTATTAGCTAATGGTATTGGAGAAATATATCCAGAGAATTATGACCCTGTAGATGGCTACCTTTGTGACATGCAAATAAGCTCAGATCACTCAACCTTGGCAATTAGCCCATGCACCGAGAGTAGTTCTGCTGCAGGTATCAACAGTGATAGTAGTGATGAATCTTTTTCGCAAGCCGGAGCCGTGTATATCTTTTCTCTTAAAGACGGAGAATGGTTACAAGAAGCATATATAAAGCCAACTCACCCAGGTAATTATGATCACTTTGGTTACTCCATCGACCTTAGTGCAAATGGTTCTAGGTTAGTTGTTGGAGCTCCTGGTGAAAATAGCTTATCAACAGGCATCAATGGCGACAGCAGTGACGATTCAGGTTCAAGCGTAGGAGCAGTATATATATTCGAGAGGGAGCATTCAATCTGGTCACAGGTCGCATATCTTAAGCCCGATATAGCACCACCAAGTAATGAAAGAAGGTATTTTGGTAGATCAGTTTCAATCAATGATACTGGAACCCGAATTGCCGTCGGCTCTCCTTTTTCTGAAGGGCATGAGAGTGCAACAGGTAATGTTTATATTTTTGAACTAGTGAGCAAAGCTTGGGTGCAGTCTACTAAGATTTGGGCTAAAAAGAGTGACTCGCTGGATCAATTTGGTGAAAGCTTAGAGTTTGACTCATCTGGTAACATCCTGCTGATTGGTGCAATAGGAGAAGACAGCGCATCTGGTGGGGTAAACGGTGATGAGAGCAACAATTCAGAAAATAGCTCAGGAGCTGCGTATATCTTTAAATACGACGGAATAGAATGGTTGCAAAGAGCATATTTAAAACCAACTAGAGCCCGTGAATATGAGCATTTTGGAGAATACCTAACTATAAGTGGCAACGGGAAGTATATCGCCATTGGCTCTAAGGAAGAGAGCAGCCGGTATCAAAGCGCCGGAGCAACATATGTATACCATTTTGATGGAGAGACGGCTTCACAAGCTGGGCTTTTACGAGCATCCAATCCCGATGAATATGATAAATTTGGAAGCAGTGTAAGCCTGAATTACGATGGTTCAAAATTGCTTGTGAGTGCTCCCGGCGAGGATAGCTATAGCAGTGCATTTTCAGGGAATCAAAATCACAATTACTATAAACTTGATGCTGGTGCACTCTATCTCTTTTCGCGGGAGGGCAATAGTTTTACTCAATCATCTTATATAAAATCTAAAAATGTCGATGAGTTTAAGATTATAAACTCCATTATTAGCCAACATAATGAGTCGATATTTACAGATGCATATAAACTAAACCAGGAAGATAGAGGGCGGCCTCTGATCTTAGTCTATTGATTTCCCACTAGTGGCAAAAAGCTCATGAAGAGTATAGAAACGATAAACTTTAATTATCAATGATAGAACTTGATACTTATTATGTAACTGGCGTCCAGTATTTCAGCCGGTTATCCTCAGTGTTCTGTCATTACTTAATCTCTTGCCAGAAAAGAAGTACTAGATGCTATCTTCAACTGGCAGTTCTTTTCTAAGTGATTGATTAAGGTAATTCAAAACTAAATGCAGGAATTCACATCAGGACCATATATAGTCCTGATGTGAATAAATCAAAACCGCACTCAGCAGGGCACCAAAGCCTTAGCCACACGGGAGTTAGTCTCCCGCCCCAGCTGTTCAGAAATAAAGTTCCCAGCCTCTGCCAGCAACTGTAAATCCACGCCGGTTTCAATACCCATGCCATTGAGCATATAAAGTACATCCTCACTGGCAACATTACCGGAAGCGCCACGGGCATAGGGGCAGCCGCCCAGGCCGGCTACGGCGGAATCTACTACTGCGACACCCATTTGTAAGGCCGCGTAGATATTGGCCAGTGCCTGGCCGTAGGTATCGTGGAAATGCACCGCAAGTTTTTCCACAGGCACGCGGGTCATTACCTGCTCCAGCATACGCTTGGCGGATTCCGGGGTGCCGACACCGATGGTGTCGCCGAGGGAAATTTCGTAGCAACCCATTTCCAATAGAGCGGCACTAACTTCTGCCACTTTGGCCGGATCAATATCGCCTTCATAGGGGCAACCAAGTACGCAGGATACGTATCCGCGCACGGGTATACCGTCTTGCTTCGCTTTTTCCACCAGTGGACGGAAGCGCTCAAGACTCTCAGCAATACTGCAATTAATATTTTTCTGGGTGAAGGCTTCTGAGGCCGCGCCGAATACGGCGACCTCATCCGCTTTGGCTTCCACTGCGCGCTCATAGCCTTTTAAGTTTGGCGTGAGCGCGCTGTAGATAACTCTGTCTTTGCGCTGGATACCCGCCAGCACTTCCTCGCTGGCGGCCATTTGCGGTACCCACTTGGGGCTGACAAAACTGCCGGCTTCAATAACCGACAGCCCACTGGCGCTGAGCTTGTCCACCAGAGCGATTCGGGTCTCCACAGAGATAGGCTGCTTTTCATTTTGCAGCCCATCGCGGGGGCCCACTTCAACGATTTTGACCTGTTTGGGCAAAGTCATTATTGCTCCTCCCCGGCAAAATCCACCAGCAGACTACCGCCATCCACTAATTCACCTTCAGCACAGAAGAACTGCTGCACGGTGCCGGCGGCTGGAGCCCGCAGGGTGTGTTCCATTTTCATGGCTTCCATTACCAGTAGCGGCTGGTCTTTTTCCACCGTAGAGCCGGGCTCAACCAGCAGCGAAATTATGGTGCCGTTCATGGGGGCATCGAGGCCGTGGGCCTGGTCATTGCTCTCACCGATATCCGGTGACAACAGCTTGAATTCCACCTGGGTGCCATCGATAAATACAGCACCGCCATCGCGGGTATCCACGGCGGAGAAACTCATGCGGCGGCCATCCACCAACATCAAGTCACGTCCCGGGAGCAGGCGAATCTCACCGCTGTTTTGTTCCTCAGGCAAGCCATCGCAAGTCCAGCGCAGGCTATCGCCCTCCGCAACAAAGCGAATTTGAGCGTGCTGGCCACGGTAGTCCACCGTCTGGGTGCGACTGCCAGCCAGAGCATTGCGCCAGTTATCACCATTGTGCCAAGGAGAGAAAGGATCCCGCTGAGGTGCGCTATTGCGCAGATCGCGCTCTTCACGCTGCTGCAAATAACCGGCAATAGCAGCACATTTCAGCGGCGTCAGTGTCTGCTCCTGGTGCAGTACTTCCGCCTCGTAGTCCTCGATAAAGTGCGTCGAAATACAACCACTGGCAAATGCCTGGTGATTGATCACTCGGCGCAGGAATTCGATATTGTGGCGCACACCGGCAATTTGATAATCACGCAGTGCGCGATCCAATTTGGCCAGGGCTTCTTTGCGGGTGCGGCCGTGGCAGATCAATTTGGCGATCATCGGGTCGTAATGCACGCTGATTTCATCGCCGGTCTGCACACCGGTATCCACCCGCACACCCTCGCCTTCCGCCGGGGGCTGGTGGCGCACCAACACGCCCGTTGCCGGCAGGAAATCATTGTCCGGGTCTTCGGCATAGATGCGCACTTCCATGGCGTGGCCGTTGATCTGCAGCTCATCCTGGCTCATGGGCAGGGTATCGCCAGCGGCAACTGACAGCTGCCAGGCCACCAGGTCCTGGTCGGTGATCATTTCCGTCACCGGGTGCTCCACCTGCAGGCGGGTATTCATTTCCATAAAGTAGAAGGCACCGCTGGCATCCAGCAGGAACTCCACCGTCCCGGCACCCACGTAACCAATCGCGTGGGCCGCGCGCAGGGCCGCTTCACCCATGCGGGCGCGCAGCTCCGGAGTCATGCCCGGTGCGGGGGCCTCTTCCACTACTTTTTGGTGGCGGCGCTGCACCGAGCAATCCCGTTCAAACAGGTAGACGCCATTGCCCTGCTGATCACAGAACACCTGGATTTCCACATGGCGGGGACTCACCACATAGCGCTCTAGCAACATAATGTCGTCGCCAAAGGCATTCATGGCCTCACGCTTGGCAGCGGCCAGAGCTTCGTGGAATTCATCGGCACTGTCGACACGGCGCATGCCCTTACCACCGCCGCCGGCAGCAGCTTTCAGCAATACTGGGTAACCGATGCGATTGGCATGGCCTTCCAACAGCTCTTCATTTTGATTGGTGCCATGGTAACCGGGCACCAGGGGCACATTGGCCTCTTCCATAATACGCTTGGCGGCGGACTTGGAGCCCATCGCCTCAATCGCGCCGGTGGGTGGGCCGACAAAAATAATGCCGTTGCTATCGCAGGCGCGGCAAAACTCCGCGTTTTCCGACAGGAAGCCATAACCCGGATGGATGGCATCGGCACCAGTCTGCTTGGCAGCACCCAATACTCTGTCGATATCCAGATACGAATCCCTGGCCGGGGCCGGACCCAGGTGCACCGCTTCGTCCGCCATCTGCACATGCAGAGCGTCGGCATCCGCATCGGAATAAACGGCGACAGTGGCCACCCCCAGGCGGCGCGCGGTCTTGATAATGCGACAGGCAATTTCGCCGCGATTAGCTATTAACAGTTTGCGAATCATAAAAATTACCCTTCGCTACCATTCATCCAACTGGGTGCACGCTTTTCCAAAAACGCACTCAACCCTTCCTGTCCTTCCGGCGACACACGCACGGCAGCGATCAGCGCGCTGGTCTGGCCCTGCAATTCATCGTTGATAACCCGGTTGGACATGGACATAGCCAGTTGCTTGGCCATGGCGACGGCCTTGGGGCCATTGTCGGCAATGGCATTCACTAATTTCTGCACATGCAGGTCCAGATCAGCCTCGGCACAGACTTCGGATACCAAACCGATCTGTTCCGCGCGTTCAGCGGGGAAACGTTCCGCTGTGACAAAGTAACGACGCGCATGGCGAGTGCCGATAGCATTGATGACATAGGGACTGATGGTGGCGGGCAGCAACCCGATTTTGACTTCGGATAAACAGAAGCTGGCGCGCTCAGAGGCCACGGCCATATCGCAGCAGCTCACCAGGCCCACGGCCCCGCCAAAAGCGGCGCCCTGTACTCGCGCAATGGTGGGCGCAGGAAAAGTGTCGAGCTTGTACAGCATGGCAGCGAGCGCAGCTGCATCGCGGCGGTTTTCCTCTTCTGAATAAGTCGCCATGCGCTTCATCCAGTTGAGGTCGGCTCCGGCAGAAAAGCTCTTGCCATTGGAGGCTAGTACCAACACACGTACAGCGGGGTTTTGCGCCAGGGTGTCAAAGGTGGTGGCCAGCTCGTGGATCAGTTCATCATCAAAAGCGTTGTGGATTTCCGGCCGGTTCAGGGTGACCGTGGCCACGCCCTCGCTATCCACTTCGCACAGCAATTTATCGCTCATTGTAATTCCTCGATTGGGGCGTCTATCAAAAGCGGCACCGGAACATTTCGCTGGCGCCGCAACCACGGTTCCTTACATGCGGAACACGCCGAACTTGGTCTCTTCCGGTTCCTTGTGGCTGGCCGCCGCCAGGCACAGACCGAGCACGCGGCGGGTATCCGCCGGATCGATAACGCCGTCATCCCACAAGCGCGCGGAGGCGTAGTATGGGTGCCCCTGGTGTTCGTAGTTATCCACAATCGGCTGCTTAAACTGGCGCTCTTCCTCTTCGCTCCAGGATTCACCCCGGG
Organism: Microbulbifer maximicatervae (SeqCode); assembly: GCF_052467955.1. Classification (NCBI taxonomy): domain Bacteria; kingdom Pseudomonadati; phylum Pseudomonadota; class Gammaproteobacteria; order Cellvibrionales; family Microbulbiferaceae; genus Microbulbifer; species Microbulbifer maximicatervae (SeqCode). Next base: position 5,114,635 of record NZ_CP174329.1, read on the forward strand.
CGGCCATCTGGTCGCGCTTCACCTGGGCCAATACGCCAGCAGCTTGTTCACCCCCCATAACCGAAATGCGCGCATTGGGCCACATAAACAGGAAGTTGGGATCGTAGGCGCGGCCACACATACCGTAGTTACCGGCGCCGAAAGAGCCGCCGATAAGGATGGTAATTTTGGGCACCTTGGCGGTAGCGACAGCGGTCACCATCTTGGCGCCGTGTTTGGCGATACCGCCCGCCTCGTACTGTTTGCCCACCATGAAACCAGTGATATTTTGCAGGAAAACCAATGGAATCTTGCGCTGTGCACACAACTCAATAAAGTGCGCGCCCTTCTGCGCACTCTCCGCAAACAGAATGCCGTTATTGGCAACAATTCCCACCGGATAGCCCTGGATACGGGCAAAACCGGTTACCAGGGTGGTGCCGTACAACGCTTTAAATTCATCGAACTCAGATCCGTCCACAACCCGCGCGATAATCTCGCGCACGTCAAACGGCTGGCGCGAATCTTTGGGCACCACGCCGTAAATGTCTTCCGGTGGATAAATCGGCTCCACAGGCTTTTGGATATCCAGGCCAGGATTTTTGATACGGTTCAGGCGAGCTACAGAGCGGCGCGCTAACTGCAGGGCGTGTACATCATTATTGGCGTAGTGATCGGAAACCCCGGAAGTGCGACAGTGCACCTCGGCACCGCCAAGTTCCTCAGCGGAAACTTCTTCACCGGTGGCCGCTTTCACCAGGGGCGGGCCCGCCAGGAAGATGGTGGCCTGCTCTTTCACCATAATGGATTCGTCTGCCATAGCCGGCACATAGGCTCCACCGGCGGTGCAGCTACCCATAACCACCGCAATCTGCGGAATATTCTGTGCAGAGAGATTGGCTTGGTTAAAGAAGATGCGACCGAAGTGCTCACGGTCTGGGAAAACGTCGTCCTGGCGCGGCAAATTAGCACCACCGGAATCCACCAGGTAAATGCACGGCAGATTGTTCTGCTCGGCGATGGTCTGCGCGCGCAGGTGTTTTTTTACTGTGAGGGGATAATAGGTTCCACCTTTTACAGTGGCATCGTTAGCTACTATCACACAGGGCTGACCGGAGACGGTGCCGATGCCGGTAATAATACCCGCAGCCGGAACATCCTCACCGTAAACCTCGTGAGCGGCCAGCTGGGAAAATTCCATAAAAGGGCTACCCGGATCGAGCAGCGCATCGATACGGTCCCGTGGCAATAATTTTCCTCGCGCCAGGTGTTTTTCCCTTGCGCGCTCGCCGCCGCCCTGGGCGATGGCTTCCACTTTCTCGCGCAGGTCTGCCACCAGCGCCTGCATCTGCTCGCGGTTTTCGCCAAAGGCGGTATCGCGCGTGTTTATTTTGCTCTGCAACTGATTCATAAAGTCCGATTCACTTTCCCGGAGAAAAGACCTCCACAGGGCGCAGCTTATTGCCGCAGTGCCCGGCTGGAGACAGCTGCCGCCGGCAGGCGCCGGCGGCGAGAAGAAATGCCCAGCCTTAGCGGGTCTCTTTAAACAGCTCGCGACCAATCAGCATACGGCGCACTTCAGAAGTGCCCGCGCCAATTTCGTAGAGCTTGGCATCGCGCAGCAGACGACCAGTGGCGTACTCGTTGATGTAGCCATTGCCGCCCAGTGTCTGGATAGCCTGCAGGGCCATCTGTGTTGCGCGCTCCGCAGTAAACAGGATTACAGCGGCGGCGTCCTTGCGCGAGTCCTCACCGCGATCACAAGCCCGGGCCACAGCGTACAGGTAAGAGCGGCTGGCATTCAGGTCAGCGTACATATCGGCGATCTTGCCCTGCATCAGCTGGAACTCACCGATGGCCTTGCCGAACTGCTTGCGCTCGTGAATATAGGGAACCACCACATCCAGGCAGGCCTGCATAATTCCGACAGGGCCTCCAGAGAGAATCGTGCGCTCGTAGTCAAGACCGCTCATCAATACGCGTACACCGCCGTTCAATTCACCGAGGGTATTTTCTTCCGGCACTTCACAGTCTTCGAACACCAGCTCACAGGTGTTGGAACCGCGCATGCCCAGCTTGTCGAGCTTTTGCGCCTGGGAGAAGCCGGCAAAGCCGCGCTCAACGATAAATGCAGTGATACCACCGGAGCTGATGCCCGGCTCAGTGCGGGCGTAGATCACGTAGGTATCGGCATCGGGACCGTTGGTGATCCACATTTTATTGCCGTTCAAAATAAAGCGATCACCGCGCTTCTCGGCGCGCAGTTGCAGACTTACCACGTCGGAACCGGAGTTGGGTTCACTCATGGCCAAGGCGCCTACATGTTCACCGGAACACAGCTTGGGCAGGTACTTGAGCTTCTGCTCGCGGGTACCATTTTTACGGATCTGGTTTACGCACAGGTTGGAGTGGGCACCGTAGGACAAGCCCACAGAAGCAGAGGCGCGGGAAATCTCTTCCATGGCCACAGCGTGTGCCAGGTAACCCATATTGGAACCGCCGAACTCCTCTTCCACGGTCATGCCCAGCAGACCCAGCTCGCCAAACTTTTTCCACATGTCCGCTGGAAACAGGTTGTCTTCATCGATCTGCGCCGCGCGCGGGGCCAGCTCCGCCTGGCAGAACTTGTAAACCATGTCACGGAGCATATCGATGTCTTCACCGAGACCGAAATTCAGGGTTGGGTAGGAGGTGTTCATAACGGCTCCACTGATATTTAAAAATGTCTTTAATTCAAATAACCGCCTTGGCGGCTGTTCAATACCACATGAGGCAACTGCGCCACTCTTGGCACAGTGCCGAAATCTGTTTAGGAAACGCTGCTGCCATCGCTTTGCGCCAGGGACTCACGGGCCCTGGATTCAGCTTCATCCAGCTCTTCCATGAGGCTTTCGATATCCCGCAGTTGCTGTTGTAACTGCAGTCGCTTTTGCGCGATGCGCTCCAATAGACGGTGCAACTGCTCTACATTGCCGTGGGCCGGGTCGTACATATCGATAATTTCGCGGCTCTCATCCAGGGAGAATCCCAGCCGCTTTCCGCGCAGGATCAGCTTTAGGCGCACACGCTCTTCGGGACTATAGACGCGAGTCTGGCCGCGACGCTCCGGATTGAGCAGGCCCTTGTCCTCATAGAAGCGGATGGCGCGAGTAGTGATATCGAACTCCCGCGCCAGCTCGGAAATGCTGTAACTATGGGGCTCAATTTGGCTTGCTTCTGCTTTCATAACGACTTCCTCAAGATGCCATCAAGCCTAACAAGAGTTTACGTTAACGTAAACGTAAAGCACGCGCCAAAAAAGAACCCTAAGGCACTTCCGGTCACTTAGCCTACGGGGGTCCTGTGGGGAGTAGACTCAGCGCCGAGCAGCTGTTGTAGCTGATTATTGAGAAGTTTTTGATAGGAAGGGGTTAGGCCGGTCACCTCCAATGCCCAACCGGCACCGTGATGCTCAATTCGCCCCACCAGGGAACTGTCCTCAAGAAGTTCCGGGTGCAAAAACAAGCCACGGGACTGGTTGAGTAGCTGATCGGCACAGAAATCCGGACTCTGTGGCTGGGATGGGACTACCGCCAGAGCCAGTTTCAAACCGGTCGCACGGCTAACGCTCTGCATCTCCCGCAGCAATAAACCACAGCAGACTGCGCGGAAGGCCGCATCAGTTCCAGAGAAATCCAGGCCGATCTGTGGCCCGGCGCAACTCAGGGGGGTGGCACCGTATATGCGCTGCAGCAAACGCATACGTCCATCTAGCTCCCGCTGCAAACCCTCCAGGGCGCTGCGACTTAACTGGTTGCCCAACTGCGCCCAGTTGAGGGGGCGAAGATAAAGCCCAACGCTGGGCTCGGTAACTTCAGCTACAGCTTGAGCAGACTCAGTAACTTGTGCGGGCAATTTGCGCTCCCGAGACAAGCTACCGGTAAGCAGGGCCGCAGCTGCACTAAATGGCAGGGCAAAAACGAGGGTCAGCAACAAGCTGGCCCAAGGGAAGGTAACGGAATTACCGGGCTCAAACGCTACGGTAATATTGCCGGCAATACTATCGTGCAGGACCACTGGCTCGGTGATCGTCTCCCCCTCTTTCAGGTCCCCCACTTCGGCCAGGGAATTCGATTCCACATCCTCAATTAAAATGCCGGAAACCATTGGAAGCTCCAGCAGTTGGCGAGCGATCAGCTGTAAGCTGATACGATCCCCGGCCACAATACTCTCCAGGCTCTGCCCCGCGAGAATAGTCGCTGCCGCCTTCGCGGTAACTCTGTCCCGCTCTATCTGGCCGGTGCGCTGCTGACCATAAAAATGTCCCAGTGCCGCCGCACAGAATATTGCCAGTGTTAGCCAGATAACCAGTGCCAATAAACGCTGGCGGGCGCGTTTGGACAACTGTGCTAATTGAGCCGGTATTTTGCGAAGAATAGATACAATGGAAACTGACATAAACGGCGGCAGACATCTTGCGTATTGTTTTTTTACTATTGCCCCAGCTGTTTTGGAGCAGCGAGCATTTTAACGGTAGGCACCAAAATTGTGCATACCCAATTAATTCCTGAGCGATTGGTAAAGCAGACGGTGAAATAGTTCAATTCAACTCGCACAATTCGAAAAGGAATTTTACTCCCCATTCGAACTGAGCCCATTAAAAACCCTGCTGACCGGCAATCAATGAAATTAAAGCCCGGCAATTTTAGCGAAGAATCTCATAAGAGCTATAATGCGCCGGACATTTAATTCAATCGGGACAGAGCTTATGGGTGATCAAATAAATTCACAGGAATTCCACCTCTCCCTGAAACAGATTTCCCAGGCTCCAGGAAGTGGCACCCTGCGCTACCTGAGCTATCGAGATCAAGTCGCCAAGCTCGGCCTGGAGTATTCCGGTGTAGCCCCTTTTCCCGGTGAGGCTACGGACTTTACCCCGCCCCCCGAAGAACCGAGTGCACTTGAAGCCATTTGGTGTATCACCCTGCTGAGCCCCTCTGCCTCCCTATCCCAACTCCAATACCTTCTGCGATTTTTTGATGAACAACAGTGGAGCCTATTCGCCGCTGATACTTTGGCACAAAGACGCGATCGCACCGTTATCCGCTTCCAAATTGATGGCGACCTCGATTTTGACAGCGCGCGCCTGGCCTGCCTTGGAGTGGCCGATGAGTTGGGAGTAGACCTAACAATCCAGGCTTCTGTTACCCAGAGAGTGCCAAAGCTGGCGGGCTTTGATATGGATTCAACCCTGATTGATGCTGAAGTCATTGACGAGCTGGCAAAAATTACTGGTATCGGTGATCAGGTTGCCGCCATCACCCAATCTGCCATGGCAGGGGACATAGATTTCTGCGAGAGCTTTAAGCGGCGTATGGCCCTGCTAAAAGGTTTTTCCGAGCAGCGTTTGGCAGAAATTGCCCGGGAATTGCCGTTAAAAGAAGGGGCCTATGAGTTACTGGCAGCCTTGCACGCACTGGGCTGCAAAACGGCACTGCTTTCCGGCGGCTTTACCTACTTCGCGAAATTCCTGCAGCGAGAGCGCCTGCCCCTGGATTATATCCATGCCAATGAACTGACATTTGCCGAAGGGGCCCTCACCGGAGAAGTAGTGGAACCCATTATTGATGGCGATCGCAAACGCAAGTTACTGCAGGAAATTGCCGGAAGCTTAGATTTGGCACTGGAAAGTGTGGTCGCTATGGGTGACGGCGCCAACGATATTCCCATGTTGAATTTAGGGGAAATGGGTATCGCCATTCACCCCAAGCCCAAGGTGAGGCTACAGGCCCCCCAGGCCATCAATCTGTTTGGCCTGGACGCCGCCCTCTACTTATTTGGTCTCAATGACCAACAAATTGCCAAGCTCGGGGTATAACCCGGCTTAGCTCTTAAAGCATCGCGTGAGGAAAAGGGAAACTCGGCCGCTTGTTGTGATCCGTGCAAGCACTGGGCCCGGGTTTCTGCCCACAACTGGCAAGAAAAAGCCCCAGGACAACTATTAGTAAAGCCCGTTTATACATAGGTGCCTCCCTTCCTGAGTAAAATCTCTGGGCAGCAGAGTACGCAAAGGCAATCCATTTGAACAGCCGTTTAATGATTTTTATGCCAGAAATCTGGCGTATTAATCACGCTATCGTACCAGTTCACTTAGCCATAAAAACAAACTGAAAGAATGCCCATAAAAAATATTTTGTGGAGCAAACTTTAGCATTAGCCAAAGTGGAAAGGAAAAGAAAGGGTAGAGTTGTCGCAACTCTCATATTGACCTATAGGAATTGCGACAACTGGGAAAAGAGAGCGATTAACTCTCTTTTTTACCGTAAATAACCAGGCTATTTACTTTTACCGTCAGCGGGTGATAACCCACCTTGGCGCGCTCAAAAATGCGTGCAGCCACGTCTTTTTTACCGGTCTCAACCATATTGCGATATAGCGGGCGCAGGAACTTGTTGCGGCCGATACTGGTGAGGAAATTCTCAAGGCGCTCGAAGGCCGGCTCGTAGTCGTTGCGCACTGCGATCATCAGCCAGCTGAAAGCCACCTCGTTATTGCGGGATTCGGTCAGGCCAAAGGCGCCGTCCAATTCCTTCAACTGAGCTTCCGTCAGTTTTTCCGGCATACCATCGAGGAAGTACTTCCACTGGTGGAAAGTCCAGCCTTTGGTATCGATATCCTTCGCCGCCAGTTTGCCGTCCAACCACTGTTGACGCACTGGATCCAATTTAGTGAAGGCATCGGACTTCGGATGCGGCGCACCTTCGGGAATACCCGGATCGAAGATCCACTGAAGAATGCGATCGCGGTCCAGCTTGTCGGCGTGCTCAACCAACAGGGTCTTGTCGAGATACTTGACGAAATCCTCGGTAGTGATGCTCTGGAAGGAGAAGTGGTTGAAGTACTCCATCAGGAAGCGGTCAAACGCTTCGCGACCTACTTTCTGCTCCAGCTCATACAGGAATAGGGAGCCTTTCTCGTAGGGAATATTGGAGAAAACTTCATCGGGGTCACGTCCGCGCAGGTCGATCGCCATAATCTCATCGCGGGGCTCTCTATCAGCCAGATCCGCTTGCAGATCGTCATAGCCCAGGGCCATTTCCATCTGGTAGCGCTCATCACCGTAGACGAACTGCATGATGCGGTTAGTCAGGTAGGTGGTGAAACCTTCATTCAGCCAAAGGTCGCGCCAGCTGGCATTGGTCACCAGGTTACCGGACCAGGAGTGGGCCAGTTCGTGGGCAATCAGGGCTACCAGGCTCTTATCGCCGGCGATTACCGTCGGAGTGATAAAGCTAAGGCGCGGGTTTTCCATACCACCGAAGGGGAAGCTGGGTGGCAGAATCAGCAGGTCGTAACGATCCCAGTGATAGGGACCATACGCCTTTTCGGTCACTTCCAGCATGGATTCGGTATCGGCAAACTCCGCCGCTGCAGATTCCAGCATGGAGGGCTCGGCGTAGACACCGGTGCGCTCACCCATGGGCTTGAACTGCAGGTCGCCAACCGCCAGGGCAATCAGGTAGGAGGGAATGCGCTGGGGCATTTCAAACTCGTAGACGCCATCTTTGGCCGCCTGCGGGTCATTGTTCGCACTCATGACTGCGCGCAACTCTTTCGGGGTGCGTACAGTGGCATTGTAAGTGATACGAACTTTCGGGGAGTCCTGCAGCGGAATAAAGCTGCGCGCGTGAATCGCCTGGGCCTGGGTAAACAGGAACGGATGCTTTTTACCCGCAGTCTGCTGAGGCTCCAGCCACTGAACGCCGGAGGCGCCCGGCGCTGTACGGTAGCGGATAGTAATGCTGTCGGCATCTTCCGGCAGCTCAATATTCAGCGGAATGCCCAGGTGACTGTCTTTCTCGCCCATGGAGAATTTTACTGGCGCGCCATTAGCGGATACAGAAACCACTTCCAGTTCGCGGGTATCCAGTACCATCGGCAGGTTCTTGTCGTTGAGACGCTTGAAGTCCAACTTGGCTTCACCTTCAAGAACCTTGCGGGAGAAGTCGACAGTCAGGTCCAGATCCAGGTGTTGCACCTGGTAATCATTGCTGTTGGCAAAAGAGTGGTAATCCACTCCGGACTGGGGCGCTTTTTCAACACCCGGCTTCTTCTCGATCACAGCGGACGCCTTCATCGGCGCGCTCGCACTGTCTACTTCGGCCTTGGAAGGCTCCGACTTGGAACAGCCACCGGCAACGGCAAGGCCGCCAACGATCAGACTGGTACACAGTAAACGGGGCAACATGGGTCTACTCCCTGAGTTCAGCTTTTCAATTTGCGCCACAGGATACCTGACAGAGCGCAGATGAGAAACGACAGGGGACTCTGCACCCGCCGTAAGGGGGCTCACTGATCACCCGCTCGAGCCACGGGTACCGACGGTCATGCCGCGTTTTGCCAATAAACCAGATTAATGTCTCAGTTTCGTCGCCTTAGGACGAATTTCATGACTAATAGCAGCGAGGGAAGAAAAATACTGACCGGGAATTAATACATCGTTCACTTTCCAGATTCAGACTGCGGCTCTTTTATAACAAGCACTATAAGGAGAACCCCATGTCTCTGTCCCGGAGGCGGTTTCTACAATTTTCCGGCGCAAGCCTGGCGGCCCTGCCCCTACTGAAAGCCTACGGTTCCGGCCAAGAGCCCTTCCAGCACGGCGTAGCCAGCGGTGACCCCCTGGCAGATCGCGTAATTCTCTGGACCCGTATCACTCCGTCCGCCGATCCAGAATTCCAGTCCATGGTGCCCTACACCTGGCAGGTCGCTCTGGACCCGGAAATGGCCATGGTGGTCAATAGCGGCAGCGGTATTACCGGGCCTAATGTGGACTACACCATCAAAGTGGATGCCAGCGGTCTGCAACCCGGCACCAGTTACTACTACCGCTTCTACTCTAACGGTATCGACTCGCCCATAGGCCGCACTCGCACACTGCCCATCGGCCATGTGGATAAGCTGCGCTTCGCGGTGACCAGCTGCTCCAACTATCCCATGGGTTATTTCAATGTTTACCGGGAAATTGCCCTGCGTGCAGACCTGGATGTGGTACTGCACCTGGGAGATTACATTTACGAGTACGGACCCGGTGGCTACGGTACCGGCACGGGCCTGGGGCGAGAGCCAATCCCCGCCAAGGAAATGGTGGATATCCAGGATTACCGCCTGCGCTACGCCCAGTACCGCTCCGACCCGGATTTACAGGAGGTACACCGCCAACACCCATTTATCTGTGTCTGGGACGACCATGAAACCACTAACAACGCATGGGCTGGCGGTGCTGAGAACCACAATGTCCAAGATGGCGAGGGCGACTGGTTTGTACGCCGCTCGGTAGCCAACCAGGCCTACTTCGAGTGGATGCCCATCCGCGATAACGGCATCTTTGATCTATTTGGTGACAGGGCCATCTACCGCAGCTTCCGTTTCGGCAACCTGATGGACCTGATGATGCTGGATACCCGCATCGCCGCGCGCTCCGAGCAGGCCAACTGGTTCGATCAGCAGACCGCCGACGACCCGGAGCGCAGCATCCTTGGTACCCAGCAGGAACAATGGCTGCACAACAGCCTGACCCAGTCCCAGTCGGATGGCGTGCGCTGGCGGGTATTGGGGCAACAGGTAATGATGGCGCAACTCACCCTGGCTCGGGATTTGTCTGTGAATATGGACCAGTGGGATGGTTACACCGCATCCCGCGAGCGTCTGTTCGACCACATTGCCGACAATAATATCGACAATTTTGTCGTCCTCACTGGAGATATCCACAGCTCCTGGGCCTGGGACCTGGCCAGCAATCCTTTCAGCATCTTGAAATACGGGCGCCTGACCGGACGCGGTGCCCTCGGCGGTGAGTTTGTCACTCCCGGAGTAACCTCCAGCTTCCTGGACAAATCCCACCTGACGGATATTGCAGCGATTGCTATGGACGGGTTAATACCACACCTCAAGTGGGTGGAGATCACCCAGCGCGGTTACCTGTTAATGGATGTTTCCCACTCCCGCGCCAAGGCCCACTGGTATCACGTGGATACAGTCACCAGTCAGAATTACAACGCCAGCCTGGCAAGGATTTATAAGCAGGAAGCGGGGCAGAACCATATCCAGCGTGCCTGGAGTGAAAGCACAGCTGATGAGTTGGTACCGGCACCGGCACCGCAGTACGGCGCCCTAGCGCGCAATACCATCGCCGCCCTTCGCAGCCGCTACAACGTCTGATTTGCAGGCAATAAAAAACCGCACCCCTGTTAAGGCGGTGCGGTTTTTTAAAAGCTTACAGAGAGAAATTATTCGAGACTGAAATCGAAGTTCATATCCTCCGCCGGCGCCTGCACATAGTACCCCTGAATATAATCAGTACCGGTCTGCCACAAAGTCGGCAGCATACTGGCCTGCTCAATATGGGGCACTATCACCTTGGTATCCGCCTCACCCAAGCGCTGTACCAATCCTGCCAGGGAGTCACTGCTCTCGCCTTCATCCTGGACCTCGCGCACGAAGGAGGGATCGATCTTGGCGATATCCACTTTCACATGCTCAAGAGCCTTGAACGGATTGAGTCCGGTGCCGAAATGACAGACCGAAACGCGACAACCCAATTGCTGGACCTGAGTGGTAAAGTCCCGGGCCGCGTGCAGGTTGCTGTTGATATCCTCCTGACGCAACTGGAAGATCACCGTTCCCGGCGCAACCTTGGCAGCTTTGAAGGCAACCCCCAGCCAGCCGGGTAAGCTGCTGTCCACCAGTGAAGCAGTGGTGATATGCAGCACCAAAGAAATATTCTTGCCCTCAGCCCTGGCGGCTGCGGCGGCCTTGATCGCGGTAATAATTACCCAGCGATCCATTTTCGCCGACAGGCCCGCATCGCCGAGTTCCTGCAGGAAGGCCAGCGGCGCCAGCTCTTCCTTGTCATCGAGCATACGCACCAATACTTCGTACAGTTGCTCACCAGTTCCCTGCAAACTGAGAATTGGCTGATAGAGCAGCTTCAGGCTGCCGGCCTCCAGCGCCTGAACCACTCGTGCACGGTGATAGGTATCGGCATCGGCGCCACCTTCAGTATCCGGCTCGTAGAGCGCAAAATTCCCACCTTTCTTTTCTTCACCCTGAGCCTGCTTGTGAGCAGATAGCGCTTGGTCCAGCACCTGTTGCGCACCGCTGGAGGCCTCACTCATCAGGGAAATACCAATAGAGGCGGTAATTTGCAGGGTTTTGCCATCCGCATCGAAAATGGTGTCGGAAATCTTCTTCAATATATCCTGCGCGCGTTGCTCAATGCTGTCCGGAGTTGTATTCGGGCTGAGCAGGCAGAAAGCATCTTCACTGTACCGGGCCAGGGTATCGCCACTGCGTTGACAGGATTTGAGTAATTCCGCCATACCTTTTTGCAGGGCGTCGGCGCCGGCCACCCCAACAACTTTCAACACTTCATCTTCAAAGCGATCCACTTCTATCAGCATCAGACCGCCAGTATTGTGGGAGTCCGCTGCAGATTTGATGCTGGAATCCAGTACCTGCAGGAAGTGCTGACGGTTGAAAAGCCCGGTCAGCGAATCGCGGTTCTTGATATCGCTGAGCTGCGCTTCCAATTGCTCCGTATCCCCCCGGCGCGAGGCAATACGCACCTGCAGACAGCGCTCATCGTCGTAGGTGGTGCTGAGTACTTCTGCGCGAGTGGGTAGAGATTCGCCAGAGGCGGTCTTAGCGATAAATTTCCACTCTTTCGCCTCCAGCTCATTGTTGTCGATGGCGCAGCTTTTGAGGAATTCACGCCCCTCTTCCTGTTCACTTTCAGCCAGCATATCAATCAGTGGCTGGTATTCGATGTCCTCGCCAGAGTCGTAACCAAAGCGCTCTGCAAGGGAGTCATTGGCGTAGACGATCAAGCCATCAGAAATATAAGCGATGGCATCTTTAGAGCTATCGAGTAGCTCCTTGGCACGGTTAAGGGTCGCGTGATAGCGGCTGTCGTGTAGGCGAGCTTGACGGCGATTGGCGAGCGCCCCCAGCTCCCGCTGTATCACAAAGAGAAGGTGCTGGTCTTCATCCACCACTACGACATCGCGGGCTCCGAGCTTCAAACCTTCCACCACGGGTTGGGCACCGGTGCGCTCGGTCAGCATAATTACCGGGACATCTTTTTGCAGCTTGCTGATGGTGCGCAACGCCACTGAGGGGGGCACCTGAGTACTGCTTTCAGTCGCGATCACTAAATCCCAGGTTTTATCCTGGAGCAGGCGGTTAAACACAGCCTCGCTGGCCACATGCTGTGCTCGGTTGGGACGGCCTGCGTTGTGCAGCATACTCACAAGGCGCTGGGCTTCCGACGGGGTATCGTGAATCAGGAGAAGTCGTATTGTGTCGTTGCTACTCATTATTTGCTCTATTTTTTTAATGGCGGCACACAGCTACCGCTGGTGGTAATTTTAGGGGGCGTAGAGGATCGCGCACAAGAGCAGATAAAACTGGTACTTGTGACCTAAATCACACAACACTCTCCACTAAAAGCTTCCACCTTTTTTTATTTGCGAAGCCAAAGCCACCAATCAAACTATCCAAACCTAAAGAGTCCCTAATTTCAACGCTATAAAGTGAAACAGCAGCTGCTGAATGGGGCGATCCGCCAACTATATCTGCCACCGATATCACACAATTAGCCTAGATCAATTTGGCGATATTTACCCACCCGACAATCCCCTCGTAAAGGCCTCTACCAAATAGGTAAATGGAGCTAGTAATTTTGCACTGTTTCAACAACTCTCAGCAAAGATCGGGGATTTTGATGGAACGCCGGGGACTTCACGCACCAGTTTTGGTACCAGATAACCGGGTAGCTGCTGGCGGAGATGTTCGATTAGCTCCAGCGCTTTCGCATCAGAGACTTCAAAATGTGCGGCACCATTTACTCGATCCAGCTGATGCAAATAGTACGGAAGTACTCCTGCTGCAAAGAGGGATTCGCTCAACGCACCCAGCGCCTCGCGACTATCATTGACACCTTTTAATAGCACCGCCTGGTTGAGCAGGGTGACCCCTGCGCTTCGCAACTTTTGCAGAGACTCTCGCACCTCACTATCAATTTCATTGGCGTGGTTGCAGTGCAACACCAGCACGGGCTTCAAGCGGGAACCGGTAAACCAATCCAACATTTTCTGGTTTACCCGGCTGGGAGCAACTATCGGGAGGCGGCTGTGAATTCGCAGCTTATCTACATGGGGAATCTCGGCCAGCTCATCGGTGAGCCAGGCCAGTTGACGGTCACTCATTACCAAAGGATCACCGCCGCTCAAAATCACTTCGCGCAGCTCAGTGCGCGCGCGAATGTAGTCTAGAGCTGCCAGGCTCTGTCTGCGAGTTAAGTGGTTGTCGCCGTAGGGGAATTCACGTCGGAAACAGTAACGACAATTAACCGCACACTGGCCCGCAGTGATCAGCAGTAGGCGCCCGTGGTATTTGTGAACAACTCCAGGTAGAGGGTTAGCCTCTGCCTCTTCAAGGGGGTCTGAACTAAATCCCGGCACTTTCTCCAACTCATCCGCACCGGGTAAAACCTGTAACAACAATGGGTCTTCGGGATCGCCGCAACGCATGCGCCGGACAAAGGGGCGCGGCACGCGCAGGGAAAAGCCAGAAGCCGCTTGCAAGGCCTTCGGGAGGTTACGCGGGTCTAGCTGTAGTAATTGAATCAACTCTGCCGGATCAGTGACCAGATCAGACAACTCATCCTGCCAGCAGCGGGATTCCTGTGTGTCGATAAGCTCTATACCGGGGGCCGATGATGACGCCATCATGGAGATACACTACAAAATAAGAGATTGTATCAGATCCCCCACTACAATCTCCCGCCACCACTGACAGTGATGCCCCACAAAGGGTGCCGTGACCAGGTAGACATGGGAATGCGTACAAACCCATTAGAGAAATGGCATCTGTTTCAGACCCTATCTAGTGAGTTAGTTGAACCCTCTAATAGATTCCCTAGGGTAATTACATAAACTGAATTTATTTTTGCAGAAACCCTATAAACATAATCAAAAAACCTTCACCAATCTTCTGTGGAAAAATATCGGATAGTTGGACTGTATCTTTAAGCAACCAGAGCCTTAACTCTTCTTTACCTGAATTTAGGAATAGACTCATTATCGGCGAAGCAAGTATTCACTCTACCTACCAATAAAAACCCTTACCCCACAAAACACTCCACTGCAACAAAGAAAATCTACACAGTCGACATTTCCACAGTGAATTCAGGGAGCAAAAAACATTTTCCTTGAGAAATTCGGCAAGGATAAAGCAAAGCAAAAATTATTTATTAATAAAATTTTTATCACTAGAAAAAACATCCTCCAAAAACCATCAACAAATATCAAAAAATTCATAATTCCCTTATTCACAATAGGGATAATTCGGTGTTAATTTAAACGCCGACAAAGAAAAACCATTTTGTCGATCCCGCCAAAGGCGGGCACTATCAAGAAATAAATAAAACACCTAAAAGGTGTTCAAACAGTAAGTTTAGAATTACAAAAAGGAATTACCCAATGGAAATGCAGCTTGAATTGCTTGAAGCCAATAAAGACCTACTGATTGAGCAAACTCGCGCACATCCTTTCTTGAAGCGTTGCCGTGAAGGCTCCATTACGCTGGACGAATTAAAAATATTTTTGGTTCAACAAGGTATTTACAGTGGATTTTTTGTTAGATATCTCTGTGCAATGATGGCAAACCTCCCGAGTAACCACGAAGTCCTGGAGCTCGCCGAAAATCTAATGGAAGAGCTGGGCCTGGAACCAGATAGCCCCAAACCCCACGCAGAAATCTATCGCGAAACCCTCGAGCATTTTGGTTTGACCCTGGAAAACGCGGAAGTTTTACCAGGCACTCAGCACCTGATCGATACCATGTTCAAAAACTGCCGGGACCTCAGGGCCAGTGCAGGATTAGGTGCCCTATGCCTGGGAGCCGAAGCTCTGGTACCCGATTTATATACAGATATTGTTGCCGGATTCCGTTCTTGCTGCGTAACCGATGCAGAAATGCAATTTTTCCTGCTGCATATTGAATGTGATGACGGCCATGCAGAAACCATTCGCGATATTATGGTAGATATTGGCTCCAAGGATCCCAGCCAACTGGACATAATGCTCGAAGCCGGGCGCCACCTTGTAGAGGCCCGCTTACAATTCTTCGATTCTATTGAAACCACCTACCACTCCACTAAACATAAAAAAGTTGAAGCTGTTACAGCTTAATGAGCAAGCACTTATCAACCCACTCACAGGTGTTGTTGGAGAAAGCACGGGCATAGGGAAATGCCACCAACATAAATTCGACAGAAATCGAATCATTTTGAGTTAGGTTTTTAAAAATTATTCTGCGATAAGAAAATAAAAAAGGAAAATTTATTAAATATCGCAGAATTAATATGACTTGCTGTGAGAATTGGAGATAACAATGGCTGAAACACTATCACTGGCAAAAAACGAACTGGTTGAGCGAGCCAGTGAAGCAATGAAACAGCACCTCAGCACCCCCGAGTGGTCTCTGAGAGAAAAGCTTGCGCTGACTTGCCGAATTTTATTTAACGATGGTCACGACTCCGGCCTGGCTGGGCAAATTACCGCCCGCGCGGAAAAACCCGGTACTTATTACACCCAACGCCTGGGCCTCGGCTTCGATGAAATTACCTCATCCAACTTATTGGAGGTCAACGAAGACCTCGAAGTACTGTCCGGAGAGGGCATGGCCAATCCGGCCAACCGCTTTCACTCCTGGATCTACCGGGCACGCCCCGATGTGAACTGTATTGTGCATACCCACCCCATGCACGTATGTGCACTTTCCATGTTGGAACGCACGCTAAAGATTTCCCATATGGACGCCTGCATGTTGTATGAGGATATTGCCTTCCTCAAAGACTGGCCGGGTGTACCCGTGGGTAACAGCGAGGGCGAGCTGATTTCCGCCGCTATTGGGGACAAGCGCGCAATCCTACTGGGACACCACGGCCTGATTATGGCCTGTCGCTCTGTAGAGGAAGCCTGTGTAATGGCGGTTCAGTGCGAGCGCGCTGCCAAACTGCAAATACTGGCTGAATCAGCCGGCACCATCCAGGATATTGATCCCGAACTGGGCCGCGAAGCCCACGACTGGATTCTCCAGGAAAAACGCACGCAAGCGACTTTTGCTTACTTTGTGCGCCGCATGCAGAGAAAAGGTTATGGCGGCGGGGACGATCCATTAAGTTAAGTGCTTTTGTGCAATGGGCTAAAGCCCATTGCACTGCCGGCTGCCGCAATAATTGCAGCTTGGCTATAACAACCGGAACGCCTCCCCTCCATTTCTCTCTGGTATTCGTTCAAGCTCCCACCCTCCTGTATAATCCCGCTCCATCATGCAGGGCTGGCGGTGAAGTCTCTTTTCCCCAGCCAGACGAGTTACCTGCGGCTACCATTTGTGGCGGAAGCGGAGGGCGTTAGCCCAGCCTTGGCCGGAATCGGCTAGAAACAAAAAACTCGTTAAAAATCATATAGATAAATGACTTAAAGGGCTCTATTTGCTATGGCTAGTTACTCCACTAACGAATTCAAGGGCGGCCTCAAGGTGATGCTGGACGGCGACCCCTGCTCAATCGTGGAAAACGAATTCGTCAAACCTGGTAAGGGCCAGGCGTTCAACCGCGTGAAGCTTCGCAATCTGAAAACCGGTCGCGTATGGGAGCGCACCTTCCGCTCCGGTGAAAGCCTGGAAGCGGCGGATGTGATGGATCGCGAAATGGAATACTTGTACAACGATGGCGAGTTTTACCATTTCATGGAGCCCGAGACTTTTGAGCAGCACCAAGCCAGCAGCGATGCTGTGGGCGATGCTTCAAAATGGCTCAAAGAGCAGGATATCTGCACTGTAACCCTGTACAACGGCTCACCGCTGGCAGTTACTCCGCCCAACCACGTTATCCTGGAAATTACCGATACCGATCCGGGCCTGCGCGGAGACACCGCCCAGGGCGGCACCAAGCCGGCCACTTTGGCTACCGGCGCCGTTGTGAAGGTTCCTCTGTTCCTGGAAATCGGTGAAACCATCAAGGTAGACACCCGCACTGCCGAATACCTGGGCCGTGCCAAGGAAGACTAAGCACCTCCTCCCCTCGAGCGGCCTACGGCCGCTCGTCTCCAGAGCTACCCCCCATGAGCACAGATACCTGGCGCCCCACCGCCACTATTGCAGCCCTGCGCCAACGCGCTGCACTACTCGCTGAAATACGCACATTTTTTGCTGAAAGAAACGTTGTGGAAGCCGAAGTTCCGGTGCTATCCCAGCGCGCCACCAGCGACCCCCATATCGAGTCCATCACCACCGAATGCCGGGGCGAAAACGCCTACCTGGCCACCAGCCCTGAATTTGGTTTAAAGCGTTTACTCGCCGCAGGACTCGGAGATTGCTACTACTTGGGCAAGGCTTTTCGCCAGGGCGAATCCGGCGGTCGACACAACCCCGAGTTCACCATGTTGGAGTGGTACCGCTGCGGTTGGGACGATCACCAACTGATGGAGGAGGTCGCCAAGCTGCTCTGCGGTATTTTGGCGACGGACCAGGTTCAGTCCCTCAGTTACCGGGAATTGTTTTTAAGGGAGCTGCAACTGGACCCCCACAGTGCCAGCGAAGCCGAGCTGATTTCCTGCGTTAAGCGGGAAATGGAATTGTCTTTTGTACCCCGTGAACGCAGTGAGTGCCTGGACCTGCTGATGAGCCACCGCCTGGAACCCACCATGAGGGAGGGCATCACCCTGCTCTACGACTTCCCCGCAGAGCAAGCGGCACTGGCAAAAGTGGTGGCAGACGAACAGGGGACCCCCGTAGCCAGGCGCTTCGAAGCCTATGTGGGTGGATTGGAACTGGCCAATGGCTATTGGGAGCTAACCGACAGCGCGGAACAGCAGCGCCGCTTTGAAAAGGATCTGGAATACCGCCGTGCTAACCAGCGCCCTGTACACCCCTTTGAAGAACGTCTGGTTGCGGCCCTGGATCAAGGCATGCCCGAGTGCGCCGGGGTCGCGCTGGGAGTCGACCGACTGCTGATGTTAAAAGCCGGTTACCAATCGATTGATGAAGTTATCGCCTTCCCTTTCAGTCTGGCTTAGCGGCCGCCGGCGCCGGAGTGTATTGATAGCGGGCAACCTCGCCAACTGCAAAAAAGCCACTATCGAGCAGTAGCTGCTGACGATCCGCCGGCACTAAAGCTACAAGATTTTTATGGTGGCTACCCTGGGCAGCGGTTAGCAGATGCTTGAACAGGGCCCGACCAATCCCGCGACCCCGGTAATCCGGAAGTGTCACCAGGTCATAGAGCCCCAGTGCATCCGCTGCCGCAAACAGGCAACCGGCGGCCACCGGTACACCATCCAGCTTAGCGAGAAATAATTTCAGTCGCCCGCGTCGCTGCTCGGGGATTTCCTGCAGGCCCTGATAGAAGTGCGCCAACTGTGCCCCCTCCAGCTCCCCTGCCGCCGCTGCCTGCACCGCGCCGTAATCAGGCAAGGCCTCCTTTTTCACCGCACTAATAGTCAGCTGTTCCACTACCGGAACCTCGGCAGCGCTGAGTCGGGGTATCTCGGCGGCCATAGCTACCAGGGACTGGCGCCGCTTTAGCCCAAGCTCATCCAAAGCGTCATTGTCCAGGGGTTTGGTGGCACTGTGCCAAAGGGTGAAGGGGCTGTGCCGCTCGGCAAAATAATCCAGCGCAAAACGCTGAATAATGCGCGGCGGCATTACCATATTGGAAATCACCTGATTGAGCCCAATGGAAGGCAGGCCGCTATCACTGCGGACAATACCTGTAATTTCCTTGGTGCAATCCGGAGTTACCAGGCTCGCGCGGTAGTCCGCATAAGCCTCCAAATTTCGGCAGGTAAGATTTTTCGCGCTGAGACTATATTTCATGGGTCAAAGGATAGTGCCAAGAACAGTGCCGTTGCATCATTTCCCCAGTGATCCCAGCCCCGCAGCCGGTGTTCGCTACGGGGCGACAAGCCTTATTTCTGTACTTGCGACAGGGCACACTGATCCATGGATAATGCCGGTTCAGCACAGGTGGCTGCCCCGACAACTTTTGCCGGCACTCCGGCCACTAACACCTTTGCCGGTACCGTTTTAAGAACCACACTTCCGGAAGCAATTTGGGCGCACTCGCCAATTTCAATATTGCCCAGCACCTTGCTGCCCGCACCGATTAAAACCCCGTGGCGGATTTTCGGGTGGCGGTCCCCGCTCTCTTTGCCAGTGCCGCCCAGTGTAACGGACTGCATGATGGAAACATTGTTTTCCACCACAGCGGTCTCGCCTATAACGATACCGGTCGCGTGGTCCAGCAATATACCGTCACCCATACGCGCAGCCGGGTGGATATCCACACTGAATACGACAGAGACACGGTGCTGTAAGAACATAGCCAGGGAGCGGCGCTGCTGCTGCCACAGCCAGTGGGCCACACGGTGAACCTGCAAGGCGTGAAAGCCCTTAAAGTACAGGAAGGGCTCGTGCAGGGAGTGGCAGGCGGAATCCCGCAGGTAAATTGCGTTCAAATCCGCTCGCGCCGCATGCCCTATGGAAGGGTCAGCTTGTAGCGCCTCATCGATAACCTCGCGAATTAACAGCGCCGGTGCCACCGCATTGTCCAGCTTGTTGGCCAGGTGAAAGCTGAGCGCCGCCTCCAGGGAATTGTGGTTCAGGATGGTCGCGTGTAGAAAGCTGGCCAGGATCGGCTCCCGCTCTACCTGCTGCGCCACCTCTATACGAATCTTCTCCCAGATCAGATCCGCCTCAGCTTCGGTGCATGTCGCATCCATTATTGCTTTCTCCATGTTACACAGCCCCCAGGGTCAACGGGGGCTCCAGCAGCGCAGACTGCTGCTCGCGCAATGCCAGTATATGCTCTGCCCAGTAACGGGCAGTATTAAACCAGGGAAACGCCTGGGGAAAAGCCGGGTCCTGCCAGCGTCGCGCCAACCAGGCAGCGTGGTGCATCTGCCGCAGGCAGCGCAGAGGCTCCACCAGCTGCAACTGCTGGGGATCAAAACTATAGAAGGTTTCATAGCCTTCCAACACTGCATCCAGGTAAGCGGTTTGCTCTGCGCGATTGCCGGAAATCAACATCCAGATATCCTGGATCGCCGGCCCCATCAGGCAGTCGTCCAAGTCCACAAACCAGGGAGTCTCATCCCGCCACAGGAAGTTGCCACTGTGACAATCACCGTGCAAGCGCAGCATATCCCAGTCCCGCTCAAACAGCGGGGCTATCTGTTCGATAATGTGGCCCGTGACGGAAGCATAGGCCTCGCGGTTCTCACGTGGCAGGAAATCTCCATTCAGGATAAATTCCCGGCTATCAATTGCGAATCGCTGCAAAGTGAGGGATGGGCGATAGCTGAAAGGTTTGGCGCTGCCGGCTGCATGAATGCGACCCAACATGGTCCCCACCTGCTCCAGGTGATCAAAGTTATCCAGCTCCAACTGGCGACCGCCCCGTCGGGGGAAAAGCGCAAAACGGAATCCAGCGGACTCCATCAGGGTGCGCCCATCAAACTGTATCGGTGCCACCACAGGAATTTCGGCCTCTGCCAGCTCCAGAGTGAACTGGTGCTCCTCCATTATCTGCTCATCACTCCAGCGCCCCGGGCGATAGAACTTGGCAATCAACGGCTCGGCATCCTCAATACCCACCTGATAGACGCGGTTTTCATAACTGTTTAGAGGGAAAATACGCGCATCGGAAATCAGTCCGGTAGTCTCGACACAGTCGATCACCACGTCCGGCGTGAGGGCTTCATAGGGATGATGATTCGAGGTCATAGTGGGTACCAACTGGATTGCAGCTGGCTATGCTAACGCGGTCGCGGGGGCCGGGACAAACTGAGAAATGTGCCGCAAGCTAAAGCGGCCAACTCAAGAGGATTTCACGCAGGACAGGAGCGGTGACACCATCCAATGCCAACCGCACAAAAAACTGTCTTAGTCGCCATTTGCCCGCTGTTGCTGCAATAGCTGAACCATTTGGTCACGACCAAAAACTTCGGCAAAATCCTCTGCGGAGTGGCCGGCCTTATTCACCTGCTGCGAATCGCAATCCTGCTTTAGCAGGGTTCGTGCAAGGGCAAACTCACCGCGAAAAATCGCTGCCATCAGGGCAGTATTACCACGGCGATCCTGGGCACAGGCATCTGCACCTCTCTGCAACAGGTAGTCCACAGCCTCCCCGTTGCCGTTGTAAGTGGCAATCATCAGTGCGGTGTAACCTTTCGGGTTGCGGACATCCAGGGGAAAACCCGCTTGCGAAAATTCACGCAGCACCTCGGTATCGCCAATCCTGGCCGCGGCAAAATAATACTGGGAGAGTTCGGTAAAATCAGATTCCGTTTTTTCCGGCTCTCCTGCCTGAACCCCCAGGGTGAGAAAGAGTAGTGCGAATAAAAATGATCTCATAATTTCACCTGTATAAATTTAGCGGGCGACCTCTGTCGCCCGCACTTGGGTAAAAATTACCGGGCCAGTTTTTTCACGCGATCCAGATCTCCACCAACTGCTTTGGTTAAGCGCTGTCCGTAGTCCTTGTCCGCTTGATAGAAGTGGCTCAGCATAATGTGCTTAGTGTTTTCATCACTCACTTTACCCAGATCACCAGCGAGGTTTTCAATCAGGTTCTGACGCTCTTCAGGACTCAGGCTGCGGTAGAAAGCACCCGCCTGGGCAAATGGCAGTTTCTTTTCAATGGCCTTTTGCTGGGTGCTGCCATTCAATGCCTTGTTGCTATAAAGACCTTTGGGGTCCTCGTTGCGCGCATCGATGCGGCTCGGCTGATAGTTCACATCTGAAGTCTGCTGGCCGTAGTTACCCGCTCCATCCTGGTTCCAGTTACTTACTGCAACGAGGGGCCGGTTGATAGGCAATTGCTGGTGATTGGCCCCCAGGCGATACATTTGCGTATCAGAATATGAGAACACGCGGCCTTGTAACAAGCGGTCTTCCGAAGGCTCAATACCCGGAACAATATTGGCTGGCGCAAACGCGGATTGCTCAGTTTCCTGGAAGAAATTAGTGGGCACACGGTTAAGTGTCATGGTGCCCACTTTGGTTTCCTTCACGTCCAACCACATTTTGGTGGCGTCCAGGGGGTTGTAATTAAAGCTGTTAAGCTGAGAGGGCTTCAGAACTTTAATAAACAGATCCCATTGGGGGTACTCGCCTTTTTCAATCGCGGTATACATGTCGCGAGTTGCGTGACTGAAGTCCTTGCTCTGAATTTCTGCTGCCTCTTCCGCAGTCAGGTTCTTAATGCCCTGGCGAGTTTTCCAGTGGAATTTCACATAGTTCACTTCACCCTTGTCATTGATAAATTTATAGGCGTGAACACCCCAGCCATCCATCTGGCGCAGGTTAGCCGGTGTACCGTAATCGGAATAGACCCAGCTCAGCATATGGGTGGATTCCGGCACATGGCTAAAGAAATCAAAGAAACGGTTGGGGTCCTGTTGATTAGTCACCGGGGAGGGCTTCAGGGAGTGAACCATATCCGGGAATTTAATCGCGTCGCGGATAAAAAATACCGGCAGGTTGTTACCCACCAAATCCCAGTTACCCTCTTCCGTATAAAACTTGGTGGCAAACCCACGGGGATCACGCAGAGTTTCCGGGGAACCTTTTGAGTGGATTACTGTTGAAAAACGCACAAACACTGGCGTTTTACTACCGCGCTCAAACACCGCTGCGCGGGTTAAATCACTGAGGTCAGCCGTCGCAACAAATTCACCGTGAACACCAGTTCCACGAGCATGAACTACACGCTCGGGAATACGTTCACGAGCAAAACGCTGCAATTTTTGAATCAGTTGAACATCTTGCAGCAAATTACCGCCATTTTCTCCAGCAGTTTGTGCGTTCTGGTTGTCTCCGACAGGTGCGCCATTATCGCGAGTCAATGTCTCTGCATTGGCACCGCCTATCAGACCGATAGTTAATGCAAATAAGGGTAAGTATTTCATGGGATTATTTATCTCTACTGCCATCTCTATTACAGGAGTAGAGCTTATAGGGGAGAACAATAAGCGGGAAATTAGACCTTGTTATCGCTCTTATAGCAGGGATCAATAACGGTGAGTCAGAAAGAGCAATTCAGATTTTTTAGCAAGTCAAAATAAAGTAAATGCTCAATCAGATTTTTTTCGCCTGGGCATAAGGTACCAAAGCACAGCGGCAATCAAAAAAAGTGCGGGAATATCTCCCATCAAATTGATTCGCTCTGTTTTATCCACCAATGCCTGCACCAACATAATGACGGCGTGTACAAGGCTGGACCATATAGTGAACCAAATTAAACTGACATTTGCGGCGGGATTTTTTGCAGCGCGTATTAAAAACACCCCCAAGGTGACATAAATACCGATAATCATTTGCTCGTATTCTGGCTGCCGCGGAGTCCAGCCCCACCCTTCCGGCCAAATCCACATCATCATCGGGTAAATCGCCAGAATAAAAAGCACTCCTACAACGACCAGCGCTATTGGCAGGTATTTTGCTCGAGTTGCCTCGTTCATAAATTACTCCCAAATCTCGATCGACTTATTCCTGTAAGTCCCCTGGTAAATGACACACCACTTCCAGGTTATGTCCATCGGGATCAAGTACGTAGGCGGCGTAATAATCCGGGTGATATTGTTCGTAGACAGCCGGTGCGCCATTGTCCTTGCCCCCAGCCTCCAGGGCCAAGCGATAGAACTCCCTGACCACCTGCCGCTCTTCAGCGCGAAAGGCGATATGCAATTGTGGAGTGGTGCTGGTCCCTCCACGAATCCAGAGTTCCGCTTTATCCGCCCAGCCAAAGCCCGCCCAATCCTCAAACTCCATCACCAACTGGTATCCCAGTGGCATCAGCGCCTGCTGATAGAAGTCCTTACTGCGTTCATAGCTGTGCACATAAAGGCGAATATGATCAAGCATCGTATAAACCTCGGGAGAGAAGCGGATACTTCTGCAAGATAGCCTAGAGAGGCCGGCAGCGCCGACTTTAAAACGTACGAGACAAAGAGGAGGTTGTGGCAGGTGGTTCACTTCATGCAATCATACCCGCCACTGCAAGGTTGGGATTAGGGGGAGATATACCAGTGATAAATACCGTAAGAAGCGACGCCCAGACCAAAGAACAGCTGCCCCACCAACAAAACCCTGAAAGCGAAAGTGTAACGGGCCAAGTCACCTCGGCGAATGGCATCGTTGGAAAAAATTCTCGCTTCCTCCGGGAATCCCATTTCCAGGGTTTTCAGTGCCGGAACTGCAAGCTTGAGAAGCTGGCGGCTGCGAATGTCCATCAGCCAAAATACAGTGACCAGTATGACCACAAACCCTCCCAGCAACGCCAGGATTAGAGGGTGGAAGTCTTTCTCCATGGCAGTGAAAATCCCGCCCTCAACAAACATGGTTAACACAACAAAAAAATTAAAAACCTTGAGGCGCTGATCGGCGGCGAAGCGGTAGTGATCGCAGAGGTACTGTCCCTGTTCCAAACGGAATCTCCTTAACTGTAAATACCCTTAAAACAATATCCGGAGTTAGAGGGTTACTAACTGTGCAAAGCAGCAGGCATTTACTTGTCTATTTAGCTGAAAATGGCGCAAAAATCGGGGAGGAATTTAACCTCTTGCCCCAATGAAAAGGCCGGGCTATGCCCGGCCAATAAAACCTTCACGCGCCACACCTATGGTCAGCGATTTTCGCGGTGATCAATCAATGCGTCAACCACAGTGGGATCGGCAAGAGTGGAAACATCTCCCAGATTATCCAGCTCATTGCAGGCAATCTTCCTCAGGATACGCCGCATGATTTTGCCGGAACGGGTTTTTGGCAGTGCAGGCGCCCATTGGATAAAGTCAGGCTTGGCAATTGGCCCTATCTCCTTGCGGCAGAGCTCAATTAATTCAGCCTTCAGCTCATCACTGGGCTTATGGCCAGATTTGAGCATTACAAAGGCATAAATCCCCTGCCCTTTGATATCGTGGGGATAACCTACCACCGCGGCCTCCGCCGTATCATTGTGCAGTACCAGGGCGCTCTCAATCTCCGCTGTTCCCAGGCGGTGTCCAGAGACATTTAACACATCGTCAATGCGCCCAGTAATCCAGTAATAACCGTCACTATCGCGGCGGGCGCCATCGCCGGTAAAGTAATAACCGGGGAATGCAGAAAAATAAGTATCCAGCATTCTCTGGCGATTGCCGTACACATCCCGAATCATCGAGGGCCAACTCTTTTTAATCACCAGAGAGCCCTCGCCCTCCCCTTCAATCTCCCGGCCTTCACTATCCAGCAGCGCGGGCTGTACCCCAAAGAAGGGCCGGGTTGCCGACCCGGGTTTCAGAGCCATGGCACCGGGCAGTGGCGTGATCATCTGCGCACCGGTTTCAGTCTGCCACCAGGTGTCCACAATCGGGCAGCACTCATCGCCCACTACGCTGTAATACCACTCCCAGGCCTCCGGGTTTATGGGCTCACCCACGGTGCCTAAAAGTCGCAGGGAGCTGCGCTCGGCGGCTTTTACAAACTTGTCACCCGCTCCCATCAACGCCCGAATCGCTGTCGGCGCAGTGTAGAAAATATTGACCTGGTGCTTATCCACAACCTGCCAAAAGCGTGAAGCATCCGGGTAAGTGGGCACTCCCTCAAACATCAGGCTGGTGGCCCCGGCACACAATGGCCCATAGACGATATAGCTGTGCCCAGTGATCCAGCCCACATCGGCAGTACACCAGAAAATCTCTCCCTCGCGATAATCAAAGGTATATTTGAAGGTCATGGTGGCCATCAGCAGATAGCCGGCAGTGGTATGCAGGACCCCTTTGGGTTTACCGGTAGAGCCCGAGGTATAAAGGATAAACAGCGGGTCCTCCGCTCCCATCACTTCAGGCGCGCAGTCCGGCTCCATCTCACCTATGGATTCGCCATACCAGATATCCCGCTTGCTATCCCAGTCTACCGGTGTGCCCGTGTGTTTAACCACAATTGTCGTATGCACATTGGGGCAGTCCACCAGTGCTTTATCCACATTGGCTTTTAGCGGTACTCGCTTACCGCCGCGAACTGCTTCATCAGCAGTGATCACCAGACGACAATCGGAATCGAGAATACGGTCTTTCAGGGACACCGGGGAGAAACCACCAAATACTACCGAGTGCACAGCGCCGATACGGGCACAGGCGAGCATGGCGTAGGCCGCCTCCGGGATCATCGGCATATAAATACACACCCGATCTCCCTTTTTAACTCCCCGGGATTTCAGCAGGTTGGCCAAGCGGCACACATTTTCATAAAGGCTCTGATAGCTGATTGCCTTACTATCAGCGGGATCATCTCCCTCCCACAGAATCGCAGTCTGCTCGCCACGGCTTGCCAGGTGCCGATCGATGCAGTTTACGGTTACGTTCAACTGGCCATCGGAGAACCAGGCGGTATGACCTTTGTGCAGATCCTCCTCAAGAACCTGAGTGAACGGCTTGTCCCACTGCAAAAAGTCCTTGGCCTGTTGTGCCCAAAACGCCTCTGGGCTTTCCACCGACTGGCGGTACATTGTCTCGTAGTCTTCAGCGCTAATAAGCGCATTGGCAGCAAAACCGGGGGAGACTGGGCGGGTATGTACTTCAGACATCATCTTCTCCTTTATTATTAGCGCGGCATGGCTAGCCTAGAGAAATCTGAGTTTATTAGAGCTTTATTCTTGTCACTTTATAACATAGCCGCTGCGAAACAGTCCCCTCATCTCAAAATTTGGCATGGGGCGAAGACAATCCAACGCAGGCCCTGAAAGGCGCAAGTTAATCAGACAAGCAAACAGTAAAAGAAAGTTGATTAATAGCTCAATCACTTAAATCCAGACATCATTTTTCGCAGTTAGATCTCCACCGGCATCGCCCGTATTAACGACCCCTTTAGGCTCAATCAATAGTACTTCACATTCCTGTTCAGCTCTGGGTTTATGCTCCACACCCTTTGGTACTACCGTCATCTCACCAGGTCCAAGGGATATGACACTATCGCGAAACTCGATCTGCATATGCCCGGAAACTACAACAAACACCTCATCGGTATCGGGATGATCATGCCAGGTAAATTCACCCTGGATCTTAACCAATTTAAACTGGTAATCGTTCATCTCGGCAATCACTTTAGGGGACCAGTGCTCCGAGAACAGGTTCAATTTTTCTTTAAAATTGATAACTTTAGAATTCACTTTTATACCTACCTTTAATATGACTATATATCTGGAAAGCTCAGTTATCTCTGGATACTTCCAAAAGCTTCCTAAGCCTGCCCACAATATTCTGGTTAAATACCTGTATACCCTCCCTCCTAAGTAGTGCAGACACAACGCCAGAACCAACTATTTTCGCACCAGAAAAACTACCATCGTAAATATAATCACTACCACATGATGGGCTATTTTCCGTAAGTACTGCGTATTTAATATTGTGCTGCAGACATAGCTGTAATGCCCGTTTAGCTCCCCGTATAAATTGCTCAGTTAAGTCTTCTTTATTTATCCCTAAAACTTTGGCTGAGCCCGCTAAAACCTCTGCACCTCTACCGCCGCTAATCTCAGCCGGAACCCTGGGAACAGGCAGTCCGGCTGCAACCTCAGAAAACAAATCAACTTAAGTTTGCCTGTACCGGGTTACCAGCCCGGTACATTTAACAGAGAAAACTAACGAGATTGGAAAATAAGAAAGCGGTTATTACCCGAGTCGTTGATAATCAACTTATCTTCATAAGCGGTAATACCGTCGGGCCATTTCAGCGTAGCTGCACTTGGCAACTCCCCCTCGTCAGCAACCCCATTTTGGTTGCTGTCGTTGAAGGCACTGCGATCAAAATCTTCCTGCCCCAAGACAATATCTGCCGGAGCGAAATTTTCCTGTGGCCACTGGTTCCAGATCAACACTCGGTTATTTTCGCCGTCCACCACAAAAAGCTGAATGCCGTTAGACCAGATACCCCGCTCTAACAAACTCAGGGTTTGTCGACTCGGGGGCTGACTTTCATCACTGACAAAATCTGCTTGCCCCAAAACTATATCCGCCGGAGCAAAGCTACTAGTAGGCATTGAGTTCCACAGAAGTACCCGGTTATTTTCCGAGTCGGTGATAGCTAACTTTTCTCCATCGCTCCACACATCTCCGGGCGTAGCCAATGTGCGAGCACTGGCCTGCATAACCGAGCCATCTTGCTCACGGTCGTTAGGGGTGCAGTTTTCCAGTGTGGATTGGCCCAGCAGCCAATCCGGTGCCGCATCTTCCATTGAGGGCAAGTCATCCCACACCACCATTCGAGCTTTAGACCACGAGGCCGCGAATACGCGTCCCTCCGCAATCATTGCACTGGAATATACGGAGCCGTTACCCTGGCAGCTGTCCTGCGGCAGTTTGGCACTAGGCAGTGCCCGACCATCTACGGGAATAGTATCGTAAACAAAAATACTGTGGCCCCGAGTACCAAACAAGTAATTTATTAAAAGTTTTCCACTATCAAAACTTATGCTTGTGGGCCCGCCACCAAACTCTCCCCCGCTGCTATCGTCAAGACTATCTTTGTTAAGCGCCGCATTGGCCGGCGCTCCATTGCTTGTGGGGACCGAATTAAAAATTAACACCCGATTATTTGTATAATCGGGTACGAACAACTTCCCCTCATCAGTAACGGCAGCGGAACCCAGGGGCCCCTCGCCAAGATTTTTTGCATTGATGGCCGTCAAAGTACTGGAAAAATCATCCTGGCCTATCACGACCTGCGCACTGTCAAAATTCTCAAAGTACAATGGCACAGTAAAATTGTGCTGTTCAGCGGGGAGATCCAGGCCAGCGGGATCTTTGGCTTCAAGGTGCAGGCTGCGATCCTGCCCGGACAGCCAGCGGCTCTTGGGAGCTATCACCAAGGTGTCGTCATTAAAGCGCGACTGGGACCAGGTCAAAGTGTATTCATCATTCAGCAACAAACCGCTAATTTGCAGGCTGTCGCGATCCATCGACTCAGAAAACTGTACCGTGATTGCGCCATCCTTCTCCAAACGCTCCTGTGCTGGGGATACACTGACTACGGAAGGGGCAATTTCATCCACGGTATAGTGAGCATCAACCTCTGCCATCTGGTTGCCAGCCGCATCCTGCGCGGCAATTGTCAGGGAGAGTTCTAGTCCCTTTGCCCACTCCGCTATCGGGGTTAAGATCAGGGTGTCCTGATCGACTTGAGAGAGCTCTCCCATTTCCTGCATGGCGCCACTTAGGGACACATCCTCCAATGCCACCGCTTCGCTAAAATCCAGCAGTAGGGTGTCGGTTGCTGCAATAGAGGCCCCGCTGGCGGGAGTCAGTGTCAGGCTCGGCGGAGTGGTATCCACAGGCGCAGGATCTTCACCACCACCGCTGCCACCGCTGCAGCCATAAAACGCGGAACTGATCGCCAGTACCAATGCGGCTTTGATAAACTTGCTATCGGCTTTAAAAAACTTGCCTTCCACCACTGCCTCCTGCAGCCATTTAAATAGCCAACAGGGTATTCAGTCTTACCTGTTTATTGCCACAGCAGTCACTGCCAATCTGGACCCTAAAAATGACAAAACCTAACAAGCTGGGTGCTGCGTCACAAAAGGATAATTTTCAGGGACTCTGCGCTAATCGTACCGACATCTGGCAGCCACCGGCTTCGCCGGTATTAATCAACCTACAGGGCCTAACTGTGACCAATGCCCTTTTTGCCGATCTAATTTTATTAATGCTAACAACTTAGTTAGCTCTGGATGCACTTATCAATTCTCTAAGTTGCCCAACAGTATGTTGACTAAAAACTATTATTCCCGTCCGTTGAAGAAGCGCAGATACAACACCAGAACCCATTATTTTTGTTCCTGAAAAACTGCCATCGTAAATATAGTTACTTCCGCAAGAGGGACTATTTTCCGTAAGCACTGCATACTGGATATTGTGTTTCCTGCATAATTCCAGAGCCAGTTTGGCCCCCAGCATAAATTGCTCAGTTAGATCTGTTCTATCACTACCTATAACCCCGGCAGTTCCATCTAACACCTCTGTTCCATTTGCGCCACAGATCTCAGCCGGCACCCTCGGAATAGGCAATCCCGCCGCCACTTCCGGACACAAGGAAACAATTTCCTGAGTATCCACAAGCCACTCAAAATCATCGCTACAAGCCTCAACACTACTACCGTCATAGCGCACGGCGCAGTTCAAAAGGCAGGAACTAACAAGTATTTTGGCCATATACATCTGAAGCTATAGTGGACACAATAGGAAGCCGTACTCTACCGCAACTGAGCCTAGGCTACTTGACAACGCAGGTTATCTGACCAGTAAATTAAGACAGAAAACCTGAATAGAAGGACAACTAAATCCTAGCCTGGCGAACAGCTCGTAATTAAACTCATTAGAGTAATAAACCATGCAGCGTTCAGTCATATTATTGATAATTTACTTATTGGCAATCCCAGTCGCTAACGCCAAACAACTGGCAATTACTTTCGATGATGCCCCCCGTAAAGCCGATGGTTATTTTGATGGACCAACTCGGGCCAAAACATTAATTGAAAACATAGAAGAATATAAAGTTGGCAAAGTAGCCTTCTTTTCCAATACTCAATCCTTCGATAAGGAAGGGGTGGAGCGGATGAACCGCTACGATAAGGCTGGGCATATTATTGGCAATCACACCCATAGCCATCCCAATTTTCTGGAAACAGGGCTATCCACTTATCAAGCGGATTTTTTGCAGGCCCACCAGCTGCTTCAACAATTTGACAACTTTAAACCCTATTTTCGCTTTCCCTATCTGCGCGAGGGCGAAACTGTCGAAAAACGCGATGGTATCCGAGATCTACTACAGAAAAATAACTATCAAAACGCCTATATCACCTTAAATAACTACGACTGGTATATCGAAGAACTTTTCCAAACGGCAGTAAAAGATGGGAAAGCAGTTGATATGGAAAGACTCTCCAACTTTTATGTCGACGTTCTTATGGCGAGCATTAAGTACTACGACGATATGGCAATTAAATATCTCGGGCGCTCCCCAAAGCACGTCATACTGTTGCATGAAATGGATATTTCAGCCCTGTTTATTGGTGATCTGGCTGAACGACTGAGGAAGGAAGGCTGGGAGATAATTCCTTTAGAGGAGGCCTATCGGGACCCCATCGCCAAATACCAACTCGCCCAACCGATTAAATATAACCCTGGCAGAATCGGCGAAATCGCTCTAGCTAAAGGACAAAAGAAAAATCTCTGGCATTACACCCTGGACGAGTCCTACCTGGAAAAGAGGTTTAATCAGGAAGTGTTATTAATGTCTGGTCAATAAGCGGCGGGGATGCTACAGGGCACAACGCCCTGTAGCGAAAAGAATCAGGCTTCGGCTAGCTGAACCGGAATAGTATTAGTGCTGCGCTCTACCTTGTTGTTCTCATCCAGGTAGACCAGCTTGGGCTTGTGGTTATCGGCTTCGCCCTCTGTCATCTGCGCATAGGAAGCGATAATAATGCGGTCACCCACCTGCACTCTACGTGCAGCGGCGCCGTTCATGGAAATAATACCGGAACCGCGCTCGGCGAGGATCACATAAGTGTGGAAGCGCTCACCATTGCTCACATTGTAAATATCGATCTTCTCGAATTCGCGCAGGCCAGCCAGCTCTACCAGGTCCTCATCAATTGCACAGGAACCGTCATACCAGAGTTCGGCCTGAGTCACTGCGGCCATGTGCAACTTGCACTTCAACATTTCAATTTGCATAGTTGGATGCCCCTCAGAGTTTCAGGGAAACATTGTCGATCAGGCGCGCTGCACTGGTGTACATAGCTCCCAGGATCGTGATTTCTTTATCGTCATCTGCCGCTGGCTGTAAATCCTTGCTGTAACAGATGGAGAAGTAGTCAACTCGAAAGCCACTCTCTTCAATTCGCTTGCGCGCCTCTGTCTCGAGGTCGGCGAAATCCCGGCGTCCAGCCACAATTTCATCCTTAGCCCAGTTAAGCAACTGGTTGAGTACAGCAACCTTCGGTCGCTCTTCCGCAGTGATATAACCATTGCGAGAGCTCATTGCCAAGCCATCTTCCTCACGATGCACCGGCGCCGCCACAATTTCCACCGGCATACACAGGTCTTCCACCATACGGCGGATCACTGCTAACTGCTGGAAATCCTTAATCCCGAAAATAGCCTTATCCGGCTGCACAATGTTGAAAAGCTTCGAAACTACGGTGGTGACCCCTTCAAAGTGACCCGGTCGGCTGGCGCCGCACAGGACATCGGTCATCGCCGGACAAACCACGCGGGTCTGCTGGTCCATGCCGTTGGGGTAAATCTCACTCTCATCCGGATGGAACAGGAAGTCACAGTCCGCTTCCCGCAGGCTGGCCATATCCCGCTCCATAGTGCGCGGATACTTATCCCAATCCTCATTCAAACCGAATTGCAGTCGGTTGACGAAGATGGATACCACAACCAGATCGCAGTGTTGCTGGGCGATTTTGACCAGTTCTATATGGGCATCGTGCAGATTGCCCATGGTTGGCACAAAGCCGACGGTCTTGCCGTCTTTGCGGGCCTGGGCCAGCGCCTCGCGCAGACTTGCTACGTGGTGGAAGACTTGCATCTTGCTACCGCTCACTATGAATCAGCGCGGCATCATACTCGCTGAGACCAGGTGTCTCAACATAGCAAAATTGCCGCTCTCAATAAGATTTCGCCGCAGAATCCAGCCTGTGGCCCCGCCAGACAATCTCTGCCCATATCTGAACTATTAGTCACAATCTACGCCGTCGATTGCCGCCGAATTTTACCCCATTCAGTTCAGGAAGTGTTCAGACCCGCCAGGGCAAACTTCACGCCAAGATACACAAAAGACCTGATCTGAAAGAAAAGAGCCCCACGCTCGGGAGAGATGTTATGAAACACCTCACTACTGCCATCGCCACCCTAAGCCTGCTGCTGATCGCAGCACCCGCCCTGTCCGAGTCACATCGCGGGCACCAGCGCGCCATGGACGACCACCACAAATATGGAAGAGCCGAACGCGAGCAGCGCCACTTAAAGAAACAGCACGACAAGCATCACGACCGCCAGCAGGAAAAGAAACGCCGCAGACAAGAGCGCAAGAAAGAAGAGCGCAGACGTGAACGCAGAGAGGAGCGCCAGCACCGCCGCGAAGTTCGCCACGCCTATAAAGAGGGCTACAACAAAGGCTATAACAAAGGGCATAGAAAAGGCCACAAGCAGGGCCACCGCCACGAATATCGCGCGGCACACAGACCGGTTTACCGCCACGGTTATCGCGGCCACCGCCCCCACTACCGTCCCTCGCACTACGGTTATGGCTACCGCTGGCGCCACCTGCCGCGTAATTTCGTCAGTATCAGTATCGGAACAGCGGGCTTCTACTATAGCGATGGAATTTTTTATCGCCCGGCTTCTCACGGCTACGTAGTAGCCCAGGCCCCCCACGGCGCCATCGTGCACAGCCTGCCAGCATCAGCACTGACCGTGGTAGCCGGTGGACACAATTACTACGTGGCCTATGACACCTACTACCTGTGGGACCATAGCCACCGCGGCTACCGGGTTGTCCCCAAGCCGACCTATTACTGATTACCCAATCCCCCCCTCCCTGCGGCCCTCGGGCCGCCTTTTTTTACTCAAATTTGCGCAGATCAATCACCTTCTTAAGCCCCCTGTCGCAGAGTGCAAAAGAGCTGGCCATCCACTCGCTCCCCATTTACTTTTCAGTGCGCAAAAATTAGCGTTTTTTTATCTATAGTTATTGCTTTCCGGCCCTGCTGGGCCCAAGATTCGCGCCCGCCAATATCAACAGAAAGGCGCCATGAAAAAGCAACAAGTAAAAGACTGGACTTGCGAAGATTCGGCCGAGCTCTACGGCATCCGCAATTGGGGCGCCGGATATTTCGATTTGAACGAAGATGGTGAAGTTTCACTGCAAGTCGACGGCCCCAACGGGGTAACACACAGTGTTTCGCTGATGGACATTGCCCGAGGCGCCACCGAGCGCGGCCTGGGTATGCCCCTGCTATTGCGTATTGAGAATTTACTCGAAGCGCAGATCGCCCGGATTAACGAATCCTTTGCTCGCGCTATCGACGATTGCGGCTACGGCAATGTTTTTCGCGGCGTGTTCCCCATTAAGGTGAACCAGCAGTGTCAGGTCATTGAAGAAATTGCCAATGCCGGCCGCCGCTTTAACCACGGCCTGGAGGCGGGCAGTAAAGCAGAACTTATCGCTGCCCTGTCCATTCTGGATAACACCGAATCCCTGATCGTTTGCAACGGCTATAAGGACGAGGAATTTATTAACCTCGGACTGCAGGCCCAACGCCTGGGCGTACAGGTTTTCTTCGTCGTGGAAACGCCCTCGGAAGTGGAGACCATTATCCGCTGCGCCGAGCGCGAGCAGGTGCGCCCAAATATCGGCGCACGGGTAAAACTCGCCTCCAAGGTGGGCGGCTACTGGAATGCGACCAGTGGCGACCGCAGTATTTTCGGTCTGGGCAGTAACGACCTGATCGCCATGGTCGATCAACTGCGCAACCACGATATGCTCGACTGTCTCAAGTTGTTGCACTATCACCTGGGCTCGCAGGTACCGAATATCCGCGACATCCGCACCGGAGTTTTGGAAGCCTGCCGCTACTACGCCGATCTGGTGGAAGAAGGCGCACCCATGGGCTACCTGGATCTGGGCGGTGGCCTGGCGGTGGATTACGATGGCAGCAAGACCAATTACACCCACTCAAAGAATTACTCCCTGGACGAGTACTGTGTCGATGTAGTGGAAGCCATTATGGGCACCCTCGATAGCGAGGGAGTCGAACATCCGGTGATTATCACCGAATCCGGCCGCGCCACTGTAGCCTACTCCTCTGTACTGCTATTCGATATTCTCGACACTACCCGTTTCGAGCCGGTGGAGCTGGAGCACACCAAGATCAGCGAAGGCGACCACCAGATGCTGCTCAACCTGCAGGACGCAGTGCGCAGTATCACCCCCAAAAACTTGCAAGAGAGTTACAACGACGCACTCTACTACCGCGATGAAGTGCGCTCTCTGTATCTGCACGGCCAGGTGAGCCTGCGCGAACGCGCCAATGCGGAAAACCTGTTCCTGCAGAGCGCCCAGGATATTCGCAAATTACTCGATGAAGCCGAAGAGATTCCCGCAGACCTGCAAGCTCTGCCGGAGGTACTGTCGGATATCTACTACGCCAATGTGAGCGTATTCCAATCGGTACCGGACATCTGGGCTATCGATCAGGTATTCCCACTGCTGCCGATCCACCGCCTGGACGAAGCGCCGACGCGCTCCGCCATCATCGCCGACATCACCTGTGACTGTGATGGTAAGATCGACCGCTTTATTGGCCGGGAAAAAGAGCAGAAAACCCTGCCTTTACACGAGCTAAAGGATGGCGAGGACTATATTCTCGGCACCTTCTTAATTGGCGCCTACCAGGAGACCCTGGGTGACCTGCACAACCTGTTTGGGGACACTAATGTTGTGAGTGTGCGCATCCAGGAAGACGGGAGCATAGACTTCAGCCACGAGATTCACGGTGACAGTATTTCTGACGTGTTAAGCTACGTGGAATACCAGCCCAAGGCGCTGTTTGAGCGCTTCCGCCGCCTGGCAGAACGCGCCGTCAAGCAGGGGTTGATTACCGCCGCCCAACGCAAACAGATTTTGCAAACCTATACCGCCAGCATGAGCGGTTACACCTACTTTGAAAAATAAATTTTAAAAATGAGGCGCCAACGCCTTTGAGAATATAGCGGTAACATTAGCCGCAGATTTAAGGAGATCTTTATGGCCAACGTACTGATCATCGGCGCCGGCGGTGTCGGCCAGGTGGTTGCGCACAAGTGCGCACAGGTTGCTGAGGTATTTGAAAATATCACCCTGGCAAGCCGCACCAAAAGCAAGTGCGACAAGATTGCCGCTATGCTGCCGCGCAAAATCGACACCGCTGAAGTAGATGCGGACAATGTGCCTGAACTGGTAAAGCTGATCGAAAAAGTGAAGCCGGACCTGGTCATCAATGTGGCCCTGCCCTACCAGGATCTGCACATTATGGATGCCTGCCTGGAAACCGGCGTGCACTACCTGGATACCGCCAATTACGAGCCGCCGGAAGAGGCCAAGTTCGAGTACAAGTGGCAGTGGGCCTACCAGGAGAAATTTGAGAAAGCCGGCCTGATGGCACTGCTGGGCAGCGGCTTCGATCCCGGCGTCACCAGCGTATTTACCGCCTACGCCAAGAAGCACCACTTCGATCGTATCCACACCCTGGATATCCTCGACTGTAATGCCGGCGACCACGGCCTGCCGTTCGCCACCAACTTCAACCCGGAAATTAATATCCGCGAGATCACCGCCAACGGTCGCTACTGGGAAGATGGCCAGTGGGTTACCACCAAGCCGATGGAAGAGAAACGCGTGTTCAACTTCCCCGAAGGCATTGGCGATAAGGATATCTACCTGCTCTACCACGAAGAGTTGGAATCCCTGTCCAAGCACTTCCCGGAAATTGAGCGCGCGCGTTTCTGGATGACCTTTGGCGAGAGCTACCTGAAACACCTGGAAGTTCTGCAGAACGTCGGCATGACTGGCATTGAGCCGGTGGAATTCCAGGGCCAGGAAATTGTACCTATCCAGTTCCTTAAAGAGCTGCTGCCAGATCCCGCCAGCCTCGGTCCGCTGACCAAGGGCAAGACCTGCATCGGCAACATTATTCGGGGCACCAAAGACGGCGAAGAGAAAATCTACTACGTCTACAACACCTGCGACCACCAGGACTGCTACCAGGAAGTTCAGTCCCAGGCGATCTCCTACACCACCGGCGTACCGGCCATGATCGGTGCCAAGATGATGCTGGAAGGCAAGTGGATGAAGCCCGGCGTGTGGAATATGGAGCAGATGGATCCGGATCCCTTTATGGATGACCTGAACAAGTACGGCCTGCCCTGGCAGGAAACCTGGTTGGATAAGCCCTTCCAGTAAATCGCTTCTTTCCCGACCTAGCGGGGCGGACTCCAGTGCCCGCCCCGCCGCACCAGGATATAACGCACCATGGACCTCACTCCCCCCGTTGACTATTTCGGCAGCTTCGATCCCTACCGCGTTCCCTCTCCCTGTTTTGTGATCGATGAAATTGCCCTGCGCAATAATTTGGCATTGCTCGCCGATGTACAGGAACGCAGCGGTGCCAAGGTACTGGCAGCGCTCAAGGCCTTTTCCATGTTCAGCACCGGGCCCATCGTGGCTGAATATCTATCCGGGACCTGTGCCAGTGGCCTGCACGAAGCCAAACTGGGGTTCGAAGAGTACGGCGGTCGCGACAAAGGCAAGGAAGTTCATGTCTTCAGTGCCGCTTACAAGGATGAGGAACTGCGGGAAATACTGCAATTTGCCCACCATGTAATTTTCAATTCCTTCTCCCAGTGGAAGCGTTTTCGGGAGTTGTGCCTGGATATGCAACAGCAGCGGCCAGAGCTGCGTTTTGGCCTGCGTATCAACCCCGAGCACTCCGAGGGCCACACCGATCTCTACGACCCCTGCGCCCCTTGTTCACGCCTGGGCATCGTGCGCTCGCTGTTTGAAGGGGAGTCCCTCGAAGGCATCAGCGGCCTGCACTTCCACACGTTATGTGAACAGGATTTCAAACCTCTGCAGCGCACAATCGCTGCCGTGGAGGAGAAGTTTGGCGATCTGATACCACAAATGGAGTGGATTAATTTCGGCGGCGGCCACCATATTACTCGCCGGGATTACCAGGTGGATGAGCTGGTCGAAGCGGTGCGCAGCTTTTCCGACAAGCACAATGTACAGGTCTACCTGGAACCCGGTGAGGCCATCTCCCTGTTCGCCGGAGTCCTTGTGGCTGAGGTAGTGGATATCGCCTGGAACGGTGAAAACCAAGCCATCCTCGACGCCTCTGCCACCTGCCATATGCCCGATGTGCTGGAAATGCCCTACCGACCGGAAATTACCGGTGCCGCTCGCCCCGGTGACTTACCCCACACCTATCGCCTGGGCGGACAGAGTTGCCTGGCCGGCGACAGCATCGGCGAATACAGCTTCAGTCAACCACTGCGGATTGGCGAGCGACTGGTATTTGAGGAAATGGCCTACTACACCATGGTGAAAACCAATACTTTTAACGGTATCCCCCTACCGGCTATCGCCCTGTGGAATTCGGATACCGACGACCTGAAGATGATCAAAACTTTCGGCTACGAAGATTTTAAGGAACGCCTCTCCTAAACAGTGCCGATAGAGATAGATGCGGCAGGCAATGAGTTATTGCCTCCGCCAGAGGACCAGTAGATGTTGTCAGAAAACGAATACCCCATTTTTCTCGGCTCCGAAATCGAGCAGCCGAAGCCGGAAGACGCCCTCTTTCACATTATCCCCATCCCCTATGAGGAAACCGTCTCCTACGGTGGCGGCACCGGCAAGGGCCCGGCCTCCATCCTGGAGGCATCCTGGCAACTGGAAACTTTTGACAACTTCTCCAACCCCTGTGACCTGGGCATCTATACCCGCTCGCCGGTCTCGGTTTCCGGCCCTGCAGAACAGGTGATGGAGAATATCGCCGCCGCCACCAAAGAAGTGTTGGCTCTTGGCAAGATGCCGGTGGGTATTGGCGGTGAGCATTCGGTGACCTGGGGTATTATCAAGGGGCTACTGGATGCCGGTGAAACAGACTTTGGCGTAGTGCAAATCGATGCCCACGCCGACCTGCGCGATCGCTATGAAGGTCACAAACACAGCCACGCCAGCGTAATGCGTCTAGTGGTAGAAGCCGGTGTTCCCCTGTTTCAGCTGGGTATCCGCGCCTATTGCGAAGAGGAAGTGCAGGCCCGCAAGGACCACAACGTAGGCTACCTGGATGCCCACCAACTGGTGCCCAACAACGTGCAGGAATTCCAGTTACCGGAGAATTTCCCCAAGAAAGTCTTCTTTACCCTGGATGTGGACGGTATGGACCCATCGGTCTTCCCTTCCACCGGCACCCCGGTACCCGGCGGTCTCGGCTGGTACCAGACCCTCAACTTATTTGAATCTGTTGCGCGACAAAGAGAGATAATTGGCTTCGATCTGCTGGAATTTGCACCGATCGAGGGCTTTCACGCCTATGATTTTGCCGCCGCACAGCTGATGTATAAGCTGATGGGAATCATTCAGCGCAACCGCTGACCACTGATCCAGCCTCCGGCACTTTGACAATTCTTAACCAATTAACCTGTCTTTAATGTCAGGATAAGGGTTAGTATGTCAAATGTGAGTAATCACTTCGCTGGAGAGACTGTGAATAAACTGAATGTCGTAATTGGCGCCAGTGCGTTCCTGGCGCTGGCCGCTTTTGCCTTTAGCCCACCGGCCGATGCGCGCGGTTATGAGCGCGGGGGAGATCATCGCCACCACCACCGTGGCGGTGTTTATCGCGGACCACGTGTTTCGATCGGATTTGTTGCGCCCGTACTACCCGTTGGCCATGTGCGTGTCGCAGTTGGCGGACGTCCCTTTTACTACCATGGCGGGCACTTCTACCGCCACGGTCCCCGTGGTTACGTCGTTGTTGCTGCCCCTCTGGGCGCCTCGGTAGTCACCCTGCCAACTAGTGCTGTCAGAGTCCATGTGGGCGGAATTACTTATTACCAGTACGCCGATGCTTACTATCAGTGGCACCCGGCTACCCGAACTTATGTCGTAGTAGCACCACCTGCAGTGGCTGTAGCTCCAGCACCCGTAGCCGTTGTTCCAGCGCCTGCGCCGGCTGTCGCCGTTCCTGTTGCAACGGCAGCAGCTCCCGCTACTGTGCCAGCAACCCCGAACCCGGGCCCTGAGGGTTTCCAGCCCGGACAAGTGGTGGAAACCCTACCCAATGGCTACGCCGCTGAAATTATCAATGGCATCCAGTACTACCGCTATGGCGGCAATTACTTTATGCCGACCCAGCGCGATGGCCAGGAAGTCTACGTAGTCGTCAAGCTGTAAGCGCGGCTTCGCTTTCCAGCCCGTGAAAGCGGGCAAACTGCCCCAGAGCCCGGTGGTAACTCGCCTCCAGCGAGACACCGGGTTTCTTGTCCCAGTGCTGGGCCTCTACCCGCAATACACCCGCATCCCGATCAGCCTTCAAGTCCACCTGCCCCACGAATTGATCGCCGTATAAAATCGGCAGGCAAAAATAGCCATAGCGGCGCTTGGCCGCCGGTACATAGCACTCCAATTGATATTCAAAATCAAACAGCCGGCGCAGGCGTTTGCGCTGCAATATCACTGGGTCGAATGGGGATAACAGGCGCACTTTGCGCGATGGTCGTACTGGCTCCCAATCCAGATGCTCGGTGAGCATCAGCTCTTTCCCCCACTGAGTGAGTTCACCGGTTGCCAACATGCGCTTAATTGCCAGCTGGATAAGGGGTTTGTCGTCCCTGCGCAGGTAAGCAATTTCCTCCACTCGGCCAATCCCCTGGCACCCCAGAAAAGTTCGCACCAGATGGCTGCCGTACTCAATTTCCGAGGCGGCATTGGTCGAGATTCTTGCTGGCAGTATCCGCTCCGGGAGATCGAAGACTTTTTGAAAGCCCTCCCGGTGGCTGACCATCAGCTCACCTTCATGAAACAACTGCTCCAGGGCTTTCTTTTCATCGGACCACTCCCACCATCCACTCTTGGTGCGCACAAAATCACTGGCCCTCAGGGCGCCCTCCTCTCGCACACGATCGAGAACATAGCGACACAGCTTGGCATTCTTTTCAAACCAGTGGCGCTGACCGGCGCGGATACGATTCATACGCACCCGCGCATAGGGGTAGTGGGCCATTGGCAGGTAGGCAGCGGCGTGGGACCAGTACTCGAAAATTTCGCGGCGCTCTTCAGCTTCAGCCAGGTGTGACTCGCGGTAACGGGGCAGGCGATTGTAGAGCTGGTGGTGGTGGGCCCGGGTAATTCGCTGGATAGCATCCAACTGTAGGGCGCCAAGGTGTTGCAACAACCCCGACAATCCCTCAGTCCAAGAGCTGTGGATAAATTGGCGTTGCAGCACCAGTGCGCGGATCTTTTGCTCGGATAACAAGAAGTGGCTCCCCTAGGCTCGGATATTCGACAGCCGCAAACCTAGCAGAAAGGCTTATTCGCCCTGGTAGTATTCCGGCGCCAGATTATCGAAGCGAGTGTATTTGCCCACAAACGCTGCGCGGCAGGTGCCGATCTCACCGTTACGCTGCTTGCCGATAATCAACTCGGCCATCCCTTTATCCGGGCTGTCCTCGTTATAGTATTCATCGCGGTAGATAAACAGGATCACGTCAGCGTCCTGCTCGATCGCCCCGGATTCCCGCAGGTCCGAGTTCATCGGCCGTTTGTTGGGGCGCTGCTCTACACCCCGGTTAAGCTGCGACAGGGCAATCACCGGGCATTCATATTCTTTCGCCAGCGCCTTGAGAGAGCGGGAGATCTCGGAGATCTCCTGGGTGCGGCCCTCAGTAGACCCCTTCACCTGCATCAGCTGCAAGTAGTCCACCATAATCATGGCGGGCATACTCTTGGCCTCGGCGTCTTCGCGGCTTAACTTGGGGTTCTCGCGCATCAATTTGTTGATGTGATCACGCACCGTGCGCTTGGTACGGGCGCGCACCTCACTGGGACTCAGTGCCGGCGTATCATCGATATACAGGGCCTTGCCCTTCATCTTCTGCACAGCGCTGGACAGCTTGGGCCAATCCTCTTCCTGCAGCTTGCCATTCCTGATACGCCCCTGGTCGATACGACCAATAGAAGACAACATCCGCATCACCAGGCTGTCCGAGGGCATCTCCATACTGAAGACCAGTGTCGGGCTCTCCTGGCCGAGCATGGCGCTCTCGATAAAATTCAACGCCAGTGCGGTCTTACCCATGGAGGGACGCGCGGCGAGAATAACCAGTTCGCCCGGCTGCCAGCCGGAGGTGCGCTGGTCCAGTTCGGTCAGACCGGTACTGATACCGGTGATATCACCCTCAGTCTTGAACAGCTCATCGATGCGCTCGACGGTCTTTTTCAGCAGCGTATCCACGCCCACAAAGCCGCCCTCTTTGGCGTGCCCCTCGGCGATTTCCGCCACGCGGCGCTCAGCCATCTGCAGCAGGTCGGCGGAGGCAAGGCCACCGGGATTAAAACTGGTGCGGCTGATCTCACCGGCAGCGGCGATCAGCTGGCGCAGCATGGAACGCTCACGCACGATCTTGGCGTAGGCGACGATATTCGCTGCGGAGGGAGTGTTTTCGGCCAATTCCGCCAGGTAGGCAGGGCCACCCACTTCACCGAGCAGGTCGCGGCTGGCGAGGCCTTCGGCGAGGGTAACGATATCCAGGGGCTGTTCGCCATTACTCAGCTCGCCCATAACCGCAAAGATCTTGCGGTGACTGGCGCTGAAGAAATCCTCTTCACTCAGCTGTTCGGCAACGGCATCAATACGGCCCGGGTCCAGCATCAGGCCGCCGAGCACAGACTGCTCCGCCTCTACCGAATGCGGCAGGGGTGAACTCTCTTCGCTGTGGATCTCTTCTTCAGGGGCGGCGTATTCGTCGATCATGGGACTTTACTGGATAGTAAAAACAAAACAGGCGCTGGACCCGATAGGGTGCAGCGCCCGATTGTAGCGCGGCTGGCGCCCGAAGCACCAACCGTTCGTCAGCAAAACCTTACTCGGCTTCGATAACGACTTTAACTGCAGCAATTACGTCGGAGTGCAGCTGTACGTCTACGTCGTACTCGCCCACTTCGCGCAGCGCGCCTTCCGGCAACTTAACTTCAGCTTTAGCTACTTCAACGCCACCAGCGGAGATCGCTTCAGCGATGTCGCGAGTGCCGATAGAACCGAACAGCTTGCCTTCGTCGCCAGCGTTAGCAGCGATGGTAACAACCAGGTCGGCCAGCTTGGTAGCGCGGCTCTCAGCTTCAGCCAGCTTAGCGGCAGCAGCGGCTTCCAGTTCAGCGCGCTTAGCTTCGAACTCAGCAATGTTAGCGGCGGTAGCAGCAATTGCCTTACCAGTCGGCAGCAGGAAATTGCGGCCAAAACCGGCTTTAACATCAACGCGGTCACCCACGTTGCCCAGTTTGCCTACTTTATCGAGCAGAATAACTTCCATCTCGGTTTCCTCAATTTCTGTATTGTGCGGGCGCGCTTATTTGGAAGAGCGTCCGCGAATATCTATCCAGCTATCTACCAGGGCCAGGCCGCAGAGGAAGCCCGCCAGGGGCAGCCCTCCAATCACCAGCATGATGTACATCGCCACCAGGGGACCTACCCCCCAACCGCGACTGGCAACCAGCCAGTGGACCAGGGCAATACCAGCTACCACCATCGGGAACGCAATCACAGCTCCCCAAAATGCGTAGCCTGGGGTTACCAAGCTGACTACCCACAACAACATGCTTGTCGCTGATAGCCACAGGGGCAGGCGCAGCTGGTGGAACTCCTGGCGGAAACCGCCGGGGTTGTACAGCAGGGCCTGCCAGTAACGCCCCAGTACCAGAGCCAATGTGGCGCTCATCGCCGATATCAGGCCCAGGTAACCGGTAATTTGCAATTCACCCGAAAATATCTGCTTCAGTTCATCCATTGGAACAGTATTGGGCTGTTCCGCTGCATTCTCGACTGCCTGCAAGAACCCTTGCATCAGTCCTCCACTGAAGAGAGAGGTCAGCAATATGCCTGCTGCCGATGCCGCCGTTACAGCCACCAGGCCAGCGGCCCAGGAGCGACTGCTGCGCAATGCCATGGCGCCGCAAAAAACTGCAACAAAATGGCCTGCGGATATACCAGTCACCAGTGGTGGTACATGACCACTCATACCCATAACGACAATCGGCAACAGAGCCCAGGCCAAAACCATCAGGCCGTCACTGCTGCCTCGGCGCAAACTCACCAGAGCGAGAATTGCCGGGCTTATCAGCGGAATCCCCAACATGGTGAGGATTACCGCCCTGACGCGTCCGCGCATAATAAATTCAGCTACGGCGCGCATATCTAGATAGCTTCTCTATTAATGAGTCTAAGCAAACTGCGGCTTAGGCTTCGTGG
Organism: Microbulbifer maximicatervae (SeqCode); assembly: GCF_052467955.1. Lineage (NCBI taxonomy): Bacteria > Pseudomonadati > Pseudomonadota > Gammaproteobacteria > Cellvibrionales > Microbulbiferaceae > Microbulbifer > Microbulbifer maximicatervae (SeqCode). The sequence continues at coordinate 5,158,775 of NZ_CP174329.1, forward strand.
CTGTCCGTGTACGGCAGCAGGGCCAGGTAGCGAGCGCGCTTGACCGCAGAGGCCAGCTGACGCTGATACTTGGCTTTGGTACCGGTAATACGGCTAGGAACAATTTTGCCAGTCTCGGAGATGTAGGCTTTCAGGGTATCGAGATCTTTGTAGTCGATACGCTTAACACCTTCAGCGGTGAAACGGCAGAACTTGCGACGACGGAAAAAACGTGCCATCTGATAATCCCCTTACTCTTCGCTTTCAGCGTTATCGGAAGAAGCTTCTGCAGCGTCGGAAGAAGCTTTCTCTTCTCCGGCGCGCTCGCGACGCTCGGTGCGCTCTGCACGGGCAGCTTTGCGCTCACGGCTTTCTTTTTCCGCTTTCATGATCGGGCTCTCTTCAGTGATCGCCTCGTCTTCACGAATTACCAGATTACGGATAACCGCATCGTTGTAACGGAAGTTGGTAGTCAGTTCCTCAAGGGCTTCTTCAGAACATTCTACGTTCATCAGAATGTAGTGAGCCTTGTGGATCTTGTTGATCGGGTAAGCCAGACGGCGACGGCCCCAGTCTTCCAGACGGTGAACCTGTCCACCGCTCTCCTTGATGGACGCAGTGTAGCGCTCCACCATGCCAGGTACCTGCTCGCTCTGGTCCGGGTGAACCAGGAATACAATTTCGTAATGACGCATTTTAGCTCCTTACGGGTTAATCAGCCTCTCGGACAGTCCGATGAGGCAAGGAGTACAACGGGCACGGATAAACCGGGCCCATTGCGGGCGGCGTATTCTAGGCAGTTGTGGGGTTGGTTGCAAGTTAACCAGTTGCATCAGGCCCTGTGCCTTCGCCCACCCGGTTGCAAGCTGATCAAAATGACTACCCTGCCACTCGCCTTGTCTCTGAGATTTGGCGGATTGGGACACAGCACTGCTCGGTCTGGTCATGGGTTTGGCAAGCTGGCTTCGCCTATGATGCCGGACTGTTAAAGGGAGAAGTACCATGCCCCAACAAACCCACCAATTAGAATTTGGCGCCTTCCAGGTACCAGTAACCACAGTACACAACGGCGAAGGCCCCCTGGTATTGGTACTTCCCGCGATGGGCGTACCGGCCAACCGCTACCGCCTGCTTCTGGAAGAGCTGCAAAAGCTCGGTTACAACACCGCCATCAGCGAATTGCCCGGCACCGGGGAGAGCCTGCCGCGCCCCCACCGAAATGCCGACTACGGTTACAACGATCTGGTGTTTTCGTTTATCCCACAGTTAATCCAACTGCTGGAACAGCAATTCCCTCAGGGGCCAGCACTGATTCTCGGCCACAGTATCGGCGGTCAAACCAGCACCCTGGCAGCCCGCGCCGGCCTCACTGGCAACGCCAAGGTTGTCAGCATCGCCTCCGGCCATGTGGACCATCGCAGCTGGAGTGGTCTGCACAAATACGCCATCCTGCTCTTCGCCTCAATTGCCAGTGTGACCTCAAGCCTGCTGGGTTATTTCCCCGGTGCGCGCATGGGATTCGGCTGGCGCGAAGCGCGCAGGCTAATGAAAGACTGGGCCCGATCCATATTTAGCGGCCGCTTTGCTCCAGAGGATCGCTTTGGGCAAATGGAAAAGACAAGCCAGCCCACCCTGCATATTGCGCTGGACGGCGACCCCTTCGCCCCTATTCAGGCCGCCCGTAAATTAGCGGCGATCGTCGGCGGCGAAACCCGGGAGATGAAACCCACTTATCCCAAGGGCAACCCTCACCTCAGCTGGATCAAGAATCCCGCCCCCGTAGTTGAGGCAGTACAGCAGTGGCTACACAAAGATCCCGCTCTCAACTGATTCCTTTTTTCTGTCTTTCCTGCATGGCCAAGAAAGCAATTCACAGCTTTCTTAGCCATGTATTAATAAAAACTGCCCGCTCCACCTCCCTCCCACATCGCAGCCAACAATCTTATTTGTCTTTCCGGTTTTCACGGTTCAGTTCCGATTGTGGCCAGTGAACCAATCTCTTGAGCGGTAAATTCACCACTCAAACGACATCGCTAAAGTAGGTTATCCCGATGAACAACAGCCCATTCAATACCTTCACCCAATTGCATCGTGCCGCAGCCCCATTGATCCTGCCAAATGCGTGGGATGCTGCCAGCGCTTTAATCTGCCAAAACACAGGCGCCCAAGCGGTAGGTACCAGCAGTGCCGCCGTCGCCTGGTCACTGAGTTATGCCGATGGCGGCGCGCTACCCGTTGAGGAACACTTGAACGCTATCGCACGGATTGCCCGGGTGACCTCATTACCTCTGAGTGTGGATATTGAAGATGGATATTCCCAAAACCCCAAACAGGTAGCTGAGCTGGCCTGTAAAATGGTGGAGCTGGGCGTAGTGGGTATCAATATTGAAGATGGTAACGGCACGCCCGAATCTCTCAGTGAAAAGCTCGGCGCTATTCGTAATGCACTGAACGGCCGCCCGCTTTTTATTAATGCCCGTAGCGATGTTTATCTCAATGCACTCGCAAGCGGTGATAAAGCGGTAAATATGTGCATAGAGAGGTTAGAGCTTTATAAGAGTTCCGGTGCTGACTGCGGCTTTGTGCCTGGGCTCTCTTCAGTTGAGGAGGCAAGGAGTTTGGCAGCGGGTATCGACCTGCCAATCAATATTATGCTGCTTCCGGGAATTGCTCCTATATCAGAGTTTTTTGCCGCAGGCATAAAGCGCTTTAGTACCGGGCCAGCTTTATTCCAATCTGTCTATGGCCATTTAAGCGAATCATTAAAACAGCTGGCAGCGGTTAAAAGTGACACTAATTTGTTTAGTAAGGCGTTGGACTACGGCACTATGAACTCTGCATTTACTTAAAGGATGTGGAAAGAAGTTTTATGTCCGAGTATTTCTATACCCGGCTTGTAAGGACTTGCAGTAACCCCGTGGATCAAAGTTTCGAAAGAACTAAATAAATCTCCGCTCACCAACCTAATATGGGAACACCGCAAGTTTAAATATTGAGCAATTCTCTAAATCTTAAATTGGGAAAAATTAGCTGTAGATATTTATACGACCCAACTGATGAGTTTAAAGAAACCATTACTCTATTAGGTAAGAGCCAGTTACCATTATTTATTTCGATTGCCAACCTGCCCACTTAGCAACATCTACCAGAACAACAAATGGTACTACTATCAGCCACCCACAAATACTTTTCATTCTCAGAAATATATTATTTTCCTAGTATCATTCTATGCCTCTGATATAAGTGCCATGACACTTTAACTTTTAGAGCAGTGTCAAATTGCTGCTTTTTATCTCAGCAAATATTAATAAGAAAGCCCTAAGGGGCTCCGAATAACTAAGCGATTCGAGAATCCAATTAACAATAAAAGTCATGGTAGATACTTTCATCACCATCCAGAGGTTATTTGGAAAGCTTTATAGAGGCCAGATTTGTTATAACCACTAGATTGCACGGCCAGTGAAGATCATCCCTAGCACGCGCAGAATAGATCAACTATTAGCCGTTGCGCTGACGCACGGCCTCAAACAAGCAAACACCTGTGGCAACAGAAACATTTAAGCTACTTACCTCTCCCGCCATAGGAATTTTGATCAGATGATCGCAATGTTCCCTAGTCAGACGCCGCAAGCCGCTGCCCTCGGCCCCCATGACTAGTGCCAAGGGGCCGGTTAATTGGCTTTGGTATACATCCTGTTTCGCCTCACCGGCTGCACCATAAATCCACACTCCCGCCTGCTGCAGCTGCTGTAACGCGCGAGCCAGGTTAGTCACGGTGACAAAGGGCAATACTTCGGCAGCGCCGCAGGCCACTTTGCGGGCTGTTGGCGTCAGCCCGGCAGATTTATCTTTCGGCGCAATCACCGCATGTACTCCGGCAGCCTCTGCCGAGCGCAGGCAGGCACCCAGGTTGTGGGGATCAGTCACTCCATCCAGCACTAATAAGAAAGGTGCTTCCCCGCGCTGATCCAGTTTTTTCAGCAGGTCGAACAGGAATTTCTCATCGTGGACTTTTGTTTTGCCAGAACAGATGGCAACGACACCCTGGTGATTAGCGCCATCCTCTACTTTCTCATCCAGCGCTCGCCGGTCGATAAAGCGCACGGCAATATCATTTTTTTCCGCCTGCTGGATTATTTTTTGCAGGCGCTGATCCTTGCGGCCACGCAGTAACAGAAGCTCCGATACATTCTGCGGAGAACCTTTTAGGAGGGCCTGCACCGCGTGCAGGCCATAGATAACTTCCTGACTCAATTTATTCCTCGATCACTTTTTCTTTTTACTGCTAGAAGAAATCTTTTTCTTCTTTTTTAGTTTACCCGAACGGGTTTTGGCGTTTTCAGCCTTTTGCGCGGCTTTACGGGCAGCCACTGCAGGCCGCTTTCCGCCCTTGCGTGTCGGGGTACGCTTTTTAATCTTGCGTTTGGGCTGGGCATCTTCACCTTGCCTGCCTTCACCTCGCCTATTGAGCGGCTCTTTTTCCGGTTTTGCTACAGGGGCTTCAACACTGGCCTCCACTGGCACAGCCTCATCTGATCCCACCTTGCGCTTGCGGAAAGGCGAGGACTTGGCTGTGGTCTCGGTATGCTTGGCCCAGGGGTTAGCACTGGTATTGCTGGTTTTTTCTTTTTTATCGCGGCCCCGGCGCTCGCGTTCCAACTGATGTTCTACTGCCATTTCCATAGCGCGGGCACTCACCCGCGTACTCTCTTTCTTTTTCTTCGACTCACGCTTTGCGCGTGGGACCAGTTCATTCAAGGTGAAATCCACCTTGCGCTCTTCGAGATCCACCCGTGCAACCTGCACGGTGACAGAGTCACCCAAATGATAACGCTTGCCACTGCGCTCCCCGATAAGACGCTGGTGCGCCTGCTCAAAGCGGTAATAGTCTTTGGGTAGGGCGGTGACATGAATCAGCCCCTCCACGTAGAGATCATCCAACTCCACAAATAATCCAAAGCCGGTTACCGCACTGATAACACCGGAATAGGTTTCGCCCACATGATCCTGCAGGTATTCACATTTTAGCCAGCTGAGCACATCCCGGGTCGCATCATCGGCACGCCGCTCGGTCAGGGAACACTGCTCCCCAAGTTGCAACATGGCCGGCATGTCGTAGGGCAAAATCTGCTCGCGAGCTATCGGTTTGGCACCGGGCACAGAGTGAACTTTTTTTGCCACCGCAGCTTGGTTGGCGCTGCCGTTGCGTATCAACCAGCGCAGCGCTCGATGCAGGAGCAAATCCGGATAGCGGCGAATCGGGGAGGTGAAATGAGCATAGGCTGGGTAATCCAAACCGAAGTGTCCGCGATTCTCCGGCTGGTAAACCGCTTGGTTCATAGAGCGCAGCAGCATCACCTGAATAATATGCGCATCTGCACGGCCCTCGATCTGCTCCATCAGGTCCTGGAAGTCTTTGGGCTGGGGCTCACCACCACCGGGAAGGCGCAATCCCAATTCACCCAGGTATTCGCGCAAATTACTGAGTTTTTCCTCTTTGGGCGCATCGTGTACCCGGTAGAGTGCGGGCAGTTCCGATAGCTCCATCAGACTCGCCGCGCAGACATTGGCCGCGAGCATACACTCTTCGATCAGCTTGTGAGCATCGTTGCGCACCACCGGGATAATCCGCTCAATTTTTCGCTGGGCGTCAAATATTATCCTCGTCTCAGTCGTTTCAAAATCAATGGCCCCACGGCGCTCCCGCGCTCCTCGCAATGCCAGGTAGAGATCGTGCAGGTTATCCAAGTGTGGAATCAGGGTCGCAAATTGCTTGCGGGCACCACTGTCGCGGTTATCCCGCTCATCGAGTATTTGCCCTACCTGGGTATAAGTCAGGCGCGCGTGGCTGCGCATAACCGCCTCAAAGAAACGATAATCCTGAATTTCACCGCTTCGGTTGATGTGCATTTCGCACACCATACACAACCGATCGACATCGGGGTTCAGGGAGCAAAGGCCGTTGGACAATTTCTCCGGCAGCATGGGTACAACGAAATCCGGAAAATAAACCGAGTTTCCACGGCCGTGCGCTTCCTCATCCAACGCACTACCCGGACGTACATAGTGGGAAACATCGGCAATGGCTACCAGCAATTTCCAATTGCCATCGAGTAAAAGTTCGCAATAGACCGCATCATCAAAATCCCGCGCGTCTTCACCATCAATAGTAATCAGCGGCAGCTGGCGCAGATCCACCCGGGATTTTTTGTGATCCTCAAGCACTTCATCGGCGATTTCATTGACCTCCGCCGTCAGTGCACTGGGCCAGGTGTGGGGAATTCCGTAATTGCGAATCGCAACGTCAATCTCCATACCCGGGGCAAGGTGGTCACCGAGAACTTCGCTAACCTCACCTTGCGGCACTTTATCCCGGCCCGGTTGGGTAACAATTTTTACTACGACATACTGGCCGTGATTGGCTCCGGCGGTATCCTCAGAGGCCACCATAATATCCAGGTTAATACGAGGATTGTCCGGGCGCACAAAACAAATACCGTTTTCCCGGTACAGGCGCCCAGCCAGCTGCTCGGTATTGTGCTTGATCACCCGAACAACAGCGCCCTCGCGTTTACCGCGAAAACCTCCGGGCGTTTCCCGCACTAATACTTCGTCACCATCAAAGACTTTGCGCATCTGTCGGTGGGATAAAAAAAGATCGGTGCCGCCATCGCTGGGGATAACAAAACCAAAACCGTCCCGGTGCCCCATAACCCGGCCGCGTATCAGGCTCATTTTATCCAGAACACCAAAATCACCGGCGCGGTTGCTGGCAATCTGCCCATCCCGGGACATGGCGATCAAGCGGCGGCGCACCCCTTCGCGGCGATCCTCATCGGTTATTTCCAGTAAATCGGCCACCGCTTCCCAGGGCACAGGTTCCGCCTGCTTCTCAAGGACTTGTAACAAGTACTCCCGACTGGGCACGGGCTTTTCATATTTCTCCGCCTCGCGCTGGGCATGAGGGTCAACATTGAAGGGGTCTGAGGTATTTTTTTGAGTCAAAACAGCATCCGTTGTTGGGCAGTTGCCAGGGTTGGCAACCTCCGGAGATTATCCGGCCATAAAGAAAGGCGGCGCCGATGGTGGATTCCTGGTCAATAATTCGCCGCTATTGCACGCATTATAAGCGATTTCGCCGATTTTCCCGACCCAAGAAAGAAATGTTGAAAAAAGCGCAACGCAGCCGTTGACACAGGGGGGGCAGATCTCTATAGTTCGCGTCCTCAACGGAGCACACGTTGAATTGCCCAGGTGGCGGAATTGGTAGACGCGCTAGCTTCAGGTGCTAGTGACCTTACGGTCGTGGAGGTTCAAGTCCTCTCCTGGGCACCAATTCCAAAAAGGCTGACTCGCAAGAGTCGGCCTTTTTTGTTTGTGGATTTTACAGTTGCCAAGATCACTCCGCTTCTTTTCGATTACTTCAAAAGATAAAACACCCGATGTAAAAAAGCCGGCCCCGTGGGCCGGCTTTTTCTAAATAAAGTTAAACTCAATTAACCTTATTACATGCCCGCATTGCCCGAAAGCCCTATGTGATCAGATTGATCTGCTGTTGAGTCTGAAGCTCCTTCATCTAGCACCGCATCAAAATCAGAGTTCGCTTCAGGTACACCCTCTACTGCTGCCGCCGCCGGTTGCAGCTCCCCAGATTTCAATCGCATCTCCGGGGAATTTACCGCATCCACGCCACTCGTATATGGGTTAACAGCACTGAAAATTGCAGGATCTAATTGCGTGAAGTCCTCCACACTATTTTGCACCGCAGACCTGAGGCCTTGAGCCGCTTGGGCGCCAGCGATAGATTGGAGTTCATCACCCTTACTCGTAAAGCTAGGCACCTGGCTTATAAATTCCGGTTCGTAATAAGAAATAGAAACGATTTCAACGTTCTGAGTTGCATCCATACGCAGAGGTATCAACTCACTACCAATCACACTCCAAAGTTCTGTATCCGTTCCCAGAGTGACATTGGCTGCCGTAATATGTGTATCTCCGTAGGTTTCAGCAGTAAGTGCCCCAAAGCCTAAGCTCGCCAGCTGTACGTTACCTCGCCCAGCATCGATTTCATCAATTACCAGGTCCTCTTGAGCCAGTACAGTTATATCAACATCAGGACCAGAGGTCGCTATCCCAAGAACACCAACATCAGATTCAATATCTACATCTCCAGCAACGGTAAGCTCTGCACGATTTGCTTTCAGCACACCTCCGATAGTGCCGCTCGAACTGCTCACCACACTAATATCTCCAGTGCCATCGTAGCCCAATCGTATGCCACTAGAATGGAAAGATAATCCCGCCCCGTCACTATTAAATGGACCAGAGTAATCGCCACCATCGACAAAATCAAAACTCAAGTCTGTTTCCAGAGATAAATTACTCGCGGTGTTATCAAGCAGCTCAAATTCAGAGAAATCGTAATTACCTACACTATTTCCTGTAGAGAAAATCTGCCAAACATCGTCGGACATATTGTACTGGAAGGAATCGTTTCCAGAGCCACCGGAAAGTGCAACAGCACGATCTCCCGCAGTATCCACCTGTAAATAGTCGTCACCGTCACCTAGCGAAATACTATCGATAGTAGTGCCAGAAAGCGTTACTGCATCGTCGCCTTCTCCACTGTCTATACCGTTAAGCTGCCCCCCAGACAAATTGAAGATATCCACTCCAGTACCAGCATAAATAAATTCTATACCGCTAAATGAAAGTGACTTCTCGCTTGTCGACACACTATTTTGCGAGGCCGTTATATCCCAGTTTGCATCCACATTAGCGCCATAAAGCGAATCTTCAGCACTACCAGCAGATAAACTCTCCAAACCAGCAAAGGTTACCCCGCCTACAGTCATCGTATCCAAGCTGCTAAATACGTACTCACTAGCAACATCTTGGCCAACATAAACACCGGCGCCCTCAACAAGTTCTAGATTATCAAACTCGACAGAAATACTATTAACCGTAGCCACAGCGCCGCCGCTTACTAGCGAATTATCATTGACGCTAGAAGTCCAGGTTGCTCCATCCGCGATTACCGTGTCATCTCCAGTCCCGGCATCAAGTATTTCCAGGCCTGTAAAATTGATACCTGCAACGCTGATATCCCCCTCAGAAGAGAGGGTAAATTGATCATTACCTGAAGTACCAATTAACTTATCCGCACCATCATAACTTGTAACTAAATTAATTCCGGTAAAAGAAATACCCGCTGACTCAAGCCCATTATCAGTTAGCTCAAAAGTGTCATCAGCCCCAGTACCAAGTAATTGAGCATTATTAGTTGCAACTGCATCTATACCACTAAACTCAACATCGTTAACTGTGACTTCGCCATTCACACCGCTGAGTTGCCAACTAGTTGCATCACTTGAAATTTGGTCGCCAACACTTGTGCCAGCAGCTACTTGGGAAACCGAGCTGAAAGTAATTCCGCGAACCTTCAGTTCTTGCCCTAACTTACTTAGCTCAAATACATCCGACTGGTCATAGGTTGCTGCATCAACAATTGCGTTGTCAGCATCCACCATTTCAATGCCGCTGAAGTCGATACCCGTGATAGCGATATCGCCCTGATTTTGACCTAAGGTCCAACTCTCACTACTAATACTTTCTGTGCCAATAATCGAGTCTGAGGTTCCCGATGCTGCAATGCTAAACAGCGCAGAAAACTCCATATTGTCGACTGTAACCAAAGCAGCGCCACCCTCACTACTAATAGTGAAGTCGTCACTATTACT